>NZ_CP064048.1:1877500-2597500 GCF_020923495.1 Brevibacillus sedimenti
CGTAACTTCGGGAGAAGGGGCGCCCCGGTAGGGTTAACAGCCCGAGGGGGCCGCAGTGAAAAGGCCCAAGCGACTGTTTAGCAAAAACACAGGTCTCTGCGAAGCCGCAAGGCGAAGTATAGGGGCTGACGCCTGCCCGGTGCTGGAAGGTTAAGGGGATGAGTTAGCGCAAGCGAAGCTTTGAACCGAAGCCCCAGTAAACGGCGGCCGTAACTATAACGGTCCTAAGGTAGCGAAATTCCTTGTCGGGTAAGTTCCGACCCGCACGAAAGGCGTAACGACTTGGGCGCTGTCTCGGCAAGAGACCCGGTGAAATCATAATACCTGTGAAGATGCAGGTTACCCGCGACAAGACGGAAAGACCCCATGGAGCTTTACTGTAGCCTGATATTGGACTTTGGTACGATCTGTACAGAATAGGTGGGAGCCTGGGAAGCCGGTGCGCCAGCATCGGTGGAGGCGCCGTTGGGATACCACCCTGATCGTATCGGAGTTCTAACCCGCGGCCCTGATCGGGTCGGGGAACAGTGTCAGGTGGGCAGTTTGACTGGGGCGGTCGCCTCCTAAATGGTAACGGAGGCGCCCAAAGGTTCCCTCAGAATGGTCGGAAATCATTCGCAGAGTGTAAAGGCAGAAGGGAGCTTGACTGCGAGACCTACAAGTCGAGCAGGGACGAAAGTCGGGCTTAGTGATCCGGTGGTTCCGCATGGAAGGGCCATCGCTCAACGGATAAAAGCTACCCTGGGGATAACAGGCTTATCTCCCCCAAGAGTCCACATCGACGGGGAGGTTTGGCACCTCGATGTCGGCTCATCGCATCCTGGGGCTGAAGTAGGTCCCAAGGGTTGGGCTGTTCGCCCATTAAAGCGGTACGCGAGCTGGGTTCAGAACGTCGTGAGACAGTTCGGTCCCTATCTGTCGCGGGCGCAGGAAGTTTGAGGAGAGCTGTCCTTAGTACGAGAGGACCGGGATGGACGCACCGCTGGTGCACCAGTTGTTCCGCCAGGAGCACAGCTGGGTAGCTATGTGCGGACGGGATAAGCGCTGAAAGCATCTAAGCGTGAAGCCCCCTCCAAGATGAGACTTCCCACAGCGTCAAGCTGGTAAGACCCCTCAAAGACGATGAGGTTGATAGGTTCGGTGTGGAAGCGCGGCAACGCGTGGAGCTGACGAATACTAATCGGTCGAGGACTTATCCACTCCAATGATCCTTTGCACCATGCATATCCAGTTTTGAAGGCGCGAAGTCTTCAACGTTCCTCGGTAGCTCAGTCGGTAGAGCAATCGGCTGTTAACCGATTGGTCGGGGGTTCGAGTCCCTCCCGAGGAGCCATTATCCCGGATGGATGTCCGAGAGGCCGAAGGAGCACGATTGGAAATCGTGTAGGCGGGGATAACTCGTCTCGTGGGTTCAAATCCCACTCCATCCGCCATCATGGCCCGTTGGTGAAGAGGTTTAACACAGCAGCCTTTCACGCTGTCATTCAGGGGTTCGAATCCCCTACGGGTCACCATCTAAATGAAGTGGACCCTGCAAAGCAAACGTGATATGCTTAATAGCATACAGCGGCTTTGCGGGGTGACGTGGAGGCTTAGCTCAGCTGGGAGAGCATCTGCCTTACAAGCAGAGGGTCGGCGGTTCGATCCCGTCAGCCTCCACCATTACAGTAGAATTGTTATCGTCGCGGGATGGAGCAGTCTGGTAGCTCGTCGGGCTCATAACCCGAAGGTCGCAGGTTCAAATCCTGCTCCCGCAACCAAATCTGGAGCTGTGGTGAAGCTGGAGTTCACGCCGGTCTGTCACACCGGAGGTCGCGGGTTCGAGTCCCGTCAGCTCCGCCATTTTCGTTAAGCGATGGCTCGGTAGCTCAGTTGGTAGAGCAGAGGACTGAAAATCCTCGTGTCGGCGGTTCGATTCCGTCCCGAGCCACCATATACAGGGGCATAGTTTAACGGTAGAACGAAGGTCTCCAAAACCTTTGGTGTGGGTTCGATTCCTACTGCCCCTGCCATTGCGTGGCGGTCGTGGCGAAGTGGCTAACGCATCGGATTGTGGCTCCGACATTCGTGGGTTCGATTCCCATCGATCGCCCCATTTTTAATCTCATATTGGGGCATAGCCAAGCGGTAAGGCAACGGACTTTGACTCCGTCATTCCTAGGTTCGAATCCTAGTGCCCCAGCCATTTATGCGGACGTAGCTCAATTGGTAGAGCGTCGCCTTGCCAAGGCGAAGGTCGCGGGTTCGAGACCCGTCGTCCGCTCCATTTGTCTCCTCGATAGGCTTTGGGCGGAACATGGTCAGCCCATGCCGAATATAAATAAAACAGAACATGGAGGCATAGCCAAGTGGTAAGGCACGGGTCTGCAAAACCCTTATTCCCCGGTTCGAATCCGGGTGCCTCCTCCATAAACGTGCCGGTATGGCGGAATTGGCAGACGCGCGCGACTCAAAATCGTGAGGGAAACCGTGGGGGTTCAAGTCCCTCTACCGGCACCATTACATAACGAAACAGCTCTTAAGATGCGAACCGTATCTTAAGAGCTTTTTTGCGTGCAGCTGAAATGGAACCGTACAAAGCGCGATTTTTGTGATTCGCGTCACATTGCCGAATGTCCGACAGCGGTAAACTGTTAGACAGAAGCATCGCCATTACATTAGACGAGGAGGCCGGAACATGGGTCAGACATTCAACGGTTCCGAAACGATCGGTGACATTGTAGCCGGTTTTCCCGGCGCCAGCAATTTGTTGAGGGAATATCAGATCGATTTTTGTTGCGGCGGCAGCCGCACGTTATCCGCGGTGCTGGAGCAGCAACAGATTGACAAGAGCGCGTTTCTTGCACGTTTGAATCAAATGTTTCAGCAGGCACAGGAGAAACGGGGGCAGGATACAGACTGGCGGGAGGCGAGCCTATCCGATTTGATCGACCATATCGTGCAAACCCATCATGCCTATTTGCTCAAAGAACTGCCGCTGCTCAGTGAATTTACTACCAAAATCCTTCGGGTGCACGGTCAGCTGCATCCGGAGTTGGCCCAACTTCACAAACTGTTCCATCAAATGAAGATGGAGCTGGAGCAGCACCTGATCACGGAAGAGGAAATGGTCTTTCCACTGATTCGTAAAGCTGAACAAACAGGCGCTGAAACAGACATCTCAAAGGCGGCACATACAATTGAGGAGTTGGAAGCCGACCACAGCGCTGTGGGCACACTGTTAAAAGAAATGAGGGCGGTCACGCAAGATTATCGGCTGCCTGAAGGGGCATGCCGGACGTATACCCTGACATTTCAGAAGCTCGAAGAACTG
This sequence comes from Brevibacillus sedimenti, assembly GCF_020923495.1. Classification (GTDB taxonomy): domain Bacteria; phylum Bacillota; class Bacilli; order Brevibacillales; family Brevibacillaceae; genus Brevibacillus; species Brevibacillus aydinogluensis. Next base: position 1,880,814 of record NZ_CP064048.1, read on the forward strand.
GAATCGGATTTGTTCGAACACATACACCTGGAAAACAATGTGTTATTTCCGCGTGTAAAACGGTAAGATTGCAGATATGGAGGAAAACGTTTGACAAGGCCCAGTGAACCTGGAGGGGGATCGGATGAAAAAGGGATATATACCCAACCAACATGGGGCCTGGGCGATGCTGCTTATTCCGTTTTTATTCGGCATGTTCGCGGCAAAGCCCGTTTGGCTGCATGTGCTGCTTTTTCTCGGCTGGTTTCTCGCCTACTTGTTCTCGTACGCTTTTCTGCAGTGGCTGCGGACGAAAAAGACCACGATCTACCGGAGACCGATGCAGGTATATGGCAGTTTGCTGATTCCAATCGGTTTCCTGCTGCTCGTATTGGACCCGGCACTGGCGCGGTTGGTTCCGTTTTTCATCCCGTTGTTTCTCGTCAATTGTTATTACGCCAGGCGCAATCAGGAAAGGGCCCTTCTCAACGACCTGGCCGCTGTCGTACAGTTCAGCCTGATGGTGTTTGTTGCGTATCAGGCGGGGGGAGGAACCGATTGGAGGCTTGCGGCTGAGCTGTTCGGATTCAGCATCCTGTATTTTACGGGAACGGTTTTTTACGTAAAGACGATGATTCGGGAAAAGCACAATGCGATGTATTACAGATTCTCTGTCATGTACCATCTTGCTCTACTCGTCGCAGGGGCGTTATGGTTCCCTCCCGGGTTGTTGGTGCCGCTGGCCGTTTTGGCTGTTCGGGCCGTCTGGTCACCGCACACGAAACTATCCGTCAAACAGACGGGCATACTTGAGATTGCCTATTCCGTGCTGATTGCCGGTACAGTGTTGGTCGTGTATGTGGCATAAAATGAGCCTTTCCTATGCGCAGGGCTGTTGTGGGGGGCCGGAATCGTGCCGCATATCTGCACCAGTTGCCAACCAGACTAAATCCTGCATGGATACGGTTTTGAGCGTTTCAAATGTGCACATAAAAAACGAAAGGAGCATCTTGTATGGAACAAATGCCTCATCATTGTGGCCACATGATGTCGGAAGGCCGAGCCCAGGTAGCACTGTGCGAACCGCTTGCCCAACTGAAACGCGAGCACGGACCGCTTCGGGAACAAATGGATGCGTTTGCCCGGGAGGCGGCTGAAATCGGCGCGGATCAGGAAACAACGGACTGGACCGCTCAGCTTGCAGCGCTGAAACAAAAAGTGGAAGCCTTTGTGAGAGAACTCGACCCTCATTCGGAACGGGAAGAAGGTGCGCTCTTTCCCCTCATGGCAAAATATATTGGCAGACAGATGGGGCCAATCGCCGTGATGGAATATGAACACGAGTTGGCCAAACAAAACTTGAAGAAATTCCTGGAGGCCGTGGAACAGTTGGAGGGGACGGCGGATGCCGGACGGGCGAAAGAGATTGCTTCCTATGCGCTTCAGGCCCATGCCGTCTTAACCGATCATTTCATGAAAGAAGAAAACGTGCTGTTTCCCATGGCGGAAAACATGTTGAACGCGGAAGAAAAAGCAGAACTCAGCCGTGCGGTTTGCCGTGATTCCATTTGACAAAGCAGGGCAAGTGCCATCCGGGAGTGCATTCCACATGCAGCCATAAGGAAGCCGGTTCAGCACTGTTGGTATCACCCATCCGAATGTAAGCGGCGGTTCAGCCATTGCTGCAGAACAATGGCGTGGTTGTGGACGGGATCTTTTGCGGCATAAACAAGCGTGACGTTTTTTTCAGACGCGAGTTCCCATATCCGATCGACGAGTCTGCACCGGGTCGGATCTTCTGACAATTCCAGTTCGTATCTTCGCGTAAATTCCGCAAATCGCTCCGGTTGATGACAGAACCACTTGCGCAATTCGGGACTCGGAGCGATTTCTTTCATCCATTCATCGAGGGACGCCTGCTCTTTTGAAATGCCGCGCGGCCAGAGCCGGTCGACCAGAATGCGTACGCCGTCTTCCGGAGAGGGCGGTTCGTAAATGCGTTTTAACCTTATAGTTGATCGGTTCGCTGCGTTCATCCGGCAATCAACTCGCACACAGTCAGCATGGTCAACAGTCAGCCTTCTTTCGTGAATTGTGTTGTAAAATGGCAATGTCTTTAGACCCGGCAAATTTCCTTCGGGCAGTTTTCACACTGGCACGTATCACGCAGGTAATCCAAGTCCTGGATGACAATATGCCCATCTTCGTAAGAAATGACACCCGCTTTTTTCAAATCCCCGAGGATGCGGTTCACGCTTTCCCGTGTTGTGCCGATCATATCCGCCAACTCCGAGTTGGTCAACTTATTGGAAATGAGGATGCGCCCGCCTTGTTCGATTCCATATGTATTCCCCAAACGAATAAGCAGCGAACACAGAATTCCCAGTTTGCCGGACAACATCAAATCGCGCAATTTGGATTGCGTCAACCGATTCATCAGTCCGATCCACTTCATGAACTCTACGGCCAGATCGCCATGCTGCAGCAGCAACGCTTCCAAGTCTTGTTGCTGGATGATTCCGACGTCGGCATCCTCAAGAATTTCCGCGCCAAAAAAATGAACAGATTCGCGAAAAGGGTCCACTTGGCCGAAGAGATCTCCTGCCTGATGCGTGTAAATGACCAAGTGTTTGCCGTCATCAGTCGCTTTGGTAATGCGCACCCTTCCTTTATGGAGAAAGTACAGTTTGTCCGCCGGGTCCCCTTCCCAAAATAAATGCGATCCCGCAGGAAAATGGTTGTCGCACATGATTTCCTTCAGTTTGGCAAAATTCCCCTCTGAAAAGCAGGACGTATTCCGAATGCTCCCTGCGAGATCCGCTTTTATCATCGGTGGTTCCCTCCTGTTTCGATAATCCCGATTCACCATATATAAACGGAGCCGCATGTGGTGTGAACAGCATAACACGAAAGGACATAGCAAGACCACATGATGAGGAAATTTCGTCCAAAATACCCAACTCAGTATTCCCCCGTACGTGCTGGTTTGCTTTACGTTTTTCATCATAAAAAAAGGGAGGTGCCGCTATTGTGATCTTGGTCACATATCTGCAACCTTTTTTCAGCGTGTGACCAAGATCATTCGTGATGCGGAACTGCGGTGTTATTATGATGAGTGCAGGACAGGTCAGGACTGAAAGAGAAGAGGCGTCGAGCTTTATGGATAAATCAATTCATTTTGAGACGGTAGAGATTCGCCCGTTCATGATGGGAAGGGACGTGGTCTTCCTGGTTACCGGGGGGACGGCCCACATCGGGGCGTCAGCAACAGCATACGTCACCAATGATCAGGACGTACAAGTTGAGATGTTGGCTCTGCCCGGCCATCGGGAAGGACCGCTCGCTGCCGAACTGGCAGAGACGGCATGCCGCACACTTGGCCGCACCGTCGCTGTATTGGCGGGGATCCATCTGGGTCAACCGTCCCGCCAGGACATTGAAACAGTCGTTGCCGAAGCGAAAAGAAAAATGAGCCAGATGCTTGATCAATGGAACAACGGGCAGAAATGAGGCATGAAAATGACGGCGCATACGCCAACCGCCCGGTGTATGCCGCAAATCGGCGGATGAACGTAGCTGGGGAAAAAGCGGACTTCTTCGTACGGAGGAGTCCGCTTTTTGTCGATTTTTTGAAACCTGGTGTTTATCGGGCGTCCAACGCGGTGATATTGTGATTTTTTTCACATGAAAAGTGAACATGGAATGCTACATTGAGAAGCAACGGGATGAACAAAGCATAGCGCCGCACCTACAACAAGGGAGGTATATCATGGGCAAGAAAACGCCATTGTTTCAGAAACTGAGATACTTCTCCAAACGGGAACAATATTCCGAAGGCTGGAGTGAAATGTCCCCCGAGAACCGGGACTGGGAAGATATGTACCGCAGGCGGTGGCAGCACGACAAGGTCGTACGTTCGACCCATGGCGTGAATTGCACCGGTTCCTGCAGCTGGCAAATATTCGTCAAAGACTGCATTGTCACGTGGGAAACGCAACATACGGACTATCCCTCGACCGGTCCGGACATGCCGGATTTTGAACCGCGCGGATGTCCGAGGGGAGCCAGCTTCTCCTGGTATTTGTACAGCCCGCTGCGCGTCAAGTACCCCTACATACGAGGCGCGCTCCTCGACTTGTGGAAACAAGCGAAAAACAAAGAGAAAGACCCGGTGCGGGCATGGGCCAGCATTGTGGAAGATCCAAAGAAGGCGAAGCGCTATAAATCGGCCCGCGGAAAAGGCGGGTTTGTCCGCGTCTCCTGGGATGAGGTGACGGAAATCATCTCGGCGTCGATGATCCATACGATCAAAAAGTACGGACCGGATCGGATCATCGGGTTTTCGCCGATTCCGGCGATGTCCATGGTCAGCTATGCGGCTGGCTCCCGCTTCCTTTCGCTCATAGGTGCACCGCTGCTCAGCTTCTACGACTGGTACGCCGATTTGCCGCCGGCATCGCCGCAAATTTGGGGAGATCAGACGGATGTTCCGGAAAGCAGCGATTGGTTCAATTCCGGCTATATTCTCGTATGGGGGTCCAATCTGCCGATGACCCGGACGCCGGACGCCCATTTTCTTGCTGAGGCCCGCTATCGCGGCACGAAAGTCGTCTCCATCAGTCCCGATTATGCGGAGTTCGTCAAATTGGCCGATACGTGGATGTCGGTCAAGCCCGGGACGGACGGTGCGCTCGCCATGGCGATGGGGCACGTGATCCTGAAGGAATTTTATGTCGAGAATCAGACTGATTATTTTCTGCAGTATGCCAAACAATATACGGATTTCCCCAACCTGGTGCTGCTTACGGAAAACAACGGCGCGTATACGGCCGACCGTTTCCTGCTGGCGGAGGACCTGGGAGCTGCGGGAAACAACGTTCAATGGAAAACGGTGGTGTACGACGACAACAGCGGGTCTTTCGCCGTTCCCAACGGCAGCCTCGGTTTCCGCTGGGGCGAAGAGGGCCGATGGAATTTACGCATGGAAGACGCGAACGGAACCGCGATCGACCCGCGCATTTCCCTGCTGGGTGTCCATGATGAAGTGCTGACGATTCAGCTCCCGTATTTTGACGACGACGGCCGGCACGTGATGGAGCGAGCCGTACCGGTCAAGCGAATTGAACAGGGCGGCAAAACGCTGTTCGTGACGTCCGTCTGCGACCTCGTGCTGGCCAAGTACGGGATCGACCGGAACCTGGGGGACTCGTGCCCGAAGAGCTACGATGACGACCAACCGTTCACGCCGGCCTGGCAGGAGAAAATTACGGGCGTGGACCGCCATACTGTCGTGCAAATCGCCCGCGAGTTTGCGCAAAACGCGGTGGAGACGAAGGGACGGTCGATGATTATTTTGGGCGCCGGGATTAACCATTGGTACAATTCCGACGTCATCTACCGGGCGATTATCAACCTCGTGCTGATGACCGGCTGTCAGGGCGTCAACGGCGGTGGCTGGGCGCACTACGTCGGCCAGGAGAAGCTGCGCCCCGCGGAAGGCTGGCAGACGATCGCCTTTGCCAGGGACTGGTCCTTGCCGCCGCGTCTGCAAAACGGGACGTCCTTTTTCTACTTCGCGACCGACCAATGGCGCTATGAAGATACTCAGATCGAGAGTCTGGTGTCACCGCTGGCGGGGAAAGCCAGATACGAGCACAGCGCCGACTATAACGTGCTGGCAGTAAGGCTTGGTTGGCTGCCATCCTATCCCCAGTTCAGCCGCAATTCGCTGGAACTGTACCGGGATGCAGAGCGAGCGGGTGCCCGCACCAGGGAAGAGATCGCCGCTTATGTCGCCGAACAGCTGAAAAATCGAACCTTGAAGTTTTCCATCGAGAATCCGGATGACCCGGCTAATTTTCCGCGTGTCCTGTTTGTATGGAGAGCCAACCTGATTTCCAGTTCCGGCAAAGGGCACGAATATTTTCTCAAACATTTGCTGGGCACCTCAAACGGGCTGCTGAACGAGGACAACATCGGGCTGCGTCCCCAGGAAATCGAGTGGAAGGAGAATGCGCCGGAAGGCAAACTGGATTTGCTCGTCAACCTTGATTTCCGGATGGCTGGCACGGCGCTGTATTCGGACATCGTGCTGCCTGCCGCGACCTGGTATGAGAAGAGCGATTTGAGCAGCACCGACATGCATCCGTTTATTCATCCGTTCAATCCGGCCGTGTCCCCCCAATGGGAATCGCGTTCGGACTGGGAGACGTTCAAGGAACTGGCGCGCGCTTTTTCGACGATGGCCGCCCGGCAGTTCGACGGGCCGCAAAACGATATCGTCACCACGCCGCTCCTTCACGATTCGCCGGATGAACTGGCGCAGCCGTACGGGCTCGTGCGTGATTGGAGCAAGGGACAATGCGAGCCGGTTCCGGGGAAAACGATGCCGCACGTTCACGTCGTCGAGCGGGATTATGCGTCCGTGTACGAAAAAATGATCTCCCTCGGCCCGCTGGTAGAAAACAAACCGTTTGGCATAAAAGGCATTGTCTGGTCCGCGTCGGACGAATACGACCGATTAAAGCGCGTGCTTGGCGTCCGGAGAGGAAACGGGGTTGCGACGGGATGTCCCGATTTGAGTACGGACCGGAATGTGGCCGAGGCCATTCTCACGCTTTCTTCGACCGCAAACGGAAAAATGGCGGTCAAGGCATGGGAAGCGCTGGAGAAGAAAACGGCGCTGCACCTGAAAGATTTGGCGGAAGAACGGGAGGAAGAATGTTTCACGTTTGAGGAGATCACCGCAAGGCCGAAAACGGTCATCACCTCCCCCGCGTTCAGCGGTTCGGAAAAAGGCGGACGCCGCTATTCGCCGTTCACCACCAATGTGGAGCGGCTTATTCCGTGGCGAACGTTAACCGGGAGACAGCAGTTTTACATCGACCATGAAATGCTGCGCGAATTCGGCGAGACATTGGCGACATTCAAGCCGACCCTCAAACATGCGCCGTTTCATCCAAACAGCAAGCGGCCGGTCAAGGACGGCAAGGAAATTGTCCTGAACTACCTGACGCCGCATAACAAATGGTCTGTTCACAGCATGTACTACGACGCGCTGCCGATGCTGACGCTGTTCCGCGGGGGGCCGACGATCTGGTTGAACCACGAGGATGCGACCGAAACGCAGATCGCCGACAACGACTGGATCGAATGCTTCAACCGCAACGGCGTCGTCGTGGCCCGCGCCGTCGTGACACATCGCATTCCACGCGGGATGGCGTTCATGTACCATGCTCAGGACCGCCATATCCACGTTCCGGGAACGCCGATTACAGAGACCCGCGGCGGTACGCACAACAGCCCGACCCGCGTCCATGTCAAGCCGACGCATATGATCGGCGGTTACGCCCAACTCAGTTACGGGTTCAACTATTACGGACCAACAGGCAACCAACGGGATTTGAACGTCATCATCCGGAAATTGCAGGAGGTGGATTGGCTTGAACATTAAAGCGCAGGTCGGCATGGTGATGAATCTGGACAAATGCATCGGCTGCCACACGTGCAGCGTCACGTGCAAAAACACGTGGACAAACCGCTCCGGGGCAGAATACATGTACTGGAACAACGTGGAGACGAAGCCGGGCATCGGATATCCCAAACAGTGGGAAGATCAGGAACGGTACAACGGCGGATGGGAATTGAAGAACGGCAAGCTGGAACTGAAATCGGGAACACGGGCAGCGCGACTGCTGAACATTTTTCACAACCCCGACCAGCCGACCCTGGACGACTATTTCGAGCCGTGGACCTATGATTACGAAAAATTGACCGCCAGTCCCGAACAAAAGCATCAACCGGTGGCCAGGGCGAAATCGAAAGTGACCGTGAAATATATGGATTTGACATGGGGACCAAACTGGGAGGATGACCTGGCCGGAGTGAATGAGACAGGACGAGAGGACCCAAATCTGCGGGGGATCGAGGAATCGATCCTCATGGAGTTCGAGCAGGTGTTCATGATGTACCTGCCGCGAATCTGCGAGCACTGCATCAATCCGGCCTGCGTCTCGTCCTGCCCGTCCGGGGCGATGTACAAGCGGGAGGAGGACGGCATCGTTCTCGTCGACCAGAATGCCTGCAGAGCGTGGCGGTTCTGCGTATCGAGCTGCCCGTACAAAAAGGTGTACTTCAACTGGCAGACGAACAAGGCGGAAAAATGCACGCTGTGCTTCCCGCGGATTGAGGCCGGGATGCCGACGATCTGCTCGGAAACCTGCGTCGGCCGCATCCGCTATCTCGGCTTGATGTTCTACGACGCGGACAAAGTGAAGGAAGCCGCGTCGGTGGCGGATGAAAAAAATCTCTACAAATCCCAGTTGGGCATTTTCCTCGATCCGCACGACCCGGATGTGATCAGGGAAGCGCGGAGGGCAGGCATCCCGGAAGATTGGATTTTGGCGGCGCAAAGATCGCCGATCTATAAAATGGTCATGGACTGGGGCATCGCACTGCCGCTGCACCCGGAATACCGGACGCTGCCGATGGTGTGGTACGTGCCGCCGCTCAGCCCGATCATGAACCGAATCGAAGGGATAGGAAGCGAACGCGATCCATACGATATTTTTCCGGCGATCGACGGGATGCGGATTCCGCTTGAATATTTGGCCAACCTGCTCACTGCAGGTGACGTCGAGGTGATTCGAAACGTTTTGCGCAAGATGGCGGTGATGCGCATGTATATGCGGAACCAGCAGACCCAGAGAGCGACTGATCCGGCACTGCTGAGCGAAATCGGGATGGATGAGCAGACCGTCGAGGATATGTATCGTCTGCTGGCAATCGCCAAGTACGATGACCGTTTTGTCATCCCGCCGGCGCATCGCGAACAGGTGGCCGATCTGTTCCATGAGCAGGGCGGATGCGGACTGAGTTTTGCTGGCGGTCCCGGCTCGTGCGGCGTATTTTGATTTGATTGGAGAGGAGACGGCTCGTATGGATATCGGAACATCACAGCGCGTGTGCGGCCTGCTGTCGCGGCTGCTGGAGTATCCGAGCAGCGAGTGGCGGCAGCATCTGCCTGCGGCCCGCGAGATGGCGGCAGAGATCGCGGCTGCCGACGCGGAGGCGGCCAGACACATCGAAGCATTCCTGAATGCAGCCGAATCGGCAGGCGAGATCGCATGGCAGGAGCAATATGTGCGCACCTTTGATTTCGGCAGAACGACGAATTTGTATCTGACGTATGAGCAGCACGGAGAGGAACGGGAGCGGGGCGCGGCGCTGCTGGCATGGAAGCGCCGCTACGCCGAAGCCGGCTTCATCCTGGAGGACGGCGAGCTGGCTGATTACTTGCCGCTTGTACTGGAGTTTGCGGCATCGGCATCCTGGTCGGCGGCGCAGGAGGTGCTGGCCTGGAGCCGGCCTGCGCTGCACTCGATCCGGCTTTCGCTGGCAGAAGCGGGGAGTCCGTATACAGGACTGTTTGAGCTGCTGCTGCAGATTGTCCCCGAGGCGCCTGCGGAGCTTGCAGCGGAACCGACGCTGACAGGGAGGGGAGACAATTGAGCAAGATGGAGCTGTTCGTATGGGGTGTCTTGCCCTATATCATTGCGGCGATCTTTATCACGGCGATCATCTGGCGTTATGTGACGGATCCGTTCGGCTGGACATCCAAGTCCAGCGAGGTGCTGGAGAAGCGGATTCTGCGATGGGGCAGCCTGTTTTTCCATTATGGCCTCATCGCCGTGTTCTGCGGCCACATCGCCGGATTGCTCGTTCCCGTCTCCGTGTACCGCTCTTTGGGGATCAGCGACGAGGCGTATCACCTGGTTGCGATCGTCGGCGGCTTGCCGGCGGGCATCATTACGTTCATCGGCGTGCTGATCCTGCTGTACCGCCGGTTCGCCGTCGCCCGCATCCGGCTGACGAGCAGCGCCGGCGACAAGATCGCGCTCGTGGTGCTGGCGATCGTCATTCTCAGCGGCCTCGCGGCAACGGCGGCAAATGCGGTAAGCCACTCCGGCTTTGATTACCGGACGACGATCAATCCATGGCTGCGCGGCTTGTTCGTCTTCCAGCCGGACCCCGAACTGATGCGGACGGTGCCGCTTGGCTTCAAGATTCATATTTTGACCACGTTTGTGCTCTATCTCGTCATGCCGTTCACGCGCCTTGTACATGTGTTCAGCTTGCCGCTCGGGTATTTGCGGCGCAGCTACGTGCTGTATCGGCGCAGAGGTGAAGCGGGGGCCGAAGCCGCGCTTTATGACCGGTAGAACAGGAAGGAGGCCATGGAAAGATGGGGAGCAAGGGAGCTTATCAACTGCCGCTGCAGACGATCAGCCTCGTCGTTGGTTTCATGGTGTGGGTGATTTTGTCGTCACTGATGCCTTTCATTAAGGAAGAAATCGCATTGACCAGCGCCCAGCTGGCCTGGGTGACGGCTATACCGGTCTTGTTCGGGTCAGTCCTGCGCATTCCCGTCGGGTACTGGACGAACCGTTATGGGGCCCGCAAGCTGTTCATGATCAGCTTCGTGCTGCTGCTCGCCCCCGTGTACTGGATCAGCCGGGCTGATTCGTTTGCCGACCTCGTCATTGGCGGCATCCTGCTCGGGATCGGCGGCGCGGTGTTCTCGGTTGGTGTCACCTCGCTGCCCAAATACTTTCCCAAGGAACGGCACGGCTTCGTCAACGGCATCTACGGCATCGGCAATCTGGGAACGGCGATCTCGTCGTTTGGCGCACCGGTCGTCGCCAGCTATATTGGCTGGTCCAACACGGTGATGAGCTACGGTATTCTGCTGCTGGCAATGGCTGGCCTCAACTTCGTGCTTGGCGACCGGCAGGAGACGCCGGTCAAGACGCCGCTTGGCCAGCAGATCAAGGATGTCTCGCGCAATGAGAAGCTGTGGCTGCTCTGCCTGTTCTATTTCTTAACGTTCGGTTCGTTTGTCGCTTTTACCGTGTATTTGCCCAACTTTTTGGTGAGCCATTTTCAATTGACCAAAGTCGATGCGGGGATGAGGACAGCCGGATTTATCGTGCTGGCGACGGCGATGAGGCCGGTAGGGGGCTGGCTTGGTGACCGGTTCAATCCGTTCAAAATTCTCATGCTCGTCTTTGCCGGGATGACGGTGGCCGCCGTGCTGCTGTCGTTCTCGCCGTCGATGCATTTGTATACGGTCGGCTGCCTGACCGTGGCGTTGTGCGCGGGCATTGGCAACGGCACGATTTTCAAGCTGGTGCCGCTCTATTTCACCAAGCAGGCCGGGATCGCCAACGGGATGATCTCGGCGATGGGCGGGCTGGGAGGCTTTTTCCCGCCGCTGATCTTGACGACGCTGTACAGCATGACGGGGCATTATGCCATCGGGTTTATGGCGCTTTCGCAGGTGGCGCTGGCCAGTCTGATTCTGGTGATCTGGCTGTTTTATCAGGAAAAGCTGCACCTGGCGGCCAACATTCTGGAGAACACAGTGGAAGCGATTGTGGTGACCGATACTGACGGCATCATTCGTTCCGTCAATCCGGCGTTTACGGCTGTAACCGGCTACAGCGCGGAGGAAGCGATCGGGCGGAAGCCGAGCATCCTGAAATCGGGCAAGCAGGACAAAAGCTTCTACGAGGCGTTGTGGCGCTCCTTGCGGGAGAAAGGACACTGGCAGGGGCAAATTTGGAACAAGCGCAAAAACGGAGAGATCTATCTGGAGTGGCTGACCATCTCGGCCATCCGAAACGACGCCGGCGAAGTCAAATACTACGCGGGCATGTTCAGCGACATCGGCAAGGCAGGCGAACCGACCGGCAACACAGGATAGACCCGCGGTTCGGTGGATCACTGTGCAGGCCTTTCACCCCGTCTTCAGTCTGAAGCCCCGAAACCATCGCGTTTCGGGGCTTTTCTGGTCCTGGGCGGCCAGGAGCGTCTGGAGGCTACTTCAGCTCTTTTTGCCGCTTCAGCGCCTCCAGGTCCATAATTACGATGCGATTGCGCTCGAACTTCAACAGCGATTCCTTGCTGAACTGATTCAGCAGCCGATTGACGCTTTCCCGGGTGGTGCCGATCGAGCTGGCAATCTCCTGGTGAGTCATCGGCAGGTTGATCGTAATGCTGTTTCCGTTTACTTCTCCATGCTGTTCTGCGAGCTTCAGCAGGAATGACAGCACACGATGTTTGACGTGCTGTCCGGACAGCGATTGCAGCTTTTCTTGCAGTTCCACGATTTTATCCCCCATGACGCGCATCATCTTGACGGCAATCGATGGAGTGTTCAGCATCAAGCGTTCGAACAAACGGACGGGAATCGCCACCAGATGCGTATCAATGATCGCTTCCGCCGTCGCCGGGTACGGATTCTGATTGAAAAAGCCGGTGTGCGGAAACATGTCCACAGGTTTTAACAATGAGACAATTTGCTCGTGCCCGTTTTCGTCCGTTTTAAAGGTTTTTACCAATCCTTCTTGGATAAAGTAGACGGCTTCCTTCTCGCTTCCTTCCGAAAAAATGACGGACTTTTTGGGAATAAAGCGGGATATCGCGATTTCTGCTACCCGTTCCATTTCTTGATCGCTCAGATCATGGAACATGGGGACCTGCCTGAGAAACGCGGACATCACTTGCTTTTGCATCGCATTCTTTCCTCCATCAGCGTTGTATTTCGGGCAGTAACACTCGCCTTATTCCGCACCCGCCTTATTCTATATTTTACCTGAAATGGGGATGTCCCGACCTAAAGGCACCCTGCAGAATTCTACAGAATCATGAACGTTTGCCGCCGGATATTTCGTCACCAGCGGCCGGATTCAAGCCGTTTGTTGCAAACTGTGAAAAAGTGTTGAACAGTTCGGGAGATGTGATGGGCCTCACGTTTCGGCGTTTTATTTTGCCTTAGGATAAAACTGTCGCCGGCGTATTTTGGGAAGAGGAGGGAGTGTATGTTGCCTCCAGGGAAAGAAAGGGATTATCACGAGAATCCGTTTATCGTCATCTGGGAAGTGACCCGCGCCTGCGCGTTGAAATGCCTGCACTGCAGGGCGGAAGCACAGTATAAAGCGGATCCGCGGCAGCTTACCTTCGAGGAAGGGATCAAGTTGATCGACGACATTGCCGAGATGGACAGTCCGCTCGTTGTGTTTACGGGCGGTGATCCGTTAATGCGTCCCGATCTGTTCGATCTCGCCCGATACGCCATCCAGGAAAAGAAGCTGTCCGTTTCGATGACGCCGAGCGCTACGCCAAAAGTGACGCGGGAGGCGATACGGAAAGCAAAGGAAGTGGGATTGTCGCGTTGGGCTTTCAGCCTGGACGGCTCGTGTGCGGACATTCACGATCACTTTCGCGGAACAAAGGGTTCCTACGAACGCACTATGAGGGGCATTCACTATTTAAAGGAACTGAACATTCCGATTCAGGTGAACACCACCGTGTCAACGTATAACCTGCACGATCTTGAGGCCATTGCAGAAAAAGTCAGGGACATGGATGCCGTGCTGTGGAGCGTCTTTTTCCTCGTGCCGACGGGGCGCGGGATGATACAAGACATGATCACGCCGGAACAGCACGAAGAGGTGATGAAATGGCTCGTGCACGTTCAACAAAGGATGCCGTACGGGGTGAAAACGACGGAAGCACCCCATTACCGGAGGGTGTTATTGCAGGAAACCGGCCGTCTCGGCATGGTTGCGGCCGAGGCCGGGACAAAACGGAAAGATGTGCTCGGCCGCGCCCCGAAAGGCGTGAATGACGGCGACGGCTTTGTGTTTATCAGCCATATCGGAGAGGTGTATCCAAGCGGATTTCTTCCGTTGGTATGCGGTAATGTCAGGGAACGTCCGCTCGCCGATATTTACCGGCATTCACCGATCATGAAGCAATTGCGCGACAAGTCGCTGTTAAAAGGGAAATGCGGCGTTTGCGAGTTTAAACAAGTTTGCGGCGGTTCGAGGGCCCGGGCCTATGCAGTCACCGGGGATTATTTGGCCAGCGACCCGTATTGCGCCTACGTGCCAAAAGGGTAGGATGCCTGTGAGCAAGACACGTGTGATGGAGGTGAATGAACATGCAATATAAAAAACTGTGGATTGTACTTGCGCTCGTGTTTGCCGCGTCTTTTGCGGTCCTTCTGTATTACGGCGGGGAAATTTATCAGGAGATGCCGCCTGTTCCGGACCGTGTCGTGACGAATACCGGAAAAGTCGTATTCACCGGAGACGATATCCGCGAAGGGCAAAACATATGGCAGCGCATGGGCGGCCAGGAGGTCGGCAGCATATGGGGACACGGGTCTTATGTGGCTCCGGACTGGACGGCGGACTGGCTGCATCGCGAACTGACGTGGATTCTCGACAAATGGGCGAACGACAGGTACCAAACGGATTACAGCAAGCTCTCCGATGTGCAGCAGGCGGAATTGAAAACATTGTTGAAACAGGAAATACGGACAAATACCTATCATCGCGAAACAAATGAAATCGTTGTTTCCGAAACGAGAGCGGAGGCGATCCGGGAGGTAAGCGCTTATTACGACAAAGTATTCGGCGACGACCCGGAGATGGCCAAATACCGCAAGCAAATCGCCATACCCCCCAATACGGTCGCCAGCGCTGAAGACCGCGCGAAACTGTCGGCGTTCTTCTTCTGGACGTCCTGGTCTGCGTCCACCAACCGCGAAGGGATGGACATCACCTACACGAACAACTGGCCGGGCGAGCCGTTGATCGACAATGTGCCGACGCGCTCTTCGCTGATTTGGTCGATCGTGAGCGTGATTTTGCTGATCGCCGGCGTGGGCGCATTGGCCTGGTATTTTGCGGTATTGCGAGGAAAAGAAGGGCATTCAGAAGCGACGGCTCCCGAAAAAGACCCGCTCATCGCGATTCAGCCGACACCGTCCATGAAAGCGACGTACAAATATTTCGGGGTCGTGACCGCACTGATCGTCGTGCAGGTGGGATTGGGCATCATTACTGCGCATTACGCGGTGGAAGGCGACGGCTTGTACGGCATTCCCCTCGCCGATTGGCTGCCTTACTCCGTCACGCGGACATGGCACCAGCAGCTGGCAGTCTTCTGGATTGCGACGGCGTGGCTTGCGACCGGTCTGTACATCGGGCCGGCGATGTCCGGATACGAACCGAAATACCAGCGTCTCGGCGTCAACTTTTTGTTCTTCTGTTTGTTGGTGATTGTCGTTGGCTCCATGGCCGGGGAATGGGCGGCCGTCAAAGGATATATCAGCAATCTGACCCACAATTTTTACTTCGGGCACCAGGGCTACGAATATGTCGATCTGGGAAGGGCATGGCAAATTTTCCTGACGGTCGGGTTGTTCCTGTGGTTTTATCTAATGGCGCGCTCGATTTGGCCGGCGCTGAAGAAAAAGAGTGAAAACCGCCATTTGCTGACCTTGTTTCTGCTTGCGTCGGTCGCCATTCCGGTGTTTTACATTCCCGGTTTGATGTGGGGACAACACACGCATCTGTCGATATCGACGTACTGGCGCTGGTGGATCGTCCACCTTTGGGTGGAAGGCTTTTTCGAGGTGTTCGCCGCGGTCGTCATTGCCTTCCTCTTCTTGCGGATGGGATTGGTTCGAGCGGCAACAACGACTGCATCTGTTCTCTTCTCGACGATCATCTTTCTCTTTGGGGGAATTATCGGCACGTTCCACCATCTGTATTTTTCCGGCACACCGGTAGGGGTATTGGCGTTTGGCGCAGTGTTCAGCGCTCTGGAAGTCGTTCCACTGCTGCTGATCGGCTTTGAAGCGTATGAAAATGTGAAGCACGGGAGAGCGAAGCCGTGGGTGGAGCGGTACAAATGGCCAATTGCCTTTTTTGTCGCCGTTTCGTTCTGGAACCTGCTGGGCGCCGGCATCTTCGGCTTCCTGATCAATCCGCCGATCGCCCTGTACTACATGCAGGGGCTGAATACGACACCGCTGCACGGCCATTCGGCGTTTTTCGGGGTGTACGGGATGCTCGGCATCGGGCTGATGCTGTTTTGCCTGCGCGGGTTGACCGGACAAAGACCATGGAAGACCAAATTGCTCCGCTTTTCGTTCTGGTCGCTAAACATCGGACTGCTCCTCATGGGCGTAACGAGCCTGCTGCCGGTGGGCATCCTGCAAACGCTGGCCAGCATGGAACACGGTATGTGGTACGCGCGTTCGGCTGAATTTCTGCAGCAAAATGTCATTCAAAACCTGGTGTGGTTCCGAGCCGTGGGCGATACGATATTCGCCTTGGGGATCGTCGGTCTGGCCTGGTTTGTCATCGGTTTGAAGACGGGAAAATCGTTCGTGTCTGATACGACTCACGCCGCTCAAAACAACATGCATATATAGCGAAACCGACTGGACGCGGCGGAATGGATAGCCGCCGGTCCAGTTCTGCGGTATGACACGATATGGAGGAGAAGATGAAGATCGAGCAAAAACAACGGCAAGACCGGTTTCGCAGACATGCCGTACAGGTAAAGGAAGCACAGAAGATGATCGAGCCGTATATTGCTCCTCTGGATACAGAATTGGTTTGTCTTGAACAGGCTTACGGCAGGTATTTGGCGGAAGACATCGCTGCGGCACACCCGCTGCCGCATTTCCGCCGGTCCGGCATGGACGGATTTTCCGTTCGCACGGACGACATCCGGGACGCCTCATCTGAAAAGCCCGTTTGTCTGAAGGTGATCGAAAACGTTCCATGCGGTTTTGTTCCGCAAAAACGCTTGGAGCCGGGAACGGCTGCCAGGACGATGACCGGAGCGATGGTGTCAGAGGGGGCAGATGCGGTAATCCGGTTGGAAATGACGCGAGAATTTGAGATCGACGGGGAATCGTATCTTTCTGTAACGAGACCCATACAGCCGGGCGCCAATGTGTCGGAAGTCGGTTCGGAGCTGCATGAAGGAGCGGTGGTAGTAACGCGCGGACGTACCATTCGTTCCGGCGAAATGGCAATCCTGGCGGAATACGGGTATCACCAGGTGCAGGTGTTCCGCTCCCCTGTTGTCGCCATCTTTTCTACCGGTGCGGAATTGCTGCGAGTGGATGAGCCTGTACAACCGGGAAAAATTCGCAACAGCAATGCGCACATGCTGGCGGGATTGGTCAGACAAGCGGGAGGCGTGCCTCGATGGCTCGGGCAAATCGGCGATGACGTGGAGGAAGCCCGCATAAAGATGACGGAAGCTGTAAACACCGCAGACCTCGTGATCAGCACGGGCGGCGTATCCGTGGGCGATTATGATGTGTTAGCCGACCTGTTTCTTCAGTGGGAAGGGAAAACGTTATTCAACAAAGTGGCGATGAGGCCGGGAAGCCCGACTACTGCAGGCGTTCTTGACGGCAAAATCTGCATCGCCCTGTCTGGAAATCCGGGAGCGTGCTTTGTCGGCTTTCATCTGTTTGTACGGCCGGTGCTGCTGGGAATGCAGGGGTGCGGCGAAACACAATTGCCTGAATTTGCGGCTATACTGTCGGAGACGTATGCGAAACCCGATGCGTACACGCGGTATGTGAGAGGCCGGACTGTCGTTTCCGATGACGGTCACGTGTATGTAGAACCGGTTGGACAGGACAAATCCAGCGTCATGAGCTCGATTAAAGATTCCGATTGCCTGATTTGCATTCCTCCCGGGAAAGGTGGTGCGACAAAAGGCAGCCTGGTTACCGCCTTGCGCCTGCCGAACTGCTGAAACAGATGGACGATCAAAAACGGCGGCCATCACATCCGTGATGACTCGCCGTTTTTGTGCACTCAGTGCTCGCTTGCAAAAGCTGCCGCCGCTGCGTCGGCTTCGCGATGCTCGAAGCGGAAGAGAAGATGCGCGCGTATTTACGCGGCAAGACGTTGGCGTGGTTGCATCAGGAGCTTGCTCATGTTTTGCCTGAACCTGTTCGCCAAGCGACGCGGGACTATTTTTCTGCAGGCAAACAAGCTTCCCGCAAATGAGGAGAGTGCTCCGTTTCACAACGAAGCATCGTACAGTTTCCTCGTGTATTCACATTTGTACCGAACCCGTTGGGATTACCAAATGAATCGGGCTTGTGGTAAGATGAAAAAGTCACAGGCAAGGCATGATCGACTGATGTGTTCCTACGATTATTTTTGCGAGATCGGATTTTGCACGCTGGAATCGGCGTGCTTTCTGTTTTCCTTCACAGAGCAGGTCAGTATGCCAGTGGCGGATTGACAACGAAAGGGTGTTGGGGATGCGTTACGGATTGCATGAACGGCCGCCTGTGGGCACAACCGTTTTGGCCTCCATGCAATGGCTGATTGTTACGGTTTCCAGCAGTGTCGCCATTCCGTTGGTGATCGGGGACGTGTACGGATTGCAGCCGGACGAAATCAGTCACTTGATGCAGCAGACCATGTTTTTCATCGGCTTGGCCTCTTTCCTGCAGACGTGGCTGGGTCACCGCTATCCGATGATGGATGGACCTGCTGGATTGTGGTGGGGCATCTTTGTCATATTGGCACAGATTGGTGCCAGTGTGGGAATGGGGCCGCGGCTGATCGGCCAATCGTTCCAGGTGGGGTTGATTCTGGCCGGCGGCTTGTTTTTGCTGTTGGGGATGCTGGGCTGGATCGGCAAAATCCAGCGCTGGTTTACGCCGCTCGTGTCCGGTACCTACATGATGCTGTTGGCGATTTCCTTGTGCAGCAGCATTGTGACCGGCATGCTGGGGATCGGCTACCGGCACGCGCAGGAAGTGCATCCCGGCATGGCCCTGGTGTCTGTCTTGATCGTCGCGCTGGTGCTCGTCTTTCTGCGCAGCAGGCGCTTGGCCAGCTACGCCGTGCTGTTGGGGATGGCGATCGGATGGGGACTGTACGCTGTGGTGGGCTGGACGGAACCGATCCGGCCCAGTGACGAGTGGGTGGTGCTGCCCACCCTGTTTTTCTGGGGAGAGCCCAAGTGGGATTGGGGGGTCATCCTGACCAGTCTGCTCACAGGGTTCGTCCTGCTGACCAATTTGGTCACCAGTTTGTCCGTCGTGGGCAAGGCAACCCAGTCGGAACCGACCATCCAGCAGTACAATCGGGGCGGCGTGTTTACCGGGGTGTCTCACATCCTGTCAGGATTGGCCGGGGTTGTCGGCATGATTCCGCTGTCGTTGGCGGCGGCCGTGATCCAGACGACGGGGATGGCGGCCCGATTGCCGTTCATGGCCGCGATGGCGGGGATGATGGTGATTGGCATGCTGCCAGCTGTCTCCCAGTTCCTGGCCGCCTTGCCGACGCCGGTCGCCTACGCCGGCATGTTTATCGCCTATACGCAGTTGCTTGGATTTGGCATCAAAGACCTGGCGTCAATCCGATTGGATGACCGGGCCATCACGATCGGCGGCAGTTCGCTCTTGGTGGGGATCGGCGTCATGTTTGTGCCGGCTTCGGCGTGGCAGCACCTTCCCCCGCTGGTGAGCTTTCTGTTTGGCAACGGGCTTTTGCTCGGCGTCGTGGTATGTCTGCTGTTGGAACACGTGGTATTTCCCCGGCCGGCGGATTCGGAGCCGGCGACAGAATTGCAAAAAGACGGCCGCTCTGCGTGACGGACCGTCTTTTTGTTTGGCATGTTGTCCCAGGAGAGGTTACGCAGTGACGAGATAGGAGAGCTGAGCCTCGCCACCGTTGATTTCCGTAAACATGCGGGCCGTCGCACCGAGTATTTCGTCCCGCTGTTTTGGCGACACGTGCTCGTGGAAAAAAATCACCTGCATCAGATTGCGGCTGTTGTCCGTGACGGACGTGCGCACCGAGTCGACGATCGGACTGCCGAATGCGCCCTGCTCATCTGCGAGCAGCAGTTTTCCCTCCATCTGCATGTCACGGCCGTTCAGCCCCTGGTAAGCGTCGGAGGCTTGTCCCAGACGGCAGACCACCGGAAAGTGCAGGTGATCTTCGTCGTAAATGCCGTACGGCAGGGCGTGCAGTACGGAGAAGAAGTTGTTGACGTCGACCGCGCCGTTGATCCAGAAAAACGGATGACCCTGCAGCAAGCGGCGAATCAGGGCTTCCGAGGAAGGACGGTAACGGGAGGGATCGATCCCCAGTCGCTTGAAGCAGGCTCGCCATTCACGCACGCCTTCGATCTCGGCCAGTTTGGCGAGATCCCGTTCCAAACGCAGCGATTCCACGAACAGATTGATGCGCCCCTGCAGCTTTTTGGGAGAGGGGCTTACGGTCACGCCGGCGTAGTGAATGACGCCCAGCGAAAGACGCGGCAGGCGTTCAACCACTGTGGAGTCCAAGCGTACCTTCATCGGTGTCACTCCTTGTCTCTCAACTGTTTTTTGGTAGTATAACAAAAACGGCGATGGAAGTATATCAAAGCGGTTTTTTGCGTCAATAGCGGATGCTTTTTGTCTTTTACAGCCGTACTGCGGGGCATATTCTTGCGGGCCCGGCAGCAAAAAATTTTGTGGAAGCGGCTGTCCTTCGGTACAATAAATAGTGAACAGGAGGGATTCCCCGACAATGCGTGAAGTAACCATTTATACCGACGGTGCCTGCTCCGGCAATCCGGGACCGGGCGGCTGGGGTGCCGTGCTGATATACGGCGAGCACAAAAAGGAAATGTCCGGTGCGGAAGCCAATACGACCAACAACCGGATGGAGCTCAAGGCGGCGATCGAGGCACTGTCCGCGCTGAAGGAGCCGTGCAAGGTCACCTTGTACAGCGACAGCGCCTACCTGGTTAACTGCTTTCAGCAGGGGTGGTACAAGGGCTGGCAGCGCAACGGTTGGAAGAACAGCAAGAACCAGCCGGTGGAAAACCAGGACCTGTGGAAGGAACTGCTTCGTTTGATGGAAATACACCAGGTTCAGTACGTGAAAGTAAAAGGTCACGCGGACAACGTGTGGAACAACCGCTGTGACGAACTGGCGACGGGGGCGATCAAACAACTGTGAGTGACCGGCAGTACTGGGAACAGACGAAGCAGGCGATTATTGCCTATGCCCGCGAGTTAGGAATAGACAAGATCGGGTTTGCCAGTGCCGATCCGTTTTTGACCCTGAAAGAGCGTTTGCTGGAGCATCGGGAAAAAGGCTACGAATCCGGGTTTGAGGAGCCAGATCTGGACAAGCGGACCGATCCTGGCCTCAGTCTGGATGGGGCGCGGTCGCTGATTGCCATCGCGCTGGCCTATCCTTCCAAGATGGATAATCCGCCCAAATCGGAACCGGGCGCGTATCGCGGCATCCTCTGCCGAGCGGCGTGGGGAACGGACTACCATCACGTCCTGCGCGAGAAATTGGACAAGCTGGCCCGGTATATCTGTG
Source organism: Brevibacillus sedimenti (assembly GCF_020923495.1). Taxonomy (GTDB): domain Bacteria; phylum Bacillota; class Bacilli; order Brevibacillales; family Brevibacillaceae; genus Brevibacillus; species Brevibacillus aydinogluensis. The sequence continues at coordinate 1,902,026 of NZ_CP064048.1, forward strand.
AACTGGAGCCCGGCGCCCGGGTGGAATCGATGGTGGATACGGGTGCCTTGTCCGACCGTGCCGTAGCGGAGCGGGCCGGCTTGGGATGGGTAGGCAAAAACTGCGCGCTAATTACCCCGGAGTTTGGCTCATGGGTCTACCTGGGTGAACTGATCACCAACCTGCCGCTGCCGCCGGACGAGCCGGTGGAGGAAGGGTGCGGCGATTGCAATTTGTGTGTGGAAGCCTGCCCGACAGGGGCGCTGGTCCAGGGAGGGCAGCTCAACGCCCAGAAGTGCGTAGCTTTTTTAACACAGGTAAAAGATTTCATTCCCGACCAGTACAGGGCGAAGATCGGCAACCGGCTGTACGGCTGCGACACTTGTCAGATGGTTTGCCCCAAAAACCGCGGCAAGCACTTCGCCCATCACGCGGAATTCCGGCCCGATCCGGAAGTGGCCAAGCCGCTCTTGCGTCCGCTGCTTCACATGAGCAACAAGGAATTCAAGCAGACGTTCGGCGCTTCCTCTGCGGCATGGCGCGGAAAAAAGCCGATTCAGCGAAACGCCATTCTGGCGCTGGCCCATTTTCACGACCGCTCCGCTGTTCCCGACCTGATCCGGCTGCTCGAAGAGGATCCCCGCCCCGTCATTCGGGGAACGGCCGCCTGGGCGTTGGGCAAGATCGGTGGCGAAGAGGCGGAAGCGGCGCTTGCGGCGGCCCGGGAGCGGGAGTCATCGCCGGAGGTGCTGGCCGAAGTGGAGAAAGGATTTGCCCTATTGCGCCAGCACGGTGCATCCGGAGCAGCCAAATCGCACGACGTGAGGAGCGGCAAGGGGGCACACGCGTAGAACCATTCACATAAAAAACGGGTAGGGAGGAACGATGGATGGCACAAGTATTGGGATACACCACCATGGACTCGCCGATTGGACCGCTTTTGATTGCTTCTACGAAAAACGGACTGTGCTTCATTGAATTTGGCGACGGGGAGCAGGCTCTGTCCAGCTTGCAGCGCTGGTGCCGCAAGACCTTCATGGGCGTCCCCATCAGCCGGGACGACCAGGGAAACCAGTCTGTCCGCGAGCAGTTGGAGGAGTATTTTGCCGGTACGCGGAAGACGTTTGACATCCCGCTGGATATGTACGGCACGCCGTTTCAAAAAGCGGTCTGGACCGAACTTACCCGCATTCCCTATGGCGAGACGCGTTCCTACAAGGAGATCGCGCTGTCCATCGGTGCAGCAAAAGCAGTCCGGGCCATCGGCGGGGCGAACAACCGCAATCCCATCCCCATCGTCGTTCCCTGCCATCGCGTCATCGGTTCCAACGGAGCGCTCGTCGGATACGGAGGCGGGCTCTCCATCAAGGCACACCTGCTGGCGTTGGAAGGCGCACATGCAGCGTCTCTCCATCCCGATTCACCAAAAGCTGTCCGGTAAACCGGGCAGCTCAGCGTGTAGACAAAGTTCGCGGCGCATGGGGATCGGGCCCGCTAGCTTGACGCCCGCCCAGCACAGAAGCGGATGAAGTTCGCTCCAAAACGAGACGCGGGCAGGGGACAAACATCTGGGTGTTTCGATGAAGTGAGACTTGTGTCCCCTGTTGATTCCCGCGTCTTCGTTTTTCCGCTGAGTCGGTCGTCAAAGGAGCTCGCTTGGCCCATCCCGCCATGCGATGCACATTGTCTTCCGCTTCGGTTGATGAATAGGCAGGCCTTTCGGCCTGGAAATCATTTTTTGTGGACGCTAACTCAATGAACCGTTTGTCTTCAGTCTGAGCTGTCCGGTAATCCGGGCAGCTTTTTTCATGCTCCCAGTCCTTCTGAACGGGCCCGAACTTTCATAAGCATCAGGGAGAGGCCGGCGCCGGAGCATGAACCCTGCTGTGAGAAAACAGGCGCGGGCCAACGGGGAAAGGAGGAGGCGGATGGAAGATTGGCTGAACTTCCTGCAGAACTACTGTAATGCGGTACAACAATGCTGGGTGGACGGCCGATGGGAGCGCCTGCAGCCGTTGGGAGCTGTTCCCGATGCGGGGGCGCGGCAGCGGGAGCTGTGGATGCGGGAACAGGAACAGTATCTGGACAGGGGAGCGGAAATCACTGCTGTCCAGGGCGACGTGGTGCCGCTGTATTGGCTGGAGTCCAACGGGCGCGTACAAGTGGAATTTGCCTGGCACGTCCGGCAGCTGTACCGGCTGCACGGCACCGATCTTGTGAAAGAGACGCGCCGGCAGCAGCGGATGGCCGTCATCAGGCAGGGAACGGGATGGAAGCTGGATTGGATCGAGCCGAGCCCGGACGGGGAGATGAACACGGCCGTATTGAACGATTCGGATGCATGGCTGGAGATGAACGAGACTGAGGAAGGGATGCCGCTGCCATCACTCGTTCACGGGTCAAAGGGGTACCGAGCGGATCAGGCGGTCGCCTATGCCGAGCAGTACTGGAACTCAGCCAATCCAGCATTCCCCCATTTTACCGACGACTGCACCAATTTCATCTCGCAATGTCTCTATGCGGGCGGCATCCCGATGCTGTTTTCCCGGGAAAAAGGGCGCGGCTGGTGGATGCGGCCGGGAAAATCGGCCAGTTGGAGCTACAGTTGGGCGGTGGCGCACAGCTTGTACCTGCTGCTGAAATCGGGCGGCCCGCCGATGCGTGCCGTGCAGAAGCGGTCGCCGGAGCAGCTGGTGCCAGGAGATGTGATCTGTTACGACTTTGACGGAGACGGACGGTTCCAGCACACCACGATCGTCGTGGCCAAGGACGCCAACCACATGCCATTGGTCAACGCCCATACGACCAACAGCCGTATGCGCTACTGGAACTATCGGGATTCGACGGCCTACACTCCAAATATCCGCTACGCGTTTTTTCACATTCAGGGCATGTGAGTCAACAGAGGCGGCCTCTATGGGAGGAACCGCCTCTTGCTGTCTGGATGCAGCCAACGTGAGCGTCGGGGTGAGAGCGGGGAGGGGGGCCTGCACCTCGGAAGGTGGTCATCTCCATGGGGGATTCGGTATAATATAGGATGTTTGAAAGTTCGGTTGACAAGGAGTTTGTTGACATGCCACTGCACATTGTCCTGCACGAGCCGCTCATTCCCGCCAACACGGGCAATATAGCCCGTTCCTGTGCGGCGACGGGGGCTCATCTGCATCTGATACATCCGCTGGGATTTTCCACGGACGACCGCTACCTGAAACGGGCCGGCCTTGATTACTGGCACGCGGTAAAGGTTCATCACTACGACAGCTTTGAGCACTTTGTCGAGGCACAGGGAGAGAATGCCGGCACCTTTTACTTCGTGGAAACGTGGGGAGAAAAGCTGTACACGGAGGTTTCCTTCCGCGACGGCGATTACATCATCCTCGGCAAAGAGACCACTGGCCTGCCGACCGAGCTGACTGATCGGTACCGGGAACAGACGATCCGCATTCCGATGAGCGGCGCCACCCGCTCCATCAATTTGTCCAACTGCGCCGCCATCGTCCTGTTTGAAGGGCTCAGGCAGTTGGGCTTCCCCGGGCTCTCGTAACGGACAAGCCGAACACGACCATCTTGCTCGATGCGGTGACGAAAAGGAGGCGGACCGGACAGCAGGAAGCACATCATCGCGCCGCCCAACCGTGCGACAAGAAAAAGGAGAACGATGCGATGACGGTGACCACCATTTTGTTTGACCTGGACGGCACGCTGTTGGAGATGCAGACGGAGCCGTTTGTCAAAGGCTATCTGAAGGAGCTGGGCCGCTACGTCGGTGACCGCTATGACGCCGAAAAAATGCTCGCGCTGATCTGGGACGCGACCAAGGCGATGATTGCCAATCAGGAGCCGGACAAGACCAACGAGCAGGTGTTTGTCGAGTATTTCAGCAGACACGGCCAGTGGGACAAGGACGAACTGTGGCCGGTGTTTGACGCGTTTTACCGGGATGTTTTTCCCAAGCTTTCCCACATGACCTACCCGTCGCCGTGGGCGAAACGGATCGTGGCGGAAGCCAAGCGGCAAGGATTCCGCGTCGCCGTCGCCACCAATCCGGTCTTTCCTCGCGCCGCCATTCATCACCGGCTGGCCTGGATCGAGCTGGCGCCGCATGACTTTGAGCTGGTCACGGTGTACGAGGAATCCCACTTCACCAAGCCCAATCCCGCCTACTTCGCCGAGATTTGCCAACAGCTCGGCGTGCAGCCGACAGAATGCGTAATGGTCGGCAACCACATGCAGGAAGACATGGTTGCCGGTACGCTGGGGATGAAGACGTTTCTGGTCACCAACTGGCTGGAAGACCGCGGCGAACCGCAGTATCCGGTCGATCAGCGGGGCACCTTGGAAGAACTCTACGCCGCCATTTCCCAACGGACAGGTGTGTTTGCCCGCTGAGACGGGGAATCACACGAATACAGCCGACCGTCACTGTGATGCAGCGACGGTCTTTTTTTTGCCAAAAAACAAGCCGACACCCGCGAGTGCGAAGCAAAAAAAAGCAGGTTGCCCAATTCAGGCAGCCTGCTTTTTTTCCTGGGAGCGATGGCAAAAGGAAAGCCGACGATTCGGCCCGGTCCTACAGATTCCAGGTTTTGTCCTCGTTGTATCCCGCCGTGAGAATGAAGAACAGGAAAGCGGCAAAGACCAACCCTACGATAAACGTACCCATGTTGGACTGCTCCTTTCGTATTTCCAAACTACTCCCATTATAGCGTAGCTTGCCCTGTTTGCAAGAGAGTTACGCTTTGCCGTTTCTGTCATTTTCATGAATGTTTCGCCGGCTGACAGTGAACCGGGCAGGGCCAGTTTTGTCACGGGAGGGCTGAAACATGTGTTGTCATTGTGCATACACATATGAAAAGGATTGTGCATCCTGCTCCGATGGAACGGGACCATGCGCATGCGTGGCCCCAGTCGGACATATACATGAAAGTACACTGTTGTTCGCGAAGAGAGAGGGGCTTATGAAGGAGGAGAGACGAGCATGGACATTTTAAAGCGCATCGCCGAGCACAGGGCCCGTGAAGAAAAACTGATGTGGAGAGGCACATTTGCCGAATATTTGGAGATGGTACGGAAAAATCCGAAGATCGTCCAAACCGCACATGCGCGGGTCTACAACATGATTAAAGCAGCAGGAGTCGAAGAAAACGAAGACGGCACCCGCTCGTACAAGTTTTTTAGTCGGGAGATCTTCGGACTGGATCGGGCGATCGAGCGGCTGGTGGAAGAGTATTTTCACTCTGCTGCCCGCCGCCTGGATGTACGCAAACGGATTCTGCTCCTGATGGGACCCGTCAGCGGGGGGAAATCCACCATCGTGACGCTGCTGAAACGCGGATTGGAGGAGTACACCCGCACCGATGAGGGCGCTGTGTACGCGCTGGACGGCTGCCCGATGCACGAGGAACCGCTCCACCTGATCCCTCGCGAACTGCGGCCGGAGATTGAGGAAGAACTGGGAATCAAAATTGAAGGGGAACTGACCCCGTACAACCGCATGCGGCTGGAGACGGAATACGGCGGGCGCATTGAGGATTTTCCCGTTCGCCGTATCCTCTTTTCCGAAGCCGATCGCGTCGGCATCGGCACGTTCAGTCCGTCCGACCCGAAATCTCAGGACATCGCGGACCTGACCGGGAGTATCGACTTTTCCACGATCACCAAATACGGCTCCGAGTCGGACCCGCGGGCATACCGCTTTGACGGGGAGCTGAACAAGGCGAACCGCGGCTTGATGGAATTCCAGGAAATGCTGAAATGCGACGAAAAGTTTCTCTGGCACCTGCTCTCGCTTACCCAGGAGGGCAACTTCAAGGCCGGCCGTTTCGCCCTGATTTCCGCAGACGAACTGATTATCGCCCACACCAACGAGGCGGAGTACAAGGCGTTTATCGCCAACAAGAAAAACGAGGCGCTGCAGTCGCGGATCATCGTCATGCCGATTCCGTACAACCTGCGCGTCAGCGACGAGGAAAAGATCTACGCCAAGCTGATCAAGCAGTCTGATCTCGGCCACGTCCATATCGCGCCGCACGCGCTCCGGGCCGCCGCCATCTTTTCCATCCTCACGCGGCTGAAGGAGTCGAAAAAACAGGGCGCTGATCTGCTGAAAAAGATGCGCCTGTACGACGGAGAGTCGGTGGAAGGATTCAAAGGCTCCGATCTGGAGGAATTGCGGAACGAATATCCGGACGAAGGGATGTCCGGGATCGACCCGCGCTATGTGATCAACCGGATCTCCAGCGCATTGATTCGCCGGGACACGGAATGCATCAACGCGCTTGACATCCTGCGTGCGCTGAAGGACGGGTTTGACCAACACCCCTCCATCACCAAGGAACAACGTGAGAAATATCTCAACTTCATTTCCATGGCCCGCAAGGAGTACGATGAACTGGCCAAAAAGGAAGTGCAGAAAGCGTTTGTCTACAGCTACGAAGAATCGGCGAAAACGCTCATGGACAACTACCTGGACAATGTGGAAGCGTATTGCAATATGAATAAAATAAGGGACCCCGTTACCGGCGAAGAGATGGACCCGGATGAGCGCCTGATGCGCTCCATTGAGGAGCAGATCGGCATCTCAGAAAACGCCAAGCGGGCGTTCCGCGAAGAAATCCTGATTCGCATTTCGGCTTACGCACGCAAAGGGAAGCGTTTTGACTACAGCACGCACGATCGCTTGCGGGAAGCGATTGAGAAGAAGCTGTTCGCCGATTTGAAAGATGTGGTAAAAATTACCACCTCCAACAAAACACCGGACGAACACCAGTTGAAAAAAATCAACGAGGTGACCAGACGGCTGATCGATGAACACCGCTACTGCCCTGTGTGCGCCAATGAGCTTCTCCGGTATGTCGGCAGTCTGCTGAACAGATAACGTGCTCGCGGGGCACCCGGAGCTGGCTTGCCAGGGAAGCCCATTCGCCGAAGATGCGCCAGCAGGAGGGGGGAGTCTGTATGGAAGATTCGTCACCGTTCGTCGTCTCCCGGGAAGACTGGTCGCTGCACCGCAAAGGATACCAGGATCAGAACCGGCATCAGGAAAAAGTGAAGGAAGCGATCAAAAAAAACCTGCCCGATCTGGTCAGTGAGGAAAACATCATCATGTCCAACGGGCGGGAAGTGATCAAAATCCCGATCCGTTCCCTGGATGAGTACCGGCTCCGCTTTAACTTTCACAAGGGAAAGCACGGCGGTCAGGGCAAAGGAGACAGCAAAGTGGGCGACGTCATCGCCAAAGACGGGGACGCTGCCCAGGGCCCTGGCAAGGGACAGGGAGCGGGCGATCTGCCGGGTGTCGATTATTTTGAAGCGGAGATTACTGTCGAAGAGCTGGAAGAGATGCTGTTTGCCGAGTTGGAGCTGCCCAACCTCCAGCAAAAGGACGAGGACAGGATCATCGTGGAGGAGACGCGTTTCAACGACGTCCGCAAAAAAGGGTTGATGGGCAACATCGACAAAAGACGGACGCTGCTCGCCGCCATCCGCCGCAATGCCCTGGCCGGTTACAACGACCTGGAGTTGGGCATCAGCGACGATGACCTGCGCTTCAAGACGTGGGAGGAGATCGTCAAGCCGCATTCCAACGCCGTCATCATCGCCATGATGGACACTTCCGGCTCGATGGGCGTGTTTGAAAAGTACATCGCCCGCAGCTTTTTCTTCTGGATGGTGCGTTTTCTTCGCACCAAGTACGAAAAGGTGGAAATGGTCTTTATCGCTCATCATACCGAAGCCAAGGAAGTGCCGGAGGAGGTCTTTTTTTCAAAAGGAGAGAGCGGCGGCACGATCTGCTCCTCCGCCTACAAGAAGGCATTGGAGATCATCGACAGCCGCTATCCTTCGTCCCAGTACAACATCTATCCCTTCCACTTCTCAGACGGCGACAATCTGACGTCCGACAACGAGCGATGCGTCAAGCTGGTCAAGGAATTGATGGAACGCTGCAACATATTTGGATATGGAGAAGTGAATCAGTACAACCGGCACTCTACCCTGATGTCCGCCTTCCGGCACATCAAAGATCCGAAGTTCATGCACTGTGTGATCCGGGAAAAGGGGGAAGTGTACAAAGCGCTCAAGACGTTTTTCGGGAAAAAGGAAGTCAGTACGGGATGAGTGCAGAGGAAACCGGACGGGTACCGTCCGGTTTTTTGCGTCTGTTCCTCCGGTGCGGCTACAGTACGGCCAGCACTCCGTTCCACAGATCGATGCGGGCACGAAGCGACTGCACGGCCGTTCGTTCCGCCTCCGCCTGTTTTTCCGGGGAGTCTTCACACAAGGCGGTCAGCAGCTTTTCCGCCAGCGGGCCGTGTTCGTCCCCGTCCAGTTCGATGTGCCGCTGCAGGTAGTAGTTCAGCCGTTTGGTCGACTGGCCGTTTCGGTTCAGTTCGTCGACCAGCACCTGAAACATGTCCGGGATGATGTCTTCCCGTCCGAAGAAGAAGGCAGCGCATACTTCGTGGGTTCCGCCGTTTTTCGCCAGGTCCAGGGTATGGCGGACAAAGCGAAAGACGGATTCCGGAACTTCCGCGGCCTTGAGCGCTGCAAGCGGGTCTTGTCCGGCCTGCAGTTCGGCCAGAAAGCGATTGATGGGACCGGTATCCGCGCCGCATTCGTTCATCGCTTCCACGTATAATTCGAAATGGCTGGCATAGCCGCCTTGACCGTCTTCATCGGTCTCCTCGCCCAGCACAATCTCGTTGATAAAACGGGCGTACTGGCTGTGTCGGGACGGCATCCAGGGAACCTCCGTGCAGGTCAGGTCCCGCTGCAGCCGTTTCAACAGGCTCATAAAGTCCCATACAGCAAACACGTGGTGCTGCATGAAGATACGGACGCGCTCGGGCGTGTTGATCTCCCGGTACACGGGGTGTTTCAACAGTTCTTCGCGAATCGTGCGGATGTTGTTCATCAGCTTTGGTTCCTTTCCTTGAGCGATGGCCCCTCGCAGGGTCGTTTTTGCTATGGTACAGATTTTATTATGGCACAGACAGTTGACCGGCGTCCGTGACAGCTGTGTGTCATGTTCGGGAGGGCTGGGAAAAACCTGTCTGCCCGGCTCCAGGCGCTTTGGAAATGGGTACCGCATACACAACGGGCCGCTCTTCCTCGGCAGCTCATGCGTTTGCGACCAATGCGACGAGGGACAAGTCTACAAAAAAACGGCCTAATAGCGAGATTTATGGAAGAGTATGGAGAAAACGAATTGTAATGTGGGAAATATCCTCATTTTTAGTGAAAGTCGGGAAAAATCGCTGAAATCCACGGTTGCCAGGAAGTTATCATAATTTTACCATATGAATTGTTAGCACTCACACCAATCGAGTGCTAACAGTAGTGGTGCGACAAGCGTGAAGAACACAGGCTTCAGCCGGTTCGACGCCGCACGTTACCGTTGTCTTTCCAGAACCCATACGGCACATCGCTGTTAGTTCCTGAGTGCTGTGTAACAAAAAAGAAGATTGTTCATAAATGGAAATTTTTTATTTCTCATTTTTCCAAATGAAGGTAAAAGATTTCGTTTATGTGCAAGCTTCTTTTTTATTTTCTCAAAAAAGGGAGGATGATGACTCGTGAAGGCATTGCTGTTGGCGGGTGGTTTGGGCACCCGGCTGAGACCGCTGACGGAAAATCTGGCAAAACCAATGGCTTTGGTGGGAAACCGCCCGTGGCTGGAGCATCTCATCGTTCACCTCAAACAGCAGGGAATCGTCGATTTTGTGATTGCCGTCAAGCATTATCCGGAAATGATTCAACGGTACTTTGGCGACGGACAGGCGTGGGGCGTCAACATCGAATACGCCGTGGAAAAAAAACTGTTGGGCACGGCAGGGGCGATCAAAAACGCGGAAACACTGCTGAGCGACCGTTTTTTGGCGGTCAATGCGGACATCGTTCACCAGGTCTCGCTGCTCCCGCTGCTGGACTTCCACGTGAAGCACAAGGGAGGCGTCACGATCGGGCTGACCGAGGTGGATGACCCGTCGCAGTTCGGCGTGGTGGAACAGCGTGACACCGGGGAAATTATCCGCTTCGTGGAAAAGCCGGACAAGGAGTCGGCGCCGTCCAACCGGATTAACGCCGGTATCTACGTGATGGAAAAAGAGGTGCTGAAGTGGATACCGCAGGGACGGGAAGTTTCGATCGAACGGGAGACGTTCCCGCTGCTGATCGAACGGAACGTGGGGGTCTACGGCACGTTGATCGACGGCTACTGGATGGATCTGGGGACGAAAAACCGTTACCGGCAGGTGCACTGGGACCTCTTGGACCGCAAGCTGTCCCTGCCGCTGCGAGAAAAAGAACACGGCACGGGCATCCTGATCGGGGAGGAGAGCGAGGTCGCCCAAGGCGTGCTGATCGTGCCGCCGGTGCTGATCGGCCGGCGGGTAAAAATCGGCGAGCGGAGCGTGATTGGACCGTATGCGGTGATCGGCGACGGCTGCGAACTGGGCAAGGGCGTCCGCTGCTCGGAAACGATCATGTGGAACGGCTGCAAGGTGCGTGACGCGGCCCAGTTGAAAAACTGCATCATTGGATACGGATTGGAGCTGGAAGCCAGCCACATATTGCATGAAGCGGTGATGAACCGGACAGCGGGAGGAGGACAAGGATGATCCAGGTGGCTTACATGAGCACGTACGTTCCGAAAAGGTGCGGACTGGCGACGTATACCCATCACCTGCGGCATTACGTGAAACAGGCGAACCTGTGGAACGCAGCGGACCCGGTGATCGTGATGACCGACGGGGATGAACAGGAGTACGGGAACGATCAGGCGCTGTGGCCGCTTGCCAAACACGACAGGGAGGCGTATCGGGCGATGGCGCAGAGAGTGAACGCGAGCGGCGTGTCGGTCGTCTCCCTGCAGCATGAGTTTGGCATTTTTGGCGGGGAAGCAGGGGCGTATGTGCTGGACTTTGTACGCGAGCTGAAAAAACCGCTGGTCACGACCTTCCACACCGTGTTTGCCTCGCCTAAGGAACCGTACCGGTCGATTCAGCGGGAGATTGCCGAACGGAGCGATCGGATCGTCGTAATGAATCGCCGGGCCGTCGGCTATCTGCGGCAGTCGTTCGGGATTCCGGAAGCGAAAATCGCGTTTATCCCGCACGGCACCCCCGTCCCCGACCCGCAGCAGCGGGAGGCTGTTCGGCAGCGGTTGAACTGGGCGGATAAAAAAGTCGTGATGACGTTTGGCCTGCTCAGCCGCGGAAAAGGGTTGGAACTGATTTTGGAGGCGCTGCCGCAAGCGGTCAAGGATGTCCCCAACCTGCTCTACGCGGTGGTCGGCCAAACCCATCCGGAAGTGAAGAAACGGGAAGGAGAAGCGTACCGGGAGGAGCTGATGGAGCTGATCCGGCGAAACCGCCTGGAACGCCATGTGGTGATGATCGACCGGTACGTGGACGAAGCGGAACTGGTCCAATTTCTGACGGCGTGCGATTTGTACGTCACCCCTTACCCGGGAATGGAGCAGATCACCAGCGGCACGCTGGCCTATGCCGTCGGGCTGGGACGTCCGGTGTTGAGCACGCCGTACAGCTATGCCCAGGATTTGCTGGAGGGCTGCGACGAGCTGCTGATTCCGTATGGCGAGCCCGACCGGTGGGCGGAAAAAATCGCGTCGCTCTTGCGTGACGACAGCCTGAGGCGGGACTGGGAGGCAAAGATCGGCCGCGTCGGCTCCGCCATGCACTGGCCGCAGATCGGCAAGCGCTGCGCTTCCCTGTTTGCCACCCTCTCCAAACAGCCCGGCAGCACGTTTGAACAGACGGAGGGGACACCCGTTGCGGCCCTTTCCCGTTAGCTTTCGACACCTGGAGAGAATGACCGATGACACCGGACTGTTGGAGCACTGTCTCGGAAACATCCCGCGCCGCCGGGAGGGCTATACGACCGATGACAACGCCAGAGCGCTGTGGGCGTGTGCCGTTTGGCGGCAGCATGCGAACCGGACAGGCGACCGCGATCTGCTGGCGACCCTTGACCGCCTGATCGACCGCTATCTCGGGTTTCTTCTGTGGGTTCAGCAGGAGGATGGCAGCTTTCACAACAACATCGGCTACGACCGCAGGCCGGAACCGGAGAAGCCGTCCGACGACTGTCTCGGACGTGCGCTGTGGGCGTGCGCGGTCGCATCGGCGTCGCTTCCCGACAGCGGCCGGCGGTTTGTCGCCTCCCAACTGCTTGCCAAAGGGCTGCCGCGGGCGACGGCGATGAAGTTTCCGCGCGGATGGGCCTTCGCGCTGGCAGCGTGCAGCTTTTTGCTCAGGAACGGCAGCGGTTATGCAAATTCCGCCGTCTGCATGGAGCTGATCGAGCTGTTTGAAGAACGGCTGGTCCGGCTGTACCGGGAGGCGTCCGGAGAAGGTTGGCATTGGTTCGAACCGGTGATGACCTACGGAAACGGCGTGCTGCCGTGGGCGCTGTTTTCCGCCTGCCGCGTGACGAAGCGGGAGGAGACGCTGTCCATTGCCAAAGAGAGTCTCGATTTTCTGATCGCCAGGATGACCGGACAAAACGGCGTGATTCGCCCCATCGGCAACCGGGGCTGGTGCACGCCGCAGTCCCGTAGCGACTGGGATCAGCAGCCGTTGGAAGTAATGAAACTGGCGCTCGCTTCGGCGGAAGCCCATGCGGTACTGGCTGATCCTATGTACTGGCAAACAGTGGAAAAATGCCGGGCGTGGTTTTACGGCGGCAACGATGGAGCCGTGCCGATGGCAGATGCGGCGGAAGGCAGCTGCTGCGACGGACTGACACCAAACGGAGCCAATCTGAATCGGGGAGCGGAATCGACCCTGTCCTACTTGCTGACGGAAGCGATTTATCACAATGCGGTGACTGGAGGTTGATGCATATGGACGTTACGGCTGCACACGGCATTCACATCCCGTCCCACGTTTTCCGGGAGTACGACATCAGGGGCAGAGCCGGGAAAGAGATTCATCCGGCGTTTGCCTGGCTCCTGGGGAGAGCGTTTGGCCGAAAGCTGAAGGCGGCCGGGCTGGACAAGGCGGTCGTGGGGAGGGATAACCGGAAATCCTCGCCGGAGCTGCAAACCGCTCTGATGGCCGGGCTACTTCGCTCGGACATCCGCGTCGTCGATATCGGTGAGGTGACGACACCGATGTTTTACTACAGCCTGGAGCATCTGGACATTCCTTCCGGGCTGATCGTGACGGCAAGCCACAACCCCGGTGACGAGAACGGCTTTAAAATTGCCATGGACAAGACCACCATCTACGGCGAGGCGATTCAGGACCTGTACAACACCATGCGCGCGCTGCTCGCCGAGGAAGGCGTGCCGCACCAACCTTTCTCCCTACAGGAAGGAGTGGAGCGGGTGGACATCGAACAGCCCTATCTGGCGATGCTCAGGGAAAAAATTGTCCTTGGACCGCGCAAAGTGAAGGTGGTGGCGGACTGCGGCAACGGCACCCCCTCGCCGTTCGTGCCGAAAGCGCTGGTCCAGTGGGGCTGCGAAGTGGTTCCGCTCTACTGTGAATCCGATCCCAATTTCCCTCATCATCACCCCGATCCGGTCGACCCGAAAAACCTGCAGGACTTGATTCGCAAGGTGCGCGAGGAAAAAGCCGACCTCGGGGTGGCCTTCGACGGCGATGGCGACCGCCTGGGTGTCGTCGACGAGCAGGGCAATATCCTGTGGGGCGATCAGCTGATGATTTTGTTCTGGCGGGAGATCCTGCCGAAACATCCCGGATGCCAGGCGCTGGTGGAAGTAAAATGCTCGCGGGCACTGGTGGAAGAAATCGAGAAGCTGGGCGGAGTGCCCGTGTTTCACCGCACCGGCCATTCCCATATCAAAGCCTCGATGAAACGGCTGAACGTGCCGTTTACCGGTGAAATGTCCGGCCACATCTTCTTCAAGGACGAGTATTTCGGCTTTGACGACGCGCTCTACGCGGCGGGGCGGCTGCTTCGCATCTTGACCAACAGCGACAAGCCGCTGTCAGCGTTGTTTGCCGACATTCCCCGCTACCACGCCACGCCGGAGACGAGAGTCCCCTGCGAGGAAAGCAAAAAGCGGACCATCCTGGACAAGGTCAAACAGTATTTCCGGCCCGAGCGCGAGATTATTGACGTGGACGGCGCGAGGGTGATCTTCCCGAACGGCTGGGGACTGATCCGCGCCTCCAACACGCAGCCGATTTTGGTCCTGCGGGCGGAGGCGGAATCGGCGGAAGGGCTGGCCGAGATCAAACGGGAGATCGAGAAGTCTCTTGCGTTTGCCGATTCCGCGCTGACGGTGGACTGGTAACCTCGAAACAGCGGACTCGTGTACCCGTACCATCTTGTCGTGATTCGCTGGTAGTGCCTGTTTGCATACTGAGATCAACCGGGGTGAGTGAGGAAAATGAACGCGTATCCGTTACTGTTTTCACCGATGTATCATCAACGGATTTGGGGCGGCAATCGCCTGCGTACATTATTCGGCTATCCCATTCCCAGTGAGCAGACGGGTGAGGCGTGGGTCATATCCGATCACCCGAAAGGCAGAACCACGATCAGAAACGGCGTCTATCGCGGAAAGACGATCAGCGAACTGCTGGCGGAACAGCCCGATTGGTTTGCGCCGAAGCGTCCGGACCGCTTTCCGCTGTTGGTGAAACTGTTGGACGCCAACGACTCGTTATCCGTACAGGTACATCCCGACGACCGCTTTGCCCATGTCCATGAGAACGGCGAACTGGGAAAGGCGGAATGCTGGTACGTCGTGCACGCCGAACCTGGAGCAGAAATCGTGTACGGCCATACCGCCAGGACGCGGGAGGAACTGGCGGAGATGGTGAAGGCCAGCCGCTGGGACGACCTGTTGGTGCGAGTCCCGGTGCGGACCGGCGACTTCTTCTACATTCCGCACGGCACGCTCCACGCGCTGGGCAAAGGCATTGTCGTCCTGGAAATTCAGCAAAACTCAGACGCCACATACCGCGCCTACGACTACGACCGCGTCGACCAGTCCGGACGGAAGCGCGAACTGCACATCGACAAGGTGCTGCAGGTAACCAATGTGCCGAACAAGCCGGCACAGATCCGGGCAAAGACAGCAGGCAGCCGCTTCCTGCAGGTGAACCACTACCTGGACAGCCCGTTTTTCACGGTAGAAAAATGGACGCTGCACGGCTCGCGCGAAGAAGAGTCCGGGGACCGGTTCTCCCTCGTGTCCGTTCTCGCCGGATCAGCCCTGCTGGAATGGAGCGGCGGTGAGCTTACGGTGAAAAAAGGGGATCACCTGCTGTTACCGAGAACATTGGGCAGGTACAGACTGGCGGGCGACATGGAAGCGATAGTCTCCTTCCCGCCGGGACAGGCGGCCACGCTGCGAAAAGCGGGCTGAACGCGTCAGATGGCGCGAGCGATGCAAAGACCCTGGCAAAGGGTCTTTTTCATTTTTTTCTGGCAGCCCACGATATTCCCTGCGCATCTGGGTTCACTACCTCATGGGCACAACCATAAGCTGGGGTATACATCATCTTTACACATGTGGAGGAGATTCTCATGCATGGTTATCCGATAGCTTTTCCCCGCTACTGGCCCAGGCTCGTACAGCAGCCGGGATTTAGCGAACCGCGCGATCGGGCGCTGGCCGCCGATATCTTGCGGGCCACCCAACGTGAAGAGCGGGCCATCAATTATTTCAGCAGGCTGATAGAGCTGGCCCCCAACGACAGCATCCGGACGGTTTTGAACATCATCCGCGACGAGCGGATCAAGCATTCCCAGCGATTCGCGACAATCTACCGGCAGTTGACCGGACGGGCGCCGCAAGTGAGGCGGGAAGAAGTGCCGGCACCGGAATCATTTGCCCGGGGATTGGAATTTGCCATCCGGGACGAGCTGGCCGCCGCCGATCTGTACCGGGACATTGCCGATCGGGCGGTGACGCTCGCGATCAGAAGGGGGTTCACCCGAGCAGCAGAAGACGAGCTGCGGCAATCCAATGTGCTGATGAACATGCTGGCACAGTTGGGAGCGTCGTAGATGGCTGGCGGAGGCCAGCTGAAAACGGGCGGCCTGTCTTTGCGGGCCGCCCGTGATCGTGTTCAGAAATTGTTGAGATCGAATGCCTATGATAATAGAATGTGCGGCTTGTGTCGGATTCGGGTTGAAAAAGCGAGGTGTGAAACTCTGAAAGCCGTATTGGTTGACGATGAACCTCTGGCTTTGTACCACCTGGAAACACTGCTGCGGGAATGCGGAGGTCTGGAAATCGTCGGGCGATATCAAAATCCCCGCCGCGCTTTGGATGAGCTTTCGCAGGTAAAGCCCGACGTCATCTTTCTAGATGTGGAGATGCCCGAGTTGAACGGCATCGAAACGGCGGAACAGGTGCTCAGACTCTCGCCTGAAACGGATCTTGTCTTTGTAACGGCCTATGATGAGTACGCGGTCAAGGCGTTTGAGCTCAACGCACTGGACTACGTGCTAAAACCGGTTCAGCGCGACCGCCTGATCAAAACGGTGCAGCGGCTGATTGACAGGCGGTATGAGACGCACGTCGTTTCGCTCGCAGGACAAGCCATCATGATCCGCTGCTTTCAGTCCCTGCAGATCGAGATTCCGCCGCGCGGACCGGAACCCATCCGCTGGCGGACGGCCAAAGCGCAGGAACTGTTTGCGTACCTGGTTCATCGGCGGGGCCAGCCCGTTCGCAAAGATGCGCTGCTGGAATTGTTCTGGCCGGATGCGGACCACAAAAAAGGTTTTGCCCTGCTGTACACAACCATCTACCAGATCAGAAAAACATTGAAAGAGCTCAACGTCGGCATTCACATCAGCAACTGCGACGACGGCTATCTGCTGGACATGAAACACGTCAGGGTGGATGTGGATGAATGGGAGCGCGGCATAAGGATGTGGTCCCCCGTTACGCGGGAAAGACTGTCCGAACACTTGCGCTTGCTTGAATTGTACCGCGGAGATTACCTGGACGACTACGACTACATATGGGCGGAAAGCGAGCGGCAGCGGCTGCGGACGCACTGGTTTTACCACGCGAATCATGTAGCCGGCTATCTGGAGTCTGTTGGCGAATACGCCCGAGCGCTGGCCGTCTATCACCGCATCCAGCGCTTTCACCCGCATGTGGAAGAGACGTACGTAAAGCTGATGAAGCTGTATGACAGACTAGGCGACCGCAATGCCGTGGTGAGAGAGTACATGAACCTGAACAGGATGTTGAGCGAAGAGTACGGCGTCGCCCCCCACAAGGCCGTTCGGGAGTGGTATCTGCGTTGGAAGAAAACGCAAAGCAGGTAGTCTCTTCTCGGCCCCGGATTGGCTCGAAAGTCATGTGCGTCATGTCATGCTTTGCGAGCGGCGAAATATGGTAAGAAGGAGGGAATATACTAGTGCGGCACCAGGACAGAAGAAATGGGGAGTACCAGTGAAAACGACCATGATTGTCGATGACACGGCGTTGACCAGGGGAATCCTTCGCGACATGCTCGAATCGCTCGGGCTGAAGGTGGTGGTGGAGACGGAGTCGGGAGAGGAGGCGGTCAAACAATTTATGCTGTTCCGTCCCGACCTGGTCGCCGTGGATGTATCTACACCCGCCATGGACGAATTGGCGGTGGTGAAAAAGATCAGGAAAATCGACGGAAAGGCCAAGATCATCGTCTGTTCAGCCGTTGTGCAGCGGGATGCCATCATGCGGACGATCGACGCGGGCGCGTCCGACTTTCTGGCCAAACCGCTGCAGAAAGACCGGGTGGCATGGGCCATTCAACACCTCAAAGAAATCGGATAACAGATAGGAGAAAAGTACCGAGCAGAGCCGGCAAGCCGCGAACGGTTTCGGGAACCACGCACAAGTGATCGCCCGACAGCGAGCGGATGAAAAGCCTCCGCGCGAAAAAACTCGATAATCATACGTGGCAAGATGGTTGATCGCCATAGTATAATAGTCCTATTCATTGGCTATGTATGGAAATTTTCCTCGTCCCGACCGCCCTGTATTCACCTCATACCTGCTTAACGCCCGTTGAAATATCAAAGCAGACCAACAGCCGGCAGACTAGGCGCATCTGCAGCGGCAGCAGTCGGAGACGAGGCGTCTGCGGCCTGCGTGAGCAGACACGACAGCACAAGCAGGAATGCAACGAATGAATCAAATGATCTAGGTTTTCGTACTTGTTCAAGGTCTTATGTCCCAAAGCGGATGGGAATTCCGAATAAAACGAACGTAATTGTCAATTGTTGTCGATTGTCTATTGGAGGTGTCTGTGCGTGAACGTTCTCGTAACGGGAGGATATGGCTTCATCGGGTCCTCGGTGGTCGAACGTTTTCACAAAGAGGGTCATCGGGTGTACATTATCGACAACCTGTCTACGGGCAGGCGGGAACGCGTGACCGTCCCCCACAAAGCGTACATCTACAGCGTGGATGACCGGGCCTGCGAAGAAGTATTTCGCAGCGTGGGATTCGACGTCGTGGTTCACCTGGCGGCCCATACGAGCGTCATGGACTCACTGGAACGCCCCTGCCACGATGCGGAGGCGAACATCCTCGGGCTGCTCAACATGCTGAATTGCGCGCGGCTGCACGGCGTCAAAAAGTTTATTTTCGCTTCGTCCGCGGCCGTCTACGGCGATACCGCCCAGCTTCCGATCCGTGAAGAGACAGCCTGCCATCCGCTGTCGCCCTACGGGATGAACAAGCGGCTGGGAGAGATGTACTGCGAGAAATGGCAGGAGTTGTACAAGCTCGATACCTTGTGCCTGCGCTTCTCCAACGTATACGGCCCCCGTCAGAGCAGCTCAGGGGAAGGGAGCGTCATTTCCGCCTTTCTGAACCAGGCACGGGAAGGCAAACCGCTGTATGTCTTTGGCGACGGAACGCAGACGCGCGATTTCATCTACGTCGACGATGTGGCCGATGCCATTTACCGCGGCGCCACGAGCAATGTGACGGGCATCTACAACGTGTCGACGGGCGTGGAAACCAGTGTGAACGAGCTGATCGAGCTGGTCCGAACGCTGGTTCCGATAAATGATGTCCAGTACCTCGACAGCAGGCCGGGCGAGATCACCCGCTCCTTGCTGGACAACAGCCGGCTGAAGCACGACCTGGACTGGGTGCCGCTCTATTCGCTGCAGGAGGGGATTGCCAAAACCTACGAATGGATGCTGCGGCAGGAGGCGGTTGCGGCCCGTGAAGAGGCAGCACCCGCAAGAGAGACGCCCAGATGGTGGCGGATCGTCCGGCCGTATGTGGAAAACGGGCTGGCCTTTGCCGCAGTCGTCCTGCTGTCCCGCGACCAGAGCGGTCTTTTATACGAATATGGCATTGATTTTCGGCTGTTGTACATTCTGCTGATCGGGCTGCTCTACGGCTCGCGCCAGTCGTTTCTCTCCGCTGCGGCGGTGATCAGCCTGTATGTGGCCGACAACCTGGCCAACGGGCGCGCCTGGGGCTCGCTGTTGTTTGACCCGGAAACGCTGTTTGTCGCCGCAGTCTACCTGTTTTTCGGCCTGTCGGTCGGGTTTGTGCGGGACAAATACAAAAAAGAGCTGGCGTTTGCCAAAAACGAGCTGGCGGTGGAAGCGCAGCGGTATAAGCTGCTGATGGACGTGTACAAGGACACGCGCAGCGTCAAGGAGTCCCTGCAGCGACAGGTGCTGACCAACAGGGACAGCCTGGGCCGCATCCATGCGCTCGTGACCGAACTGGAGAGCCTGGAGCCGGAACAGGTGGTCAGCGCAGCGGTGAATGTGATGGAAGACCTGATGGAGTCCAGGAAAATCTCGATCTATGCCGTATCGGCGACCGGCTACTTGCGGCTGCTGTTGCAGTCCAACGACGACGAACTGCGCGCCCCCCGTTCGCTGCACCTGAGAGACGTGCCGGAACTCTCCGAGGTCGTTACGTCGCAGCGCTTGTGGGTGAACAAAAATCTGGTGCCGGAGCTGCCGATGCTGGCAGCGCCGGTGGTTCACCAGGGAGAGACGGTCGCGCTGGTCTGCGTGCACGAGCAGGGGTTTGAACAGTTTACCCTGTACCACGAAAACCTGTTTCGGATTGCCGTAGACATGATTTCCCGCTCGCTCTCCCGTGCCTTTATCTACGTGGCCGCCACGCGCAGCGAACGCTTCGTGGAGGAGACCCCGATTTTGCAGGAGGGAGCCTTTTTGGAAGTGTTGCGCAGCAAACAGGCGGCCAAGAAACGGTACCAGGCCGCGTACACCTTGCTGCACGTGGAAACCTCCGAAAACGGCTTCAAGGAAACGGCTGCGCGTCTTGCCCACCTGCTGCGCGACACGGATTATATCGGGCTGTTGCGGGGACAGCTGGTGCTGCTCCTGTCCAACTCCGGGCCGGAAGAGGCCGGGGCGGCAATGGAGCGGCTGCAAAAATACGGCGTGGCAACGCGCCTGGTGAGCGAGGATACGGTCTATGCTTAACGGAGCAATTGCGGCTTATTACGTGCTGACGGCGGTGTATCTGGTGATCCTGTTTCGCCGCCGGGAACCGATGCGCGGCGGCAGGGCAGCGCTGGCCTGCCTGCTCCCGTTTGCCGGGTTGCCGCTGGTGTTGGTCGCCAGCAGGGCGGGGGCCAAGAGTGCGTCCGCCAATCCGGACCGATTCGCCGACGTGGTGGGACTGAAGGCGGATTCGGGAGGCGTCCTGGTCAAAGTGGATCTGGAGAAGGAGACGTCGATTGTGCCGATTGAAGAGGCACTGGTGCTCAATGATCACACCACCCGCCGCCGGATCGTGATGGACGCTCTCAAGGAGGAAACGCTGGACCTCGTCAGCTACCTCGCCAAGGCCGCCCGTAACGATGACAGTGAAACCGCCCACTACGCCGTCACCGCCATTGTGGAAATGAAACGGGGGATGATGGCCGAACTGCAGCGGTGGTCGGCCGAACGGGAGCGTTCCCCTGATGATCCGACCGTGTTGGCCGGGTATGCCAACGCGTTGAAGCGGTATATCGGCAGCGGGCTGATGGATGCCGAGATGGAGCGCACCTACCGCCTGCAGCAGGCGGATGTACTGGAGCGTTTGATCCGACGTGAGGACTGCGGGGAAGAGGCGTTTGCCGACAAGGTGGAATGCGAACTTCTCCTGCGCCGCTACGACAGGGCAGAAGCAGCCTGCGAGCGGTTTCTCCAGGCTTATCCGCAATCGGAGATGGCTTATTACACGGCGCTGAAACTGTATTACTCGCTGCGGGCCGTCATGAAGTTTCACGAGACGCTGAACAGGCTGAAAGAATCGTCCATCACCGTGTCGTATCCGACTTTGCAGATTATCCGGTACTGGAGCAGGGATTTCGTATGATAATCAGGACAAAATCGCTCAGACGCATGATTGTGCTGCTCGTCTTCGTACTCCTGCTGACGCTGTTGATGCAGATGTCCCGTTCAACGCTGGTGATGCGCTGGAATGGGTTCAACGACGGACTTAGTGCCAAGGCCGCGGCCCGCAACGCGCTGACGCCTGCGGAGCTGGCCCGCATCGATCAGGAACGGCTGGTCATCCTGGCAGACCCGAATGACGCGATGAGCCAAAAGGTGGCGTATCAGGCGGAACAACTCCTGATCGGGATGAAAAAGCAGTTTGAGCGGTTGCCTGTGGGAAGCGCCGTGCCTGTTCCAGCGCCCGATGGCGTGATTGTGACCGTGTCCGATTTGACGCGGCTTGCCGGATCGGAATGGCTGAACGGCTACGTGGCGCGGGGCGGCCGCGTATTGCTGGCGATCGAGCCGGACAACAACGAGGCGTTTTCCGCCATGTACCGCCGGCTGGATATCGTTGAGATCGGCACGTACGTGGATACCAGCGAGATTCACCTCCACACCAACGTGCTGCTCGGGTTTGCCGACAGCGTGTTTCGCGATCCCGGCCTGCAGAATCACGTGCTGCGCGTCAAGCTGGGACAGCGCAGCCGCGTTCACGTCTCGGCGGGGGAACATGTGCCGCTGTTGTGGGAGGCGCCGTATGAAAAGGGAGCCTACATTGTGTTCAACAGCGTGCTGCTGCAGGAGAAGATCAACCGCGGACTGTTTGCGGGCGCCATCGGCGTGCTGCTGCCCGACCTGATCTATCCGGTGCTCAACGCCAAACTGATGTTTCTCGACGACTTTCCCGCCCCGTTCCCCCAGGGAACCCATCCCATCATCGACCGGGACTACCGGATGGATTTGCCGCAATTTTTCAAGAAAGTGTGGTGGCCGGACATGATCCGGCTGGCGCGCAGGCACGATCTGAAGTACACAGGGGCGCTCATCGTCACTTACAGCGACCGGGTTACCCCGCCGTTTGACTGGGAGAACGAAGCGGACGTCTCCAGCCTGGTGATGTACGGGCGCGAACTGCTGAAGGAAGGGGGAGAAATCGGCATCCACGGCTACAACCATCAGTCGCTGACCACCATTCCGCGGTTGTCGCGGGCGTTTGGCTACAACGTGTGGTCGAGCCAGCAGGAGATGAAGGACTCGCTTCGCTCCTTGCGGCAGTACGTCGAGTCTGTCTTTCCCCACTACCCGCTGCGTACCTACGTGCCGCCGTCCAACGCACTGGATGGTGCGGGGCGGCAGGTGCTGAAACAGGCGTTGCCCGACCTTGACAACATCTCGTCCCTCTACATCGAAGACCACCAGGATATCTCCTATGTGCAGGAATACAAACTGGCTCCCGACGGCTTGGTGGAGCTGCCGCGCGTGACGTCCGGGCACTTGATCGATGAGTACGACCGCTGGGCGATGGCCAACGCAGTCACCGCTCATGGCATCTTTTCCCACTTTGTTCACCCGGACGACGTGATTGATGAGGAACGGGGCGGCAAAGAAAGCTGGCGCGATCTGTACACGCGCCTGGATGAGTTCCTGGAACTGGTGCAGGACAAATACGGTTGGCTGCGGCCCATGACCTCGGCAGAGGCGAGCGCTGAGGCAAGGCGTACGCTAGTGAGCCAGCCTGTGTTTGAACGGCGTCCAGATGGCCTAACCGGCTACATCAACGGCTTTTCCGGCCCGCAGTACTTTCTGCTGCGGACCGACCGAAACATCGTGCGCACGAAGCAGTGCGAAGTGCGGCGCATCGATCAGGGCGCATTTCTGGTGCGCGCCGATCAAGAAATCTTTTCAATTGATTGGACGGATAAACCATGAAAATTTGTATTGTTGCGGAAGGTTCCTATCCGTATGTGACCGGCGGGGTGTCCAGTTGGATTCATGACCTGATCAACTCCATGCCCCAGCACGAGTTTGTCATATTTGCCATCGGAGCGGAGGAGCGAAACAGGGGGAGATTCTCCTACCGGCCGCCCGACAATGTATGCGAGGTTCGTGAAGTGTTTCTCGACACCTTTTTGCAGGAAGAAGGCCGCTGGGGCCGCCGGATTGAACTGAGCGGCAAAGAACGGGACGCCTTGCAGGGGCTGATTGTCGGCGAGCGGGATACCGACTGGGAGACACTGTTTCAGCTGCTGTGCGGCGGGCGCTGGGATGCGTCCACGGAATTTTTGATGAGCCAGGATTACTTTGATCTGTTGAGCGATGTGGCACGACAGCGGTACGAGCAGCTTCCGTTTCGGGAGTTGTTCTGGACGGTCCGTTCCATGCTGCTGCCGCTGATGCAGCTGCTTCGCCACCCGCTTCCCGAGGCGGACCTGTACCACGCCGTCTCGACCGGGTACGCCGGTGTCATCGCCAGTCTGGGCAAGCACCGCTACGGCCGTCCGATGCTTTTGACCGAGCACGGCATCTATTCCCGCGAGCGGGAGGAGGAGATCATCAAGGCGGACTGGGTCAAAGGGTATTTCAAAGACTTGTGGATTCGCTATTTTTACGGTCTGGCCCGCTGCGCCTACCAGTATGCCGACCAGGTGGTGACGCTGTTCAACCGAAACCGGGAGATCGAGATCGAGCTGGGCTGCCCTGAGTCAAAAATCGCGATTATCCCCAACGGCATCAAGGCGGACGAATACGTCGACCTGCCGCGAAAAACGGCGGACGACCCGGCCGTTCACATCGGTGCCATCGTGCGAGTGGTGCCGATCAAGGACATCCGGACGATGATCCAGAGCTTCGCTGTGGTCAAGCGGGAAGTGCCGCAAGCCAGGTTTAGCATCATGGGGCCGTACGACGAGGACCCGGACTACTACCGCGAATGCGTGGAACTGGCGGAAATGCTGGGCGTGCGGGATCTCACATTCACGGGCAGCGTCGACGTCAAGACTCGCATCGGCAAGCTGGACGTGGTCGTGCTTACCAGCATCAGCGAAGGGCAGCCGCTGGCCGTTCTGGAAGCGATGGCGGCGGCCAAACCGGTCGTGGCGACCGACGTCGGAAGCTGTCGGGAACTGCTCTACGGCAGCGAGGCGGGCGGGGTGGAAGGCCGCGCCGGGCTGGTCGTGCCGGTGCTGGACGACAAAGAGATTGCCCGCGCCATCATCACCTTGTGCAATAGCGAATCGCTGCGCCGGGAAATGGGAGAAAACGGACGGCGCCGCGTCCTGTCGGCGTATACCCACGAGCAGTTCATTTCCCGTTACGAATCGCTGTACGCCTCGCTCGGAAAGGAGGAGAAGACATGGCAGGTATCGGCTTCCAGCTAAAGCGGCTGTTTGACCGTGAAGGCCTGTTTGGCCGCGTGCAGGCCATCTCGTACGCTTCGCTGGTGACGGTGGGGCCGATTCTGAGCTGTATGGCGGCGGTCGCGGCCGTCCATTGGCTGCTCGTCACAGAAATGGCGCCGTATCGGGCCCGGCTGCTGTTTCAGGCGGGAACAGCGTACGTCTTTGCCTTTTCGTTTATCGTCGCGGCTCCGTTCTCCATGCTGTTTACCCGGCTTGCGTCCGACCAGCTCTACGATAAACGCTACGACGAACTGCTGCCGACGTTTTATAGAAGCCTGCAGCTGGCGCTGGGCAGCGCTGCGGTGCCCGCTGCGGCTTTTCTCCTGCTGGCGCCGCTGGAGCTGGCGGAGAAGCTGGTGTTGGTTGTGATGTACATGGAGCTGATTGTCATCTGGATGGGCGTGGTGTACGTGTCGGCGATGAAAGCGTACCGCCGGATTGCCGGGGCATTTTTCGCAGGCATGCTGCTGGCGATGATTGCGGTCTGGCTGTACGTTCGTCTGGAAGGGGAGCATCTGGCAGCGTGGGGGCTGTTTGCCGGATTGGCCGGCGGATTTTTTGTCACGGCATCGGTACTGCTGTGGGAGATTGAGCGTTTCTTTCGCACACCCAAGCCGCTGTATCCGAATGGATTGGTCTCGTATCTGCGCCAGTATCCCTCCCTGTTGGCGATCGGCCTGTTCACCGCCTTCTCGATGTATGCGCATCAGTTTGCCCAGTGGGTGTTTCACGGCGAGTGGCTGGAGGGGACGTTTCTGCTTGCTCCGGAATACGATGTGGCCGTCTACTACGCCGTCCTCTCCGTGCTGCCGACGCTGGTCTGGTTCGTGGTGTCGGTGGAGACGGCATTTTACCCGAAGTATCGCCAGTATTACGACGCGATTCTTGGACAGGGAAGCATTATCGAGATCGACCGCGCCCGCCGCGAGATGGAACAGGTGCTGATCGGCGAGATGGCCAAGCTGATGGGGATTCAACTCGTCTTTTCGCTGGTGGCTGTAGCCTGCGGCATCCTGTATCTGCCCTACATCGGTTTTACCGCCCAACAGGTGGATACCTTCAACATTTTGGTTATGTCCTTTTACACGTACATCATGACCAGTGTTTCGCTGTTGCTGTTGCTCTACTTTGATGATCGAAAGGGAGCGCTGGCGCTCTCGGCGATCTTTTTGGCGGCCAACATAGCAGCTGCCTGGGCCCTGCGCGACATCGAATACCAGGGGCTGTCCCTGTTTGCCGCCTCGTTTCCCGTCCTCATCGCCACTCTGAGCAGGCTGATATACCGGCTGCGCCGGCTGCACTACGCGACGTTCAGCGCACAGCCGCTGGCATCGCGGGAGCAAGACCGGATGCGCGGCAGGGCAGGGTGACAATGGAGGAGGAAAAAATGGAATGAAACAGATATGGAGAAGCGGGTGGCTGGCTGTCTTGCTGGCGATAAGCGTCGCAGCTGGCGGTTGTGCGCCGGACGCAGATGTCAGCCAGCCGCAGGTGGAGGGGCCGGTCGTGCCGCCTGCCGTGGAGTACGCGCCCAAATTGCAGGAAAATCGGCTGGTCTACGATAAGGATCAGCCGGGAAGCGTCGTACACCTGTACATTACCGTGACGGATGACAACCTCAGCGACGAGCGGCCGATGACCTGGGCGGAGTTGAACCGCATCGCCAACGAGAACGACAACACGGTCGAGCGAAAACTGAACGTCATCGTGCAGGAAGGGACGGATCAGGGACCACAAAAGGGGATGTTTGGTTACGGAACGAACGAGCCCAACGCTTCCATCACCCTTCGGGGCAAGTCGTCGATCAAGGCGATGCAGAAGTCGTACAAGATCAGGCTCTTTGACAATGCCGGCTACTGGCGGGATCAGCGGACCATCAACCTGAACAAGCACGTGTACGATTTTTCCCGGCTGCGCAACAAACTGAGCTTTGACTACTTCAAGCAGCTGCCGGACATCACCAGCCTGCGCACCCAGTTCGTTCACCTGCATGTCAGGGATCTCACCAGCGGGCGGGCGCAGGCGCCGTTTGAGGATTACGGCCTGTACACCCAGATTGAACAGCCCAACAAGTCGTTTCTCCGGACGCACGGGCTGGACCCCTACGGCCATCTGTACAAGGCTACCAACTTTGAGTTTTTCCGCTATCCCGACAAGTTGAAAATGGCGGACGATCCCACGTACGACAAACAGGCTTTCGAGTCCGTCCTGGAAATCAACGGTTCCAATGACCATGCCAAACTGCTGCGCATGCTGGATGATGTGAATGACATGACCAAGGATTTCGACGAAGTCTTTGACCGCCATTTCGACCGCGACAACTTCCTGACCTGGATGGCGGCCAACATCCTGATGGACAATGTTGACACGATGACACAAAACTTTTTCCTCTATTCTCCGCTGAACGCGGAAAAATGGTATTTCCTCCCATGGGATTACGACGCGGCGTTTGATTTTTACGGCAGCCCGGCCGGTAATCCCAATGAGCGCGCATTGTGGGAGCGGGGGATTCATAACTATTGGGGCAGCGTGCTGGCCAACCGGTTTTTTAAAAATCCGCAAAACGTCGAGCAGCTTGTGGCCAAAGTGCGCCAACTTCGCACCATCATCAATCCGGAAAACTCGCGGCGCATGATCGAGACGTACAAACCGGTCGTGTCCGCTTTCGTCAGACGCGAACCGGACATCCGCTACCTGCCGGGGCGGGTGGAGTTGTACGAGCAGGAGCTGGAGCGGATCATCCAAATGCCCGTGAAGAATGAGCAGGCATTCATCGCCAGCTTGCAGGCACCGATGCCGTATTATCTGGCAGATGTGGAGCAGGCGAACGGAACGCTGACGTTTCGCTGGGGGATGTCGTACGACCTGCAGGGCGATGAGCTGACCTACCGCTTCCAGTTGGCGAAAGAGCCGTCGTTTGCCCGCCCGTTGGTGGATCGCGATGGTTTGAAGGGAACCTCGCTCGTGCTGAACGGCATCGGCAAGGGCCGTTACTTTTGGCGAGTCACGGTGAAGGACGCGAAGGGGCACGTGATGACGGCCTTTGACAAGTTCTTTGACGAGAACGGCAACGTCTATAACGGCGTCCGCGACTTTTACGTGAAATGACGGGAGGGGAGCCTGTGCGTGCATGGAAACGGAAACACGCTGCGTCATGAACTGAAGTACTATATTCATCCGCACGATTACGTCGGGTTGCGCAACCGGCTGCGGGCGCTCCTTCCCTTGGACCGCCATTCCGTAAACGACGAAGGCTACCACATCCGCAGCCTGTATTTTGACGACATCCGGGAGAGCGCGCTGTACGACAAGATCAGCGGTTACTTCCAGCGGAAAAAGTACCGCATCCGCATCTACAACGTCAGCGACCGGATCATCCGGCTGGAGCGAAAAAGCAAGTGGAACGAGTACGTGCTCAAGGAATCGGCCCCGTTGACCCGCAGTCAGGTGTACCGGCTGCTGGAGGGTGACATCGACTGGTTGGCGGACAAGGGGCAGCGCCTGTTGGCTGATTTTTACCAGGATCTCAAGGCAGGTGCGATGAGGCCGTCCGTCATCGTCGACTACATCCGGGAGGCGTATGTGGATGTTTCCACCAACACCCGGGTTACCTTTGACAAACAGCTGGCAGCCGGGCTTCATTCGTTTGACCTGTTTGACCCCAACCTGGCTACCTGGGAAGCGATCCAGGGGCCGCGGATGATCATGGAGATCAAATTCCGGCGCTTTTTGCCGGGGACGATTCGCTCGCTGGCGCAGGTGTCGGCTCACCAGCGTTCGGCGATCTCCAAGTACGTCCTGTGCAAGGAGAGGCAAAAAGTATACGACCGCTAACGGCGGATACGCGGTGGGATGCACTGTATGGATGGGAAAGGAAGTGCGTTATGGACGAGCTGATTACGTTTCGGGATATCATCAAAAAAAGCGTGCTCAACCTCGGGGCGTTTACCAATGTATCGTGGGTGGACATGTGTCTGAGTCTTTTGGTCGCGTTTGCGGTCGGCATGTTTATCTACTACGTGTACCGCGTCTGCTACCGGGGAGTGGTATACAGCCACAATTACAACGTCACGTTCGTGCTGATGACGATTATCACCGCGCTGATTATCATGACCATCAGCACCAACATCGTGCTCTCGCTCGGCATGGTCGGAGCACTCAGCATCGTCCGGTTTCGGACGGCGGTCAAGGATCCGATGGACATCGTCTACATGTTTTGGGCTATCTCGGCGGGCATTGCCGCGGGGGCGAAGATATACTCCGTTGCCATCGTCGGTTCGCTGGTGGTGGGTCTTACGATCTGGTGGCTGACGCGGCGCAAGGAAGCCTCCTCCCCCTATCTGTTGATCCTGCATTACGAAGCGATTGCCGAAGACGAGGTCAAGCGGCGGATTCGGAAAATGAACGCCGTGCTGAAGTCAAAGACGGTGCGCAAGGAGCTGACCGAGCTGACGGTGGAACTGCGGATTCGCGACGACAACACCGCGTTTGTCAACGATTTCTCTGCATTGGAAGGGGTCAAGGACGTGGTGCTGGTCAGCTACAACGGCGAGTACGCCCAGTGATGATGTCCCCCTTGTTTGGGAAACCGGCCTGCGGGGAGGAAGGTAGGGCGTATTGACAAACGCGGTCAACTGTTTTTATAATCTCTCATGCTTACCTCCTTCCTTGCACCAGCGAAGGAGCCGACAGATGCATAGCATACCACGGCATTGAAGAGGAAGAGTAAGAGAGGGCGCTGACGTTCAGAGAGCCTGCCTGCAAGCTGAGAGGGGGGCCGTCATCTCTCTTTGAAGCCGCCTTGGAGCTCCTGCTTTTGAAATTGCGAGTAGAAAGCAGCGGATCAGCCCCCGTTATCGGGTGAAAGTCTGTGCAGGACTTTCCGAGTCTGCTTTTCGTGAGGAGAGCAGAAAAGCTGAGTGGTACCGCGATTCCGTCGCCTCAGCAATCGAATCTTTGGGACGAATGTTCCGGGTTCGGTTGCGGGGCGATTTTTTGTTGGAGTACGCGGGTTGGCCACGCGCAATTTTACAGGAATGGAGTGGAAGTAATGGATCGTCAAAAGCAGCGTGAACTCTTGCGGCTGCTGGAACAGGACAGCCGCCTGACCCCGGAACAGATCGCCAGCTTGTTGGCCGAACCAGTGGATAGCGTAAAAGAGACAATCGCCCGGCTGGAAGCGGATAAAGTGATCGTCAAGTATCCCGCGCTGATCAACTGGGAGCTGGTGGAGGACCATCCGTACGTGACGGCCATGATCGATGTCAAGGTGACGCCGAAGCGGGAAGTGGGTTTTGACGAGGTGGCGGAGCGAATCTGCCGTTTCCCGGAAGTG
Organism: Brevibacillus sedimenti; assembly: GCF_020923495.1. GTDB lineage: Bacteria > Bacillota > Bacilli > Brevibacillales > Brevibacillaceae > Brevibacillus > Brevibacillus aydinogluensis. The sequence continues at coordinate 1,931,960 of NZ_CP064048.1, forward strand.
AAGGCCGTCTACCTGATGTCCGGCGCCAGCTACGACCTGTCCGTCGTGCTGGAAGGAAAAACGATGCGGGAAGTGGCGTCGTTTGTGTCGCAAAAGCTGGCCACGCTGGATTCCGTCGTCTCGACCGCGACCCACTTTATCCTCAAGCGGTACAAACACGACGGCATTCAGTTTGAAGACAGAGACGAAGACCACAGGATGGTGGTAACCCCATGAGTCAGCAAATCAGTGTACGTCAGCGCTTGTCCGCCACGGTCGCCTCGCTCAAGCCGTCGGGCATCCGCCGTTTCTTTGACCTGGCCGCTTCGATGGAAGGGGTCATCTCGCTCGGGGTAGGGGAACCGGATTTCGTCACCCCGTGGCGCGTGCGGGAAGCCTGCATCGCCTCGCTGGAACGGGGCTACACGGCGTATACCTCCAATGCCGGTCTCATCGAGCTGCGCAGGGAGATTCACAAGTACCTGGAGGAGCGCTTCGCCGTCTCGTACCATCCGGAAAAAGAGATCATGATTACAGTCGGCGCCAGTGAAGCGATTGACATCGCGCTGCGGGCCATCGTCGATCCTGGCGACGAGGTATTGGTCGTCGAGCCCTGCTATGTCTCCTACGAACCGGTCATCCGTCTGGCCGGCGGGGTGCCGGTGTTTTTGCACACGCGCGCGGAGCAGTCGTTTAAATTAACGCCTGAGGAGCTGGAGGCGCACATCACGCCGCGCACCAAGGCGATCATCTTCTGCTACCCGAACAACCCGACCGGCAGCACGATGTCGGCGGAGGAGTGGAAGCGGCTGATCCCGATCCTCGTCAAGCACGATCTGCTGGTCATCTCCGACGAGATTTACGCGGAGCTGAGTTACGGTCAGCGGCATGAGAGCATCGCCGCCCTGCCCGGGATGAAGGAGAGGACGATCCTGATCTCCGGTTTTTCCAAAGCGTTCGCGATGACGGGCTGGCGCCTCGGCTACGTCTGCGCGCCGGAAGATCTGCTCGGCGGCATGCTGAAGATTCACCAGTACACCATGCTGTGCGCGCCGATCATGGCGCAGATGGCCGCTCTGGAGGCGCTGCGGCATGGTCAGGCGGACATGGAGAGGATGGTGGAAAGCTACCGGCAGCGGCGCAATTTCGTCGTGCAGGGATTCAAGGAGATCGGCCTGTCCTGCCACGAGCCGGAAGGGGCGTTTTACGCGTTTCCTTCGATCGCGTCCACCGGGCTGGATGCCGGCGAGTTTGCCGAGCGGCTGCTGATGGAGGAAAAGGTGGCCGTGGTGCCGGGTGATGTGTTTGGCGACAGCGGCAGAGGCCACATCCGCTGCTCCTACGCCACTTCCCTGGATCAGCTTGGGAAGGCGCTGGAACGGATGGGGCGGTTCGTGCAGCGACTGTCGTAAAAAGGGAAAGGCCGGGGGTTCCCCGGCCTTTGCTATACCGATTAGTTGGATATCGTTGATTCGTCCGTGGAGAGATCCACTTCCCGCAGCGGCACCACTTTCGTCTTTTTCACGGCTTTGTAGCCGAGCCAGACGATTAAAAACAGCGGCAGGCCGATGTACGAGACGAGAATGCCGTTCCAATCGATCGTCTCCCCGGTGAAGGCGGTGTAGTTTTGGCCGAGGATGACGAAACAGCAGACGACGAATGCGAAAATCGGGCCAAACGGGAACCACTTCGCCCGGTACGGCAGTTCGTTCAAATCGCGGCCTTGGGCTGCAAACGCTTTGCGGAAGCGGTAGTGGCTGATTGCGATGCCCAGCCAGGCAATAAACCCGGACATCCCCGAGGCGTTGAGCAGCCAGATGTAGACAGTCCCGTCGCCAAACAGGGAGGCGAGAAACGCAAACATCCCGATGCTGGCAGTCAGCAGCAGCGCATTAACCGGAACGCCCCGCTTGTTTACCTTGCTGAACAGCTTGGGCGCCTTGCCTTCCTTGGCCAGCGTCCACAGCATACGGGTGGAGGCGTACATGCCGGAGTTGCCCGCCGACAGGACGGAGGTCAGGATGACGGCGTTCATGACGGATGCGGCAAAGGCGAGTCCGGCTTTTTGGAACACCAGCGTAAACGGGCTGATCGCGATGTTCTCGATGTCGCCGTTGACCAGGTTGGGGTTGTCGTACGGGATCAACAGCCCAATCACGAAGATCGCCAGGATGTAGAACAGCAGGATGCGCCAAAACACCTGCTTGATCGCTTTCGGCACGTTTTTGGCAGGGTTTTCGCTTTCACCCGCAGCGATCCCGACCAGCTCCGTCCCCTGGAAGGAGAAGCCGGCGATCATGAAGACGCCGAGCATCGCCATGAAGCCGCCGTTGAACGGTGCATCGCCGACGGTAAAGTTGCGGAAGCCGACTGCTTCACCGCCCATGATGCCCAAGATCATCAGCAGGCCGATGACGATGAAGATGATTACGGTCGCTACCTTGATGAGGGAAAACCAGTATTCCGATTCGCCGTATCCTTTTACAGACAAATAATTCAGACCAAACATAAGCGCGAGGAACAGGGCGCTCCACAAGATGGACGGCGTGTCGGGGAACCAGTATTTCATGATCAAGGCCCCGGCTGACAGCTCGACGGCGATGGTGATGGCCCAGTTGTACCAGTAGTTCCACCCCAGCGCAAAGCCGAGGGACGGATCGACGAACTTCGTCGCGTAGGTGGAAAATGAACCGGAGACGGGGAGAAACGCCGCCATCTCGCCCAAACTGGTCATCAGGAAGTAGACCATCAGGCTGATGGCCGCGTAGGCGACGAGTGCGCCGCCCGGACCGGCGGAGTGGATGGAGCCGCCGCTCGCCAAAAACAGCCCCGTGCCGATGGAGCCGCCAATGGCGATCATGGTCAGATGTCGGGCCTTGAGGCCCCGCTGCAGTTGATTGGATTCCATGAGTGCTTGCACGACCTTTCTACAAAGATAGTCAGAAGGAAGGTCGGACATAAAAAATACCGCCCCAACGAACAGGGCGGTACTGTTACATCCCCACCAAGCCTTCGTTGAAGATAGCACATCACGTTTGCCCGGCTCGCAAACGTGACAGTTCTGCCCCTTTCGAGTACAGCCCCAGCCCGTGTGCCCAGAGAATGCACAGCGGACTTCGGCGGCTTTTCCCTCCTCTGGAGTCATCGATCTTCTCTGGATCTCGTGCCAGAATCATATAAAAGCCGCGACCTCTATCCCCATCGCATGTGATGAGGATAATCTGTGAAGTTTTGTTACGGTTCAAGTATATAGAAAATCGCGGCAAAATCAAGCACTAAAAACTGTAAGAGGTCGTTTTGCATACAAAGCGATTAGCTGAAATGATTTTTTATTGAAGAACATGCACAAGACCAGCCATGAGATATTCATTTTTTACAAGCTTTCTGATGAAATAAAACGGCTGCCCCAACATCACAACAAAAGCAAGGTAAGCGGGGGAAGGACTCCTTCACTCAAAACTATTTTCCGCATACCTATTTATTTACGTTTGGGACCCAGTAATTTCCTTCATTCTAGACTGACTTGTCCGAAAAATTCGATCATTTTCGTTGACAGTTAGAAAAGAAACTGGTTATACTGGAAGAAACACTGATCGGATAGCATATTTTCCCATACGGTTAGGCGGAGAAACGGAGAAACCCTTACCCGTAAACACACTCCCAAAGGGGGATGTGTTTATCTACGTGAGGGTTTTTCTTTTTCCTCGGAAACTGTTTGACTATTCGATCAACAATCACAGAAAGAGGGGTCTGACACATGTTGAAAAAATGGTTGAACGTAGCAGCCACAGCCGTTTTGCTCTCCACTGTCGCCTTGGCAGGGTGCTCCTCCGGCCAGGAGGCTTCGTCCGGCAGCACACCGGCGGGAGACGGATCGGGAGGAACAAAAGAACTGGGCCCGATCGCGCTGTATTCCCCTGAGACGCCGGATATGACCAAAGAAATTGGTCTCAATTTTGAAAAGGCTTTCAAAGGGTCTTCCATCAACGTGCAGTACGCGGGGACCAACGTGCTGGTCAACCGCATGATTGCGGAAAAAGACAACCCGCAGGCGGACGTCTGGTACGGCGGCGGAGGATTCCTGCCGTTTGAAGCGGCCAAGGACAAGGACATCATCACATCGTACACGCCGGAAGCAATCAAGGATTGGCCGGAAGTGCGGGACGGCATCAAGCTCCGCGACAAGGACTGGAAGTGGATCGGCGCGGAAGTGTTCGTACTCGGCTTTGCCTACAACAGCGACCTGGTGAAGCCGGAAGAGGCGCCGAAAACCTGGGACGACCTGCTTGACCCCAAATGGAAGGGCAAAATCCAGATGCCCAACCCCGCCGCTTCCGGCACAGCCACCCTCACTGTGCTGAGTCAACTGATGGCCCGCGGCGAAGAGCAGGGCTGGGACTACTTCAAAAAATTGGTGGAACAGATGAGCGCCATGCCCGACTCCGGCTCCGCACCTTCCAAAGCAGTAGCCAAAGGGGAGGCGCACATTGCGATCGCCTTTGACTTCATGGTGTACGAAATGAAGGCCAAGGGGGAGAAAATCGATTTCATCGTGCCGGACAAGACGCCGGTCATCGTCAACCCGGTGTCGCTCGTAAAAGACGGCCCGAATCCTGATGGCGGCAAGGCGCTGATCGACTACCTGCTGTCCAAGGAAGGGCAGCAAACGCTGGCCAACTGGTACCATATCCCGATCTCCAAAGACGTGGAGTCGAAAACGCCGCTTACCCTGGAGAAAGTCATCCCGCACGCGCAGGAGCTGGACATCGACTGGGTCGTGAGCAACTACGACCGGGTGCGCAACGAGTGGCGGCAAAAATTCCAGTAAGGAGGCTCTTGCATGGGGTCGGTTCGAATCGAGCACTTGCACAAGCAATTCAACGGAATCACCGCTTTGGAAGACGTCAATCTGGAGATTCGCGAAGGCGAATTCTTCGCTCTGCTGGGGCCATCCGGCTGCGGCAAAACGACGACCATGCGCTGTGTGGCCGGTTTTGAAAGCCCCACCTCAGGAAAGATTTTCATCGGGGAGCGGGATGTAAGCCACGTGCCCGCCAACCAGCGGAACTGCGGCATGGTGTTTCAAAGCTACGCGCTTTTTCCCCATCTCAGCGTATTTGAAAACGTCGCCTACAGCCTGCAGGTGCGCCGCTTTTACCAGGGCGGCCTGGGCACGAAGCTGTCCGTGCTGGCCCACATGCTCAACCGCAAGCTGGGGAAAGTGGACAAGGAGATCGAACAAAAGGTGCGTGACGCCCTTGACTTCGTCGAGCTTGGCCACCTCGCCGACCGACTGCCCGGACAGCTTTCGGGCGGCCAGCAGCAGCGCGTGGCGCTGGCCCGGGCGCTGATCATGGAGCCGGCCGTCCTGCTGATGGATGAGCCGCTGTCCAACCTGGACAAAAAGCTGCGCAACAGCATGCGCGTCACGATTCGGCGCATCCAGCAGAAAGTGGGGATCACGACGATTTTCGTGACGCACGACCAGGAAGAAGCGATGAGCATGGCCGACCGCGTGGCGGTGATGCAGGGTGGCAAACTGGTGCAGGTGGACACGCCCACGTCCCTGTACAGCCAGCCAGCCTCCACGTTTGTCGCCGATTTCGTCGGCTCGTCCAACATCTTTAAAGCGACGGTGAAGGAGTCCGGCGAGGCGGGCACGGTGCTGCAGCTCGTCGGCGACGGAATCATCCGCTCCGCGTTTTCGACCAACCGCAGCGAAGTGGACGTGATTATCCGGCCGGAAAGCATCCGTCTGTTCGCGGACGGGACGCAGGCGGATGCGGGAGACAATCTGCTGGAAGGCACGATCTTGATGTCCACCTATCTGGGAGCGACCATCCGCTACGACGTGCAGGTGGGGCAGCTGCAGATGGAAGTGGACAAAACCTTTGAAGCGGGCAGCCCGGTGCTGCCGGCGGGGACGAACGTGAAGCTGGCAATCGATCCGAATGTCGTGGTGATCTTATGAAACAGCGGTACTCTTTTGCCCTCAGCGGCTTTACCGTGCTGAAATGGTTGATGTATCTTTTTTTCCTCGTGTTTTTGCTGGTCCCGCTGTTTTCCATCCTGCTCGTCAGCCTGACCGGAGAGCCGGTCAACCTGTTTGGCAGCCTGACCAGTCAAAAAATATTGATGTCCACGCTGAAGAAGCTCTCCAACCTGTCGCTGGACGCGTACTCGTCGCTGGTGGAAGGCACCGGGTACTTTGCCGCGCTGATGAACAGCCTGAAGCTGAGCACGGGGGTGGCGCTGCTGGTGACGGTGTTGGTGCTGCCGATCGCCTACGCCTTCGCCCGCACCACCATGCCGTGGAAACCGTTCTTCGCCGCGCTCTGCACCATCCCGCTGGTGGTGCCGACGTTCATCTCCTCCTACGCGTTTACGCTGATGTTCGGCAAGACCGGGTGGGTCAACCACATCTACCGGTCGCTGGGCGGCGAAGGCGTGCTGTTTGACGTGCAGTCGATGCTGGGAATCGTGCTGGTACAGGTCTTTTTCTTCTTTCCCTACGCGCTGTGGCCGATGGTGGCGGCGTTCAAGATCAGCGACCTGACGCTGGAGGAGGCGTCGCAAAACCTGGGGGCGAAAGGCTGGTACACCTTTTTGCGGGTGACCCTGCCGCTGGCCGTGCCGGGGATCGTCTCCAGCATGCTGTTGATTTTTACCGTCAGCTTTTCCGATTTCGGGACGCCGATCATTCTGGCGCCCAAAGACCTGAACCTGATCGTGGTCGAAGCGTACCGCGAGATCGCCGGCTTCTACAACTGGGCGGGCTCGGCCGTCCTGACCGTCATCATGCTGCTGGTGGCCGCCTTCTTTTTCTGGTTGCAGCGGTTAGTGATCAAAGGGAAGGAGTACGGCACCATCTCGGGCAAGCCGACGCGGCAGAAGCTGAATGACCACAAAGGGGTCGTCTCCGTGCTCACCGTCTACACTTTCCTGGTGATGCTGGTGCCGCTTTTGGCAGTCGGTTCCGTCTTTCTCTCGTCGCTGGCGACCACCTGGGGGCATCACGCCCTGCCCGACGGCTACACGCTGAAGCATTATCTGACCATTTTCAGCACGTCGCATAAAAATATTGTGAACAGCCTGGTGCTGGCGGCTGGCGCGCTGGTGCTGAGCGTCGTGATTGCCACGTTTGTTTCCTACTTCGTGGTGCGGCGCGGCTCCGGCGGACTTGACTTCGTCTCGTCGATCCCGCTGATCGTGCCGGGTATTTCCCTGGGAATTGCGCTGATCCAGACGTTTAATACGGCGCCGCTGAAATTGACCGGCACCGCCCTCTTGCTGATCGTCGCCTACACGATCCGGCGGATGCCGTACATGATCCGCTCGACGATGAGCTCAATGATGGCGATCCGCAAAGACATCGAAGAAGCGGCCGTCAACCTGGGCGCCTCCAACCTGCTGGCAGCCGTTACGGTCATCGGCCCGCTGATGCTGCCGGGCATCGCGGCAGGTGCGATCCTGGTGTTCGTGACGGTAATCAAGGAGACCAGCATCTCGCTGCTGCTGGCGCCGACGGATTGGGCGCCGATGAGCCTGGCTGTGTTTCAAAACCTGCTGCGGGGCGAGTACTACACCGCTTCAGCCATGGCGATCCTGATCATCGCCATTGTCATCGCACTGCAGTCTCTGGCAAAAAAACTGACCAAAGACCAACTGTACTAAGGAGAACGGACAATGAGAGGGTTTATCTTTGACCTCGACGGTACGGTCTATCTGGGTGATCGGTTGATTGAGGGGGCGGCGGAGGCGATTCGGACGCTGCGAGCGCGCGGCGACAAGGTGGTGTTCCTCTCCAACAAGCCGATCGCCACCCGCCAGTCCTACGCGGAGAAGCTGACAAACATGGGCATCCCCACAACAGTGGACGACGTGCTCAACTCTTCGCTGATCACGGCCCGGTATCTGCAGCGGGTATTGCAGCCGGGCGAGCGGGTGCTGGTCATCGGGGAGCAGCCGATCCGTGACGAGCTGGCGGCCCATGGCATCGTCATGAGCGACGACCCGTACGATGTGCAGTACGTCGTCCTGTCGTGGGATCGGCGGTTCAGCTACGAGACGCTGAACACGTTGTATCAGGCGGCGGTACGGGGAGCAAAGGTGATCGCCACCAACCCGGACCGGACGTGCCCGCTGGAAGACGGACAAATCCCGGACACCGGCGCGTTTATCGGCGCATTGGAAGGGGCGACGGGCAGGCCGATCGACCTCGTGGTGGGCAAACCTTCTCCGATCGCGGCGGAAGAGGCCGTCCGCCACCTGGGGTTGGACTACGCTTCCTGCTACATGGTGGGCGACCGTTTGGAAACAGACATTAAAATGGGCAACGATACCGGGATGAATTCCGTCCTCGTGCTGACCGGAATCTCCACGAGGGAGATGGCCGAGCGGAGCGAATACCGTCCGCGCTACATTTTAAATAGCATTAAAGAAATTGTGAATATTTAGAAACTGGTGGTATAATAGGTACAACCAACCTGACCTGGAGGGTAACGGATGTATCCTATTGTCGATCTAGTCGAACACCAGACCATCGCTGCGGTTCAAGCGGAAGCCGATGTGGATGACGCGATCAACAGCGACGTGAATATCGTCTTTCTGCTGACTGGCTCGATTTTCAACGTCAAGGAGCTGGTCGACCGGATCAAGCAGGCCGGCAAATGCGTCTTTTTGCACATGGAGTTCATCGAAGGCATCGCGCCCGATAAAAGCGGCGTGGCGTACGTGGCTCAATACATCGCTCCGACCGGCATCATCTCCACCCGCAGCAACCTGATTCGGGTCGCCAAGGAGATGGGGCTGATGGCAATCCAGCGCATCTTTCTGATCGACCGCAACGCCGTGATCAAAGGCATCAAGGTCGTGGAGCAGAGCATGCCGGACGCGGTCGAAGTGATGCCTGGGGTGATGCCGCGGGTGATCCGGGAGATGACTGACCTGACGCCGCTGCCCATCATTGCCGGCGGACTGGTGGGCACCAAGCAGGAAATTGACGACGCGCTTGCCGCCGGGGCGCTGGCTGTATCGGTCGGCACCAAGGAACTGTGGTACTAGCGGCGTGTTGTATCGCAAGTCTTCTTGATCATTTTTCATAAATAGGATACAGGGAAGAGAACAGGAGAACCCCCTTGAAAGGACAGCTTGTCTGATGACGGCAGGCTGCACTTTTCACGGGGGTTTTTTCATGAAACATTGGAGCGCGTGAGAAGAACCGGCGCGGGCGAAGCAGCAGGGAGGCTTTGTTCCCGCCGGAGAGGAGGCTTTTGTGTGAACATGACATTTTCAGCGAGCAGCCGACTGGCTGTACTTCAGGAAATGGCAGGAGAGACGCTTGACCTGCTCGTGATCGGCGGCGGGATTACCGGTGCGGGCATCGCCCTGGACGCCAGCGTCCGCGGCATGAAGGTGGGCGTGGTGGAAAAAGCGGACTTCGGTTCGGGGACGAGCAGCCGCTCCACCAAACTGATTCACGGCGGGCTCCGGTATCTGAAGCAGGGAGAAGTGAAGCTGGTGCGGGAAGTGGGGAGAGAACGAGCCATCCTGTACAAAAACGCCCCCCATCTGGTCATTCCCGCCCCGATGCTGCTGCCGATCTACCAAGGGGGAACCTATGGCTACCTGGCCACGTCGGTCGGCCTCTACCTGTACGACCTGCTGGCCGGCGTGGAGCGAGCGGAGCGGCGGAAAATGCTCAGCCGCGACGAGACGATCCGGCAGGAGCCGCTGCTCAGGCGGGACCGGCTCAAAGGAGGCGGCCTCTACGTGGAATACCGCACGGACGACGCCCGGCTGACGCTCGACATCATGAAGACGGCGGTGGCACATGGAGCGCGGGCGGTCAATTACGCGGCAGCGCGCCAGTTTCTCTACCACAACGGCCGGTTGACGGGGGTGCGCGTCGCGGATGGCGTGTCGGGCCAGACGTTTGATCTGTACGCCGCCTGCATCGTCAACGCCGCCGGACCCTGGGTGGACGAACTGCGACAATTGGACGGCTCGCTTGCCGGCAAGCGCCTCTACCTGACGAAAGGCGTCCATCTGGTGGTCGCCTACGATCGTCTGCCGGTGTCGCAAGCGGCGTATTTTGACACCCCGGACGGACGCATGGTGTTTGTCATCCCGCGCGGCGCGGTCACCTACATCGGTACGACCGACACGCCCTACCGCAACGACATCGACCAGCCCCGCACCACCGTGGAAGATCGCGACTACCTGCTGCGTGCGGTCAACGCGATGTTCCCCGATGTCAGGCTGAAGCCGCAGGACGTGCTCTCCCACTGGGCCGGACTGCGCCCGCTGATTTACGAGGAGGGCAAAGGACCGTCGGAACTGTCGCGGAAAGACGAGGTGTTTCATTCCCCTTCCGGACTGATCACCATTGCAGGAGGCAAGCTGACCGGCTTCCGCAAGATGGCGGAGAAGGTGGTCGATCTGGTGGCGCAGCGGCTGCAGGAGCGGAAAGGCCGATCCTTTCCCGGCTGCACGACCGACCGGATCGTGATTAGCGGCGGAGAGCGGCGAGGATGGGAGCGGTATGAAGACTGGAAGCAGGAGATGCTGCGGATGGGGATGGAAAAAGGCGTCGATCGCCATACGGCGCAGGAGTGGCTCGACACATACGGCACCAACACGCTGCGGATTTACGACCGGCTGCCGGAACCGCCGCTCACCCCCGAACAGCTGCTGCGGGCGCAGATTCAGTACGCCGTGGAGGAGGAGATGACAGTGCACGCCGTGGACTTCCTGCGGCTGCGCACCGGCTGGACGTATTTTCAACTGCACAAGGCGGAAGAAAAGGCGGAGCAGGTCGTCAGGCTGATGGCCGATGCACTGCAGTGGGACGACGAGGAGACTGCACGCCAGCGGGAGATGATCGCGCGCTTGATCGCGTCAATCCGCCAGCTTCCGGAAAGCGACGAGGCGCTGGAGGAAGGAGCGCGTCGTGCGTGACCGGGGGTCACGTTGCAATTGATTTTTGACAAGACGAGATGAAAGTGTAAAGCCGTTGACAAAGCAGGTCAACGGCTATTTGACTTCAGTTATCTACCCGAAAGTGAAGACGCTTATTCACTCAGATCAAGGCTGGCATTACCAAATGAGCAAGTACCAACATGCATTGAAAGAGAAGAACGTTATGCAGAGTATGTCGCGGAAAGGAAACTGTCATGACAATGCTGTGAACTTCTTTGGTATCCTGAAATCAGAATTATTATAATATGCAAGAGTTTGAATGCATTAAGCATTTTAAACAAGAGTTGGCAAAATACATCGACTACTATAATAACAAACGCATCAAGGCAAAATTAAAAGGCTTGAATCCAGTGCAATACCGAACTCAAACCTTACTTGCGGCTTAACTAAAATTACTGTCTAACTTTTTGGGGTCACTTCAGTGCTGGTGGTTTATTTTTTTGCTTGCTTTGCTTTTGGGGTTACCGAAAGATTTATTAAAGGATATCACGCCGAGCAATACTTGGCTATTGGAAAAGCTACTTAAATGAAATTAGGGCGTCTAGTAGAAAGGGAGAAATATGTATATGTACAAAGCATGAATAATAGACATCTATTTGATGAGGCATCGATAATTCAATCGTTTATAGCTACGGCGTACTTGCTAAAGGCTAGCCGCAGATGAAGGTCATGGCATTCAAGCTTTTCGAAAAAATATGTACTCGACAAATGAAGATAGAGGAACGATGGCCAAGATTTGGCGGGAGTGACCGTCTCAGACGGCTCAATGAGTGGTCCCGCCCCTACAGCAAATTCCTGACGACAGGAAGTGGTGCATCAGGGACTCATAGAATTGCAGGCGACGTACCAGTTTGGGCTGTGCACTTTTTTGGGACTGTAGAGATTCGTAAACAAGCCATATAAAAAACGAAAACTACGTTAGAAAAATTTCAAGCACGATTAAAGATCAATCCTAAAATATGACATATAAAGTGTTGATATGTCAAAATTATAAGAATATAATACCAACGTAAAGGTAAAAAATTGAAAAATAGGAGGTTTAATAATGTTAATGAAGAAAATACATATTCTAACGTTATCAGCATCACTTGTTACATTATTTTTCTTCCAAGGGGTGATGACACCTGAAGCTTATGCAAAATCTAAGCAAAAAACTATTGACAGTATAGAGTTTAAACAGGATAGCGATAATGATGGATTAACAGACTTTAATGAATTGTTTATTACCAGCACAATAAACAATGATACTAATGGTAATGGGATATTAGATGGTGATGAAGATTATGACGGTGACGGACTTACAAATCTTGAAGAGCAGGAATTGGGAACAAAATTAGATGCTAAAGATAGTGATGGCGATGGTTTAGATGATAAAGTTGAAATAGATAAATACCAAACAAAACCATCAGTTGCAGATACTGATGGAGACGGTCTTAAAGATGGTATTGAAATTTCGTATTTAGGATCGGATCCATTAAATTCTGATGAAAACAACAACAAAAAGTTGGATGGGGATGAGAAACATAAATACACATTTCCAAAAAATGAATTTGGCATAAAAGGCGAAATGATCGGAATTTCAAACGTTCCTCAGAAAGTAATTGTCCGTCAGACACCGGTTCTGTTAGCCCAAAAAATAAGGAGTGCGCTAACTTTCAATATTGTAAGCTTGGATCCAAACATAGAATTTAATCTGTCGATACCGGTTAATGAGAAAGAAAAAAATGAAGACTATGTTTTATATAAATACAATGAAAAGAAAGTTCAGTTAGAACCTATTAAGGAACAAAAGTATTCCAAAAGGACAAATTCAATAGAGGTTGAGTTTGTAGGAGGAGGGACTTTTGTTTTACTATCCAGCAAAGATTTTACAGAATATGTACCAACAAAAGAAGCTAAAAGAGGAAAATTCAAGAGGAAAAAAGGGAAAGTAAAACTTATCAATTTACCACTAGAAATCGACGCTGAGAGCATTGGTGATGATGGGACATTTAAAATTTCAAAGACTGTAAAATATGATGATGATATCAGTCTGGATGGCGAAGCGGATGATGTTGATAACACCCATTTATTGGAGTCTACTTATAAAATAGAAGATGTGTATGAACAGGGGGATGAGACAATAGCTACTGCTACTGCTGTCACCACCCAGTCTGGAAAGACACCCGTTATCTTAGTTCATGGCTTATTGGGAGGGGCTGACACTTGGGGATTTGAAGATAGATGGTATCATATTGGATACGATGAACCTTGGGCCTCTGAACCCATTCGTTCTTATGAAACGATAACTGGAGAAAGCTATAGCACTCATGAAGAAACTACATATTCAAATATTGATGTTCATTCAATAACTGGAATTGTTGATGATGAAGAGCTTGGTCCAATGTTAATTATTGATTACGGGTATACCCCTAATGAAGATATTTTTACATTTATATATAACGCTGATGGTACTTCAGGTTGTGTTAGAACAGCAGCTAACCATCTAAATTCAGTTATTCGTGAGTTGAAAAATAGTGTATTCAGTAGTTCAACGCAGGATGTAAATCTGGTTGGGCATAGCATGGGAGGCTTGGTTTCTCGGTATTTAGTTGAGAATATCAGAAGCGCAGATGTTGAAAGGGTGGTTACCTTGGGGACTCCGCATTTTGGAAGCGATCAGGCACCTTTTGGAGATTTAGATAGAGATGATAGTGAATTGTGGAATGGTTCCAGGAAGCTTGAAAATGATTTCAGCAAACCACTTATTGGTTTTGCTGGATGGAACCCGAGCTATAATACACTGGTTGGGGATTTTGGCGATATAAGAAACATATATCAGACTGGACTAGGGGTTGGACCGACAAAAACTTATTCGAGTTGGAATGAATATGTAAATGAAAAGTATTATGATAAAACGGGAGATTATCCTTTGTACGGAGATATTGAAGATGGTCCAGTAAATATTGATTCAGCTCTTGGCTCGGATTATGACCCAGAGGAAGACTTCGGTGATTCTCCAGTAGAAATGAATACTAGATTCCTGATTTGGGATGATGAGTTTGGAGGACATAGTACAATGCGTAAACACCCAAGAACACCATACTATGTAGAAAAAGCGTTAACAGGAGCATATGACGATCGCTCTAAAAATTAAATAAGCATGGGAAATAAAAAAGAGGGAGGAAAATAGCTTGGCAGTTCATTTCCTCCCTTTACTTTAGTAAAAATGTGGATTTGTTGAAAACAATAACAAGGAGTAATATATGGACAAAATCATGTCAAAAATAATTGCAATATATGCAATCATATGGTTAACAGTTCTAGCTATTATTATAGCAACCCAAGAAGAAATAACATTATACTACGCTTCAATAGGTACATTTGTTATCGGGTTGATCGTTTTGATTGGCTTGTTCGCTTTAAAAAAAATACTCCATATTCGCTCTGCCGATAATAAAAAACAAGAAGTTTTATGGGGCATTATTTTTGCCTTATTATTTGTTGCGTTAATTCTTTTTGTAGTCGTTATGACAGCACTGTTTTAGGCGAATGGATCCGATTAAAGGCTCGAAATCACTAAAATTTTGCTTGGCGATTCTAGTTTATTATCCCCTCGCTATTAAATCGCAATATATACCCCATGCAGAGTGCTGGATGTTATTTGTTATGTCGACTCTTTTCCTGACCACTATTTAGTGGAAAGTAACGTGATTTACACAGGAGCGACCTGCTAAGGCTGATCTTGCCGAACTTGTGTCAGATTATTTAGTGGAAATGATCGACTGGGAAGGTCAGATTGACTTCGGACAACGAATGGCATGGAGCGACTCAACGAAGAAATTCGCCGACGAGAACGTGTCATTCGCATATTGCCTAACCGTGAATCGGTTATCCGCCTAATCGGAGCTTTACTTATGGAGATAGACAAAAAATGGGCAGGCGGCAAAAAGTATCTCGATATGGGAGAGTACTTAGAATGGCGAGAAATGCAGGCCACAACTGCGTTGTCTAAAGTGATTCGTGTTGGCTGGTGTCAACGCCGACTTTATTTTGACCCACCATCGCCGGTTTAGAATTGACCCACCCGGCGATTTTTTGTTGGTTAGGTGGTAGAGGGGGAGCCGTAGGCTCCAGTCCTCATCTTCTCACGAAGTCGGTAACTATTCCCCCTAATATTGACGATGTGGGAATGGTGTAAGAGCCGATCCAGGATAGCCGTAGCAAGTATCGGATCGCCCATCAGTTCCCCCCATTCACCGAAACTCTTGTTGCTGGTCAACAGAATACTCCCTCTCTCGTATCTTGCACTTACTACCTGGAAAAAGAGGTTAGCTGCCAAACTGTCAAACGGTAAGTAACCAATTTCGTCAATAATCAGGAGCTTTGGTCGAATATAGATGCGTAGGCGTTTATCCAGCCTGTTTTCCGTGTAAGCTTTTCGCAGATCTTCGATGAGTTGCGAGAGACTGACAAAGTAAACGGATATCCCTTGCGAGATGGCTTCTACAGCCAACGCCACCGCCAGATGACTTTTTCCTACTCCGGGAGGCCCTAAGAACAAGACATTCTCGTGTCGGGTTACAAAAGTCATCGTGGCCAGCTCTCGAATCAACCGTTCGTCAATGCTGGGTTGGAAAGCAAAATCGAACTCCTCCAGCGTTTTTCGGTAAGGCAAGTGTGCGAGTTTGGTGCGTACCTCCATATTCCGTTTTTGACGTTCCGCTATCTCTGCATCTAGAAGCATGTTGAGAAAGGACAGATAGGTGGGCTGTCCATGACTTGCCGCTTCCAAATGGGCATCCAAGAGGAGAGCCGCTTGCTGAAGCCCAAGTTCCTCAAGACGTAGCCGTGCCTGTTCCAGTTCAATCATGCTCCCACCCCCGTCAGCTGCTCATAGACATCCAGCGAACGCACTTCCACTTGCTGCGATGAAATCTGTCGGGCTTGCGGACGTGGATAGGCATATCCTTGAGCAGTCGTAAGACCTGCATACTGGTTTTCACAAAAAACAGTTGCACGGGATCGATAGACCTTTTGGTGTCGAGCAATACATGTGCCGTCGGCCCAGATTTCCACCCACCCATTCACTTCTCGCACGGTACCCTCACGTCCACTGTACCTCCATGGAACCCCATATCGTACACCATCGTAGCTAACAAATCCGTCTCGGCTGACCTGTCTCGGTTCATGCAAGTATTTTTCCCATCGTTCAGCTGAAGGGATAGGCGACAGATTTTCCTCACGGAGTCGGTCGATGGGACGTTCGCCGGTTGTTCCATGAATACGGCGGTTAATCCGCTCGCACCAGTGTAGGGCTTGTTGATTGAGATCCTGTAAATCAACGAAGCGTTTGCCAGGAAGAAAGTTGTTTTTTACGTATTGAACGCCTCGTTCCACTTTTCCCTTTGTTTCGGGGCGTCGAACTTTGCATACTTTTGGAACAAGCCCAATCGCTGCAGCAAAGTCGGCAAAAAGCGGATGCCAGCGAGGTTTTCGATCATCTCCCATGCCCAGTACGACGGTTTTCATCTGGTCGGTCAGCATTACCTTTGGGATGCCCCCAAAATATTCAAAAGCATGAATCAAGCAACGAAGAAAGCTGTGAATGTCACAACGCTTAGTGAACTCTATATAGGTGGAACGAGAGTACCCCAATACCATGACAAATACCGGCACTTTTCGGACTGTACCGTCCAAATCTACGTAATCACACAGTCCCCAGTCGACCTGTGCATATTCACCAGGTTTCGTCTCGTAACGAAGAACAGCGGGAACTTGTTTGGGAGGACGGAAGTCCTTCACATAGTCTTTCAAGATGGTACGTCCCCCGGTATACCCCTTTTCTCGTAGAAGATCGAATAAAACCTCGCAGTTATAGATACCTTCTTGAAGACGTTCCTGCAGGAACGGTTTATACGGATCAAGCTTGGAACCACGAGATTTACGGGTTCCCTTTTCGGGGGAGAATTCACCCCGGAGATATCGGCGAACTGTATTTCGAGAATGCCCCGTTAGACGGGCAATTTCACGAATACTCTTGCCTTCTGCCCTCATGGTATGTAACGATATCACTATCCCACTCCTTAGCATGTGTCTCCCTCCGAAGATTAACTTGGCCGTTAATTACGAAGGGGATATATTCGCTATGGGTGGGTCATTTTCTTTCCGGCGAACCTGGGTCAATTATATCCCGGCGGTGACAGCTGGTTTATTTCTCTAACCGTGGGGAATTTACACACAAAGATGAACTTGATCCTCTGGCAAAGTGGTACAATGATGGTTACACAGTCTACGGGTATGAAATGGATAAAGCTACAAATTGATTTATGCAGAGAATTCACCGTCGTTTCTTGGCGACGGTGAATTTTTTGAAAGATAATAAATAATTAAGATGTAAAGGGACGGTGAGGTTCAATCATGAAAAATCCGTGGAGATTGCTTTTTTTGGCTTGGCTGGCGCGGTGGTTCTCGGTGTGACAGCAGTCGTGCTGCTTGTGAATCGGATCGGATACGACAATTTGCAACTGCTGCTTACGCTGAAGCAAGCCGATCGCGATTACCTCATGCCCATGCACATCTTAAACACAACAGATCAACCTCTCGTTCCGGTCACAGTCACCCCGGAAGGGCATGGCATATATCTGACGGACAAACGACGCAGCTCTGATGTTCTAACACTTCTGCAAGAGCGAATGAACAAGGAAGGCTGGACCTACGACACACAAATGGGCAGCGGTTATCTGTTTACAAAGGAGCAGCAGAACGTAATCGTGGAAACAACCATATGGAACCGTAATTACGTGAAAATTACCATTCCAGGCAACGTCGTAACGCTTGCAGAGTAAATCTACAGGCGCTGGACGTGCTGCAACCCACCGTTCTCAACGTGCTGCATTGCCTGTACGCTGAGCTGACCTGCCGGATTTTTGGCGACACAGCCGCAACCGGGCCCGCCGCTGGTGTGACGACGAGATGGGCAACAACCACAAGAAAGTCGGCCGGTTTCGCGAGCGGCAGAAAAATAAAAGGGGAAGCTGAAAGAGGCTTCCCCTTGGCTTGTTTTTATCCTTTCACAAACACCGTCTTGATCGCGGTGAAAAACTCGATGGCCGCCTGACCCTGCTCGCGGGAGTGGGAGCTGGACTGCTTCATGCCGCCAAACGGGGCCTGCAGCTCCACACCCGCGCTCTCGGCGTTGATGCGCACCAGGCCGGCGTCCATGTCGCGGATAAATTCCAGCATGTTGCCGATGTCCCGGGTGAAGATGGAGGCGCTGAGTCCAAAGCGGGAATCATTGGCCAGCTGCAGGGCTTCCTGCAGGGTGTCCACTTTCATCAGCGCCAGCACCGGGCCGAAAATCTCCTCCCGGGCGATGGTCATGTCCGGCGTTACGTTTTCAAACACAGTCGGCTCCACGTAAAATCCGTGTTCCAGGCCGGGCGCGGTCACGCGTTTTCCGCCGCACAGCAGTACGGCTCCTTCTTCGAGCCCTTTCTGGATGTAGCCGAGCACTGTCTGCATCTGCCGTTCGCTGGCGCACGGTCCCATCCAGGTGTCGGGGGCGAGGCCGTCGCCCACTTTCAGAGCGGCCACCCGTTCCAGCAGCTTTTGCTTGAACGCGTCGTAAACGGCGCTCTGGACGATGACGCGGCTGGTGGCCGTGCACTTCTGGCCGGTGGAGCGAAGACCGCCGCTTACCGTCGCCTCCACGGCCAGATCGAGGTCGGCGTCGGCCGCGACGATGACCGGATTTTTGCCGCCCATCTCCAGTTGGTACTTGGCTCCCCGGGCGAGCGCTCCCAGGCCCACCTGCCTGCCCACCTGATCGGAGCCGGTGAACGTAACGGCGGCGATGCCGGGATGATCGACGATTCCCTGGCCGATGACCGAACCCGCGCCGGTCACCATGTTGACGACCCCCGGGGGCAGCCCCGCTTCGTCCACGCATTCCATCAGCTTGGCGGCGGTGACAGCGGTCTCCTGTGCCGGCTTGAAGACGACCGTGTTGCCGTAGACGATGGCCGGGGCAATTTTCCAGATGGGGATGGCGACGGGGAAGTTCCAGGGCGTAATCACGCCCACGACGCCCAGCGGCACACGGCTGGTAAACATCAGCCCTTCGCTGTCGGTGGAGGGGATGACGTCGCCGATTTTGCGCATGCCTTCCCCCGCGTAATAGCGCAGGATGGCCACGCCGCGGGCCGTTTCACCTTTCGCTTCCGGCAGTGTTTTGCCCATCTCCCGCGTCATGGTTGCCGCGATGTCGTCGAGGTGCCGCTCCAGCACGTTGGCCAGGCGGTACAAGTATTCGCCGCGGGCGGGACCGGAGAGCTTCCGCCAGGCGATTTGTGCCGATTGGGCCGCTTTCACCGCCTGATCCAGATCCTCGGCTGTCGATTTTTGCACGTATCCGATCACCTCGTGTCGGTTGGCCGGATTGATGCTCGCCTCCACCTGGTTGGACGCGGACGGCCGCCACTCGCCGCCGATGTAGTTTTGGTAGGTTTGCGCTTGTGTATGAACGCTCACGATGATTCCTCCTCTCAACGTATGGTTTTACAGGGAAACAACTGCTAGAACGTGGGGCCGATCCGCCAGATGCCGAAGTCGTGCTGCTTCAGGATTTCCGCTTTGGTCAGCTTGCCGGAGCAGACGTGGACCAATTCGTCAAAAATCCGCTGCCCCACGGATTGAAGCGTTTCTTTTCCTTCGATGATCGTGCCTGCATTCAGGTCGATGTTGTCCCCCATTTTCTCGAAAATGGGCGTGTTGGTGGCGATTTTGATCACCGGAGCGATCGGTGAACCGGTAGGCGTGCCGCGGCCGGTCGTAAACAGCACCACCTGTGCTCCTCCAGCCACCATGCCGGTCAGCTGCTCGATGTCGTGTCCGGGGGTATCCATCCAGACCAGGCCTTTTTTGGTCGGCCGCTGGGCGTAATCAATCAGCTCCTGCAGCGGCCGGGTGCCGGCCTTGTTGGCCGCGCCCAGGGACTTTTCCTCCAGCGAACTGAGGCCGCCCTTGATATTGCCGGGACTGGGGTTGCCGGTGCGGATGTCCACGCCCATCTGGATGGAGCGCTGTTCCATGGCGTGGATGACTTCGTAGACGCGCTTGGCCACCTTGTCGTCCACGGCGCGGTTGGCCAGCAGATGTTCCGCGCCGATCAGCTCCGTCGTCTCCGCCAGGATGGAGGTGCCGCCAAGGTCGACAATCATGTCGCTGACCACGCCGACGGCCGGGTTGGCGGACAGACCGGAGCAGGCGTCCGAACCGCCGCATTCCGTTCCGACGATCAGTTCGCTGAAATCGCACGGCTCCCGCCGCAAGACGGATGCGTCCTGCACCATCTTGGCAGCTATTTTTGCGCCCTGCGCGATCGCCGTCAGCGTGCCGCCGTGATCCTGGATGGAGACCAGTTCCACCGGCTTGCCCGTCTTGGCGATTTCCTCGGCTACGCTCCGCGCCTGATGCGTTTCACAGCCGAGTCCGAGGACGACGACGCCGTAGACATTAGGGTTGGCGCCCATTCCGACGTACGTGCGAAACGTCTGCTCGTAGTCGCTGCCCACCTGGGCACAGCCGTGCTGGTGGATAAACGAGACGGTCCCCTGCACCAGTTCGGTAATATGCCTGGCCGCCTGTGTGGCACATGTAATCGTGGGCAGAATCAGGACGTGGTTGCGCACGCCGATGCGGCCATCCGGACGGCGGTAACCCCAAAACGTTGTGTCATGCTTCATGAGCGATTTTGTCTCCTCTCCCGCGTTTTCCTTCCAAATTGTGCACATGGACGTGTTCGCCGGGGGCGATGTCACGGGTCGCGACTCCGATGACCTCCCCGTATTTCACGATGTCCTCTCCCTTTCCGATCGGGCGGACGGCAAACTTGTGCCCGAATTCAATCGCCTGGCGGAGCGTCACCGTATGCTGCACGTCCAGACAGGAAACGGTGACGCGGCTGTCTGCCGGTATGGGTTCGAGGGCCGTGGCCACGTTGTCATGCGGCTGCATCATGATGGCGCGATAGGCGGACATGGACAAGCCTCCTTTCCGTATGTAACACGGGGGATGGAAATACCGGGATGTCGGGTGCAAGAAAGGGACGTGTAGGCATGTTCGGCAGAACGTCTGAGTAGTTTTATAATATAAAACGACATACGACAATATCGTATAATGGTTGGCAATTTTTATGATAGAGCAAATGGAAGCGCAATTGCAACTGTTTTCTGAATAAAAAATATTTTCAAATTTGGTGATTGTTTGGTGCGAAAATCGTTGCTATGATGAGAGTAATCATGATATAAAACCTGGTTTTACATACAAGAACCAAAGGAGGAAGGCTGCTCTGTGATTGGAGCAGATGAGTCCCGCCTGATGATGGAATCACCCTTGTACATCGACAGCGGGTTCGTGTTTGCATACATGCCAGAAGACAGACGGGGGGAGTAAGATGAAGCTGTTGACCTTTTATGCGGAGCGCGGCCTGACGCTTGGCGTCAAGACGGACCGCGGTGTGCTGGACGTAGCGGCATCGGTGGAGCGGCACGGCGGAACGGCTGCTGTTCCGCAGACCATCCGTCAGTTTCTCGAGGGAGGGGAGGAGGCGTTTCAGGCGCTTGCGGCCCACGTCCGCCGCATGGAGTCAGCGGGGGAGGCGCAGCTGTTCCTGGACGAAGAGTCGCTGCGCTTCGGGCCGTGCGTGCCGGAGCCGGGCAAGATCATCTGTGTGGGACTGAACTACCGGAAGCACGCGGAAGAGTCCAACATGGCCGTGCCCGAATATCCGGTGCTGTTCAACAAGTACAGCAACGCGCTGGCCGCGCACAACGACGAGATCACGCTGCCCGCGGAAGCGCAGCAGGTGGATTACGAGGCGGAGCTGGCCATCGTGATCGGCAGGCGGGCCAAGCGGGTAAAGCGAGAGGAGGCCCTCTCGTACGTGGCCGGGTACTGCAACGCAAACGACCTGTCCGCCCGCGACCTGCAGATGCGCACCAGCCAGTGGCTGCTGGGCAAAAGCTGTGACGGCTTCAGTCCGCTCGGTCCCTACCTGGTCACCTCCGATGAAGTGGGCAATCCCAACAATCTGGAGATCACCTCCTTTGTCAACGGGGACGTGCGGCAGCACTCCAATACTTCGGACATGATTTTTGCCTGCGACGAAATCGTTCACTACATCTCCCGGTACATGACCCTGGAGCCGGGGGATGTCATCCTGACCGGTACGCCGGAGGGCGTGATCCTCGGCTATCCCAAGGAGCGGCAGGTGTGGCTGAAGGACGGGGACGTGGTGACGATCGAGATCGAAAAGCTGGGCCGTCTCACCAACCGGATGAGGCGGGAGGCATAATCCGGAGGGAAATCTGTGCAGCCGCGACAGAAAAACCGGACCAGTCAATGGTCCGGGTTCCGTTTGTAGACAAAGTCCGTGATGTCATGTGTGATGGTGCCCGTGCGCTCTCTTGACGACCAGTAAAGAAGTGGATAGCGCCCGCTCCAAAACGCGACGCGGGCAGGGGGCAAACCGAGCCTCTGGACTGGATTTTATGGGAAGATCGGTTTCTAGCGAGACCTTACTAAAAAATGAGCAGTTGTCATCAGTCTATTCTAGCTATTTTATCACGACGAACTTCATGCGACTATTTTGACCATTTCTTTCAATTATTCCATAAGACAGATACTCTCCAGACCTAAATAGTTTCGTCGTGATTATTTTTTCTTCCAATAAACCTTGGTGCTTGCCTGTTTTCAGATTGGCAATAAAAACTCGGTTCATTCCATAGCGATAAATCAGAAAATCGTTCTTAATAAAGGGGGTATCGTTCGTCAAGGTTTTTGATTTTCCAGAAAATCTGTATTTTACTTTTCCGTCCTGCAATGAAGCTACGGATACTTTTCCCTCTTCAGTCCATACAAACCAGTTCCCATGAACGTTGAAATCAATGATGCGTTCACCAATTAACAAATCAACAGCTTTGGAACGATCATAAGGAAACAAAGTGATGACATAACTCTTTTGTGACTTTCCGTCCTTATTTTGGTACTTTGACTGTTGGATGACTAGTCCTCGATCAGTGGGGGTTTGTACTGCAAAATAATATCCGTCCCGACCATCTTTTTCGCTTAGTTTTGTTTCTGCAATAACCTCTATAGCTTTCTGGCGATCTTGATGCAGGATCATCGCCTTACTTGTTACGATTTGGTTCTCTACCTCATACTCGATCCAAGTAACTTTTTTTCCGTAAACCCGCAGGATAGGAGGATCTGTACCGTCCTGACTTATGCCCTGCTTGATCATTTCAATTTTTTTATTCCCTAAGTCCATGGACATGATCCTCCACTTTAGTTCTAGGGAGGGATTTCTGTCATATTCTACCCAATATAAAACGTTATCAATTCCCACTAAAGAATTAATGATAAAAAATGGAGGGGCACTATATATTTTTTCATATTTCTTACTACTCCGGTCAAACAGTCCGACAAACGACTGTTGGAGCTTACTGTCGTCCATATCGAAAGCAATCACTCGATCGTTTACAAACTGTGGTGCGGTTGGAGCCCAGCGAAAATCAGGACTTTCTACTACATACTCCTCAATCTGGAACGGATAAGAAAATTCCTCAACGGAGTTAATTTCTACATCGGGGGTCTCTTCAATATTGATTAATGTTCGACCATCCTCAACTGTTTTCATTTCTTTGTTCTCAATTATCTCATCATCAGTTTCATTCGAAGTTGTCATTTGATGGTTATCATACTGGGTATACCAAATTCCAAAGGCTGCTAATACCATTACTCCAGCAATTGCAACAATTGTAATCGTCCGTCTCCCCATTTGATTTCCTCCATTCGCAAAGATAGGAGTCCTAGGAGGAATATTTTTCCCCCTAGGACTCTAACTACTCACCAAATCATAGCTTGTCTGAAGTGTGCTTGGTTGGCTTCCCAAATACCGTCTGCAGGATGCCATACATTACCAAGGGTTACACCGCGATTACCTTGGTCAAAAGGATCTGTGATACGAATTTCCCAATCATCCCAGTCATACCCTGAGGTGTTTACGATGTGTCCTGCAACGGACCTGGTATATTTGGGCATATAATCCGGGTCAATCTTCAAATCGAGTATGCTAGGATATCCGTTGTCGATTCCCCATTCAATTTTATCATTAAATTTACTTTGTTCATCGGAATCATGAGTTGTGTAAACATAATAATTTTCATCCTGATGATCATTTAATACGTCATCCACAACAGAGAAGACTGTACCGTCTTTAGTTGTACCAAGTTCGTCGGCATAGTAACGTTGACTTTTCGATGTGCCATTGATGTAATCCAGTACCTGTTTAACGGTGGCAGGACCACACCAATAACTTGTCTCCTGTTCGAAACTTGGGACCGAGATGACTCGAAAAAGACCTAAAGCAGATACTTTCCCTTCCGATTCCGCTGCTTCTCTCTTGTTAGTAATGTGTTCTCTTACCTTCCTCAATTTTTCTTTTTCAGCTTTTACCTGTTTTTCAGTCTTAACATCTTCGATCATTCTAGGATCATCACCAGTTCCTTCTCCCATTACAGTTTGTGGGAGCAAAAGCGCTGTGAATATAGTAGATGCTAGAGCAACTCGAGGAATCAGTTTACGTTTTTTCATTAATTCCACCTCCATCTATTAATCAAATAATACATAAGAAAATTATGAAAATTCTTGATTTGTTGATATTTTCACCTCCATTAATACTCAATTAATAGGAATAAGGACTGGTACCAGCAAGTAATATGTTAGTTCGAAAGAATGAGATTGTCAACCAAAACATGGAAATTTATAAATCATCATCCATTTTTGGATACAGACTCTTGATCCCCGCCGTAGTAGATCAATACATCCAGCAGGATTGCCTCCGTCACCGAAGGTCCTGGATCTGCCTATGGATGCAATGGATAAGTGTTTGTATGCGTTACCGCATGCTTCGTTCGCATAGTCTTTCTCACAGCATAACACTGGAAATTGCAAACACCTAAAAGGAGGCATGGTGGACAACAAAAACACTACACATGAACAAAGCCCTTGGCATTGCCTACTGGCAACAACAAGGGCTGATGAGTTTGATATAGCGATATTTCACACTTCACCAAGTTTTGTCTGCGCTATTGGGTATTGGCAGCATCGTCCGTGCTGGAGGAGTCGCCATCCGCGGAATCATCGGAATCAGACGAGTCTTGATCCGCCGACTGGTCCGAATCAGAGCCGTCAGTGGAGTTGTCCGGGGCCGTAGTGTCTTTGTCCGAGGCATTGTCCGCACCCGACGTTCCTTCGCCCGTCTGGTCCGTTGCGTCCGGTGCAGTGGAGTCTGCCGGTTGCGCCTGGTCTGCATTGTCGTCGATGATGATGATCTGTCCGTCTTTTTGCCAGTCGACCTTGGCCTCCAACTGTTCGCTGATCAAGCGAATCGGCAGGTAGAGGCTGCCGTTTTTCACAACGGGCGCGGCGTCGGTCGTGAGCCTGTTGTTGTTCGTTACCGCCACGTTTTTGTTCACCGTAAGCGAGATTGTGCGGTCTCCGCGGGTTACGGTGACGATCCCTGTAGTCTCATCCCAGCGCACATCCGCGTTCAACGCCTCGCGGATGACCCGCTCCGTCACCAGCGCACGTCCGCCTACGATAAACGGCGCCTGATCCAGCGTGAGTTCCACGCCGTTGACGAACGCTTTGATACCCGTCACGTTCGCCTTGGTGTACAGCTGGCCCAACGTTTGAAACGGCTCAGTATTTCCGGCCTGATAGGTTCGCTTCAGCAGTTCCTTTTGCACCTCGATGGCCAGCGGCAGATCGGAGATGTCGACGAGTGCGTTGACCAGCTCCTTGTACGTGGCTGCCACCTGCTCTGTCACCTCAGGTGCGTCTTTCAACTGCTGGCGGAGTTTGCTCAGTTTTTCCGCATCCTGCACTGCTTCCTGGACAGTCAGAGTGGTGTTTGACTGATCGGGTGCAGTTGCGGAGGGAGTTGTTGTATCGTCTTCGGTCTGTGAGGGCTTGTCCGCCGACGATTGCTCATCTGTGTTTGCCGATGTGTCAGTGCCGGTTTCATCCGTCGTCGCTGCAGCATCTTCGCTCTGCACTTCGGCATAGACCGCTGGATTTTGGTTCGCCAGCTCTTCCGCTTGTGCCAGTGCTGCAGGTACGGCGCCCACCATCAAGGCAGCCGTGAGAGAGGTCGTTACGATCTTTTTCATCTGTAATCCTCCTCCTTCTCGCAAATGATGTCGATGTTTCGTGACAGTGCCATTCTACCAAATACTGCTAGTGGGAAAATGATCGAATAGACCAAAAAATTTATACAGCCTTGGTCCTTCGCATGCTGGCTCCAACCGGGGCAGGAACAGGCACATCTTCACCCGAATCATGTCGGTTCAGTCAAATGTTCATGATCGGTTGGTACGAGAAAACGTTGTGCGGAAGCCTCCTAAAACTGGAAGGACAGTGCAGTTCGTCGGGAGGGAGAGAAGGCGAAGGGAGAGGAGAAAAAAAGGAGCAGCCGCTTGTCCATATTCTGGCAAATCTAGGACAAATCTCGTGCAGACGCCGATGATATTGAGGAAAAGGAACGCATTTGTTCCAAAAGCAGCCTTTTTTCAGGACAAAAGCAACCGCACCGATGTCGGCAACCGATGCGGTTTTACGCATGGATGAGATAACGGATTTGGCGGTAGCCACCCTGATCAAAACAGCGTATCTCCCGCATTCCCAATCCGTCCGGTCTCGTACGGCGGAGAGATGATGCCGGAGACGACACCGATGATGCGGATGTTTTCCGACGGCAAGACGAGCGGTGCGACGCCCTTTTTGGCGGCGGTAAACACGCACTCCAGCGGATTGACGTCTTCGGCGATGCGGACGATGTACTCCCCCTCCTGCCTCACCAGCACAGGTCTGCCCCGCACCGGCTCCAGTGAATAGTCGGCAATCAGCAGGGCGTTCCCCTCCCGAATCCCGATGTTTGCAAGCCCGTCGTCCCGCATGATCAAGGCGAAACGGGCCACGTGATAGCTGGCCGCAAGCAAATACGGCATCAAATATAGCTCCTCATCCTCCAACGGCAGCTCAAAGAAACGGGTGCTGTAAGCATCACCGGCAATAAACACGCGCTTCATTCCACAACCTCCTCTCATCACCACGCAACAGGATAGCCTTTGGTGTACAGTCTGTTGAGAAAACGTTCAAACCGCTTGTGGGCAAAGTCGAGCGGCACACGAAACGTCCTGGCCAGGTAGCTGGGTGCTTCATAGCGACTGCAATGCCCAATCAGCGAGTCAAACATGTAATACGGCATCAGCAGGTGTTCGGCGAAGTGATTGGCCTGGGCCTCCTGCCAGTCAATCATCAGGTCGCTGCCCAACGGCTGAACCCCTTCATGCAGCAGCAGATGCCCCAGCTCGTGAGCGATTTTGACCCGCCGTGTGGGCTCGTCCAGCCGTTCGTCGACAGCGATCACGAAGCGGCCGGCTTCCTGTGGATGACGGTGCGTGCGGCTCCGCCCGCGGATGCTGCGCAGCTCGATGCCGTAACTGGCGCACAGTTCGGGAAGGTCGATCTGCTCGGGACGCTGGATCCCGTGATGCCGCAGCAGCAGGTATACACGTGATTCCAGCCACGTCTGCGGCTGGCAGATATCAGCTACGAGGAAGTGCATGGAAACCTCCTTTATGCGGAACGTATGTTCGGTTGATGGGTGGAAAGAATGCCCCGTCGCGGGGCTACTTTATCTTTTTGATCTCCTCCGTGATGGCATACAGGGAGGGAGAATGGCTTTCTTTTACATGGTGGGGCTTCATTTGCTTTTTCAAATCGTACCAGTATCGGCGAATCTCTTTTTTCTCTTCTTCGGATGCTTCCAAATACCCGTCGAGAAAATAGTAGTCGTCCGGATCGTCGATTTTTTCCTGGAGCAGCTCGTCCAGTGTCCGTTCGCGCTTATGGTCGTTCGCGGCGGATGGAGGAAGCTGCTCGTCCACTCGCCCGAGCAGCCAGTCGGTCGAGACGTTCAGCACGTCGGCCAACATGGTCAGCATGTCGTTGGGGGGCGAGCTGTGATTGTTTTCGTAGTTGCTGATCGTTCCCTTGGTCGTCCGGACCATTTCCGCCAGACCTTCCTGCGTCAGTCCTTTCGCCCTGCGGGCCATTCGCAAGCGCTGGGACAGCATGGACCATCCATTCCTTCCTGTGAGATGGGTACAAATATATTGTACACAATTGGAGGTTATTAGGAAATATGGTACAAAAAACTTGTATTTCCTCGTTGACATACAAGACTCTTGTACTATATGATGTGAATATCTTCCAATGCAGAACACGTGTTCTTATGTAGTTGTTATGGTGATCCATATTTTTCCTACATGTATGAGAGGAATGTTGGAAAGGGGGAGGGTACATTGAATCAGCAAACATTGACAGAGGAAGAATGCCGCACGGTACTGCGCCGGCTTGCTTGGCGCATCCAATACCAAGCCAGGAAGTACAGACAGCGGGAATGCCTGGGGGCCGAACGGGTTGTGGCCCTGGTATCAACGGACCAGGACATGTCTGCGCTGTACGTCCGGGAAATGTTGGCCGCGATCTCGTCGGACAAGGGCAGGTGGATCGTTCAACGCGTGATCCTGCACGGGTATCCCGAACGGGAAGTGGCTCGCGAACTGGCCATGTCACAGCAGGGGGTGAACAAATGCAAAACGAAAGCGCTGCAACAGCTGCGCACGCGTCTGCAGCATTTGAACGGCTGATGGACGAAGCCCGGAAAGGGGACAATGAAGCGCTGCTCCAGCTGTTGGAATGGTTTGAACCGGAGATTCACGCGCTCGCCCGGTTTATCAAAATGCCGAGAGAAGACAGCATCCAGGAGATCAAGGCGCAGTTTATCGCGTTTATCCGCGAGGGTGAATGACCGTGCGGATGCTCAGACAGCTTGGTTTTGATCGAATGGCATCGCTCATCTGTCTGATTGATGCAAGGTTGGACGGCGGACAAGCCTGTAGAAAAAAGGCTGCATGACGGTTTGTTTTGGGCCGTAAGGAATATGCAAGGCCGGGAACTGATGCTTCTCGGCCTTTCTCTATACGAAATGGAGTGAGCAGCTAATCGAAGGCTGTTTGTTTTTGGATGACAACAGTCACCGTTTTCGTTGGCGCATGCGGATATGTCAATTCCAGTGTATAGTGATCCGGTTTGGCATTCGGAAAGGGAACCAACCTTCCCACGGGGAAA
Organism: Brevibacillus sedimenti; assembly: GCF_020923495.1. GTDB lineage: Bacteria > Bacillota > Bacilli > Brevibacillales > Brevibacillaceae > Brevibacillus > Brevibacillus aydinogluensis. The sequence continues at coordinate 1,961,159 of NZ_CP064048.1, forward strand.
TGGACGGTAAAGGTACCGTCAGGATTGACAGGATAGTCAAACGCGTACATCATATGCTGCTTGTAATTCTCCTGACCGCCATACAATCCGATTTGAAGCGTTTTGCCCGTTTGCACGTAACCGTCGATTTTACCCGCAACAGTGATTTGGTTTTCGGGAAGCGGCAGTGTGAATACGCTCCGTTCTTGAGGGGACAGAATGACGATTTCGGACACTGCTTTTTCTTGGGAGGCAGCCGGTTCGTCCGCGCCTGTTTCCGAGGACGCGGGGAATAGAGACCACTTACCGCTGCACACAGCACAGCGACGATCTGTATAAGCATCGTTGGTTTTCGCACCTCGATCCATATATAATTTACATTTATTGAAATTATTTCTAAATGCAAGACGCTTCTGCGCCCGGTCATGTTTCTGCGTCGTACAAAAAAACATGCGTCGAACGAGCCTTCGCAAGGCTCTTTTCTGTTTGGAAGAAAAAGAGATGACCCGGTTGTTACGCGACCGTGATGTTTTCCTTATATAAGTGAAGCGAGAACGTGGAGTTGAAACCAGTTAAGGAAGGAGGAAGGCGCCATGGAACATACGCTCTTGGACGCGCTGATTCAGCAGGGGCCATTTGCAGCGCTGTTTGTTTGGCTGTTGTTTTACGTGATGAAAACCAACCGCGAGCGGGAAACCCGGCTGCAGGACCTGCTGGACAAGTTCAGCGACAAGTACGATCTGATCATCTGCGAACTGCGAGAAATCAAAGACAAGGTAGGGGAGTGAGATACAGATACGCACGTAAACAGGCCCATCCCCCAGGCCAACGCACCAGTTGGCATCCATCCTCGATTTGGATAGCGAGCGGCGCGGGAAACCAGCGGAAATCTCCAATTTCCAATCAGTCAAATTTCTATTATGATAATGAATAAAGAAATTAATGTGAAAAAAGGGGGCAGGGGATGGCGTCGTTTTTTGATGAACGCAAGGCTTTGCACATGACGCTGCAGGGGCTGCTGGAACAGCGTGCCGCACTGCGGCGACAGTATGTGGATCAGGACAAACAATTGGGATTGGACATCAAGGAATTGTTGGCCCGGATCAGGGAGTTAGATGAACGTGAAAACGCTTACCAAACGAACGTGGAGGCGCCCGCGGCCGAGGAAGTTCCGACGGAAGTGCTGGAGCATTTGCGGAAAAGAAAGACGCCTATCCGTCATGATTACGCGGCCGTGGCCGAACAGGTAGAAGCCATCTTGCGGGAGGCGTCGGCGCCGCTGACGCTGATGGAATTATGCAGCGAACTGAAACAGCGGCACGGCGTGGAGTTTGCCAGTCCGTATATCGGCATCCAAAAAGCGTTGAAGCACCTGCCGCAGGTGAAAGTAGACAAGGACGGCCGCAAGCTGATCTTTTCCCTGAAACGGTGACAACAGCCGCAAAAAGGGCGTTGTGTTTCAAGCACGAACGCCCTTTTTGTGCATGGGTGATGTCGGGGGAACAGCGAATTGGGGAAGCAGCTGAGGCCTGGAGATTAGCTCAGAAAGGCTTTCAGCATCCAGAGGTGTTTTTCCAGACTGCGCTGGATGGAGAGCAGCATGTCGGCGGTCGCTTCATCGTCTGCTTGTTCGGCCGTTTTGATGCCCTCCCGCAGTTCGTCCACCAGCGTCTGGAAATCGTCGATCAGGGTCTCGACCATCTGTTCGGTTGTTTCGATGCCGGATGCCTCTTCGACGCTGGCGTCCCGCAGACATTCGCCGAGAGTGGCGATCGGTTGGCCGTTCAGCATCAGGACGCGTTCAGCCAGTTCGTCGATGTGGGCGGCTGCTTCGTTGTAGAGCTCCTCAAATTTGGCGTGCAGCGTGAAAAAATGAGGGCCTTTCACGTTCCAGTGATAGTTGTGCAGTTTCATGTGCAGGACGGTCCAGTTGGCGATTTGTTTGTTCAATACACTGTGTACCTGATGTTTCATGGTTTATCCGCTCCTTAATTAAAATTATTATTATTTAATACTTATTATAAACTAATACCCCCTTTTGTCAATGGCTTCATTACAGCCAATATTTTGCTCGGTTTATCATGGAAAATAACCGGTAAGGTGAGGGGAGTGGTGAATCTGGATGTGCTGACAATCGGCGGAGTGGTGCTGGCGGGAGGCCGCAGCAGCCGGATGGGACGGCCCAAGGAACTGCTGAGCTGGAAAGGGGGCACATTGATCGGACACGTGGTCAGCGAAGTGACTGCGCTGAACCTGCCCTGTCTGATCGTCTCCAACGCCCCTGAACGGCTGCCGGAGGAAGTGACCAGGCTGGCGAAAGTGAGCATCACCGGTGACCTGGTGCCCTCCGCCGGTCCGATCAGTGGAATCGTGACGGCGTTTCGCGTGCGGCGGGAAGAAGCGCTGCTCATCCTCTCCTGCGACCTGCCGTTTGCTGACCGGGAGCAGATCGGCCGCCTGCTCGCCCATGCGCAGCAAACGGCGGAGTGGGATGTCGTGGCAGCGCACACGGCCGGCCGGCTTCATCCGTTGTTTGCCCTGTATCACAGAAGGACGCAGCCGATGTGGGAAGAAGCACTGCGATCAGGCCGTTATCGACTGATGGATGTGCTGGAGCGGCTGCGGATTGCCGAGACGCCGCCCGGTCTTTTGGATGACTGGGCTGCCTTCAACGCCAACACGCCGGAAGAATACCGGATGGCCCTCGCGGAACAGCACGCGCGGGACATGGAGCGGAGGTAGGTTTGTTGTGAATCGCGGCTTTATCAAGCAATAGGAAAAACCCCGGCAAAACCGGGGGGTTCCTTTACGGTGCGCCCGGCATGGGCGGTAGCTATAGGGTGAAAGTCCCGAACGGGGGTTGGCTGTACCAACCGTTAGCTTAAGGCAAGGGTGTCCGCCGTGAGGCGGAATCTGAAGGAAGCCGGCGGCAAAGTCCTGACCTGAGGTACACGAACCCAATTTGAGGCTGTTGTACTCGGGCGAGCCTGCCGAACAAGGTGAAGCCCCATACAGCCAAGGAGTGCAGCAGTAAATTGGGCAGGTACATGGGACGAAAGTTACCGCCCTTACCCGGGGAGGTCTGCATGATACGCCTACTACCGTTGGCAACCGTCTGCGCGAGGGGGCGCTGAACATGCAGAAGTCAGCAGAGGCCATAGTACTCCGATAGAGGACGCTCGAAGGAGGAAGGGCCGAACATCAAGTCAACACATGTTCTAATCCCTTTCGATACGGTGCGTCGAAGCAGAATTCCGAAATGGAACTTCCTCTGAATAGTAGGGGTGAAGCCCCGAGGGTACAGAGAAGGGCTGAGCATCGTACGGCAAGCTTAGCAACATGTGTGCGAAGAGAGGAGTATCGTCAGGGGCATGCTGGAGAAAGTGCTGTCACGGGACAACCTCATGGCCGCTCTCAAACGAGTGGAGGCCAACAGAGGTGCTGCGGGAATCGACGGTGTTTCAACCGAACAACTGCGCGACTACCTTCGTCAGCACTGGGCGACCATCCGGTCGCAAATCGAGAAGGGAACCTACAAGCCGTCTCCTGTCCGCAGGGTCGAAATCCCGAAACCTGACGGGGGAATACGATTGCTAGGCATCCCTACCGTGGTAGATCGCTTCATCCAGCAGGCCATCCTGCAGGTATTGACTCCCATATTCGACCCAGAGTTCTCCGACTCCAGCTTCGGGTTCCGTCCAGGCCGCCGTGCTCACAGTGCTGTGCGGAAAGCACAACAGTACATCAACGAAGGATTCCGGTATGTGGTCGACATCGACTTGGAGAAGTTCTTCGACCGGGTCAACCATGATATCCTAATGAGCCGGGTTGCCCGCAAGGTGAAGGACAAGCGCCTTCTTAAACTAATTCGCGCTTATCTGCAATCCGGAGTCATGGTCAACGGAGTGTGTGTCACGACGGAAGAGGGCACGCCGCAAGGTGGCCCCTTAAGTCCGCTGTTGGCCAACATTCTGCTAGACGACCTGGACAAGGAGTTGGAGAAAAGGGGACACCGTTTCTGCCGCTATGCGGACGACTGCAACATCTACGTCCGCTCCAAACGTGCGGGTGAACGTGTAAAGGCAAGTGTGGAGCGATACTTGACCAGGGTTCTCAAACTCAAGGTAAATCAACAGAAAAGTGCGGTGGACCGCCCGTGCAACCGGAAGTTCCTCGGCTTTAGCTTTATTCCGGGAAAGGAAGCGCGGATACGTCTGCATCCCAAATCGATCACCCGGTTAAAAGGACGAATTCGCCAATTAACCAACCCACATCGAAGCATGGCCATGCAGGAGAGGATTCAAAAACTCAACCAATACCTCATGGGATGGATCGGGTATTTTGCGCTGGCCGAGGCGAAAACCCATCTTCTGCGAATAGAGGAATGGATTCGCCGAAGGCTCCGGCTCTGTCTATGGACGCAGTGGAAACGAGTTCGTACGAGGTACCGCGAACTTCGTTCGCTTGGATTTTCTCACAACAGAGCACTGGAAATCGCAAACACCCGAAAGGGGGCGTGGCGGACAACAAAATCCCCGCACATGCACAAAGCCCTTGGTATTGCCTACTGGCAACAACAAGGGCTGATGAGTTTGATACAGCGATATTTCACACTTCGTCAAGCTTGGTGAACCGCCGTATACCGGTCGGTACGTACGGTGGTGTGAGAGGACGGGGGTTAACCACCCCCTCCTACTCGATTATCGAGAGCTACAATCCGCTCCGCATGCGTATACACGTTCATCTTGTCGGGGCGGACAAATCCAACGGCGGTGATGTTCAGCTCCTCCGCCAACTGCAGCGCCAAGTCGGTGGGAGCTGACTTGGAGAGAATGATGCCGGCACCAATCTTGGCTGCTTTGAGCAGCACCTCGGAGGAGATGCGGCCGCTGAACACGAGAATTTTGTCCTCCGTCGGCAGGTTTTCCCGCAGGCAGTATCCGTAAATCTTGTCCAGCGCGTTGTGCCGGCCGATGTCGGAGTACCTTAGCAGCGTCTGCTCCGGCGTGCACAGCGCGGCATTGTGCACGCCGCCTGTGCTGCGGTGGATGTGGGACGACGCCTGCAACTCGTCCATCAGGCGGAACACCTGCGCCGGCGTGAGCGTGACTGTGCCCGCCACCGGTTTTGCCGTTCGCGCATCGCTGAAAAAGTAAAACGACTGCCGGCTTTTCCCGCAGCAGGACGTGATTCGCCGCTTCGTGTAAAAACTGTGTGACAGTCCGGTTTGCTGATGCAGATCCACGTAGGCAAATCCGCGGCTTTCGTCGATGGACATCTGCTTGATGTCCGTGTATTGCCGGATTGCTCCCTCTGCGGCGAGAAAGCCGATCACCATTTCCTCCAGGTCGGCGGGCGTGCAGACAATCGTCGCAAACTCTTCGTCATTGAGAAATATCGTCAGCGGGTATTCCGTAACAATCTCGTCGTCTTCCCAGGCGAACCGGTCCTGCCCGATCTTCAGCACCGGCCGTCTAATCGTACTCATCAGGTTTGACATAGCAGCCTCCTTGCCGTTTCACGCAGGATGTAGCAAAATTTTGAAAGTAATGTATTGTCGAGAAAGCGCTCACATGATAGTATACTATGTGAGGTTTTACTTGTCACAAAACATTCAACTTTTCTTGCAACAGTTCACATATAGACACGGGATAGCGCACCTGTCGCCGGTTTATTTGTGAACTGCCGAAAGTGAATAGCAAACACTTGCTGTTGATGCTGAAGTAGCGACCCTGCTGATGATTAACTGCCGTGTTTCATCTGTTCCCTCCTCGGGGCCAACGCGCGGACGACGAGGAGAACTGATGGATGCGGCAGTTTTTCTTTCTGCGAGAGCCTGTTCGCGAAAGTGGACGCTCTTTACCCCGCTTAAAAGGAGATGAATCACATGCAGGAAAAATTGAAGAACCGCTGGCTGATTGCTGCGGCTGCGGTGGGAATCCACCTGTCCATCGGTTCGGTGTACGCCTGGAGCGTCTTCACCAAGCCGATCATCAACCAATTTGGCTGGGAGCTGTCGAAGGTGCAGTTCACGTTCAGCATCGCGATCCTGTTCCTGGGCCTGTCGGCTGCGTTTCTCGGCCACTACGTGGAAAAACACGGTCCCCGTAAATCAGGCACTCTTTCGTCTATCTTTTTCGGTTTGGGGATCGCCGGGTCCGGTCTGGCCATTCAATTGGAAAGCCTCCCGCTGCTGTACCTCTGCTACGGCGTGTTCGGCGGCATCGGTCTCGGGGTCGGCTACATAACGCCCGTTTCCACGCTGGTGAAATGGTTCCCGGACCGCCGCGGGCTGGCCACCGGGTTGGCCATCATGGGCTTCGGCTTCGCTTCGCTGGTGGCAAGCCAGATCATGCAGGCGCTGATCGAAAGCGTAGGGATCGCCAATACCTTCTTCATTCTGGGAGCCGTCTATTTTGTCGTCATGTTTGCTTCCGCTCAATACCTTTCCCCGCCGCCTCAGGGATGGGTGCCGGAGGGCTATTCGGCTGAAGAAGGAAGCGGCAAGCAAATCAAGAAGGACCTGTGTCAGCTGACGGCCAACGAAGCGGTAAAAACCCGCCGATTCTACCTGCTGTGGCTGATGCTGTTCATCAACGTGACCTGCGGCATCGCGGTCATTTCCGTCGCCTCGCCGATGGCACAGGAGATCGTGGGCATGTCTGCGGCAATGGCATCGACGATGGTTGGCCTGAACGGCCTGTTCAACGGGGGCGGCCGGATTGGCTGGGCGACGCTGTCCGACTACATCGGTCGGCCCAACACCTACACGGCGTTTTTCCTGATCCAGCTCGTCCTGTTCTTCCTGCTGCCCAACCTGACTATGCCGGCACTGTTTATGGCGGCCATGTTTATCATCATGACCTGTTACGGCGGCGGTTTTGCCTCCATTCCGGCCTATATTGCCGACCTGTTCGGCACCAGGCAGATGGGCGCGATTCACGGTTACATCCTGACGGCATGGGCAGCGGCAGGGCTGGCCGGGCCGATTTTCGCCGCCTGGGTGCGCGAGAGCACCGGCAGCTACATCGGTACGATGACCGTCTTTGCTGCCATGTTCGCCGTCGCCTTGGTCATCTCGCTGATCATCAGACTGGACATCAAGAAATTGCGGGAGCAGGCGAAACAGAATGAAAACTCAGTTGAATTGGCTTGCTGATAGATGGTAAATTTTTAGGTAAGAGAATTTTGTAAAGGTGACATTTCGATGAATAAATACGAAGCTGAGTTCAGCAATTTAGTCAGAGCTTTCCGCAAGCGTCACATGGGCAAAGGCCCCAGCAAGATTGTGACCACGTTTTGCAAGAACTGGGCAATTTGCGAAATGGAGGGGAATCTTTCCCCGGTGGAAAAGTTCATTGCGACGGCTGATGAAGGCAAACAGATGCTTCGCGCGGCCCGCACGGAAATGGTAAAAGAAATGTACCGCAAAAACCGGCCGGTCGAAATGGAGGCATTTCTGGGCGCAAACTTCGTCGATTTATTCGTCGATATTGACATTGAACGCGATTTTGGCATGTCCATTTTCGTCTTTGATCAAGATATCGAGAAGAAGTTTAAAAACGAGTCGTGAGTCTGCGCCGAAGCAGCGACCCTGTTTGTCGGGCAGACAAGAGAGCATGGGAAACGCGCGCGTAGTTGGGACTTGGCAGCGCCCCTGCCTGAGACAACCACCGTGGACATTCTCTGTCCGATGAGAAGGGACTGGTTCATGGGTGGTTGTCTTTTTGTCGTCCTGCACGTTACGCAGGTTCACCGGCCGACTTCAGGGGACGGGTCTTGCAGCAAAAGGAGGAACAGACGATGCACGTTCAGCGACAAACCATCAGCGTGGAGGAAGCGCTGCGCAGGCTGTTGGCGGACTTGACGCCGCTGCCGGAAGAGCTGGTAGGCATTGGAGAAGCGTATGGGCGGACGTTGGCCCAGAACCTTGCCGCCACATGTGACATGCCGCCGTTTGACCGCTCGCCGCTGGATGGGTTTGCCGTGCGAGCAGCGGATACGGCCGGAGCCACACCGGATCAGCCGGTTCGCTTGCGGGTGCTGGAAACGGTCGGGGCCGGACAAGTCCCCCGGCAGACGGTAACCGCCGGAACAGCCGTCCGGATCATGACTGGCGCGATGATCCCGCCGGGAGCTGATGCCGTGATCATGTTCGAACAGACGGAGCAGCCCGGCCGGCAGCTGGAGTGGGTCGGGGTAAAACGGGCGCTTCGCCCTGGAGAAAACATCTCCCGCAGGGGGGAAGAAATCGCTGCCGGAGCGTGCGTGGCCCGGGCGGGAACGCGGATCAACGCGGGGATCTTGGCCGTGTTGGCGGCGTTTGGCTACGCGCAGGTTCCGGTCGTCCGCAGACCGCGCGTCGGATTGATTTCCACCGGCACGGAACTGCTGGATGTGGACCAGCCGCTTGAGCCGGGCAAAATTCGCAACAGCAACGCGGTAATGCTGTCCGCCTTGATCGCCGAGGCGGGCGGCATCCCGGTGTGGTTCGGACGATTGCCGGACGATCTGGCTCTGGCCAAGCGGCAGCTGGCCAACTGTCTGGAGGAGGTCGACCTGCTGGTGACGAGCGGCGGTGTGTCGGTCGGAGACTTCGACGTAATGGCCGCGTTGGCCAACGATCCGGAGGTCACCCTGCTGTTCAACCGTGTCGCGATGCGGCCGGGCGGACCGACAACCGGCCTTTTGTTCCTAGACAAACTGGTCTGTGCGCTGTCGGGCAATCCGGGGGCTTGTTTTCTCGGCGCCCAGCTGTTCGTCCGTCCCGTGCTGCGCCGGCTGCAGGGCGACCGAGAGACTGGCCTGCGACGCATCCGGGCCACGCTGGCGGAGTCCTACACGAAACCGTGTCCCTTCCCGCGCTATTTGCGCGGTCGGCTGACGGAGCGGGAGGGAAAACTGTACGTCGTTCCCGACCACAACGACAAGGCGGGCAACCTGTCCACGCTGGGCAAAAGCGAATGCTTCCTGATCATCCCGGCTGGTGGCCGGGGCAAACAGGCGGGGGAGACCGTCGACGTGATTCCCCACGCCGCGCCGGAGTGGAGAGAGGAGGCGTAGTGCATGGCAAACAAGCCGAGCGTGCTGCAGGTGGTGGGCTATTCCAATTCGGGCAAGACAACGCTGTTGACCAAACTGATTCCGCTGCTGGAGCAGGAGGGGCTGCGCGTCGGCGTGATCAAACACGACGGCGGTCACGATTTTGAGTGGGACCGACCGGGCAAGGACACATGGCGATACCGCGATGCGGGAGCGTCACTGGTGGCAATCGTCTCGCGGAGCAAGACGGCGATGCTGGAGCTGAAGCCTGTCCCGCTGCCTGTTTTGGTGGAACGAATGGCGGAAGCCGGTGCCGATCTTGTGCTGGTCGAGGGATTCAAGCAAGAGGACTACGAGAAACTGGTCGTGCTCCGCGACCCGGCGCACCGTGAATTGGTGGAGGCAGTCACCCGGCCCGTGGCTGTGGCTAGCTGGGAGCCGTTTGCGCACCCGACACTGCCGGTGTACGCCATTGACGACGCAGCGGGTGTGGCCAGGTTTATCCTGAACAGATATATAATGAAAGAACGGTAGTGGGAGCGGGCAATATGTGGCGGGTGAGATTTGTGCCCCCTGCCCGCGTCGCGTTTTGGAGCGGACATCATCCACTTCTTTGCTTGGTCGTCAAGAGAGCGAGCGGGCCCGATCACCCATGCGCCACGGACTTTGTCTGCATGCTGAGCAACCTGACATTGCAGGTTGCTTTTTTCGTTGAAAGAGGTAATTCATGTAAGAAATCTCCTTGTAAGTGAAGCATGTGGTAACTACAGCAGGATCATATACAAAAATTTTGACTGAAAAAGAGGTTTTTGCTGAGTGCTGTGAAAGAGAGTACTTGTGCGTATACATAATCAGGGAGGGATATACATGAAAACGCCATTGCCGATGCGCTGGAATCTGGAGGTGCTGTTTTCCGGCGGAAGCGAGTCCGAGTCCTTTCGCGCATTTCTCAGCATGCTGGAAGGAGATATTGCCGCACTGCAGGCGCAGGTGAGCACCGATCGCGCGCGGATCGACGACAAGGATGCATTTGTTTCCCTGCTCACCCAAGTGCAGAGCATTGCTGTTCGGCTGAAGGAGGCGGGAGCGTTTGTCTCCTGCCTGACCGCCCAAGATGTAAAAGACGAACAGGCCAAACTCCTGAGCGGACGGGTGAAAACCGTATCCGCGTCATTCGCTGCGGCGCTGTCCAAATGGGAGGAACACCTGCTCGCGATCGACGAGCCGGCCTGGAACAAGCTGCTCGCCGCTCCGGAGGTGAAGCCGGTCGCGTTCAATCTCAATGAACGACGCAGACGGGCAAAGGAAAAACTTCCGCCCGCGCAGGAGGTGCTGGCCAACGACCTGGCCGTGGACGGATACCACGCCTGGCAGGACCTCTACAATACCGTCGTCGGCCGCATGACCATCGAAGTGGAGGTGGATGGCGAGACGAAGCGTCTCTCCGTCGGCCAGGCCGCCAATTTGATGCACCATCCGGACCGCAGCGTCCGCGCTCGCGTTTTTGCCAAATGGAAGGAGGCCTGGGCACAGGAGGCGGAACTGTGCGCACAGGCGCTCAATCACTTGGGTGGTTTTCGTCTGGCGCTGTACCGGCATCGGGGATGGGACTCCGTGCTGCGAGAGCCGCTGGACATCGGGCGGATGCAGGAAAAGACGCTGGACGCGATGTGGCAGGCGATCGACAACCGCAAGGATCGGCTCGTCGCGTACCTGGAGCGCAAGGCCAAGCTGCTGGGCGTGGACAAATTGAGCTGGTACGATTTGTCCGCTCCGATCGGCCGTCAGCACAAGAAGTTGTCTTATGAGGAAGGCGCTGCGTTCATCCTCGAACAGTTTGGCCGGTTCAGCCCGAAATTGGCCGCCTTTGCTCAAAACGCCTTCGAGAATGGATGGATCGAGGCAGAGGACCGGCCAGGCAAACGGCCAGGCGGCTTCTGCACCAGCTTTCCGGCCAAGGGCCAGTCTCGCGTGTTTATGACCTACGCGGGCAGCATGCAAAACGTGTCCACCCTGGCGCATGAACTGGGGCACGCCTATCACCAGCACGTCATGAACGATCTGCCCCCGCTGGCGCAAAACTACGCGATGAACGTGGCGGAGACGGCTTCTACATTTGCCGAGATGATCGTGGCGGACGCGGCGGTGAAGAACGCCGCCAGTACGGAGGAGCGGGTGGCTCTCCTGGAAGACAAAGTGCAGCAGACCATCGCCTTTCTCATGAACATCCAGGCCCGCTTCCTGTTTGAAAAAAACTTTTACGCCAAGCGGAGAAACGGGCTGGTCAGCGCAGAGGAGCTGAGTCGCATGATGCTGGAAGCGCAGAAAAAGGCGTACAGCGACGCGCTGGCCGAATACGAGCCGCTTTTCTGGGCGTCCAAGCTGCATTTTTACATCACGACGTATCCCTTCTACAACTTCCCGTACACCTTCGGCTATTTGTTCAGCTTGAGCGTGTACGCGCGCGCCCTGCAGGAGGGACCGGCCTTTGCCGACAAGTACGACGCCCTGCTGCGCGATACGGGACGGATGACCGTGGAAGAGCTGGCAAAGCGGCATCTGGATGAGGACATTACCGACGTCCGGTTTTGGCAGAAGGCCGTGGATCGGGCCGTCGCCGACATCGACGAGTTTCTCCACCTGACGAAATAAAACGGGGAATATCAGCGCGAGCGGACGTCATCCCGACGATCGGATGGGAATTGATCCCGCGCCCTGCACATCAGCACATCCGCCAGGCGTCTGCCGGCGGCGTGAGGGTAACCCTTGCCGGTGTCTCAAGCTCCGGCGGGGGTTTTTATGGGACGAACGGAGCAAAAAAATTTAGGCTTGGGGTGAATGGGAAAGTACGTTAAAATGAAGGGCGTGGCGCAAGCGATCATGCGCGAGACAAGCGAGGAGGCAAACGGCGTCGTTAAACTGCCTCTTTTGCCAGAAAGGTGAGTACAATGGATCTGTGGTCAATGTTCGTAGCATTCGTGTTAGGGCTTGTGGAAGGACTGACGGAATTTGCGCCCGTCTCCTCGACCGGGCATATGATCATCGTTGACGATATGTGGCTGAAATCCAAGGAGATGTTTTCCCCCGAGGTGGCCAACACCTTCAAGGTGGTGATACAGCTCGGATCGATCCTGGCTGTGGTAATCGTCTTTCAAGAGCGCTTTTTCGATCTGCTCGGGCTGCGGAGACGCGCGACAGGCGGACAAGCCTCCGGCCGCAAACTGAAGCTGGGTCAGGTAATCGTCGGGCTGCTGCCGGCTGCCGTATTGGGCCTCCTGTTTGAGGACTACATCGACCAATACCTGTTTTCGGTGAACACCGTGCTGATCGGATTGGTGGCGGGCGCTTTCCTGATGCTGGCCGCTGATTGGTTCCGACCGGGCAGGCCGAAAGTGGAGACGGTTGACCAGCTTACGTACAAGCAGGCCTTCTTGATCGGGTTGTTTCAATGCATTGCGCTGTGGCCGGGCTTCTCCCGTTCCGGTTCGACGATTTCAGGCGGGGTGCTGTTGGGATTGAGCCACCGCGCTGCGTCCGATTTTACCTTTATCATGGCTGTCCCCGTCATGTTGGGGGCAAGCTGCCTGTCGCTCTTGAAGCACTGGGATTCCTTCACCCTTGATGCCCTGCCGTTTTTTGCGGTCGGCTTCATCAGCGCATTCGTTTTTGCGCTGTTCTTCATCCGCTTCTTCTTGAAGCTGATCAACCGGATCAAACTGGTTCCGTTTGCCCTTTATCGCATCGTGCTGGCAGCGGTGCTGTATCTGGTCCTGATGTAAGAAAAACGGCTTTGGAGGTATCGGCGAAAGCGGACCTTCGCCGGACAAGCGTAAAAAGCAGTCGGGAACAATTGGGTTTTCCGACTGCTTTTTTTGTTGGCGGGGACGGATATCGTGATGCTGTTTGTCCGGGCATCGGCATATGCTGGTGGTGAGGAGGGAGTCGGATGCGGGAGAAAACGGCGTTCGTCGTCCTGCGGATGGTGACGGGCTTGATTTTCTTTGCCCACGGCCTGCAGAAGCTGCAAAAAGGATTGGGAGTGGTGGCCGAGTGGTTCGGGAGTGTCGGACTTCCGACATGGTTGGCCTATCTGGTGACGCTGGCGGAACTGCTGGGTGGGATGGCGCTTGTGATCGGGCTGGCGGTACGGCCTGCGTCGCTGCTTCTGGCTGTGATCATGGTCGGTGCCATCGTTACCGTCAAATGGTCAAACGGCCTGATCGGTGCGAACGGCGCAGGAGGGTACGAGCTGGATCTCATCCTGCTGGCGGTGACCATGTATCTGGCCGTCACGCAAAGAGAGGATCAGGGAGGAAAGCCTTGCGAACCTCGTTTTCGCCCAAAAAACCGCTGATTCAGCGGTTTTTTTCGTGCATCCGTACACCGGCTGTTCCAGCAGCAGCAGCCAGCTAGACGTGTCTAGGTTTCATTTGCAAATAGATCAACGCCCCGCGACTGCAGGATCTCCACCGCCTCCCTGACCGGCAAGCGGGGCAGGCGGAATTCGTCCGCCACCGTCTCTTCCAGCTCCCGGATGGAACCGAGCGTCAGCCGGCGCTCGCCGCCGTCAGCGTGCGTGATCAGCAGTGTGTTGTTTTTCAATGAGAGGCTGCGTTCGCTGTCCCATTGATACACATGGATGCGCAGGCAGTTGAGAAAGAAGGCGCCGGGGGCAAACGAGCGGTCGATCGCTTCGGCGAAATCGTCCGGCTCCCGCCGCTCCTCCGGGTCAAAGTGCCAGTCTTCGTTCACCAGCTTCTCCCCCGGTAATGCAGGTATTGGTAGCGGCCCGGCCGCTCCGCATCCGGTGTGATTCGCACCGTCTCCGGGCCAAAGCGGATGCAGTTGTCGGGATCGCGGCGAAAGCGGACCGGCTGATACACGGGGGCGGTGGAGCCCAGATCGACGTAGACCTGCTCTCCTCCCCATTCCGGCAGCCGGACGATGACCGCCGTATGGGAGGTTCCCACCGGCACGAGATGTGCAGAAAAGCTCAGCTCGCGCAGCAGCCAGAGGAGATTGGCGTGGATGGCGTAGCAGGTGCCGCCAAACCCGCAGCGGACGGCATCGGCAACAAACTGTTCAGGCGAGGGGAGGCTCTTGTACCCCGGTCGCCGGGCCTGCAGCAGTTTGCCGACGTTTTCAAACGGAAACGCCTGCAGATGAGCGCGGCACAGTTCGCTGAGGAAGGCGTAACTGGCCGGGCGCGGCGCTATTCCCAGATGATGGAGATAGGCAGATGCCCAAGCGGGTAACCGCGACATGGAAAACCTCCTTACGAGACAGATTTCCAGGCGTGCACGGCGATAAGCGCCCAGCCGGCCAGGAACAGGACGCCGCCAAATGGCGTGATTGCCCCGAGCGCTTTGATGTTGGTGAAGCTGAGGGCGTACAGGCTGCCGGAAAAGAGCAGGGTGCCGACAGTGAAGCACCAGCCCGCCCAGGTCAGGACAGACGATTCAGGGTACCATTTGCACAGCAGGGCGACCAGCACCAGCGCCAGCGCATGTGTCGTCTGGTAGGTAACCCCGGTGTGGTAGACGCCGAGCAGGTAGTCGTTCAGTTTGCCTTTCAGCACATGGGAACCAAATGCGCCCAAGGCGACGGAGAGAAAACCGCTGATAGCGCCAAGCAATAAAAAGATACGCACGAAACATTCGCTCCTTTGTGTAACGATATGCATATATAGCGTTATTGTACCGCAATCACGGCGTCCATGCCCAATTGCAAATTGTTGAACGCGCACTTTGGCCTTTCGTCCAGACCGTCTCACAACTTGCGACATAGGATGCAGTAAGGCGGCAGCTTTCTGATGTCGCCGCCGCAGGAGGTGAGCAGTATGGGCAAATGGACAACGCTGGTGGGCGGCCTCGTAGGCGGTTGGTCCTTCTTGAAAATTCCGCTGGAAGGCACGTTCCTCTCCTTTATCGATCCTGTCGTCGATGGTGTTGGTATCGTGGCGGCAGTCGTGTTCTCGGGTGCACTCATCTATTATGGCGTACGCGACTGGATCCAAGGTTAACAACCGGATCGGTGCAGACAGCGGCAAAGACGTCCCGGCAAAAGGGGCGTCTTTGTCATTGGCCAGCTCAAAGGTGGTCGGCTTTACATCGTCGTCTTGTCGAGTGCTCTCATGCAAGCTGCTCCCATATACATAGTGGAGAGAAGAAATGGGGGGAAGCGACATGACCAACGACGAACGCAAGGAACTGGAGCGCTCGATTGAAGAAATCACGGAAATCGCCAAAGGCTTCGGCCTTGACTTTTACCCGATGCGCTACGAGATATGCCCGGCGGACATCATCTACACGTTTGGCGCGTACGGCATGCCGACGCGGTTCTCGCATTGGAGCTTTGGCAAATCCTTTTACCGGATGAAGCTGCAGTACGACCTCAATTTGAGCAAAATCTACGAGTTGGTGATCAACTCCAACCCGTGCTACGCCTTTCTGTTGGACGGCAACACGCTGATCCAGAACAAGCTGATCGTCGCCCACGTCTTGGCCCACTGCGACTTTTTCAAAAACAACGTGCGGTTCTCCAACACCAACCGCGACATGGTGGAGAGCATGGCGGCCAGCTCGGAGCGGATTCGGCAGTACGAGATCAAGCACGGCAAGGAGGCAGTGGAGTCGTTTTTGGACGCCTGCCTGTCCATTCAGGAGCACATCGATCCCAGTCTGCTGCGGCCGAAACTGCGCTGGAAGCGGGAGGTGGAGGAGACGACCGGCAAACCGGGCAAAACAGAGCGGACCACGCCGTACGACGACCTGTGGCGGCTGGATCGCACAGACGAACAGCCAGCCGATCAAGGGAAGCCGACCCGCAAGTTCCCGCCCGAACCGGAGAAAGACCTGCTGTTGTTCATCATGGAGTACAGCACCGTTCTGGAGGACTGGCAGCGGGACATCATGACAATCATCCGCGAAGAGATGCTCTATTTCTGGCCGCAGTTGGAGACGAAGATCATGAATGAAGGCTGGGCCACCTACTGGCACTTGCGCATCCTGCGGGAGTTGGACCTGACGGAAGCGGAGACGATCGACTTTGCCAAGCTGCACGCCTCGGTGATCCAACCGTCGCCGACCAGCATCAATCCGTATCATCTCGGGCTGAAAATTTTTGAGGATATCGAGGAGCGCTGGGATAACCCGACCAAGGAAGAGCAGGAGCGCTATGGACGCAAGCCGGGACAGGGAAGGGCAAAGATTTTCGAGGTGCGCGAGTTGGAGTCGGACATCAGCTTTCTGCGCAATTACCTGACCAAGGAGCTGGTCGAAAAGCTGGACTTGTACCTGTTCGGCAAGCAGGGAAACGACTGGGTGGTGACGGAAAAATCCTGGGAACAGGTGCGGGACGGCCTGGCCGCGACGCGTGTCAACGGCGGCTTTCCGTACGTCATGGTCGAAGACGGCGATTACCTGCGGGCCGGCGAGCTGTACCTGAAGCATTACTACGAGGGATTGGAGCTGGATGTCAAGTACCTGGAAAAGACGCTGCCGTACATCTACCAGCTTTGGGGCAAAAACGTCCATCTGGAGACGGTGATCGAGGAGCGTGCGGTGCAGTTTACCTACGATGGAAAAAAGGTGCACAAACGGTTTTTGTAAATGAGTAATGATATAGATAGAAGACAAAAGGCACAGCCCAGACTCCCCCCTCACCGCGGCTTACAAAAGCAATGCCCCAAACCCCCTGATCAGCAGGGAAGTTTGGGGCTTTGCTTTGCCACAATTTCCCTTTGTTTTCCAAGCGGACTCAAGTATTTTCAATAGCACTTGGTCACGCTCGGGCCTTTGCCTTCGTCTTGCTTGTCAAGAGGAAGGCGGGTATGGCCATTGCCGCGGTCATCACGGTAGCGACAAGAAAGCCGGTGTGATAGGCGGCGGCTTCATGCGGGAGAGCGGGAACGGCTTGTCGCAATTGCAGGGCCACGACCGTTGCCAGTACGCTCGAACCGAAGGCACCGCCGATATTCTGGATGATGCGCGTGGCGACGCTCGCTTGCGGAACTTGATGGCCGGAGAGCCCCGTATAGGAATCCGTCATCACCGGAATCGTGATGCCGCCGACACCGATTCCCCGAATAAACAGTGCAAGGCCGATCTGCCAATAAGGAACGTCCGGCGGGAAAAGGATGAACGGAACGGTTCCCGCGACCGTAATCGCCGTAGCGGCCAGGACAATAAGCCGGGCTCCGATCCGGTCGGTGAGCGTCCCAATAACGGGTCTGGCGAGCAGCATGCCCGCACCTTGCGGAATGAGCGCGAGCGCGGCGGAGATGACGGAGTCGTGCCGAACATTTTGAAAGTACAAAGGCAGCAGCAGCATGGCGCCGTTCGTCCCGAAACCGGCCAGGAACAAGGCGATGACGGACCCGGTGAAGCTTTTGTATCGGAACAGGCTGAGGGGCACGATGACGGCCGAGGAGCGGACAAGGGCGTAAACGATATAGGCGATCGTCAAGATAACGCCCAGCGCGATAAAGCCGATCGAAGCCCCGCCGCCAAAACTGCCGCCTTCCGCCCTCGCGAGATCCCGTAGATGAAACTTGCGGAAAGTCCGCCCAGCAGCAGAATGCCGGTCCAATCCAGCGCAGCGCGTCTGTTGGTGGCGGGAAATCTCGGCATTTTCATGTAAATCAAAGCCAGGGATATGATTCCGATCGGGACATTGATGTAGAAAATCCAGCGCCAAGAGGCATACTCCACGAGCAGTCCACCGGCGACCGGGCCGAGGATGGGGCCGAGAATGATGGGCAAGCCCACGATGGCCATCAAGCGCCCCATTTGATCCTGTCCCGCGGCTTGTACAAGCAGCGTGGTCAGCAGGGGAATGATCAGCCCGGCGGCGAACCCTTGCACAATGCGGAACGCAATCAGGCTTTCGATGTTCCAGGACAACCCCGCCAGCAGGGAACTGAGCAGGAACAGCAGCTCCGCGATGAAATATACGGATTTACCCTCAAACCGCTGAACCAGCCAGCCGGAGAAAGGGACGGCGATGGCCAGGGCCAGCACATAGCCGGTCATGACCCACTGCACCGTTTCCAGCGAAGTTTGAAAATCCCGGCTGAAATGATTCACCGCGATGTTCACCATGGTGGTGTCCAGCATGGGGGCGACCGCTCCGAACACCAGCACCAGTGCGACGCGGACAAGATCTTTCGGCAGTGTTCCGTCGGTTTGATTCACGTGCGTCCACTCCTTAATTAAGGTACATGATGTATCTTATTTTCGAAATAAGTATACATGCTTTTTGAATAAGGTGCAACATGTATCTTATTTGTTGTATAATGATTGCAGCATCTTTCGGGAGGAAAAGTCATTGAAAGCGGAACGAAGACGGGGAGAAGAACTGGAAAAGGCGATTCTGGACGCTGCGTACGAAATCATCGAAACATCGGGGTACGAGGAAATGACCTTTCAACGCGTTGCCCGACAGGCGCAAACCAGCCGAACGGTCATTTACCGCCGGTACGAAACGCCCGTTGATTTGCTGCATGCCCTGGTCCAGTACAGGTCCACCCGGGCGATGGGCGGCAGAATGATCGATTTGCTCAGGGACCAGGGAAGTCTGCGCGCCGATTTGCTTGAGGTCGTCCGCATCTACCAGCGGTTTTTCGATGCCATCGGGCAGAAGCTGATGAGCGCCGTGATGACCGAATTCAGCAGAGATTATGAACGGTTCCGGGACTGGTTCGAACAGGCGCTCGACAGCAATGTGAGGATTATGAAGACGGTGGAAGAAAACGCCAAGCGGCGCGGAGAAATCACCCATGATTTTACCGAGTTGCAAATGCGTCTCCCCTTCGATCTTCTGCGTGTCGAAAATGTTATCCGCCACGAGAGGATCACTGCCGCGTATTTGACCCGTCTGGTGGATGAGGTGCTGCTGCCGGTGTTCTCCAAAGATCAGAAACATTAAGCTGCCCGCGTTGACGGATGAGAAGCATCTTAAAGAGCATAATGGGGTCTGCAAAAGCACATAAAAAAGAGAAGGCATTCTCAAGGATGCCTTCTCTTTTTATGCGCGGTGTTGCTCAGCTTATTTTCTTGCCGGTGAGAGTCCGGTCACAGGAGGAGCCAAGCCCCAGTTATGCTAGAACGCGATCGGAAGGTCAATATCGTTTAAATTAGTTGGTATTGCCAAGAGAGTTTGAGGATTTCGGGAATGCGGGCAGTTCTCTGTCTGGCTCCTTTTTGGAACCGATGAAAAGTTGCAAGAAAATCATCGCTGTGCAGATCACGGCTAGTCCGACGAAGGCGAACACAATGCTGTTTGTCATGTCTTGTATCCATCCAACCAAAAACGGTCCAAGTGCTCCAATCGCATATCCCACCGATTGTGTCATGGCGGACCATGAGCTGGCATCTTGTGCGTTCGATGTTTCGTCAATCGGCAGCATCAACCCTAGAGGGAAGAGACCACCACAGCCAATACCGAGAAGAATCGCAGAAATCCATGGTGAACCAGAAAGGATGACAAGCAGTAACCCTGCCAATTCAAGCAAAGAGCATGCAACCATCCATAGAAGTCGATTTGGATAACGATTAACCAGCATCGGAATCAAGAAGGTCGCCGGAATTTGAACCAATGTGAAAAGTGTAAGCATGTTGCCAGCGTAAATCTTACTGTACCCCATGTTTGAGACGGCTGGTGCAAGCCATGCTGTAATGGAGTAGAACAAAAACGCCATCATTCCGAAAAATACTGTCAAAAGCCATGCCCTATGATTTCTCCAGGGCAACTGCCCCGCGTTTTTCAGAGAAGATGATTGATCAAGATTCGGCTCTACACGTCTTGGTACAAATAACCACCAGGCAGGCAAAGCGATAACGGCAAGTATTGCCCATAAGCCTAATGCTGATCGCCAGGAGCCATTTAAGGCATTTTGGAAGGGAACGGATAGACCTGCGCTTAGGGCTGCTCCAGCCACCATTGCTACGGAATAGACACCGATCATGGCAGCCACCTGGCTGGGAAAATAACGTTTAATGAAACCAGATAGAAGCGGACCTGCAGTCGCAATACCGATGCCAGCGATCAGTGAGGTCAGTAGCAGGAATGTATAAGAAGGCGTAAACCATCGGAGAACAGTAGCTCCGCCCACGAGCACTAGAGCTAACGCTATCATCCGTTCGATTCCATGACGAATTCCCAACTTGACAGCTATCGGAGAGAAGATTCCCATACATAGAACCGGTATAGAGGTGAGAAGACTGGCAGAGGATGCGCTCATTCCGAGATCGCTCCGAACCGTCTCTAATAGCGGCGAAATCGAAGAAATAACCGGCCGCAAGTTTAGAGATGCCAAAAATAGGGCGATTACCAAAAGCGTTGAACGAGGTTTCATTACACTCACTCCTTAAAACATCACTGGCGTGAATACTTTCTTGTGAATGAGGTTAAGTTTAAAATACACAAGTTAATTGATCAATATTATGATTTCTATTAAAATGATAGAAAAAAAGAATGATTGAAATGGGATGGGGCCATTATGGATCTTAGGCAACTAGAATACTTTGCCGCTGTATGCGAGGAACTGCACTTTACCAAAGCAGCGGACAAATTGGGCATATCGCAACCGACGCTCAGTCACCAGATTCGATCGTTGGAAGATGAAATTGGGATGCCGTTGTTTGATCGGATTGGCAAACGAATCGCACTAACCGAAGCAGGCAGACTGCTGCTAGAATACAGTATCCAGATGTTCAGAACCCGTAAAAATGCAATCGACGCCATTGATGAACTGCGCAATCAACAGCGTGGAACACTGGTCATTGGCGCGATCCCATCTGATCTCGATTACAGAATTACACAACTATTAATCGATTTTCACCATGAATTTCCTCAAATACGACTAACCGTATTGACATCAATCGAAATCTTGAAGCAAGTATTGGATATGGAGGTGGATATTGGAATTGCAATCCTGCCTCTCCCAGATGAGCGGATTGTGAGAATTCCCTTATCCCGCGAAGAGTATGTGCTGGTCGTATCGGTGAACCACGAATTGGCGGATCGAAGCTCCATCGAGTTGGAGGAACTTCGACATATTAGAACCGTGATGTACCCGAAAGGCACTCTTGGACGCGAGATAGTCGATGATTGTTGTAGAAAGCGTGGCTTCAGCTTAGATCCTATTATTGAAACGACAACACCTTTTTCGCTTATTCGATTAGTCAAAGCGAATATCGGTGCGACAATTCAACCACTGCCACTAATTTTATCCATGAATGATCCCGACTTGCGTGCCATCAAGATCGAGGGAGGCCCAACTCGGGATATCGGTATTATTTATCGCGTTGACAGGTTTCTTAGCCATGCGGCGAAAACATTTATCAATAGATTACAGGATGAGTTACAAGGGGGAAACTTGGCCAATCGTTGAAAGCATATCCGGTGTAGTCTCCGGCTTGCACATCTCAAGGCCTCTCCGGGTATACACATGCCATCGCTCGCGAACTTTTCCAACCCGCCCCGGCTCGTCAAACCTGTCCGCATAGTATGTAACATGGAAATGGCGATCTCTGCTCTGCGTGTAACAGCTGTTCCGTCCACGAGATTGGAAACGTCCCCCATCCTCTCGAAAAAAACGACATTTTTTTGAGAAAAAATTGAACAAAACGTGAACAAAGTGTGAAAAATGTGTTACAATAGAGCCATCAATCAAAGAAAACGGACAGGGGTTGGATGCGATGGACCAATTGAGCAATGGTATCAAAGCTGCGACAACCTTGAAATGGCTCGCGTGGGCAGCTACAATACTTGGTGCTGTTTTGCTTATGATGAATGTAAGCGATTTCCGTGCGGATAATTTTGGACTGATGGCGGCGATTGGATTGCTGATCGGCGGCATGAACATCTTTTTGCTGAGCACGGTGTTCCAGTTACTTCACACCGAATCGTAGGAAATATACGGCAATTCATGAACTGATCAAATATAGTAATAATGAAGAATTTGGGTGAAAGCCCTCTCAAGACGAGCGATCTTGAGGGGGCTTTTTTTCTTGAAAAATCAACCATTATTAGGTGGCGGTTAGAAAAACAGGATATTGGTAACAAAGTTTTGAGCAAAAAGTGAAGTATATGTGAACACTTTGTCACGAAAAAGCGGCGAATTCTTGAACGGTGTGCAAACGAAGGTACAAAACAAATGCGCTTTTGATACGATATGAAGGCAAAAAGCAAGTTTATTAAAACTGAATGTGAACGGTCGTTTCCTTTCTGTTGGAACGTTAGGAGGGGTAGGAAGAAATGGCAGCTAGAAAGTGGCTCGGACGGGTCCAGTTTTGGATCATGGCGGTATTGGCCTGCGTCCTGTTGAGCGGATGCGGGAGCGAATACCTGGTCCTCAATCCGAAGGGGCCCGTTGCTGAAACGCAGTACAATCTGATTATTACTTCCATTATTCTCGTCTCGATCGTGATCCTGCCGGTGTTTGCGATCACCTTCTACATCGTATGGCGCTATCGGGACAAACCGGGGAACAAGGCTCCGTACCAACCGGAATGGGCGCACAACACCACGCTGGAGCTAATCTGGTGGGGGATTCCTGTCGTCATTATTGCCATTCTTGGTTATTTTACGGTGCGCGATACCTATGCGCTGGTTGAGCCTCCCAAAAAAGACGTAAAGCCGATCACGGTACAGGTTACGTCGCTCGACTGGAAATGGTTGTTTACTTATCCTGAACAAAACATCGCTACTGTTAACTACGTGCATATTCCGACGGACGTTCCCGTTCAATTTGAGCTGACCGCCGAGGCGCCGATGAACTCGTTCTGGGTACCGCAGTTGGCTGGCCAGATCTATACGATGCCGGGCATGGCGATGGGCTTGTGGATGCAGGCGGATGAGCCGGGTGAGTACTACGGCACCGGGGCCAACTTCACGGGGAAAGGCTTTGCCCACATGCAGTTCAAGGTAATTGCCGAACCGCAGGAGAAGTTTGACCAGTGGGTGCAGCAGGTGAAAAACACTGCGCCGGGCATGACCAAACAGGATTACGAAAACCTGGTGAAACCGGGTCTGTCCGACCGCTTGACGTATTCGGCTTTCCCGAAAGGGCTGTTCGAGGAAATCGTGATGAAATACGGCCACGTACACGGCAATCATCCAAACGGCATGAACCACTACAAGAACAATCTGAAAAACAACGACAATCAACATGAAGGACATCAAGGCGGTGGAGAACACAGCAGCCACGGCGCGAATGACGCCCAGGCTTCACACCAGCATGAAATGTCCGTATCGAACCAGTAACACATAAACGGAAAGGGAGGAGGATCACCGTATGTGGGAGGACATCAAGTCTTTTGCATCCACGTTTTTTGTCACCGGTGACCCGTTGATTTACGGGGCGGATGTGGCTATTGTGCTGACCACCCTGGCCATCGTGTTTGTCCTGACCAAGTACAAAAAATGGGGCTGGCTGTGGCGCGAATGGTTGACAACCGTCGATCACAAGAAGATCGGGATCATGTACCTGATCTGCTCGCTCTTGATGCTGTTCCGCGGCGGCGTGGATGCGCTTCTGATGCGGATGCAGCTCACCATGCCCAATGTGGAGTTTCTGCACTCCGAGCACTACAACGCGATCTTTACGACGCACGGCACGATCATGATTCTGTTCATGGCGATGCCGATGATGTTCGCGCTGTTCAACATCGTCGTGCCGCTGCAGATCGGCGCGCGCGACGTCGCGTATCCGTTTTTGAACGCACTCAGCTTCTGGCTGTTCTTCTTTGGTGCAATGCTGTTCAACCTCTCCTTTGTGATCGGGGGTTCTGCAGAGTCCGGCTGGCTCGCGTATCCGCCGCTGTCGGAGAAAATGTTCAGCCCGGGTGTCGGACAGGACTTCTACATCTGGGGGATTCAGATTTCCGGTATCGGTAGTTTGGCCACCGGGATCAACTTCCTGGTGACCATCCTGAAAATGCGTGCACCGGGCATGTCGCTGATGAAGATGCCGCTGTTCTCCTGGTCGGTTCTGTCGAGCTGTATCACGATTATCTACGCGTTCCCGATCCTGACGGTGACGCTGGCACTGCTCTTCATCGACCGCTTCCTCGGCGCTCACTTCTTCACGATGGACGGCGGCGGGAACCCGATGATGTACGTCAACCTGATCTGGATGTGGGGCCACCCGGAAGTATACATCGTGGTGCTGCCGGCCTTTGGTATCTTCTCTGAGATCGTGGCAACGTTCGCCAAGAAACAGGTTTTCGGTTACAAGTCGATGGTCTTCGCAATGGTGATCATCAGCGTGCTGTCCTTCTTCACCTGGGTGCACCACTTCTTCACCATGGGTGCGGGGGCAAACGTCAACGCGTTCTTTGCGATCACGACGATGGCAATCGCCATTCCGACCGGGGTGAAGGTGTTCAACTGGCTGTTCACGATGTACCGCGGACGGATTCAGTTGAAACAGCCGATGCTGTGGACGATCGCATTTATCCCGTGCTTCCTGGTCGGGGGTGCGACCGGTGTGATGCTGGCTGTCGCTCCGGCGGACTACCAATACCACAACAGTTACTTCCTGATCGCGCACTTCCACCAAGTGCTGATCGGCGGGGTCGTGTTCGGATACCTCGCAGGGATTTACTACTGGTGGCCGAAAATGTTTGGCTTCAAGCTGGATGAACGCTTGGGCAAATGGGGCTTCTGGCTCTGGAACATCGGTTTCTACGTCTGCTTCATGCCGCAGTACGCACTTGGCTTCATGGGCATGACCCGACGCCTTTACACGTACGGATGGGACCTCGGCTGGGCACCGCTCAACATGGTTTCTACCGTCGGCGCGTTCTTGATGGGATTCGGCTTCATCTTCCAGGTATGGCAGATCGCCTACAGCATTAAACACGGCGAGCGCGACACCACGGGCGACCCGTGGAACGCACGCACGCTGGAATGGTCGATTCCGTCTCCGGCGCCGCTGTACAACTTCGCTGTCATTCCGCAGGTCAAAGAGCGGGATGACTGGTGGGCGACCAAGCAGGCGAGAGCAAACGGCACGGCAAACGAAACGCCGGCCAAGCTGGAGCCGATTCACATGCCGAAAAACTCGGGCATTCCGTTTATCATGTCGTTCTTCTGGTTCATTGCCGGATTTGGTTTCGTATGGGGCTGGACCTGGTGGATCGTGATTGGTCTGGCAGGTGTCGGCATCTCGATGCTGGTGCGTTCGTTCCAGTATGACACGGACTACTACATCCCTGTGGACGAAGTGAGACGCACCGAGGCTTCTCTGGGGAGGGCTGTATAATGCAACAAGCGATGGCACATCATGACCACGACCACGGACACGAGGACCACGAATCTCTCAAGGTCGTCGGGTTCTGGATCTTCCTGGTTACGGACTGCGTTCTGTTTGGCACGTTGTTTGCCACCTATGCCGTATTGATGCACAGCTACGCGGGTGGGCCGACCGGTAAAGAGCTGTTCCAACTCCCGGGCGTGATTGCTTCTACGTTTATCCTGCTGACCAGCAGCTTCACCAGCGGGGTGGCGATGCTGGCCATGCACAAGGGAAAAGTGAAACAGGTGATTGGCTGGCTGGCGATCACTGCCATCCTGGGTCTGTCGTTCGTCGTGCTGGAAGTGACCGAGTTTGCACATCTGGTCTCGGAAGGCGCCGCCATTTCCACCAGTGCATTCTGGTCCGCGTTCTACGTGCTGGTGGGTACGCACGGTCTGCACGTGACGCTCGGTCTGTTCTGGATGGCTGCGCTGATGATTCAGTTGGGCAAACACGGCATCACGGCGGTCACCAAGCGGAAAGTCACCAATCTGGGCCTGTACTGGCACTTCCTTGACGTCGTCTGGATCTTCCTCTTTACGGTCGTCTATCTCATGGGGGTGATGTAAGATGATGCAACACGACAGTCATGGTCACGGAGAGGGGCACGGCTCCCTCAAGTCGTACGTCATCGGGTTTGTTCTGTCGATCGTGCTGACCATCATCCCGCTGGTGCTGGTCATGAACAAGGTGCTGACCGGTACTGCACTGGTTGTTGCAATCATGGCGATGGCCGTTCTGCAGCTGTTCGTACAGTTGTTCTTCTTCATGCACATCCGCGAAGGGGAGAAACCCCGCTACAATGTGCAGGCACTGATCCTGGGCGGAGTGATCGTGCTGACGATCGTCGCCGGCTCCATTTGGGTCATGAGCTTCAACACCATGGTGCAGTAAGGTCGAAAGACAAGGCGAAACGAGGCGAAACCTCTTGGGCTATCAAGCTCAAGAGGTTTTTTTGTTGAGACTGGCCCCGATGTGCCCGGTGGATTTTCTTTTTTCCATACTTGGTATATGATTAAGTTGGGTATCATAAAAACTGGAAGGGGGCATGTCAGAATGTACGAGATTGCGATTATTGGGGCAGGACCGGCAGGAGCCAGCGCGGCGCTGTTTACGGCGAAGGCTGGCAAAAAAACGCTGCTGATCGACAGTGACAAGAGCATCACCAAACGAGCCTGGGTGGAAAATCACTACGGCGTAATGGAGATCACCGGGCCTGACCTGGTGGATATCGGGAAAAAGCAGGCGGAAAAATTTGGCGCGGAATTGGTGTCCGGCCAGGTGACCAACATCGTCAAAACGGAACAGGGCTTTACGCTGGAGACAGACAGCGCAGGGACGTTTGAAGCGAAACACGTGATTCTCGCTACCGGCATCCTGGTCGATCTGGCGGAAAAGATCGGCGTGGCGACCAAGCCCGGTACCGAGCCGCGGATCAAAACGGTGATTGACGTCGACCGGGACGGCAAGACCAGTGTGGAGGGCATTTGGGCGGCCGGAACGTGCGCCGGCGTCAGTGTGCATACGATCATCACCGCCGGTGACGGGGCCAGGGTGGCGATCAACGTCATCAGCGAGCTGAACGGCGAGCGCTACGTCGACCACGACGTGCTAAAAAGCTGATACTTGTTGAAATTTCCATATCCTTCTCTCCGTATAGACCAGGAGGGAAGGTTTATTTTTTCCGGGCCACATTGGCAATAATCAAGTTCATAGAGAAGTTGAAAGAGGAGGAGATCGGCGTGATTGCCAAGAAGTCGAATGTGAAATTTGTGGTTGCCGGGCTCCTGCTCGGTCTGTTGATGGCGTCCATGGACAACACGATCGTCGCCACCGCGATGGGTACGATCGTCGGCCAGTTGGGCGGTCTGGACAAGTTTGTCTGGGTCACGTCGGCGTACATGGTGGCGACGATGGCGGGGATGCCCATCTTCGGCAAACTGTCCGACATGTACGGCCGCAAACGGTTTTACGTGTTTGGGTTGATCGTGTTTTTGCTCGGATCGATCCTCTGCGGGACGGCAGGCAGCATTGTTCAGCTCAGCATCTACCGGGCCATCCAGGGGATTGGCGGTGGAGCGCTGATGCCGATTGCCTTTACGATCATTTTTGACGTGTTCCCACCGGAGAAGCGGGGGAAAATGACTGGCCTGTTCGGAGCGGTGTTCGGCACGTCCAGCGTTGTCGGTCCCCTGCTCGGCGCCTACATCACCGATTACTTTGGCTGGCACTGGGTCTTTTACATCAACGTGCCGATCGGTCTTCTGTCGCTCTGGTTCATCTCCGCGTACTACAAGGAGTCGCTGGAACACAGCAAGCAGAGCATTGACTGGTGGGGTGCGATCACGCTGGTGGGAGCGGTGGTCAGCCTGATGTTTGCACTGGAGCTGGGCGGCAATCAATTCGCCTGGGACTCTGCGGTGATTCTCGGTCTGTTTGCCGCGTTTGCCGTGCTGTTTGCCGTGTTTTTGTACGTGGAGAGACGGGCGGCCGAGCCGATCATTTCGTTTTCCATGTTCAGACAGCGGCTGTTTGCCGCGAGCAATATGGTGTCTCTTCTGTACGGCGCGTCCTTCATCATCACGACCGTCTACATTCCGATCTTTATCCAGGGAGTGTTTGGCGGCTCGGCGTCCAACTCGGGGCTGCTGCTCACTCCGATGATGCTCGGATCGGTACTCGGCAGCCAAACGGGCGGGATGCTGACGACGAAGACCAGCTACCGCAACATCATGCTGCTGTCCGCCGCCTTTTTCCTGTCCGGCTTGTTTTTGTTGGGGACGCTGACACCGGAGGTCTCGCGCAGTCTGGTGACCGTCTACATGGTCCTTACCGGGTTTGGCGTCGGTTTTTCCTTCTCCGTCCTGGGCATGGCTGCGATCCACAACTTTGACATGCGTCAGCGCGGTTCGGCCAGCTCGACCAACTCGTTTTTCCGCTCGCTGGGCATGACGCTGGGCGTGAGCGTGTTTGGAATCGTACAGCGCAACCTGTTCCAGAGCGGCTTGGAAGAGGTATTTGCCGGTGGAAGCGGCATTCCGGCAGGGGGGCTGGTTGACCCGCGGGCGGTGCTGACTCCGGAAACCCGGGCGTCCATTCCGGCACCTGTCCTGGAGCAGATTACCGCAGTCCTCTCCTCGTCGATTGCGCAGACGTTCATGTGGGCGCTGATTCCGGCCTGTCTGGCGGTCGTAGGGATCCTGCTGATGGGCAAAGAGCGGATAAGCATACCCGCTGCACAGGTACGGCCCAAAACAGCGGAGCGGGGAAGAAGATAAACTAAAAGGCGAACACAGCCCTCGTGCACCGGAATGATCTCCGGCTGCATGCAGGGCTGCTTTTTTGTGCGTGGAGCATTATCAGATCAGGCCTGATTGGTTCGGGCGGGTTCAATAAATTCCAGCAGTATAATATTATAGTAAATATTGGTAGAAGGTAAATGCAAGCGTGACGTGTTTTCGCTGCTGTTCAAAGAACGAAGGGGGACAAACCATTTTGCAAGGAAAAACGTACCTATATCTGATTCCCGCAGTCATGGCCGCGATCCTGGTCGCCTGTTATCCCTTTGATTTATTTGACAGAATCTTCGTACTCCCGCCCGAAAGACAGACGGTCCGTGAAGAAGAAGTGCTGCAAACCGTTGCCAGGATAAAAGACAACGTAACAATCGGCTCAACCAAACAAGAAGTCGCCGCACTGTTCGGTGACAGGTACGTTCTCGTGGATGACCAGGGGGATCTCGAAAACGGCTGTGATGAAATCTGGCTGTACCGCTTTTTCACCGAGGAGGATTACCAGTCCTCTGTGCCCGACCATGTCATTGATCAAGAGGGGATTCGCAGCGGAAAAGTAGGAGCCGCCTTCTTCATCGGCTGGAAAGATGAACGAGTCTACCTGTACACCATCGCTTACCTTCAAGGCCCCAATCGCAATCTGCATGTTTACTCCAATGTGAATGGAACCAGAGCAGAAGAAATCTTGAATCCAGATGGCTCGATGGCGCCCGTCGATTAAGAGTCAGCCCATTGCCCGCTCGCTTTTTCCTTCCTATCCACGGCCACTTTTGTTATGATGGAGACAAGTGCCGGTCATGTGCGGCACCGACAACTGCATACGGCAAACAGGTCTTCACCTGCGCGGACGCTTCCGGGCGGGTGAAGTTAAAAGGGAAGTTTGGTGAAAATCCAACGCGGTCCCGCCACTGTAAGAGGGGAGTTTTCCTTCGCGGCGACAGCCATCCACTGCTCCAGCGGGAGTGGGAAGGAGAAGGAAAGCGGCGATCCTCAAGCCAGGAGACCTGCCTGTTTTGCGTGAGCACTGATTTCCTTCGGGTCAAAGGAAAAGGTGAGGATTGTCGTGGACGTCGTGTCGACGCTTTGCTTCCTTTGGTTTTCGAGGAAAGCAAAGCGTTTTTTATTGTATCTGAAAAGACACCGTGAACGGTAGATGAGCTGGCACAAGGGGCGGACCGTTTGGCATCGCGTCCCTGGTTGGCCGGCCAGAGGGGAGGAAATGGTCGATGAACAAATCCGACAACAAGCGAGGACTGGTCCTGGTGTACACCGGGGACGGAAAAGGGAAGACAACGGCGGCGCTGGGGCTGGCCGTACGGGCGACCGGCCGCGGCAAGCGTGTGTTGGTGGTACAGTTTATCAAGTCGCCGGAACGCACCTACGGGGAAAAAATCGTCTTTGACCGGTTGGGCATCGAGATGATGCAAAAAGGCATCGGCTTTACCTGGACGAAAACGCCCGAGGAGCATCGCGCCGCTCTGCGGGAAGCGTGGCGATACGCCAAGGAGCAGGTATTGGGCGGCGAATACGACATGGTGATTCTCGACGAATTGAACAACGCGCTGGCGATTGATCGTTTTCCCGTAGCGGACGTGCTGCCGCTGGACGATGTAGTGGACACGATCAAAAACAGGCCGAGCCACGTGCATCTGGTGATTACGGGACGGGACGCGCGGCCGGAAATCATCGCGATTGCCGATCTGGTAACGGAGATGAAAGCGGTCAAGCACTACTATGACGAAGGCATCCCCGCCGTGCTGGGGGTGGAGTATTGATGACCGCCGTGTTGGAGGTGTTCGGTCACGGCGGCGATCTGGTTACGGCGGCGGAGCGCTTCGGTGTGGAAGTCGGGCAATTTGTCGATTTCAGCGCCAACATCAACCCGCTGGGCCCGCCTGCCCGCGTGCTGGAAGGACTGCGGGAGGTGCTGCCTCGGGTGGTTCACTATCCCGATCCGGGGCACCGGTCGTTTCGCAGCGCATTGGCGGCAAAGCTGAACCTGCCGGCATCGTGGCTTCTGCCGACCAACGGGGCGGCCGAGGCGATGGCCCTGGCGATCCTCGCACTGAAGCCGCAGACGGTCGGCATCGTCACGCCTTGTTTTTCCGAATATGCCCAACTTTCCAGGCAGTTCGGCGCCCGCGTGCTGACCTGCCCGGGGCGGGAAGATCGCGGCTTCAAGCCGGACGAGGCGGAGCTGGACCGGCTGTTTGAACAGGCAGACCTTGTCTTTGTCGGTTCTCCTAACAACCCGACCGGCCTCTTGTATGAACCGGAAGAACTGCTGCGGATGGCCGGCTGGACCGACAGGACAGACACGCATCTGGTGATCGACGAGGCGTTTCTCGACTTTGTCGCGGAGGAGCGTCAGTTTACGCTGGCCGACCAGCTTTCCCGGTTTCCGCGCGTGCTGGTGATGCGCTCGCTGACGAAGATGTTCGCCATTCCCGGGCTGCGCCTCGGCTACGCCGTCGCCGTGCCCGCGCTGATTGAGCGGCTGCGGGACAAGCAGGTCAGCTGGAGTGTCAACAGTCTGGCGCTTGCGGCCGGGGAGCTTTGCCTGGAGGAAGCGGACTACGAAGCGAAAACCAGACGGCTGATTGCCAAAGAGCGTTCCTATCTGTCCGGTGCCATCGCGCAGGAACTGGGCTGGCGCGTCTGGCCGGGCGAAGCCAACTTTCTGCTCGTGCGCTGTCCGGCTCAGATAACGGCGGCGGAACTGCAGGAGCTGCTGGGCAGACGGGGCATCTTGATTCGCAGTTGTGCCATGTACCCCGGCTTGACGCCCGGTGATTTTCGCATCGCAGTCCGCACCCGGCCGGAAAACGACCGCCTGTTGACGGCCTTGCGGGACGTCTGGCGTGAAAGGAGGGAGCGGCGCTGAGCCTGATCGTCGTTACCGGAGGCGTCCGCTCGGGAAGAGCCGCTTCGCCGAAAAACTGGCTGCACAGGCGGGAGGCCCCGTCTTGTACGTGGCCACCGGCCAGACATGGGACGAGGAAATGAAGCAACGGATTGAGCGGCATCGGGCGCAGCGGCCCCGCAATTGGAGACTGGCCGAAACAGATGGCACCCTGGCTGTGACCCTGCCGCAACTGAAGAGGTATCCGGTGGTGCTGTTGGACTGCCTGTCGACGTGGGTCAGCACACGGCTGATGAGTGTGCCGGAAGCGTCCTGGAGGGACGAAGCAATCGGGCGGGCGCTCCTGGAGGAAGCGGAGCAGTGGCTGGATGAAGCCTGCAGCGACGGCCGGACCGTCATCGCCGTGACCAGCGAGGTGGGTCTGGGCGGCGTCGCGATGACCAAGCTGGGCCGCTGGTTTGCCGACGTGCTGGGCGACGTCAACCAGCTGGCCGCCAGCCGGGCTGATACGGTCTATGCCGTTTTGGCAGGCATTCCCTGGAGGATAAAAGGATGAACGCGTTTTTTCATGCACTGTCGTTTTTTACCCGCATCCCTGTTCCCTGGCTGCGCCCGTCGGAAGAGGCCTGGAAGAAGAGCGTCGTCTGGTACCCGGCTGTCGGACTGGTGATCGGCCTCGTGCTGTGTGGGGTGCATCAGGCGGCCTTGTGGGCGTTTGCGCCGCTGACTGCTGCCGTGTTGACGATGGCCTGCTGGGTCTACATCACCGGCGGACTGCATCTGGACGGCTGGATGGACCTGGCCGACGGTCTGGGCAGCAGCCGGCCGCGGGAACAGATGCTGGCGATCATGAAAGACAGCCGGACCGGAGCGATGGGGGTGCTGGCGGCGATTGTGCTGCTTCTGGTCAAGACGGCGGCGCTGGCCGAGCTCGACCATCGGCAGCTTGCCGCCTGTCTGCTGCTGGTGCCCGCCGCCGCACGCACGCATGTGCTGCTGGCGATCCGCTGCTGGCCGTACGTCACCGGAGAAAAGGGCGTCGGCAAAAGCATCGGCGAGGCGCTCCGTCCTTTCCACATCGGCGCCGGTTATCTTTTTGTGCTGGCGTTGGGCTGGTGGCTTGCCGACATCCGGGCGGTCACGGCTGTCGTGCTGTCGCTCGTCATCAGCCTGCTGTTTGCCCGCTCGGTCGCCGGCAAGCTGGGCGGCCTGACCGGCGACTGCTACGGCGCCCTGATCGAGATTGCCGAAGCCGTGATGCTGCTCATCCTGATCGGGAGCTGGTGGCCGTGAGGTGGATCTGGGTGAGACACGGACAGACGGAGGAGAACCGCACCGGCCGCTACCTGGGACACAGCGATGTGCCGCTGAACGAACACGGCTGCGCCCAGGCGGAGCAGGCAGCCCGGATGCTCGCTTCGGAACGCCCGGCGGCGCTTTACACCAGCGATTTGCTCCGCTGCCGGCAAACGGCGGAACGGCTGGCAGCTGTCTGGGGACTGGGGCCCCGCGCCGTGCCCGCCCTGCGCGAGCTGTCGTTTGGCGCGTGGGAGCGGCTCACCTATGACGAGCTGATGGCACGGGACGGCGAACTCGCCCGCCGCTGGTACGACAATCCGTTTGACTGTGCGCCGCCGGGCGGAGAAACCCTGACTCAGTTGGGGGAGCGGGTGGATCGCTGGCTGATGCAGCTGATGAGGTCTGTTTCCATGGACGATACCGTCTGTCTGGTGACCCACGGCGGTGTTATCCGCTGGTTTCAGGCGGCCTGGGTGGAAAACGATCCCCGCCGCTACTGGCAGGTGGACGGCGTGGGCCACGGCGGCGTTATCGTCGCTAAGTGGGACGGACGCCGCTGGACGGCGGCACGGATGGAAGACAATCCTTCTGCATCGGGCGAGAAGCATGTTTCCATGCAGAGCAGCTTGTGAGCCCTGCCGCAGAGCGGCGATTTGCGGGAAAAAAAAGCCCATTCCTGCCTCCCGCATGGGTAATAGAACGGAACCACCGCGTGTGGAAACAAAGAGAGGGACGAGATGAACGAGGCATTGATATTGCTGGCAGCGTACGGGATAGACCGGGTGGTGGGCGATCCGCGCAGTCTGCCGCATCCGGTGGTCGGAATAGGCTGGTGCATCATGGGGCTGGAGCGGCTGCTGCGCGCGCTGGTCAAGCGGGAAGAGCACCTGAAAGCGGCCGGTATTTTGTTCCCGCTGTTGATTGCAGGCGGCAGCCTTGTCGTCACCTGGGCACTGCTGTACGCGGCGGGATGGGTCCATCCCTGGCTGGCCATCGCTCTGGAAGTCTGGCTGATTTCCACCACCATTGCCACCAAAGGCTTGGCCGACGCCGGCATGGAGATTTTTCACCACCTGCAAAGAGGTGATTGGGCGGCGGCCCGCCAGTCGCTCTCCATGGTCGTCGGCCGGGACACGGAGCAGCTGGATGAATCGGAAATTTGCCGGGGGGCGGTGGAGACCGTGGCGGAGAACATCGTCGACGCGATCATCTCTCCGCTGGTGTACGCCGCGCTGGGCGGCGCGCCGCTGGCGATGGCCTATCGGGCGGCCAATACCCTGGACTCGATGGTCGGCTACAAGAACGAGAAGTACCGCAATCTCGGCTGGGCGTCGGCGCGGTTTGACGATTTGCTCAATTACCTGCCCGCCCGCCTGACCGCCCTTTTGCTCGTCGCCGTCAGTTGGCTGATACGGCTGGACTGGCGCCAGTGCTGGGCGGTAATCCGGCGCGACGCCAGGCTGCACCCCAGCCCCAACAGCGGGCTGCCGGAAGCGGGCGTGGCGGGCGCGCTCGGCGTGCAGCTTGGCGGACTCAACTACTACCAGGGCGTGCCGTCCAACCGGGCCAAGCTGGGCAATCCTCTCCGGCCGCTCCGCCCGGACGACATCGCTGCGGCGGTCCGGCTGATGAAGCTGGTGTCGGTCCTGGGGCTTGTCTTCTGCATGGCGGCGGCCTTCGCGATTTCGGTGAGCACGGGCCCATAGGGACCGTTATGGAAAGGAGGCTCCTCATGAGCGGAAAATTGTTTGTCGTCGGCTTCGGGCCGGGCAGTTTCGACCACATTACCAAGCGGGCCCGGGAAGCGATCGAGGAAAGTGACGTGATCATCGGGTACACCACCTATGTGGACTTGATCCGCGGCCTCTTGACCGATCAGGAGATCGTCAGCACCGGCATGACCGAAGAAGTGAGCCGGGCGCGGGAAGCCGTCCGGCAGGCGGAAGCAGGCAAAACAGTGGCGGTGATCTCCAGCGGCGACGCGGGCGTGTACGGCATGGCCGGGCTGATCTACGAAGTGCTGGTGGAGCAGGGCTGGTCGCGGGAGGGCGGTGTGGAGGTGGAGGTGATCCCGGGCATCTCTGCAATCAACTCCTGCGGGGCTCTGCTTGGGGCACCGATCATGCACGACGCCTGCACCATCAGCCTGAGCGACCACCTGACGCCGTGGGAACGGATCGCCAAGCGTATCGACGCGGCGGGACAGGCAGATTTCGTCATCGCCTTGTACAACCCGCGCAGCGGACGGCGGACGCGCCAAATCGTGGAGGCGCAGCGCATCCTGCTCAAGTACCGCTCGCCCGACACTCCGGTCGGCATCGTCAAAAGCGCCTATCGAGAGCGGCAGCGGATCGAGCTGACCACGCTGGGCAAGATGCTGGAGCACGACATCGGCATGCTGACGACGGTCATCATCGGCAATTCCTCCACCTTTGTCTACGACGGGCTGATGATTACCCCGCGCGGCTATCAGCGCAAGTATACGCTGTCGTCGGACGAACAGGCGCTGAAGCCGCACCAGCGACTGCGGGTGGAAAACGAGCCGTGGTCGCTGGAAGCACAGGCAGGCAGCGGCCTGGTTCAGGCGGCGCCATTTCCTGTCGCGGAGGAGTCCGCCGCGGCTGTCGCGGACATGTCGGCCGGTCAGCGAGAGCAGCCTGACGCCGTCCGGACGCCGTACGACTGGGCGATGCAGGCACTTGCTGCGCTTCATGGGGACGAGGGAGCGGCAACCGTTGCTCCGCCAGCTGGCAGGCCCCCCAGCGGGTTTGTGCCCGAAATGATTTTCGAGTGCGCAGTCAGCCCGGGGGTGGCAAACAAGAAGTTTACGCCTCGGCAGATGCTCGCGCTGGCCGAACTGGCAGGAGAAAAAGGGGAAATCGAATACACGCCGCATCACCAGATCATCCTGCGCGTCCCGACCGCCGATCCCAATACGGTGACAGAACGCCTGCGCCAGCTGGGGCTGCTGCTGATGCCGACCGGTGACGTGGTACAGGTGAAGGCGTGCGACTTCTGCGACGGGGAGAAAAAGGACGGGATTCCCTACGCAGAGGAGCTTCAGCAAAAGCTGGGCGGCCAGACGATGCCCAAGGAACTGAAGATCGGGGTCAACGGCTGCGGCATGGCCTGCTACGGCGCAGTCAAGGAAGACATCGGCATCGTCTTTCGCAAGGGAAAGGTTGACCTGTTCCTCGGCGCCAAAACGGTGGGGCGCAGCGCTCACGCCGGCATACCGGTGGCGGAGGGCATTGAGCCTGAGGAGATCGTGCCGCTGATTGAGCGGATTGTGGCGCGGTACAAGCGGGATGCCTTCCCGAACGAACGGTTTCACAAGTTTTTTCAGCGCGTCGGTGAGATTGAGGGATTTGTCTGGCAGGAGATGCCTGCGCCAAAGATTGAAAACGCCGTCTGCGGGGATTGAGTCTGCTCGCCGGTCTGGAGCGTGCCCGCGGGCGAATAAGGAGGACGAGACATGGACGCGGTGTTGTTTGTCGGCCACGGGAGCAAGGACCCCGAGGGAAACGAAGAAGTCAGGCAGTTTGTGGCCGCGTTGGCCCCGGAGTTGGACATACCCATCATCGAAACGTGTTTTCTGGAGTTTGAACAGCCGGACGTGCTGCAAGGACTGGACACCTGTGTGAAGCGAGGGGCGACCCGGGTGGCGGTCATCCCGATCATCCTGTTTTCCGCCGGCCACGCCAAGATTCACATTCCGGCGGCCATCGACGAGGCGAAGGAAAAGCATCCGCACGTGCAATTTATCTACGGGCGGCCGATTGGCGTCCACGAGCAGGTGCTGGACATATTGGCGGCGCGCATGGCGGAAGCCGGATTCGCCTCCGGGGCGGATGACGAGGAGCTGGCCGTGCTGGTCATCGGCCGGGGCAGCAGCGATCCGGACGCCAACAGTGACATCTACAAGATGTCCCGCCTGTTCTGGGAGCGATGGCGGGCGAAATGGGTGGAGACGGCCTTCATGGGCGTCACCTTTCCCCTGTACGAAGAAGGGGTGGAGCGCTGTGTCAAGCTGGGGGCGCGCCACGTGGTGGTACTGCCGTACTTTCTGTTTACCGGCGTGCTGATCAAGCGGATGGCGGATCAATTGGGGCACTTTCGCGCGCGTTATCCCGAAGTCCGCTTTACCCTGGCGGAATATTTCGGCTACCACCCGCTGCTCAAGGCGGTGCTGAAAGAGCGGGTGGAAGAGGCGCTGCACGGCGAAGTAAGGCTGAACTGTGACACCTGCCAGTACAGGCTGGCGGCGATGGAGCACATCGGCCATCATCACCACCATCATCACGACCACGATCATGGCCACGGGCATCATCACGGCCACAGTCACGATCATGACCACAGCCACGATCATGACCACAGCCGCGGCGGCAGCCATGACCACCATCACGAGCACATGCCGCAGGGGGCGAAGTAGGAGGGACGAGCGATGATTCTCGTATTGGCCGGAACCAGCGACGCACGGGAGTTGGCCCTGCGGATCATGGCGGCGGGATACGACCTGTTGACCACCGTCGTGACGGAGAACGCTGCCAAAAGCATGGCCGAAGCCGGTTTGCCGGTGCAGGTGGGCCGTCTGAACGCGGAGGACATTTGCCGGTTGATTACAGCCAAAGGCGTGCAGGCCGTGGTGGACGCAAGCCACCCCTACGCGGAAGAAGCGTCGAAAAACGCCATGGCCGGCGCCAGGGAGGCGGGTGTCCCCTACATTCGCTACGAGCGGGAAAGCGTCGCCTCACCCGGACATGACAACATCACCGTGGTGAAGGATTACGTCGAGGCGGCCGAAGTGGCGGCGCAGAAACGCGGCGTGATCATGCTGACGACCGGCAGCAAGACGCTGAAGATTTTCACCGACCGGCTGCTCGGCCTGCCGGACACGACGCTGGTCGCCCGGATGCTGCCGCGCGTGGACAACATGCAGAAGTGCGAGGAACTGGGCATCGAGCAAAAGAACATCGTCGCCATGCAGGGGCCGTTTTCCAAGGAACTGAACAAGGCGCTCTACAACCATTACGGCGTGACGCTGATGATCACCAAGGAGAGCGGCCGCGCAGGCGCGTTTGACGAAAAAGTGGAAGCGGCCCTGGAAATGGGCATCGAGACGATTGTGATCGCCCGGCCGCAGATTGAGTACGGCACTGCGTATACCGATTTTGACGGCGTCATCGGGCAGCTGCGGGAATTGGCTGTCCCTGCCGTGGGATAAACAGCCCCGGGCCCCGGGATCCGGGGCCGCTTTCGCGGGACGGGCCCGCTGACGAGATCGAAAGCTGCCTGCAAAGAAAGGGAGGAGCGCGACATGGACTTTCGCACGGAGTTTAGACCGCTGACGGTGCAGCCGCAGGAGATCGAGGACAAGAGTTTTCAGATCATTACGGAGGAGCTGGGAGAGCATCCGTTTACCGAGGAGCAGTTCCCGGTGGTGCAGCGCGTGATTCACGCTTCTGCCGACTTTGAGCTGGGACGCAGCCTGGTCTTTCACCCGGACGCCGTCCGCGCGGGCATTGAAGCCATCCGCAGCGGCAAAATCGTCGTGGCCGACGTGCAGATGGTGCAGGTGGGGATCAGCAAACAACGGATCGAAAAGTTCGGCGGTCAGGTGAAAGTGTACATCTCCGACAAGGACGTCATGGAAGAGGCGAAGCGGCTCAACACGACGCGGGCGATCATCTCCATGCGCAAGGCAGTCAAGGAGGCGGAGGGCGGCATTTTCGCCATCGGCAACGCGCCGACCGCATTGTTGGAGCTGATCCGCCTGGTGAAGGAAGGAGAGGCCAAACCGGGCCTCATCATCGGTATGCCGGTCGGATTCGTCTCCGCCGCCGAATCAAAGGAAGAGCTGGCCAAACTGGACGTGCCGTTTATCACCAACATCGGGCGCAAGGGCGGCAGTCCGGTCACCGTGGCGGCGGTCAACGCACTCTCGCTGATGGCGGAACGGTTGGGATAGGTCATGGCGGCAAAAGCGGCGACGGAAGAAAAGGAAGCCAAACCGCTCCGCCACGGCTACACCACGGGCGCGTGCGCGGCTGCGGCGACCAAGGCGGCTCTCACCGCCCTGATCACCCAAAAGCGGCAGACGCAGGCCACCATTCCCCTGCCGGCCGGCATGGATGTGACGTTTCAACTGGAGAGCTGCGAGTGGACTGCCGACGAGGCGACAGCGGGCATCATCAAGGATGGCGGAGACGACCCCGATGCGACTCACGGCGCCTTGATCCTCAGCACGGTCACCTGGCGGGACGAGCCGGGCATGGAGCTGGACGGCGGCGTCGGCGTGGGCCGGGTGACCAAGCCGGGACTGCCGGTGCCGGTCGGCGAGGCGGCGATCAACCCTGTCCCCCGGAAAATGATTCGAGAGGCGGTTCAGTCCGTGCTGGGAGAGTACG
This sequence comes from Brevibacillus sedimenti, assembly GCF_020923495.1. Taxonomy (GTDB): domain Bacteria; phylum Bacillota; class Bacilli; order Brevibacillales; family Brevibacillaceae; genus Brevibacillus; species Brevibacillus aydinogluensis. The sequence continues at coordinate 2,000,345 of NZ_CP064048.1, forward strand.
GCGTGGAGCGGGGCGTGCGCGTGGTTATTTCCGTGCCCGCCGGAGAGGAGATCGCGAAAAAGACGATGAACGGGCGGCTCGGCATCGTCGGCGGCATTTCCATTCTCGGCACGCGCGGCATTGTCGTCCCCTTTTCCACTGCCGCCTACAAGGCCAGCATCGCTCAGGCGATCAACGTGGCCCGCGAGGCGGGATGCGCGCACCTCGTGCTGTCCACCGGCGGCAAAAGCGAGCAGTTCGGCATGCAGCTGTACCCCGAACTGCCGGAGGAAGCATTCATCGAGATGGGGGATTTTGTCGGGTTTTCCCTGCAGCAGTGCAAGCGTAAGCAGGTGAAAAAGGTAACCCTGGTCGGGATGATGGGGAAGTTCTCCAAAGTGGCCCAAGGGGTGATGATGGTTCATTCCAAGAGCGCGCCGGTCAATTTTGATTTTCTCGCCGGGCTTGCGGCCGAGGCGGGGGCGCCCGACGAGCTGGTGCGGCAGGCGAAAGAAGCCAATACAGCAGCACAGGTGGGCGACTTGATGGCGGATTGCCCCGCTTTTTTTGACAAGCTGTGCGAAAGCTGCTGCCGCGCCGGCCTGAAGGAAGTGGGCGGCGGCATGGAGATTGAGACTGTGTTGATTACGATGAAAGGGTCCCTGTTGGGAAGGGTGACAGTGAATGACACAGGCGATTAAGGTGATCGGAATCGGGGACGACGGACAGCAGAGCTTGCTGCCGTTGTACCGCACATGGATCATGGAGAGCGAACTTTTGGTCGGGGGAGAACGGCACCTCTCCTTTTTTCCCGAGTACACGGGCGAAAAGCTGGTGCTGAAGGGAGGCCTGATGGCGCTGGCGGACCGGTTGCGCGAGGAGAAGCGGAAAACGGTAATCCTCGCCTCGGGCGATCCGCTGTTTTACGGCGTTGGCAGCCTGCTGGCCAAAAAGCTGCACGTGGAAATTTACCCGCATCTCAGCTCGATTCAGCTCGCCTTTGCCAGAATGGGCGAATCGTGGCAGGATGCCTACTTTGCCAGCGTGCACGGGCGCAGCATGAAGGGACTGGCGCAGCGGATCGACGGCAGGGACAAGGTGGCCCTTTTGACCGATCGCCAGAACAATCCCGCCGCCATCGCCCGCTACCTGCTTTCGTTTGGCATGACCGAGTACGACGCGTTTGTAGGCGAAAACCTGGGCAGCCAGGAAGAGCGGAGCGGCTGGTACACGCTGGAGGAGATGGCGGAGGGCACCTTTTCCGACCTGAACGTGGTGATCCTGCGCAGGCGGCGGGAGAGTCCTGTCTGGCCGCTCGGCATCGCCGACGAAGCGTTTGCCCAGCGCAAGCCGGACAAAGGGCTGATTACAAAAAAGGAAGTGCGCATACTCAGCCTGGCGCAGATGCAGCTTCACGTCAAAAGCGTCGTCTGGGACATCGGCACCTGCACCGGTTCGGTGGCGATTGAAGCGGCGCGGATCGCCCGGGAAGGCGAGGTGTACGCGGTGGAAAAAAACGCGGACGATTTGGAAAACTGCCGCCAGAACATGGCCAGGTTCCGCACCGATTTCACCGTCGTGCACGCCAGAGCGCCGGAGGGCCTGGAGCAGTTTCCCGATCCGGACGCGGTTTTTATCGGCGGCAGCGGCGGCGAACTGCGTGAGCTTTTGCGCGTATGCTGCAGCCGCTTGAGGCCAAACGGCCGGATCGTCGTCAATGCGGCCACGATCGAGACGCTGTACGCGGCGCTGCAGGCGTTTGCGGAGGAACACTTTGAGACGGCGGTGACGCTGACGCAGCTGTCGCGCAGCAAGCCAATCCTGAACATGACCCGGTTCGAGGGGCTCAACCCCGTCTACATCATCACTGCCTGGGCCAAACAGGAGGGGAGACAGAGAGGAGGAGACAGCGCATGAGCGGGATTGGAACCCTGTACGGCATCGGCGTCGGCCCCGGCGATCCGGAGCTGATTACGGTCAAGGCATTTCGCCTGCTGCAGCAGGCGCCGGTGGTCGCCTACCCGAAAAAGCGGATGGGCAGCAAAAGCTACGCCCACCAGATTGCAGAGTTGTACGTCAAGCCTTCGGACGGCAAGGAGATGCTCGGACTGGTCTTTCCGATGACCAAGGACAAGGACGTGCTGGAGCGGGAGTGGGCCAACACAGTGAAGATTGTCTGGGAGCGGCTGCGCCAAGGCAAGGACGTCGCCTTTGTCACCGAGGGCGATCCGCTGTTTTACAGCACGTTTATTCACATGATGCGGGTGATGCAGGCGGCACATCCCGAGGTGCGGATCGTCTCCGTGCCGGGCGTCTCCTCGTTTCTCGGCGCCGCTTCCCGGCTCGGCCTGCCGCTTGCGGACGGCGATGAGCAGATCGGCATCATTCCGGCCACGGACGACCGGGAGGCGATGCGACAGGCGCTGCTTTCGCACGACTGCGTCGTCTTTTTGAAGGTGGCCAAGGTGCTGCCGATGATCATCGGGCTGCTGCGCGAGCTGGATCTCGTCGACAAGGCGGCCGTCGCCACGAAAGTGACCTCCGCCGAAGAAATGGTGTGGACGGACGTCCGCGAGCTGGAGCGGGCAGAGCTTGGTTACCTTACACTGATGGTGGTGAAAAGGACATGAAACTGTACATCGTGGGAGCGGGTCCTGGCGATCCCGATCTGATTACCGTAAAAGGGCTGAAACTGCTGCAGCAGGCGGATGTCGTCCTCTACACCGACTCGCTCGTCAGCGGCGAACTGGCGGCTAAGGCCAAGCCGGGCGCGGAAATCCTGCAAAGCTCCGGCATGGCACTGGAAGAAATGGTGGACTTGATGGTCGACCGCGTCCGCCAGGGGAAAACAGTGGTCCGGCTGCACACCGGCGACCCGTCCGTCTACGGCGCGACGATGGAGCAGATCGCTCTCCTGAAACAGGCGGGCATAGACGTGGAGATCGTGCCGGGTGTCAGCTCCGTCTTTGCCGCGGCGGCGGCGCTGGGGGCGGAATTGACCATCCCCGAGCTGACGCAGACGCTGATCCTCACCAGGGCGGAGGGGCGCACTCCGGTGCCGGAACGGGAAAAGCTGCGTGCGCTGGCGGAGCATCACTGCACGATCGCCCTGTTTTTGAGCGCCACCCTGACGAAAAAAGTGGTCCGCGAGCTGACGGAAGCTGGCTGGAGCGAAGACACGCCGGTGGCGGTGGTGCAGCGGGCAAGCTGGCCGGACCAGGTGATCGTCCGCACCACGCTGAAAGATCTGGACGAAGAGATGGCCAAGCACGGCATCCGCTCGCACGCGATGATTCTGGCCGGCTGGGCGCTTGACCCGTCGCTACACGAAAAGAGCAGGCAGCACCGCTCCAGGCTGTACGACAAATCCTTTACCCATGGGTACAGAAAAGGTGTGACAGAGGGATGATCATCGAATTGACGGAAGGAGAGATTCCCGCCATCCGGCAGAAAGGGGAGTACGCGATCATCGCCATCACCAAGCACGGTGTGGAGATGGCGCGCCGGCTCTACGCGTCGTTTCCGGGGACGGATCTCTACTACATGAGCAAGTTTGCCAAGGGCGACGAGGAAGCAAAGGGCATCCAGCTGTTTTCCGGCAGCGTTCGCCTGCTGTTTCCCGCGCTTTGGCCGGCCTACAAGGGACTGATCGTGATTATCTCGCTCGGTGCCGTCGTGCGAATGATCGCACCGCTATTGACGGACAAAAAGACCGATCCCGGTGTGGTGGTGATCGACGACAAGGGAGAACATGTGATCAGCGTGCTGTCCGGACACCTCGGCGGCGCTAACGAACTGGCGCGGGAAGTGGCTGCGGTGATGGGAGCGCGGCCGGTGATCACGACCGCCTCCGACGTGCAGAAGACGATCCCTGTCGACCTGTTTGGCCGCCGTTTTGGCTGGGAGTGGGAGTCCGCAGATAAGCTAACCCCGGTCAGCGCCTCCGTGGTCAATGAGGAACGCGTCGCCGTAGTGCAGGAGTCGGGGGAGCGGAACTGGTGGATGCACGACACGCCGATGCCCCCCAACATTCGGGTGTACGAGACCATACCGGATGCGCTGGCTGACCGGCCGCAAGCGGCGCTGGTGGTGACGCACCGTCTGCTTACCCGCGAGGAACAAGCCATTTTGGACAACGGGGTCCTGTACCGGCCCAAGGTGATTGTGCTCGGCATCGGCTGCAACCGCGGCACGTCGGCGGAAGAGATCGAGGCGGTGATCAAGGAAACGCTGGAGGAGCTGCAATTCTCCGTGAAGAGCGTCAAGGCGGTGGCCACGATCGACTTGAAAAAGGATGAAGCAGGTCTGATCGCCGTGTGTGAAAAATACGGCTGGCCGTTTGTCTGGTATGCGCCGGATGAGCTGAACCGCGTGCCGATGGAGGAGCCGTCGGACACGGTGTTCAAGTACACCGGCGCGTACGGGGTGAGCGAACCGGCGGCCAAGCTGTACGCGGGCGTGGAGAAACTGGTGCTGACCAAGAAAAAATCGGGCAACGTCACCATATCTGTGGGACTGATGCCGTACGGCGAGGAGGGACGTCCATGCGTGCCAACCACCGCCGGATCGTGATCGCCGGAACGGGCAGCGGTGCCGGCAAGACGACCGTCACCATCGGCCTGATGGCGGCCTTGAAGAAAAAAGGGTACGTCGTCCAGGGATTCAAGTGCGGCCCGGATTACATCGACCCGACCTACCACACGGCAGTGACAGGAAGGGTGTCGCGAAACCTGGACAGTTGGATGCTGCCGCACGACACCGTCCGGGAGATTTTTGCCCGTGGTTCGGAAGGGGCGGACATCGCCGTGATCGAGGGCGTGATGGGCATGTACGACGGCAAGGAGCCGACCAGCGACCGGGGCAGCACGGCGGAAATCAGCCTGCTGACGGCATCGCCCGTGCTGCTGGTGGTCAACTGCCAGAGCATGGCCCGCAGCGCGGCAGCCATCGTCAAGGGCTTTCAAATGCTCAACCCGCAGGTGAAGATCGTCGGCGTGATCGCAAACAAAGCGGGCAGCGAGGGGCACTTTCAGATCATCAAGGCTGCCGTCGAGCAGGAGTGCGGCGTGCCGGTCGTGGGCTACCTCAGGCGGGAGGACGGCCTGGAAATCCCCGAACGCCATCTCGGCCTGGTGCCGTCGGTGGAACGGGGCGAACTGCAGCCGCTGTTTGACCGTCTGGCCGAACGGGTGGCGGAGTCTGTGGATGTAGACCGCATCTGGGAGCTGGCGCAGGCAGAACCGTTTTCTGCGGAGCGGAAGCTGTTTGCTCCCGTCCCCTTAGTTCCCAAAGAGAAGCGGGTGAAGATCGCCGTCGCCAGGGACGCGGCATTCCACTTTTACTATCCGGAAAACCTGGAGCTGCTGGAGGCAAACGGAGCGGAACTTCTCTCTTTCTCCCCGCTGGCTGGCGAGCCCGTGCCGCAGGAGGCGGACGGCCTCTATATCGGCGGCGGGTTTCCCGAGGAGTTTGCCGCCGAGCTGTCGCGCAGCCGGACGGTGTTGGAGTCGATCCGCCGGGCTGTGCGCGATGGACTGCCGACGCTGGCGGAGTGCGGCGGATTCATGTACCTGACCGATGCGATCGTGACGACGGACGGACACACCTACCCGATGGCCGGAATCATCCCCGGCGCGGTGACGATGCAGAAACGGCTGGCCGCGCTCGGCTACCGGGAGGTGCAGGGGACAGCGGAAAACTTCCTGATCGGCCCGGACGAACTCGTCCATGGGCACGAGTTTCACTACTCCACGTTTGCGCCTGAACACACGATGCCGTACGCGTATCAGACAAAGGGACTGCGCGGCACGAAACCGGAGGGGTACGCCCGCGGCAATCTGGTGGCCGGCTACACCCATCTGCACTTCGCTTCCAACCCCGCCCTGCCCAAGCGCTGGGTGGAGCGGTGTCGGGAGGTGAAGGCGCGTGGCTAAGGCATTGCCGCTAATGATTCAGGGAACCAGTTCTGACGCCGGGAAGAGCGTGCTGGCGACGGCCTTTTGCCGCATCTTTGCCCAGGACGGCTACAAGACAGCTCCTTTCAAATCGCAAAACATGGCGCTCAACTCCTACGTCACCCTGGACGGCAAGGAGATCGGACGGGCGCAGGGCGTGCAGGCGGAGGCGGCCGGCATCGTCGCCACCACCGACATGAATCCGATCCTGATCAAGCCGACCAGGGACGCGGAATCGCAGATTGTGGTCGATGGCGAACCGTACGCCAACATGAAGGCGCTCGCCTACCGCAGCGATTTTTTTGAGGAGGGACTGCGCGTGATCCGGGAAGCGTACGGCCGGCTGGCTGCTGCGTACGAGCGGATCGTGATCGAGGGAGCGGGCAGTCCGGCCGAGGTCAACCTGAACGATCGGGAATTGGTCAACATGCGGGTGGCTCGCCTCGCCAACGCGCCGGTCATCCTGGTGGCCGACATCGAACGGGGCGGCGTCTTCGCCAGCCTGGTAGGTACGCTGCAATTGCTGGAGCCGCAGGATCGGGAGCGGGTGATCGGCGTGATCATCAACCGGTTTCGCGGCGATTTGTCCCTGCTCAAGCCGGGGCTGGACTGGTTTGAACAGTATACGGGCAAACCGGTGCTGGGCGTCGTTCCGTTCATTCCCGACCTGTGGATCGACGCGGAGGATTCGCTCATCCTGCACCGCTACCAGGGGCAAACGGAAACGGCCCGGGAGATTGATGTCGCCGTGATCCGCTATCCGCGCATTTCCAACTTTACCGACGCCGATCCGTTTTTCGTCGAGCCGGACTGCACCGTGCGCTATGTCTCCCGGCCGGAAGAGCTGGGGCAGCCCGATCTGATTCTGCTCCCCGGCAGCAAAAACACGCTGGAAGACCTCTTGTTCCTGCGTAAGACGGGTTTGGAGCGGGCAATTCTCGCGCTGCATGAGGCAGGACGCTCGTATCTGGTCGGCCTGTGCGGCGGCTATCAGATGCTGGGCCGGACGATCAACGACCCGGACGGGGTGGAATCCCCGCGTCAATCGGTGGAAGGCATGGGCTTGATCCCGATGACGACCACGCTGGAGCGGCGCAAGATCACCGTTCAGAGCAGCGGCGAAGCGTCATTTGCAGGCCGGCGGATTCGGCTGGAGGGATACGAAATCCACATGGGGCGTTCCGTATTTGCCGACGGGGCGGCTCCGTTCATCCGGCTTGCCGATCGCGCCGAGGGGTTTTATGATCCCAAGCGGCGGGTGCTCGGCACGTATCTGCACGGATTGTTTCACAACGATGAATTCCGCTGGATGCTGCTCGATGAGCTGCGCGCACGGAAGGGACTGGCGCCGCTTGGCGAACGGCCGTCATTTGTCGCGCTGCGGGAACGCGGCTTCGACCTGCTGGCCGACTGCGTCAGGAGACACGTGCGGCTGGATCTGATCGAGGAGCAGATGAGAGCGTTTCAGGAAAATGGGGTGAGAAAATGAACACAAACAGGACACAACCGTATGGAAAAATAGAACCGCTGAACGAAGCGGCTGCGATCGAGGCCAGACGCCGCGTGGATCAGCTGACAAAACCGCTGGGCAGCCTGGGCCGGCTGGAAGAGCTGGCTGTCCGGCTGGCGGCGATGACGGGTAACGCGCTTCCTTCCGTAACGCCGCCCGGCGTGCTGGTCTTTGCCGCCGACCACGGCGTGGCCGCCGAAGGAGTCTCCGCTTATCCGCAGGAAGTGACTGTCCAGATGGTCGCCAACTTCGCGGCCGGGGGAGCGGCGATCAACGTCTTTTCCCGCCAGATCGGAGCTCTGCTGCACGTGGTGGACGTGGGGGTGGCTGCCGATGTGAAAGTGCCTGGGGTGTGGCGAAAAAAAATCAGGCCCGGCACCGGCAACATGCTGCGGGAGGAGGCCATGACCCTGGATGAGGCGGAGCGTGCCATCCGAGTCGGCCTGGAGAGCGCCGAAGCGATCATCGACGAGGGAGCAAAGCTGTTGATCATCGGTGAGATGGGAATCGGAAACACTACGGCCAGCAGCGCCCTGCTGGCGGCGCTTACCGGTGCGCAGCCGGACGAATTGGTGGGCCGTGGGACAGGTGTCGACGACGCGGCCTGGGAGCGGAAAAAAGCAGTCGTCAAACAGGCCCTCGACCGGCATCGCCCCGACCCGGATCGGCCGCTGGAGGCGCTGGCCAAAGTAGGCGGTCTGGAAATCGGCGCCATGGCAGGAGCCGTGCTCGGAGCCGCGGCACGCCGCATCCCCGTGCTGGTGGACGGCTTCATCTCCACGGTGGCGGCACTGCTGGCCGTCCGTCTCAATCCGGGAGCGGCTGACTACCTGATTGCGGGCCACCGCTCCCAGGAACCGGGTCATCTCCACGCGCTCCGGGCACTGGGCATGGAGCCGCTGATCGACCTGGGCCTCAGGCTGGGAGAAGGAAGCGGGGCGGCGGTGGCGTTTCCGATCGTGGAGGCGGCCACCCGGATGATTCGGGAGATGGCGACATTTGAGTCGGCAGGGGTGAGCAATCGATGACGCAGCGCGGCAAGGTGTACCTTGTCGGTGCGGGCCCGGGCGATCCCAAGCTGATCACCGTCAAAGGGCTGGAGTGTTTGCGTGCGGCGGATGTCGTCATCTACGACCGCTTGGCCAATCCGGCGCTGTTGGAGCACGTCCGGGAAGACGCCGAGCGCATCTACTGCGGCAAACTGCCGCACAACCACACCATGCGGCAGGAGGCGATCAACGAGCTGCTGGCGGAAAAGGCGTTGGAGGGCAAAACGGTCGTCCGGCTCAAGGGCGGTGATCCGTGCGTGTTTGGCCGGGTTGGTGAAGAAGCGGAGCATTTGGCGCAAAGGGGCGTTCCGTTTGAAATCGTTCCCGGCGTTACGGCCGGCATCGCCGCTCCCGCCTACGCCGGCATCCCGGTCACGCATCGGGAGCACGGCTCTTCCTTTGCCATGGTGACCGGGCACTTGAGCGGCGGCAAATCGGCAGAGGAGGAGGAAAGGTGGCGGGCGCTGGCACGCGGCGTGGACACAGTCGCCTTTTACATGGGGATTGCCAATCTGCCGCTGATTTGTGCCCGGCTCCTGGAACATGGACGCCGGCCGGACACGCCCGTCGCCGTGATCGCCAGGGGGACGCTGCCGGAGCAGGCGACAGTGACCGGGAGTCTGGCCACCATCGTGGAAACAGTCCAGCGCCACCCTGGCATCTCCAACCCCGCGATCATTCTGGTCGGAGACGTGGTACAATTGCGGGAGAAGATCAAGTGGTTCGAGGAGTGAGGCAGGGTGCGGCTCTACCCGATGATGGCGAATCTGCGGGACAAACAGTGTCTTGTCGTCGGTGGAGGACGTGTGGCGGAGCGAAAGATTGGCGGCCTGCTGAACACAGGAGCCGTCGTCACGGTCGTCAGTCCCGCCTGCACGCCGACAGTCCAGTCGTGGGCGGAAGCGGGGCGCATTACGCTGCACCGCCGCCGGTTTGACCCTGACGACGTGCGGGACGCGGTCGTGGTGATCGCAGCCACGGACGATCCCGGCGTCAATCTGGCCGTTCACCGGGCGTGCGGCTCGCACCAGTGGGTCAACATTGTGGACCGCCCCGACTTGTGCACGTTTACCGTCCCGTCCGTGGTGGAGCGGGGCGACTTGCAGATCGCCATATCCACGGGCGGACACAACCCCGGTCTGGCAAAAAAACTGCGCCGGCAGTTGGAGGAGCAGTTCGGTCCGGAGTACGCAGAATACACAGCCTTTTTGGGCGCGATGCGGGACAGGGTGCTCGCGCTCGGACTGGACGAGACACAGCGCCGGGCCGTTCTGGCCGAACTGCTGGACGACCGCTTCCTGCGGTTGACTGCGGCGGGAGAGACAAAGCGGCGCGATCAGGAAGCGGAGCAGGTGTTCCGAACCCTGGGGAAACCTTGAATGAAATCTCGTGAACCGGAAGCCCGGACAACGGGTGTTCCGGTTCTTTTGCTTTTTCCGGCCAAAGTTGTATAATTTTAGCGATATCTGTTTCATTTCGCAACATATTGGGGGCAAGAACATGGCGAAAATCAAGGTAAAAGGCATCGCGCCGTACCCGGGCTTGCGTGATTTGCTGCTGGACATTGCAAAAGAAGACGACCGGATCGAGATGGATGTGGAAATCGCCGATCTGGAAGAGGCTCTGCCCATTGTGCTGCAGGCCGAGAAGCAAAGGTATGACGCGATTGTCAGCCGCGGCGGAACGGCTCAGCTCATCCGCAAGCACGTGTCCATTCCGGTCGTGGACATTCCCGTCTCCGGATACGACATCCTGCGTGTGCTCACATTGATCAAGGATTCCAACAGCAAGCCGGCCATCATCGGCTTCCCGGGAATCTGCCAGGGGGCGGCGACGGTCTCCAGCCTGCTCAACCTTGAAATACCCGTTTACCCTGTTCACCATGAGTCGGAAGTCAGAGGCGCGCTGGAGCGTGCGACCAATCAGGGCGCGCAAATCGTACTGGGCGATGTCGTCACGGTGAGGACCGCACAGGAAATGGGTTATCACGGCATCCTCATCACGTCTGGCCGCGAGTCCGTCCAGGAGATGTTGACGGAGCTGGTGTACGTCCACGATATCTACATGAAGGGGCTGGAAAAGGCGCGCTTTTACGAGGAACTCCTGCAGCACGACACGACAGGCGTGCTGGCGGTGCGTGCGAACGGCGACATCCTGTACGCGAATCCGGCGGCGCAGGCGTGGCTGGGCAATGCCGACGAGATTCCGCCGGCAGTTGCGTCCCTGCTTTCCGCCGACCAGCCGGACGGCACAACGGTCACAGCGGAACACGTGGCGATACAAGGCCGTTTGTGCGATATCCGGATTGCTGCCCGCACAAAGGAGGAGCCGTCCGCTTTCATGCTCTACCTGCAGGATAGCAAGGGCGTGCCGCCACAGCCATTCCGGGAGATACAGACGCCGGAGCGGCTGGCTGCGTTTGCGCAGGTGATCGGGTCCAGCCGGGAGATTGCGAAAACGGTAAAGCGGGCCCAGACATACGCGCAGACGAACAAAAGCGTCTGGCTCACCGGGGAGATGGGCAGCGGCCGCATGCATTTTGCCCAGGCTATCCACGCAGCGAGCAGACAAGGCCGGCACCGATTCTATTCCGTCTGCTGTTCATCCGCAGAGGAAGAGAGGCTGGCGGAAGAACTGTTCGGAACGGAAGGAAAACCAGGTTTGCTTGCAACCGCATCTGGAGGAACCCTGTACCTGGAGGAAGTGGACAAGCTGCCTGTTCGCCTGCAGGATCAGTTGGCGGCCGAGCTGCAAAAAGGGGGGCGGCTGCGGCTGATTGCCTCCTCCCCCCTGTCGCCCGGACAGGTCGCGAAACGAGGCGGCTTTTCCTCTCATCTGCTCCACCAGCTCGCCGAGTGCCAACTGCGCATTCCTCCGCTGCGGGAACGCGTAGAGGACATAGGAGAATTGGCGCGTGTGCTCATCGCCCATCACAATTCGGCGTACGGCAAGCACATCGTCGGCATCAGGGAAGAGGTAATTGAACGGCTCGCCGAATACGACTGGCCCGGCAACCTGAAAGAATTCCAAAACGTCGTGGAAGAAATGCTGCTGCTGACGGAGGGCCACTATGTGGGCCTGGAAGAATGGCAGGAAGCGTGGCAGCGGTACAGTGCGGAAACACGGGCCGGAAACGCGGGGCTGCCCCTGGGCGAATTGAATTTGGAGGGAACTTGGGAAGAGATTGAACGGCAAATTTTGCTGCACGTGCTGAAAGAAGAAGGCATGAATCAATCACGCGCGGCCAAACGATTGGGCATCAATCGAACAACGCTGTGGAGAAAATTAGGAGATGTGTTGAAAAAATAAACAGTTTGAATATTGAATCTCCCCTTTGATTCGTCTTACAATGACTATTGAAAACGATTTCAAATAGTTATTGTTTCATTTTTAAACAATGACATCAAAGGGGGCACTTGCGCATGAAAATTAAAGCATCCATTGAACGGATTCCGGGCGGGATGATGATCATTCCGCTGCTGCTCGGTGCGGTGATCAATACCGTGTTTCCCGAGGCGGCGAAGACGTTTGGTTCGTTTACAGGCGCGCTTTTGACCGGCTCACTCCCGATTCTGGCTGTTTTCTATGTGTGCATGGGCGCGACCATCGACTTCAAGGCGACGCCGTATATCGCGAAAAAGGGCGGTGCCCTGCTGGCTGCCAAAGTGGGGACGGCTGTCGTGCTTGGCTTTATCGCAGCGAAATTTCTCGGCGAAGGCATGATTGAAAGCGGATTCTTTGCCGGAGTGTCCGTATTGGCGATCGTGGCCGCGATGAACGACACGAATGGCGGCATGTACATGGCCCTGATGGGACAGTTCGGGAAAAAGGAAGACGTCGGGGCGTACTCGATCATGAGTCTGGAGTCGGGGCCGTTCCTGACGATGGTGACGCTGGGTGTGGCAGGTCTTTCCGCCTTTCCCTGGGAAACGCTGGTCGGCGCCATTTTGCCGCTCGTCGTCGGCATGATCCTCGGCAACCTCGACAAAGACATGCGCGACTATCTGGGCAAAGCCGTGCCGGTACTGGTGCCGTTCTTCGCCTTTGCGCTCGGCGCAGGTCTGAATCTTCAGAATGTGTGGAAAGCCGGCCTGCTGGGGGTATTGTTGGGAGTGGCGGTGGTCGCCATCACCGGCATCGTGCTTTTTGCCGCAGACAAATTGACCGGCGGCAACGGCATTGCCGGTTTGGCTGCAGCCACCACCGCGGGTAACGCCGTGGGTGTGCCGGCCGCAGTAGCTGCCGCCAATCCCGTGTACGAACCATTGGTGCCGTCGGCAACGGCGCTGATCGCTTCCTGCGTGATCGTGACCGCCATTCTGGCACCGATCGTAACGGCTTGGTGGGCGAAGCGGATCGGCGTCAACAGCAACACGGCTCAATGATGAGCTATCGAGAAGAAGGGAGGGTCCCGCGGCAGGCGGCTCGGGACGCTCCGCTTCGATCGTCAGACGAAAAAGGCTCCCGGCTGGCTGTCCTGCTATTTCGCTGTGGCTCGGCCGATGATGTGCGGACGGTTTGGCCAGACAGCCCGGGAGGGGAGAAACATGGACAGAAGGCGAGGCAACAGTCATGAGAAAAATAGGCATCATCGCAGACGATCTGACAGGCGCCTCGGATTCAGGCGTTCAGTTTGCGCGGATGGGCTTGGAGACACGCGTTCTTTTTGATTGGAAAAACGCAGCTGCGGAGTGCGTCGATGCGGACGTCGCGGTCATGGATACGGACAGCCGCTCCCTCCCGATGTCAGACGCGTACGCCAGGGTGAGGCAAGCGGCGCAGTATTTTCGTGAACTGGAGTTCCAGCATGTTTACAAAAAACTGGATTCGACGCTGCGCGGCAATCTTGGGGCGGAAATTGACGCGGTGATGGACACGATTTCGTTTGATTTCGCCGTCGTCGCCCCGGCATATCCCAAAATCGGCCGTGTGACGAGAGGCGGGAGACACTATCTCAACGGGACGCCGATCGACCAGACGGAGATGGCCCGCGATCCCAAATGCCCGGTAAGCGAATCGGACATCCTCAAGCTGATCGCCTCTCAATCCAAACGGAAAACGGGACTGGTCCCGCTGGCAGTGCTGCGGGAGGGAGAGGAAGCCGTTCGGGCACAGGTGGACAGACTGCGGCAGGACGGCGTGGACGTGATGGTCTTCGACGCCGAGTCGGACAGCGACATGCAGCGGATTGCGTCAATCATGTCGGGGTACAGGGCACGAATCTTGTGGACCGGCTCTGCGGGATTGGCCGATGCTCTTCCCGTGACGCTTGGGCTTGCGGGACGCCTCCGGCCGAAGGTGATGATTGCTCCGTCCGGAAAACCGGTGCTGCTGGTTGCGGGAAGCATCTCGCAAACGACACAGGATCAGGTGAGGCGCGTTTGCGAAGAGCCGCACGTGGCTTGCGTGGAACTGAATCCCCTCGCCCTGCTGGCAGGGGAGGACGAGCAGCAGCGGGAACTAAAGCGGTGTGTCCATGAGCTGGAGGAAGCGGTCCAGAGCGGACGGAATGCGGCGTTCTATTCCCTTGCCACCTCCGCCCATGTAAAAGGAGCCAAGGCGTTGGGAGAGGCGCGGGGGATGACGGACACGGACATCTCCAACCGGATCGCGGATGCGCTGGGCACCGCCGCCGCAGCCATTGCCGCCCGGCATGACCTGCAGGGGTTGATTCTCACCGGAGGAGACACGGCAAAAGCCGTATGCCGCCACTTGGGTGTCAGCGGCATTCAGCTCCTGGACGAGATTGAGCCGGGGATTCCGCTCAGCCGCATCGTTGGTGCACATCCGCTGTTTGTCGTTACGAAGGCGGGAGCTTTTGGCACCAGGCACACGCTGCTTCATGCGTTACATGTTTTGAAAGGAGATCGGCAACATGAGTAAACCGATTGTAGGCATTACGATGGGCGATGCCGCCGGGATCGGTCCGGAAATTATTGTAAAGGCACTGGCAGATCCGGCTGTCTATCAGATGTGCCGGCCGCTTGTCATCGGCGACGCGAAAATGTTGGAGCGCGCCAACCGCATCACGGGAGCCGGGTTGTCCGTGAGCCGGGTCAGTGATGCGGGCACGGCGAAGTACGAACACGGCGTGATCGACTGCCTCGACCTTGACCTGCTGCCGGAAGACCTGCCGTTTGGACAGGTATCCGCCCAGGCCGGGGACGCCGCGTTTCGCTTCCTGGAAAAGGCGATCGACCTGGCGAAATCCGGGGAGATCGACGCCATCTGCACGGCGCCGCTCAACAAGGAAGCGCTGCACAAGGGCGGGCACATCTACCCGGGTCACACGGAAATACTTGCGGAGCTGACCAATACCAAGGATGTGTCCATGATGCTGTCCGCTCCCAAACTGAGAGTGATCCATGTGACGACCCACGTGGGGCTGATCGATGCGGTGAACATGATTACGCCGGAGCGGGTCTACAAAGTCATCGTCATGGCTCATGAGACCTTGAAGAAGGCGGGGATCTCCCCCCGAAGATAGCCGTTTGCGGAATCAACCCGCACGCGGGCGAAAACGGGTTGTTCGGATACGGTGAAGAAGAGGAAAAAGTGGTGCCCGCGGTGCGGCAGGCGCAGCAGGAGGGCATTGACGTGGTGGGACCGCTCCCGGCTGACACCCTCTTTTTCCGCGCGACGCGGGGAGACTTCGACATTGTCGTCGCGATGTATCACGATCAGGGACACGGCCCTGTCAAGGTGCTCGGCCTGGAAGCCGGGGTGAACATTACCGTCGGACTTCCGATTATCCGCACCAGTGTCGATCACGGCACAGCGTTCGATATTGCCGGAAAAGGCGTGGCTGACGAGCTGAGCATGAAAGAGGCGATCCGTCAGGCGGTCGAACTGGCGCCGAAACGGGCGTAACGCCCGTTCGCGGTGTCGGCTCTGCTGTAGAAGCATGGTCTGGCCTGAACCGAGGCAACACTCGCAGACTGTCATCAGGCTACGGAACGGAGGGAAACGTCCGGGAGATTTGATATCTCCCGGACGTTTTTGAAAATAATCAAAATAGATAGACAATTAAAAATGGATACAATATCCTAAAAGAAAAATCCTTTTCGTACGAGGGAAAACCTATGTCCACCATTAATCCACAAACAGAAAAGGAACGTGTCGCGGTTCAGCAGAAGAAAAAAGGGATGTGGCTCGTGCTGAAAAAGCCGCTCTGGTTCGCACTTTCGGCACTGGCCTTCCTCCTCGTGTACGTTGGCCTATGGGACTACATGGAGTACGCGCCGCGGGTGACGCTGGCGATTACGCTCGCGGTCATCGTCTTGTGGGTGCTGGAGCCGATTCCGTTTTCCATGACGGCCGTGATCGTCTTATTTGCTTTGCCCATGGCGGGGGCGGTTTCCACCGATTTGATCCTGTCCGGCTTCGCCTCGCCGGCCATATTCCTCATCGTGGCGGGCATGATGATCGCCAGCGCGGTGGAGCAGACCCCGCTTGGCAAGCGGTTGGCGTTCCAGCTGCTGTATTGGTTCGGGGAAAAGAAGGGCGGTGTCCTCGCCGGCATCATCCTCATCCCGCAGGTGATGGCCTTCTTCATCCCGGCGGCTGCGGTTCGCACCGCCATGCTGCTGCCGATCGTGTTTTCAATCACTTCCATCCTGGGCGTGAAGGCGGGCGATGTGCAGGGGAAAACATGGATGATGGGCGTGGTGGTCGGCTGCGGCATCAGCGGAACCGCCGTGCTGCCGGCGGCGATCGGCAACGTCATCACCGTTGATTTGATCAACACCTACCTGCAGCAGCGCGTCACCTACCTGGACTGGCTGCTGCTGGCGCTGCCGATGTGGCTGATCCTGGTTCCCGTCTCCTGGTGGGTGCTGTACCGCTGTTTTCCCGAGAAAGACGGAATCCCCACAGGGCTCAAGGCAAAAATGAAGGAGATGATCGCGGAGCTCGGGCCGATGACTGCGCGGGAAAAACGGCTCCTGGCCATTCTCTGCGCCGTCTGCGCAATGTGGGCGCTGGAAGGCATCCACGGTTGGCCTCCTGTGATTCCGGCACTGATCGGTGCCGTGCTGATGGCCTGGCCCGGCATCAAGGTGGCCGACTGGGACAAAATTCTCGACATCCAATTTGCCCCCTTGATCATGCTGGGAGTTACGCTTTCGCTGGGCAGGGCGCTCTACGAGACGGGGGTGACGGACTACTTGTCCAGATGGATGGAGAACGACCTCACGCTGTACCTCTTTTCCAATCCGGCGTTGGCGGTCCTGACGGTGACGATTCTGACCCAGCTGATTCACAAGGTGACGTCCAACGTGTCCACGGCTGTCATCGCGACGGTTCCGGTGGTGATGGCGCTGTCCGTTCAGGCGCAGAGTGCGCCCGCCCTGCTGCTGGCGTTTGTCGCGGGGCTGACGTGTCTGTTCGGCTTCATCCTGGTGGTGGAGACGATCCCGGGCGTGATGGTGCACGGGACCGGCTGGGTGACGCAGCAGGATTTCTTCAAGCCCGGTTTCTGGCTGACGCTGGCGACGACGGCGATCACCTATCTGATGGCCGTAACCTGGTGGTCCTGGCTTGGCTACATGTAGCCGTTTTTTAATGAAAGCGCTTTAATAAAAGGATTGACAAGGGTTTGATGGGAATACTATCATGATCATAAGAATTGGATCCAATATCCATTAAGTCTGGAGAGAGGAGGAGCCATGAGCATACAGGAAGGATGGACAGGGCGGTTTTACGAGGATTTCGAGGTGGGGGACGTGTATCCCCATCCGCTCGGCCGGACCGTGACGCAGACGGACAACATCTGGTTCACCCTGCTGACACAGAACACCAATCCCATCCACTTTGACGCCGAGTACGCGGCCAGGACCGATTTTGGGCGGCCGCTGGTGGACTCCACGTTTACGCTGGCGCTGGTCACCGGCCAATCGGTGGCGGACGTCTCGCAGAACGTGATGGCCAATCTCGGCTGGGACGACGTGCGGCTTCCCGCCCCCGTCTTTGAAGGTGACACCATCTACTCGTACAGCGAGGTGTTGGAGAAGCGGGAGTCCAAGTCCCGCCCCCACGTCGGCATCGTCAAGGTGAAAACGGTTGGCTACAACCAGCGCGACGAGGTGGTCATCCAGTTTACCCGCACCTTCATGGTGTACAAGCGCGGTCACGGTCCCGAATCGGTCAGCGAACGGGTCCGGCGCGTGCGGAATCAGGTGTTGAAGCAGGAGTAGCCTTGGCGCAAATCGTGATGGTTCGCAGGAGACAGCGGATACATCGGGGAAAGCAGGTCGTCCGCGAAAATTTTTCGGAATTTTCAGTATTAACGAACGTCAGGTTGGAAAGCGATCCATACCAAAAAAGGGGGTCTTCGCATGAAAAGAGGTTGGCACGCATGGATGGCAGGCTGTCTCGCTGCACTGCTGCTGACAGCGGCGGGATGCGGCGGTTCCAAGCCGCAGGACAGTAACGCCTACACGAAAGAGAATCCGCTGATCGTCAAGTTCTCTCACGTCACCACGGCTGATAGTCCAAAGGGCAAGGCCGCGAACAGGTTCGCCGAACTGCTGGCGGAAAAGACCGGCGGCAGGGTAAAGGTGGAAGTATATCCGTCTTCCCAACTGTACGGCGACAAGGACGAACTGGAAGCGCTGCAGGCGGGGAACGTCCATGTCATCGCTCCTTCGGCGACGAAGCTGGTCGGCTTCAACCCTTCCTTCCAGATTGTCGACATGCCGTTCCTCTTTAAAAACCACGAGGCGGTCATCAAATTCTGGGACGGGGAGCTGGGCAAAAAGCTGATGAATTCCCTGGAAAGCAAAAATCTGCAGGGGCTGGCCATGTGGGAAAACGGGTTTAAAGTGTTCACCTCCACCAAACCGATTGCCAAGCCGGAAGATTTCAACGGGCAAAAATTCCGCACGCAGGCGGGCAAGGTGCTGGAAGCGCAGTTCAAGGCGCTGGGAGCGGGGGCCGCAACCATTCCGTTCGGGGAAACCTACACCGCCCTGCAGCAGGGAACGGTGGACGGCCAGGAAAACACCTGGAACAACATCGACACGCAGAAGTACGAGGAAGTGCAAAAGTACCTGCTGGTGTCCAACCACGGGCGGATCGACTACATCGTCCTGACCAACAAGCAGTGGTACAGCGCCCTGCCCGAAGACATCCGCAAGGCCTTCGACGAATCGATGGCGGAAGCGACCGCATACGAGCGGGAGCTGGCCGTCCAGTTGGACAAAGGCTCCGAAGAGAAGCTGCGCGGCTCCGGTAAAATGCAGGTGATCGATCTCAGCGAAGCGGAACGGGAAAACTTCGTCAAAGCAATGGAAGCGCTCTACAGCGAGTTTGAAAAGACGATCGGCAAGGAGTTTATCGACGGCGCCCGTCAGCTGTAACGACCGCGGGCGGCTTTCAAGAAACAGACGGGGCACCGTTTCCGCCGGGGACCGGTGCCTTGGGGGAACCAACCAAACCGGGGAGGTTGAAAGTGATGTCCAAATGGCGGGAACGGTATGCCGCTTTTGAAGATTGTCTCGCCGGCTCGCTGATCGTGATCGGCGTTGCCTTGATTTTCTATGGAGTGGTGTGCCGCTACTTGTTTAACAGCCCGAAAGCGTGGGTCGACGAAATTTCCACCTACTTCGTCGTCTGGGGAACGCTGATCGGCTCGGCGGTTGCCTTGAGGGAAGGGCATCACATCCAGGTGGACGTCCTGTACGACCGCCTGCCTTCCTCCCTCCAGAAGGCGTGCAACGTGTTTGCCAATGCGCTTGGCGTTCTCTTCTGCCTCTGTTTCATCTTTTTCGGCGGCAAACTGCTGGCGCTCTACTGGAAGACGCAGCAGCAGTCCACCGATGTGGGGATTTTCCTCTGGATCGTCTATCTGGTGATCCCGCTCAGCGGACTGATGCTGGGCTACCGATTCCTTGACAACCTGCTGGCCAGCCTGAAACAAGAGGTGAAGATCGAGTGGAATGGATAGTGTTTCTCGTCTTTTTTCTGCTGCTGCTCCTGCGGGTTCCGGTGGCGGTCTCGCTGGTGGTGTCGGCCGCGCTCGCGCTCATGGACAGCGGGTTCAACCTGGACGTGCTGCCGCAAAAAATCTTTTCGTCGCTCAACGTTTCCACGCTGATGGCCATCCCCGGCTTTATTCTCGCCGGCGTCCTGATGGCGCGCGGCGGCATCTCCAAAGCGCTGATCGACGCGCTCAGGGCGTGGGTGGGCCATTTTTCCGGCGGGCTGTCCGTCGTCACCGTTCTCGCCTGTGCGGTCTTTGCCGCCATCTCCGGTTCCAGTCCGGCGACCGCCGCCGCCATCGGAGCGATCATGATCCCGGGAATGGTGGAGGCCGGGTACAGCAAGCGATACGCGATGGGCCTCGTGGCCGCCTCCGGCACGCTGGGGATTCTCATCCCGCCGTCCATTCCGCTGATCGTGTACGGAACGGTGGCCGAGGAGTCCATCGGCAAGCTGTTTATGGCCGGGTTTTTGCCGGGACTGTTTCTGACTGCCGTCCTCGTGGTGGTGGCCATCGTGTACGCCCGCTGGAAAAACTTCGGCCGCCTGCCGAAAGCGAGCTGGCACGACCGCTTCGTCTTGAGTGTCAGGGCACTTCCCGCCGCACTGCTGCCGCTCTTGATCCTCGGCTCCATCTACAAGGGGATCGCGACGCCGACGGAAGCCTCCGTGGTCGCCTGCGTCTACTCCCTGCTCGTCGCCGTGTTCGTCTACCGCCAGATCACGTGGAAGGACGCGCGGACGATCCTGCGGGAGACGGTCAACACCAGTTCGATGGTGTTCTTCATCATCGCCGGCGCCACCGTCTTCGGCCTGTACCTGACCAATGAGCAGGTTCCGCAAAACATCGCCGCCTGGATCATGGAAGGCGACATCAACAAATGGACGTTTTTGATCGCGTGCAACATCCTGTTCTTCATCATGGGCATGTTCCTGGAGCCGACCTCCATCATCCTGATCACCCTGCCGATCTTCCTGCCGATTTTGAAGCTGCTGGGGATCGACGTCATTCACTTTGCAATCATCATGACCGTAAACATGGAATTGGGGATGGTGACGCCTCCTGTCGGCCTGAACCTGTTTGTGGTCAGCGGCATCGCCAGGGCCAAGCTGGAAGAGGTGGTCAGGGGGATCATGCCGTTTATCGCCCTGATGATCCTCGTCCTGGTCGTCATTGTCGTCTGGCCGCAGCTCTCGCTCTGGCTGCCGGTGCAGATGGCCAACTGAGCGGGAATTGACTGGAAGCGGCCGATTCTGTAAAAATGGGAGATAGTTGCCAACAGGCGTACGGGAAAAGCACACGATTGTCAGGAGGATACACCCATGAAGCGAAGCCACTTGCGATTACATGACCGTTCCACGCTGCTTGAGCGGGTCGTCTCCCGTCTAAGGGAAGCGATTCTCAGGCGGGAGTTTCAGCCGGGGGAACGGCTCGTGCAGGAGGAGCTGGCCGAAGCCATGGGCGTCAGCCGGATGCCGGTCCGGGAGGCGCTGCGCCAACTGGAAAAAGAGGGGCTGGTCACGCTGGAGCCGCACAAGGGAGCCATCGTGACACCGGTGACATCCGATGACATCGAAGAGATTTACTATCTGCGCTCGGTGTTGGAAGCGATCGCGGTGGAACGCTCCCTGCCCCATCTGACCGATGACGACAAACGGATGCTTGGGCAGTTGGTCGAAGAGATGGAGCAGGCCGTCAAACGGGAGGACGCTGAGCAGTTCATCGCGAAAAACGCCGAATTTCACCGTTTGATCCGCAAGGGATGTCGCTGGCGCAGGGCGCACATGATCCTGGAGATGCTGTGGCACGGCTTTCCGCCGCACACGCCCGGCATGCTGCCGGGGCAGATGGAGCGGTCGCAGGCCGAGCACAAGGAGATGCTGGAGCTGATCGAATCAGGTGATGCCAAGCGGCTGTCCGAAGTGATCCGCAAACACATCTTGCGTACGGGGGAAGCGTTTAAGGAACACCTGGCGCAGGACAAGTAACCGAGCGATACATGTGTGGGGATTGTTTTTTCAATCCTTCACAATTTTTCTTTGCATTGGATCCAATATCCAATATCCGAGTTGAGCCAGAGGAGGAGCTTGTAATGGGAAAGGTTTTGGAACATCACAGCAAACGGTTGATTCGTCAGGTTGGCGTCCCGACGCCGGAACACTGGGTGGCGGACACCGCCGCGGAGGCGGAAGCAATCGCCAAACGATTCGGCAAGCCGGTGGTGCTGAAAGCGCTGGTCCCGGTCGGGAAGCGGGGCAAGGCGGGGGCCGTCACCTTTGCAAAGACGCCGGAAGAAGCGAGAGAGCGGGCCCGGGAACTCTTGGGCATGACGGTCAGCCACTTTCCGGTCGACAAGATCCTGGTCGAGGAAATGCTGGAGATTGCCAAGGAACTGTACGTCTCCATCACCATTGACAAGCAGAAACAACTGCCGGTGATCATCGCCTCGACCGAAGGGGGCGTGGAGGTGGAAGAGCTGGTGGCCGAGCATCCCGACAAGGTGGTGATCGAGCACGTCGATCCGCTGACGGGGCTGGCCGACTACAAGACGAGAGAGGTGTGGAGCCGCCTCGGCTTAAACGGCAGGGAACTGCTGCAGGCGAGCGACGTCCTCGCCAGGCTGTACGCCGCTTTTCTCCGCTACGACTGCCAACTGCTGGAGATCAATCCGCTCGCCGTCACCGCACAGGGCTCGCTGGTGGCCGCCGCATCGGTGATGGCCGTCGACGACGCCGCGATGTTTCGGCAGAAGGGGCTGGAGGGGCTGGTCGAAGTGGGCGGCGAACGGGCGTGGCGTCCGCTGACGGAGCTGGAAAAGCGAATGATCGCCGTGAATGACGCCGATTACCGGGGGACCGCCCGCTACACGGAGATGGACGGCGGGGATATCGGCTTCATGTGCGGCGGCGGCGGGGGCAGCCTGCTCAGCTTTGACGCGCTGGTCGACCTGGGCGGCCGGCCGGCCAACTACTCGGAAACGGGTGGCAATCCCCCGGAAGAAAAAGTGTACGGCCTGACCAGAGGAATCCTCTCCAAGCCCGGCGTCAAAGGGCTGTTTGTCGCCCACAACATCACCAACAACACGCAGATCGACGTAATGGCCCGGGGGATCGTACGCGCGTTGGCCGACATGGGCATCGATCCCCGGACGTTTCCCGTCGTCGTGCGGGAAGCGGGCGTCAACGACGCGCTGGGCAGACAGATATTTACCGAGGCGGGCGTGGAGTACTACGGCGAAGAGGTGACGATTTGCGAAGCGGCAGCTGCGATGATCGCGCGTATGCAGTCCGCCTATCCGGACTTGTACGCGTAAAACGGGAAAACGAGGAGGAGAGAGTATGGCCATTTTGATAGACAAGCGCACGCGCATTGTCATCCAGGGAATCACCGGGCGGGAAGCGACGATGGTGACCCGCCACACGCTCGATTACGGCACCAACGTTGTGGCCGGGGTGACGCCGGGGAAAAAGGGGCAGCACGTGCACGGGGTTCCCGTGTACAACACGGTGCGGGAAGCGGTTGACGCCCATCAGGCGGACACCAGCCTGGTTGTCGTGCCGCCCGCCTTTGCGCTGGATGCCGTGCGGGAAGCGATCGACAACGGCATCAAGGTGATCGTGGTGACGACGGAGAACATTCCGCAGCTGGACACGGTCAAGATGCTTCACCTCGCCAGGCAGAACGGCGTCCGGATCATCGGCCCCAACACGGTGGGCATGATCAACCCGAAAGACCGGGTGAAGCTGGGCTCGATCGGCGGCGACAACCCCGACCGCTGCTTCGTGCCGGGGCATGTCGGCGTGATCTCCCGCAGCGGCGGGATGACGGCGGAAACGTCGTGGATGGTAAAGCGGGCCGGATTTGGCGTCAGCACCAGCGTGGGCATCGGCGGCGACGCGCTGATCGGCACGACGATCCGCGACCTGCTGGAATTGTTCGAACGAGACCCGGATACGCATGCGGTCGTGACGTTTTCCGAACCGGGCACGACGTTTGAGGAAGAGGCGGCCGAGTTCGTCAAAAGCGGCGGCTTTCGCAAACCGCTGATTTCCTTCATCGCCGGGCGGTTTACAGAGCGGATGCCGGAGGGAACGGTGTTCGGCCATGCCGGGGCACTGATCTCCGGCAAAGTGGGACGCCCGTCCGGCAAGGCGCAAAAGTTGCGGGAGGCGGGGGCCCACGTGGTGGAGCGATACGATGATTTGATCGAGGTCCTGCAATCCGTATTGGCGGCAAAGGAGGCGAAGTAAATGTCACTGAGCAGACAACTGGCCGGTTTTATCGCCTGGACCCGCTATGAAGACCTGCCGGCGGAGACGGTGGCGTTCACCAAACTGTGCATCCTGGACTGGCTCGGCTCCGCGCTGGCCGGCGCGGCCAAACCGCCGGTGCGGATGATTGACGAGCTGGCGAGGGAGTTGGGGGGGAGCGGACAGGCGACGTTGGTCACCGGCGGCAGGTCGTCGGTCGCCAACGCGGCACTGGTCAACGGAGCCGCCTCTCACGTCGTTGAACTGGACGACATCCACAAGCAGTCGATCATTCACGCCGCCACCGTCGTCATCCCGGCGGCGCTGGCCGTTGCCGAGTGGCTGAACAGAAGCGGCAAAGAACTGATCGCGGCGGTCGCGGTCGGCTACGACGTCTGTTTCCGCGTCGGCGAGGCGGTCAGCCCGTCCCACTACCGTTTCTGGCACAACACCGCCACCTGCGGCACGTTTGGCGCAGCAGCGGCAGCGGCCTCCCTGCTTCGACTGGACGAGGAGCAGATCGTCCACGCGCTGGGCAATGCGGGGACGCAGGCGGCGGGACTGTGGGAGTTTATCGTCGACGGTGCGATGTCCAAACAGCTTCACACCGGCAAAGCGGCGATGAACGGGCTTTTGGCCGCCCTGTTGGCGCAAAAAGGGTTTACCGGCCCCTCCCGCATCCTCGAAGGGGAGCGCGGCTTTTTCCGGGCGATGGCGGAAACCGTTGACGAGTCGCGGATTACCGACCGGCTGGGGGAGCATTTCAAAATTACAGAAAATTCATTCAAGATTCACGCTTCCTGCCGCCATACCCATCCCGCCGTCGATCTCGCCCTCAAGCTGCGTCAACAGTCCGGCATCCGTACGGAGGAGTTGCGCCGAATCCGGGTGGGCGGCTATCGGTCGGTGCTGGCGATCACCGACAATCCCGACCCGCAGACCGTGTACGCGGCCAAGTTCAGCCTGCAGTTCTGCGTCGCGCTCGCCCTCGTCAAGGGCAGGGCGGGACTGGCCGACTTCAGCGGGGAGACGCTGCACGATCCGGCAGTCCGCTCACTGATGGAGCGGGTGGAGCTGACGCTTGACCCCGACGTGGATGCCGCTTATCCGGAGCGGTGGGGATCCAGCATGGAAGCGGAGACAGTGGCGGGAGAAGTGCTGCGCCTCGTGGCTGATTACCCGAAGGGGGACCCGGAAAACCCGGTGACGGCTGCGGAATTGACGGATAAGTTCCACGACCTGGCCGCCCATTTGCCCGAGGACACAAGGCGAAGCTACCTGGAGACGATCCTGCACCTGGAAACGATCGCGGACGTCGGCCGATTTTGGGACGAAAGGAGCCGCGTGTCGTGAACGAACTGTCCACCCGCCGCTTCCTTCTCGCCCGGCTGCACTCCCTGACCGGACTTGTGCCGCTCGGCCTGTTTTTGCTGGAACACCTCTACTCCAACGCCATCGCCTTGATGGGACAGGAGGCGTACGACCGGCATGTCCAGACGTTGTCGGGCATCCCCTTTCTGCCGGTCGTCGAGGTGCTGTTCATCGCGCTGCCGCTCTTGTATCACGCGGTGTACGGCATCTACATCGGGATGATGGCGAAAGTCAATCCGTACCGCTATGCCTACCGGCAGAACTGGCTGTTCGTCGCGCAGCGGGTGAGCGGGGGGATCACGCTGGTGTTTGTGCTCTACCACATTTGGGCGTTTCGCCTCTCCAGCCTGCTGTTTGATGCGCCCGTCAACTACGAGGCTGTCCAGGCCCATCTGCAAAACCCGTTCATTTTTGCCTTTTACGTGCTGGGTGTGGTCGCCACCACGTTTCACTTTTCCAACGGATTGTGGACCGGTTTGATTACCTGGGGAATCACCGTCGGCCCGCGGGGGCAGCGGATTTCCTCGGTCCTGCGTACGCTCTTGTTCGCCGGCCTGTGCGGCGTCGGGGTGGGGGCGCTGATCGCATTTTGGTAAGAAGGGAGGATGTGTCATGAACGAAAGCATCATCGTCGTCGGCGGCGGACTGGCCGGCCTGATGAGCGTGATCAAGATTGCGGAAGCGGGAGGAACGGTCAAGCTCTTTTCTGTCGTGCCGGTCCGCCGCTCCCACTCCGTCTGCGCGCAGGGGGGCATCAACGGCGCGGTGAATACGAAAGGGGAAGGCGACTCCGCCTGGGAACACTTTGACGACACGATTTACGGGGGAGACTTTTTGGCCCATCAGCCGCCGGTTAAAGCGATGTGCGAGGCGGCACCGGAGATCATCTACCTCTTGGACCGGATGGGTGTGCCATTCAACCGCACGCCGGAAGGGCTGATCGACTTCCGCCGGCTCGGCGGGGCCAAGTATTCCCGCACCGCCTTTGCCGGCGCCACCACCGGCCAGCAGATTCTCTACGCCCTGGATGAGCAGGTGCGCCGCTTCGAATCGGAAGGGCGGGTGGAAAAGTTTGAATATTGGGAAATGCTTTCCCTCATCCTCGATGACGAAGGGGTCTGTCGAGGCATCGTCGCTCAGGATCTCAAGTCGATGGAGATCAAGGAGTTCCCCGCCGATGCGGTAATCCTGGCGACCGGCGGCATCGGTATGATTTTCCGGAAGAGCACCAACTCGCTGATCAACACCGGCAGTGCCCACAGCATCGCCTACCAGCAGGGGGTGCATTACGCCAACGGCGAGTTCATCCAGATTCATCCGACCGCCATCCCCGGCGACGACAAGCTGCGGCTGATGTCGGAATCGGCGCGCGGGGAGGGAGGGCGCATCTGGGTCTACAAAGACGGCAAGCCGTGGTACTTTCTGGAGGAAAAGTACCCGGCATACGGCAACCTGGTGCCGCGGGACATCGCCACGCGGGAGATTTTCCACGTCTGCGTCGACCTGAAACTGGGCATCAACGGAGAGAACATGGTCTACCTCGACGTGTCCCACCTGCCAAAGCGGCAGTTGGAGCAGAAGCTGGGCGGCATTCTCAGCATCTACGAGAAGTTTGTCGGCGACGATCCGCGCAAGGTGCCGATGAAGATTTTCCCCGCGATGCACTACTCCATGGGCGGTCTGTGGGTGGATTACAACCAGATGACCAACATCCCCGGCCTGTTCGCCTGCGGCGAGTGCGAATTTCAATACCACGGCGCCAACCGGCTGGGGGCCAATTCGCTGGTGTCGGCGATCTACGGCGGGATGGTGGCGGGGCCGAAAGCGGTCGAGTACGTCCGCGGCCTGAAGAAGTCGGCCCAGGACCTGTCGCCCAACCTGTTCGCCGCCGAGCGCAGGCGGCAGGAAGCGTACATGGAGCGCATCTGCCGGATGGACGGCTACGAGAACCCGTACCAGCTCTATGTGGAGATGAGCGACTGGATGGTGGACAACGTAACCGTGGTCCGCTACAACGACCGCCTGCAAAAAACGGACGAGAAGCTGCAGGAGCTGCTGGAGCGCTGGCAGAAGATCGGCGTGGACGATACCTCCGACTGGTACAACCGGACGGTGACGTTTGTCCGCCAGTTGTGGAACATGCTGCAGTTGGCCCGGGTGATCACGCTGGGAGCGCTCCACCGCAACGAGAGCAGGGGCGCTCATTACAAGCCGGAGTTTCCCGAGCGCGACGACGCCAACTGGCTGAAGACAACGCTCGCCATCTACACGCCGGAGGGGCCGCTTTTCCGCTACGAACCGGTCGATCTCGCCTACATCCAGCCGCGCCCCCGGCGCTATGACATCGTGAAGGAAGCGGCGGACCGGGCATCCGACCGGGGCTCCGCGGCCGCCCGTCAACAGGCTTAGAGAGGAGGGTGCCGGGATGAACACGGTGCAGATGAAGGTAAAGCGGCAGGACCAGCCGGACGGCGAACCGTACTGGGAGGAGTTTGTCGTCCCGTACCGGCCGAACATGAACGTGATCGCCGCGTTGATGGAGATTCAAAAGAACCCGGTGAATGCGGCGGGCCGACAAGTGAGGGCCGTCGTCTGGGAGTCCAACTGTCTGGAAGAGGTGTGCGGAGCGTGCAGCATGGTGATCAACGGCAGGGTCAGGCAGGCGTGCTCCGCTTTGGTCGACAAGCTGGAACAGCCGATCTGCCTGGAGCCGATGGCCACGTTTCCCGTCGAAAAAGACCTGGCGGTGAACCGCAAGCGAATGTTTGACGCGCTGCAGAGCATCAAGGGCTGGATCGCAATCGACGGCACCCACGCCCTGGGCCCGGGACCGCGTGTCTCGCAGGAGCAACAGCAGGAGCTGTACGCGTATGCCACCTGCATGACCTGCGGCTGCTGTCTGGAGGCTTGTCCGAACGTCAACGACCGCTCCCCCTATCTCGGGCCGCAGGCGATGGCGCAGATCCGCTATTTCAACGCCCATCCCACCGGGGCGATGATGAAGGAACAGCGCCTGGACGCAGCGATCAGCGACGGGGGGATCGCCAACTGCGGCCAATCGCAAAACTGCGTCCAGGTCTGCCCCAAAGGGATTCCGCTGACCACGGCCCTGGCTGAAGTAAATCGGGATGCCAACCGGCATGCCTGGAAGAGGTGGTTTTTCTCATGAGAGAAATCAAGTATGACGCCATTGTGGAGGCAGTGGCTGACATGTGCCAGCGGGCCAACTACGACCTCGGCGCGGATGTCGTCCAGGCGTTCCGGCAGGCGCTTCGTTCGGAAGTGTCGGAGACAGGCCGGGACGTGCTGTCACAGTTGATGGAAAACGCACAGATCGCCGCCCGGGAACGGGTGCCGATGTGCCAGGATACCGGCGTTGCCGTCTTTCTCGTGGAAGTGGGGCAGGACTGCCGGATCGTCGGCGGCAGCCTGTACGACGCGATCAACGACGGGGTGCGCAAGGGATACAGAGAGGGGTATCTGCGCAGTTCCATCGTCGGTCACCCGCTGGAACGGGTCAATACAGGAGACAACGCTCCCGCCGTCACGCACGTGGAACTGGTGCCGGGCGACAAACTGACCATCCACTTCTCCGCCAAGGGCGGCGGCAGCGAAAACATGAGCGCGCTCAAAATGCTGAAGCCGTCCGATGGGGTGGAGGGGGTCAAAGCGTTTGTACTGGAGACGGCGCGGAACGCGGGTCCCAACGCCTGCCCGCCGATGGTCGTCGGCGTGGGCATCGGCGGAACATTTGAAAAGGCGGCCTACCTGGCGAAGAAGTCTCTGTTTCGGCCCATCGGCGAGCGCAGCCCCCGGCCGGAAATCGCCGTACTGGAGGAGGAACTGGTGGAGATGTGCAACAAACTGGGAATCGGCCCGCAGGGAATGGGCGGCCGGACGACGGTACTGGACGTCAAGATCGAGATTTACCCCTGTCACATCGCCTCCCTGCCCGTTGCCGTCAACATCAACTGCCACGCCAGCCGGCACAAGGAAGCCGTACTGTGAAACGGAGCAAGATAGCCAACCGGGAGGAGGAGCAACACGATGGCAGTCAAACACATTACTGCCCCGTTGACGGATGAGGCGGTGGCCAGCCTGCGGGCGGGCGACCGGGTGCTGATCAGCGGCGTGGTCTACGCGGCGCGGGACGCCGCCCACAAGCGCATGATCGAAGCGTTGGATCGCGGAGAGCCGCTCCCGTTTGACGTCAGCGGGCAGGTGATCTACTACGTCGGTCCAACTCCGGCCAAACCGGGGCAGGTGGTCGGCTCGGCCGGCCCGACGACGAGCGGCCGCATGGACAAATACGCGCCCAGGCTGCTCGCGCTGGGGTTAAAAGGGATGATCGGCAAAGGCTATCGCAATCAGGAAGTAAAAGAGGCGATGGCGAAACACAAGGCGGTTTACTTTGCGGCGGTAGGCGGCGCGGGCGCGCTGCTGGCGAAAGCAATCAAGGTGCAGGAGCTGGTGGCCTACGAAGACCTCGGCCCGGAAGCGGTGCGCAAGCTGGTGATCGAGCAGTTTCCGGCCGTGGTGATCAACGATATGTACGGCAATGACCTGTACCGGCAGGGCGTGGAACAGTACCGGGAAGAGTGGGGAGGGGGCGGAAGATGACGCTGGTTCGTTCGTGGATGTTTGTGCCGGGCAACAACCGGCGGCGGCTGGAAAAGGTGAGGGAGCTGGCGGCTGACGTGATCATTTACGATTTGGAAGACGCCGTGCCGCTTCAGGAAAAAGCGAGCGCACGGGACATGGTGCGCCAGGCGGTACAAGAAAACGGCAGCCGTCCCCAATACGTGCGGGTGAATGACCCGACCACGCCGTTTTACCTGGACGACCTATACGGCATGATCGGGCACGGACTGACGGGAATCGTTTTGCCAAAAGCGGCAAACCGTCAGCAGATTCTGGCTGTGGAAGCCCACCTGACGCAGCTGGAGAATCACGGGAATCTGCCGTGCGGCTCGATGGAGATCGTCCCCCTGATTGAAACGGCGTCTGGTCTCTACCACGCCTATGACATCGCCTCGGCTAGCGCCAGGGTGAAGCGGCTGGCGTTCGGTTCGGTCGACTTTGCCCTCGATATCGGCGCCCGGCTGACGCGGGAAGGAACGGAACTTTTGTTTGCCCGCTCCCAGTTGGTGGTGATCTCCCGGGCAGCCGGCATCGAACCGCCGATTGACGCCGTTTTCGTGGACGTCAAAGATGCGGAGGGACTGCAAAATGATGCCCGCCTTGCGAGACAGCTCGGTTTTCAGGGCAAGCTGGTGATCCATCCCGACCAGATCCCGATTGTCCATGACGCGTTTTCCCCGACGGCGGAGGAAATAGCGGAGGCGAAAGCGGTCGCCGCCGCCTTTGACGAAGCGCTCGCTTCCGGCAGCGCCGCCATTTCTGTCAACGGAAAACTGGTCGACTACCCCGTGGCGGAGCGGGCCAAGCGGATCCTCCGGCAGGCGGAAGCGCTCCAGCACCTCCGCACTTGACCCCGCGGCCCCGATGTGATACAGTACGACCAAATGGAATAGCACTTGTTTTCTAGGGTTCCGCAGCGTTGGCTGGCCTGGTCCGAGAGAAAACACACAGCCGCATTGGCTGTGACACGGAGGGATAAAAGCCCGGGAGATATCGTTGTGCTGGCGATACCCCCGGGTTTTTTGCTGCGCTGGAAAAAACGAGAGGATAGGAGGAGAGAGACGTGAACAGAGAATGGGCCATGGTGTTCATTGCGGCTGTGTTTGAAGTGCTGTGGGTGATCGGGTTGAAACACGCGTACGATCTTTGGACGTGGCTGGGAACGGCAGCGGCCATTGGCGTCAGCTTTTTCCTGATGATCAGGGCTGGTCAGACGCTGCCGGTGGGCACCGTATACGCCGTCTTTGTCGGCATGGGCACGGCCGGCACGGTATTGGCCGACATCGTCTTTTTCGGCGAGCCGTTTCAGTGGTTGAAAGTGCTCCTGATCATGCTGCTGCTGGGGGGCGTCGTCGGATTGAAGCTGGTGACCCATGAGAAACCGGCAGAGAACGTGAAAGGAGGGGAGACATAATGGCCTGGTTCTGTCTAATCGCCGCTGGCATTTTCGAGATGACGGGTGTCGCGATGATCAACAAATGGAACCTCGATCGGACCTGGCTGACGCTGATCCTGCTGCTCGCCAGTTTCGGAGCCAGCTTTTTGTTCCTTTCCCTCGCGATGAAAACCCTGCCGATGGGGACGGCCTATGCGGTCTGGACCGGCATCGGCACGGCAGGCGGCGCCATTTTGGGCATGGTCCTGTACGGCGAGTCTGCCGATTGGCGTCGGGTGCTGTGTATTGGCGTCATCCTTGCCGCTGCGGTCGGATTGAAGCTGATCTCCTGACCGCCCCCATCTGTCTGTTGACATTCAACATGGCGCCGGTGATAATGGCGTCCGACACACCGGGTGCCTGCATTATGGCTGCCGTCATCGCTGTAACTGCGACGTCCACCGCCAGATTGATGCCGCCAGCACGACAACCCACAACCAAAAGGGGGCTGGGGGATGTGTTGTGCGGCAAGTGGACGTTTGTCATACTGTTGCTCGGACAAGCTGACAGTCATCAGTCCGCAAAGGAGGAACGCACATGAAATTCATCGACAATCGAGGAATCACCGATCCCCGCATCAACCTGGCAATCGAGGAATACGCCTTAAAGCACCTGCCTGCCGATGAAGATTACCTGTTGTTTTACATCAACGAACCGTCCATCATCATTGGGAAAAACCAGAATACGATCGAAGAGATCAATGCCGACTACGTCAACGAACACGGGATTCACGTGGTGCGCCGGCTGTCGGGAGGCGGCGCCGTCTATCACGACCTCGGCAACCTCAACTTCAGTTTTATTACCAATGACGACGGGGAGTCCTTTCACAACTTCCGCAAGTTTACCGATCCGGTCGTTCGCGCTCTGCGCCAGATGGGCGTCGACGCGGAGCTGACGGGCCGCAACGACATCCAGGTGGGCGAGCGGAAAATTTCCGGCAACGCCCAGTACGCCGCCAAAGGACGCATGTTCAGCCACGGCACGCTGCTGTTTGACTCCGACCTGGAGCGTGTCGTCTCCGCGCTGAACGTGAATCCCCTAAAAATCCAGTCAAAAGGGATCAAGTCGATTCGCAGCCGGGTCGCCAACATTTCGGAATTTCTGCCCAGCCCGATGACGATCGAAGAGTTCAAGAAGGAGCTGCTCGTCTTTATCTTCGACGGCAAACCGGTGGAGGAATATCCGCTCACCGACGAGGATTGGGCGAACATCCACGAGCTGTCCCGTTCCCGCTACCAGAGCTGGGAGTGGAATTACGGAAAATCGCCGAAAAGCAACTTCCGGCAGTCCCGCCGGTTTGACATCGGGACGGTGGAGGTGCGGTTGGAGATCGAGAAGGGGCGCATCAAGGAAGCCAAAATCTACGGGGACTTCTTCGGAATGAGGGACGTGTCGGAAATCGAGGCCGTGCTTCGCGGCGTGCCATACGACAAGCAAGCGGTGGCGGATGTGCTTGCTGGCATCGACATCGAGCCGTTTTTCGGAAAATGGTCGCGTGAGGAACTGCTGTCGCTGCTGTTCTGACGAATACGCCTTTGACCACTCGTCCGCAGCGCATGAGAGATCGGGACCGCTCGCTCGCTTGACGCCCAGCACAGAAGCGGATGAAGTCGGCTCCAAAACGAGACGCGGGCAGGGGACAAACATCTGGGTATTTCGAGGAAGTGAGACTTGTGTCCCCTGTTGATTCCCGCGTCTTCGTTTTTTCACTGAGTCGGTCGTCAAAGGAGCTCGCTTGGCCCATCCCGCCATGCGATGCCCATTGTCTTTTCGCTTTGGTTGATGAATAGGCACGCCTTTCGGCCTGGAAATCATTTTTTGTGGACGCTAACTCAATGAACCGTTTGTCTTCAGTCTGAAACCTCCCGAAAACGGGAGGTTTCAGTGCTGATTGAACGCAGTGGCGCCCGTTATGCCGAAATGGCCGGCGATTTTTCGTCCGACAGGGCAGGCGGATGAAACTCGTTCTCGTGCTTGGCGATGACCACCGCAGCCACGCCGTTGCCGATCAGGTTGGTGATGGCACGGGCTTCCGACATAAAGCGGTCGACACCGAGCAGGAGCGCGATGCCCTCGACCGGGATCATCGGGAACGCGGCCAGCGTTGCCGCCAGGGTGATGAAACCGGAGCCGGTGACGCCGGCTGCCCCTTTGGACGTGAGCATCAAAATGCCGAGCAGGGTCAGCTGCTGCCAGACGGACAGGTCGACGCCGTATGCCTGCGCGATGAACAGAGCGGCCATGGAGAGGTAAATGGACGTGCCGTCCAGGTTGAACGAATATCCGGTGGGCACGACCAGACCGACAACCGATTTGGAACAGCCGTATTTTTCCAGACGCTCCATCATGCGGGGCAGCGCCGATTCGGACGACGAAGTGCCCAACACCAGCAGGATTTCTTCGCGAATGTATTTGATAAACGAGAAAATGTTAAAGTTGAAGAAGCGGGCAATCAGCCCCAGCACCACGACGATGAACAAAAACATCGTGATGTAGACCGACCCCATCAAGAGGCCCAGTCGTTTCAGGGAGTCGAGGCCAAAGGTGCCGATGGTGTAGGCCATCGCTCCGAATGCCGCGAGCGGGGAGACTCTCATGATCATGTTGACGACGCCGAAGAATCCGTGCGCCAGCTTGTCAAACAGGTTGATCACCGGCTGGGCGGCGGAGCCCATGGCTGCGAGCGACAGGCCGAACAGGACGGCGAAGAACAGGATGGGCAGCAGTTCGCCTTTGGCCATGGCGTTGACCACGTTGTCCGGAATGATTCCGACGAGGAAGTCGATAAAGCCGTGGCTGGTCTCCTCAGCCGCTTTCGTGTACTTGGAGATGTCAGCGCCGCTAAGGCCGGTCTTGTCAAAGCCGACGCCCGGCTTGATGATGTTGACCACGACCAGGCCGATGGCCAGCGCGATTGTGGTAACGATTTCAAAATAAATCAGCGCCTTGCCGCCGATTTTTCCCACCTTCTTCATGTCGCCCATGCCGGCGATGCCGTTGACGACGGTGAAGAAGACGATCGGCGGGATGACCATTTTGATCAACTTGACGAATACGTCTGCCAACACTTTCAGTTCAGCCCCGAACTTGGGCGCAAACTGGCCGACGAGAATACCGAGGATAATGGCGATCACGACCTGCACGGTCAGGTTTTTAAAAATACGCATAAGTCCCCTCCCCTTTACGCACAATGAAAGCGCTTTACATTCTCTGTACTTGCATTCTAAAGAATTGCTGGAATATTGGAAATGATACGGTCATATTGGTTGTTTTGGTCTTTTTGGTCACAGAGCTTGCGGGGAGCGGAGACAAGCAAAATACCCTTGACCCGCCAATCCGGCAAGCCAAGGGCTGTATGGGTGCGGGGAATTTTTTCGACATCAGGTGCCGATATGGCCTGCATCGCGAGCGGAAGCGGCGGGTGCTGCGGATGGTGCGGCTGCATCCAGCCACTGTCTGTACCGGTCCCAAGCCTCTCGGGAATCTAGCGCCTGGCGGGCCGCGGCCACACCTTCATCCAAGTTCGGGACGCGCCCGGTGATCCACAGCCGCAGGGCACTGTTTAGGAGCACCATGTTGCGGTAGGCAGGTTCGGCTGTTCCGTTCAGCACCGCTTCCGCCGTCTGCCGCTGCAGTTCCGGCGTCCAGTCGGTATCCGGCGCTTCCGCCTGCAAGCCGAGCGAGGCCGGATCGACGACGAAGGGACGACAGCTGCCGTTTTCCACGATCAAGGCGCGGCTCGGTTTGGCGGCGGACACGTCTTCGGAGCCTTCCATGCCCTGCACGACGATTCCCCGTTCCACTCCGAGACGGAGCAGCAGTTCCGCCACTTTTTCAAATACCGTGCCGTGGAAGATGCCGATGGCCATGGACGGAGAGTCGGCTGGCCGCAGCAGCTTTTCCACCGTGTTGAACAGGGTGCGGACGCCGAGCTCCAGCCGCAGGGGGCGCAGCTTGTGCAGCGCGGGACACCACGTTTCCGTGGGGACAATCAGGACGCCGCTGCGCTCGGCAGCCGACAAAAGCGCCTGCCTGTCGGCGGCATCCACGGATACGCCTGCGGTCTTTAACACGTCCGTCAGCGTGATGCCCCACTTGGGCGGCAGCGATGGACTGCCGTGCAGAGTGACCCGCTGCCCGCAAGCGGCCAGTACAAAGGCGGCAGGCAGCGTGGCCATAAACGATTTTCGCCGCCCGTCGTAGGGGCCGGCGCAATCGAGACTGTCCGGAAACGAGACGGGCGACATGGTCCGGCGTAACACCTCCACAAACGCCGCCAATTCGTCAAGCGACTCCGATTTGATCCGCTCCGCCATCAGAAACGCGCCCATCTGTGCGGGTGTCGCGCTGCCGTTGAGAAACATCTCTGCCGCTATCGTTGCCTGTTCGTACGTCAGGTCTTTTGCGCCGCGTTTGCCGCGTCCCACTTCTTTTAACAGTTCATACATCGTGGCTGTCACCTCTCTCAAAATTGCGTCATTCACCGACCATTAACAATCGGGCCGCGTCCAACATATATACGATTAAGTATACAGGAATACTATGATTTTTGAGAAGTCGTACAACTAGGTGGACTGGTCGCTGCAGAGCGTCTCTTTTGCTCTACTGAACTCCGGGCCGCTGCGCTGTCGAATCGGGGACTGTAAAAGCGGGGGAACGAGCAAGATATAAGTGAACGGGGCGAAACAACCAATCGGAGCCATCTCGGTCCTATGATTGACATGAAACCAAAAGGTGTCATAAAATCAAAAAAGGAAACCATTTGGTTTCGTATTGCGTACAAGAGTTCCGCTCGGGTTTGCCCCAGGAAAAAGGGAAGCACACATATCAGGAGGTACGACGATGGAGAACAAAACCCCGCAAACCATTCCGGACATTCGACACACCCAGGTGTTCCATGCACCGATCCAGAAAGTGTGGGAAGCCGTTGCCACGGCGGAAGGTCTCGCCGCATGGTTCATGCCAAACGACTTTCAACCAGTGGTCGGTCACGAGTTTCACATAAATGCCGGTCCGTTCGGCATGTCCCCCTGCAAGGTGACGGAAGTGGACCCTCCCAACCGTCTGTCGTTTCACTGGGGGAAAGACTGGATCATTACGTTTGAACTGATAGACCTCGGCGGGAAAACGGAGTTTACGCTGATCCACTCCGGCTGGAATCCCGATACTGTCACGGAATTCGGCGAACCGCACACGATCGTGCGCGACCGCATGAATCAGGGCTGGACCGGCATTATCCAAAAACTGGGTAAGTATGTCGAGGGCTGACATGGCTGCGGCGCCGTCCAGACATGACGTCTTTCAGGCAATTGCCGATCCCACGCGCCGCCAGCTGCTGAAATTGCTGGGGGATCAGGAATTGCCGGTCACCGTGATCAGCGGACACTTTCCGATGAGCCGGACGGCCGTTTCCAAACACCTGCGCATTTTGGCCGAAGCCGGCCTGGTCAAAGGGAGGAAAGTCGGCAGGGAGACGCGCTACCGGCTTGATCCGGAACCGCTGCTCGCAGTGAAGCAGTGGCTTGCGTATTACGAGCGGTTTTGGGAGAACAAGCTGGCGATGCTCAAACACTACGTGGAGTCCGGCGAAACGGACGGCGTCGAGCCTGTCGCCCCGCGAACAGCGGTCCAGCCGACGAAACAGGAATAACCGCGCAGCCAGCTGCCGCCTGGCCTGACGCTGTGAAGAGAGTGCATGAAGACAGTCCAAGACGGTGCTTTCCCCGTTTTGGCCTGTCTTTTTTGTCGGGGAAGACGCATTTCCTCGGGGCCAGGGAGAGGGAACGCACGTGTTTACTGCTGCCTGTGCAGTTTGCTGATCTCGTCCATTAACGCCGAACCGATCATCGGGGCAAATGATTTGTACACCGGCTGCAGCGCCTCCCTCCAGACGGCCTGCTCCTGTGGTGTCAGCACGTGGATTTCCATGCTGCTCTCTTTGGTCAACTGCTTCCACTGCTGCTCGTTCATGGAGACGGCGATTTGGTCGCTGTAGGCCGTCGCCTCCTCCAACGCCTCGGTCAGCACGCGCTGTACGTCGGGGGGAAGCTTCTCCCAGAACGATTTGTTGATGATCACGGCATATCCCAGATAGCCGTGGTTGCTGACCGTCATGTATTTCTGCACCTGGTAGAGACGCTTGCTGTAGATGTTGGAGATGGTGTTTTCCTGGCCGTCCACCTCGTTGTTCGCCAGCTTGCGGTAGACGTCATTGAACGGAGCCCCCTGGGCTGTCGCCCCCAGCGTGCGAAACTGCGCTTCCAGCACGGGGCTTTGAATGATCCGGAAGCGCTGGCCGGCGAAGTCCTGCGGCGTGCGAATCGGTTTGTTGCTGGTCATCTGCTTGAAGCCGTTGCTCCAAAAGGCCAGTCCCTTCATGTTCAGCGGCTCCAGCGTCTCAAACAGCATCCCGCCGATCTTCCCGTGAAAGGCCTGCTCAACATCCTGCTGATCGCGAAACACGTAGGGCAGGTCCAGCACCGACCACGCCGGAATCCGGTTGGCCAGATTGGAAAAGGCGGGAGCAATCATCTGGATGTCGCCGCGCCGCAGCGCATCCATCTCCGTCTGGTCGGAGTGGAGGATACCGTTGGGAAATACCTGCACTTCCACCCGGCCATTGGACTTATCCTTGACCAGTTGGGAAAAACGATCCACGGCCAGACCCTTGGGCGTATTTTCCGCTACCACATGGCTGAACTTGATGATAATGCGCTCGCTCAGCCCTTCCTGCTCCTCGTCGTATCCCAGCGATGCAAACGGCAGGTCGCTGCGAAAGCCGATAATCACGGCGCTGAGCAGGCCCAACAGGACGAACGCGACAATGCTTGCGATTGATCTCACGGGCTGACACCTGCTTTACCATCGGTTGATTTGCTTCACGTACTGTACCAAAATATATGGTAGCAGGCAAACCTACCGGAAAGGAAGAACACTCCTGTTCAAGCGTCTGAAAATTAAGTGGAAAATCATGCTGCTGTCAGTCGGCATCGTGCTTTTTTCCCTCTTGATCGGCGGCATCATCATCGTGGGCAGCATCATTCGCCTGACCGAGGCGGAGTTGGGACAGCGGCTGATGACCACGGCGCGGACAGTGGCGGAAATCCCGCTCATCCAGAAAAGCATCCGGGAACCGGACGGCTGGCGGACCATCGCTCCGACCGCACGGCGGATTCGCATCGTCAACGACGTGACGTACGTGGTGGTCATGGACATGAACAGGGTCCGCTATTCCGATCCGCTGGACGAGCGCATCGGCACCGTCTTTCTCGGCAAAGACGCGGAGGAGGCGTTTGCCGAGCACACCTACATCCGCAAGGTGCGGGGGGAGCTGGGAACGGCGCTGCGGGCCTACGTGCCGATCATGAACACCGATCACCAGCAGGTGGGCGTGGTCATGGTGGGCCATCTGCTGCCGAGCATCCCGCAGATCCTCTACGACCAGCGGGAAAACATCGCGATCACGTTTTTTCTCTCCCTGCTGTTTGGCATCTGGGGTTCGTACCGGCTCGCCCGTCACATGAAACGGCAGATGCTCAACCTGGAGCCGGAAGAACTGGCCCGCATGCTGGTGGAGCGCACCGCCACGTTTCACGCCATGCGCGAGGGCGTGATCGCGATCGACACGCAGGAGCGGATCACGATCGTCAACGACAAGGCCAAACAGATTTTCAACATCGAAGACGACGTGCTGGGCAGACCGATCCGCGAGGTGATTCCCGATACCGCGCTGCCGGAAGTGCTGGAGAAGCAGCAAAACTTTTACGACCACGAACTGCACGTCGGAGGGGCGCTGATCTGGTCCAACCGCTTTCTGATCAGGACCGACGGGAAAGTCGTCGGAGCGCTGGCCATTTTCCAGGACCGGACCGAAGTGGCACGGATGGCGGAAGAGCTGACCGGCGTAAAGGCATTCGTCGACGCGCTCCGCGTGCAAAACCACGAGTACATGAACAAGCTGCACACAATCGCAGGACTTTTGCAGTTGAATCAAAAAGAGAAGGCGCTGCAGTACCTGTTTGAAATCAGCGAACAGCAGGAAGAGCTGACTGCATTTCTCTCGGCCAAAATCACGGATGAAAGCGTTTCCGGCCTGCTTTTGGGCAAGGTGAGCAGGGGCAAGGAACTGGGCATTCGCCTCGTCATCGACCGGCGCAGCAATCTGGAGCGCTTCCCGCCGTACATGGATCACCACAATTTCGTGCTGATCCTCGGCAATCTGATCGAAAACGCGTTTGACGCTCTGGAGCAGACGGACAAACACGACAAGGAAGTCTACGTCAGCATCGAACAGGATGATGACATCTGCTCCATCCTGGTGGAAGACAACGGCATCGGCATGGATGACGAGACACGGCGGCGGATGCTGGAGCGCGGCTTCTCCACCAAGGCGGGGAAGAACCGCGGCCTGGGCCTCTACCTGGTGCAGCAGCTGGTGGCGAAGGGGCGGGGCGAACTGAGCTGCCAGTCGCAGCCAGGCGAAGGCACGAGCTTTTTGATTACCTTTCCGATGAAGGAGGCGGAAGCGTAGATGGGCGACCCATTTCGCGTGGTCGTCATCGAGGACGACCCGATGGTGCAGGAAGTGAACAGGCAGTTTATCGAACGGGTGCCGTCTTTCCGCGTGGTCGGCGCGGCCTCCAACGGAGCGGAAGGACTCGCCTTGGTGGAACAATTGAAGCCTGACCTGGTGATCATGGACATTTTCATGCCTGTGCTGGACGGCGTGCGCACCCTGCAGAAACTGCGCACAGCCAATCAGGCGGTGGACGTGATCGTGATCACGGCGGCCAAGGACAAACCGACGATCCAGGCGATGCTCCGCAACGGCGTGATGGATTACATCATCAAGCCGTTCAAGTTTGAGCGCATTCAGCAGGCGTTGGAAAACTACCGGGCGTTTCGCCAGCAGTTGGAGCAGGAGGGCACCGTCTCCCAGGCGGAGGTGGACCAGCTGTTGTTCCGCTCCGCCGCGAAAAGCCCCCGGGAGCTGGAGACGCTGCCGAAAGGGCTGCACATGCACACGCTGGAGCAGATTGTCCGCCATCTGCGCCAGGAAAAGCAGCCGCTGTCGGCGGAAGAGGTGGCAGAGCGGGTCGGTATCGCCCGCGTGACGGCGCGCCGCTACCTTGAATACCTGGAAAAGAGCGGACGGGTGAAACGGGACGTGGCATACGGCGGCGTCGGCCGGCCGACCAACCGGTACGTGCTGGTGTGACGCACTTTTCAAAAAATGGCGGTCAGGGGTACGGCAGGGCGGACCAAAAGTATCAATCAGTGAGGAGAATTCCGGATGAACAAGGGACACGCACTGAAACCAGGGGATACGATCGGGATCATCGCCCCGGCAAGTCCTCCGAAAACAATCGACAGCGTACACAAGGCCAAAGCTGAGCTGGAAGCGTTGGGATTCAAGGTGGTACTGGGAAGAACCTGCTATGAAAGCTATGGCGGCTATCTGGCGGGAACGCCCGAACAACGGGCAGCCGAACTGAACGAGATGTTTGCCGATCCCGACGTCGACGCCGTGATGGCTTTGCGCGGTGGCTACGGTTCGCCGCAAATCCTGCATCTTCTCGATTACGACATGATTGCGCAAAACCCGAAACTGTTCATCGGGTACAGCGACATCACCGCGCTGCACACGGCGCTCCGGCAGGAGGCGGGATTGGCGACTCTGCACGGTCCCAACGCATCGCCCGGACTGCTCAGCGGGACCAACGCGTATACGCGGGAATGTCTGCTGCGCGCCATGACCAGCACCGAGCCGCTGGGCGAGATCGTCAACCCGCCGGGGGAGGAGATCGTCTGCCTGGTGGAAGGAGAAGCGTGCGGCGAGATCGTCGGCGGCAATCTCTCGCTGGTGGCGGCGCTGGCGGGCACGCCCTACCAGGTGGATGCAAAAGGCAAGCTGCTCTTCCTGGAGGATGTGGACGAGGAGCCGTACCGGGTGGACCGCATGCTGACCCAGTTGGCGCTGGTCGGCACGTTTGCGGAGTGCGCCGGGATCATCCTCGGCACGTGGAACAACTGCACGTCGAAAAAACAGGACAGCTTCACCGTCCTCGACGTCATTTCCAACATGATCGCGCCGTATCAAAAGCCGATGATCTGGAACCTGCAGGCGGGCCACGGCGAAAACAACGCCGCCCTGCCGTTTGGCGTGCAGGCGTATCTTGACGCGACAGGCTGCCGGCTGATCGTCGAAGAGGCGGTCGTCCGGTAAAGGGGCCAATCAGGCGTACTTGCGGAAGGCCGGATTGCTGTCAGGGACGGGGAGATGTTGGCGGCGTCAGGCCGCAGCATCACCGGCGGAATAAACAGCAGTTCCCAGCGTAATACTAACATCGTTCTGTAGCATCTTCATGCGAGGAAAGGATGAAGTGACGCCGAATGAGCACTGCTGTGACAGGAGTGAAAAGCCCTTCCCTGACGGACGTGTTGAACAAACAGGTTGCCAACTGGAGCGTCCTGTACATAAAATTGCACCACTACCACTGGTATGTGACAGGACCCCACTTTTACACGCTCCACCAAAAGTTTGAGGAACTGTACAACGAGGCGGCCGGCTACGTGGATGAACTGGCGGAACGGCTGCTGGCAATCGGCGGACAGCCGGTCTCGACGATGAAAGCCTGTCTGGAGCAGTCGACCCTGCGCGAAGCGGCGGGAGGGGAGACTGCGGAACAAATGGTTCAGGCGGTAGTCGCCGACTTCCGGCAGCTCATCCGCGAGTTGGAGGAGGGCATGTCCATCGCCGAACAGGCAAATGACCAGGCGACCAGCGACATGTTCCTTGAGATCAGCACCAGCCTGCAAAAACACGTCTGGATGCTGCAGGCGTTTCTCGGCAGGCGGCCGTGAAAAATCCCCCCTCGGCTCTGATAAGGCCAAAGGGGGGATTTTTTTCGCCAAACAAATGGTGACGCCCATGCTCTCCATGCTGATCGTGCAGGCCAGGAATGGTATGCACCTTTCTTGCCGGAGACGCACCTCACGTGTTCCCAAAAAGCGGCCGCAGGTGGTACACTATTGTGGAACATCTAATGGACAAGAACGAGAAAGGATGTACGGTTCCCATGGCATCTCCTTACATCACATTCAGTCGCGAGCAGTGGAGAGGACTGCGGGCTTCCACGCCGCTTACCATATCAGACGAAGAATTGGCCTGTCTGCAGGGGTTGAACGAAAAGCTCTCCCTGTCGGAAGTGGCGGACATCTACCTGCCGCTCTCCCGGCTGTTGAACCTGTATGTGGGGGCCACCCAGGAACTGTATCATGCAACGCATACATTCCTCGGCAATCAGGACAAAAAGGTTCCGTTTATCATCGGCATCGCCGGCAGCGTCGCAGTCGGCAAGAGCACAACCGCCCGCATTTTGCAAACGCTTTTATCCCGTTGGCCCAATCATCCCAAAGTGGACCTGGTGACCACGGACGGTTTTCTCTACCCCAACCGCGTCCTCGAAGAGCGCGGCCTGATGAAGCGCAAAGGGTTTCCGGAAAGCTACAACACGAAGCGGCTGGTGTCGTTTCTGTCCGACGTCAAGTCCGGCGTGCCGGAAGTGGCTGCCCCTGTCTACTCCCATCTGGTGTACGACATCGTGCCCGGCGAGTGGCAAGTGGTCCGCGAACCGGATATCTTGATCGTGGAGGGGCTAAATGTCCTGCAGACGCCGATCGACGAAAAGCAGCGCCGCGTCACGGAAGTCTTCGTCTCCGACTTTTTCGACTTCTCCATTTACGTCGACGCGCGTGAAGAGGACATTATGAAGTGGTACGTGGAGCGGTTCAAGCTGCTGCGCGAGACGGCCTTCTCCAACCCGGCCTCCTACTTCCGCCGCTATGCCAGCCTGACCGACGAAGAGGCGACAGAGGTGGCCACGAGCATCTGGATGGAGATCAACGGCATCAACCTGCGGAAAAACATCCTGCCGACGCGGGGACGCGCCCGACTGATCTTGGAAAAAGGGGCGGATCACATGGTCCAGAGCGTCAAGCTGCGCCGGCTGTAATCCGGTGAATCCCCAATCGCAAAAGGCCGATTCGGCCTGGAGGATGTTTGCGGTGTGGACAACCCTGGTCCCTGGTACCGAAATGAGGAAAGGAACTGGTGACAGTGAAAATCGTCAGTGCCTGTCTGATTGGCTGTCAGTGCCGATATGACCAGCGCGCCTGTCTGGACGCGGAAACCGAGACGCTGTTCAAGGAAGGAAAGGCCATTCCCGTCTGTCCCGAGCAGATGGGCGGTCTGCCGACGCCGCGCACGCCGGCGGAGATCGTCGGCGGCGACGGTTTTGACGTCCTGGACGGGAAGGCCCGGGTAATCGACCGGAACGGCCGCGACGTGACGGAC
Source organism: Brevibacillus sedimenti (assembly GCF_020923495.1). Classification (GTDB taxonomy): domain Bacteria; phylum Bacillota; class Bacilli; order Brevibacillales; family Brevibacillaceae; genus Brevibacillus; species Brevibacillus aydinogluensis. Next base: position 2,043,870 of record NZ_CP064048.1, read on the forward strand.
GCGTTTCTCGCCGGGGCCAGGCAGGCGCTCAAACTGGCGCAGGCGGTGGGGGCCACGTCCGCCGTGCTGAAGGAAAACAGTCCCTCCTGCGGCAGTTCGTTTGTCTATGACGGGACGTTCTCCGGCAATAAAAAGGCCGGAGTGGGCGTGACGGCCGCGCTGCTGATCCGCAACGGCATCGCGGTCCAATCGGAGCAGAAGAAATAAACGGAAAAAACGGTGAGCGTTCTCTCCCTGATGCGCTGGCTGACCTGATCAAGCCGCCCAATGCGCGAACGAAAAAAAGGGCGGGGAAAAGAGAACATAAGGCCAGCCGGCGAAACCATGCAAACAGGCCCGAGGTGCTACCTCGGGCCTGGCTGTTTTCTATTTCGTTTCTACGGCGTGTCCGCCAAATTCGTTTCGCAGGGCAGCCACCACTTTGCCGTGGAAGGTGTCTTCCTCCAGCGAGCGGTAGCGCATCAAGAGGGACATCGCGATCACTGGCGTTGCCACTTGCAGGTCCAGTGCCGTCTCCAGCGTCCATTTGCCTTCGCCGGAGGAGTGCATGACGCCGCGAATGCTGTCCAGCTTCGCGTCTTTGCGGAAGGCCCGCTCGGTCAGATCCATCAGCCAGCCGCGGATGACGGAGCCGTTTGCCCAGACGCGCGCCACTTCGGCGTAGTCAAACGTGTAGCCGCTCTTCTCCAGCACCTCAAAGCCTTCGCCGATCGCCTGCATCATGCCGTACTCGATGCCGTTGTGCACCATTTTCAGGAAGTGTCCGCTGCCTGCTTCCCCTGCGTACAGGTAGCCGTTTTCAACAGTGATATCCTTTACCATCGGTTCGATATGGGCAAACGCCTCCTTGTCCCCGCCGATCATCATGCAGGCGCCGTGCCGCGCCCCTTCCATGCCGCCGCTTGTGCCGACGTCGAGGAAGTGGATGTCCTTTTGCTTAAGCTTGTGATAACGCTCAACCGACTGCTTGTAGTTGGAATTTCCGCCGTCAATCACGATGTCGCCGGGGGACAGCAGGCCGGACAGTTGGTCAATCAGCTTGTCCACGATGTCTCCTGCGGGCACCATCAGCCACACGACACGCGGCGCAGACAGTTTCGCGACCGCCTCTTCGACCGAAGCGGCCGGAATCGCTCCGTGCTTGCTCAGTTCAGCGGCAGGTGCGGGGTCGACGTCATAGGCGACGACCTCATGCCCGTGCGAGAGCAAGTTCAGGGTGAGATTGTATCCCATTTTGCCTAATCCAATCATCGCTAATTGCATTGTGATCGAAACACTCCTTATCCAGGTTCTCCAGGTGTCCAGGTTGTCAAACATGCAGAATCTGACCTAGCTGTATTATATGACAAAAATATTCACGTTTCATCATAAATGAAGAAAATTTTTTTCAAAATGACTTCGACCCGGACATTGCCTATAATGTGAACGAGAATGTTAGTGAACCAGAAAGGCACGATTGGGAGGTGCATGTCGTTGCCTGATTCCACACCGCGTGTTTCTGAAAGCGTGCTCGCCAAACTGCGTGCCGTTTATTCGCAGCTCAGCAGCAAAGAACAGCAGGTGGCCCGCTACATCCTGGAGCATGCGAGCGACATTGTCCATTTGTCAATTACCGAGTTGTCCGAGCTGTGCGAATGCGCTGATGCGACTGTTTTTCGCCTCTGCCGGCGATTGGGCTTTCGCGGATTCCAGGCGTTCAAGATTGCGCTGGCTAGCGAAGTAACCAACCCCAAGCAGGTGATTTACCAGGAAATCAACCTGGACGATGAAGACGTGCTGTCGATTGCCGGCAACATTTTTGCCGCAAACATGGAGACGCTGCGCGATACGCTGCACATACTCAACCGCGACGTACTGTCCACTATTATTGACTGGCTGGCGGGTGCCAAACGCATTGAATTCTACGGATCTGGCGGATCGGCTGCCATCGCCCAGGACGCCTATCACAAGTTCATGCGCACCGGGATTCCCTGTATTCATCACTCCGATGCACACTACCAGGTGATGTCGGCTTCCCTCCTGCGGGAAGGGGATGTGGCGGTGGGGATTTCCCACTCCGGTTCGAACAAGGACATTTTGAAAGCGCTGCACGTGGCCAAGGACGCGGGAGCGAAAACGATCGGCATCACCAGTTACGGAAAATCGCCGTTGGTAAAACTGGCGGACTGCTGTCTGTATACAACTTCGCGGGAAACGTTGTTCCGCACGGAAGCGCTCTCCGCCCGCCTGGCCCAGCTTTTCCTGATCGACCTGTTGTACGTGGCGGTCTCGCTTCGCCGGGAAGCGCAAACGATCGAGAACATCCAGCATATACGGGAAGCCATTTCCTTAAAACGCCTTTGACCGCGGGCGTTTTTTTTATTGGAAATAATACTGGTTGCGGAGCACATCACGAGCACTTTTTGAAATAAATTTTTTTCTCATGTATTAACAAAAGAAAAAAATTTCGATATAATCACTTTGACATCTTGAAAGCGGATACACATGAAGGGTGAGACGATAATGAACGAGACGTATTTTATCGGACTGGACATCGGCACCACCAGCACAAAGGCGATTGTGTTCACACGCTCCGGTTCGATCAAGGGAACGGGGAATGTCGATTATCCCCTGCTCGTTCCGCAGCCTTCTTGGGCGGAACAGGAGCCGGACGCGATTTTTAACGCGGTCATTCAGGCACTCCGCCAGGCGATTGCCCAGGCCGGGGCAAAACAGTCGGACATCGCCGGCATCGGGTTCAGCACGGCCATGCACAGCCTGATCGCCGTAGACGACAGCGGCAATCCGCTGACCAATGTCATCATCTGGGCGGACAACCGCAGTGTGGAGCAGACGGAGCGCTTGAAACAGGACGGCACCGGTCACCGGATATACCTGGCCACCGGGACGCCGATCCATCCGATGTCTCCGCTGACCAAACTGATCTGGATGAGGGAGAAGGACCCCGATACGTTCCGCAAGGCGGCCAAGTTTCTCTCGATCAAGGAGTACGTGATTTATCGGCTCTTTGGCCAATACGTGGTCGATTATTCCATCGCGTCGGCCACGGGGCTGTTCAATCTGAAGCGGCTTGACTGGGACGAGGAGGCGCTGCATGTCGCCGGCATCTCTGCGCAGCAGTTGAGCGAGCCTGTTCCGACCACACACGTGCTGCGCGGCCTGGACAAGCGCTACGCGGACGAAATCGGCATCGATCCCGATACGCCGTTTGTCGTAGGGGCAAGTGACGGGGTGCTGGCCAACCTGGGTGTCGGCGCGATCGAGCCGGGTCAGGTGGCGATCACCATCGGCACGAGCGGCGCTGTGCGGACCGTTGTGCCGGAGCCGATTACGGATCAGAAGGGACGAACGTTTTGTTACGTCTTGACGGACAAGCACTGGGTAATCGGCGGTCCGACCAACAACGGGGGATTGATGCTGCGCTGGTTCCGCGATGAGTTTAGCTGGCCCGAAGTGGAAAAGGCCAAGGAATTGGGTGTCGATCCGTACGACGTGATGATTCAGGCGGCCAAGGACGTACCGGCCGGAGCGGAAGGCCTGCTGTTCCTGCCGTTTTTGTCCGGGGAGCGGGCGCCCTGGTGGAATCCGCAGGCGCGCGGGTCGTTTTTCGGCATCGGCCTGCACCACAAGCGGCAGCACTTTATCCGCGCCGTGCTGGAAGGGATTTTGTTCAGCGTGTACAGCGTGGGGATTGCCCTTCGCGACTTGGCCGGAGGTGCGCGGGAGATTCGCGCGTCCGGCGGCTTTGCCCGCTCCAAGGAGTGGCGGCAAATCATGGCGGACATGTTTGGGTATGAGGTATTGATTCCGGGAACCCACGAAAGTTCCAGTCTGGGGGCGGCCGTGCTGGCGATGCATGCTGTCGGTGCCATCCGCGACCTGTCCGAGGTAAACGATCTGCTGCGCATTGTTCACCGCCACGAGCCGGATCTGGAGCGCTCCGGCACCTATCTGGAGTTGTTTTACATTTACGAGCGGGTTTATCTCAACCTGCTTGAGGAATACAAGCTCATCGCCGACTTTCAACAACGGTCGAGAGCATCGCTTAACACTCGATAAAAAGGAGGGGTCATGATGCCGTTGGTCATCACCTTGCTGGCTATTCTCATCCTGCTTATTCTGATCACTCGATTCAAGGTAAACCCGTTCATTACCCTGTTGATCGTTTCCGGCTTTGTCGGGATCGCTTCGGGGATGCCGCTCGACAAAATCGTCGATTCCATCAAGGAAGGGATGGGCGGCACGCTTGGATTTATCGCTATCGTACTCGCACTGGGAACCATGCTGGGGAAAATGATGGCGGAGTCCGGCGGTGCAGAGCGGATCGCCCGTACGCTGATCAACCTGTTTGGCGAAAAGAACGTCCACTGGGCGATGATGTTCGTGGCGTTCATCGTTGGGATTCCTGTTTTCTTCCAGGTAGGCTTTGTGCTGTTGATTCCGCTGGTCTTCACCATCGCCCGTCAAACGGGCATGTCCCTGCTGAAGATTGGCATCCCGCTGATTGCCGGGCTGTCCATCGTGCACGGGATTGTTCCGCCCCATCCGGCGGCGATGGCGGCCGTCGATATTTTTCAAGCGGACGTGGGCAAAACGATTGTGTACTCCATTCTGGTTGGCCTCCCGTCGGCGATCGTCGCCGGGCCTCTCTACGGAAGCTGGATCAGCAAACGGATCAAGACCAGCATCTCCTCGGAGCTGGCGGCACAGTTGGCGGAACCGAAGCAGGACCGCGAACTTCCCGGGTTTGGCATTACCGTCTTTACGATTTTGCTTCCGGTCATCCTGATGCTGGGGGCGACCATCGCAGACGTTACGCTGCCGAAGGAACACGCGGTGCGCGTGTGGGCTGACTTCATCGGCAACCCGATCACGTCCCTGCTGATTGCAACCGTGATCTCGTTCTGGACGCTGGGCTTTGCCCGCGGATTTAACAAGGATGACATTCTGAAGTTCACCAACGACTGCCTGGCACCGACGGCCACCATTCTGCTGGTGATCGGGGCAGGCGGCGCGTTCAACAAAGTGCTGCTCAACAGCGGAGTGGGCGATTACATTGCCGATCTGGCCACGGCGTCGGCCATCTCCCCGATCTTCCTCGGATGGCTGATCGCGGCGCTGATCCGCGTTGCCACCGGTTCGGCGACGGTGTCCATGATGACCGCTGCGGGCATTGTCGCCCCGATTGCGCAGCAAATGCCCGGAGTCAGTCCGGAGCTGCTGGTGCTGGCTACCGGCGCGGGATCGCTCATCCTGTCTCACGTAAACGATTCCGGTTTCTGGCTGATCAAGGAATACTTCAACATGAGCGTTCAGGATACGTTGAAGTCCTGGACAGTCATGGAAACCATCCTGTCTGTCACGGCCATCATCCTGATCATGGGCTTGTCCCTGATTATCTGAGATATCAGGCGGTGCTATTCTGGAAACAGGAAGCACCGTGCGCCATCCCCCACTGCGCGTGGGGGATGTTTTTTTTGTGGTCTGTGCATGACGCGGCCTACACGTCGGCTGTGGGGGCAAACATCCGGATGAATCGGCGGGCTGCCTTGGACAGATGGCGGCCGGTCTGCCAGACGACGGCAGCGGAGGAGGAAATGGAGGTGCCGGTAATCTCCAGACAGTCAAGCGTATCGCTGGCCTGGGTCTCCCAGGCGGAGCGGGGCACGATCGACGCTGCCACTCCGGCTCTCACCATGCTGACGATCAGCGAGATGTCAGGACATTCACAGATGACGTGTGGATTTACGCCCAGTCGGGAAAACTCCCGGACCAGCATCTCGTAGATACCCAGCCCCGGCGCGCTGGGCATGATCAGCGGATGATCGGCGATGTCCCGCATGTGGATCCGGCCGGTGCCGGCCAGCGGGGAGGAGTCGGGAACGATCAGCACGAACGGCTCCTCGTCCAGCGGGATGGTGGTGCAGCCGGACAGCGAATGAGGCAGGCGGACGATGGCGACTTCGATCGTCCGCCGCTCCAGCCACTGGCTCAGCAACTGCGTATCTCCTTTCCACACCTTGTAGATGATCAGCGGATACTGCTGCTGAAACCGGCGGATTTGTTCCGGCAGCCCGTAGGAGGAGAGAGCGCTTACGCCGATTGACAGCGTGCCGCGGATGCCGGCCCCGGTTTCCTGTACCTCTGCGATCGCTTCCTCCATCTGGTGCACGATGTTGAGCGCCTGCCGGTAGAGTGTGACGCCCGCCTCCGTCAGCTCGATTCGTTTTCCCACACGTTCCACCAGCGCGACGCCCAGTTCTTCTTCCATTTGCTTCAACTGCTGGCTGAGGGGCGGCTGGGCCATGCGCAATCGCTTGGCGGCCCCGGTAATCTGCCCTTCTTCGGCAATGGCGATAAAATAGCGCAACTGACGAATGTCCACCGCGCAAGCCTCCGTTTCTTCCATATTGTTTTCATATGGATATGAGATTGAATCAATATTTTTCATATCATACGAGCTATGATAGCATATGTCTCGGCAACAAAACATGAGAAGCAAGCGAAAAAAAGAAGGGACATGTAAAATGCGTACATGGTTGGATCACATCTTTCGTTTGCGTGCTTTTGACACGACCGTCCAACGGGAAATCACGGCCGGATGCATCGGCTTTGTCACAATCGTCTATATCGTCGCCGTCAACGCTTCGATCTTGCAGGACGCCGGGATTCCTCTGGAAGCCGGTATCCTGGCGACGGTGCTGACTGCGTTTGCCGGTTCGCTGCTGATGGCGTTCTGGGCCAACGCACCGATGATTCTGGTGCCGGGAATGGGCATCAACGCGCTGTTTACCTATACGCTGTGCCAGACGATGGGACTGCCCTGGCAGCAGGCGCTGGCCGCCGTCTTCCTCGCCGGGCTCCTGTTTTCCATCATCGCTTTCACACGGGCGGCGACTCTGCTGTCGGAGGCGATCCCCGTCTCTCTCAAAGAGGCGATCACGGTGGGGATCGGCTTGTTTCTCACCTTTATCGGGCTGCAGAAAGGGGGCTTGATCGTCACCAATCCCTCCACGTTTGTCGCCTTGGGCAATTTGGCCAGCCCGCAGGTGATCGTCACGCTGGCGACACTTGTCCTGACGCTGGTTTTGTTCATCCGAAACGTGCCGGGAAACTTTCTGATCGGGATTGCTGCCGGGACGGTGATGGGGATGCTGGCGGGGTTGGTACAGCCGGAAACAGGCGGACTGGCCTCCTTGTCGCTGCACGAATACGGCCGGGTGTTCGCCGGCTTGTCCTTCTCCGGGGTGTGGACGCTGACGTTCTGGGCCGCTGTGTTTTCGATGGCGATGGTGATCGTCTTTGAAAATATCGGCCTGCTGCACGGCCATACCGGCATGCTGGGCCAGCCGCAGAAGTTTCAACGCTCCCTGCAGGCGACTGCCGTGTCCACCGCCCTGAGCGGCATGCTGGGCACCAGCCCCACGGTGGCTTCGGTGGAATCGGCCGCCAGTATTGCCGCCGGAGGGAGAACCGGCCTTACCTCGCTGGTCACCGGCGTGCTCTTCCTGCTGACGCTGGTGTTCCTGCCGCTGGTCAAGCTGATTCCCGACAGCGCGATTGCGCCGGTGTTGATCATCATCGGCGGGCTGATGCTGCAACACGTGCAGAACATCAACCTGCGTGATTTCACGGAAGGTTTTCCATCCTTCCTGATCATCGCCCTGATTCCGCTGTCCTACAGCATCGTGGACGGGATCGCCTTTGGCTTCGTCGCCTATCCGCTGCTGAAGCTCGCCCTTGGCAAACGCCGGGAGGTGCCGGCGCTGCTCTACGTGATCGCTGGGCTGTTCCTGCTGAACATGGTGCTGCCCTTTGTAGCGTAGTGCAATCCGCCAGCCGCGGCGAATCGTGTGACAGGCCAATCCGCACGTCTCTTTTCGTCGACAGCCGTCTTTCGCCAGCTGTGCGCGGGGCGGCTGTTCGTCGTGACAACCTGCTTTTGCCGTGTTCGGCAATTTCCATGCTCCTCTTGCCAGGCGGGCGCATATCTTGTAGGTGAATCACGACAAAGGAGACCAGATCGAGATGAGCGGATACTGGTATGGACCTTTTCAGTACACTTCTTACTTGCCCGTGCGGCTCGCCGCGCTGGAGGGGTACGATGAGCGGATGAAGGTCGTCCTCCGGATGTTGCAGGAAGGCATTGCGGGAGAGCGGCGGGATGAGCTGTTATACGACTTTCTGATCGAGCAAGCACCGACCGAGCAGGAAAAACAGGTGATTGCCGGCATCCGCGATGACGAGCGGAGACACCGCCGGCTGTTTCTCCAGATCTACGGCCAGTTGACCGGACAGCGTCCTGCGGCACACTATGAGATCGAGGCGCTGCAGCCTCCGGTGAGCTATCTGGACGGGATTGAGCAGGCCCTGTTTGGCGAATTGAAAACGTTCGAACGTTACCGCACGATCTATAAATACATGCTGCTGCAGTATCGGGATACCGTGTTTGAAATCATGACCGATGAGCTGAAGCATGCCAGCTATTACAACTGGCTGTACGCCAGAAACAGGTGACACAGCCGATGGCCGCCTCTGTTGGTTGGGAGCGGCTGACAATCCATACTGATGCGAAATAGCAAGCAAAACCGCCCGAAAACGGAGCGGTTTTTTTGCTTCCGGTGATGGCACGACGTACTCGCCGCACAGCAAGACCGGTTTTTCCGAATAGCATCGGTCAAAGTGCGTCTGCCCATCGTGCATATTCGACTGTTGTAGGGCCCAGCAGCATGTAGTACAATACCCATGAATATGATAACAATTATCACTATCAATTATTGAACAGAAAATATGCCTGAACCGGAGATGATGAGCATGCAGCAAAGTGACTGTGACAAACTGGAACGGCACTTTTTTGTCAGCAGACGCGAGATGGACAATGCTGTCTGGTCCGGCCCCGCGTCCGAACTGTTGGAAACAGCACAAATGTCCAGCCTGATCAGTGTGTACGCCCGACTGCTCAAAGCAGCGGATCTGGCTCCTGCCGCCACCTTTTTCAGCGGGTGGCTGAGCGGACCGGCCCTGGCCGTCCAGTACGCGATGTCCGTCTGGAACAAGACGTTTGACCTGTCGCTGAACAACCTTAGCGTGCAGTTGTACAACCAGGACGGCTATTACCGGTTCTCGTTCATGCTCAACCGCTGGGCGGAGGAGGACGGGCCGGCCGATGAGGCAGCGAGAACAGAGTGGCGCAGCAGTGTGCTTCAAGATGTGTATGGAAACACGCTCAGGCCGCTTTTGGAGGCTGTTGCTGCTGCATCCGGGGTGCATGTCGGCCAATTATGGGGACAGCTTCCGGCCCGATATCATTACGAACGGAACGAATGGCTCAAGGCGGCGGAGCATGAGCTGTTGCGCCGCCGGATCGCTGACGACTTCCGTTTTTTGACCGAGCAGCTTGACCCGCAGGTGTTCGGCCAAGCGAAAAATCTGTTGGGGGTGAAGCTGCGGCTGATCGAAGACCTGTGCGATTCCGAGCGGCACGTCAGCATAAAAAGCGCCTGCTGTCTCTACTACCGCACGGAGGGTGGCCGTTACTGCTACACCTGTCCGCGTCTGAAAGAAGCAAAGCGGGCGGAGATGAGAGCCAGCATGAGAGCGGAGGCGGCTCAGACGAAGGCCTAACGCCATTGACAGACGGCTGTCATCCGCGAAAGAGTCGCCACTGCATCGGCCGTCTTTTCCTTGCGGGTGCAAAACGGGTATTTTTTCCTGAAACGATGCGCTGCGGACGCCGTCTAACCTTATAAAGAAAATGTAAACAGCCCACCATGAATCGAGGGGATACCATGCGCGCGTTGCTTGTGCTCTGCCTGCTGGTCGGGCTGCTCCTTGGCTGCACGGCGTCGAAAGAGAAGCCGAACGACCAGGCCCAACCCGGCAGGGAGCCCATTACGGCACCATCGGATCAACCGCCCGCCACGGCTCCGTCCGACCAGCCAAACGATGCCGTTCCTGCACAGCCGGATGACGGACAAACACAATACGAAAATGACCGGTTTCAAGGCGTAACGGTGAAAACGACAAACGAACATACGTATGAAGTAAAAGGAAAAGCGCGTGTATTTGAGGGCGTCGTTCACTACGTCGTCGAGGACGGTCACAATGAACTGGCGGCGGGGGTGACTCAGGCGTCCGCCGGGGCGCCGGAGTGGGGAGAGTTTCACTTTACGCTTTCCGTGAAGAAGGAGAATCCCTGATGTCTATGTGGCAGATGACACGTGCGCACCGCACGGGTCTCAGTGTGCAGACCAAGTGGCCGGTTTCGAGGAGAACACGTTTCCGTCATCCTCGTGTCAGCAGGTCGATGCAAAGCCCCGTTCACAGCGATACGGGCCTTTCGGATGCCAGAAACGTCACCCCCACCGGGAAGCTCCGGTGTGGGTGACTGTGTTAGCGGACAGCCGCTTAGTCCTTGGCTGTCTTCCAGTATTCGTATGCGTGGACGGCATTCCCCTTGTACGACGGGTGCTCTGCCAAGAGATTGGGCAGTTTTTCGAGCTGACGCATCATTTCCGCTTTCCCTTCCTCGTGGAACGTGATGTGTTCTCCTTCTCCGCTTTCCTTCATTTCCACGGCGATGATCAGCTTCTTGTTCAACTCGTCGGCAAATCTCAATTCATCCTTGGACACGGCGGCGATGCCACCCGGTCCTTCGGCGTAGTCGCGAAAAGCCATCAGCGTCACATGGTCCAGCCGGGCGATTACCCATTTGCTGAAAGGGGTTCCGGGGTCGTCCGGGACGTCAAACTGATCCAGCCAGACGGCCAGGTCGCAGCTTGTCTCCAGGTTGGAATCCCGTTTCGTCTCTTCCACGAACGCGTCGAGATTGCTCATCCACTGCCGCAGCACCTCGTCTCTGTCCTCCCGCCAGACGGGCATGACGTAGGGCTCAATGTCCAGATGGATGCCGCGGAACTTCTGATTGGGAGCGACATTTTGATTGTAGCCTTTCACGTAGCGGACCAACTTCAGCATCCGCTCCCGGTACTGCTCCAGGGCCCAGATCGGGTGTCCGCCCATCGCGTGCACCTCGATTCCAGCTTCCGTTGCCTTTTCCACAAAATCGGCGTACGCCTCGTAGGGCTGCTCCAGGTCCAGCCGCACGTACAGCAAATTGATTCCCTGCTCTTTGGAAAAGGCGAGAATCTCGTCCCCTTCGGTAATCGCGTGCTCGGCGTGCCATATGTACGTGCCGAGCAGCGGCTTCGTCGTCGAGTCCGTATGCTTGATCATGTTTCGCCAGTAGCGGTAATCGTGAACCGCGACGCCGGTGAAAGACGAATGTCTGCCCAGCCGCGATGTCACTTCGGCGAGCTGAGCGTCCATCTCTTCCGCGCCCACCCCAAAAAACGTCGTGTGCGGCTCATGCGGCATCTCTTTTGTGTTGACGGCAATGATCACCTGTTTGCCGAGGGCGTCCGCCGCCTCCATCTCGTTCTTGACGATCGCTTCGATGCCATTGGAGCCGTCCACCTTGTTGCGGTACGCCATCAGGGTGACGTGGTCAAATGTGTCGATCATCCATGTGCTGAACGGCATATCGGCTGTTCCCGGCACCGGAAATTGATCGAACCAGGCGGCCATGTCGGTGCCCACTTCCAGACCGTTCTCCTCTCGGGCTGCGGTCACAAACGCTTCGATGTTTCCCATCCATTGTTTCAGTACGGCGGGTTGATCGTCGTACCACTCGTCAAGCAGGTACGGCTCGATGTCCAGGTGCACCCCCCGGATGCGTTCCACCTGGTCCACTGTGCGGTTGTATCGTTTTACCCAGTCCACGAGGCCGAGCATTCGCTCCCGGTCGACAGTAAGCGCCCAGCGCGGATGTCCGCCCAAGGCGTGCACGTCGATACCGGCCAACTGAGCCTCCCGGATGAACGGACGGTAGTAGTCAAAGGGCTTGTCCCTGTCGATGCGCAGATAGATCAGATTGATCCCTTGGTTTTTGGCAAAGTCAAGAATTTTTTGGCGTTGGGTGTCGATCAGCTCTGCCTGCCAGATCCAGGTTGCTTTTTTCCCCTTGTCGGGCGACGAAAAGCCGACCAGAAAACCGGCAGCCAGACAGAGTAACAGGTAGAGAAAACGAGCTGGTTGCATGGCAAGATCCTCCGTTGAGTAGTTGGTGCGTACAGGCCACTTGTCAAGCGAAAGAACTGCTATCGCTCGGGGGGATTTACACTTTTCCCATCTTATTACAAGGGAAAAAGCAGCTACAAGTGAACATTAGCCTACTTTCGGGTATGAAAAAACGAACATAAAAAAACAGGCTGTCCCGAAAGACAGCCTTTTGGCAGGGGAGTGTTCCCCGCATCCAATTTGTTTACAACCGGGCCATGCCCATGGCCTTTTCCACTTTGTGCAGCATCTGGTTGGCAACGCGGTTCGCCTTTTCGGCGCCGGCAGAGAGAATGGCGTCCAGTTCCGGCGAGTCGATCAGCTGGTGGTAGCGATCCTGGATCGGTCTCAGCGTCTCGATGACCACCTCGGCCAGATCGGTTTTAAAGACGCCGTAGCCTTTGCCGGCGTACATCTCTTCCAGCTCCTCCAGAGATTTGCCGGAGCAGAGCGAGTAGATGGTCAGCAAGTTGGAGATGGCCGGCTTGTTCTGCTTGTCGTAGCGGACGGCGTTGTCGGAATCGGTCTGCGCCCGCTTGATTTTTTTCGCGATTGTGTCCGGCTCGTCAAGCATGGAGATGTACGCGCCCTGGTTGGGATCGGATTTGCTCATTTTCTTGGTCCCGTCCTGCAGCGACATGATTCGCGCGCCCACTTCCGCCACGCGGATTTCCGGGATGGTGAAGATCTCGCCGTAGCGTTTGTTGAAGCGGATGGCCAGGTCGCGGGTCAGTTCCAGGTGTTGTTTCTGGTCCTCACCGACCGGGACGTAATGCGTGCCGTACAGGAGAATGTCGGCCGCCATCAGCGGCGGATAGGCCAGGAGGCCCGCCGGGATGGACTCGCCGCGCCCTTGGGATTTGTCCTTGTATTGGGTCATTCGCTCCAGTTCGCCCACGTAGGAGGTGCAGAGCATGATCCAGCCGAGCTTGGCGTGGGCCGGTACCTCCGATTGGATAAACAGGGTCACTTTCTCAGGGTCAAGGCCGACAGCCAGGTAGAGGGCCGCCAGGCGGCGAATGTTTTCGCGGAGCGCGGCCGGGTCCTGCGGAACGGTGATGGCGTGCTGGTCGACGATACAGAAGTAGCAGTTGAATTCATCCTGCAGCGGGACGAAGTGCTTCATCGCGCCCAGGTAGTTGCCCAGGGTGAGGATGCCGCTGGGCTGGATGCCGGAAAAGATGGTTTTCATTATTGGATTCGCTCCTTTCCAAATGTGACGATGAAGTTGAAGATCAATAAAAAAGGTCCATCCGCCCATAACAGGGACGGATGAACCGCGGTGCCACCCTTCTTATTTCAATCCACGACCGTGCCATATATGTGCGTGCTCGTGGTTGAAATCGCTTTGTTCCGTACCAGTGATACGGTGTCCGTTGTAACGTGCGGACGTTCACGCCGAAGCCTACTGCCGCCGGGCGGGTTCGGTCCGGAGCTCGGAAGCCCATTCAACATCCAGTTGACGCTGATTCGCACCAGCCATCAGCTCTCTTCAGTCTCCTGTGATGCCTACTCTTCTTCCTCATCGCCATGTACTTCCTCTTTGAGCTAACATTTTACCGATTGCCCGGCAAAAAATCAAGGGAGATCCCTTTTGGATCGACGAAAAGGGCGGTTGGGTTGGTTCGGTTCGGTTGGCCGGGAATTGCTCTTGGGGGCTGACGAAATGAACAAAAAACGGTGATTTTCGCATTGCTCGGCCTGTTCCTCTTGTCTTCTCCATTTATATATGTAAAAGGAACGTTGGTAAGTTTGGAGAAAAAGGTACGCCACTATCTCATTACCGAGAGAAATATTGATGAGAAGCTGATCGTTCGCATCGATGGCGTATTCGGGAAGCTTCCGGTCTTCGGTGCAGAGGTGGTTTTTGCAGATGAACCTGATGTAAGATACTATTACACGGAAAGAAACGGGAAAATAATCCCTTTACAGCCATCGTTTAAACACAGAGGATATAAATACAAACACAAATAAGTCCCCAGGCGCTGGCTGGTACTATCCCATCTTCGCTCAATGGTTCTAGACGGCCTCGCCCTGACACCACGACTGCATGCAGCTGTATACCAGCAAAGAGGAATGCGGATACGGCGCCAACGCGCTGTACCGAACCGTACTGTCACCGAGTGAATTGACATAATTATTGAAAAATACGGAATGTGAGCTCCCTTGACCAGCGCAAGCCGTCTGCAAGGGGGGCGCACATCACAAGGAGGCATGAATGATGACGACAACAGCGACGTTAAACGACGCGGTGGAACAAATCAAGGAGCAGGTGATCGCGTGGAGGCGCTATCTGCACCAGTATCCGGAGCTGTCTTTCCACGAGGAACAGACGGCCCAATTCGTATACGATACACTCCTGTCGTTTGGCAACCTGGAGGTGCATCGTCCGACGAAGACCAGCGTCATGGCACGGCTGATCGGCTCCCAGCCGGGGCGGGTCCTGGCGATGCGGGCGGACATGGATGCCCTGCCGATTACTGAAGAAAACACGTTTGATTTTGCCTCGAAAAATCCGGGCGTCATGCACGCCTGCGGACACGACGGCCACACGGCGATGCTGCTTGGGACAGCCAAGATTTTGTCGGGGATGAAAGACCGGATCAAAGGCGAGGTGCGTTTTCTGTTCCAGCACGCAGAAGAACTGTACCCCGGCGGAGCGGAAGAAATGGTGCAGGCGGGCGTGATGGACGGCGTCGACGTAGTGATCGGCACGCACTTGTGGTCGCCGCTGGAGTATGGCAAAGTCGGCATTTGTCCCGGGCCGATGATGGCTGCACCGGACACGTTCTGGATCACGGTCCTGGGTAAAGGGGGCCACGCTGCTCTGCCCCACCAGACCGTCGACAGCATCGCGATTGCCGCACAGGTGGTGACCAACCTGCAGCACATCGTCTCCCGCAATACCGATCCGCTGGACAACCTGGTCGTTTCCGTCACCCAGTTTGTCGGCGGCACCATGCACAACGTAATTCCGGGATCGGTCAGCATCTGCGGTACGGTGCGCAGCTTCGACCAGAAACTGCGCGAGTCTGTCCCGGCCCTGATGGAGCGGGTGGTTAAAGGGATTACGGAAGCGCACGGCGCCTCGTACGAGTTCAAGTACGAGTTTGGCTACCGTCCGGTCATCAACGACGCCGACGTGACCAGGCTGATGGAGGAAGTGGTGGTGGAGACGCTGGGTCCCCAATGGGTGGAGCATATCAAGCCAAACATGGGCGGCGAGGATTTCTCCGCCTTCCAGCAAAAAGCGCCGGGCTGCTTCTTCTACGTGGGTGCCGGCAACAAGGAGAAAGGCATTATCTACCCGCATCACCATCCGCGCTTTACCGTGGACGAGGATGCGCTGCAGGTGGGCGTGAAGTTGTTTGTCAACGCTGCCCGCAAAATCGTGATGTGACCGTTCCCTGGCGATGGCTTGCTTGTCCGCCGCTCCGCCAGGCGGCGGCAGCACCTCTTGACGGGAACACCCATGCGCAGATTGACACAGTCTGAATCGCACAGGTTCGAACAGAAACGGAAGGGAGAGGTAAGGGTCCCATGAAGGTGATTCATGTATTGGCGTTGCTGCCGTTTATCGGCATTCTCGCCTGCATCCCGCTGGTTAACCGCGTCACCCCATACGTGTTCGGTCTGCCGTTTCTCCTCTTTTGGGTCGTCATGTGGGTCGTGCTCACATCGGTGATCATGGCAGTCGTGTACAAACTGGACCCGGCGAACAGGGAGGAGGATGCAAAATGAACGCCGCGCTGCTGGTCATTTTCGCCTTTCTGGCGCTTTCTCTCTACCTCGGCATCCGGGCGCGCAAAGGCAAGGACATGAATCTGGAGCAGTGGACAGTGGGGGGGCGCGGCTTCGGCACCATTTTGGTCTTTCTCCTGATGGCGGGGGAAATCTACACCACGTTTACATTCCTCGGCGGCAGCGGCTGGGCCTACAGCAAGGGCGGACCGACGTTCTACATCATCGCGTACGGCGCGCTGGCCTACGTTCTCTCCTACTGGCTGCTCCCCGCCATCTGGCGCTATGCCAAGGAGCACAAGCTGGTCTCCCAGTCGGACTTTTTCGTCAGCAAGTACAACAGCCCGTATCTGGGCATCCTGGTCTCGCTCGTCGGCGTGGCGGCGATGATTCCCTATCTGGTGCTGCAGCTCCAGGGCCTGGGGATCATCGTGTCGGAAGCGTCGTACGGCAGTATCTCCCGTCAGGCGGCCATCTGGATCGGGACCATCGCCGTCACCTTGTACGTCATGGTCTCGGGCATTCACGGCTCCGCCTGGACAGCGATGCTCAAGGACATCATGATTCTGTTTGTCGTCGTCTTTCTCGGTCTCTATCTGCCATTCCACTACTACGGCGGCATTCAGCCGATGTTTGAAGCGGTGGAAGCGGCGATGCCCGGATTTCTCGCCCTGCCGGAGAGCGGCATGAGCCCCTCCTGGTTTATCTCCACGGTGCTTCTGACCGTGCTGGGCTTCTACATGTGGCCGCACACGTTCGGTTCCTCCTACTCGGCGGAAAACGAGCGGGTGTTCCGAAAAAATGCGATCATCATGCCGCTCTACTCGCTGGTGCTGCTGTTTGTGTTTTTTGTAGGGTTTGCCGCCATTCTGCAGGTGCCCGGTCTGAAGGGGGCGGACGGCGACCTGTCGCTCCTGCGCCTGTCCATCCAGACGTTTGACCCGTGGTTTGTCGGCGTGATCGGGGCAGCGGGCCTGCTGACCGCCATCGTGCCAGGGTCGATGATCCTGATGGCCGCCTCCACGCTGCTGGCGAAAAACGTGTACAAGGTGTTCGCCCCGCAGGCGAGCGACGCGCAGATTTCCAAGCTGGCCAAGTACCTGGTGCCGGTGGTGGCGCTCATCTCCCTCTACTTTACGTTTGAAGGCGGCAGTGCAATTGTCGCGCTGCTCTTGATGGGGTACAGCCTGGTGACGCAGCTGTTTCCCGCTCTCTTGTTCAGTCTGATGAAGCGCAATGTGGTGACCAAACACGGGGCAGCGGCCGGCATTATCGCCGGGGTGGCCACGGTGGCTGCCATTACGCTGAGCGAGACCACGGTCGGCAGCCTGTTTCCCTTTTTGCCGCAGGCGATTCAGGATCTGAACGTCGGCATCGTCGCGCTGATCGTCAACGTCGTGGTGATGGTGGCAGTCAGCCTAGTGATGCGAAGCAGGAGCGCGATCGGCGACAAAAACGCGCATGCCGCGTAAGCGATTTGACATGGCTTTCATTCCCTTCTATCATCAGAGGGAAAGCAAGATCATTGTTGAGGGAAGGTAGGGAGATCACATGTTGGATATCCGGTATCACGGCCACTCCTGCGTACAGTTGACGAGTGGGGAACATTCGATCATCGTGGACCCGTTCATCTCCGGCAATCCGCTGGCGACGACCGCGCTGTCCGACATTCGCGTGCAGTACATCCTGCTGACGCACGGCCACCAGGATCACATCCTCGACGCCGTGGAGCTGGCCAAGCAGAACGATGCGACGATTATCGCCACTTTTGAACTGGCCAACTACCTGGCCTGGCAGGGCGCGAAGACGATGGCGCTCAATCTGGGCGGGTCGGCAGCGTTCCCGTTTGGCCGCGTAAAAATGACCCAGGCGTTCCACAGCTCCGGCATGGTCTACGACGAGGAGCAGCGGATCGTCTACCTGGGCATGCCCGGCGGGTTCATCGTGAACATCGGCGGCAAGACCGTGTACCACGCCGGAGATACCGGCCTGTTCGGCGACATGAAGCTGCTTGGGGAGCGCCACGACATCGACGTTGCCTTCCTGCCGATCGGGGATGTCTTCACGATGGGACCGGAAGACGCGGAAACGGCCGCCGAGTGGCTCAAGGCCAAGTTCGTCGTGCCCATTCACTACAATACGTTCCCGCCGATCCAGCAGGACGGAGAGGCGTTCATCGCCCGGCTGAAGGAAAAACGGATCGATGGACAGGCGCTGAAGCCGGGAGAAAGCATCCAATTGTAAACGCTTTGTGCAGACAAAAGCGGGCAGTGCGAACGAATGTGAAGTACGTCCAGTCAAACAGGCAGACACAGCCGTTCCTCCCTTTCAAACCGGGAGGGCGGCTTTTTTGTTTGTACCAATAGCAGGCGCAGCGGCATATGTGGCGTTATTTTCATGACATGTGCTGCTTTACATCGCTCATATCTAAATGATATACTTATGATATCACTTTAAAATCATTATAAAAAGGGGCGTGCGGAAATGACGGAAAAACGGACGTGGGCGCTGAATGGGTTTATCGGTTTGCTGCTGGAAGTCGTTCTTTTTGCATTGGGACTGTATTTCCTCAGCGAGGGCAGTCTGATCGGCGTCCTCTTTCTGCTGCTTGCCGCTGTGGGTATCTCGGGGTTCTTCATCGTACAGCCCAATGAAGCAAAGGTGCTCATCTTCTTCGGTCAATACTTGGGCAGCGTGCGCCGGAGCGGCTTTTGGTGGGGAACGCCGTTTACGATTCGTAAAAAGGTGTCGCTGCGCGTTCGCAACTTCAACAGCTCTAAGCTGAAGGTCAACGATGTGGAAGGAAATCCGATCGAGATTGCGGCCGTCGTCGTGTTTCGCGTGGTTGATTCCGCCAAAGCCTTGTTTGACGTAGACAATTACGAGACATTTGTGGAAATCCAAAGCGAAACGGCACTCCGACACATTGCCAGCAGCTATCCCTACGATACGTTTGAAGACATCAATGCCAGCTCACTGCGCGGCAATGCGGATGAGGTCGCGGCGGAACTGGCCCGCGAACTGCAGCAGCGGCTGCAGGTTGCCGGGGTTGAGGTGTTGGAGGCGCGCCTGACCCATCTGGCCTATGCGACGGAGATTGCGGGAGCGATGCTGCAGCGGCAGCAGGCAGCCGCGATCATTGCCGCTCGGCAGAAGATCGTGGAAGGGGCTGTCGGCATGGTTCAAATGGCCGTCAACAAGCTCAAGGAAGACGGCGTGATCGACCTGGACGAAGAACGAAAGGCAGCCATGGTCAACAATCTGATGGTAGCCATTGTATCCGAACGGGAAGCTCATCCGGTCATCAATACGGGCACGATCTACTAGAGCAGATGCTGGTACAGGGATATGGCCAAAAAGAAGCAGTTTCCCTTGCGAATTGACATGCATCTGTACGAGGTGCTGGAACGGTGGGCGGCCGATGAATTCCGCAGCGTCAATGCCCATATTGAATTTCTGCTTCGTGAGTCCGCCAGACGCGCCGGCCGCCTCTCTTCTGGCGGCAAGGAACAGAAACATCCGGATGAGAACGACCAGGAACATGACTGATGCTTCCTGCCATGCGATCACGGCGGGCGTACCTGTACCCGCTCAGAAGTGTGTGGCACATACGAAACACAAGCCGTGCTCCCAATGGGGAACACGGCTTGTATTTTTGCGTCCGTGCGTTTCGTCACAACCCCTGGACCAGTCTCGCCGCCCGCTTGGCCGCCTGTTTTTTGATCTTTTCCCAGGAGAGGGTAAGGAGTTCACGCCGCCGCATCAGCATGCGGCCGTTGACGAATACGGTGTCGACGTCTCCGCCCTGGGCGCCGTAGGCGATCAGCGAGGCGATGTTGTGGACAGGCTGCAGGTGAGGCTTGTCGAGGTCGATCAGAATGAGGTCTGCCTTTTTGCCCGTTTCCAGAGTCCCTACCTCGTGGTCGATGCCCAGCAGTTTGGCGCTTTCGATCGTCGCCATGCGCAGCACCTGTTCGGCCGGCAGCCGGGTCGGGTCGCCGTAATCCAGCTTCTGCAGCCAGGTGGCGGCTTTGATCTCCGCAAACATGTCCAGCGTGGTGGCGCTGCCGGCGCCGTCCGTACCAAGGCCGACGGTGATGCCTTGCGCCAGCAGATCGGTCACCGGCGCAATACCGCAGCCCAGCTTTAGGTTGCTGACGGGATTGTGGGCGACGCCGCCGCGCATGCCGCGCAGGTAGCCGATGTCTCGGCGCGTCAGGTGGACGGCGTGGGCCAAGAGGACATGATGGTGGTCGAACAGGCCGAGCTGGTACAGGTATTCGGTCGGGGTCTGTCCGTACTTGTCGCGGAGCTTGACCGTCTCCTCGATCGTTTCCGCCAGGTGGATGTGGATGGGCACGCGCCGCTCCCGAGCCAGTGCGATCACCTCCCGCAGCGGTTCGGGCGGGCAGGTATAGGGGGCGTGCGGGCCAAACATCGTGGTGATGCGTCCATCGCCAGCACCAGACCACTTTTCCACCAGGTCGATCCCTTCCTGCATCCGCTTGCCTCCGTCATCCTGGAGAAAGACCAGACCCCGGGTGAGCGAGGACCGCATCCCGCTGTCCAGCACCGCCTGTCCCACCGCGTCCATGCAGACATACATGTCGGCAAACGCGGTCGTGCCGGAGCGGATCATCTCCGCTGCGGCGAGCAGCGTGCCCCAGTAGATGTCCTCTTCCGTCATCCGCGCTTCAGCGGGCAGCATCTTTTTCTCCAGCCAGTCCATCAGCTTCAGGTCGTCGGAAAAGCCGCGCATCAGGCACATGGCGGCGTGGTTGTGGGCGTTGATCAGGCCGGGCATCGCCGCCATTCCCCTGGCGTCAATCACCTCGTCTGCCTCACGGTCGATGACAGGGGCGACGCCGGCGATCCGCTCGCCCTCGATCAGGATGTCCCCCGCAAACGGCTGCTCTCCCTCCCGCATCGTCAGAATCGTGCAGCCTTTGAGCAGTGTCGTCTTCATCTGGACTCCCCTCCACGTAATGATGATGGTGTCGCTTTGAGCGTAAGGGTTGCCGTTGCGGAAAGGTCAAGAGGCGGAGAAAACTCATCGTATGATATCCCTTTTGTTACTGTCCCGAAAATTTTCATGGAGGATTGTCTACTTATGTACCCTGCTAAAAATGCAATTCATGGAATGATTTCCTGAGGTTTTACAAACATGACTGATGCGGATTCGCGAGATAGGCATTTCAGTGCTGGGGATGGTATAAAAGCATATGTGGTGAAGCGTTTGCTTGCAGCGGATATGCTCACACTGGAGGCAGGATTGGAAATGATGCAACGCATAGGGGACTTGAGGAACGGTAGATTCACGGCATCACGGGCTATATTTAGAGTCTATAAACTATTTTGTGTAAACTCCTAACCTTCAAAATAGAGTACAATGAATTCTAAGAAAGGTTGGGAGAGCCCATGAGCCTGATGACCAAAGAGCAACTCAAGCAGTGGATCAAGGAAAAGAACATGCAATCGGTGGAAGACGTCCAATCGGCCCTGAAGGAGTTGTTTGCCGACACCCTTCAAGAGATGCTGGAAGCCGAACTGGAGACATCTCTTGGCTACGCCAAGCACGACACGAAAAACAAGAAAACCACCAACAGCCGGAACGGCTACAGCAAGAAAAAGGTGCGTTCCGAGTACGGCGATGTGGACATTCAGGTTCCGCGTGACCGGGCCGGTGAGTTTGAGCCGACCATCGTCAAAAAGAACCAAACGAACGTGACGGGTATCGAAGACCAAATCATTGCCATGTATGCCAAGGGTGTTTCTACCCGCGACATTCAGGATCACCTGCAGCAGCTCTACGGCATCGAGGTTTCTCCTACCCTCATCTCCAACGTGACCAACAAGATCGTCCCGCTGATCAAAGAATGGCAAAACCGTCCTTTGCAGGCTGTATATGCGGTCGTGTTCCTGGATGCCATTCACTTCAAGGTGAAACAAGACGGTGCCATCGTCAACAAAGCCGCCTACATGGCCATTGGCATTGACTTGGAAGGCCACAAAGATGTACTTGGCATCTGGATCGGGGAAAATGAATCGGCAAAGTTCTGGCTTCATGTCGTAAACGAGTTGAAAAACCGGGGCGTGCAAGACATCCTCATTACCTGTGTGGACAATCTTCGCGGCTTCTCCGAGGCCATTTCCGCTTGCTATCCCATCACGGAAATCCAGAAGTGCATCATCCACCAGATTCGCAACTCGATCAAATACGTTTCCTACAAAGACATCAAGAAGATCACGTCGGCCCTGCAGCCGATTTATAAAGCGGCCACGGAAGAGGCCGCCTTGGAAGAACTGAATCAATTCGAGCAGACGTGGGGACAAAAGTACCCCCTTATTGTCCGTTCCTGGCGTACGAACTGGGCGGAAATCTCCACCTTCTTCAAGTACTCACCCGAAATTCGCAAACTGATCTACACAACCAATGTCATTGAGAGCTACCATCGCCAACTGAGAAAAGTCACCAAAGGAAAAGCCATTTTCCCTACAGACGAAGCCCTGCTCAAAATGCTCTACCTGGCAACCATGGATGTGTTACGAAAGTGGACGGGGAGAGTTCAGAACTGGGGCCAAATTCTGTTACAACTGTCCGTTCAGTTTCCGGAGCGAGTTCAACCATATCTCCGCTGAGCCTAACGGCTATTGGAGTTTACACAAAATCATTGACAGACCCTATATTTACGTTTATGCTGAACATATTTTTTATACTATTAGCTTATATGACCGATTTCATTTGTAACAGGTTGTCGAGAATTTCTCGACAACCATGATTTTTGTTTTTTAGCGATAGTTTCAGGTTTATTTTAATTTGAATGAAAGAATATAGATAATCATAAAAATAACGAAACTTACTATAGAAACTATTCTTCGTTTATTAAATTCCTTCTCATTTTTCTCGACAATCCATTTAATAGCTTCTAAGAAATTGTATATGGCAAGAACGTGTCACCGCCGGGATATAATTGACCCAGGTTCGCCGGAAAGAAAATGACCCACCCATAGCGAATATATCCCCTTCGTAATTAACGGCCAAGTTAATCTTCGGAGGGAGACACATGCTAAGGAGTGGGATAGTGATATCGTTACATACCATGAGGGCAGAAGGCAAGAGTATTCGTGAAATTGCCCGTCTAACGGGGCATTCTCGAAATACAGTTCGCCGATATCTCCGGGGTGAATTCTCCCCCGAAAAGGGAACCCGTAAATCTCGTGGTTCCAAGCTTGATCCGTATAAACCGTTCCTGCAGGAACGTCTTCAAGAAGGTATCTATAACTGCGAGGTTTTATTCGATCTTCTACGAGAAAAGGGGTATACCGGGGGACGTACCATCTTGAAAGACTATGTGAAGGACTTCCGTCCTCCCAAACAAGTTCCCGCTGTTCTTCGTTACGAGACGAAACCTGGTGAATATGCACAGGTCGACTGGGGACTGTGTGATTACGTAGATTTGGACGGTACAGTCCGAAAAGTGCCGGTATTTGTCATGGTATTGGGGTACTCTCGTTCCACCTATATAGAGTTCACTAAGCGTTGTGACATTCACAGCTTTCTTCGTTGCTTGATTCATGCTTTTGAATATTTTGGGGGCATCCCAAAGGTAATGCTGACCGACCAGATGAAAACCGTCGTACTGGGCATGGGAGATGATCGAAAACCTCGCTGGCATCCGCTTTTTGCCGACTTTGCTGCAGCGATTGGGCTTGTTCCAAAAGTATGCAAAGTTCGACGCCCCGAAACAAAGGGAAAAGTGGAACGAGGCGTTCAATACGTAAAAAACAACTTTCTTCCTGGCAAACGCTTCGTTGATTTACAGGATCTCAATCAACAAGCCCTACACTGGTGCGAGCGGATTAACCGCCGTATTCATGGAACAACCGGCGAACGTCCCATCGACCGACTCCGTGAGGAAAATCTGTCGCCTATCCCTTCAGCTGAACGATGGGAAAAATACTTGCATGAACCGAGACAGGTCAGCCGAGACGGATTTGTTAGCTACGATGGTGTACGATATGGGGTTCCATGGAGGTACAGTGGACGTGAGGGTACCGTGCGAGAAGTGAATGGGTGGGTGGAAATCTGGGCCGACGGCACATGTATTGCTCGACACCAAAAGGTCTATCGATCCCGTGCAACTGTTTTTTGTGAAAACCAGTATGCAGGTCTTACGACTGCTCAAGGATATGCCTATCCACGTCCGCAAGCCCGACAGATTTCATCGCAGCAAGTGGAAGTGCGTTCGCTGGATGTCTATGAGCAGCTGACGGGGGTGGGAGCATGATTGAACTGGAACAGGCACGGCTACGTCTTGAGGAACTTGGGCTTCAGCAAGCGGCTCTACTCTTGGATGCCCATTTGGAAGCGGCAAGTCATGGACAGCCCACCTATCTGTCCTTTCTCAACATGCTTCTAGATGCAGAGATAGCGGAACGTCAAAAACGGAATATGGAGGTACGCACCAAACTCGCACACTTGCCTTACCGAAAAACGCTGGAGGAGTTCGATTTTGCTTTCCAACCCAGCATTGACGAACGGTTGATTCGAGAGCTGGCCACGATGACTTTTGTAACCCGACACGAGAATGTCTTGTTCTTAGGGCCTCCCGGAGTAGGAAAAAGTCATCTGGCGGTGGCGTTGGCTGTAGAAGCCATCTCGCAAGGGATATCCGTTTACTTTGTCAGTCTCTCGCAACTCATCGAAGATCTGCGAAAAGCTTACACGGAAAACAGGCTGGATAAACGCCTACGCATCTATATTCGACCAAAGCTCCTGATTATTGACGAAATTGGTT
Organism: Brevibacillus sedimenti; assembly: GCF_020923495.1. Taxonomy (GTDB): domain Bacteria; phylum Bacillota; class Bacilli; order Brevibacillales; family Brevibacillaceae; genus Brevibacillus; species Brevibacillus aydinogluensis. The sequence goes on from NZ_CP064048.1 coordinate 2,068,526, forward strand.
ACTTACCGTTTGACAGTTTGGCAGCTAACCTCTTTTTCCAGGTAGTAAGTGCAAGATACGAGAGAGGGAGTATTCTGTTGACCAGCAACAAGAGTTTCGGTGAATGGGGGGAACTGATGGGCGATCCGATACTTGCTACGGCTATCCTGGATCGGCTCTTACACCATTCCCACATCGTCAATATTAGGGGGAATAGTTACCGACTTCGTGAGAAGATGAGGACTGGAGCCTACGGCTCCCCCTCTACCACCTAACCAACAAAAAATCGCCGGGTGGGTCAATTCTAAACCGGCGATGGTGGGTCAAAATAAAGTCGGCGTTGACAGAACGAATAGGATCATCAGTATTCCTAAGTAATAAAATTCCACATTAATACCTCCCTTAGTGTTTTTTCTATCTTCCTCATTATGTAAATTTCCACCTATATATTACAAATGATATAACAAAAAAGTAAACCTGCTCGCATGTGCAGTAGTTTCATCCATTCCAAACAAATGCTTTTCCCCTTTGTCATAATATAGGTCAGCCTGCTTATCCCCTTTTGGATGTAGACGCATGCCTTCATCAAGTTTTTTAGGAAGTCCAAAACGACAACGTCTTCGAGTGTTGCCCCTTTCCAACGGACATTTTTTTGCCGTTGTTGTAATATTGTTTAATAAACAGCGATTGACTTTAGAAATAAAATTACATAAAATAAAAGGGAAGTTTTGGTAGGAAGTGGTGTCGGGATGCTGAGCGGAGGTCTTGTCAGTCTGCAAGCAATGTTGGAAGAATTGAAGCCGTCCGAACGAAAAGTGGCCGATTTTATTCTCGCCCATCCGCATGAGGTGGTAAAGCTGTCGGTCCAGAAGCTGGCGGAGTTGAGCGGCGTTTCGGAAGCGACGATCATTCGCCTGGCGCGGACGCTGAACATGAAGGGATACCAGGAATTAAAGCTGAGAATCGCCGGGGATCTGAACAAGCAGTCGGAGTCGGACAGCTACCAGGAAATCATGATGGAGGGCAGCGTGGACTCGATCATGCAGGCGATCAGTTGGAACAACATCCAGTCGATCAAGGACACGCTTTCCGTCCTATCAGCCGAAGAGGTGGAGCGGGCGGCCGAAGCGCTGTCCCGGGCCCGCAAGATCGACGTGTACGGAGTAGGCGCTTCTGCCGTGATCGCGGAGGACATCAAGCAAAAGTTTTCCCGGATCAACCTCTGGTGCGAAGCGTATTCCGACTTTCACGCCCAGCTCACGTCGGCCGTCAACCTGACGGAGCGGGACGTGGCAATCGGCATCTCCTACTCGGGACAGACGGAAGACATCATTCAGTCGCTGACGGAGGCGAAACAGCAGGGGGCGACCATCATCACCCTGACCAAATTTGGGCCGTCTCCCGTCGCCGAGCTGGCCGACATCCGACTGTTCACCAGTTCGGTCGAAAAGAGTATCCGCAGCGGCGCCATGGCCTCCCGGATCGCCCAGTTGAACGTGATCGACATTGTGTTTATCGCCATGGTCTCCAGAAGGCATCAGGAAGTGATCCCGCTGCTGGAAAAAACGCGCCTGGCCGTGAGCCGGACCAAGCGGTCGTAGAGGAGGAAGCGAAGATGGAAAGCGTCAAGCGGCTGCTGGAGGAATGGGTGGAGCAGGGGTTGATACCAGGGGCCGCCTTGCGTGTCGTCAACAGGCGCGGCCTCCTCTTCGCCTGTGACGTGGGCCGGACCAGTCTGCCGGACGGACAGCCGGTGACGCCGGATACGCTGTTCGACCTCGCTTCGCTGACGAAAGTGACAGCCACCTTGCCTGCCGTTCTGCTGCTGCTGCAGGAGAGGCGGCTCGCCCTGGACGATCCCGTAGGCTGCTTCTTTCCCGACTGTCCGGCCGACAAGCGGGATATCACCATCGAGCAGCTCCTGACGCATACGGCGGGATTGGCTGCCGACACGGAAAAACGGCGCAGGGACGCTCACATTCCGCTGCCGGAGACGTTGTACGCGCTGCCGCTGCTGCATCCGCCCGGCGAACGCGTGGTGTACAGCGACCTGGGGATGATCTGGCTGGGGCTGCTCGTGGAGAAGCTGACCGGAGAGCCGCTGGACCGTTATGTCAAGCGGCGCCTGTTTGATCCGCTGGGCATGCGGCACACCTGCTTCCGTCCGGATCGGAAAATTTTTCGCAATATTGCGTCTACAGAGTGGTGCCGCTTGACCAACGGCTTCCTCACCGGTGAGGTGCACGACGAAAAAGCGTACGCGATGGGAGGAGTAGCCGGTCATGCCGGCTTGTTTGCCACCGCCGACGACCTGTGCCGCTATGCCATGTTGTGGCTGGGCAGCGATCCGGCGCCGATCACCCCCAAATGGAGGGAGCAGGCCGTACGCTGCCGCACGGAGGGCAAGGGAGGAGCGAGGGGCCTGGGCTGGGAGGTGAACTGCGCCGGTGAGGGGCTGAGCTGCGGCTGTGGATTCAGCCGGAACAGCTTCGGCCACACCGGCTTTACCGGGACCAGCATGTGGATCGATCCGGAGCGCGGATGGGCCGTCATTTTCCTCACCAATGCCGTCCATCTTGGCCGCGATCACGCGCTCAGGCGCTTGCGGCCGATCCTGCACGATGCCGTCACGGCCCGGCTCATGCCGGACCTGACATAAATTGCAGTCAAGTGTACAAAAGGGGGAAGTTGGAGCATGAAGAGGTTCTGTTTGCACACAGCCGCTTCGGTTGTGCTGGCCGCCACGATGGCCCTGGCCGGATGCAGCGGCGGAGCAGAGACGACCAAACCGTCGGGCGAGCAGGGAGGGCAGGGCGGCTCCGCGCAGGTGACGCTCACCATGAACAGTTGGCGCGTTGAGGACACGGAGGGGTACAAGAAGATCATCCAGGCATTTGAAGCAGAGAACCCCGGCATCAAGATCGACTTCAAGCCGCTCAAGGCCACGGAGTACGACACGATCCTGAACACGGCCCTGCAGAGTGACAGCGGCCCCGACATCCTGCAGCTTCGGCCCTACGCGCCCGGCATCTCGCTGGCGGAGGCGGGCCATTTGGAGCCGCTTGACAATCTGCCCGGCATACGCGAGTTTCCCCAGGACGTCCTGGCCGCTGCCACAGGCAAAGACGGCAAGATATACGGCGTCCCGCTCTCGCTCAACTCGACGCAGATTTACTACAACAAAAAAATCTTCGACCAGTACGGGTTAAAGGAGCCGAAAAGCTGGGACGAACTGATCGCCACAGCCAAAACACTGAAGGAAAACGGCGTGGTGCCATTCGCGTTTGGCGCCAAGGAAGGATGGCTGCTCTCACTCAGCCACGGCGTGATTGCACCGGGAACCTACAACGGCAACGCGTTTGTTGACAAGCTGCTGAAAGGGGAGAGTACCTTCACCAGCCCTGAGTTTGTCAAATCGCTGCAGCGGATGCAGGAGCTGGTCCCTTATTTCCCGGAAAATTTCGTCGGCCTGGAACTGAACGACATCCGCACGATGTTTTTCACGGAAAAGGCGGCCATGTTCATCAATGGCAGCTTTGAGCTGGAAGGGTTGAAAAAGATGAACCCGGATCTGCCGATCGATTTCTTCCCGATGCCGACGGATGACGGCAGCAACGTTTTGACCACCTGGGTGGACGGCTCGTACGCAGTCAACGCCAAGTCCAAACACAAACAGGAGGCGCTGAAGTTTTTGGAGTTTATGACGACGAAAAAATTCGGCGAGCTGTTTGCGAGCGAGTTCAAACGGATCAGCGCCGTGCCCGGAGTGAGCACCGACGACCCGCTGGTGAACAAGATGGCGGAGATGTCGCAGAGCATCGCCACGCCGTATCTGATGGTGGTCCATTTTGCGGAAGGGAATCCGTCGACGAAAAAGACGCTGGAGAACGCCCTGCAGGGCATGTACCTCGGCAAATTGACGCCGGAGCAGGTGGCGCAAGAGGTGCAGAATTCAGCGGAAAAATGGTTCCCCGCTTTCAAGAAGTAGACATTTGTGGAAAATGGCGGCGGGGTGAGAGCGTGCTTGTTTCCGCTCCGCTGCCCTCATCAGGGGGTGGGTGAACATGAGCATAGCAAAGACACGGGCTGCCCGTTCAAAGGGAAAAGCGCGGTGGCTCGTCCACCTGTTTCCCCTTCCGGCTCTCGTGATTTACACATTGTTTGTCGTCTACCCGATCGTGTCTGCCTTCACCTACAGCTTGTACGAGTGGGAGGGCATCTCCAGAGGCGCCTACGTCGGCCTGAAAAACTTCATCACGCTGTTTCGGGTGGAGCCGTTTCAGGAAATGTTCTGGAACGCGTTTGGCCACAACGTCATCTACTTCGTGGTCGAGATGATTGTGCAAAACGGCATCGCCTTTGTGCTCGCCTTTCTCATCTACCGGAAGCTCAGGGGAGCCGGTTTCCTCAAGGTGGCCTATTTCCTCCCTCGACTCTTGTCCGTCATCGTGGTCGGCTTTTTGTGGAAGCTGATCCTCAATCCCAACTACGGGGCGCTCAATACCTTGTTGCACAAGCTGGGCCTTTCGGAGTGGGCCAGGCCCTGGCTGGGAGACCCGGATACCGCCTTGTTGGCAATCATTCTCGTCAACTGCTGGTTTGGCATCGGGTTTGCGGTGCTGATCTTCCTCGCCGGGCTGCAGTCCATTCCCGAGGAGCTGATCGAGGCGGCCCGCTTGGACGGGGCGAGCGGCCTTCGCATGCTGGTGAAGATCATTCTTCCGCTCTGCATGCCTTCGATCACGATCATGACGATCTTTACCTTCATCCAGGCGTTCGAAGCGTTTGAACTGGTGTACGCCATGCAGGGGTCGATGGGCGAACCGTATTATTCCACCGACACGCTGGCCGTCTACTTTTACCGGTTGGCGTTCAGCGGGGCGGGAGGCGCCGGAGACATCTCCATTGGTCTGGGCTCGGCGCTTGCCATCGTCATCTTTTTCATCGTCGCATCCGTCTCAGCCCTCTCTCTCTACCTGATGCGGAAACGGGAAGTGCAGCACTGACGGAGCGGAAAGGAGGAGCAGTCTTGTGAAAACTGGCGTGGGCGTCCGGTCGCTGCAGTATGTGTTCGCCTATCTGTTTGCGCTGGTGGCGACGTACCCGATTGTGCTGATGATCGTCTCGTCGTTTAAAACCAATGTGGAGATTTTTTCTGATCCGCTCTCGCTGCCCCGCTCGTTCAGCCTGGAGACGTACCGCAAGCTGTGGGAGGCAGTGCCGTTTGGCCACTTTTTTTGGAACAGCATCGTTGTCAGCGTCGCCTCGGTCGTGCTGATCGCCCTCGTTTCGGCAATGGCCGCCTATTATCTGGCCCGGTTCTCGTTCCGCTGGACAGGGGTGCTGTACTTCTTCTTTCTGATCGGCTTGATGATCCCGATCAAGCTGGGGATTGTGCCGCTGTTCATGCTGATGAAAAAGCTGGGGCTGTTAAACTCCCTCTGGTCGCTGATTGTGATATATACGGCGAGCGGCATCCCGATCTCCGTGTTCATCCTCACCGGCTTTTTCCGCACGCTGCCGGTGGAACTGGAGGAGGCCGCCCGAATCGACGGCTGCAGCCACTTTCAAATCCTGTGGCGGGTGCTGCTGCCGCTGATTCGGCCCGCGCTCGGGACCGTGGTGATCATCAATTTTATCAGCGCCTGGAACGATTTCTTTTTTCCGCTGATCTTCATCCAGGAAGAGACGCTGAAGACGATCCCGGTGGGGATGATGGTGCTGTTCGGCGAGTACGAGACGGACTGGAGCCTGCTGTTTGCCGGCCTGACGCTCTCCGCCCTGCCGATGATCGTCGTGTTTCTCCTGGCGTCCAGGCAGTTCATGGAGGGGTTGACAGCCGGTGCGGTCAAGTGAACAGCGGCGCTGGTTTGTCGGCATCGACGGCGGCGGGAGCAAGACTACGGCGGCTGTCTGCGGTGCGGACGGGCAGATCGTCGCCCTGGCGATGGGAGAGGGAAGCAATCCGCTGTCGCGCCCCTGGCCGGAGGTGGAGGAGACGCTGCGCGCGTTGCTGCGCGACTGTTTCCAACAGGCGGGTGCGGCGGCACACGAGGTGGAAGGGCTGTTTTTCGGATTGGCCGGTGCCGACCGGCCGCAGGTGCAGACGCAGATTGCCAACGCGTTTCGAGCGGAGTGGGGAGAGCGGCTGCAGATCGACAACGATGCCGTGGCCGCACTCTACTCCGGCACCTGGGGCGAACCGGGCATCGTGCTGATTGCCGGCACCGGTTCCATCGCCTACGCGCTGACGGCGGATGGGAGCCGGCATCGCGTCGGAGGCTGGGGATATCTGGTCGGCGACGAGGGAAGCGGCTATGACCTGGGCCGGCAGGCGGTGGCGGCTGTGCTCCGGGCGTTTGACGGCCGCGGCGACCCGACGGCGCTGACCGGGATGCTGGTGTCGCACTACGGGGTGGAGGCGCCCGACCAACTGATCGCTCGATTGTACGGATCGCCCAATCCGCGCAGGGAATTGGCCGGGGCGGCCATCCTGGTGGACCGGGCGGCTGCCGCAGGAGACGAGGTGGCCGGACGGCTGGTGCGGCAGGCAGCCGCTTCGCTCGTGGAGCTGGCGGAGGCGTGTCGGGCCAAGGCTGGAGAGCGGCTGCCCGTAGTGCTGGCGGGCGGGTTGTTGGCATCTGATACGATGCTGCGCCGCGCCGTGCTGCAGATGGCCCGGTTTGAGGCGGTCCTGCCGGATGCGCTGCCGGTGACCGGTTGTCTGGCCGAGGCGCTGAGGCGGGCAGGCCTGTCAGTCAATGCAGCAGTCAGGAAAAATCTGTGCCGATACCATCCAGAGGGGGAAGCCAATGGGGGAGAACTTGTTTGAGCTCACAACGGAGATGCGCAACCAGGCGAGCGAGTCGCTGGATCAGATGTCCAGCCTGGAAATCGTGACGCTGATGAACGAAGAGGACAAAAAGGTGGCGCACGCCGTACAGTGTGTTCTGCCCGAGGTGGCACGGGCTGTGGACATGATCGCCGCCGCCCTGGAAGCAGGAGGGCGCCTCTTTTACTTCGGCGCCGGCACAAGCGGCCGGCTGGGGGTGCTGGATGCTGCGGAGTGTCCGCCCACCTTTGGCACTGATCCGCAAATGGTGCAGGGAATCATCGCCGGCGGGGAAGCAGCGTTGAAGGAAGCGATCGAAGGGGCGGAAGACTCGCCGGAGTTGGGAAAAGAAGACGTCCGCCGGTGCGGCGTCCGCGCCGGTGACGTAGTGGTGGGCATAGCCGCCAGCGGCCGAACGCCGTACGTGATCGGCGCGCTGGAAGAAGCCAAGGCGCGGGGGCGGCCACCGTCTCCCTCTCCTGCAATCCCGATCCCGACATCAGCCAGGGCGTGGACGTCTCGATCAACATCGTCGTCGGCCCGGAAGTGGTGACCGGATCGACGCGGCTGAAGGCGGGGAGCGCCACCAAGATGGTGCTGAACATGCTGACGACGGCCAGCATGGTCCACCTGGGCAAAGTGTACGGCAACCTGATGGTCAACGTACAGGCGACCAACCACAAACTGCGGGAGCGGGCCAAGCACATTGTCATGCAGGCAGCCGGCGTCAGCTACGCCGAAGCGGAGCAGTTGATCGCCGAAGCCGGCGGAGACGCCCGCGTGGCGATCGTGATGAAGCTCGCCGGCCTGTCGGCGGCGGAAGCGGCGGAGCGGCTGCGCCAGGCAGGCGGCAAGGTGCGGAACGCCATTGATCAAGCGAAGAAATAGACACACGAGACAGCGGCGCAGGCCGGTCCGGTGACACGGATCGCCTGCGCCTTGCTTTGTTGTGCGGGAGGCGTCGGTATATGTATCTGACCCATCGACCAGAGGATGGAAACAACAGATGGAATAGGGTAAAATTGGTTGTACATAACAATAAAATTCGGCACAGGCTATTGCCTTGAAGGGGTAGCCGTTTTCTCGTCCGTCAAACAAGGGAGCGGATCGGACGAAGGGTTCTATTCCAACAATGAGCTGGGAGGATGAATCGGATGGCGGACTGGACGGACAGGCGGACCGTGTTGACGGCAGGCTTTGCCCAAATACCCAAGGGGACGACCTTGTACGAATTGTCCACGATGGTGGGATGTGTGCTGATCATCGACGTGGAAGACGATGTCATCTGCGATGCCAGCTTTACGTTTGTCATGGAGAAAACGAGCGACTTTCTCGCCTCGCTGTTGAGAGGAAAATCAGTCGCGAACGGGATGGCGGAGATTGTGCAGGAGGTGCAGGAACGTTTCCTGGCGCCTGGTCAGGGAGCGGTGCTGCAGGCGATTCGCGCCGCAGTCGACCGTTATCACGAGAGAAAGCGATAGGGAAAGCGCAGTCGGCGGCGAAGCGCCAACAGGATCAACGCTCGAAGGTGCTGGAGGGTTGTACATGCGTGAAGAACCATCGACCAGGGAAGAGTACACGCTGCACCTGCTGAAACGGTACAGCCAGTGGCTGCACCGGATCGAACAGGTGGACCGCGAGGAAGTGGATGCGCTCTCCCGCCAACTTGCCGGGGATCTCCCGGAGCCTGAATACATCGGTCACAAACAACTGCTGGAGGGAATTGTCACCCTGCATGAAAAAGTGACACATCTGCTGTGGTTGTCAGAACATTTAAAAATTATCCACGACCTCAGCCACATCTTTGCCAAGACCTTTGAGGAAGAAAAGATTCTGTGGAAGGCCTTTGAACTGGTCTCCCGGGTCATGCCGACAGACGCCTTCCTGATCGCCTTTTACGATGAAGGGGACAACGAGATCCGCATTCCGCTTTGCATCGACAGCGGGGTGAACTACGGTCCGATCACCCTCCCCTACGGAAAAGGTTTGATTTCCAAAGTGCTCGCCACCCGGCAAACCGTCCATCTGCAGACGTCGGATGATGAGGCGGAAGGGGCGTCCGTGCGGTGGGGCAACCCCGACAACGACACCAATGCCTGCATTTTTGTGCCGCTGATGCTGGACAACCAGATCAAAGGGGTGATCTCCGCCCAGTCGTACCGCGAATTTGCCTACAAAAAGGAGCACGAGGAACTGCTTGCCATCATCGGCTTCCAGGTGGCCAGCGCGATTGAAAACGCCAGGCTGTACGATCGGATGTACCAGATGTCGTTCCGGGACGAGCTGAGCGGCATTCTGAACTACCGCGCCTTTCACCGCGATCTGGAGCAGCTTCTAGAGAGCCAGCCGTCCTCCGTCGCGCTGATCATGTTCGACTCCGACCATCTGAAAGCGGTGAACGACCAGTACGGCCATCACCTGGGCGACGCGCTGATTCGGCGCATCGCCGAGGCGTTAAAACAGAGCGCCGCACCGGAAGACAGCGTCTACCGCTACGCCGGAGACGAGTTCATGCTGCTGTCCCCGCGGGCGACGCTGGACGAAGCGATGGCCAAAGTGGGCGCTGTCCGGGAGTACCTGCGCCTGCACCCGCTGGTTTGCGAAGAGCAGGTCATTCCGGTATCGGTCAGCGTGGGAATCGCATGTTATCCCCAGCACGCCGACACGGCAGACGGGTTGAAGCGGGCGGCAGACGAAGCGCTCTACCGCTCCAAGCACAACGGGAAAAACTGTACCACGGTGTACGGTTCGGCGTAGTGCTTTAGCGGCGGAACCAGGCGTAGATAAAGGTAAACAGCGGCGACAGCCACAAAAACAGGGCGTACGGCAGGTATTCAACCGTTGATACGTGCAGCATGTTGGTGAAAAACGCGCCGCTCACGCCCCAGGGAATGAGGGGATTGACCAGCGTGCCGCAGTCCTCCAGGGTGCGGGAGAGACGCTTGAGCTCCATCCCCCTGCGGGCAAAGGTCTCCCGAAACATCTGGCCAGGCAGCAGGATGGAGAGGTACTGCTCACCGGTCAGCGCGTTGACCAGAATGGAGGAGGTTCCGGCCAGCCCGACCAGCCCGCTGTCTCGCTTGATCCGTTGCATCAGCGAGCGAAACAGGCCATCAAACACGCCGCTGTGGTGCAGCAGACCGCCCAGCGAGAGAGCGATCAGGATCAGGGAGAGCGACCAGGTCATCGACATCAGGCCGCCGCGGTTGACGATCGAGGCGACAATGTCATTGGAAAACGAGGCGTGAAACCCATTTTGCATCACATTCAGCCACTCGGCCGGCGAGGTCACGCCCTGCAGCAGCGCAGCGACCGCGATCCCGCCGGCAATGCCCGTAACCAGCGTCGGCATGATCGGTATGCGCATGGCGGAGCAGAAGAGCACAGCCAACGCCGGCAGCAGGGTCAGGGCCGAGATGGTAAAGTGCTGCTCCAGTTCCTGCCGGATGGCGTAAATTCCCTGCAGGTCGACAGGCGCTGTCTGTCCCTGCAGAGCAAAGAACAGCACGGTAATGGCAAATGCGGGGACGGTCGTCCGCGTCATGAAGCGAATATGCGTCGTCAATGGCACGTCCGTCACTCCGGCGGCAATGTTGGTCGTGTCGGACAATGGCGACATTTTGTCCCCAAAACAAGCGCCGCAGATGACGGCACCTGCCGTTACGAGCGGGTCCATCCCCAGGGCGGTGGAGACACCCATCATCGCGATGCCGACCGTGCTGACCGTGGTGAACGAGCTTGCGGTTACGGTAGAGATGACGAGCGTCAGGAACAGGGCGCTCAGCGCAAAATACTGCGGCTGGATGATGGCGATCCCGTAGTACAGGATGGTCGGAATCGTTCCGCTCATCATCCATACCCCGATCAGGATGCCGATCAGCGCGAGAAGCAGCATCGGCGCGACGGCTGACTGCACCCCTTTCACCAGGCCTTCCTCCATACGGCTCCACCTGATGCCGTACAGGCGCAGCAGAACCGTGGAGGCCACGGTCGCGGCCAACAGCGGCATGTGCGGCTCGGCTTTTCCCCAGAACATGGCGGGAAACAGCACGGCAACGACGGCAGCCAGCACCGATGCGCTTTGCGCAAACGACAACGATTTGTTCATCAATAGTCATACTCCTTGTAAAAAGTGGAATGTATGCACGTTTCCGCTTTTTAGCTTTACGGCTTTTGTGCTTTTGTGCGTTTAAGTGAGATAGGGGTACTGTAGCCTGATTTGCTTGATTCGTCAATGATTTTTGTCGTATTCAGAATGGTAAAAAAATAGTGGGCAATTACGTCATAGGGATTTTCCTGCCGCTGTCCACCCCGAATTTCAGACGCGTTTTCGTCCTTGTCTGTTCTACGTCCCCCTTCTTACAATAAACCTACAGCGCTGTGTAGTAGAACATTCGCAGGAAGAACACGTAAATCGGGGTGAACGCATGAAGACAGTGGAAGAATTGGAACGGAAAATGACAGAACCTTCAGACGATTTGGTTCGAGCGGTATCCCAACTGGACGGGGATCTGATCATCCTCGGCGTCGGCGGCAAGATGGGACCCAGTTTGGCCATGTTGGCGAAAAACGCGATCAGGGCGGCAGGAGGGAAGCAGCGGGTGATTGGCGTTTCCCGTTTTTCCTCCGGGACGCTCCGATCCAAGCTGGAGGCAGCCGGGATTGAAACGATATCGGCCGATTTGCTGGACGACCAACAGCTTCAGCAGCTGCCCAAGGCGGAGAATGTCATCTACATGGCCGGCCAAAAGTTTGGCACGACTGGCCGAGAGCCGTATACCTGGGCGATGAATGCCTACCTGCCGGGCCGGGTAGCGGAAGCGTTTCGCCACTCGCGGATCGTCTCCTATTCGACGGGGAACGTGTATCCGCTCATGCCGGTCAAAGGGGGAGGAGCCACCGAGGAGACGCCGGTTGCGCCGGTGGGCGAATACGCGCAGTCGTGCCTGGGCCGGGAGCGGATTTTCTCCTATTTTTCAACCGTTTACAACATCCCCATGCTGCATTTTCGGCTCAATTATGCGATAGACATGAGATACGGGGTCCTGCTGGAAGTAGCCTCAGCCGTCCGCGAGCGGCAGCCGATTGATTTGAGCATGGGGCACGTCAACGTCATCTGGCAGGGGGACGCCAACGAAATGGCGATCCGCTCGCTCGCCCTGTGCGACACGCCTCCTCGCATCCTGAACGTAACCGGTCCGGAAACGATTTCCGTACGCTGGCTGGCTGAACAGTTCGCCAAGCGCTTTGGGGTCGATCCCATCTTCGTGAACGAGGAGCAGGATACCGCCCTCCTGAGCAATGCGTCTGAAGCCCATCGGCTGTTCGGGTACCCGCGGGTCTCGCTTCAGCAGATGATCGACTGGACGGTGGAGTGGATCGAAGCGGGCGGCGAGATTTTGAACAAAGCGACGCGCTTCCAGGAGCGAAAGGGGGAATTTTGAGGTGGTCCAAGGGCTTCGTCCGGCTGTCGCCAAAAACCTGTACGAAGGGGTGGTGATTCCGGCCCACCCGCTCGCGCTCGATGCCTCACGCAAGCTGGACGAACGGCGGCAGCGCGGGCTGACGCGATACTATCTGGCTGCCGGAGCCGGTGGAGTGGCCGTGGGAGTCCACACGACCCAGTTTGAGATCAGGGACCGGGAGATCAATCTGCTGGAACCGGTGCTGCGTCTCGCTGCCGAGGAAGTGGAGCGGGCGGGAAAAACCGACTCGTTCATCAAGGTAGCAGGCATTTGCGGCCCCACCGCACAGGCGCTGCACGAAGCGGAATTGGCGGCCAAACTGGGCTACGATCTGGGGCTGGTCAGCATGGGAGGGCTTCACGACTGGAGTGAAGCGGACCTGCTGCGGCGAACCGAGGAGATCGCCAAAGTAATCCCGGTGTTTGGCTTTTACCTGCAGCCCGCAGTCGGGGGACGGGTGCTGAGCGCCGCGTTTTGGCGGGAGTTTGCCGAGATTCCCGGCGTCATGGCGGTGAAGATCGCCCCGTTCAACCGGTACCAGACGCTCGATGTCGTGCGGGCCGTCTGCCAATCCAGCCGCCGTGACGACATTGCCCTGTACACGGGCAACGACGACAACATCGTCGCCGATCTGCTGACGATCTATCGGGTTTGGGTGGACGGAAAGCCGGTGGAAAAACGGATCGTCGGGGGCTGCTCGGCCACTGGGCGGTCTGGACGCATGCGGCTGTGAGGCTGCTCGACGAGATCAAGCGGGCGAGGGAGAGCGGGATGATTCCGGCAGAGCTGCTGGTCCGCGGCATCGCCGTTACGGACGCCAATGCCGCCTTTTTCGACCCCGCACATCACTTTGCCGGGTGCATCCCCGGCATCCACGAAGTGCTGCGGCGGCAGGGGCTGCTGGCGGGGCGATGGTGCCTGCGGCCGGATGAAGAACTGTCGGAAGGCCAGATGGAGGAGATTGACCGCGTGTACCGGGAGTACCCGGAGCTGAATGACGATTGGTTTGTCCAAAAACATTTGGATGAGTGGCTGTCATAAGTCCCAACAGGCGCAGGGAGGAGGGCGTGGCGATGCAGATCAAAATCAAGATCGGGGTTATCGGACCAGTCGCGATTGTGGAAAACATCCGGGAGGCGATCAAATCGTTTCCCAATTTCATCCCCGTATTTCGCGCTTCCGATCAGATTACGGACGCGCCCGTCTTTGCCCGAGAGTTGATGGACGAAGTGGAGGTGCTGCTGTTTTCCGGCTACTATCCGTACAAAATCGCCAAGGAATCCGTGTCCTTTACCGTCCCGGTCCACTACGTGCCGCTGACGGGAACGGGACTGTACCGCGCGCTGTTTCGCCTGTATCCGTACAGGAAGAGGGGCTGCTTCTCCATTGACACGATTGCCCCGCAGGCGGTGGAAAAAGTGCTGAACGAACTGGGAGAGCCGTTTGCCGAGATGCACTACTACAGCGGGGGCTCCTATCAGGTGGAGGAGATGATCCGCTTTCACCGGGAAGCGTTTGAGCAGGGGATAAGCGACGGGGCGCTGACCGGCGTGAAGGCCGTGTCCGACGCGCTGACCAGTCTTGGCATTCCCAACGAGTGGGTGACGCCCACCATCCAGGACATCACCGTATCCCTGGAGCGGGCGCTGCTGTCCACGGAGAAGCGGCGCAACAAGGAGTCGCAAATCGTCTTCGGACTGATTCAGATCGACGGCTACACGCAGTGGGTAGAGCGGAGCTCGTCCGAGTACGACGTGCAGAAGCGAAAACTGGAGATTCACCGGATGTTTCTCGATTACGTGGGCTGCCTGGACGGCTATTTGACCAGCCTGGGCGGGGGAGAGTACCAGTTTGTCACCACCCGGGGAATTTTCGAACGGGAGACGAGAGGGTACAAATTCATTCCGCTCTTGTCGGACGCGAAATCCGCCCTGGGCGTTTCGCTCAGTATTGGCGTCGGCTTTGGCAAGTCGGCCAACGAAGCGGGAACCCACGCCCGGCTGGCGCTCCGCCAATCCAAAGAGTTCGGAGGGGACATCTGCTTCATCGTGCTGGAAGACAGGAGCGTCATCGGACCGGTCGAAATGGCGCATCCGATGGTGTACGGGCTGTCCATCACCGACAAGGACCTGCTGCAAAAGGCGGAAAAGGCGGGCATGACCGCTGCCTACATGAGCAAACTGATGGCACAGGTCACGCGTCTGGGGAAAACGGAGTACACCGCGCAAGAGCTGGCCTCGATTCTTGGGGTGACCGTACGCAGCGCCCACCGCATCTTGCTGCAGTGGCTCGACGCCGGGCTGGTGGAGATCGTCGGGGTGGAAAAAATCACGTCGCGGGGCAGGCCGCGGCAGGTGTACCGCCTCTCTTTTGCCGCCTCTCCGATCAACCACAGCGAGCATGAGCGGGCCTCGGCCGAGTGAGCGGGAAGGAATTTCAGACGGGTTTTCGACATTGACCCATTATCTGGGGATTGCGTACAGTTGAAGTACAGCAGCATTTATCTGAATGTTTTCAATATTATTGCCGAATGGGGCTTGGACCTGGATGAGCGGTCCACCGTCCTGACGGCAGACCCGGCTCATCCGATTGGTAACGGAAAAAAACGGGGGGATTCGCATGCGTAAACACCGCATCATCAAATGGCTGGCAGCCGTTGGCCTGAGCGGAACGCTGCTCATCAGCGGCTGCTCGGGCAGCCAGGACGCCTCTGGAGAGACCGGCGAAAAGGTGTCCATAAAACTCGGCTACTACTCGTCCGGCTCCTCGGATGCAAAAATGCAGGAGCTGGTGAAGCGATTCATGGAAAAGCACCGCAACATCGAAGTGACGACAGAATCGGCGCCATACGGCAAGTTCTTTCAAAAGCTGGACACCCAGATTGCCGCCGGCAGCGCGCCTGACGTCTGGCTCTCCGACGGTGTCTACGTGGCCAAGTTTGCCGAGCGGGGGGCTGCCAGGGATCTGACCGACTGGGTCATGAGGGACTTGAACACGGACGACTACTACGGCCTGGAGTTCAACAAGGACGCCGACGGACGCTACTGGGGAGTGCCGCAGGGGCTGCAGATCGCGGTGCTGTTTTACAACAAGGAGATGTTTGACAAAGCGGGAGTGCCGTACCCGAACGAAAACTGGACCTGGGACGATCTGAAACAAGCGGCTGAAGTGCTTACGCTTGACAGCAGCGGACGCAATGCCCGCGACCCGGCCTTTGACGGAAAGGCTGTCAATCAATTCGGCCTGGCCTTTTTCAGCATCACCGAGGGCTGGATGAGCGTGCTCAAGTCCTACGGCGGCGGCGTATTGGACGAGACGATGCAAAAATCGATCATCCAATCGCCGGAAAACAAGCAGGCGCTGGAGTGGATTGTGGACGGGATGAAGCGCAACCTGTTTACCGATCCGAGCGATCTGAAAAGCTTTAAAAGCCCGGTCGCCCCGTTCCCCAGCAGGCAGGCAGCGATGCGGATCGGCATTTACGCCAGGGTGCTGGCGGCCAACGAAGCGGGCCTGAACTACGACGTTACCCTGCTGCCCAAAGGGCCGGACGGCAAGCGGTTTGCCCCGATCATCGCCAATTCCTGGGTGATCAACAGCAAGACGAGCGACGCGAAGGCACAGGCTGCCTGGGAGTGGATCAAGTACTGGGTGACGGACGACGAGGTGCAGCAGGAATGGGCCCGTCTGGGCGAAGCGGTGCCGGTGAAAAAATCGGTGGCGAACTCCCCGCTGTTCCTCGATACCGGCACTCCGCCGCAAAACAAGCAGGCGTTTTTGGACAGCTTCGCCTTCGCCGGCCGGCTGGACGACAACGCGGTGTGGGAAGAGTGGCTGAGCAAGTTTAACGACAACATGAACCGTGCCTTCTTGGGCGAGATGTCGGTAGAGGAAGCGATGGCCAAGGCGGATCAAGAAGTGCAGCAGGTGCTGGACGCATTTTACAAAAAGTGAGGGCGCGTCGAGATGGAAACGGTGAAGAAAAATGCCCTAAAGAAGAGCGAGGGGAGATGGGGACTTTTAATGGTCTCCCCTTACATCGTCCACTTCGTCGTGTTTGTGGCGGTGACGTTTCTCGCCTCGCTCTATTTCAGTTTTTCGGACTATGACATCCTGAATCCGCCAAAGTGGGTGGGTCTGGCCAATTACGAGAAGCTGGTGCAGGACCCGGTGTTTTGGAAAGCGCTGTGGAACACCGTTTATTTCGCCGTCTTGTTCGTGCCGGCCCAGACCTTTCTGGCACTGGTGCTGGCGGTCGCGCTGAACCAGAAGCTGAGGGGGTTGAAGCTGATCCGGCTGGCCCATTTTCTGCCGGTCATCTCCTCCTGGACGGTGATCTACTACGTGGCCGACGCGATCTTCAACCCGCGTTTCGGCATGGCCAACTCCCTGCTCATGCGGCTGGGGCTGGAGCCGCAGAAATGGCTGCAGGACGAGTTGCTGGTCATCCCCATCCTGGTGCTGGTGGCTGTCTGGAAGGGGGTCGGCTACATCATGGTGATCTTTCTGGCGGGTCTGCAAAACGTTCCGCAGGAGATGTACGAGGCGGCCGACATCGACGGAGCGGGAACAGTCAAAAAGTTTTTCAAGATCACCATGCCGATGATCTCCGGGACGACCTTTTTGGTCCTCATCCTCAGCACCATCTCCACGTTTCAGGCGTTTGAGCAAATCTACGTGATGACCGGCGGATCGGTGGACGCCACGGCGGCCGGCGGCCCCAACAACGCCAGCCTGCTGCTGATGGTGTACCTGTATCGCGAAGGCTTTTCCTTCCTCCATATGGGCTATGCCTCGGCAATCGCCTGGGTGCTGTTCATCATTTTGTTCGTGCTTACGCTGATCCAGGTCAAACTGCAAAAGCGCTGGGTGTATTACGAGAAATAAGGATGGGTCCCGGAGTGAAAGGAGGCGTTCCATGAACTACTTCCGATTGAAAAAAGCAGCCGGCTACGCTGTGATTCTGTTCAGTTCGCTCGTGATGCTTGTGCCCTTTGTCACCGCCGTATTCAACTCGCTGAAGACGTATCAGCAGTACACGGCCGTACCGTCCACGTGGCTGCCCGATCCCGTGCAGTGGAGCAACTACGCCGAAGTCTGGAACATGGCTGATTTTGGCACCTACACGTTGAACAGCCTGATCGTCGCGATCCTGTCTGTCATCGGGGCCATTCTGTCCAACTCCATGATCGCCTACGCGTTTGCCCGACTGGATTTTCCCTTCAAAAACACGCTGTTTCTGATCGTGCTGGGAACGATGATGATTCCCGCCGTTGTGACGATGATTCCGCAGTTTATCATCTTCAAGGAGCTAAAGATGCTGGATACCCTGATGCCGCTGTGGATTATCGAGTGGCTCGGGCAGCCGTTCGGGATCTTCCTGATGCGGCAGGCGTTTTTGAGCGTCCCGACCGCGTATGAAGACGCGGCCAAGCTGGACGGCTGCAATCCGTTCCAAATCTACTGGCGGATATTTTTGCCCATGTGCAAGCCGGCTCTCGCCACGCTGGCCATCTTTACCTTCATGACCAAGTGGAACGAAATTCTGATGCCGGTGCTGTACCTGACGTCCAAAGAAAAGTACACGCTGCCGATCGGCATCCTGGCGCTGCAGGGGCAGTGGTTCGGGAACGAACAGTACCTGGTGGCGGCCGCGCTGTTGAGTCTCCTGCCCATTCTCATCGTCTTTCTCATCGGAGAAAAGTACTTTGTCCACGGAGCAGGCAGTTCCGGTTTGAAGTAAACGGCCGCGGGACAGCTCCCTGCGGCAAGCGGAAAGGGTGATGGACATGTACCGGGTCGTCGTCATCGGGGCGGGCGAAATCGCCAACAGCCATTTGGAGGCGATCAAAACGAGCAGCGAGCTAAAGGCGGTCGCGGTCGCCGACATCGACGCCGGGCGGGCACAGGCGGTTGGCAGACGCTTCGGCGTCACTCCCTACACGTCCTACAGGGAGATGGTGGAACGGGAACAGCCTGATATCGCGGTTGTGGCCCTGCCGCACCACCTGCACCGGGAGGCCGCCGTCCTCGCTGCGGAGCACGGCTGCCACATCTTGTTGGAAAAGCCCATGGCGAGGAACGAAGCGGAGTGCGATGCGATCATCCGGGCGGCGCAGCAGCACCGCGTGACGCTGATGGTGGGGCATACCCAGCACTTCAAGCCGGAGAACCGCAAAGCCAAAGCGCTGATGAAAACCGGGGCGCTGGGCCGGCTGGTGATGGTCAACGACACGCGCCACCTCCACTACTTCCGTGAAGAGCGGCCTGCCTGGTTTTTGGATAAGGCCAAGGCGGGCGGCGGCATACTGATGAATCTGGGCGTCCATTCCGTCGACAAGCTGCAGTGGCTGACGGACAGCAGGGTGGTCCGGGTGAAGGCATCTGTCAGCCACTTCGGCCCGAGGGGAGACGTCGAGGGGAGCGGCCTGGCCTATTTGGAGACGGACAGCGGCGTGGTGGCGACGATTTCACAGTCCGGATACAAGGGAGCGGCGAAAGACGAAACCGAGCTGATCTTTACCGGCGGGATGCTGAAACTGGTCAGCGGCAAAGGGCTGTGGATGAGCGACGGCGGGGAGTACCGGCGCGTCGAGGTGGAAGAGGAAGCTGATCCGTTCGCCCTGCAGTTTGCGGCGCTGCTTGCGGCAATCCGCACCGGCTCCGAACCGGAGTGCTCCGGGGCGTATGGGAAAAGTGTCGTCGGCGTGGTGGAGGCGATGTATCGCTCGCATCACCTCGGCGCGGAAGTGGAAGTCGCACAGGGGAGGTCAGCGCGGTGAAATGGAGCATGTGCACGACGGGATGGAAGGAACACTCGCTGGAAGAGGCAGTCGCTGTCGCCAGACGCTTGGGATTGGACGGGCTCGAAATCTGGACGGGACATCTGGCCGAAGAAAAAGGACGTAACAGGACGCTGACGCAGGTGCGCGACCTGCTGCACCGCTTGGGGATGGCCGTGCCGATGCTCAGCACGTATGCCAATTTTTCTCCCGGCAGGGAAGCGGAGAGTCTGGCGGAGACGGAGGCAGCGATGCGGCAGGCGGTCGCGCTGGGCTGTCCGGCCGTGCGCGTCTTTGCCGGCACGAAGCCGTTTGCTCAGTCGACGGCAGAAGAGCGGGAGCGGATGATTGCCGCCCTGCAGCAGGCGGCGAAGCGAGGGGAGCAATACGGTGTAACCGTGGCCGTGGAGCTGCACAACAACACCTACGCCGACAGCATCGAGGGAGTGGAAACGCTGCTGGCTGCGGCCGATCATCCGCGCTTGCGCCTGATTTTTGACGGCTTCAACCTGTACGTGGACGGACGGGACCAGTTGGTCGCGCTGGATCGCCTGTACCGCTGGATCGATCACGTCCATCTCAAAAACTACCGCTGGCAGCCGCAGCGGTGGGCCGACAGCGTTCCCGTCTCCGTCTTTACGGGGGACGTGGACAATCGGAAGCTGTTGGCTGAGCTGGTCAGGCGCGGCTACCGGGGCTTTGTCTCCTTCGAATACTTCGGCGAGCAGGCGGAGTCGTGCGTCACGCAATCGCTCGAAGAGGTAAAGATGATCGCGCGTACAGAATGAACGGAGCGGGGACGAGTCACGCGTAAAGGACGTCCCGCTTCGCGAGGAGGAGAAATCATGGCTGAACACAGGACAACGCCTGCGTATTTTTGGTCTGAGCAGGACCGGGACTATGTGGTTGCCGCCTGCCGATCCCATTGGCCGCAGGAGGTGGACGAGGTGTTGAAACGGGCGGACCTCGCCTGCGAAAACACCTTTATCTTTACCCACCGCTGGGACATGGAGCGCTGCGACACGCCGGTCACCTTTCCCGGACGCATCGATTGGACGTACCGGCACAACGGTGATTTTGAGTGGACAGTCATGCTCAATCGGGCGCGGTACATGGCGGAACTGGGGCAGGCGTACTGGCTGACCGGCGACGAAAAGTACGCGGCCGGCTTTGTTCGGCTGATGAAGGACTGGTTGGAGCAAAACCCGCTGACGGAAGAAGAGGTGCACGCCAGCCGAGAACGTTATTACAACGTAAAGGATACGTGGCGCAAACTGGACAGCGGCATCCGGATCGTCAACTGGATCAAGGGCTATCACTGTGTCCGCAGCTCTCCCGCATGGGGAAGGGACGAAGAGCGGCTGTTTTGGGAGGCGCTGCGGCTGCACGGCATGTATCTGCACATCGCCTACGTGCCGCACGATCGGCAGAGCAACTGGGGATTTTTGGAAACAAACGGATTGTTTCAAATCGGGTTGTTGTTTCCTGACCTGGCTGAGGCGCAGACGTGGCTGCGCGCGGCCATCGAGCGGCTGTCCGCGATGGTCCGCCTGCAGGTGTTTGAAGACGGCATGCACAACGAACAGTCTCCGATGTATCACCACGAAGTGCTGCAGTGTCTGTTTGAATGCGTCTGGCTGGCGGAGAAAAACGGAGTGGCGTATCCCGACGAGCTGAAGCGGACGCTCCATAACATGTACACTGCTTCGCTCGCGCTCATGAAACCAAACGGTCACCAGCCGATGGCCAGCGACAGCGACGATACCGACATTCGCGACATCCTCTGCCAGGGCGCCGTGTTGTTTTCCCGGGGAGATTTGAAATCGCAGGCCTATCCCGTGCTGGACTATCAGGGCATCTGGTACTTTGGCCGCGAGGGGGTGGAGGCGTACGAGCGGCTCCCGGCCGAACCACCTGCGTTTGTTTCGGTTCATCTCGAACAGGCGGGGTATGTCGCCATGCGCAGCGAGTGGTCGCCGGACGCCCATTATCTGCTGTTTGACGCCGGACACATGGCCCTGACGGGAAAAGCGCACGGTCACGACGATCTGCTGCACATCGAGCTGTCTGCCTACGGTCGCGAGTTTCTCGTCGATGCCGGCCGCTATACCTACATGGAAAACGACGAGCGCAAATATTTTAAGGAAGCGTTTCAGCACAACGTCGTCACCGTGGACGGCCTGCCGATGTCCGCTTACATCGACTCGTGGCTGTGGGGCAGGACGGCGCTGCCCGTTGACAGGTACTGTCGCATTCACGAGGCGTATGCGTACGCGCAGGCGGGGCACGACGGGTACCTGTCGCTCAGCCAGCCGGTGCAGGTGTTGCGGCGGATTTTGTACGTGCCGCCGGACTGCTGGATCGTGGTGGATACCTTCCGATCCGAAGGCGCTCACGGATACGCGCAGCACTTTCACTTTGCCGAGGACGTCCCGCTGCAGATCGATCGGGAGACAAATACGGCCCGTACCGCCTTTTCCGAGGGCGCCAATCTGACCCTGATACAGCTCGGCCAAGGCGAATGGACGATGCAGCCCTGCTGGATTTCCCGCCACTACAACCAGAAGCGGGCGGCGAAGAAGCTGGTCTATCGGCAGGCGGCACACGGGTTTCACGCCTTTGTAACTGTCCTGACCACCCATCTGGGGCGGGAGGAAGCCGGCCTTTTCGTGCGGGAACTGGAGGTGAGGGATACGCGGGACCGCCTGTTGGATGCAAAGCAGGTAACGGCGCTGGAGATCCGGCGGGAGGGGCGGTCGGCGGTGGCGCTCTTCTCTCATCAAGGACCGGACAGCTATCAATTCGCCGGAACGCACATGAGCGGTGAGGTAATACTGATTCGCCGCGATGCGGGGCAGGGCGGGCAGGCGTATGTGGTGAAGGTGTGAGTGCTTATGCGAAGGGGAGGAAAAGAAACGGATGAGCACACGGCTTGGCATTTGCCTGGACGGAGAACTGGCGGAGTTGGCGGCGGGTGTGGAAGCGCTTGGCGGGCAGCTGGGCGTGTATCTCGCGCCGGACGGCATACCCGTTCGCGCAATCCGCACGCCGGGTGACTTGACGGTATCGTGGGAAAACGGACGGGGCGAGATTCGCTACGATCAGCCGATTCACTTCTTCCGCGGTCTTGGCCTGCTCGCAGAGGCTTTGCGGGAGGGGCCAACCAGGCCGGTCCGGATACGGGAGGAACCCCAGTTTGCCATGAATGGCGTGATGGTGGACGCGTCGCGCAATGCCGTGCCGACCGTGGACAGCGTGAAAACGCTGCTGCGGCACATGGCAGTCATGGGCCTGAATGTGCTGATGCTGTACACGGAAGACACGTACACTGTCGACAGCAAACCCTACTTCGGCTACATGCGCGGCCGGTACTCGCACCGGGAACTACGGGAGATCGACGATTACGCCCATCAGTTTGGCATAGAGGTCATCCCGTGCATCCAGACCCTGGCTCACCTGGAGACGTTTTTAAAGTGGAAGGCGGCTGACGGACTGCGGGACACGTCGGACGTGCTGTTGGCGGGGGACGAGCGAACCTATCAATTTGTCGAAGAGATGATCACGGCAGCCTCCAGGCCGTTTCGCAGCAAGAACATTCACATCGGGATGGACGAAGCGCACGGGCTGGGGAGAGGGAGGTATCTAGACCTGCACGGGTACCGGTCCCGGTTTGACATCATGACGCAGCACTTGAACAGCGTGCTGGCAATTACGCGCAGACTGGGGCTTACGCCGATGATCTGGAGCGACATGTACATCCGGATCGGGTCAAAGACAGGTGACTATTACGATGAGGCCGCCGTCATCCCTGAAGACGTGATCGCCGGCATGCCGCAGGACGTCAGGTATGTCTACTGGGACTACTACCACACCGACCCGGCCTTTTACGAGAAGTACATTCGTCTGCACAAGCAGTTCGGCTCCCCGCCCGTCTTTGCCGGGGGAATCTGGACGTTTTCCGGGATCGGGACCCATTACGAGAAAACGTTCCTCGCCACCAACGCAGCGCTTGAGGCGTGCAAGCGGGAGGGGATCAGGGATGTGTTTGCCACGATCTGGATGGACGACGGAGGGGAGAATCACCTGTTTTCCAGCCTGCTCGGCCTGCAGCTGTTTGCCGAACACGGCTACGCCCGGCAGTTGGACGAGGGCAAGCTGAACAGGCGATTTCGCTTTTGCACGGGCGCCGATCCCGATGCGTTCAGGCTGCTCGGCTCGATTGACACGCCCCCCGGTGCCGAGTGGCGGCAGCCGCTGGAGCCGGACAATCCCGGCCGGTACCTGCTCTGGCAGGACGTCTTGCTTGGTCTGTTTGACCGGCACGTGGAGGGGCGGGACGTCGCTTCCCATTATCGCTGGCTGGCCGGTGCGCTGGCAGAGGCGGCGCGGAAAAACGAGGCGTGGCGGCACGTATTTGAGGTGCCGGTCAGGCTGTGTGAAGTCTTGAGCGTGAAAAGCGAGATCGGCATCAGGCTGAAGCGCTCGTACGAGGAAAACAGGCGGGATCAGCTGGAGCAGCTGTGCACCCGCGATCTGCCCGAACTGCACCGGCGCGTCGATGAACTGCGGCAGGTGCATCGCGATCAGTGGCATCGCATCTACAAGCCGTTTGGCTGGGAGGTGCTGGATATCCGCTACGGCGGACTGCTTGCGCGGATTGACACAACGATCCGGCGCGTCACGGACTATCTGCAGGGAACGATCGAACGAATCGAGGAACTGGAAGCGGAGCGACTGTTCTTTGACGGCCGAAAGAGAGCGGACGCGGAGGGGATGGGCCGCTGCAATCGCTACCGGCACATCTGCACAGCCAACGTGTTATAGGTTTATAGGAGAGAAAAAACACAAGCCCGGGCGGGACAGCTCGGGCTTGTGTGCGTTGGGGAGATTTCCTTTCAGCGGTACTGCCTGGACACGATCCATTCCGTAAAGGGTAAAACGATCATCGCGAAGCAGGTGACCACAATCAGCGCCATGTTTTCCCGGTCGAACGCCCATTTTTCCACGGCGAGCGCAGCGAGCAGCAGGCCGATGAGGATAAAGTAACTAATTTTGGCGCTTTTCATCGTGATATACCGACCCAGTTCTTCATCCTGGGCTGGGCCGTCGCCCTCTTCAGGCGATCCCCAGGTGATTGCGGTAAAAAACGAACCGAGCAGAACAGCCGTGGGCATCAACTCATTGAAGCCGACGGGTTGGCCCATCAGCAACTTATATGCGGTAAACCCCGCAATGATGACAGTGGCCGTTCCGATTATTGCGGCACCCCATATCCGTGTCGTCATCTTCATCTTACATCTCCTCCTTACGCGTGAAACAATTCGTCGACTGTCACTCCAAGCGCGCGGGCAAGCTGAAACGCCAACTTGAGGCTGGGATCGTACTTGTTGTTTTCAATGGCGTTGATGGTCTGCCGGGAGACGCCGCACATCTTGGCCAGTTCTTCCTGGGAGATGTTATTCAGCTTGCGCAGCTGCTTGATCTTGTTTTCCATGGCGGTCTCTCCATTGGGGAAATGTAAAAGATGTTTTACATATACAGCGTACCAATCATATGGAAAAATGTCAAACATGTTTTACATACGTGTTTTTATTTAAAATAATTATAAATAGATATTGACTTTCATTTTGTATCAAGTATAATGATAACTGTTCCTAGTTGATAATTATTTTAATTTGATTTGGGAAAGAGGGGGGAGCTGGAATGTACGATGTGATTGTGATCGGCGCAGGTCCGGCAGGCACATCCGCAGCCATCTATACGGCGAGGGGCAACCTGAAGACACTGGTGATCGACAAAGCGCCCGGCACCGGCGCACTTGCCCTGACCCATAAGATCGCCAACTACCCTGGCGTGGAAGGCGAGCTGACGGGTAAAGAACTGCTGGACAAAATGAATCGGCAGGCCAAGAGCTTTGGCGCCGAGTTCCTGCAGACGACGATTACGGCCGTGGATGTGGAGGACGAGGTGAAACGCATCTACACCGCGCACGGTACGTTTGAAGCCAAAGCGGTGATTGTCGCCACCGGCTCCAAGGGACGCAACCGCATGCTGCCCGGCGAGGAACGCCTGTTGGGCAGAGGTGTCAGCACCTGCGCCACCTGCGACGGCGCGTTTTACCAAGGGAAGCACGTCGCGGTCATCGGCGACACGGAAGAGGCGCTGGAAGAAGCCATGGCGCTGACCAAATTTGCCGGCAAGATCACCTTCATCATCCCGCGCGGCGACCTGCAGGGCGTAGACGAGATGCCGGAGCTGCCCAATACGGAGGTAATGTTCCGCACACGTCCGCTGGAGATCGTCGGCGAACAGAAGGTGGAAGGCGTCCGCATCCGGCGGCCGGACGGCGCAGAGGAGCTGCTGTCTGTCGACGGCGTGTTCATCTTCCTGTCGGGCAGCAAACCAGGCACCGATTTTCTCGAGGATCAGGTCCCGCTGGATGAAGAAGGGTACATGATTCTCGACGAGTACATGCAGTCTGCCGTACCGGGTGTGTTTGGCGCCGGCGAAGTGCGGAAAACACCGGTCAAGCAGGCGGTCGTTGCAGCCGCTGACGGCGCCATCGCGGCGATGGCTGCCGACAAGTACATCAACAAGCGGTCCAAAATCGTACCACAGTACAAATAAGCATTCCAAAGAGAAGAGGAGCGATCATTTCATGGCACAAGCAATCGTGTATTCCAGCACCAACTGCGGCTTCTGCAAGCAGTTGAAATCCTATCTGGAGGAGCAAAACATCGCGTACGAAGAGCGCAACATTGACGAAAACGAGGCGTATCGCGAGGAGCTGGGACGTCTGGGCGTGATGTCCGTGCCGCTGACGCTGATCGGCGACAAGCAGATTCTCGGATTTAACCCGAACCGCATCAAAAAAGCGCTGGCCAGCCTGGAAGAACAGGCCCAGTAACCCAATACCCATACCCGGAGAGGAGAGACATCATCATGACAACGAACGTGACAGCACCGCAAGTGGAACTGAAAGTAGGCAAACCGGCCCCCGATTTTAACATGCTGACGACGAAAAACCTGGAGACGCTGGAAGAGCGCGTCACCCTGGCCGATTACAAAGGAAAGTGGCTCGTTCTGTTCTTCTGGCCGTTTGACTTTACCTTTGTCTGCCCGACGGAAGTGACCGCGTTCAGCGATCACCTGGACGAATTCCACGACCTGGATTGCGAAGTGTTGGGCGTGTCGACGGACAGCGTCTATACGCACCGCGCCTGGATTCAAACGCCGCGCGACCAAAACGGCATCGGGCCCGTGAAGTTCCCGCTGGCCAGCGACTTTACCAAGGAGACGGCCCGGGCTTACGGCGTGCTTGACGAAGAAACCGGCGCGGCCCATCGCGGTCTGTTCATCATCGACCCGGAAGGTGTGCTGCGCTACCAGGTCGTGACGGACATGAATGTCGGCCGCAGCGTCGACGAAACGCTCCGCGTGCTGCAGGCACTGCAGGCGGGCGGTCTCTGCCCGGCCAACTGGAAGCCCGGCATGAAGACATTGTAAATTGTAATCAGAGGTTTTTGGTGCGCACGATCGCCGGTTCTGCGGTACAATGAAAGCACGAGAAACCACAGGAAGAGGCGACGTGACGATGCGGGATGTCAAACATCGCTACCGGGGGCTGCCGCCCCGCACGCCGGAGATGCTGTACAACATCGTGCGCAAGTTTTACCGGGGAGCGGTCAGCCACTACGATCTAATCCAGGAGAAAAAGGCGGACGTCAGGGCAGCCTGGCTGCAAAGAGGGGAGAGCGGCAGCGACGCGGCACTGCGGCAGGCGATGACCACGCTGTTTCTGGAGTTTCACTTCTACGTCACCTGCTGGCTGCAAATAGAGATGGCTCTCTATCGGCTGGCGCGGCAGGACGAGCGTCAGGCGGAGGTAATGGAGCGCTTCCGCGATACGTTGGAAAAGCACGTAAAGGTGCGGGAGCTGCTGGATGAGACAGAGGCCTGCGTCCAGGTGCAGTGGCAGCATGACGGCCCTGGTCTGGCGTGCGTCGAGAGGGACGGATACACGTTTGGAGACGTGACATTTACCGTGGACGAGCAGAGCCTGCAAGACCTGCATGACTTGTATGCGGCGATCATGGCCGCAAGAGAAGCCCAACCCTCCGCTGCGCCGACCGTCTCCGGCTGAGGCAATCTGCCCGGCGCAGGACATGCTTGCAATCAACACGAAAAAACGTGACCGCCCGTTTTGGGACGGTCACGTTTTTCATGTAAGCCGGTTGTGCCGACATCAGAAACTGCTCGGGAAGATGGAGCCAGTTTGCTGCGGAGCGGGCTGGCCTGCATTGAGGGCGCGCACTTCCTGCACATTGGTGCCGGCAAAGCCGGGTTGGAAAATGGCTTGGGCGCCGCCAAACGACGGGCTGATCGACTGTTGCGGCTGAGCCTGCTGCATGTACCCGCCGCCCAGGGATGCGGAATAGCCAACTTGGTTTTGCTGGCGCACTTCCTGCACGTTGGTGCCGGCGAAGCCAGGTTGGAAAATGGCTTGGGCGCCGCCAAACGACGGGCTGATCGACTGCTGCGGCTGAGCCTGCTGCGCGTACCCGCTGCTCAGGGATGCGGAATAGCCGCCTTGGTTCAGTTGGCGCACTTCCTGTACATTGGTGCCGGCAAAGCCGGGTTGAAACACGGCCTGCACACCGCCGCCAAACGACGGGCTGATCGTCTGCTGCGGCTGAGCTTGCTGCGCGTACCCGCCGCCCAGGAATGCGGAATAGCCGCCTTGGTTTTGCTGGCGGACTTCCTGTGCGTTAGTCCCGGCGAAACCGGGTTGGAAAATGGCTTGAGCGCTGCCGAACGAATGGCTGATCGGCTGCTGAGGTTGAGCTTGCTGCGCGTACCCGCCGCTCAGGGATGCGGAATAACCGCCTTGGTTCAGTTGGCGCACCTCCTGCACGTTGGTCCCGGCAAAACCAGGTTGAAACATGGCGCTGGCAGGGGCACCGATGGACGGAAACTGCTGATATTGTTGGTTTTGTGTGAAGTGATTCATGTGTGTTTACACCTCCTGCCATTATCATTTCCAAGGATTAGAAGCTCATGCACGCAACGTCAATTCAAGAGAATTCTCATTTGGAAGAAAACGGATGCTCGGTACTATGCCTACAATTGCACATGGGTAAAAAACATGCCGGCCTCAATCAGCCGGCGATTTAGCTCCTCGATCCCGCCGCCTTTCCCTTGCCGCCGGGAAGGCGGGAGACGTATTGTGCGTAACGGATCAGGTTGGACAGGGAGGAACGGCGGATGGACGGTTCGTCAAACTTTTCCGGCTTGGCATTGGCCTCGAAAAACCAAAGCTGTCCTTCCGCGGTCAGTCCCAGATCCATCGACATTTCCGCCAAGGCTTTGATCTCTTCGTTCAGGGCGCGGGCGATGGTCAGCGAGGTCTCCTTGATCTTCGTTTCAACAGCCGCAGCATCTTCCTGGAACAGGGCGTTCAGCACGGTGGACAGGGGGTGAATCGAGCCGCCGCGCGGCACATGGGTGGTGATGTTTTGCGATCCGGCGCGACGGATGCCGATTCCGGTGACACACCACTCGCCCTTGCCGTTTTTCTGCACCAGGACGCGCACGTCAAACGGCTTTCCCAGATACAGCGCCCGATGGATTCCCTGCTGCATGATGTACCCCTGTTTCCGCATGTGCAATTTGACGTGTTTCCAGACGGCGTACAGCGAGGAGAAGCGGCGGGAAATCGCGCGTTTTTCCTGCAGTCGCTGCAGGAACCAGCCGTTCTTGTTTAGCTCCACCCGCATGATGCCCTGACCGGCCCTGCCCCGAACGGGCTTCAGGTAGACAAACCGGTGTTTGTTGCAGAAGGTCCGAAAATGGGCAAACGTATCCAGCTTCTTCGTCTCCGGCAAAAAGGGGGCTACCTCTGCGTGGCTGCTGAGCATGCGAAACAGCGTGTGCTTGTCAAAAAAGCAGCGGTTGAAAAGCGTGACGTTCTGCAAGTCCTCGATCTGATCCAGGGCTCGCTTCACGTCCGAGCGTCTTTCCGCCTGGCGCGACGGGACGCGGTTGTAGACGACGTGCGGAAACGGCAGCACGGTTTCCAGCCACTGATTTTGCTGATCGTCGTACAGATAGCCGCGGACGTGTTTCTTTTCCCAGTTGATCCCCTGTGGAGTAAATACGTAGACCAACGCGCCCAACTTTTTGCCGGAGAGGGAGAGGTCCTTGAAATGGTCACGATTGCCGAGAAAGGTCGGTCCGTCCCCGACAGTCAGAATGCCGATCAACGGTCCGATCTTCAAAGTGTTGTCGACGGTCTTGCAGTTGATGCGGGTACGGATGCGGCCCGGCTTCGGCTTTGGATTGCCCAGGTGCAGCCGTTTTTTGCAGTCAAACGGCCCCAGGTGGGCAATCAACTGCCGGGGGTTGTTCGGCGTGAGCGCTTGTCGCGGGACGTGCAAAAACCATCGGCCGCTGGGGAGGATGGTCAGCCACCCGGAGCGCTGTTGGAGCATGGGTGTTTCCTCCTTCCTGTACGGTGGTTCGCCTCGCTGCTTAAAAGTTGGCCAGATAGCAACTGTAGTCGACAAGCAGGCGGCTGGATTCCTGGTCCGCCTGTTTCAACCTGGCGTGTTTGAAGATGGACCGCCCCGG
The DNA here is from genome assembly GCF_020923495.1 of Brevibacillus sedimenti. Lineage (GTDB taxonomy): Bacteria > Bacillota > Bacilli > Brevibacillales > Brevibacillaceae > Brevibacillus > Brevibacillus aydinogluensis. The sequence continues at coordinate 2,098,213 of NZ_CP064048.1, forward strand.
CTTGGAATTGGCTTCAAACATCCAGACGTGGCCGTGGGTGTCAATCCCCATGTCCAGCCCCAGTTCTCCCATGTCTGTCCCTCTCGCCTGTTCGAGCGCAGTGGCGATGAGGATGGCGGCTCGGGTGATGCGTTCAACCATCAGGTCTTTCTTTCTGCCGAACAGGTATGTCAGAAGTTCATCGCCTGGAATGACGGTTCCGCCGGTGCGGACGTGGGTGGTGACACTGCCGGAGCCGGCCACTTTGGCTGCCATGCAGGAGACGACCCATTTGTTTTGCTGGTTCTTGTGCAGGTGGACGCGGAAGTCAAACGGCCGGCCGTCAAACGTCATGAGCGAGATGCCCTGTTGAGCCAGATAGGAGCCGACACGGCGGGTGCGAAACACGTGCTGGTACAGCGAGGAGAGCTTGGCAAAGCGCCGCTTGACGATTTTGCTGCCGGAGTGGTAGGTGACGTCAAAGCCGCGGCCCGGATGGCGGACGATCTTGACGATCCCGTACCCCAGACTGCCGTTTTTCGGCTTCAGATAGACGAGCGGGTATTTCCGCAAAAGCGTGCGGAGCGTCTGCAGCGACGGCGAGGAATAGGTTTCCGGGATGTGTTCATTCACTTCGGGATTGGGGTAGAGGATTTGATGCACGGTCCATTTGTCGAAAAACCCCTGGTTAAACATCGGCAGATTTACGTAGTGAGCCAGCCTGAATTTAAATTCCTGAACCGCTTCCTGACGCTCCATCATCCGGGAAGGAATGCGGTCGTAGACGACGTCGGGCAGGGCGGTGTTCATTTTCCGCCAGACGTATCCGCCTCGCTTCGACGGGCGCAAAAACCAGGCGTCCACGCGGTGATCGTTCCAGTTTACGTCGTGCGGAGAGAAGATAAAGTAAAAGACGCCTTTCCCCTCTTGAGCCTGCAGCAGGTTGTAAAAAAACGAGGTGCGCGCTCCGATCGGCTGGCGGGAATTGCTGCGCAGTCCAGTGGTGACAATACCGATGGAGGGGCCGATGCGCAGGGTGTCATCTTCCCATTTGATGTGGATCAGCCCGCCGTGCGGAATGCCCAGATCGGCTTTCAACAGGCTCGTGACCTTGACGATACTGCTGTCCGGATTTCGCCGGTCCTGAAAGACGGTCGTGACCACTTCCCGTTTTCCCAGCGAGACCTTGATCTTTTGGCGGGGACGCAGCAGCAGCTTTTGGAACAGGTGGGACGGCAGGATAATGCCGGAGACATGCGGGTAGGACAGGAAGCGGAGCCGCACTATGATCGATTCCATGCGTTGTGTACCTCCTACATACTTTTCATGAGATAGCGGGCGTAGCGAACCGGATGCGCGATGGAGCGGAGCCGGGCCTTTGGATCGTCAATCAGGCGGAACACGGTCCGTCCCGGTCTGCTGTTTACCTCGATGATCCAGACGTTGCCCGCCGTGTCGATGCCGACGTCAATCCCCAGCTCAACCAGCCGGCCGTGCACCTTCTCGAGATAGGGAGGAAGCTCAGTCGCCAGGCGGTCGATTTCCTGTTCGATGCGGGTTTGCACTTCCGGCTGATAATGCTGGGCGAGAAAAGGACCCAGCGGCACAGCCTTGCCGCCGCCGTGGAGATTGGACGTGATGCTGCGCTTGTCGCCCAGCCGGACGGCTTTTCCGGTGATTTCCCACGTACCGAGGCCGTTCTTTTGCACCAGAACGCGCACGTCAAAAGGCGTCCCGTCCGGTGCGTGCAGCGACAGATACGGCTGGACCAGAAACGTCCGCCCGGCGGTAAAGCTGGCGATGAAGCTCTTCAGCCCTTGCGCTGTGCGAATCGTGCGGGAAAACGGCTCGTTTTTCCGATCCCGCCCGACAATCTCGAAGCCGTTGAGAGTGGGAACGATCCGCACCACGCCGGCACCGTGCGTGCCGGCAGACGGTTTGATTACGGCAGCACCGTACGTTACCAGCATCTCCCGCAGCGCGGCAATGGTCAGTATCTCGGTCGGAGGAATCCACGCCGCCAACTCCGGCGACTTGCTCAACATCTGGTGCACCTGCCACTTGCCGGAGAGACCGTGGCCCAAAAACGTAATCTGCGGGTCGTTTTGCAACTTCTTCACGAATGGTTTATAGTGGCGGTATGACGGACCGACAAAACAGCGGTCGTAGATGACGTCCGGCAGCGGAAAGATTCCGCTGCGCCAGGCGCCGTTACGATATTCGAACCCGGCGACGGTACGGGACTCAAAATCAACCTGGCGCGGTGAAAAGACAAAGACGTGAATGCCTGCCTTGCGTCCGATCAGCGCCAGTTTTTTGTAGTACGATTTTTCCTGAAAATGCGGGCCGTGGCATCGGGTCATAATGCCCAGGCTTTTTTGCTTTGCCGTCATGGAGGGTCACCTTCGTCTGATTTTCTTGCCGGTTTGTTTCCGTTTGGCTGTCCGGGGAAACCCGCACAAATAGGCGGCGTAATCCAGCATGCGCAGAACGGATGGACGTACGCGCCGGACAGAGCTGTCTTCCCTGGCCGCCTCAGGTATCGCGCTGGCCGTTTTGGAGGGCTTGCTGTTCACTTCCAGGAGCCAGACCCGGCCGCGAATGTCGACGCCGAGATCCACGCCAAATTCCGCGTACCGGCCGGAGAGCGACTGCTCCAGCAGCCGGGAGAGCTTCAGCGCAACGCTTCGCAGTGTCGCGACGGTCGGACGTGTACCCGTTGCCCAGGGGCCGCAGACGCGCAGAGCCTGGGCGGCACCGATCATCACGCCGCCGCGGGAGACGTTGGAGACGATGCTGTTTTGGCCGAGACGGGCGACCATCGACGTGACGGCCCATTCGCCTTTGCGGTTTTTTTGCACCAGTACGCGAAAGTCGGCGGGGCGCTGCTGGATGCCGATCAACGGCAGCCCCTGCTGCAGCAGGTACGGCTTTCCGTTTGTCCGGTTCTGCAGGTATCGATGCAGGCCGGAAATACTGGAAAATGATCGGGTCGCGCTGCCGAGCCGGGCTGTCTGATACCCGCCGGCGGTGCGCCGCAGGCGGATGATGCCGCGGCCCATGCTGCCGTTTGCCGGCTTGGCGTAGACGGTTTTGTGCTGCTCCAGCATCTGTTTCAGATCCGTCAGACCGGAATAGCATACCGTCTGCGGCAGGTGTTCGGCAGCCGCCGGCTCGTTTTCCAGCGCTGTGTGAACGTGCCACTTATTGAGAAATTGTTCATTGAAAAACGGGATGTTGAATTCCTTGCACCGCTCGATCCAATCACCCATGGCCTCGCTTTGCTCCCGCTTTCGGGAAAGCCGGTTGTAGATGCATTGAGGCAACGGCAGCACCGTTTGCCGCCACTTTTCGTTGTGGCGAACCATGCCGTGGACGATCTGTTGTTTCCAGTTGACGTCCTGCATGCGAAATACACAGACGATTCCGCCGCGGCGGAGGCAGACGTCCGCTATCTCGTCGAAGAACGAGGTGAACGGACCAAACGGGGCGGCTGGGGACTGGGGGTTGTAGCGGGAGACCAGAACGCCCAGATAGGGGCCAAAAACAAGACGCTGCTGGCTCGCGTAATAACGTGCCAGCAGGGGAACTCCCATAGGCAGATGCAGCGTGTGGGCCAGTGAGGGGCGAATCAGGGTGAGGCCGCTTCGTTCCATGCCCGTTACGCGGGCGCAAGCAGTCTTGCTGCCAAACTGGACAGTAAGCGTCGACGTGTCCAGCTTCCACTTGCGAAGACACGCTTGGGGCAGATACAAATCGTTGTCCGTCTTGGGATCGTACGATTGCAGAACCGTTGGAACGTAAGACATGGCAATCCCCTTCCCATCAGACATGAAGTTAGTCTATTTTATGAGCAGGCATATACTTTGGTTCCATTGAGGAGAAGAGAGGGCGTTTGGCCAGATGAATGCGTGGTTAGTGTTGCTGATGAACGTGGCGGTCGGTTCCGCCATTGGCGGCATGACAAACGAGCTGGCGATCCGCATGCTGTTTCGCCCGCACAAACCGTGGCAGATCGGCGGCTGGCGGGTGCCGTTTACACCCGGATTGATTCCCCGCCGGCGGGATGAGATCGCCGTCCACATGGGTCGGCTGGTGGAAGAGTACCTGCTGACCGCCGAGGGCATCAAACGGGCGCTGGCTCAAAGCGGAATGGAGAAAACGTTGAACACCTGGCTGACCGGCGTGGTCGACAGATGGTGTGCGGACGGCCGCACCCTGCGCCAGTTTCTGCACGCTGCCGCTCCCGAGCTGTTGGCCGAAGACGGCGGGATAAGCGAGAGCGTGCGCCGTCCGCTTCAGCAACGGTGGCAGGCGTTTGTCAACGAACTGATTCATCATCATGAACAGAAGCGGCTGCGCGAACTGATCCCCGCAGAGGGCATGGCCCGGATCGACACGGCGCTGGAGGATGCCAGCCGTCTCCTGCTGGAGCGTTTTCGCGCCTATCTGCACTCACCCGACGGTCAGCAGACGGTGCAGCAGATGATGCGCGGAATGCTCGGCGGAGGAGGCATGTTTGGCGGCTTGGTCGGCATGTTTCTGACGGAGGAAAAAATCGTCGGCAAACTGCTTCCCTACCTGGACGACCTGCTGGCCCATCCGGAACTGGTGAATCGGCTGAACCGCTTTTTGCGTCAGGAAGCAGACAGATGGCTGGACAAAACCGTGCGGGACGTGTATGACTGGATCGGAGCGCAGCAGGTGGAAGCGTGGTCGTCTGCCCTGTTTGCCAAGCTGGAGGAGCAGGGCGTCCGGCTTCTGGACAAGCCGCTTTGCCAACTGCTCTCCCCGCTGCGACAGACGGTGGCGGACCAGGTGATTCCCCGGCTGGCGCGCTGGATGGTGGAGACAGTGGAGCACAATGTGGAACGGCTGTTTCACAAACTCTCCGTCCGCGACATCGTCACCAGGCAGGTGGAGGGCTTCCCGATCGAACGGATCGAGGAGATGATCGTGGGGATTTCCGGACGGGAGTTTCGCATGATCACCATTCTCGGGTTTATCCTGGGAGGTGTCATCGGACTGGTGCAGGGGCTGTTGGCCGCCTTGTGGAGATAGCGATGCGGCCTGTTTTTTGGGCCATGGTACTCTGAAACGAAACTGTAAAGCCGTTGTAATCTTTCTGTAATATTACCGGGGTAAGATAAAGACACGATGAAAACCCCCTTAATGATATACTTTCTGCCGGAGTAGCCGCAAAGCTACTCTTTTTTTTTACCCGGCCATCGGGTATAGTGAACCCAGGAGAGTACCTGAACATCCCGGGTTGGCCGGTCCCGGCTGCAGCGCGAGCCGGGGGCAACGATACCGCTGTGGAAGCATAGGATGGAGGGTGGGTACAAGCAGATGGCAACCAAACACGAACAAATTCTACAATATATTGACCGTCTTCCGATCGGTACGAAGATCTCCGTGCGCCAGATCGCCAAGGATCTGGATGTAAGCGAAGGCACCGCCTACCGGGCGATCAAGGAAGCGGAAACGCAGGGCTACGTCAGCACGATCGAGCGCGTCGGAACGGTGCGGATCGAGAAAAAGCAAAAGGAAAACATTGAACGGCTGACGTTCGCCGAAGTGGTCAACATCGTCGACGGTCACGTCGTGGGCGGCCGCGAGGGGCTGCACAAGACATTGAACAAGTTCGTCATCGGCGCCATGCAGTTGGAGGCGATGATGCGCTACATCGACGCGGGCAGCCTGCTGATCGTGGGGAACCGCTATCAGGCGCACAAAATCGCCCTGCAGCAGGGAGCGGCCGTCCTGATTACCGGCGGCTTTGACACCAGTGAAGAGGTAAAGCGGTTGGCCGACCAGCTGGCCTTGCCGATCATCTCGTCCAGCTATGACACGTTTACCGTCGCTTCCATGATCAACCGGGCCATTTACGATCGGCTGATCAAAAAAGAGATCGTCATGGTGGAAGACATCCTCAAACCGCTGGCGGAGACGCCCGTGCTGCTCCCGACGGACACGGTCGCCAAGTGGCACCAGTATACGGAATTGTATCAGGACACCCGTTTTCCCGTCGTCGACGAGCAGATGCGGCTGATTGGGATCGTCACGTCGAAAGACATCATCGGCCACGAGGAGACAGCGACGATCGACAAGGTGATGACGAAAAATCCGATCACCACGTCGCCGCGCGTCTCCGTGGCCTCCTCCGCGCATCTGATGGTGTGGGAGGGGATCGAACTGCTGCCGGTGGTGGACAACTACCGCAAACTGGTCGGCGTGCTCAGCCGCAACGACGTGCTGAAGGCGCTGCAGTATACGGCCAAGCAGCCGCAGATGAGCGAGACGTTCCCCAACCTGATCATGTCCCACTTCCGTGAGGAGCGGCAGGGAGACCAGCTCGTCTACAAGGGGGAAGTGACACCCCAGATGACCAATCACCTGGGGACGATTGCCAGCGGCATCATGACCACCGTCATGGTGGAAGCGGCGTGCAACCTGCTGCGGCTGCAGCGGCGCGGGGACATGGTGCCGGAGAACATCACCGTCTACTTTTTGAAGCCGGTGCAGATGGAGAGCCAGATCGAGGTGCGGCCGCGCCTCATGGACATCAGCCGCCGCTTCGGAAAGGTGGAAGTCTGCGTGTACCACGGCGACCAGCAGGTGGGACAGGCGATGGTAACGGCGCAGATCATCGATCGCTAATCAATCGGGATCACGCAAACGGAATTACACACAAAAAAGGTCGTCCGGACGGCAGTGCCGCGGACGGCCTTTTTGGCTTGCTGACCTGTACAATGTCAATTGGTGAGGTTATCTGTACGAAGACAGAAAAAAGTTGAGCAGTCCGACTGCAACGAAAAAACCGAGCATCCCAATCAGGAAATAACCGATATACAGAATGATTCGGTAGGGGGATTGATCGCGCATGGTTGTCCTCCCTTTTTTCTTTCTTTGCCGATTGAACATTTCCAGTTCTTACTGGTATATACGTGCTGACCGGCCCGGACGTTTCGCGGTCCGCATTGACAGCGGAGAAAAAGCGGCTTATGTTTATGATTAGACAATCATCTAATGTAATGGACACGATATACACGATTGAAACGGAAGGAGGGGGTTTCCATGCAGCTGGAAAAGCTGGTCACATTTTACAAAGCGCTGGGAGACCCGACCCGTCTGCGCATCGTCGCGCTCCTGGCGAACGGTCCGCTGCACGGCCAAGCGCTGGCCGGCAAGCTGGGCGTCACCCCGCCCACCATCACGCACCACATGGCAAAGCTGCGCGAGGCCGGGATCGTCTATGAGCGGCGGGAAAAAAACACGATTTACTTTACCCTGCACGAGACCAATCTGACGCGCAAATCGCAGGCGCTTCTGACCCTGCTGGACAAGGCGAAAGGAACGGAAGGAGCGGCAGAGATGGAGGAAACGGACGAGAAGTGGGCGGCGGAGAAAATGCAGGTGATCCGCCATTTCTTCACGGCGGACGGCAGGCTGAAGCACATCCCGACTCAGCGAAAGAAAAAGCTGATCGTCTTCGAACACATGGTGCGGGGACTGGAGCGGGGACGAAAGTACGAGGAGCGGGAAATCAACGAGTACATCCGCCGCTTCCACGACGATTACGCCACGATCCGGCGCGAATTTGTGATGAACCACTATATGTACCGGGAGAACGGCATCTACGAGTTGAATCCCCCGGAGATGTGGGCCAAGGCGGAAGACCTGCGCTGAAGAGCGGAGCGGCTGCAAAAGCAGCATAAACAAAAAAAGGACAACCGTCGGCACCTGCCGCTTCGGTTGTCTGAAGCAAGAATGTCACACAGGCTCATTATACGCAGGAACAGCGATTTTGGCCAGAAAAAACGAATGGGAACGGAGGAAAAACGTTCCCATGGCAGGCTCGGCCCCTGACGGCTACGAGCCTTTTTTCAGTTCCGCCTGCCACGCAGCGCGGTAGCGGAGGAAGTTGCGTGTGCCGAGAATCAGGTTGACACCGCCGACAAACAGGAGCACCAGGGCGATCACGACGCGGATCACGTCCAGCTGGTCAAACGTCAACTGATTGAGTCCCAGCAGCGTGACCAACACGCCGAGCGACATGTTCATCTTGCCCAGGGTCATGCGCGACGCCAACGGGTGCATCCCACGCTGACGAGCGGTAATGCTGTAGTACACGCTGGCCACCAGGGAAGCCAGCACTCCGGTTACATAGGTCGCAAACCACATGCATGGATTCATCCTCTCCTGCGATCTGGTACTATCCTACCAAAGTTTGCGAAAGCGGGCAATCTGGACAGGGGAATGTTTGTTCTCATATGGTTTTGTGGTATAATTTTCTTGTACAATAGCACATCAGTTCGCAAAGGGGGCACTTCCATCCCTGCAAGAAAGGGGGTGACGCGATGACCGTATACCAAGCGTTGAGTCTGATGCTGGCGTTTGGAAGCCTGGTTGTCATGCTCCTGACGAACAAAAAGAAGTAGGCCGCGCGTGAGTCCGACAGCTCCGCGACCTACTCCTCTTCCCAACGGGCCGTTCCCTTTGCGGAAACGTCTATTGTGCGATGACCGGAGCGCGGCAACGCTTCGGTCTCTTTCATTTGATTCCCGTTCGACGGCCGTTGCTGGCAAGGGAATCCCTATCTTCACTATACCCATGCGGCAAGGGATTGTAAAGCCCACGCCTGCCCTGACAGGGGCGGGATGAAGTATAATGAAAGAAAACGACAACGGGACGGAACAAGAGAGGAAGGAACGCGATGACCCCCTTTGTCCATCTGCATGTGCACACGGAATACAGTTTGCTCGACGGCGCGGCCCGCATCGAGGAACTGGTGCGCCGGGCGGCGGAGCTGGGCATGCCGGCCCTGGCGATGACCGATCACGCCAACCTGTACGGCGCCGTGCCGTTTTACAAGGCCTGCCGGGACGTAGGCATCAAGCCGATTATCGGCATGGAGGCGTACGTCATCGAAGGAAACCTGCAGGATCGCGTGCGCAATGCCCCCGCACCGTACCATCTCGTGCTGCTGGCGGAGAACGATCGCGGCTACCGCAATCTGCTCAAGCTGGCAACGCTGGCCAACACGGAGGGCCACTTCATCCTCCCCCGGCTGAACAAGGAGGCGCTGGCCCACTACAGCGAGGGGCTGATCGCTTTGAGCGCCTGCCGGGAGGGGGAGGTGGCCCGGCTGCTGCTCGCCGGCGACAGCGAGGGAGCCCGACAGGCGGCGCTCTGGTATCAGCAGGTGTTCGGCGCTGACCGGTTTTACCTGGAACTGCAGGATCACGGGTTGGAGATCGAGCGCAGGCTGAATCAGCGGCTGCTCCATCTGGGGCGGGAGACGGGCATTCCGCTCGTCGCCACCAACAACGTGCACTACGTCTACCGGGAGCAGCACCGGCAGCATGACATTTTGCTGGCAATTGGCGAGGGCAAGACGGTGGACGAGGAGAACCGATTCCGCTACGAGACCGACGAGTACTACCTGAAAAGCGGCGACGAGATGGCCCGCCTGTTTGCCTATGCGCCGCAAGCGCTGTCCAACACGGCCGCCATCGCCGAACGCTGTCAGTGGGAATTGTCGTTTGGCCAGCACATTTTGCCCAGGTTTCCCCTGCCTGCCGGACAGGAACCGACAACTTTCCTGCGCGAACTGTGCGAACAAGGCTGCCGCGAGCGCTACGGCGAGATCACGCCCGAGGTGCGCGAGCGGTTGGAACACGAACTGGCGATCATTACGCGGACCGGTTTTACCGATTACTTTCTGATCGTCTGGGACTTCATGCGCCACGCCCATGAGCAGGGCATTCCGACCGGGCCGGGACGCGGTTCGGCGGCGGGCAGCCTGGTGGCCTATGCGCTGAAGATCACCAATGTTGATCCGCTTCGCTTCAGCCTGCTGTTTGAACGGTTTCTCAACCCGGAGCGGGTGACGATGCCGGACATCGACATTGATTTTTCCGTTGAGCGGCGGGACGAGGTGATCCGTTACGTGGCCGACAAGTACGGTCATGACCGGGTGGCGCAGATCATCACGTTTGGCACGATGGCGGCACGGGCTGCTGTCCGCGATGCGGGGCGGGCACTGGGGCTGTCGCTTGGCCTGGTGGACCGGGTGGCCAAAATGATCCCGCAGTCTCCCGGCATGACCATCGACAAGGCGTTCCAGCTCAATCCAGAGTTGGGCAAGCTGTGCGAGACGAACGGCCAGGCGAAGCAGTTGATCGAAGCGGCCAGGGGCGTCGAGGGGCTGCCCCGCCACGCTTCCACGCACGCGGCCGGCGTAGTGATCGCACCGGAGCCGCTGACCGAGTACGTGCCGCTGCAGACCGGCAGCGAAGGCTTGGCTTTGACCCAGTATCCGATGGAAGCGCTGGAAGAGATCGGTCTGTTAAAGATGGATTTTCTCGGCCTGCGCAACCTGACGATCATTCAGGAAACGCTGCGCCATCTGCGAGAACAGGGGATCGACCTCGACCTGGAGCGGATTCCCCCCGACGACGCCAAGACCTTCCGGATGCTCAGCCGCGGCGAGACGACGGGGATCTTTCAACTGGAATCGGCGGGGTTCCGCAGCGTGCTGCGCGAGCTGAAGCCGACCAGCCTGGCCGACATTGTCGCCGTGCTCGCCCTTTACCGGCCGGGGCCGATGGAAATTATCCCGCAGTACATCCGGGCCAAGCACGGCGAAACCCAGGTGCACTACGCCCACCCCGATCTGGAGCCGATCCTGAAAGAAACGCACGGCTTCATGATCTACCAGGAGCAGATCATGCAGATCTCTTCCAAGCTGGCCGGGTTCAGCCTGGGCGAGGCGGACATATTGCGGCGGGCGGTGGGCAAGAAGAAACGGGAACTGTTGGCCGAGCAGCGGGAGAAGTTCGTCGCCGGCTGCGTCAGACAGGGCTACGGGGAGCGGCTCGGCAACGAAATCTACGACCTGATCGTCCGCTTCGCCGACTACGGTTTCAACAAGGCGCACTCGGTCGCCTACGCGATCATCGCCTACCAGATGGCCTACCTGAAGGCCAACTACCCGCTCGCCTTCATGGCCGCGCTGCTGTCGCTTTCCATCGGCAGCCAGACGCGCATCGCCGAGTACACTGAAGAGGCGCGGCGGCTGCGGCTGACCGTGCTGCCCCCGGACGTAAACGAGAGTCAGGCCTTTTTTACCGTGGAAAAGGAGGCGATCCGCTTCGGACTGGCGGCGGTCAAAAACGTCGGCTACGGCGCCATCGAGTCGATCGTGCAGGAGCGGGCCAAACGTCCGTACCGCGACCTGTTTGACTTCTGCGCCCGGGTGGACGGCAGGCTGGTCAACCGGCGGGTGGTCGAATCGCTGATTCTGTGCGGCGCGCTGGATTCGCTGCCCGGTCACCGCAGCCAGCTCATGGTGCTGCTGGACGAGGCGATGGGCAAAGCGACGGGCAGGCGGCAGGAGCGGGACGCCGACCAGCTCAACCTGTTTGCCGGCGAAGACGGAGCAGAGCCTGTGCGCCTGCCGTCCGAGTACCCCGATGTGCCACCGTTTTCGCGCAGCCAGCAGTTGAAAGAAGAGCGGGAACTGCTTGGTGTCTACCTGTCCGGACATCCGCTGGACCAGTTCGCCCACCTGCTCAACCGGCCGGAGGTGCACGCCGTCTCTGCGCTGGCGGAGTGCGCCCGGGACCAGACGGTGAAAGTGGTGGGCATGATCGTCGAAGAGCGGCGGATTCAGACCAAGAAAGGGGAACCGATGGCCTTCGTCACGCTGGAGGACAAAACCGCCCAGGTGGAGATGGTCGTCTTTCCAAAGGTGTACGCCAAATACATCGACCTGCTGAAGCGGGAGCGGATCGTCGTTGTGGAAGCACGGGTGGATCATCAGGACGATACGGTGAAGCTGCTGGTCTCCCGCATGTGGGATGTTGAAGCACTGCCCAGGCCGTCGACAGAGCCCGTGCTGTTTGTCAAAATTACGCCGGAACAGGAGCGCGATTCGACACTGCACCGGCTGCAGCGCTTGTTTGTCGAAAAAAAAGGAACGATTCCCGTCGTCCTGTACTACGAAGGAAAAAAGCAGACAATCCGCCTGCCGGACGCGATTCGCGTAGAGGTGGATGCTGCCTTTTTGGAGCAAGCGCGAGAAATTGTGGGAAGTGACAGCGTAATTCAAAAAGAATTGCCAGTAAACTGGGGAGGATGAACCAAGTCCTCCCTTTTTCGCCGTTTTCGGCGGCTTTACAGGAGAATGGGTTTTGTTATAATGGGGACATACCCAAAAAAGTGGTCTGACCACTTAGGTTCGATATAGATAAGTGAATCAGAGCGATACCAGATAGACATGAAATGGAGTGGTACTTGTGTCCAATTTGCGAGAGGATGCACTGGAACTTCACCGGAAGCACAGAGGGAAACTGGAAGCGGTTACCAAGGTGCCGGTGCGCAATGCCCGCGACCTGAGCCTGGCGTATTCGCCGGGTGTGGCAGAGCCGTGCAAGGAAATCTTTGACGACGTGTCCAAAGTATACGACTACACGATGAAAGCCAACCTGGTGGCCGTGGTCAGTGACGGTACCGCCGTGCTCGGACTGGGCAACATCGGTCCGGAAGCGGCCATGCCGGTCATGGAAGGCAAAGCCGTTCTGTTCAAGTCGTTTGCCGGCGTCGACGCCTTCCCGATCTGCCTGAACACCACTGACGTCGACAAGATCGTGGAGACGGTGAAACTGCTGGAGCCGACGTTTGGCGGCGTCAACCTGGAGGACATCGCCGCGCCTGCGTGCTTTGAGATTGAGGAGCGCCTGAAAAAGGAAACCAACATCCCGATTTTCCACGACGACCAGCACGGTACGGCTATCGTGACCGCCGCCGGTCTGATCAACGCTCTGCGCGTGGTGAACAAAAAGCTGGAGGATGTCCGCGTGGTCACCAACGGGGCGGGAGCGGCAGGCATCGCCATCATCAAACTGCTCCTGTCCATGGGCGTCAAAGACGTGATCATGTGCGACACCAAGGGGATCGTGTACGAAGGCCGTACCTTTGGCATGAACCCGGTCAAGGAAGAAATGGCGAAAATTACGAACCGCAGCAAAAAGCAAGGGGATCTGGCTGAAGCGATGAAGGGCGCCGACGTGTTCATCGGCGTATCCGTGGCCGGTGCCGTTACCCAGGAGATGGTCCGGTCGATGAACCGCGATCCGATCATTTTTGCGATGGCCAACCCGGTTCCGGAAATCATGCCGGACGAAGCAAAAGCGGCGGGTGCTGCCGTGGTGGGCACGGGCCGTTCCGACTTCCCCAACCAGGTGAACAACGTCCTGGCGTTCCCGGGCATCTTCCGCGGTGCGCTGGATACCCGCGCCACCAACATCAACGAAGAGATGAAACGAGCGGCGGTTTACGCCATCGCCAATCTGATCTCGCCGGAAGAGCTGTCTGCTGACAAGGTGATTCCGGCACCGTTCGACCCGCGCGTCGCTCCCCACGTGGCAGCGGCGGTGGCGAAGGCGGCGATGGAAAGCGGCGTGGCCCGCATTACCGTCGATCCCGAAGAGGTCAAGGAAAGAACGGCAAAACTGGCCGCCATCTCGCTGCAAAAGGCGTAATCCCGGCCGTACGGGAAACAACGAAGAACACCCTCCCAACCGTGTGCGCGGTCAGGAGGGTGCTTCGCCGTAGACAGTCAATGAGGAGGGTGAAAAGTGCTCGGTTCTGCGCAAGAACGAAAAGTGTACGAAGGCATTCTGCTGCAGATCCATGAAATTGTTCGGGAAAAAAACCTGCGCCCCGGCGACAAGCTGCCGTCCGAACGGGAGCTGTCCGAACAACTGGGAGCGGGCCGTTCTTCCGTCCGGGAGGCGCTTCGAGCCCTGGAACTGCTGGGACTGATTGAAACCCGCCGGGGAGAAGGCACCTTTTTGAAGCACTACCGACACAACCGCCTGATTGACATTCTCGGCTACTTTATCCTGCGGGACTACAAGACGAAAAAAGACCTGATCGAAATGCGCCGAATTCTGGAGCTGGAAGCGGTGCGGTTGGCCTGCCGGCGTGCCACAGACAAGCACTTTGACGAGATGGAGCGGATCTTGGCGGCGGCGGAGGAGCGCGTGGAGCGCGGCGAGGTTCCCACCGAGGAAGACTACCAGTTTCACCGCGTGATCTGCCGCTCCAGCCGCAACTCCATTCTGCATCGCATCTGGGCACCGCTCGTCGAGTACAGCGACAGCGTCCGCAGCGAATCGCTGGGACGCGAAGGTCGGGCCCGCACCGCGCTGGCGGAGCACCGTCGGATCATGGAAGCCATTCGCGAGGGAGACGAAGCACTGGCGGTGGAGAGAATGCGCGAGCACCTGGAAAACAGCAAGCTCTAGTCGTGCGTCCCGCCTAGTCCGTTCCCTCTGCTGATTTGCGACGAGCGCTGGCGCTGTGATATGATGAGGCAGACCTGTTTTGGACGCTGAAGGAGGTTGCCAGCATGTGGACGGTCATCTACATCGCTCCTAGCGCAAAAATAGCGGAACGGATACAGCAACGATTGACAGATGAAGGATTCCTGGTCAAGGTACGCGAGGCGAAAATTTCCAAGCAGTACGAAATTCTCGTGCCCGAAAGCGAAGTTCACGAAGTCCAGGAAATACTCGGCACGATCCTTCACTGACCAGAAAGGTGAGGTGTAACTGTGCTTAAAGACCTGTTCGGGAAGAAGCGAAAGTTCGCGACTGTCCCTGCGGAGACGATTGCGCGCGTTCCCGCCGGCGCGGACGGCGCCACTGTGACGGGACCCAAGGAAAAGGAAGTTCCCGAGGGACTGATGAATAAATGCCCGCACTGCGGGAGCATCCACTACTCCAAGGACCTGGAGAAAAATTTGCGCGTCTGCAAAGGCTGCCAGTACCATTTCCCCATGTCCGCTCCCGAGCGCATCCAGTCGCTCCTGGATGACGGGAAGCTGACCGAGGAGTTCGACGCAGACCTGATCACCGCCAATCCGCTCGGCTTTCCCGGTTATCTGGAGAAGCTGGAACAAGACATGAAAAACACCAATCTCAACGAGGCGGTCATCACCGGCGAGGGCGTGCTGGGAGGCAACCGCATCGTCATCGGCGTGATGGACTCCCGCTTTCGGATGGCCAGCATGGGCTCGGTCGTCGGCGAGAAGATCACCCGGGCGATCGAGCGGGCCGTGGAGCGGCGACTGCCGTTTCTCCTTTTCTCCGCGTCCGGCGGTGCGCGGATGCAGGAGGGCGTGCTCAGCCTGATGCAGATGGCCAAGACGAGCGCGGCGCTGGCCCGGCTGGACCGGGAGCGGCTGTTGTTCATCTCCGTGCTCACCAACCCGACATACGGCGGGGTGACCGCCAGCTTCGCCTCGCTCGGCGACTACAACATCGCCGAACCGGGCGCAATGATCGGGTTTGCCGGCCGTCGCGTGATTGAGCAGACGGTTCGCCAGGAGTTGCCGAAAGATTTTCAGACGGCGGAATTCCTGCTGAAGCACGGACAGCTCGACATGGTGGTGCATCGCAAGGACATGCGGACCACGCTGGCAAAAATCGTCGAGCTGCACACGATTCGGGAGGGAGTGTAGAAATGGCAGGCGAACTTCCCTTTGAGAAGCCGCTGGTGGAACTGCAGGAAAAGATCAAGGAACTGCGCAGGTTTACCGAGGAAAAAGGAATTGATTTTTCCGATGAAGTTGTTCGTTTGGAGAAAAAGGCCAAGGACCTGGCCGAGCAGATTTACGGCAATCTGACGCCTTGGCAGCGCGTGCAGATCGCCCGCCACCCCGAGCGGCCCACGACTTTGGACTACATTCATCATATTTTCACAGATTTTCTGGAAGTGCACGGTGACCGCTGTTTTGGCGACGATCTGGCGATTGTCGGCGGCATTGCCAAACTGGACGGCCGTCCGGTCACAGTGGTCGGCCACCAGAAAGGAAAAGACACCAAGGAAAACATCAGCCGAAACTTTGGCATGGCCCATCCCGAAGGCTACCGCAAGGCGCTGCGGATCATGCAGCAGGCGGACAAATTCGGCCGCCCGATCATCTGCTTTATCAACACCTCGGGGGCATATCCCGGCAAAGCGGCTGAGGAGCGCGGCCAGAGTGAAGCGATTGCCCGCAACCTGCGGGAGATGGCCGGCTTCCGCGTACCGATCATCTGCGTCGTGATCGGCGAGGGCGGCAGCGGCGGCGCCTTGGCGATCGGCGTCGGCAACCGCGTCTACATGCTGGAAAACTCCACCTACTCGGTCATTTCGCCAGAAGGGGCGGCGGCCATTCTCTGGAAGGACGCCAGCCTGGCGATGCGCGCGGCGGAAACGATGAAGATTACCGCGCCCGACCTGCTGGAGCTGGGTGTGATCGACGGGATCATCGAGGAGCCGTTTGGTGGGGCACACCGCGATGTGGTCCAGCAGGCCAGCCGGGTCAAGGCGAAGCTGCTGGAAGGACTGGAACAGCTCGACCGGTTGAGTCCGGAACAACTGATACAGGATCGCTACGAGAAGTTTAAACAGATTGGTGCCTACGCCTCCTTCTGATCCAGAGGAGGCGTTTTTTGCTTTTTTCTGCGCGAAAAATCTGCTAAAATCGTATTCGGACGCGGAATTTGTCAGATCATTCAAAAAGTATGGCACATATTCCGCAATGAGTGTAACAGATATAAATCCGGAACTGATACAGCATGTATCAAAGGCTCTTTGGCACATACTGTTTCTGTTTCAAGACATGCTAATGACGATAAGAAGGGTCGTTGGGCCTTTGTTTAGGACAGGAGAGGTGGTTTCCATGCAGAAAATCGCAGTATTGACCAGTGGCGGAGATTCTCCGGGGATGAACGCGGCGATTCGCGCCGCCGTTCGACGTGCCGCCTATCACGGCGTGCAGATGTACGGAGTGTACCACGGGTACGAAGGGCTGATGCGCGGCCATATCCAGGAGATGACGCTGGGGTCAGTCGGGGACATTATCCATCGGGGAGGAACCATCCTCTTTTCGGCCCGCAGTGAAGAGTTTAAAACAGAGGCAGGACAGGAGAAGGCGGTACGCCAACTGCACGAGCACGGCATCGAAGGTTTGATCGTGATCGGTGGCGACGGTTCCTTCCGCGGGGCGCAGAAGCTGACGGAGAAAGGCATTCCCACCATCGGCGTGCCCGGCACCATCGACAACGACATTCCGTGTACCGATTTCACCATCGGATTTGACACCGCGCTCAATACGATTGTGGAAGCGATCGACAAAATCCGCGACACCGCCACTTCGCACGAGCGCACCTACATCATCGAAGTAATGGGGCGCGACGCCGGAGATTTGGCGCTGTGGGCCGGTCTGGCGGCAGGTGCGGAATCAATTATCATTCCGGAAGCAGACCATGACATGAACGACATCATCGAACGGCTGCACGCTGGAAACCGCCGCGGCAAGAAGCACTCGATCATCATCGTGGCGGAAGGCGTCGGCAGCGCTGCCACCTACGCAGAGGAAATCAAGCAGCGGACCGGCTGGGAAACCAGGGTGACCGTGCTCGGCCACATCCAGCGGGGCGGTTCGCCGACTGCGTTTGACCGCATGCTGGCCAGCCGCATGGGGGCGGCGGCCGTTGACCTGCTGTTGGAAGGAAAGCGGGACCGAATGGTCGGCATCCGCAACAACCAGATCGTCGACGTCGATTTCAAGGATGCGTTGGCGCAAAAGCACCAGCTCGACTTGTCCATCTATCAGTTGGCGCGCACGCTGTCCATTTAGTACGGCGTATATTGACAGCTTGTTTCATAGGAGGGACGCACAGTGCTGCGTAAGGCGAAAATCGTATGTACCATCGGACCGGCGAGCGAGTCGGTCGAGACTCTGAAAAAACTGATCCACGCCGGCATGAACGTGGCCCGGCTCAACTTTTCCCACGGTTCCCACGAGGAGCATGCCGCCCGGATCGCCAACATCCGGCAGGCGGCCCGGGAGACGGGCAAGCAGGTGGCCATCCTGCTGGATACCAAGGGACCGGAAATCCGCACCGGCACGCTGGCCGTGGATGCAGTGGAACTGCAGGAGGGCCAGACGATCGTGCTGACCACAGAGGACGTGCCCGGCACGGCGGAACGCATCTCGATCACCTATGCCGATCTGCCGCGCGACGTGAAGAAGGGCGACACGATCCTGATCGACGACGGGCTGATCGGTCTGACCGTGGAAGCGGTAGAGGGGCATGAGATCATCTGCCGCATCAAGAACGGCGGCACGCTGAAAAGCAAAAAGGGCGTCAACGTGCCGGGCGTCAAGATCAACCTGCCGGGGATTACGGAAAAGGATGCACAGGATATCGAATTCGGCATCCGGCAGGGCGTCGATTTTATCGCTGCCTCGTTTGTGCGCAAGGCCGCCGACATCCTGGAGATTCGCGAAATTCTGGAACGCCACGGCGTTCACATTGACATCATCGCCAAGATTGAGAACGAGGAAGGCGTGGACAACGTAGACGAAATTCTCGCCGTTTCCGACGGACTGATGGTGGCCCGCGGCGACCTGGGCGTGGAAATTCCGGCGGAGGAAGTGCCGCTGGTGCAGAAAAAACTGATCAAGAAGTGCAACGAATTAGGCAAACCGGTCATCACCGCGACGCAGATGCTCGACTCGATGCAGCGCAATCCTCGCCCCACCCGGGCGGAGGCAAGCGACGTGGCCAACGCCATCTTTGACGGCACGGACGCGATCATGCTCTCCGGCGAAACGGCAGCCGGCAAATATCCGGTAGAGTCGGTGGAGACGATGAACCGGATTGCGCTCAGAGCGGAGCAGGAACTGAATTACCGGGAGATTTTGTACAACCAGGCTGTGCAAAAGCAGGTGACCATTACAGACGCGATCAGCCAGGCCGTGGCCAACGCCGCGCTCGACCTGGATGCGGCGGCCATCATCACGGCGACGGAGAGCGGTCATACCGCGCGCATGGTCTCCAAGTACCGTCCCAAAGCGCCGATCGTCGCAGTTACGCCGCACGCTGAAGTGGTGCGCCGTCTCGCGCTCGTCAACGGGGTCTACCCGGTGCTTGGACCAATGGCCAATACGACTGACGAAATGCTGGAGCTGTCCGTGCAGCAGTCGCTGGAGGCGGGGTATGTCCGCCACGGTGATCTCGTGGTCATCACGGCGGGCGTGCCGGTGCGTGAAGTAGGCACCACCAACCTGATGAAAATTCACGTCATCGGCGACATTGTGGCGAAGGGACAAGGCATCGGGCGCAAGGTGGTGACCGGCCGGGTCGTGGTTGCACGCTCGGCGAAGGAAGCGCTGGAGAAGATGCAGGAAGGCAGCATCCTCGTGACGATTGGAACGGAATCGGACATGATCGGCGCATTTGAAAAGGCGGGCGCGGTCATTACCGAAGAGGGCGGACTCACCTCTCACGCCGCCATTGTCGGGCTCAACCTCAACGTCCCGGTCATCGTCGGCGTCACGCGTGCTACGGAACTGCTGAAAGACGGTCAAATCGTCACAGTCGACTCCGAACACGGCCACATTTACACTGGACATGCCAGGGTGCTGTAAAGAATTGCTATAAATACCCTGAATCTGGGAGGGGGATGGAACGCGTCCCCCTCGTTTTGTCATGCCGCTTTTTCGATATGCCTCATCGTTCTGCCCTGTCCATACTGCACGGTGGACAGGGCGGTTTTCTTTTCGGGCACGCTAAGTGCAGGAGGGGGGCTGAAAAACGACAAAAAATCTGCTAAAATGAGGACTTCGTGAGCGTGTTTTCTCCCGGCAGGCGAACAGCCTTGTCAAGTCCCTTTTTTCACAAAAACACTACATATTGTGTTGTCGAAAAATATTGCACACAACATATAGAAAAAACTATTGAGTTTTTGCGGGAAAAGGGGTTAACTAGAGATGATAGTATTGAAGGAGGAACCGACATGTTGGCTACAGAGACGAGAACCCGTTTTTTGCGGGATGAATTTCTGGACCGTTACCCCGATTTCCCGCCGCACATGAATGCACTGGGACAATTCGTTTATTATCGGACGTATTCCCGTTTTCTTCCGGAAAAAGGCAGACGGGAGACTTGGAAAGAAACCTGTCGCCGTTCGGTGGATTACAATATCAAGCTGGCCTATCAGCATCTGCAAAAGATTGGGCTGACCCCTGATCTGCAGGAACTGGAGAAGGAAGCGGAAGGACTGTTTGATAACATGTTCAATCTCAGACAGTTCCTGTCCGGCCGCACCCTCTGGGTGGGCGGAGCGGAAAACGGCGTAGCTGATTTGTATCCGCTGGCCAATTTCAACTGTTCATTCCTGAACATCAAATCCTGGGAGGATCTGTGCGACCTGTTCTACCTGCTGTTGGTGGGAACAGGCGTCGGCTTCAAGTGCACGAAGGAGATGGCGGCAGGACTCTCGCCGATCCGCACCAATGTTACCCTGCTTTCCTCGGAGTACAAGCCCCTGCCCAAACACCAGCGGCTGGAGCGCTCCGAACTGAAAGTGCTGGAAAACGGCTTTGCCAAAATCTACGTCGGTGACAGCAAGGAAGGCTGGGTCGAGTCGCTGCGCCTCTACCTGGACATCCTGACGAAAAAGGAATATGAGCACATCCATACTGTGAAAATCTCCTACAACAGCGTCCGCCCCAAAGGGGAGCGGCTGAAGCGCTTCGGCGGTACGGCCAGCGGCCACGAACCGCTTCGCGAAATGTTTGAGGGCATCGACAAGGTGCTGAAAAACAAAATCGATCCGTATCTGGAGCCAATTGAAAGCGACGAGAAGGGCTACGGAAAGGTGCGTCCGATCCACATTCTCGACATCGGCAACTTGATCGGAGCCAACGTCGTGGTGGGGGGCGTACGCCGTACGGCGGAGATCTTCCTGTTTGACCATGACGACTATGAGTGCCTGTTTGCCAAATACGGCATCAACGGATTTTGGACAGAAGAGCAGCTCGCTCATCACCGCATGGTGGGCGAACTGTTGGGCGATCGGAAGCCGTCCTGGTTTGACACGATTCAAAAGGTGGGAGACGGCCGCTTTGGACTGGATCATCGCCGCATGTCCAACAACTCCATTGCCTTCACGAAACAGCCGAGCCGGGAATTTTTGCACCTCGTCTTTACGATGATGCAGATGGAAGGCGAGCCGGGCTTCATCAACCTGGAAGAGGCCAACCGGCGCCGTCCTAACGCGGAGGGGCTCAACCCGTGTGCGGAAATTCTGCTCGACTCCTACGGCGTGTGCAACCTGACCACCGTCAATCTGGTGCAGTTCGTCAAGGAAAGCCCGGATGGCTCCAAATACCTGGATCTGGACGGCCTGTTGGACGCGCAGCGCAGATCGGCCCGCGCCGGACTGCGCATGACGCTGGTGACGCTGGAACTGCCTCACTGGGACAGGGTGCAGCAGCGTGACCGTCTGCTCGGCACGTCGCTGACCGGAGTAAAGGACGCCATCGCTTCGCTCGGATACACCGAGGAGCAGGAGGTGGAACTGCTTCGTCTGCTCGGTAAAGCTGCGCGTGAGGAAGCAAATCGCTACGCATACGAGCTGCGCGTCAACGCGCCGCTGTTGGTGACCACGGTGAAGCCGGAGGGCACGCTCTCCCAGGTGGCCGGCGGTGTATCCAGCGGTCTGCACTGGTCCCACTCGCCGTACTACATCCGCCGCATTCGGATCAACGCCGAAGATCCGCTGGCAAAAGCGGTTCAGGCGTTGGGCTGGAGAGTCCATCCGGAAGTGGGCACGCCGGGCGACACCCACGAGGAGCGCATGGCCAACGCCCGTACGCTGGTGATCGACTTTCCGGTGGCTTCCGGAGCCAAGGAGACCAAGGAACAGGTCAGCGCCAGACGGCAGTTTGAGACCTATTTCCGCTTCCAGAAAGAGTATACGGAGCACAACTCCTCCAACACGATTACGGTTCGGCCGGAAGAGTGGGGCGAGGTGGAAGAGATCGTCTACTCCAACTGGGACAACTTCGTCGGTGTGTCGTTCCTGCAGCTCGACGGGGGCACGTACCAGCTTGCTCCGTACGAAGCCTGCACCAAAGAGGAGTATGAAGCGCTGAAAGCGTCGATGAAGCCGTTTGACCCGGCCATCCTGCAGCAGTTTGAGAACGGCGGCGATTCCGACCTGGTGACGGCGGAATCGTGCGAAGGCGGCGCGTGCCCGATCCGCTAACGCCCCCGTATTACAGCAACCAAAACCGGAGAAGAAACGAACTGCTTCGTTCTTCGCCGGTTTTTTTGTCCGTCCGCAAGGGAAAGGAGGCGGCGGAAAGCAGGTTTTATCGCAGGACTGTGGTACAATAACAGGAGAAAGGGGCGGTTGCATTGAGTGCGGTTGTACATACTCACCGACTGCAGGTGAGGTACGGCGAAACGGATCAGATGGGCGTGGTCTATCACGCCAACTATCTGACCTGGTTTGAAGTGGGGCGGACGGAGTTTCTTCGCCACTCGGGGCTAACCTATCGCGAGTTGGAGGAAAAAGGGGTGCTGCTGCCGGTCGCGGAGGCGACGCTTCGGTACAAGCTGCCGGCGCGGTACGATGACTGGGTGGAAATACGCACGCGGATCGAAGAGCTGACGCCGGTGCGGCTGACATTTGCCTACGAGGTGTACCGCATCCCGGACGAGACGCTGCTGGTGTCCGGCAAAACGATGCACGCCTTCACGACGCCGACGATGAAACCGATTCGTCTCTCCCGTGCGGAACCGGACGTCTATGCCTGGCTCCTGGCTCAGTACGAAGGAGGAGCGTAGCATGCTGTTTCGCATCCTTGTGGTCTTGTTTGTCGTCGTGCCGGCGATTGAGCTGTGGGGTCTGATCGCGGTAGGCAAAGTGATTGGCGGCTGGAACACGGTGGCGCTGGTGATCCTGACCGGACTGGTTGGCGCCTGGCTGGCCAAACGGCAGGGCATGCAGGTGCTTCGGCTGCTGCAGCTCCAGCTCTCGCGCGGCCAGATGCCGACGGAAGCGCTGATCGACGGCGCGCTCATTCTCGCGGGTGGAGTGCTGCTGTTGGCGCCGGGCTTTTTCACCGACCTGTTCGGGCTGTTGTTTCTCATCCCCTACACGCGGTTAATCGTGCGCCATCTCTTGAAGCGCTGGCTCTGGTCGCTCATCTCCAGCGGCCGCGTGCACATCCTTTTCCGCAGGTAAATCGGCGCCAGGACACGAAAAAAAGGAGGAATGGCGCCTCCTTTTTACGTGCCCTTGATGTATCGCCAGATGTCGGAAAAGACGTCCGCCTTCACCAGTGCATTGATCAGCACAAGTGAGACGGGACCGATGATCAGCCCGAGAAAGCCGAACAGTTTCAGGCCCACGAACAGGGCGACCAGCGTCAGCAGTGGGTCGAGACCGACGTTTTCCGCCACCACCTTGGGTTCGATGATCTGACGGAAAATCAACACGATCGCGTAGAGGATCGACAAGCCGATCACCAGGCTGTAGTTGCCTTTGAAAAAGAGATAGACAATCCAGGGGATAAAGACCGTCCCTGTGCCCAGATACGGAAGCAGATCCACCAGACCGGTGATCAGCCCGATGGTGATGGCGTATTCGACGCGCAGGATCAACAGGCCGACAATCACGATCGCGGCGGTGAGCGAAATCAGCGTCAGCTGCGCCTTGCCAAAGCCGAACAGCGCGGCTTTCAGGTCTTTGAAAATCTGATTCAGCCGTTTGTTTACGCCCTTTGGCATAAGGCGGCGGAAGCGCGCTTCCCAGAGGAAGAAGTCCTTGGCAATGAAGAAGGCGCCCAAGATCGAAATCACCAGCACAGTCGCCAGGTTCGGCAGCGAGAGGAGCAGGTTTTTCAGCCCTTCCAGGAACTGCACGATCAGGTGCTGACCGGCCTGGGTGATCGAGGTGATCCCTTTGCCCACGGTGCTGTCGATCTTTTCCTTGTAACTGGGGTCTAGCTGCTCGTAGAACCATTGCACCTGGTTGTACAACCCCATCAGGAAGTCTTGGGAGATCGTCCGCTGCAGGTACGTGCCCAGCTCGTTGGCAAACCCGGGCAGCTGTCTGGCCAGTTCCCCGATCTCGACGACCGTCTCGGTGACGACCAGGGTGACGACGCCGGCGGTAAGCACCATCAGCAGAAGCAGCGCGACGGTCACCGACAGCCAACGGGGGATCCGAGCCTTTTTCGTCAGATAGGTGACCGGTCGGTGGATGATCAGCGCGATGACTAACGAGATGAGAAATGGGTAAAGTAAGGGTAATGCAAATTGGGTCAGCTTGAAGCCCGCGTACACGAGCAGACAGACCCAGATTAATCGAAGCAGTTGAAAGAGGCGTTCCACCCAGTTTTCCCGATTCAAACGCGTTCTCCTTTCTGGCCCCAAGGGGACGGCGAACTTCCATGTACCTATTATGCAGCATGCTTTCCGGGGCTGACAAGTTTTGGCTGGACCTTGCGCTTTCCGGGCAAGTTGTACTTTTTTCATTCACAAAATCGCTATAATCTTTTATAATTGTGTCGAATTACGGTTGGATTCTTTTTATTGCCATGCAGTTGCAAGGCCATCCGGTCTCTCCTCCTCTTTCGGCCCGACGAGAAAGCGAATGATGAACCTCAGCACTTCATTCACAGCGGAGGGGGGTAGTAAAAAGAACCGCCCCTACTTCATCCTGACAACTTCATATAGCTTAGAGTGGAAAAGGAGAGAGTTACATGACAGCTACTCGTGGACTGGAAGGCGTTGTTGCCGCTCAATCTTCGATCTGTTCCATCGTCGACGGTGTGCTCAGCTACGGAGGCATCAACATCGACGAACTCGCTGAAAACGCTACCTTTGAAGAAGTCGTATACCTGCTCTGGCATGGAGCCCTACCGAAGCGCGATCAGCTGGAGGCTTTGAAAAAGCAGTTGGGTGAAAATGCTGCGGTGCCGAAAGAAGTCATCGACAGCATCCGCACTTATCCGAAAGGCGTACACCCCATGGCGGCGTTGCGCACAGCTGTCTCTTCGCTAGCGCTCTACGACCAAGAGGCGCAGGACATGTCTCCGGAGGCCAACTACCGCAAGTCGATTCGACTGGTGGCACAAACTCCTACCCTGGTGGCAGCGTTTGCGCGAATCCGCAAGGGAATGGAGCCGGTTGCCCCCAATCCGTCTTACAGCATCGCGAAAAACTTCCTGTACATGTTGACGGGGAAGAACCGTCGGAGACGGCCGTGAAGGCATTTGACGTTGCGCTGATTCTGCACGCAGATCACGAGTTCAACGCGTCTACGTTCTCCGCGCGCGTCACTGTCGCAACTCTGACTGACATCTACTCCGGCATCGTCTCTGCCATCGGCACGCTGAAAGGGCCGCTCCACGGCGGCGCAAACGAAGCGGTGGCAGCCATGCTGGCGGAAATTGGCACCATCGACAACGTGGAATCCTACATCCGCAAAAAACTGGACAACAAGGAAAAGATCATGGGCTTCGGACACCGCGTGTACAAGGACGGCGACCCGCGTGCCAAGTGGCTGAAACAAATGTCCAAAGAGCTGACGGCACAAGTGGGCCGTTCCGACCTCTACGAGATGTCCGTCAAAATCGAAGAAATGGTAACCGGCGAAAAAGGCCTGAAGCCGAACGTCGATTTCTACTCCGCGTCTGTTTACACCTCGCTCGGACTGGAAAGCGACCTGTTCACGCCGATCTTTGCCATCAGCCGCATGTCCGGTTGGACCGCGCACATCATGGAGCAGTATGAAAACAACCGCCTGATCCGTCCGCGCGCTGACTACACCGGACCGGTCAACCGGCATTACGTGCCGATCGACCAGCGCTAAGACCTTTGCTTTTCCGAGCGTGGAGGAGGCGGCCGCCAAAGCGGTGCGACACTCCTGAGCGCAAGCTTGAGAACTACCACGTCGCGTGGTAGTTCTCCTACGTCTGGAAATATCTTTCACTACTTTTTCACACTGGAGGGATTCTTGTGTTTAAAACCCTGTCGCAGCCTGCTGCCGGTGAAAAAATCACGGTAGACAACGGAAAACTGGTGGTTCCCAACAACCCGATCATCCCGTTCATCGAAGGTGACGGTACCGGTCCCGACATCTGGAAAGCGGCTGTCCGCGTACTGGATGCGGCCGTGGAAAAGGCGTACAAAGGCGAAAAGAAAATCGCCTGGTTTGAGGTATATGCAGGAGAAAAAGCGTTCAACCAATTCGGCGAGTGGTTGCCGGAGGATACCCTGACTGCTGTTCGCGAATACCTGATCGCAATCAAGGGTCCGCTCACCACGCCGGTCGGCGGCGGCATCCGCTCCATCAACGTGGCACTGCGCCAGGAGCTGGACCTGTACGCGTGCGTGCGTCCGGTTCGCTACTTCCAAGGCGTTCCGTCTCCGGTGAAACATCCTGAATTGACTGATATGGTCATTTTCCGCGAAAACACCGAGGATATCTATGCCGGTGTCGAGTGGGCGGAAGGCACCCCGGAAGTGAAAAAGGTTATCGAATTCCTGCAAAAGGAAATGGGCGTGAAAAAAATCCGCTTCCCGGAAACCTCCGGTATCGGCATCAAGCCGGTTTCCAAAGAGGGGACCGAACGTCTGGTGCGCGCGGCAATCAACTACGCGCTGGCCAACAAGCGCAAATCCGTCACGCTGGTGCACAAAGGCAACATCATGAAGTTCACCGAAGGCGCGTTCAAAAACTGGGGCTACGAACTGGCTGAGCGCGAATTTGGCGACAAAGTGTTCACCTGGGCACAATACGACCGCATCAAAGCGGAAGGCGGCGACGCTGACAAGGCGCAAAAAGAAGCAGAAGCAGCAGGCAAAATCATCGTAAAAGACGTGATTGCCGACGCGTTCCTGCAGCAAATCCTGACCCGTCCGGCTGAGTACGATGTCGTGGCTACACTCAACCTGAACGGCGACTACATCTCCGACGCACTGGCAGCGCAAGTGGGCGGCATCGGTATCGCACCTGGCGCCAACATCAACTACCTGACCGGCCATGCCGTATTTGAGGCAACCCACGGTACTGCTCCGAAATACGCAGGTCTGGACAAGGTAAACCCGTCTTCCGTCATCCTGTCCGGCGAAATGATGCTGCGTCACCTGGGCTGGAACGAAGCGGCAGACCTGATCATTTCCTCCATGGAAAAAACCATCTCCGCGAAGACCGTAACCTACGACTTCGCTCGTCTGATGGAAGGCGCAACTGAGCTGAAATGCTCCGAGTTTGCCGATGCCCTGATCAAAAACATGTAATCAATCCAACAGAGATGTAAGCGAGACGATCACCGGCTTTTGCACTTCAAAATAATTGGAGGCGAACCAATATGGCATTCCAACGCAAAAAAATCGCTGTCATCGGCAGCGGCTTTACCGGTGCTACCACGGCATTCATCCTGGCGCAAAAAGAACTGGGAGACATCGTGCTGGTTGACATTCCGCAACTGGAAAACCCGACCAAGGGGAAAGCGCTGGACATGATGGAATCCTCGCCGGTGCTGGGCTTTGACGCCAACATCACCGGTACGGCCAACTACGCTGACATCAAAGATGCCGACCTCGTGATCATCACTGCAGGCATTGCGCGTAAACCGGGCATGTCCCGCGACGACCTGGTGAACACCAACGCGGGCATCATGCGCTCCGTGGCTGAACAGGTGAAAACCTATGCGCCCAACTCCATCGTGATCGTGCTGTCCAACCCGGTAGACGCGATGACCTACACCTTCTTCAAAACGTCCGGGTTCCCGAAGGAGCGGGTCATCGGCCAATCCGGCGTGCTGGACACCGCCCGTTTCCGCACTTTCGTGGCGATGGAACTGAACGTCTCCGTAGAAGACGTAACCGGATTTGTGCTGGGCGGTCACGGGGATGACATGGTGCCGCTGGTGCGCTACTCCTACGCAGGCGGCATACCGTTGGAAAAACTGATCCCGAAAGATCGTCTGGATGCCATCGTGGAACGCACCCGCAAAGGCGGCGGCGAGATCGTCAATCTGCTGGGTAATGGCTCCGCTTACTATGCGCCGGCCGCTTCCCTGGTGCAAATGGCGGAAGCGATCCTGAAAGACAAGAAGCGCATTCTGCCGGCGATCGCCTACCTGGAAGGCGAATACGGATACAGCGACCTCTATCTGGGCGTACCGACCCTGCTGGGCGGAAACGGCCTGGAAAAAGTGATCGAGCTGGATCTGACGCCGGAAGAAAAAGCGGCGCTCGACAAATCTGTCCAATCGGTTCGCAACGTGATGAACGTGCTCAACTAACTAAGTGAGCAGTACGTCCGGCAAACCGGTATTCCCCTGTCAAGTGACAGAAGGTAAACAAGCCCTCAAGATGCCTGAGCTCGGTATTGTACCGGGCTCAGGTTATTTTTTGCAGACAAACTCCAGGCGGTTATTCTTTACTGAAAATTAACTTGTAAAGCTGTTTGGGCATCTGGCAGACTAAAATTGAGTTTTTTCGTTGTTTTGGTAAAGCTAGCTAGCGAGAGAAGGACGCAAAACCTGGGGGGTACTGGCTTGTGACCAAAATTTTGGTTGTAGACGACGAAGTGTCGATTGTGAAGCTGCTGCAGTTTAATCTGGAAAAAGCGGGGTTTCAGGTAGTGACCGCGTACGACGGCAAACAGGCGTTGGACGTGATCAGAAGTGAACAGCCCGATTTTATCATACTGGACTTGATGCTGCCGAAAATGGACGGCATGGATGTGTGCAAGACGCTTAGGCAGGAGCGGAACAACACGCCGATTCTGATGCTGACCGCCAAGGACGACGAACTGGACAAAATTCTCGGCCTGGAACTGGGAGCGGACGATTACCTGACCAAGCCGTTCAGCCCGCGGGAAGTGATCGCCCGCGTCAAGGCGATCATGCGACGCGTCCAGACGGGGAACGAATCGGCGGCGGCGCTGGACGAAGTGATGCTGCAGTTTGGCGAGATCCGCATCTATCCGGAAAAATTCGAGGTGTACCGGCGGGACGACAAGGTGGAGTTGACGCCCAAGGAGTTTGAACTGCTCCACTACCTGGCCAGCCATCCCGGCCGCGTGCTGACCCGCGATCAACTGCTGAACGCGGTCTGGAACTACGATTTCATCGGGGACTCGCGCATTGTCGACGTCCATGTCAGCCATCTGCGCGAGAAGTTGGAGGACGACACGAAAAATCCCCGCTACATCAAAACGGTGCGCGGGTTGGGTTACAAACTGGAAGGATGACGGGAGGCCATTTCCTTGACGCGCTTTCGCATCAAACTGACCATGACCATTCTCGGACTCATCTCGCTGGTCCTTGTGCTGATGGGAACCTATTTTGCGAAGGTGTTGGAGCAATCCTACCTGCAGACGCTGCATGAACTGCTTTCCCGGGAGTCCAAACTGGTGGCCCAGGTAGTTCGCTCTCCCGAGGTCTTTTCCGACGTGAAGATGCTGGCTGACCGTGTGAGCCAGGTAGCCCCGGAAGAGGTGCGCCTTACGATCATCGACCGGACGGGGAGGGTGCTCTATGACAACAGCACACATAAGGAGGAGATGGAAAATCACGCCGACCGGCCGGAATATGTCGCGGCGCTGAACGGGGACATTGGCATTTCCCGCCGCTACAGCGAAACGATGGGCTACGACATGATGTACGTGGCCGTGCCTGTCAAAGAGGGAGACAAGACCATCGGGGCCGTCCGTTCCTCCATGTCGATGAAAGACATCACCGACACCGTCCACAACATGTGGTACAGCCTGCTTACGGGACTACTGGTGACGCTGGTAGTCGGGGCGATTGTCGTCTCGCGCATCTCCTACAGCATCATTCGCCCGATTGAGGAAATTACCCGGGTGGCCCGCAATATTACCCAGCGCCACTACGAAAGCCGGGTGCGGATCAAGTCCAATGACGAGATCGGCCAATTGGCGGGTGCCATCAACTTCATGGCCTCCAGTCTGGAACAGCAGATGTACGAAATCTCCGAAAATCAGCAACGCCTCACCGGCGTGCTTACCAACATGACCAGCGGGGTGATCTTCATCTCCGAAGAGCGGCGGATCATGCTGGTCAATCCGGCCGTTGAGAAGCTGCTCGGCACGTCCGGACACGATCTCGTCGGCCGGCTGCACATTGAGGCGAGCAAAAGTTTTGGGCTTAGCCAGTACATCGACCGCTGCCTGGACACGGGGGAAAAGTTCCGCCAGGAGGTGCACATCTACTACCCGCAGGAACGCATCCTGGACGTGAGCTTTGCGCCGTACATCAACTTCAAGGGAGAGGCAAAAGGTGTGGTTGTCGTCCTGCACGACATCACCGAGATTCGCCGCCTGGAGAAGATGCGCAGTGAATTTGTCGCCAATGTCTCGCACGAGCTCAGGACGCCGATCACGTCCATCAAGGGGTTTACCGAGACGCTCCTGGATGGCGCTATGCAGGATAAGGAAACCTGCCGCAATTTCCTGCAAATCATCTACGACGAAAGTGAGCGGCTGTACCGCATGATCCGCGATGTTCTCGACCTCTCCAATATCGAGCAGAAGCGCATCCAACTGCAGATGACCCCGGTCCATGTGCAGGAGCTGATCGCCTCGACGGCCGCAATCGTGCAGGAGCAGGTGAACCGCAAACGGTTGTCGCTCACCCTGCCGGACCCGGAGCCGGCGGTCTGGCTGACGACGGACAAGGACTGCCTGCAGCAGATCGTGCTCAACCTCATGTCCAACGCCTTGGCCTATACTCCGGAAGGCGGCTCTATCACGCTGCGCGTCAAACAGCTGGGGGCGCAGGTGCAGATTCAGGTGGAGGACACCGGCATCGGCATCCCGGAGCAGGACATCCCGCGCATCTTTGAACGGTTTTATCGCGTGGACAAGGCGCGCAGCCGCGATTCCGGCGGCACCGGCCTGGGGCTTGCCATCGTCAAGCACCTGGTGGAAAACCTGCATGGCCAGATCAGCGTGGAAAGCGTGGAAGGAAAGGGAACCACGTTTACAGTGACGCTGCCGTCAGAAGGATCATCGTAAAGCGAGAGTCGCAGGGCTCTCGCTTTTTCTTTGGCCGCCTTGCCGCCATGCTGTTAACTTTACACAATGCTAACAATCTCTTCACTCCCTGTATACAATCCCCCTGTAGCATTGGGTGTACAGATTGGAGGGGAAGCTATGACGCGGCACGCATTTGAGGAACAACTGGATGTTCTGCACCGCAGCCTGATGTCCATGGGCACGCTGGTGGAGGAAGCCATCCACAAGGCGATCAAAAGTCTGGTCGAACGGGACGCGGATTTGGCCCAACAGGTTATTGAGCATGACACGATGATCAACGAACTGGAGCATCAGATCGAAATCGGCTGCTTTCGCCTGATCGCGCTGCAGCAGCCGGTGGGCAGCGACCTGCGCCGTTTGGGCACGATGCTGAAGCTGGTGACCGATCTGGAGCGGATGGGCGACCACGCTGTTGCCATCGCCAGGACGACGCGCCGGCTGATGGTGGAGCCGTACGTCAAGCCGCTGATCGACATTCCGCTGATGGCAGACCACGTCAAGGCCATGGTGCGAGACTGCCTGAACGCCTACATCACCCGCGACAAGGAAGCGGCCAGAGAAGTTGCCCTTCGCGACGACGCCGTCGACAAGCTGTTTTCGACGATTTTCCGCGATCTGATCGACGTGATGAGCAGCAACAAGCAGTCCATCAGCCAGGGCACTCACCTGCTGTTTGTGGCCCAGTACCTGGAGCGGATCGCCGACCACGTCACCAACATCTGCGAGTGGATCTTTTACCTCAACACCGGCAAGATGACCGATCTGAACAAGTAACGCCCATCATACCGGGCAGTCCGCGGGCTGTCCGGTTTTTTTACGGCTGCAAGGCGCACATTTTCTTGCCGTGGGCAGAAGCCTATCGGTTCATGATCGCATAGGATAAACCGATCCGACATGACACACAACATCCAGGAGGGGTTGTCAATGAATACAAAGGAGCGACATATATTCGCGGGCGGCAATACGGCCAGAGGATACCGTTGTTTTTTTGATTCCGTCCTGGCGGAGATGGACTGCCTGTTTGTCCTGACTGGCGGAGTGGAAGGCCTGGCTTCAACGCTGATCAAGCAGATTGGTGACGAACTTGCCCCCCGCGCCGGCAGCGTGGAGTGGATTCATTCCCCGTTTGTCAACGGCGCCTTTGACGGAGTGATTTTCTCTGATCTGCGGGCCGCCGTGGTGGATGGGAGCTATCCGCGTGTGCTTCAGCCGAGGGCGCCGGGGCTGATTGAGTCCTATGTCAACTTGCAGGCTGTGATTGACACAAATCGCCTGGCTCCCCGCAGGAATCTGATTGCGACCTGGTACGAAGCGCTGTACCAAAAGACGCAGGAAGCGTACGAAGCGTTTGCCCAGGCGCTTGCCATCCACGACGAGTGGGAGGAAATCTACATCTCTCGCCTGAATCGGGAAAAAGCCAACCGCGTCGCAGAAGAAGTGACGGAGCTGTTTTTTGGAGAGGAAACCCTGCCAAAGAACGCCCGCATCCGGCACATGTATCTGGGCGCAGCCACACCGTCCGGACCGGTTGATCACATCGCCAATCTGACCGCCGACATCGGCAAACGCTACTTTATCAAAGGGCGACCCGGTTCCGGCAAGTCGACGATGCTGAACAAACTGGTGGCGGAAGCAAAGCGGCGCGGTTTCGACGCCGAAGTGTACCACTGCGGACTGGACCCGAACAGCCTGGACATGGTGATCCTGCCCGAAAAAAGCATCGCCATTTTTGACAGCACGGCGCCGCATGAGTACTTCCCCGACCGAAGCAGTGACGAAGTGATCGACATGTACGCCCGGGCCATCGAGCCGGGCACTGACGAGGTGTTTGCCGACCAACTTGCCGAGATCAGGGGGCGCTACGCCGCCGCGATGAAAAAGGGAACCGCCAGCCTGGCCGAAGCGCAGATATGCCGCCATCGCCTGGCTGACATCTACGGACAGGCGGCCGACCGTGATAAAGTGGAGGCTGTTCATCAGTCCATTGTGCGTGAACTGACCGCGCGGCTGGCCTGACGTTCGGCTGCCGCCCGTGCGCATGAAACCCGTTCGGCTGCTCATACTATGCGGAGGAGGTGAGCAGTCCGGATGGGTTTCCCTGTTGTGTTGGCACTGCTCTTGATGGCCAATCCGCTGGATGCGACTGATTTTTTGCGGGTCGAATGGGGAGAAGAGACGATTGCCATACTCGACCGCGCCGACTATACGCTGCCGTTTTCAGGAGTTCCCCTGGTGGACGAAGCAAAGCTGGAGAGGGTTATCAAAAGCGTGGCGGAACAGGTGTACCAGGCACCGGTGAACGCCACGATTGACGGAGCAGGCAGGATCGTTCCCGAGAAGCGGGGACGGGCGCTGCATGAAAAAGCGTTTACCGAACAGGTCTACGACTACTTTTACGGAAGCGGTTCGAAAAGCATCACGCCCGCCATTCGCGAGGTGATGCCCAAGGTGGACCGCGAACTGCTGAACCAGGTGCGGCAAAAGTTCATCGGAGGCTACTCCACCTATTACAATCCCCGGAACAAAAACCGTTCTCATAACATCATGCTGGCTGCCAAGGCGATTAACAATTACGTCGTCCTGCCCGGAGAAATCTTTTCCTTTAACAAGGTGGTTGGCCCACGCACTCGGCAAAAGGGGTATCTGGAAGCGCCAATTATTGTCAGGGGAGAACTGTCCGAGGGGATCGGCGGGGGTATCTGTCAGGTATCGTCTACCCTGTACAACGCTGTCGATCGCGCCGGCATGCACATTTTGCAGCGATACTCCCACAGCCGCCACGTCGCGTACGTCCCGCCCGGGCGGGACGCCACAGTGAGCTGGAACGGGCCTGATTTTGTGTTTCAGAACAAGTACGCGTATCCCATCCTGATTCGCGCCTATTCCGGAAACGGACAGATCACGGTTACCATCCATTCATTCCCGGAAATCGAATACGAACCCAGGCATGTGCCCAGTGTGCGCAATCACATGCCGGAAGAAACGCCGGCAGATCCGCAGCTTCCGGACTAGACAGCACCCGTTGCGAGGTGCTGTCAGCGTGTAGACAAAGTCCGTGGCGCATGGGTGATCGGGCCCGCTCGCTCTCTTGACGACCAGCAGAGAAGTTGGCAGCGTCCGCTTCAAAACGCGACGCGGGCAGGGGGCAAACATCTGGGTAGTTCGAGGAAGTGAGACTTGTGCCCCCTGTATCCCCCACGTCTTTCGTTTTTCCGCTGGGCAGGTCGTCAAAGGAGCTCACTTGGCCCATCACTCCATGCCATGTCCTTTTTCTGCACCTTCGGTTGATCAATGTGCAGGCCTTCCGGCCTGGAAACGATGGAGGAGCGTTTCCTCGTGGAACTTCAACGATTGGCTTCAGTCCGGACAGCACCCGTTGCGAGGTGCTGTTTTTGTTTGGGCCGCTGCGCCCGAGGCGGCTTGTCGGATGTGCTGTGCGCACGAATAACGTATTGTCAAGGATTTGAAAAAGGCGTAATATATATTTCGTGTTTAAAATTTCGGGTGCGAAATAATTCTGAACGAAAGGAGGCGCATGATGAGCAAGCCGATCTTGGTGAGAGATCTGTTAAAGCGGCTTAACAAAACGCTGACTACTATCGCGACCAAAGAATTGGCGAAATTCGGATTGACTGTGCCGCAATTGATGGTGCTCAAGCAAATCCAATGCGAGCCCAAGACGATCGGTCAGATCAGCAAGGCGGTCGACCTGTCCTACAGCACGGTCTCGGGCATTATCGACCGGCTGGAGCGGGAACAAATGGTTGAACGCGTCCGCGACAAAAAGGACCGGCGGGTAGTCTGGATTCGCGGCACGGGCAAGGTGAAGGAAAAGGTCGAGCAGATCCCGATCTTTTCCGAAGAGTATTTCAACAAGTTGTTCAAAGACATTTCCGATGAGGAGATGGATCAAATCGTCCATGTACTCGAGACGCTGATCGAAAAACTGGAAAGAGAAAGTTGAGGAGAAACCATGAAGCGAAAACTTGTCTTGTACATCATCCTGCTCCTGATGGTAGCAGGAGGGGGCGGCATCGGTTACTACTACTGGTATCAGGGGAGCCACTACGTCACCACACAGGACGCCCGCGTCGCCGGTGACATTTACCGCGTGATGCCGCGGATTTCCGGCAAGCTGACGTCGCTGAAGGTTCACGAGGGGGATGTCGTCGTGGCGGATCAGATCGTCGGACAGCAGGATACGACCAATCTGACGACCAACCTGTTGGAAAACGCGGTGCTGCGGGCACCCATTACCGGCACGGTGATCAAGACGCTGGCAAAGGAAGGAGAGGTTGTCTCTCCCGGTCAGGCAGTAGCCATGGTGGTGGACGAGAATAACCTGTACATTTCCGCCAATGTGGAAGAGACGGAGCTTGGCCGCCTCAAGCTGGGGCAGAAAGTGGACATCACGCTGGACGCTTACCCGGGCAAACAGCTGACCGGTCACCTGTCCGAAATCGGCCAAGCCACCAACTCCACCTTTGCGCTGCTGCCGTCCGTTAACACCAGCGGCAACTTTACCAAAGTGACGCAGCGGATTCCGATAAAGGTGGCGATTGACAATGCCGCCGGAATCCAACTGACCCCTGGTCTGAATGCGGAAATCAAAGTGCACGTAAAGGGGATGTAAGTGATGAAGACAATGAAATGGAAACAAGTGGGGATTATTGTGGCGGCCTGTTCGCTGCTCGCCGCAGGTTGCAGTGAAACGACAGCCGGGCCGGAAGAAAGCCAGCCGGTCGTGAAAGTGTGGAAGCTGGAATCGAATCAGGCCGGCTCGATCGCAAGCGGAAAGATCGCACCGGCAGAAGAAATTCAGGTGGTCTCCAAACTGGCAGGGAAAGTGGAGCAGGTGCACGTGAAGGAAGGCTCGGTCGTGAAGAAGGGCGACGTGCTCGTCTCGTTGGAAGCGAACGATTACCTGGAGCAAATCAGACAGGCGGAAGCCGCCATCGCCAGCGCCCAGGCGCGTCTGCTCGACACCCAGGCCGGCGCGCGCAGCCAGGAGCTGCAGCGTCTGGAGAGCGGCGTGGAGCAGGCAAAAGCGGCGCTGGAGGTAGCCGAGAGCAGCTACAATCGGATGAAGGCGTTGTACGATTCCGGCGCGATCTCCCAGGCCGATCTGGAAAAGGTGACGCTGGAGCTGGAAAAAGCGCGGACGGGGTACGATCAGGCCAAGGCTCAATACGATTTGGCCAAGGCGGGACCGACAGCCAATTCCGTGGCCGCGCTGGAGGCAGAAGTGAAACGTCTGCAATCCGGTTTGCAACTGGCCAAAAGCACTTATGAAAATACCAAGATTGTCGCCCCGATCTCCGGCATCGTGGCTCGCCGCAGCATCGATCCCGGCGAGATGGCCCAGCCGGGCGTTCCGCTGCTGGTGCTGGTCCAGATGGATCAGGTCAAAGTAGAGGCCAGCGTGCCCCAGGAGCAGATCAACCAGGTGAAAGTCGGTTCGGCAGTTGATGTGAAAGTGGACAATCGTACGCTCAAGGGTACGGTGGAGTTCGTCAGCCCGATCTCCGATACCAACAGCAGCTCTTTCCCGATCAAGGTGCGTTTGGACAACAAGGATGGCGCGCTGCGGGCAGGGATGCTGGCGGAGGTGTACCTGCCAAACCAGGCGACCGACAGCGAAGTGAAAATCCCCTCCTCGGCCGTCGTGACCAAGGAGAACAAGCAATTCGTGTACAAAGTGGACCGCGACATCGTGCATCAGGTAGAGGTGACTGTCGGGGAAATCAAGGGCGATTGGGTTGCAGTGACCAAAGGGGTAGCCGCTGGCGACCAGCTCGTGCTGAATCCTGGTGACGATTTGGCCGAGGGCAGCAAAGTGATCGTCAACTGACGGGAGGGAGAATCATGGCGGAAGCAGCGGCACAGCGCCATGGGAACAGCGGAAGCGAGATGTGGATTTCGCTTTTGGCCATTCTCATGGGCACCTTCGTCGCCATTTTGAACAACAGTTTGATCAACGTCGCCCTGCCTACGCTGGTAAACGTGTTTGGCTCCACGACGGACACGATCCAATGGGTGTTGACCGGTTACATGCTGGCCAACGCCGTCATGATCCCGATGAGCGGCCTGCTGGGCGACAAATACGGGTACAAGCGGATCTTTTTGCTCTCACTGATCGCATTTACAGCTTCGTCCGTCCTCTGCGCGCTGGCATGGAACGACACCAGCCTGATCGCCTTCCGCGTCATCCAGGGTTTGAGCGGCGGGATGATTATGCCGATCGGGATGTCGATGATCTACATGATTGTCCCGCGGGAGAAGATGGGACTGGCTCTGGGGCTGTTTGGCATCGCCGCGATGGTGGCGCCGGCGGTCGGGCCGACGCTGGGCGGGTACATTGTCGAATACCTCAACTGGCAGTTCCTGTTCCTGCTGGGCGTTCCGTTTGGCGTGTTCGCCGTGGTGATGAGCAGCGCCCTGTTGAAGGAAACGCCGAAAAAGCCGGATTTGAAGTTTGACTTTCCGGGAGCGATTCTTTCCATCATCGGCTTCGGGACGCTGCTGCTCGCGCTGAGCAAGGGCCAGTCGGAAGGATGGGACTCATTTTTCATCGTCAGTTTGCTGTTTGTCGCAATTAGCAGCCTGGTGCTGTTCGTTTGGGTGGAGACGGGCAGGGAGTCTCCCCTGCTAGACTTCAGCCTGCTGAAAATCCCTGTGTTTACGTTAAGCGTCATCAGCTCCAGTTTTGTCATGATGGGGATGATGGGCGGGATATTCATGATGCCGATCTTTCTGCAAAACATTCAGGGCATGTCGGCGGTGGACTCCGGGCTTCTGCTGATGCCGCAGTCGATTGCCATGGCGTTGATGATGCCGATTAGCGGCAAGCTGTTTGACAAGTACGGGATCGGTCCCGTCGGCCTGGTGGGCATGCTGGTCA
The DNA here is from genome assembly GCF_020923495.1 of Brevibacillus sedimenti. Lineage (GTDB taxonomy): Bacteria > Bacillota > Bacilli > Brevibacillales > Brevibacillaceae > Brevibacillus > Brevibacillus aydinogluensis. The sequence goes on from NZ_CP064048.1 coordinate 2,136,029, forward strand.
TGGGGGTGACCACTTATGAATTGCACACCTTGACCGCCGACACGCCGCACGGTTGGTTGAATACGGTGCTGACGATTCGCGGGATCGGCATCGGGCTGTGCATGCAGACGCTGTCCACGGCGGGGATGAACGCCATTCCCCGCGCCAGCGTCGGGAAGGCATCCTCCCTGTCCAACGTGATCCGGCAGGTGATGAGCTCGTTTGGCATTGCCATCCTGACGACGATCATGAGCTCGCGCCAGTCCTTTCACGCCGCGGCGATTTCGGACAGCGTGTCTGTGACGTCCACCACGGCGAGCGAGGCGCTCCAGGGTCTGACCGGGCTGTTCATGCAGGCGGGGGTGGACGCCGCGACCGCCCAGGGAGGAGCCGCATCCGTTTTGGCCGGGATGATTGCCAAGGAGGCAGTCGTTCGGGGGATTGCCGACGCCCTGCTCGTGTCGGCCATTCCAATCTTTTTGTCCATCCCGTTTATTTTCTTTATGCACAAAAAGCCGCCCAAGAAAGAGGCGGCACAAGAGCAGCAAAAAGCAGCAGCCTGAGCGGCTGCTGTTTTTGCTGGATTTTCGACGCACTTTAGAACAGTTTGCTGAGCCAGTAGATGATCCGGCCGACGATGTAGCCGAGCAGGATGGTCCAGCCGATTTTGGCCCAGATGCCAAGACCGCTCACGAATTCACGCAAGCTTTTCCGACGATGCGGCGGTTGCTTCATCAGACTCCACTCCTTTGGCTGTATTGCAGCGGATGAACAGGTAGATGCCGGTGAGAATGATCAGGCCGCCGACCCATTGCGAAAGGGTAACCCCTTCCCCCAGGATGAGGTACGCCAGAATCGCCGTTCCGACCGGTTCCCCCAAAATCCCCATGGAGATCGTCGTGGTGTTTAGCCATTTGATCACCCAGTTGAAAATCGAGTGGCCGAGCAGCGTCGGAAACAAGGCGAGGCAGAAAAACCAGCCCCAGTCCTCGGCCCGGTAACCGGCCAGCGGGTACCCCAGCACCAGATCGTACGCCACCAGCAGCACGCTGGTGATCGTGTAGACGACGAGTGTGTAGGAAAACGAGGACAGGTGCTGCCGCACGTACTGGCCAACCAGCCAGTAGCCGGTGACGGTGGCGGCGCCCATCAGCGCCAGAAAGTCTCCCCACAGCGCCATGCCGCCGACGCGAAAGTCTCCCCAGCCGATGACGAAGCTGCCGGCGATGGCCAGCAACCCTCCCGTCAGGGCCAGGGGGCGGATTCGCTCGCCAAAGAAGAAATACCCGCCGACGAAGGCAAACAGCGGCTGCAACGTGACCAGCACGGTAGAGCTGGCGACGGACGTAAAGTTGAGCGATTCAAACCAGAGCAGGAAGTGGCTGGCCAAAAAGGCCCCCGACAGGAGACAGAGCAGCCACTGCCTTCTCGGCATCCGCACCATTTCGCCGATGGCACCGCGGTTCCAGAACAGCAGCGGCAGCGTCAGCAGCACGGAAAATACCAGCCGGTACGTGGCGATTACAGGCGCCGGCGCACTGGCCAGCTTGACGAAGATGGCCGAGGTGGAGACGGCCGCCACGCCGAAAAAGAGGGCGAGATAGGGCGGTATCCAGGGTTTTTCGTTTGGAGTGTTCATGCCTACACCTTCTTGTCCTAAGGAGATCGCATGCTCTCTATTTTACAGGTCTATCGAAACATTCACAATCGCTAGACATTGGGAGGCCACGAACAAAGCGTGGGGCCTGCCGATCGCCTGGCCGCTCCAACAAACTCCTGGGAGAACGCCGGAAGCGATGAAGACCGTCCGCTCACCGGCGAGGTGCAAGGCGATGAGCGGAGGCCAACAGCCGCAAGCGACGAGATCAGCCGGTTGGAAACGGCTAAGGCGTAACGCTGTTCAACAGCCCAGAGACGGTGACAATCGCCGCCTCCTGTTGTATGCGCGGAATGTACTGGCGCAGAACAGAGGCCGTTTTCTTGCCGGGCGGCCCGACATGGCCGATGGCGATATTGACGGGGCGGTCTTTCATGCGCTGGCACAGCGTTTCCATTTGGCGGGTAATGTGCGAGACGGTGTAGACGGAGTCCAGAAACAGTTCGTTTTCCAAAAACGGCACGCCCAGCTCCTTGGCAATTTTGGCTGCGACACTGCGATGGGTCGTTTTGCTGTCCAGGTAGATCATGCCGCGTTCCTTGCACACGCTCAGCACCGCCCGCATGACGCGCTCGTCGGCTGTTGCCTTGGAGCCCATGTGGTTGTTCAAACCGATCGCGTGCGGAACATCGTCAATCGCCTTGCGGACGCGGTCGCGAATCTCCTCGTCGCTCAGGTCAGTGGTGATCGCTCCGGGTCCCAGCCAGGAACGCTTTCCGTTTACCGGCTCCATCGGCAGGTGGACAAACACGTCGTGTCCCTTTCGATGGGCCAGCTCCGCGTCCCGTTTGGTGCTGGGCAAAAACGGCATCACCGCGACCGTCAGGGGAACGGGCAGGTTGAGAATGTCGTCCGTGCCCGCCATGTTGTTTCCCAAGTCGTCAATGACTACTGCCACTTTCTTGGCGGCCGTTTTCGCCGGGGTAGCACCGGGAGCGAGGGCGTGCGCCCCTGCCGTGCAGGAGAACAGACAAGCGGCGAGCAGGGCTGCCCCCCAGGTTCGTTTGCGCATGTGATCGCCTTCTTTCCGCTGTTTTTTCCTAGTTTGTTCAAGCAGAGGAATGCTTACCCGCAGGCCCTGCCGCTGATGGAGACTTGTTTTGCCAGGGGTGTGCCCCTGTGGTAAACTGAAGGAATAGTGATGGAACGAGAGGAGTCGTACGAGTTGAGCCACTTTGTGTTGATTGACGGGAACAGCATCGCCAACCGGGCGTTTTACGCGCTCCCGCTGCTGTCCACGTCGGCGGGACTGCATACCAACGCGGTGCTTGGCTTCACCACCATGCTGCTCAAGGTGCTGGAAGAGATGCAGCCGACGCACATGCTGGTCGCGTTTGACGCGAGCAAAGTCGTGTTTCGCCACAGCGAGTTTGCCGAATACAAGGGCGGCAGGGCCAAGACGCCGCCGGAGCTGTCGGAGCAGTTTCCGCTGATTCGCGAGCTGCTGGACGCATTTTCCATCCGGCGCTTTGAACTGGAAGGATACGAAGCGGATGACATCATCGGGACGCTCACCCGGCGGGCGGACGAATCGGGCTGGAAGACGACGGTGATTACCGGGGACAAGGACATGCTCCAGCTGGTCTCCGACAATGTATCCGTAGCGTTGACGCGCAAGGGCGTAAGTGAGATGGAGCTGTATACGCCCAAGGAGATCGCGGACAAGTACGGGTTGCAGCCGCTTCAGATCATCGACCTGAAGGGGCTGATGGGCGATGCCTCGGACAACATCCCGGGCGTGCCCGGCGTGGGGGAAAAGACTGCGCTGAAGCTTTTGCGCGAATACGGATCGGTGGAAGCGGTGCTGGAGAACATCGACCGGATCTCCGGCAAAAAGCTGCAGGAAAACCTGCGTGAAAACGTGGAGCAGGCCAGGATGAGCAAGGCGCTGGCGACCATCATGCGGGACGCCCCCGTCGATCTGGACGTGGAACAGACGGTGTATTCCGGCTACGATGCGGCGGCTGTCACCGAGTTTTTCAAAAAAATGGAGTTCAAGTCGCTGCTGTCCAAGGTAAAGACGGCCGCCCCGAAAGATGGGGGCCAGTCGGGACAAGAGCGCGCGCCGTTTTCCTTCGAGGTAGTGGAGGGCGGCAGAACAGACAGCTATGCCGAAAAACTGACGTCGCCCATGGCGCTGTACGTGGAGATGGACGGAGACAACTACCACCATGCGCCGATCCTCGGCTTCGGTCTGGCCGCAGACGGCATCTCGTTCTACGTGCCGTACGACGTGGCCGTGGAGTGGCAGGCATTTCGCGAATGGCTGGCCGACGACACCAAGGAAAAATGGGTGTTTGACGGCAAGCGGGACACGGTGGGACTGTCCTGGCACGGCATGGAGGCAGCCGGCATCGGCTTTGACGTCTACCTGGCCTCCTACCTGCTGAATGCGACGGAGAGCAATCCCACCCTCGACGGTGTCGCGGCCCAGTACGCCGAGGTAGGCGTGCTGCCGGACGATGAGGTGTTTGGCAAAGGAGCCAAGCGGCAGGTGCCGGAGACGAGCGTCCTCAGCGAACACGTGGCGCGCAAAGCGGCTGCGATCTGGCAGAGCGTGCCAAAACTGCGGGATGAGCTGGCGCAGCACAAGCTGAACGAACTGCTCACCGATCTGGAAGCGCCGCTCAGTCTGGTCCTGGCCGCGATGGAAAAGCAGGGAGTCAAAATCAACCGCGAGCGGCTGTTGGAGATGGGCGAAGAGCTGGACAGCCAGTTGGAGACGTTGACGGCAAAGATTCACGAGCTGGCCGGGACGCCGTTCAACATCAATTCGCCAAAGCAGTTGGGGGAGATCCTGTACGACAAACTGGATCTGCCGGTGCTGAAGAAGACGAAGACCGGCCCGTCCACCAGTGCCGACGTATTGGAAAAGCTGGCGCCGTACCATCCGATCATCGGGGAAATTCTCCACTTCCGCCAGTTGGGCAAGTTGCGCTCCACGTACATCGAGGGGCTGACCAAGGAGATTCACGCCAAGACGGGCAAGATTCACACGCGGTTCAACCAGGCCACCACGGCGACCGGCCGCCTGTCCAGCACCGAGCCCAACCTGCAAAACATTCCCATCCGCCTGGAGGAAGGCCGGAAAATCCGCGAGGCGTTCATTCCTTCCGAAGCAGGTTGGTACATGCTGGCTGCCGACTACTCGCAGATCGAACTGCGCGTTCTCGCCCACATCTCCGGGGATGAAAACCTGATTGACGCCTTCCGCAAGGGGATGGACATTCACACGCGGACGGCGATGGACGTGTTTGGGGTGAGCGAGGCGGAGGTCACGCCGCTGATGCGCCGTCAGGCCAAGGCGGTCAACTTCGGCATCGTCTACGGGATCAGCGACTACGGCTTGTCGCAAAACCTGAACATCACGCGCAAGGAAGCAGCGGACTTCATCGAACGCTACTTCGCCGTCTTTTCCGGCGTGAAACGGTACATGGAAGAGATCGTGAAGCAAGCGAAGCAGGACGGCTACGTCACCACGCTCCTGCACCGACGCCGCTACCTGCCGGACATCAAGAGCAGCAATTTCAATTTGCGCTCGTTTGCGGAGCGGACGGCCATGAACACCCCAATCCAGGGAACGGCCGCCGACATCATCAAACTGGCGATGATCCGGATGCAAGAGAGCATCCGTGAAAAAGGCCTGAAGAGCCGGATGCTTCTGCAGGTGCACGACGAACTGGTCTTCGAAGTGCCGGAAGCGGAATTGGCCGTCATGCAGAAGCTGGTGCCGGACGTGATGGAAAACGCGCTCAAGTTGGACGTGCCGCTGAAAGTGGACGTGCATTACGGACGCACCTGGTACGACGCGAAGTAACCGGAACAGCATCAAGAGAGAAACGAGAGGAGGAGACCCATGCCGGAACTGCCAGAGGTGGAAACGGTCGTCCGCACCCTGCGCACCCTCGTGTTGGGCAAGACGATCGAACGCGTCAGCGTGACGCTGCCGCGGATTGTGCGCCGCCCGGACGACGTGGAAGCGTTCAAGGCGCAGCTGGCCGGCCAGACCATTCGTGAGATCAAGCGGCGGGCCAAGTTCATCCAGTTTTTTCTGGACAAGGACGTGCTTGTCTCCCATCTGCGCATGGAGGGGCGCTACGGCCTGTACCAGGCTGAGGACCCGGTGGAGAAGCACACGCACGTGATTTTCCATTTTACCGACGGCACCGAACTGCGCTACCGGGATGTTCGCCAGTTCGGGACGATGGATCTGTTTCCGATTGGGATGGAAACGAGTGAAGGGCCGCTGGCCAAACTGGGCGTCGAACCGCTGGAGGACAGCTTTACGCCGGACGTGCTGGGCCGTCTGCTCAAGGGGCGGACGACCAAGATCAAGCCGCTGCTGTTGAATCAGGAATGTATTGTCGGGTTGGGGAATATTTATGTGGACGAATCCCTCTTTCGGGCAGGCATCCACCCGGAACTGCCGGCAGGCAGCCTGACCGCCAAACAGGTGGCCAAGCTGCACGAAAGCATCGTTACCACGCTGAAAGAGGCGGTGGCACAGGGCGGCAGTTCGATCAAGTCGTACGTCAACGGCCAGGGCGAGATGGGCATGTTTCAGCAGTCGCTGTTGGTATACGGACGCAAAGGGCAGCCGTGTACCCGCTGTGGAACGGAGATCGTCCGGTTCGTGGTCGGCGGCAGGGGGACGCACATCTGTCCCGCCTGTCAAAAAGTTGGCAAGCCCATCAGACGAGGAGGAAAACGGGCATGATTCTAGGGTTGACAGGAGGCATCGCCACGGGAAAAAGTACGGTGACGGCCATGCTGCGGGAGCGCGGCATTCCTGTCATTGACGCTGACCAGATCGCCCGCGAAGTTGTGGAGAAAGGCAAACCTGCCTACGAGGCGATCGTTCGTCACTTCGGCAGGGACATCCTGCTGGCTGACGGCCAGATCAACCGCAAGAAGCTGGGGGAAATCGTCTTTTCCGACGAAGCGGAGCGGCAGAAGCTGAACGCCATCGTCCACCCGGAAGTCCGCCGGGTGATGCGGGAAGAGGCGGAAGCAGCGGAACGGAACGGCGCTGACATCGTGTTTATGGATATTCCCTTGTTGTTTGAGAGCAAGTTGCAGCATCTGGTGGATAAAATTGTCGTGGTGTACGCGCCGGCCTCTGTACAGTTGGCGCGGATGTTGGAGCGGGACGAGCTGGATGAGGAACAGGCGCACAAGCGGCTGAGGGCGCAGTGGCCCATTGAGCAGAAAAAACAGCTCGCCGATTTTCTGATCGACAACACCGGGACGCGGGAAGAGACGGAACGGCAGGTGGAGCGCCTGCTGGCAGAATTGAAGACGGAGCTGTCGGGATGAAGCGAGGCAGGCGAGCCGCAGGCGTCCTGATCGTGCTGATGGGCGTCTTTTTGCTGATCAACTCCCCCTTGGTCTGGAAGTGGATGTATCCGATCAAGTATCAAAACGAGATTCTGGAGGCGTCCCGTCGCTACCAGGTAGACCCCTTCCTGATTTTGGCCATCATCCGTTCGGAGAGCGGCTTCAAGCCGGACAACGTCTCGAAAAAGGGAGCGATCGGGCTGATGCAGATCATGCCCGACACGGCCAAATGGATTGTGGAACAGGCGGGCTTTCAGCCAAAGCAAAAGGATTACCTGTACGATCCCAAGATGAATATCCACATCGGGACCTGGTACCTGTCCTACTTGCAGCAGAGGTTTCAGGGCGACGTGGTCAAAACCATTGCCGCCTATAACGCCGGTCCCGGCAAGGTAAACGCATGGCTCACGCGCGAGCAGTGGAACGGAGAGCGAGATACGCTCGGAGACATCCCGTTCAGCGAAACGCGCCTGTACGTACAGCGGGTGCTCTACTACCACGACCGATACCGCAACATCTATTCCAAAGAAATGCAGTAAAGCCGCTTTCTCCTTTGGGGGAAAGCGGCTCAGCGTGTAGACAAAGTCCATGGCGCATGGGTGATCGGGCCCGCTCGCTCTCTTGACGACCAGCAAAGAAGCTGATTGCTTCCGCTCCAAAACGAGACGCGGGCAGGGGGCAAACATCTGGGTATTTCAATGAAGTGAGACTTGTGCCCCCTGTTTTTCCCCGCGTCTGCGCTTTTCCGCTGAGCCGGTCGTCAAAGGAGCTCGCTTGGCCCATCACTCCATGCCCGAACTTTATCTCCACCTTCGGTTGATTAATATGCAGGCCTTTCGGCCTGACAATGATGGAAAGGTTTCCTTGCGGAATCTCATTGATCACGAAGTACATATTGTCTTCAGTCAGAGCTGCTTTCTCCTTTGGGGGAAAGCGGCTTTTGTCGTGCTTGCAGCGATCACGCCGCTGCTCGTCCTCCATAACCGAGCCAAAAACAGGATGACAAATCGTCCAAATATTTATTTTTTGAGTAAAACACATTGATAATTGTGTCATACTTATTATAATGAAAGTAAGGAATAGCGTAACTTAATGCAGGAAGGGGTTTCTTATTATGACAATCAAAATCGGTATTAATGGTTTCGGACGTATCGGACGAATGGTTTTTCGCCGCGCCGTTCAAGACCCCAACATTGAGATCGTTGCGATCAATGCCAGTTATCCCCCTGAAACACTCGCTCATCTGTTGAAATACGACACCATTCACGGGCGTTTTCCTCATAAAGTAGAAGTACAGGACAACAAGATTATCGTAGACGGCAAGCCGACTGTCGTGCTGTCCGACCGCGATCCGCTCAATCTGCCGTGGGGCGAACTGGGCGTGGAGATCGTCGTGGAGGCCACCGGCAAGTTCAAGGACCGCGAAGGCGCCGGCAAGCACCTGAAAAGCGGCGCGAAAAAGGTGGTCATCACTGCACCGGCGAAGGAAGAAGATGTGACCATTGTCATGGGCGTCAACGAAGACATTTACGACCACGAGAAGCATCACATCATCTCCAACGCCTCCTGCACCACCAACTGCCTGGCGCCGGTGGCCAAGGTGCTGCATGAAGCGTTTGGCATCGAACAGGGCCTGATGACGACGGTTCACTCCATCACCAACGACCAGGTAAACATCGACAACCCGCACAAGGACCTGCGCCGCGCACGCGCTGCTGGTGAGTCGATCATTCCGACCACGACCGGTGCCGCCCGTGCCGTGGGCAAGGTGCTGCCGGAGCTGAACGGCAAGTTGAACGGTTTCGCCCTGCGCGTCCCGACGCCGAACGTCTCCGTCGTCGACCTGGTCATCAACACCAAGAAGCCGGTAACCGTGGAAGAGGTAAACCGCGTGCTGCGTGAAGCGAGCGAGGGCAGCATGAAGGGCTACATCGAATTTTGCGATGAACCGCTGGTCTCCAGCGACTTCAATGGCAACGATCACTCGTCCATCATCGACGGCCTCTCCACGATGGTAATGGGCACCAACCAGGTAAAAGTGATCGCCTGGTACGACAACGAGTGGGGCTACTCCTGCCGCGTGGTCGATCTGGTGCGTCACGTGTCCGAGGATGCCAACCGCGCCCGGACAAAAGAGGCGGCAGCCGTAGCCGCGAACTAACCTGCCCGTAAACAGGCAACAACCCCCCTGGGACCCTTGCGGTGGTCCAGGGGGTTTTTTGCGATTTCGCGTGCCGCGCATATCCGCCAACCAGCAAGCATTCGCAGGGCGGATGCAAACCGCCGCTGGTGAACAACAAATGGGAACTGACATCCTGTGTGTAAGAAATTTTTGCCATAATAAATGAAAGTGAAGCGCTGCGGCTCCATACACGTCTGAATATGTGGAGACTGTCAATCAATACACCGCGAGTGAAAGGTGGAAGGTATGGGACAAGGAGGGCAGATCATGTCAAAAAAAATGATGATAGCAGGCTGCACAGGTATTTGTTTACTCCTCACGTCAGTCGCCCATGGCGCTGGTGGAGATGCAGGAAAGGTTTTGTCGCAGCCTTCAAATGAAGCGGCAGTTCAGCAACATGCAGAAAAGCAATCGGCACGTCAACAGATCACTGCTGAAGCGATTCGGGATAAAATGCTCAATGCCATTGATTATTACACGACCATTCAAGGGACGTACCGGATCATGCAAAAGCCGCTTGGCGTCGATGAGGTTGTGGAATTTGACGTATCCGCGGGCGATACACCTGGAAGCTATGTAAAGGTAAAAAGCAACGTGACAGGGAAGCAAAGTGAGCACATCTCAAACGGCGAGACCATGATCCATTTATACGAACAGGAAAAGGCATTTGTCAAACAGCAGAAAATAAAAACGGTGACGAAGGAAAGCAAAATCCAGAAAGGCCCCCGTTACTATATCGATGAAGAGGGAATCCCTGTCTATGAATACAGAAAAGATCCCTCCTATGCACATGAGGCTCACGATGTCATTTTTCCGCAGGCTTACGGCTTTTGGCTTTATCGGCATCCGCACAAAATGGTGGGGACGGAACCATATCTGGATCGAACGGCAGTAGTACTGGAAGGTACACTATCCGGTATACTGGCCGAAAAACACCAGGCCAGCAGATTCAAGATGTGGGTTGATCAGGAAACGGGCGTGTTGTTGAAACTGCTTGAGACCGATGATAAAGGTACCGTCTCAAATCAGATCGAAGTGCTTCGGCTGGCCATTGACAAAGAGATTGACACTTCCAAGTTTCAGATCATTGAGCCGAAGGGATGGATGGATATCAGTCCTGATTTGAGCAAGAAGAGGGAGGTACGAGCGGATTCGAGTGACAAGGAAGCCAGGTAGCGTGAAACGCCCTGTCTTTCGAAGTCGGAAGAAAGAAGAAGACCCCGCCCGGCGCAGTGTCAGGCACAGCCAGGCGGGGTTATTATGTGACTCAATTCGCACTGGGCTGCACAAGCCCTTCGAGCGAGAACAATTCTTCGTCTTCAAAGCCGACGATAAACAGGTTAATTTGCGACTTCAGATCCAGTTCGTAGGGCACACGCAAGTCGTTGCCGCGGCCGTCCTTCAAGACGCGGACAGTGGGACGGTGGCAGTAGTCCGGGTCGACCCGGCAGACGACGCCCACCTCGCCGGTGTTCAGCACGACGCTGCTGCCGATCGGGAAGACGGCGATGTGCTTGCTGAAGGCTTTGATCAGATGATGCTCAAACAGGTGTCCACCCGCTCCGAAGAGGTATTCCAGCGCGTCCTGCGGCATGTACCGTTTGCGCCATGGGCGTGGAGACGTGAGCGAATCGTAGACGTCACAGATGCCGACGATCTGCGCGTACTCGTGAATGTTCTTGCCTTTCAACCCCTGCGGGTAGCCGCTGCCGTCCAACCGCTCGTGGTGCTGCAGGCAGACGTGTGCGGACAACAGCGAGATGTCATGCTGCTTGCGCAGGAGGTTGAATCCCAGCATGGTGTGCTGCTTGGCGATCTCCTGCTCTTCGTCGTTCCAGCGCTCCTGCTTTTGCAACAATTCCGGCGGCAGCTGCACCTTGCCGATGTCGTGAAGCATCGCGCCGATGCTCAAATCCATCAGTTGGCTGCGGCTGTAGCCTAGCGACATGCCGACTGCTGCCGCCAGCACCGCCACGTTGACCGAGTGATGGTAGAGCGAGGGAGAATGGGTAGAAATACTGGTCAGATGGAGCAAGAGCTGATGATTGCCCATCATGTCGTCCAAGATGGAATTGCATGCCTGCTGAAAGAGAAGCCCCATTTCGTTGAGCGAAACCTTTCGGGCCAGCTTGTTCGAGTTGGTGATTTGCTTGACAGTTTTGACAATCGCTTCAACGGCAGTCTGGCGGGTTTCCGGCCGGATGACCTCCTCCACGACGATGTCTTCCGTACGCTCGTCTTCTACGTACAGCGAGTCGATGCCGGCGCGGGTCAGCCCATTAATCAGCCGTTCCGTAAGGGTGACGCCTACCCCTAGTAACGTTTTCCCATCTTCGGTAAAGATCGTACGGCCCACCTTCATCCCCGGGCGGGCTTGTCTTACTGAAACTAAGCGCATAGGAATCCCTCCAACTTGTACTTAAATTTTACTCCAATTGGCTCAGACGTGAAATAGGTACAAGGATTGACTTGACTTCCGGCGGGAAATTGAGGGACACTGAATGAAAGTACCGTCATAATTGGAGTTGATTCCGCAATGCGCTGTCCGTTTTGCGATTACAATGGGACCAGGGTACTAGATTCCCGACCTTTTAACAATAACAAATCCATTCGCCGCCGGCGCGAATGTGAAAAATGTGAACGCCGCTTTACCACGTTTGAGGTGGTCGAGGAGACGCCGCTGTTGATTATTAAAAAAGACGGCACCCGTGAAGAATTTAGCCGGGAAAAGGTGCTTCGCGGCCTGGTGCGGGCCTGTGAAAAGCGGCCGGTGCCGCTGGAAGTGTTGGAGAATGTCGTCAACGAGATCGAAAAGGAACTGCGCAGCAGCGGCCTGTCGGAAATCCCCAGCAAGGACGTCGGGGAAAAAGTGATGGAGCGGCTGTACCACGTCGACGAAGTGGCCTATGTCCGATTCGCTTCCGTTTACCGTCAGTTCAAGGACATCAACGTGTTTATGAAGGAACTGGAAGAACTGCTGTCCCAGGCGCGCAAAACGGGGCAGGCGGAGTAAGGCAGCGGAGTGGGAAACCTATAATCAATCGGGTAGACGCCCTTGCGATGTGCAAGAGCGTCTTTCCTGCTGCCTTTTTTCCCCTTCATTCCGCTGTCGTATCTATCACCGGCCGGACATGATATAATAGGGAAACCAGACTAGTCAGGAAGGAAAAGGATCAATGCCTCGTCTCGTGTGGAACGAATTACTGCCGAAAGATCGATATCTGGTGCGGCTGGCACGTCCGCTCAGCTTTGCCGAAATGGGCTTCGTCACCCAGCTCTACCTGCCGATCATCGGTGTGGAGTCGTTTTCTCTCTACCAACTGCTGGTGCACGAGGTGCAGGAGGCGAACGGAGCGGCGGTGGAGAGCACGCATCGCAGCCTGATGCTGATGACCGATCTCTCGCTAGACCGCTTGCTGGCGGCGCGGGAGCGGCTGGAGGCACTGGGCCTTTTGGCTGTTCGCAGGCGGGAGAATCAGCAGCGGGACTATTTTTACGAATACCTGGTAAAACCGCCGCTGACGCCAAACGAGTTTTTTGCCGACTACGTGCTGTCCGTGATGCTATTGAACAAAATCGAAAACGTCCGCTTCCGGCAGCTGCGGCAGCGGTACGCCGACCCGCTGGGAGCCGCTCTGGAACAGGAGTACCCGGTGGCGGAGACGGTGACCAAGGATTTTTACGAAGTGTTTCAATCGTTAAAACCGTCCGAGTTGGAAGTGCACAAAGGATCGGAGCGGGAACAGTTTCTCGCGCAGATGGAGACCCGCTATCCGGCGGCTCCGATGAAGTCGGATGTTGAAGCAGCGGTCCACCACCGGCTCAGCGCTTCCTCACTGCGCCACTACCTGCCGGACAACGCCTCCCCGGACAAGGTTTTTTCCGGAGACAGCGTGGAGTTTTTGTACAAGCTGTTCCACTTTTATCAACTGGACAGTTGGGGATTGGGGCAGGAACTGCGCGACTGGACCCTGTACAAACCGGACGGCAGCCTGGACAAGGATGTCCTGCGCAAGCGGCTGGTGCAGCGCTACACGGACGACAAGCTGCACCGCACACCGGCGACGTCTGCCCCGGGCGATGACGAGTGGGGGCCTGGCCGCCTGCCGGAACCGGGCAGCGAAGCGTTTGCCCGCGTCTGCCGGCAGCTCTCGCCCCTGTCCCTGTTGGAGCGGGTGGTAGGCGGCCGGGTGAGCCGGGTCTTTTTGGAACGGGCGGAAAATCTGGTGTTTGGCGACGGGCTGACCGTGGAGGTGGCCAATGCGCTGCTGCTTCACACGCTGCAGAGCATGCAGATGGAACTGCCCAAAGCCTACATGGAGACGATCCGCGACAGTTGGAAGGCGAAGCGGATCACGACCGTGGACGAAGCCGTGCGGCAGATCCTGGAGCGCGCCGACCAGCGGGCGCAGCACACGGAAAAGGCGAAGCGGCCGAAGCGGGAAACAGACACCGCTGTTCGCCGCAGCGGTCGCCCCATCCTGCAGGACAAGCTGCCTGCTTCCGTGGAATGGCAGCTTTCTCAGGAGCGCGAACCGCAGGAGACGGTCAAAGGTCAGTCCATCCAGGACGATCCCGAGTTGAAAACCATGTTGGAATCGCTGCGCAGACGGCAGAGAGGAGTGTGATGAGGGATGGAATCGATCAGCCAATTCATGCAGGAACTGGCCAAGCGGACGCCGCGCCACCTGCTGACGCCGGAGCAGCAGTTGGACAAGATGTTTCGCTCCTCCGCCTATTTGCAGTCGTTTCAACAGGCACACCCAGACTTGTCCCGCGACGACTACCTGCGGGCCCTGTCCGGCGTCTACACGGCGGTAAAGGAGCAGTACTGGTGTGAGCACTGTCCGGGACTGGAACAGTGCCCCAACTTGGTCAAGGGCCACCGGAGCCAGCTCAGCGTGAGAAACGGGGCCATCGTCAGCGCCATCTCTCCCTGCGACAAGCAGCAGGCGTATGAGGAAGACATGCGCCGCCGCCGCTTGATGCGCAGCTACTACGTCTCCGAGGAGACGATGGCCGCCAGCTTTGACCGGCTGGAACTGGACCAGGCAAACAGGGCGGCTGTGGCAGCGGCCATCCGGTTTTGCCAGACGGTCGGCAGCGGCGAACGGGTAAAGGGACTGTATCTGCACGGGCCGTTTGGCGTGGGCAAAAGCTACATCATGGGGGCGATCGCCCGCGAGCTGTCGGAGCGCAACATCGCTTCGCTCATGGTGTACGTGCCCGATTTTGTCCGTGAGATGAAGGATTCGCTGTCCGATCAGTCATACGCCGGCAAGCTGGAGCTTTTAAAGGAGGTGCCCGTGCTCATCCTGGACGACATCGGCGCCGAAAACCTCACCCCCTGGGTGCGCGATGAAGTGCTGGGCGTCATCCTCAACCAGCGTGTCAACAACCACCTGCCGACGCTGTTCACCTCCAACTACTCGCTGGAGGAATTGGAGGAGCATCTTTCCATCTCCAACGGCAACCGGATTGAACGAACAAAGGCGGCCCGCATCATGGAGCGGATCCGCCATTACGTGGACGTGTATTTGATCATGCGCAAGAATCAGCGCATCGAAAGCTGACTCCCCAGATACGTAAGCCGCCATTTGGTGTACGCCAGCACCTCTCGCACCAAGTGATACGGCCTGTACATCACGTTGGACTTCGTCCCGACGGGGTGGGCGGATATGCCCAGCGCTCGCGTCATGTCCATCGCCCGGGCGAGGTGATAGTCGTGGCTGACGACGAGCGCGTTGTGCAGGCCGTTTTGCTGCATGATCTGCCGGCTGAACAGCAGGTTTTCATACGTGTTGGTCGCCTCGGATTCCATCAGGATGCGGTCGGCCGGCACGCCCTGCTCCACCAGGTAATTGCGCATGACCTGAGCCTCTGTCACGCCTTTGCCGTCACCCAGTCCGCCCGAGACGATCAGGGTGGGCACGTATCCTTCCCGGTATAACTGCAGTGCCAAATCCAGCCGCTCCCGCAGCCCCGGACTGGGCTGGTCTCCCCACACGGCCGCTCCCAGCACGATGGCCACGTCCGCTTTTTGCGGTGCAGCGCTGCGGCTCGTCTGATCGATCCGCCACAAAACGTAACCCGCCCACAGCGCGGCCGCCGCCAGGCAGACGGCTGCCCAGATGCGCAGGTGTTTTTTCCAGGGGTGTACGATTGGGATGGATGATGTCGGTATCATGAGTATCCTCCGGTTGCCAAGGATTTGTGAGCGTTTCGGATGATCTGTTCGCAATCCGCTTGTCCATCGTGTTCTCGGTCGGTGTGCGTATGCCGTGCAGCAGTCAGCCGAGTGTGTTCCTATGTACATATACGGAAGAGATGGCCCGTCCGTTACGCTTGGTGGGTGCATGCAGGGCAGTGCGTTTCGTCAGGGTGAAAAATTTTTTTAAAATCCTATTGATCTTTGAAGACAGCATGTGCTATAATCAATCTCGTGGTAAGGAACGAGATGTTCCAAAGAAAACAACGAGATACGGGGCATTAGCTCAGCTGGGAGAGCGCTACACTGGCAGTGTAGAGGTCAGCGGTTCGAACCCGCTATGCTCCACCATACGATGAAGGAAACCCTTGGGAAACCAAGGGTTTTTGTTATTTCCAGGGGAGTTGGGAGATTGAGGATGTCAATAATTCGTATTAGATCGAGCAAAAGAAGCGAAACAGACAGTCCTCAAAGGAATGTCAAGCAGTTACGAAGCTGCAATGGACCAGGAAGCACCCCTTTGAATGCATATTTGCTCAAAATTCTTTGCAATCCCTAGTCGAATGGCAATATCTTTCTGGCATCAACAGACACCTTTCAGCGTGCATGAATAGAAATATGCAAATAATTTTCTGTAAGCACTTGAAATATATTACAATTTCCGCTATGATTTGGAAGTGTGTTAACAAAGGAGGGATAATATGAAATCGTTTGGTAAGGTGTCAAACTTCGTATCATCTCTACTTGCATTAATACTCGTATTTGGGGCAGGCGGAGGGGTATCCGCTTATTCTTCAGAATTGACACAAAAACAAAAAGAAGCGTATCACAAGCAATATGTTGAAATCGTCAAAGAGGTAAATGCGGAGTATCCTAATGCAAATTTGGAAGTTGTACCTTTGCATAAGTTTTCTGAGGAAGATTGGGTTGAACCCGATGAATTTCGAAAATTAGCAATTGCGAGGGCAAATCCAACTGTAACGATAACTGAATCTGTGCCCGCTGAAGGACCATCCCTTGGTGTTCAAGCTGTTTCAAAAACGAAATCAGCAACGATTGATGCTAACGGTACGGCTGTAACGATAAGCATTACGGGTTCGTTTGAAACAGAATATAATCCTTATGCGAATAGACAAGTGTTTGCTGGAATTAATTCTATCACCTCGAAAGCATCAAAAGGAACTTGGACACAAACAGGGTATGTGCCGAGACTAATCGATGGCGGTCGTACTTATGAGATTACTGTTGGGGGAAAATTAACCCTGAATGGCATTACTTCAAATCACAATATAACTGTAGAATTTTATTGCAGTGCGACTGGTGGGGTTAGCTGATAATTTACAAAATGTATTTGATTATTTAATAAATAAGGAAAGGTGGATACCATGTTTACCTTTCCTTATTGTTTTTGGTATTAGGAAACAGGAAAAAGATCAATGTCGCTCCAAGTCTCGCAAGCATGGAAAGCAAAAATGACACCGGAGGGAACACTTTGCCTACAGAAATATTTTGGGGAATATTATTGCGTTCTGTCCATTAGGGTTCTTAATCCCTGCTATTTTTACAAAGTTCCGGAAAGTTTCCAAGACGTTGTTGATCTGTTTCATCAGTGTAATTGGAATTGAGGTTTTTCAATTTGTTACAATGTTGGGTTTTTTTGATGTTGATGATATCATGTTGAATATGACAGGTTGTATAATTGGATATCTTATATATGGTGGGCTTAGAATCTTAACCAGGAATCATAGCAAACTTGAATTTCGAAATTAACAACTCTATGAAAACGTACAAAAGAGTGCGATTACACGTGGCCATCCCCGAAAACTGCGAATTTCCGAGAAAAAGTTGAATTTAATAAACCCAAGAATGTTGGTATTTCCGCATTCTTGGGCTTTTTTCATTGTTTTTTATTCAGCAGACTCAAACAATGTGCCATTAAATTTATACATTGTGGCTGTGTGTGTAAATTGCGGCGTAATTGTGCTGTCAAGCGGGCGCTTGTATTCGGTGGAAAAGACATAGAGATAATGTCAACGCCGACTTTATTTTGACCCACCATCGCCGGTTTAGAATTGACCCACCCGGCGATTTTTTGTTGGTTAGGTGGTAGAGGGGGAGCCGTAGGCTCCAGTCCTCATCTTCTCACGAAGTCGGTAACTATTCCCCCTAATATTGACGATGTGGGAATGGTGTAAGAGCCGATCCAGGATAGCCGTAGCAAGTATCGGATCGCCCATCAGTTCCCCCCATTCACCGAAACTCTTGTTGCTGGTCAACAGAATACTCCCTCTCTCGTATCTTGCACTTACTACCTGGAAAAAGAGGTTAGCTGCCAAACTGTCAAACGGTAAGTAACCAATTTCGTCAATAATCAGGAGCTTTGGTCGAATATAGATGCGTAGGCGTTTATCCAGCCTGTTTTCCGTGTAAGCTTTTCGCAGATCTTCGATGAGTTGCGAGAGACTGACAAAGTAAACGGATATCCCTTGCGAGATGGCTTCTACAGCCAACGCCACCGCCAGATGACTTTTTCCTACTCCGGGAGGCCCTAAGAACAAGACATTCTCGTGTCGGGTTACAAAAGTCATCGTGGCCAGCTCTCGAATCAACCGTTCGTCAATGCTGGGTTGGAAAGCAAAATCGAACTCCTCCAGCGTTTTTCGGTAAGGCAAGTGTGCGAGTTTGGTGCGTACCTCCATATTCCGTTTTTGACGTTCCGCTATCTCTGCATCTAGAAGCATGTTGAGAAAGGACAGATAGGTGGGCTGTCCATGACTTGCCGCTTCCAAATGGGCATCCAAGAGTAGAGCCGCTTGCTGAAGCCCAAGTTCCTCAAGACGTAGCCGTGCCTGTTCCAGTTCAATCATGCTCCCACCCCCGTCAGCTGCTCATAGACATCCAGCGAACGCACTTCCACTTGCTGCGATGAAATCTGTCGGGCTTGCGGACGTGGATAGGCATATCCTTGAGCAGTCGTAAGACCTGCATACTGGTTTTCACAAAAAACAGTTGCACGGGATCGATAGACCTTTTGGTGTCGAGCAATACATGTGCCGTCGGCCCAGATTTCCACCCACCCATTCACTTCTCGCACGGTACCCTCACGTCCACTGTACCTCCATGGAACCCCATATCGTACACCATCGTAGCTAACAAATCCGTCTCGGCTGACCTGTCTCGGTTCATGCAAGTATTTTTCCCATCGTTCAGCTGAAGGGATAGGCGACAGATTTTCCTCACGGAGTCGGTCGATGGGACGTTCGCCGGTTGTTCCATGAATACGGCGGTTAATCCGCTCGCACCAGTGTAGGGCTTGTTGATTGAGATCCTGTAAATCAACGAAGCGTTTGCCAGGAAGAAAGTTGTTTTTTACGTATTGAACGCCTCGTTCCACTTTTCCCTTTGTTTCGGGGCGTCGAACTTTGCATACTTTTGGAACAAGCCCAATCGCTGCAGCAAAGTCGGCAAAAAGCGGATGCCAGCGAGGTTTTCGATCATCTCCCATGCCCAGTACGACGGTTTTCATCTGGTCGGTCAGCATTACCTTTGGGATGCCCCCAAAATATTCAAAAGCATGAATCAAGCAACGAAGAAAGCTGTGAATGTCACAACGCTTAGTGAACTCTATATAGGTGGAACGAGAGTACCCCAATACCATGACAAATACCGGCACTTTTCGGACTGTACCGTCCAAATCTACGTAATCACACAGTCCCCAGTCGACCTGTGCATATTCACCAGGTTTCGTCTCGTAACGAAGAACAGCGGGAACTTGTTTGGGAGGACGGAAGTCCTTCACATAGTCTTTCAAGATGGTACGTCCCCCGGTATACCCCTTTTCTCGTAGAAGATCGAATAAAACCTCGCAGTTATAGATACCTTCTTGAAGACGTTCCTGCAGGAACGGTTTATACGGATCAAGCTTGGAACCACGAGATTTACGGGTTCCCTTTTCGGGGGAGAATTCACCCCGGAGATATCGGCGAACTGTATTTCGAGAATGCCCCGTTAGACGGGCAATTTCACGAATACTCTTGCCTTCTGCCCTCATGGTATGTAACGATATCACTATCCCACTCCTTAGCATGTGTCTCCCTCCGAAGATTAACTTGGCCGTTAATTACGAAGGGGATATATTCGCTATGGGTGGGTCATTTTCTTTCCGGCGAACCTGGGTCAATTATATCCCGGCGGTGACAGATAATCGCCATCGATGTGAAAGGTGCTTATTTTGGCGTAATATTCATCTTGAAAAGTAGAAATTTCTTTTATCGGATGTTCCCAAGCTTCAACAAAATTCCCGTTATCATCCAAATACCAGAGCACAACGGTTTCGGTATGGGCACCTGTCCCGCCAGAATGATAAACAATCTGGTATAACTTCTTATCTTGTATCACCGTAGCTGGCTCCTGTACCGTAAGATTATCAATTTTCCATTTCCGTTCGGCAATCAGTTTGTATTCCTCATTTTTCTGTTTGTCAAAAATGAAAAACGAGCCAATGTTGGTGCCGCCAGTCAAGGTTGCTGCAATTTCCACATCAACGTCATGGTCGATGTTCACTTCTTGGAAAGCAAGATGCTCAAAGTAGTGATTCTTCTCTTTGCTTTGCGCTTGTATCCATTGCTTTATCTGGTCTTTTCCAATTGAAGAATTACTTTGACTATGTGCCACATCTGACGAAAACAATGTTTGAGATGTGAAAACGGAAATGCCGATTACAAGACTGACTGCTGCACAAGACACAACTGCGATTTTATTAAACACCCAATTCACCGCCAATACGATTCGCTGCTCACATATAGGAGACGGCAGAAAACACGTTTTGTTTCAAAAAATTTTAAATGGCTTCGGGGAAAATCATTATGTCAGGTGTAGGTCATTACGCCGTTAGATAACTTTTTTGGGCCAATAAACAAGCACAACTCTTTTACGGGCTGTGCCCACGACATATGGAGTCAGCCAAAAGTACGCTTCTGACAGGCGCACGTGCTTATGGCTGACTTGTTTTTTGATCGAGTGTATGAAACTCAAGCTGATGCATTTTAAGTACGGTAAATGGATCGACATCGTTGACGATTTTATAAACATTTACACGCTTGTCATGACTGATCCGTATGTAGTTGTGATCTTCAAGAAGTTCCATGCCAAACCGATATGAACCGTTCACATATAACCTTATGGCATAAGCCCCACGAGACGTGAAGTCGTTAACCTTTTGCAACCTCATGGTTGAGAAATCTGTAAGTATGTTTTTGACCTTGTCCTGATCAACGATCTTTGTGGTTGCGTCGTCCGAATATCTCTCCATTCTGATTGTAACCTCGTCATTTGGTTGTATTTGATCCTCTACGATGTCTGCAAACGACGTGTATGTCATTCTGTCCACGATCAAATAAACGCCGCATACAACCAAAATGAACAGAAAGGTTAGAAGGATCGGTTTTCGCAAGATTTCTCTCCCCCTTGCATGATGTTGTTTATGTAGGGAGCGCACTCCTATAAAACGAACAGGAAAACCAGGCAGCCTGTAACATATATTGTAAACTGCTCGAGGGGAAAGTCAGTGTTATTTTTCAGTATGCAGACAAAGTCCGTGGTGGAATGGGTGTTGGTTCCCGCTCGCTCTTTTGACGACCGGCAAAGCAGCGGATCGCATCCGCGCCAAAACGGGATGCGGGCAGGGGCTTGCAATGATTGCAGGGCTGGCGTTTCTCCTGCTGTCTCCATATACATGGAGGTAACAACGTGTGAGGGAGGACAGCGCACATGCCGGAACCAATGCTGTGGGGAGTAGATTCAGCTTCCCGAGTGGGAAATGAGTTGTATCAATGTGTAGTGCGCAACTTCGGCAAACCTGCCTACTGGGGAAGGTATTTGGCAACTGTCCCCAATGCAGCCGACGGACTGACGAAGGCGGAAGCGTCTTTTCTGCATCGCAACGGCGTGAAAATCCTGCCGATTTACAGTAAATTCACCCGAGCGGTCGGCTATGACCAGGGGCGAATCATTGCGAGAAACAGCATGTACTACGCTCAACTGCTCGGGATTCCCAAGGGAACCATCCTGTTTGCCAACATCGAGAAACGGTTTCAGGTCGATGAAGCGTGGATTCGCGGGTGGGTGGATGCAATCGATCAGGGAGGATATCGTCCGGGGATTTACTGTGATCCGAGTCAACCCGCCTTTTCCCGAGCGTATTGTCTCGCGCAGGAAAGGAGCGAAAGGGTGCGAACGCGAACCGTACTGTGGAGCCAGGAGCCTACGCCGGGCCCGTCATCTTCGCGTCAAGCACCGGCGTATGCACCCGTCCGTCCCCCCTGCCCGGCACAGGTGTGGGCATGGCAGTACGGCGAAAACGCGAGGGAATGTCCGATCGACACCAATCTCATGGACCGCCGGCTGTTTCAATTGCTCTGGTAAATTGGATGCGTTCACCGATTTTGTATGATCCTCGTCCATCCTCCAAAAGTTCACGAGAAAGTTGCTTGCTCTATCATGGAAATTTATGGTATTAGTATTGGCAGCATCTATGAAAAACGGAGACGATTCACGCGTCTCCGTTTGCTCTATCGCTTTCTAGCTGATATTTCGTTCATTTCATCGCCGTGGGAATGGGACAAGTTCTTCTGGCGCCGCCCGCATTGTGTTTTGCATCCGTCTGTGTTAGAATGAGGAGTGGCCACTACCCACCAACAAAAACTGAATAATATATCCCAATATAATCTTATCACAAATGATGTGGATTGTCAAACACTGTGGTCCAAAATTTTGCTGAAGAGGAGCGATACGATGAGCGTGACGGAGAGAGAGTGGCGGGAAGAAAAAGAACGTGTTGAACGTGTCATCGGCGTGATTGACCGGAAAATCAACAGTCTTGAGGAGCATGTCAGCAACGTGCGGGCGGACATCGTGGAGATCCGTAAAAACTTTTGGGACGATGTGACGGTCAACGTTGACGATATGATGGAAGCGATAGAGACGTACGCGAGCATCAAGCAGCAGGCTGAGGTATTGTCGGAGCGGGAACGCAGCCACCGCCATGCGAGCAGGCAGCTTGCCACGCTGAAGAAACTGAAACAGTCGCCGTATTTCGGGCGAATCGACTTTGTCGAAGACGGGGAGCAAACTCCGGAGCGCATCTACCTGGGAATCGCCTCCCTGCTCGACGAACAGGACGAACAGTTTCTGATCTACGATTGGCGCGCGCCGGTGTCCAGCCTGTATTACGACTACCCGCCCGGACCAGCGCAGTACGAGACTCCTGGCGGTACGATTACCGGCACGATGGAGTTGAAGCGGCAGTACATCATCCGTGACGGCCGGATTCAGAGCATGTTTGACACGGGGGTCACCATCGGCGACGAACTGCTGCAGGAAGTGCTCGGCAGACAGGCGGACGGGCAGATGAAAAGCATCGTGGCCACGATTCAAAAAGAACAAAACCGCATTATCCGCAACGAGCGAAGCCGGCTGCTCGTCGTACAGGGAGCAGCGGGAAGCGGCAAGACGTCTGCCGCTCTGCAGCGGGTGGCCTATCTTCTCTACCGGTACCGGAACACGCTGCGGGCGGAGCAGATCGTGCTGTTTTCCCCCAATCCGCTGTTTAACAGCTACGTGTCCACCGTCCTGCCCGAATTGGGTGAGGAAAACATGCAGCAGACGACGTTTCAGGAGTACGTGGAGCACAGGCTGGGGGAGACGTTTCGCATCGAAGATCCGTTTGCGCAGATGGAATACGCCTACACCGCCATGGACGAGCCGGGGTATGACGCCCGCATGGAAGGCATTCGCTTCAAGGCGTCTGCCGCCTTCAAGCAGGTGATCGAGCGCTACGTGGAATCGCTCCGGCAAGCGGGGTTGCTCTTTGCGGATGTGACCTTCCGCGGCAGGACCCTGATTGTCGCCGAGCAAATCCGGGAGCATTTTTACTCGCTCGATCCCTCGCTGCGCCTCCCCAACCGCTTGAGGCTGACGGCAGAGTGGCTGCTGGAAGAATTGCGAAAGCAGGAGCGCCAGGAGCGGACACAGCCGTGGGTGGAAGACGAGATCGACCTGCTTGATCGGGAGGCGTATTACCGCGCCTATCAACAGCTTCGGCGGGAAAAGCGCTTTACCGCCGAGTCGTTTGACGACTTTGAGCGCGAACGGGAATTGCTTGCCGCCACGGTCGTCAACGAGCACTTCGAGCCGCTGCGCCGGTGGGTGAAGCAGTTTGGTTTTGTCAACATGAAGGCCGTGTACCGGCAGTTGTTTGCCGATCCGCAGTACGCGATGCGTTTAGCAAACGATCTCCCCTGGCCGCAGCAGTGGGCGGAGATATGCGCCAGGACCGTGGAGATGCTGGATCGGTCCGAGCTGTTCTGGGAGGACGCCACGCCGTATTTGTATGCAAAAGAGTTGATCGAAGGCTTTCACACCAACACGTCGGTCCGGCACGTGTTCATCGATGAGGCACAGGACTACTCCCCGTTTCAGTTTGCTTTTCTCCGGCGGCTGTTTCCGCACAGCAGCATGACCGTGCTCGGCGACCTGAACCAGGCGATTTACGCCCACGTCGATGCGCAAACCGACTTTTCCCCGCTCGCATCGCTGTACGAAGACGGACAGACCGAGATGATCGTGCTGACGCGGAGCTACCGGTCCACGCTGCAGATCGTCGAGTTTACCCGCGGGCTGATCGCCGGGGGCGAAGTGATTCAGCCGTTTAACCGGGACGGCGTAAAGCCAACCTTGACACAAGCTGCCGATCCGAGCGATCTGGCGGAAAAGATTGTCGCCCGCATCCGCGCGCTTCAAGACGCGGGACACCGGACGATTGCGGTCATCTGCAAAACCGCCCGGGAAAGTCGGGACGCGTACGCAGCACTCAGCAGCCGGCTGCCGGTGCGCCTGATCAGCAAGGAGACGGTCTCCTTTGAGCCGGGCGTGCTCGTCATCCCGTCCTATCTGGCCAAAGGCGTCGAATTCGACGCGGTCATCATCTACGATGCGTCTCGGGTGACGTACGGGCGGGAGGCGGAACGCAGGCTGTTTTACACTGCCTGTACGCGGGCGATGCATGAACTGCACCTGTATGCTGTCGGCGAGGTGAGCCCGTTTGTGACCGCGCTGTCTCCCGATACTTACGTTACGGAGCGCTGACAGCATAAGGCCGCCGGGCCCGCACTCCCATCATGAGTCAAAGCGCGTGCCGACCGCCGGCGAAGCGGCTATAATAGCAGAGGTGGAACAGGATGTTCGCGGCTGAAACAAACATGAGGTGATCGCATGAATACATTGCCCGTCGATTCGATCATCCCGGCGTTGAAAGAGGCGCTTCGCACCCGCAGCAGCGCGGTGCTGGTGGCTGCGCCCGGGGCGGGGAAAACGACCCGGGTGCCGCTTGCCCTGCTCGACGAGCCGTGGCTGGCCGGACGACGCATTCTGATGTTGGAACCGCGCCGTCTGGCTGCGCGAGCGGCGGCGCGCTACATGGCCGCCTCGCTGGGGGAACAGGTGGGTGACACCGTGGGATACCGGGTGCGCCTGGATACCCGGGTCGGGCCTGCCACGCGCATCGAAGTGGTTACCGAGGGCGTGCTGACGCGGATGCTGCAGGCCGACCCGGCACTTGAGGACACGGGATTGGTCATTTTTGACGAATTTCACGAGCGCAGCCTTCATGCCGACCTGGGATTGGCCCTGTGCCTGGAGGCTCAGTCCGTACTGCGCGACGATCTGCGCATCCTGGTCATGTCGGCCACGTTGGATGCCGAGCCGGTGGCTGCGCTGTTGGGCGATGCGCCGGTGCTGACGAGCGAAGGACGAGCCTATCCGGTGGAGACGCGCTATCTGGATCGCCGGGTGGAGGGGGCGATCAAGCCGGTCGTCGTCCGCCGGATTCAGGAAGCGCTCGCGTCGGAACCGGGAGATATCCTGGTCTTTTTGCCGGGAGCGGGAGAGATTCGCAGGGTGGAAGAAAGGCTCGCCGAGCTGGAGTTGGGCGCCTCCGTCCGGGTGGCCCCCCTCTACGGAAATCTGCCGCAGGAGGTACAGGACCGGGCGATTGCTCCGGGGCGGCCGGGTGAGCGCAAAATTGTCCTCGCCACTTCCATCGCCGAGACCAGCCTGACGGTGGAAGGGGTCCGGGTGGTGATTGACAGCGGCCTGGCGCGGGTGCCGCGCTTTTCGCCGCGCACAGGCATGGCCCGGCTGGAAACGATCCGGGTGTCGCAGGCGTCGGCCGAGCAGCGGCGGGGCCGGGCAGGCCGTCTCGGCCCCGGCGTATGCTACCGGCTGTGGACAGAGCAGGAGCACCGGCACCTGGCATTGCGAAACACGCCCGAGATTCTGGAATCGGATCTGGCTCCGCTGGCGCTCGAACTGGCTGCCTGGGGCGTCGCGGACCCGGCTGAGCTGCGCTGGCTCGACTCGCCTCCGGCTGCCGCCCTTGCGCAGGCGCGTGACCTGCTCGTGCAGCTCGGCGCGCTGGAGAAAAGCGGGGCGATTACCCCGCACGGACGGCGGATGGCAGAGCTTGGTCTGCATCCCCGTCTTGCGCACATGATCCTAAAGGCCATTCCCCTCGGTCTGGGCGGATTGGCCTGCGAACTGGCGGCACTTCTGAGCGAACGGGATATTTTGCGCAGCGGTCATCATCCGGCCGACGCCGATCTGCGCCTGCGGGTGGAGACGCTGCGACAGGCAGCGGCGGGAGGGCGGCCCGGGGATGCCGCACCGCCTGGGTACACGGTGGATGCGGCTGCCATCCGACGGATTCTCGCTGAGGCGAACCACTGGAAGCGTGAGGCGGGAATTGCTGAAAACAGCGGCGACGACGTAGACGCGTGCGGACTTTTGCTCGCTTTCGCCTACCCCGATCGAATCGCGCGGAGGCGCGACAGCGGGCGGTTTCTGTTGCGCAACGGCCGCGGGGCAGCACTGGCCGGGCAGCAGCCGTTGGCCCAGGCTCCCTGGCTGGTGGCAGCCGAACTGGACGATCTGGGAACGGAAGGACGTGTGCATCTTGCTGCTCCGGTCGACATATCCGATCTGGAGCGGCACTTCGCCGACCAGATCGAGGCGGAGACGGCCGTATACTGGGATCGCGAGGCGCAGGCCGTGCGGGCGAGACAACGGAAACGGCTGGGGGCCCTGGTGCTGAAAGACGTACCGCTGGCCGACCCCGATCCGGAAGCGACCGCGGCTGCGCTGCTTCGCGGGATCGCCGAAGAAGGGCTGAACATCCTGCCGTGGACCAAGCAGGCCCGCCAGTTTTGGCAGCGGCTGTTGTTCATGAGCCGGCACGAGGAGGGCTGGCCGGACGTGTCGGAGGAGGCGCTGTCGGCTTCGCTGCCTGACTGGCTCGGGCCGCACCTGTACGGTTTGAAAAGCCGCGACGATTTGCAGCGCCTCTCCTTGACCGACATCTTCGCCGGGATGCTCTCCTGGGAGCAGCGGCGCGAACTGGATGAATACGCCCCGACGCATATCGTCGTGCCCAGCGGATCGCGCATCCCCGTCGACTACAGCGATCCCGAGGCTCCGGTGCTGGCTGTGCGGCTGCAGGAGCTGTTCGGGTTGAAGGAAACCCCCGGATTGCCCGGGGAGGGTGCCGCTGACGCTCCACCTGCTGTCGCCGGCACATCGCCCCGTGCAGGTGACGCGCGATCTGGCCAGCTTTTGGCGCAGCGCCTATTTTGACGTGAAGAAGGATCTGAAAGGGCGTTACCCCAAACACTACTGGCCTGACAATCCGCTGGAGGCGCTCCCGACGAACCGGACACGGCCTCGTTCGTGAAGCCAAAGCATCGCGTATGACAAATGTGTATCTACGAAAAACAGGGTTGTACCCGTCGGTGGCAGATGCTGCTGGACGGGACAGCCCTGTCTTTTTTGTGTGTTTGTGCGGTGCTTACTTCTGACCAATCTTCACGCTGTCCGGCACCTGACCCCATTTTTCCTCGAAAATGAGCTTCTCCAGGTCAAGCCTGCGCTCCCATTGGAAGATTTCCAGCAGCGGCCGTTCCGGATAGTGGTCGGTGTAGCCGATGGACAGCAGGGCAACTGGTTCCACATGCGGCGGGATGCCGAGGATGCGGCGCACATCCGGCTTTTTGTAGAAACTGACCCAGCCCATGGCCAGGCCTTCCGCATAAGCGGCCAGCCACATGTTTTGGATGGCGCAGCTTACGGACATGATGTCCGTTTCCGGTATGGAGTTGCGCCCCAGCACGTGGTCCCCGCCTCGGGTGGGATCGCAGGTGACGCAGAGAGTAATCGGCGCTTCCTTGATCCCTTCGATTTTTAAGTCCAAAAAGGCGAGTTCCCTGTCCGTCCCCTCGTAGTGGATGGCCAGCGCCCGCCGCTCTTTTTGCACGATCTCTGCCAGCTGCTGTTTCGTCGCCGCGTCGCGGATGATGACAAAATTCCACGGCTGCATGAAGCCGACAGACGGAGCGTGGTGGCCGGCCTGCAGGATGGCAAACAGCTTTTCGTCTGGAACCGGTTTGTCCAGAAATGTACGGATGTCCCTGCGATTTACGATGGCCTTGTACACGCCCCGTTTTTCTTCCTCCGACAAACGATTCACGAATGACTTCCCCCTTGTTGATATTGTGGACAAACTGTGCTGTGATGATTGTACCATTTGCATAGGTCCAGGCTCGTAAAAAAGCCAGTTCCAGCAACCTTTTGACCGTATTGCCGTCTGTAAAGTTGATTCATCACGTATTACCCCTCCCTTTCTAGGGACTGCCTGTACCATACAGGCAGCTTTTTTTTTATCTTCATGCTGGCGGAGAGGGCAGTCTTCCCATCCGCGGTGTGCGGACAGATAGGAAAAAATAGTATGCAGAAAAAGTAAATAAATGGAAATCAAACCCTGTACATCCTGCCGGGAGCAGAGCAGAAGCAAGATAAACGTTAGCACGCGCCTGAAAATCGCGTCCCGCCATGGTGCAGTTTTTTACAAATTACGAAGAAAACAAAAGACGACACTTTTCGATAAGCGAAAAGCATAGTACAATTCCTAGTATGTACGAACTTGGGGAGTTCGTGACGGCGGTCCAAAACTGTGCAGGAGGGACCGCCTCTTTTTTATGTTTCGTTGTCAAAACCCCTCCAAAAGCTGGCAGACAGGTGTCTAGCCGAGGGAGGGCGGTTTGTGAACGGGAAAGGATTCGATCGGCGCAAAGCTGCCGTTGATCAGTGCGTCAATCAACTGCTCGGCGGTCAGCGAAATCGTGATGCCGGGATCGGGGATGTCGACCTGGAACTTGTCGGATTGATAGCGGTACAGAAGGGTTCCGATCGGCTGGATCGGGTAGATGAGGATGTCTTGGCCAAGCCGTTGTCCGGTTTTGGCAATCTCCCGCAACGCCCAAAACAGTTCACCCCAGACGGGCAGATACGGTTTGCGCTTGTGCCGCCTAAGCGCATCTACGAGATGGACACGCAGGCTGTCCAGCAGCTCCCGGTTTTGGTCTTCCACGATTAGCATAAAGGGCTGCCACTCCTTTGTCGGTGCGCTTGGGGACAGGCGTCCCCGGCGGGCAATGTCCTGCTGTCGGCATTGCCGGCCAATCACTTCTACGCATCAGTGTAAGTCACGATTGACAGGGACGCAAGCGTGTACAAAAAAGGCGCATCCTCAGCTCTGCGGGCGTTCACGGCTGTTCCAAAGGTCGTCCAAGCTGCAGTGTGCCCAACGAAAAAAGCCGGATACCTTATGGTGGGTGTCCGGCTTTTTTTGCGCGTTTATTTCACGAGAACGTTCGACACGTCTTCCATCACCTGTCGGCCTGCGAGCAATCCGCTGTACACCCAACTGCTGTCGGAGCTCATTTCATACACGTGTCCTGTGATGCCCAAGGCCGGCGGCGGACATGCCTGACTGGCCGCCCTTTTTTGTTTACATTGTAGTAATAAAATTTAGTAATCATTAATTGACCCAAGAAATTTTGTTACATATAATGGTGGTAACGATTATCGTCAGTATCTTTTCAACATTCTGATTGAAGAATGCTTGCAAGGAGGTGGCCCCTTGAACGTTCAGGTACAGCGGCGCTACCGGGAGAAACGGGAACATTTGGTCATCGGGTTGATGTCGGGGACGTCGCTCGACGGAGTGGATGCCGCACTGGTGGCGATTGAAACGGACCAGGCGGGCGACATTGCCGCCGTCCGTCTCCAACATTTTTACTATCTGCCGTACTCGGATGAGTTGCGGGAGTGGTTGGCCGAGCTGTGCAGTCCGCAAACGGCCCGAATTGACCGGCTGACCCTGGCCCATTTTGGACTGGCGGAATGGTACGCCCACGCGGTCGGCGAACTGCTGGAAGCGGCCGCTGTCGCTCCCGGCGAAGTAGATGCGATCTGCACGCATGGGCAGACTGTCTGGCATGTCGCCGGCCGGGCGCCGTTTCCCTGTCCGGCGGGCACGGCAAATATCCGGGCTTCCCTGCAGATCGGCGAGCTGTCGACGCTGGCGGAGCGGACCGGGATTCCCGTCGTCGGCAATTTCCGCTCGCGCGACCTGGCGGCGGACGGCGAAGGGGCGCCGCTCGTTCCGTACGCCGATTACGTCCTGTTTCGGCACGGCGAAAAAGGGCGGCTGCTGCAAAACATCGGCGGGATTGCCAATGTGACGGTACTGCCGCCGGGCGCCTCCATCGACGATCTGGTTGCCTTTGACACGGGTCCGGGCAACATGGTGATCGACCAGATCGTGCAGATGGCGACGAACGGCCGGCAACGCTTTGACGAGGGCGGCCGGATGGCAGCCGAAGGGACGGTCTGCGCCGAACTGCTGCAGGAGCTGCTGGCTGATCCGTACTACCGGCTGGTGCCGCCGAAAAGCACGGGGCGGGAGATGTTCGGCCGGGCGTTTGCCGAGAAGCTGTGGGCAGAAAAGGATGTGCGCGGCCTCTCCGCTGCCGACCTGGTGGCGACGGCGACGGCGCTGACGGCGGCCACGATTGTGGAAGCGTACGAATCGTTTGTGCTGCCGTCCACGCCGGTGCATGAAGTGATCGTCTCCGGCGGCGGCGCCCGCAACAAGACGCTGCTACAGATGCTCCGGGACCGTCTGCCGGCAGGCATCCAGCTGATGACGACGGACGCGTACGGCATCCCGGACGAAGCCAAGGAGGCGATCGCCTTTGCCATTCTGGGCCACGAAACACTGATGGGACGGCCGAGCAACGTGCCGTCTGTCACCGGGGCCAAACGGGCGGTCGTCTTGGGGACCATTTGTTATTAAACAAATACAGGGGGGAATCAATGTGAAAAAACGGGCATGGGCAGCGATTTTCCTGTCATTTTCCTTGCTGCTTTCCGCCTGCAGCGGCGGAGGTGGTTCTGCAAGCGATACGGTGAATCCACAACCGGGGCAGCAGGGCGGAAGCGGCAAGACCGAACTGGTCGTCGCGGCGGATCAGGACCCTGTCGGCTTGGATCCGCACAAGGTGCCGGCGGCGTCCAGCGCCCGCATCTACGCACTGGTGTATGACGGCTTGACCCGGCTGGACGAGAACCTGAACGTCACCCCCAGCCTGGCTGAGAAGTGGGAGATTTCCCCGGACGGCAAGACGGTTACCTTCACGCTGCACAAGGGCGTGACGTTTCACAACGGGCGGGAGATGACGGCGGACGATGTCAAGTACAGCTTTGAGCGGATTCTCAATCCCGAGACGGGTTCCATCGCCAAGTCGTACTTCGCCAGCGTGGACGTGATCGAAGCGAAAGATCCGCACACGGTCGTGTTCAAGCTAAAACACCCGGACGCCGCTTTGCTGACGAACATGGCCAGCTCGTTTGCCGCGATCGTGCCGAAGGAAGTGGCCGACCTCAACAAGGAAGCGGTGGGGACAGGACCGTTCATCCTGGAGAAAAACGAACCGGGGCAGTACGTGCTGTTGAAGAAAAATCCCGACTATTTCAAAACCGGGCTGCCGAAAGTGGACGCGATCAAGTTCCAGATCATGAAGGACGAAGCGGAGCGGCTGGCCGCGATCCGCTCCGGCAAGGTGGACATCGCGAGCATCTCCGCCGACTCGGCCACGCTGTTGGAAGGCAAGCCGGGCGTGCAGGTGAAAAGCTACCAGTCGCTGGAGTACAGCTACCTCGGCATCAACGTAAAGAAAAAGCCGTTTGACGACCCACGCGTGCGTCAGGCGATCAGCTATGCGGTGGACCGCAACCAGATCGTGCAGACGGTGTGGAAGGGACAGGCGTCGCTGACCGGTCCCATCTCGCCGGCCGCAGCAAACTGGGCGCTTGATCCTGCCGCCTACGACAGCTACAAGCAAAACCTGGACAAAGCAAAGCAGCTTCTGGCGGAAGCCGGCTACCCCAACGGTTTTGACACTGTGATCGAGACGGCTTCCACTTATCCGGACATGGTGGAGACGGCGCAGGTGCTGCAGCAGCAGTTAAAGGCCATCGGCATCAATGCGCGGATCAACCAACTGGAGTGGGGCAACTACATCGAGACCTGGAAGTCCAAGGAGATGTCGCTTCTGGTCGGCCGCAACACGTCCGGGACAGATTCCGACCGCTCCCTGCGCTTCTTTTTCCATACGGAGGGCTCCGCCAACGTCTGGAACTACTCCAATCCGCGGTTTGATGAGCTGGTCGTCACAGCGCTGCAGACCGTCGACCAGACCGAGCGGAAAAAGCTGTACGACGAGGCGCAGAAGCTGCTGGTGGAGGACGCGCCCAATCTGTTCCTCGCTTCCCCGAAAAACTTTTACGCGGTCCGCGACAACGTGTCGTTCCAGCCGACGGCGGCGGGCGAATCCATCGCGCTGCTGCAAGCGACCGTCCAATAGCACAGGAAACGCCTGGGAAGCCGGGGAGCAGCCGTCTCCCCGCTTCTTCGTCTCTTAAGGAGGAGTAATACGTGGGAAGCTATGTCATCAAACGCCTCGTCGGCCTTGTTCCCATCCTGTTCGGCATCTCCGTGCTCGTCTTTACCATTTTGCATCTCGTGCCGGGCGACCCTGCTTCCATCATGCTGGGGACCAATGCCACGCCGGAAGCGATTGCCGCCCTGCGCGCAAGCATGGGGCTGGATCAGCCGCTGATCACCCAGTACCTGTCCTGGCTGGGCGGCCTGGTAAAAGGGGATTTTGGCGTTTCCGTCCACACCGGCGAGGCGATTCTGCCGCAGATCTTGAAGCGTTTTTCGATCACGTTGCAGCTCACGCTGTTCGCCGTGCTGATCGGCTGGTCGATCGCGATCCCGCTGGGCATTCTGTCAGCGATCCGCGTCCACTCGAAAACGGACATCGTCGTGCGCATCGCCGCCCTGCTTGGCATCTCTGTTCCCAACTTCGCTGTCGGGACGCTGTTGCTGCTCGTGCTGTCGCTGTATTTCGGCTGGTTTCCGCCGATTGACGTCGTCAGCTTTTGGGAAGACCCGGGGGAGGCGCTGCAGGTGTTTTTGCTGCCGGCGATCACAATGGGCATCGTCATTGCCGCCGGAGTGCTCAGGATGACGCGCTCTGCCTTTCTGGAGACGATGGAAAAGGATTTCATTCGCACCGCGTGGGCCAAGGGAAACAGCATCTGGACGGTCGTCTTCGGCCACGCCTTGCGCAACTCGTCCATTCCGATCGTGACGATCGCCGGCATGCAGATCGGCTACCTGCTCGGCGGTTCCGTGATCGTGGAGCAGTTGTTTTCCATACCCGGCCTGGGGCAGTACGTGCTGGAGGGCATTTATCAGCGCGACTATCCGGTGGTGCAGGGAGGCGTGCTGTTTGTGGCGCTGGTGTTTGTCCTGGTCAACCTGCTGATCGACATCATCTACACCTGGATTGACCCGCGCATCAAGTACTAGCGAGGAGAAATCGTTCATGAGCACATACCGCCGACGCTTTTGGGAAAACAAAACGGCTGTCGTCTGTCTCGCCGTTCTTGCCGTGTTGACTGCCGCGGCAGTGCTGGCGCCGGTCATCGCCCCACACGATCCGACGCAGATGTTTCCGGACCACCGCATGGAGGGCAGCTCCGGGCAGTTCTGGCTGGGGACGGATCAGTTTGGCCGCGACCTGGTCAGCCGGATTATTTACGGCGCGCGGGTATCGCTGACGGTGGGCTTGCTGTCCGTGCTGCTCAGCGCCGGGTTTGGCACCTTGTTCGGGCTGATCGCGGGGTATTTTGGCCGCTGGATGGACGGACTGATCATGCGGGTGATGGATGTGTTGTTCGCTTTTCCGGAAATCCTGCTGGCGCTGGCGATCGTGGCGGCGCTGGGACCGGGCACGAGCAATACGATTTTGGCGATCGGAATCGTCAACATTCCGGTGTTTACCCGGACGGTGCGCAGCGCCGTCCTGTCCGTGAAAAACCTGGAGTTTGTGGAAAGCGCCCGGGCGATCGGGGCAGGAACGCCGCGCATCCTGTTTCTGGAGATTTTTCCGAACGTCACAGCGCCGCTGTTGGTGCAGGCGACCTTGGCCATCTCCGGCGCCATCCTGACGGAATCGGCTCTCAGCTTTCTCGGATTGGGCATTCAGCCGCCCGACCCGTCATGGGGCGGGATGATTTCCGAAGCGCGCCGCTACATGGAGCTGGCGCCAGGAATGATCGTCTGGCCGTGCGTCACCATGACGGTTACGATTCTCGCCTTCAACATGTTTGGCGACGCGGTGCGCGACATACTCGATCCGAAGCATCGCAACAGATAAGGAGGGAGCGCGGATGGACGCGGAACGCATCCGGTGTGAGTTGACGGAAAGTTTGGACGAAGGCATTGACCGGGGGATTTTCCCCGGAGGCGTCGCCAGCTTGACGATCGGAGGCGAGCCGCCGGTGGTGGTCGCGCGCGGAAGTATCGGGAGAGGAGAACATACGTCGCTCCCGTCAGCGGATACCATCTACGATCTGGCTTCGCTGACCAAGGTGATCGTCACTCTGCCGCTCGTGCTGTTGAGCATGCAGACGGGGAAGCTGTCGCTCAGCGATCCGCTGGAGATTCACCTGCCGGAGTGGGAGCGGACAGCAGACGCCCGCAAACGGCGGATCACCCTCCTGCACCTGCTGACCCACACCTCCGGCCTGCCGGCATGGCGTCCGTACTATCTGTTGGGGCACGGGAGGGATGACTACCTCTCCCTGATCGCCGCCGAACCGCTGATCGGCGAGCCGGGTAAACAGGTGATCTACAGCGATCTGGGCTTCATGCTGCTGGGCTTTCTCCTGGAGCGCGTCTGGGACGAACCGCTGGAATTGTTGGCCGAGCGGCTGATCTTTCAGCCGATGGGCATGACGGCGACAGGGTACCGTCCGCTGGCGCGCGGGGTCGACATCCGGAAGATCGCCCCGACAGAGAATGGCAACGCGTACGAGCGGGAACAGTCCCGCCAGCAGGCGGAGCAGATGATGGCGGCCGGCCATCCGCACGCCGGGCAGCTGCAGGAGCGTCTGGACTCTTTCGCCTGGCGGGAGGGGATGATCCGCGGAACGGTCCATGACGGCAACTGCCACTACGGCCTGGACGGCGTGAGCGGCCACGCCGGCCTCTTTTCCACCGCCCGCGACGTAGAGCGCTACATGCGGATGTGGACGTCTGCTGACGCCCCAGTGCGCCTGGACCCGGTATTGCGCACGTTTGCGGCTGGCTGCCGGACCGGCCGGCTGGCTCCGGCGCGCGCACTGGGCTGGGAGGCGTCCGCCGCGGCGGGGCCCTTGGAGGCGGCGTCCGCCGGCTGCACGGGAGGGGATCTGCTGTCTCCCGACGCCTTTGGTCACACCGGGTTTACCGGCACGTCGATCTGGTGTGATCCAATCCGGGGAGCCACGCTGATCGTGCTCACCAACCGCGTTCATCCCGCAGTCAGTCCGCTGATGCCGCGCTGGCGAAAAGCGTTTCACAACCGGGTCATGTCGCTCGTCAGCGGACCGGCCCGAACATCCTGAGGAGAAAGGGGGAGACGCCATGCCACCTATATTGGAAGTGGAACACCTGCGCACCACGTTTGCCCAATCCGGCCGCACGCTGACGGTTGTCGAGGATGTCAGCTTTTCCGTCGAAGCAGGGGAGACGCTGGGCATCGTCGGCGAATCCGGCTGCGGCAAAAGCGTCACCAGCCTGTCCATCATGCGCCTGTTGGGCAAAAACGCCAAGCTGGACGGCAGCGTCCGGTTTGCCGGAACGGACGTGCTGCGGCTGTCGGAAAAGGAGATGCAGTCGATCCGCGGCAACCGGATTGCGATGATTTTTCAGGAGCCGATGACCGCGCTTAATCCGCTGCATCCGATCGGCAGACAAATCGCCGAGCCGCTGCGCCGCCACCTCGGATTGTCGCGGCGGGAGGGGGCAATGCGGGCCGTCCATCTGTTAAAGGAAGTGGGCATCCCGCGGGCGGAGGAGATCGCCGCAGAGTATCCGCACCAGCTCTCGGGCGGCATGCGGCAGCGGGTGATGATCGCGATGGCGATGGCCTGTCAGCCTCAACTGCTGATCGCCGACGAGCCGACCACGGCGCTGGACGTGACGATTCAGGCGCAGATTTTGGAGCTGATGAAAAAGCTGCGCCGCGAGCACGGCACCGCCATCCTGCTGATTACCCACGACCTGGGGGTGGTCGCCGAGATGTGCCACCGCGTCGTCGTCATGTACGCCGGTCAGATCGTGGAGGAAGCGGACGTACGGCGGCTGTTTGCCGACCCCCGGCACCCTTACACGATTGGCCTGTTGGCCTCCATGCCGAGCATCAGCGGCGGACAGGAACGTCTGCAGGCGATACCGGGAGCAGTGCCGCAGTTGCACGAAATGCCCGCCGGCTGTCGGTTTGCGCCGCGCTGTCCCAAGGCGATGGCGATCTGCCGTGAGCAGGTGCCGGAGCTGTTCCCCGTCTCCGCGACGCAGAAATGCCGCTGCTGGCTGTACCGGGAGGGGGGAGAAGCGTGAGTCAGCCGCTGCTGGAAGTGAAGGGGCTGAAAAAGTATTTTTCGGTAAAATCAGGTTTCTGGGGCAAGGAAAAGGTCGTGCGTGCCGTAGACGGCGTGCATCTGACCGTCTATCCGGGAGAGACGCTCAGCATCGTCGGCGAGTCCGGCTGCGGCAAGTCGACGACCGGCCGCTGCATTCTGCGGCTGATTGAACCGACGGAAGGGGAGATTCTGTTTCAGGGTCGGGACATCCGCGCGCTGAACGCCGCCGAGCTGCGCGCAGCCCGGCGCGACATGCAGCTCGTCTTTCAGGACCCGTTCGCCTCGTTGAATCCGCGCAAGACCGTCGGCCAAATCCTGCTGGACCCGCTGATCGTTCACGGCATCGGCACGCCAGCCGAGCGGCGCAAGCGGGTGGAGGAGATGATCGAGATTGTCGGGCTGACCAGACAGCATCTGCACCGCTTTCCGCACGAGTTTTCCGGCGGACAGCGACAGCGAATCGGCATCGCCCGGGCGCTGATTCTGCGGCCCAAGCTGGTCGTCGCCGACGAGCCCGTTTCCGCACTGGACGTTTCCATCCAGGCGCAGATTCTCAATCTGCTGAAAGACCTGCAGCGGGAGTTTCAGCTGACCTATCTGTTTATCTCCCACGACCTGAGCGTGGTGCGCCACATCTCCGACCGGGTGGCCGTCATGTACCTGGGAAAAGTGGTGGAGGTGGCGGACAAGACGGTTCTGTACGAACGGCCGATCCATCCCTACACGCAGGCGCTGCTCTCCGCCGTCCCCGTTCCCGATCCCACCCGGGAGGTAAAGCGGATTCTCCTGGAAGGGGACCTGCCCAGTCCGGCCAATCCTCCCGCAGGCTGCCAGTTTCATCCGCGCTGCCGCCACTGCATGGAGGTGTGCCGGACGACCGTGCCGCCGCTCAAGGAAGCAGAGCCCGGGCATTTGGTCGCCTGCCATCTGGGGTAAATGACAGCAGGAGAGGAAGCCGTTTGATGAGGAACAGAGAAGATGATGGAAGAACTGGAGGGATTGACCACTCAATTGCCGAATGAAGAAACGCAGCAGTTGGATCGACTCTCGGTGCGGGAAATTGTGCCCAGGGATGTGCTGGATGGGCTGGGCCATTCCCGGCGGGTTGGCACAATGATTTCACAATGATGAAAAGCGGGAGGGAGGATGGCCATGCTGCCTCAACATGTGCGCGAGCGGCTGCGGGCGATCGTCGGGGAGGCCTACTGCCTCGACAGACCGGAAGCGCTCGTCGCCTATTCCTATGACGCCACGCCGATGCACCAGGCACTGCCGGACGCGGTCGTGATGCCCAAAGACACGGCAGAAGTGCAGCAGGTGATCAAGTTGGCGGCGGAAGCGGGCATCCCCGTTGTCACGCGGGGAGCCGGTTCCAATTTGTGCGCGGCGACGGTTCCGGTCGGTGGAGGAATCGTGCTGGTGCTCAACCGGATGAACCGCATTTTGGAGATTGACGAACAAAACCTGACGATAACCGTGCAGCCGGGCGTGCGCACGTCCGACATCCATCAGGCGGTGGAAGCACGCGGTCTGTTTTACCCTCCGGACCCGGGGAGCATGGTCGTCTCCACCATCGGGGGAACATCGCGCTCAACTCCGGAGGATTGCGGGGACTCAAGTACGGGACGACCAAGGATTACGTGCTCGGCCTGGAGGCGGTGCTGCCAAACGGCGAGGTGATCCGCACCGGCGGGAAACTGATGAAAGACGTGGCCGGATACGACCTGACCAAGCTGCTGGTCGGCAGCGAGGGCACGCTGGCAGTGATTACCGAAGCCATTCTCAAGCTGATTCCCAAACCGGCCATGCAGCGCGTCATGCTGGCGACGTTTGCCAACCTGACGGACGCAGCCCGAACGGTCTCCGACATCATCGCCAGCCGGATCATTCCGGCGACGCTGGAGTTTATGGATCAGGGGACGCTGCGGGTAGTGGAGGACTTCAAGCAGATTGGCCTGCCCACGGACGCGGCCGCCATGCTGCTGATCGGCCAGGACGGAGATCCGGAAACGGTGCACCGGGACGTGGAGCGGATTGCCTCCATCTGCCGGCAAAACGGGGCGGTTCAGGTAAAAGTGGCGACGAATGCCGAGGAGGCGGACGAGGTGATGACAGCGCGGCGCAGTGCGCTGGCCGCACTCTCCCGGCTCAGGCCGACGACGATTCTCGAAGACGCTACTGTCCCCCGCGCCGCAATCACGCCGATGGTGGAAGCAATTCAGCGGATTGCCGCCGCACACAATGTACACATCTGCACGTTTGGCCATGCCGGGGACGGCAACCTGCATCCCACCTGCATGACGGACGCCCGCAATCCCGACGAGATCGAACGGGTGGAACGGGCGTTTGAAGAGATTTTCGCCGTCGCCATCGAACTGGGCGGCACCATCACGGGAGAGCACGGCGTAGGCATTGTCAAGGCTCCTTATCTGGAATGGAAGTTGGGGGAAGCGGGCGTCGAGGTGATGAAGGCGATCAAACGGGCGTTTGATCCGAACAACCTGCTGAATCCGGGCAAAATGTTTGCCCGGGAGCGCCGGAACAGAGTGGTGGTCAACCATGCACAGCGCTGACTGGAAAGCGGCACTTGATTACGAGGAACTGTCCAACTGCATGCGCTGCGGCTTTTGCCAGCCGGCCTGTCCCACGTTTCGGCAGACCGGCTACGAAGCAGCCTCGCCGCGCGGCCGGATCGCCTTGATGAAGGCGGTGGCCGACGGCATCCTGGAGCCGGATCAGGACGTCGTCGACCAGATGAGTCTCTGCCTGGGCTGCCGCGCCTGTGAGCCGGTCTGTCCGGCCGGGGTGAAGTACGGGAGGCTGATCGAGCAGGCGCGGGAAGCGATCGAGCGGAAGCGCGTCCATCCGTGGCCGGTGCGGCTGCTTCGCTGGCTGGCGTTTCGCCAGCTCCTTCCGCGGCAGGAACGCCTCTACCTTGCCGGCAGGCTGCTCCGCTTCTACCAGCGCTCAGGCCTGCAGCGGCTGGCTCGCAGGCTGGGCTTGCTTCGCCTCCTGCCCGAGCAGATGCGGACAATGGAAGCAGTTCTCCCCAAAGCGGCAGGAAAGGGATTGACAGAGGCGGTGGGAACTGTCGTGCCCGCCAGAGGGGAGAAGAAGCTGCGGGTCGGCATGTTTCGCGGCTGCATCATGGACGTATTGTTTCACGAGACCAATGTGAACACGGTCGCTCTGCTGGCGGACGCCGGATGTGAAGTGGTGATTCCGCCCGGCCAGGCGTGCTGCGGTGCCCTTCACGCCCACAGCGGGGAGCGGGAGCAGGCGCGTCAGCTCGCCAGGCAAAACATCGCTGCATTCAAACAGGCAGACGTGGAGCTGATTGTCTCCAACGCGGGCGGGTGCGGAGCCATGCTGCAGGAGTACCACCATTTGCTGCAGGATGATCCCCATTGGCAGGCAGATGCGGAGTGGTTTGTCCGGCGCGTACGGGACATCAGCGAAGTGCTGGCCGGGCTTTCGGAGACACTCCCTTTGCAGCCGCTGCCCAAACGCATTACTTACCAGTCCTCCTGTCATCTGCGCAATGGTATGAAGGTGACCGAAGAGCCGGTGAAGCTGCTGCAATCCATACCGGAGGCAACGTTTGTTCCGCTGTTTGAAGCGGATCGCTGCTGCGGATCTGCCGGCATCTACAACCTGGTGCAGCCGGACATGGCAGGACGGATTCTGGAGGAAAAAATGGGCCACGTGGCTGAGACGCGAGCCGACATTTTGGTCACGTCCAATCCCGGCTGCCTCCTGCAGATGAAAGCGGGCATCAAGCAGGCGGGACTGGAGGACCGGATGGAGGCAGTCCATCTCGTCGATTTGTTGTCGCGCGTTCGACGTGACGCGGAAACGGAAGGGTAGCCCCCTTCCATCGAGGCTGTGAGGCTACAATGATAGACAGCCGGACACGGCAGAAAACCAGAACAAAGCGGTCTGATCGGCACGCGCCGAACAGACCGCTTTTGCATGTCCGGCAAGGCGGGTCTAACGGTCAGTCCACACATGATCATTCGACAATGTTCAACACAATCCCCAAAATCAAAAATAGTATCAAAATAAAAAAGAATAGAAATTTGGGGCACTTAAAAAATTTCATGTTACTATAAAATCCACGGTTCACATCTTACTGCGCTACGTAACCGCTTTAATGAAGCGCTCCAATTTCACTGCGCAGTCGAGATGTGCCTTACGATCAGGAATGGTTAATCGGCAAAACTCGACATTTAGTCGAATTTTTGTGCCAGATAGATTATGAAGAAAGGATAGCGAGGTGTCAGGATGAAACGTTTTGGACTGGCCATTCAAATTGTGATTGGTCTTGTACTCGGTATTCTCGTGGGTGCTCTGTTCTACGGGAATCCTGCAGTGGAGACTTTCCTGCAGCCGATTGGTGACGTGTTTATCCGCCTGATCAAAATGATCGTCGTGCCCATTGTTATTGCCACCCTGATTGTGGGTGTAGCCGGTGTGGGCGATGTGAAGAAGTTGGGGAAAATCGGCGGGAAAACAATTCTGTATTTTGAAATCGTTACCACGATTGCCATTATTGTCGGTCTGCTCTCGGCAAACCTGTTCCAGCCCGGTGTCGGGGTGGACATGACGCAATTGACCAAGACCGATATCAACAAGTACGTGGAAACGGCTGAAACCTCCCAAAGCCACGGATTTATTGAGACCTTTGTCAACATCGTGCCGAAAAACGTCTTCGAGGCTATCGTCAAAGGGGACATGCTGGCCATTATCTTCTTCTCCGTCCTGTTTGGGCTCGGGGTAGCGGCAGCCGGAGAGAGAGGCAAACCGGTGCTGAATTTCTTCCAGGGTGTGGCCGACGCCATGTTCTGGGTGGTTAACGCGATTATGAAATTTGCACCGTTTGGTGTATTTGCCCTGATTGGCGTAACCGTTTCCAAATTCGGTCTCTCGTCGCTTGTTCCGCTGGGGAAACTGATGATTCTCGTACACTTCACGATGCTCTTCTTCGTGATCGTGGTGCTGGGCGTAATCGCCCGCATGAGCGGCATCTCCATCTTCAACCTGATCAAAATCTTGAAGGACGAGCTGCTGCTGGCATACTCCACGGCCAGCTCCGAGACGGTTCTCCCGAAAATCATGGAAAAAATGGAGCGCCTCGGCTGTCCGAAGGCTATCACCTCTTTCGTGATTCCGACGGGGTACTCGTTCAACCTGGACGGCTCCACGCTGTACCAGGCGCTGGCGGCCCTGTTCATCGCCCAGATGTACGGGATCGACATGCCGATCAGCGCGCAGATTACCCTGGTGCTAGTCTTGATGGTTACCTCCAAAGGCATTGCCGGTGTTCCCGGGGTCTCCTTCGTGGTCCTGCTCGCCACCCTCGGTTCGGTGGGCATCCCGCTTGAAGGGCTCGCCTTTATCGCCGGTATTGACCGTCTGCTCGACATGGCCCGCACGGTGGTCAATGTCATCGGCAACTCGCTGGCGGCTGTCGTCATCTCTCGCTGGGAAGGGCAGTTTGACCAAAACAAAGCAAAAGCGTATATCCGTGAAGCTACGACAAAAGTGGCGTAACACCTTACAAGCCTCCCGCAGGAATCGATGCTGCGGGAGGCTTTTTTGGTGCACACGCGCTGCCGGGCATCATTACTGCCGCTCTCCCATATAGTGGTACAAAATGGGAGGGGGAATGTAGCGTGTGGGCTTCGTTGTACGTGTTTTTCTTTTTCATGCTCATCGTGTGGGGTGTGGTGGAGCTCCTCTTTTGGTTTATCCGCAGCGATTCGATCAGCTATGACACAGACCAGCTGTGGGATAAGTTTTCGGTTACATTGCAGGACATGCACTATCCGACAAAGAAAAAATAAGGAAGCGCCGGTTTTTCGGCCCTCCAGACTGAAGACAAACTGTTTGTTTATCGAGTGTCCACATGGAAACGATCTTTCATCGTTTCCAGGCCGAAAGGCCTGCACATTGATCAACGAAGGTGGAGAAAAAGGACATGGCATGGAGTGATGGGCCAAGCGAGCTCCTTTGACGACCTGCTCAGCGGAAAAACGCTAGACGCGGGGTATACAGGGGGCACAAGTCTCACTTCATTGAAATACCCAGATGTTTGCCCCCTGCCCGCGTCGCGTTTTGAAGCGGAGGCCGCCAACTTCTTTGCTGGTCGTCAAGAGAGCGAGCGGGCCCGATCACCCATGCGCCACGGACTTTGTCTACACGCTGAAGCGCCGGTTTTGCGGCGCTCTTTTCCTGCACGTCGGCAAAGGAAGTCTCACATGATCGCTTTCATACCGTTATACAGGAGT
Organism: Brevibacillus sedimenti; assembly: GCF_020923495.1. Taxonomy (GTDB): domain Bacteria; phylum Bacillota; class Bacilli; order Brevibacillales; family Brevibacillaceae; genus Brevibacillus; species Brevibacillus aydinogluensis. Next base: position 2,178,607 of record NZ_CP064048.1, read on the forward strand.
GAACTTCGTGGATCGTTTGGTCACTATGCACCAACGGGAATATTTTCGCCTGAAACTGGCCCCGCCTTTGTGCGCGGACATGACTATCGTCATGATCAAGGGAAAGACGATGGAAGTGGGCAGCACCAGTGTGCTGATTGAAGACATCAGCGGAGGCGGACTTCGCTTTCTGACCCACTTGAAGCTGCCTGTCCACGATCAGCTCGTCCTGCAGTTTGAGACGAACGTATTTTCCCAATCCCTGAAAATGTACGGACATATCGTGCGCAGTGCGCAGTGGGACGTCGGGATCAACGAGTACGCGGTCAAATTGACGATGGAAGAGGCGATGCACCGGGAGATCAACCGGGTGGTCAATCGCCTGGCCATTCGCCTGAGGCAGAAAGGGGCATTGCCCGCCGGCTCGTTTTTGCAGGGGGACAGAAGAGAGTTTTTGGCTGCGGTCCGCTTAAGGGAGGAGCAGTTGTAAACAGAACACAACCTCATCCCTGGCGGATGAGGTTGTGCGGTGGAGCAGTCGTGCTGTCACCGAGGCATGGGCGGAAGCGCCGGCGGCACGTAGTTCAGCTCTTCGTCAGTGGTGATGTAGTCCGTGTTGACCATCAGCAGCAGATAGCGTCGGCCCGTTTGCGGATCGCTGAGGATGATGTGATCCCGTCCCGCTGCTTCCAGGCGGCCCCGGAAGATTTTGGCGTTCCATTGGGTGTTGTTCTCAAACGTTTGGTAGACGGTGATCACTTTGCCCAGATTTAAGCGGAGGATGTTTTCGATGTAGGACTCCTCCACTATTTGCCCCGGTGCCAACGGCGTTCCGGGGATGAAGGACCCGCTGGGCGGCATCGGCATTTGCGTTGGCATTGGCATCGTCGGCTGCTGTGCCGCCGGATACGGATAAGACGACGACGCATACGGATCGACGTACGGATTCACATAAGGCGGATAAGGAAATTGCTGGCTCATGATGAACTCTCTCCTTTAGTAAACTCGTGGACAATCTTGTGGGTTGGGTACAAAAAAGCAGTGCGCTTTATAGCGACCTACATTTCGTTGGTTATACCACTGAGGCGGACAGTTTCCGGCTGGCCGAAAGAACCACAGCGCGTTTGAAGCAGGGTGTTGGCGTTCGCCGTTAACGACGCGTCTGGCCAAGCGCCTTTCCTTGTCGCGGGCGCGTTGATAGAAATACGGCTTTTGCACCGCTTCAAAGCCGCCCGGCGATTGGAAGACCATTTGTCTCATCGTGCGAATGCCGCGAAAGTCCAGGCAGTTGGCGAGGATGCGGTTGACGCCGACGTTGCCGACCATCAGCATGCCCAAGTCCCCTTCGCCTTCCGCTTCGGCACGCATCAGTCTCGCCAGCATGTCTACATCCCTGCTGTTCGCTTTTATAACGGCCATTGCTTCACCTCCTCCGAAAACTCACACTTACAATATACGGACGGCACGCCGGTAGGTGAATGTCCCGCCAATTTTTTGTCGGCGCCGTCATCTCCGGCAGCAAAAAAACACGCCTCGCAGCAGCTCTGCGAGGCGCGTCTTTCATTACATGAGAAATAGCGGCGTTACGCCGATTTTTTTCGCTTTTTCCAGATCAGCCAGACGATGGCGACTAGGGCGCCAATTCCGAGTACGGTCACTTCCAGGTAGCTGTCCAGCAGCTCCTTGGCGTGTTTGCCGTAGAGGTGGAACAACAACCCGATGAGGTAAAACTTGATGCCGCGTCCCAGGATGGCAAACAGCATCAGCTTGGTCAGCGAGTAGTTGAACACGCCGCTCAAAATGGTAAAGACTTTGAACGGAATGGGGGTAAATGAACCAATCAGTACGGCGGCATCGCCATTTTTGGCAAATTGCTCTGTCGCCATCGCCGTCCACTTCTCAGGAAGCAGCTTTTGCAAGAGCGGTTTGCCCAGCCATTTGCCCAGCATGTAGCCCACCGGTGCACCGAGGATGGAACCGGTAAACGCGACGGTGGCGTACCGCATGGCGGACGTGGGATCGATCAGGCTCATCCCGATTTGCAGAAAAAAGGGCGGGACAGGGACAATAAATGAGTCCAGAAAGGCGAGGCCAAACAATCCCCATATACCGTACTGCATAAAGATTTGTGTAATTTGATCGAACATGAGCGTCTCCTTCAGGAGGGTTTTCCTCGTCTGTCGCTTTGAGCAGAGCCAGCTTCTGCGAAAGGACTTCATCCGGCGTTTTTCTTCATTATACCGGAAACAAAAAGGTTTCTGTAGTGATATCCTATGACAGGCTCTTGCCAAACAGAATGATTATTGGTGGAGTGGAGCGATGTTTTTCTGACAAGGTAATACGCGTCACATGTCAAAAGGTTTCTCCCCCATTTTTTGTACGAAGCAAGGGTTTTTTCCTGTGCGCTTCTATCTGCCGGCCGTTTCGGACATACTGTTAGGGATTTGGAAAAAAGGAGGAAACCATCATGTTGCAAGCTCATTCGTACACAGCTCATGAAGTGATGGAACTGCACGAGGCGCTCACCTGCACGATTGACGCGCTGAATACGATGCAGTTGTACACCCCCTATATCCGCGACCCGGAACTGGTCCAGCTGGTCGGTTACCAGATGCAGTTTATGCAAAACGAATACAACAGCATGGTACATACCGTGCACGGGCTGGGAGTGGGGGAATGCCTGCCGTACCGGCCCAGCACGCAGGTGTGGCAGACGCGCGCCCTGCCTACTACCGCCGCTGCCCAACCGCCGGCAGCTCCACAGCAGGCTGCATCTCACCAGCCCAATGCTCGCCCGGATCAGATGGACGATCACGACGTAGCGTCAGCGGTGCTCGGCCTGCACAAGGCGGGGGCCAAAGCAAAAATGGCCGCAGCGCTGGAGTCGGCCCATCCTCATCTGCGCGGCATGCTCCTGCAAGGGGCGGTCAACTGTGCCCAACAGGCCTACGACATGTGGAGCTACATGCAGCGGAAAGGCTACTATCCGCTGGCGACGCTGCCGCAGGAGACGAGCGCTCAACTGCTGCGCGGCTATCAGCCGATTGCCGTGAACGGACAGACGGCCATGTCCGCACAGGTCCCGCCCGCCGCGTCCGGTCAACTGCAGACGCCGCCGTCCAATGACAGCACGCTGACGAATGCGGTCAATCCCGGAGGGGCGGTCCAGCAGACGCCGCTGTCGTCGTCCCTGCAAGCAGGCGGAGCAGCGGGCCAGCCGGTCAATGCCAGCCAGATTTTTTCCTCCCCCGCCTATCGACAGGCACATGCCGGCGTACCGGCAGGAGAAACGACGATGATCGCCGGTCAGGACGCTTCGATGACGGCAGATCTGATGGGAGAAATGTCCCGTGATACGGAGGGTCGCCAGGTAAAAAGGCGCAAAAAGGATGCACCATCCGATCCGACAATTGGTCATTAAGTTCCAATTTGGGCGTTGACGGTAGGAAAGATTGTCCACTACTATAGAGGTGCAGTCCATACAACGGGAGGTACCGGATGAAAACGCTGGGATCGGGGAAAGTCATCTTCTATGCACCGGACGGGACAACCCTGGAGCTGAAAGGGGAAATCGACGTTCGCGGGGACCGTGTGGCCGTCACGGAGATTATCTATTTCAACGGAAGGCCAAACGGCGCGCGGGAAACGAATCTGCCGCTCGTCCAGACTGTCATTTACTGGGAGCCGGAAGTGTACGAGGAAATCGGTTTTGAATAGTGTTGGCGCAACCTTGCCAATAGGCAGGGTTGTTTTTTTGTGTTACGATGAATCGTGGACGCAGTATAGAAGGAGTGATCCTTTTGATCGATAAGATTTTGGAGCGGGCGCTCGCCGGTGAACGCCTCGGTCTGGAAGACGGCCTCACCCTGTTTGCGAGTGACGAGATCGAGAAAATGGGCCACTACGCCGACCTGGTCATGAAGAAGTGGCATCCGGAGCCGATCACCACGTTTGTCATCGGGCGCAATATCAACTACAGCAATGTGTGCGACACCTACTGCCGGTTCTGCGCCTTTTACCGCCCTCCGGGTTCCCCGGAAGGATACGTGCTGCCCAACGAAGTCATCTACCAAAAAATTCAGGAGACGGTGGATGTAGGCGGCACGGAAATCCTGATGCAGGGCGGCACCAACCCGGACCTGCCGTTTGAGTACTACCTGGATCTGCTGCGAAACATCAAGCAGCGCTTCCCGCAAATCACGATGCACTCGTTTTCCACTGCGGAAGTGCAAAAAATGGCGCAGGTGTCCGGTCTGCCTGTGGAGGAAGTGCTGAAGAAGTTGAAGGAAGCCGGGCTCGATTCGCTGCCGGGCGCGGGCGGGGAGATCCTGGACGACCGCACGCGGCGCAAGATTTCCCGCCTCAAGGGTTCCTGGAAAGACTGGATCGAGACGCAAAAGGCGGCTCACCGCGTCGGCCTGCCGGGGACGGCGACGATGGTGATCGGCTTTGGCGAGGAGATGGAAGAACGCGTGCTGTCGCTGATGCGCATCCGCGAGGCGCAGGACGAGACCAAGGGCTTCACGGCCTTTATCGTCTGGACGTTCCAGCCGGAGAACACCAACATGAAGGCGGTCAACAACACCCCGGAGGAATACCTGAAAACGCTGGCGATCAGCCGCCTGATGCTGGACAACATCGCAAACTTTCAGTCGTCCTGGGTGACAATGGGACCGGAGATCGGCAAGCTGTCGCTCTCTTACGGCTGCAACGACTTCGGCTCGACGATGATGGAGGAGAACGTCGTCTCCGCTGCCGCATGCACCTACAAGGTGAACACCAACCTGATCCTGAAACTCATCCGCGAAGCGGGCAAAATCCCCGCGCAGCGCAATACCCGCTATGAAATCCTGCGCATCTTCCGCGAAGGCGAGATGGCGGAACACGACTTTGTCATGCAGAATTGACCGATCCGACACAAACAAACACGGAGCCGTGACGGCTTCGTGTTTGTTTTATGCAAGCGGCTTCCCCTGTTTCCAACCGTTTAAAAGTATATCGCCCCAGGTGGGACATATACTGTAACTACACTGCGGATGGGGGGGATGGATATGCAGCGTTTTGCCGTCTGGCTGGAAAATGTCCCTGCACATTGTGACGCGTTTCGCTCCATCGTGTCCGAGCTGAAGAAGCGGGTCAACATGGAGCCGGTGCGCATTACATACAGGGAACAGGAGCAGGGCGACTACCGTTTGTTCCTCTTTCAGAGCACGTCTACCGAGGAGTACAACGCGGAGACGATTGAGTGGGCCCGTGCGTTTGTTTCCCTGGCAGTGGCTGAATGGATTCTCCGGGTCAAGGAACCGGAAGTGCTGGAGGAAATCGCCGCCGACTTGCTCGCAGCGGAAGCTCTGGAAGAGGAGTGGCCGTTGATCCTTCCGTATGTGCAGCGGATTTGTCAAGACCAGCAAGAAGGCGACACGGACCTGCTCCATGCCACCGCCCGCAAGGCAGCCGTCTACCGCAAAGTATTCGCTTATTTGGAAGAGGAGCGGGAGCTGAATGTACTCGGCTTCGTCCGTTTCCGTCTGCAAGATCATTGGAACGAACTGTTTGAACTGGTGGAAACCGGCCTGGACGATTATCTGGAAGACAAGCAGTACCAGGAATTTGTCGAGCTGCTGCGGTACTATATCGCCGCGCAGGAGACCAAACAGGAAGTGGTTCACGTCGTTCCTAGTGTAGACAAACCGTTCCTGCTCTATGACAAACACGGCACACGGCTGCGGCTGGACCAGCTCGATGCCATATTCAGCATTGGCGAGCAGAACAGCCGCGAAGAAGACTACCTGGTGAGCGCGCTGGTAACGCTCGCTCCAGAGCGCATCGTGATGCATCTGGCGCAGGACAGGCCCGCACTGCTCCAGACCGTCCGCAGCATCTTTGACGGCAAGGTGATGTCGTGCCATTCCTGTCCGCTCTGCCTGGCGGGCAGACGTGCACTTGACGGACACAAGCCGACTCCTCTATAATGACAGACAACAACTGCAGATGTGTTGAAATACGATGAGAAGGACATGGACGATATCCACGTCGCTGCAGAGAGGCGGGCCGCTGGCTGGAAGCCCGCTGCGAACGCGTATCGCTCTACCCCCTTCGAGTAGCGGCCGGGAACAAAGCTACGCGCTTTCAGTATCGGCACGCCGGGCATACCGTTATGGCAAGGAAGGATTCGGCTTTCGTCCGATTGGTCGGGAGGATGTCCCGACGGCAATTGTCAAGCCGAATCAAATGAGGGTGGTACCACGGGTAAGAAACACTCGTCCCTTTGGGATGGGTGTTTTTATTTTTTCCAAATCCATTATTTATTATTTTACGCAGAAAGGACGTATGGATCGTGGCACAAGTCAACATTACGTTCCCGGATGGGGCCGTACGCCAATACGAATCCGGCATCACCATCGAGGACATCGCGGGCTCCATTAGCACGAGCCTGAAGAAAAAGGCCGTCGCCGGCAAGCTGAACGGCAAGGTGGTGGATTTGTACACGCCGGTGCAAGACGACGCGGCGATCGAGATCGTGACGCTGGACAGCCCGGAAGGTTTGGAAGTGTACCGCCACAGCACCGCCCACCTGCTGGCACAGGCCGTCAAGCGCCTCTACGGAAAAGAGGTGAAGCTGGGGATCGGTCCCGTCATTGAAGACGGCTTCTATTACGACATGGACATTCCGGTAACGCTCACCCCTGACGATCTGGGCAAAATTGAAGCCGAGATGGAAAAGATCATCAAGGAAGACCTGCCGATTCGCCGCAAGGTGGTCAGCCGCGAAGAAGCGATTCAGATCTTTCAGGGAATCAACGACCATCTGAAACTGGAGCTGATCCGCGACCTGCCGGAAGACGCTGTGATCACCATCTACGAGCAGGGCGAGTTCTTCGACCTGTGCCGCGGGCCGCACCTGCCGTCCACCGGCTACATCAAGGCGTTCAAACTGATGAGCGTGGCTGGCGCGTACTGGCGCGGCAAAGCGGAAAACCAGGTGCTGCAGCGCGTCTACGGTACCGCGTGGCCGAAAAAGGCGGAGCTGGACGAATACCTGCATTTCATCGAAGAGGCGAAAAAGCGCGACCACCGCAAACTGGGCAAAGAGCTTGAGCTGTTCATGTTCTCCGAAGAGGCGCCGGGCATGCCGTTCTACCTGCCGAAGGGCTTTACTGTCCGCAACGAGCTGGAACAGTTCTCCCGTCGTTTGCAGCAGTTGGCCCATTACACCGAGGTGCGCACGCCGTTTATCATGAACCAGCGCCTCTGGCTGCAATCCGGCCACTGGGACCACTACCACGAGAACATGTACTTCTCTGAGGTGGACAACACCACCTACGCCCTGAAGCCGATGAACTGTCCAGGCCACATGCTGATTTACAAAAACAAGATTCACTCCTACCGCGATCTGCCGATCCGCTACTCCGAATTCGGTCAAGTGCATCGCCACGAGTTTTCCGGTGCGCTGAACGGGATGCTGCGGGTGCGGACGTTCTGCCAGGACGACGCGCACGTCTTCGTTCGTCCGGATCAGATCGAGAGCGAGATCAAAAGCATGATCCAGCTGATCGACCGCATCTACAAGGTGTTCGGCTTCGAGTACAGCGTGGCGCTCTCCACCCGTCCGGAGGATTCGATGGGCTCCGACGAACTGTGGGAGATCGCGGAAAGCTCGCTGAAAAAAGTGCTGGAGGAGTCCGGCATGCCGTACGAGATCAAGGAAGGGGACGGCGCGTTCTACGGACCGAAGATCGACTTCCAGATCACCGACGCGCTGAAACGTCGCCATCAGTGCGGCACCATCCAGCTTGACTTCCAGATGCCGGAGAAGTTTGACCTGTCTTACATCGGCCAGGACAACGAGAAGCACCGTCCGGTCGTGCTGCACCGCGCCATGTACGGTTCCATGGAGCGCTTCATCGGCATCCTGATCGAGCACTACGCGGGTGCGTTCCCGACCTGGCTGTCGCCGGTACAGGTGCGGTTGATGACGATCAGTGACGCGCACGTGCCGTACGCCGAAGAGGTGCTCGCGAAAATGGAACAGGCCGGCATCCGCGTGGAACTGGACGCCCGCAACGAAAAAATCGGCTACAAAATCCGCGAGGCCCAGGTGCAAAAGATTCCGTACATGCTGGTCATCGGGGAAAAAGAAGTGGCGGAGGGCACCCTGTCCGTCCGCAAACGCGGCGTAGGCGACGAAGGGGCGCTTCCGGTGGATGAGTTCATCGCCAAAATCAAACAGGAAATCAGCGAGATGAAGTAAGCTGCTGCAAAAGGGCCGTTCCCGATTGGGACGGCCCTCAGCGTGTAGATAAAGTCCGTTGCGCATGGGTGATAGCACCCGCTCGCTCTCTTGATCCATGCCTCGTACGTTTTCTCCACCTTCGGTTGATCAATGCGCAGGCCTTTTTGCCTGGAAACGATGAAAGACCGTTTCTTTGCGGACACTCAATATCCGCGTCACACTTCTGCCATTGTTCCGGCTTGATCTTGGCAGGCTGCAGGTCTAGTATGGAATCAGGAGAGTGATCCGATATGCCTGAACAAGTATTGGATGCACGCAAACGTCCTCTCCGAGACTTGCGAATTTCTGTGACGGACAGGTGCAATTTTCGCTGTCGATACTGCATGCCAGCCGAAATTTTCGGCACGGATTACCCGTTTTTGCCGCGGCACAAGCTGTTGACGTTCGAAGAAATTACGCGCCTCGTCGGAATTTTCACATCGCTTGGAGTGGAAAAAATCCGCATCACCGGCGGGGAACCGCTGATGCGAAGAGACCTGCCCGAACTGATACGGATGATTCGCCAGGTGGAAGGCGTGCGCGACATCGCCATGACCACCAATGGTTCGCTTTTGGCCAAACATGCCAAGGCGCTGAAGCAGGCGGGATTGGACAGAGTGACCGTCAGCCTGGACAGCCTGGATGACGAGCGGTTCGGCCGGATCAACGACAGAGGATATCGGGTGCAGGACATCCTGCGCGGCATTGATGCGGCGGCTGAAACCGGCATGCTGGTCAAGATCAACATGGTCGTGCAGCGCGGCGTCAACGACCAGGACATCCTGCCGATGGCTCGTTATTTCCGCGAAAAAGGGCACATCCTGCGCTTCATTGAGTTCATGGATGTGGGCAACAGCAACGGCTGGAAACTAGATCAGGTAGTACCCTCCAGCGAAATTGTGCAGATGATCCACAAGGAGATGCCGCTTATGCCAATTGAGCCCAATTACTTTGGAGAAGTGGCTTCGCGCTACCGGTATGCAGGGACGAATCAAGAGATCGGCTTCATCTCCTCCGTTACGCAGGCCTTCTGTTCCACCTGCACGCGTGCCCGGCTGTCGGCGGAAGGGAAAATGTACAACTGCCTGTTCGCCTCGTCCGGGGAAGATTTGCGCGGCCCGCTGCGGGAGGGAAAAAGCGACGAAGAGATTCGGGAGCTCATTCAATCGATCTGGGTCCGCCGCGACGACCGTTACTCGGAGCAGCGGCTGAAGCAGACGCCGGGCCTGTCCCATCGGTCCAAGGTGGAGATGTCGCACATCGGCGGGTGACTTTGGAGGCCCAAAGTCATGAAATCCTTGACAGGACAAAATCTGCACGGTATCATAATGTTCAGTGCAAAACTTCATTCTTCGAGAAACAAGCAGAAGCGCCCAGCTTCTCACCTGGTTCGACGTCATCCTGACTGTTGACAGGTCACTCTTACGCAATAGCAAACTGTGGATCTGTTGAATTTGCTAGGTGAGATATGTGCGGGCGCGTCAGCGTTCGCACATTTTTGTTCCTTCTCGAAATTGACGGAGGTGGCAAGTATTAGCAAGGATCAACTGTTAGTCAACGAAGCGATTCGTGCCCGTGAAGTCCGCTTGATCGGACCGGACGGAAACCAGTTGGGTGTCGTGCCCCTCAGGGAAGCGCTGCGCATTGCGCAAGAAGCTGATTTGGATCTGGTGAACGTCGCTCCTACAGCCAAGCCGCCTGTTTGCCGGATCATGGACTACGGCAAGTACAAGTACGAACAGGCGAAAAAGGAAAAGGAAGCGCGCCGCAACCAGAAGATCATCGAACTGAAGGAAGTGCGCTTCTCTTCCAACATTGAGGAACACGATTTTCAGACGAAGCTTCGCAACGTCCGCAAGTTTTTGGAGGACCATCACAAGGTGAAGTGCTCCATTCGTTTCCGCGGACGTGAAATCACCCACGCCGAAATCGGTCAACAGGTCCTGGAGCGTGTCGCATCCCTTTGCGAGGACATCGCTGTCGCAGAGCGTAAGCCGAAGATCGAAGGACGCAGCATGATCATGATTCTGGCGCCGAAATCGGATAAGTAATCAGCGTTTAGGACAGGAGGATTTCTACCATGCCGAAAATGAAAACCCATAAAGGCGCAGCGAAGCGCTTCAAAAAAACCGGTAGCGGAAAACTGAAGCGTGACCACGCCTACACCAGCCACTTGTTCGCCAACAAATCCACCAAGGCAAAACGCCATCTGCGCAAAAGCTCTCTGGTGTCCAAAGGCGACCAAAAACGTATCGAACAACTCGTTACGTACCTGTAAGATTGTTTCGCACTACCATACACTATTACGCAGCATGCGCTCCCTAAGCGCCTCGTAAGCGGGGCCGCCATGCTGGAATGACCAGGAGGAATTACGTATGCCAAGAGTAAAAGGTGGCATTGTTACACGCCGTCGTCACAAGAAAATCCTGAAACTGGCGAAAGGATACTTCGGTTCCAAACACCGCCTGTTTAAGACTGCAAATGCGCAGGTAATGAAATCCCTGCTGTATGCATATCGTGACCGCCGTCAGAAAAAGCGCGACTTCCGCAAACTGTGGATCACCCGTATCAACGCGCAAGCTCGCCTGAACGGTCTGTCCTACAGCCGTCTGATGCACGGGCTGAAGGTAGCCGGCGTGGAAGTAAACCGCAAAATGCTGGCTGACCTGGCGGTTAACGACAAGGCTGCATTCAACGACCTGGCAGCACTGGCTAAAAGCAAACTGAACGCGTAAGCTGTTTTGCTGCGCACGACAAAGCATCCGAGCAATCGGGTGCTTTTTTTATGCGCTGATCGCGCTGGAGATGCGGCCTGCGACCTGGGGCCCGGAGTCTGGGGGCATTGGTCGTGATTGGGCCTATATTCCCAAAAACCATACAAGCGATTTTTTCAGCCAACGGTGGGGATCAAGGGAATTTTACACACAAATACGGACTTGATCGCTGCAGAGGGACGGCTCAGTACAACCAGTGAACCTCCTGGCTGGCAGGCTCAAGGGAGGTCTACTTCTTTTTTTGCGTCAAAGTAACGACAATCGCCACCGTGGACGAATCTCCACTTGCCTCGGCGGCTCATATGATGTTGGGGTAACGCCTAGCAAGAAGGGAGAATCAGCATGAACCATCGCCGCAGGATAACGGATGACGAGTTGAATCTGACAGCCAGCCGGTTGGAGAACATGCGGCCTGAGGACGCACTGGCGTGGGCGGTCGAACAGTTTGGCGACCGCTTGGCGCTGGCTTCCAGCTTCGGCGCGGAGGACGTGGTGTTGATCGACATGCTGCACAAGCTGGCACCCGCCACTCCCGTGTTTTACCTGGATACCGGACTTCACTTTGCAGAAACCTACGGTGTCCGCGACCGTCTCCGGGAACGGTACGGGATCGAGTTTATCCGCGTGCTGCCCAAGCTGACGCTGGCTGAACAGGCGGAACAATACGGCGACAACCTGTGGGAGAGGGAGCCCAATCTCTGCTGCCAACTGCGCAAGGTGGAACCGCTGGGTGAGTTTCTCGCCGGGTATGACGCCTGGATCACCGGGATTCGCCGGCAGCAGGCGCCGACGCGGGCCGGTGCGAAAAAGGCAGAGTGGGACGAAAAGTTTCAGTTGGTCAAGGTCAATCCCCTCGCCGATTGGAGCCACGAACAGGTTTGGCAGTACATCCGGGAGCACGACGTGCCGTACAACCCGCTGCACGACCGGAATTATCCCAGCATCGGCTGCCGTGTCTGCACGCGGCCTGTTCGTCCGGGAGAAGACCTGCGTGCCGGCCGCTGGTCGGGCTTCGCCAAGACTGAGTGCGGGCTGCACAAATGAATGTCAAGGGAGGAATGAGCATGAGCCATACGATCCTGCCGCACGGCGGTACGCTGGTCAATCGGCTCGCGGAAAATGCCTGTCAGGATGGCGTTGACGAGCGGCTGCGAAGCGTGACGGTCGACCGCTGGACGTTGTCCGATCTCGATTGTCTGGCGATCGGGGCGTTTTCTCCGCTGACCGGGTTTCTGGGGGAGCGCGATTACGACGCCGTCGTGGAGACGATGAGATTGGCCGACGGGACGGTTTGGCCGCTGCCGGTTACGCTTGCCGTTGATGAGAAGGAATACGCGGATGTGCGGGAGGGTGAGCGCCTGCTCTTGCGCGGAGAAGACGGAAAGGCATACGCCGTGCTCACCGTCGAAAGCCGGTATCGTCCAGACAAACGGCGGGAGGCGAGGCTCGTCTTTGGCACCGAAGACCCGTCCCATCCCGGCGTGAGCAAGCTCTTTGCCAAGCCCGCCCTCTATCTGGGCGGTCCCATCGAGCTAATGCAGCGGCCGATCCCCCGGCAGTTTGCCGCCTATTACTGCACGCCGGCAGAGACGCGGGCTGCGTTCAAGGAAAGGGGCTGGAAGACTGTCGTTGGGTTTCAGACGCGCAATCCGATCCACCGGGCGCATGAGTACATTCAGAAAACGGCGCTGGAAATCGTCGACGGGTTGTTCCTCAATCCGCTCATGGGCGAAACGAAGGCGGACGACGTGCCGGCCGCCGTACGCATGGAAAGTTATCTGGTGCTGCTCCGCCATTATTACCCCCCGGAACGCGTCTTCCTCGCTGCCTTTCCCGCCGCGATGCGCTACGCCGGTCCGCGGGAAGCGGTGTTCCACGCGCTCGTGCGCAAAAATTACGGCTGCACCCATTTTATCGTCGGCCGCGATCATGCCGGCGTGGGCAACTTTTACGGAACCTACGACGCCCAGCGCATTTTCTCCGCATTTTCGCCGGGTGAGTTGGGCATCCAGCCGCTCTTTTTTGAACACAGCTTTTACTGCACGGCCTGCCAGGGGATGGCCACAGCCAAGACCTGCCCGCACGGAGCGGAATGGCACGTGGCGCTGTCCGGGACCAAGGTGCGGCAAATGCTGAAGAGCGGGCAGACGCCGCCGCCCGAGATTACCCGGCCCGAGGTGGCCCAGGTGCTGATCGCCGGGCTGGCTGAAGCAGGCTGCGCCAAATCGTGACGGAGGAGAAAACCAATCTTCTGAGGCAGCGGGTCCGGGGATTTTCCCGGGCTTTTTTCTTCGTCCTGCTTTAGGTCTATGCCGGGCAGAAAAGCGGGGACAGAAAGCGATTTTCATGTATCCGCTTACACGTAAAAACCGCGCCGTTTCGCGGTTTTTGACTGAACATTCGTTCGGACAAAAGTCTGGAAAAATGTTTTTGATCTCGTTGACACCCCTTGGGCGCGTGACTATAATCAGACATAACACTTTATTTTCTGACAACTTCAAAATTGGCAATATTGGTATAATCACAGGCTGTGACGAGGATGGTGCCCGCCTCTTCTTTTACAGAGAGCCCAGGGAGCTGAGAATGGGTAAAGAATGCGATCGCACTGCTCACCTCCGAGCCGTCTTGCCGAACGTTGCTCCTGTCCGTCAATCAGTAGGCAAGACCGGATGACACCCGTTAGCGTGTTGCAGTCGACGAAATGACTGGCTGAGATCGGCTGACCGTGAGGCGCCGATGAAGTTGGGTGGTACCGCGAACCCTTTCGCCCCAAGCAGACATGGAACCAGAACCGTGTCGGGGCGAAAGGGTTTTTCTATTAGCCAATAGGTTTTTTCAATATGGGAGTGGAGGAGGAGAGAAAATGAGTGTTCAGATCGCCGAATTGCAGGGAAAAAGCGGCATGCCGCCGGTCCGGTTCGGTGAAAAGTTGACGGGAGCGGAGACGCTTCTGCGATGTCTCATCCTGGAGCAGGTGGAGTACATCTTTGGCTATCCGGGCGGTGCGGTGCTGCCGATTTACGACTCCCTGTACGGCAGCTACTTCAAGCACATCCTGACCCGTCACGAGCAGGGCGCGATTCACGCCGCCGACGGGTATGCGCGGGCGACCGGAAAGCCGGGCGTCGTCATCGCCACCTCTGGCCCGGGGGCGACCAACCTGGTGACCGGCATCGCCACCGCGCAGATGGATTCCGTGCCGCTGGTCTGCATCACCGGCAACGTGGCCCAGAACCTGATCGGCACCGACGCCTTCCAGGAGGCCAACATCACGGGGATCACGATTCCGATTACCAAGCACAGCTACTTCGTTCGCGACGTCCGCGACCTGCCGCGCATCGTCAAAGAGGCGTTCCACATCGCCACGACGGGGCGGCCCGGACCGGTCCTGATCGACATCCCCAAGGATGTGAGCAACGCCAAGGCGCCGTTCAGCTATCCGGAAACTGTGGAAATTCGCGGCTACCAGGCATCTCAGGTGCCGAGCGATGAGGACGTGCAGGCGTTCGTCGCGGCGATCCGGGAAGCGAAGCGTCCGGTCATTCTCGCCGGCGGCGGGATCATATCGGCGGGGGCCGACCGGGAACTGCTCGCTTTCGCGGAAAAGACGCGGATTCCGGTGATCAACACCTTCATGGGACTGGGCGGTTTCCCTGGCGTACACGAATTGGCGCTGGGCATGCCGGGGATGCACGGCAGTTACACCGCCAACCAGGCGCTGCTCAACGCAGACTGTGTGATTGGCCTCGGCGCCCGCTTTGACGACCGGATCACGATGGGACGCACCAGAGAGTTTGCCCCCAAGGCCCGGATCGTCCACGTCGACATCGACCCGGCGGAATTGGGCAAAAACGTAGCCACCGCCGTCAAGGTGGCAGGCGACGTGAAGAGCACGCTGCAAAAGGCGCTGCCGCTCGTCACCGCGTGCGACTCGGAAGCCTGGATCGCCCAGTTGAAACAGTGGCAGGAGCAGCATCCGTACCGCTACAAGCGCGACGAGCAGGTGCTGAAGCCGCAGGCAGTCATCGAGCTCTTGTACCGCACCACCAACGGGGAAGCGATCGTCACCACAGACGTCGGTCAGCACCAGATGTGGGTGGCGCAGTACTACAAGTTCAAGCACGCCCGTTCGCTTATCTCCTCCGGCGGCCTTGGCACGATGGGATTCGGTTTCCCGGCGGCGATCGGGGCGCAAATCGCCCACCCGGACCGCACTGTGATCGCGGTGGTGGGAGACGGCGGTTTCCAGATGACCAGTCAGGAGCTGGCGATTCTCGCCCAGTACAACACGCCGGTCAAGGTGGCAATCATCAACAACCAGTGCCTCGGCATGGTGCGTCAGTGGCAGCAGCTGTTCTACGACAACCGCTACAGCCAGATTGACCTGACCCACAGCCCCGACTTCGTCAAGCTGGCGGAAGCGTACGGCGTCAAAGGACTGAGGGCAACCACGCCGCAAGAGGCGGAAGATGTCTGGGCGGAGGCGCTCCGGCATGACGGTCCGGTGGTCGTGGACTTCCGGGTGGCCCAGGAGGAAAACGTCTACCCGATGGTGGCAGCGGGCAACACATTAGATCAAATGGTATTGGGGGACGAATAGATGCAGCGACATACGATTGCGGTACTCGTCAACGATTACCCCGGCGTGTTAATGCGCGTCGCCAATCTGTTTGGTCAGCGCGGCTTCAACATCGACAGCATTACGGTGGGCGCCAGCGAAGAGCCGGGTCTCTCCCGGATGATCATCACCACCGGGGGTGACGAACAGAAAATTGAGCAGTTGATGAAACAGTTGTCCAAACTGATCGACGTGATCTCGGTGACCAACCTGAGCGAGAATCCGTTCGTGTCGCGGGAACTGGCGCTGATCAAGGTGAGCGCCACGCCGAGCCAGCTTGCGGAGCTGAACGGGATCGTCGAACCGTTCCGGGCGACGATCGTCGATGTCGGCCCCACCTCGCTGATTGTGCAGGTGACCGGAGATACCGAGAAAATCGATGCACTGCTGGTGCTCCTGCAGAACTACGGCGTCGTCGAACTGACGCGAACCGGCACGCTCGCGATGGCGCGCAGTGTGGTGCCGGCCACCGTGTAAGCAGCAGCAGTCAAATTCAGAATAGTGATTCCATCTAAAAATTTTTAAGGAGGCTAAACAAATGGTAAACATGTACTACGAAGCAGACGTAAATAAAGAGGCATTGCGAGGCAAGACCATCGCCATCATCGGCTACGGCAGCCAAGGGCACGCACAGGCGCAGAACCTGCGTGACAGCGGCTATCAGGTAATCGTCGGCCTGCGTCCGGGCAAGTCCTGGGAACAGGCGGTTAAGGACGGCTTCCAGGTGGTAACCGTTGCTGAAGCAGCCAGCCGCGCCGACGTGGTGCAAATCCTCATGCCGGACGAACGCCAGGCTCAGGTGTATCGCGACGAAATCGCACCCAACCTGAAAGCTGGAGCTACGCTCTGCTTCTCCCATGGCTTTAACATCCACTTTGGCCAGATCGTGCCGCCGGCCGATGTTGACGTAATCATGGTGGCGCCGAAGAGCCCGGGTCACCTCGTGCGCCGCGTCTTCCAGGAAGGCTTTGGCGTGCCGGGCCTGATCGCTGTCTATCAGGATGCGTCGGGCAGGGCAAAAGAGACGGCGCTGGCCTACGCGAGCGGCATCGGCTGCACCAAAGCAGGCGTCATCGAAACGACTTTCCGCGAAGAGACCGAAACCGACCTGTTCGGGGAGCAGGCAGTACTCTGCGGCGGCGTGAGCGAGCTGGTGAAAGCTGGTTTTGACACCCTGGTGGAAGCAGGCTACAAGCCGGAGATCGCCTACTTTGAATGTCTGCACGAGCTGAAGCTGATCGTCGACCTGATGTACGAAGGCGGCCTCGCCCGCATGCGTTACTCCATCAGTGATACCGCCGAATACGGCGATTACAGCACCGGACGCCGCATCATCACGGAACAGACACGTCAGGAAATGAAAAAAGTGCTCGCCGAAATCCAGGATGGCACCTTTGCCCGCAACTGGATCCTGGAGAACCAGGCAAACCGTCCGGCATTCAACGCACGCCGCCGTCTGGAAGCGGAGCATGGTATCGAACAAGTAGGGGCGAAGCTGCGCAGCATGATGTCCTGGCTGAACAACGAGACAAAAAAAGAAGAAGCAAAGGTTGGTCAGTAACAGCCTGAAAAATGGCTGACAAAAGATTGAAATGGGAACCCAGTGGAGGTGGAGAGTTCATGCGGACCATAGAGATTTTTGATACAACATTGCGCGACGGGGAGCAGACTCCCGGTGTCAACATCAGCACGAACGAAAAGGTGGAGATCGCCCTGCAGCTGGAGAAGCTGGGCGTAACGAGAATCGAGGCGGGGTTTGCCGCTGCTTCCCCGGGCGATCAAAAGTCCGTGGCCGACGTGGCAAAGCGGGTGAAGAATTCCACCATCGTCAGCCTCGCCCGTGCCGTCAAGGACGACATGGATAAGGCGTACGAGGCGCTGCGCCACGCGCAGGATGCCTGCCTCCACGTCTTTATCGCAACTTCGCCGATCCATCGCCAGTACAAACTGCGGATGAGCAAGGAGCAGGTGCTGGCGCGGGCGGTGGAGGCGGTTACCTACGCAAAGAAGTACTTCTCGCAGGTCCAGTTCTCCGCGGAGGACGCAGCCCGCACCGAAATTGACTTTTTGGCGGAAGTGGTGGAGGCAGTCATCAAGGCGGGCGCCACCACTGTCAACATCCCCGACACGGTCGGCTACATGACGCCGTACGAGTACGGCAACATCTTCCGCGAACTGCGCCGGCGCGTTCCCGGCATCGAAGGAGTCCGCTTGAGCTGTCACTGTCATGACGACCTCGGCATGGCCGTGGCCAACAGCCTGGCGGCGATCGAAGCGGGCGCGACCCAGGTGGAAGGCACGATCAACGGCATCGGCGAACGGGCGGGCAACGCGGCGTTGGAAGAAGTGGCACTGGCGTTGGAGACCCGCAAGGACTACTACCAGGCCACGACCAAGCTCAACCTGAAAGAGATTGCCCGCACCAGCCAGCTGGTCAGCCGTCTGACCGGGATGATCGTACCGGGCAACAAGGCGGTGGTAGGGGCCAACGCGTTTGCCCACGAGTCCGGCATTCACCAGGACGGCGTGCTGAAAGAGGCATCCACCTACGAAATCATCCGTCCCGAGACGGTCGGCTTCAAGTCGAACAAACTGGTGCTGGGCAAACACTCCGGCCGTCACGCCTTCAAGGAGAAACTGATGGAACTGGGCTACCATCTGGAACAGGAGGAAATCGACGCAGCGTTTGCTGCCTTTAAGGACTTGTGCGACAAGAAGAAAGAAGTCAGCGACGACGACATCCTCGCGCTGGTTGACGCCAAGATGGTTCGCGGAACAGAAATGTACCGGCTGGAGTCGGTGCAGCTCTCCTACGGCAACATCTCCCTGCCGACGGCAAGTGTCAGACTGGTGCGTGCCGACGGTACAGTGTGCGAGGAAGCGGCGTGCGGCAACGGTTCCGTCGACTCGATCTACAAGGCGATTGACCGGGCGACAGGCGAGGAAGTCACGCTGACGGACTACAAGATTCTTTCTGTCACGCACGGCAAGGACGCGCTCGGGGAAGTGTTTGTCCGCCTGCAGCAGGGAGACCTTACCGTTACCGGTCGCGGGGTCAGCACCGACGTGCTGGAGGCGAGCGCGATCGCGTATGTGCGGGCCGTCAACAAGATCCTGGAGCGCAAGAACACGCTGACAGTGGCCGCCAACTGACGAGGACGGCAGGATAGGATGGAAGAGAAACCAGGAACGTTCGGAAAAGAGTACGTACAGAACCACTATATAATAGAAACAACTATACACGGAAAAGCGGGATGAAACGATGAAGAAAACCTTTCGCATTGCCGTTCTGCCCGGGGATGGAATCGGACCGGAGATCATGGAGGAAGCAGTAAAGGTTCTCTCCCTCGTGGCGGAACGGGAAGGAGTTACATTTGAATTCAAGCACGGACGGATCGGCGGAATCGCCATCGACACGGACGGCACGCCGCTGCCGGAAGAGACGTTGAGGATCGCCAAGGAGGCGGACGCGGTGATGCTCGGCGCCGTGGGAGGTCCCAAGTGGGATCAGAATCCGGGCCATCTCCGTCCGGAGGCGGGGCTGCTCGGCATCCGCAAGGCGTTGGGGCTGTTCGCCAACATCCGTCCGGCGACGATGCACCCTTCGCTGGTGGAGGCCTCCTCGCTCAAACCGGAAGTAGTCTCCGGAGTCGATCTGATCGTTGTCCGGGAGCTGACCGGCGGCATTTACTTCGGCGAGAAAAAGCGCTATGACGGGCCCAATGGCGAAGTGGCGGAAGACCAGTGCATCTACCACGAAGCGGAAATCGAGCGCATCGTGCGCGTTGCCTTCGACATTGCCCGCAAGCGGCAGAAGCGCCTCGTCTCGGTCGACAAGGCCAACGTCCTGGAAAGCTCCCGCCTGTGGCGCAAGGTGACCGAACGAGTGGCAGCCGACTACCCTGATGTGGAACTGTCCCACATGCTGGTGGACGCCTGCGCGATGCAGCTCGTTCGCGCGCCCAAGCAGTTTGATGTGATCGTTACGGAAAACATGTTTGGCGACATCCTGAGCGATCAGGCAGCGATGCTGACCGGCTCGATCGGTATGCTGGCGTCGGCCAGCCTGGCGGAAGGCAGCTTTGGGCTGTACGAACCGGTTCACGGCTCGGCACCTGACATCGCCGGCCAAGGCATCGCCAATCCGCTGGCAACGATTCTCTCTGCGGCGATGATGCTGCGCCACTCATTCGGGATGGACGCGGCAGCGGACGCAGTGGAGCGTGCGGTCTGGTCGGTGTTGGAGGCGGGGCACCGGACCGGTGACATCGCTGCCGACCGCAGCCGGGCGATCGGTACGGCGGAGATGGGCAGACTGGTCCGCGAAGCTCTCCAAAGCCAGGCCATTTCCCGATAAGAGCAGAGTACCGCAAAAAGACCCTGAGTCTTCGTCCGACGGATTGGACGGAGACTCAGGGTTTTTCCGATTGGCAAAAACGTTTTCCAGCATACCGGGCCGGCGACATAGCCGTTTCATCAGGAGCCACTGCGTGCCATGGACTTAGCCTACACGCTGGTCCGTCTTCACGGTGGTTTTTTACTTGTCACTGTACCGGTTCTCGTCATATACTAATAACATTCATAGAATGAGTCGCAATTTCCTGATTCGTGCGAAAGAGGTGTCATCGTGTCTTCGCTTGGCTTTCTGCTCAGTTTTGTTGCCATTTTGGCGTGTACGATCGCTGCCGGCCTGATCGCCAAGCGATCCGTTCGCCGCAGCAGTGACTTTAGCAACGCCAGCGGTTCGCTGTCGGCGGGAATGGTGGCCGGTGCGCTTGTCGGCGGATTTGTCGGCGGCACGTCGATTGTCGGCACGGGCGAACTTGCTTTCCGGCATGGACTGGCCGCAGTGTGGTTTACGCTGGGAGGCGGGGTGGCTGTTATCCTGCTCGGATTGTGTGCCGCTCGCTTCCTCCGGCTGCAGGTGGAAACACTGCCCGAGCTGATCGGCACGCAGTACGGCGGACGAGCCCAGCTTGGAGCCAGCCTGTTTCTGTCGCTGGGGATGTTTATCCAGGTGATCGCGCAGTTGTTGGCCGCCCTGCCCTTTGTCTCCGTCTTCTGGAAGGCTCCGCTGCCGCTGCTGGCGCTGATTCCCGCTGTTCTGATCTTCGCCTACGTGCTGGCCGGGGGATTTATGGGGGCGAGTATCGTCGGCACGCTGAAAACGGTTATGCTCATCCTCCTGCTGCTGGGAACGGGTGTCTGGCTGTGGGGAGCGTTGGGCGGTGAGACGATTGTCAGCTGGTGGCAGCAGGGGCGTCTTTCCCTGGTGGTTCCCGAAGCGGGACTGGGATGGGTGCAGGGAGCGTCGATGATTGTGGGGATTTTTTCCACGCAGGCCTATCTGCAGCCTATCTTTGCGAGCCGCAGTGAACGAGAAGCGCGCAGCGGTTCGATTGCAGCCGGTCTGATCATCATCCTCATCGGGCTGGTCAGCGCCTGGATCGGCATGTTCATGCACGACACCCACCCCGAGCTGGCGCCGCGCGAGGCTGTCCCGATGTTTTTCCTGATCCATGCACCGTCCTGGCTGGCGGGAGCCGCTTATGCCGTCATACTCCTGTCCGTCGTGATGACCGGAGCGGCTCTGGCGCTGAGCATCGCCACGATCCTCAACCGGGACGTGATCCAGAGCTACACCGCCCGGTTCCGTTCAGAGGAGAGCAAGCTGCGCCTGTCCCGGGCGCTCATACTGGTCGTCATCGCAGTTGCCTATGCGGTGGTATGCCTGGACGAAAACGCGTTGATCCTGCACTGGGCATTTTTGGCCATGACGCTCAGGGGAGTGACGATCTTCTTTCCGGTGCTGTTCTACCTCTTTCACATATCACCGGTGGAGCGGCATTGGGCGGTCGTGGCAGTCTGGGGAGCACCGTTGCTCGCGCTCGTCTGGGCGTGGTGGCTGTTGCCCCTCACCGGCATCGATCCGCTGTACGTGAGCGGTCTGTGGAGCGCGGCTGCATTGCTGGCCGGCCGCATGATCGCACGCAACACCCCGTCGCTTCGGCCGATGGGCTGAGCAGGAGGGCCATACCTTTTCTTGAAACATGCAGCCTTTTCATGAGCAAAAGGCTGCATGTTCTGCTTTTGAAGGTGCGTTTCCCTATTGTCAAAACAAAAGAAGGAAAATAAAAAATATTCAAAAATATATACCCAAAAATGTAAATTCCTGTTACTATAGGAATAGGTATATTTTTGCATATTTATTAAAATTATCCATACCGAGACGCAGGTGATTGGATGAAAACGCGCAAGAAATGGCTCTTTTTGTGCGCGGCATGCCTGTCGCTGACAGCGATGCTGATCTACGCTATGGCGGTGTACCAGCCGATTCTCTTTGTTGCCGGCGACCACATCTTTCGCAAAGATGACTGGGAGAGAATCAAACCCATCTATTTTCACGGGAGGCCGCATACGCCAGAAGAAGAGGAAAGGCTGCTGGAACAGCGCAGTTTGGAAGAACTGGTTCTCTACATGGGGAGACAAATGGGCGTCCGGATTGACGAGCGAATCATCGACGAGCACATGAAGCAGTTGGGGAGCACGAAAGAGGAGCGCGAACAGGTGCTGCGGCAGATGAACATGACGGAAGCGGACAGCGTCACGAACATACGGCGGGCCCTGATCGGTTTTGAAGTGAAGCGTAGGGTAACCGGGGAGATCACCGTGTCCGAGGAAGAAATAAACAGCTACTACCGGGAGCATCTCGAGTCGTTTCGCATTCCCGAACTGCGCACCATCTATTATGTCCGGGCTGGACAAGCTGACAAGCCGTTGATGGACAAGCTGAAAACCATCCGTGCAGAACGTTTTCCCTCCCTCCTCAAAGAGTACGATCTGGAGGGACGAGCCGGATTCCACGAATGGATTTCACAAGCCGAACTGTCCGCCACTGTCGGCGAGGAGGCTGCTGAGGCCGTGTTTCGCTCGCCCATAAAGCAGGTCGTCGGTCCGATCGTCTCTGAACAGTGGACGTATTGGTTTTTGCCGGATGAGATAATGCCGGCCAAAACGCAAAGCCTTGCGGAAGTGAGGGAAAAGATTTACCGGACGCTCTATCTGGAGAAAGAATCAATTGTGTACGGAAAATGGCTGGAGGAGCAGAAGAGGGCAAATCTGTACTGCCTGTTTACAGAAAATTTAAAAAACAATCGCTTTTGGGCGTTCTGGAGTGACCTGCCTGTGCGGTTGCAGTTGTTGTTCCAATCGCATGCGTAGTCTATCCGAGACGATTCGTCGTTTCGAATAGAAAAAAACCAGGAAAAAGGAGAGATGGGTATGAAATGGTCAAAAATGTTGGCTGTCACACTGATTGTGAGCAGCTTGGCGGCTGCCGCTCCCGCGTTTGCGGAGAGGGAAATCGCCAACGAACCAGCGTGGGACAGTGAACCCGCCCCGCGCAACTTCGACCCGAAAAAGCGGGAGGAAGCGGACAAACGCGTCTTTGACAAGGAATCGATTCGAATGGCCGCCAATCCAATCATCGTCATCGACCCCGGACATGGCGGGGACGACCCGGGCGCCACGGGCAACGGGTTGAAAGAGAAGGACTTGACGCTGGACATCGCGCTGCGGACCAGAAACTACATTGTGGCCAATTATCCGGCTACGGTGTACATGACGCGAAGCTCTGACACTACCGTTTCCCTGTCCAGCCGGACCTCATTTGCCAACGCCAGGAATGCCGATTTCTTTGTCTCCATGCACATCAACTCCGCGACAAACACTTCGGCCAACGGAATCGAGACGTACGCGTACCCGGGATCGGTAAACGGCAAGCGATTGGCTACCGAAACGTACAATCAATTGAAAAGTTCCTTCTCCAGTCACCGAGGGGTGAAGGAATATGCGTACTACGTGCTGACCTATACCAATATGCCGGCGACGCTTGGCGAGACCGGCTTCATTTCCAACGCCTCCGATGCGTCCAAACTGGCGCAGAGCTCGTTCCGTCAAACGCTTGCCACCCAATACGCGAACGGGATGCACCGGTACTGGTGGGGCTTTTAATAACACAGCAGGGGCACCGTACAACGTCACTGGTTGGACGGTGCCTTTCATTGTGCCCCGGGCCTGATGGCCGTCGATCACCACCGCTTCAAGCAGCCGACTGGATAGACTTTTCGCTCCATGGTATCATGGCTTCAGACAAGACAGGGTCGTTTGCGATAAAGCGGCGGGTGTGTTGTTCCCCATGGGGAGGGCAGCAGCCTGCCAAGACAGGAGAGAGAGTGGCAATGAGCACACAGGAACACAAAGCGGGGGCCCCCAAACGGGTGGGCTGCATGGTGATTACCGTTTCCGACACGCGCACCGAGGAGACGGACAAGAGCGGACAGCTGATGAAAGAGCTCTTGGCGGAGGCCGGCCATGCCGCGATCTTGTACCGGATCGTCAAGGATGAGCCGGCGGAGGTGGAAGCGGCGATCGAAGCCGGGATTGCCCATCCGGAAGTACAGGTGATCCTTCTGAACGGCGGCACCGGCATTTCTCAGCGCGACAACACGTATGAGGCGGTCTCCAGACTGCTGGAGAAGGAAATGCCCGGGTTTGGCGAACTGTTTCGCATGCTCAGCTACACCGAGGACATCGGTTCGGCGGCAATGTTGAGCCGGGCCATTGCCGGCACCCGGAAGGGAAAAGCGATTTTTTCCACCCCAGGCTCCACCGGTGCAGTGCGGCTGGCGATGACTCGGCTGATCGTGCCAGAACTGGGGCACGTCGTCCGGGAACTGAACA
The DNA here is from genome assembly GCF_020923495.1 of Brevibacillus sedimenti. Lineage (GTDB taxonomy): Bacteria > Bacillota > Bacilli > Brevibacillales > Brevibacillaceae > Brevibacillus > Brevibacillus aydinogluensis. Next base: position 2,202,992 of record NZ_CP064048.1, read on the forward strand.
AGTAGGCGGGCAGGGCCGCCGGAGCCAGGATCTTCATTTGCCGCTGCCGGCGGCTTGTGTTACGGTTACGGATAGAACAAGCACGTATTTCAAGGAGAGTCGACAGACACATGAAGATTTTACTGTCTACGCTGAACGCCAAGTACATTCACTCATCCCTGGCGCTGCGTTACTTGCGAAGCTACGCCCGGCCGACGTTTCCCGACATCGAGCTGGTTGAATACACGATCAACGACGTGACGCTCAACATTGTCGCCGACGTCTACAAGCGGCAACCCGACGTTGCCGCCTTTTCCTGTTACATCTGGAACATCCGCGAGACGCTCGATGTGATCCGCAACCTGAAAAAGGTGCGGCCCGACCTGCCGGTGGTGCTGGGCGGGCCGGAAGTGACCTACGACGCCGACGAGTGGTTGAAGAAGCATCCGGAGATTGACGTGATCGTCATCGGTGAGGGAGAACAGACGTTTTTGGAACTGCTGCAGGTCTACGACGAATCCCGCCGGACAGGAGAGCCGCCCCGCCTGCGGGATGTAGCCGGGATTGCCTATCGCGAGGGGGGGCACGTGCGCTTCACCGCTCCCCGGGCGCAGATCGAAAACCTGGACACGATTCCGTCTCCGTATGCCGACAACCTGGACGAACTGAACAACCGCGTCGTCTACTTTGAGGCGTCCCGCGGCTGTCCGTTCAAATGCCAGTACTGCCTGTCGTCGATTGAGGACGGCGTGCGCTATTTCGGTCTGGAGCGGGTGAAGGCCGACCTGCTGCGGCTGATTCAGCACGGTGTCAAGACGATCAAGTTCGTCGATCGCACGTTTAACATCAACAAAAAATACGCGCTGGAAATCTTTCAGTTTTTGATCGACAACCACAACGGCACGATCTTTCAGTTTGAAATTACCGCCGACATCCTGCGCGCCGACGTACTCGACTTTTTGACGGAAAACGCGCCGCCCGGCATTTTCCGTTTTGAGATCGGCGTCCAGTCCACCAACGACGAGACCAACCGGCTGGTCCAGCGGATTCAGCGTTTCGATCGTCTGGCCCACACCGTCACCCGGATCAAGCAGTCGGGAAAAATTGCCCAGCACCTGGATCTGATCGCCGGTCTGCCGGAGGAGGATTACCACTCTTTCCGCAAGACATTCAACGACGTCTTTGCGCTGCGGCCGGAGGAACTGCAGCTCGGCTTTTTGAAAATGCTGCGCGGCACCGGCGTCCGCGCGCGTGCGGCCAACCACGGGTACATTTTCATGGACGAGGCGCCGTATGAGATTCTCGGCAACAACGTCCTGTCGTTTGCCGACATCCAGCGGATCAAGCGGGTGGAGGACGTATTGGAAAAATACTGGAACGCCCACCGCATGGATACCACACTGGAATGGCTGGTGACCCGCTGTTTTGAGACGCCATTTGATTTCTTCCAGGCATTCGGCGATTTTTGGGAAGAACAGGGCTGGAGCCGGATCGGCCACCAGTTGGAAGACCTGTTTGTGCGGCTACGCCGCTTCCTGGAGACGCGGCAGGTGGAGCACCTCGACCACGTGATCAGCCTGATGAAATTTGACTACCTGCGCAAGCAGAAGCACCGTCCGCGCAAGCTGTGGTGGGATGATCTGCTGGACAAACGGGAGATGCAGGCAGCCTTTGAAGCAGTGCAACAGCGGCTGGATGATCTCCCGCCTGACTTTGCCCGGCGGGCGGCGCAGCAAAAGGACTTCTTCAAGCACACACTGTTGGCTAACATCAGCTTTGACATTGCGACGTGGATCGAGACGGGTGAGCTGGTGGAAGGGGACTATGTTCTGGTGGTATATTTTCCGTATGAAGACGGACGGGAGAACGACTTTGTCGTGGTGAGACGGGAAGCCGCCGCGAGCGGATTGGCGTAAGCGGACAAAAACGGGGCAGAATACAAATTTGGAGAACAGACGTGCAACAGATCAATCGGCCGGAATAAGGAAGGCGCGCAGCCGCGGCAGCCTGCGGACGGGATGACGGTGCACGCGTAACTTTTTTTGCCCCGAACCGTATTACTTACAGATTGTGAAAAAGGAACTATGCCGGAAATGGACAGGAAACAATGCCGCTGAGTGGCGAGGGTAGGGGATTTTGCGTCATGGAAATGAACATGCTGATGTCAATTATCGAGCAATATGGATATGCGGCCATCTTCTTTTTGCTCTGGCTGGGCATTGTCGGTTTGCCGATCCCCGACGAACTGGTCGTCGCTACCGGCGGGTTTCTGGCGTCCTTGGCGCTGCTGGACCCTGTTTGCGCGTTTCTTGCCGGCTACCTGGGCGTGGCCTCGGGATTGACGATTGGGTTTTTACTGGGGAAGTTCTTCGGCCGGCCGATCCTTGCATGGTTGTCAAAGAGTGAGAAGATGAGGCATACGGTAGAGCGCTCCACCGGTCTCGTGGAGAAGTACGGGACCTTTGCCCTCTGCTTCAGCTATCTGTTTCCTGTCGTTCGCCACGTCGTTCCCTACATCGTCGCCATGGGCGGGATGACGTATCGGCGCTACGCGGTCCTGTCCTATCCGATCGGGTTGTTGTGGACGATCCTTTTTTATCTGATTGGCTACGTGTTCGGAAAAAACGTGGATGTGGTCGTGGCGATGATCCGCACCTACGGCTTCTTCGCCCTGTTTATCGTGATCGCGCTGCTCGTTGCGGGCTGGGCGGTTCACCGCTTGTTTCTGGCCGGCCGCTCCTTTCGGGCAAAAGGAGAATAAAGAGATGCGTCATCATAAATGGGTAACAAGGCACAGGCAGAGCCGCAACGCGGTATGGGTGGCGGGCTGGCTGCTCGTTTTGTGCGGCTGGTGGCTGTCGCGTCTGCCGTTTGTCGCAGCGGGACTGTTGGTGTTGAACGTGTACGCCGCCGGTCTGATGGCCGCTGACAAGCGTGCTGCGCGGCGGGGCGGACCGCGCGTTCCGGAGGCGAGCCTGCTGTTGAGCGCGTTGGTGGGCGGCGGAGCGGGCGCGCTGTTGGGCATGCTGGCCTGGCGCCACAAGACCCGGCATGCGCTGTTCATGACGGGGGTGCCGCTCATTTGCGCAGTTCAGATCGTTCTGATATGGGTTTGTCTGCTCAACCAATAGGCAACTGGTGAGAGAAGCCGCTCCTGCTAAGCAGGGGGGTTTTCGTCCAACAGGTGGATGCAGAATCGTAATTGTGACGCACGTAAAACGGGAGAGACGACAGCGCCTCTCCCGCTGGTCCAAGCGTCCTTACACCGGCGATTGTGCCTGTTTTGGCAGATGGTCGGCGATTGTTTGCACCATGCTCTGCCGAGTCGCCTGATCACTGTTTTGCCACAGGACTTCAAACAGCACGCCCAGACCGGGCAGGGTTTTTTCCTGACCGCTTGCGATCGCGTCCGTGATCGTCTCCTGCACGTCGTTGGCACTGGAGCCCTGCATTTTGTACATGATCGCCTGGCGCAGATTGAGTGCGGCAATGTTCATGGCGGACATCCACTCCTTTTGTCGTGATGGCTGCGCCTATAGTATTCGTCCCGCATCGTCGGCTCATACCCGTTTTGTAGCCGATGGAAGCGTTGTGGTATAATGCTTGGTATTAAAAGTGCCCTGCCGGTGCTCCGGATGGGGCAGCCCAGGCAGGACGTTTTGGTCATGTGGCCACAGCACAAGGAGTGGAAAAGCATGTCAAAGCAGTTTGCCGTCATCGGGATGGGCCGGTTTGGTTCCAGCGTGGCCCGGACCCTGTATGAGATGGATTATGAAGTAATGGGCATTGACGAAAACGAAGAGCGCATCAACGAGAACATCCAGTACGTCACCCACGCTGTCGCCGCCGATTCGACCGACGAGCGGGCGCTGAAGGAGATCGGCATTCGCAACTTCGACGTGGTCGTCGTCGCGATCGGGGCTGACATTCAGGCCAGCATTTTGACCGTGCTGATCCTCAAGGAACTGGGCGTGAAAAAGATCGTCGCCAAAGCGCAGAACGAGCGGCATGGTCAGGTGCTGTACAAGGTGGGGGCGGATCGGGTGGTGTTTCCCGAGCGGGACATGGGGGTGCGCGTCGCCCACAATCTGATCTCCGCCAATGTGCTTGACTTTATTGAACTGGCGGAGGATTACAGCGTGGCCGAAGTGGTGGTCTCATCCGGGATGGTGGGCAAGACGCTGCGTCAGCTGGACATCCGCGCCCGATACGGAGTGAACGTCATCGCCATCAAAAGCGGCGAGAAGTTCAACATCGCCCCCAGTCCGGACGAGGTGATCCAGTACGGGGACGTGCTGGTCGTCATCGGCAACAACAAACATCTGAATGCATTTGAGGAGCAGGCGTAGACAATGAAGCACGACGTCATACAATCGGTGCATAACCCCTTGGTGAAGCGGTTGTTCCGCCTGCTGGAGCGAAAAGGACGGGACGAGCAGGGGCGGTTTCTCGTCGAAGGGGCCCATTTGGTGGAAGAAGCCCTGAACAGCGGCGCGGAGGTGATCACCGTCCTGTACGACAGCAGCCGGGAGATGGACCCGGCCTGCCGGCGGGCGATTGACAGGCGCGCGGGGGAAGTCGAAGTAGTTCCCGCTTCCGCGGCGGTATTGGCCAAGCTGTCGGAGACCAAGACACCGCAGGGAATTGTCGCCGAAGTGAAAAAGACAGAGCACGACTGGAACGCATGGCTGCAGGCGGCGGAAGAACGTGATTACCTGCTGCTGATGCTGGACGAGATTCAGGACCCGGGCAACCTCGGCACCATGCTGCGCACGGCGGAAGCGGCTGGTGTCGACGCAGTGATTCTCGGCAAAGGCAGCGTCGATCCGTACAACGGCAAAGTGGTGCGGGCCACGATGGGGGCGCTGTACCGGCTGCCCGTTTTTTCCCGGCCGCTGCTGGAGGCCGCCGCCGAATTGAAACGGCAAGGCGCGCGGGTTATCGTGTCCTCCCTCAATGAAAACAGCCTCAGGTATGACGAGGCTGATTACACAGGCAAAACGGCAATCGTGATCGGCAATGAGGGGCGGGGGGTCTCCCGTGCCGTGAGCGAAGCGGCTGACGGGTTCGTGCACATCCCGCTGTACGGACGGGCGGAATCGCTCAATGCGGCGGTCGCCGCCGGCATCCTCATCTACGAGGCGCAGCGCAGACGCAGGCATAGGTAGCGGCTGCTGTCCGCTGCACACGCTTCGCCAGCCGCTTGCGTTCGTCCCAAGCCATGGCCACAGCGCCTGTTGGAAAATCGCTTGACCGCATGCAGGATTTGCATCATTGAAAGTTCGCCAGGGTTGCGCTATAATTTTCCTGAATGTGTGTAATATAACGGAAAGCGATGACAGAGAGTAGTACGCAGGCCCCATGCGTTTGCAGGGAGGAGATGCCGCAGACTGAAAGCATCCCAACGCCATGTCTGCCGAATTCACTCTGGAGCCGCACTCTGAACCGCTCGAGATGAGCCCAGTAGGAGCAGCCGGGACATTCCCGTTATCATGGTCAAAGTGAGGCGGAAGACTGGGTTCCCCAGGCATCGTTGGGGGAAAAGCCTTCTGCTTAACAAGGGTGGTACCGCGAGTAACAGCTCGTCCCTTTTCGGGGCGGGTTTTTCTATTTTTCGGGGCCCTCCCGGTTTACGCGGCAGCCGCAGCCGGACGGGACCGCAGGAAGGTTGCAAATCTTGAGCAAAGGAGCGATACAACGTGCAAACGCGGTTACAGGAGATGAAACAGGCGGCGCTGGACCAGATCAGCCAGGCCGCAGACGCGGGTCAGCTGCAAGACCTGCGCGTCAAATATCTGGGGAAAAAAGGTGAACTGACCGAGCTTCTGCGCGGAATGGGCAGCCTTTCGCCGGAAGAGAGGCCTGTCGTCGGCCAGCTCGTCAACGAGGTGCGCGCGGCGCTGGAAGCGGCGTTTGCCGACAAGCAGGCCGCACTGGAACAAGCAGCGCTGGAAGCCAAACTGGCGTCGCAAACGCTGGACGTTACACTGCCCGGCCGTCCGGTTCCGACCGGAACGATGCACCCGCTTTCCCGCATTATCGAAGAGATCGAGGACATTTTCATCGGTCTGGGCTTTGAAATTGCCGAAGGGCCCGAGGTGGAGACGGATCATTTCAACTTCGAGATGCTCAACCTGCCCAAGGATCATCCCGCGCGCGACATGCAGGATTCGTTCTATCTGACGGAGGACATTTTGCTCCGCACCCAGACGTCTCCGGTGCAGGCGCGCACCATGCTGAAAAAGGCCGGCCAGACGCCGGTAAAAATCATCTCTCCGGGCAAGGTGTACCGGCGCGACGACGACGATGCCACCCACTCCCACCAGTTTACGCAGATCGAAGGGCTGGTCGTCGACAAAGGCATTGGCATGAGCGACTTGAAAGGGATTCTGCTCACGTTTGCCCGCCAGATGTTCGGGGCCAACCAGCAAATCCGCCTGCGCCCCAGCTTTTTCCCGTTCACCGAACCGAGCGCGGAAGTGGACCTGCAGTGCTTCAGCTGCGGCGGAGACGGCTGCCGCGTCTGCAAGCAGACGGGCTGGATCGAGATTCTCGGCTCCGGCATGGTGCACCCGCGCGTATTGGAAATGGCCGGCTATGATCCGCAGGAAGTGAGCGGGTTTGCCTTCGGAATGGGCGTGGAGCGCATCGCCATGCTGAAGTACGGGGTAGAGGACATTCGCCATTTCTACACCAATGACGTGCGCTTCCTGCGGCAGTTCAACCGAGGCTAGAAAGGAGAGTCGTTTCAGAGATGAAGGTATCGTACCAATGGTTGTCGGAATACGTGGATTTACACGATATCACCCCGTACGGACTGGCGGAAAAGCTGACCAGAAGCGGGATTGAAGTGGAGACTGTAGAGCCGCGCAACGCCGGCGTCTCCAACGTAGTGGTCGGGTACGTCAAGGAGCGCAGCAAGCATCCGGACGCCGACCGCCTGAGCGTCTGCATCGTGGATGCAGGACAGGGCGAGGACCTGCAGATCGTCTGCGGTGCGCCCAACGTGGCGCAGGGACAAAAAGTGCCGGTAGCATTGATCGGAGCGAAACTGCCGGGCGGCCTGCACATCAAGAAGTCCAAGCTGCGCGGCGTGGAGTCGCACGGCATGATCTGTTCGGCCAAGGAACTGGGCCTCAATGACAAGCTGCTGGCCAAAGACCAGCAGGAAGGGATTATGGTCCTGCCCGAGGACGCCGAAGTGGGCATGGATGCTGTCTCTTACCTGGGGCTTGACGACTACGTGCTGGAGCTGGGCTTGACGCCAAACCGTTCCGATTGCCTCAGCATGATCGGGGTCGCTTACGAAGTGGCAGCCATTCTCGGCCGGGAGGTCAAGCTGCCGGAGATTGCCGTCACCGAAAACGGCGGCGACAATCCGGTAAGCGTGCGCATCGAAGCGGACGATCACTGCTACCGCTACGTGGGACGCCACTTTACCGGAGCGAAAATCACCAGTTCGCCGCAGTGGATGAAAAACCGCCTGATGGCGGCGGGGATCCGGCCGATCAACAACGTCGTGGACGTGACCAACTACGTCATGCTGGAATACGGCCAACCCCTGCACGCGTTTGACGCGACCAAGGTAAAAGACCGCGCCATCGTCGTGCGCCTGGCACAAGACGGGGAGAAGCTGGTCACGCTGGACGATCAGGAGCGAACGCTGGACAGCCAGACCCTGCTGATCGCCGACGGGGAAAAAGGGCTGGCCATCGCCGGCGTGATGGGCGGCGCCAACTCGGAGATCACCGACGAGACGACGGAAATCATTTTGGAAGCCGCCTGGTTTACGCCGCAGACGGTTCGCCGCACGGCTCGGACCCAGGGCATGCGCACGGAAGGATGCGTCCGCTGGGAAAAAGGCGTCGATCAGGCGCGCGTCCAGGAAGCAGGCGAGCGGGCTGCTGCGCTGATCCAGCAGTTGTCGGGCGCGGCCGTCTCCAAAGGAGTGGCGTCGGCTGTTGTCCGTGAAGTGAAGCCGGCCGTCGTAACGGTTGCGCTGGAGAAGATCAACCAGCATCTGGGCACGTCGCTGACCGCAGCGGACGTCTCCGCAATTTTCGACCGCCTGGGCTTTTCGTATGAGCAGAACGGCAGCACCTGGACGGTCACCGTACCGACCCGCCGCGGTGACATCACCCTGCCGGAGGATTTGGTGGAGGAAGTGGCCCGCCTGTACGGCTACGACAACATTCCGACCAGCTTGCCGAGCGGCCAGGCCACACAGGGGCAGCTTACCCCGACCAGCGTCTGCGCCGGACAATTCGCCACCACCTGATTGGCGCGGGACTGCACGAGGCGATTACCTACTCCCTGGTTCACGCGGAGCGGGTGGGGGATGTAGCCGGTCTGCACCGCATTGACGCCAAGCCGATTTCGCTGGCCATGCCGATGAGCGAAGAGCACAGCGTGCTGCGCACCAGCCTGATCCCTGGCCTTCTGCAGACGATCGCCTACAACAAAAACAGGCAAAACCACGATGTGGCCGTGTTTGAACTGGGCAGTGTCTTTCTGACCACAGAAGAAAAGCTGACACAGCTTCCCGAGGAACGCCTCTACGTGGCGGCAGCTTTGACCGGGCAGTGGCTGCCGCAGAATTGGATGGGCGCAAACCAGCCGGTTGACTTCTACCTCGTCAAGGGACTGGTTGACTCACTCCTGAGCCGCTTGGGAATTGTCGGTGCGACCTACAAGCCTGCATCCGATCTGGCTGGCATGCACCCCGGCCGCACGGCGGAGGTATGGGTCGGCGAGCGGCGTCTCGGCTATCTCGGACAGATTCACCCGGCACTGGAAAAAACCTACGACGTGTCGGAAACGTACGTGTTTCAGTTCGACCTGACGGAGCTGGCAGCAGCAGTCGAGGATGCAGGCTATTACAAGCCGCTGCCCAAGTTCCCGGCCGTGACCCGCGACCTCGCACTGGTAGTGGACCGCAGTGTGCCGGCGGCCGCTCTCGAAACGGCGATTCGCCAGGCGGCAGGAGAGCTCCTGGAATCGCTCACGCTGTTTGACGTCTACACCGGGGAGCGCATCGCCGCCGACAAGAAGAGCGTCGCCTTCTCCCTCGTCTTCCGCCATCCGGAACGGACGCTGCAGGACGACGAAATCCAGCAGGTGACTGCCGCCGTCGTGGACGCACTGAAGGCGCAAACGGGCGCGGAACTGCGCATGTAAGGGACCTTGACGGATTCTGACATTTTCAGTAACCTAAAAAAGATACAGGAGTACAAAAGTCGCAGAGTAGTGTTGAAGGAGGAAGCCTTCGTGCAAGGTGATGGGAAAAATCGGTTGACGGTTGATATATTTGGCCAGCAATACCGGCTGAGCGGAAAGGCAAGCGTAAACCATATCCGCATGGTGGCCGGTTTCGTCGATGACAAGATGAATGAAATCGCCAAGGGCAACCATCGCCTGGACACTGCCAAAATCGCCGTGCTCACCGCGGTCAACATTGCGGACGAGTACTTCCGCCTGCGACAGGAGTACGAGGCACTGTTGAAGATCCTGCATGACGACGCGAACCAAGCATAGACGAATCACATAAAAAGAGGGGCAGTGTATGCCTCTCTTTTCCCATTGTCGCGAAAAAGCTTGTCAATAAGAGGGGCGTGGGCAAAAGATGGGTCAGGAGATGGACAGAGAAGCGCTGCGGGAGGCGGCCCGCCGGCTGTCTCTCGCAGAAAAAGAGGAAAAACTGCGCGGGCTGCTGCGCGATATGGGGCGCGTGCTGATCGCGTTTTCCGGAGGCGTTGACAGCACCTTTTTGCTGGCATGCGCCGTCCAGGAACTGGGCGATGAGGCGATCGCCGTGACCGCGGCGTCGGAGACGTTCCCGACGCGGGAGTTTGAAGCGGCCAGGCAGTTGGCCAAACGCCTGGGTGCCCGTTTTGTGACCACCGAGATCCGCGAAATGGAAAATCCGCAGTTCGTCGCCAATCCGGTCAACCGCTGTTTTTACTGCAAAGACGGATTGTACGAGCATCTCGGCCGATTGGCGGAAGAAAATCAATGGAATGCCGTCATCTGCGACGGGGCCAATATGGATGACCTGGGCGACTATCGTCCCGGACGATTGGCCGCCGTCCAGCGCGGTGTCCGCAGCCCGCTGCAGGAAGCCGGCTTGTTCAAGGAGGAGATACGCCAATTGTCCCGGGCCATGGGGCTGCCCACCTGGAACAAGCCGTCGTTTGCCTGCCTGTCGTCGCGCATCCCGTACGGCTCGCCAATCACCCTGGAAAAGATCGACCAGATTGACAGAGCAGAGGGGTATCTGATAAGTCTCGGCTTTCATCAGGTGCGCGTGCGCCATCACGATGCAATCGCCCGCATTGAGGTAGACCCAGCCGACTTTCCGCGTCTGCTGGAGCATAGCGACGAGATTTCCCGGACGCTGCGGCAGATTGGTTTTCAGTATGTCACCCTGGATTTGTCCGGCTACCAGACGGGCAGCATGAACGCCGTTCTGGACAAGGATGTGAAAGCGGCGCATGGTTGATGTAGCGGCGATTTTGCGTCAGGTGCAGGCAGGAAGATTGAGCGTGGAAGAGGCGGAAGAGCTGCTTGCGGGCACGAGCCGTCTGGAGTACGCCACGCTTGATCTCGACCGGGCGCGGCGAACCGGTTTTCCCGAAGTGGTGTACGCGGCCGGCAAAACAGCGGAACAGTTGGTCGGGATTTTCAGCAGGCTGCGGGAACATCAAACAATCGTGCTGGCCACGCGGGTGACGGCCGAGCAGGCGGAGGCCGTGCTGACGCGGTGGCCCGACGTGCAGTATGTGAGAGAAGCGGGACTGTTGATCGGCACCAGCAGCCCGCTTACGCCTGTGCGGGACGGATACGTGGCGGTGGTGACCGCCGGCACGTCCGACTGGCCGGTCGCTCAGGAGGCGGCCTGGACGGTGCGCTGTTTTGGCAGCGAAGCGAGAGTGATCGCCGATGTGGGGGTGGCCGGCATCAACCGGCTGTTCCAGCGCTTGGATGAGATCAGGGAGGCGGCGGTGATCATCTGCATCGCCGGCATGGAAGGAGCGCTGGCCAGCGTTATTGCCGGACTGGTGGACAAGCCGGTCATCGCCGTGCCCACCAGCGTCGGGTACGGTGCTCACTTCAACGGCCTGGCCCCGCTGCTGTCGATGCTCAACTCTTGCGCCAACGGCGTGGCTGTGGTAAACATCGACAACGGATTTGGCGCAGGCTACCTGGCCGGCATGATTCACCGGCAGATCGCCGCTGCCTCGCTGCAACCGTAATAAAAAGAGCCAACCCGACAAGGGGTTGGCTCTTCGCTCACGGACGTGAAATTAGGTTTCCTGTTTGTTGCCGGCGTCGCCGTTGCGCAGGTCCATATGCGTCTTGATCGGGATGAACAGGTCAATGATCCCGATCACCAGCGCGGCGAGCAGGGCACCCAGGATGGTCACCCGGAACCCGGAGACGACAAACTGAGTCAGCCAGATTACCACGGCGCTCACCAGAAAACCGACAATCCCGCGATTGTACGGGGAGATCCGGTCGCCGAACATCAATTCAATAAGCCAACCAATTACGGCGATGACCACCGCGGCCATTAGTGCGGGCCAAAAACCGTTTACAGAAAAGCCGGGAACGAGAAACCCGACGAACATAAGCACGACTGCCGCGACCACGAAACGAATGACATGGCGCAAAATCGTCATGAAGAATCCTCCTTTGGAGTTTGTTTCACTACTCATTCTGGCTTGTTTTTCGACAAAATATGCCGCACCGGGTGTGTAAATTTATGCTTGCGGCGGACTGCATGTTATAATGGGGAATGTTAGCGTTGACCACGTTAAGGAGGCACCATTTTGGAACAACGGGTGTTAAAAACCTTGGAATACGACAAGATCGTCGCCCTCCTGATGGAGAAAGCGACATCTGCATACGGCAAAGAAAAAGCATCCGCCTTGACGCCCTTTGTCCGCTTGGACGAAGTGCAGACGGCCCAACAGGGAACGGCAGAGGCGGCAACCGTGCTGCGGTTGAAGGGAAGCGTGCCGTTGGGCGGCATCCGCGATATCCGCGCCGCCGTGCAGCGTGCCCGGCTGAATGCAATGCTGGCGCCCAGGGAACTGTTGGATATCGCCGACACCGTAATGGCGGGACGTCGGCTGCGCAATTTTTTGCTTGACCTGTGCGAGGAGCAGGAACTGCCGCTGCTGCGCTTTCAGGCCGAGCGGATTGAGGGGCTGCGCGAGCTGGAGGCGGAAATTCGCCGCTGTGTGGACGAAAACGGCGACATCCTGGACAGCGCCAGCGCGGAACTGCGTCAGGTGCGGCAGGAGATTCGCCAACTGGAGGCGCGCATCCGGGAAAAGCTGGATCAGATGACACGGTCTTCGGCGTACCAGAAAATGCTGATGGACAGCATCGTGACCATTCGCGGCGACCGTTTTGTCATTCCCGTCAAGCAGGAGTACCGTCACGTCTTCGGCGGGATCGTGCACGACCAGTCGGCGTCGGGCGCAACGTTGTTCATCGAGCCGGAAGTAGTCGTGTCGATGAACAACAAGCTGCGCGAACTGCGTCTGCGCGAAGAAAAGGAAGTGGAGCGGATCCTGTTCGTCCTGACGGAGATGGTATCCGGCGCGGTGGAAGCGCTGAAGGAAAATGTCGACGCGCTGGCGGAGCTGGATTTCATGTTCGCCAAGGCTCAGTTGGCCGCCAGCATGAAAGCTGTCTGTCCGCGGCTGAACGACCGGGGCTACCTGCGGCTGAAAAAGGCGCGTCATCCGCTGATCCCGCATGACAAGGTCGTGCCGGTGGACGTGGAGCTGGGGGGCAGCTACCGGGCAATCGTGGTGACTGGCCCCAACACCGGGGGAAAAACCGTTTCGCTGAAGACGATCGGGTTGCTTTCGTTGATGGCGATGGCCGGTCTGCACATCCCGGCAGAGGAAGAGAGTGAAGCAGCCGTCTTTTCCTCCGTGTTTGCCGATATCGGCGACGAGCAGTCCATCGAGCAAAACCTGTCCACCTTCTCCAGCCACCTCACCAATATCATTCACATCCTCGGTGCGATGGATGAGAACAGCCTCGTGCTGTTTGACGAATTGGGAGCGGGAACCGACCCCACCGAAGGGGCGGCGCTGGCAATGGCGATCATCGACGACGTGATCAGGCGCGGGGCCCGGCTGGTTGCCACGACCCACTACAGCGAGCTGAAAGCCTACGCCTACGACCGGCCGGAGGTCATCAATGCCAGCGTGGAGTTTGACGTGGAAACGCTCCGCCCGACCTACCGTCTGCTGATTGGCGTCCCCGGCCGTTCCAATGCGTTCGCCATCGCCAAGCGGCTGGGACTGCCCGAGGAGATTATTGAAAAGGCGCGCGCTTCGATCAGTGAGGAAGACAATCAGGTGGAGAGCATGATTGCCTCGCTGGAGCGAAACCGCAGGACGGCGGAAGAAGAGCGGCAGACGGCCGAGGCGCTGCGGCGCGAAGCGGAAGCGCTGCGAGCGCAGCTTGAAGAAGAGCGGACCCGCTTCGCCGAAGAGAAAAACAAGCTGCTGGAACGGGCAGAAGAAGAAGCGCGGATCGCTGTGCAGCTTGCCAAGGAAGAGGCGGACGCGGTCATTCGCGAGCTCAGGCGCATGATGGCGGAAGGCGCGGAAATCAAGGAACATCGGCTGATTGAGGCCAAGAAGCGCCTGGGTGACGCTGTGCTGGAGCTGGAGAAGGAAAAGGTGAAAAAGCCGGCCAAAGCCGTGCGCGCCACCCAGGTCAAGCCGGGTGACGAAGTAATGGTGACCAGCTTCGGCCAAAAGGGAACCGTCCTGGAAAAAGCAGGCGATGACGAATTCCTGGTCCAGATCGGCATCATGAAGATGAAGGTAAAGCGAAACGACATGCACGTGGTGAAGCCTTCCAAACAGGAGCAGACCATCGCCGCATACACGTCGGTCAAACGGGCCAAAAACACGGTCAAGATGGAGTTGGACCTGCGCGGCTACAACGTGGAAGAAGGCATCAGGGAGATCGACCGGTACCTGGACGAGGCGCTGTTGGCCGGCCTGCATTCCGTCTCGATTATTCACGGCCACGGCACCGGCGTGCTCCGCAAAGGCGTTCACGAGTATCTGCGCCAGCACCGGAACGTCAAGTCGTTTCGGTTGGGCGGCCAGGGTGAAGGCGGCGTGGGCGCCACTATCGTCGAGCTCAAGTAGGAGAGCGGGAGGTGCCGCATGGAACACTTGCTTCACAACAAATACTTTGCCGCCGTTGCATACTTTACTGTCACCGGATTGGCGATGATCGTGTTTTTATTCGTGTTTGAACTGGTCACGCGCTACCGTGTGTGGCAGGAGCTGAAGCGGGGAAACGTCTCCGTCGCGATGGCAACGGGCGGAAAAATCTTTGGCATTGCCAACATTTTTCGCTACTCCATCCAGCATCACGACTCAATCGGACAGGCGTTGATCTGGGGAACGCTGGGATTTTTCCTGCTGCTGTCCAGCTATTTCATCTTTGAATTCATGACGCCCAGCTATAAAATTGATGAGGAAATCGCCGCGGACAACCGGGCGATCGGCTTTATTGCCATGGTGCTGTCGGTCGGGTTTTCCTACGTGATCGGGGCCAGCCTGATCAGGTGAACAGAGCAGGCTCCCTGCCGGACGAAGCCGGGGCAGTGAAGGGCGGCACGCTCATCATCGCCCGGGGGCATGCGGTAATGGGACCGGTGGTCTGACAGCGTACCGGTAGTCCGCCAGCGTATGTGAAGTTAAAGGATATGGGGGATGCAGGATGAGCCAGACGGATGTTGTTGTCGTGACGGTGCTGCACGATGGGGAAAGCAAGCAGCTGTTCCTGAAGCAGGGAGCGAACCTGCTCATGGCGCTGGTTGAGGCAGGGCTGCCGATTGACTTTTTCTGCACGACGGGAAAATGTACCACCTGTCGTCTCCGCATGGACATTCCGGTCGGCTCGGCTGCACCCCCTTCTTCCACGGAGCGGTACCGCCTGGGAGAGGCGGCGGTGGCGGCAGGGATGCGGTTGAGCTGTCAGGTGTACGTGACCGGTCCTTTGACCGTTTATTTGGATGCGTCCGCCCCTGCCCGGCCGTGAACGTTCGTTGAACCATTGCCCATTGAGGAGTATAATAAGGCTTTGGCATACGGTGCCACTGCATGAGGAGGCTTCACCTTGGAAACCTTGTACAAGGTCCTCATCGTCTTATGTGTAGTGTTTCTTGCGGCAGGAGTATGGTACCTGTCGAATTGACGCAAAAAGGCCACGCTGACCGCGCGGACCTTTACCAGATAATGGGAAAGAGGAGATCTGCAATGACTCAGCCTGTACGCGTTGCTGTTGTCGGATTAGGATTCGTCGGATTGCCGCTGGCACTCACGTACGCCATGAAAGGAGCCCGCGTGGTCGGTGTGGACGTCATGCCGAACGTCGTCGAGGAGATCAACGCCGGCATCTCCCACCATCTTGAATCCTATCAAGGCAAGACGCTGCCGGAAATCCTGCGCGAGCAAATCGCTGGGGGCCGCTTCCGGGCGACGACATCCTACGAAGAAGCAGCAGCGGAAGTGAACAACTACATCGTGACGGTCGGTCTGCCTGTCCACAACGGGGACCCGGACCTGAGACCGCTGAAAAGCTGTGCCCACACCTTGGGACGCGTGCTGAAAAAGGGAGACATGGTGATGATTCGCAGCACCGTGATTCCCGGCACGACGGAAGAAGTGATTCTGCCGATCCTGGAGGAAGCCAGCGGGTTGAAGGCGGGCAGCGACTTTTACCTGACCTACTGCTCCGAGCGAATTGCCGAAGGGCGGGCGTTTGAAGAGTTCATCCACATGCCGCTCGTGCTCGGCGGTATTGACGCGGAGAGCGCCGCCAAAGGCAAGGAACTGCTCTCCTTCATCAGTGAAACGGAGATCATCGTCTCCGACATTCGCGTGATTGAGACCGCCAAAGTGATCGAAAACATCCAGCGCGACGTGAACATCGCGATGGTGCAGGAATTTGCCCGTTTCGCCGAGGCATTCGGGATCGATACCTTTGAGCTGATCAAAGTGGCAAACACCCACAAGCGCGTCAACCTGTTGACTCCGGGGCCGGGTGTAGGCGGCTTCTGTCTGCCCAACGCGCTGTACTACCTGCAGCCCAAGGCCAAGGAGCTGGGCGTCTCGCTGCCCTTGCTGCAGTTGGCCCGCAACACGAATGACGGCGTGCCGGCCGTCCTGGTCGGGATGCTGGAACAGGCCCTGCGGCAAAAAGGCAAGACGCTGGCAGGCAGCCGCGTCGCCGTGCTGGGTCTGGCGATGAAGGACTTCTCCAACGACGACCGGGTGAGCCCGGTACACGACCTGATCGCGCTGCTGCAGGCCAAAGGCGCGGAGGTACGCTCCTACGACCCGGCAGTGCCCAGCCGCTACGGGCACAAGACGGACAGCCTGGAAGAGGCGCTGCGCGGCGCGGACGCGCTGTTGTTGACCGCCGTTCAGAAGGAGTTTGCCGAATTGGATTGGCAGCACGCCGCCGAACTGATGGCGCCGACGCCGATCCTGTTTGACACGAAAAACCGCATTCCGCGCACACTGGACACGGACAGCCGGCTGACCGTGGTGCGCATCTGACGAACGACAAAGTCCCCAAACCTGGGGACTTTTGTTTTGGGCTGGCGATCCTTAGTGAAGGAGGCTCCCGGGACGTGTTTGGTCCGGGAGCCTTCTTGCTGTAGTGAACCGCATGATCACGCGGGTTTCGCGTCAGTAAATTTAATGAACAAAATGAGGATTATGCGGCTTATATCGTTTATTTCCGTTTTCTATTCTCGTCAAAATATTGTTGTTATAATGAAAACACTTTCTTGAAAGCGCATTCTTTTTGGGGGGAAACAAACATGCTGTCTTTGCTCGGCTTCCTGATGATGGCCGTCTTCCTGTACCTGATCATGACAAAGCGCTTGTCCGCGCTCGTTGCCCTGATCGTCGTGCCCATATTCTTTGCCCTGATCGGAGGATTCGGGGCGGAGATGGGAGCGATGATGCTGGAGGGCATTGCCAAGATCGCTCCCACGGGGATCATGCTGCTGTTTGCCATCCTGTACTTCGGGATCATGATGGATGCGGGTCTGTTTGATCCTTTGATCGCGAAAATTCTGAAACTGGCCAAAGGAGACCCGCTGAAGATTGTAGTGGGTACCGCCGTCCTGTCGATGCTGGTGGCACTGGACGGTGACGGGACCACGACCTACATGATTACGGTATCCGCGATGCTGCCGCTGTACAAACGGTTGGGCATGAACCCGCTGATTCTGGCGGTCACGCCCATGCTCTCGATGGGGGTCATGAACATGACGCCGTGGGGCGGACCGACGGCACGGGCGATGAGCGTGCTGCACCTGGATGCGTCGGAACTGTTTACGCCGCTCATTCCCACGATGGTCGGCGGGCTGATCTGGGTGATCGCGGTGGCCTGTATACTGGGCATGCGGGAACGCAAGCGTTTGGGCGTGGCGGAGATTCAGTACACCGCTGACGAACGGATGGCGATGTCCGAACAGGCGGCGGCCGCTGACCAGCTCAATCGTCCAAAACGGCTGTGGATCAACCTGCTGCTGACCTGCGCCCTGATGACCGGCCTGGTGATGAACTGGATGCCGCTTCCGGTCCTGTTCATGATCGCGACCGCAGCCGCTCTTCTGATCAACTACCCCAACCTGCAGGAGCAGAAGGAACGGATCACCGCCCATGCCGGAAATGCGCTGACCGTCGTTTCCATGGTCTTTGCCGCCGGAATTTTTACCGGCATCCTGACCGGCACCAAGATGGTGGATGCAATGTCCAACACGCTGGTTTCCCTGATTCCCGAGTCGCTGGGAACACACATGCCGATTTTGGTGGCAATTACCAGTCTGCCCTTTACCTATTTCATGTCAAACGATGCCTACTACTTCGGCGTGGTGCCGATCCTGGCCGAAGCGGCAGCCAGCTATGGCGTCGATCCTGTAGAGATCGGCCGGGCCTCCATCCTGGGCCAGCCGCTGCACGTCTTGAGCCCGCTGTATGCCGCCCAGTATCTGCTCCTCGGAATGGTGGGGGTCGATTACGGAGAAAATCACCGGTTTATCCTGAAGTGGGCCTGCGGCACATCGCTTGTGATGATAGTGACCGCTGTTCTTACGGGAGTGATGTCGTTCTAGCTCATCCCTTGGGGAAAACAGAATCGCACGAACGGATAGAGGCCCCCTTGGCCTCTATTTTCACTGTTTTTGCGGCTGAGATTGCGCCGGAATCTGCTACACTGAGGGGAGAGGTGGTTTCGTGCGGTTTCAAAGCAAACTGATCCTGGTGATCTGCACGCTGCTGTTGTGCGTGATCGCGATCCTGGGATGTTCCTATGAGTACATGCTGGCGAACGCGCTGAAAAAGGAGATCGGCACACGCGCCCTCCATGTCGCGGAAACCGTCGCAGCGATGCCGGAGATCAAACGGGCTTTTTCCGACTCTGATCCGTCCAGGACGATCGCCCCGTTGGCGGAGAAAGTTCGCCGGGAAACCCATGCCGATTTTGTGACAGTGGGAAACCGGGAAGGAATTCGCTACTCTCACCCCATCCCGGAGCGGATCGGACAGAAAATGCAGGGCGGCGACAATCAGCCCGTCTTTGCAGGCCAGTCGATCGTTTCGGAGACGACCGGTTCCCTGGGGCCCGCTCTGCGAGGCAAGGCGCCCATTTTCAACGAGGCAGGACAGGTCATCGGGGTAGTCTCGGTCGGATTTTTGCTGGAAGATGTTCAAAAAACCATCCATTCCTATCGGGATAAGATCGTTGCGATCGGGTTGATTGCCCTCGCGTTGGGCGTGATCGGCACCTTTTGGATCGCCCGCAGCGTGAAACAGGCGATTTTCGGCCTGGAGCCGTCCCAGATCGGTCAGCTCTACCAGGAGAAGCAGGCCATCCTGGAATCCATCCGGGAAGGGATCGTGGCTGTCAACGCAAACGGGACGATTACCATGGCGAACCAGACGGCGCTGCAGCTGTTGGGATTGGACAGCTCGAAGGAAATCACGGGCAAACCGGCGGACGAGATTCTGGACAGCTTCCGGCTGCTGGAAGTCCTGAAGGCAGGCCGGGCGGTCGTCGACCAGGAGACCTGGATAGCCGGTCATGTGTTGGTCGTCAACTGCGTGCCCATTTTGGACACGCACGACCAGATTGTCGGCGCTGTGGCCAGTTTTCGCGACAAATCAGAACTGTACCGGGTTATCGAAGAGCTGTCCCGCGTCAAGGAATACGCGGAAGCGCTCCGTGCGCAAACCCATGAGTATTCCAACAAGCTATACCTGATTTCCGGCCTGATCCAGTTGGAGTCGTACCGGGAAGCGATTGAGTTTATTACCCGGGAAACCGATGTCCATGTGAATCACACCCGGTTTATCATGCGGGAGATCCCGGACCCGATCATCGGCGGTCTGCTGCTCGGCAAGCTGAATCGGGCCAACGAACTGAAGGTGAAGCTGGAGATTGACCGGGAAAGCAGCTTCCACGACATTCCGGCGTGGATTGACCGCCACCATCTGATTACCATCATGGGAAACCTTGTCGATAACGCCCTGGAGGCGGTTTTGGCACCGGGGGCTTTCGCCAGGGAAGTCAACGTCTTTCTGACCGACATCGGGGAAGTGCTGCTGTTCGAGGTGGAAGACCGGGGACCGGGCATTCCCGACGAACACGCAGACCGCTTGTTCGAATTGGGGTTTTCCACAAAAGCGCAGAAAAATCACGGATTTGGCCTCGCCCTGGTCAAACAGGCTGTCGAGCAGTTGAACGGACACGTCAGTCACACGCCCAATCCGGACGGGGGAACGATTTTTACCGTCGTCATTCCAAAAGAAGCCGACACAGCAAAGAGGGTGAAGGGAACGCCATGAAAGCGAGGAGTGATGAGCCCATGATTCAGGTGTTGATCATCGAGGACGACGTGCGGATTGCCGAAGTGAACCGGCGCTTCGTGGAAAAGGTGAGCGGGTATCAGGTCATCGGCATTGCCACGAACCAGCAGGAGGCCGTGGACCAACTGGACATTCTCCAGCCCGATCTGGTGCTGTTGGACATCTACTTTCCCGACATGAACGGTTTGGACTTTTTGTCGGTCATCAAGGAGCGGCGTTCGGAGACGGATGTGATCATGCTGACCGCCTCCAAGGAAGTGGACACGGTGGTGGAGGCGATCCGCTGCGGCGTGTTTGATTTCATCACAAAGCCGTTGATTTTCGAGCGCTTGCAGCAAACGCTTGCCAACTACCGGGAGTTCCGGCAGAGGGTGCGCGCCTTGAAAACAGAGCGGGGGCACATCAATCAGGAAGAAATTGACGAGCTCATACGCGCGGCGGGACCCAACGGCGGAAGGGATAGCGGTCTGGTCAAGGGAATCGACAGGATCACGCTGGAGAAAGTGGCTGCCTGTCTCAGCGAGGCGGGGGAAGTCACCACCGAACAGGTGCGAAGGGCAACGGGGACGAGCCGTTCGACGGCACGCCGCTACCTGGAATACCTGGTCGTCACTGGGGAGGCGGTCGCAGACCTCTCCTACGGGGCGGTGGGACGGCCGGAGAGGGTCTACAAAAGCGTGAAAAAGGCGAAAGGAATGGCGGAACGATGATCGCGCTGCGGCCGGTTCTCACCATCCTGATCGCGGCGGCAGGTGGCGCCGTTTTCACCCTGCTTCGTCTGCCGCTGCCCTGGCTGCTGGGACCGCTGGCAGCAACAGTCGTTTCGGTCATGCTGGGGTGTGACAGACTGTGGCTGCCTTCCTGGTTTCGCCGGATCGGCCTCTTGATCGTCGGCGTCGCGCTGGGCATGCGGATAACCCGGGACATTTGGGGGACCATGGCAGATCACATCGGGATGATGCTGGCAGCCACGCTCGTGACGATCCTGTTCGGCCTGATGCAGGCCTGGGCGATCCACAAACTGTACCAGGTGGACGCGATCACGTCCATTTTCAGCAACATCCCCGGCGGGCTCTCGGAAATGTCCACGATCGGCAGGGAGCAGGGCGGTAACCTGCAGATTATTTCCCTGTTCCACTCCATTCGCATCGTCACGGTTGTGTTCGTGACGCCGTTCGTCGTGATGACGCTGTCCCACAAGGCCAACCTGCTGCCGGTACAACCCGCAAGTCAGACGGTCGGCTGGATGCAGGCGGCGGTGTTTTTGGCCGCCGGAGCGCTGGGAGCGGTGGCAGCCGCCCGTTTGAAGTTCCCGGCGCCGTATTTCCTGGGTCCGCTTTTGACGGCGTCATTGGTGTCCTTTGCGCTTTCGATGACAGGCGGCACTGCCGGTGCGGGCACGCCGGCCCTGTCCGGCCTCGTCGTGAAAGGCGCCCAGCTTTTGATCGGGGCGGGGATCGGCATTGAATTCAGGCGGGAGGAGATTCGCACCTACCGCAGGCTGCTGGTGCCTTCGCTGGCCGCGTCTTTGCTGCTGACCACCCTGACGTTCGCGCTGGCCTTCCTGCTGTCGTATGCCACGAGCATCGACCTGCTTACCGGCATGCTGGCGACAGCGGCCGGCGGCGCAGCAGAAATGAGTCTGACTGCCCTGGCGATCGGTGCCGACCCGCTGCTGGTGACGGCCTTTCAGCTCTTTCGCGTATTGTTTATCGTCACCGTCTTCTCGTTTTCCATCCGCTGGTTTCTGAAACGGCGCGGATTGTGTGAAACGGCAAACAGGCAGGCGCGCTGAGGAAGCGTGCCCGCCTTGCTGTTGGGGGAATAGGGCAGCGGCCTTTAGAAAAATTCCGCGGTTCCCGCCAGATTGATCATCGCCCGCATGGTTTTGTACAGGTCGTGCTGATCGGCGGCAGTGTAATATACCGTGCAGCTTTCCATTTCGTACCGGGTGCCGGGAACGATCGCGGCCATCTCTGCCTGACCGGCATGGGTGAACTCGATGGCCAGTTCCAGCGGTGTCGTGACGGTGAGCGGCGCAATCTGCTCGACTTTAGACAGGGCCAGCCTGGTCTGCCGCTTCAGTTCGGCAGTCGCCTCCTCGCGGGACAGGCAAAGGGCGGCTGTGCGGGATACCGCCTGTTTGACCACGGCGGTACAGATGTCGGGGATGAGCGCCTTCGCCTCTTCCGCGATCAGGTTGTCCCCCGACACGAGACAGACAGGCACGCCGTACAAGCCGGCGTAGACGGCGTTGAAGCCGAATTCTCCCACCACCATGCCGTTGATGTACATGTTGCGAACACAGCCTGACATCGTGTGGCTGAGGACGCCGGGTACCCCCTGCCGCGTGTGATAGCCGATGAAGAAGGCGGCGTCATAGCTATCGTCCAACCCCTGCATCATCGAAAAGTTGCGGGGGGAGCCGGCCAACAGTCTCGCCTGGGGATGCAGCGACTCCCACAGGATGTTGTTCATGGTATTGTGGCTGTCCGCCACCACGATTTCCGTTGCGCCCCACTCCAGAGCGGCTTCGATGACAGCATTGGCGTCGTCCGTCATGAACTGGCGGCCGCGCTGGTAGTTGACTCCGGCGTTCGGATTGATGTAGCTGGTGTCGACAATGCCGGAGATGCCTTCCATGTCGACGGAGAGAAACAGTTTCATCGGGCCCATCCTTTCTCGCATGATTCCGAATTATTTCACTTCTATGAAAGCAGATTGTCTTGCCAAAGGCAACAAAGTATGCCAGCAGACCTCCGAGTCTTCGAGACGAGAGGAGATTCTTTTGATAGAGTCAATTCAGCAAGTCCCGGTAATAAGTATAACAAACGCCCGAACGTCTGCATTCGGGCGTTTGTTGCCGTGTTTCCAGTTTCTTTACACCAGCCGCTGGTACAGCGCCAGGGTGCATTCCGCCATGCGCTCGATGGTAAAGGTGTCTTCTGCCGTTCGCAGGGCGTTTTCGACGAGTGTTTCGCGCAGCTCGGGCGATTGATGCAGCTCCTGCATGGCCCGGCTCAGCCGCTCGACGTCGCCCGGTTCCACCGTCAGACCGGTTACCCTGTCCTTGACAAACTCCTTGACGCCCCCGACGTTGCTGGCGATGACCGGCACTTCCGAGGCCATCGCTTCGATGAGCGTGTAACCCAGTCCCTCGTAGAGAGAAGAGTGGACAAACGCGTCACAAGCATGCAGGCAGGCGGGGATGTCCTGGCGGAAACCGGCGAACCGGACCTTGTCCTCCAGGCGGTGTTCGCGCACCTTCGTTTCCAGCAGCGCTCGCTCCGGACCGTCCCCCACCATGACGAGGCGGACGTCCTCTGTGCCGGGATTCCGCGTCAGCTGGGCAAACGCGTCGATCAGGTGTGGAAGCCCTTTTACCGGGACGAACCGGGCGACTGTGGAGAACAAAAACGCCTCTTCGGGGATGTTCCACTCCGCGCGCAGCCGCTTCCGGTCCTCGACGCGCCGATGCGTCTGCCGGTAGGGGGCCAGGTCCATGCCGTTGTAGATGATGCTGATGCGGTCTTTAGGCACTCCCTCTTGCCGCAAAATGTCTGCAAGTGCGCCGCTGATTGCCACAAAGTGTCGGTTCCATCGGCGGGTGGACCGTTCCATCATCGTGACGGCGGCGTACGCCAGTGGATGGACGTAGTCGTAGCGGAGGTGGCTGTGTACGGTCGTGACCAGTACAGGGCCGGTTCCGCGCACGGCCAACCGGGAAAAAAAGTTTGCTTTTACGCCGTGGGTATGTACAATGTCCGGTTGATAGCGGCGAAACGTGTCGCGCAGCGCCTGCAGCAGGCGCACGTCGAAGCGGCCGAACCTGTCCAGCGGGATGACGGAGACGCCGGCCTTGCGCAGCTCGTCGGCGAACAGGGAGTTGTAAAAGCAAACGACCGCCACGTCCACTGCTTCCTGCGGCAGGGAGGTGACCAGGTTGAGAATATGCTGTTCCGCTCCGCCAAATTCCCCCCCGCCAATGACGTGGAGGACTCGTAATTTGCTCATGACAATCCACCCAAACCTTTATGACAAACCCTCTATCGAAAGCATTCACATCAGTCCGTTCTTCGGTAGAGGTAGATTTCTGCCGGATCAGCCAGCAGCACCGGGAAGTTACCTGCATGCTGATCCTGTAAGAAAACCCACCCGGCCATAGCATACGCTTCCCCCACTCAATGGTTGACGCTGTGTCGAGCAGGGTCCCTTGCTTCGCCGGGCGGGGCTCTCCAACCAATCGTGCAACACTGCCGTCGCGACGTGAAAGATCATCTCTTCCTGATTTGAAAACAAAGCCATTCTCACTATAGCAGATGACTGGTGGATTCGCAATAAGACTGGACTTGTGGTATCTTGGTGAAGGAGCATTACGAGAATGGACAAAAACGAGGAAGGTATCCCAATGAAGACCCGCAGTGTATTGATCATCTGTTACATATTCCCGCCGATCGGCGGAGGAGGCGTGCCGCGGCCGTTAAAAATGGCCAAATACCTGGGCGAGTTTGGGTGGAAGGTGCACGTACTGACTGTTGACCCTGTCTACCACGCTACATTGGACCCGTCCCTTTTAGCGCAGGTGCCGGCCGACGTGACGATACACCGCGCCAAGGAGTGGCCCTTGCTGCCGCGACGGGGCGGGGGTGCTGCCCCTGCTGCCGGAGGAGAGGCTGCTTTGGCCCGACGTTCCCTGACAGCGACGCTCAAGCAGCAGGCGGTCGGTTTGTTGAAAAAAGTGAAACCGTACCTGCTGATCCCCGACGACCAGATCCTTTGGCTGCCCAACGCTTTGAAGCTGGGACGGGAGATCATCCGCCGGGAAAAAATCGATGTAATCTTTTCCACCTCCGGCCCCGTGACCAATCACCTCGTCGCCCGCCGACTCGCCCGCGAGTTCGGGGTAAAATGGGTGGCTGATTTCCGCGATCCCTGGACGCAAAACATGCATTCGTCGGGGATCGCCTGGCGGGAGCGGCTGGAGGAGCGCATGGAAGCGGGTGTGATGGCAGAGGCTGACGCCATCACCACGGTGACGGCCACATTTGCCGAGAACTTCCGCAAAAAACACGGCAGCCGCATTCGCCGTCTGGAGCTGATCTACAACGGCTTTGACCAGGCAGATTTCGTCGGCCTCACGCCTGAGTATACCGCGCCCGGCAAGTTTCACGCCGTCTACGCCGGCATTTTGTATCAGAAGC
Source organism: Brevibacillus sedimenti (assembly GCF_020923495.1). Classification (GTDB taxonomy): domain Bacteria; phylum Bacillota; class Bacilli; order Brevibacillales; family Brevibacillaceae; genus Brevibacillus; species Brevibacillus aydinogluensis. Next base: position 2,228,103 of record NZ_CP064048.1, read on the forward strand.
GCAACCCGCGCCTGCTGCTGCGGGCGATCCGTGAGCTGATCGACGCGGGAGAGGTGGAGCGCGAGGACCTGCAGCTCAGTTTTGCCGGCGTGTTTGACTATCCGGGTTATTCGGAAAACCGGGACTGTGTGGAGGCGTTGGGATTGAGCGACGTCGTCCGCGTGCTCGGCAACCTGCCGCACAAACAGGCGCTCGGCCTGATGAAAGGAGCAGATGCGCTTCTGCTGATCGGGGACGTTTCGCCGGACGCCGGAGCGTACATCCCCGGCAAGCTGTACGAGTACATGGGCATTGGCAAGCCGATCCTCGCCCTGAACAAGGCGGGGGAGGCAACGCAGATTATTGAGGCATTCCGCCTGGGCCAAGTGGCCGACCCGGAAGACAAGGAAGCCGTCAAGCAGGCGTTTCTGAAGCTGTACCGCGAGTGGAAGGAGCGGGGAGCGGCCGGCGCGGCGGAACGTGACGACGACTTTGCCGAACGGGTCAAGCCGTACGAACGGCGTGAACAGGCCCGCCAACTGGCTGAATTGATGAACGAACTGGTCGGACAATGAAAATGAGGCATGAACCTCTCAGTGTGTAGACAAAGTCCGTGGCGCATGGGTGATCGGGCTCGCTCGTTCTCTTGACGACCAGCAAAGAAGTGAATGATGTCCGCTTCAAAACGCGACGCGGGCAGGGGGCAAACATCTGGGTAGTTCGATGAAGTGAGACTTGTGCCCCCTGTTTTTTCCCGCGTCTTTCGTTTTTCCGCTGAGCAGGTCGTCAAAGGAGCTCGCTTGGCCCATCACTCTATGCCATCTACTTTTTCTCCACCTTCGGTTGATGAATGTGCAGGCCTTCCGGCCTGGAAATGATGGAAGATCGTTTCCTTGCGGACACTCAATAAAAAACAGTTTGTCTTCAGTCTGAGAGGCGATGAATTTGACTCTTTCAGAATGAAGACAAACTGATTGTACCGAAGGAGAATCACGTTTCCAGGCAGAGCGACTTGAGAGCCCTACCGAGCAAAGCAGCGATTTGCGGGAAAAAGGAGCGTCACCTTTGAATCGGTTGCGTAGCGATGCGGCTTTGGCGATCCCCCGCAAATCGATGCGGAGCGTGTAGTTTGTGCTTCCCTGCTGGGCATTGACTGGGCCCCGCCGGACGCGAGCATTAGCTTGTGTTCAGTGGGTAAAGAACGGAGTGGATGACGGAAGCGTGTTCTCCTCGCAACGGCCATTTTGCCTACAAACAGAAAGAGGCGATAGATTCGCCTCTTTTTTATGTGCGCTTGTTTAGTACAGCAGATACTTTTCCACTTCTTCCGGGTCCTTGATCTGGATTCCCGGGTCGTTGTACTTGTAAAACTGGAAGAACACCTGCTGGTCCATCGTGCCTCCTTCCGGCATCGGCAGGATGATCCAGGTCTCGAACTGATGGATCAGCCGGTCGTCCTTGCCGAACCAGAAAGTGGTCTTGATCGTGGAATCCTTTAGAACGGCCGCCATGTCCGGGCGGTCGGCCACCTGCTGGCGCAGCGGCTCAAACAGCGGACTCTTGCTCGCCGCCAGCCAGTCTGCGCCGGTCATTTTCACTTCAAACGGGACGCAAACCGTGCCGTACACTTTTTCTTCTTTTAACTGTACCGCCTGTTCCATAAACGGCAGCCAGTCGTCAAAACCGGCCAGCACGTCAAACGGAAGCGGGGTTTCCCGAGCAGTCATCCAGGCATCGCCGACCCGGATGTACCGCTTGTCACCGATACGGTAATACTGATAGTCCTGGCGGGCAATCCGCGCATCCACATTGTATCCGTTTGGCTGTACGACGGCCCCGTTAAACATGCTGGTTGTGGTGCGGTTCATAATGGTCTTGACGTGGCCTTTGTACCAGAACTTTTGTGCGTCCTTGTCCGTTTTCGCACGTTCCAGCGCTGTCTTCAGCCACTCGCTCGCCGACTCGGTCTGCTGCGGGGCCGTCTTTGCCGAGCTCGTGCCGTAATTGGTGGAGGCGAACGACTTGGGCCCCGACTCGTAGGTGCATCCGGTCAAGAGCAGGGTGGCAGCGAGCGCAGACAGGGTAAGCATTCCTACGGTTCGTTTACGCATGGCGAACCCTCCTTGCGATCCCGTAGCCGATCAATCCGGCAAACAGGAGGATGACGAGCGGCACTACGGGCACGTTGTGCTGCTTGAACACGATGAGGCGGTGCTTGTCGTAGATGGTGGCGACGATTTCATTTTCCTTGTCGCCGTCGATGTCACCCACCTGCACGTTTAAAAGCGGCAGGTAGATGCGCCAGGTCTGCTTCAGTCCGTCCGGGGTGTAGCGGTACCCGGACAGGTAACGGGAGTCGGTGGTGCTCACCCAGCTTTTCGCCATGGCGACGATTTCCGGCTCTGTGCTAGATCCGATCGGAGCGTAGTTGGTGAAGCGGAAGCTGCGATCGCCTTCCTCGCTTGCCCAGAGGATTTCCCAGGTGCCGTTTTGCTTCGCTTTCAGGATGTAGGACGGACTGTTGGCCACCAGCAGTTCATCGGCTCCGTCCTTGTCCAAATCGGCCGGGATGAATTCCGCGGTTGCCAGCGGCATTTCCTTGCGCGTCAGGGAGTACGCCTCCACGGCGGTGCCGTCCGGTTCTACAGCCATGACGCTGAGGTGTTCGCCCATGATGATAAGCCCCTCGCGACCGTCCGGCAGCTTCATCGTGCCAATCAGCTTGGTTGCCTTGGTCGTGGCGACAAACGGCCTGCCTTCATACGTGCCGCTCAGCAGCCCCTCTTTGATCGAGACATCGCGGTACTTCTCGCCGATCGCGCTGCGCACGTCCAGGCCGCCGTCGTTTTCCGCCAGCTTGTCCCCGATGATTTGCATGTCCAACAGCAGGGCGCGATTCGGAGCGGTTCCCACCTGCAGCATCGCTTCCGCGTAGGATTGGCGCTGCACGTTTGGCAGCAGTTGGCCGTCTTTCATTGTGTAGTACGGGAAGCCCGGGTAGTCTGTCGGCATTTGCTCCTTGATTTTAGCCATCGTCTCCGCCGCGATTTGGTCGTTGGGCATGCGCACCAGCTTGCCGTCTTTCCAGGTGAGCACGTACAGGGAGATGGGTTCGGCCTTCAGATGCAAAAGTTTGTCGGCGAGCTCCTTCCGCTCTGCTTCCGTCTCCGGCTTTTTCGGCTTTTCTTCCGGCAGGGGCAACTCCTCGGCGTTGCCGTACGTGATGATCTCCTGCTTGCCGTCTCCGTCCACGTCGTAGAGGATGACGGGGAAGTAATCCACCCAGGCTCCGTTGTAAAGGCGTTCCGATTCATACTTCAGCGTGAAGTGGCTGAGCGCGGCCAGGTTGTCCCGGTGGAAGCTGACGTTGGTCAGCACGGCGACGAGCACCAGCGCGATGACAGATGACCAGCTCAGACGGCCGTACCATTTGGCAATCAGGGCGATGACTCCGCTCGCCACCGCTCCGCCGATCAGCACGGCGGCGAGCGATTTCACGTCTACGTGAGCGAGGGCACGGTCCAGCAGCAAAAAGCCGAGCGTAAAGACGACTACCTGCCGCCGTTCGTCCGGATGTACCAGGACATATAGGAAACCGAGCAGCGGCAAAAAGACGATCAGGGCGATCCAGGAGAGGTCCAGGAACGCCGGTTTGACCAGAATGTGATAGATGAGGAACAGGGCGATTGCGTACAGCGCCCAGTTCACGGCTGACAATACACCATTGCGGCGCATGGACTCACCACCTTTTCTCTTTCGCTTGGTCGGCGTACAGTGCGCACAGGAAGCCGCCAAACAACCAGAAGTAGAGGGACATGAACGGCACCTCAAAAATGTTTTCCACCAGGTTGTGCATGGCGACGGCAAACAGGCCGCCAAACAGACCCAGCATCAAAAAGAACGGCGGCTTTCCTGCCTGTGCCCGGATGAGCCGGACCGCGTAGGCAAACGTCATGGCAATCAGCGCAATCAGCATGATGACGCCGATGAGGCCCAGCTCCGCGATGCTTTTAAACAGGTAGCTGTCGGTGTAGATTGTGCCGAAGTGGCGGGAACCGACGGCGCCGCCGTGATGGCCGAGCCCCACCCCGAACAGCGGTTCCAGCCGCATCTTGTCGTACGCCTCCCCCCAGCGGTCGAGACGTCCGGCCTGCATGCTGGATTGGAGGTACTCGGGGGTAAACAGGGTGAAGATGCGGTTGGAAATCTTCCCGATCAGGGGCGTCGACTCCGGCACGAAGTACAGGCCGATCAGGCCGACGATGCCGGCGATCACGAGAAAGCCGGCCAGCCGCTTGTTCCACAGATAGCAGCAGACGAACAGCGCCACAGCCAGCGCGATCCAGGCTCCGCGCGAACTGGTCAGCAGCAAGGTGAGCAGCGTCGTCAGCGCGACGATCCACCAGATGATGCGCTCTTTCCGATTGGCTGTTGTGACGGCCAACCCGACTGCGACAGGAGCGATCAGGGCCATGTAGCTGCCCAGCACGTTGGGGCTGGTGACAATCGAAAACGCCCGCGTCGTGACGGCTTCCCCTTCCTGCACCCACGACTGCGGCGTCTGTACGCCCAGCACTACCTGCATGATGCCGACGACCGCGGCGAGAAACCCGAATGCGGTGAGCACTTTCAGGAACACGACCAGCTGCTTTGTGTCGCGCAGCAGGTAAAAGCCGATGAAAAAGGCAATCATGTACTGGTAGACGGCGCGGAAGCCCTCCACGCTGGCGTCCCAGTTGGCCATGTCGGCCACCGTCAGCGCCAGTCCGTAGACGATGAACGCCGCAAACGTATGCTTGATGGCGGGCATGTCCCGCGAACCTTTCCAGTAGGCGAGAAAAGTAAACAGCAGGAGGACGAGCAGCAGGCCGTCATCCCACAGCGACGAGACGACTGGAATCGGCAAAATCTTTCGCAAGACGTAATCGATAACGGGGTAGGCCAGCAGGAGATAGACCCAGGTGTCTGACTGCCTCCCCCACTTCCATACGTTCTCTTTCATTTCGTTTTTGATCCTCCTACACAGGGATTAACCCCACTATTATAATGAATGGGCGAATGCTGTCGCAAGGCGAAGGGGATAGAGGTTGGTAGGATTACGAGAAATGCGCTATGATAACAGGTGTGCTTTTTAAGAGGATGGGCGCGTATTGCAAAGATGGGAGATTCGAACGATGAGCATATTCAAGACTGCCTCGATGATCGTCGCACTCACGTTGATCGGAAGGCTTCTCGGTTTTTTTCGCAACGTCTACGTAAGCAACCTCTACGGCACCAGTGCAGCGTCCGACGCCTTTTACACAGCGGTGACGATTCCGCAGACGCTGTTTCTGGTCGTGCCGGGAGCGATCAATGCCGTGCTGATTCCCACCATGCGCGGGCTGATGGAAAAAGAGGAGCGGACCGGGGTGCTGTACAACAAGGTGCTGACCGTCGTGTTCGCGGCGTTTCTGGCGATGGCGGTGCTGGGCGTCGTCTTTGCCCGGGAGATCGCCTGGTTGATGGGAGCACAGGAAAACACGCTGGAGATGACGGCCGACATGCTGCGGTGGATGTGGCCGTCCGCTGTTTTCATCGGGCTTGCCGGTCTGTGGTCCAGTGTTTGCAACGCCCACCAGCACTTCTTCACTCCGACGCTGGGAACGGTGGCCAACGGCGCGTTGGTGATTGTCAGCATGTATCTCCTGGTGCCGCTCTACGGACCTGACGGACTGGCCATGGCGACCACTCTCGGCTACTTGGCGGCGATGCTGACGATGCTGCCAACGCTGCGCCGATTTGGCTACCGCCACCGCTTGTCGTTTGCATGGAAAGAGGATGAAGCACTGCGCAGCATGGGCGAGCGGGTGGTGCCCATCCTGATCGGAGCAGTCGTGTCCCAGGCGACCACGTTTTTGGAGCGGGGGTTTGCCAACGGCTTGGGAGCAGGCAACGTATCCGCGCTGGCCAACGCCAACCAGATCGTGCAGATGCCGATGGCGATCTTCGTTGGGGCGTTTACTCTGCCGCTGTTTCCGCTGCTGGCCAGCCACGTGAAGCGGGGAGAGATGGACCAGATGAAGCAGATTCTGCAAAAAGGGCTGGCGTATCTGCTGATTCTGCTCCTGCCGGTGACGGCGGGACTGATCCTCTACGCCGAACCGATCGTGCGGCTGGCGTTCCAGCGCGGCGAGTTCGGCGAGCTGTCCGTCGCGCTGACCGCCTGGGCGCTGCCATTTTACGGCTTGGGGCTGTACGGGATGGCCGCCCGCGACCTGATCACCCGGGCGTTTTACGCACTGGACAACACGCGGACGCCGGTCGTGGTCGGCGTAATCGGGATCGCCGTCTACGCTGTTGCCAACTGGTTGCTGATCCCCTGGATGGGACACGGGGGGATCGCCCTGGGGATGGCCGTCTCCGTACTCTTCCAGTCGGTGCTGCTGTTCGCCCTGCTCTGGCGCAAAGTGGGTGCGCCCATCAGCCGGAGCTTTGTGTGGACAGCGCTGCGGACGCTGGCCGCCTGCGCTGTCATGAGCGGCGGGATTTTGCTGGCTGATGCCTGGCTGTCCGCTCTGCCGTTGTGGTGTTACCTGCTGCTTGGGGTAACGGGCGGGGCGCTGCTGTACTTTGCGGCACTGTTCGCGCTGCGTGAACCGCTGGTCGCCGAATTGGTGCAAAAGCTGCGCAGACGGTCTACTCCCGCAGCAAACCGGTAAGCGGACATTCGCGAATGGCGTAGCGGGTCTTGCCGGAAGCACTCGGTGGAATCCGGTCGACGTGGCATACCTCGATGCTGACTTCCCCCAGTTTGTCTCGAACGGCCTCCAACAGCCGGGCTTCGTCAGCCGGATCGTACCGATCCGGCTCTTTTACCAGTTTGAGCGTCACCTGGTCCGGCCTGTGCTGGATGATTTGAAAGGTGCGGAAGCTGTCCAGATTGCGCATGATGTGGTTGAAGTAGTGGCCGTGCACATACGTACCGTGAGCGGTGACAAACATGTCGTCTTCCCGGCCGTCAATGGCGGCCAGCAGCGGATAACTGATGCCGCAGGTGCAGGTGTCCGACGAGAGGGCGATGACGTCGCCCAACTGGTAGCGCAGCCGGGGCATGACTGTGTTGTGCAGGTCAGTGACCAGAAGCGTCCCTCTTTCCCCCGGGGGAAGGGGGCGGCCGCTGGCGGGATCGACCACTTCCAGCACGCAGTTTTCGCTGAAGGCGTGCATGCGTCCAACCGGACACTGGTAGGCGATGATGCCTCCGTCGCGGGCGCCGTATTCGTTGACGACAGGCGCCTGGAACGCTTTGGCGATTGCTTGCCGCTGGTAGTCATGAAGCGTCTCTGCCGTGGACACCACCGCTTTCAGCTTCACACCTGGACTGGCGCCGCGCGCCAGCATCATCTCAGCCAACAGGTGGAGGGCAGAAGCATACCCGTACAGGTAGACTGGGCGAAACCGGCGGATTAGCTGCAGGTGTTCGTCCAGCCGCCGCTCGTCCAGGTCGTAGGCGGGTATCATCAGCCGATTTTTCAACCATCGCTCTTTCAGGCGATAGCGGCGGGCCTGCTGCTGGTTGAGTTCAAGCGGCGAGCCCCAGACCATGACGGACGGGTCGCCGATGCGAATACCGTGCCAGGAGAGCCCCAGCCAGCGGGCTGCTTCGTAGCGTTCCACAGCCGGCCGGCTCAGGTAAAAACGGGTCGGCTCTCCCGTGGAGCCGCCAGTCCGGTTGGCAATGAGCCGGGAGGGGTCTGCATCGTTGCTGAGGTACTGGTCAAACGACGCGCGGAAACGGGCCTTGCTGAGCACGGGAAGGCGCTCCAGGAAGCGAATCGGGTCGTCATCAGCCGCTTCCCAGTCGGATGCGTATTCGCTGTAGGCGGGGACACGGCGGACGGCGTGGTCCAATAAGCGCCTCAGCTTGTCCGCCTGGCGTTTCCGCAGCGCCTGCGGCGACAACTGCTGCGCCTCTCGCAGTTCGTGCAAATACTGACGCGTGCGGTTCTGTTTCAGCCGTTCCATCAACGGCCAGTGCACGCGGCGGATGAGTGTGCCTGTCAGTTGCATTGGGGGGTTGCTCCTTTCCGGCTGCCGATACAATGTTTGGAATCTTTTCCCATTAGTATGACTGCCGGATCGGGCCCCTATACCTGTTTGCCGGATGGGAGATTTCCTAGTAGGATAGAGAGAGAATTTACAGCAGGTGTGTGCACGAGGGACGGCAGCGGTTTGCCCGGACGGTTTATGTTTGTCTGTGCGTGAAGCAAACTGCCGCCGACTTGCAAAGCAACCCGGCTGTGCGGTACACGATCTGATTTGACATTGTTGCAAAGGAGTTTCCCATGACCAAAAAAAGTCAATTCCTCGCCGGGGCGTTGATTCTCGCTGTGGCCGGGATTTTGTCCAAGGTAATCGGGATGTTTTACCGCATCCCCCTGCAGGAAATCGTGGGTGACAACGGATTGGGTCTCTACCAGGAGGTATATCCGCTCTACCTCACATTCCTGATTCTAGCCACAGCGGGCGTCCCGGTGGCTCTCTCCCGGGTGATCGCCGAAGCGCTGGCGGAAGGAAAGCAGGATGCGGTCAGCCAGATTCTCGCCCGCAGCATGGTGATGATGGGCGGGATCGGGATCGTCTTGTTTGCCCTGCTCTACCTGGGTTCTCCCCTGATCGCCCGGTTGATGGGCAACCCTCATCTGATCGAACCGATTCGGGCCATTTCGCTGTCGCTGTTGTTCGTTCCCTTGATCGCGGTGATCCGGGGCTTCTTTTACGGACATCAGAAAATGCTCTACGTCGGCCTCTCCCAGATCGTGGAGCAGACGCTGAGGGTGGCCTTTATCCTGATCGCCTCGCTCTATCTCGTCTCGCTGGGCGAAGATACGGATCAGGTGATCACGGGCGTCAACTTTGGGACGATGATCAGCACGATGTTGAGCCTTGGCTTCCTTGCGTTCCTGTTGTGGCGGCACAACCGCAAGCAGCCGTTCGCGTCTGCGGACGGGTGGAAGCGGCTTGACTGGTGGTTCGACCGCACCTTTTTCCTGTCGATGTGGCGCATCGCCTGGCCGATCTGTATCAGCGCGCTGGTCATTCCGATCTTCAGCCTGGTCGACTCGTTTTTGGCGATCAACATCTTTCGCTACGTCTGGCATGTGGACGGACTGACCGCCGACACCTGGTTCGGCATCTACAGCCGTGGAGGACCGCTGCTGCAGCTGGCCAGCCTGTTCGGCTCGTCCATTGCGCTGTCGATCGTTCCTGCCATCGCCGAAGCACGGCAGCAGCGTGACGAAGAACGGGTGAGCACGCTGACCAAGCTCTCCCTGCGCTTTGCCTGGCTGATCGGCCTGCCGGCGGGTCTGGGCTTGACCGCCGTGGCTGAAGGGGCCAACCAGGCACTGTACGGCGACGTGGAGGGGACACGGGCGATGGCGATTTTGGGCGTCAGCGCCATTCCGCTTTCCCTGCTGCTGGCCACCAACGGCATCCTGCAGGGGCTGGGCCGGGAAAAAGTGCCGGCACTGCACCTCTTGTGGGGCGTGCTGGCCAAGATCGGGACGACGATCCTGTTTACTTCCCTGCTGGGGATGGACGGGCTGTCCGTATCCTGGCTGTGCGCCACCGCCCTGGTCTGTGCCCTGAACATGCGGGCGATCAACCGTCTGGTGAAGGTGGACATTCAGTGGCGCTTTGACACGCTGTATCCGCTGCTCGTCGCCAACCTGATGCTGGTATTGGCCTGGGGGGCAACGGAGACGGTCGGTTTCCTGCTGCATGGAAAAGCCCGCCTGGTGGGGGCGGTGGAAACGGTGGTCGGGGTTGGAACGGGGATGCTCGTCTACCTGGGCATGCTGCTGGTCATACCGCTGATCGAAGAAAAAGAGCTGGAGTGGCTGCCCGGAGGCAACCGGCTGCGCGGCCTGGTGAACCTGCTGCGCCGGAAAGAGTCGCCGACCGATATCCGCTGACCTCGGCCTGGCGGCATGAAAACAAGGGCTGTACCGTAAACGGAACACCTCCGATTACGGCACAGCCCTTTTCTCTGTCTGTCAAGGACCGGTGCGGCCCAGCCCCCGGCAAAAAGCCGCCCCGTTTGTTTGGGACGGCTTCACGCATATCGGTCTGCTATGCCTGCTTTTGATAAATACAGACTACCATTTTGACAAAAAACTCACGCAAAAACGGCAGTTTGGCCAGGCCGGAGACGACCGGGCGCAGCGGTACTTCCTGCTGGTAAACCACTGGATGGTGGACCCCCTGCTGGATGCGGCGGAACCGTTTGATCGTCATCCGGTTGATGTAGGAAATGGTCTCCTTGCCATCCGGCCCCTGACCGAAGCGGAAGGAGATCCGCTCCTCGCCGTCAGGCAGGTGGCGAACCAACTGCTTGTAGGCGTCGATCAGCGTCTGCTCGGAGAAAAACGCGTGCACCCAGGGAATCCCGATGGCGTCGGAGAGATGGGCCCCGTACGGGTGGTAGTACGGTGGAAAGTTGATATACAGATGACCGCCCGGCTTCAAAACGCGGAAACATTCGTCCAGCGTCTGTTCCGGACGGTCGACGTGTTCCATCGCGTCGTTCATGATAATCGTGTCGAACGTGTTGTCATCAAACGGCAGATCGGCAGAGTCGGCGGTCATGAACGAGACCCGGTCCGCCAGCCCTTTTTCGCGGGCAAAGGCGTTTCCTTCCTCGGCGTAATGGGGCACAATGTCGATGCCGATCATCTGCTTGGGACCAAATGTGGCGTAATAGCAGGTTTTGCCTCCGCCGCCGCAGCCGATGTCCAGGACTGTCTTGTCGACGAACATCTGCTCCTGCGAATGATAGGGGAGGAAAAACTGGATCGTCTGGTCCCCTTTTTGGAACTGCCATTCGGTGTAGCTCATCGTCCCGTCGTTCGCCAGATTGAACGGGTGAACGGGGAGCGGAAACAGCTTGTTCAAACGTATCAGCAACTGGGAAGAAACGGACATCTGCACGTCCTCCTTTCGTCCGCGTTGTGGGGAGACCTGCCCCTGTCGGCGTTTTAAGCCACGTGGTCAGACTTACGCTTTGCGGCGCAGTGCCTGAAGCACCAGTTCACTGCTTTTGGCCGCTTCCTGGGCGAGCAGTTGCGAGCGTTCGGCAATCACGCGTTTTTCCCGCTCCAGGTCGGCCAGCCGCTCGTCCAAAAGGGCGAGGAGCGCCGATTCGTCCAAACGGGTGATATGGCCGGCGCTGGGCATGCCGGCCCGCTCGACAAACCGGTCAATTTTGGGATCATAGGAGATGCCGGTAAACGGCGTTTGGAGCATGCAGGCAAGAATCAGGGAGTGCAGCCGCATGCCGAGCACGTACTCGCACTGTTTCAGCACGGACATGATGTCGTGAAAGGTGACCGGCTCGTCCAACAGCTTTGCCCCCGGCTGGCGCATCATCGCGATGATGTCGCGGGAGGGAGCCAGATCGCTGGGATAGTGCATCGGCACAAACAGCACGTTCCATCCACGCTCTGCAAACAGGTCGGCTGCCCGGGCGATCGACTGCTTGAAGCGCTGCTCCTGCTTCCAGTCGCGGACCGAGATGGCAACCAGCGGCTTGGACAGGTCGACAAACTTGTCCGCCAACAGCTGGCGCCCCCGCTCGTCAGACACGTCGTCCGGCGAAATGGTCAGTGCCGGATCGGCGGTCACGTAGACCGGCGCCTTGCTCACTCCGCACGCCTTGAAATCTTCGCCTGATTCAAAGTCACGTACGGTGATCACATCTACCCGGTTCACCACCTGCTTGATCAACAGGCGGCTGATAAGCTTCTGGACCGGACCAAACCCCTGAGCGTAAAACACGACCGGTTTACCCAGCAGCTTGGCGATCGAGACGATCCCCAGGTAGTAAAGCACGCTGCGCGGACTGGTCACGTCCTGCATCAGCGTTCCGCCGCCCATCACCAGCATGTCGCTTCGCATCAACTCGCGCACGATGGTCGGCAGGCTCCAGCGGTTGTACGCCGGAATGCCAAACAGGGCCGTCGTTCGCTCCGGTTGGTTGGACAACACGGCCAGGGAAATATTCGGTTGTTCCCGACGCAGCGCGCTGATGATGCCATACAGGACCACATCGTCTCCGGCATTGTTAAAGCCGTAGTACCCGGAGATGAGAATACGCGACATGGAGTGAACCTTCTTTCTATATCAAACGTACAGGAAAAACACATTCTCAAGTATAATCGAGTAAATACGGGGAAGTAAAGCAACCCTAGAACAAATAGAGGAAGCCCAGGGCGAACAGACCGGCCCCCATAATGAGCAGGGCGATCATCAGGATCAGCATCCCCTTGTTCTTGCGGCGCCGGTAAAAAAATTCGTCAAACATGGCAAGCCTCCAAACAAGTTTTCATCCATTCTATAATCATACCATGCAAGCGCATATCCTCGCCATCCATTCAGAGGATCAGATGGGAGAAAGGGGCAGGCAGACGATGGAAGAAACATGGCTAAAGTACATCCTGTTGGTCGATCGGGATGCGGAAGACGCGTTTGTCAGCGAGGTGCTGGCCAGCGCCTACACACTCGGTTGGGTGGAGCCGCAGATCGAGGTGCTGACGACGGAAAACGGCTACGATTATGCGGAAAAGACGGACGGGCCGGTGATCGCCTACCTGTTTGAGCCGCTTAGGGAGAGCGAAGCCGAGCATGTGGAGCAGCTTCGGAACTATCTCAGCCGCTGGGGGGAGCAGGTCCGCCTTAAGGAAGTAGAGACGGTGACCGCGGAGAATGAGTCGTGGAAGGAGACATTTCACGAGGTGCAGGTGGGCGACTGGTGGATTGCACCCACGTGGACCCCGCCGGAGGCGCTGGCCCAAGCCAGACACGTGCTCTGGATCGATCCCGGCGCGGCGTTTGGCACCGGCTACCACGGCACTACCCAGGACATCCTGCTGCTGCTGCAGGAGTGGTCTCCCGCCGGCAAACGAGTGCTGGATATCGGCGCCGGTTCCGGCATCCTGTCGCTGTTCTGCGTCAAAAACGGCGCCCGGCAGCCGGTCTTTGCGGTGGATCTCAACCCGCAGAGCGAATACCAGATCCGGGTAAACCTGGCCAACAACGACCTGGCGGAGGATGCGGTGGAAATCGTATTGGGTGACGCGCTGGAACCGGACGTACAGGAGCGGCTGCCCCGGGAGGCGGATCTGATCCTGATCAATATCGGCGGTGACGAAGACGTGGCCATGCTGCCGCTGGTGCGGAAGCGAATTGCGCAGGGAGGGACGGTGATCCTTTCCGGGATTGTGCAGTGGAATCGCGACAAGGTGCTGGCTGCTTACGAACAGGCCGGATTTTCGCTGGTGGCGGAGCGGCACAGTGACGAGTGGGTGACGGTCATGATGAAAGACGCCCGGGAGTAGAGATGGTACGGGAACGATTTACGCCCGATCGGACCTGTGTCACAATGGGAGAAATGGGAAAATCGAACGCGGGGGAGGAAATTGCGATGGAACAAATCGTCATTGTCGCAGCCGGACGCACGCCGATCGGCACGTTCGGCGGCGCGCTGAAAGATGTAAGCGCTCGCAAACTGGCGGAAACGGTGATTCGCGGCGTCATTGCCAAATCGTCAGTAGATCCGTCGCTGATTGATGAAGTGATCCTTGGCAACTGCATCCAGCGGACCGATGAAGCCAACATTGCACGCGTGGCAGCCCTTGACGCCGGGCTCGGCAACCGGGTGACCGGTTTTACCGTACAGCGCCAGTGCGCCTCCGGCATGCAGGCGATCGTCAGCGGTGCCGCACAAATTCTGCTGGGGGACTGTGAGGTGGTAATCGCCGGCGGCGTGGAGAGCATGAGCAATGCGCCGTACGTGTTGAAAAACGCCCGTTGGGGCAAACGCCTCACGCACGGGGAGATGACCGACGCGATGTGGGAACTTTTGACCGATCCCCATTTTGGCATCCTGATGGGGGAGACGGCGGAACGGCTGGCGGAGCGCTACAGCATCAGCCGCGCCGAACAGGATGAAATCGCCCTGCGCAGCCAGCAAAACGCGGTGCGGGCGATCGACAGCGGCCTGTTTCGTGAGGAAATCATTCCCGTTGCAGTAACGAAGCGGGGAGCGGTGACGATGGTGGAGACAGACGAACATCCCCGCCGGGACGTCACGCTGGAGGGCCTGTCCAAGCTGAAGCCCAGCTTTCGCGAAAACGGGACCGTGACGGCGGGCAACTCCTCCGGGCTGAACGACGGGGCATCTGCGGTCGTGCTGATGAAGGAGAGCCGGGCACGGGAGCTGGGCATCGCTCCGCTGGGCAGGATCGTCTCGTATGCCTGGGCCGGGGTGGAGCCTGATCTGATGGGATACGGACCGGTGCCGGCGGTGAAAAAGGCGCTAGCCAAAGCGGGCCTGACTCTGGCCGACATTGATCTGATCGAGGTAAACGAAGCGTTTGCCGCCCAGTATCTGGCGGTGGAAAAGCTGCTGGAGCTGCCGCGCGAGATCACGAACGTCAACGGCAGCGGCATCTCACTCGGCCATCCGGTCGGCTCCACGGGCTGCCGCATCGTCGTCACGCTGCTGCACGAAATGAAGCGCCGCCAGGTCAAGCGCGGGTTGGCCACGCTCTGCGTAGGTGGCGGAATGGGCATGGCGATGGTTGTGGAAAGGGACTGAAGCGCCAACGCTCAGGTTTAAACAAGATCTCCCCGGTCAACAATGGAAGCAGGACCCCATCAATCTCTTAGCACAGATGGGGTCCTGTTTGTCAAAGGGAGGTCTCGTTCATGCATACGTTTTGGCGCAGATACGGAAAGAGAATCGCCCGGTACGGAGCAGTCGTTGTGGCGATCGGCGTATTGGCGGCGGTCTCCTTTGCCGCCTTCCAGTTCAAACGGATGACGCGGGAATGGTACGCCCCGCTCGAGGCGGGAACGGAAGCGTCTTTGCAAGCGAAGGGGGACCAGCTGCCCGGTGCGCTGTTGGCCCAAGCCAAAACGCTGAAACCGTTTCTTCTGCTCGTCATTGGGACAGACAGCCGGGACGGGGAGCAGGCCCGCTCTGACACGATGATGCTGGCGGCTGTGCATCCCTCCAAGCAGCAGGTGCATCTCGTCTCCATCCCCCGGGACAGCTACATGGAACTTCCCGGAAAAGGCTACGACAAATTGAACCACGCCATGGCCTACGGCGGCCCCAAGCTGGTCAAACAGTCGCTGGAGCGCTTTTTCAACCTCAAGATCGACCGCTACGTGACGATCGACTTCGAAGGCTTCCGGCAGGTGGTGGACACGTTGGGCGGGGTGCAGATCGAGGTGAAAAAACGGATGAAGTACACTGATCCGAGCGACGACACCTACATTGACCTGAAGCCGGGACTGCAGACACTGAACGGTCAACAGGCGCTCGACTACGTCCGCTACCGCAAAAGTGACATCGGGCGGGAAGACAGCGACTACCAACGCATCGCCCGGCAGCAGGAAATCGTCCAGGCCCTGATTGACAAGGGCACGTCGGCGCAGGCGCTGGTCAAGGCGTTTTCGCTGATGGACATTCTCGGCAGCCATATCAAAACCGATCTGACCGACCGGGAGATCGCCTCCCTCCTGCTGGCCTACGGCGACACCGAGCCGAATACGCTGACGACGGACACGCTTACGGGAGCGGACGAGCGGATCTGGCACAACGGCGTCCTCGGCTGGTATCATCTGGTGCCAAAAGAGGAGCGGTCCCGCGTTCGCCAACTGCTGATGGAGGCGCTGATCCCTTGACCACGGGCACTGGTTTCCTGCCCGGCATTGATCGGAGCAGGAAAGCGCCCGCCCTTTTTTGCAAAAATCACATCCAATTCGATTTTTTTCGTTGGAAAATTACCTATCTTTCGACTAGAATGGAAGCAGGAAGAGGTTATGAATGTGGATCGTACGGGAGAGGTAAGGCCAATAAGGGACTGGAGGGAATTTGCCCATGTCAAACGCCAAGCCTTGGATTGCCAATTACCCGCCCGAGACCGCACCGTCATTGGAATACCCCCGTGTTCCACTGACTCACTTTCTGGAACAGTCGGCCGCGGAGTTTCCCGATCGTCCTGCGCTGTACTTCATGGGCAGGCGGATCACCTACCGGGAGCTCCTGGCGATGTCGTATCAGTTCGCCAACGCGCTGATCAAGCGCGGCGTGAAAAAAGGGGACCGTGTCGCCGTCATGCTGCCCAACACGCCTCAGGCAGTCATTTGCTACTACGGCACTCTGATGGCCGGCGGGACGGTGGTCATGACGAACCCGCTTTACACGGAACGGGAACTGATTCACCAGTTGAACGACTCGGGAGCCGAGACGATTATCACATTGGACCTGCTGTACAGCCGCGTCGCGGCCGTGAAGGCCTCCACCCCACTGAAACGCCTGATCGTTACAAGTGTGGGTGATTTTCTACCCTTCTTCAAAAAGATACTGTATCCGCTGGTGCAGAAGAAACAGGGCGACCATCCGCAGATAACCTACGGCGGTGATGTTGAGCCTTTTCTTTCCGTGTTGAAAGAAAGCGCTACCAATCCGGTCACGCCTGAGGTTGACCCGGAAAAGGACATCGCGCTTCTGCAGTATACCGGCGGCACCACCGGCCTGGCCAAGGGAGTCATGCTGACACACCGCAACCTCGTCGCCAACACGCTGCAGTGCCAGGCAGTCATGTATAAGTTCGTCAGAGGGCGGGAACGAATTCTCGCCGCCCTGCCACTGTTCCACGTCTACGGAATGACCACGGTGATGAACAAGGGCATTTCCATTGCGGCGGAAATTATTCTCGTCCCCAAATTCAACGCCAAGCAAATCCTCAAACTGATCGACAAGACAAAACCCACCTTGTTTCCCGGCGCACCTACGATGTACATCGGACTGATCAATCACCCTGATTTGCCCAAATACGATTTGTCCTCCATTACCGCCTGTGTCAGCGGTTCCGCACCGCTGCCCGTGGAGGTGCAGCGCAGATTTGAAGAGCTGACCGGCGGCAGGCTGGTGGAAGGGTACGGCCTGACGGAAGCGTCCCCCGTCACCCACTCCAATCCGATCTGGGGGAAGCGGGTCAACGGCAGCATCGGCCTGCCCTGGCCGGACACCGACTGCCGTATCGTCGACCCGGCAACCGGGGAAGAACTGCCCCAGGGAGAGATCGGCGAGTTGGCGGTCAAAGGGCCGCAGGTGATGCTCGGATACTGGAACCGTCCGGAAGACACAGCGGCTGTCCTGCGGGACGGGTGGCTGCTGACCGGAGATATGGGCTACATGGACGCAGCCGGATACTTTTACATCGTCGACCGCAAGAAGGACATGATAATCGCCGGCGGATACAACATCTACCCGCGTGAGGTGGAAGAAGTGCTGTTTGAGCATCCCGCCGTCCAGGAAGCAGCCGTCATCGGCGTGCCGGACCCCTACCGGGGCGAGACGGTCAAGGCGTTTATCGTGCTGAAGGAAGGAGCGCAGGTAAGCGAGGAAGAGCTGGAGAACCACTGCCGCAAGCGCCTGGCTGCCTACAAGATTCCGCGGTTATACGAGTTCCGAAAAGAGCTGCCCAAGACGATGGTGGGCAAAGTGCTGCGCCGCCAATTGCAGGAGGAAGAAAAGAAACGGAGCGCCGACCAAGACCAGGTCAAGACGAGCTGAAGCCCGCCAGAAACGAACGGAAAGACAGGCGGAAACCGCCGCACAATCGCATCGACCGTGAATGCTGTCCCGTAACGCCCTCCTGATCGGGAGCGGCCTTTTTCTTGACAGACCGGGGGACAGGCTATTTCAGCAGAGGACTTCCCGGACAGTCCACTTGCCGCTTGTTTTTGGCCAGGCGGACGAGGGATTGACAGCGGATGGAGCCCTATATTACACTGTAAACATGAATGAATAATCATTCATTTTGCATTGATTCGAAGCAAACGTGGAGGTACGTATGGCGAAAAAAACGGGGGAAAAATATCAAGCCATTATTGATGCGGCTGTTCGCGTCATCGCTCGTCATGGCTATCACAGCGCTCAGGTTTCCAAAATTGCGAAAGAAGCGAAGGTAGCGGACGGCACCATCTACCTCTACTTTGAGAACAAGGATGACATTCTCATTTCCCTGTTCAACGAAAAGATGGGGGCCTTTATCGAAACCTGCCGGGAACGAATCGCTGAAGCAGAGTCGGTCGAGCAAAAACTGTACGTCCTGGTTCACGCCCATTTAAGCCAGTTGGCCCAAGACCCGGATCTGGCAAAAGTGACGCAGATTGAACTGCGCCAGTCCAATCCGGAAATCAGTGAGGGCATTGGTGCCGTGATGAAGCAGTACTTTAACCTGATTGACGAAGTGATCCACGAAGGCATGCAGGTAGGCGTGTTCCGCCCGGACATCGACGTCCGCGTGGCGCGGAAAATGATTTTCGGAACGCTGGATGAAGTGACGACATCCTGGGTCATGAAACAATGCAAGTACGATCTTGTCTCCCATGTTGACCCCATTCATAACCTCTTCCTGTACGGTATGAAGGGAAAATGACAAAAGAAAACGCTTTTTTTGCAAGATTTCGTTTGTTACAATAAAAACGTGAAGACTGAGCGTTCGCTCAGATGGCGGATGCTTCATGACTTGACGCAAGCAGGGGGGAGAGGGATGTATTCGTATTGGCAAGTGCACAAGGAAGATCGCGTTGCCGTCGTCACCATCAGCCGTCCGCCGGCCAACGCGCTGAGCCAGGCGGCGCTGACGGAGCTGGCAGCGCTTCTGGACGATCTGGAACGGGACGGTCAGGTAAAGGCGATCGTCTTGACCGGCGAAGGCCGTTTTTTCATCGCCGGGGCGGATATCAAGGAGTTTACCCAACTGGTGCCCGCAGATGCCCAAGCGATGGCGAAAGCCGGACAGCAATTGTTTGACCGTCTGGAAACCTTCCCGAAACCGATCATTGCCGCGATCAACGGGGCGTGCCTGGGCGGCGGTCTGGAACTGGCGATGGCCTGCCATATTCGGCTGGCGGCGCCCGAAGCCAAGCTGGGCCTGCCCGAGCTCAACCTGGGCCTCATCCCCGGTTACGGGGGCACGCAGCGGCTGCCGCGTCTGGTCGGCCGGGGCAAGGCGACGCAGATGATCCTCACCTCCGAAATGATCGACGGCGAAGAGGCGCTGCGCATCGGACTGGTGGAAGCGGTCCATCCGCTGGACCAGCTCCTGGACGAAGCGAAAAAACTGGCTGCCGCCATTGCCCAAAAAAGCGCTGTCGCCCTGCGGCTGGCACTGCAGTCGGTGCATGCCGGGACGGTGCTCGGCAAGGCAGATGGCATGCAGCGCGAAGCGGAACTGTTCGCTGAAGCGTTCGCTTCGGAAGACGTCAAGGAAGGCGTTGCCGCGTTTTTGGAAAAGCGCAAGCCGCAGTTTGCCGACCGCTAGCTTCTATTGGAATTGCGCCACCTAGTAAGGAGGGAATCCCATGAACATTTTGGTTGTCATGAAGCAAACCTTTGACACGGAAGAAAAAATCGTCATCGAGGATGGAAAAATCCTGGATGACGGCGCGAAAACCATCATTAACCCGTACGACGAATACGCCCTGGAAGAGGCGATCAAACTGAAGGAAGAGCACGGCGGCGAGGTGACCGTCGTCTCCATCGGTACGGACAGCGTGGAACAAGAGCTTAGAACGGCACTGGCGATGGGAGCGGACAAGGCAATTCTGGTTGACGACGAAAGCCTGTTCGGCGACGAGTACACGACTGCCAAAGTGCTGGCTGCCGTCGCCCGCAAAGTGGGGTACGACATCATCCTCGCCGGACAGATGGCCGTTGACACCGGCGCTGGACAAGGCGGTCCCCGTCTGGCTGAAGAGCTGGGCATCAACCACGTCTCCACGGCTGTCAAACTGGAGATCAACGGCACCCAGGTGCGGGTGGAACGCGACGTCGAAGGGGACCTGGAAGTGGTGGAAACCAGCCTGCCGGTGCTGATCACCGCCCAGCAGGGGCTGAACGAACCGCGTTACCCGTCCCTCCCGGGGATCATGAAAGCCAAGAAAAAACCGTTGGATCGCCTCTCTGCGGACGATCTTGGCCTGTCCGCCCAGGACGTCCAGGCGAAGACCGTCATCGTCGACCAGACCCTGCCTCCGAAAAAGCAGGCGGGCCGCATTCTCTCCGGCGAATTGGCGGCACAGGTGTCCGAATTGGTCCAATTGTTGCGTAACGAAGCAAAAGTGATCTAAGCGAGAGGGAGAGGATCCAGATGAAAAAGGTACTGGTATTGGCAGAAACGCGTGACGGTCAACTGCGCAACGTGTCCCTGGAAGCACTGGCCGCCGCGCAGGTGTTGGCAGAAGGCGGCGAAGTGGTGGCTGCCCTGTTCGGACCGGACAGCGGCGCGCATGCGGCGACACTGGGACATCACGGCGCCGGTACGGTCTACGTGGCGGATCACGCCGCGCTGGCCCAGTATACGCCGGACGCGTACGTCCAAGCGCTGAAACAGTTGATTGACCATGTCTCTCCTGACGCGGTGGTGCTGGGGCACACGGCGATCGGCCGTGACGTGGCGCCGCGTGTTGCCGCCCGTCTCGGGTACGGTCTGATCTCTGACGTGACGGCTCTGGAGCCCGGTCCGGTCTTTACGCGGCCGATCTATGCGGGCAAGGCTTTCCAAAAACGGAAGTTCAGCGACGGCATGATCATGATTACGATTCGGCCCAACAACATCCCGGCGGCTGCGGCCGACACCGGGAAAACGGCGACGGTGGTGCTGTTTGACGTGGAGATCAAGGATCTGCGCTCCATCGTCAAGGAAGTGGTTCGCAAAACGAGCGGAAAGGTGGATCTCTCCGAGGCCAAGATCATCGTCTCCGGCGGTCGCGGCGTGAAAAGCGCGGACGGCTTCAAACCGCTCTACGAACTGGCTGAGGTGCTTGGCGCCGCAGTAGGCGCGTCCCGCGGCGCGTGCGATGCCGATTACTGCGACTACTCCATGCAGATCGGCCAGACGGGGAAAGTGGTTACACCCGACCTGTATATCGCGTGCGGCATCTCTGGAGCAATCCAGCATCTGGCAGGTATGTCCAACTCCAAAGTGATCGTCGCCATCAACAAGGACCCGGAAGCCCCCATTTTCCAGGTGGCGGACTACGGCATCGTCGGCGATCTGTTTGAGGTGGTTCCCCTGCTCACGGCTGAATTCAAAAAAGTGCTCGTATAAGCGAGCGGTACGGAACGGCGCCCTGGACGGGGCGCCGTTTTTTGTACGGGAAGTCATGCGGCGGGCATCAGTCATCATGAAGCGCTCTCTGTCTGCGGTCGTTTTTTTGTCCGCCCCCGCTGTCGTATGCTTCTCCTGTCCGCTATAATAACTAGGAAAGGGAGAGTGGTCGGAATGAGTGAGGAACTGCTGCATCAGTTGATCCACATGGTGGCGGAAAACAACCGCATCGTCAAGGAATCGGTCGAGGAGCTCCGTGAGTTCAAACGTGAAATGTACGCGTTTCGCGACGACATGTACGCGTTTCGCGACGAAACCAACCGCCGCTTTGACCGCCTGGAACGGCATTATCAACTGCTAAAATCCGTTTTTTGACCTGCTGCACCGCAAAGTGTGCGACCACGAGCGGGAAATCAACCGCCTGAAGCACTTGGGACAATAGAGAGCGGCGATTTCGGACAGACTAACGGGGAAAGCGCGGCAAAGTGTCGTCCGTTGTAGTCATTTCCGGTGGAGAATGATATACTGTAGGGCGTATGGAACCTTTTGGCGTACCGTATAGAAAGGAGGTAACGATACCATGGCAATTGTGAATGCAACCGACCAGACCTTTTCCCAGGAAGTGGAGCAAGGCGGCACTGTCCTGGTTGATTTCTGGGCTCCGTGGTGCGGTCCCTGCAAAATGATCGCGCCGGTACTCGAGCAGATCGACAGTGAAGTAGGGACCAAACTGAAAATCGTAAAGGTAAACGTGGATGAGAATCCGGAATCTGCCGGCCGTTTCGGCGTAATGTCCATTCCGACCCTGATCGTGTTTAAGGACGGTCAACCGGTTGACAAGGTAATCGGTTTCCAACCGAAGGATGCGCTGATGGGCACGTTGAACAAACACCTGTAAGGAAAACGGATCTGCACCTGCCTGGCCGCTTGCGCCGGGCGGGGGCCGTCATCAGCATCTGCACTGCGCGGATGCTGATTTTTTTATGCCAGCGCAAACACTCGTGTTTCGCCGCAAAACGTGGTAACATGGGGACGGAACGTATATTCCCGCCCGCGCGGGAAGGGCCGTTGGTCCGGATATGAAGAAAGGAGGGGGCAGCCGTGAACAGCTCCTTGAAAGACAAGCTGGCCGTCCTGCCGGAGAAGCCGGGCTGCTACCTGATGAAAAACAAGGACGGAGACATCATCTACGTGGGCAAGGCCAAAGTGCTGAAAAACCGCGTCCGTTCCTACTTTGTAGGCAGTCACGACGGCAAGACGCAATTACTGGTCAGCGAAATTGCCGATTTTGAATACATCGTCGTTTCTTCGGGGATCGAAGCGCTGATTTTGGAGTGCAACCTGATCAAGCAGCACAATCCGCGCTACAATGTAATGCTGAAGGACGACAAAACCTATCCATACATCAAGGTTACCAATGAAAAACATCCGCGCCTGGAAATCACCCGCAAGGTGGTCAAGGACAAGGCGCGCTATTTTGGCCCCTACGCCAATGCGGGAGCGGCATCCGAGGTGAAAAAGCTGCTGGATCGCCTCTACCCGTTGCGGAAGTGCAAAACGCTGCCGAAGCAGGTGTGTCTGTACTACCACCTGGGGCAGTGTTTGGCCCCCTGTGTTCACGAGGTGCCTGCGGAAGAGAATCAGCGGCTGGTGGAAGAGATCTGCCGTTTTCTCGACGGCGGCCATGAGGCGGTCAAGCAGGAGCTGACGGAAAAGATGCTGCAGGCAGCGGAAAACATGGAGTTTGAACGCGCCAAGGAGCTTCGCGACCAAATCCGCAGCATCGAAGCCGTGATGGAAAAACAGAAGGTGACGTTTACCGACACGGTGGACCGGGACATCATCGGCTTTGCTGTCGACAAGGGCTGGATGTGCATCCAGATCTTTTACATGCGGCAGGGCAAGATGATCGAACGGGAGACGACGTCGTTCCCGTATTACGGCGACGAGACGGAGGATTTCATGTCCTACGTCACCCAGTTTTACTACGACAAGCAAAACGCGCTGCCCAAGGAGATTTTGCTGCCGGAACGAAGCGAACCGGAGTTGCTGGCGGGGTGGCTGGGCGTCAAGGTGTACGCGCCCAAGCGAGGGAAAAAGCGGGAACTGGTGCAGATGGCGTCCGAAAACGCGCGGATTGCCCTGCAGGAAAAATTTGCGCTGATGTCCAAGGACGATGCGCGGACGATCCAGGCGGTGCACAATCTGGGGCACATCCTTGGGATTGGTACGCCGCACCGCATCGAGGCATTTGACAACTCCAACATTCAGGGCACGACACCGGTGTCAGCGATGGTGGTCTTTACCGATGGCCGGCCGGACAAGAAAGAGTACCGCAAATTCAAGATCAAAAGCGTGGAGGGGCCGGACGACTACGGGGCGATGCGGGAAGTGATTCGCCGCCGCTACACCCGCCTGCTGAAGGAAAGCCAGCCGCTGCCCGATCTTATCGTCATCGACGGCGGCAAGGGGCAGATCAGCGCGGCGATGGACGTGCTGGAAAACGAGCTGGGGCTCTACATCCCCGTCTGCGGCCTGGCCAAGGACGAAAAGCACCGGACCGCGCAGTTGCTCTACGGCGATCCGCCGGAGCCGGTGGAGCTTCGCCGGGACAGCTACGAGTTTTACCTGCTGCAGCGAATTCAGGACGAGGTGCACCGCTTTGCCATCACATTTCACCGGCAGGCGCGCAGCAAGACGATGCTATCGTCACGGCTGGACGAGATTCCCGGTGTTGGCGAAAAGCGGCGCAAGCTGTTGTTCCAGCATTTTGGCTCGCTGAAAAAAATGCGTGAAGCGACCGTGGAAGACTTCCGGCAGATCGGCATCGGCGACAAGCTGGCCCGAGAGATCCTGCGCCACCTGCGACAACAGGCGGACGGGGATGCAAACGGAGCATCCGGCGAAACAGACAAAAAGGCTGACGCCTGACGGGAGCGGGCATCAGCCTTTTTTACGTGTGTCATCCAAGAGCCCGCGTCACGGCTTCCTCCGCGTGGATGCGTGTGGAGTCAAACAGCGGCACAAGCATATCCTCCGGTTTGATCAGCAGAGTGATTTCCGTGCAGCCGAGGATGACGCCCTCCGCTCCGCGGCGAACGAGGCCGTCCATTACCCGCAGGTACTCCTGCTTGGACTTTGGCAATACGTTTCCCAGGCACAACTCTTCAAAAATAATGCGGTTGACGATGGCGCGGTCAGGCTCGTCCGGCACCAGCACTTCTACTCCGTATCGGCGCATCCGTTCGCGATAGAAGGGAAATTCCATGGTGTAACGGGTGCCCAGCAGGCCAACGCGCCGAATTCCGCGCTGAACAATTCGCTCTGCCGTGGCGTCGACGATGTGCAGCAGGGGAATTGCCACCGCTTGTTCAATCGCCTCCGCGTTGTTGTGCATGGTGTTGGTGCAGAGCACGATGAAGTCGGCTCCCGCCCGTTCCAGCGCCTTTGCCGCATGTGCAAGCGCTGCACCGGCGTCGTCCCAGCGCCCCTCACGCTGAAATGCCTCGATCTGTGCAAAGTCGACGCTGTACATGATGCAGCAGGCGGAATGCAGGCCGCCCAGGCGCTCTTTGACGAGCTGGTTGATCAACCGATAGTATTCGAGCGACGATTCCCAACTCATTCCTCCAATCAGGCCGATCGTCTTCATTCGCATACCCCCAACATGAAAATCTATGAAATTGAGAAATAATATACAATTTTCGGCATCATCTGGCAATAAGGGCTAGGACAGAAGTTACGGCTCGTACAGGCACGGACTTTACCATGATGCTGCAAACTTTAATGAAATTTCTGATTGAACCGCCTTCGTACACGTGGTATAATCCCATACAAACAGCATAACAAGCCTCACTTCCCGTTAGGAGTGAGGTAGAGGCGCGAAAACCATGAGTACCTCCCTGAGATCGGGCATCTGTGACGGGTACGGGAAAGGGGAATTCGCCGAAGTACGGAGAAAGGCCCGCTTCCTCCGTGCTGGGTCTGCGTTGAATAAGCGCAGGACTGTCATCCGTGCAATTCCCGTTGCCGGATGGAGAGCTATCTCACGATGTCGGTTGAGAATGGAACAGGGGATGTTCTGTCATGCTCAACTGTTCACGTGGCCAAGGGAAGGAGGAACCGGTATGTCGAACTGGCAGGCAGTGACAGGTGTATCCTCGTCGCTGCCTTTTTTGCAAGAGTGAGAAATAATAATAGTGAAACGAAGATGGCCTGAGAAGATGGCCTGATGAAAGAAGAATCCAAAGAGATATGTGAACATGTTGAATAGGAAAAGGGAGAGAAGCCGCATGGGGTTGATCGTGCATAAATACGGAGGCACCTCCGTAGGTACCATTGAACGGATTATGAAAGTAGCGGACCGGATTATTCAATATAAGGAAGCTGGACACGACATGGTCGTCGTCGTGTCGGCAATGGGCAAGTCCACGGACGTGCTGGTGGATATGGCCAAACAGATTTCCCCCTACCCGTCGGAGCGGGAGATGGACATGCTGCTGGCGACTGGCGAGCAGGTGTCGATTGCGCTGTTGGCGATGGCGCTGCACCAAAAGGGGTATGACGCCATTTCCCTGACGGGCTGGCAGGCGGGAGTGACGACCGAGTCGATCCACGGCAAGGCCCGGATCACCCATATTGAGACGGAACGAATCCGAAGGGAACTGGCGCGCGGCCGGGTCGTCATCGTGGCTGGATTTCAGGGCGTCAGCGAAGCAGGCGAGATCACCACGCTGGGCCGCGGCGGTTCGGACACGTCCGCGGTGGCGCTGGCAGCCAGTCTCAACGCGGACAAATGCGAAATTTTCACAGATGTGGCCGGCGTCTACACTGCCGACCCGCGTGTGGTTCCGACGGCGAGCAAACTGGACAGCATCTCGTATGATGAAATGCTCGAACTGGCCAACCTGGGGGCGGGCGTGCTGCATCCGCGCTCGGTGGAGGCAGCCAAGACCCACAAGGTCCGGCTGGTCGTCCGCTCCAGCTTTACGACAGAAGAAGGCACGTACGTAGAGGAGGGTGCGCATATGGAAACAGGAAGAGTAGTTAGCGGCGTCGCCCACGACGAAGACGTCGCAAAGGTGACGGTTGTGGGGATGCCTGCACGCGTAGGCACGCTGTCCCGGCTGTTCAACACGCTGGCGGATCACCAGGTAAACGTGGATATCATCATCCAAAGCTCGTACGACGCGGCCGTGACCAACATTTCCTTCACGGTGGCAGGAAGCGACTTGAAAAAGACGCTCGATACGCTGAACGCCCACCGCGAGCAGCTCGGTTTTGAAAAAGTGGAATGCGAAGAGGGCTTGTCCAAGGTCTCGATTGTCGGAGCCGGCATGGTGAACAATCCGGGCGTGGCCGCCGAGATGTTCCGCGTGCTGGCCGAGCAGGAGATCACGATCAAAATGGTTTCCACGTCTGACATCAAGGTGTCCTGCGTCATCCCGGCGGAACACACCGAGCGGGCCGTGCGCTGCCTGCACACCGCATACGGCCTCGACGTGGCGGAAACAGCTGTCGTACACGGAGTATGACCCGCTGACAGCCCAATACGGAACACACATGCTGTCCCCCTTTTTTCGCCGCGGAAAAAGGGGGATTTTCTTCTGGTGGGATGTTTGCGGGAAATCGCGTGGCAGCGGCAGCGCGATGCCTCGCCTCCCCGCTCCTGCCCGGTCGGCTCACTTTCGTCCCGGCCAGACCTTACCAGTGAACGGTAATCAGGACGCTGCCCGTCTCCTCCGTCTCCATCCGGGTTTTCATCTCCCGCTGCTTCCAACGGCCGACAGCACCGGCGATGATCCCGCACTCCAGAGAGAGGGAACGGTTGATGCGTTCGGGCGACATGTAGCGATAGATGGTATGGGTCAGCCGATAACGAATCTGCCGCTCCCCGTCTTCCAACAGGTCCAGTTTGCCCAGCCCCAGACGGATAAAGGGAAACACCAGACCGTTGGCGGAGCGGATGGGAATCTGCCGCCCCATTTCCTTTCCCAGCCAGTGGAGAATGGGCGGTTCGCTTTCGCCCAAAAGCGAGCGGGTGAGGTGCTCGCGCAGTAAGTGATAGCCCAGATAGGGCATGTGGATGCGCTCAATATCTGCGATGATGCGGGAAGGCAGCAAGGCTTCCAGTTGATCCGGTTCTTTCACGTCACGACCCTCCTTCCCGGCTGCAGGCCGCGCGAGGCTTGTCCCCTGTCGGACCCTCCTGCGGCCGCCAGGTCTATTACAGCCGGTTTGCTCTACCTGTTTGGTAACAGATTATGAGAGAGCGGCCGAATCTATGACAGATTCATAGAAAAATCGGACGATTAATACGTGTAATCCAACAATGGAATTAGTCTATTCACTGTCTTGACGCTCTCTGTAGACAGGAGTACAATTGGTTGTGGTTCAACGTTTTGCCCAACTTTTTTCCGTTTTCCGACACAATTTGTCTGGCTGTGTAGCAGGGTGGCAGGCAGCTGCCGTCATGTCTAACCGGCTGGGCAATGGGTTAGGATAGTGGGGAAAAGATTAACCAAAGAACGCTACTTACGATTGAAAGGGGGACCATTGTATGGCAAAAGGCCATAGCTTTCTGAACCACAAGCTGCATTCTCTTTTCGGTTTGTTCCCAATCGGGCTGTTCCTCTTGTTCCACTTGACAGCGAACTATCAGGCAACCCGGGGACCGGAAGCTTTCAACCAGGTAGTAGGAATGATTGAAAACGTTCCATTCCTGCTCGCCGTGGAATTCATCTTCATCTACATTCCCATCCTGTTCCATGCTGTGTACGGGATCTACATTGCCTTCCAGGCGAAACACAATGTGGGCAGCTTCGGACATTTCCGCAACCACATGTTCCTCTGGCAGCGCCTTACGGGAATCATCACACTCATCTTTGTCGCTTGGCACGTGTACGAAACGCGCATTCAAAAAGCGCTGGGTGCCGAAGTGAACTTTGACATGATGACCAACATTCTCAGCAGTCCGATGATGGTTGTCTTCTACACGATCGGGATTCTCAGCACCGTGTTTCACTTTTCCAACGGGCTCTGGTCGTTCCTCGTACACTGGGGCATCACCGTCGGTCCACGTTCCCAGCGTTTCGCCACTTATCTGACCATGGGCATTTTTGTAATCGTTTCGCTCATTGGCTTGCGGGCGATGTCTGCATTCATTCTGTAGGGATTGGGGGACTCATTCATGGCAAAAGGTAAACTGATCATTGTCGGCGGCGGCCTTGCCGGATTAATGGCTACGATCAAAGCAGCAGAAAAGGGCGTTCCCGTACAGTTGTTCTCCCTGGTTCCGGTAAAGCGTTCTCACTCCGTCTGTGCCCAGGGTGGTATCAACGGTGCGGTGAACACCAAAGGGGAAGGCGACTCCACCTGGGAGCACTTCGACGATACCATTTACGGCGGCGACTTCCTGGCCAACCAACCGCCTGTTAAAGCAATGTGTGACGCCGCACCGGGCATCATCTACATGCTCGACCGGATGGGTGTCATGTTCAACCGTACACCGGAAGGTCTGCTGGACTTCCGCCGTTTCGGGGGGACCAAGCATCACCGTACCGCGTTTGCCGGTGCAACGACCGGACAGCAGCTCCTCTACGCGCTGGACGAGCAAGTGCGCCGCTTTGAAACGGAAGGTCTCGTGACCAAGTACGAATACTGGGATTTCCTCGGGGTTGTTCTGGACGATGCCGGCACCTGTCGTGGGATCACGGCGCAAAACCTGCGTACCGGCGAGATTCAATCCTTCCGTGCCGACGCCGTCATCCTGGCAACCGGGGGACCTGGCATCATCTTCGGCAAATCGACCAACTCGATCATCAACACCGGTACGGCGGCATCTGCGGCGTACCAGCAGGGCGTCATTTACGCGAACGGCGAAATGATTCAGATTCACCCGACCGCCATCCCGGGCGACGACAAGCTGCGCCTGATGTCCGAGTCGGCCCGCGGTGAAGGCGGACGCGTCTGGACTTACAAGGACGGCAAACCGTGGTACTTCCTCGAAGAAAAGTACCCGGCCTACGGCAACCTGGTGCCGCGCGACATCGCCACCCGCGAAATCTTCCACGTCTGCGTGGATCTGAAGCTGGGCATCAACGGCGAAAACATGGTGTATCTCGACCTGTCCCACAAAGATCCGAAAGAACTGGACGTCAAACTTGGCGGTATTATCGAGATCTACGAGAAGTTCGTGGGCGATGACCCGCGCAAGGTACCGATGAAAATCTTCCCGGCCGTGCACTACTCGATGGGCGGCATGTGGGTAGACTACAACCAAATGACCAACATCCCGGGTCTGTTCGCTGCGGGTGAGTGCGACTACTCCCAGCACGGTGCGAACCGCCTCGGTGCCAACTCCCTGCTCTCCGCGATCTACGGCGGCATGGTGGCAGGTCCGAAGGCAATCGAATACATGAACGGTCTGGAACAGTCCTGCGACGTTCTTCCCTCCACGCTGTACGACAGCTACACGAAGAAAGAGCAGGAGAAATACGACAACATCCTCAAGATGGACGGCACCGAAAACGCGTACCTCCTGCACAAGGAACTGGGCGAGTGGATGACCGACAACGTGACCGTCGTGCGCTACAACGACCGCCTGAGAAAGACGGACGAAAAAATTCAGGAACTGATGGAGCGCTACAAACGGATCAACATCAATGACACGAGCAAATGGAGCAACTCCGGCGCAACCTTCACTCGTCACCTGTGGAACATGCTGGTGCTTGCCCGCGTTATCACGATCAGCGCACTGATGCGCGACGAAAGCCGCGGCGCTCACTACAAACCGGAGTTCCCGGAACGCGACGACGAGAAGTTCCTGAAAACGACGATGGCCAAATTCAATCCGGAGACCACCGCACCGGAGATCTACTACGAAGACGTGGATATTTCGCTGATTCCGCCGCGTAAGCGCGACTACACGTCCGACAAGAAGAAGTAAGAGGGGAGGGAACTGATCATGGCCGAAAAGTTTGTCCACTTGATTATCACTCGTCAAGACAGCCCTGACAGCACTCCGTACAAGGAAGAATTCAAGATTCCGTACCGTCCGAACATGAACGTGATTTCGGCGTTGATGGAAATACAGCGCAATCCGGTGAACGCGCAAGGTCAAAAAACGACACCGGTCAACTGGGAATCCAACTGTCTGGAAGAGGTGTGCGGCGCGTGCTCCATGGTGATTAACGGCAGACCGCGCCAGGCGTGTTCCGCTCTGATCGACAAGCTGGAGCAGCCGATCCGTCTGGAACCGATGAGCACCTTCCCGGTACAGCGCGACCTGTCCGTAGACCGCAGCCGCATGTTCGACGCGCTGAAACGCGTCAAGGCATGGATTCCGATCGACGGTACCCACGACCTGGGACCGGGTCCGCGCATGCCGGAAGTGGAACGTCAATGGGCGTACGAACTGTCCAAGTGCATGACCTGCGGTGTCTGCCTGGAAGCGTGCCCGAACGTCAACCAAAAATCGGCGTTTATCGGTCCGTTTGCCATCTCCCAGGTGCGTCTGTTCAACCAGCATCCTACTGGTGCGATGCACAAACATGAGCGTCTGGAAGCGCTGATGGAAGACGGCGGCATCGCCGACTGCGGAAACTCGCAAAACTGCGTGCAGGCTTGTCCGAAAGGCATTCCGCTGACGACTTCCATCGCTCACATGAACAAAGAGACGACCAAACACGCGCTGAAGAAATTCTTCTTCTCCTGATTTTTTCAGGGGATGACAGACAACAGGCGTGCAAACCGTTACTGTGGTTTGCACGCCTGTTTGCATGTCGGTATCTGCCTGGAATCATGTTCGAGCCGTTTTCCCGAGTGAGCGCCGTGCGATGGTTACGCGGCTTTCTGTTCGGCTGCCTTTTGCTCCCGTGGAGACAGCTTGATCTTGCCGAGGAACATGGCGAGCACGGCGCCTGCCAGGATAAAGACAAGTCCGACGAGATACACCTCATGGAGCGAGGCGACCATGTCCGTCTTGAGGATTGGCAGCAGAAACTGCCGAATGTTCTCCGGAATGGCGGCCAGCGCCTCCGGGCTCAGCAGCATGGAGTAT
Source organism: Brevibacillus sedimenti (assembly GCF_020923495.1). Taxonomy (GTDB): domain Bacteria; phylum Bacillota; class Bacilli; order Brevibacillales; family Brevibacillaceae; genus Brevibacillus; species Brevibacillus aydinogluensis. The sequence continues at coordinate 2,259,315 of NZ_CP064048.1, forward strand.
AGGCCCTGCGGGTTCGTCTGAATCATATTGGAGAACTGCTCCGCCATGCCGTGAGCCTCCTGCGGCAGTTTTTCCAGACGCGGCATGAGGTCGTGCGTCAGCAGGGCGGTCGAGCGATGGTTCATGACCGCTCCCAAAACGGTCATGCCAAACGTTCCGCCGATTTGTCGGAAAAACTGGCTGGAGGATGTGACGACCCCCCGCTGCGATTTGGGGAAGGCTTCCTGCAGCGCGATGGTAATCAGCGGCATCACCAGCCCGATTCCCAATCCCAGCACGATCATGTATGCCATGGCTTCCCATTGGGAAGTGGTTACGACCATCGTGGACAAGAGCCAGAAGCTCACAGCCATCGTGATCATCCCGACCAGCATTTGCGTGCGGACGCCGATTTTTTTCACGATCCGGCCCCCGATGATACTGGTCAGCATCATGGCCAGCATCATCGGCACCATGATGGTCCCGGACTCGGACGGGCTGATGCCGACGATGCCCTGCATGAATAACGGCACGAACATGATGGCGCCAAACATCCCGACCGACATGAGAAACCCGATGCCGTTCAACAGCGAAAAGGTTTTGTTGCGAAACAGATGCAGCGGCAAAATCGGCTCAGCTGTTTTCGACTCCACGATCACGAACGCGATCAGAAACGCGGCTGAGAGAGCAAACAGCGAGAGAATCTGCCACGACGCCCAGGGGAAGTCTTTTCCGCCAAACGTCAGAGCGAGAAGCAGGCTGACGACGCCGCCGGTCATGGTAAACATGCCCCAGATGTCAATGTTGACCGGTCCGTTCAGCCGCTGCGATTTAAGTGCCGATGCAATCAGGATCACGGCGAGAATGCCGACAGGCAGATTGATGTAAAAGACCCATCGCCAGTTCAACGAGTCGACGATCCAGCCGCCAACCTGCGGCCCCAGAATGGAGGAGAGGCCGAAGACTGCGCCAAAGACCCCCTGCCATTTGGCCCGCTGCTCGCCGGTAAACAAATCGCCGACGATGATCATCGCCATCGGCATCATGATGCCGCCGCCGATGCCCTGGATCGCGCGGAAGATGATGAGCTGGTTCATCGACTGGGCAGCTCCGCAGAGGACAGAACCGACCATGAATAGAATCAAACCGGTCACATAGATCACTTTTCGGCCGATCAAGTCCGCCAATTTGCCGGTGATCGGCACGACAGCGGTGGACGTCAGCATGTAGGCTGTAGTCAGCCAGGTCATGACCCCCAAGCCGCCCAGTTCGCCGACGATGCGCGGCATGGCGGTTCCCACAATCGTATTGTCCAGCGACGCAAAGAACATCGCCACTAACAGTCCGACAATGAGAAGTCCGCGTTTTTCCTGTTGTTCTTGCTGTTCTTGCATATGATGTCACTCCTTCTCATGTGTTGCGATACGGGCCAGCTTCTCGAAAAGCTGGACGAGCGCCTCCAGCTCATCCGGACTCAGATGGCGCAGATAGCGTTCAATGACCGCTTTTCGCTTTTGTTTGGCCTGCTTCAAGATGGTTGCACCTTGTTCGGTCAAGCGGATGGTCACGACACGCCGGTCGTGCTCGTGCCGATCTCGCTGGACGTAACCGTGTTTCAGCAGCCGGTCTACCATTGCTGTGATCGCACTCGGTTTGACGCACATGGCGTCCGCCAAGTCGCTCACGGAATCCGGCCCCTTTTTGGCGAGCATATTTAGGATGTAAAACTGCGGACCGGTCATATCCGTTGACGATTCCGCCAGTTCCTGTCCTATTTTTCTCATCGTCGTGGTAAAGGCGATCTGAAGCCGCTCAGTCGCTTGATCCAAGTCCAGTTGATCCATGTCACTCACCTTCCATTATCAACGACACTTCAATTTCTATCGTTAAAATTTATCGTGTCTAATATTTAACGTATTTAAATATATAGCGCGCCAACGCATTTGTCAATCTGTTCGCCCATCCGATTTCTGGGAATACGAATCTCCCTTCAAAGGAAAACTGAAAGAAATGGATGTTTTTTTGGGGGGCAGACGATGAAAAAACGGATCTTGTGCATCGGGATGGCACTATCCCTGCTTCCGGCGCAGATGGCGGACATGTGGACGGCAGAGGCCAATCAACGCGGGCAGGATGCCGCTTTTGCCAAACAAGTGCTTCAGGATCTTCGCGATGCCCACTGGCAGGCGAAGGCGGCTGCGTCTGAACCGGAGCGCAGCGGAATTACTGCTTCCGGCGCAGACGAGTGGAATGCGGCAGAGCACGTGCTAAAGGGCGAAATGGTGGCGCAGCCCCCTGCCTCCGGACTGGAGATGATTGAGGCGCCGAAAGCGTGGCAGGAAGCCGGCGTCAAAGGGGAAGGCATGCTGGTGGCGGTGATCGACACCGGTATCAACAGCAGGCACCCCGATCTGCCTGCGCCGCGCGACAAGCGGCTTGCCCAGCAAAAGTCCGGTTCGACGCAAAAAGTGATCCCCGGCTACAACTGGGCAGACCGCAACCAGACGACCGAGGACGTGGGCGAATCGCAGCACGGCGTGCACGTCGCCGGGATTGTGGCGGCCAACGGGAAGCTGAAGGGCGTGGCGCCTGAAGCTCAACTGCTGAGCCAGAAAGTGTTCAGCAATTACCAAGGGGAAGTGCCGGGATTGAGCGAATCGATCCTGTTTGCGATCAACGATTCGATTGCGAAAAAAGCGGATGTGATCAACCTGAGCCTCGGCTCAGCGGCCGGATATGTGGACGAGACCAACACGGAGCAGTATGCCATCAAGCGGGCGGTGGACAACGGTGTGATTGTGGTGGCGGCAGCGGGCAACGACGCTTACTTTGGCAGCGACAAGGTAAAAGCGCAAAATCCCGATGTCTCCATGATCGGCTCTCCCGGTCTGGCACCGGACGCTTTTTCCGTCGCGTCGGTCAATGCGACCGCCCTGGCCGGCTACAGCTTTGCCGTACAGGGGGTTGACGGGCTGGAGCGGGTGGTCTACCTGCACGGCCACGCCAGCAGCGGCAGCGTGATGAATCCTGTCCAGTCCTTGTTCAAACCGTATCCGCTGATCTATATGGGCAAGGGGAAAAAGGAAGATTACAACGTCTCCGTCAAGGGAAAAGTGGTGCTCCTGGAGCGGGGTGACATCCCGTTTGACGAGAAGCTGCGGTTGGCCAAGGAAGCGGGAGCGGCAGGCGTAATCATCTACAACAACCAGTCGGGGCCGCTGATCATCAGCGCGGAGAATGCCAAACAGATTCCCGCCGTCTCCATTTTGAAACAGACGGGCGAGCGGCTGGCCCAGGCGCTGAAAAAGGGCAAAAAGGTTACGGTCACCTTTGACGGCCAGTATGCGCAAAATCCAATGCCGTATCCGGATGGGGGCACCATCTCTGCCTTTTCCTCCTGGGGGCCGACGCCCGATTTGCAGTTCAAACCGGAAATCGCCGCACCGGGCGGAGGGATCTTGTCGATAGTGCGGGAGTCAGACTACGCGGTCAAAAGCGGCACGTCAATGGCAACGCCGCACGTCGCGGGAGGGATGGCGCTCATCAAGCAGGCGTATCTGAAGCAAGGGCGCAACCTGCAAGGGCGGGCACTGGTGGAGACGCTAAAGGCGGCCGCAATGAATACGGCCAATCCCGTCCTCGACCCGCGGGAGACTGCTGCCGCTTCTGAGGGCAGCCGGCCGGGAAAACTGCCGTACAGCCCGCGCGTCCAGGGTGCGGGGCTCATGCAGATCGCCAAGGCGATCAAGACGCCGGCGATTGTCACCGATGCCAAAGGAAAGGCAGGTGTCTCGCTCGGGGAAATCGGCAACCGCACGACGTTTTCCCTCTTCGTGGACAACAAATTCGGGAAAAAACCGCTCACCTACAAAATCAAGGACGAGTTCGGCGTGCTGACCGACCTGCGTCAAAACGGGTTGAACCTGCTGACGGAAACCCCGCTGAAAGGGGCACGGCTGCAATTCTCCAGCCAGCAGGTGACCGTTCGGCCGGGTGAGCGTGCGGAGGTCAAGGTAACGCTGCACATTCCGGCGGAGACGGAGCGCAACATTTTTGCCGAAGGTTATATCGCCTTTGAGCCGGTGAATGGCGATGAGCCCGTGCTGCGCGTGCCGTACTACGGCTTTTACGGCGATTGGGACGAGCCGCGGGTGATGGACGCCCCCATGTGGGAGGAGGAAAGCCAGGAAAACCGGACCGGCGTGAAGACTACCTGGTATCACGACAAGGAAAACGACAAGTGGAAATACCGTGACTACCTGGGAGTCGTCGGGGTGAGTGAAGACGGGACAGTGCAGGTGGACCCGGCGAAGATTGCGTTCTCTCCCAACGGCGACGGTCACTACGACACGGCCGCTCCGTCGATCACCTTTTTGCGCAACGCGAAGCAGGTCATGGTGGACGTGACGGACCGCACGGGCAAATTGATTCGCTCCCTGGCTCGCGACGAAAAGGTGAGGAAGTACGATCAGTCCAAACGGGGCATTCCCTATTACTACACCGAGCGGGAGGAGTGGAGCTGGGACGGCAGGGGGTACTCCCCGGAAAAAGGCACGTACGAGCCGGTGCCAGACGGCGTCTACCAGTTTGTCATCCGTGCCAAAATCGACGGGCCAAACGCCAACTGGCAGACGTTGACCCTGCCGGTCCGGGTGGACACCAAAGCACCCGTCGTCACCGCGTCGCTGTCGGGCAACCGCGTCCAATGGAGCTGCAAGGACAAGGATGTGCAGGGCTATCTCTTGTACGTAGGCGGAAAGAAGACGGGCGGACCGTACTCGGCCAACGTCACGAGCGCGGTGGTCAGCCAGCCGGACAAAAAGGTCTCGCTGGTCGCCTACGATTACGCCGGCAATGTCAGCATCGTCCACCTCAACGGAAAGAGCGACGTCGTTCCGCCGTACGTGCAATTCCCCAACGACCTGTTCCGCTACGTGCTGATTTCCCGTCAGCCGGAAGTGGCGATCAGCGGACGGATCAGCGGGGAAGACATGCTGGACCGCGTGCGCCTCTTGATCAATAACAAACCGGTGCAGGTGGAGGTGGACGGAGCGTTTCAGACCGTCCTGCGCCTGCCGGAGGGGTTGAACTACGTCTCGTACAGCGCCAGCGACATGTACGGCAACACCCGGCAGTTCACGCAGCGGGTCATTGTGGACACGACGCCGCCGGTCCTGCAGTTAGCAAACGACGGCTCCGAAGACATTCTCTACGATGGGGCCACCAAGCGCATGCTCGTCCCGATCCGCTTCCATTACCGCGACCAGACGTACAAGGGGCAGGTCAGCGTCAACGGGCAGATCGTCGGCAGTTGGGAAGAAGACCAGTTGGAAAAGCCGGTCTGGAAGCAATTCACGCACACGCTGTCCCTTAAGCACGGGGAAAACCGCATCCTGTTGGAAGGCAAGGACGGGGCCGGCAACCAATCCTCGCTGGTGGTTTACGCGTACGTCGATGCCCATGCCGGTTCACTGGTGCTGCACCACGGGGAGCAGCGGCTCACCTACACGGCCAGAGCGCTGCCAGCTCCGACGCTGAAACTGGAACAGAACAGCCTGGAGGCCCGCGTCGGGTCATCGGTTCCCGTCTCCGGAAAGGTGACGGCTGCGGGCGTCGCGCGGCTGCAGATCGTCTACGGCGATCGCCGGCTGCCGGCGGATGTAAACGACCGGGGCGAGTTTCGCGTACTGCTGGACGGCGTCCGGGAAGGCAAGCAGAAACTGTTGGTGATCGCCACCGACGCACTGGGACGGGAGGTCCACGGCGAGATCATCGTCATCGGGAAAGGCGGATAAAGGATGTCCGGGTGACATCCTTTTTTCGCTGAAAGGGCACCGTTTTTACGCCCATGTCGGCAGCATGGGGATTGCCGCGACAGCGTTTTACGGGTCAGGAGGGGATTTCTGTGTTTTTCCACGGCATCAAGTGGGAATATGTACGGGAAGCGTATCCGCTGCTCTCGCCGCGCCGCAGCGTTTCGCGCAAGCGGGGTGATCAGCTCGCCGACCGGCTTCATCTGCTGCAGCAGTTCGGCCTCGAACCGGTCCACCTGCTGGAGGAGGGAGCGGACTATCCGCCGGAGCGATGCGTCCGGGAGTGTTTCTGCTTTGGGGATACGGTGTTTGCCTTTGAACGGCTGGAGGGGCCGCTGTGGCAGCTCAGCCGTCACGAGGTGGGAGTGGAGGTGCTGGATTTGCGTACATGCGTGCGGATCTACACCAAGCGGGCGGATGCGGCTGCCGAAATCAGGGGGCTTTTTCCAGATGTTCCTGTAATCCAGGACTAAAGTATTAGGATTTTTTATGCAAATCTCTTGTAACTGTCATATTTCGACATTATAATGGGCACAAACAGGAAGATTTTGACCGGGAAAGGAATGGAACCATCATGAACGTCCATTACCTCAATCCGTTTCTGGAGTCGGCCTCCATGGTCATTCAACAGTTTTGCAACGTGACCGTCACGCGGGGAGAGCTGGCTGTGACTGAGTGGGACTGCCGAGACGACCATACCTGGATTCGCATCGGCATGACCGGTCATCTGGAAGGTGACGTCCTGTTCGGCCTGCACAATGATCTCGCACTGCGAATTGTCTCGGCCATGATGGGCGGTTTTCCCGTCAGTGAACTGGACGAGCTGGGAAAAAGCGCGATTTCCGAACTGGGCAACATGATCTCCGGCAACGCCAGTACGATTCTGTACAGCCAGGGCGTCGAAATTGACATCACGCCGCCGCAGTTGATACAGCACAGTGACATGCTGACAGTGAGCGGCCCGGCGCTGTCGGCTCCTCTGGATCTGAGTGACATGGGGCGCATGGAGATACAGGTCATCGTGGTGAAATAGGCAGAAGGCGTGCGGCAGGAGGCGGCACGCCATTTTTACGGCGCTCGGGCAGGCGCTCTTCAGCAGCAGCAGGAATTGCAAGAAAACAGAAAATACTCTTTATTGTCTGGTTGAATTCTGTCAAATCGTGTATTGTTGGTAGTAGGAAGGAGGGCTGATTCGCTTGACCTACGTCAAGCAGCTGATCGCGATGTTTCTGCTCGTGGTCGTCGTCTGCAGTGCGCCGTTCATGCTGTACGCCGACGAGGACGAGGTGCATGTAGAGCCGGAAAGAATGGTCATTCTCACGGTGTACTTGCTGGAGCAGATCGCCGACGGTTCACTCGGCACGTACTGGGTGGGGAATACGGAGCGAAGCATCGCCCAGGACATCGGGCCGTTTGCGCTGAGCTCGTTTCGACTGCTGTTTTTCAGCGTCCTGATCGCGGTCACCGCCAGTCTATTGTTTGGATTGTTTCTGCAGCGGTTCGGCGTCGTGCGCCAGCTGCAGCGGGTGCTGGACGTCATCACCACCGTGCCCGACTTCATCCTGATCTTGCTGGCAATTCTGGGCTGCATCCAGTTTTACAAGGCGACCGGCATCCAAATCATCTCGCTCTCGCCTTTCAACGACTCGACCAACAACTGGCTTCCCCTGACCATCCTGTCCATCGGGCCTACCATTTTCCTGATGAAGGGGGTCAGCCTGAAGTACGCCCAGATCGGAGGCGAAGACTACATCCGCACGGTGTTGGCCAAAGGCATGGGCATCTGGCACATTCTCATTCACCACGTCTACAAGAACGTCAAACCGTTTCTTTTGGCCGATCTGAAAAAGACGATCGCGATCACGGTAACCAACCTGTTTGTCGTGGAATACCTGCTGAACGTCGTCGGTTTGACCCGGTTCATTTTCAGCAAAAATGCCGACCTGCAGTTCAACGCGGCCGTCATGGGACTGATGGGCATCATATTGCTCTCCATTCTCGTCTATGTGCTGATCCGGGCCATCCTGTACCTGTTTGAGCGGGTGTTCGTCTACAAATGAACGATTAGATCCACTTGAGTGAGGTTTTGTCATGCAGTTACGTCGAACCAACTGGTCATTGCGGATCGGTGCAATCCTGGTGGCATTTCTCGTGGTGCTGGGTTTCATAGGGCCGTACATCGCTCCGTATGAACTGAATTTTCAGGAAGTGTTTCGCAGCGAGACGGTGAACGGCAAATCAGTATACCTCTCCCCGCCGATTCCACCGTCCGCAGAGCACTGGCTGGGGACGGACAACTGGGGCTACGACCTGCTGACATTGCTGCTCCACGGGGCGCCGTACACGATTTTCGTCACGCTGGCCGTCGCGCTGCTCCGGGTGCTGCTCGGCACGCTGGTTGGCTTGTACATCGGCATTCAGGACAAGCCGCAGCGCTGGTGGCTGTCAGTGGAAAACGCCTGGAGCTACATTCCGCTGTTCATCCCGGTCTACTTTTTCCTCCGCGGGGTCAGCATTAATTCGGAGCTGTCCGTCTCCACCTTGGTCGCGCTGTTTATCGGCGCAGCGTCCGTCTTGGGCGTGCCCAGTGTCGCTTCGTCCATACGGCAGAAGACGGAGCAGATCAAAGAGACGCAGTTTGTGCTGGCGGCTGTTTCCATGGGAGCGGGTCGGGGGCAGATCATGTTTCGCCACGTCCTGCCGCACATCAAGGAACAGGTGGTCGTCATCATGGCGACGGAGACGGTGGCCGTGATGACGCTGATGGGGCTGATGGGCATGTTCAACCTGTTCATCGGCGGCACGAAAATGTCGTACGATCCGGTCCTCTACCAATCCATCACGCATGAGTGGGCCGGCTTGCTCGGCTCCTATCGCACCTTTGTCTACAGCAAAAACGCCTGGCTTTTCCTCATCCCGCTGATCTGCTTCGTGTTTGCCGTCGGGTCGTTTTCCCTGCTCGCCAAGGGGCTGCGCGATCACTTCCAGGAGACGTACAAGCGCACATCGTATATCTGAGCAGCATGTGGGCGCGATTAACTGGTTTATCTGTAAGGAAAATTCTCTTCGCTGCAACCTCTGGAACCCATCGCCCATTTTCTGAATAGGATGTAAGACAAAAGCCTAAAATCCCTGTAATTCCGGCACCACCACCCACCCCCCTACATAGGATAAGGTGACTCTGTAATCCCTCAACCTTGTTCCTGTAGAGCCCACAAGGAGGGGTGGCACGATTGAAGGGTAGCGATCAAACCAAGCCGTTGTTGACAAATCGAGAAAGAGAAGTATTTGAACTCTTGGTCCAGGATAAGACGACGAAAGAGATTGCCGGACAACTCTTCATCAGCGAAAAGACCGTACGCAATCACATCAGCAATGTCATGCAGAAATTAGGTGTCAAAGGTCGATCTCAAGCAGTAGTCGAACTCGTTCGACTTGGTGAGTTAGAGATTTGAACCCAGTCCACCCGGCCTCCCTTTTCTTCCCTTGCGAATGGAAGGGAGGATTTTTTTTTTGGAATGGAACGCTTTGGCCTTTTGAACGCTTTGTGGTAGACTTCATCTACAAGGTGCTCCTTTCTGTCGCACGCGATCGAGCCGTGATCTGGCGGCAAACGAAACGAGCACGTTCATTCTGGATCACAAGGAAGATGACTGTGGAGCGTATGGCAGCAATATACGACGATTTTGTGATCGTAGAACATCCCGTTACCATCGAACAAGCCCTGAAACAGATCAGCGGAGCGCGTCTCCTGGTCGTGCGCCGCCGCGGGGAAATCGTAGGCGTGTGCGACGCGCACGGACTGCTACGGCAGCTGGAGAAGGGAACCGCGGAGCTGACCTATAGCGAGCCCTTTGCCGTGGTGGACGAAGAGGCGCTGTTTCAGCAGCGGCCCGATCAGGCGTCCTACTGGCTTGTCCAAAACGACCGGGGAGAGATTGCGGGCTGGCTTGATGCGGTGACAATGGAAAACATCCTGATGAAACGAAAGCTGTCTCAGGATGTGACGGAATTGACGAAAGACCTGGAAGCGATTGTGGATTCCATCTACGATGAAATCCTGGTCGTGGACGCGACGGGAACGATCCTGCGCGTGTCCAATCGCAGCGCGAACAATTTATGGGGGGTAAACCTGTCCACGGTGGTGGGCAAGAACATCCTCGACCTGGAGGAAAAAGGCTGGTTCAAGCCGTCCGTCACGCGCAAGGTGTTGGAGGAGAAGCGCAAAATTTCCATCGTGCAGCAAAATCGCTTCGGACGCAAAATTCTGGCGGTCGGCAATCCGATTTTCAACAAGAAACGGCAGTTGGAGAGAATTGTCATCGCGTCGCGGGACATTACCGAAGTGAGCGAGTTGAAAAGCGAACTGCAGCGCGCCAAGAGCCTGACGCAAAAATACAAGGAAGAAATCGATGAACTGCGAAATCACCAGGTTGTCGCCGTAAACGAGGTGATATACCGGTCGGAGGCGATGGCTCAGGTGATGGAACAGGTGAAGCGGATCGCGCTGGTGGAATCGACCGTGATCCTGTACGGTGAATCGGGTGTCGGGAAAGAGCTGATCGCCAACGCCATTCACAACAGCAGCGCCAGACGGGAGAAGCCGTTTGTCAAAATCAACTGCGGGGCCATTCCGGAAAATCTCCTGGAGAGCGAATTGTTCGGGTATGAAAAGGGAGCCTTTTCCGGTGCCAGCCTGCAGGGGAAAAAGGGATTGTTTGAGCTGGCGCACGAAGGCACCCTGTTTTTGGATGAGATCGCCGAAATGCCGATCAACTTGCAGGTGAAACTGCTGCGTGCTCTGCAGGAGAGAGAAATCCTGAAGGTGGGCGGCACCCGTCCGATTCCTGTCGATGTGAGGATTATCGCCGCCACCAACAAAAACCTGGAGGAGATGGTGCAGCGCGGGCAGTTCCGGGAAGACCTGTACTACCGCCTGCACGTGATTCCCCTGTACATCCCGGCACTGCGGGAGCGGATCGAGGATGTGGAACCGCTCGTCTATGCGTTTCTGGAGAAATTCAACAAAAAGTTTTCAACCCGCAAGTTTTTTTCCGAGGACGCCATCGAGATGTTGAACGCGTACCACTGGCCGGGTAACGTAAGGCAACTGCAAAACGTGATCGAGCGGGCGATGGTGATCTCTCCCGGAAACCTGATTACCGCAAATGAACTGACGAGCATTTTGAGCCGTCGTGGGGAGAAGGACCAGTCTCCCGTCCAGGTCAACCGCATTATTCCGCTGAAGGAAGCGGTGGAGCTGACGGAATCGCAGCTCATCCAGTTGGCCCTGGCCAAGTACAAGACGATTACGAAGGTGGCCGAAGTGTTGGAAGTGAGCCAGCCCACGCTCAGCAGGCGATTTCAGAAAATCAGCCGAAACAGAAAGCAGGAGACAAAACCTTAGCCCGGTATCACCGGCTAAGGTTTTTTGTCTTGCAAGCAGGATCGGGAACACCGGCAGCATTGAATAACGGTCATTCATTTTTGAATAACTGTCAGGAATACACAGTTTCATCTGCCCTACTCTCTGCGTGTTTTCAGGTTGGCACGCTCCTTGCAAAAGGAAAATCGTGACCGAAACGAACTTCCGAGGAGGGTTTACGATGAAGACCACCACTCGTACCTTTGTCAAGCTGAACACGGCCATCCCTGGTCCGAAAGCGCAGGAAATCCTGGAAAAACGGGACAAGCACGTGACGCGCGGCCTATCCCATACGGTGTTTTCGTTCGCTGATCGGGCGGAAGGTGCGCTGATCACGGATGTTGACGGCAATACCTTCATTGATTTTGCGGGGGCGATCGGGACGTTGAACGCCGGCCACTGTCCCCCCACCGTTGTGGCTGCGCTCAAGGAGCAGTTGGACCGGTTCATTCACACGGGCTTTAATGTGTTTATGTACGAATCGTATGTCCAGTTGGCCGAGAAGCTGAACCAGATCACCCCGGGTACGCATGAAAAGAAAACGATGTTTTTGAACAGCGGGGCGGAAGCGGTGGAAAACGCCGTGAAGATCGCCCGGAAGTACACCGGCCGCAAAGCGATCATCTCTTTTGAACGGGGTTTCCACGGCCGCACGCTGCTGGGCATGTCGCTCACCAGCAAGGTAAAACCGTACAAGTACGGCTTCGGTCCGTTTGCCCCCGACACCTACAAGATAAGCTATCCGTACTACTACCGCGCCGACGGGTTGACTCCCGACGAACTGGACCGACAGCTTCTGCAGCGGCTGGAGACCTTCTTTTTGACCGAAGTGCCTGCCGAAGACGTGGCTGCGATTATCATGGAGCCGGTGCAGGGGGAAGGGGGATTCGTGGTTCCCTCCAAAACCTTCGTCCAAGGGGTAAAGCGCATCTGCGAAGCGCACGGGATTCTGTTCATCGCCGACGAGGTGCAAACCGGCTTCGGCCGTACCGGAAAGATGTTTGCCATGGAGCATTTTGACGTCGTGCCGGATCTGATGACGATGTCGAAGTCGATCGCTGCCGGGATTCCGATCAGCGCCGTGACCGGCCGGGCGGAAATCATGGACGCCCCCAACCCCGGCGAGGTGGGAGGCACCTACGCCGGCAGCCCGCTTGGTTGCGTGGCGGCCTTGAAAGTGATTGAGATGTTTGAACAAGAAAACATTCCGGAACGGGCAAACGCGATCGGGGAACGCATCATGTCGCGCTTCCGCAGCCTGCAGCAGAAGTATCCGGTGATCGGCGACGTGCGCGGTCTGGGAGCGATGTGTGCGGTGGAACTGGTCAAGGATCCGGTCACCAAGGAGCCGGACAAGGACCTGACTGGCCGGATCGTGCAGGAGTGCATTCAGCGCGGGCTGGTACTGTTAAGCGCAGGTCTGTACGGCAATGTTCTGCGTTTTCTCTCGCCGCTGGTGATTACGGATGAGCAGTTGGATGAAGGTCTTGACATCATTGAAGAAGTCCTGGGGGAACTCGTCACGCCGTAAGTTCGCATCATAAGGGAGTGGAGCACAAATGATCAAGCAAAAATTGTTTATCAACGGAGCATGGGTGGAAGCCGCGGCTTACACCCCCCTTTTTTCCCCGTATACCGGAGAGAAGATCGCAGAAATTCCGATGGCGACCGCAGCCGAAGTGGATCGGGCGATTGAGGCGGCGTACCAGGCCCGAGACACCATGGCGAAAATGCCGGCGCACCAGCGTGCCGCCATTTTGGAGAAGCTGGTGACCCTGCTGGAGAAGCGCAAGGAAGAAGCGGCGGTCATCATCGCGCGGGAAGCGGCCAAACCGATTACGACAGCCAGAGCAGAGATACAGCGCACCATCACGACGTACAAGTTTGCCGCAGAGGAAGCCAAGCGCATCCACGGGGAGACAATTCCCCTGGACGCGGCCCCGGGCGGCGAAGGGCGCGTGGCGTATACCACGCGGGAGCCGTTGGGCGTAATCGGAGCGATCACCCCCTTCAACTTTCCGATGAATCTGGTCGCCCACAAGGTGGGGCCCGCTATTGCAGCAGGCAATACCGTGGTGTTGAAACCGGCGCCGCAGACGCCGCTGTCGGCGTTTTTCCTGGCCGAGCTGCTGCAGGAAGCAGGACTGCCGGACGGCGCGCTGAACATCGTTACGGGCAGCGGCGAAGTGGGCCAACAGATCGTCGCCGACGAGCGCGTCAGCATGATCAGCTTCACCGGCAGTGCCGCAGTCGGCAAGGCCATTCGCAACCAGGCCGGGTTAAAACGCGTGGTGCTTGAACTGGGCTCCAACGCGGCCGTGATCGTCGACAAGGGCGTCACCATAGACAAGATCATCAATCGCTGCGTGACCAGCGCGTTTTCCTACCAGGGGCAGGTGTGCATCTCGCTGCAGCGCATCTATGTCCACGAGGAGGCGTATGAGGAGTTTGTGGAAAAATTCATCGCGGCGGTCCAGACGTTGAAGGTGGGCGATCCGCTTCTGCCCGAGACGGACATCTCCGCCTTGATCGCCCCGCGCGAAGTACAGCGGGTCCTCGGCTGGATTGACGAAGCGGTGCAGCACGGCGCCAGGGTGGCGACTGGCGGTACGGCAGAGGGCAACTGCCTGCTGCCTACGGTGCTTCTGGATGCGGCGCCGACGTTGAAAGTGTCATGCGAGGAAGTGTTTGCCCCCGTGGTGTTGATCAACAAGGTCGCATCCGTCGAGGAAGCCATCGAGCTGGTCAATCATTCAAAGTACGGGCTGCAGGCGGGCATCTACACGGAGAATCTGCACACGGCGTTTGAGGCTGCCGAAAAGCTCCAGGTGGGCGGTGTCCTCATCAACGATACGCCTACCTTCCGCGTCGACCACATGCCGTACGGCGGTGTCAAGGAAAGCGGGTTGGGCCGTGAAGGGGTCAGGTACGCGGTGGAAGAGATGACGGAAAGCAAACTGGTGATTTTCAATCGCCTGTAGCAATCGACAAGCCAATTTCATAGCAGAGGTTGAGCCGATGCCTGCATGCAGGTATCGGCTGTTTTGTTCTGTGGGGGAAGAGCTGTCTTTCTTCTGCGGCGGTCTGGCGAAAAAATCCGTTAACGCTCCGGGCGCTAACGGATTTTTTGGGGGATTACGAGGCGTTCTGGTTTTGGTGTTCCACTTCGGTTTCGCCAGCTTCATGAGCAAGCGCGGCGGACTTTCGCTTGAACAGGAAGTAGGAGGCGACGACGAGAGCGGTGATCAGCATCGTCAGGTAGAGCTGGGATCGCATGGATTCCATGAAGAGCATCGACACCAGAATGAGCACCATGGCGGCGATGGTCAGGTAGGTGAGATAGGGAAACGCCCACATTTTCAGCGTGAGGGCCTGCGGATTTTCCCGCTCCAGTTTTCTTCTAAGCCGCACGTGCGACACGGCGATGACCAGGTACACCAGAATGGCGATGGCACCGGACGCGTTGACCAGAAAGAGGAAGATCTTGTCCGGAGACACAAAGTGAAAAATCGCGCAGAGATAGGAGAAAAAGGTGCTCGCCAGGACGGCGCGAACGGGAACCCCGTTTTTGTTTACCTGCAGCAGCGAGCGCGGTGCGTTTCCTTTGCGCGCCAGGGAATACAGCATCCGCGAGTTGGTGTACAGCGCGGAATTCAAGCAGGACAGAACGGAGACGAGCACGACCACGTTCATGATTTGCGCGGCTGCCGGGATGCCGAGCATGTCCAGCATCGTGACGTACGGGCTCTTCAGCAGGTCGGCGGCGTTCCAGGGCAGAAGCATCACCAGAATGGCGACAGAGCCGATGTAGAAGAGCAGAATGCGCCAGATCACGCTTTTGATGGCGATGACGACGGATTTTTCCGGGTTGGGTGTTTCGCCTGCCGCGATGGCGGCGATTTCCGCTCCGAAAAAGGAGAAGACGCAGACGACGATCCCGACGAATACGGACGAAGCGCCATTGGGCAAAAATCCGCCCTGTCCCAGGAGGTTGGTCAATCCCGGCGAGGGGATGGCAGGGATCAGATTGAACAGAATGGCAGCCCCGATACACATGAACAGGCTGATCGCCACCACTTTGATCATGGCAAACCAGTATTCAAATTCGCCGAACGACTTCACGGACAGCACGTTGGTAATGGTCAATAACACGGTCAGAATGAGACTCAACAACCAGACCGGCACGGACGGAATCCAGCCGTGAACGATGGCGCCGCCTGCCGTCGCCTCAATGGCAATCACAATGGCCCAGTAAAACCAGTACAGCCAGCCGATCGTATAGCTTGCCCAGGGCCCCAGCGCCTGATGGGCATAGGTGGAGAAGGAGCCGCTGTCCGGATTGACGACAGCCATTTCTCCCAGCATGCGCATGACCATTACCACGAGCAGCCCGGCCAAGGCATACGAGAGAATGGCGCCTGGACCTGTGGAATTGATCACCGAACCGCTGCCGACAAACAATCCCGCACCGATTACTCCGCCAATCGAGATCATCGTCAAATGACGCGGTTTCAACTTCTTTTGCAAGGTGTTGCTTTGCTGTTGGGACATGTGGTTCCCCCCTTGTTGGTATGTGTCAAACACCTCGTAACCTGATTCAATCATGCTGCATCGACATATCCTCCTTTATTTGTGCCGCGCTTATATTCAAGTATGCAAACATTATACCAATTTGTATTTTTGGAAAAATAGAATCTGATTGCAAAGATTCATTCATTTTTGAATGATTATCTTTCATTTTTGAATGACAGTGTTGAGATGGAGGGAAAAATTTGTTTACAGAAAAAGTAAAAATATGTTATAAGTGCAAGTGGTAACAAAATCCAGATTTTAATAGTGAAGGTATTGCAATCTGTAATCTTGAGTTGCTAGATTAGCAGCCTCAACAAGTCTGAATACTGAAAGTAAAGCGATGGATTGGGAGATTATCATTCCTTCTCGTGAGTGGGTTAAAGTAATGGTAGGGCGTAACATATACAGTTACGCCCTTTCCTGCCATGTTTTTGGTAAAAAATAAGGAGGATAACATGCGCTTAACCATTGTAGAAATGGACGAATTTTATATCGCAGGGATTGAGATTGGATTGGGGGTTGACTGGGATGAATATTTTGAAGCCCCCGACCCTGTCTTGTCAGAGATTGACCATGTGATTAATCCTCATGTCTTTTATTACTTTTCCATCGGAGAAAAAGAGATTTTCGGCAAGCAAGTCAGTTCCATAGAGAATCTGCCGGAGGGATGTGTTGCAGCAAAAGTACCTGCGGGTCTTTATGCCAAAGTGCCTGATTATCAAGACATCTATGTCCACGATATGTTTTCGATGACGAATTACATACTCGGTAATGAGGACGATTGCAGCGAGTATCGAAAGTTTGTATTGGGAGCAGGCGGCAAGTATCATTCGTACACTTATAATTTAGTCGAATACTCGCCAGATGTCGTGAATGTGCGGCAGATCCCCGTCTTGCCCGAAGCGAGGGCCAAACAGCTTCGCAAACAGTACATCGAAACATATTTCGATGTGGACAGCGACCAAATT
The DNA here is from genome assembly GCF_020923495.1 of Brevibacillus sedimenti. Classification (GTDB taxonomy): domain Bacteria; phylum Bacillota; class Bacilli; order Brevibacillales; family Brevibacillaceae; genus Brevibacillus; species Brevibacillus aydinogluensis. The sequence continues at coordinate 2,276,072 of NZ_CP064048.1, forward strand.
CGCAGGTTTCTCTATAAAAGATATGAAGCAATACACACTGGATTACCTTGGCACAGTGGATACCTTTGGGAGTTTCTGAGTGAAGTGGCTCTTGACAACATGCAGGGGATGAGCCTGGAAGACGCGACCAATTATTTGAAGAGCAAACAAGAGCTGCTGTTTTTCTGGGATGCAACAAGCCCGTTAGGGAGAGAGTTTGCATCCGGCAAAGTGTTTACGATGGATGCCGAAAAATTGATGAAATCGTACACGCGCTTCACTTTTGATATGTACCTGTTTGACTCTACGCTGGACTGGACGATTGTTTTTGCGCACGAAGAAATTAGCGATGAACCTAGCGATTGCTATCTGATCTATCGGAGTGATATTGAGAAAAAGAGCTGAATGAAAGGGGCTGTCCCGTGAAAAATGGCAGGGGAACAGCCTTTTGCATTGTAAATGGCAGGGAAATGAGGAGAAGTATGTTGACAATTGATCCCCCCTCTGCAAAAAAGTAAGAATACGACCCCGCCATACTGCACAGGAATTGGCCTTTCGACTCATATGGTTTTGGATTGCAGTTCATGTATGATGAAGTTATGGCGTGTTTTGGAAAAAAGCAGGTCAAAAGAAACAGAAAACGGATGAGGGGTCGCCACATGCAGGGGAAAAACAAACGTCTATACCTTGGAATCGCACTGCTGGTTGTCATTGTGTTGGGCTTTTGGAGCTATCGGTTGCTGGGGCCTATTGCACTGGCCGAAGGATACATGTACGAAGACAACAGCCGGATGGTGTACGCGAAGGCAACAGCGGAAAATGACCAGGTCAGCGTTGAAGTAACCTTGACCAAGCTGCTCGTCGAGGATACGATTCCGCGCTTGCAGACTGAGACAAGCGTCTGGACGGGCACGATGGAAAACAATACGCTTACGCTTCAAGAAAAGACGACGAGCCAAAAGCTCCAGGCCAAGCTGAGAAGAGACGGACTGCTGTTCCAGGGGCCGCTTGCGCAAGGCGAGCCGGCAGAAATCTTGCTCGCGGCCAGCAACAAGCAGGCGTACGACGACAAGCTGGCGGTGTGGACGAAGAACGTCGAGCAGGAAGCTGCACAGAAGAAAAAAGAAGTGGAGGAGCAGCGGGCCAAGGAAGCAGCGCGCGTCGAGTTCGCCAAAAAGGTCGAGCGGACGGAGAGGCTTACGGCCGATATGCTGGAGAGCGCCCAATATTTGCAGGAGATCCAGTTCGCAGAGGAGCTGCAGTTTTCCAAAGATCAGGTCGTCGAGCTGCAAGGACTTTTGGACGAGCTGACTGCATATGCGAAACAGCCTGGTCTGAGCAAAACGGACTACGACGTGATGGCCGGGACGCTTAACAACATGAAGGTGCTGGTCGACGGGATCAATGCCATGGACGGCACGATCGAGCAAAAGAAAAAGCGCATGCAAGACATAATTGCCGTGCTGGAGACGGATATGAAAGACGCGCAGGCGGTGTGGGAGGAAATCAAGGCGAGCGTGACAGATATAGAGAAGCGGGAGAAAGCGTTGACGGAAGCGGTCAAGGCAGGCTCCGAAGCGATCGCGCAGGCAAATGAGCGGCTCAGTGCACTGGGAAATGAGCAGGCTGGCGTCAAAGCCTCCGCAGACAAGCTCTACCGGCAGGCGGCAGCCGTGCTCGAACAGACGAGGGCCAAGTACGGCTTCTAGTACAGATAGTCGAATGGAAAAAAGCTCAGCTTTCCGACGGCTCGATGCAGCGGAAGGCTGGGCTTTTTTGCAAACTAGAGTCAACCAGACGGTAATCCGGTAAAAAGCAAACTGTGATTTTGTTATTTTCAGATCGGTTTTGTTGTATTATCCTTAAACGTATACATTCGCCTTTGTAGCTTGATCGGGAGGTTTTTTATGAGAGTCTATGAAAGTATTACAGAGCTGATCGGAAATACGCCTCTCGTTCGCCTGAACCGGATCGTCCCGGAAGGAGCGGCAGAGGTTTGGGTGAAGCTGGAAAAATTTAACCCGTCCGGAAGCGTCAAGGACCGCGCGGCGTACAATATGATCGCGGCCGCGGAGGCGGAAGGACTGATTCGGCCGGGGGACACGATCATCGAGCCGACCAGCGGCAACACGGGGATCGGCCTGGCGATGAACGCTGCGGCCAAAGGATACCGGGCGATACTGGTCATGCCGGACAACATGTCCAAGGAGCGGATCAACCTGTTGAAGGCGTATGGCGCCGAGGTGGTGCTGACGCCGAGCGAGCAGCGCATGCCGGGGGCGATCGCCAAGGCGCTGGAGCTGCAAAAGGAGATTCCGGGCAGCTTCATCCCGCAGCAGTTTGAAAACAAGGCGAACCCCGATATCCACCGGGTCACGACTGCCCGCGAAATTTTAGAGCAGACGAACGGACAGCTCGATGCCTTTGTCGCAACCGCGGGCACAGGCGGAACGATCACGGGGACGGGCGAAGCCTTGCGCGAGCAGCTGCCGGAGCTGTACATCGCTGTCGTCGAGCCAAAAGGCTCCCCCGTCCTGTCCGGCGGCAAGCCTGGACCGCACAAGCTGGTCGGGACCAGTCCGGGCTTCATCCCGCGCATTTTGAATACGGACATCTACAATGAGATCATCCAGATTGCAGACGAGGACGCGCTGGACTGCATGCGCAAGCTCGCCGCGCTGGAGGGGATTTTGGTAGGCCCGTCGTCGGGAGCATCGGTGTACGCCGCCATCACGATTGCCAAACGGCTTGGAGCAGGCAAGAGGGTCGTCTGCATCGCGCCGGATACGGGCGAACGGTATCTGAGCATGAACTTTTTTGAATAAGGGGCATGTTAATGAGGCCGTCCTGTAGGGGACGGCTCATTAACATGTTAGAGAGTTTCGACGGAATCTTGCAAAAGTTGCACGATCTGATGGGGAAAAGAATCGTGCTTTACCCCAAGAAAACGGTTACTTATAATGAGACTCAACCAACGCTGACAAGATTCGACGGGAAGGGGGAGGTAAGGTGCAGTTGACCTCGCGTTCCCGCGCGCTCCTGAAAGTGCTGCTGGACAGCACACGGCCGATGAAAATCCGGGAAGCGGCGCGCGATTTTCGCGTCAGCGAGCGGACGATCAAGTACGATCTGGAAGCGATCCGCACGTGGTTGAAGGAGCGCCACGTCACCCTGCACTCCCAGCCGAACAAGGGCATCTGGATCAGCGAAAACGAGGAAAAGCGGGCCCGCCTGCGCCGGCACCTGGAGGGATGGGGTCGGAGCGATTGGGTCCTGCATCAGAAGGAACGGGCCAAGCACCTGGCGCTCATGCTGCTGCTCGCCGACGGGTACGTGCGGCTGAACGATCTGGCGGACCGGATGGCGGTCAGCCGCAATACGGTGATATCCGACCTCAGAGAAGCGGAGAGCTTTCTCGCAGGGTGGGGGCTGGAGTTGATCAGCAGGCCGCGCTATGGAGTCAGAATATTCGGAGAAGAGCGGTCGGTGCGCTTTGCCCTGGAGTGTCTCCTGCACGATCTCCTGGAAGGCGACGAGATGTTCCGGCTGGTGCAGCGGGTACAGGGAGGCGCGGCGGACATCGCTGCTGCTGCCGATGAAGCAGGCCCCCTCGTGGAACAGCGGCTGCTCGGCGAAGAGGAGATTCGCCTGATCGATCAGGCGGTGCGGGAGCTGATGGCGCAGTTGTCGTTTGCCGTGACGGACCGGACGCTGATCAGCCTGCACATCCGGCTGTGCATACTCGTGCACAGGGTACAAAAGGGGAAAGTCCTGACTGCCGATGAAACAACCATTCAAACCGCGCAAGGATGGAGCGGCTACCCCTTGTTCGCGCAGACGGCCAACCGGCTGTTTGCTGCCTTGCGACTGATGGTCACACCCGACGAGCTGGCGTACGGCTGCCTCCCCCTGCTGGGGGTGGATTACCCCTTGACGGCTGTGCGCGGCAGCAGCCCGGCTCCCGACATCTACGACGTCACCATCCGGCTGACGGAAGCGGTCAGCCAGGCGATGCAGGTGCCGTTTGACGACGATCCCGAGCTGCACGAGCACCTGTTTGCCCACCTGACTGACAGGATCATGCGCTACCTGCAGGGGGTGCTGTACCCCAATCCCCTAACCAGCGAAATCTGCCGCTCGTATCCGCGGATGTTCGCCGCGGTCAAGCGGGCATGCCAGGACGTGCTCTGGCCGAGCGGCATCTGTCTGCTCGACGCGGACATCGCTTATATCGTGCTGCACTTTCAGGCCGCCTGGGACCGCTGGATGGAGCAGAAAAAGGTGAATGTGCTGGTCGTGTGCGGTACTGGACGGGGCACGGCCCGGTTCCTGAAAACCCAGTTGGAGGCGGAACTGAAAGGGCTGCGCGTCGTCGGCCTGTGCGGCAGTCTGGAGGTGGAGAAATACCTGGCCAGCCGCAAAGTGGACCTGATCGTCAGCGTTTTGCCGGTCAAGGCGGACGTGCCGGTTGTCGTCGTCAACGCTCTGCCCACCCGGCACGATCTCGAAAAAATTCACGACTGTCTGCAAACGATCTCCGCACAACCGTCGGCCGATTCGGCTGCGTCCGGAAGTGGCGGAGGGCCGCGGCGAAGCGATCTCTGCGCCGACCTTCACGAGCGTGACCTGCCGGTGGTGGAGCGGCTGTCGCAGGACGTGATCTACAAGGGATTCGAGCTGAGCCAAGCGATTACCGCGGCGTTTCGCGAACACTTGACCGAACAGGCGGCAAGCGGTCTGATGCTCCACATCATGCTAATGGTCAACCGCTTGACGTTTGGCTCCTCCTACGTGGAGTGGCAGACGGAAGCGGAGCCGGAGGGAGAAGACTATGCCGCATGGCGCAAAACGCTGAAAACGCTCGTGGAAAACGCCGGGCTTGCGGTGCCGGAGAGCGAGATAACGGCAATCATGCGATATTTTTCAGGGAAAGGGGTGACAGAGAGTGACAATTGATTTGCTCATCCAGGGAGGGCGGGTGATCGATCCCTCCCAGTCGATCAACGGACGGTATGACATTGCCATCAGCGGCGGGAGGATCGCGGCGCTGGCGGAGCCGGGACGGCTGCCGGCGCAATTGGGCGGCGCCAGGAAGACGCTGGATGCCTCGGGGACCATCGTGACGCCAGGACTGATCGACCTGCATGCCCATGTATTTCCGGGGCGGACGCCGCTCGGCATCGAGGCCGACCGCGTAGGGATCGAACAGAGCGTTACCACGCTGGTGGACGCGGGCAGCGCCGGAGCCCGCACGTTCGCAACCTTCCTGGACGAAGCTGTCAAACCGGCCGGGACCCGCGTGCTTGCGTTTCTCAACATTGCCGGCGAAGGATTGTGCGGCGGGCTGTCCGAGCTGGCGGACATGGACCGGCTCACGCCGCGGGAAGCGGTGGCGCTCATCCGGGAGCAGCCGCTGATCCGCGGTATCAAGGCGAGAATGAGTGCGTCGGTCGTCAGGGAAAACGGCATCAAGCCTCTGCTCGTCGCTAAGGAAGCGGCCCGGGAAGCGGGCTGTCCGCTTATGGTGCACATCGGAAACGCACCGCCGGCACTGTCGGAGATTTTGCGCGTGCTGGATGCCGGCGACGTGGTGACCCACGCGTTTCACGGAAAAGCGGGCGGCATCCTGGACGAACGGGGCCGGCTGATTCCGGAAGCGGAAAAGGCACTGGCGCGCGGCGTGCTGTTTGACGTGGGGCACGGCACGTCCAGTTTCAGCTTCCGCACCATGCGGCAGGCGCGGGCGCTCGGCCTGGCGCCGCATACGATCAGCACCGACATTTACCGGCAGAACGCGGCGGGACCGGTACACAGCCTGACGACCACGATGACGAAGTTTGTGGCGCTCGGCTATTCGCTGGAGGAGGTGATTGCCGCTTGTACGGCAGCGCCTGCCGCCGTTTTGCGAATGACGGATGAAATCGGGACGCTGCGGCCGGGTGCAGTGGCCGATCTGAGTGTGCTGGAGCTGACAAACGTCCCCGTCGTCCTGACAGACTCGGAACGAGAGCAGCTCACGGCGGAGGAGTCGGTTACAGCAAGGCTGACGATTAAAGCAGGAAAGGTACTGACATGCAGATGATCAAGGCAATAGTGCAGGAAGTGGCGGAACAGTTGGAAGCTAACTTATCTGAAATTTCTGAATTAAACAACCTGATGGCAGCAGCTCTTGACGAGACGACCCGTCTGGGATTAACAGTCTCCCGTGACAGATGGCTGGCGATGGGCGTGCACATGCTGGGATTTTTGCGGCGGATGCGAAGCGGAGAGACGCTTCCGCCCGTGGAGAAGGAGCTGTATGCGGAGATCCCGTCCGAGATGCTGCATCTCGCCGGACGCGTGCTCGCCGCCGCCGGATCAGCACGGGAAGCCGGGGATGCGGAAGTGTTTTTAATGGCCGTCCATTTTGAAGCGGCACGGGCGCTGCAGCAGGAACAACCGTAGCAATGGAGGAGGGTATGCGAATGGCAAAGGTAAAAGTGGTGATTGGCGACCGGTTGGGCAAGGGCCACAATGTGGCAAAAGGCGTGGAAGCGGCGGGGGGCTTGGCGATCCTGATACCCGGCGTCGGCGCGGACATGAAAGTGGGGGACGTGATGTACCGGGAAAACGCTGATTTCGGCCTGTCGTTTTGCGGCAGCGGAGGCGCAGGGGCGCTGACCGCGAAGACGAAGTACGGCTACCCGGTCGAATACGGTCTCAGGTCTGTGGAAGCGGGCATTACCGCGCTTCAAAACGGCAGCAAGGTGATCGGATTCGGGTTTATGGACACGGAAGAGCTGGGCAGACGGTTGACCGAAGCATTCATCAAACTGGCGGGGAGGTAGCCTATGTACACGGAAGTGACTCGCACGCTGAGACTGACGGGGAGCGCGGAGACCAAAGAAGGGGCGTTCAACAGGATTTTCGCCCAGATCAAGCACGCGATCGCGCGGGAGACGTCCGATCTGGTGGTGCGGATTGAACCGCTCGCGGTCGAGGTGGTGTCCGCGACGGAGACGTCATACCGGGAGCGGCTGTTTGGCCTCTTTTTTCCGCGCACCCGCACGCGATACGAGATTACCGCAGACGTAAGCGTCCGGCTGGGACTTGTTCGGCTGCAGGAGATTCCGTTCCGGCAGCAAAGCGAGCAGCCGACCGGCGTGAAGCAGCTGCTCGGCCAGCGATAGAAAGAAACAGGGGGAACGTTCATGGTGACATGGATGATTGCGTTGAAATCGATGGTAATCGGCGCACTGGTCGGCTTCGGCGTGGGAGCGGGGGCGGCCCGGATGTTTCACGCACCGAACGTGCAGGGAATGGGGGCGTTTCGCACTTTTGGCGAACTGAACGCCTGCGCCGGTGACCCGATCTCCCACTTTTCGTTCGGATTGGGCTTCTTCTTCAATTCCTGGGCGTCCGTGGTCGGGGCCGGCGCGCTGACCCAGGATGTGGACCACCGGATTTTGCCCAACTGGACGGCAGCCCTTCTGCTGTGGAAAAACAAAAACGTGGAGGAGACTTTGCACGACCCGAAAAAAATGGCGATCGTCGGGGCAGTCGTCGGTGCAGTCGTCGTGACGCTGCTCAATTCGACAGCGACGGCCATTCCCCAGTCGATGCAGCTGGTGGCGACGAAAGTCCTGGTTCCGGCCGCCAACTGGCTGATCAATCCAATCATGCCGATCGTCTTCTGGATGGCTGCGATGGATGCGGGAAAACGAACCGGCGTCTGGGGCACCGTTCTCGGCGGGTTTTCCCACCTGGTCATGGGCAACGCCGTACCGGGCATTGTGCTCGGCATCCTGATCGGCAAAGGCTTGGACGACAGCGGATGGAACCGGATTACCAAAACCCTGGTGACGGCCGTGGTGCTGCTGTTTATCCTGAGCGGGTTCTTCCGCGCATTTGACGTGGCGCTGTTAAAGAGCATCCAGGTGGACGTTCCGCAGTGGCTGATTGATCTGCATGAGATGTTTGGATCGGTGGTGAACAAGTGATGAATGAAGGTCAGGCAAAAGGTTTCTGGTATTCCGAGTGGGCGTTTCCGCTCTTCGTCGCGTGCCTGTCTTCCGGGATTTTTGCCGGGACTCATCTGTATTATGTGTATCACGTTGGAGCTTTCAACGACATCGCCATCGTCGCCATGCTGGAAGCGGGGATAAAAGGCGGCGGGTATGGAGCGGCAGCTGCGTTTGGCGCCAGCTTCCTGTTTGCCCGCGTCCTGGAAGGGCCGCTGGTCGGCATCCTGGACATCGGCGGTTCGCTGCAGACGGGCATTGGCATCGGCGTTCCGGCGCTGATGCTCAGCGCGGGCATGACGGCCCCGCTGCTTTCGTTCCCGCTGGCACTGGTAACGGGAGCGCTGCTGGGACTGATCATCGGCGCGGTGATCGTCCTGATCCGCACGTTTACGATCAACGCGGCCAAGTCCACGTTTGGCGCCGACGTGATGATGGGAGCGGGCAACGCAGCCGGACGCTATCTCGGTCCGCTGATCGTCATTTCTGCGATCATGGCGTCCATACCGGTTGGCATCGGTGCCACCATCGGGGCAGCCGTTTTCTACTACTTCAAAAAACCGATTGCCGGCGGGGCGATCATCGGCGCGATGATTTTGGGAGCGATGTTCCCCATCCCGCCGCAGTGACGCCTTTGGCCCAACACACCGGGAAGGAGGATGCTGCAACCAAATGGGCATCTACCAATCATACGGTCTTAGACAGGTAATCAACGCCAGCGGCAAAATGACGGCGCTCGGAGCCAGCGCCGTCCATCCCGCTGTCGCCCAGGCGATGGGCGAGGCAGCCATGGACTACGCGGAGATCGCCGAGCTGGTGAAAGCGGCCGGCAAAAAAATCGCCGATGTGACGGGAGCGGAAGACGGGTGTCCGACATCCGGCGCGGCTGCGGGCATCGCCATTGCCGTCGCCGCCGTCATCGCCGGCCGCAATTTGCGTCTGATCGAACAGCTGCCGGACTCGGAGGGGCTGCGCAACGAGATCGTGATTCAAAAAGGGCATGCCGTCCACTTCGGGGCATCGGTACGGCAGATGATTGCCCTCGGCGGCGGGAAGGTGGTGGAAGCGGGTCACGCCAACCACGTGGAGGAAGCGCACCTGCGCGAAGCGATCGGCGAACGCACGGGGGCGCTGCTGTACGTCAAGTCCCACCACGCCGTGCAGAAAGGGATGCAGCCGCTGGAGACGATGATCGCCCTTGGCAGGGAGTACGGACTTCCCGTTATCGTGGACGCCGCCGCGGAGGAAGACCTCCGGCTGTACATCGCCAAGGGAGCGGATGCGGTCATTTACAGCGGCGGAAAGGCAATCGGTGGGCCCACCTCCGGGTTTGTCTGCGGCAAAGCCGAACTGATGGAAGCCTGCCGCGCCCAGTACAAAGGCATCGGCCGGGCGATGAAGGTAGGTAAGGAGGCGATCGTTGGCCTGCTGGCAGCTCTTGAGCGGTACGAATTGGCCAGCAAGGACGCCGGAGAGCAGCTTCAGCTGGTCGAACGGCTCGTCGCGGCAATCAACGAACTGCCGGGACTCCATGCCGCCGTGGTGCAGGACGAAGCGGGGCGCGCCATCTACCGTGCGCAGGTAAAAGTGGACGAGCGGACGGCAGGGATGACAGCCCATGAGCTGATTCGCCTCCTGGAAGCGGGCGACCCGGCCATTTTCACCCGCAATCACTACGCCAACACGGGCGTGATTGCCTTTGACCCGAGACCGCTGCGCCCCGGACAGGAAGCGATCATTGCAGCCCGCCTCCGGGAGATTTGGAGCAACAGAAAGTGAGGGAGCACCCATGTCAACGAACAAGCCAACCATCCGACTCAATGTTCTTGCCAAACACGTGGAAAACGCCAGGGGGATTTTGGAAGCAGCCGAGGGCCGGGTGCTTATCGGCGTGATGGTAAAAGCGTACCCTGACGTTGATGCCGCCGCTGCCGCCGTAGAGTCGTTCCAGCGCGCCGGCGTGCCCGTTTCCGTGGGTTTGGGGGCCGGCGACCCGACCCAGTGGAACAAGGTGGCTGAGGTGGCCGCACGGACAAAACCGGCCCATGTCAACCAGGTGTTTCCCGCCGCCGGCTACACACTGGGCTGCCTGCAGCAGGCAGGGAGCAGCGATACAATTGTCAACGCGCTGATCGCCCCCAGCGGCACACCGGGCCGGGTCATCATATCGACCGGCCCCGTAAGTGGGACCTGGCAGGAGACCGTCTCCTGCGAGGCGGCTGCGGCGATGCTGGCGGAGATCGGCGTGCATTCAGTCAAATTTTACCCGGTGAACGGATGCCAACGCCTCGACGAACTGCGGGCGATGGCTCGCGCGGCAGTGCGCTGCGGTCTGTCCGTATTCGAACCGACCGGAGGCATCGACGCATCCTCCATCCGGCGTGTGGTGGAAACCTGCCTGGAGGAGGGGGTCCAACACGTGATTCCGCACATCTATACCTCCATCGTCGACAAGGCGAACGGGCTGACCAGGACGGACCAGGTGAAAGAACTGATCGCCGCCCTGCCGCAGGTGTAACACTTGCAAAGAGAGATTGGGAGTGGAATGTTTCATGTTGGAAAAACAAGTGATTGTCACCCTTCCCCAAGGGCTGCATGCCCGACCGGCGTCCGCATTTGTGCAAACGGCTTCCGTTTTTGCCAGTGACATCGGTCTGCGCAAAGGCGGGAAGACGGCAAACGGAAAAAGCATCATCAGCATCATGTCGCTGACCGTTGCCCAGGGTGAGCAGGTGACCCTGACCGCTGACGGGCCTGACGAGCAGCGGGCGCTGGAGGCGTTGGAAAAGCTGCTGACGATGGCGGTCGAGCAGCAGCCAGGCGCTCATTCGTAAACGAGATCAGGTAACAGGCAAAGCGTGTCAGCCAGCCAGCTTTCGTTTCGCGGTGCAGGCTGCTTCCTGTTCCCAAAAGCGCCTCGTTTCCGCCACGACGACGCCGGAGAGACCGATCAGGCCGATCAAATTGGGCACAGCCATCAGCCCGTTCATAATGTCAGACAGCGCCCAGACGAGGTCCAGCTTCAGCGTTGCACCGACGCTCACCATCGCCACAAAGACGAGGCGGAAGTAACGGCCGGAATCCTTGCCCGCCAGGTATTCGAAGCACTTTTCGCCGTAGTAGGCCCAGCCGAGAATGGTGGAGTAGGCAAACAGGATGACGGCGACGGCCAGCACGTAGCTGCCGGCCGGGCCAAATACGGTCTGGAATGCGTAGGTCGTCGCCTCCACTCCTGATTTGCCCGTTTCCCATGCGCCGGTCGTCACCAGGGCCAGTCCGGTAATCGTACAGACGATGATGGTGTCGAGAAAGGTGCCTGTCATCGAGACCAGCGCCTGCTTGGCCGGCGTGTCGGTCTTGGCGGCAGCGGCCGCGATCGGAGCGCTGCCCAGCCCCGCCTCATTGGAAAAGACGCCGCGGGCCACTCCTTTTTGAATCGCCATCGCCACCGTGGCCCCCAAAAAGCCGCCCGTGGCCGCCGTCCCGTTGAAGGCCCCTTCGAGAATGATGGATACCGCCTGCGGCACCCGGTCCAGGTGGAACAGGACGACGCAAATGCCGGCGGCGATGTAAAACAGGGCCATGAACGGCACGAGAACACTGGTCACCTGGCCGATCTTGCGCACGCCGCCCAGCACCACGAACGCGGTGAACAGCGCCAGGGCCACGCCGGACGCGAGCGGGGGAACGGCGAAGTTCAAATGCAGCGCGTCCGCCACCGAGTGGGCCTGCACCATGTTGCCGATCCCAAACGAAGCCAGCGTGCCAAACAAGGCAAAGAGCACAGCCAGCCATTTTTGCTTCAATCCCCGTTCGAGGTAGTACATCGGGCCGCCGGAATAGCGGCCGTCCGCTTCGCGAATCCGGTAGGTGACCGCCAAAATGGCTTCGGCATACTTGGTGGCCATGCCGAACAGGGCAGTAACCCACATCCAGAAGATGGCGCCGGGACCACCCGTGGCGACGGCAGTGGCGACACCTGCGATGTTGCCCATCCCGATGGTGGCGGCCAGCGCTGTCATCAGCGCCTGAAAGTGGTTGATATCCCCAGGCGAGCCGCTCTCCTGCCGGCCAAAGGCCAGCCTCAAGGCATACCACAGTTTGCGGAACTGCAATCCTCTCAACCTCACTGTCAGCATTACGCCCGTGCCCACCAGCAGCACCAGCGTGGGCAGTCCCCATACGTAACCGTTGATTACATCCAGCCAATGCAGCAGCTTGTCCATGTCGTTTCCTCCTTGTTTGTCGTACAAATCTGCGTACAAAAGAAAAAACATTTCATCGCGGATGAAATGTTTCTGGAGCGGGCATGGACACGCAAAACGGCCCGTTCATGGGGAATCAGGGGAGCAATAAGCCCCTTGCGCCATTCCGGTCGTTTTGCAGCTGTCGTTCGCTCTGTCCTTTTACCTGAGAGATTCATTCGCATTGCTGCGAATTTGCTCCTTCGGTGCCCGTGCCCCTCGCCGATGCGGGTAGGGGGGTCTCTCCAGAGGTTCGTCCCCATTCAGTTTCACTTGTTGCCAAGACCTGAGAGTTTCGGGATGTGCTCCCTTGCCCCGTCGGTAGATCGTTTCCGATCTTTTCCTGAATGGTTCATCCGATCTCATATGCAATTTGACAGAAAAAATATATAGCTAAATTAAACTTCTGTCAATCTTGTGAAATGTTTCGAACGTGTCCCATATTCCAGGTCTAAGTGACAGCTCCCCGCAATACGTTATAACAATGAACAACACGCTGCCCAAGATGCGCCTAAAAAAGAGACAACCCGTGCGGGACTTCGCTGAAGACCGCAGCTGGCAGCGAGGAGGGATTTGTGCATGCTGCATATCGTCGCCTGTATCAAACAGGTGCCGGACACGAAGGTTATCAAGATGAACCCGAAGACGAACACGATGGACCGATCCAGCGCTCCAGCCATTCTCAACCCGTATGACGCCCACGCCGTGGAAGAGGCGGTCCGGCTGAAGCAGCGCTACGGCGGCACTGTCTCCGTGCTGACAATGGGACCGCCGCCGGCCGTCAAGGCGATCCGCAAGTGCATCGAGATCGGTGCGGACGAGGGCTACATGATTACCGACCGGGCATTCGCCGGGGCGGACACGCTGGCCACCAGCTATGCGCTGACCAAGGCGCTGGAGAAAATCGCCAAGCAGAAGCTGATCGATCTGATCATCTGCGGCAAGATGACGATCGACGGCGACACCGGGCAGGTGGGGCCGGGCATCGCCAGACGGCTCGACATACCGCCGCTGACCAATGTGAAAAAGGTGGTGGAGATCAACAAGGAGAAGGGATACGCCATCGTCCACCGCAAACTGGAGGACGGGTACGAAGTGGTCCAGTCCACGCTGCCTTGTCTGTTCTCCGTGGAAAAGGAGATCAACGAGGTGCCGTACTCTCCGCTTCCCAACATGCTGCGCGCCGCCCGCTACCAGCCCGTCATCTGGTCCGTCAACGACCTGGAGGACGTGGATCGGAGCCTGCTGGGGCTGAAAGGTTCACCCACGATCGTCGCCAAGGTGTGGCCGCCGGAGAAACCCAAGGGGGGCGAAAAGCTGCAGGGCAGCCCGCGCGAGCAGGTGAACCGGCTGATGGAAATCCTGGCGGAGAAGAAGGATTTGTTTCGCGCAAAGGAGGGACGGGCATGAACCTGGAGGAGTACCGCGGGGTCTGGGTGTTTTTGGAACAGCAGGACGGCCGGATCGCCCCGGTGTCGCTGGAGCTGCTGGGGGCGGGGCGAAAGCTGGCTGACAAGCGGGGTGTGCCTCTTTCCGGCTTGCTGATCGGCGACCAGGTGCGTGAACTGGCGATGGTCGCCTTCCAGTACGGAGCGGACGTCGTCTATCTCTACGATGACCCGATTTTTCACTACTACCGGACCGAGTCCTACATGCGTGCCGTGATCGCATGCGTGCAGAAGCACAAACCGGAAATCCTGCTCTACGGAGCCACGTCGACCGGCAAGGATTTGGCCAGCGCCGTGGCGACCGATCTGGAGACGGGGCTGACCGCCGATACCACGATGCTTGACGTGGATCAAGAAACGGGCCTGCTGGAAGCCAGCCGTCCGGCGTTCGGCGGCAACATCATGGCGACTATCCTGTGCAAAAAGCATCGGCCGCAGATGGCCACCGTCCGGCCCAAGGTGATGAAGGCGCTGCCGCCCGATCCCAATCGTACAGGCCAGATTGTGGAGGAGCGGATTCCCCTGCGGGAGGAAGAGATCCGCACCAAAGTGCTGAAGATCGTCCGCGAAACCAGCAGGAGAGTGCGGCTGGACGAGGCGGACATCATCGTCGCCGGCGGCAAGGGGATGGGCAGCAAGGAGGGCTTCCAACTGATCCACCGCTTCGCCGAGGCAATCGGCGCGACGGTCGGGGCCAGCCGGGATGCCGTCGAGGCGGGATGGATCGATCACCAGCATCAGGTGGGGCAGACCGGGGTGACGGTGACGCCGAAAATCTACTTTGCCATTGGCATTTCCGGAGCGATTCAGCACCTGGTCGGGATGCAGAACTCCGGATTGATCATCGCGATCAACAAGGACCCGGACGCGCCGATCTTTCAGGCGTGCCACTACGGCCTCGTCGGTGACGCGTTTGAAATCGTCCCGCTCTTGATCGAGGCGCTTCAGGCGGAATCGGACAAGGAGGTGCAGTATGGCGGAAAAGTTTGATGCAATCGTCGTCGGGGCCGGACCGGCGGGCACGGCGTGCGCCTACACGCTGGCGAAGGCCGGTGTCAACGTCCTGCTTCTGGAGCGGGGCGAATATCCCGGCTCCAAAAACGTCATGGGTGGAGTGCTCTACCGCAAAATGATGGAGGACATCATCCCCGGCTTTTACAAGGAAGCGCCGGTGGAGCGGCCGATCGTGGAGCAGCGCTTCATGATGCTGGATGAACAATCGGCGCTGACATTCAGCTACAAGGGGTTGGAGTGGGCGAAGGAGCCGTACAACAACTTCACCGTGCTGCGCGCCAAGTTTGACCAGTGGTTTGCCGACAAGGCAGTGCAGCAGGGGGCCCTGCTGGTAAACGAAACGGTCGTGCGGGAGTGCATCGTGGAAGACGGCAAGGTGGTGGGAGTACGCACCGACCGGCCGGACGGAGAGGTGTTCGCTGACGTGGTAGTGTTGGCCGACGGGGTGAACTCGCTCTTGGCCAAGTCGCTCGGCTTCCACAAGGAATTTCGGCCTGACGAAGTGGCCCTCGCTGTCATGGAAGTGCTCAAGCTGGACCGCAAGATCATCGAGGACCGCTTTAATCTGGAAGGGGATCAGGGCTGTACGATCGAAATCTTCGGCGACTCGACCAAAGGCATTCTCGGCACCGCCTGGCTGTACACCAACAAGGACAGCCTCAACATCGGCGTAGGAGCAATGCTGTCCGGTCTGATCAAGCATAAGATCAAACCCTATGCACTGCTGGACTACGTCAAGAATCACCCGATGATCCGCCCCTATATCCAGGGCAGCGAACAGCAGGAGTACCTGGCCCATCTCATCCCGGAGGGCGGCTACCGCTCCATGCCCAAGATTGTCGGTAACGGCGTACTGGTGGTAGGGGACGCAGCCCAACTGGTCAATGCGATCCACCGCGAGGGCTCCAACATGGCGATGACCTCGGGTGTGCTGGCGGCGGAAGCGATCCTGGAGGCCAAAGCGGCGGGAGACTTTTCCGAAAAGACGCTGGATACGTACCGCAAAAGACTGTTGGACAGCTTCATTGGCCAGGACCTGAAAAAGTATCAGGACGCCACGCATCACTTTGAACGTTCTCCCCAGTATTTCGAGCGATATATTCCCATGATGAACCGGGCGGCCAGCCAGATGTTTACCGTGGACGGCAGTTCAAAGTGGGAGAAGCAAAAGAAAATCTGGCGTGATCTGGGCACGGCCAGGGAGAAATGGAAGATGGCCCGCGATCTGATGCAGGCATGGAGGGTGATGAAATGAGGAAAGAGCTGCCCGCAGGCCAATCGATCGAGGAAAAGCAGTACCTCGTCCGCTTCAAGGCAGACACCAAGTCACACCTGCACGTGCTGGATGCGGACATCTGTGCCACCAAGTGTCCTGACAAGCTGTGCACGATTTTTTGTCCGGCCGAAGTGTACAAGTGGGAAGGTGTGCGCATGCATGTGGGGTACGAGGGATGTCACGAATGCGGAAGCTGCCGGATTGGCTGTCCGTACGAAAACATCAAGTGGGAATACCCGAAAGGCGGTCACGGGATTATTTTCAGACTGGGGTAATGGACGGTGGAACATGTTTAAGCCGGGGGAATGCGTTGTCTACACCCGTGACGGAGCCAGAGGAATCGTCATCGCGGTGAACGGGGAATGGTATCAAATATTCTGGGAGGACACCTTTGTCAGTTGGGAAAAAGCGGAGGTGCTGATGAAAGCGGAGCAGCTTTCCTGACGACAAAAAAGCGGGAGCCACGGCTCCCGCTTCCCAACTTTTCCATATACTGTTTCGAGACTGTGAAGAGATGGGACATGCCCGGTCAATCAAGACCAACGTCACTCAATAAAGGATACATCTGA
Organism: Brevibacillus sedimenti; assembly: GCF_020923495.1. Classification (GTDB taxonomy): domain Bacteria; phylum Bacillota; class Bacilli; order Brevibacillales; family Brevibacillaceae; genus Brevibacillus; species Brevibacillus aydinogluensis. The sequence goes on from NZ_CP064048.1 coordinate 2,292,602, forward strand.
GCGGCGTCACCTGTTTGCCGTGGATGCGAAAACATCCCAGAACCGGCTGTTGTCCGGCAAGGGACAGGACCAGATAGGCAGTCTCCGGATAACAGGCGTGCTCGATATCGTACGGCGATGGATAAGCGGGAGCGGCCGGATGAGAGTGGTAGATGGCGACAAGACGTTCCCCTCTCTGTTCCATTTGGGCAAAGACCTGGCGAATCTGTTCCTCTCTCATGGAAAACGAGAAGGGGCTTTTATCGGCGTTCTCCATCTTCCAAATGGTCTCCGCCCGTCCGCATCTCCCCGACAGCAGTCCACATGCTTCATAGGGCTGTTCAGCAGTGCAGTGGACAACCATCTCTCGCCACACATGATAAGCCAGCGGCAGGACGATGCCTATGGGACTACGGCTTGAAACGCCTCCCGCAGCAACCGCCCGATCTTCGTTGCGGCAACGATTTGACCACGTGCGACTTGCCCCATCCGGTATGTCCTGGAGGGGATACGTGCTGCTGACTGTTGCTCGGAAGATGGGGGTGCGTGTGGACAGGCCTCATTTGCCGTTGTCTGTAGAGTGCGCGGATCTGATCCGGTGTCATGAAAATCCCTTCCTTTCCTTCGGCGTATACTATGATGTATTCGTCGGCGGAAAGGAAGGGAACGGCGGTTGCACATCGGAGTGCAGTCGGGGAAAGGACGGGCGGTCTGGGTGCATGGTTACGCGTTTTTAAAGGGATTAAAGGCAGTGACTGCAGACGTGTTGTGCGGTTTGAGAAAAGAGGCGTGAGCGCTGTTGGACGGCAGTCTCAACACGGGCGTGCCGCCCGCTGCCAGTTGCTGTTGCTGGGCAGCAGCAGGGGATTCCATCCCTTTTTTGCTTCGCGATTCGCGTGACTGGTAATCGTGGATGGCCTGCCGGTACTTTTCTTCTTTTTTCTGCAAGTCTTTGATCGTCTTCTTCAACTCCTGGCGTTCCCGCTGCCATTCCGCTTCCTGCGCCTGCAAGCGGGCGATCACTTCTTCCTTCTCCTTCAGCTGCTGCTGATAGGTTTCTTCCCGCTCCGATTGAGTCGATGCGTGTATCAATTTTTGCTGTAATTCATCAATCTGCTGCTGCCATTCTGATTTCTCGGCCTGATGGCGGGCGATGATGTCGTCCCGCTGGTGAAGCAACTGCGTCAGCGCTTCCTCGTTTTGCCGGGAAGATTCAAGCTGCTGCGTCAGTTCTTCAAGCGCTCCCCGCCATTCGGCTTCTTTTGTCTGATAGCTGGCGATGGTCTCTTCCAGCTGCTTGATGCGCTGGGCATCGTCGGCTGTTTGTTGGTGGTACTCCTTGACCTCTTGGTTCAGCAACTCCCATTTTTCGCTCCACTCCGCCTCTTTGGCCTGATAGCGGGCGATGATGTCGTCTCGCTGGTGAAGCTGCTGCGTCAGTTCTTCAAGCGCTCCCTGCCATTCGGCTTCTTTTGTTTGGTAGCTGGCGATGGTTTCTTCCAGCTGCTTGATGCGCTGGGCATCGTCGGCTGTTTGCTGCTGGTGCGCCTTGACTTCTTGGTTCAACAACTCCCATTTTTCGCTCCACTCCGCCTCTTTGGCCTGATAGTAGGCGATGATGTCGTCTTTTTGCTGCAGCAGCTGCGCAACGTCCTCTGAAAGCATCGCCCCCTGGGCTTCCCTTACGATTTCCCTCCACTCTTCCAGGGTTTTCTGCCATTCCGCCTCCTTTTCCTTGTAATAGGCGATGGTTTGGTCCCGTTGTTCAAGCAGGGCAAGCTGACTTGCCTCGAGTTGTTCAAGCTCGTGCACCCGGTCTTTCAGTTCGGCCACCACGCGGTTCAATTCGTCTGCCCTGCGCTGTTGCTCTGTCAGTGATCGTTTTACCTGTTCCAGGTGCTGGTTGTGCCATTCTTCCCGGTCCCGCAGTTCCTTCAGTTTTTTGCTGGCAAGCTGTAGTTCTTCGTAGTGCTGGTTCGCTTTCGCTTCAAAAAACTGCGCTTGCCGCTTCAGCAGGAGAAGCTTTTCCTTCTCCGGCTTCGCTTTGCTGGAGGTCTTTTTTTTCAGCACCGTACGTTCCTCCTTTGCAGTGTGTGTTCCCCTATAGACATATGTAAGGGAGCGGGAAGTGTGAAAAAGCGGAGAAGAGTTAGGCTGTTACGGGTGAGTATATGTTTCACTTAAAACAGAAACGGGAGAAGAGCAACTCTTCTCCCGTCGTACTGAAGACAAACCGGTCGTACCGAGGAGAAGCACGTTTCCAGGCAGAGCGACTTGTGAGCCCTACCGAGCGGAGCTGCAATTTGCGGGTAAAAGGATCGCCACCGTTGAACAGGCTGCGTAGCTATGCGGCTTTGGCGATCCCCCGCAAATCGATGCGGAGCGAGCAGTTTGTGCTTCCTTGCTGGGCGAGCACGGAGCGGATGACGGAAACGTGTTCTCCTTGCAACGGCCACTTTGTCAACACACAAACGGGAGAAGAGCAACTCTTCTCCCGTTTTGTATCGATTCTGGCGAATTACGGAATGGACGGCGTCGGGATTACATCCGGGAACGTTACGCAGTCTTGGACCAGCAGCTGCTCGTCGGGGACAATCGTAAGTGCTGCGGAGAAGATGGGGAGTCCGGCTCCGTTGGTCAGCAGCAGGAGCACGACGTCCGGCAGCCCCAGACCGGTTTCGGCCAAGACGAGCGTGTAGTTCACCGTTTCTTGCGTGCCTGTTGCCGTGAACGTTCTCACGCCGGTACCGGTAACGACAAGACCGAGGAGGATGGTCGGCAGAACGATTCCCAGACCAAGGTCCGGCAGAACCGTGATGCACGTCGGCGAGCTGATCGTCGTTGGCGTGAGGCTGAAGCTTTGGTCGCCGGGGATGACGTCAGGCAGCGGTGTCGGACCAGGCGTATCGAAGAAGTTGAAGGTGAACGTGCTGGCCGACGGATTGCAGCTCGGGCAGATGTCGGCGATCAACTGTACGGTACCGATTTCTACCGGTGCCAGCGGCGGCAGGCCGAGGCTTACTGTTACGCCGGTAAGCAGCGTATTGACTGTAGCCTGGCAGTCGCAGTTCGCACGCGGGAAGATCGTCGGGCACTGCGGCGGGAAGACGATCGGCGGGCAGCGGAAACCAGGACCGGGGGACGGTGTCGGTACCGGGATGTCGTTCGGACGCGGTGCGCAGAACTTGGCCAGTACCTCCAGTTTTACTTCCGCTTCCACCTGGATTTCCTTGCAGATCGTGATCTCCAATTCTACCATGCCGCCGAGCAGAACGCTGCCGATCGGCGTGCACTCGATTGCGGTAATCCGGCAGAGAATGTTGTTTTCGTCCAGCGGCTCCGGCAGGCAGAGCACCACTTCGTCATCAAACTGGATGGTCGCCGGGAATTCGCACAGGAACGTACCATCAGCAAAAATGCGAAGCAACACAGTAGCACCGAACAGGAACCGGACAACGCCTACGCGGACGGTAGCACCGCCAACCGTGATCGTCTCACGGCGAATGCCGATGACACGGCAGGAAAATTCAGGCGAAATCGTGGGTTGCGGTTTCGGAATCAGCGGGAACGGCGGCGGTACGATCGGTTCCACGCACTGAATCGTAATGTCCTGTCCCGCACGGATGGCTTCGTCAACCAACGGCCGGCAGTCGTCTGGAATGGGAACCTTGTTGCGGTCCCTGTTGGCAAATACAACCCAGTCGTACACCTTTTGAACGCGGATGCACTCTTCCTGCAGATTGTTGGGAATCGGCGGAGGTGCGGTTGGCGTCGGTGTAGGTGTCGGCACTTGGTAACCCCTGATGGGCTTCACTTTATGCACCAGTACAACCCTTCCTTTCTATAGGGTATTTGATTTTGCATTACATACTATGGAGGCAGCGGGAGATTTGCTTGTCAACGAATGCCCATTTTTCGCGCAGCCTTCGCTTCGTGCCCTTCTGTTTAGAAAGGAATGGCGAACTGGCGCATGAACCAGTCGTCGTCGTATTTGCGACGGGCGAAATACCGCAGACGCTGGGCCACGGCCCCGCATTGCAGCACCTCGCGCTCAATCCGGTTGGGATCGGCGTGGATGATCAGTTTCTTGCAAGCTGCAATCCGCGATTCGTTAAAGTGGCTGTACGCCATTCGCAGCATGTTGTAGTACACATGCTCAAACTCCACTTTGTACGGATGGGCTTTTCGGAACAGGTGGAGGATTTTGACCGAGGGTTGTACATGGCAGCGGTAACCAAACAACCATAATTTTATGGAAATTTCGATGTCTTCAAAGCCCCAGACGCGAAACCCTCTGTCAAAACCGCCGATGTCCATAAAGACGTGTTTCGGCATGGCCAGACAGCCGCCGGGGAGGATGGCGGATGGTTCCGGTCGGTTTACATGCCGGGTCCAGACTACGCCCAATCGCTGGTCAAGCGTCTGGCCGTAGCCGACCTTGTGGGGCTCCTGCATCGACGCGATGGCGGGAGATACCGCATCGGTGCGCCCGGACTTGATCAGATCGACGAGACCGTCGATCCAGTAATTCGGAAACGTCAGATGGGCGTCACAGAAAATCAGATAGGTGCCTTTGGCGTGTTCCGCTCCCAGATTTCTCGCAGCAGCTGCGCCGATTCCAGGCGTGGTGATCAGCTTGACCCGGCCATTCTGTTCTTCTGTTTGCAAAAAGGCGCAGCAGTTGTCTGAAGAACCGTCATCCACCACGATGATCTCATACGGATAGCGCGTTTTCGCGGCGCGAAGCGATTCAAGCGTGGTGCGCACGTTGTTTCCCTCATTTTTGGCCGGAAAAATGACGGAAACCAACGGCAGGTGTTCGTCCGACATGGGATCACTCCTTTCTCCTGACATGGTATGGCAGAACGAAGAAGGGGGTACCCGTCTTCTCGGAAAATGACCGCTTCACGTCTCACGCATGGTGCCGGCTGTTCATACACTAGACAGCGGATGGGGAAATACCCATTGGAGGAGTGAATCGCATGGACGTCGAGGTATATTACGCGGGACAGCGCAGCGGGACCATACCGTACATGTCGGTGCCCGCCTTTCGCCTGTTCTGCAAACAGAATGGCTTTCAGCTCAGATGGGATGCCGAACAGAAGCGGATTGAGCTCGATTCCGGGCTAAAGGGGAGAGTCTGTGTCCTGGCGGTGGGAAAAGCCGGAAAAGACGCCTCCTACGAATGTGAGATTTTGAACAGGGTGCAGGCGTTTCTGTCCGAGTACGGGGCAGAGGTCGTGATCGGAGAACCGGCGAAGATTCTCAAAAAGGATGTGGCGATCCGCTTTAGCGTCAAGGAGATCCGCGCATCCGTCTCCCCCAAGTTGATCGTGTTTCGCAGCGAAAACGAGTCACGCAGGACGCTGGTTGACTGCCTCCACCATGAACTGAAGCAAACAGGGATCAACTGCGTGATAAAACTGCTGCGGGAAGCCCGCTCTGGTTCCTCCGGTATCGCGGTTCAATTTCAACTCCCTCAGGGTACGGATGAACAGCAGCGCAAGGCGTACGCAGAATGCATCGCCTTTTTTCTCGCTTCCGGAATCCTTCATTACTTTCTCACCGGTCTGCGTATCTCACCGCTGTCATACCTGTCGCGCCATCTGCTGAAAGCGTTTGGGGCAGAGCTGCTGCGGAAGAGGCGGATTCGGCAGATGCAGCAAAGAATGCGGGGGAGGAAGCGGACGCATACAGCGCCGCCGGGGTGAACGAACAGCAGGAAGCGGCTCCAACGGAACCTCTGGAGACAGAGGCGGCCTTGGGCGCACAGACAATCGATGTGCAGCCTGATCCTGACACGGCTGAAGCCAGGACGGACGAGGCGGAGCCGCAAGTTACTGTGCAGGAAGCAGTCCCTTTGGCGGAAACGTTCCGGCAGGCGGAAGCAAGGCGGCTGGAAGCAGAGGTGTTTTTCGACTACACCGTGCTGCGGTCCGATGTCGAAAACCGGCCGTTTTTGCTCATCGGCAATATTTGCGTAAAAAATACGGGAACAGAAGCGCTGTACAATCCGGTTGTCTGCCTTCGCGCCGATCCGCCTGACAGCATCAAGATGGGGGGACAAATCCTGCCGCCCAATTTGGTGGAAACGCTCGCCGTGCAAAGTTCTGCAGGGATCAAAGGGTGGCGGTATCTGGAGAATGACTGGTTTACGCAGGCGAAAGAACGAGGGGAGTACTGGATGGCACCGATTCATCCCGTGAGGATTGAGCCGAACACAACCGAGATGTTTCAGAATTTCCAGTTCTCCGTCACCAAACCGGAAACCGGAAACACCGTGACGGTCGAGGGCTATGTATTCTTTCAGGAACAGGGGCTGCAGTTTGCGGCCAATAACCGGATCGCCCTTTCCTTGTAAGCGTAAGAGGTAAAGAACCAAGAACGTATCAGGAAAAGGAGTGGGATGTATGGAAGGCGTCTCGTGGCTGGATTTGGCGATTCTGGTGCTGGCCAGTTTTCGCCTGACCCACTTGATCGTGTTTGACGAAATCACTGCGTTTCTGAGAGCGCCTTTCTTTACGGAGAAGTATGAGACCGACGCTGTCGGTCAACTGATCCGGCATATCGAATTTCACGGGGAAGGCTTGCGCCGCTGGCTCGGCATGCTGCTCAGCTGCCATTGGTGCGTAGGCATTTGGGCGGCAGCGGCAGTCGTCGCGCTTTACGTCTATGTACCGGCCGCCTTTCCTCTGCTGCTGCTTCTCGCTGTCGCAGGTGCAGCGGCCGTAATCGAGACCAAGTTGTACACGGGTTGACGGTTGCGGCTATGGCGTGTGGGACGCATGCTGAATTGTTTGATAGAGCCGTGCTTCGTCCTGGGATAGAGGAAGCACATCCTCCGCGATGAAGCTGACCTGCCGCTTCATCGGGTACACCTGATTTTCAAGAGAGATAAACCGCGACGAAAAGATGGCCACGTCGTTTTTCAACCGGCTTTTGTCAAGCGGTATCTCCAATGAAAACGATGGTTTTGTGATCTGGTGCACAGCCATCAGCCGTCCGTTGACCACGACGGAACACTGGAAATGGACCCCCTGCTCGTATGGGGACGGGATGTGCTGGGATGATCTTCCCTTGACCAGCAAGAGGTGGGCCGGACTGCTCGGATCTGCTTCCACCGTTGCCGTGAACATGGGGGGGACCCACAAATCCTTGTACCGGTTCATGTGCGTGACCTTGGGAGTCTGTTTGCGGGCGGCGTTGGCCTTGATTTGGCGCAGCAGGGAGTAGGTGCCCATGCGCAGGTAGGGAGCCGCGTACCTCATCCACGTATTTGAGATCGAGCCGAAGTGCTTGACGACGGTTTGCAGGACTTCCGGAATCCCGACCGAGTGCCATTGGGTTGCAGTTTTGGAGCTTTCGTGAACGCGGGTATTTGCCAGATGCTCGGGGATGTAGCCGATGGTGTAGTGTTTGGCTATGCGAATCCACAAGTCGTAATCCATGCAAAAATGAAGGAATTCGTCCACACCCCCCAGCTGTTGAAACACGTGCTTGCGGAAAAACGCGGCAGGCTGGCAGACACAGCAGCTCTCATACAGGCGTTGGAGCGTGGCGGTGCTGACCGTGAGCGAAGAAGAGGCACGACTGTTTTTGTTGATGACGAAGCAATTGCCATGCACCATTGCCCATTCCGGATGCTGCCGCAATGCCTGCACGGCTTTCCTGACCGCTCCCGCCACGTACGTATCGTCGGAGTTCAGCCAACCGATAATCTCCCCTTTTGCCATGGCTACTCCTTTGTTGACCGCGTGGGACTGGCCCCGGTCAGGCTCGGACACGAAGCGAAACCGCTCCCCCAGAGTGCTGCTGTACTGCTGCAGGAGGGCAACTGTGCCGTCCGTTGATCCTCCGTCCACCACGATGTGCTCGATGTTCGGGTAGTCCTGGGATAAAACGCTCTGGATCGTTTCCGCGATAAAGCCGGCCTGATTGTAGGAGGGGGTGATGATGCTGACGAGAGGAAGATCCTGTTGGGACATACGTCTCACTCCCTTCCAAAATGAAATGCGGAAAAAAGGGGGCCCGGGTCAATGCACTCGGCCTCCCTTTTTGCGCTATTTCCCATCGTCATGCGGTGCGGTTACAAATAATCCGGCACCAATCCGGGATTGCGGAAATTTGGCTTCCAGCGGGACGTTAAAGAGCATGAACGACTCGGTCCATGTTCCTCCCATGTAAGAAAGCCTCCTTTCACTTTCTCAGACAGATGTCGTAGAAGCCTTTGTACTGGGCGTAGTAGTCGTCGTAAATCGCCAACAGCTGCTGGACGGTAGCAGGCTGCTCCCGGCTCAGCGAGATCCGCGAAAAATGCTTGAGCACCCGCGCGGCGTCTTCCCTGGTGGTGCCGTACCGGTACAGGTGATACGGGGAGTACTCCGCGATGATCGTCGTGTCCTTGCTCACCAGCGGCAGGCACGCTTCGATAATGGCGAAGTCGGCCCCTTGCGTGTCAATCACGATCAGATCCATCAGCGGGGGAACGGTGAAGCCGTAACAATTGCTGAACATCTCCACGGGGTTCACCATCTGGATTTTGTAAGGCAGACTGCGGAAGATCGATACTTCCATGTCGCTGCTTTTCGGCATCGCACAGCGGTGATCGGACGAGTCCCAGGCGCTCTTGAAAAACGAGATGTACTGCCCGCTTTTTCCCAGCGCGTAGGGAAACGCATGAATGTTCTGAACCTGGTTGAGGTGAAGGTTCACCGTCAACAGGGCGAAATTGAGCGGGTCAGGCTCAAAGCAGTAGATGGTCGCCGACGGCTCAGCCTTTGCCAGATAGATGGCCGCCGAGCCAAGATGGCCCCCGGCATAGAGAACACGGCATTTCGGCTTTAACAGGCTCCGCGCATGCTCCAGCGAATCGCTCCAGAGGCGGTTTCCGCTGCGAAAACCGGCTCCCGCCACTTTGTCGTCGAGATGGGTGATCAGCTGCATGGTGAGATTGTTCAACGTCACGTGTGCGATCGAAAAAGGATACAAACCCGTTCCTCTCCTTTCATGACCCCGTCAGGTCATGCAGAGTTTGGTGGAAGAGACTCGTGTCACTGTGCCATTGAATATGATATGTGCAACACAGTCGTTTTGAAACGGGACAGCTTCATCATGCGGCCGTTCATCCCGGCGGAAGAGAGAATACCTATTTTTGTCCGTTTCAATATCACCCCTCTTTCCTTGTTCATAAAATAGTGCAGGCCAAGACAAAAATCGGACAGAGGTGCAGTGGATGAAACTCATATTGCTATCAGGAGGGTCCGGAAAGCGACTGTGGCCGTTATCAAACGATGTACGGTCCAAACAGTTTTTGAAAATGCTGCGCAATCCGAACGGCGAGTTGGAATCCATGGTGCAACGGCTGTGGAGGCAGTTGGCTGCCAACGGCTTGCTCGATTCTCTGTACGTTTCCACCAGCAAAACGCAGGCGGACATGATCGTGAACCAGTTGGGGACGGAGGTGCCGCTCATCCTTGAACCCAAGCAGCGGGACACGTTTCCTGCGATCGCACTGGCCGCCAGCTTTTTGTATTCCAGAGAGGGCGTGGACCTTCAGGAAACGGTTGCGGTCATGCCCGTCGATCCCTACGTCGGGGAAGATTTTTTCGCGCTGATCAAGCAGCTGGAGCACGTGCTCGACCAATCGGGAGCCGATCTTGCGCTGATCGGGGTTACGCCAACTTATCCGTCCAGCAAATACGGCTACATCGTCCCTGCTGAATCAAAAGCAGACAAGATACAGCCGCAGATGTACCGCGTCCTTTCGTTTACGGAAAAACCGTCTGAGGAGCAGGCAAAGTGGCTGCTGAAGCGGCGCGCGCTCTGGAACTGCGGCGTGTTTGCGTTTCGCCTGGAAACGATGATCAAGGAATTGGAGAAAAGAGGATACCCCGTTGAGTACGACGCGCTGATTCAGCAGTACGACCGGCTGCCCGCGATCAGTTTTGACTACGAAGTGGTGGAGAAAGCGGAACGAGTCGTCGTCGTTCCCTACGACGGAGAGTGGAAGGATCTGGGCACCTGGAACACGATCACGGAGGAAATGACCGTGAATCTCGTCGGAAAAGGGCACCTGGACAACGGATGTACCAATACCCACGTGATCAATGAATTGGACCTGCCGATTGTCGTCATTGGAACGTCCGACGTGGTGGTGGCGGCCAGTCCTGACGGCATCCTGGTATCGGATAAAGCGAAAAGTCACCGCATCAAAGATATTGCGAAAGAGTGGAACCACCGTCCGATGTTTGAAGAACGGCGCTGGGGGTGGTATCAAGCGATCGGTTACCAGACCACGGACAGCGGGGCCGAGGTATTGACAAAGCGGCTTCACATCCATGCTGAGCGGAATTTGAGCTACCAGTATCACCGTCATCGCTCAGAAGTGTGGGTAATTGTCGCCGGCGAGGGTGAATTTGTGTTGGACGATCGTCTGCGGCATGTTCAGGCCGGGGATGTACTGGAAATTCCGGTCGGGGCCAAGCACGCGATCAAGGCCACTGCCGATCTGGATATCATCGAGGTGCAGATGGGAGACAGCCTGGTGGAAGACGACATCGTCCGCCTGTGTCTCTCGTGGGAAGAGATCATGGAGCGGGTAAACCGTGACCAGCTGGAGGGAGGAGCATGAAACGCTGGATTGACAAGACCATCATGGTGACCGGAGGCTCGGGCTTTCTCGGTTCCCATGTGGTGGAACGGCTGAGGGCGGCAGGCTGCAGCCGGATCATTGTACCGCGAAGCCGCGATTACGATTTGCGCAATCAGCAAACAGCCATGTCGCTTATTGAGCAGACAAAGCCTGATTTGATCATTCACCTGGCGGCTTCGGTTGGAGGAATAGAAGCAAACCGCAAAAATCCGGGGGCTTTTTTTTACGACAACTTGTCCATGGGCATTCATCTGATGGAAGCGGCCAGGCGCGGCGGTGTGGAAAAATTCGTGGCCTGCGGAACGATCTGTTCCTATCCCAAGCACGCTCCTGTACCGTTTCGGGAGGAAACATTGTGGGACGGCTATCCGGAAGAAACAAACGCTCCCTACGGGTTGGCCAAAAAGATGCTCCTGGTGCAAAGTCAAGCCTACCGGCAGCAATACGGGTTCAATTCGATTTTTTTGCTTCCCGTCAACCTGTACGGGCCGCGCGACAACTTTGATCTGGAGACGTCTCATGTGATTCCGGCGTTGATCCGCAAATGCGTGGAGGCCAAAGAGCGTAACGAGAATCACATCGTGGTCTGGGGGACAGGACAGGTCACGCGCGAATTTCTCTATGTCGAGGATGCTGCGGAAGCCATCGTGCTGGCAGCGGAGCATTACGACGGCGATCAGCCGGTCAACATCGGCACGGGGGAGGAAATCTCCATCAAAGATTTGGCGGAGCTGATCGCCAGGGAAACGGGTTTTACGGGCGAGATACGCTGGGATACCGGAAAGCCGGACGGACAGCCGCGCAGATGTCTCGATGTCCGGAAGGCCAGGGAGTACTTCGGATTTCAGGCCCGGGTGTCGCTGCGCGAGGGATTGCGCAGGACGATTGCGTGGTACGTCGCGCAGCGGGCGCAAAGAGGCTAGCAGCTCTGCACGTTTACGACTGATCGGAGGGGAACATATGGAACGATGGGATGAAGGTATCGGTCCTCCCCGTGATTTTTACAACTCCACGGAGGATTGGGCGGCCGCAGCGTATCCGGATCAGAAAAGTGCGGCGGGCATGTATCGGAAATGTCCGGTCGAACCGTTTCGCTATGATCCCGGCCGTTTCCAGCAGCCGATTGACCCTTCGATGTGGACGATGTATGGCGAACCGCTGCCCTACTACATTGCCTTCATGCCGAACGGAAGAGTGTGGGGGGAGAACGGCGCGGTAATCAGTCCGGACAACAAACTGGTATGGGATGTCTCCCATGAGATGTACCGGCTGCCGCAGGAGCATTCCGTCTTTGAACAGGAATATCTGCCGCCCGTCACACGTCTGCCCGGGACCGCTGCGCTGTTGACATATGTGGGCAGTTCCAACTATTTTTTTTGGATGTTCGACGTATTGGCGCGGATGGAACTTTTGCGGCGAGAGGGGATCGCCGTCGACAAATACCTGATCAATCAAAAGCGCCAGCCGTTTCAGGATGAGACGCTTGCCGCACTCGGGGTAACACCCGATCGGCTGATTGAATGCAAAAGCGATACCCACATCTGCGCATCCAATCTGGTCATTACTCCGCCGGTGGCATACTCCGGCCACGTGCAAAAATGGGTGTGCGACTTTCTGCGCGAACGGTTCGCCGGGTGGCGTGCAGCCGCGTCCGGCGGGAAAGGGGAACGCCTCTACATCAGCCGCTCAGGGGCCCGTTACCGACACGTGCGCAATGAAGAGGAAGTGGTTGCTCTACTGGAACGGCACGGATTTACCCGCATCCATTGTGAGGAGTATTCGGTCGCCGAGCAGGTGCGCCTGTTTGCGTCAGCAGAGGTGATTGTCGCATCGCATGGGGCGGGCCTTGCCAATATTGTCTTCTGCCGGCCGGGAACAAAAGTAATCGAATTCTTCTCTCCTCACTGGGTTCGCCAAACATACTGGATGATCAGCTGCCACTGCGATCTAGATTACTATTACCTGATCGGCAGGAAGCGGAAGCTGGTCTACGATGTGTGGTCCATTCGCTACCACATCGAAGACGATATCGTCGTCGATCTGAAGAGACTGGCCGGACTGCTGAAACTGGCCGGATGCACATAGCAGCAGGGGTGGAAAAGGAAAAAACGGGGTGCTTGCCATTGGGCCAAGCACCCCGTGTCTATTATTCCTTCCAAAACGGTTTGAATGACGCGGCATGCGCGAGTCGCGCCGCTTGCCGCATGCGGCCGACTGCAGCTTACAGCCGGGGAACCGGGCGGCGATGATCCCTGATCCACTGCGCGATGCCGGCGGGATTTGTCAGATATGCACGGTAAAACTGCAGCTCCTGATACGAGAGAGGAAGCACCTGATCGGCCAAAAAGCTGACGACGCGCGGCTGCGCCGGGGAGCCAAGCTTTATGTTCCACGATGCGAAAATGTCCAGTTCATGGTTCGTCCGATCCGGCGGGAGCGGAAATTCCACGGTAAATGACGTCCCGTTCACGGCGATTGTTCCCGTCATGCTGCCGTTTATGACGTAATGCAGGAAAGCTGATTGGGACGCGGACGGCCCGGCCGGTCTTGCGCCCCTGATCAGCAGCGTGTGTGCGGGAGATTGCGGATCGGATTGAATCGAGACGTGAAAATTGGGCGGGACCCACATGTCCGGGTGGCGGTTCATCGCTGTGATTCGCGGTGCGTTGCCAAAAACCGCGTGCGCCCGAAAAAAGTTCAGCAGCGGAAACACGCCTTTGTTGTGGTGGAAGTACAGGTATTCCATCACCCAGTCGTTTGACACGGTACCGTAATGTTTGGCGCTCGTCCGGAACACTTCCTGAAGTCCTACCGTCGGCCACTGGGTGACCGATTTGGATGCGGAATGATACCTGGCTTTTGCCCAGAATTCGGGCACATAGCCGATGCGGTGGCGCTTTGCGATGCGGATCCACAAATCGTAGTCCATACAGAAGCTGAGGGTTTCATCCAACCCTCCCACATCGTACAAGACCTGTTTGCGGACGAAGGCGGCAGGCTGCAGGATGTTGCACCGTTCAAACAGTTTCAGCCGATCCTGCGGCTTGACGGGAAACGGCCTGACCGGCAGGTTTCGCTCGTTGGCAACGTAGCCGTTTCCGTGTACCATCCCCCAGTGAGGGTTTGCCATCAGGGCTTGAACCGCTCGGCGGATGGCGCCGGGCATATACGTGTCGTCCGAGTTCAACCATCCGATTATCTCTCCCCGCGCGACAGACAGGCCTTTGTTGATCGCGTGGGACTGACCGCGGTCCGGTTCGGATACGAAGGTGAATTTTTCGCTTAGCTGGTTGTATTGGGACAGGATCGCAAACGTGTTGTCCGTGGATCCGCCGTCAATCACGATGTGTTCCACATGCGGGTAATCCTGCTTCAGCACGCTTTCGATCGTTTCTTGGATATACTTTCCGTGGTTATAGGAGGGGGTGATGACGCTCACAAGCGGAAGCGATTGGGTGTCCATGGGCCTCACTCTCCTATTTGTGTGTTGGGTCCTGGCGTGCAGTCAACCAGATGTCCACATAGCCTTTGTACTGTTCGCAGTGTTCGTCATAAAACGAAAGCAGTTGGTCAACGGTAACGGGGGCGGGCATGACATTTTCCACCCGCGAGTTTACGATTTCCGCCCGGGAAAAGAGGCGAAGCAGGCGTTCTACATCCTGCCTGGAAGTGCCGTGGCGGTACAGGTGATAGGGCGAATACTCCGCAATCACGCCGGTATGCGGGCCAATCATCGGCAAACACGCTTCCAAAATGTCAAAATCGGCCCCCTGGGTGTCGGTCACGATCAAGTCAAACGAGCGAGGAGCCTTGCTGCGATAGCACGCTTTGAGAAATTCCGGGGGCTGCACGATCGGGATGCGGTAGGGGAGGCCGTGAAAAATGGTAACGTCCGGATCGTCCATTCGGGGCATGGCGCAGCGGTGGTCGGATGAATCCCAATCGCTTTTGTAAAAAGGAATAAATCCTTGTGTTTTTCCTGCTGCAAACGGAAACGCATGGACGTTGCGCACCTGATTGATCTCCAGGTTAACCGTCAACAGCGCGAAATTGATCGGGTCAGGTTCAAAACAGTAGATCAGCGCGGTTGGCTCCACCTTGGCCAGAAAAATCACCGCTGAGCCGACATGGCCGCCGGCGTAGAGAATCCGGCCATGGGGTTTGAGATTTTTTCGCGCGTGATCCAGGGCGTCCGACCACAGCTTCTTCCCGCTCCGTAATTCGGCGCCGGAAATCAGATCTTCCAGGTTTGTCACAAGCGTCATGGTGACGTCATTCAGTGATACTTCCGAATGCGTAAAAGGGTGCATGGCTGTCTACCTCCGTACAAAGATGCCATTAACCTGAAGCACTTCCCCTGTGGTGTAGTCTGCAAAATCCCTTTCCAGATAGAGCAGATCAAAACCCAGGCGATCCACGTAGTCAATCATGGCCGGATACAGCAATTGGTGCTGGTACAAAGGGACAAGCGACAGTTCCATTTCCAAGATGTCTACGTGGGGCAGCGTCCGTTGGGCCCCCTTGAGAACCTCCAATTCGTATCCCTGGACGTCCAGCTTGAGGTAGACGCGTTCGTGCGCGTGTATCAGTGACGGCAGCAGCGTATCCAAACGTGTGATGACGATGGTTTCCCTGCCGACGTAGCGCGAATCGGGAGCGCCGATCACGTGCCGGTCCAGCATCGGCAAAAGGGAACTGCTGTAGGAGTTGCCGGCGATGTTGATGATGGCCTGGCCTTCTGTACTGCCGAGCGCCACCTGCTTGCAGTCCCAGTGGGGATCGCTGGAGGCCAATTGCCGCAATTGGGCAAATTCCTTGGACAATGGTTCAAAGGAGACGATTCTGCCGCGATACCCTTGCTGTCTCAATTTGCTGGCGAATTGTCCGGTATTGGCACCGACATCCAGCACAAGGGCAATTCGTTTATGAGCAATCAAGTGTGATCTGTTGGGAAACTGGCGGAAGACCCAGTCAAAATTGCGCGTATCCAAGGCAGTGCGGACGGCGTGTTTCAGGAATTGACGATTGTCCATTACAGGTTCTCCCCTCATCGTAAATGGCTGGCATCTGGATTTTGCCTTATAGAGTAGGATATGATCGCTTCACCCGAATGGTTTGGACAGCAGTGTCTTCGTGTTTCAGTTTTTTTTCAAAACGCTGTGCGTTCTCCCGCGGTCGGTCAGCTGCAGATGAAGGCCGCCTCACGTCCTGCTTTCCGGAAACATCGCCCGGTCTCGCCGCGGATTCGCTTTGCATAAGTTATCGTATCGTGCCGGGAAACATAACTTCTTACAACAAAGGAGGGATATGTGGTGGCTGTGGAAGATCTACCCTTGGTGAGCATCATTACGCCGTCGTTCAATCAGGGGCATTTTATCCGCCAAACGATTGAGAGTGTGCTGCAGCAGGATTATCCCAATCTGGAGCACATCGTGATTGACGGCGGATCGACAGATGAAACGCTGGCGATATTGGAGCATTTCAGCCAGGTTGACACGCGCTTTCGTTTCGTGTCCGAGCCTGACCGGGGTCAGTCCCACGCGATCAACAAGGGACTGGCGTTGGCCAGGGGAGCGATCATCGGCTGGCTGAATTCGGACGATACGTACGAGGCGGGGGCGGTCATGAAAGCCGTGAAGGCGCTATTAGCGCATCCCGAATGGGGGATGGTTCACGGCAAAGCTTATGTCATCAACGAATACAATCAAAAAGTTACCGTCTTTCCGTTTCCCCCAAAACTGCCGGTCGACGCCCGCGAACTGTTTGAATGCTGTCACATCTGCCAGCCGTCCGCTTTCATCCGGAAAGAGGTGATAGAAGAGGTAGGCGGAGTGGATGAGAAGCTGAATTTCTGCATGGATTACGACCTGTGGATTCGGATTGCCAAAACGCATCGCATCGGCACCATTGATGACTTTTTGGCCAACGCCAGATATCACGGCTCCAGCAAATCGGGCACGCAGTGGGAATCCATCGGAATACCGGAGGTGCTAAAAACCAGTCTGAAACACTTCGGGGCCATTTCCAACACGTGGCTTGCCGACCATTACGTCCCCCATTACCGAAAATACGGAATCTACCGGATCCTGCGCGATGTGAAAGCATACCAGATGTTCGGCAATACTCCGAAGCTGGTGGACATGAACCGATACCCGGACCGGATGGTGCCGATTCAGCTCGTCCTGTCCATCGAGGTCAATCCCGAGCATCCGCTTGACACGCTCTTGATCAAGGGACAAATTCCCCATCATATTCCCGCCCAGCCGCAGAACATTCAGCAGTTGACCGTAATGCTCAACGGTCAGCATGCCGGCAGCGTTCGCATACCCGCAAACCTGTTTGAGCTGGAGATTCCGCTTCATTCCGATCAAGCGGAGAACCGGGTAGAAATCTATTCTTCGTGGCATGTCATTCTTCCTGACAGTCAGGCAAACAGGCGAGTGTGCAGTTTTATGGCCTACGAGATTATGCCCCTGTCCCGGGAAGAAGCGGCGTTTTACCGTGTGTTTACAAAAGAGCAGCACAGGCTGAGAGAGTGGATTCGCGAAAACAGGCAGCCTGTTCCCCGACTCTGATCCCACTCACCTATTTTTCACGCCCGTCCGCCAACGAACACGCCGCATTGAACATGCATGCATATCATAGCAGCATCGGAAAACAAGGCAGCACGTGCCAAAACTTGCGTGAGGGGGTGGCGGGCAATGAGCGGACACTTCATGCAATCGCCCACACTGCATGCCCGGTTTCTGGAAATACAGGCAAAAGTGGCGCCCATCCAGGGATGGGTGTGCGATCAAGCGGGCATGGTGCTATACCAGCTCGTGCGGTTTTATGCGCCTACCGGCACGGTCGTGGAATTGGGATCGTGGAAAGGACGGTCTACCGTTTGGCTGGCCCATGCTGTCAAAGACCGGGGCGCAGGCCGCGTATTTGCGGTTGACACCTGGGAGGGCACGAAAAACGGGGGACCTGATGAACAGACATGCAAGACGTTATTGAAAGGGTATAAGGAAAACCAGCTGTTCGAAGAGTTTTTGCAAAATCTCACCAACGCCGGCGTGGCCGATTGTGTGCAGCCGCTGCGAGGAGATACGGGGGCTACTTCCTGGCATTTTCCCAGGAATAATCCGATCGGTCTGTTGTTTATCGATGCTGACCACAATTACGAGGCGGTGAAGCGCGACTTTTGGTCGTGGAGTCCGATGGTGCCGGCCGGAGGCTATGTCGTGTTTGACGACGTTCCGTCCTGGCCGGGACCCACCCGCCTCGCTTCGGAACTGCCTGCCTCGTACAGGCGGATCTACATGGGATGGAACATTTGCGTCTTTCAGAAGATGCAAGGCTGAGCTGTTACTGGAGAAGGGAGGGAATCGTCCGCATGAACCCTGCCGATTTTTTGGCCGGAATCTCGTTTCGCAGGATTCGGCCGACCGACCAACTGCCGGAGAACATGTATTTTGCCGACGATTTCGCGCTGCAGTCAACCAATACCGTGCTGCCGGCAGACGGATTAAGGTTGACGGAAAACATCCGCAGCGTGTGGGACATTCCCAAAATGTCCACCTTTGCGATCGGAGCCATCCTGAACCGCCTCGTTTCGCAGATGGCTCCCGGACACGCATACGTGAATGTCGGCGTGTGGCACGGATACACGTTTTTGGCGGGACTGGTCAACCACCCCGACAAAATCTGCATCGGGATTGACAACTTTTCGGCATTCGGCGGACCGCGTGACCGTTTCCACTATTACTTTCAACGGCATAAAAGCGGGAACCACAAGTTTTTCGAGATGGATTACGTCGAGTATTTCCAACGCGTGCACAAGGAGCAGATCGGCTGCTACATGTTTGACGGGCCGCACGACTACCACAACCAGCTGCTGGCGCTTCAGCTAGCCGAACCTTATTTCGCCGATGGCTGCGTCATCCTCGTCGACGATACAAACTGGGCCGATCCGCGCCGAGCCACCCTCGACTTCATCGCATCCAGGCCCGGTCGTTACCGAATCCTGATGGATGTCCAGACGGCTGGCAACGGTCATCCGACATACTGGAACGGCTTGATCGTGTTTCAAAAATGGCAGGAATCCTAGGTTGTGCCCCCGTTGCACAGACGGATAATGCAACGCCTCTAAAGGTGGGTTACCGCTTTAGAGGCGTTGTCGTTTTGATCCGCACAAAGCGGGCTATGGGGTCTGAAACAGGTGTCCGACCGCTTGCTTGAGCGTCGCCAGTTTGGTGTCTGCCTCTTTCAGAGAGTCACCCTTGACGCCGACATACAGCTTGATTTTTGGCTCTGTGCCCGACGGCCGGACGCAGAACCAGGATGCGTCATCCAGCACGTATTTGAGCGCGTCGGTTTTCGGCAGGGTCAAGAGATCGGTTATGCCCAGGGCGATATTGCGGCGTTTGCCCGTCAAGTAGTCTTCCACGACAGCCACCTTTTTTCCGGCGATCTCCGTCAGCGGCCGGCTGCGCAGGCGGGACAGAGTGGATACCATTGCGGCCATGGTGTCTTTGCCCCTGCAGGTGATCGCATGCAGGTCTTCCCTGTAGTAGCCGTACCTGTCGTACAACTGGAGCAATGCGTCGTACAAGCTTCGCCCTTCAGCCTTGTGGCAGGCGCAGGCGTCGGCGATGAACAAGGCCGCCTGCACGGCGTCTTTGTCGCGGACGATGTCAGCCATCAGGTAGCCGCAGCTCTCCTCATAGCCAAACTGGAAGGTGTACGCGCCTGTTTTTTTCAAACTCGCCCAGTTTCTCGCCGATGTATTTGAATCCGGTCAGCGTGTCGACGGTGGCCAGCCCGAAATCAGACGCGATCGCCCGTCCCATCTCTGACGTGACAATCGTTTTCAACACGACGCCGTTTGCCGGAAGAGCGCCGCTTCGCTGTTTTTGCGACAACAGGTAATGCAGCAGGAGCGCTCCGGTCTGGTTGCCGGTCAGCACGACGTAGTCTCCCTGGGGGTGCTTCACGGCCACCCCGAGGCGGTCACCGTCCGGGTCGGTTGCCAGAACCAGGTCGGCCCCGACTGTTTTCGCATACTGAATGGACAGGTCAAACGCGTGATGTTCCTCCGGGTTGGGGGAGGAGACGGTGGAAAAGGAGGGGTCCGGATCGGCCTGCTCCCTCACGACTGTGACGTGGCGGTAGCCAAAGGCGTCAAGTCCTTTTGTGATCGCTTCGTACGTGGTGCCGTGGAGCGGCGTGAACACGATGCGGACGGGATCGCCTGCCGGTTGGACGGCGGGCGGGATGCGGCGGCGGTGCAATTGTTCCAGATACGCCTTAAGCAGCTCGTCGCCAAGCGAACGCAACAAGCCGCTCGCCCGAAGCGACGATTCGTCCGCCGTCTCAATCCGCAGCTCGTCGCCTGCCTCTTCCATGTGTCTAAGCAGCATGTCGGCAGTCGCCGGCGTAATCTGTCCGCCGTCCGCGCCGTATACCTTGAACCCGTTGTATTCCGGCGGATTGTGGCTCGCCGTGATGACAATGCCGGCAAACGCTCCCAGATGGCGAACGGCAAACGACAGCAGAGGCGTCGGGCACAAGCGGTCAAACAAATGGACGCGAATGCCGTACCATCCCAGCACGTTGGCCGACTCCACGGCAAACGTCCGGGATTTGTGCCGGCTGTCGTAGGCGATCGCCACGCCCGCTTCCATCGCTGCTTTCCCGTGTGCGGTCACATAGCGGGCCAGACCCGCCGCCGCTTTGCGCACGGTGTACAGATTGATCCGGTTGATCCCGGGACCGAGCTCCCCGCGCATGCCGCCGGTTCCGAATGCGATCGGTCTGGCAAAACAGTCTTCCAGTGTGTGGGGGTCATCCCGCAGGCTGTCCAACTGGGCGCGCAGTTCAGGATCAAGGTGGGCGAACGTCATCCAGCGCTGATAGTGGTCCTGCCAATGTTGGGTCATCGTTGTTTTCACTCCCGCTTGATAGTACCAGTTGTTGTTAGGGTATTACCGGGTGTCGGTCCTGGTGAACGATGCAGTCAAAGGAAAACCGGAACCGGCCTTGCCCCGGCGCCATATATTGAGGAAGAATGTCATTTTGGCAGTCCGGGGGTGAGCCGTTGAACGAGCGAATCAGGGTCAACTGGGCCGGGCCGCAATTTGCCGGCCACAGCATCGCTGTTGTCAACCGGAATCTCTGCAGGCAGCTGGAGCGAGATCCTCGCCTTCTCCTGAGAATGGAAGTGCCGCCGGACGAAATCGTACGGGTGCCGTCCAGCCGCGCCGCTTCGTTTGTACCATTTTCCGATGCAGACGCTGCGGTTGTCCACGAGTGGACGCCCAGGTGGGTGAAGCCGGCCGGGAAGCGCCGGATCTGCATGCAGGCCTGGGAGTACGGAGCCATTCCGCGCGACTGGTTCATCCCGTTACAGGAAGACGTCGATGAAATTTGGGTGTACAGCACCTACAACAAGGAATGCTACGTGCGCTGCGGCATTCCGGAAGAAAAAATCCAGGTGATTCCGCTGGGCGTCGACGAAACGGTCTTCCGCCCGGAGGCTGCGCCGCTACGCGTGGGGACGGCAAGTTTTTGCTTTTTGTTCGTCGGCGGCACCATCACTCGCAAGGGGATCGACCTCTTGCTAGAGGCATATGTGGACGAATTTACGGCGGATGACGATGTATGTCTGGTGATCAAGGACAACGGGGCAGGCAGCTTTTACAAAGGACAGACGTTTCACGAAGCAATCCGTCAAGCAGCTTCCCGGCCGCGCAGCCCGCGCATTGTCTATCTGGACCGGCATCTCTCCGATGAGGAAATGGCGGGTTTGTATGCGGGATGCGACTGCCTGGTTCACCCGTACAGGGGAGAGGGATTTGGGCTGCCGCTTGCGGAGGCGATGGCATGCGGCCTTCCCGTCATCGCGCCGGACCAGGGCCCCAGCCGCGATCTTTGTGACGGGCGGACGGCTTTTTTGCTCCCGGCCAGGGAGGTTGAGCTCCCCGCGCAGGGTACAGGTCTTCCGGAGACGGTGGCGCCGCCCTGGT
This sequence comes from Brevibacillus sedimenti, assembly GCF_020923495.1. Classification (GTDB taxonomy): domain Bacteria; phylum Bacillota; class Bacilli; order Brevibacillales; family Brevibacillaceae; genus Brevibacillus; species Brevibacillus aydinogluensis. The sequence goes on from NZ_CP064048.1 coordinate 2,314,241, forward strand.
GGCTGTCCGTCGACAAGCACGTCCTGCAAAAAACCATGCGCGCGGCCAGCGAAAACCGCTTGCTCGTCAAGCAAATGGGGCGCGCGGCCAGCGAGCGGGTGCGATCCGCCTTTACGTGGAAACACAGCGCAAAGGCCGTCCTCCGCAGACTGCAATCACTTGTGGAAAAGGAGTAGCGAGACCGTGACGAAAACAGCCTTCATCACAGGCATCACCGGCCAGGATGGGGCTTATCTGGCCAAGTTTCTGCTGGAAAAAGGATATCGGGTGGCTGGATTGCTTCCGCGGCGAAGCACCAGCAACCTGTGGAGACTGGAATACCTGAACATCGCGGACGAGGTGGAATACAGGGACGGAGACGTGTTGGATCTCTCGTCGCTGATCCGGGCTGTCAAGGCGGTCAAACCGGATGAGGTATACCACCTGGCGGCACAGAGCTTTGTCGGCTCCTCTTGGGAGCAGCCCATCTTGACCGCCGAGGTGACCGGTATGGGTGTGCTGCACATGCTGGAAGCCATTCGCGAGGTGGACCCGGGGATCAAAATGTATCAGGCGTCGTCCAGCGAACTGTACGGGCTGATCCAGGAACCGATGCAGTCGGAGCAAACCCCGTTCTACCCGCGCAGCCCGTATGCGGTTTCGAAGCTGTTTGGGTACTGGATGACGAAAAACTACAGGGAGAGCTTTGGCATGTTTGCCAGCAACGGCATCCTGTTTAACCACGAGTCGCCGCTGAGAGGGCTTGAATTCGTGACGCGGAAGGTGACCTACACCGTTGCGCAAATCGTGGCCGGCCGGAAAAAGGAACTTCGGCTGGGAAACATTCACGCCAAGCGGGATTGGGGGTTTGCGGGTGATTACGTGGAAGCGATGTGGCTGATGCTGCAGCAGGAAAAACCGGACGATTATGTGATCGCCACGGGAACCACCACGACGGTAGAGGAAATGTGCAAGATCGCCTTTGACTACGTGGGGCTGAATTATCAGGATTACCTCGTGATCGATCCGCAGTTGTTCCGTCCGGCGGAGGTGGACGTTCTGCTGGGGAATCCAGCCAAAGCGAAACGGGAGCTGGGCTGGATGCCCAAGACGGGATTGCAGGAACTGATTCACATGATGGTGGAGGCCGATCTGCAGAGAGTCAAACAGGCGTAGGGGATTGATCGAAGGATAAAGGGAGCATCAAGCAGCAGGCAAAAAACGTGAATCAGCGCATCGGCATGTGCCGGGAAACAGTCTTGCCAAAGGCTGTTTTTTTTCGTTCCGGTTTCAAAACAATGGGGTGTCCGACTCAGAGGTGTTCACCTGATTGTGCTTAACCATGACCTGTTTATTCTTTAGGACAACCTGTTAAGGTTAAGAGGACATCCTAAAAAACATCAAACAATGAGCATAGTCGCGCAAACAGCAATAATTATGGAATTTTTCCAATCTTCTTTACGTATTCGTTATGTGGCATGAAAGTTGCTTCTATCTCATGTCGAAGAGTCATATTCTAACACTTCAACACAAAAGGAGACAAATCATGAACGTAGTAGCCAAGGTATACCGAGGGGAAATCGTGGAAAGTTCTCACCTCGGCCATGTAGCTGTCGTCGATGCAAAAGGAACCCTGTTGTACTGGTACGGCGATCCTCACCGTCTCACGTTTGCCCGTTCCAGCATGAAGCCGATCCAGGCGATCCCGGTGGTGGAGACGGGAGCGGCGGACCGATTCGGGCTGGAGCCAGCCGATCTGTCGTTATGCTGCGCGTCGCACAGCGGGGAGCTCCGCCACCGCGAACGGGCGCTGGCAATGCTGGTCCGCTGCGGACATACGGAAGCAGCGCTCCAATGCGGAGCCCACGTGCCGCGGGACGAGGAGAGCTACAAGCAGCTGCTTCGGGAGGACAAGCCGCTGACGCCGGTTTACAGCAACTGCTCTGGCAAGCACGCCGGGATGATTGCCACCGCCGTTCATTTGGGCGAAGATGTGGCCACCTACCATCACCCGGATCATCCGGTCCAGCAGCGCATCCTCGATGCGGTCAGCGACCTGACCAGCTATCCGCGAGAGAAGATTGCGCTGGCTGTGGACGGCTGCGGCGTGCCGGTCCACTGTCTGCCGCTGTCCCATTGCGCCTGGGCGTACGCGAAGCTGGCCAAACCGGACGTAATTGCCGCCCCGCAGCGGCGGCAGGCAGTCCGCCGCATCACTGATGCGATGACTGCCCATCCGGAGATGGTCGGCGGCAATCACCGCTACTGCACCGATCTGATGCGCGCGTTTCGCGGCCGCGTCATCGGCAAGGCGGGGGCGGAAGCGGTTTACTGCCTGGGGGACCGGCAGACCGGGCTGGGCATCGCAGTCAAGATCGAAGACGGAGGAGCACGCGCCCTTTACGCCGTCGTAAACGAAGTCCTGCGGCAGTTGGGGATCGGGACGGACGGCCCGTTGGAGGAATTGGCGGCGTACACGGAGCCGGCCGTGACCACCATGAGTGGGGTGGCTGTCGGGCGCATCGCAACCAGATTTGCGCTAAACCGAGACAGCATCGACTTGCGCGCGTAATAGCGGATGGCCGCCTGGCCGCACCTGCGGTTTGATCCATACAATTTACCGCGAAAAGGGGGAATGTTCCGATGAAGTTGCGCAAAGGATGGAAAGTCTTGAGCACGTCCGCCCTCTTGCTGGCACTGATGGTCACCGGCTGCAACCAATCGGCTGCACCGAATCAGCCAGGCAAAGGGCAGACGGCGGAAGCGGGTGGAGAGGCAGACACAACAGCCAAACTCCGTCTCAATCTGCGGACGGAGCCGCCGTCGCTCGATCCGCCAAAGGGCTTCGACAGCGTCTCCAATGAAGTGCTGAATGCAATCATGGAAGGGCTCGTCCGACTGGACAAGGATCACAAGCCGCAGCCGGCCATGGCGGAGCAGTGGACGATCAGCGATGATGGAAAAACGTACACGTTTACGCTGCGCGACAGTAAGTGGTCAAACGGGGACCCGGTGACAGCTCACGACTTCGAGTACGCATGGAAACGTATCGTCGATCCCCAAAACGCTTTCCCGTCCGCTTTCCTTGCCTATTTTATTGAGGGAGCCGAGAAGTTCAACAAGGGAGAGGGAAGCGCAGACGACGTAAAAGTGAAAGCGCTCGACGACAGGACGTTGGAAGTGAAGCTAACAGCGCCGACCGGCTTTTTCCTCAACATCATCACGCAGCCGACGTTCTTCCCGGTTCACAAAAAGTCGGTGGAAAGCAATCCGAACTTCGCTGCCGAAGCGTCCACACTCATTACCAACGGACCGTTCAAACTGACGGAGTGGGTGCATGACCAGACGGTGAAAGTGGAAAAGAACGAAGGCTACTGGGACAAGGATTCGGTCAAGATTGCCGGCATCGACTGGGTGATGGTAAACGACGAAAATACCCAGTACCAAATGTACAAAACCGGACAGCTTGACATGGTCCAATCTGTGCCCAACGACTTGAAAAAGCGGTTGATCGATTCAGGGGAAGCCAAAGTGATGTCGGAAGCATCCGTCTACTACTACCGGATGAACACGTCCATGCCGCCGTTTACGAACAAGAATATCCGCAAGGCGTTTGCTCTGGCGATTGACCGGAAGGCGTTAATCGAAAACGTCACGCAGGGCAACGAACTCCCTGCTTTGGCTCACGTGCCAACCGGCTTGCTGGAACCGGACGGACGCGACTTTCGTGAAGTGGGAGGGGACTATTTTAAGGACAATGATGTCGAACAGGCAAAAGCGCTGCTGAAAAAAGGCATGGAAGAGGAAGGCTGGACGACCCTGCCGCCCGTTACCATGACCTACAACACCAGTGACGCGCACAAGGCGATAGCCCAAGTGCTGCAGGAGATGTACAAGAAAAACCTCGGTGTTGACGTGAAACTGGAAAACAAGGAATGGAACGTGTTTTTGGCGGAGCAGCGCGCACGCAAGCTTCAGTTCTCCCGTTCCACCATTCCGGCTGACTATGCTGATCCCTACAACTTTCTGGAACTCTATACCACCGATCATCCCGGCAACCGCATCAACTACAGCAATAAGGAATACGACGCACTTGTGCAGAAGATCCGCAGCACGGCTGACGAAACCGAGCGCTTCAAGCTGATGCACGAAGCGGAGAAGATCTTCATGGAGGACATGCCGATTGTGCCCATCTATTTCAGAACGGTGGCGTACATGGAACAGCCGAACGTGAATGGGATCGTTCGCCATGCTGTTGGCACGATTGATTACAAGTGGGCGGTGATTTTAAAGAAATAATACAATGAAGACAAGGGCTGAAGCTGCGCGCCCTTGTCTTCACTTTACAGCATGGAGCGGGTTGTGATGAAGAAAAAAACGGTAACATTTGTCGCCAAAATGGACGAATTTTTGCAGTCTGTGGTCAGCCAATGCCGTGATTTGGGCATCTCCGAGGATTTTCACATCGAAGGCAGGCGCGTGGATCAACTGCCTTACTGGCCGATTGCAGATGGTTCGCTCGTTGTCCTGTCCTCCAAAAGCATCTATCCGCAGGTGGCGGCGTATCTGCCGCCGGGAGCGAAGGTGATCATTGCCAAGCGGATGCTGCCGTATCACAATTTGCGGGAAATGTTGGAAGTGCCCAAAGGGGTAAAGGTGCTGCTTGTGAGCGATACGGAGGAGACGGCGAAGGAGTCGGTCAGGCTGCTGATTGACTCCGGCATGGATTTTGAGCTCTACCCGTACTATCCGGGGGCCGATTATCCGCGCGACATTGAGATTGCCGTCACGCCGGGTGAGGCCGAACACGTGCCGGGCACCATCCGCAAAGTGGTGGACATCGGCTTCCGGCTTATCGACCTGTCCACTTGGCTGGAGATTTACGCCCATTTCGACAGCGATAATTTTCAGCGGGTGACCGCCCGCGCGATGCAGTCGCTGATCGATATCACGAAACAGTTGAGCAACGAGATTCATCACGCCCACCTGCTGCACAAATACCTGGAGGCAATCGTCAACCGAATCGAGGATGCTGTGATTGCCATGGACGAAAAGGATACCATCCGGTTTATCAACCAGAAGGCGGTGGACACCCTTCACCTGCAGGGTGTGCCGATTCAGGGGGAAAAAGCGGTCCATTGTCTGCCGCCAGACTTTTACGAAATGATTCGGCAGTGCGACGAGAACGACGACGTACTGGTGGATTGGGGCGGCCGGACGTATTTTTTCCGCAAAATGCACATCGTCATGGAGGGGCGGTTTTTCGGCAGCCTGCTCTTGTTCCGCAAGGCTGCGGAAATCGAACAGATGGAACACGACTACCGTATGCGCCTGTACAGCAAAGGGCTGGTGGCCAAGTACCACTTTGACGACATCTGTGGAAAAAGCCTCTCTTTTCAACAGGTGCTGCGAATCGCCCGCAAGATTGCCCGCAGCAACTCAACAGTGCTCTTGCTGGGTGAAACGGGAACGGGTAAAGAACTGTTCGCGCAGGCCATTCACAACGCCTCTCCCCGCAGGCGGGAGCCGTTCGTCGGTGTGAATTTTGCCGCCATCTCCGAATCACTGTTGGAGAGTGAGCTGTTCGGCTACGAGGAGGGGGCGTTCACCGGTGCGCGCAAGGGAGGACACATCGGCTGGTTTGAACTGGCCCACAAGGGAACGATTTTTCTCGACGAGATCGGCGATGCCAGCGGTGCGATCCAAAACCGGCTGCTGCGGGTGCTGCAGGAGCGGCAAATCATGCGGGTGGGAGGCAACAAAGTCATCCCGATCGACATTCGCGTCATCGCCGCGACCAACCAGGATTTGCAGTGCATGGTGCGTGAAGGACGCTTCCGCGCTGATTTGTACTATCGGTTAAACATCCTGCCCATCCACCTGCCGCCCCTCAGACAGCGGCCGGAAGACATCCCCTTGTTGGCGGAGGAATTTATTCGCAAATACTGCCAAGAGATGCGCCGCCCACCGTTTACACTTACGCAGGAGGCACTGAAGGCGATGCAGGAGTACGATTGGCCCGGTAACATCCGGGAATTGGAAAACGTGATGGAATACCTGGCCCACGTAGTAGAGGAGGAAGTGTATGCCATCCACCTGCCGTTTATGCAGGAGTCTTTTGCCGTTCCGGCCGATGATGTGCTTGCGGACGAATGCCGGACGCTGTGCGAGGCATACGAACAGCGCGGCTTTTTGGACGATGTCGTCGCGATCCTGCATGTTTTGAAACAGCAGGGGAGCGGGAGGTACGCGTTGGGCGAGCAGCTCAGCCGGCAGGGAATCGAGCTGAGCGGCCAACAAGTGCGGTACCGTTTAAAGCTGCTGCAGCAGGACGGGCTGATACACGTCGGCAAAGGACGGCAGGGCAGCCGCCTGTCCACTAAAGGGGCGGTGTTTCTCGCCTGCTGTGAGAAAAGCCGGGGATAAACGGAGGAGGGAGTAAGATGAGCGGTCACTCCGAATATTGGAAGCAGAAGGCTTTGGCACAGCGCGAAGCCTATTTGGAAACGCTGCAGTCTTTTCTGAGGATTAACAGCATCGAGGATATGTCGACCGCCGGTCCGGGCAAACCGTTCGGCGACGGAGTGGCGCAGGCCCTGAACTTCATGCTGGAGTTGGGGCGATCAGACGGCTTTGCGGTGAAAAACCTGGAGGGTTACGCCGGATACGTGGAACACGGAGAGGGCGAAGAGGAAGTGGGAGTGCTCGTCCACGTCGACGTAGTCACTGTTGGTGAAGGATGGACGACACCGCCGTTCGAGCCGCACATCCGCGACGGTAAAATCTACGCCCGCGGCGCCATCGACAACAAGGGGCCGGCGCTGGCCGCCTTTTTCGCGCTGAGGCTGCTCAAGCAGTCGGGTCTGCCGCTCACCAAACGCGTGCGCCTGATTATCGGCACTGACGAGGAGAGCGGCTGGTTGTGCATGAAGCACTACGCCGAACGGGAGGTGCTTCCGGAGATCGGCTTTTCACCGGACGCATCGTTTCCGATCATCCACGCCGAAAAGGGGCAGATCAATCCGACACTGATGCTGGCTGCACAGCCAGGGGCCGCGGCGGACGAAGGTTGGCAGCTGCTGTCGTTTGCCTCCGGTGATCAAGGCAACAGCGTGCCGGATAAAGCGACAGCCTCGGTGATGGTACCGGCGGGAGCGGAGGCGAAATCAGCCGCGGCTGCTGTGACCGAACGCTGGAACGCGTTTCTCCTTGCCAGTGGTGTGACGGGACGGCTGGAGCCAAGAGCGCCTGACGTGTTGGCGTTTCAACTCGACGGCAAGCCGGCTCACGGCATGGAGCCATTCAATGGAGTCAACGCCGGAACGCTGCTGGCACGTTTTTTGTACGACTACCCGTTTGCCGGTACCGATCGCCTGTTTCTCCGCTTCCTCGCAGAGGTTTTGCACGAAGACCACTACGGTGAACGGCTGAACGTAGCATGTCAGGACGAGGTGAGCGGAGCGCTGACCGTCAACGCAGGCATCCTTCGCTACACCAGGAGCGAGGGAGGGCTTGTCCGGCTGAACATCCGCTATCCCGCCACCTTGGCACCGGAGCCGTACGTGGAGCGGCTGATGGCGCGCATCCAGGAGCTAGGCTGGATGTTGTCAAGCGTGCGCACCTCCAAGTCCCACTACGTGCCAGCGGACCATCCCGTCATCCGGACGCTCTCCCGCGTGTATGAGCAGCATACCGGAGAGCCTGCCCGCCTGCTCGCTTCCGGCGGCGCCACTTATGCCAAGACGCTGAAAGCCGGCGTGGCATTTGGCCCAGTGTTCCCCGGGAAAGAGTCGACGGCCCACCTCGCGGACGAGTATGCGGAGATTGACGATCTGCTTCAGGCGATGGCGATCTACGCCCAGGCGATGTACGAGTTGGCCAAATAGAGAAGGAGGAGCACGCATGTTCCATTACTTGGCAAAGCGCGTCCTGATGATGCTCTTGACGCTGTGGATCATCGTGACGCTGACCTTTTTGCTGATGCATGCGATTCCCGGCGATCCGTTCGCTTCCGATTCGGATCAACTGCCGGAGCAGATCCGCGCTAATCTGCGAGCCAAATACCATTTGGACGAGCCGCTGCCGATTCAATACGTTATTTATCTGAAAAATCTGATGATGTTGGATTTGGGTCCTTCCATCAAATCTGATACACGTGGTGTCAACGATATGATCGCGGACGGATTTGGCGCATCGGCCTTGCTGGGCATGCAGGCGGTCGCGATTGCGCTGGTGTTCGGCATTTTCTTCGGCATTGTTGCCGCACTCAACCGCGGCAATTGGATCGATTACGGGGCGATGGCCCTGGCTGTCCTCGGCGTGGCAATCCCCAGCTTCATCATGGCCCCGCTGCTGATCAACTATTTTGCAATCAAGTGGCCAATCTTTCCCGTCGCCACCTGGGGGACCTGGCTGCATACGGTGCTGCCGTCGCTGGCGCTGGCGTTCGGTCCGTTGGCGATCATTACCCGCTACATGCGCGCCAGCATGATTGAAGTGATGAACCAAAACTACATCCGCACCGCAGAGGCGAAAGGGATTCCCACCTGGGCAGTCGTGGTCAAACACGGAATCCGCAATGCGATCCTGCCGGTAGTTACGTTCCTGGGGCCGCTGATTGCATCGCTGATCACCGGTACGTTCGTCGTGGAAAAAATCTTTGCCATTCCCGGGATTGGCAAATACTTTGTCGACGGCATCTTCAACCGCGATTATCCAGTCATTTTGGGAACGACTGTTTTTTACAGCTCGATTCTGATTGTGGCCATTTTTCTGATCGATGTGGCGTACACCCTGATCGACCCGCGGATCAAACTGACCGGCAAGGAGGGATAGAACGTGGCGATGGAACAGAGAATCGATCCGCTGTTTCGCCCGCTGGTCAAACGTAAGCAGGCTGACGCAGCATCTGCCCGCCCGAGCCTGAGCAACGCCCAACTGGTGATTCGCAAGCTCGTGAAAAACAAGCTGGCGATGCTGGGCTTCGTCATCATCGTCGCGCTGGTCGCGATGTCGATCATCGGGCCGCATCTCGTCCCGTACAGCTATTCCGACCAAAATCTGTTAATGAAAAACAAGCCGATTTCCGATGAGCACTGGTTCGGGACAGACGATTTGGGCCGGGACATGTTTGCCCGCACCTGGTACGGCGCCCGAATCTCACTGACGATCGGGGTGGTGGCGGCGCTGATCGACCTGATCATTGGCGTGACCGTCGGCGGCATCGCCGGGTACATGGCAGGCAGGGGCAAGCGGGGGGATCGGATTGACAACGTGATCATGCGGTTGATCGAAGTACTGTACGGACTCCCTTACCTTTTGGTCGTCATCCTGCTGATGGTCGTGATGGAGCCGGGCATGTTGACGATCATCATCGCATTGTCTGCGACGGGGTGGGTGGGAATGGCCCGTCTGGTGCGGGGGCAAATCCTGCAGTTGAAAAACCAGGAGTTCATCCTCGCCGCTCAGGTGCTCGGGGCAAATTTTCCCCGCATTTTGTTCAAACATCTGATCCCCAACACGTTTGGCGTGATCATTGTCAACCTGACGTTTACCATCCCGTCGGCGATCTTTGCCGAGTCATTCCTCAGCTTTCTCGGCCTGGGCGTACAGGCACCGGTAGCCAGTTGGGGAACGATGACCAACGACGCGCTTGGGGTCATCCTCACCGGCGACTGGTGGCGGCTCTTTTTCCCGGCACTGATGATCTCGCTGACGATGTTTGCCTTCAACGTGTTTGGCGATGGTCTGCAGGATGCGCTTGATCCGCGTCTGCGCGAGTAAGAAAAAGGGGGGAACTGCGATGGCCGAACAACATTTGCTGACCATCGACAATTTGAAAGTACACTTCAAGACGTATGAAGGGGAAGTACAGGCGGTACGCGGTGTCTCCTTCCATGTGGACAAGGGAGAGACAGTGGCGGTCGTCGGTGAGAGCGGCTGCGGCAAAAGCGTCACGGCCCAGGCGATCATGGGCCTGGTCCCCGCCCCGCACGGCCGGATTGTCGATGGCCGGATTGTCTTTGAAGGAAAAGAGATTACGGCGATGAGCAAAAAAGAGCAGTTGGAGATTCGCGGCGCGCAGATCAGCATGGTCTTTCAGGACCCGATGACGGCGCTCAATCCGACAATGAAAGTGGGAAGACAGATCGCGGAGGGAATCGTCCGGCATCATCGGGTCTCGCGGGAAGAGGCGCATAAGCGGGCGATTGAGCTGCTGCGCATGGTGGGGATCCCCGACCCGGAGAAGCGGGTCGACCACTTTCCACACCAATTCAGCGGCGGGATGCGGCAGCGTGTGGTCATCGCCATCGCCCTGGCATGCCAGCCGAAGCTGGTGATCGCCGACGAACCGACCACCGCATTGGACGTGACGATTCAGGCCCAGATTCTCGATCTGCTAAAGCGGCTGCAGAAGGAACAAAGGTTGTCCGTGCTGATTATCACCCACGACCTGGGTGTGGTGGCGGCAATCGCCCACCGGATGGTGGTCATGTATGCCGGCGTGGTCGTGGAGACCGGCAGCGTGCAGGACGTCTTCTCCCATCCCCGCCATCCCTATACCTGGGGACTAATGCGCTCCCTGCCCCGGCTGGACGGGGAAAAGCAGCGGCTGGTGCCGATCGAGGGGGCGCCGCCTGATCTGCTGCATCCGCCCAAAGGCTGCCCGTTTGCGCCCCGCTGCGAATTTGCCATGGAAATCTGCGACCGGCAGATGCCGGAGCCTGCCGTGTTTGGTGAAAGTCATCAGGCTGCCTGCTGGCTGCATGACCCGCGCGCCCCGCGCATCGAGGAACTGGTCGCGGCCGGGAGGCAGACAGAATGACAGGGCGCTTTCCGGGAGCAAAGATGCTCGGCGGCGCTTTCCATCGAGGAGACTGCGCGGAGGCAAGTGCGGACAGGCCATGGGGCGACCTGCCATCTGTGCGCGGACTAGCGGTAGTGCCAAACGAGCATCGCGACGGAAAAGACAATCAGGGCGGCTCCGCTCCAAAGCAGAAGAGACGTTCCGATTCGGAAGAACGTCTCTTTTTTTTGGGCAAAAACGGTGTCAACCATGTTGTACCAGTCGCTCTCCAGCACGCGAGGACGGCGGAAGAAAAACGTTTTCAACCGTTTAAAGCCGGCACCAAACACGGTAAAGAATCCAGAGCGGACAACCAAGGAGATACAGCCGAGGACAAGCAGGGAGAGTCCGGCCAGGAAACTCCGGTTAATGATCGTCAGAAGCGATTCGCCGGCTGGGGACAGACCTGCTGCCAGAGCGGCTGCTGACACAATGATCAGGAAAAGGATGACGACTGCGAGCATTACATTCACGTCCTTTTGCCGGAAGATGAGCAACTCATTTACGATTGAGTTAATTCGCTCATAAAACACGCCGCCCCTTCCGGCAGAGGAGGGATGGATTGTTGTGTCTCGGTACGGTTTGTGCCTCAATACGGTTGCCAGCGCAGACGTCTCGCCTGCTGAAAGCGCTCCTCGACAGCCCGCCAGTTGACGACATTCCACCAGTTGTTGACATACTTGTCCCGTTGATTTTGGTATTGCAGGAAGTAGCTGTGTTCCCAGACGTCCAGCACCAGCAGGGGTACGACGTCCCACTGAGAGAGGTTCTGGTGCTTTTCCGCCTGGAGGATTTCCAGGTGCTGTGCTCGCGGCGACCAGACGAGGATTGCCCAGCCTGGCCCCTCCACTTGTATGGCGGCTTGCGTGAACTGGGCCTTGAAGGCGTCAAACGAGCCGAAGTAGCGCTGGATGTACTCGGCCAGATCGCCTTGCGGTTCACCGCCGCCATCCGGGTGCATGACCTGCCAGAAGATCGTGTGCAGGTAGTGGCCGGCGCCGTTAAAGGCCAGTTCCCGCTCCCAGTGGCGGATCAGGGCAAAGTCGTTTTTGGCTCGCGCCTCCGCCAGCTTCAGTTCGGCCTTGTTCAGGTCTTCCACGTATTTGCGGTGCAGTTTGTCATGGTGGATGCGCATGGTCGTCTCGTCAATGTACGGCTCCAGGGCGTCGTAGGCGTACGGCAGGGGAGGCAGCGTATGGCGTCCGACGGGTACGGGGCGGGCGACGGGAACCGGTTGACGGGATGAGGAAAAGGCTGCTTTCATGGTCTCCGGCTGTTCCTGTTCGTTGTATTGGATCAGGCGGAGGAACTGGTGAAACTGCTTTTGCACCTCTTCCGCCTTGGCAACGAGCGCGGGAACGGCCTCGTGGTGAGAGGATTTCTTTATCTGTGCCGCTTTGCGGCCGATCAGCGTAAACGCTTCGTCAAACTTGTGCAGGTGGCGCTCAAGCTCCCGGCCGAGCTGCATTGATTTTCGCAGGTGCTCAATCCACTGAGTGCCCCACTGGCTCCAGTGGACGAGGTGTTTGATCTGTTCTTCCAACGCGATTCCTCCTTTTCTCGCTTATCTATTTCAGCGTATGAAAAGCGCCCAGGGATGGTGCGGCATGTGCGGAGTACGTGGCACCGGCGGATCGCATATGGTTATACCACGAACGCAAAAAGTGGTATGCTGGGAGATGGACATTACAACAGGGGAGACACACAGATGAGCGACCAACGAGCAATTGCCATTATCGACTCAGGAGTGGGAGGCCTGACGGTAGCGAAAGAAGTAATGCGGCAGCTGCCCGACGAACGGATTCTGTACTTCGGCGACAATGCCCGATGCCCGTACGGCTCCAAGTCGCCGGAAGAGATACGCGCCTGCAGTTTTCAACTGATTGAGTTTGTCACCCGATATCCCGTAAAGGCTCTGGTTGTGGCCTGCAACACCGCGACAGCAGTCGTCCTCAAGGAGGCGCAGCAGCTCCTGCCGCTGCCGGTCATCGGTGTGATTGAGCCGGGAGCGCGAGCGGCGGTGCGGGCCACGAAAAACGGCCGGATTGGTGTGATTGGGACAGAGACGACGATCCGCACCCGCGCGTACGAGCAAGCCCTGCTGCGGCTGCGGCCGGAGACGTATGTGGCTGGGCTCGCCTGTCCAGCGTTTGTTCCGCTGGTGGAACACCATCAGCAGCATACAGCGGAAGCGCGCCAGGTAGTGGCCCGTACGCTGGAGCCATTGATCCGGGAAGAATTGGACACACTGATTCTGGGCTGCACCCATTACCCGCTGCTGGCCCCTGTCATTCAGGACGTGATGGGGCCGTCCGTCACCTTGATCAGTTCTGCGGAAGAAACCGCGCGGGAATTGACCCGGCATGCCTCGATTGCGAGAGCGGACAAAACGTCTGCGGCTCCCGACCATCTGTTCTTCACCAGCGGCGGCGCCGACAATTTCCGCTCCATCGCGGAGGAGTGGCTGGGCCGTCGGGTGAAGGTGGAGCATAGATCGTTGGAGGAGTCGTATCAACCATAAGAAAGAGGCAAGAAAGCGGCGCCAATCATGGCGCCGCTTCAGACTGAAGACAAACGGTTCATTGAGTTAGCGTCCACAAAAAATGATTTCCAGGCCGGAAGGCCTGCCCATTCATCAACCGAAGCGGAAGACAATGGGCATCGCATGGAGGGATGGGCCAAGCGAGCTCCTTTGACGACCGGCTCAGCGGAAAAACGAAGACGCGGGGACCAACAGGGGACACAAGTCTCACTTCCTCGAAATACCCAGATGTTTGTCCCCTGCCCGCGTCTCGTTTTGGAGCGGACTTCATCCGCTTCTTTGCTGGGCGTCAAGCGAGCGAGCGGGGCCGATCTCCCATGCGCCGCGGACTTTGTCTACACGCTGAAGCGGCGCCAATCATGGCGCCGCTTTTCGCTTTGGTTCTGTTTCGGACAATTCAACGCATAAACACAAGCCCTGCTCGTATACATGATAGTACAAAGTGTCTGGAGGAGGCTGGGTAATGATGAAGATACATCGCATCGGCACAATCACCGCCGTGCTTGGGGTCAGCGCACTGCTGCTGTCGGGGTGCGGACTGTTCGGACCGGAAAAGAAAGCCACCAGCATTGATGCACCTCCGCCGCAGTCGGAAGCCGCCCAGAATACACCCAACGGTCTGCCGGCGGCGGAAGGCTCAGCCGATGGGACGGAGGCCGCGGTCACAGAGTCAGTCGACCGCACCGTCTACTTGCTGGATGCCAACGGGTATGTAGTGCCGTTTACGCTGACCCTGCCAAAAACAGAAGGGGTGGCGAAACAGGTGCTGACCTACATGGTCAAAGGCGGGCCGGTGGAAAACATGCTCCCCAACGGCTTTTCCGCGGTGCTTCCTGAAGGGACGGAGGTAAAAGGACTGGTTATCAAGGACGGTTTGGCGACAGTGGACTTTTCCCCGGAGTTCAAAAAGTACGACAGCAAGAACGAAAAGCAGATTCTGGACGCAGTGACCCGGGCACTAACCGAATTTCCCAACGTCAAAAGGGTGCAGATCTGGGTAAACGGCACGCCGCTTACCGAAATGCCGGTGGGCAGCACACCGATCTCGTCCACCCTGGACCGCAACCTCGGGATCAACCTGGAGCTGGCGGAAGGGGCCGTTCCCGGTCGAACCACGGCGGTTACGGTCTATTTCCAGGGACAATTGGATGACAAGCGCTCCTATTTCGTACCGGTCACCCGGCTGATACCGGAGACGCAGAACGTGGCCAAAGCAGCGGTAGAGGAGCTGATCAAAGGACCGAGTGACAATTCGCCGCTGTTCAGTTCGCTCCTGCGCACCACCCGGGTGCTGGATGTAAAGCAGGAGAATGACCTCGTTACCGTCGATCTGAGCAGCGACATCCTCAGATACGACAGCGGCAGGGAAGCCAATCCGGATGCGCTGGAGTCGCTGGTTCTCTCGCTGACCGAGAGCACAGGGGCCAAACAGGTTCAACTGCTGGTGGAAGGCAAGCCGCTCACCAGCGGAACGTACGATTTCACCAAGCCGGTCGCCCGCCCCGTCCACATCAACACGATGCAGTTTTGACAGCGCGCACGAATCCACGCCCGAATCGGCAGGCGTGGTTTTTTGCTTGCGGCAGTTCTGTCAGTCCGGTTGAGCCGGGGCGGCGCTATCGGCTGCCCGGGAGGCCTGCAAGATCAAGACGCCGAGGATCAGCGAGCAGAGGGTGATCAGCAGCCCGGCGGCAAAACCGAGCAGCCGCGGTTCAAAGACGGTGAGCAGCCATCCGCCGACGAGCATCGAGAGGCCGATGAGCACGCTGGAGATGGTCGATTCGAGAGCGAACACACGGCCGTGGTACGCGTTGTCGAGATGCCGCATCAGGAGCGTGCGCAGACTGGCGTTGCCCATCCCCCCGGCGACGGTGGAGAGGGCGTAGCAGGCAGCCGCCAGGTAAATGGTGGGAGCGAAGCTGGTCAGCACGTGGGCGAAGCCTTCGACGGCGAAACTGCAGGAAGCCATGTGGTAAGGCCGCCGTTTCAGCAGATCGGCCGCAACCCCGCCGACGATGAAACCGAGTCCGATCGCGCCGTAGAGGAGACCGACTCCGCTTTTGCCGGCCGCAAACACCTGGTAGGCGTAGACGCTGATCAGCACGTTGAGAATGCCTCCCCCGACCGGCCACAAGGTCGTCATCAGCAGGGTGTACAGGACCAGGGGAGTTTGGCGGATCAGCGAAAACAGGTCACGGTAGGACGGTTCGTTCGCTTTGCGCTCCTCCTTGTCCGCTTCGCGTCGGACACCGCTTGATCGCGGGGGGAGGGAAATCCGCAGAATCAGCGCCGCGGACAGCACAAAGGAAAGCGAGTTGCAGACGAACGCTGCATCCGTCCCCCAATAGGCGGCAAAGACGCCGCCGACCAGCGATCCGGCCGCCATCACGATCCCGAACACGCTTTCCTCCAGCGCATTGGCCGAGAGGAGCTGATCGCGTTCGACGACGTCCGGGATCAGGGAGATCCTCGCCGGGTTGTACAGCGCGGAGAAGGCGACGAGGGCAAACGTTCCGGCGTAGACGATCCAGACGTCGTCAGCAGAGGAGACGAACAGGAAGCAGAGGGCGATCACCGCCCGCACCAGGTCGCAGGCGATCATGACGGCTTTGCGGTTGAAGCGGTCGGCCAGCAACCCGCCGAGCGGCCCGAACACCAGGTAGGGCAAGGTGCGGAGCGCCAGTGTAATGCCTACGGCCATGGCCGTGCCGGTGATCTCCAACAGCAGGCTCAGGACGGCGACGCTGTTGAACCAATCCCCGACTCCGCTGAGAAAGTTGGCAAGCAGCAGCCTGCGAAAATTGGCTTGACGCAAAAGCAGGGAGGACGACATAAGAATCACCATTAATTAGTTAACTGTCTAATTAGATGTTAGTCAAATTTGTGTGTGTGCGCAAGACCCCTCTTTGCCGGAGTTTCGTTCCCGCCGAACGGATGGATTTTTCTTTGGGCTTTCGGCAGCGGATTTTTCCGCAGCTTCGGAAATGCGTTGCAGGGGTTTGCGGAGTGGCAGAGGGTTTCTTCAGTCTGGTATAATGAGCGGAGTTGACGATAGCAAGCTAGGAGGAAACATGGAATGAGACTTGATGGCCGTGACCGTGACCAATTGCGCCCAGTCAAGATTACGCGCAATTACATCAAACACGCGGAAGGTTCTTGTCTAATCGAAGTAGGAGACACCAAGGTAATTTGTACGGCGACATTGGAGGATCGCGTGCCGCCGTTCATGCGCGGAGGCGGAAAAGGGTGGATTACAGCCGAATACTCCATGCTTCCTCGGGCCACGGAGTCACGCAATCCACGGGAATCGTCCAAAGGCAAAGTGGGCGGACGAACCATGGAAATTCAGCGGCTGATCGGACGTGCGCTGCGCTCGGTCGTTCAGTTGGAAGCGATGGGGGAGCGCACCATCTGGCTGGATTGCGACGTGATCCAGGCCGACGGCGGTACCCGGACGGCAGCAATCACTGGCGCGTTTGTGGCGATGGTGGATGCGATGCAGAAGCTGGTGGAAGCCGGCACCTTGAAGCAGCTGCCGCTGCGCGATTTTCTGGCGGCGACCTCGGTCGGTATCATCGACGGCGAACCGATGCTCGACCTCAATTACAAGGAAGATTCGACGGCGACGGTGGACATGAACATCGTCATGACCGGTCAGGGCAAATTTGTCGAACTGCAGGGCACGGGCGAAGAAGCGCCGTTTACCGGCGAACAGCTTCATGAACTGCTTGACCTGGCAAAAAAAGGCATCGACGGCCTGATTGCCGCGCAGAAGGAAGCGTTGGCCGACGTACCGCTGAGGTTTGCAGACGACAACGAAAACGATCAGGAAACGGTGGCGGAGAAGAGTCATGTCTGAGCGAAAAAAAGTGGTGCTGGCAACGCGAAACAAGGGAAAGGTAAAGGAATTCAACAGCCTGTTTGCCGAATTGGGCTGGGAAGGCATCAGCCTGGACGCGTTTGAAGGCGTGCCGGAAGTGGTGGAGGACGGCGATACGTTTGAAGCCAACGCCTTGAAAAAAGCGACGACCATTGCTACATACCTGAACATGCCGGCTGTGGGCGACGACTCCGGCCTGGAGGTGGACGCTCTGGGGGACGTCCCGGCGTCTATTCCGCCCGCTACGCCGGTGAACACGCCAGCGATGAGCAAAATTGGCGAAAGCTGCTGGATGAACTGCGCGGCGTGCCGGCACAGCAGCGGACGGCACGTTTCCGCTGCGTGCTCGTCCTGGCGGAACCGGGCAAAGAGCCTGTGGTGGCCCAAGGCACATGTGAGGGCGTCATCGCCGAAGCCCCAGAGGGCACCAACGGGTTCGGATACGACCCGGTTTTTTACCTGCCGGACAAGGGCGTGACCATGGCGCAGTTGCCGCCGGAAGAGAAAAACCGCATCAGCCACCGGGCCATGGCGATGGGCAATCTGCTGGCGGCAATCAAGCGGCAGGGTTAGCGGCTTGCGGCAGACTACAGGCAGAAGGGAGTGCGGTACAGTGGGCATCCTGATCCTCAGCGACACGCACGGCTTGGTACGCGAAGTGAAAGAGACGGTGGAACGCCACGCGGCGGAGAAGGTCTTTCACTGCGGCGATTTTTGCGTCGACCGGAAGCGGGACCCCTTCGCCGACATGATTTTGGTCAGGGGCAACTGCGATGTGGACAGGGACGTTCCCGAGGAACAGCTTACCGAGTGGAAGGACCTGAAAATCCTGCAGACACACGGCCACCTGTTCGGGGTGAAAAGCTCGCTGATGCGGCTGCACTACCGGGCGGAGGAGACGGGGGCCAACGTCGTGCTGTTCGGCCATTCCCACGTTCCGGTCTGCGGCGTCGAACGGGGCATCCTGTTTCTCAACCCGGGTAGTCTGCAGCTCCCCCGCAGCTTTGACGTTCCCACCTACGCATACCTGGAACAGCTTGAGACGAGAAAGCGGGAAGTGCGCGTCCAGGTTACCTATTTCGACCACCACGGCAATCCGGTGGAGCGGCTGGGGGGAAGTTTTCCCTGCGCCGCTGACTTCTTGAAAAATGGTGAATATGTGCTATACTTAAATGGTTATAATGGCTAGAATTGCATCGCCCGTACCGACTGCATGTTGCGGGCGGTGTTCTGTGGATTCAATCTAGGAGGGGAAGTTTACGTGGCAGCAAAATGGGAAAAGTTAGAGAATAACCAGGGGGTCCTGACGGTTGAAGTAGATGCTGCGCAAGTAGATGCGGCATTGGACCAAGCGTTTAAAAAGGTCGTAAAGAAAGTAAGCGTTCCGGGCTTCCGCAAAGGAAAAGTGCCGCGCAAGCTGTTCGAAGCGCGTTTTGGCGTGGAAGCGCTCTACCAGGATGCTCTGGACATCCTGCTCCCTGCCGCTTACGGACAAGCTGTGCGCGAAACCGGCATCGAACCGGTTGATCGCCCCGAAGTGGATGTTGAGCAGATGGAAAAGGGCAAGCCGCTCATCTTCAAGGCGACCGTAACGGTGAAGCCGGAAGTGAAACTGGGCGACTACAAAAACCTGACGATCGAGTCGAAAGAGTTCAACGTTACTGACGAGGACGTGGAAGCCGAACTGAAGCGCATGCAAGAGCGCCACGCCGAGCTGGTTGTCGTGGAAGAAGGCCCGGCACAAAACGGCGATCTGGCTGTGATTGACTTCGAAGGCTTCCAGGACGGCGTTGCCTTTGAGGGCGGAAAAGCGGAAAACTACACGCTCGAGCTGGGTTCCGGCACGTTCATCGCCGGCTTTGAAGAGCAGATCGTGGGCATGAAGGTAGGCGAGGAGAAGGAGATCAACGTCACCTTCCCGGAACAGTACCACTCTCCGAGCCTGGCAGGCAAAGACGCAGTCTTCAAGGTGAAACTGAACGGCCTCAAGCGCAAAAACCTCCCGGCGCTGGACGACGAATTTGCCAAAGACGTGAGCGAGTTCGACACACTGGAAGAGCTGAAGGCTGACACCAAGAAAAAGCTGGAAGAAAAAGCGGCTCAGGAGAAAGAGCAGTACACCCGCGAGCAGCTCGTGCTGAAGGCGGCTGAAAACGCCGAAATCGACATTCCGGACGTTATGATCGAACACGAACTGGACCAAATGGTGAACGAATTTGCTCAGCGCCTGCAGTTCCAAGGCATGAACCTGGACCTGTACTACCAGTTCTCCGGCACCGATGAAAGCCAGCTGCGCGAACAGCTTCGTCCTGACGCGACCACCCGCGTGCGCACCGCGCTGACCCTGGAAGCGATCGCTAAAGCCGAGAACATCACTGCGACCGAAGAAGATGTAAACGAAGAGCTGAACAGACTGGCGGGCGTATACGGTCGTCCTGCCGACGAACTGCGCAAAATCTTCACCGCTCAAGACGGTATGGCTGCCCTGTACCGCGACGTGCAAACGCGGAAAACGGTCGATTTCCTGGTTGCAGAAAACAAAGTCAGTGCATAAGCTTAGGAAGAACGCATGAAACGACCGGCAGACAGGTTCCCGATTGACCCGACTGCCAAGCGATACAAGGCACGATAATGTTCGTGCCTTGTTTTTCACCATCTTGCGTTTTTTCCGACACAGCCGTCGGACCGGCGGCTGCACGCTACCTCTTTGACGGCAGAGGAGGAGATACATATGCTAATCCCCATGGTCATTGAACAGACGAACCGCGGCGAGCGCGCGTATGACATTTATTCGCGCCTGCTGAAGGACCGGATTGTCTTTCTCGGCAGCGAGATCGACGATGAAGTGGCCAACCTGGTGGTCGCCCAACTGCTGTTCCTGCAAGCGGAAGACCCGGACAAGGACATTCAACTCTACATAAACTCTCCGGGCGGTTCCGTAACGGCTGGCATGGCCATCTTCGACACGATGCAGCACATCAAGCCGGACGTGTCTACCATCTGCATCGGCATGGCGGCCAGCATGGCAGCCGTTCTGCTGGCTGCGGGAGCAAAAGGGAAGCGGTTTGCCCTGCCGAACAGTGAAGTGATGATTCACCAGCCGCTCGGCGGCGTACGCGGCCAGGCAGAGGATATCCGCATCCACGCGGACTGGATTTTGAAAACGAAGCGCCAGCTCAACCAAATCCTGGCGGAACGGACGGGTCAGCCATACGAACGTGTGGAAAAGGACACCGATCGTGATCACTTCATGAGCGCAGAAGAAGCCAAAGCGTACGGTTTGATTGACGCCATTATTGAACGGAAAAACTGACCCGTTGTGAGGTGAAGCGCATGTTTAAGTTTAACGACGATAAAGGCCAGCTGAAATGCTCCTTCTGCGGCAAGTCGCAGGAGCAGGTGCGCAAGCTGGTGGCCGGGCCCGGCGTGTACATCTGCGACGAGTGCATCGAACTGTGCAACGAAATCGTCCAGGAAGAGCTGGGAACGGAAGAAGAAATCGACATGAAGGAAATTCCCAAACCGATGGAGATTCGCAAAATCCTGGACGATTACGTGATCGGCCAGGATCTGGCGAAAAAATCCCTCTCGGTGGCGGTGTACAACCACTACAAGCGGATCAACTCCGGCGCCAAGATCGAGGATGTGGAACTGCAAAAGTCAAACATCCTGCTGATCGGCCCGACCGGAAGCGGGAAGACGCTCTTGGCCCAGACGTTGGCACGGATTCTCAACGTGCCGTTTGCCATCGCCGACGCCACTTCCCTCACGGAAGCGGGGTACGTGGGCGAAGACGTGGAAAACATCCTGCTCAAGCTGATCCAGGCAGCCGATTACGACGTGGAAAAGGCGGAGAAGGGCATCATCTACATCGACGAGATCGACAAGGTGGCCCGCAAGTCGGAAAATCCGTCGATCACCCGCGACGTATCCGGCGAAGGCGTACAGCAGGCGCTGCTGAAAATTCTCGAGGGGACGGTTGCCAGCGTGCCGCCGCAGGGCGGCCGGAAGCATCCGCACCAGGAGTTCATCCAGATCGACACGTCCAACATTCTGTTCATCTGCGGCGGTGCGTTTGACGGCATCGAGCAGATCATCAAGCGTCGTCTGGGCAAAAAGGTGATCGGCTTCGGCACCGACCTGAGTGACGGTATCAAAGGCGACCTGAAGCCGGGCGAGTACCTGAAGTACGTGCTGCCGGAAGACCTGCTGAAATTCGGCCTGATTCCGGAATTTGTCGGCCGTCTCCCCGTACTGGCCACACTGGAACCGCTGGATGAGGAGACGCTGGTCCGCATCCTGACCGAACCGAAAAACTCGCTGGTGAAGCAGTACCAAAAACTGCTGAGCTTAGACGGCGTAGAACTGGAGTTCGAACCGGGAGCGCTGACGCAGATCGCCAAGGAAGCGATCAAGCGGAACACCGGCGCCCGGGGACTGCGTGCCATCATCGAGCAGATCATGCTCGACATGATGTACGAACTGCCGTCCCGCGAAGACATCAGCAAGTGCGTGATCACCGAGGAAGCTGTGCGTGACAAGGTGAAGCCGCAGCTGCTGACCAAGGAAGGCCGCGAACTGAAAAACGAAAGCGCGTAACCGGCACCGCCGGAAACGCCATCCCAACCACCCCGATCGTCGGGGTGGTTTTTCCATGACTCTTCCGTTTGTTCGCCCGGCCGGCAGTGCCCGCCAAAGTGCAAGGGAATGCCGGAGCGGTTTGTTTACGCCCGTGATTGCGAGGCAATACTACTCAATATAGTTCACGAGACGCTTTTTGATTGGATCACGACTGTATCAGGAAGGACTTCTCGCGATCGCGGGCTGATACACGGGCTGATACAAAAAACAAGCATCCCCGAGAGGAAGAACCGGCTTTTGCGCATGTGTCCGCAACAGACGCGTTTTCTTCTCGATGTGGTGCGAAGTGAGCGTGGGAGGGTTAACGGATGGACTATACGACATTGGTGATTGCCTGTATCGAAGTAGTCGTCGGGATCATCATAGGAACCTATTTCTGGAATCTGCTCCGCACCCAGCGGTCAGCGAAAACATCGAGTGACCGGGAGTCGCGCAAAGACCTGGACCAACTGCGGCGGATGCGGATGATCGCCTTGACGGAACCGCTCTCGGAGAAGACCAGGCCGACCAAACTGGAAGAGATCGTCGGACAGGAGGATGGGCTGCGCGCGCTGCGTGCCGCCTTGTGCGGGCCAAACCCACAGCATGTCATCATCTACGGTCCGCCGGGCGTGGGCAAGACGGCTGCCGCCCGCGTCGTGCTGGAAGAAGCGAAGCAGAATCCGCTGTCGCCGTTTTCCAGCGACGCCAAGTTTGTGGAGGTGGACGCGACCATTGCCCGCTTTGACGAACGGGGCATCGCCGATCCGCTGATCGGTTCCGTGCACGATCCGATTTACCAGGGTGCCGGCGCCTTGGGACAGTCGGGCGTTCCGCAGCCGAAGCCGGGGGCGGTGACCAAGGCCCACGGCGGAATCCTGTTTTTGGATGAAATCGGCGAGCTGCATCCGATCCAGATGAACAAGCTCCTGAAAGTGCTGGAAGACCGCAAAGTGATGCTGGAGAGCGCCTACTACAGCGAAGAGAACACGCAAATACCGTCACACATCCACGAGATATTCAAGTACGGACTGCCGGCCGATTTTCGCCTCGTGGGTGCGACGACGAGGATGCCGGAAGAACTGCCGGCAGCGCTCCGCTCCCGGTGCCTGGAGATTTTTTTCCGGCCGCTCAAGCCGGCGGAGATCGGGAGCATCGTCCGCACCGCCGTCTCCAAAATGGACATGTCGATGGAGGACGACGCGGTCGGCGTCATCGAACGGTACGCCACCAACGGCCGGGAGGCGATCAACACGCTGCAGATCGCGGCAGGGATCGCAATGACCGAGGGGCGCTCGACGATCCGCGCCGCCGATGTGGAATGGGTCGTGCACAGCAGCCAAAAATCGCCGCGCCAGGAAAAGCAGGTGCATGACACGCCGCAGGTGGGGCTGGTCAACGGCCTGGCTGTGTACGGCCCCAACATGGGCAGCGTGATGGAGCTGGAGGTGACCGCCAGCCGGGCGTCGACACCCGGGGCCGGCCGCGTCACCATGACCGGCCTGGTCGAAGAAGAGGAAATAGGCGGTCGCAGCCGCACGGTCCGGCGCAAGTCGATGGCCAAAGGCTCGATCGAAAACGTGTTGACCGTGCTGAATCGGCTGGGGGTCCAGCCGTACGATTACGACCTGCACATCAACTTTCCCGGCGGTGTGCCGGTAGACGGTCCCTCGGCAGGCATCTCGATTGCCGTCGCCATTTATTCGGCGATCAAGGAGAGGCCGGTAGACAACCTGGTTGCCATGACAGGGGAAGTGAGCATCCACGGCAAGGTAAAACCGGTCGGCGGCGTAGTGGCCAAGGTGGAAGCCGCCCGACAGGCAGGGGCAAAACGCGTGCTGATTCCCGAGGAGAACTGGCAGTCGCTGTTTGCCGACATGCAGGACATCGAAGTGATACCCGTCTCCACCGTGCAGCAGGCAATCGATCTGGCCCTTCTGGCAGAACCGGAGACGGAGAGCGCCGGTTTCACCCTGCAGCTTCCGGCGGAAGATCTCGCCTCTTCGTCTCTGTCGTTGTAATGGCGCGCTGTAACGGCGGTGCGCCCGGAAATTAGACATCGGATTCCGTTTGCGCTACAATGATAAAAAGCTTCACTCCGAAGCTTACGCGATGTTCAAAAACGGCTGTCTGAGCCGTTTTTGCATGTTAAGCAGGCAATTCGTACAGATCAAGGAGAGGTGCATAAGCTTGGGCGAACGTTCCGGTAAACGAGAGATACCGCTTCTCCCGTTGCGCGGACTGCTTGTGTATCCATCCATGGTACTCCATTTGGATGTGGGACGGGAAAAATCAGTCCGCGCCCTGGAGCAGGCCATGGTGGATGACAACCAGATCCTGTTGGCGACGCAGGAAGAAGTCCACATAGAAGAACCCAGCGCCGAGCAAATCTTCAGCGTCGGCACTGTGGCACGGGTCAAACAGATGCTGAAGCTGCCGAACGGCACGATTCGCGTCCTCGTGGAAGGCCTGCAGCGGGCCCGAATCGATGAATATATACGGCAGGATGATTTCTTCCAGGTCTCGATCACGTACCTGGAAGAGGAAAAGGCTGACGAGAACGAAGTGGAAGCGCTGATGCGCGCCGTGCTTAGCCATTTTGAACAGTACATCAAGCTGTCCAAAAAGATTTCACCGGAGGCGCTTACATCCGTAAGCGACATCGAGGAACCGGGTCGGCTGGCCGACGTGATCGCCTCCCATCTGCCGCTGAAAATGAAGGACAAACAGGAGATTTTGGAGACGACCAACATCAAGGAGCGGCTCAACATTCTCCTCGACATCCTCAACAACGAGCGCGAGGTGCTGGAACTGGAGCGCAAGATCAGCAACCGCGTCAAGAAGCAGATGGAGCGGACGCAGAAGGAATACTACCTGCGTGAGCAAATGAAAGCGATCCAAAAAGAGCTGGGCGAAAAAGACGGGCGGCAGAGTGAAGTGGATGAACTGCGCGCCCAGCTGGAGAAATCCGACGCTCCCGAGCGGATCAAGAACAAGATCGAGAAAGAACTGGAGCGCCTGGAGAAAATGCCGACCACGTCCGCCGAAGGAGCGGTGATCCGGACCTACATCGACACGCTGCTGTCCCTGCCGTGGACGCGCAGGACCGTCGACAATCTGGACATCCATCACGCGGAACAGGTGCTGAACGAAGACCACTACGGGCTGGAAAAACCGAAGGAACGGGTATTGGAGTATCTGGCGGTGCAAAAGCTGGTCAATTCCATGCGCGGTCCCATCCTCTGCCTGGTCGGGCCTCCCGGCGTGGGGAAAACGTCGCTCGCCCGTTCCATTGCGCGTGCCCTGGAGCGGGAGTTTGTCCGCATCTCGCTGGGCGGGGTGCGTGACGAGGCGGAGATTCGCGGCCACCGCCGCACCTATGTGGGTGCGCTGCCGGGCCGGATCATCCAGGGGATGAAACAGGCAGGCACGATCAACCCCGTCTTTCTCCTGGATGAAATCGACAAGCTGGCCTCCGACTTTCGCGGCGATCCCGCTTCCGCGCTGCTGGAAGTGCTGGACCCCAACCAGAATGACAAGTTCAGCGACCATTACATCGAGGAGACCTACGATTTGACCAACGTGATGTTTATCACGACGGCCAACAGCACGCATACGATTCCCCGCCCGCTGTTGGACCGGATGGAGGTCATCTCCATCGCCGGCTACACCGAGCTGGAAAAGCTGCACATCATGCGCGACTACCTGCTGCCCAAGCAGATGGAAGAGCACGGACTGGGCAGGGATAAGCTGCAGATGAACGAAGAGGCGATGCTGAAGGTAATTCGTCAGTACACCAGAGAAGCGGGCGTGCGCAACCTGAATCGGGAAGCGGCCAACATCTGCCGAAAAGCAGCCAGGCTGATCGTCAGCGGCGAGAAAAAGCGGGTCGTGGTGACGCCCAAAACGGTGGAGAGCCTGCTGGGCAAACCGCGCTATCGCTACGGCCTGGCTGAGCGGGAAGACCAGGTGGGTGCCGTAACCGGCCTGGCCTGGACGCAGGCGGGCGGCGACACGCTGAACGTAGAAGTGAGCATTCTGCCTGGCAAGGGCAAACTGACGCTGACCGGTCAGCTCGGTGACGTCATGAAGGAGTCGGCTCAGGCGGCATTCAGCTACATCCGTTCCCGCGCCGCCGCGTGGAACATCGACCCCGAATTCCACGAGAAAAACGACATCCACATACACGTGCCGGAAGGAGCGATCCCCAAAGACGGTCCGTCTGCCGGCATCACCATCGCCACGGCGCTCGTCTCTGCCCTGACCGGCATCCCGGTGCGCAAAGAGGTGGGCATGACCGGTGAGATCACCCTGCGCGGCCGTGTGCTGCCGATCGGCGGACTGAAAGAAAAGGCGCTGTCCGCTCATCGGGCCGGACTGACGACGGTGATCCTGCCCAAGGAAAACGAGAAAGACATCGAAGACATCCCGGAAAGCGTGCGCAAGGAATTGAAACTGATCACGGTGGAACACATGGACGAGGTCCTGCGCCACGCGCTTACCCGGCAAGCGGTTGGTGAAACGCGATGAAGATCACATCGGCTGAGTTTGTCATCAGCGCCGTCGGACCCAAACAGTACCCGACAGATGGCTTGCCGGAGATCGCCCTGGTGGGCCGCTCCAACGTAGGCAAGTCCTCGCTGTTAAACAAAATGATGAATCGCAAGGGGCTGGCCCGTACCAGTTCCAAGCCGGGAAAAACACAGACGCTGAACTACTTTCGTGTCAACAACCTGCTCTATTTTGTCGACTTCCCCGGTTACGGCTACGCCAAAGTGGCAAAATCGCTGAAACAGCAATGGGGCAAAATGATTGAAAATTATCTGAAGCAGCGCAAGGAGCTGCGGTTTGTGATTCAGTTGGTGGACATTCGCCACGCGCCCAGCAAGGATGATGTGGCGATGTACGACTGGTGCAAGGAAATCGGCATTCCCACCGTGGTCGTGGCCACCAAGGGGGACAAGATCGCTCGCGGCCGCTGGCTTCAGCATACGAAAGTAATCCGCGAACAACTCAAGATGCGCGGTGACGATGCACTCATTATCTTTTCTTCGGAAACGGGCCAGGGACGGGACGAACTGTGGGGTGAAATCGTTCGCCGCTTGCAGCGTCAGGAAGAAACTGCCCCTGAAGTTGAGCAGGATCTCGCAGGCGGGACGCCGGAAACGGTGGAATCGGGCAACGCCCCGTCGTAACACCTGCGGGAAAAGAGGGGTGTCCATGCACAACCGTGAGTTTTTTCCCGTACGCGGTGTAATCGAAGGTTACTACGGCACTCCGTGGACGAATGCGGAGCGGCTGGACATGATTCGCTTTTTGGGGCGGCATGGGTTTAATACGTACTATTACTCACCCAAGGACGATCCCTATTTGCGGGAACGCTGGCAGGAGCCGCATCCGCCCGAGGCTTTGGAGCAGATGGAGGGCTGGATGGCGTGCGCTCGGGAGTCCGGGGTGCGGTTTGTCTACTGCTTGAGCCCCGGCTTGAATATGGAGTACGCCGATGACAGCCATGTTTCCCGCCTGTTGGCAAAGTACCGGTCCATGTACGAACGGGGCGTGCGTCACTTCGCCCTGCTGTTTGACGACATCCCGCTGGCCTTGATGCATCCGGCGGACGTAAGCCGCTACCGCACGCTGGCGCAAGCGCACGCGGAAGTAGTGCTGAAGCTGCACGAGGTGATCGATGGCTGGGAGGAGCGAGTGGAGCTGACCGTTTGTCCCACCCAGTATCACGGAATGGGCGACGAACCGTACATCACGGAACTGGGACAGCACCTGCCGGAGTCAATCGACCTGTTTTGGACCGGCCGCTTTGTCTGCTCGCCGTTTTTGCCCGAGGCGGACGCCCGCTTTTTTGCAGAACGGACGGGGCACAAACCGCTGATTTGGGACAATTATCCGGTAAACGACCTGGCGATGGCCGATGAGCTGCACATTGGCCCGCTGCGCCACCGCGATCCCGGTCTGTGGCGGCACGTAGCCGGATACGTGGCCAATCCGATGGCGCGGGCGGAGAGCTCAAAGATACCGCTCTTGACGGCAGCGGCTTACCTGCGCGATCCGGAAGGGTACGATCCAGCCTTGGCATGGGCCAAGGCCGTGGAAGAAGTGGCCGGTCCGGAAGACGCCGCCGCCGTACTCCGCTTCGCAGACAATGTGCAGGGTTCGTTTCTCAACGAGACCGAGTCGCCGGCGCTGCTGGAGGCGTTTCTGCAGTTTCGCTTTCAGTTTTTGTACGGGGACAGGCAGGCGGGACTGCGCATGCTCGGACGTCTGTTTGCCGATATGGAAGAGACGGCGCTGCACTTAATGGAGCGGATGCGCAACCGCAAACTGGCCGCCGAAATTGGCGGCTGGGTGGAAAAGTACCGGCATTGGGCCAAGGTCGGGCAGTCGGTTACCGCCATGATCGAGGCGGGCACAAGCGGCCGGACGCTCACGGCGGCGTATCACCTGTTTCGGCTGAAGCGCTGGATGAAGCGGACCGAACGGTTGCCGCAAAAGGTGTGCGGCAACGTGATGAAACTGTTTGTGGAAGCGGTGCTGCTGGAGTTGAAACAGACGAGGTAACCAAGCGCGTATCTGCGTGGGGCAAGCGGGCAAACCGCACCCGTCTGTGTGCTGTGAAAATGTGAAAAAACGGGACTGGCACAAAAGCCAGCCCCGTTTTTTTATCTGTCACTGTTCATTACGCCGACTCTCGGCTGCCATCATCCTGATTGAGCCTGATGCGCCGATTTTTCCACCATTCCTGGATCGGCAGCTCCGCCAGGATCATTCCGGTAAAGATCAGGGCGCATCCCGCCAATTGCCGCGCTGTCAGCACTTCGTGAATCCACAGGTACGAAGTGAGCGCGGCAAACACCGGCTCCAGGGAGAAGATCAGCGCCACACGGGTGGAACTCGTCTTCTTTTGCAGCGCCGTCTGGGCCAAAAAGGCGAGCGCGGTGGCAAAGATCGAGGTCACGATCAGACCGCGCGCCACTTCCGGCGCCAGCAGCACCGCCGGGTCGAAGGCAAGGCGCCAGTCCTCGAACAACAGCGCATACCCCCAGCTCAGCGCGGCCACCGTCCCCAACTGGACGATCGCCAGCGGGAGGGCAGGAAATCGAGGAGCGTATTTGCCGGTGGCGACGATCTGCAGCGCAAAGCAGATGGCGCAGCCGAAGACCAGCACGTCGCCGAGGTTGAACGCAAGCGACGAGGTTTTCGTCAGCAGGTAGAGCCCGCAGGCGGCGATCAGCGTGCCGGTGATGGCGGCAGGTTTGATCTTCTCGCGCAGGATCAGAAAGGAAAACAGCGGGACCAGCACTACCGACAGACCGGTAATAAAGCCCGCTTTGGACGGTGTGGTGTACATCAATCCAACCGTCTGCAGGGCGTAGCCCAGACAGAGCCAAAATCCGATCAGACATCCGGCCTTGATCAGCGGGAAGTTCCAGCTCCTCAGCTGCTCGCGATCGATCAGACAATGGATGGCGAGCAGAAAGAGAGTGGCGATGGAAAAGCGCACCGCGTTGAAGGCGTTGGGCGGCAGAGCGGCGATGGCCTGCTGGACGACGAGGAACGTGGCTCCCCAGACAAACGCGATCAGAAACAGGGTCACGTCAGCCATCCATTGTTTTTTCAACGGTTGTTTCTCTCCTTCCGAATGATTCAGACGATTGCAAACGTTTCGGTTCCATGCCTGCATGATACGGCATGCCAGAGGGGAAATCAAGCACAGGTGGAGTTCAGCTTGGCAATTGCATGTAAATATCGGAAAATAAAGAAAAGTCAAAAGGGGGATTCACATGAATCAGTCCGTACTTCGGTCGCGGCGGGCCCGCCGGGCGGAAACCAAAGTGACCCGCACCGCCCAGCGGTTGGCCGAGCTGTTGGCAGGCAGCAGCGGGTTGGAGGAGAAACGGGAAGCTGTCCGAAGGATTCTGGACGAGCAGTTGGGGAATCGCGAATACTTCGTCATTGTCGACGAGACGGGATACGGACATATCCATACCAACCGGCTGCGGGAGGGCATCGTGTTTGACGACGAGGTGGGACGGCGTGCAGCCGCGGCGCGCGAAGTCCTCTCCCAGCTTTACCTGCGCAACACGGGCGAGCGGCTGATCGACACCGCCGCTCCGATCGGCACATTTGGCGGCAGACGGTACGTCCTCCGGATGGGCACGATTCTGCACCGGCCGTTTTTGGGACCGGCGCTGATCGGTCTCGGCTGTATCCCGCCGCTGTGCGGATGGGCGGCCTTGCTTGGGAGGGGTCTGCCGCTTGCCGAAACGGCGGTGTGGGCGTTCGTTTCGCTCGGCGCGGGGTTGATCGGCAGCCTGTGGATATACCGGATCATGCGCACCAGCCTGCAGGAATGGCGCGAGCTGACCCGGGCCGTCTCGTCCGGCGATCTGACCCGGAAAGTGGTCACCCGCTCGCGCAATGAATTTCATCAGACGGGGCTGGAACTAAACAAGATGGCGATCGGCATCCAGAACATCGTAAGCGAGATCGCGGGTGCGGCGGACAGCACGGGGGAGATCAGCCGCAAGCAGGCGCTGCGGTCACGGGAACTGCGGGACACCTTTGACGAACTGAGCGGCATGATGCAGCAGTTTCAGTCGGGGACAGAGGAACAGGCCCATGTGGCCGCCGAAGCGGTCGAGCACCTGCAGGAAATGACAGCCATGCTGACGGAGATGCAGACGGCCCTGAACAAGACGAGAGAGATGAGCGAGAGCGCCACGATGACCACGGAGCGGGGCAACCATGCGGTGGAGACAGCTTCCCGCCAGGTGGGACAAGCGGAGTCCGGCATGGCCGAAACGGCGGAAGCGATCCGCCAACTGGCACAGGCTGCGGAACAGATTCGGCAGCAGGTGGCGGCGATCACCAGGATTGCCCGGCAGACCAATATGCTGGCGCTCAACGCATCCATTGAGGCGGCTCGAGCCGGGGAACACGGCCGGGGCTTTGCCGTGGTGGCGGCAGAGATTCGTGAGCTGGCGGAGGAGACCGCGCAGTTTGCGGACAGCATCCTGTACACTGCAGCCGCCATTCATGCGGACGTGACCGAGACGGCGGCAGAAGTGGAGCGCCAGTTGGACGACCTGCGACGCTCCAGCCGTCACGTGCGGGAAGCGGGTGAGGCGATCCGCAGCCTGCAGGTGGTGGTGGACGCCAACCAGGCACTGTCGGCCCAAAACGCCGCGTGGGCCGAGCGGCTTGGCCAGCACTGCGGGGCGATCGGCCAGACGCTGACCCAGGTAAAGACGATCGCAGGCCAGATTGCGGAGAGCGTCTCGGCGGCGGCCAGCGCCGTAGAGCAGCAGGCAGGCGGCGTGCATCTGCTGGCAGAGGAAGCAGAGACACTGGCCGAGAAGACGATGTCGCTGCAGCGAATCACGAAGCGGTTTCGCCTGTAGGATCAAGACCCAGCTGCACCCGTTAATAAACTTTTCACATTTACAAGTGGTCGTTTGGGGACATAATGTTATAATAATAGTGCATTTTACACAGAGCCGACTGGCATGTAATACCGGGAGGACATTATGGATATCCTTTTGCTGGGTCTTAATTACAAAACAGCACCAGTCGAAATTCGGGAAAAATTCACGTTCAGCGATGACGGGACAGCACGCGCTCTTCATCTCCTCTCCCAGACGAAGAGCATAGCGGAATGCGTCATTCTCGGAACGTGCAACCGCACGGAAATCTACGTGGTCTGCGATCAGTTGAACGTGGGGCGGGACTACGTGCTGAGATTTCTGGCGGAGTGGTTTGGCGTCGACAAAGAGTCGTTCAAGCAACATCTTTATATAAAAGGAAACGAAGAAGCGATTGAACACCTGTTCCGTGTCGTTTGCGGCCTTGACTCCATGGTGGTGGGCGAGACGCAAATCCTCGGACAGGTACGGGACGCTTTCCTGCTCGCCCAGCAGCTCAAGACGACTGGAACGGTGTTCAACATGCTGTTCAAGCAGGCGGTCACGTTTGCCAAGCGGGCCCACACGGAAACGGGGATCGGCCAAAACGCTGTCTCCGTCAGCTACGCCGCGGTGGAACTGGGGAAAAAGATTTTTGGCTCCTTCGCGGGCAAGGAAGTGCTGATCGTCGGCGCGGGCAAAATGAGCGAGCTGACCGCCAAACACCTGCACGCCAACGGTTCACAGCACGTGCGGGTCGCCAATCGGACGCTGGAGCGTGCCCGGATGTTGGCGGAGAAATTCAAAGGGGACGCCTGTACGATGGAGCAGTTGCCTGAGGCACTGCTCACCGCCGACATCGTCATCAGCTCCACAGGAGCTGCAGGCTATGTGATCACCAAGGAACAGCTCATGCCGATCATGAAGCGTCGCAAACACCGCCCGTTGTTTATGATCGACATCGCTGTGCCGCGGGATCTGGACCCCGGCCTGCACGAACTGGATAACGTCTACCTTTACGATATTGATGATCTGGAAGGTATTGTCGCCAGCAACCTGGCGGAGCGTTCCCGCGAGGCGGAGCGGCTGGAGGGGATGATTGCCGATGAAATCGTCGCCTTCACCACCTGGTACCAGACGCTGGGCGTTTCACCGCTGATTGCCGCGCTGCGTGAAAAGGCGGAGGCGATCCACAGCGAAGGAATGCGCAAAATGGAGAACAAGCTGTCCAACCTGACCGAACGCGAGCTGCACATCATTCGCAAGACGACCAAGGGCATGATTAATCAGTTATTGCACGATCCGGTCGTCCGTCTGAAAGAGATGGCGGCCAAGTCGAACGGGGACGACGTGTTGGACATGTTCTCAACCATCTTTGCATTGGAAGAGACCCTGGAGCGGTTTGAGCGGGAAGCCGACTGGGAAAAAGAGAAAAAAAAACACTTGTCCTCTCGTGAGCAGGTCGTTGCGTCCGGCTTCCGCGAGTAGGGACCGAAATGGAAAGAGAGGAGAGCGTACATGGCCGACGCGAGATGGATCTACGACCTGACGATCTTTCTCTACGCTGCAAGTGTTCTCTTCTATTTCAACGACTTCTTGCAAAGCAACCGGAAAGTCAATCGCCTGGCTTTCGGGTTGCTTGCTGTCGTTTGGGCCTTGCAATCCGCTTTTTTCGTCTCACAGGTGGCGGCGAAATCGTACTTTCCCGTCATCACACTGTTTGAGACGCTCTTTTTTTATTCCTGGGTGCTGGTCTCCCTGTCACTTCTGATTAATTATTTTTTTCGCATCGATTTGCTGGTATTCTTTACCAATGTGATCGGCTTTGTCGTGCTGGTGCTCTCCATGTTTTTGCCGGAGACGCCGTTGACGGCCATATCGGAAACGCTCACGTCGGACCTGCTCTTGATCCACATCACGCTGGCGTTGTTCAGCTACGGGGCGTTTTCCCTGTCGATGATCTTTTCGGCGATGTACCTGCTGCAGCACAAGATGCTGAAAGAAAAACGCTGGACGCCGCTGCTGCGGCGGCTGCCCAGCCTCGACATGCTGGAAGCGTACGCGTACCGGATGAACATGGTCGGGGTGCCGATGCTGCTCTTGGCAATCATTCTCGGGATCATCTGGGGCAGGGTGGTCCTGCCCGAGAAGTTTTGGCTCGATGCCAAGGTGCTGCTGTCGACCCTGGTGCTGGGGGCGTATTCGTACTGGCTGTACAAGCGTTTCAGCGACACCTGGCAGATGCGGCGGCTGGCCCAGTTTAACCTGACGGCGTTTCTGCTGCTCTTGGTCAACTTTCTGGCCACCGACATCTCCACATTTCATAGATGGCTGTAACCGCCACGCAAGGAGGCTACCATGAGAAACTGGAAGGTAGGAACGCGCCGCAGCATGCTGGCGCTCACCCAGACCAATTGGGTCGTGGACCAATTGAAACGGCTTGCGCCCGAGGCGTCGTTTGAACTGCACGAAATCGTCACGAAAGGAGACCGCATCCTGGACGTCACCCTGTCCAAGGTGGGCGGCAAGGGACTGTTCGTCAAGGAAATCGAGCAGTCGCTGCTGGACAAGGAGACGGACCTGGCCGTGCACAGTCTGAAGGACATGCCGGCAGAGCTGCCGGAGGGACTGGTGATCGGGGCAATTCCCAAGCGGGTGGACCCCCGCGACGTGCTCTTGTCCAAGGACGGCAAGACGCTGGATGAGCTGCCGCACGGGGCGCTGGTGGGCACGAGCAGCCTGCGCCGCTCCGCACAACTGTTGGCCTACCGGCCGGACATCCAGATCGAATCGCTGCGCGGCAATATCGATACGCGCATCCGCAAACTGAACGAAGGCAATTTCGACGCCATCATCCTGGCGGCGGCCGGACTGGAGCGGGTCAAGTGGGACGGAACGATCAGCCAGTATCTGCCGGTAGAGATCAGCGTGCCGGCGGTTGGGCAGGGGGCATTGGCCATCGAGTGCCGGGCGGACGACGAGGAGACGCTCGCGCTGCTGCGCCGCCTGGACGACCCGCCGACCCGCCTGGCGGTGACGGCAGAGCGCAGCTTCCTGCACCGTTTGCAGGGCGGCTGCCAGGTGCCGATCGGGGCTTACGCCACCGTGGCGGAAGCGCCGGGCGATGCCGCGCCGACCGTGACACTGACCGGTCTGGTCGCGTCGCCTGACGGAAAACGGGTGTTCAAGCGGACAATCTCCGGCACCGATCCGGACGCACTCGGCCGGGAACTGGCTGACACCCTGCTGGCGGAAGGAGCCGGCGAGGTGCTGGCAGAGGTGCAGAAGGAGAATCTGGGATGAACCGGCTGACGCCGATTGGCGAGGATCGCCTGCCGCTTTCCGGCGTCCGGGTGATGGTGACGCGGGCCCGCAGCCAGGCCCGCGAGCTGGTGGAAAAGATTGAGGCGCTGGGCGGCGAGGCATACGAGTTTCCGCTGCTGAAAATGGTGCCGCCGACCGACACGGGACCGCTTGACGACGCAATTGGCCGCCTGGATTCGTTTGACTGGGTGATGTTCACCAGCGTCAACGGCGTCCGCTTTTTTCTGGAGCGAATGCGGCAGTTGGGCGTGAGCCCGGATCGGATGACCGGCCTCGTGGCGGCGGTCGGACCCAAGACAGCTGCCGAACTGGCAAAACACGGCTGGACGGCGGATGTGATTCCGTCCGACTACGTGGCGGAGGGCATGCTCACCGCGCTCCAGGGGCGTCTGACACCGGGCCAGCGGGTGCTGCTGCCGCGGGCCGACATCGCCCGCAAGACGCTGCCGGATGAACTGCGCCGCATGGGGCTGCAGGTGACCGAGGTGGACGCCTATGAAACGGTGATCGACGGCGCGAATGCCCCGGAAGCGGCGGAGCGGCTGCGCCGTGGGGAAATCGACGCGATTGCGTTTACCAGTTCATCCACGGTGCAGCACTTCACGCAGGTGATGGCCCCGTACGGGTTGGACGGCTTGCTGGCCTCCGTGCGGATTGCCTGCATCGGGCCGGTTACGGCTGAGACGGCCAAGCGCCTCGGCCTGCCGGTTCACGCCGTGGCCAGGGAGTACACGGTGGACGGCTTGTTGCAAGCGTTAACAGCAAATCTGGGAGGGGATGTACATGGCACTCACATTTGACCGTCATCGCCGGCTTCGTTCCAGCGCGGCGATGCGCAGCTTGGTACGCGAAAACCACGTTCGTGTGGAGGATCTGATCTACCCGATCTTTGTGGTGGAAGGTTCGAACATCAAGGAGGAAATTCCCTCCATGCCGGGCGTCTATCACTTCTCGCTGGACCGCCTGAACGAGGAAATTGACGAGGTGGCAGCGTTGGGCATCCAGTCCGTGCTGGTCTTCGGTGTGCCGGAGCACAAGGACGCCTGCGGTTCGGAAGCCTACAACGACGATGCCGTGACGCAGCGAGCCATCCGTCAGATCAAGGAAAGACATCCTGAACTGGTCGTGATCGCCGACACCTGTCTGTGCCAATACACCGACCACGGCCACTGCGGCGTGCTGCGCGACGGCGACGTAGTCAATGACGAATCGCTGACGCTGCTGGCAAAGACGGCAGTCTCGCAGGCGAAAGCGGGAGCAGACATCATCGCACCGTCCAACATGATGGACGGCTTTGTGGCGGCAATTCGTGCGGCGCTGGACGAAGCCGGCTTTACCCACGTGCCGATCATGTCCTACGCGGTCAAATACGCCTCGTCGTTCTACGGCCCATTCCGGGATGCGGCTCATTCCGCGCCCAAGTCGGGCGACCGCAAGGCGTACCAGATGGACCCGGCCAACGCCCGTGAAGGGCTGCGCGAAGCAGCTTCCGACGTGGCGGAGGGGGCTGACTTCCTGATGGTCAAACCGGGGCTGGCGTTCATGGACATGGTGCTGCGCCTGCGTGAGTCCTTTCATCTGCCGATCGTCGTCTACAACGTGAGCGCCGAGTACTCCATGGTCAAAGCGGCGGCGGCCAACGGCTGGATCGACGAAGAGCGGATTGTCATGGAAACGATGGTCGGCTTCAAGCGGGCCGGTGCCGACCTGATCATTACCTATCATGCCAAAGACGTGGCAAAATGGCTGGCGAGGTGAGCAGGCGATGAAGATGGAAAAATCGATCCGGCTGTTTGCGGAAGCACAGCAGTACATACCGGGCGGAGTAAACAGCCCGGTACGGGCGTTTAAAAGCGTGGGCGGCAATCCCGTCTACATTGCCAAAGGAGAGGGAGCGCGCGTCGTCGATGTGGACGGCAACACCTACATCGACTACATCGGTTCCTGGGGGCCGCTGATTCTGGGCCATGCCCACCCGAAAGTACTTGCCGCGATCCAGGAAGCGGCTGCGCTTGGCACCAGCTTTGGCGCTCCGACCGAACGGGAGACGGACATGGCCAAGCTGGTCTGCGAGATCGTCCCGTCGGTCGAAGTGGTGCGGATGGTCAACTCCGGCACGGAGGCGACGATGAGCGCACTCCGGCTGGCGCGCGGCTATACCAAGCGGAACAAAATCATGAAGTTTGAGGGCTGTTACCACGGACATGCCGACAGCCTGCTGATCAAGGCGGGCTCTGGCGTGGCCACGCTTGGACTGCCCGACAGCCCAGGTGTGCCGGAAGCGACGGCCATTCATACGATCACCGTACCGTACAACGATCTGGAAAGCGTGAAAATGGCGTTTGAAGCGTACGGCGAAGATTTGGCTGCGGTAATTGTGGAACCCGTCGCCGGCAACATGGGGGTCGTACCGCCGCAGCCAGGCTTTTTGGAGGGCTTGCGGGAGATTACGCAGCGCTACGGAACACTGCTGATCTTTGACGAAGTGATGACCGGCTTCCGCGTTGCCCGCGGCGGCGCGCAGGAGCTGTACGGCATCACCCCTGACTTGACGACAATGGGCAAGGTGATCGGCGGCGGCCTGCCGGTCGGCGCATACGGCGGCCGGCGGGACATCATGCAGCACGTAGCACCGGCGGGACCGATCTACCAGGCAGGCACACTGTCCGGCAACCCGCTGGCGATGGCAGCGGGATTGACCACGCTGCAGATACTGGGTGAGGACGGGGTCTACGAGCGGTTGGATGCACTCTCTTCCCGCCTGGCAGAAGGACTGGCGGACAACGCACGGAAGCTGGGCATCCCGCATACGGTAAACCGCGTCGGCTCCATGGTGTGCCTGTTCTTTACGGAGACGCCGGTCGTCAACTACGAGACAGCCAAGACATCCGATCTGGAGCGCTTCTCCCGCTACTTCCGCTACCTGCTGGAAGAAGGCGTCATGATTCCGCCGTCCCAGTTTGAGGGCATGTTCGTCTCACTGGCCCATACGGAAGCGGATATTGAGCGCACCATCGAAGCCAGCTACCAGGCGATGAAAAAGCTGTAAACCGGCACACGGCGAAGAACAGCAGCAGCTGCCCGCGCTGTCGGGAGTGTTGAGACAACAAAAGTCCCTGTCCGATTTGGTCAAGACCCCATTTTGTAGACACTTAAAAAACCCCCGGCCGTTAGGCCGCATGCTGACGCCTGTACTCGACTGGCGTCAGCTTATTTAATTTGATTTGCAAACGCTCTTCATTGTAAAAACGAATGTACTCCTCAATTCGTCTTTGCGCTTCATCCAGACTTCGAATATCATAAGGATAGAGAGCTTCTGCCTTTAAGTGCGAGAAGAAACTCTCCATAGGGGAATTGTCTAAACAATTGCCCCTTCGCGACATGCTGATTCGGGCGTCAACCTTTTGCAGCATGTCGTGGTATGCGTGGGACGTGTACTGGGAGCCTTGATCGCTGTGTACGATCAGTCCAGTCACGTCCTTATGCTTTTCAAATGCTTTCCGAAACGTCTCCAGGACAAGGGCATTGTCATTGTGTAAGCTCACATGGTGCGCCACGATTTCGTTGTGAAACAAGTCTTTAATCGCTGATAAGAAGATACGTTGATCTCCTACACGAAACTGGGTAACATCGGTGACCCACTTCTGGTTTGGTTTCTCGGCTGTGAAGTCACGCTTCAACAGATTTTCGGCAACACGACCATCAGATTCAGCCGCTCGATACGTGCTCCGATACGCTCGCTTGCCACGAATAATGGCTTTCAGCCCAAGAATTTGCATGAGTCGTAACACCTTCTTATGATTCACAACCTTGCCGTATTGACGAAAGAGTTCCGCTTGAATTCTTCGATACCCATATATTCCTTTTCGTTCATCATAGATGGTTTGAATCTGCTGTTTCAGTTCTCCGTCTCTATCCCACTCCTTCTGTGCAAGATACCGATAATACCCACTCCTCGATACACCAAGAAGTTTGGAGAGTTCGGTAATCGGGTACAACGCTGCGACATTCTCCATCACACGATACTTTTTTCTTACACCTCCCGCATCCAGATTTCCAAACACTTTTTTAGAATTTCGTTCTCCCGTTTCAATTTTTTCACATGTCGATCTTGATCGATGTACGCTGTACGTCGTCCACGCTGATCCAAAAGACCGAACTCCCCAAGTTGTTTGTATTTCCGCATCCACTTTTTTACTCGATCCTTATCCTGGATTTCTAAATGCTCAGTGATCTGTCTGTATGTCCACTTCTCCTCTACATGCAATCGTATTGCCTCCATTTTCAACGACAAAGGATAATGCTTGAACTTTTGACCTTTGATAGCCATAAAAAATTCACCCCTTAAAGTAACATCGGTTTTCCCAAGGGGTTTTTCCAATGTCTACTTTAAGGGGTGCACTCTAATTGCGGCAGGGACTTTTTTGTTGGAGGATTATCTTGCCAATTCCTTCCAGTATTCATAGGAGTGGACAGCCACGCCGGCAAAGGAAGGGTGTTTCGCCATGAGCGCGGGCAGCTTGTTCAGTTCCCGGTCCATGAACGCGTTGCCTTCTTCGAAAAAGGTGATGAAATTGCCCTCGCTGCTTTGTTTCGTTTCAACGGCGACAAGCAGGTTCTTGCCGTGACGGTCGGCCATCTCCAGCTCCTGGGTCACGAGCGAGGAGATGCTGTTCGATCCTGCCGCCCGGTCGCGGTAAGCCATCACGGCCACGTGATCATGCTTGGCGATCATCCATTCGGCCAGCGAGGTGTCGGGGCTGCCGGGGACGGGGATATTGTCCAGCCAAAACGGCAGATCACACCCAATCTGCAGGGAAGGCTGCTGCTTGATTTTGCTGACATACGCCTCCACGTTGCCCATCCACTGCCGGATGACTGCTTGCTGATCTGTTTTCCACTGAGGCAGGAGGTACGGTTCGATGTCCAGATGGATGCCGGTGATTTTTTCCTGAGCCTTTGCTTTGCGATTGTACCGGTTGACCCAATCGACGAGCGCAAGGATGTCCTGACGGTTTTGTGCCAGCCCCCAATCGGATTTCCCGCCCAACGCATGCACGTCGATTCCGGCAGCGCGGGCTTTGCCGATGAACTTCCGGTAATACGCAGGGGAGAGCGAGGTATCGATTTTCAGATACAGCAGGTTTACGCCTTGCTCGGCGGCAAACGTGAGGATTTGATCCGGTTCCGAAGCGGTCTCGTATGTGTGCCAAAGCCACGTGGCTTTCAGCGGCTTTCCTTCGGCAGGCTTCACGCGGGTTGGCAGTACTTCGGCCGTTGTCTCCTTGGTGGAGAGTCCTATCAAAAATACGAGACTTACTATAATCAGCGCGATCAGCAGGATAAGTGCCCGACGAGATGCATGTATCATGACGCTCCCTCCAGGTGTGCTCAGAGTCGTAAACGTGAGGTCCTTTTCACATATCGGCACGAGGGGCTTTCGTCGTGAGTGTTTTTGCGCGTTCAAACGAGAAATGAGTCTAAAGTCTGAGAAGAGGAAAGGGGGGACGGGCTGCGGCAAACCGCCGGCGGTGCCGGGAACAGAGAGGGCGGTCTCCGCAGTCCGTATCCTATCGTGCGGGTATTGAAAGGCGGTCGGAGAGGAACGTGGCCATATCCCGCATAAGGCGGCGCAGCACGTCGAGCGACGCCTCCGCGTCCAGATTGATTTCCAGCGCGTGATTGGCCTGAGGGAGTTCATTACCGTGTTTTTCCAATCATAGGACAAGCCCTGGCAAGCGGACTTGTTCCGCTCCGGCGGCCGGGGATTCCACGTGATCCGGCTTTCAGCCGACAGGTGTATGAATCCGCCTGGCCGGGCAACACTTTGAAAATAGGAGAAAAACGAGGGGGATTTGCGATGATGAAACAAGTATCGTTGCCAAACGGCGTTCGCCTCGCCTACACCGATGCGGGCAGCGGCGCACCGCTCATGCTGGTACATGGTTTTTGCGGCAGTTCAGCCTATTGGCAAAAGGTGATACCCGCACTGGCAAAGCGGTTCCGCGTGATCGTGCCGGACTTGCGGGGACACGGCAGCAGTTCCGCGCCGGACGAGCCGTACACGATGGAACGGCTGGCAGAGGATCTGGTTCATCTGCTGGATGCGCTGGAAGTGGAACAGACGACGCTGCTGGGCCACTCGCTGGGCGGTTACGTGACGCTGGCGTTTGCGGAGCGCTACGCGGACAGGCTGACTGGCTTCGGGCTGATCCACTCCACCGCGTATCCCGACGACGAACAGGGAAAGGCCAACCGCGACAAGAGCATGGAGAGCATCAGGCAGAACGGGATGGAGCCGTTTATCAAGGCGCTTGTGCCCAGGCTGTTTGCCCCAGACAGCGTCACCTCCCGTCCTGACGATGTGCGGCTGGCCAGGGAAATAGGTCTTGGGACTGATCCGCAGGGAGCGATCCGCACGTTGCAGGGGATGAGAGATCGGCCGGATCGACGGCACGTCCTGCAGAAAACCAGCCTGCCTGTGCTGCTTGTCGCGGGCGAACAGGACCAGATCGTCTCCCCGGCCAAGACCTTCACGGCAGACGGTTCGCACGTTCGCCAGGTGCTGCTGCCGAAAGCGGGCCACATGGGCATGCTGGAAGTCCCGGATGACTTGACGGCGGCGATTGGCGAATTTATGGGAAGTTTCTGACAAAATGTGGACAAATCGCAAGAAAATTTTGCTATAATCAGTAGTGCTGTCCTATTCTATCAATTATTGTTTTGGGGGGAGAAGCACTCATGAAAAAAGCACGTCGCATCAGCCTGGCCGTAGTGGCTGCAGCGATCTGTTCGTCGCTGATGGCCGGATCGGCGTTTGCCGCGCCGCTCCATCCGGTAAAGCATGTGGACTGGATGGTAAAAAAGTCCATCCTCTTACCGGGACAAAACGGTGATCTGGCGCTGGAGCGCAGCGTGACGCTGGCTGAGGCCGCCGTCGTCTTTGCCAAACTGAAAGGAGTCCACGTCACCGCCTCGGCGGGCAAAGGCGCCCACTGGTCCGCACCGTACCTGACTTGGCTAAACAGCCAGGGAGCAATTAGCGCAAACGACATCAACACTCCGACACAACTGCCGTCCGCCGCAAAGCTGACGGAGATGGCGAAAAAGCTGGGCTATACGCTCAAGCTGGAAAACAAGGCACAGGTGACCCGCGGCGAATTCTTCCAGGCTATCGGGGACGCGGCCACCACGCACATCACCATCGCCCACACCAATGACACGCACGGACATATTCAAGAGGATGCAAGCCTCAAGGAATTCGGCTTTGCCAAGATTGCCACGCTGCTGAAAGAGTGGCGTCAGGAAAACGAGAACTTCCTGCTGATTGACGCCGGCGACACCTTCCAGGGCACTGTCTTCGTCAACCAGTTCAAGGGAGAGTCCGTCGTGCCGATTCTCAATCACCTCGGCTACGACGTGATGGCCGCGGGCAATCACGAGTTTGACTTCGGCTACGAACAGCTCCTCAAGCTGCGCGATATGCTGAAGTACCCGATCATTTCCGCCAACGTGTTTAAGGCTGACGGCACGGAGTTCCTCGTGCCCACGTACAAGGCGGAGATCGGCGGCAAGAAGTTCGCGTTCGTAGGCTTCGTGGCGGAGGATACGCCCATTCTCACGCATCCGGACAACGTGAAAGGGCTGACGTTCAAAAATCCGGTGGAAGTGGCGAAGGTGGTCGTGCCGCAGTTGAAAAAGGAAGCGGATCACGTGATCGTGGTCTCCCACGTGGGGATTGAGGTGGACCGCGAAATCGCGAAGAACGTGCCGGGCATCGACCTGATCGTCGGCGGCCACTCCCACACGCCGCTGAAGACACCGGAAGTGGTCAACGGCACCTACATCGTGCAGGACTGGGAATACGGCAAATCTCTGGGCCGTGCCGACCTGTACTACCTGGGCAAGGAGCTGGTCGCGTTTAGCGGCGGGTTGAAAGAGTACGATGAGAGTGTACAGGCTGACCCGGAAGTAGAGAAACTGGTGCAGGAGATTGTCAGCAAGATCGACGAAGTCATGGGCGTAGTGATCGCCAAGTCGGAAGTGGATCTGGACGGAGACCGCAGCCTGGTGCGCAAAAAAGAAACCAACGTCGGCAACCTGGTCGCAGACATCATGCTGGAGCGCACGAAGGCAATCAAAGGACACGAAGCGGACGTGGCCCTGATCAACGGAGGCGGCATCCGCACCCAGTTGAAAGCGGGCGACATCACGAAAAAGGACCTGTACACGCTGCTGCCGTTCCCGAACACCCTGACCGTGATCGAAGTGACAGGCGAAGAGCTGAAAAAGGCGCTGGAAAACGGCGTCAGCCAGGTGGAGGAAGGCGCAGGACGATTCCCGCAAATCAGCGGCATGTCCTTTACCTACAATCCGAAAAAGCCGGCCGGCGAGCGTGTCGTGGAAGTGAAAGTGGGCGGCCAGCCGCTTGATCTGAAGAAAACC
The DNA here is from genome assembly GCF_020923495.1 of Brevibacillus sedimenti. Classification (GTDB taxonomy): domain Bacteria; phylum Bacillota; class Bacilli; order Brevibacillales; family Brevibacillaceae; genus Brevibacillus; species Brevibacillus aydinogluensis. Next base: position 2,357,293 of record NZ_CP064048.1, read on the forward strand.
TACAAGGTAGCCACCAACGACTTCATCGCTGCCGGCGGCGACGGCTACGAGTCGTTTAACAAACCGGGATTCAACACCGGCCTCACGCTCTACACCATCGTCGAAGAAGCGTTGATAAACAAAAAGACGGTGAACCCAAAGGTAGAAGGGCGCATCGTCGAAGTCAACGAGTAAAACGAGCGATCGGCAGGACCATACTGCTGCTACCCGCCATGAAGCAACAGCGAAAGCCCCCGTCCGAACAGCTGCCGGACGGAGGGCTTTCTTTCGTTTTATTCGGGAAGAGGAATCTCACCGTCATCGTCCGTGACGGCAAAATTGTAGTTGACCGACCGCGTAAACGCTGCCCCTGATTCGTCTACGCCTGTCACCTCAAACGACAGATTGTAGACACCCGGCTCGGACGGCACCTGGAAGCGAATGTTCATCTCGTTGTCGCTGACCGCATTGACACGGAGCCGCTTCAGCTCAGTTCCCTTGCCGGATCCGGACCGACGCAGCGTGGCCTGCTGAAGCGAGGTCTGCTTTGTTTTGCCTTTGCGCGTCTCAAGCTGCAGCGAAGCGGTGTCGTTTTTCTTGAACACCTGCTTGTCCGCCTGCCAATTCAGGTCGACGCCTCCTTTGACGGCGGCCAGCAGGAAGTACGCGTCCCGTTTGCCGTTGATTTTCGCGGTCCACTCTCCTTTTTCCGGCTTGTCAATCGAGAAGACGTGATGCATGGCTTTGCCGAAGATGCCGTGTTCGTCCGACACTGCCTCTCCATCTTCCGGCCTGTACACCTTCCCCGACGGACTGATGAGTTCCACCGTGGTCGCTTCGTCAGCCACCATGACGTCGATCATCACGTTCTTGAGGCCGCCTTCCAGAGGAATGCGCTCCGTCTGCTCGCCGTCCACTTCTCCGCCGCGATAGATGGCACTGGTAGCGTCGTCTTTGCTGCGTGCCGGCACCCGGTCGGCCTGATCCGCTTTTTTGGCCGATCCAGCGTCAGTCCACTCGGCTTCAGCCGCTCCGGCTTCACTCCATCCGGCGGAAGCCAGTTTCAGCTTGGGCCGGACAAGCTCCCAAGTCTTGGAGGCATCCCGCAGCTGGAAGTGGGAGAGCTTTTCCGAGCCTTTGTCCGTAAAGGAGCGGATACCGTACGGCAGACCGAACGCCGAGTCGAGGGAGACGGCCCCGTCATCCGAGCCGGGGAGGATGGCATGGGCGAACCAGGTGGGGGAAAACCATCCATCGTCACCGGTACCTGCTCCCATGTACGTGGTGGCCTTGCGGGCTTCCGCCCGGCTGTCTGTCTGCTCACGGAACTGCGCCATGTAGGAGGTTTGCAGCGAGTAGACGGCATCGTCACGCATGCCAATAATCTCCGCCAGCCACCACGTCCAATCGCTGTAGGCCAGGTCGGCCAGTTCCGACCCCTTGTTGGGCGTGCCCAATTGATGTACGACGTTGACGTAGGGGTGCGCTCCGTAGTACACCAGCGCCGCTTGCGTGTCAATGCCGCCCTTTGAATGGGCGATTACATTGATCTGGGGGACTTGGTAGTAGTCGGCCACTTTCTTGATGACATCTGCCAATATGCGGCCGTTGGTCCACATGCTGCCGCCGGTGCCCTCCGCATCCGGCAGCTGGACGAACGCGGTGCGGTATCCGGCGTTGTAAGCGGCGGTGTAAAAGTCGTCGGAGGCAGTCCACGTGGTGTAGTCAGAATGAAGCCCCTGCACGAACAGCAATACCGGTTTGTCATTCGAAGCGTTGGGCGGTATCGCTCCGGTGTACCAATCACCTGCTTTTCCGTTTGGATTGTCGTCGTGCAGAGTGGGACTGGGGGCTGCTGCGGCAGCGGACGGCCAGGCCAGCAAAAGGGCGAGGGAAGGGGCGAGCAAGGCGGGCAGAAAACGTCGGCTCATCGCAAATTCCTCCTTAAATAATTTAATATTTGGAATATTTGGTTTTATTTTACAATAATGCTGCCAGCATGTCTATAACTATATCAACCGGACATAATACAGATTGTCAGATTCACATTTTCATATTTCATAGGCGCTGCCATCTGGCGTCGTTTGTTTTTGAAACAGACATCACTGGAAAATACGCCTCCGCTTGACTGGCGCAGAGAAGAAATGTGTGTCTCCCGTCGCCCAATCGAGAACACGTATGAAATGAAACGGGGGCCTTGCTCGTAACGTACATTTGGGGCTGTATTCGCTAATCGCCGCGATCCTAGTACAATGGTAGTGAAAGCGCCGTTCACAAGTCAGCAATGGGAAAATGCGTTTGGCTCGGGTCGATGCTTGTCCGTTGCCAGCTTCCCGATTCAGGGCGAACCGATCGGGAACGACTCCGTTTGTTACGTGGAGTTGTGCATTCGCCTGCGGGGTCAATCGGATGAACCAGGGGGATCGTTTATGACGAGAAGTGAATTTATACGTGAGCTGGACAGCTTGCTGCGCGAGCTTCCGGACAAGGAGCGGTTGGACATCCTGGCCAGTTACACGCAGCACTTTTTGAACGGTGTCAAGAGCGGAAAAAGCGAGCAGGAGATTGCCGAAGCACTGGGCAGTCCCCGGCTGATTGCACAAGAAATCCTGGCCGACCATCGGATATACCAGGCGAATTCCGATGCGTCCGTCGGCAACATGACGCGGACGGTGATCGCGACCGTCATGCTTGTCTTCTTTAACCTCGTCTTTGTCCTGGGACCGTTTCTTGCGCTCATCGGCGTGTTGATCGGCCTCTACGCCGCTTCGCTGGCACTTTTGATCGCACCGGTCGGCCTGCTGTTTCCTTTTGTCATTCCGGAAGCATCCGATCACCGCACCTACATGGTGTTTGCCGGCATCGCGTCGTTTGGACTGGGCGGCATGATGGCGATCGGGCTGTTCCGGGTGACCGGCTGGCTGTACCGGCAATCTCTGCGCTACCTGCATTTCAATCTGCGCTTGATCAGGGGGAAATGAGATGAAACGCATCAGTAATCGATTATTCGGCTTTTTCTTTCTTGCCTTTCTTGTCGGAGTGGGAGGGCTCGTCTGGCAGTTTCATCAGGGGGGGCATTTCCATTTTGACGTGCAGTCCATCGACGAGCAGCGTACGATCACACAGCAGGTGAACAATATCGAATTGAAGACGGAGACAGCTGATGTTGTCTTCTCCGCAGCCCAGGAGTCGTCGATCAGCGTCCGGCTGGTCGGGGAGCTGTCCGCTGCTCTCAAGCCGACGCTGCAGACGGAGGTAACCCCTGACGGTATCCTGCGGATCACTGTGGGGGAGCCAAAACAGGGCGGCTTTTTCTTCTCTCCCAACACTCGACTGGAACTCCAGGTGACCATTCCTGCTGCTGCCTATCAGGACGTGCAGCTTGCCACCGTGACGGGAGACATTCGCACCGGCAGCTTGCAGGCCAAGCGCCTGACGATCCAAACAGGCACCGGTAACGTGAAGCTGAACGGCTTTGAGGGCGACCAGCTGGCGGTCAGCACCGGCACGGGTGACATGGACCTGGTCGGCATCCGCGGCGATGTCAACATCGACAGCGATACGGGAAACGTGCAGGATCTGGTGCTGGCCGAACTGACCGGCAATGTTGACATCACAACTGATACGGGCGACGTGCAGATCAAAGTGGAGAAGAAACCGGCGGCCGTCCGGCTCGACCTGAAATCCGACACGGGTGAAGTGGACGCCGAGTGGCCCGGACTATCCTACAGCGAGCGAACGGATCACAGGCTGGACGGATCGAACGGCTCCGACGGACCCCGCATCCTCGTCCGCTCCGCGACCGGGGATATTCGCATTCAGTAGGAACTTTTTGGAAACACTATGAAACGATAACGATTTTGACACAAAAGATGCGGGATTTGTCGAATGGTGGATGGTATCATGAAAGAGGATCATTCTTTGAACGAAGAGAGGTTTGTTCATGAGTGCAAAACCGTTTAACGATACGTTTTTGAAAGCCTGTCGCCACGAGCCGACGGAGCACGTACCGGTCTGGTACATGCGGCAGGCGGGGCGCTATCAGCCGGAGTACCGGGCGATTCGCGCCAAGTACAGCTTTTTTGAGATGAATTACATACCGGAAGTGTGTGCGGAAGTCACGCGGCTGCCCGTTGAGCAGTTGGGTGTCGATGCCGCCATTTTGTTTGCTGACATCATGACCCCGCTGAAGCCGATCGGAGTGGACGTCAACATCGAGTCGGGCGTCGGACCAGTCATTGCCAATCCGGTCAAAACGCTTTCCGATGTGCAGCGCCTGGGCGAACTGGACCCGGAATCGCACGTGCCGTACATAATGGAAGCGATTAAAATCCTGCGCCAGCAGCTCTCCGTACCGCTGATCGGTTTCGCCGGCGCGCCTTTCACCCTGGCCAGCTACATCATCGAGGGCGGCCCGTCGAAGCACTACCACAAGACGAAAGCGTTCATGTACACGCAGCCGGAGGCATGGCAGGCGCTGATGGACAAGCTGGGAGAGATGACCATTCGCTACCTGAAAGCGCAGATTGGCGCCGGTGCGCAGGCTGTGCAGGTGTTCGACTCCTGGGTGGGCGCACTCAACGACGAGGACTACCGCACCTATATTGCGCCGGTGATGCACCGCATCTTCAGCGCGCTGAAAGAAACAGGCGTGCCGACGATCTACTTCGGCGTTGGCGCCGGCCACCTGCTGAAGGAGTGGGACCGCCTGCCGGTGGACGTGGTCGGTCTCGACTGGCGCACCTCCATCCGTACCGCGCGGGAACTGGGGGTCACCAAGGTGCTGCAGGGCAATCTCGACCCGACGCTCCTGCTGGCGCCGTGGGACATGCTGGAGGCCAAAGCGAAGGCGATTTTGGACGAGGGGACCAAACAGCCTGGCTACATCTTCAATCTGGGGCACGGCGTCTTCCCGGATGCGAAGGTGGAAACGCTGCAGAAACTGACCCGCTTCATCCACAGTTACCGCCGAGATTCGTGACGGGAGGTGTGAACAGATGGCGAAGCGTAAATGGGGCCTCTTGCTGATGGCGTACGGAACGCCGCGCAGCCAGGACGAAATCGAACCGTACTACACCCATATTCGTCGCGGTCGCAAACCGCCGGAAGACCTGCTGAACGACCTGAAGGCGCGTTACGAAGCGGTCGGCGGGATCAACCGTTTTGCTGAGATTACGGACGAGCAGGTGCGAGCGCTGGAAGCGGAGTTGAACCGCCGTCACCCCGATGCGGAATTTGTCGGTTACCTCGGCTTGAAGCACATCGCGCCGTTTATCGAGGACGCGGTGGATGCGATGCACCGCGACGGCATCACCGAGGCGATCAGCCTGGTGCTTGCTCCCCATTACTCCACCTACAGTGTCAAGGAGTACAACGCTCGGGCAAAAGCCCATGCGGAGAAGATTGGCGGTCCGGTGATCAACAGCATCGACAGTTGGTATGAGGAGCCGGGCTTTATCGCTTACTGGGCGAATGCGCTTCGCGACACGTTTGCTGCCATGTCGGCAGCGGAGCGGGAGAAAGCGGTGGTCATCTTCTCGGCTCACAGCCTGCCGGAGAAGATTCTGCAGCTGGGCGATCCGTACCCGCAACAGCTGGAGGATACGGCCAAACGGATTGCCGAGGCCGCCGGAGTCACCCACTACGCGGTGGGATGGCAAAGCGCCGGCAGAACGCCGGAACCGTGGCTGGGGCCGGACGTGCAGGACTTGACCAGAGAGCTGCACGCGGCGCATGGCTACACGTCGTTTGTCTACTGTCCGGTTGGGTTCGTCGCCGAACATTTGGAAGTCCTCTACGACAACGACATCGAGTGCAAAGCGGTGACGGAAGAACTGGGCGCAAACTACTACCGCCCGCCGATGCCCAACGCCAGACCGGAGTTTATCGCCTGTTTGGCGGATGTTGTCGGAAAGAAGTTGGCGGACTTGGGGAAATAGCGTATGAGCGACAAACACCTGCATGTGACGATCGTGGGCGGCGGCATCACGGGACTGAGCGCCGCCTACTACCTGCAAAAATGGAGCCGTGAAGAGGGCGTACCGGTCAGCTTTACCCTGCTGGAGGAAAGCAGCCGGTTGGGCGGCAAAATCCAGACGTGGCGGCATCAGGGATTTACCATCGAGTTGGGGGCGGACTCCTTTTTGGAGCGTAAAACAAGCGCCTCCCAACTGATCAAAGACGTCGGGTTGGGCGATCAGCTTGTGCACAACCACGCCGGACAGGCGTACATCGTCCATAAGGATCGCCTCGTATCCATACCGGAAGGGGCGGTAATGGGCATTCCCACCAAACTGCTGCCGTTTGTCTGGACGCCGCTGGTGTCGCCGCTGGGCAAACTGCGGGCTGCCGCCGACCTGGTGCTGCCGGGCGGAAAACCGGGCGAGGACCAATCAGTCGGTCACTTTTTCCGCCGCCGTCTCGGCGACGAAGTGATCGAAAACGTCATCGAGCCGCTCATCTCCGGTGTGTATGGCGGCGACATCGACAAGCTGAGCCTGCTCTCCACGTTTCCGCAGTATGCGCAAATGGAACAAAAGTACCGCAGCCTGATCCTGGCGATGAAAAACGCACGGCCGCAGGCAAAGCCGGAACAGCCGAAAAAGCCGACGGGCATGTTCATGACGCTGAAAGGCGGACTGCAGTCGCTGGCGGAGCGGATCGAGCAGCTGTTGCCGGCAGAGGCGGTGCAGAAGAATACCGGAGTGCGGCAGATCGAAAAGCGGCCGGAGGGATATATGCTGCAGTTGAGCGACGGTCGGACGCTGCGGACGGATGCAGTGCTGTTGGCCGTCCCTCATCCGGTGGCGCAGGAACTGCTGCGTCCGTACGTCGATATCCCGCCGCTCGGCGGTGCAAAGCCGACGATCATGGCCACGGTGGCGATGGCCTACCCGGCGGAGGCGGTGCCTCTGGACGTGGAGGGAACGGGCTTCGTCGTGCCGCGCAAGGCCAATTACACCATCACCGCCTGCACCTGGACGCATCGCAAGTGGCCCCATACGACACCCGAGGGAAAAGCGCTCGTCCGCTGCTATGTCGGCAAGCCGGGCCACGAGGAAATCGTCGACCGCTCCGACGAGGAGATCGTCGACGTGGTCATTCGCGATTTAAAACGGGTCATGAAGATCGGCGATACGCCTGATTTTTACCGGGTCACCCGCTGGAACAGGGGCCTTCCCTACATGGTCGGCCATCAGCAGTGGCTGCGCGACGTGACTGCCAAAGTAGGTGCAGCGCTTCCTGCAGTGCGGCTGGCAGGCGCCTCATACGGCGGAGTCGGGGTGCCCGACTGCATTGACCAGGGAAAACGGGCAATGCGCGAACTGCTTGACCACTTGACACAAAAACCGGGGAATTGATGCCCCGGTTTTTTTGCGTATCCGTGCGGCATGTCCATGTCAAAAAAGCTGTTGTGGCTGCCCTCATTTGCTGATGGCAGCATTGGACATCACCGGCAGACCGCTGGTTGGCGCACGTCTCCGTCTTTTCGCTGCAGCACGGCTATCATTTCTTTTGTGCTCCTTTCATTTTGCAGTGCTAAACGGCTCGTCCTGTCCATATAGTATAGGGAAATGTCCTGCACTTGAAAGGAGGAGCACGAATGGCGATTCAGGATGGGCTGCTGTCGTTCGCCATCAAGGAAACCATATTCCTCCCCGCGGAACGCGCCGGGATTGGCGAATTGAAAGAGCTGGAATTGGTCCCCGATATTGAGGTGCTGGAAAACCAGTCCTTCATCTCCATAACAGGCTGCCTGCAGTTGTACGGAACATACGAGCCGGCCAGGGGCGCCTCGGAGCCTACCGAAGGCGGAGCGGAAACCCTGGTGGAAGCGGTGACATTCGCTCCGTTTCCGCAGGCGGGAAACAACGGCGGGCTGTTCGGTTTTGAGGAGGAAGTGAATCATCGGATCCCCGTCAACATCACGATCCCAGTCAGCCGGGTTGCCGAAATGGGGGACATTTACGCGGTCGTAGACGGTTTTGATTGCCAGGTGGAAACGCCGCATCAACTGCTGATCGAAGCAGAACTGAAAATTGCCGGCATTCAGCTGACCGAGCAGGGGCAACAATCCGCCCTGCAGCCTGACTCGGCAACGGCCCCCGCCGATGAAGCCGCCCACATGGCAGAGCCTTACTGGGTATCCGACCAGAAGGCGATGCAGTCGGAGGTGGAAACGGCGGAAGCGGACATGTCCGTGCGTGCAGACGTGCAGCCGCAGACGGACTCGGACATGCATTCGGACGTGGATGTGGAGAGCCGCGCAGCAGAACAGTGGCAGGCCGAAGCAATCAGCCCGGACCAGCGGGACCGCGTGGCACGTCCAGCTTCGTTGGAAGAACTCGAACAGAGGCTGTCTGAGCTGGAGAGGATGGAGCGGGAGCCTCATGCGGAGGCAGAGGAGCTTGCTGAATACGCGGCGATGTTTGACCGGCCTGCCTCACCTTTGCCATCTCCCCAGACGGATTATGGCGATGTGACCGCCTCAGCGGAATACGGTGAGGTGACAGGTGCGTGGGATCAGCCGGCTTTGGAAGCAGACGAATATCCAGAGATGTCGTTTCATCAGGCTCCACCCTGGGAGGTGAACCGCGCGTCTGCTCGGGAGGAGCAAAGCAGGTGGGAGAGTGCTCCAGATGCCACTGCTCCCAGATTCGCATCATCGTACGAGGCCGAATTGAAAAATACACGCGGTGTTGAGGCCCAGGCAGAAGGTAAAGAAACGGGAAGCGCCAGGCCTGCAGCGGGTGAATCGCGAATTGTCGAGGCCAACAAGAAGGCAAAAGAGGCGGGAGCGGTTGAGGCCCGCGTGAAGGCGGAAGCAGCGGAAGCGGCCGAAGCGGAAGCAAGCGTGAAGGCCGAAGCAAGCGTGGAGGCGGAAGCAGCGGAAGCGGCTGAAGCAAGCGTAAAAGCGGAAGAAACGGGAGTGGCCGAGGCCAAGGCGGAGGCGAAAGAGGCGGATACCGTCGAAGCGCAGGAGGAGCCGGACGTTTTGGAAGTGCAGACTGCTCCCAAGACGGAAGAGGAGCGGGAGGTGCGTGTGGCCATCTCCGGCAAGCCGACCGAGGGAGAAGGGGAGAAACTGAACCTCACGTCCATCTTTTCCCAGGCAAGTCGCATCCAACAGGAAGCGCAGGCAGCCGAAAGCGCCGAGTCGTCCTCCAGTTCTTCCCGCAGGGCGGACGCGTACGAGCCGGACAGTAGGACGCTGGAAGCGATGCACAACCTCACCTCGTTCATCCGCGGCAAAGAAGAGCGGTACAGCAAGTTGAAACTGTGCATCATTCAGCGCAACGACACGCTGGAATCCATTTCCCAGCGGTACTCCCTGCCCATCTCCAAGATCCTGGAGGTAAACAAGTTGAGCGCGGACCAGGTAGTGGAGGGGCAAATTTTGTACATTCCAGAGTGAGGAGCGGGGAACCGTGGAGAAAATCGACCTTTCCGAGATTTGTCGGCGCTATCGGGCGAGGGTAATCCACATGACGCCGCTGGAAGACTGCTATCTGCTGGAGACAAACCGGGGCACCAAGGAACTGCGTATCTGGCCGCGTGTGGACGTGATGCGCTGGTCGTTTGCCTGGCGGGAGAGGATGGCCCGGCAGGGGTTTCGCGAACTGGAACGGTTCATTCGCACGCGGGATGCCAAACCGTATCTGGTGAAGGCCAGCCGCGGCATTACCCTGACAGACCATCTGCGCCACATCGAACCGGTTCCGACGGATCACGAGACCATCCGCCAATGCGGCAGGATCATCGGCATGATGCACGCAGCCCAGCGGGAGAGCAGCCTGTTTCCCGCCGTAGACTTTTGGCGCCAGGAACAGCTTCAGGCGGTGGCCGAGTCAAGGCGGGCACGGGAATTGTGGGAAGCGGTACGGGCCAGGTACAGGCGGGCGGAGGGGGAACGGCGGCGAGTCGCCGAATTGTTTCCCTTCGTGCTCCAGCGTATGCAGCGCAGCGCCGACCTATTGGCCAGTTCGCGGATTGATCCGGCTGCACTGTCCGTCTCGCACGGCGAACTGCACCGGGACAATTTGGGCATGATCGATGGCAGGCTTTACCTGCGCGGCTTTTTCCAGCCGACGCTGTCCGTTCAGCAGCGGGATGTGGCCGTCTTTTTGCGGGATCTGTACCTGACGCATCATGACCAAGCTCAGGTGGATGCCTTTCTCGACGGCTACGAGGAGGCAAAACCGCTCAGTTACGGCGACTATACGCTAATGCTGGCGTTTCTGGCGGCACCAATGGAATTATGGAAACAAATGGAAAAATACATGGAGGATGATGGTCAGCCGGACGGGGGCTCGGCAGCGGAGTTTGAGCAGGCCCTCGTTCGTCAGCAAGCCGTCGACGGTTTGCTGCGGCGTGTGGCTGAGCGGGCTGAGGGTGCAAGGAGTGAGTAGGCGTATGAGCCGCTTTGACGATATTTATCCGCTGTTTCGTGAATACGACATGTACGCCCAGACCGTCGATGAACTAAAACCCCCCAACGTGTACAAGGTGTTGACCCCTTACGGATCGTTTGTCTGCAAGCGGACGCGGGTCTCTGCGCAAAAGCTGCTGCTTGTCAGCGGCGTTTTGCGCCATCTGCAGCAGCGGGGATGGGACGGAGCCGTGCCGTACTGTTACACGAAATACGACGAACCTTACGTCCAGCAGGGAGAGACCACGTATTACCTGACCGTCTGGATGCCCGGTGGCGAACTGTGGGACAATCAGCCATTGGCCTGGGCGACGCCGACCGTGGAACGATTGGCCGAGCTGCACCATTTGACGCAAAATTTCCGGTTTGACGATCCTCGCCAGGTAGAGCCGCTGATCGACTCCCTTTTGAAACGCTGGCAGCATCTGTTGGCACATGCGGAGAAGGCGGCCGACCTGGCCCGTGAGCGCCTGTATCCATCGCCGTTTGACGTGGTCTTCCTCGCCAATCAGGCGTACGTGTCCGAACTGGCCCAAACAGCGATTGCCCGGCTCCGGGATTGGCGGGAACGGCACCAGACCCACGCCCACTTCCGCTTGTCCCTGATCCACGGCTTCCCCCATCCGGCCCACATCATGCCCGACCGCTCGGGGAAGGGAAAGCTGCTGAACTTTGACCGCGCCCTCTTTGACACGCCCACCCGTGACCTGACCCTGTTCTACCGCGCCTATTTTCACCAGGCGGGCGACGCGGCGGGGGCGAGTCAACTGTTTCATCACTACACCAGCATCTTTCCGCTTCGGCCGGATGAGATCGACCTGCTTTCAATCTTTCTCACCTACCCGGAAAGGGTGATGCGGGATATCGAAATCTACTACGGCGGCATGCGGGATTGGAACGAACTGTACGCCGTCAAGCGGCTGGAGAAGGATATAGACCGGTTGATGCGGCTCAACCGCTGGGTTCAGCAGGCCTTTTGACAAGCAGCGTCTCACAGAGTGGGGCGTTGTTTTTTTGCTGTCCTCATTGAAGTCCCCTACAGCCAGCCGAGGTAAATGGCCACGTACAAGAGCCCCAGGATGCCGAGCAGGACGACGTCAAACGATGTGGGAACGATCACCGTGCGGATGAACTGAAAGATGATCAGCGGCAGCAGAACCTGTTTGCAGCCGTACTTGATCCTCAGATAGGTGGGGTGGAATTTCCAGCGGCAGTTCATCGGAATCACCTCGTTCCAGCATATGCGCAAGGAATACAGCCAGTGCCTTGCACCAGCCGCGCTTATCGGGGCAAAAACAGGTTTGGACGCAGGAGTGAGCGGGTAGGTAAAATGAAAATAGTCTGATAGGATAGCAAAAATAAGGAGATCCACGATGATCTGGGAAGCTCTTCTTTACACGCTGGGTACGGGCGCGGGCGCGTATCTGGTGCATGTGTCCCGTCGTTCAGCTTGCGATAGGGGTTGGGATGCGTTTTGGCTGGGATGGGGATTGATCAGCTGGGGAGCCGGACACCTGCTGGGATTCATCCCGATGGCTTGGGTCCGGATAATCAGCCTGTCTTTGTGTGTGTGCTTTTCGCTCTTTTTTCTGTTGGCCTTGCACACGATGTTTGCTCCGTATCTCGGCCGCGAGCGGTGGAAGACGCTGCTGGACGCACTGACGCTGTGCGCCATGTTGGGCACAACAGCCGTCTGCCTGATGCTCATGCCGGATTTGTCCCGCCAGCTGCACGCCCAAATGGCGCTGCAAAGCGGGTTTTTGCTGCTGCTTCCCGCCGTCACCCTGGCACTCGCCAATCGGCGGATGGCGGATGCGGCCCAGCCGGATCGGCGCCGCCTGCTTGCGGCCGTTTTGCCGTTTATTGTTTTGACGGCGGCGCTGCCCTTTTTGTCTCCGGCTCTGCTGTTTGGAGCGGGGGCCGCTTCGCTTTGGCTTCTCTGCCGGGCGCATCAGCGTCGTGAGCGAGTCAGTGAACGCTCACTGGAAATCGACGACTGCACCCATTCGTACGAAAGACTGACATTTTCCCTCCATGATGCATCCATGGCGGCGGTACTGCTGACAGGTACCGTGGTTGCCGCCTTATCCGTTGCCGCCATACCGCGCCTCAGTCTGATCGGCATGGCCCTGGGAGCGCTGGTGGCGCTGGTGAGGCTGGTGCTGACAATCCGGGCCAACCGGAGCGTGATCAAACGCGCCTTTGGGTATGTGGACAGACTGGAACGGAGGTTCGCGGAGCAATTGGAGCAGAGTGGGCGGAAAAACGCCCAGATGGCGCAGCTGCTCAAGCTGAAGCAGCGCTATGAACAGCTCCTGATCGTCAGCAACGAGCACAGCATGAGGGAAGTGAGCTACGAAAACCTGCAGCTGGTGATCGAGGAGCTGGTGGACGCCTGGTTTGCCAAAATGGGCACGCTTTTATACCTGCGGCTGTCCCTGGAGTCAGCGGATGGTGTCGTCTATTACGAGAGCGTCCGGGGCAATCCGGACCATCCGCAAATTCGGCATACGCTGACGGAGCAGATTGTCGTCGACGAACAGCGGGATTCGCCGCTGTCGCCCCGCTACGTGGTGGTGTTGGCCAAGACGGCGGACGAAGAGGCGGATGAAAAAGAGATGGAGCACCCCTTTTACCGACTGCTCGCGGTCAACGTGCGTGGTCTGATCCTGCGCTGTCTGCACGAAAACCAGTCGCTTGAACTGCGCCTGATGGAGCAGGAGATGGAGCTTGCGCGGAGAATTCAACTGCTGCTCATTCCTGAGGAACGGATGGTGCTGCCGCGCCTGCAGGCAAAAGCGGTCTATCTGCCGGTTGCCTACGTGGGCGGGGACTACGTGGATTACGTCCGGATTGACCAGCGCTACACCTGCTTTGTCGTGGCAGACGCATCGGGACACGGCCTGCCGGCCAGCCTGATGGCCAACAGCATTCGCAGCGCGCTGCGGGCAGTGATCCAGACGTGCTGGGAGCCTGACCAGATACTCTACAGGCTGAACAACCTGCTGTATGCGGATTTGAGCAAAACGCGCTCGTTCATCACGATGTTGATCGTGGTGTACGACGCTGTTGCCCACAAGCTCTTTCTCAGCCGGGCGGGCCATCCCCAGCCGCTGTACCTGTCGGCCAGCAAGGTCGGCCTGTTCTCCTGCGCCGGGGGCTTGGGGCTGGGGTTGTCGTCCGACAGCCGCTACGTCCGGGAGGAAATGGACATTACTGAAGACGGCATGCTGCTCGTCTACACGGATGGCCTGCCAGACCTGAAGCGGCGCGATTCGAGCCGCTGCCCCGACAGATGGCGCCGGGAATTGTCCGCATTGTGGAACGAATGCCGGACATCGGCCGAAGATCGCATTGCCCTGGTGGAGCAGCGCGTCTGGGAATTGACCCGCGCCTGGCAGCAGAAGGATGACATTTCCTTGTTGATCCTTCAGTTTCAAACGGCTGCGAAGAAAGAGGGGGAAGGAGCATGATACTGTGTGAGCGGTGTCCCGACGAGCCCTCCTGCCGCAACTGCCTGAACGAACTGCGGGTGGGCCGCTCGGCGCAGAAGGTGCTGCCGCCCCGGCAGGTTCGTCTGACGCTTTTGGCGGACGGCGCGGAGGCTGTCGCGGAGCTGCGCGCGGTCAGCCGGACCGCAGTGGGGCTGTACTGTCCCGGGCAGCCGCTGCATGGGCGAATTGAAGTGGAGCTGGCCGCCGACTTTCGGATTATCGGCAGCCTGGTCCGGGGAATCCGCAATGTGCCGTATTACGTGCTGGATATTGAAAAGGTGCTGCGCCGGAACGAGGTGCTGGAGCGGCTGCTCCTGGATGAGTTTCACCGCTGGCATCTGAGCGGGGAGCTCGACCCGGCCTCGCTGTTGAAAAACATGCGGGAGCGGAACGACGAGTGGAGCCGGATAATCAAGCAGGAGCTGCAGAAGCTCTCCATCCTGCGCCAGGTGGGGGCGATCTACCTTTATCTGGTGGAGGACGGCCGCCTGCGTCCGCTCGGGACAGCTCGGGTGGACGAGCCGCTGGAGCAGGAGATGCGCCGTCTGGCGGCACGGGCGGCGGACGCGGGCACCGCGCTCAGGGAACAGGTCGTGGCGCCGGACGGGAGCCGTGTCTACGAGCTGTACGCGTCTCCCCTGCCGGACCGGACGTGCGGCCTTGCGCTGATCGACATTACGGAGGCGATTGCCGAGGAGCGGCGGCGGCAGAAAAAAGAGTGGGATTTGTACAAACAGGTGTTGGCGTCGGTGACGGGCGACAAGCTGGTCCTGTTGACTGACGAGGAACTGTTTGCACTGATCAGGGAAGGAGAGATGCTGGCTGCCATTGACGTGCGGGCTCCGGAGGATTTGAGCAGGCTGAGGCGCGAGTGCCGACGGGTGCTGGAGCCGCTCGGAATGGCGGACAAGCGTCTATTGCAGTACATCGTGGCGCTGAACGAAGCGGCCAGCAATACGCTGAAGCACGGCAGCGGCGGTACGGTCACTCTCTACCGGGCAAATGAGCAAGTGTGCCGCGCCGTCGTCCATGACCAGGGGGGCGGCATCGATCTGGAAGAACTGCCGCGTGCGACGCTGATCCAGGGCTATTCCACCCGAAACTCGCTGGGTGTCGGGTTTCACGTCATGCTGCGGTGCTGCGACCGGCTCCTGCTTTGCAGTTCGTCGGCGGGCACAAAACTGGTCTTGGAGTGCCGCGTCCAACCATTGTGAATGTTTGGGAAATGCACAAAAGGGTAATACATGAAAGCAGGGAACTGTCAGTATCGGTGGCGTGATGAGAAAACCAAGGGAGAGGAGTTTGTGCATGGAATACCGGGCAATCGAAGCGGACGGACAGGCCGCGCTGTTTTTTGCCGGAGAACTGGACATGGCCGTAGGGGACGAAGTGGGGCGGCTGCTGCGCGAATACGGGGAGCGGAATCAACGCGTGACGGTTGACTTTCGCGACGTGACGTTTGTCGATTCTTCAGGGATTTGCAGCCTGTTTTACACCACCAAGGATTTGCTTAGTGCGGGCAAACACGTGGAAATCGTCAACGTGCGGGAAGAGATATTGGACATCCTGGAACTGCTGGGGTTTGCGGAGGCGCTCGGCATTGGCGTCAAAAAAGCGTAGCAGGCCGGGTTTGACGGGCTGCGCGCAGTTTGTATATAATAATAACCTAGAATCTGCAACAGAACAGGGAACAAGCGATGAACGGGAAGAGTAGGCCAGGACGCCTTGGCAGAGAGGGAGAATCATTTGCTGCGAGATTCTCTAAGGCAGGGAATGGCTGAAGGTCGCCCGGGAGTTGTTTCGGTGAAGCGATGCCGCTTAGCCGAAACCGGTCAACAGCCGTTATGTGTCTGAGGGAACGCACGCCCCGTCTGTCTTTTCGACGCGCCGTGTGTTAACAAAGGTGGTACCGCGAAATGATCCTTTCGTCCTTTGGATGAAAGGTTTTTTTATTTTCCGAAGGAGGATGTGCTATGTCGACTCAACCGACGCAAGACATCGATCAACTGCTGCCGAAGAACTACGATCCGAAGGCAGCGGAAAGCAAATGGTATCCGTACTGGATCGAAAAGCAGTTTTTCAAGGCGGAGCGTGATCCGGACAAACGTCCGTTCACGATCGTCATCCCGCCGCCGAACGTGACGGGCAAGCTGCACCTGGGGCACGCTCTGGACACCACCCTGCAGGACATCATCACCCGCGCCAAGCGAATGCAGGGTTACAGCACGCTGTTTTTGCCGGGGATGGACCACGCCGGAATCGCCACTCAGGCCCGCGTGGAAGCAAACCTGCGCGAACAGGGCATTTCCCGCCACGATCTGGGTCGGGAGAAGTTTTTGGAAAAAGTCTGGGAGTGGAAGCACATCTACGCCCAACACATCCGCGACCAGTGGGAAAAGCTGGGGCTGGCGCTGGACTATTCGCGTGAACGCTTTACCATGGACGAAGGACTGTCCCGGGCGGTGCGCGAGGTATTCGTCCGTCTCTACGAAAAAGGCCTGATCTACCGCGGCAACCGCATCATCAACTGGGACCCGGTCGCACGCACGGCGCTCTCCGACATCGAGGTGATCTACAAAGAGGTGAAGGGCGCGCTGCACCACATGCGCTACCCGCTGGCTGACGGCAGCGGCTACATCGAAGTGGCGACCACCCGTCCGGAAACGATGCTGGGTGATACTGCTGTCGCTGTTCACCCGGATGACGAACGATACAAGCACCTGATCGGCAAAACGGTGATTCTGCCGATTGTCGGCCGGGAAATTCCGATCGTAGCTGACGACTACGTCGACCCCGAGTTTGGTTCCGGCGCCGTGAAAATCACGCCGGCCCACGATCCGAACGACTTTGAAATCGGCTTGAGACACAACCTGCCGCAGATCGTGGTCATGGACGAAACCGGCACGATGAACGAAAACGCCGGCAAGTATCAGGGCCTCGACCGCTTCGAGTGCCGCAAGCAGATCATCAAGGACCTGACCGAGCAGGGCGTCATGTTCAAAATCGAGGAGCACATCCACCAGGTGGGTCACAGCGAGCGGAGCGACGCCGTCGTCGAGCCGTACCTGTCGACGCAGTGGTTCGTCAAAATGCAGCCTCTGGCCGATGCTGCCATCGCCAATGCGTACAGCGAGAACAGCGTCAAATTCGTTCCGGAACGCTTCAAGAACAACTATTTGCGCTGGATTGAAAACATTCGCGACTGGTGCATTTCCCGTCAGCTCTGGTGGGGACACCGGATTCCGGCATGGTACTGCCAGGACTGCGGCGAGACGATTGTGTCCCGCGACGACGTGACCGAGTGCCCGCACTGCCACAGCCACAAGCTGGAGCAGGACCCGGACGTCCTTGACACCTGGTTCTCGTCCGCGCTCTGGCCGTTCTCCACGCTGGGCTGGCCGGACGAGACCGAGGACTTGAAGTACTTTTATCCGACCAACGTGCTGGTCACCGGCTACGACATCATCTTCTTCTGGGTCGCCCGGATGATTTTCAGCGGCCTGGAGTTTACCGGGAAAAATCCGTTTGAGACCGTGTTGATTCACGGCATTATTCGCGATTCCGAAGGGCGCAAGATGTCCAAGTCGCTGGGCAATGGCGTCGATCCGATGGAAGTAATTGAAAAATACGGGGCAGACGCGCTCCGCTTCACGCTGGCGACGGGCAACTCGCCGGGGAACGACCAGCGCTTCTACTGGGAGAAGGTGGAATCCAACCGCAACTTCGCCAACAAGATCTGGAACGCCTCCCGTTTTGCCCTGATGAACATGGCCGGCTTCCGCTACGAGGACATTGACCTGTCGGGCGAACTGTCCACGCCGGACAAGTGGATTCTCTCCCGTCTGCAGGCTACCATCGCCGACGTGACCCGCTTGATGGACGCGTTTGAATTTGGCGAAGCAGGACGTGTGCTGTACAACTTCATCTGGGACGATCTCTGCGACTGGTACATCGAGATGGCCAAACTGCCGCTGTACGGCAGCGACGAGGCGGCGAAGAAGACGACCCAGTCCGTGCTCGCCACCGTGCTGGATCAAACGCTGCGCCTCCTGCATCCGTTCATGCCGTTCATCACCGAGGAAATCTGGCAGGCGCTGCCTCACCAGGGCGAGAGCATCACGGTGGCGGCATGGCCGACTGTCAATGAACAGTGGAGCTTCCCGGATGCCGAGGCAGAGATGAACCTGCTCATGGAAGTGATCCGCAGCGTGCGCAACATTCGCGCCGAGGTCAACGTGCCGATGTCCAAAAAGATCGAGCTGCTGATCAAGCCGGGCGACGCCGTTGCGCTGGAACGCCTGAACCGGGGCAAAGAGTACATCGTCCGCTTCTGCAATCCTGAACGCCTGGAGATCAGTGAGCAGTTGGCGACGCCGGACAAGGCGATGTCCGCTGTGGTGACGGGTGCGGAGCTGTTCCTGCCGCTGGCCGGGCTGATCGATCTCGACCAGGAGATCAAACGCCTGGAAAAAGAACTGGCGACGCTGCACAAGGAAGTGGAGCGGATCGAGAACAAGCTGAACAACCCGGGCTTTATGGCAAAAGCCCCGGCAAAAGTGATTGACGAAGAAAAGGCCAAACTGGCTGATTACATGGAGAAGCGGGACAAAGTGATTGCCCGCCTGGCGGAACTGAAAAGCGAATGAACCGCCGACCTTTCGCATACTTTTGAGAATGGAGCAATGCGGTATGAACGTAAACCGTTTGGAAGGGTACAGTGAAACGCTTGACTGGCTGCACGGGCTGCTGAGATTCGGGCAGAAACCGGGTCTGGAGAGAATGCGGTGGATGCTGCAGGAATTGGATCATCCCGAGCGCAGGCTGGCGTTTGTCCACGTCGCCGGCACGAACGGAAAAGGCTCCACCTGCGCCTATCTGACGCAGATGCTGCTGGAAGCCGGCTACAGCGTGGGCACGTTCACCTCTCCGTATCTGCTCGATTTTCGCGAGCGGATTCGGTTTAATGGCGTCATGATCCCCGAGGATGATCTGGTAGCGGTGGCCAATGAGGTGAAGCCGCTCGTGGAGCGCTGCGCGGCGGAAACGGAGTACGGCTCGCCCACGGAGTTTGAGGTGATCACCATGATCGCCATCCTTTACTTTGCCAAGATTGCCAGACCCGCCGTCGTCGTGTGGGAAGCGGGATTGGGAGGACGGAACGACTCCACCAACGTCGTCTTTCCGCTCGTTTCGGTCATTACCAACATCGGCATGGATCACACGGATGTCCTGGGAGGCACCCTGGAGGAGATTGCTCGGGAAAAAGCGGGGATTATCAAACCGGGTGTGCCTGTCGTGACCGGTGAACGGCGGCCGGAAGTGCTCACCGTTTTCCGGGAACACGTCGAGAAAGCACGCGGCACACTGTACACAATCGGTCAACACTTTGACGTGGAGCAGCTGGAGGAGCGGATGGGTGAGCAGCTCATCCGCTACCGCAGCCTGCACCGCCGGCACGAGACGGATTACCGGCTGGCCATGAACGGCCCCCATCAGGCGGATAATGCTGCCGTTGCCCTGATGACGATCGACGTGCTGAAAAACTTCTTCTCCTTTTTGCTGGAAGACGAGGAAATTGCCCGCGGACTGCAACAAACTCGCTGGCCAGGACGTCTAGAAGTCGTCTCGTCAAGACCGATGGTCGTGTTGGACGGGGCACACAACCGGGAGGGAATAGAAGCGCTGGTGAGCAGTCTGGAGCGGTTGGTGACAGCAGACACCCGGCTGCACCTGCTGTTTGCCGGACTGGCGGATAAGCCGCTTGCTCAGATGGCCGAGGCGCTCAAACCGCTGCAAGAGCGTGTGAAGACCATACACCTTGCGACGTTTGACTTTCCTCGCGCCGCCGAGAGCCGGCAATTGTACGATGCGTTTTGCTCGGGAGGATGGCAGACAGAAAGTCTTGAGTCCGTCTCCGACTGGCAGGCGTTTCTTTCTTCTTGGGTGAAGGACAGCCGGAGGGTAAACGGCGACGATTGGTTGGTTGTCTGCGGTTCGCTCTACTTCATCGCCCAAGTACGCGCGTTCTTTCCCACTACAGTAGAAGAGGCAGGTGAATAGGGTGGATCAGGCCCAACGCGTCCACTTTGTGGGCATTGGCGGATATGGCATGAGTGCCATCGCCCGCGTCTTGATCGACCTTGGCTACAAGGTAACCGGCTCAGATGTCGCAATGAACGATCTGGCCCAAAAACTGGTGGAACGGGGAGCTGTCGTGTATATCGGCCACGATGCCAAGCATGTCGCAGGCAGCGATCTGGTCGTATATTCCACCAGTATTCCAAAGGATAACCCGGAAGTCGTCGCGGCCCAGGCAAGCGGCATTCCTGTGCTGCACCGCTCCCAGATGCTGGCCCGTATTCTCAACGAGCGGACGGGCGTGGCCGTTGCAGGTGCACACGGCAAGACGACGACGACTTCGATGATCGCCCACGTTCTGGAAGAGTGCGGAGTAGATCCAACGTTTATCATCGGTGGAGAACTGCTGAATGCGGGAACCAACGCAAAAGCGGGCAAAAGCGATATCGTCGTTGCGGAAGCGGACGAGAGCGACGGCTCCTTCCTGGAGTATCGGCCTGTGTACGAAGTCGTCACCAACATTGAACCGGACCACCTGGAACATTTTGGCGGCGATTTTAACAATCTCAAGCGGGCGTACGCGCAGTTCCTCAGTCACTTGAAACCGGGCGGAAAAGCGATTCTGTGTCTCGACGATCCGACTGTCCGGGAAATGTTGACAGCGGTATCCGAAACAGTGATTACGTACGCCATCCACCCGTCGTTTGTGGATCAGGCGGATTTTTGCGCACGGTCGATCGTCTGCGGCGACCGCCGCACCCAATGCGAGGTGTACCGACGTGGAGAGCTGCTCGGCGAGCTGACGCTGCACGTGCCGGGCAAGCACAACGTGGCCAACGCACTGGCAGCGATTATCGTCTGTCTGGAAGCGGGGCTGAGCTTTGAAGCGGTTGCGCAGGCGCTGGGAACGTTCAGAGGAGCAAAACGTCGGTTCCAGATTATCGGAGAAGCGCGTGACATCCTCGTGGTGGACGACTACGCCCACCATCCGACGGAAATCATGGCCACGCTGAACGGCGCCCGGGCGTCGGGCAGACGCGTGATCGCCGTCTTTCAGCCGCAGCGATTCACCCGCACGTATTTTCTCATGGATGAGTTCAGCCGGGCGTTCAAGGAAGCGGACGAGGTGATCATCACCGACATCTACTCCCCGGCTGGCGAGGAGAAAATCGAAGGGGTGACCGCCGAAGCGCTGGTGGAAAAGATTCGCACCAACAGCCACCCGCGCGCGCAGTACATCCCGACGAAAGAACAGGTACAGGAGCATCTGGTCAACGCGCTGCGGCCCGGCGACATGGTCCTGACCATGGGAGCGGGCGACATTTGGAAGTCCGCTTACTGGCTGGTGGAAAAGCTGGTCAAGTAACGGCAAGCACGTGTGAAAAACGGCAAAAAAACGTCCGGATGACGGTCCGGGCGTTTTTTGTGATGAAAGCAATAGAATAAAACGGGAAAATTAGCATCAGGTAATAATACTTGGTGATATAATAGGGGTACAATACGAGCGAGGTGAGAAAAGATGAGTATGAAAACGGCATCGAAAGCACGCATCACGGCCATTGGTACCTGCGTGCCGGCGCGTGTGCTGACCAACTTTGACCTGGAAAAGATGGTAGACACGTCGGATGAGTGGATCGTGCAGCGCACCGGCATACGGGAGCGGCGGATCGCCGACGAAAACCAGTTCACCAGCGATTTGGCAATCGCCGCCGTTGAGGATATGATCAAGGCGTATGGAAAAACGGTGGAGGATGTCGACCTCATTCTCGTCTCTACGACCACGCCGGATTACCCCTTTCCCAGCGTCGCCAGCCGCATTCAAGCCCGCTTTGGAATCGGGCAGGCGGGAGCGCTTGATGTAAACGCCACCTGTGCCGGGTTTGCCTACGCCCTGCACTTGGCCAACGGCATGATCAGTGCGGGGCTGCATCGAAAAGTGCTGGTCGTGGCCGCGGAAACCTTGTCCAAGGTGACCGACTACACGGATCGGACCACCTGCATTCTGTTTGGCGACGGCGCCGGGGCGGTACTGGTGGAGCGGGATGAGCAGCACCCGGGATTTCTTGCCGCCCATTTGGGAACAAAAGGAGAGGGAGGCATTCATCTGTACCGCACGGGGTTGTCGCGGCGAATGGGTGAGGCAGAACTGGCAGGAAACGGTTGTATCGTGCAAAACGGCCGGGAAGTGTACAAATGGGCGGTCACTACGGTTCCCGCAGGCATGGCGAAAGTGGTGGAGCAGGCCGGACTTACGCTTGGGGACGTGGATTGGTTCATTCCCCACAGCGCCAATCTGCGGATGATTGAGTCCATCTGCGAAAAAAGCGGATTTCCGTTGGAGAAGACACTGTACAGCATGGAGTACTACGGGAATACGTCGGCGGCCACCATTCCGCTGGCGCTTTCACTGGGCATCCGCGACGGAAAGGTAAAGCCCGGGGATACGCTGCTCCTCTACGGCTTTGGCGGCGGGCTGGTGCACGCCGGTCTCTTGGTCAAATGGATGCCGTGAGTGGTCGCCAGAGGCCGCGTGGAACACATCCGAGCGGCCTCTGGCTGTGGCCTTGCCGGTTGTCAATGCTGGCCGGAGCTTTCCGCAGGCTTCTTCCGCCCCATCCGCTCTAATGGGATTACCCGGTTCAGCAGGTTGTAAATCCGCTTTGATTCCTTCGTCAGTAACGGGCCCGTAATCGCCAGAATTAACACGTAAAGGGCCGCAAACGGCTGGAGGATCTCAAGCAGGCCGCCGGATTTCCCCAGATTCGCGATGATGATGGAGAATTCACCGCGTGACATAATGGTGAGTCCGATGTTGGACGAAGCCTTGGGGGACAGGCCGACGCTTCGTCCGGCGAGCAGACCGGCGGAAAAGTTACCGATCATTGTGAGCAGTACGGCGATGATGGACAGCCACACGGCTCCGCTCAGCGCCAAGGGATCGATCGTCAGGCCAAAACTGAAGAAGAACATGGCGCCAAAAAAGTCGCGGAAAGGCAGAATCAGATGCTCGATTCGTTTCATATGCTCCGTTTCCGCGAGCACCAGGCCGACGAGCAGCGCTCCGATCGCCTCGGCGACGTGGATCTTCTCGGAGAAGCCGGCGACCAGAAAGAGGCCGGAAAACACGGCGAGCATGAACACTTCATTGGATTTGATCTGGAGCGCGCGGTTCAGCAAGGGGACCGCCTTTCGCCCAATGATGATGAACAGCAGCATGTAGCCGAGCGCGATCAGTGCGGAAGTAATGACGCCCGCAATCGATGAGGCCCCGCCCAGCACCAGGCCGGACATGATGGAGATGTAGAGGGCCAGGAAGATGTCCTCAAACATGATAATGCCGAGGATCATCTCCGTTTCCGGGTTGGCTGTCCGTTTCAGGTCGACCAGCACTTTTGCCACGATGGCGCTGGACGAACTGGTGGTAATGCCGGCAATCACCAGCGCTTCCTTTGTGGGAAACCCGGCGGCAAACCCGAACAAAAGTCCGAGCGTGAAATTGATGGCGATGTAGATGGTACCGCCTACGGCGATCGAGCGGCCTGCCTTGATCAGGCGGCCGACGGAGAATTCAAGTCCCAGGTAGAACAGCAGAAACAGCATGCCGATGCGGCCCATAAATTCGATGAGCGGCGCACTTTCAATGAAGCGGAGGTCAAACAGGCCGATATCAGGGGCGTGGGGCCCCACCGCCATGCCGACCAGAATGTAAAAGGGGACAATGGAGAAGCGAAGTTTCGTGGAAATGAAGCCGGCGATGGCAATCAACGCGATGGCCAGGCCTACTTCAAACACGATGTACTCCAATATCATTCACCTCCCGTGCTAAGCGTGGTTTTTAACGCCTTCACCTGCTTTCTTTCCCCGGCAACCACCAGGGTTGAGCCGGCGGTAAGGACCTGCTCCGGCCCGGGACTGATAATCTGTTTGTGGTCTTTTTCAATGATGGCAATGACGATTGCCCCTGTTTTTTGGCGGATGTCCAGTTCGCCGATGGTTTTTCCGATGCAGCGAAAACCAGGTTCAATCTTGTACCATTCGATGACCAGCTGATCCAAGGCAATTTCAATGGTATCGAGGGCTTTCGGCTTATAGGTCATCCCGCCGATGATGCCGGCGACCTGACGCGCTTCGTCGTCATCCAGCGTGACCATGGAGATATTGTCATCCTGGTCGTCCTTGTCAAAGTGGTACAGCTCTCTTCGGCCGTCGTCGTGAACGACGACTACAAGCTTGTCTCCTCCCCTGGTATCGATTTGGTACTTTCGCCCGATACCAGGCAAGTCACACTCCCGAATATTGAACACAACGATCGCCTCCTGTTTGGATGAACTGACGTCAACTCTGACCTCAACGAAGGGGAGGGAATTCTTTCATGCTAGTATGCATTCATTCCTTCCTTGTAAATTCGTCTATATAAACATATTCAAATATAATTATATAAATTGCGACGTCAAAAAGTCCATGTTTTGAAACGAAAGTATTAAAATTTGACACATTTTACAATAAAGAAGGGATCACTTCGTGGCAAACAAACAATATCGGCTGACGGAAGCGGGATGGCAGTTTATTCAGCGAATCCGGCAGATGAATATGGACACATTTGTGGATATCATCATCGCGCTGCGAAACGAAATCAAGACGCTGGAAAAGAAGGCGGAAGTCGTGCAGGAATCGAAGCAGCAGGGGTGGCAGGAGGATTTCCAGTTCGTCAACGAGCGCATAGACCAGCTGCACCAGTTTGAGCATGGCCTCAGAAAAATGAGGCCGCTGGATTAGGCAGATACGGCTCCCCTGTTTTTGTCCCGCTGTGAAGAGGCAGAATCATTGCAGCGAAGAAAAACAGGGAGGGAGCATTGCTGTGGAGATGTGGGGAGCGATCGGTGCGGGAGTTCTTGGCACTGCTGCCGGCTGGTATGTATGCGGACTGGCCTGTCGTTTTGGGCCGTCTGCTTTCCGTGCTCCTGCGCTTTTTTGCCGGCTGGTCGTGTCGCTTCTCTGCGGCACCCTGTTTGCCGTCGTACGAATGCAGGACGGGAGGGACATCGCAGAGCAGCTTTCCGCTCTCCTACTCATTGTATTCAGTCTCCTGGTTTCTCTGACCGATGTTTTGTTCCGGCGCATCCCCAATGCCGTCCTGCTGGCGGCCCTGCCCGTCCTGTCGGCCCTGCATTGGCTGAAGCATCCGGACGCCTGGCTTTCCTCGCTGTTGGCAGGGGGTTTTGGCTTGCTGCTGTTCGGGACGATCTCCGCGGTTCGACCTGATGTGGTGGGGATGGGGGACGCCAAACTGGCGGGTGTGCTGGCGGCAGCGGTCGGCTGGCGGACGTTTGCCGCTGGGCTTACCGTCGGCAGTGCGCTGGCGCTGGCGGCAGGTGTCCTGATGCTGCTGGATGGGCAGGCAAGGCGTGGGGCATCGCTGCCGTTTGCTCCGTTTCTCTGTGCGGGCATCCTCGCTGTCCACATGCTGTCATAACCTGTCCCCACACGACGTAGACTGGTACAAACAGAGCCTGTTTTTGAGGAGGGCGTTGTCATGAGCGGACAGAGAAAAACGCAGGTGACGGTAAAATTGAACGGCGAGCGGTGGGATGGAAGCAGGACGGAGAAAAAAACAGGGCAGACGGACGGCGGGCAGCCCCCGATCGAGTGGCGGAAAGCAGAGGGGATCCCTCTCGTCCCGACCGTCAAAACGTCGCGGGAAGAGGATGCCTGGTCGCTGTTAAAAGAGCTTCACAAAAAGCACCCGCAGGTGACGGCAGTGCGGGATAGCGGCGTTGAGCCGCAGCGGGAGGCGGAGTTCTCCCCGGATGAGGAGGAAAGCGGCCGTTTCAGACGCAGCCGGGTTGTCCTGTCGAAATGGGTGCGTCAAGGCACCGTGACAAAAAATCTGTTTGCCACCGGCGGCGCGGTGGCGATCGGGCTGGTGTTCGGACTGCTGGTGCTGAGCGTTTTCGGCGAAGAACAACTGTCCCGGTCGTATCAAAGTGTATTGAGCGATACCGTGACGACGTTTTCGGCCGGGGGGAAGGATGATAAGGCAGACGGGATGAAAGCGGCCGGACCGGTCACACCCGAAGCCGCAGGGACTGACGCGGACGGCACAAAGCAAATGGTGGAGCTGCAACTGCCGGAGGAGCGTTTGTACGTGGCCCAGATCGGAGTGTTCCAACCCGAGACGTCAACAGTCGAGGCGATCAAGCCGTTGGACGCAGCGGGCATCCCGCACTTCCTGTACAAAGGAGAGGACAAACAGTATCTGTTTGCTGCTGCGGCGCCTGCCCGCGACGCCGTGCTCGGGTTTGCCAGCAATCTGAAGGCAAAGGGAATGGACGTCTACGTCAAGGAATGGGTCCTGCCGGGTGTCTCCGGAAGCGTTTCCGTTACAGGAGCGGCGGGGACGGCAACACCGGAGGATTTGAATGCGTTTTTCCAAACCGGGCTGGAGATGGCCCGCACCCTGGCCAGCCAATCGGGTCACGTGATCAGTTCGGCCCAGCCGGTGCTGTCTAAGGAAGAAGCGTCCGCGATCAAAGAACAGCACCGCCGTTTTCTGGAGCAGGGCCGATCCGTTTCCGCGCAAGAGTCGGGGCAGTCTCTGTTCGCCGGAATGGTCAACGGCATGAACCAGGCTGTGCAGGCCCGCGACAAAATGGCGGAGGCAATTGTCGGCGGCAAGACGGCCAGCGCGGAATCGTATGCTTGGCAGGTGCAGGCCGGCGTGCTGACGTTCTGGGAGAACTACGCCAACTGGGTCCGGCAGGTGAAAGCGGCGGAATAACGGTACATGACCAAGACTTCCATGCAGGTTTTCTTGCAGGAAGTTTTTTCTTTACATACAGTAAGTATCGGGGATTGTTTCACCTTGTCCCATTTGCTACACTTATGGTTGGCAAAAAAGAAATCCCTTGAGAGATATAGATGTTCGAACGGCTTCGTTCCGGTATTGCCGGGCTGCCGCACGGCACCGGTCGGGCAGCCGCCATTGGCTGCACCGCACCTCTGCGGGACGGATGCGGGGAATAGTGGTTCGGACGCAGAGACAAAAAGGGAGATGAGGGATTTGAAGGGGAAAGAAACACTTACGCTTCTGCTTCTTTTACTTTCCGGGATGTTATGCGGCAGTATCCTGGGAGAGATTTTGGGACCGTGGATCCCGTTTCTCGCAAAGAGTAAAGAGATTTCATGGACCCCGGCGGCCGATTTGGAAATCCTGAAGTATAACATAAACATTCAGGTAAAACTAAATCTGGCCAGTATCGGAGGGCTTGCTCTCGCCTTTTGGATATATCGCAGAATGAAGTAGGTCGAACGTGACATGAAAGCAGAAACATCACTCATTTTGGCTTCCTCGTCGCCGAGGAGGCGGGAACTTTTGCAGACGTTGGGTCTGCCGTTTACCGTCATGACCAGTGAAGTGGACGAGACGACACAGCCGGGAATGTCCCCGGAAGCGGTAGTGGAAGAATTGGCCCTTCGCAAGGCGCAGGCCGTCGCTTCCCGCCTCGATGCCGGCGTCGTGCTCGGCTCTGATACCATCGTGGTCCTGGACGGACGCATTTTGGGCAAGCCGGCTGACGAGCCGGACGCTTTTCGCATGCTCTCGGAGCTCCAGGGCCGTGAGCATACCGTGTACAGCGGCGTCGCTCTGACGGATGCCGCTACCGGCCGTTTCGAGGTTGCACACTGCAAGACCACGGTGCGGATTCGCCCGCTGACCGAGCGGGAAATTCGCTCCTATATCGCGACCAAGGAACCGATGGACAAGGCCGGTTCGTACGCCATTCAAGGCATTGGCTCCACCCTTGTGGAAAGCATCGAAGGCGACTACTTTACGGTGGTCGGACTGCCGCTGTGCTTGACGGCCCGCATGCTTTCCCGCTTCGGAATCACCCTGCTGTAACGCATCAGTGCTGCGCATTCCGCGGCAACGGCCTCTGCCCGCTCATGACGCTTCTGATGCCAGCCGTTTCCGCAAACCGATCACGATTTGCTGGAGGCGGTAAAAATGTCGGCAACCACCTGTAACGAAATGCGTAAGAAAAACGTCCCTTACTATGACCGCCCAAGAGAA
The DNA here is from genome assembly GCF_020923495.1 of Brevibacillus sedimenti. GTDB lineage: Bacteria > Bacillota > Bacilli > Brevibacillales > Brevibacillaceae > Brevibacillus > Brevibacillus aydinogluensis. The sequence goes on from NZ_CP064048.1 coordinate 2,385,344, forward strand.
AGACTGCTGCGCGAAGGAGCGGGCCATCTGTCCGATGCCGAGCTTCTCGCGATTCTGCTGCGAACGGGCAGTGAACAGGAGACGGCGTTTGAACTTGCCCAGCGCCTGCTGGCTACGTTTGGCGACTTGCGCAGCCTGGCTCAAGCCTCTCACACCGAACTCACCAGCTTGAAGGGAATCGGACAGGTGAAAGCGATCGAGTTGCATGCTGCATTCGAGTTGGGGCGCAGACTGCTTGGAGGTTCGGGGCAGCGCCGCGCGTCCATCCGTCTGCCGCGCGATGTGGCGGAACTGATGATGCCAGAGCTTGGCCATCTGACGCAGGAGCATTTTGTCTGTCTGTTTCTCAACACCAAAAATCACGTCATCGGCAAAAAAACGATTTTTGTCGGGAGTCTGGACACCTCCATTGTGCATCCGCGGGAAGTATTCAAAGAAGCGATTCGCTCCAGCAGCGCATCGGTCATTTGCATACATAACCATCCCAGCGGCGACCCAACACCCAGCAGGGAAGACCTCGCCATTACCCGCACCTTGCGGGAAGCCGGCGAACTGCTTGGCATTACCCTGCTGGACCACATTATCATCGGTGACGCCAGGTACGTGAGCTTGAAAGAGCAGGGCTACCTGTAACGGGTATGCGTTGGCTCCGCATAATGGACCGGTGTTACCGAGCATGTTTTACCAGAGTTTATTACATCATTGATTTGTAACCGGACAACAGCGGAAGGAGTTTTTTTATGTTTGGTGGATTTTCTCGTGACATGGGGATTGACCTTGGCACTGCCAATACACTGGTCTATGTAAAAGGAAAAGGGATTGTCGTACGCGAACCGTCCGTCGTGGCGATTCGCACCGACACCAATACGATCGAAGCAGTCGGGAATGCTGCCAAGAGCATGATTGGCCGTACCCCCGGCAATATCGTCGCCGTTCGCCCGATGAAGGACGGCGTGATTGCCGATTTTGACACGACGGCAACAATGATGCGCTACTTCATCAACCAGGCGCAGAAAAACCAGGGACTGTTCAGCCGCCGTCCAAACGTGATGGTTTGCGTTCCGTCCGGCATTACCGCGGTGGAAAAACGGGCCGTGGAAGACGCCACCAAACAGGCCGGCGCGAAGGAAGCGTACACCATCGAAGAACCGTTTGCCGCAGCGATTGGCGCTGACCTGCCGGTGTGGGAACCGACCGGCAGCATGGTCGTGGACATCGGCGGGGGGACGACGGAAGTGGCGATCATTTCGCTCGGCGGCATCGTGACCTCCCGTTCCATTCGCGTCGCGGGCGACGAAATGGACGAAGCCATCATTCAATACATCAAACGTAAGTACAACCTGATGATCGGCGAGCGCACCGCGGAAACGCTGAAACTGGAGATCGGCTCCGCCATCGCTCCCGACGAGTTGGAGACCGTCGAGATTCGCGGGCGCGACCTGGTGACCGGGCTGCCGAAAACTCTGTCCGTCAGCAGCGAGGAAATTGCCGAAGCGCTGGCGGAAACGGTGGCAGCCATCGTCGAAGCCGTGAAAGTAACACTGGAGAAAAGTCCGCCGGAGCTGGCAGCTGACATCATGGACCGCGGCATCGTGCTGACCGGCGGCGGAGCGCTGCTGCGTAATATCGATCGCCTGCTGAGCAAGGAGACCGGCATGCCGGTGCACGTGGCGGAAAACGCCCTGGATTGTGTCGCGATCGGAACCGGCCGCGCGCTGGAAAACCTCCATCTGTTCAAATCGAAACACGGAATCACCTCTTCCAGACAAAAGCGCGGTAAATAATCGGAGGTTGCGGCATGTCGTTTTTCGGGAACAAGCGGCTGATTATTGTGCTTGTGGGCCTGGTCCTGTTGATTTCCATCGTGGGCTTTACGTCCCGGGAACGGGCTCGCCTGACCTGGCCGGAAATGTTTTTCAAGGATGTGTTCAGCGTGGTGCAGGGGATCTTTTACCGCCCTGCCCAGGCTGTTTCCACCTTCTTTCAAGAAATTGGCGACGCGTACAACGTATACGAAGAAAACCGGGCGCTCAAGGCAAGCCTGGACCAGTACGCCCGGATAACGGCGGAGCTGCACTCGCTCCAGGCGGAAAACGACCGTCTTCGCAAGCTGTTGCAAGCAGAGGAATCGTTGAAAAAGTCCTACCAGCTTCGCTACGCAGAAGTGGTGGCCAGAAATCCGGACACGTGGAACAACGTCATCACGATCGACAAGGGATTGAAACACGGCATCAAGAAAGACATGGCGGTCATGACCGCCAAGGGATTGATCGGCCGGGTGCAGAGCGTGGCCAACTTTTCCGCCACCGTGGAACTGTTGACCAGCTATGAGCGGCGTAATAACGTCTCGGCCTCGATTCAAACCGTGCGCAACGTCAACGGCACCGTTACCCACCATCCCGTCAGCGGTGTCATTGAAGAATACGATCCGCAAGAACGCCTGCTTGTCATGCGCAAAATCCCTTTGGGAGAGAAAATCGAACCAAAGCAGCAGGTGATCACCTCCGGATTTGGTGGAGTGATTCCGCCCAATCTGCCGATTGGATACGTTGTTCGTGTACAGCCTGACGATTACGGATTGACGCAGACCGCCTATATCCAGCCGAGCGCCGACTTTTCCCAATTGAACGAAGTGATGGTGGTAGAGCGCAACTTCACCTTCTCGCCCACGGGTGAGCTGATACCCAATCAGCCGCAGGGACAACAGTCAACTCAGCCTGGACAGAACACGCAGTCGCAAGCGTCTGCAGGATCGGGCGGAGGTGGAAGGTAATGCCACGGTTTCTGCTCGCTGCGACGCTGCTCTTGCTGTTTGTTCTGGAAGGTACGCTGGTTCAGGTCTTTTTGCCTGACAAATGGGGTCTGTCTCTGATGACAGTACCCCGCTTTGCGCTTGTCGGCACCATTCTCGTCTCGATGTTTTTGGGGCGGCGGGAAGGACTTTATTACGGGCTGGCACTCGGATTTTTGCAAGATGTGCTGTACGGACAGGTGATCGGTCTGTACATGATAACGATGATGGTGGCCAGCTATTTTGCAGGATTAATCGTTTTGTTGTTTCAGCGGGGCTTCGGGATGGTGTTTGTCACGTGCAGCCTGATCCTGTTTGCCCACGAGTGGCTGCTGTACAGCCTCCATCTGCTTCTCACCAAAGCCCCTGTTGACGTGCAGTGGATGCTCAACTGGCAGATTCTGCCAACGGTCGTATTAAATATGTTGAGTGCCCTGGTGATTTACTCCCCGATCAAGCGTCTGTGCGAATCCGTTATGTTCAAACGCGACCTCCCGTTGGAGTAGCGGCACAAGCAGCCGGGTCATCCCGGCGGGGGCACTGGAAAGGAGGAGAGGGGTCGTGGACGAAAAGAATGAGCAGAAGTCGGACATACCGGTTCGATTAAACATCCTGTTTTTGCTTGTGTTCCTGTTTTTTGCCGCCATCATCCTGCGTCTCGCCTACGTCCAGCTAGTGCAAGGAGAGCAGTACCGACATGAACTGGAGAAATACAGCATCCGCGAGCTGCCGATTTCGGCTCCCCGCGGCCGCATCCTTGACCGAAACGGCGAGGTGCTGGTCTCCAACAAGCCGGTTTATACCGTTACCTACGTGGAGGAGCTGGGGCAGGAGATCGACGAGGATAAGGTGGCCGATCTTTTGGCCCGCATCCTGTCGATGGATGGCGTGAAAATGGGGACGGACAAGGAACTTCTGAAAAAGACGGTCGAACTGGAATCCAAGCTGCCGGTTGCGTTTGGCCCCGAGGAGACAAACAAATTGATCGAGCAGATCGAGCACAAGCTGCGGCAGGTGCCGAAGGTAAGTGAGATCGACAGCATGTCCGACTACCAACTGATCAAGACGGCGCTGTACGTCGGGTTGTATGTGCGCTCCCCGTTTGACGACACCTCGCGAAAGCAGGCACTGAGTCTGCTCAAGGCAAAGCTGAACGACCCGGGGCAGCGCGCAGAGCTGGATGAAATGTCCGATGCGGAGCTGTTGAAATACGCCGTCTCCAGCAACGCGGAACTGAAGTTGACGCTGGACAAGGAGTACCGGGACGACCTGATCGGCCAGATCAAATACCGGATCAACAAGCTTCCCAATCCCGAGGAGTTGAAGGGGAAATCGGATACGGAACTGCTGGGCTACGCGGCCATTTTTGACCTGGACGTAAGTCTGCCGCTCAACGACCAGCAGCGCCAGTTCCAGTGGCACAAGCTTTCCCTGCTGCAGGAAATGCGCTCTTCACATATGCCGAGCTACATTCCGCGCCGCGTAAAAGTGAACATCTCGGATGCGGAGCGGTATCAAATCGAGGAACGTCTGTCCGAATTGCCCGGTATTTCCGTTGTGCTGGAACCGGTGCGACAAATTATTCAGGACCCGGACGGAACGCCGTTTGGCACCAACTTCCTTGGCTATATCAACGCCATCAAGCCGGAGCAGTTAAAGGAGTACCAGGCGCAGGGATACAATCCGTTTGACCGCGTCGGCGTGACCGGTCTGGAGGCGTATTACGAGCGTTATTTGCGCGGCAAGGACGGCGTGATGGAAGTGCACGTCAACAAGGACTCGCAGACGGTTGAAAAGCGGATGAGCCGGGAACCGGAACCGGGCAACGATCTGGTGCTGGCGATGGATTGGCGCTTCCAAAGCAAGGTGGAAGCCATTTTGAAAGAGGAGTTTCTCAAGTTCAAGAGCAAGCCGACCACGCCAAAGGAATTCAAGGAGGCCCATGTTCTGGTGATGAATCCGAACACGGGGGAAATCCTGGCGATGGCCAGCTATCCGGATTACGATGTGAACTGGTACTACGACCGCAAGAAATTTAACGAGGTGTATACGTCGGTCATCCTGCCCAACGAGGCAAACCGATTCATCTATACGCCGTTTCCTCCGGCGTCCACCTACAAGCCCATGTCGGTGATGATCGCCCTGAACGAGGGGCTTACCACTCCCAACGAAACCATCATCGACCGCGGCGGCCTCAAGGTGGGCAACATGTACAAACGGAACTGGAAACCGAGCGGACACGGTCCGGTCAACGCCCGTCGCGCGCTGGCCGTGTCCAACAACACCTACATGTACGAGATGGCGATCCGCCTGGCAGGACGGGCGAAGAATCACTGGTCCGAACAGTTTTCCGTGCTGGACTACTACAATGCGCAGTTTGGACTGGGGGTGAAGACGGGCATCGATCTTCCCGGCGAGAAGATGGGATGGGAAAACCCCTATTCACACTACGGCAACCTGGCCGACGCCATGATCGGCCAATATGATTTGTTCACGCCGATTCAGATCGCCCAGTACGTCTCGACTATCGCCAACGGCGGATACCGGGTGCGCCCGCATCTGGTCAATGAAATCCGCCGCGGCACGACGGACCCGAAACAGCCTGGACAGACGTTGACCGTAATCGAACCGGAAGTGCTGAACCGGGTCAACGTCAATCCGAAATACATTCAGGTGGTCAAGGAAGGGATGCTGGCCGTGACGAAGCCAGGCGGTACGGCGGCAAGCACGTTCAAGGGCCTGCCGTTCAACGTCGGGGCCAAGACGGGGACGGCGCAGACCGGGCGCAAGGCAGAAAACGCCCTGCTGGTCGGCTTTGCCCCCTACGAAAACCCGCAACTGGTGTTTGTCGTGCTCGCTCCCGACAGCTTGCGCAGCGGCACGTCCAGTTCGGACGCCACCGGTCCGATTGCCCGCAGACTGCTGGAGGCATACAACGAAATGTATCCGGGCGTGCTGACCCCCGCCGCGAACACTGCTTCGCAGCAGCAGCCGACCCAGGCTGAACAGCAATGAGCTGCGACCGACTGCATTCGGCAATTTTTTTCAATGGAGCAGGAATCTTTTGTAATCGTGGCGAATGGTATCGCTCGAGGTGAAACAGGTGACGACTGTGAAAAACAAGGTCACGATCAAGGGAACAAAAGATGGTCTCGTCTTTTTCATGGATGACGCCTGTTCCTTCGACGAACTTCTGGCCGATTTGCGTGAAAAGATAGAGCACAGCCATCAACAGATCTTGTCGGGTCCGTTGATTCGCGTTTCGATTAAATTGGGAAAGCGATACTGCACTCCTGAACAACAGGAGCAGTTGACGCAAATTATCCGGCAAAAAGGCAATCTGGTGATCCACACGATCGAAGCGGACGTGATCACCAAGGAAGAAGCGTTTGCCGAACGTCTCAAATCGACGTTTTCCATCCAGGTACACACGGTTCGCGCCGGGCAGGTGCTGGAGTTCGACGGTGACTTGCTGCTTCTGGGAGACGTCAACCCGGGAGGCATCGTGCGGACGACGGGCAGCATTTACGTGCTGGGTCATTTGCGCGGGTACGCCCACGCCGGGATCAACGGGGATACGCAGGTGATCATCGCCGCCGCGGTCATGAATCCCACCCAACTGCGCATCGCGGAAGTGATCAGCAGGCCGGGAGAAGAGTGGGCGAAAAACGGCGGCACGGAATTCGCCTATTTGGAGAACGGCACCATGCTGGTAGCCAAAATGAATTATCTGCCCCGGATTCGCCCCGAATTGGGCGCGAAAAAAGTGTGAGGCGTTAGGGTAAGAGGAGGAACGGACGTGGGTATTGGAATTGTCGTAACATCAGGAAAAGGCGGCGTGGGCAAGACGACCACTTCCGCCAATTTGGGAACGGCGCTCGCTCTCCTGGGCCAGAAAGTCTGCATGGTCGATACGGATATCGGACTGCGCAATCTGGATGTCGTCATGGGACTGGAGAACCGCATCATTTACGACCTGGTGGATGTGGCGGAAGGGACTTGCCGCCTGCAGCAGGCGCTGATCAAAGACAAGCGGTTCGAAACCCTGTCCCTGCTGCCGGCTGCACAGACCAAGGACAAGTCGGCGGTTTCCCCCGAGCAGATGGAGGAAATCGTCACACAGTTGAAGCGGGAGTTTGACTATGTCCTGATCGACTGCCCGGCCGGGATCGAGCAGGGATTCCGCAACGCGGTGGCAGGCGCGGATCAGGCGATCGTAGTCACGACGCCAGAGAAAGCCGCTGTCCGTGACGCGGACCGGATCATCGGTCTGTTGGAACGGGAACAGGTCGGCATGCCCAAGCTGGTGATCAATCGTGTGCGGTCGCACCTGGTGAAAAACGGCGACATGCTCGATGTGGAAGATATTCTGGATTTGTTAGCCATTGACTTGATTGGCGTTGTGCCGGATGATGATCATGTCATCAAATCGGCTAACCAGGGTGAGCCGGTGGTGATGAACCACGAGTCCCGTGCGTCCATCGCCTACCGCAACATCGCCCGCCGCCTGTTGGGCGAAGCCGTGCCGCTTCAGCCGCTGCAGGAAAAGACGGGCGTGCTGCAAAAGGTGCGCAGGTTTTTCGGATTGAAATAAAGCGACGTTAGCCGAACCAAAAGAACAGGAGTTTTCCTGTTCTTTCATTCTTATCGGCGCAGATGCGCAAGCGGATCCCAGGAAGCCGCGTCCCTCGTGAGAATGGGAGCCAGGGAGGGCGAAGAAACTACTATGTTTGACCTTGAAAAACGACATCTGAAATCGATCGACTGGCCAATTGTGATCATCCTGTTTGGCTTGGCCGTGTACAGCTACAGTGGTATTTCCGGATCGGACAAAGGTATCCACATGGCCAACCAGCAGATGATCTGGTACGCGATCGGATTTATGGTGCTTTTCGCTACGCTGCTGTTCGACTATCGGCTGTATTACTCCATGTCTTACGTCTTGTACGCCATCGGCATCATCCTTTTGATCGGCGTATTCCAGACGACGCCGATCAACAACGCCACGAGTTGGTACCGCCTGCCGGGGGGCGTTTTGTTTCAGCCGTCTGAGCCGATGAAACTGTTTACGATTTTGACGGTGGCCCGTTACCTGGCCAACAAGGCTGACGATCCCGAGCGGTTCCGGTATTTCTATCAGCTCATTCCCGTCGGGCTCATCGTCGCCGTGCCCTTGCTGTTGATTTTGGTGCAGCCCGATTTGGGAAGCGCGCTGGTGTACTGCAGCATTTTGGCCACCATGCTGCTTGTGGGGGGCATCCGGTTGAAACACGTGCTCTACCTGGGCACGCTCGTCGGCAGCTTTTTCGGGTTTATGACGTATCTGTACTTTTTCCATCAGTCGATTTTCTTCAAGATCTTCAAACCGTATCAGTTTGATCGGATCAAGTTTTGGCTCAACCCCGATCTGGAACCGATGGGGCGCGGTTTTCAATTGAAGCAATCGCTGATTGCGATCGGCTCCGGCCAACTGTTTGGCAAAGGCATTAACACGCCGACCCAGGCCAGTTTCGGCTGGGTCCCCGTCGGCGAAAGCGACTTCATCTTTACCGTCATTGCGGAAAAGCTCGGTTTCGTCGGCGCGGGTGTGCTGATGATCCTGTTCTTCTTCCTGATTTACCGGATGATCCGCATCGCGATGGAGGTTAAAGATCCGTTTGGTTCCTATGTAGTGGCAGGGGTGGTCGGCATGTTCACGTTCCAGATTTTTGAGAACATCGGCATGACCATCCAGTTGATGCCCATCACCGGGCTTCCACTGCCCTTTATCAGCTACGGCGGCAGCTCGCTGTTGACCAATTTTCTGATCATCGGCGTCGTCCTGAACATCGGGATGCGCAAGGACAGACTGCGTTTTGATTAAATGCGTGACAAACCGATCCGGATGTGATACACTCAATCTAAGTTAACCCGTTTTACTAGCTGTAGTGATTTGATATAGGTTGTGGAGTCGTACCTTGTTGAGAGACGCCACCATGTGGTCAAATCTCGGCTCGGTACGACTTTTTCCATACCGGCAAAAACTCCTCTGTAAAAACAGGTTAACGGATCACTCTTTCGCCCCGATGCGGGCGCATGTTTAGGAGGTTTTGTTTCATGCAACAAGGTATTGTTAAATGGTTCAACGCGGAGAAAGGATACGGTTTCATCCAGGTTGAAGGCGGAGATGACGTATTCGTACACTACAGCGCTATCCAGGCAGAGGGTTTTAAAACGCTGGAAGAAGGTCAAAAGGTTGAGTTCGAAATCGTTCAAGGCAGCCGCGGACCGCAAGCTGCGAACGTTGTGAAACTGTAAACAATGGCCCATATCAAAAGCAGTCTCTCGATGGAGAGGCTGCTTTTTTGCATGTCGGGGCAGTCCCCAGCTGCCCAGGTCAACAGCCGTCATCCGTTCCTTACGGCTGTATGCCGCGCGGTTATAATGCGGACAGACAGGTCATAAGATGGTACAAAAGCTTGGCCATCGGAGGGATGGGACATGTTCGACGAAGTGGATCGTGTCAAAGAGAGGAGGCGGGCGCGGATGGAGCGGATTCGCTCACAGTCGCGCGACAGTCTGGCCCCGTTTGTCGACGACTGGAAAGATCCGATCGACCCCGACGACGCTCTGTTTCCATACGTTTCCCGCCGGAACAGCACCATGCCCCAACTGCCTGACCGGGAGCAATGGGGCATCCGGATCTTCGCGTCCGCGCTATTGGTGGGTCTGGCCTATCTGATTTTCCAAACGTCCGTCGTTCCGTTGGACTGGAAACATTCGGCGCGCGAAGTGATGACGCGCGATTTTAATTTTGCCGGCGTGGCCGACTGGTACGAAGCGCGCTTCGGTGCATTGCCGACGCTGTTGCCGTCCCTGTCGGGCAAGAAAGCGGTTCCGGTGGACGGGCACAGCACACAGACCGTCTGGAAATGGCCGGTTTCGTGGAAAGTGGTGAAGCCCTTTGACCATGCCAGCGGCAAGGTTGTGCTGAGCACCGGGACAGACGGTGCGGTCACGATGGGCGAGGCCGGGTGGGTGACGTTTGTGGGGGAAAAGCCTGGTTTTGGCACGACGGTGGTTGTCCGTCTGGCCCAGGGACGGGAGATGTGGTTTGGCAATTTGGAGAAAATTCAGGTCGCGGTAAACGACTTTCTCCAGCCGGGACAGGTGGTGGGCATCCCGCGAGCCATCAATGAAACGGCCCGGTATCTGTACCTGGGGGCACGGGCGCAGGAGCAGGCGATCGATCCGCTGGATGTGATTTCCTTTGAATGAGTGGCGCCCGTTCGGCATCCGCCTGCGCATTCACCTGCTGTTTTGGATTGTGATCGGCATGTCGATCCTGTTGGGAAAGTTTTGGGAGATTATCACCCTGTTTGTGATCGTGCTGATTCACGAGATGGGGCATATCGCGGTCGCCAGGGAGCTGGGCTGGACGGTCACGGAAGTGGAATTGCTGCCGTTTGGCGGCGTGGCGACGATGGAGGAAGCCTACGCAGTCGATCCGCTTGACGAGATTGTGGTGGCCCTGGCCGGCCCGTTTCTCAACGTGGTCATGATCGCGGTCTCCCTGGTATGCTGGTATGCCGGCATCTGGACGGATGAGTGGGCCCGCTTTTTCCTGGCCGGCAACGTGGCGGTCGCCGGCTTCAACCTGCTGCCGATCTGGCCGCTGGATGGGGGGCGGATCGTTCAAGCTGTCCTCTGCTGGTGCATGCCATACCGCCGGGCAGCCATCGCGTCGCTGACACTGAGCGCCATGCTGTCTGCACTGATGCTGGGTGTGTCTGTCCTGTCTCTGCAGACGAATGTCGCCGTGGTGGCCGTGTATCTGCTGGCCGTCAACATTCAGGCCTTTTTGCGTTTTCCCTACCAATTCATCCGCTTTCTGATGGAAAAATACGCGCGCCAGCCGGAAGAGTACGGTGTGCGGGCCTTGACCGTTCCGCCCGAGTCGACGGCGATGGAGGTGTCTCATCTGCTGCGGCGCGGCTGTTCCCACCTGGTCTACGTGCAGGGGAGCGGTCTGCTGGCTGAGGAGCGGCTGCTGCATGCGCTTCTGTTTGAAAACAAACACGATACCGCCGTCGGGCAGTTGGTGTGAGCGCGGCCCCGCCGCTTTTCTTTTTTTCACCGCTGTGGTAGAGTACGTGGTGCGAGTGATGATGCGGACCCCGCCCAAGCGATGGTGGGCATGGCGTGGACGTGCGGGACGTCAAGCCGGCCCGTCCGTCTTACATGCGCGGGAAGAGGGAAAAAGGAGAGGAACGGCGTGAAACAGGTGGCTATCAGCGGGTCTGGCGGCAGGCTCTGGGCGGCGCTGCTTGAACAGGGGCGACTGGTCGAATGGCGCAGCGAACAGGCGGAGACGGAACCGCAGGCGGGTTGTGTCTACCGGGGCAGGGTGACGGATGTGCTGCCGGGGATACAGGCCGCCTTTGTCGACATCGGCCAGGGAAAAAACGCCTTTTTGTACGTGGACGATGCCCTGCCGCCGTTTCATGGAACGGAAAAGCGCCTGATCAACGAGCTGGTGCGAGTAGGTGAAACACTGCTGGTGCAGGTGAGCAAGGAAGCGGCGGAAGGGAAGGCGCCAAAAGTGACGACGCGCGTCAGCATCCCCGGCCGACTGCTGGTGTACCTGCCTCCGGAGGGACGAGCCGTCGGGACGGTGGAAAACGGCCTGCCGGTCGCAAGCGTGCCGGCCGAGCCGACTGCCCGCGTCTCGGTTTCGCGCAAGATTGCGGACGAGGCAAAACGGCGGAAGCTGCGGGAGCGGGCCGCCGGACTGCTGGAGGACGGCGAAGGAGTGATCGTGCGGACGGAAGCCGAACATGTCGACGATGAAGCAGTGGCCCGCGAGCTAACCTTTTTGCGAAAGCGCTGGCGGGAAGCGCTCGCCTCGGCCGCCGGGCGGAAAACGCCGTGCCTGATCTGCCGCGATGTCGGACTGATTGAGGCGGCACTGCGCGACTTTGGAGCGGAGGACGCGGAGGAGATCATCGTCGAAGAGACGGCCGCCTTTCAGCGCGTCAAGGAACTGACGGAGGTGCTGTATCCCGACGCGGCGGACAAGATTCGCCGCTATCAGGGCAGGGAACCGCTGTTTGAGCGGCTCGGCTTGGAGGCCCAACTGGACCGGGCGCTGCAGCGGCGCATCCCCCTGCCGAGCGGCGTCCATCTCGTGTTTGACCGCACGGAAGCGATGACGGTGATCGACGTCAACACGGGAGCCTTTAGCGGCAAAGGGGGACAGCAGCGCGAACAGGCGATAACTGCCGCCAACCTGGAAGCGGCCCGGGAGATTGCCCGTCAACTGCGGCTGCGCGACATCGGTGGGATTGTCCTGATCGATTTTGTAAACATGCAGGAAGCGGCCAATCGGGAGCGGGTGTTGGCTGCCCTGCGCGCCGAAGCGGCCAAGGATACGGCGCCGGTGGCGGTGTTAGGCATGACCGCGCTCGGCCTGGTTGAGCTGACTCGCAAGCGGGTGCGGGCCAGCCTGGCCGAACGGATGACGGAGCCGTGCTCCTGCTGTGGCGGAACGGGACGAGTCCTCTCCGTCGACGAGCTGGAGCGCCGACTGTTTGACGAGCTGGGCGGGCTTGTCCTCAGCCAGGAGGCGGAAGCGGCGCTGGTCGAGGTGCCGGCCCGGATGTACGAACGCTTGGCGGCTGATAGTCCAGAGGGGCGGCCGCTGCATCTGTACGTGCTGCGCGCTGACCATCTTCCGCCCGAGCGATACCGCATCCTGTACGCCGGCCGCAGAGAGGAAGCGGACCGGCTGTATCGGGAAAAAGCATAAAATGCCTTGACTGTACAGTACAGGTATGGTAACCTAATGTCTGTCATGCAGCTATGCCTCGCGCATACTGTAACCGCTCGAATCAGGTTGGACAAGACGCCGTTCGCGGCGCACCTGCACAGGCGAGTCTGAGTATAGGAGGTGCACAACATGTACGCAATTATCGAAACCGGCGGCAAGCAATACAAAGTAGAAGAAGGCTCTGTTCTCTACATCGAGAAACTGGCTGCAGGCGAAGGTGACGTAGTTACTTTCGACAAAGTTCTCTTTGTAAGCAAAGACGGCAAAGTTACGGCAGGTACTCCTACCGTAGCAGGCGCAACGGTAACCGGCAAAGTAGAAAAACACGGTAAAGGTCAAAAAATTATCGTGTACAAATACAAAGCCAAGAAAAACTACCGTCGCAAACAAGGTCACCGTCAACCGTTCACCAAAGTTGTGATCGAAAAGATCAATGCGTAATTTTGGTGACGTACCGAGATGATTACCGTAACTGTTCAGCGCAATGCGCACTGTGAAATTGAAGAGATTGCGATTTCGGGACATGCCAACGCCGGCAGGCATGGCGAGGACATCGTCTGTGCAGCCGTGTCCGCGGTCAGTCTCGGGATCGTCAATTCGATTCAGCCACTGCTCGGATTTGTTCCGGACGTTGAGCACGCAGCAGAAGAGGGCGGGTTTCTCCGCTGGAGAGTGGGCCGTCTCGACGACGCTCGCCTTCATGAGAAACAACAGCTCTTGGCTGAGAGCATGGTTGTTGCCCTGTTTGTTGTAGCTGAAACGAACGGAAAATACGTGGCGATTCACGATTCAAAATGGCAAGGAGGTGCCTGACTATGAAATTCCTGTTCCCAGTTGACCTGCAGTTCTTCGCCTCCAAAAAAGGGGTAGGTTCTACCAAGAACGGTCGCGACTCCATCTCCAAACGTCTGGGTGTGAAGCGCGGCGACGGTCAATTCGTGAAAGCTGGCAACATCCTCGTACGCCAACGCGGTACGAAGATCTACCCGGGTGCTAACGTCATGAGAGGCGGCGACGACACGCTGTTTGCAACGGCTGACGGCATCGTTCGCTTCAAGCGTCTGGGCCGCGATCGCAAACAAGTGGTGATCGAACCGGTCGCTTCTCAAGCGTAAATAGTTCGGAGACGAAAACCCAGCCTTGTCGCTGGGTTTTCTTTTTATCCGGCATGGAGGATTTCTTTTAGTCGTTACGCAGGTATGGTACAATGGTAGAAGAAAGAAATTTATCGGTTTGGGTGGGGAAGATGAGGGACGAGCGCACGCTGTTCACGCAGCAAACTGATCAACTGCTGGCCGTATTGAACCGGCAGCGGCACGACTGGCTCAACCATGTCCAGGTTTTGCTCGGCTACCTGCGTCTGGGCCGCTTGGAAGAAGGTGAAAAGTACCTGAAACGCATCGCGGAGCTGGCCATGCAGGAAAGCATGGTGGCCAGGCTGAACAGCTCGCTGCTGTCCGTCTTCTTTTTGACGTTTAACGCGCTAAACAATGACCTGCTGCTGGAAGTGGATGTCTGCAGCGAAGTGGACCTGCGCAAGGCAGCAGCAGACGAGCATGACCTGTTTCAGTTGGTGGCAGGTATTGTGTTTACGGTCGGAGAGCACCTGGACCGGAATGAATTTGAACCGGCCAGCATGCAAATCAGCTTGTACCGAGGCGAAAAGGGCATCCATTTTCGCTTTGACCTGGCCGGGAAGCTGCGTGCATCCGCGCAGTGCGAACTGGAAAAACTGGTACGTGACAAGAGTCGAATTCCGGTGATAATCACCGCGTGCATACATACAGACGAGGAATGGGTACTGGAAACGGCTGTTCCAGTGGCGGAATGAGAGAGGTGACAGCATGTTTGTCGATCAGGTAAGGATTTACGTGAAGGGGGGAGACGGCGGAAATGGAGCCGTCTCTTTCCGACGGGAAAAATACGTGCCGCTGGGCGGGCCGGCCGGCGGTGACGGCGGGCGCGGCGGAGATGTGGTCTTCGTCGTGGATGAAGGGCTGCGCACGCTGGTGGATTTTCGCTACCAGAAGCATTTCAAGGCTCCGCGCGGCGAGAACGGACGCAATAAAGGGCAGCACGGAGCCGGAGCGGAAGACCTCGTCGTGCGGGTTCCTCCGGGGACGACCGTGATTGATGACGATACCGGGGAGGTCATCGCCGACCTGGTCGAGAACGGACAGCGGGCCGTCATCGCCAAAGGCGGGCGCGGCGGACGGGGCAACATCCGCTTTGCCACACCGGCCAATCCGGCGCCGCACATCTCGGAGAACGGTGAACCGGGACAGGAGCGCTATGTGAGACTGGAGCTGAAGCTGATTGCCGATGTCGGTCTGGTCGGCTATCCCAGCGTCGGCAAATCGACGCTTTTGGCCAGCGTAACGGCGGCCAAGCCGAAGATTGCCGCCTACCACTTTACCACGCTGACGCCCAACCTGGGCGTGGTCGATCTGGGCGAACGCAGTTTCGTCATGGCGGACCTGCCGGGGCTGATCGAAGGGGCGCATGAAGGTGTGGGGCTGGGGCACCAGTTTTTGCGACACGTAGAGCGGACCCGTCTGATCGTCCACGTGATCGACATGGCAGCCGTGGACGGACGCGACCCGGTGGAAGATTTCCATCAGATCAACCGGGAACTGAAGCTGTACAACCTGAAGCTGGAAGAGCGGCCGCAGATCGTCGCCGCCAACAAGATGGACCTGCCCGAGGCAAAGGAGAATTTGCGCCGCTTTCAGGAACTGGTGCCCGGTGTGACCGTGTACGAAATTTCAGCGGCTACCCGCCAGGGGGTACAGGAGCTGATGCACGCCGTGGCCGATCTGTTGGAAACGCTGCCGGACAAGCCGGCTGTCGAAGAGGTGGCGGAAGCGGAAGAGCGCGTCGTCTTCCGCGCAGAGAAAGAGCCGGAGCCGTTTGAGATTTCCCGCGACAACGAGGTATATGTCGTCAGCGGCGAAAAAATTGAAAAGCTGGTCCGCATGACCAATCTGAACAGCTACGATTCTGTTCAGCGCTTCGCCCGCATGATGCGCAGCATGGGCGTGGACGAAGCCCTGCGCAAACACGGGGCCAAGGATGGCGACACCGTCCGCATTGGTGATTTTGAGTTTGAATTTGTGGAGTGATAACAGTATGGCGGATATCCCCTCCCTTTCTCCGTTTATTGCGGACAAGCGGTTGCAGCGGGGCGGAGCGGTCGAACTGGTGACGCCCTTGGCAGCAAATCGGCCGCTTCATGCCATCGTCGAACATGTTCATTCGGGCTATCTGATCCTTTCGTACGTGGAGAGCGACACGAACACCTCCCTGTTGGGAACCATCGTCCATCTGCGCTGGGAAACGGATGAAGCCATTACCTGGCTGAGTCTGCAGGTGGTGCAGGAACAGGCGGTGTGGCCCGTGAAGCTGGCGCGCCTGGTGCCGACCAGCATCGAACAGGAAGCCAAAGGAGAGCGGCCGCTCCTGCAGCCTGATTTTGTCATCAATGTTCCGTACAAAATCATGGGAGCCCGACCCATAGAAGAAAGCGGGGAGGGCGTCCTGCTTCGGTTTTCCCCGACGCATCTGATTGTCGGCACGGACGGATTCGTCTCCGTAGGCGATTTTTTGCACTTGTCCTTTTTTCTTCCGCATTACAAGCAGGAACTGGTGGCGATGACAAAAGTGGTGGAGAAGACGTTTCGGGACGGTTCGGCGGTGTTAAAGCTGGTCATCACCGATCTGGAGGAAAGATATCGTCACGTGCTGCAGCGTTATTACGAAAAATTGGCACAATCCGGACGCAACGCATAAGTCTTGCAATTCCTTGCAACGAGCAGGAATGCGTGAACGTCTCAGGAAGAAAGCGTTCGTCCGGAGGAAATAAATGGAATATTTTGGGAGCAAAAAGTATGCCTGACCACAGGCATACTTTTTTTGCTGTGCCCGTTTACTTGTTGCCGCTCGGATCTTCCACTGCGTGGGGAGACTGGGCCATTTTTTTCCCCCGCGTGTTGTCGCCGAACTGGTCCAAATCGCTCGGCTTGGCGGCGGGGTGGTTGTTCCGGCGCTCCGACTTGTCCGTCTTGCCGCGTCCAGCCATTGGTCACTCACCTCGCTTTGCTCTGGGTCCGTTATAGTCTGTGCCAAGGGAAATTCGCTCATGTACGAGCAGGCGAGCACAAAAAAATTGCATAGAAGGATTGTCAGGGGAAAAGGGATCAGCTATAATGTCCTCTAGGCAAAAACAACTGTTTTTCTCAGGAGGACACAACGTGTGAAACGGGAAGAAAAGTTTTACTTGATTCGCTCCGACATTTTACCGGAGTCGATCGCCAAGACCATCGAGGCGAAAAAACTGCTGGAGGCCGGAGAAGTGGATACGGTAAACGAGGCGGTGGAACGGGTGGGATTAAGCCGCAGTGCTTTTTACAAGTACAAGGACGGCATTTTTCCGTTCAACGCGATGATGAGTGAGAAGATCATGACCATCACGTTTTCGCTGGAACACCGCTCCGGGTACTTGTCCAAGGTGCTGCAGTACATAGCGGAGCAAGGGGGCAACGTGCTGACGATCAACCAGACGATCCCGCTCCAGGGTATTGCCAACATTTCCATGTCGGTGGACATGGCTCATCTGAAGGTGTCCAGCACGGAGTTTCTGGAAGGACTGCAAGAGATAAACGGTGTGCGCAAAGCGATGATTGTCGGTCGCGGATAGCGGCTGCCGGATAGGAGGAGAGAGACATGGACAAGCAAACGGTAAAACTGGGGTTGATGGGGTTTGGCACAGTAGGCACTGGCGTCGTTCGCATCATCCAGGCCCATCAGGAGGATTTGCAAAAACAGACGGGGCTGGGCATCGAGATCAAGCGGATTCTGGTGCAGGATGCAGAGAAGACCCGGAGCATCCCGTCGATGAACAGCGTGCTTACGACCAATGCGTCCGATCTGCTGGACGACCCGGAGATCGACGTGATCGTGGAAGTGATCGGCGGCATCTCGCCGGCGAGAGAATATATTCTGGCAGCGCTGGAACGGGGCAAGCACGTCGTCACCGCCAACAAGGATCTGATGGCCCTGCACGGCGGCGAAATCCTGCAAAAAGCGCAGGAGAAAGGTTGCGACGTCTATTACGAAGCCAGTGTCGCCGGCGGTATTCCGATTCTGAGAGCGTTGGTGGAAGGTTTTTCGTCTGACCGTATCACCAAAATGATGGGGATCGTCAACGGCACGACCAACTACATCCTCACCAAAATGAGCCAGGACGGTGCCGATTACAGCGACGTGCTGAAGGAAGCGCAGGCGCTCGGGTACGCCGAAGCAGATCCCACCTCCGACGTCGAAGGCTATGACGCTGCCCGCAAGATGGCGATTCTGGCGACGTTGGGCTTCCGTGTGCCGATGAAGCTGGAGGATGTGGACGTCAAAGGCATCAGCGGGGTGACCAAGGAAGATATCGCCTACGGCAAAAAGCTGGGCTACGAGGTGAAGCTACTGGGTCTGGCCCGCCGGGACGGCGAAGCAATCGAGGTAAGCGTACAGCCGACAATGGTCGCCAAGAGTCACCCGCTGGCATCGGTCAACGGAGTGTTCAACGCCGTCTACGTGCACGGGGAAGCAGTGGGCGAGACCATGTTTTACGGTCCGGGTGCAGGCGAACTTCCGACGGCAACGGCCGTCGTGTCGGACTTGGTGACGGTGGTGAAAAACATGAAGCTGGGTGTAAACGGACGGGGCATGGTCGCTCCATACAAAGAAAAGATTCTCAAGGATGACAAGCAGAAATTGTCAAAATATTTCCTCCGCATCGTCGTGGCCGACAAGCGCGGTGTACTGGCGCAGATTACGCAGCTGTTGGCGGACAAGAACATCTCGCTGGAGCAGGTGCTGCAGCAGCCGTACAACAACGGTGAACAGGCGGAAATCATCATCGTGACGCATCTGGCGTCGAAGGGAGACATGGACGAGGTGCTGCAGGGCATGGAAGAACTGGAGATCGTGAGCGAAGTGAAAAGCTGCTACCGCGTGGAAGGAGGCGAGCAGGCATGAGCCAATGGCAATCGTCTGTTCAGGCCGACCGGCAATCAGGCATCATCGCCCGGTACCGCCAGTTTCTGCCGGTGACGGAAAAGACTCCGCATGTCAGCCTTCACGAGGGCAACACGCCACTGATATACGCTCCGTCTCTCTCCCGGCAATTGGGTGTAGAGCTGTACTTCAAGTATGAGGGGCTGAATCCGACCGGCTCGTTTAAAGACCGCGGCATGGTGATGGCCGTCGCCAAAGCGCTGGAAGAAGGCAGCACCACCATCATGTGCGCCTCCACCGGCAATACCTCTGCTGCTGCCGCTGCCTACGCCGCCCGCGCCGGGCTGCGCTGCATCGTGCTGATCCCGAGCGGCAACATCGCGCTGGGCAAACTGGCGCAGGCGATCGCCTACGGAGCGGAGGTTATCGCCATCGACGGGAACTTTGACGAAGCGCTGCGCATCGTCCGCGACATCACCGCTGCTGAGCCGATCACGCTGGTCAACTCGGTCAACCCGTACCGGATCGAGGGGCAAAAAACCGCCGCGTTTGAAATTTGCGACGCGCTCGGCACCTCCCCGGACATTCTCGCCATTCCGGTGGGCAACGCCGGCAACATCACGGCATACTGGAAGGGCTTCAAGGAGTACCACGCAGCCGGAAAAACGGCACAACTGCCGCGCATGTTCGGCTTTCAGGCGGCGGGAGCGGCGCCGCTGGTCCTCGGCCATCCCGTGCCCAATCCGGAGACGATTGCCACGGCGATTCGCATCGGCAACCCGGCGAGCAAGGATGGAGCGCTGGCGGCTATCGCCGAATCGGACGGTCTGGTGGACAGCGTGACCGACGAGGAAATTCTGCACGCCTACCATTTGCTCGCGAAAAGCGAAGGCATCTTCTGCGAACCGGCATCGGCCGCTTCCCTGGCCGGCGTGATCAAGCTGCGCGAGGCGGGTAGATTGGAGCAGGGCCTGACGATCGCATGCGTGCTGACGGGCAACGGACTGAAAGATCCCAATACCGCCCTCAAGCTGGTAGGGGAAGAACCGCGCTCCGTGCCGGCGACGCGTGACGCGGTGATGGCGTTGATTCGCGAAAATGCGGGAGGCGTTTCGTGATGAACCGTCCTCTCGTGCGGGTCACCGTCCCCGCCAGCACCGCCAACCTGGGACCGGGCTTCGATGCCGTGGGCATGGCCTTTCAATTGTACTCCACAGTGGAGATGGCGCTCAGCGAGACGACGGAAATCGTGCTGATCGGCGAGGAACTGGAGGGGCTGCCCGCGGACAAGGGGAACCTGCTGTACCAGGTGGCCGCAGGACTGTTTGCGGAAGCGGGGCTGCCCGTCCCCGAACTGTATATCCGCGCAACGACGGAAGCGCCGCTGACGCGGGGGCTTGGCAGCAGCGCCGCGGCGATCGTCGGCGCACTCGTCGCCGCCAACAAGCTGGCCGGAGAGCCGTTTGACCGGGAGCGGCTGTTTGCCATCGCCACCCGGCTGGAAGGCCATCCGGACAACGTGGGGGCGTCGCTGTTCGGCGGCATTGTGGTGGCGACGATGCCGGAGCGGGACGAGGAGCCGATCCCTTACGTCCGCCTTGCTCCCCCGGAGGGGCTGCATACGCTCGTAATCATCCCTGACTATCCGCTGTCGACGGAAAAGGCGCGCCATGTCCTGCCTGATGTGTACAGCAAACCGGATGTCATATATAATGTTGGTCATAGCAGTTTGCTGGTGGCCGCTTTGGCCCAAGGCAGATTGGACCTGTTGGGTCAGGCGATGGGGGATCGGCTGCATCAGCCGTACCGGGCTGCGCTTGTCCCCGGCCTGCGTGAAATCCTGGACGGGGCGTCTCGCAACGGCGCACTGGGTGCGGCGCTGAGCGGCGCGGGACCGACGATGCTCTGCTTCTACTCGACGGACGCGGAGCGGGAAAAGCTGCAGGCGTTTGTCGACAGTGTGATGCAAAAGCACGGCGTTTCCTACCGGACGATGCGGTTAAGACCCGATGAGCATGGCGCACAGGTGACAATCTCGACCAGATAGAGAATGCGGATAGGAGTATTGTCATGGAGAAACGATTGGCTTTTCTCGGACCGCGCGGAACATTTTCAGAAGAAGCGGCCCGCGCGTTGACGGCGCGTCGGCCGTTTCGTTACTTGGCGTGTCCGAGCATCATCGACGTTCTGAACGCCGCTGCCACAGGAGAGGCAGACTACGGCGTGGTGCCGGTGGAAAACACGATTGAAGGCACCGTCAACGCGGCCATGGACTGGTTGATTCACGAGGTGGACCTGCCGATTTTGGCCGAACTGGCGCTGCCAATATCACAGCACTTGCTGGTGGCCAAGCGGGACGACATCCTGCCGCTCGAAGCCATTACCCGGATTTTGTCGCACCCGCACGCCATCGCCCAGTGTCACAATTTTCTCCGCAAGCACCTGCCCCACGCTGAAATTGAGTACACCAACAGCACGGCGCAGGCGGCACAGATCGTCAGCGAGCATCCGGAGGAACCGTGGGCGGCGATCGGGACGCGGCTCAATCCGGAAATCTACCCGCTGTCGTTTGCTCAGCAGGAGATTCAAGACTATTCCAACAACTATACCCGCTTTGTCCTCGTCGGTCGCGAACCGCTGGAGATGCCCCCGTCTGACAGGGAAAAGACGACCATCCTGGTCACGCTTCCAGAAGATTTTCCGGGCGCCCTCTACCAGGTGCTGGCCGCGTTTGCCTGGCGCAAGATCAACCTGTCCCGCATCGAATCCCGCCCGACCAAAAAGGGATTGGGCAGCTACCTGTTCGTGATTGACATTGAACAAAGAATGGACGATGTGCTGCTTCCCGGCGCGTTTGCCGAGATTGAGGCACTTGGCTGCCAGGTCCGCCAGCTCGGCACGTATCCGTTTTATCTGAAGGCCATTTACAAGGAGTAAGCCATATGTAGAAGAGGAAAATGCCGGGGACCTTCTGAGCGGTTCAAGCATGGTGTCCGCGTTGGAGAAAAAAGGTGAAAGCGTGGCAAGTGCGTGGAGGAAAGCGGCAGTTTCACTGCACTGCTGCAGAAAACTCCCATCGGAACGGTTGTTTGACGACACGTCAAACAGCCGTTTTTTCGTGCGCTCCGCAAGATGGGCGAACGCCCTTTTTTGCCGGGGTGAGCAAAACGCCCATGGGTGCATACCATGAAAAGGAGTTTCCGAGAGGGAGGAGAAACTGTGAAAATCCACGTAGTTCAACGAGGCGACACCATGTGGAAAATCGCCAAAAAATACGGCGTCGATTTTAAAGAACTGCTTCGCCTGAACAGCCAGATAAAAAACCCTGACTTGATTTATCCCGGCATGCGGGTAAAAATCCCGTCCAAGCGCGTGCCGGTACGGCCGCAGAAAAACAGGACGTCATCATCGCAGGAATCTCCCCGGGTTAAAGAAAAGCCGATCAAGGAAGAACAAATGGAGCCGGAGGTGCCGCAGCAAATCGAGATGCGGCCGATGGAGCCGCCGGAGGAAGACACGGATCAGGAGCTGAAACCGGAAACAGAACCGGAAACGGAACTGGGAACCGAACCGGGAGCGGAACCAGGAACAGAACCAGAGATGGACACAGACATCGGGCAAGAGCGCGAAGTGGAAATCGAAGCAGAACAAGAAGCGCCGCAGGCCCTGCCTTCCGAGCCGTCTGAACTGCCCGCGCCGTTCGGCGATATTGGACCGTATGGACCGAATGTGCCGCCAATGCCGCCCGGCCAAGTAAGACCATACGGGCCGAATGTTCCGCCAATGCCGCCCGGCCAAGTAAGACCATACGGGCCGGGAGTGCCGCCAATGCCGCCCGGTCAGGTAAGACCATACGGGCCGGGAGTGCCGCCAATGCCGCCCGGCCAGGTAAGACCATATGGGCCGAATGTTCCGCCAATGCCGCCCGGTCAGGTAAGACCATACGGACCAGGAGTGCCGCCAATGCCGCCCGGCCAGGTAAGACCATATGGGCCGAATGTTCCGCCTGCGCCCCCCGGCCAAGTGCGTCCGTTCGTGCCGTACGCTGCGCCGACACCGCCTACCAGGTTATCGCCGCAGGTTGTGCCTTCGCCCACTCGTCCGGTCACTCCACAGCCGCCGATTCAACCGATTCGGCCGCCTGTGCCGCCTCAACTGAGGCCGGTTCCGCCGACGGCTCCACCGGCCAAGGTGAGTCCGACGCAGCCGATCTGCCCGCCTTGCGGAAGACCGCCGTGGGTAAGCCCGCAGACGCAGCAGCCGAACGCGATGCCGCCGCGCGTAAGCCCGGAAATGCTGCCGCCGAACGCGATGCCGCCGCGCGTAAGCCCGGAAATGCTGCCGCCGAATGCGATGCCGCCGCGCGTAAGCCCGGAAATGCTGCCGCCGAACGCGATGCCGCCGCGCGTAAGCCCGGAGATGCTGCCGCCACACGCGATGCCGCCGTGGGCAGGCCCGGAAATGCTGCCGCCACACGCGATGCCGCCGTGGGCAGGCCCGGAAATGCTGCCGCCGAACGTGATGCCGCCGTGGGCGGGTCCGGAAATGATTTCGCCGAACATGATGCCGCCGTGGGCGGGTCCGGAAATGATTTCGCCGAACATGATGCCGCCGTGGACAGGTCCGGAAATGCTGCCGCCACACGCGATGCCGCCGGATTACCTGTATGAAGACAGTCCGTCGAGATGGCGGCGTCCGCCGGGCCGTACCCGCCGCAAGAAAAAGCGGCATCATCGGGAGTGCTGCGATTCGACGTCCAGCTCTTGCTCGTGTCGGGACAGCGGTCACGATGGTCCATATGATGACTTGCCCTATCAAGATTGTCAGTGTGACAGCGGCACACAGGAGAACGCGACCCCGTTGACGTACTCTGCTTCCCAATCCATTCCGGCCCTGCCCGCTCAGGAAGTGTGGCCAAATTGGGAACAGGGGCACGATGAATCTTCTTCTTCCTGAGTGTCAGGACATGAGCAGATCCTTTGTTCTTTCTCTTGAAAAAGCGTTCCGCTGCCGCATCTATGGGATAAAGCCCCGACGCAATGTTCATCTTCTCAAGACGGATCGGGGCCATTGGATCATCAAGGGCTACAAAGATCGGGAGAAGGCGGAGTGGGTGACCCGACTCTCCGATACCCTGCAAGAGAAAGGATTTTACCAAACGGTTCAGTACGTCTCCGATGAGCGCGGAGAGAAAATCTTTCCGTTTCAGAACCGTTACTACACCGTGATGAAAATGATCGATGGCCGGGAAGCCGACAACACCTCGCTATCCGACGTAAAAAAATCGGCCGCGACGCTGGCCAGATTTCACCAGGCGGCCAGCGGCTTCCCCGTCCCTTATCCCTATGCATTTGAAGGCAAACCGGCTTTGCTGGACAAATGGGAAAGCCGATTGGAGCATTTCGAGCGGATCATCTGGCACGTGGAACAGCATGGCCCGCAAAACCGGCTGGAACAGATCATCCTGGAGATGGCGGATGAAGTCATCCGTGACAGCCGCGAGATTTTGCAGACGGCGTACAAACTGCCGCTGGCGTCGGAGCTGTTTGCCGTGGTCAAACAGGGTACGCTCGCCCACCGGGACGTGGCCAGCCACAATTTTCTGATCACGCCGCAAGGAAGATGCTATTTGATCGACCTGGACACCGTGAGCCACGACATGCAGCTCAGCGATCTGGTCCAGCTCATGGGGCGCATGCTGCTGATGCAGGGGTACCGCGTCGAATCGTTTGTGGAAGCGATTGAGGCGTACAGCCGGGTAAATGTGCTCAGCGACACCCAAGTCTGGATGATCCACCAGCTTCTGCGCTACCCGGACAATTTCCTGCGCGAAGTGACGGGCGTGTACGCCAACCGGCCGGGTTACACCATGCGCGGTGTGCTGCAGCTCGTACAGATGGAAGCGCGGCTGCGCCGGTCGCGCCGAATGTTTCTGGAAGCGGGCCCGGCGATTTTTCAGCGCTCTCCCTGGGGGTCCTATCTATTTGTCGGGTAAAAGAAAAAAGCTGACGGCACGGATGCCATCAGCTTTTTTCGCGTTACTTGGAGGCTGCCTTGGACAGGTCGATGCTGTATTTGACAAAGCCGTTTTCCAGCGTAGTCAGGTACTTGAGATGCGGCATCTGTTCGGCATAAGGTTTGGCGTCCGGGGACGTGGTGAAGGTCACGTTTACCTTCTTGGTGATCGGAGCGAACGACCAGTTGTTGTCGGCTGCCGGGTTGATTGTCTTTTGGCTGAGGATGTAATCGATCACGACCTGGCGGTTTTCGTCCGGCGAGTCGATGACGATGTTGCTGCCGTCCAGACCCGGGAAGTTGCCGCCGCCGCTGGCCCGGTAGTTGTTGGTCACGACGATGAACTTGTCCTCCGCCTTGACCGGTTTGCCGTTGTACGAGAGGTTCTTGATCCGGTTCGCGTTCGGGTTGACCAACTTACCCTCCCTGTCGTACCTGGACGGCTGGGTGACGTCGATCTGGTAAGTGACCCCGTCGATGACGTCAAAGTTGTAAGTCGGGAAGGCTTCGTTGATCAGCGGCTGCTCCTCCGTCTTGTTCACGTCGATCTGATTGAACTGGCCGGCGGAGCGTTCCAGCCACTCTTTCAATTGCGCGCCGTTCACCAGCACCGCTTTCAACGTGTTGGGGTAAATGTACAGATCGGACACGTTCTTGATCGCGATGGTGCCGGCCGGAATGTTGGTGTAGTAGCTTGCCCCGTTGCGGCCGCCCGCCTTGAACGGAGCGCCTGCAGACAGCACCGGAATGCCCTCATATTCCGTGCCCTTGATGTTTTTCTCCACGTACCACTTTTGAGCGTTGGTGACGATTTGGATGGACGGATCGTCCTGGACCAGCGCAAAATAGCTGTGGATTGGCGAGGTGGTTGTGCCTACTGCAGAACGCACCCACTCGACGGTTTTGTCGTGATCCTCCTTCACGGCATTGACGATGGAGGTGTCCACGTCAGCCAGAGCTTTTTTGTTCGCAGTATCGTAGATCGGGATCGCCCGGGATTCCGCTTCGACGACCTTCCATTTGCCGTTTTCCTGTTTCAGCGTCAGGTCGACCACGCCCAGATGGTTGCCCCAGTAGCCCGGCATGACGGCCGGCTTGCCGTTGATCAGCCCTTTTTTTGCGTCGATGCCCGGGATGTTCTCATAGCCGGGGCCCGGGAAGACAGAGTGGGAGTGGCCAAACAAGATGGCGTCGATGCCGTCCACTTTGCTCAGTTGATAGCTGGCGTTCTCCAGAGTGGTGCCCGCTTCGACGGGGCCAAGTCCGGAGTGGGGAATGGCGACGATGATGTCGGCTCCCTTTTTCTTCATTTCCGGCACGTATTTCTTCGCCGTCTCCACGATGTCCTTGGCGATCACCTTGCCTTCCAGGTTGGACTTGTCCCACACCATGATCTGCGGCGGAACAAAGCCGATCACACCCACTTTCAGCTTGACGTCCTTGCCGCGCTCATCCTTGAACGTGCGCTCCAGGATCAGATAAGGCGTGAACTTGTTCTTGTCGTTGTCCGGGTTGTTGTCTTTGTCGTCCACGTACACGTTGGCGTTGACGTAGGGGAATTTCGCCCCCTTGAGGCTGCGATCCAGATGCTCCAGGCCGAAGTTGAACTCGTGGTTGCCGATGTTGCCGGCATCGTAGTTCAACAGGTTCATCGCCTTGTAAACGGGATGAATCTCGCCGTCCTTGAGCGGTTTTACCCTTGCCACGTAATCGCCCAGCGGATTGCCCTGGATCAGGTCGCCGTTGTCAAACAGCATTGAGTTTTTCACTTCTTCGCGGGCTTTTTTGATCAGCGAAGCAGTCTTGGCCAGGCCGAACTCGTCCGTTTCCTTGTCTTGATAGTAATCGTAGTTGACGATGTGCGTATGGAGGTCGGTCGTCTCCAAGAGGCGCAGTTTCAGTGTGGAGTCCCCGTTGGCGCTTGCCGGTACGAGCGGGAACGAAAGCGCCGCCACAACCAGGGAAGCAGACAGGAGACAGCTGGCCAGCCTGTGTACGCGTGCCTTTTTCATAGGATTGCATTCCTCCCGTGAAAGATAGATTACGTGCAATCATAGTGTATCACGTCTGTAGGGGATTGGGTATATTTTCCACGGGTAGTTGTCGCAAAGATAAGAATTTTGGCGATTCCCGGGTATTTCCTATTAGAAAATTGGCAATGCTAGTTGGAAACAGGTACAAAGGAGTACATGGGTATCATGAGGCGGCATTGGTTGTTTTTCATGTCGTGGACAGCCGTGTTTGCCGTTGGTTTGGCCGGCGGCATTGCGGCAGGAGAATTGATCCGGGACCAAAACGGGAGCGGACTATCCTGGCTGGCTGTGGAGACAGGCGGATCACAGGAGACCGTGAACAAGCCGTACCAGCTGGTGCTGGCTCGCACCTACCTGTGCGGCGTAAAGGATGAAGAAATCAAACAGGTTCCGCACGAGCAACTGGCCCAAGCCCTGGTGGCGTACAGCGGGTGGGAGATTATCGCGTCCGATCCTGCCAAGCTGATCCTGTACAAGCGGGAGAACGATCTGGCTCCGTCGTGCAAGGCAAACGGATACTTCGGCTTGTCGCCCGATGGCGTGCTGACGTTGTTCAATGGCCTGCCGGCGGAGCAGCAGGTGGTGCAGACGTTTTACCGGATTGACACCGCAAAAATGGAAACAAAACTGACCAAGGATAAGCTGGAATCGTTGAAACGGGGCATCCGTGTCCGCGATCTGGCGGAGTACAACAGCGTGCTGTCCACGTACAGTGAGTTTCAGACAGACGAAGAAGAAAGTTGAGATGGGAGGCTGACCCGTTGCGGGCAGCCTTTACTCGTCGGCACATATATCCGTGATTTTCCACGGGGTCCAGGGGGCGGTTCGGCACAAGTGAAACACCCAGCGCCCCTCTTTTTTCTTACCCTCGCTGTTCACGTAGTCGAGGCGCACCGGAATCTCCACAGCGAGGATGTCGTGGGTATCGCCGGGCCGGATCTCCTCGGTTCGTTTGACAGAGTCAATCCCCTGAAGGAACGGGGGCAGCGCAAAGCCGTCCGTGGTCATGCGCAGCGTCTGCGAATCGTGTTCGTGTAAGGAAGTGAGGAAGTAGTCCACGAGTTGGTACGGCGAGGCGGCCATCACCGTTTCCGGCAGTTTTCCCGACGCCTTCAATATCATCAGGCTGTGACTGGGGTCCGGCTCCTTGCGCCGGTGCGTGGAACTGCCCGTAAAGTGGATGCAGAAATGACCGGGGAACTGGTTGCCGCGGATCGCGCCTGCCCCGTGCGGCATGCCGTGCATCGAGGCGGCGAGGTACGTGCCGTTCACCTTCACCAGGATCGCCCGACGCTTCCAGCTCCATTTGCCCTGGTAGATCTCTTTCATGATCCGGGTGTCCTCTTTGGTGAGCGGCTGCACGTCGGCGTGACGGCTGCCCGCCCGCCGCTGCACGCGAAACTGTTTTCCCGTCTCCAAGTCGATGACGGTGGCGTACCCCATTCGTTTGAACATGCGGCGCACTTCGCTCCAGTCAAGCGGTTTGCCGAAGTGGACCTGTTCCAGCCGGTTCACGTACCGATCCAGCTCAGCAGCCGCATCGTTGGGCAAGTGCACGGCAGCATGCCGGTTTTGGTCGTACAGGCGGCCGTCATACCCGTACAAAAACGTGCGGGAGCCGATGGAGACCGTTGCCCTGACGGGTTCGGGAGGGTGGCTGGCAGGGCCGATCGGGCTGCGCAGGATGATTTGAGCCAGCCCGTTTTTTTGACGGATGGACAGCGTGGACAAAAAGTCGGCATTCGGTCCGACGCTGACGACAATCAGCAGTTCGGACGGGGGTGCGGCCGCTGCGGTATGGAGGGGCTGCCACAGCAGCGCAGAGCAGAGGAATAATGTGACGATCAGGACATTACGCACGTCAGGACACCTCCGCGTAATAGTGTGCGCTGCCGGGCGCATCCCGCTTGCGAAGCAAATCTTGCCATCATATCATGCTGATGCTCACGCCAAACTGTTCTCATACGGCGCTTTAAGGAGGGGTCTTGCCAGCATGTCTTCGATGCCTCGAGGAAGCTACAAAGACCAGTTTCACCAGCGTTTGTATGTTCAATTGAACCAGGGGCACAACAAGCTCGACTATCGCCGGATCAACCAGATCCGCGAACAGATGCGTGAAAGCGTGGACGAATACGCGCACATGCTGCACGACGAAGCGGATGCACTGGGATTGAACAAGCACTAGGTGACGCCGTATGCAGTCCGATCCTGTGAAAGGGTCGGGCTTTTTCTTTTGCCGATGGAAATGCACGTTCGCTTTTTCTCCGCTTTGTGGTACAGTAGGAACAGAAACTTGAACGCGGAGAGTGGGCCCATGCGCATCATCGGTATCGACCCCGGCATTGCCATCGTCGGGTTTGGCATCTTGGAAAAACAGGGCAGTAAACTGCGCCCTGTACAGTACGGCAGCATTCAGACGGAGGCGGGCCTGCCGGTGCCGCTAAGGCTGAAACAGATCTTTGAAGCGATGCAGAGCCTGCTTGATACATACCGGCCGGATGAGATGGCCGTTGAGAAGCTGTTTTTCAACAAAAACGTCACGACCGCTTTTACGGTCGGGCAAGCGAGGGGAGTCATCCTGCTGGCCGCCGAGATGGCCGGCATTCCCGTCTACGAATACACGCCCATGCAGGTGAAGCAGGCGGTTACCGGCTATGGCGGAGCAGAAAAAAGGCAGATTCAGGAGATGACGCGAATGCTGCTCCGGTTGAAGGAGACGCCCAAGCCGGATGACGTCGCCGACGCACTGGGCATCGCCATCACCCACGCGCAGTTCCGCGCCTTTATTTCCCTTTCGGAAGGAGCACAACGATGATTGATTTTGTGGAAGGCACGCTGGCTTACCTGGATGCCGAGTACATCGTCATCGAAGCCGGCGGCATCGGCTATCGCCTCTTTTGTCCCAATCCGTACCAGTTCGTCCGGTACGAAGGGACGAAAACCAGGCTGTACACCCATCACCACGTCAGGGAAGACGCGATCCTGCTCTACGGGTTTGCCACGCGGGAGGAGCGCGACTTGTACCGCAAGCTGCTGGACGTCAACGGCATCGGCCCCAAAGGAGCGCTGTCCATCCTGGCCGCCGCGACGCCGGAACAGATCGTGATGGCTGTTCAACAGGAGAATGTCTCCTATCTGACGAAGTTCCCCGGAATCGGGAAAAAGACCGCGCAGCGGATGATCCTTGACTTGAAAGACAAGCTGACCGGCTACACGCCGTCGGCGGTCATGGCTGTTGCCGCGACGGAACTGGCGGCAGGCGAAAAGGCGGCGTCCGCGCTACAGGAGGCGCAGGAGGCGTTGACGGCGTTGGGCTATTCCGACGCCGAGCTGCAGTCGATTCGCGGCGCCCTGTCCGAAGCGGCCAAGGGTGGCGCGCCGGTTGAGCAGTTGATCAAGCAGGGGCTTGCGCTGTTAATGAGGGGGTGAGGAGTTGGATCATCGCATCATTACGACGCAGATGCATGTGGAGGAGGATGCGGCGGAACTGAGCCTGCGTCCCCGCTATCTGAATGAATACATCGGACAGCAGCAGGTAAAGGATAATCTGAAGGTGTTCATCGAGGCGGCCAAAATGCGCAAGGAAGCGCTGGACCACGTCCTGCTGTACGGTCCCCCCGGCCTCGGCAAAACCACCTTGTCGCAAATCATCGCCAACGAGCTGGGGGTAAACATCCGCACCACCTCCGGTCCGGCGATCGAACGGCCCGGCGATCTGGCCGCGCTGCTCACCAATCTGCAGGAGGGCGATGTGCTCTTCATCGACGAGATCCATCGGCTCAACCGCAGCGTGGAAGAAGTGCTGTACCCGGCGATGGAGGACTTTGCCCTGGACATCGTCATCGGCAAAGGGCCGAGCGCACGCAGTGTCCGGTTGGATCTGCCGCCGTTCACGCTGGTCGGGGCCACCACCCGGGCGGGGATGCTGTCGTCTCCGCTGCGGGACCGCTTCGGCGTGGTCAACCGGCTGGAGTTCTACACCGTTCCCGAACTGACGTTTATTGTTACGCGGGCCGCCGACATATTGCAGATCGGCATCACCGAGGGCGGCGCCGAAGAGATTGCCAAACGCTCGCGCGGAACACCCCGCGTAGCCAACCGGCTGTTAAAACGGGTCCGCGATTTCGCCCAGGTGCAGGGTGAGGGCGTGATTACCGCGGAGATAGCCCGGGAAGCGCTGGAGCGCTTGCAGGTGGATGCCTGCGGGCTGGACCACATTGACCACAAACTGTTGCTGGCGATCATCGACCGGTTTGACGGGGGGCCGGTCGGCTTGGACACAATCGCCGCTACCATCGGAGAGGAAGGGCAGACGATTGAGGACGTCTGTGAGCCGTACCTGCTGCAAATCGGCTTCATGCAGCGGACCCCCCGCGGCCGTGTGGTGACGCCGTTGGCTTATCAACACTTTGGTCGGGAGATGAAAGCGTGAATCCGGTAGCCAAACTGCTGATTATTGGAGGAGCCGTGCTGATCGCAATCGGTCTGTTGTGGCAGGTGGGCGGCCGCTTTCTGCCGCTCGGACGCCTGCCCGGAGACATCGAGGTGGAAAAGGAAAACGTCAAGTTTTACTTTCCGATCGTCACCTGCATCGTGATCAGTATTCTGCTGTCGTTGGCCGGATACTTGTTCCGCCTGTTCAAATAGCCATGAAAGACGGAGCCTGCCCTTCAATTGAAGAGCAGGCTCTTTGTTTGATATAGCAGTAAAAATTCAACAAAATTAACAAAATATTTACAAAAATTATTTTTCATGGTACTCTGGCAACAGTATTTACAGATAATGGTTATATACTGTTTGGGGGGCGTACCAATGTCGTTTGCAGAGATGGTAAAGGAACATCGATCTAAAAAGAAGATGACATTAAGCGAATTAGCTGAGAAAACCGGCATTAACAAAAGCGTGCTGTCTCGCATTGAGTCGGGAGCGATTAAGCGTCCGGAATTTTCCAAGTGTCAGAAAATTTCTTCAGTATTGCATATTCCGCATGAGAGTCTAATCTCTTTTTACCTGGACATCTCAGAACGAGCTGACATCATCAAGCGGTTGTTGAAGGAAGCCATCGCCTGCTCGGACAGATACCTCGTCCGCAAAGCGGCTAACAAGCTACTGGAAGCCCCAAAAATGAACGAATTCCTCGCGCTCGATCACTTGCTTCAGGCGGCGAATGCTTCAGACGCAGAGGAAATTAAACTGACGCTTTACGACGTGATGATCGCCCATACAAAAAAGCGCGGCATCCCGTTTTACTTGGCAAAGGCTCTTTTTGAACGCTACCTGATTGAACGTTACGACTTTTACAGGATGGAGGAGTCGTATCGCAGAGGGAAGGAGCTTTTGGTGTATATGGAATACTTGCAGCCCGCGGATCGCATTGAAGCTTACTATCGATTGGGCTTGCAGGCTTACGCGCTAAAATACTTTGACGAGTGCATCAGCCTGTGCAAGGAAGCGGTTGAAAAAGACAGTTCGGTAAACGAATTGCAATCATCAGCGCTTTTAGCCATTACAAACGCGTACATAAATGTGGGCGATTGCATTCTCGCCGAGCTTTACCTGAAGAGGTACGAAAAACATCCCTATTCGCAAGCCAACCGCGCCAGATATCTGCGCGCCCAGCTTTACGTCAAAAATTCGGAATTCGACAAGGCAATTGCAGAACTGAAAGCGTGTCTCGCTGACTCTGCTCACGAAGGTCGTATTGCTATTGCGGTAGATCTTATGGAAGTGTATTTGCAGACCGGAGACAATGACGGGGTAAACGAACTGGTGAAACAGGAAAGCCAATTCATGCCGAAGGTCCTAAATACCCCCAAAAAACTGGAGCATGTGGCGCTGTATTATAAGCTAAAAGGCATGCACGAGTTGGTTGGTAAACAGATCGACGAGGGGTTGGAAAGTCTAACGAAAAGCATCTCGTATTACCAGCTGTTAGGCGCTCATATGGAAATCCATGAGTGCAGCGGGATTGTGCAGGGGTTTCTTTTAGGTTCACATTCATTTTACAAAAAGTAGCTGTTTACATACGTCCTTCTTGCCGACGTCGGCTTCTTTTTGTCTCCAGCAGAAATCTCCCCGGTTCCAAATTCGCAAACGGGGCAGGAAAAATCGCGATTTTGTCGAAAAACATGGGAGTTGATGCCATTTTTCGACGCGCAACAAAACATCGGAGAGGAAGGACGAGCGGCATGTGCAAGCGTTGGATGGGGAAAATCCTTACGGCCGGCCTGCTGTCGGCGACGCTTCTGACGGGACAGGTTCCCGTGGAAGCAGCCGACTCCAACATCAGGGTCGCGCTGTTTATTGATACTGGACAAGGATACCGCGGTGTGGTGCCGGCAGTGACGCTGACCAGCGGCACTGGATTGGAAGTAACGCTCAGTGGCAGCGAGGGAGCGGTAAAACTGCCTGCCTTGGGGGGAAATGCGGCGCGTTTTCGCACCGACGAATATCACCTGCTGGTGACGGAAACGAGTGACCTCAACCGGGCTCAGCAAGTGGCGCAGCAGCTCAGCCAGCGCAAGTGGGACGCTTCCATTCAGGCGGTCCAGCGGGGCGGACAGACGATGTACCAGGTGGTCAGCGGCACGTATGACACGTATCAGGCGGCGGCAGCCCAGGCCCAAACAGTCGCTCAGGCAACCGGGCAGCAGCCGGCGGTCAAAGGACCGATGAGACTGGAAGCGGGCCGCTTCGGCAGTTGGCAGCAGGCGTTGGATGCACAGCAGGCGCTGGCTGGCGCAGGTCTTCC
Source organism: Brevibacillus sedimenti (assembly GCF_020923495.1). Lineage (GTDB taxonomy): Bacteria > Bacillota > Bacilli > Brevibacillales > Brevibacillaceae > Brevibacillus > Brevibacillus aydinogluensis. Next base: position 2,418,748 of record NZ_CP064048.1, read on the forward strand.
GGCGTACCCGGTGCTGGTGGCGGACAATGGCAAGCTGGAATACGCCGTGTGGATCGGAGACGAAGTGAGCCAAGACTCTGTCCAGAGCCTGGCGCAAAAAGCGGCGGCGGCCAGACCCGGCTATTCCTACCGGGCAGCGGCGAGCCGTGCGTATGCGGTGCTGAAAAAGGACGTGTACGGTTCCGAGACCATATGGAAATACGCGTTCTCGCCGCAAGCCAGGCTGATCGTGGAGCCGAAAAAGGGAGGTGCCCTGCCGCTGATCGGCGTGGAGGAGCGGGACCAGCGCAAGTATCGGGGAAAAATCGAGCTGTCCGAGTACAACGGGCATCTGACGGTCGTGAATGAACTGCCGCTGGAGCAGTACTTGTACGGCGTGGTCGGATCAGAAATGGCTGCGGGCTGGCCGCTGGAAGCGCTCAAGACGCAGGCTGTCCTGGCCCGTACGAGGGCGATCAGCCAAGGGAACAAATACGGCGTGGCCAACGTATCTGACACTGTGTACGAGCAGGCGTACTACGGGTACGGGCGCGAGTCTGCCGACATCCGCCAGGCCGTCGACGAGACGGCAGGCGAAGTAATCAGGTACAGAGGAAAACTGGTTGAATCCCTGTACTATTCCAACGCAGGCGGCATGACCGCCGACGGCACGGAAGCGTGGGGCAATCCTGTTCCCTACCTTCGTCCCGTGCCCAGTGAAGACCGCGGACCGCTGGAAACGGCCAACCGCTGGTACTACGTGGCGCTGACGGACGGCACCCTGGGATATGTGCGCAGCGACCTCATCCGGCTGAACGGGGGCGTCAATCCTGTGGGATTGAAGCAGGCCGTGATCGCGACGGAGGGGACCAACCTGCGGTCCGGTCCCAGCACCACTTACCACCGCGTGCTCACCACGCTGCCCGCAGGGACGCAGGTGACGATCATCCGGGAGGAAGCGGAAGAAAATGCCTACGCTTGGACGCGCGGACCGTTTACAGGGCAAGAAGTGGCGGCGATGGTCAACGCCAGTCAGGACCGCAACAAAGCGCAGCGGGTCGGCGAAACAGTGGAGTCGCTTGTCGTCACCGAACGGGGGCCGTCGGGTCGTGTGCTGGAAATGGAGGCGAACGGCGTGACGCTCAAGGTGTCGTCGCCGGACGCGCACCGCTCCATATTCACACAGGGCGGCGGCAGTTTGCGCAGCACCAAGTTTGACGTGGAGGAAATGGGGACGTTTACGGTGTTGGGCGCGGACGGCAAACGGCGCGAGTACACGCGTGGCGGCAGCGTGGCGGTGCTCGGGGCTGACGGTTGGGAGTCGCCCTCGGCCAACGGCTACAGCGACCAGTTCCTGATTTACAGCGGTGATGGCGATTGGCGCACGCTCAGCAAGCAGCCGATGTTCCTGTTCCGCGGCTACGGCTTTGGCCACGGCCTCGGCGTATCTCAATACGGGGCGAAAGCGATGGCGGAAAACGGGTATGACTATAAACAAATCTTGCAACACTACTACCAGGATGTGACAATTGAGCGGTGATCCCGTCACGGCTCGTTGGACTGCAGATGAGGAGTCGGAATTGTGGACGTACAACTTTTTGATTTTGAACTGCCAGAGCGGCTGATTGCACAGCATCCCCTGAAGGATCGCACGGCGTCGCGACTGCTTGTCCTCGACAAGCGGACAGGGGAGCTGACACACCGCCGCTTTACGGATTTGGTGGAGTACCTGCGGCCGGGCGACGTGCTGGTGCTAAATGACAGCCGCGTGCTGCCCGCGCGCCTGATCGGCGAAAAGAGCGGAACGGGAGCGAAAATAGAAGTGCTCCTGCTCAAGTCGCTTGGCGGCGACCGCTGGGAGACACTGGTCAAGCCGGGCAAGCGGGTAAAGCCGGGGACGGAAGTGGTCTTTGGCGATGGACTGCTGCGCTGTGTCTGCGAAGAAGTGACGGAGACCGGCGGGCGCATTGTCCGTTTTCACTACGACGGGATTTTTTACGAGATACTGGACCAACTCGGCACCATGCCGCTGCCGCCGTACATCCACGAGCAGCTGGAAGACCAGGAGCGCTACCAGACCGTGTATGCCCGTGAACGGGGGTCGGCGGCCGCACCGACGGCAGGCCTTCATTTTACCGAGGAGTACCTGCGCCAGATCGCGGAAAAGGGCGTCGAGATTGCGTATGTCACGCTGCACGTCGGATTGGGCACGTTCCGCCCGGTCACCGCTGATGTCGTGGAAGAGCATGTGATGCACGCCGAGTATTACGAGATTCCGCCGGAGACCGCCGAGACGGTCAACCGGGCCAAGGCGGAAGGCAGGCGTGTGATTGCGGTCGGCACCACCGCCTGCCGGACGCTGGAGACGGTGGGCGGCATGCATGACGGCAGGCTGGCGGCCGGATCGGGCTGGACGGACATCTTCATCTATCCGGGTTACGAGTTCCGGATTATCGACGGCCTGTTGACCAACTTCCACCTGCCCAAGTCAACGCTGGTCATGCTGGTCAGCGCGCTGGCCGGCAGGGAAAACGTGCTGCGGGCATATCGGACTGCGATTGCCGAGGAATACCGCTTTTTCAGTTTCGGAGATGCCATGCTGATTTTGTAATGCCGGGGCTTGTCCCCCGGTTTTTCCTTGTGAAAAGCTGCCAGTTTCTATATAATAGGTGAGAATTACATCCAGAGTTTGAGGAGTGCACACAGATTGGCTGTACGCTACGAATTGATCAAAACCTGCAAGCAGACAGGGGCACGGCTCGGCAAGCTGCATACGCCGCACGGGACGATTGACACCCCTGTGTTCATGCCGGTGGGAACGCAAGCGACCGTCAAGGCGATGAGTCCGGAGGAACTGAAGGAGATCGGTGCCGGCATCATCCTGAGCAACACCTATCACCTGTTTCTTCGGCCCGGTCATGAAATTGTCCGGGAGGCAGGCGGTTTGCACGGTTTCATGAACTGGGATCGGGCGATTTTGACCGATTCCGGCGGATTTCAGGTGTTTAGCCTGAGCAATTTGCGCAAGATTACGGAAGAAGGCGTTTTCTTTCGCTCCCATCTGAACGGAGAAAAGCTGTTTATCGGACCGGAAGAAGCGACGCAGATACAAAATGCGCTCGGCGCCGACATCTTCATGGCGTTTGACGAGTGCGCGCCGTACCCGGCTGAATACGATTACGTGAAGCAGTCGATGGAGCGGACCACGCGCTGGGCGGAGCGCTGTCTGAAAGCCCACACCCGGCCGAATGACCAGGCGCTGTTTGGCATCGTGCAGGGAGGCATGTACAAGGATTTGCGCGAGCAGAGCGCCCGCGACCTTGTCTCGCTCGATTTCCCCGGGTACGCGGTTGGGGGATTAAGTGTCGGTGAACCGTTTTCATTAATGTACGAGGTGCTGGAGCATACGGTACCGCTGCTGCCGTCCAACAAGCCGCGCTACCTGATGGGCGTAGGTTCACCGGACGCGCTGATTGAGGGAGCGATTCGCGGCATCGACATGTTTGACTGTGTGCTGCCCACCCGCATTGCCCGCAACGGGACATGCATGACAAGCCAGGGGAGGCTGGTGATCCGCAACGCCAAGTACGCCCGCGACTTCACCCCGCTGGACCCGAACTGCGACTGCTACACCTGCAAAAACTACACGCGCGCCTACATCCGTCATCTGATCAAGGCAGACGAAATCTTTGGCGTCCGGCTCACCACGTATCACAACCTGTATTTTCTGGTAAAGCTGATGGAACAGGTGCGTCAGGCGATTGCCGAAGACCGGCTGCGCGATTTTCGCGATCAGTTTTTCGCTCAATACGGATTGAGTGAAGATAGATCTTTCTAAGAAAAAAGGAGGACAATCATGCAACAACTGCAAGGCTTTTTGCCCATCATCATCATGTTTGTGATCTTCTATTTTCTGCTGATCCGCCCGCAGCAGAAGCGGCAGAAACAGCGCAATGCCATGCTGGCTTCGCTGAAAAAAGGTGATAAAGTCGTAACCATCGGCGGTATCCACGGCACGATTCAGGATTTGACGGATGATACCGTTACGCTGCGAATTGCCCACAACGTCCACGTTACGTTTGACCGCGGTGCCGTTAACAACGTGGTCTCCGCCAGCGAACCGGCTGCGGAATCGAAGGAAGAGTCGAAATAAGTTTTCATCCACGCGAAAACATCCGGCTACCTCAATGGTGCCGGATGTTTTTTACGTTTGCTGCCTGTCGCATGCGGGGGAAAGACCGGGTGATGCCCGCGGCTTCGGTCACGTAAAACCCTTCCGTAAATTGCTTAGTACTGCTTGGAAACGGAGTTGACGCCGAATATGCCGCCGACAGCCGCTGTCACAAACGCGCCCAGCAGGTACAACAGGGTGCTCCACTGCATGGTCGCATCAAAGCCCAAAAACCCGATCAACAGCACGAGCAGGAAGTAAGACAGACCGGTCAGCCCGCCGTAGTACCAGCCTTTTCCTCCGCAGCGCCGTCCTGTCACATAGCCGCCCAACAAGAGGCCCAGCGCGTTGATGGTGTAGGTGAAATACGGCAGGGTGCTTTCGCGTATGTTGGTAAAGGACAGCAGCAGGGCGGCCAGGAGAGCGCCCGTCAGCACCAGACCGAGCGTGTATAAGAGACCTGTAAATACCGAGGTGGTAGCACTCCGCACGGTTAACCCTCCTCACTGGTCAGTTTGTACCATCTATATGAGGGGCTTGGGCGGCGTATTCATCTTCGCGTTGAACATCGGAAGGAATTTTCGTATGATGGATGAGGAACCAGACGGGGGGTGAGGAATGCGTGATCAAGACTTACTTTTACAACCACTCGGAGCAGAAGATGTACCACGATGTCGACCTGAGCAAAAAGGACGAATGGCTGAAGTCACCGGAAGATTTGCTTTGGATTGACCTGTACGATGTGGGGAACAATGAACTTCAGTACATTGCCAAGATCTTTGATTTCCACCCGCTGGCGATTGAAGACTGTCTGCACGTCAGCCCGCGTGCCAAGGTAGACAAGTACGACGACTACTACTTTTTCGTGTTTCATGCGCTGCGCTACAACGAAGAGAGCGACGACGAAATCACCACGGTGGAACTGAACGTTTTTCTCGGTCCCAACTACATCGTGACGATTCACAAATCGCCAATGAACACGATCGGCCGAATCGCGGCCATGTGCCACCGGAACATCTCCTATCTGAACCGCGGCCCCGACTACCTGCTGTACGCGATCGTGGACGGCATCACCGACGAGTACTTCCCGATCATGGACAGGATCAGCGTGCGGATCGACGAGCTGGAAGACGAGATCTTCGAGCACAGGATGGAGGAGATCACGGAAGAGTTTCTGGCGCTGAAGCGAACGATTATTTTGATTCGTCGCGTGATATTGCCACAAAAGCGGATTTTCGCCAATGTCAATGGACGCTATTCATTTGACATATCCGAGGAAAACGTTCCGTTCTACAGCGACCTGACGGATCACCTGGAGCGGATTGCCGACTCCACGGAGACGTTCCGCGACCTGGTCAACGGCGCGCTGGACACGTACTACACGATCATCAGCGCCAAGACTACCGAGACGATGCGCGTGCTGACGATCATCTCCACGATCATTCTGCCGCTGACGTTCATCACCGGCCTGTTTGGAATGAACACATTCAGTTGGCTGGGCCCGGGGGCGGAGCCGTACATGTTGATCATCGCCCTCGTCGTCATGATCGGCATGACCTTTGCCATGCTGCACATTTTCCGCAAGCGAAAGTGGCTGTAGCACAGCCGGGGTGCGTTTAGTCAAAATTGGCGCTTATACACGTACGGCCTCTCGCGGAGACTAACCACAAACTCTGCGTGGGGAGGCCGACGGAAATGGAAGATCTGACAATCGCGCTGATGCGCACCCTGTTTTCCTACTTCTTCCTTTTGGTTCTGCTGCGCCTCATGGGCAAGCGGGAATTGGGGAAACTGTCCGTATTTGACATCGTCATCTCCATCATGTTGGCAGAGATGGCAGTACTGGCGATTGAAGAGATCGACAAACAGGCGTTCCTGTTCTACGTCCCGATGCTGCTGATCGGACTGCTGGAAATCGGCATGGCGTATCTGTCGATGAAAAACAAGAAGTTTCGCGACGTGGTTGGCGGTTCGGCCGACTTGATCATAGAAAATGGCCAGATTCGTGAAGACGCGATGCGGCGCAACCGGCTCTCTTTTGACGACCTGATGGTTCACCTGCGGCAGAAGAACATCAAGAACCTGGCGGACGTGGAATTTGCCCTCATGGAACCGACCGGGCAGATGAGCGTCTTTCTCAAACAGTCGAAGCAGCCGCTGACCCGGGAAGACCTGAATCTACCGGACCCAAAGCCGCTGGGTGAGGTGACGTTTTCGGGCCTGCCGATCCCGCTGATCCTGGACGGACAGGTGCGGGAGGAGGCGCTGCGAAAAATCGGCCAGAACAAGCTGTGGCTGAAACGGGAAATCCGCAAGTACGGCATCAAGGACATCCGCGATGTCTCATTCTGCAGCATTGACGAGCGCGGGATCATCTATCTGGACACCAAGGACAAACGGCAGCGTTAACGTACCAAGGCGTCAGCGCCGTGGCAATCAGCGCCGCGGGAAAAAGATGGCCAATTGCTCGCCGATCCAGGGAATGCGCTGGACGTCCTGTTTGCCGAGAATCCGCATCGCCACGAGCAGCACCATGTACAAAAGCGTGCTGGCGGCAGAGCAGACGAGCAGCGGCAAGATGACCGTCGCGGTGTCGGCAAACCAGTGAGCAGCCATGTACGAACCGGCGTATCCCATCGCCACCATCGCCGCGCCGATCTTGCACAGCTCCAGCACGTTCACGGTAAAACCGATCACCTTGACCAGGCTGGCGAGGTGCAGGAGCGTGACCAACGTGATGTTGATGTTAAGCGCGATCACCGCTCCGTGAATGCCGAACGGGGGCTGAATCGTGAAGACAAACATCGCAACCGTCTTGACAACAGCGCCGATCAGCGTGTTGCGAAACACCACCTGTGCGTAATCAAGCCCTTGCAGCGCAGCCGCCAGCGGCGCCTGAAAAAAGAGGAAGACGGAAAACGGCGCCATCTCCTTCAACAGCAGTCCCACGTCCGGGTTTTTGTAAAGCAGCCCGCAGAGCGGTTCGGCAAAAATGTACAGCAGGACGGTACACGGTGCTCCGATGACGAGTGTAATCCGCATCGCCTGATAGATGCGCCGATGCACGAGTGGGGCATTTTTTTGATAGGACGCTTCCGCCACGGCAGGAACGAGCGAAACGGACAAGGAATAGGTTAAAAACGTAGGAAACAAGAGCAAAGGGACGGCCATCCCGGCGAATTGACCGTACTGGCTGGTCGCCACCGTCGTCGAGAGTCCGGACATCACCAGGGCAAACGGCACGATCATCGGCTCCAGCACATAGGCGATCGAGCCGACGATCCTGCTCAGGGTGACGGGCAGCGATACGCTGAACAACTGGCGCAGGCTTTCGCGGCTCTGAGAAAAAACAGTCAGCAGCGGCTGTTCCCAGATGCGGGCCGCCGTGTTGCGGCTGGAACGCCGGTACTGCCATAGAATGTACATGAGGCCGGCCGCTTCGCCGAACACGATGCTGCCGACGGCGCCTGCGGTGGCGTATTGAATACCAAACGGCAGGAAGGCGAGCGTCATAACGACCACTGTCCCCATGCGGACCACTTGCTCCACCAACTGCGAGACGGCTGTCGGCGTCATGTTGTGTTTGCCTTGAAAATAGCCGCGCAGCACCAGCGAAATGCTGGCGATCGGGATGACCGGCACCGCGGCCAAGAGGACGATATCGGCCCGGGCATCGGCAAACAGCATTTGTGAGATGCGCCCGGACAGCGCAAGCAACAGCGCGCACAGGATCAGGCTGATACCCCCGGCGACCCCCAGCGCCAGCAGCAGGAACCGGCGGCTCTGCCGGCTGTCCTGAGCCGCCTCCGTTTCTGCTACCTGTTTGGCGATGGCGACGGGCAGTCCAAATGTGGTCACTGTGATGAGAAAGTACAGCAGGGGAACCACCATCTGGTACAAGCCCATCCCTTCCGCGCCGATCAATCGCGACAGGACGATGCGGTTGGCAAAGCCGAGCACCTTGGTCACGCCGCCCGCGATGATGAGGATGACCGTTCCGTAAAAGAAAGACTGTCTCATGGCAGGCTCCTTTACCGCCCAAATTTCGTGAACAGTTCGTACTATAAGAATATGGACGTGCCGCTTGCGGCATGACTACTTTGAGGGGGAGAGCAGATGGACGAGCAGCGCAAACGGGAATGGTACGTACAGGTGGCCGGCCTGTGCGAAAGCAAGGCAGAGGAATTCGCCCTGCTCGGCTACGAAAACGTCACGGCGGAGGACGTCTGGGAGTGCGTCACAGCTGCATACAAGGACATTCCGCCCCTGCATCGCCTGGTCAACGACATCCTGTCGCTGAAACCGACCAAGTACATGAACTGGTTGATGCTGCAAATGTACAAGCAATCCCAGTGAAACTTTTCCCCTTGCCATTCGTAACAGTTGGCTGATGCGAAGAAAAGGGGATGGTTGCCATGGTGTTACTTTCCAGCAAAAATTGACACGTTTTTTTCCACTTCGCTATAATGGGCATATTGGTTTGCGTCTTCTGACCGAACCCTGGAAGGAAAGAGGGGTATTACTACATGATCAAATGGGGAAGATTCCTCCTGTTTTTGGTCGTTGTGGGCATGTTGGCCACGCTCATCACCACGACGACCCAGCAGGTGGCAGGCAACATCCGGCTTGGTTTGGACCTGCAGGGCGGCTTTGAGATTCTCTACGTCGTAGAGCCGCTGGAGCCAAACCAACAAGTGGATATGGAATTGTTGAAAGCGACCGCGGGCATGGTCGAAAAGCGGGTCAACATCGGGGGAGTGACGGAACCCGTGATTGAGACCGAGTTGCCCAACCGCATCCGCGTCAAGATTGCGTCGGAAAAGGCCAATCAGGACGAACTGCGCGAGTTGATCGGCAAACCGGCGGTGCTGGAGTTCCGCGACGAAAACGGCAACGTTCTGCTGCGCGGAAGCGACCTCGCCTCGGGCGGTGCGGGCGTCGGATACGACGATCTGAAACGTCCCGTCGTGACGTTGAAAATTTCCGACCCGAAAAAGCTGGAAGACATTACCCGGGCCAATCTGGGCAAACCGATGGCCATTTACCTGGACGACAACATGCTGACCAATCCGGTCATTCAAAACGTGATTACCGGCGGAAACGCCCAGATTTCCGGCAACTTCACCCAGGAGTCGGCGCAGGAACTGGCTGACATTCTCAACTCGGGTGCCCTGCCGGCAAAACTGATCGAGAAGCAGGTGACATCGGTCGGGGCGTCGCTCGGTACGCTGGCGCTGCAAAAAACGATTTACGCCGGCTACGTGGGTGCCGCGCTGATCATCGTGTTCATGCTGGTGGTGTACCGATTGCCCGGTCTGATCGCCAACATCACACTTGTCGCGTTTACCTACTTCTGTCTCGTCGTGCTTGACTGGATGGACGCGACGCTCACCCTGCCGGGGATCGCCGGTTTCATCCTCTCCGTCGGGATGGCGGTAGACGCCAACATTATTACCTACGAACGCATTCAGGAAGAAATTCGCTCCGGAAAGACGATCCTGTCTGCATTCCGTGCGGGGGAACGCCGTTCGTTGATCACGATCATCGACGCGCACGTGACCACGCTGATCGCGACAGCGGTGCTGTTCTACTTCGGGACAAGCTCCATCCAAGGGTTTGCGATCGTGCTGGCCATGACGCTGATCGTCAGCGTCATCACCAACGTGTTTGGTTCCCGCTTCCTGCTGTGGCTGCTCGTTCGTTCCAACATGATCAAGAAGCCGTTCTGGTTCGGGGTAAAGGAGAGTGAGATCGGTGAGCTCTAAACGACACGAAGATATTGTCAAGTTTGACATCGTCAAAAACCGGCGGAAATTTTTCCTCTTTTCCGGTATCATTCTCGTCCTGGGCCTGCTCGTCACACTGTTTATGGGCTTGAACCTGGGTGTCGACTTCAAAGCGGGGACCCGACTCGACATCTACATTGGGAAGGAGTTTAATCCATCCGACGTGGAACAGCTGATCAAGCAGCACGTGCCGGATACCGTCTTCACCCCTGTGACGCCCTATGGCGATCATCAGGCACAGACCCGTTTTGACCAGACAGTGGACGCCGAAAAGCTGAAATCGTTGGAAAAGGCGCTGAAGGAAAAGTACGGGCCGCAGGTAACCAAGCAGGAAGCGACGGTTGATCCGAGCATCGCCCGTGAACTGGTGCGAAAGGCGGCGATTGCCGTGTCGATTGCCGGCGTCGGGATCATCGTATACATCGCGATCCGTTTCCAACTGCTGTTTGGCATCGCCTGCATCATCGGTCTGATCCACGACGTGCTGGTTCCGATCGCGCTGTTCTCCGTGTTCCGGCTGGAAGTTGATTTGACGTTCATTGCGGCGATTTTGACAATTGTTGGTTATTCAATCAACGACACGATCGTAATTTTTGACCGGATTCGGGAAAACCTAAGAACGATGAAGTCCAAAACCGTGGAAGACCTGGAGCACCTGGTCAACGTCTCCCTGTGGCAGACGATGCGCCGCTCCATCTTTACGGTGGCGACGGTGTTCTTCACCGCCCTGGCGCTTGCCGCTCTGGGCAGTGAAAGCATCCGCAACTTCTCGCTGGCCCTGATTTTTGGTCTAGTGAGCGGGACGTATTCGTCCATCTTCATTTCCGCTCAGGTATGGGTGGCCCTGAAAGAACGGGAAATGAAAAAGAAGCGTTTTTCTCCGGCTCCGAATGAGGGCTGAGTGACGAAACCGCGGGGGAGCTTCCCCGCGGTTTTTTTCTCTCCACCATACTTCCCGCGAAAGGGGCGATGGCTGTGGATAACCGTTTGGCCAAGGCGCAGTTTGGCGCTTGGGTGGGAATTGTTGGCAACCTGGCGCTGGCCGCAGTCAAGCTGCTGATCGGCTGGCTGGCCAAATCGCAGGCGCTGATTGCCGATGCAGTCCATTCCGCCTCCGATGTGGTCGGGTCGGTGGCTGTCCTGATTGGACTAAGGGCCGCGGAGCGTCCGCCCGACGAAGATCACCCGTACGGACATGGAAAGGCGGAATCCGTGGCGGCGATCATCGTCTCCGTTCTGTTGGCGCTGGTCGGCGTAGAAATCGGCTCAGCGTCGGTCAAATCACTGTTCGCTCCGTTGGAACCGCCGGGCATGGCGGCCGCCTGGGCGGCTGTCGGCTCGATGATTGTCAAGGAGTGGATGTTTCGCTACAAGTATAATCTGGGCAAAAAGCTGAACAGCGCGTCGCTGATCGCCAACGCCTGGGAACACCGTTCCGACGTCTATTCCTCGTTCGCCGCGTTGATCGGGATTGGCGGTGCAATCCTCGGCGGCCGCTTTGAGATCTCCTGGCTTTTGTACCTGGACCCGATCGCCGGCATTTTCGTCTCTGCGCTGGTGTTGAAGATGGCCTACCGCATTTTGATGGAATCGATTCACAGCACGCTCGATCACGTGCTTCACGAAGAGGAGACGGTAGAGCTGCGCCGAGTCATCGAGGCAGTGCCCGGCGTGAAGCGGATTGATTCGTTTCGCGCGCGTGAACACGGCCACTACCAGATTGTCGACGTAAAGATCGGCGTCGATCCCCACATCACCGTGGAAGCGGGCCACCGGATCGCCAAACAGGTCAAGCGGGAACTGATGGATCAATTCTCTGCCGTACGCGACGTGTTTGTGCACGTCAACCCGTACGATCCCCGCCCCGAGGAAACACCGGTGAATGATCAGCCGCCACCGGACGATCAGGCGTAAGTGTTCGCCAGTTGTCAGTCTCCCGTCCTTTCCTCTATAATGAATGAGGATTGGAGGAAAGGCCTATGCTCAAAGCGAAAACACGCTGGCAACTGGCCGCGTATGACGAGATATTGGCGGACGAAATTGCCCGGGAATGCGGATTGTCTCCGCTGATCGCCAGGCTCCTGGTCATCCGTGGTATCGATTCGCCGCAGCGGGCGCGTGCCTTTCTCGAGCCAGGGCCGGAGTTGTTTCACCCCCCGTTTCTGCTTGACGGGATGGAAGAGAGCGTGCACCGGATTCGCCAGGCAATTGAGCGGAACGAACCGATTTGCATTTACGGCGACTACGACGCAGACGGTGTCAGTTCCACGTCGTTGATGGTTCATGTCATGCGCCAATTGGGCGCAGTGTTTGACTGCTACATTCCCAACCGCTTTACGGAAGGGTACGGTTTACATAAAGACGCACTGGCCCACCTCAAGGAAAGCGGTTTCAAGTTGATTGTCACCGTTGACACCGGCAACAGCGCGGTGGAGCAGGTGGCATTTGCCAACCAACTGGGTCTGGATGTTATCGTGACGGATCACCACGAACCTCCGGCAGTGTTACCGGAGGCATTTGCCGTGATCAACCCGAAAAAGCCGGGCTGCCCGTATCCGTTTGACATGCTGGCCGGCGTTGGGGTGGCGTTCAAGCTGGCCCATGCACTGCTGGGAGAGCCGCCGCTGCATCTGGCTGATCTCGCCGCGCTGGGCACGATCGCCGACCTCGTCCCGTTGGTGGATGAAAATCGGGTTCTCGCCCGTATCGGGCTGCAGCGGCTCAATCATACACGCAACATCGGACTGCAGGCGTTGATTCGCGTTTGCGGCCTGACGGACAGCGAATTGACCGCGGGCCACGTCGGCTTTGCCCTCGGACCTCGTCTCAACGCAGGCGGGCGGCTGGAGACGGCCGAAGCGGCCGTGAAATTGTTGACGACGCAGGACCCTGAGGAAGCAGAGCAATGTGCCCGAATTCTGGATAACCTTAACCGTGAGCGGCAGGAACTGGTGCAGGCCATCACCGACGAGGCCGTGCAGATGGTGAGCGAGCAGTTTCCCCTGGAGGAAAATCGCGTGCTCGTTCTCGCCAAGGAAGGCTGGAACGTCGGGGTGGTCGGCATCGTCGCTTCCCGGCTGGTGGAGATGTTTTACCGGCCGACAATCGTGCTTGGAATTGATCGGGAAAAAGGAACGGCCAAAGGTTCCGCCCGCAGCATTGCCGGTTTCGACATGTACGAAGCGCTGACGGCGTGCAAAGAGTGGCTGCCCCACTACGGCGGTCACACAATGGCGGCTGGCATGACACTGCCGATCGAGAATCTCGAACCGCTGCGCCAACAGCTTAACCGGCTGGCCGCCGAGTGGTTGACGGACGAAGACTTCGTGCCGCTGACCAAGGCGGATGTCACCTTGGACCTCGCGGAAATCAGTCTCGACACGGCGGAGCAGTTGGAACAGCTGGCGCCGTTTGGGATGGGCAACCCCACGCCGCTGGTGCTGGTGCGGGATGTGGAGACGTCCGGCATGCGCACGATCGGCCGAGACGACAGCCATTTGAAATGCTCGCTCTGCAAGGATGGCGGCAGCGTGGATGCCATTGGCTTCAACTGGGCCCATGTCGTCAGCGAAGTGACGCCAAAAGCGCGGTTTGACGTATTGGCGGAGCTGTCTGTCAACGAGTGGAACGGCCATCGCAAGCCGCAGCTGACGATTCGCGATCTCGCCGTGCCGCACAGACAGGTTTTTGACTGGAGGGGGTGCCGCGACAAACAGGAACGGTGGCGGCAGTTGGCCGCCCGGCATGAGATGCTGACCATTCTGTTCCGGCGGGAAAGCTACGATGAGCTGGCCGCTGGATTGGCCGCGGCGGGGCAGCCGGAAAGGCTCCTCGTTGTCGCAGATGAGGCGTGGGACGGTCATCTGCCGGCCGTGCCGACAGTCGTGCTCTACGATCTGCCGAAGCGGCGATACGATCTGACCAGAGTGCTGGCCCGCCTCGAACAGGCGGAGCGGATCTACTGTCTGTTCGGCGATCCCGATCTGGGGGCGGAGCGGCTGTCCTGTCCGGGACGTGAGCAGTTCAAGGCGCTGTACCAGTTTTTGCTGCAGGTCCCCTGCGTCCAGCGGATACATCTGGACGCCCTGGCCCGTCGGTTGAAGCTGAAGCGGGATGTCTTGGACGGCATGCTGGCCGTGTTTGCGGAGCTGGAGTTTATCCGCTCGGACGAAGAGAGCTTCCGCCTGCAGCCGGATGCGGCGAAACGGCCGCTGGATGACTCCCGCTACTATGCGGAGTGGAAGGAAGAGGCGGAACTGGCGACAGAACTCCTGCTTTCCTCATATGACTCTTTGATTCACCATTTTCAACAACAGGTGGAGACTGTCACCTGGTAGGAGGAATTGTTTCATGGACTTTAGATCATACATTCGCGTGATTCCTGATTTCCCGCAGCCGGGCATCCGCTTCAAGGATATTACCACCCTGCTGAAAGACGGGGCTGCCTACAAGGCGGCGATTGACGAATTGGCCCAATTTGCCCGCGAATTGCAGGCAGACGTGATTGCCGGACCGGAAGCGCGCGGTTTTGTCGTGGGCGCTCCGCTCGCCTATACGCTGGGCCTGGGCTTTGTGCCGATTCGCAAATCCGGCAAGCTGCCGTACAAGTCGATCAAGGCGGACTACAGCCTGGAGTACGGCAAGGACGCGCTGGCTGTACACGTCGATGCCATTCAGCCCGGGCAGCGCGTGCTGATTGCAGACGACCTGCTGGCAACCGGCGGAACGATTACTACCACGATCAACCTGGTTGAACAGTTGGGCGGCAAAGTTGTCGGCGCTGCCTTCTTCATCGAGCTGACCTATCTGGACGGACGCCAAAAACTGGGCGACATCCCTGTCAAGTCACTGGTTCAATACTAGCAAGCGTGGCTCTCTGTCCCTCGCAGCGGACGGAGAGCTTTTTTCTTGGCGACAAGGGCGCAACAGCTGTGCTGTCCAATTGTGACCCTTTTCACGGTTCCTTCATACTTTGCGGGGAAATCACTTTACAAGGCAAACGACATACAAGATAATAGTATGAAATAGACATGTTGTATTAATTCCACCCTTACAACGAGATGGAACAGGTGAACCGGCTTCGTGGGAAGTTTCTGTATGAGAGGATAAGGGAAGGGAACTATGAGCACCGGCGTGGAAGAAGTACTGAATAAAGCAAGCAGCTATTTGTCCCAAACCGATATGGATCTGATTACGCGCGCCTACCGCCTGGCGGAGAAAGCGCATGAAGGTCAGGTGCGCAAATCGGGTGTCCCCTACATCATGCATCCGATAGCCGTCGCGGGGATTCTCGCCAACCTGCACATGGACGCAGTGACGATCGCCGCCGGCTTTTTGCATGACGTCGTGGAAGATACCGACGTTACGCTGGATCGCATTCGTGAAGAGTTCGGTTCGGAAGTAGCGCTGTTGGTCGACGGCGTGACCAAGTTGGAGAAAATCAAATACAAGTCCAAAGAGGAACAGTTGGCGGAAAACCACCGCAAGATGCTGGTCGCAATGGCCCAGGACATCCGGGTCATCATGATCAAGCTGGCCGACCGCCTGCACAACATGCGGACACTGCGCCACATGTCCGAGGAAAAACAGCGGGAAATTTCCGACGAAACACTGGAAATCTTTGCACCGCTGGCTCACCGGCTGGGGATTGCTTCGGTCAAGTGGGAGCTGGAGGATACGGCCCTGCGCTACCTGAATCCGCAGCAGTATTACCGCATCGTCAACCTGATGCAGAAAAAGCGGGCCGAGCGGGAGGCGTACATCAACGAGGCCGCCGAGATGATCAAGGAGAAGCTGAAAGAGCTGAACATCGAGGCGGAGATTTCCGGCCGGCCGAAGCACATTTACAGCATCTACAAGAAGATGACCAAGAAAAACAAGCAGTTTAACGAGATTTACGACCTGCTTGCGCTGCGTATCATCGTCAACGACATCCGCGACTGCTACGCGGTGCTGGGCATCGTTCACACGCTGTGGAAGCCGATGCCGGGCCGCTTCAAGGACTATATCGCGATGCCCAAGGCCAACATGTACCAATCCCTGCACACCACTGTGATTGGGCCAAAAGGGGAACCGCTGGAAGTGCAGATCCGCACCTGGGAGATGCACCGGACGGCGGAGATCGGGATCGCCGCCCACTGGGCTTACAAGGAAGGCAAAAGCATCGTGCAGGGCTCGTTTGCCGAAAAGCTGGGCAATCTGCGCGAGATCATCCAGGGGGGGTCCGAGGAGGCGCCCAACGCTCAGGAATTCATGGAGTCGCTGAAGCAGGACTTGTTCTCCGACACGGTGTTCGTCTTTACACCAAAAGGAGACGTAGTGGAACTGCCCAAAGGGTCCGTGCCGCTGGACTTTGCCTACCGGATTCACTCGGCGGTCGGCAACCGCACTATCGGCGCCAAGGTCAACGGCAAGATCGTCCCGTTGGACTACGCGCTGAAAACGGGTGACATCGTCGAAATTCTCACCTCCAAGCATTCCTACGGCCCCAGCCAGGATTGGCTGAAAATTGCCAAGTCAGCCCACGCTCGCAACAAGATCAAGCAGTGGTTTAAAAAGGAGAAGCGGGAAGAAAACGTCGCCAAAGGGCAGCAGATGGTGGAGGCGGAGATCAAGGCACGCGGTTACGACGTAAAAGAGGTGATGACCGAAGCCAACCTGAAAGAGGCGGCGGCACGCTTCAACTTCCAGGGGCACGAGGACATGTTCGCTGCGGTCGGCTACGGAGGCATCACCGCCGCACAGATCGTCACCCGGCTGATCGACAAGGTGCGGCGGGAGCGGGAGGAACAGAACCCGCCCGCACCGGAGTACAAACCGAGTCCGTCCCCGCAGATCGCACGCAGCGAATCGGGCGTAAAAGTGCGCGGCGTAGACAACCTGCTGGTGCGGATATCGCGATGTTGCACGCCCATTCCGGGCGATCAGATCATCGGCTTCGTCACTCGCGGCCGGGGCGTATCGGTTCACCGGCGTGACTGTCCCAACGTATTGACGGAAGAGTGCCTGGAGCGGCTGATCGACGTGGAGTGGGATGCCGACGCCAAGCACAACTACAACGTGGACATCGAAATCACCGGTCAGGATCGCAGCGGCCTGCTCAATGATGTGCTGCAGGTCGTGGCGGAGACCAAGACCAACATCGCCGCAGTCAGCGGCAAAGCGGACAAAAACCGTCTCGCTACCATCCACATGACGATTACGATAAGCAATGTGGCCCACCTGCAAAAAGTGGTGGAGCGAATCAAAAGCATCAAAGACATTTATTCCGTGCGGCGGATTTTAAGCACCTGATCGCGAGAGATTGGGTGCTCTTCATTTGAGAGAGAAGGGAGAATCATGCATGCGCGTAGTGGTACAGCGCTCCAAGGAAGCAAGCGTTACAGTAGGGGGAGAGATCGTCGGACAGATTGAGCACGGGCTTGTGCTCCTGGTCGGCATTACCCATGAGGATACCGAACAGGACGTGGAGTTTGTCGCCGAAAAAATCGCCCACCTGCGCATTTTTGAAGACAGCGAGGGAAAAATGAACCACTCTGTACTGGAGCAAAAGGGACAGATTTTGTCCGTCTCCCAGTTTACCCTCTATGGAGATTGCCGCAAGGGCAGGCGGCCCAACTTCATGGCGGCGGCCCGCCCCGAACAGGCGGAACCGCTGTACGAACTGTTCAACGACAAGCTGCGGGAAAAAGGGCTGCATGTGGAGACAGGCCGGTTTGGTGCGATGATGGAAGTGCGGCTGGTCAACGACGGCCCCGTCACGCTGATCGTGGAGTCGTGACAATTCCACGGCGGAAGGTGCGGGTTAATCGCGAAGCGTACGGGAATCGGAGAGGGGGATGGCGATGGGACGTGAAGCGTTGGTAATCGGCGGAAGCGGCATGCTGGCCGGGGTCTCGCTGTGGCTGCAGGAAGCGGGATACCATGTGGCCGTGATTGGGCGAGACCGGAAGAAGCTGCAGGCCCTGGTGGAGCGATCCGGCAGGCCGGAGGGGTTCTCCCTGCTGCCGGTCGATTATCACCAGACGGACCGGTTTCGGGAAGTGGTCGCGTCATTGGTTCGCGAGCGGGGCGGAATCGATCTGGTGGTAGCCTGGATTCACTCGACCGCTCCCCACGCGCTCCCGGCGGTTCAGCAGGAACTGTCGGCGCAACGCAGGACATGGCGGCTGTTTCACGTCTGCGGCAGCCGTGCCTACAAGGAACCGCCCCGCGTCGCCGACGTGCCCAACTGTTTGTACCGGCGGATTCTGCTCGGGTTTCGGCTGCAGGGAGACGATTCCCGCTGGCTGACCAACGAGGAGATCACCGTTGGCGTCCGTGCGGCGATCCAGGACGACCGGCCGTTCACGGTCGTCGGCCAGGTGGAGCCGTGGGACAGGCGGCCGGTCTGAGAAAACGAAGCCGAGCCTAGCTCGGCTGTTTGTGTTTCAATACCATGTGCACAGCTTCCACCACGGCATCCGGACGCACATCCGGGATCATGTGGCCGGTGCCGGGGAGCACCACCAACCGGGAGTGGCCGATCTCCCGATGCAGGCGGCCGGCTTGCAGCTCGGGGTGGAACGGATCGGCATCGCCGACGACGATCACGACCGGCGTGCGAATCTCGGCGTATTGCGGCTCCCACTGCGGGACCGTACGGACGTAGGCCAAAATGTCTTCGCGGTTGGCCCTCAACTGACCCGGTCTCGACCACAAGGCTCGGGCCTGTTCCAGGTAGCCCGGCGGCACTGGGTCAGGAGAAAATGTCGCCGTGACCATCGGTTTGGTGAGCAGCCGTGCCAACGGCGGAAGCACGGTGTTGGCCAGCAATTCGCCCAGCCAGGGAACGCGCAGCAGTCGGCCAATCAAAAGGTCCGCCGTTCCGGCCGGATAGGCGTCACCCGCGTAGGCCCCCGGTGCCAGGAGTACGAGACCGGCGATCTCGTCGGGATAGGTCAAAGCATAGGAAAGCGCGAGCGACCCGCTCCACGAATGGGCCACCAGAATGGGGGATTTCACCTGAAGGACGGAAAGCGCCTCCCGCAGCAGGCGGGCCTGAACTGCCGGCGTCGACATGTCCCGCCGGGGCCGCTCGCTGTAGCCGTAGCCTGGCCGGTCAAACGCGATGGCCCGGAAGCCTGCTTCTGCGGCCAATTCCAATACCCCGGCGTAATCGCAGGCGGAGAGCATTCCGCCGTGCAGCAGCACGACCGGTTGTCCCGCCCCCTGACAGACGTAGTGCAGGCGCAGTCCTTCCACCGTGACGAATGATCCGCGAGGAGGAAAGGCCATTTGGGCGCGGCGTACCTTCCGGTGGTTGTGCGCATGAAGCGCCACCATGACTGCTGTCGCCCCCGCGATCGCATAGATCTCCATCATCTCCATCATCCCTTTCTATTCGTTTTACATACGTAAACGTATGAGAATAACGTACCAATAAGTATGTGGTTGCTGAAAAAAACCCGTTTGCCTTTCAAACGGGTGCAGTGGCGTCGTCCACCGAGGGCTGCAGGCCTTCCCAGAGGACTCTCGACAGCTCGGGCACCACCTGCTCAAAGCGGATGCGGTCCGGGTCAATCAGCCAGCCCAAGATCAGGCCGTTGATTAACGCCTGGAACAGAACTGCCAAGGAGTCCGGGGCGACATCGCGTTTAACGACGCCGCTTTCCTGCAGCTGCGCGAGGACGCCGCTGACGCCGTCGATGATTTTTCCGTACGCGTCCCGCAGAACTTCGCCGACCGCCGGATCACGGCTGGCGGTGACAAATTCGAAAAACAGCATCGGATTGCCCTGACCCTCTTCCACGCAGGCAAATTGCGACTGCAGCAAACGGGCGAGCCCCTGTGCGGGAACAGCCGAATTGAGGGCGGAACCCGCCTGTTGGGTAAGCATCTTGAGCTGCTGCGTGAGGTTTTTCTCGCACAAGGCGGCGAACAGATCGCTTTTGCTAGAAAAGTGCCAGTAGACGGCTCCCTTTGTCATCCCGGCGTCGGCGGCCACCTGTTCCAACGATGCTCCGGCATACCCCAGTCGGGCGAATACGCGGGCGGCAGCATCCAAAATGCGCGTCCGCGTATCGGCCAGTGACGGCACGTTGTCTTCCTGCTGTTGGGCCAGCCAGGCTCTCATCTCCTGCTTGCTGCCGAAGTGGCGTCTCACCGCTGTCCAGTGGACGCCGGCCGCTTTCGCCACATCGGCGAAACTGATTCTGTCAAAAGGGTGGCGGGCGGCCAACCGTCGGGCCGCTTCCATGATTCGTTCGCGTGTCGTCATCGTATCTCTCCGACCATGTATTCATTCCATACTGATGAGTATGTCTTCAGCATAACGGTTGCATGAAATGGATGTCAAGGAAATGGTTTCCTTGCATCGCGGACGAACGAAAAACCCCCTTGCTGTTTTCTCCATGGAAAACGGACAAGGGGTCTTACGCTTATCCTCCCTGAACGTTTTGGGAGGCGAAGTACTGCAGAATGCCTTTGTACAGCCCTTCGGCGGCCAAATCCTGTTGTTTTTCGGAACGCAGCCGCATCTCTTCGTTGTAGTTGGAGAGGAAACCGATCTCTGCCAGAATGGACGGAATCGGATTCTCCCGCAGGACGTAGTAATTGCCGAACCTGGACTGCAGGTCCTTGTAGTTGGTCGCCTTGACGATTTCGCTTTGCACCAGCGAGGCGAGCTTGCTCGAATTGCCCTGGTTGTAATAAAAGACGATCGTGCCGTTTGTCTGCGAGTTGGGATGGGTGTTGTGGTGAATGCTGACGAAAATGTCCGCATTGTTCTGCACGGCAATGTCCACGCGCTGCTGCAGCGTGAGCTTGCGGTCGTCACTGCGGGTCATGATCACCTTGGCTCCGGCTGCTTCCAGCTTGTTTTTCAGCAGCAGCCCCACCTGCAGGTTGACCGTCTTTTCCTGTGTGGAAAAGCTGGAACCGGTCGCTCCCGTGTCGTTGCCGCCGTGGCCGGGGTCGACCACGATCACCTTGCCGACCAGTTCATTGCCCTTGATGACGGGAGGCATGCCCTGCGGAGACACCAGCCATCCGGCGACGTAGCCTGTCGAACCGTCGCTCAAGGTGATTTGGAACCAGTCTCCTTCTTTTTTCACGATCGCGTATTTTTCCCCGGTCTGTACCCGTTTGATGATGTCGTACTGGGTGCCGGGACCGGAGCGAATGTTGGTGTCCGGATTCAATATGGTGACGTGCGGACCGGACATGGCCGGTTGCTGCACGCTGATGAGCCAGCCGGCCACCCAGCCGGTTTTGCCGTCCGGCGTCTGGACGCGGTACCAATCGCCCTGCTGTTCCAGAATGGTCAGCGTGGTCCCCAGCTTTAACGTTCCCAGGATGGGACTGTTCGTGCTGGGCTGGCCGCGCAGGTTGAGACCGTCTGTCTGGACCGTGGCAGTCCGCTTTGCGGGAGATTGCGGCTGGCCGGAGCTGGGCGCACCGGCGTTCGGAGCAGGCTGCGGCGGATTCGGATTTGGCTGGCCGCTGCCGGCTGGAGCCGGAGTCTGGCCCGTTCCCTGTTTGGGTATCCAGGCGTTGACGCCGTTGTAGGGAAACTGGATCCACCCGTTTTGTTCCGTCAAAACGGTGATGATCTCGCCGTTGTGGAGCTGTCCGATGGCTGGCTGCGCGTAGTCCGGTACGGGGTAGACGTACGGCGCGTAGTCCAGGATCAGCTCGCGCCCCTGCTGATTTGTCTGTCCGGCGGGAGACGTCGCCGGCGTGCTGCCGTTAGCTTGTCCGCCGCTAACGCCGCCGGGCGCCGTCGTCCCTTGATCGGCAGCGCGGTGCTCAGTGACCAGCCAGCTGGCCACCCACCCTTTTTTCTGTGAGGGCAGCTCAATCATCAGCCAATCCCCACTGCGCTGCACGATCGGATAGCGCGTACCCGGATTAATGGTCTGAATGACGGAATACGTCAGGCCGGGACCAGTACGCACGTTGAGGTTGGTCGTTTGGCTCTCCGCCAGCAGTCCTGTGTTCGCTTGGGCTGTCGGTTTGACCAGCCAGCCGGCCACCCAGCCGGTGCGGCCGTCGGGAAGCCGGACGTTCAGCCACTCGCCTTGCTCGGCAAGGACCGGCAGGACGCTGTTGACGGGCAGCGTGGTAAGCACCTGATCCTGCAGGCTTGGCCCGGATCGAACGTTCAGCTTGTCCACGCTGACCTGGACGGAACTCTCCGCCTTTGCGGCCGATACGGGAAGCGATACGATGCAGACCGCCGCCATAATGGTCCGCAGAATCTTTTGTTGCTGAAACACGTCAGACATCCTTTCCATGATAGTAAAAGTCGATCGCATGCATGATTTGCCAAGTTATACCTTCGGCCTTTCCCCTGCTTTTTCCTGCATTATCCGACAAACTTCTTTTGCAATTGCGAATCGTTGCGCTCAAAACGGCACACCTGGCTCCGCCTCGCTTATGCTTTTCTCCGGACGCGGCCATACTAGGGATTGGAGCATACATCGAGAAAGCGAGGAGAACAAAGTGAGACAATCCAACAAGGAAGCATTTGCCCAGGAAGCCAATCGGCGTCTGTTTTCTGTCGATTTCCACGATTTTCTGGAGAAAGAATCCGCGCTCACCGACGTGGAATTGTCGAGGGAATTCGACATCAGCGTGCGGGATGTACGGACATTGAGGCGAAAGCTGCACTCATGACGCGACGTTTTTGCACCGGCCGATTCGGTTGACCCGGCTTTTCAGGTCGGATAAGATGAAGGGTGGCATACTGAAAAGCAGGTGGAACCGATGATACAAGTCAAATGTGAAGGACACGCATTCGAGCGGGAAATCGCCTTGATTCTCGCTTTGTTTTACGAAGACCCGGAGATCGCCTACGTGGACGAATGGAGCGGCGATGAGGGGGTACGCATCCGGATTGCTCTGTCAGACAGGGACGGCAGTGTATCGGCGGAGGGCGAGCTGTTGGCCGGAGGGCGCCGGTTTGTCCACAGCGCTGAGAGACAGACTGCCGGCCTGGATGAGATAGGGAAGCGGAAAGTCGCCAAGCAGGCGGTCAGCTACGTCCTGCTGGTCATGCTGGAGGAGTTCACCGGCATGGAGCAGGGCTGGGGCATCCTGACCGGCATCCGCCCCACCAAGTTGCTGCATCATCTGCTCTCTTCCGGCGCCAGTCAGGAAGCAGCACACCGCCGGCTGCGGCAGGACTTCATGGTCCGGCCATACAAGCTCCGCCTGCTGCAGGAGATTGTCGACCGGCAGCTGCAGGTGGTGCCTGATTTGTACCGGATCGACCGGGAGCTGTCCGTCTACATCGGCATCCCGTTTTGTCCCACCAAGTGCGCCTACTGCACCTTTCCCGCCTACGCCATCCGCAGCCACACCGCCTCCGTCAATCCGTTTCTGGAAGGATTGCATTACGAGATGGAACGGCTGGGCGAGTGGCTGAAGCGGCATGACATGCGGATCACCTCCGTGTACTTTGGAGGCGGCACGCCGACCAGCATTACAGCCGAAGATCTGGATCAGCTGTTCGACAAGATGCACCGCTCGTTTCCGCACATGGCGGATGTGCGCGAGCTGACTGTGGAAGCGGGACGGCCCGATACGATCACGCGGGAAAAGCTGGCGGTGATGAAGCGCTGGAACGTGGACCGGATCAGCATCAACCCGCAGTCGTTTACCCAGGAGACGCTCCATGCAATTGGCCGCCACCACACGGTCGAGGAGACAATTGAAAAGTACCATCTCGCCATGGAGATGGGGCTGACCAACATCAACATGGACCTGATCATCGGCCTGCCCAACGAAGGACTGGCCGAGCTGGAACACAGCCTGCGGGAAGTGGAAAAACTGATGCCCGCCTCGCTGACGGTGCACACCCTCTCGTTCAAGCGGGCGTCCGAGATGACGCAAAACAAAGAGCGCTACAAGGTAGCCAGCCGGGAGGAGATCAGCCGGATGATGGAGCTGGCGTCGGAGTGGACGAAAGCCCACGGCTACCATCCGTACTACCTCTACCGGCAGAAAAACATCCTCGGCAACCTGGAAAATGTCGGCTACGCCCTTGACGGCCGGGAGAGCATCTACAATATCATGATCATGGAAGAAGTTCAGACTATCCTGGGGCTGGGTTGCGGCGCCGTGTCCAAGCTGATGGCGCCCGGCAGCGGCAAGCTGACGCGCTGGCCCAATCCCAAAGACCCCAAGACGTACAACGAAACCTACCGGAAACTGACGGAAGAAAAGCTCCGTGATCTCGATCAGGTCTACTTTGGGACCGCAGCCGCACCTGCGCAGCAGGCGGAGTAGCCGGTGGAAAAAGTTTTACCGAGCGCCTGTTGACGGCGGATTGGCGGTTTGCTATGATTTTCATTAAGCTTTCACGATAGATCAATTGTCTGATCTGATGACGGGAACAAGTACCCAGGAGACGGATAGCCAGAGAGGAAGCGCCGCGGCTGAGAGCGTTTCTCTATAACGGCCTGGCGAATGACATCCCCGAGGACCGTCGGTGAACGGAAAAAACGGCGCAATTTCGGCCGCCATCCCAGTAACCGGCAGGCGTACGCCGGCGTTAACGGCCAACAAGCGGGACTCCCTGTCGGAGTCCAATCAGGGTGGCACCACGGGAAAACCATCTCTCGTCCCTGACATGTCCGGACGGCATGTCGGGCGGCGGGAGATTTTTTATTTTGCTTACCAACGTTCCTGCGGGAACAGACAATGGAGGTTTCAGGCAAGATGACAAGGATTCAAATTCCCCGCGGTACGCAGGACATCATGCCCGGTACCGTGGAGCTGTGGCAGTACGTCGAGGCCAGGGCCCGCGACCTTAGCCGCCGCTACAATTATCAGGAAATCCGCACGCCGTTGTTTGAGAGCACGGAGCTGTTTCAACGCGGCGTGGGCGAAACCACGGACATCGTGGAAAAGGAGATGTACAGCGTCTCCAATCCGCGAAGCGACGACGCGCTGACACTCAGGCCGGAAGGGACGGCCGGCGTGGTGCGCGCCTATGTCGAGCACAAGCTGTACGGGCAGCCCAACCAGCCGGTGAAAGTGTACTACCTGGGCCCGATGTTTCGCCATGAACGTCCCCAGGCCGGACGCTACCGCCAGTTTGTCCAGTTTGGGGTGGAGGCGATCGGCTCCAGCGATCCGGCGATTGACGCGGAAGTGATCGCGCTGGCGATGCGATTCTACCAGGAGATGGGACTGACGGGCTTGAGCGTGGAGCTGAACAGTGTCGGCACCCTTGAGGACCGCGCCCGCCACCGCGAGCACCTGCTCGCCCACCTGAACGGCGTCCGCAGCGAGCTGTGCGCCGACTGTCAATCCCGCATTGACCGCAACCCGCTGCGCGTGCTGGACTGCAAAAACGAAAAATGCCGGACGCTGACCAAGGACGCACCGTCCATTCTCGACTACCTGAGCGACGAGTCCGCTGCCCACTTTGAGGCGGTCAAGGGCTATCTGAGCGCGCTCAACATCCCGTACACGGTCAATCCGCGGCTGGTGCGGGGACTGGATTACTACACCCTGACGGCATTTGAGATCAAAATGGCGGAAATCGGCGCTGTCGAAACGCTCTGCGGCGGCGGCCGTTACAACGGGCTTGTGGCCGAACTGGGCGGCGAAGACATGCCGGGCATTGGCTTTGCGCTCAGCATTGAGCGGCTGCTGCTCGCGCTGGAAAAGCAGGGCGTCCAGCTGCCTGTGAGTGGGGGGATTGACTGTTTCGTGGCGATCCAGACCCCTGATGCAAAGCAGGAGGCATTCATCCTCGTCGACGAGCTGCGCCGCGCCGGGGTGTCCGCCGATCTGGACTACCTGGATCGCAAAATGAAGGCGCAGTTCAAGCAGGCCGACCGGCTGGGTGCCGCTTATACGGCGATTATCGGCGAGGCGGAGCTGGCAAACGGCACGGTCGTCCTCAAGGAGATGGCGACCGGCGAACAGCAGGAAGTAAAGCGCGACCAGGTCGCCGCCGTGCTGGCCGAACGACTGGCGGCACGCGCATAACAAAATGGTTCAGTATAATTCGCAGAGATGAAGAGTGGAGGAATACCGAAGATGACGTGGCAATACCGTACCGTGCATTGTGGAGAAGTAAGCAAGGAACACATCGGTCAGGAGGTCGTCCTGAATGGCTGGGTGCAGAAACGGCGCGACCTGGGCGGAGTGATTTTCATCGACTTCCGCGACCGGACCGGCATCGTGCAGATCGTGTTCAACCCGGAATATAACAAAACAGCGTGGGAAATCGCCGACAAGGTCCGCAGCGAATACGTGCTGGCCGTAAAGGGAACCGTGGTCAAGCGCGATCCGGAAGCGGTCAACCCGAAGCTGAAAACCGGCGAAGTGGAAGTGCACGTCGCCGAAATCGAGGTTCTCAATGATGCGAAGACACCGCCGTTTGTGATCGAAGACGAGATCGACGTGGATGAGCAGGTCCGACTCAAGTACCGCTATCTGGACCTGCGCCGTCCGGAGATGCAGCGCGCTCTGCTGCTGCGCAGCAAGGCGTCCAAGGCATTCCGCGACTTTTTGGACAGCCGCGGCTTCGTTGAAGTGGAGACGCCGATCCTGACCAAGAGCACACCGGAAGGGGCGCGCGACTACCTGGTGCCGTCCCGCGTACATCCGGGCGAATTTTACGCGCTGCCGCAATCGCCGCAGTTGTTTAAGCAGCTGCTGATGATCTCCGGCCTGGAGCGCTACTACCAGATCGCCCGCTGCTTCCGCGATGAAGACCTGCGCGCTGACCGTCAGCCCGAGTTTACCCAGGTGGACATCGAGACGTCGTTCTTGTCCATGGAAGAGCTGCTGCCGATGATGGAGCAGATGGTCGCCCACGTTTTCAAGGAAACGATTGGCGTGGACGTTCCAACGCCGTTCCCGCGCCTTACCTATGCGGAAGCGATGGCCCGCTACGGTTCCGACAAGCCGGACATCCGCTTCGGCATGGAGCTGACGGACGTGTCCGATCTCGTGGCCAACTGCAATTTCAAAGTATTCGCCGGTGCCGTCGCTACCGGTGGCCAGGTAAAAGCGATCAATGCCAAAGGATGCGGTCACTACTCCCGCAAGGAAGCGGACGATCTGGGCAAATTCGCGGCCCGCTACGGGGCGAAAGGGTTGGCCTGGATGGGCTTCAAGGACGGCGAGGTGAAAGGGCCGATCGCCAAGTTCTTCTCTGCGGAAGAAATTGACGCGCTGAAACAGCGGCTGGCAGCGGAAGAAGGCGACCTGCTTCTGTTTGTGGCCGACAAGCCGAAAGTGGTGGCAGACGCGCTGGGCGCACTGCGTTCCAAACTGGGTGAAGAGCTTGGCCTAATCGACCACAGCAAGTTTGCCTTCCTGTGGGTGGTGGACTTCCCGCTGTTGGAATGGGACGAAGAAGCGCAGCGCTACGTCGCCCTGCACCATCCGTTCACGCGTCCGAAAGACGAAGACCTGCATCTGTTTGAAACCGACCCGGGACAGATCAGGGCACAGGCGTATGACATGGTGCTCAACGGCTACGAGCTGGGCGGCGGTTCGATGCGGATTTACAAGCGTGACGTGCAGGAAAAAATGTTCAAGGCACTCGGCTTTTCGCAGGAGGAAGCGCGCAAGCAATTCGGCTTCCTGCTGGATGCCTTTGAATACGGCACGCCTCCGCACGGCGGCATTGCCCTCGGTCTGGACCGTCTGGTCATGCTGCTGGCCGGCCGCAACAACCTGCGCGAAGTCATCGCCTTCCCGAAAACAGCAAGCGCCAGCGACCTAATGACGGACGCACCGGGACAAGTATCGCCGCTGCAGCTTGCCGAACTGAACATCACCACCACGGTCAAGGAAGAAGACGAGCAGGAATAAGCGTACTTGCACAGGCGCATTCGCCTCTGATACATTGGTTATACTGAAGAATAGCCCTGCGATGCCCGTGACTTCCGAATAGTTTTGAGCCACAAACACATTCATGGGAGTCTGCCGTCCCACCCGCGAGGACACGCCTCCATCGAGTGGACGTCCGGAACGGTTGGGCGAGACACCCACCTGCCAGGCGCAGGTTCAAAACTTCAGGAGCTGCACGGCATTATGGGGCTCCTTTTTTGCCCGGGATTCCTACTTTTCCGATGATCATTACAGCGGGCAAGAGGGAGAAGCCGGGTCGTACAGATCGTGTGAGAGGAAGAGGTTGACGGAAACATGCTTCATCAATTTTCCCGTTGTGAGCTGGCCTTCGGTCCCGAGGGCTTGGAAAAAATGAAAAACAGCACCGTCGCCGTGCTGGGCATCGGCGGCGTCGGTTCGTTTACGGTGGAGGCATTGGCCCGCACTGGCGTCGGCAAGCTGGTGCTGGTGGACAAGGACGTGGTGGACATCACCAACATCAACCGGCAGATTCACGCCACCCTGCATACCATCGGCCAGCCAAAGACCGAGCTGATGAAGGAGCGCATCGCTGCGATCAATCCGGAGTGCGAAGTGGTCACACTGAACATGTTTTACAACCAGGAGACGGCCGATCAGCTTTTCGCCCACAAGCTGGATTACATCGTTGACGCGATGGACCTCATGACGGCCAAGCTTCACGTGATCCAGGAGGCGAAGCGGCGCGGCATTCCGATCGTCTCCAGCATGGGGGCGGCGAACAAGATGGACCCGACCCGGTTCGAAGTGGCTGACATTTCCCAGACCAGCTACGACCCGATCGCCAAGGTGATCCGGCGCGAACTGCGGAAAAAAGGCATCCACAAAGGCGTCAAAGTGGTGTATTCCAAAGAAATTCCGGTAACGATCCGCGAAGACGTGCGTACCCAGATTGCCGATACCAATTCGCCGATCAGCAAGGCACGCCGTCCCCCAGCAAGCAACGCGTTTGTGCCTTCCGTTGCGGGGCTGATTCTGGCCAGCGTCGTCGTCCGCGACATACTGGACTGGCAGCCGGCAAAAGGATAACCCAAGGAAAAGCTGCTGCGAAAATGACGCAGCAGCTTCTTTGACTGCAGACATAATGATACAAAACCCACTACCAGCTTTCGGTAGTGGGTTTTGTTCATTCATCATTCAGGCTGCTTCCACTTGATATTGCAGCCAAGACTCGGTTTTTGCGGGACGGTTACGGGCTCGCCTTTGAGCAGTTGATCCAGAGCAGCGCGGATGGACGCGCCGGTGACAGGAATGTCGTTGCCTGGACGGGAGTCGTCCAATTGACCGCGATAGGCGCATGCCAGATTGCCGTCGAACACGTAAAAGTCGGGTGTGCACGCGGCCTGATAGGCGCGAGCGACCTCCTGCGTTTCGTCGTACAGGTACGGGAAGGGATACTTCCATTCTTCTGCCACCTGCTTCATCCGCTCGGGCGAATCGTCCGGATAGGCGGCAGCGTCATTGGAACTGATCGCGATGAAGGAGACGCCCTTGGGAAGGTAGTCGTTCGCAAGGCGTACCAGTTCCGCTTGTACGTGTTTGACAAACGGGCAGTGGTTGCAGATGAACATGATCACCGTCGCCTGTTTGGAGGCAAGCTCGGAAAGCGACATGACCTTGCCGGTTACCGTGTCCGGCAGTGCGAAGTCAGGTGCCTTTTGACCGAGCGGGAACATCGTGGATTCTGTCCGGGCCATGTTGATTCGCTCCTCTCCTTGGATATCGTTTCCGTCTACTATAGCGCATCTCCTTTTCCTGATCAACGGTATTGCGCGTTTTGCTTACAAACCACTCGCAATACACGAATATTTTTGACGGTCGTAAGCAAAATGCTTATCATAGAGATAACTTTTCCGTAAACGAGGGAGTTACCATGCAGCAAGAAGAACGTCTAGCCGCTGTCCTGCGCCATCTGCAGCGACACCAGCGGATCACTGTGGAGCAAATGTGCGACTGGTTTGGCATTTCCCGCGACTCGGCCCGCCGCGACCTGGTCAAATTGGAGGAGCGAGGGGAAATCATTCGCGTCCGCGGCGGAGCAGTGCTGCCCACCTTGACCAAGCATGTGCAGAGCTACCAAGAGCGATTGAACAACCCCGCTGGCAAACGGGAGATAGGCAGGGCGGCTGCGTCGTTGATCCGCAGCGGTGACTATCTTCTGTTGGATACGGCCACGACGGTGCAGTTTGCGGCGGAATGCATGTCAGCCGAACAGTGCGTAATCGTCACCAACTCCATTGACGTGGCCGACATTTTCAGCCGGAAGCGGTCGGCGGAAATACATCTGCTCGGCGGTCAGCTAAACGTCTGGCACCGCGGCTTGTTTGGGCCCAAGACGATCGCCGATCTGCACGAAATGCGCGTAGACAAACTGCTGCTCGGCGCGTGCGGCATCACGTCGGAAGGACTGACCGCCCAAACGGTGGACGAAGCGTACGTGAAAAAGGCAATGCTGGCATGCGCCGATCAGGTCATCGTGCTGGCCGATTCCAGCAAGTTTGGCAAGCGGCTGTTTCACAAGGTGTGCAGCCTGGACAAAATCGACATCGTCGTCACCGACGCGGAGCCGGCGGAAACGGTTCGGGGCGCATTGGAGCAGGCGGGCGTGGAGCTCTTGGTCGCTTCCCGTTTGACGGAGCAAGGGGGAGGAACATTGTGAAACAGGTAAACGTCGGGTTGATTGGATATGGATTATCGGGCCAGGTCTTTCATGCGCCGGTGATTCGGGCAGTGCCGGGATTAAAACTGGCGAAGGTCGTCTCATCCCGTCCGGAAAAGGTGCGTGCCGACCTGCCCGAGGCAGAGGTGGTCGCCAGCGTGGATGATCTTTTGTCTGACGATCAGATTGAACTGGTGGTCGTTGCCGCGCCAAACACCTCCCACTACCCGTACGCCAAGCAGGCGCTTTTGGCAGGCAAACATGTCGTGGTGGAGAAGCCGTTTGTGATCCGCTCTTCGGAAGCGGAAGAGCTGATCCGGCTGGCCGAGTCGCGCGGGCGCGTGCTCAGCGTCTACCACAACCGCAGATGGGACAACGATTTTTTGACGGTGAAACACCTGCTGCAAACCGGTGCATTGGGGGAGGTTTTCCTGTATGAAGCGCACTACGACCGTTACCGTCCGGAGGTGACCGACCGCTGGCGGGAGCGGGATTTGCCCGGTTCCGGCATTCTGTACGACCTGGGTTCCCATCTGATCGATCAGGCGCTTCATCTCTTCGGTCTGCCGCAGACGGTGATGGCCGATGTCGGCGCGCAGCGTCCCGGAGCCAGGGCGACGGACTTTTTCCACATCGTGCTCGGATACGGGGCGCTGCGGGTGATTTTGCACGCCGGTTCGCTGGTCCGTCAGCCTGGTCCCCGATTTATGATTCACGGCGACAAGGGCAGTTTCATCAAGTACGGTTTGGACCCGCAGGAAGACGCGTTGCGAGCGGGACAGATCCCGGGAGGACCTGAGTGGGGCAGGGATCGCAAAGAGACGTATGGACAGCTCACGCTGAGCGTGGGAGAACTGAACGTGAGCAGCAGCGTGGAAACCATTCCCGGCGCGTATCAGACGTACTATCAACAGATGTACGAAGCGATTGTGTCCGATACACCGGCGCCTGTTTCACCTGTGGATGCGATGAACGTGATTCGGGTGATTGAATGGGCGGAGCAGAGCAGCCGGGAACAGCGTGTGATCTCGGTTCGGTAGTGGGGCATATCCGGCAGGGGGACTTCGCTGCTATAGGCACATGACCTGCCGACTCGCCTGAGCGATGAATGGTTGCTTGCCAATGCACGTTTGTTTCCATTATGCTATGATATTGAGACAACCCCATTAACATGAAAGGGTATGTAGTAATGGATCTTTTTTCATTCGCATACGAACAGCACGATTCGGGCAAACTCCAGCCGCTGGCGGCGCGGATGAGGCCGCGGACCGTGGATGAGGTGCTCGGACAATCACATATTTTGGCACCAGGCAAGCTGCTCAGGCGAGCGATCGAGGCCGACCAGGTCTCTTCGCTCATCTTTTACGGTCCGCCCGGGGCGGGGAAGACGACATTGGCGAAAATCATCGCCAACACGACCAAATCCCATTTCGCCGAACTAAACGCGGTGACGGCAGGAGTCGCCGACATCCGCCGCATCGTGGACGAGGCCAAAGACCGTCTGGTTATGAACGGTCAGCGCACGACGCTGTTTATCGACGAGATACACCGCTTCAACAAGGCGCAGCAGGATGCCCTGCTCCCTTGTGTGGAGGATGGGACCATTATCCTGATTGGGGCGACAACGGAAAATCCGTTTTTTGAAGTAAACGCCGCCCTGCTCTCCCGTTCGCAGATATTTTCGCTCCATCCGCTGAACGAGGAAGAACTGCGGCAGGTGTTGGAGCGGGCCGTTACCGACCGCGAACGGGGCCTGGGAGAATTGAACGTCACGGTCACGCCCGAGGCTGCTGATCATCTGATCCGGTACGCCGAAGGAGATGCGCGCAGACTGTTGAACGCACTGGAACTGGCCGTGAAGACGACGCCTCCGGATGAACACGGCGTGATTCGCGTCACGCTGGAAGTAGCGGTGGAGTCCATCCAGCGGCGCGCTGTTCGCTACGACAAAAGCGGCGACAACCACTACGACACCATATCCGCGTTTATCAAGTCGATTCGCGGCTCCGATCCGGACGCCGCCCTGTACTGGCTGGCGCGGATGATCGATGCGGGCGAAGACCCCCGGTTTATCGCCCGCCGGCTGGTGATCTCCGCCTCGGAAGACATCGGCAACGCCGACCCGCAGGCGATCACTGTCGCTGTTTCCTGCTTCCAGGCGGTGGAGTTGATCGGCATGCCGGAGGGACGGATTCCCCTGGCCCAGGCGACCACGTACCTGGCGACGGCGCCCAAGAGTAACGCCGCCTACAACGGGATCAACCAGGCGTTGGCCGCGATCAGGAGAGACGGGCACAAACCGGTGCCGCTCCACCTGCGCGACGCCGCCTACAAGGGTGCGTCCCGGCTCGGCCACGGCAAAGGATATCTCTATCCGCACGAATATCCCGGCGGATACGTCCCGCAGCAGTATTTGCCGGACGGGACCGACTACACGTTTTATCAGCCGAAGCCGATCGGCTACGAGCAGGAAATTCGCTGCAGACAGGCAGAGCGCTTACAGATGCCCAGACCGTAAACGTTCCCCCGGGTGGCGGGGGAACGAGCGATCAGGTACGGGCGGTTCCGCCCGGTTTGTTGGGAAGATCGCCGTTTTCGTTCGGCTGTTTGCTCTGCTCGCTGGCTCCGAATCGCGCCTTGTGGGCGATCGTGCCGGCTGGATGGTCGTACAGCGCCGCAGAGGGATGGTTTTTTCCGTCTACCGCTTTTTGATTGGTGGCCATGTGCATTCACCCCCTGCAACGTAGTGTGTCCCCAACCGCCCGTCTCATGTAGGTCAATGGTCATGGAGGAGGTGGGCAGGGAGCGAGAGGAAAAAAGGAGAGTTGGTACCGTGAAAATTTCGACGAAAGGACGTTACGGCCTGACCATTATGATGGAATTGGCCAACCGCTTTGGCGAAGGCCCGATTTCGCTGCGGAGCATTGCCCAGCGGCACGATTTGTCCGAACATTACCTGGAGCAGTTGATCGCGCCGCTCCGCAATGCCGGACTGGTGAAAAGCATCCGCGGCGCATACGGCGGGTATGTCCTGGCAAAAAAGCCGGATGAAATCTCCGCCGGCGACATTATCCGCGTGTTGGAAGGGCCGATCAGCCCGGTGGAGTTCACCGAGGAGGAAGACCCGGCCAAGCGCTATCTGTGGCTGCGCATCCGCGACAGCATATCTGCCGTCCTCGATTCCACGACGCTGCAGGATTTGATCAGCTACAAGGATGAAGGACAGACGGACGGCTACATGTTCTACATTTGACGCAACAGCGTACGAAGCAAAAAAGGAGAGCGCGAGATGATCTATCTGGACCACGCCGCCACGACCCCTGTCCATCCGCGCGTGGCGGAAGCGATGCACCCCTATCTGACGAACGTATACGGCAATCCCTCCAGTCTGCACGGCTTTGGCCGGGAGGCGCGCATGGGCCTGGAACGTGCGCGTGACCGGATCGCTCACATTCTCGGTGCCGAACCGCAGACGATCGTCTTTACCAGCGGCGGGACGGAGGCGGACAACATGGCGATCATCGGGGGAGCGATGGCCCAGCAGGATCGAGGGCGGCACGTCATTACGTCCAGCGTGGAGCACCACGCCGTCCTGCATGCTTGCGCGCACCTGGAGCAGTTGGGATTTGAAGTGACGTACCTGCCGGTGGATGAGACGGGCATGGTCAGCCCGGAGGAACTCAAACAGGCGGTCCGACCGGATACCGTGCTGGTCTCGATCATGTACGGCAACAACGAAGTGGGGACGATCCAGCCGATCGAGGAGATTGGCCGGTTTCTCCGCGAACGGAACATCGTGTTTCACAC
This sequence comes from Brevibacillus sedimenti, assembly GCF_020923495.1. Taxonomy (GTDB): domain Bacteria; phylum Bacillota; class Bacilli; order Brevibacillales; family Brevibacillaceae; genus Brevibacillus; species Brevibacillus aydinogluensis. Next base: position 2,453,030 of record NZ_CP064048.1, read on the forward strand.
CGACGCGGTGCAGGCATTCGGCGTGATGCCCCTCAACGTCAGCGAACTGCCGGTGGACATGCTCTCCGTCTCCGCCCACAAGATCAACGGCCCGAAAGGCGTAGGGGCCCTGTACCTGGGACGGAAGGTGCCGATTCAGCCGCATCTGCACGGCGGTAAACAGGAGCGGAATCGGCGGGGCGGCACGGAAAACCTGGCCGGCATCGTCGGCTTTGCAGAGGCGGCGGAGATCGCGGCCAGGGAGATGGAGGAGCGCGTCGCCAAGTACCGGCAGATGCGCGAAGCGATGCTTGCCGTCTGGCGGGAGGCGGGCATCGCGTATCACGTAAACGGTCACCCCGAACGGCATTTGCCGCACATCCTCAACGTCAGCTTTCCGGGCGTCCATACCGAGACGATGCTGATGAACCTGGATCTGGCCGGCATTGCCGCCGCCAGCGGCTCCGCCTGCACGTCGGGTTCGCTGGAACTGTCCCACGTTCTGCAGGCGATGTGCCTGGACGATCCGGTCATGCGTTCGGCTGTTCGCTTCAGCTTTGGCATCACCAACACGGTGGAAGAGGTGAAGCAGGCGGCGCAAACGACGGCGGACATCGTCAAACGGGTGGCGCGGTAATCTTTTCAGACAGCTGCAGACGGTTGCGGCCGATGAGCCTGGGCCGGACCGATTCACAGAAGTCACAACAACCAGCAAGCGCACGAGGACGCTGCTGGTTTTTTTCTTGCCAATCGACGTGAAGGACGGCCCGTTTGCCGTCGGCGCGGTTGTCAGAGCTGGCAGAACGATTTTATAATCGAACAAGAGTTTCGGGGGAATCCCGCGGGATTTTCCCATCCGGGAGGCGTGTGCGGTGTCACAGCAGACACTTTCCTTGTTTGCCGAACCTTACATACGCGGCTATGTCGCGCAAGAAATTTTTTACAATGAAGAAACGTGGTACGGTGTCATTCGTCTAACAGTGGAGGAGACTACAGAACCGGTGAAGGATGCCGAGGTCGTGGTCGTCGGGAACTTCCCCCGGCCGCATCCGGAGGAGCTGTACACGTTTTACGGTGAGTGGAAGACGCATCCAAAGTTTGGGCAGCAGTACGCAGTCAACAGGTATGAACGGGAAACGCCCAAGACCCGGGCAGGAGTGGAGCGCTATCTGGCCAGCGGACTGTTTCAAGGCATCGGCAAGACGAGCGAAACGCATCGTGCAGCATCTGGGCGTAGAGGCGCTCACAATCATCGCCGAGCAGCCGGAGCGGCTCGTGGAGGTGCCGGGTATCTCGGAGACGCGCGCCAAGCAGATCTACGAGTCGGTGATGGAACACCGCTCCCTGGAGCGAGCGATGGTGTTTCTCTACGAGTTTGGCATCGGCGTCCAGTTGGCGCTGCGGATTTATCAGACGTACAAGCTGGAGACGATGACTGTCCTGACGGAACAGCCGTATCGGCTGATCGAGGATGTCGCGGGCATCGGGTTCAAGCGGGCGGACGAAATCGCCCGGGCTACGGGAATTGCCGCTTCCTCGGAGGAGAGGGTCAAGGCGGCAGCCCTGTACGTTTTGCAGGAAGCCTGCTACTCCGAAGGACACGTGTTTCTGCCGGCGGACGAGCTGTGTGAAAAAACGCTGCGCCTGTTGGACGAGTGCGGGGGACACCGCTTTCAGCCGGAGGAGATTGCGCTTGCCGTGGAATCGCTTTTTGTCGAGAGCAAAGTGGTCTGGGACGAAGACCGGGTCTATCTGCCTTCGCTGTTTTTTGCGGAAATTGGGCTGGCCAAGCGGCTGCGCTACTTTGCCGAACGGGACGAGTTTGGCGCCTTTCCCGCTTCGGAGTTTTACCGGGCGCTGGGCGCAGTGGAAGAAGAGCTGGGCATCACGTACGCCCAAACGCAGCGGGATGCGATCGAGCAGGCGATCAAATCCGGACTGATGCTCTTGACCGGCGGTCCCGGCACGGGGAAAACGACGGTGATTCGCGGGATCTGTCGCGTGTTTGCCCAACTGCACGGCATTTCGCTAGACCTGAAGACCTACGACGAAGAAAATCCCTTCCCCATCCTGCTGGTCGCTCCCACCGGTCGGGCAGCCAAACGCATGTCGGAGACAACCGGTCTGCCAGCGATGACCATTCACCGCCTCCTCGGTTGGAAAGGGGACAGCTTTCAGCACGACGCGGAGCATCCGATCCGGGGACGGCTGTTGATCGTCGACGAGATGTCGATGGTGGACGTCTGGCTGGCCAATCAGCTGTTTCGCGCCGTGCCGGACGAGATGCAGGTGATTATGGTGGGCGACCCGGATCAGCTGCCGTCGGTCGGCCCCGGCAACGTGCTGCAGGACATGATCCGCTCGGGTCTGTTGCCGCGCGTACAGCTCAGCGAGATTTACCGGCAGGCGCAGGAGTCCTCGATCATCCGGCTGGCTCACGATGTCCGCAAGGGATTGGTCCCGTCCGATTTGTTGGCCACGACGCCTGACCGTCGATTTTTCACAAGTTCGCCACAAGATGTGGTGGAAGCGGTGAAACAAATCTGCGCCGGAGCCGTAAAGAAAGGGTATACGGCCAAAGATGTACAAGTCCTCGCTCCCATGTACAAGGGAAATGCCGGAGTAAACCGGCTGAACGAAGAGCTGCAGCAACTGTTCAATCCCAAGACTGAACAGAAGCGGGAGGTGACGTTTGGCGACACCGTCTTCCGCACCGGGGACAAGGTGCTGCAGTTGGTCAACAACGCCGAGGAACAGGTGTTCAACGGCGACATGGGAGAAATTGTCGCCATTTTTTACCCGAATGAAAACGCAGAGAACACCGAGATGATGGTCGTTTCCTTTGACGGCCGGGAAGTGGTGTACAAGCGTCCGGAGTATCACCAGCTCACACTGGCCTACTGCTGCTCCGTGCACAAGTCGCAGGGCAGCGAGTTTCCCATCGTGGTCATGCCGTTTGTCCGCAGCTACCACCGCATGCTGCGGCGCAAGCTGGTGTATACGGGAATTACCCGCAGCAAGTCGTTTTTGATCATGTGCGGGGAGCCGGATGCGTTTCGCCTCGCGGTAGAGACCGACGAAGAGGGCGTGCGCTACAGCTATCTGGAAGAGCGATTGAAGCAAGGGTGAGCCTTGGAACAAGTTGTTCCGCATGGATCGTCCCGCACCGCTTGATACTAAAGAAAGCGGAAGGGGGATGTCCCGACATGCGCAAGGCATTGGATGTAATCGGCTTGCCGATCGTCTGCCTGGAAACGGGGGAAGAGATCGGCACGGTCCGTGACATTCTCTGTGACTCCGCCTGGCGTGTAAGGGGGGTCTTGCTGAGCGAACAGGGCTGGTTCCACCCTGGCACCTGCATTCCTTCCGAACGCATCCACGCGGTAGGGGAATCCTGCCTTACCGTGACGGGCAAAGACGCCATCACCTCCCTTGACCGTCTCGCCGACCTGCCGCTCACCGGCATCCTGACGGGCAGAACAAAGCTGAAGGGGAAAACGGTCATCACCGCTTCCGGGGAACGCTTGGGCATACTGGAAGATGTTTACTTCTCTGCGGATTGGGAGAAACTTGTAGGGTACGAACTATCGAACGGTTGGCTTGCGGACATTACCGAAGGGCGCAAACGCCTGTCCGCGCCACCTTCCGTCATCGTCGGGGAAGAAAACCTGATCGTGCCGGACTGGGTTCGCAGCCAGGCGTGAAAGGGAGGAATTGCGTGTGATGCGTGTCATATGCCCGAACTGCGGTTCCAAAGACATCGGCAAGATTGGAACCACGCAGTATTACTGTTGGAACTGCTTCATCGAGATGAGCGTCGACGGCGACCAGATCGCTTCCGTCTACCAGGTGGAAGAGGATGGCTCGCTGCATTCGCTCAACGACCTGTTTATCGACGACCAGAATGTTTCCGCCCAGTTGAACATGTGAACAGACGGCCCATTACCCGAGGAGGTGTCATCGGCATGTCCGGACGCAATCTGATTGGCGTGATTGCCGCCAGCGGTCTGATCGCGGCGGTCGGGTTTATGGTCTCACCGCGGCGGCGCAAACGGCGGTTTGGGATTCGGGTCAACCGTATGCCCGTTTCGCTGCGCAACATGATGAACGTGATCAACATGAGCCGCTCGCTGCTTCGCGCCGTCGCCCGTTAGCCGGTGTCACATGGCAAGCGGAAAAGTCCATGAAGACAGCCCGAACGGTCCACTGCCGTTCGGGCTGCTTTTTTGCGGTTACGATTGTTCCGCCATGCGCTTTTGCTGTTGATTCCTGATGCGGCCAATCAGCAGTACGCCGACGACCACGGCCACGATGAAGATCCATTTCAGGATCACGTGAGCGGTGAAGAAACCGGCCAACAGTTTCTCGCTCGTGATCATGCTGCCCGCGGTGTAGGCCAAGATGGCTGCCCCGATGTAGATGACGGCAGGGAAGCGCTCCATCAGCTTCAACACCAGGGTGCTGCCCCACACCATGACCGGTACGCTGATCAAGAGACCGACCACGACGAGCAGAAAGCTGCCGTGTGCGGCCCCTGCGACTGCGATCACGTTGTCCAGACCCATCACGGCGTCTGCGACGATGATCGTCCAGATGGCCGAGACCAGGCTCGTTCCCGCTTTCACCGTCTCGTGCCCATCGTCCTGCACCAGCAGTTTCAGGGCGATCCAGATCAGCATTAATCCGCCGACGAACAGCAGCCCCGGGATTTTCAGCAGCCAGACAACCGCCAGCGTAGCGGTGGCTCGAATCACAATCGCCCCGATCGTTCCCCAGATGATCGCCTTCTTTTGCTGATGGGACGGCAGGTTGCGTGCGGCCATCCCGATTACGATTGCGTTGTCGCCCGCCAGTACCAGATCAATTACGATGATCGCTAACAGTCCAGACCAGAATGCGGGGGTAAACAACACGTCCATTTGTCTCTACAACCTCCTTTAATGCGGACATTTCTCGTAAAGGCCGGCGTCCTCCTTCGAACAGACATGCGCTATGTAGTCTGCGTCAAGGGGAGGAAAACAAAACGACCTTTACCTCAACGGGTAAAGGTCGTATGAACAGAAAAGACCCTTACCCATCACTCGGCAAAGGTCTTGCTTACAACATTACGTTGCCAACAAAGCCGGGGATTGCTCCCGTAATGACGACTTTGCTGTGACAAGCTACTCCCCTTTGGAGAATATATCCGTTTGTAGTATCATCGTACACCGGTGCCGCACGCATGTCAATACCGTACATGAAATTCCGCGACTTGCACACGCTAACAGATACGAATCAGAGGGAGGAGGGGCAGGGTGGAGGATCTTCGCCGCAGCCGCCTGTTTGCCGCGGCCGTCTGGGCGATTGTGCTGCTGGTCATCGGCAATCTGCTCTGGCTGCTGCGCCCTGTGGTCACCAAAACGTTTCACTTGCTGTCGGAGATTGTGATGCCCTTTCTCGTCGGCCTGCTGATCGCCTACGTGCTGCATCCGATCGTGCAGGCGCTGGAAAACAGGCGAGTGCCGCGCATGGTGGCCGTGCTGCTGATCTACGCGGGGTTCGTGCTGATCATCACCATCGGGATTGTCAATGCCATTCCCATCTTTGCCCGCCAGCTCGCGGAGCTGTCCGACGATCTGCCGCGCCTGACGGAGTGGTACCACACGTGGATGCGGGAGTGGGAAGCGTACAAGTACTTTTTGCCGGACAGCATCTCGCTGGGGGTGGACCGGGTCATTATCCAGTCCCAGGAACGGATGTCCCATTCGATCACACTTTTGGTCGACAATGCGCGCAATACGCTGGGCAAGCTGCTCGCCTACGCAGTGGTTCCGTTTATCGCCTTTTACCTGCTCAAGGACATGAAAGACCTGCACCGCACAGGCATGTCCATCATCCCGGCGAAATACCGCAAGCAGGTGCTGGCCGTTCTGCGCGACGTCAACGAGTCGCTCGGCAATTACATACACGGCCAAATGACCGTGGCCCTGATCGTGGGCGCCTGCGCATGCGTCGGTTACTGGCTGATCGGCATGCCGTATCCATTCGTGCTGGCCACGTTTGTCAGCCTGACCAACGTCATTCCCTACATCGGCCCGATCATCGGCGCTGCTCCCGCCCTGATCGTCGCCCTGACGATCTCCATGAAAATGGCGCTCATGGTGCTGGCCGTCAACATTGTCATTCAGATCTTGGAGGGCAACATTCTCTCGCCCAACATCGTCGGCCGCTCGCTTCATCTGCATCCGCTCCTGATCATCATGGCCCTGCTGGCCGGAGAGGCGGTGGGCGGCATCATCGGTCTGATCGTCGCTGTTCCGGTGCTGGCAGTATGTAAAGTGGTGATCAGCCGGATTGCCCTGATGATGCACGAAAGTTGACAGGTTTCGGCAAACAATTTTATAATACGAATAATGAAAAAGAGCATGGATCGATGAAGGAATGAGTACGCTGCAGCCCTTCTCCAGAGAGGACGCTCCACAGGCTGGGAGAGCGGCCAGAAGAAGTGCAGCGGAAGGCTACTCCCAAGACCGGGCAAAAACCGGCGGTTCGACACCGTTATCTGTCCGCAAGCGAGCGACAGGCAGATTCGTCTGATCAGGCTGCCTGTAAGCAGGGTGGTACCGCGAGACAAGTTCTCGTCCCTGAGGGGATGGGGACTTTTTTTTCGCGCAGGTCCGTCGCTTCGTCCGGGAGGGAGCGACCCTTTTTCCGATCATGTACGCGTTTCACACTCATTTTTTGGGAGGATTTTCGATGAAGAAACTGACTGGCAGCCAAATCCGCCAAATGTATCTCGATTTCTTCAAAAGCAAGGGACACCACGTGGAGCCGAGCGCGCCGCTGATTCCGCACGACGACCCGTCGCTTCTGTGGATCAACTGCGGGATGGCACCGCTGAAAAAGTACTTTGACGGCCGAGTCGTGCCGGACAACCCCCGAATTGTCAACTCGCAAAAATCGATCCGCACCAACGACATCGAAAACGTGGGACGCACGGCTCGTCACCACACGTTCTTTGAAATGCTGGGGAACTTCTCCATCGGCGACTATTTCAAAGAAGAGTCGATCACCTGGGCATGGGAATTCCTCACCAGCCCGCAGTGGATCGGATTTGAACCGGAGCGTCTGTGGGTTACGATTCACCCCGAGGACGACGAGGCGTTTGACATCTGGCACAAAAAAGTGGGCATTCCCGAAGAGCGGATCATTCGCCTGGAAGCCAACTTCTGGGACATCGGCGAAGGCCCCTGCGGTCCCAACTCCGAGATTTTTTACGATCGCGGGGAGCGGTTTGGCAACGATCCCAACGACCCGGAACTGTACCCGGGCGGCGAAAACGAGCGCTTCCTGGAAGTGTGGAACCTGGTCTTCTCGCAGTATAACCACAACCCGGACGGCAGCTACACGCCGCTGCCGAAAAAGAACATTGACACCGGCATGGGGCTGGAGCGGATGGCGTCCATCATCCAGGACGTGGACAACAACTTTGAAACAGACCTGCTGTTCCCGCTGATCGAGGCGACCAGTGCCATCTCCGGCGTCGCCTACAAGCAGGACCCGGACCTGGACGTGGCGCTGAAGGTGATCGCCGACCACGCCCGCACCGTCGTCTTTGCCATCAGCGACGGCGCGCTGCCTTCCAATGAAGGGCGCGGCTACGTCATTCGCCGCCTGCTGCGCCGTGCAGTGCGGATGGGCAAAAAGCTGGGCGTGGAGCAGCCGTTCCTCTATCGCCTGACGGAAACGGTCGGCAGGATGATGGGCGATTTCTATCCGGAAGTGGTGGAGAAGCGCGCCTTCATCGAAAAAGTGATCCGCGCCGAAGAGGAACGCTTCCACGAAACGTTGAACGACGGCCTCGCCATTCTGGCCGAAATGGTGAAAACGGCAAAGGCGGAAGGCAAGAGCCAACTGTCCGGCCAGGACGTCTTCAAAATGTACGACACCTACGGGTTCCCGGTTGACCTGACCGAAGACTTTGCCGGCGAACAAGGGCTGACGGTGGACCGCGAAGGATTCGAGCGGGCGATGGAGGAACAGCGCGAGCGTGCCCGTGCCGCCCGCCAGGACGTGGACAGCATGCAGACACAGGGCGGCCCGCTTGCCGATTTGACGGTTACGAGCGAATTTGTTGGGTATACTGAATTGGTAGCGAATGGCAAGGTGGAGGCGATCATCGCCAACAACCAGCTGGCTGACGAGGCGGAAGAAGGACAGACTGTCCAGGTCGTCTTGAGCCGTACCCCGTTTTACGCGGAAAGCGGCGGTCAAATCAACGACGAGGGCCTCATCATTTCCGACTCCGTCAAGGCGCGCGTCACCGACGTGCAAAAAGGGCCGATGGGCCAACACGTGCACACCGTCGTTGTGGAGGCAGGCACACTGCGCGTCGGCGAAGAAGTCCGCGCCGAAGTGAACCGGAATGCCCGACTCGACATCACCAAAAACCACACGGCCACACACCTGCTGCACCAGGCGCTCAAAGACGTGCTGGGCACGCATGTCAACCAGGCCGGTTCGCTGGTGGCGCCGGATCGCCTGCGGTTTGACTTCACCCATATCAGCGCGGTGACTCCGGAAGAACTGGAGCGGATCGAAGCGATCGTCAACGAAAAAGTGTGGGCCAACCTGAACGTAGACATCTTCCACAAGTCCCTTGACGAAGCGAAGGCGATGGGAGCGATGGCGCTGTTCGGTGAAAAGTACGGCGAGATCGTCCGCGTGGTCAAGGTGGGTGACTACAGTCTGGAGCTGTGCGGCGGCTGCCACGTGTCCAACACGGCGGAAATCGGCCTGTTCAAGATCGTCAGCGAGAGCGGCATCGGGGCGGGCACGCGCCGGATCGAAGCAGTGACGGGACGCGGCGCCTACCACTACCTCAACCAGCAGCTGAGCACGCTGAAAGAGGTGGCCAACGCACTCAAGGCACCGGTCCTGGCAGAGACGCCGGCCCGCATCGAGGCGCTCCAGCAGCAGTTGAAGGACGTGCAGCGCGAAAACGAATCGCTGCGCGCCAAACTGGGCAACATCGAAGCAGCGTCGCTGACCGACAAGCTGAAAGAGGTGGAAGGCGTCAAGGTGCTGGCTGCCCGCGTCTCCGCGACCGATATGGATAACCTGCGCGGCATGGTAGACGAGCTGAAAAACAAACTGGGATCGGCTGTCATCGTCCTTGGTGCGGTGGACGGCGAGAAGGTCAACCTGGTGGCCGGCGTGACCAAAGACCTGATGGACAAGGGCTTCCATGCAGGCAAACTGATCAAGGAAGTGGCCACCCGCTGCGGCGGAGGAGGCGGAGGCCGTCCTGACATGGCCCAGGCGGGCGGCAAGGACCCTGCCAAGCTGCAAGAGGCGCTGGAATTGGTCTACGATCTGGTGAAAGGACAGGCGGTGGCGAAGTAACGCCGCCGTCTTTCCTCGCCACGTATTGCCTGACAAGAAAAGTGTTCGATCGACAAGGAATCGGCCGTTTTGAGGCGAATACACATGTGAAGAGCGAATGCGGAAGAGTCTCAGAGGAATCGAGGTGTTGATCGTGAGTTCGATGGATAAAACCATGAAGTTCACGGTGCCCAAGGAAAATAATACGGTGGAAGTGCGGGAGACGCTGACAGAGGTCTACAAGGCCCTGCAAGAGAAGGGGTACAACCCGATTACGCAGATTGTCGGCTACCTGCTTTCCGGTGATCCGGCATTCATTCCCCGCCACAACAATGCGCGCAGCCTGATCGGCAAAATTGAGCGGGACAGAATTATTGAAGAGCTGGTAACCGTCTACTTGTCGGAAGAACGCAAGTAGGTGTGTGCAGGCAATGGCACGAATTCTGGGATTGGATGTGGGCGAGAAAACCATCGGCGTGGCCGTCAGCGATGAGCTGGGCTGGACCGCCCAAGGGGTGGAGACGATCAGGCGCCAGTCAAAGGAGAAGGATCTCGCTCGCTTGAAAGAATGGATACAATATTATCAGGTCGGCGAAATTGTCGTGGGCCTGCCCAAAAATATGAACGGCACCATCGGAGCGCGCGGGGAAAGCTGCCAGGCGTTTGCCCGTTGGCTCGAGGAACGGACGGGGCTGCCTGTACGTCTTTGGGACGAACGGCTGACCACCATGGCCGCGGAGCGAATGTTGATTACTGCCGATGTCAGCCGGCAAAAACGCAAAAACGTGATAGACAAAATGGCGGCCACATTAATCCTGCAGGGTTACTTGGACGCAAAATCGAGGTGACCGAGATATGAGCGAAGAACTGTTTGATGAGTTTGAAGTCGGGGATGTGATCGCACTGACCGAAGAAGGCGATGACAACCCGCGTGATTTCCGCATCATGTACATTTTTGACATCGAAGACCGCACGTATCTCGTGCTGGTTCCCGTCGACCAGGAAGATGAAGAGGAGTACGAGGTTCACTTCCTGCGCTACGACGGCACTGACATGCTCCAGCCAATCGAGGACGATGCGGAGTGGGAACAGGTGGAGGCGACGTTCGAGACCCTGATTGCCGACCTGGAAAAAGAAGAGCTGTAAGAGCAATAACGGGAGGGCGATGCAGCCCTCTCGTTTTTTTGCCCGTGGCGTTGCGCTCCGCCTGCATGATGTGCCCAAAAACTGCATGGATCACGTGCTGATGACAGCAGGACATGCCTTGGGTATAATGGAAAAGATGCAGGGACGAGCCCTCTTTGGGGTCCCAGGTGCCGCGTGTCGAAATCAATGGATTGGCAGCGAGGCACCGCGAAAAAAGGAGGACTCTGTCGTGAATCATCTGTCACTGAAACAAGATCGCAGCGCCGAATGGCCGCCGCCCAAGCGGCGCAGGCGCGGCCGCCTGTTTCGGTTGGGGGTCGCGCTGTTCTGTCTGCTGATCGCGGCGGGAGGAGCGGCATTTTACGTGTATCAAGGGCTGCAGCCGCCAAATGGCGAGCGCACAGTTAAAACGGTAACCATTCCGTCCGGTTCGTCGGTGCGGGAGATCGGCCGTCTGCTGGAGGAGCAGGGGCTGATCCGCAACGCCGACCTGTTTGCCTACTATGCCAAATACCAGGGGATCGGCTCCCGCCTGCAGGCCGGGACCTACCAGTTTCAGACGGGTGCCACCGTCGATGAGATCCTGCTAGCCATGGCGCAGGGCAAGATCGTGGTGAACTCCGTTCGCTTTACCGTGCCGGAGGGCTGGAACGTGGAGCAGATCGCCGATCATCTGGCCCAAAAAGGACTTGTTGACAAGGCGGAATTTTTGCGGGAAGTGGAGCAGGGAAGCTTTCCGGAGTTTCCGTTTGTCGCGGCCATTCCGAAAACGGAAGGGCGAAAATACCGCCTGGAGGGCTACCTGTTCCCCGAGACGTACGAAGTGAAAAAGGGGGCCAGCGCGCACGAGATCATCGCCAAGATGCTCGCCCAGTTCCAAAAGGAATGGCAACCGGAGTGGACGGAAACGTTGAAGCAGAGGAACATGACCATGGATGAGGCAGTCCGCCTGGCGTCCATCGTGGAGCGGGAAGTCGTGGTGGACAAGGAGCGGCCGATCGTGGCCGGCGTCTACTACAACCGGCTGCGTGAAGGGTGGCTGTTGCAGGCCGACGCCACCGTCCAGTTTGTTCTCGGCAAGCAGCGCGACCGGCTGACGTATGACGATCTAAAGGTAAACAGTCCGTACAACACGTACAAGCATCCGGGACTGCCGCCCGGGCCGATCGCCAACCCCGGCCGGGCGTCGCTGGAAGCCGTCGTCCATCCGGCCCAACACGATTATTTCTTTTACGTGACCAAAAAGGACGGTTCGTCCGAGCATTACTTTTCCCGCACGCTGGCCGAGCACCAGGCCAACGATGCGAAAAGCAGAGGGAACTGACGCGGTTTCCTCTGTTTTTTGCCCGCGGGTATGCTATAATGATCCGGTTGTTAGGTTAGGGAGCGTGATGTGATGATTACCAATCCGGCGATTGATGCTTATGTGACGGGGCTGATCCCGCCGCGTTCCCCGCTGCTGGCGCGATTGGAGCGGGAAGCGGCGGAAGAGGGCATTCCCATCGTCCAACTGCCGACAGCGCAGACGATCCGGATGTTGCTCCAGCTTCACCGGCCGCAGTCGATTCTGGAAGTGGGGACCGCCATCGGTTATTCCACCATCTGGATGGCGGAGGCGGCACCGGAAGCCCGTATCGTCACGATGGACATCGACGAACAGCGTCTGGAGCGGGCGCGTGCCAACATCGCCGAAGCCGGGTTGTCAGAGCGGATCGAGATTCTCAATAGAGACGCCACGCTCGGTCTGCCGGACACGTACCAATTTGACTGTCTGTTTATCGACGCCGCCAAGGGACAGTACCGCACGTTTCTCGATCTCTACCTGCCGTTGTTGCGCGAAGGAGGGCTGGTGCTGTCTGACAACGTCCTGTTTCGCGGGCTGGTGGCGGCGCCGGAAGAAGCGGGAAAACGACAGCGGCCGCTGGTGGACAAGCTGCGGCAGTTCAACACCTGCCTGGCGCAGCATCCGCAATTGGAAACGACGTTTGTTCCGGTGGGCGACGGCCTGGCCGTCAGCCTGAAGCGGACAGCCGATTACACAACTGAGAACGGTCCCCGGCTGTAAGGCCAGGGAGTAGCAAGAGGAAGGAGACATGGAGCATGGGTCACCCCGTATTGATTGGGGTCGCCGGGGGCAGCGGCTCCGGCAAAACTACCGTGGCGCGGGAACTGTTTCGCCAGTTTCAAAACGACAGCGTCGCCATGATTGAGCAGGATTCGTACTACAAGGACCAGAGCCACCTCAGTCTGGAAGAGCGTGCGATGACCAATTACGACCACCCGTTTGCGTTTGACAACGATCTGCTGCTGTTTCACCTGCAGGAGCTGATGCAGCGCCGACCGATCCAAAAGCCGATTTACGATTTCAAGGTGCACAATCGGAAAAAGGAAACAGTGCTGGTGGAGCCGAAAGACGTGATTATTCTGGAAGGCATGCTGATCCTGGAAGATCCCCGCATCCGCGACCTGATGGACATCAAGGTGTTTGTCGACACTGACGCGGACGTGCGCATCGTCCGGCGGATCATGCGCGACATCGAAGAGCGCGGCCGTTCGCTTGAATCGGTGGTCAACCAGTACCTCAACGTCGTACGGCCGATGCACCTGCAGTTTATCGAGCCGACCAAGCGGTACGCCGACGTGATCATCCCGGAAGGCGGCTACAACCGGGTTGCGCTCGATCTCCTGTCGACCAAGATCCGCAACATCCTGCTGGAGAAACAGCAGCTCTCCAACGCGTAAGCGACGTCAGCCAGGCCGGGAAAAAGATCGCTGCCTTGCCGGGCCGATCGAAGCCGCAGGCAGCGTGACCGGCTCAGTCAGGGACATCACCGCACGTGAATATCTGAACCGATACGCGAGCGCACCGCTAACTAGCGGCGCGCTTTTTTCAGTGCGCCCGGCATGGGCGGTAGCTATAGGGTGAAAGTCCCGAACGGGGGTTGGCTGTACCAACCGTTAGCTTAAGGCAAGGGTGTCCGCCGTGAGGCGGAATCTGAAGGAAGCCGGCGGCAAAGTCCTGACCTGAGGTACACGAACCCAATTTGAGGCTGTTGTACTCGGGCGAGCCTGCCGAACAAGGTGAAGCCCCATACAGCCAAGGAGTGCAGCAGTAAATTGGGCAGGTACATGGGACGAAAGTTACCGTCCTTACCCGGGGAGGTCTGCATGATACGCCTACTACCGTTGGCAACCGTCTCCGCGAGGGGGCGCTGAACATGCAGAAGTCAGCAGAGGCCATAGTACTCCGATAGAGGACGCTCGAAGGAGGAAGGGCCGAACATCAAGTCAACACATGTTCTAATCCCTTTCGATACGGTGCGTCGAAGCAGAATTCCGAAATGGAACTTCCTCTGAATAGTAGGGGTGAAGCCCCGAGGGTACAGAGAAGGGCTGAGCATCGTACGGCAAGCTTAGCAACATGTGTGCGAAGAGAGGAGTATCGTCAGGGGCATGCTGGAGAAAGTGCTGTCACGGGACAACCTCATGGCCGCTCTCAAACGAGTGGAGGCCAACAGAGGTGCTGCGGGAATCGACGGTGTTTCAACCGAACAACTGCGCGACTACCTTCGTCAGCACTGGGCGACCATCCGGTCGCAAATCGAGAAGGGAACCTACAAGCCGTCTCCTGTCCGCAGGGTCGAAATCCCGAAACCTGACGGGGGAATACGATTGCTAGGCATCCCTACCGTGGTAGATCGCTTCATCCAGCAGGCCATCCTGCAGGTATTGACTCCCATATTCGACCCAGAGTTCTCCGACTCCAGCTTCGGGTTCCGTCCAGGCCGCCGTGCTCACAGTGCTGTGCGGAAAGCACAACAGTACATCAACGAAGGATTCCGGTATGTGGTCGACATCGACTTGGAGAAGTTCTTCGACCGGGTCAACCATGATATCCTAATGAGCCGGGTTGCCCGCAAGGTGAAGGACAAGCGCCTTCTTAAACTAATTCGCGCTTATCTGCAATCCGGAGTCATGGTCAACGGAGTGTGTGTCACGACGGAAGAGGGCACGCCGCAAGGTGGCCCCTTAAGTCCGCTGTTGGCCAACATTCTGCTAGACGACCTGGACAAGGAGTTGGAGAAAAGGAGACACCGTTTCTGCCGCTATGCGGACGACTGCAACATCTACGTCCGCTCCAAACGTGCGGGTGAACGTGTAAAGGCAAGTGTGGAGCGATACTTGACTAGGGTTCTCAAACTCAAGGTAAATCAACAGAAAAGTGCGGTGGACCGCCCGTGCAACCGGAAGTTCCTCGGCTTTAGCTTTATTCCGGGAAAGGAAGCGCGGATACGTCTGCATCCCAAATCGATCACCCGGTTAAAAGGACGAATTCGCCAATTAACCAACCCACATCGAAGCATGACCATGCAGGAGAGGATTCAAAAACTCAACCAATACCTCATGGGATGGATCGGGTATTTTGCGCTGGCCGAGGCGAAAACCCATCTTCTGCGAATAGAGGAATGGATTCGCCGAAGGCTCCGGCTCTGTCTATGGACGCAGTGGAAACGAGTTCGTACGAGGTACCGCGAACTTCGTTCGCTTGGATTTTCTCACAACAGAGCACTGGAAATCGCAAACACCCGAAAGGGGGCGTGGCGGACAACAAAATCCCCGCACATGCACAAAGCCCTTGGTATTGCCTACTGGCAACAACAAGGGCTGATGAGTTTGATACAGCGATATTTCACACTTCGTCAAGCTTGGTGAACCGCCGTATACCGGTCGGTACGTACGGTGGTGTGAGAGGACGGGGGTTAACCACCCCCTCCTACTCGATTGCCTGAGCTGTGAAAACGAAGGGTCCCATCAGGTTTTCCCGCCACCTTCTCCGGCAATACTGGAAAAAAAAGGCGGGGGATTGCGCATGGACCTGGAACGACGGGTGAAACGGCGCCACTTTCTCGTGCTGTTGTTCATGACGCTGGTGTGGGCCGGGCTGTTGGTCCGCCTCTGGTGGATACAACTGTGGGCATCGCACCGCTTCTCCAAACACGGCATCGATTTGGTGAAAAATGCGGTCAAGCAGCGGCAGCAGAGTATCGTGTTAAACAGCGGCCGGGGCGACATCCTCGACCGAAACGGCTACCCCTTTACAGGAGAGGAACAACTCGCCCTGCTTTTGTTCCCTTTGGCGAGGAGCAGCCTGCAGGACAACGGCGTTTGGAAGCGGCTGGCGGAGATCGTGCAAGTGCCGAAAACGATGCTGACAGACGTGATGACCAAAGCGAAAGCTCCGATCATGCTGAGGCAGACAGACGGCAGGCTGGTCCCATTGAGCGAGCGGCAGGCGGATCAGGTAAACGCGCTGGGGATTCCCGGCGTCCTCGCCCTGAAGGTGACGGAGCGCTATCGGACGGACGAGGTGGCCAAGCACGTGATCGGCTACATCCACCGCAATCCCGATCTGGTCCGCAAGCTCTATCCGGACGAGTGGGCGGAAGGAAAAATGAACGCGGACAGCACGGTCGGCGCGTCCGGCCTGGAACGCAGCTTTGACCGGTTTTTGCAGGGCGTGGAGCCGTCCGTGCTCTCCTACTATGTGGACGGCGAGGGAAAGCCGCTCAAGGGTCTGGACATCCGCTACACGCGGCAGGAAAACGAGTACTACCCGCTGTCGCTGGTCACCACGCTGGACGCCGACCTGCAGCGCCGCTTGGAGCGGGCGGCGGACAGCGCCGGTATGCAAGAAGGGGCGATCGTCGTGCTGGATGCCGAACACGCAGACGTCCTGGCGATGGTCAGCCGGCCGCAGTACGACCAGACGAAGGTGGACGTGCAGCAGGGGGCGTGGCGAAACCGCGCTGTCAAGCAGTACACTCCCGGTTCCGTATTCAAGACGGTTGTGGCCACGGCTGCCCTGGCGGAGGGGCTGGTTTCCCCCACCGAGCGGTTTGTCTGCCGCGGCAGTTATGGCAAATACGGCTTTTCCTGCTGGAAGCGGGACGGTCATGGTGCGCTGACAATGGAGGAGGCGTTTGCCCAGTCCTGCAACATCACCTTTGCCGAAATTGCCAAACGGATCGGCGGGGACAAACTGGAAGACTACGCCCGCCGTCTGGGCTTGTCTTCTCCGGTGGGCCACGTCACGCCGCACCTGTTCAAACTGGACGGTTTTCGGCAGATGGACGGCGAGGAGCAGGGACGGGTGTTCGCCGAGTCGGTATCCCGCCAGGATGAAGGTGTATTGATCCAGACAGCGATCGGCCAGCGGGATGTGCGGATTACGCCGCTGCAGGCCGCCAATCTGATGGTGACCATCCTGCGGGGCGGGCAGCCCGGCCAGGTGCGGTTGGTGAGTGAGATCGCGTATCGAAACGGTCAGACGTTTTACCGCTTTCCGGAGCACCGGCTGCCGGAGTCGGGGATTGACTATGTGACAGCCAAAAAAATGAGGCGCCTGCTGCGCCTCGTCGTAACCGAAGGAACGGGCCGGCTGCTGCTGCAGGCGCCGTGGCCGGTGGCGGGCAAAAGCGGCACCGCGCAGACGGGGGCTGGCGACGGCAGCAACCACCTCTGGTTTGTCGGCTACACGCCGGTCGACACCCCCCGGTACGCCATTGCCGTCGTCGCGGCAAACCAGCCAGCCGGGGAGTCGACCAAGGCTATGGAGATTTTCCGTCGCGCTGTCGAAGCGATCGCCGAGTGGCAAGCTCAACCTTCTCCACTTCGCGCAGGGAGTTTTCCAGAATAAAAGCGCGCGCCTGCAGCTTGTCTTGTCTGTTCAGTCCGACAATCAGCATGATCGGCGATGAAGACATGTAGAGGGACTGATTTGCCTTCGTCCAAATCGTACGGCGGTCTCCCTTGCTGGGCGTCAGCCTTTTGATGGTGTGGCTGTGCCAATCTCCGATGTACTGCCAGCGCTGCCGTCGGCTCAACTTGCGCACCAGCCTGCGCAGGTGGTCGTCGTCAAACAAGATGGCGTTGGGATGACGAACGGCTTTGGGACCGGGATCGCTGGCATAGGTAATCAGCCACTCTTTATCGTTTAACGCGTATCCCATCAATATCCCTCCCGTTTCCAGGGAGGGATTATTTCTGACTGAAAGTTCGATCTGCTTCCACGCCTTGGGCGTGATATACAGCGAGGTCATGGCCTGGTTACCTCCTTGACTCAACCTCCACAGGTCCGCCATTTATCCTATGCTGCAGCATGCCAATGTGATTGTGACTTTTGTCATGCGACTATTGTCGAAAAAAGGTTGTCAGAAAAAGTGGTTGTTTTCTATAATTTAGAAAAAATATGAATGCTAGGAAAGGTTTGATGCTATGCCAATGGCTTCTGTAAATCCTGAACTGGTCGGCAAAGTGCTGGCCGAGGATCTCTATTCGGATGCCGGTGTGCTGCTGTTGCCTCGGCGAACCGTACTGACAGCCGCTCACGTGAATTCGCTGCGCAAACAGCGCATCACGCGCGTCAGCATCGCAGAAGACCTGTCTGAGGGGAATGGCGAAAAGATCTCCGCCCAGCTGCTGGACAAGGGTGGGGACCGGGAGATTGTGGTCTGCTACCTGGAAGCGATGGAGCAGACGAGGCGGCTGTTTGAGCGCGTGGACATTGGACAGATGCCGAGCCTGCACGAGTTCTGCCAGGCGTTTCAAACGCTGGCGGATCAGGTGGGGGAGCGGCTCGGGCTGTTTCGATCCCTGTACGTGCTGGAAGGTGCGGACAGCTACACGTACCGCCACTCCCTCAACGTTGGGATTCTCTGTACGCTGATCGCCCGCTTGTTGAAATGGGACGAGGAGCGTATCTCGTTGATGGGAGCGGCCGGTTTTCTGCACGATATCGGCAAAACGCGCGTGCCGCGGGAAATCCTGCTCAAACCCGGCAAGCTGACGGACGAGGAATTTGCCGAGATGAAGCGGCACACCGTGTACGGGTACGAGATTCTCAAGCAGATGGAGGACGCTCACGAAACACTCGCGATTTGTGCCCTGCTGCACCACGAGCGGCTGGACGGCTCCGGCTATCCGGACGGGCGGAAGGATGAGCAGATCCCGCTGGAGTGTCAGGTGGTGGCAGTTGCCGACATGTTTGACGCAATCTGCTCCGACCGCGTCTACAAGCAGCGGACGTCCCCGTTTGAAGCGGCCCGCATGCTGTGGAAGGAGGCGTGCGACGGTCTGCTCAACATTGAAATCGTCTCCCCGTTCGTCCACTACATCGCCCAGCTTTACGTGGGAGCCAAGGCGCGGCTCAACAACGGCGAAGAGGTGCAAGTGATCCTGATTCACCGGGATGAGCCGATGCGTCCGTTGGTTCGCCGGCAGGGAGAGTTTGTCGATCTTCGCAACCACCGCCAGTTGTGCATCGATAAAATGCTGGGATAGCCGCCGTTGGCCGGTCGTCGTGATGCCCATTGCCGGAAGCCGACGAGGCCAATCGTCGCGTCCCGGTCATGTACGGTCATGGTAAAGGTACGACCATCAATATCCGTAATAACCGATACCTTCCGCATGCCCGCGGTATCCGTTTCCAAGCCCCGGGGCAAGGCGGGAGGTGTTTGTTCTTGTAAAAAAACAAAAGCATTCCTGTCCGTTATGGGAAGCGGAAGAAACGATCTGATGTTGATATGCCAAAATTGTGGGAGTAAAATAACAAGAAAAAGCAATTAAAATCGTATGAAATATGTTGCAAATCAACCGGTTGACAAGACAAACAAAAGGAGGAACTGCGTGTCATGTTGGTTTCAAAAAGGCAGCAGGAGATTCTCGAACTGCTGGAACAGAAGGGACACGTCTACGTATCCAACTTGAGCAAGCAGTTTCAGGTGACGAAAGAGACGATACGCCGCGATCTGGAGGCATTGGAGAAACAGGGATTGATTCACCGCACGCACGGCGGTGCAGTGATGAACCAGCGGGAAAAAGAAGTATCGCCGCTCATACAGCGCGAAGTCGCCCATCTGGAAGCGAAGCGGGAGATCGCCAGGGAAGCGGCCAAAGGCATCCAGGACGGGGACATCATCGCCCTCGACTCCAGCGACGTCTCCTTTCAGTTGGCCCGGCTTCTGGGCGAGCGGGAGATCACCGTAATCACCAATTCCATCGCCGTCACCCTGGAGTTTCTCCGTCAGGACAAGGTAAAGGTGATCACCGTCGGCGGCTACTTGAACAAGGACTCCACCTCGTTTTTCGGAACGATGACGGAAAAGTCCATCGAAGGTTACCACGTGGATAAGTTCTACTTCTCCTGCCACGGGGTTCATCTGGAACACGGCATATACGAGAACAACGAGATGGAAGCGCAGGTCAAACAGAAGTTTATCTCAATCTCCGACCGCTTGATCCTGCTGGCCGACCACACGAAGTTCGGGCAGAAGTCGCTGACCAACCTGCTCTCCCTGGACAAGGTGGACCAGATCATCACGGATCACGGATTGCCGCTCAACCAGTTGTCCGCTTTCAAAGCAGAGGGGTTGAATATACAACTCGCCCAGTCGTAAAAGGTGGGTTCTTTTCTGTTTTCCAACCCAACATTTTCGCCTGGAAAAGAGAAGCAATTCCGCAAAATCGTGTGGGATTGCTTCTCTTTTGTTGGTTTCGGAATATTGAAAAAGCAAAAAAATGCGGATAATATGTGGGACAAACAAAGCATCAATCGATTCAGGAGGAGCCGAGATGCAGAACAAGCTGGTGTTTGGAATTGATTTTGGAACGGAATCGGCTCGCGCCGTTCTAGTGGATGCAGCAAACGGAGAAGTGAAAGCGATTGCAACCAAACCGTACACCCACGGCGTAATCGTGGAGACGCTGCCGGGTACGTCGGTTCGGCTGGACAGCGAATGGGCGCTGCAGGACCCTCAGGATTACCTGGATGCGCTGGTGGATACGATCCGAGCCTGCATGAAAGAGGCCGGGGCCAGACCGGAGCAGGTGATCGGCATAGGGGTGGACTTTACCGCCTGCACGATACTGCCGATCCGCGCTGACGGAGAACCGCTCTGCGCCGATCCCGCCTTTCGCGGCAACCCGCACAGTTGGGTGAAACTGTGGAAGCACCACGCAGCAGAACCGGAAGCAAACGAGATCACCGCGCTGGCACGGGAGCGAGGAGAAGCGTTTCTCCGCTATTACGGCGGCTCCCTCTCGTCTGAGTGGCTCCTGCCCAAAGTACTGCAGATTCTGCGCGAAGCCCCCGAGGTGTACCATGCGGCAGACCGCTTCGTGGAGGCGGGGGACTGGATCGTCCAGCAGTTGACGGGCGAATTGAAGCGCAACTCCTGCGCGGCGGGGTACAAGGAAACCTGGAACAAACGGAACGGCTACCCGCCGTCTGATTTTTTGAAAGCCCTTCATCCGGACATGGAGCATTTTGTCCGTGACAAGATTGCCACCCCGATCTGCCCGGTCGGCACCTACGCCGGCCATCTGACGGAAGAGATGGCCCGTCGGCTGGGCCTGACGGAACAGGTGGCTGTCGCCGTGGCCACGATAGATGCCCATGCGAGCGTGCCTGGGGCGGGGATCGTCGAACCCGGTCAGATGCTGATGGTGATGGGAACGTCCATCTGCCACATGGTGATGGCGGAAGAGGAACTGTTTATCCCGGGGATAAACGGCGTTGTGGAAGACGGGATTCTCCCCGGACTGTATGGATACGAAGCTGGGCAGGCTGCCGGAGGCGACACGTTGGCCTGGTTTATCCGTCACGGCGTGCCAGCTGCCTATCACCAGGAAGCGGAACAGCGGGGCATGTCCCTGTACGCCCTCATGGAAGAAAAAGCGAGGGCGATCAAGCCGGGAGAGAGCGGGCTCATCGCGCTGGATTGGCTGAACGGTAATCGCTCCGTGCTCAACGACGCCTCCCTGTCCGGCCTGATCGTCGGCATCCGGCTGGAGACGAAGCCGGAAGAGATTTACCTTGCCCTGATGGAAAGCCTGGCGTTTGGCACGCGCACCATCATCGAAGCGTTTGAAAACGGGGGCCTCCCCATCCGCAAGCTGTACGCCTGCGGCGGTTTGTCCGTCAACAACCGCCTGCTGATGCAAATTTTCGCCAACGTGACAGGCAAGCAGGTGGAAGCAGTTTCGAGCCCCAATGCTTCCGCGCTGGGCGCCGCCATGTTCGGCGCGGTCGCTGCAGGGGCAAACGCCGGCGGCTACGATTCGATCATGGAAGCGGCCAGCCAGATGAAAGACGGCCACTCCGTCGTCTACCGGCCGGATGATCAGGCGCGTCAGACGTACGACCGGCTCTACCGGCTGTACAAGGAGCTTCACGACACCTTTGGACGGGG
Source organism: Brevibacillus sedimenti (assembly GCF_020923495.1). Taxonomy (GTDB): domain Bacteria; phylum Bacillota; class Bacilli; order Brevibacillales; family Brevibacillaceae; genus Brevibacillus; species Brevibacillus aydinogluensis. Next base: position 2,474,767 of record NZ_CP064048.1, read on the forward strand.
AACCCTGATGAAGGAATTGAAATCGGTAAAAAAATGGACGGAGCGTTTGACATGAAAATTTGCGTGGTTGGCAGTTTGAACACGGATATGGTAATCAGGACCAAGACGTACCCCCGCAGAGGGGAGACGCTGTTTGGCGAGACGTTAGACATCCTCCCGGGCGGCAAGGGCGGCAACGCCGCGACCGCGATCGCCCGGCTGGGCAAAAAGGTGCTGCTGGTCGGATCGGTCGGACAGGACTCGTTTGGCGATCGGCTGCTGGCGGAGCTCAAGGCCAACGGCGTCGACGTGTCGGGGGTGAAGCGCAGCGCAGCGGCCAAGACCGGGACGGCGATGATCACGATTGACGCCTACGCGGAAAACACCATGCTGGTGGTGCGCGGGGCCAATGCGGACCTGGCACCGGAGGACGTCGACAAGGTGCTCCCCGAGCTCCAGTCCTGCCGCATCCTGCTGACGCAGATGGAAACGGGCGAGCGGGCGGTCGTCTACGCGATGCAGAAGGCCAAGGAGAACGGCAGTCTGGTGATTCTCGACCCGGCGCCGGCGGAAGGCATCACGATGCGGGCGCTGCAGTACGCTGACATCGTCATTCCGAACGAGCAGGAGACGAAGTACATGACCGGCATTGAGATTGATGGTCCCGACGACGCCCGGCAAGCGGCCCGGTACTTCCAGTCGCTCGGCGTTTCCCGGTCGATCATCAAGATGGGGCAGCGGGGCTGCCTGGTCTTCACCCCGGAACGCTCGGAGTACATCGAAGCGATTCCGGTTCAGGCGGTGGACACAGTCGTCGGTGACACGTTTTCCGGCGCGCTGGCCTGTGCGCTGGCCGACGGAAAAGACTTGTTTCAGGCAGCCCGTTTTGCAAGCGTTGTCAGTGCGCTGAAGGCAACCCGTTTCGGCGCCCAGGTGGGCATCCCCACACTGGCGGAAGTGCGGTCCTTCATCGCCGAACGCGGACTGCGCGAATATTTGGACGGGACAGCCGCGGCACATGACTGACGGAGGTGTGGACGATGCAGCCGTATTTGTTGGAAATGAAACACATCAGCAAGACGTTTCCGGGGGTGAAGGCGCTCGACGACGTGCAGTTGGCGGTGCGTGCAGGTGAAGTGCACGCCTTGATCGGAGAGAACGGGGCGGGCAAGTCGACGCTGATCAAAATCCTGGCAGGCGTGTATCACCCCGACCCCGGAAGCCGCTTTTTCTTTGACGGCAAGGAAGTGGAGATCAAAAAGCCGCTGGACGCGACCCTGCAGGGCATCTCCATCATTTATCAGGATTTGAGCCTCTTTCCCAACCTGAGCGTGGCGGAAAACATCTGCATGGGCCGCGATGCCGGAAAAGGACCATTTCGCCTGGTCAAGCGGAAAGAAAAGAGGGAGCTGGCCGCCCGCATCCTGAACGAATGGGGGTTTGGCATTGATCCTGACGCCCGCCTGGACACGCTGAGCATCGCAAAGCAGCAGCTCGTCGCCATTGCCAGAGCGATTGCCTTCGAGGCCAAGCTGATCATCATGGACGAGCCCACCTCGTCGCTCTCGTCCGGCGAAGTGGAGCTGCTGTACAAGGTGATTGACGACTTGAAACGAAAAGGCATCGCCATCCTGTTTGTCAGCCACAAGATGGAGGAGTTGTTCAAGGTGTCGGACCGGTTCACCGTGCTGCGGGACGGGAAGTACGTCGGCACGTACGCCAGGGAAGAGCTAAACGAAGATAAGCTGATCGCACTGATGGTCGGACGAAAAGTGGAGGCGGTGTCGAGGCAGGAGACGCAGCCGGGCGAGCCGGTCCTGGAAGTCGTCTCGCTGTCCAAGCGGGGCCATTTCAAGGACGTCTCGTTTACCCTGCGAAAAGGGGAAGTGGTCGGCATCACCGGGCTGGTCGGTTCGGGCAGAACGGAGCTGGCGCATGCGTTGTTCGGCTTGCAGCGGCCGGACGCGGGCGAGATCAGGTTGAACGGAAATGTGGTGAACATTTCATCCACAGCGGAGGCGGTAAAACTGGGCATCGCCTATGTGCCGGAAAGCAGGCAGCGGGAAGGACTGATCCTGCAGCAGTCGATCGTCCGCAACGTCTCCCTGCCGATCCTCAAGCAGTTGAAAAACCGCCTGGGGTGGATCGACGGAAATCAGGAGGCAAAACTGGCCGAGGGATACATCCGCTCGCTGGACATTCGCCCCGCCATCCCGGAGATGGCCACCGGCAACATGTCAGGCGGAAACCAGCAAAAAGTGGTCATTGCCAAATGGCTGTCGACAAACCCGCGCATCCTGATCGTCGATGAACCGACCAACGGGATCGACATCGGGGCGAAGACGGAAATTCACAAACTGATCCGCTCTCTGGCTGCCAACGGGCTGGCGGTGATTGTCATCTCGTCCGATTTGCCGGAAGTGCTGGCCGTCAGCGATCGCGTGCTGGTCATGCGAAAAGGGACGATTAGCGGGGAACTGTCCATAAAGGAAGCGACCCAGGAGAAAATCATGAACCTGGCTTTGATCGGGCGACCAAAGGCAAAAGGAAATGAGGCGGTCGGATTATGAACAAAATCCTGAAATCAAGCGAGTTTGGAATCGGAGTCATCCTGCTGCTGCTGTCCGCGGCGCTGGCGGTCACCAGTCCCGTCTTTTTGACGGCGGACAACATCCTCGACATCTTGAAGGGCAATGCCGTGCTGGGAATCCTCGCAATTGGGATGACGCTGGTGATCATCACCGGCGGGATTGACGTCTCCGTCGCTGCAGTGACGGCCGCCATCACCGTCATCATCGGCAAATTGGCCGTTTCGCTGCACGACAGCGGATGGAGTCTGGCCGCCATTTTTCTCGCCGCGCCGCTCGAGGGAGTGCTGTTCGGCCTGGTAAATGGGCTGCTCGTCGCCAAAACAAAGATTCCACCGATCGTGGCCACGCTGGGCACCAAAAGCATCCTGGCCGGTGCCACGCTGTACGTCACAAACGGGGCGTACATGAACAGCAGCGATTTGCCGGAAGCGTTTCTCCGCTTCGCCCAATGGAAACCTTTCGGGGTATCGGTTCTCATCCTCATCTTTTTTGCGGTCGCGCTGTTTACCTGGTTTCTGCTGAATCACACCGTCATCGGCCGCTCGGTCGTGGCGATGGGCGGCAATCCGGTTTCGGCAATGCGGGCGGGGATTCACCTGCAGTCCGTACAGTTGTTTGTATACGCTTACATGGGCTGCCTGGCGGGCATTGCCGCGATCGTGCAAACCGCGTACACCAAAGGGGTGGACCCGAACGGGTTCAACGGCTTCGAGCTGACCGTTATCGCCGCCGTCGTCCTGGGCGGGGCCAACATCATGGGCGGCTACGGTTCCATCCCGGGAACGATCCTGGGTGTGCTGCTGCTCGGTGTGATGCAGAACGGTCTGATCCTCGCCCATGTCGATACATTCTGGCAGGATATCGTGACCGGCGCGATTATCTTGATCGCCGTCACCTATGACGTGATCAAGCGGAAGCGCGAGGAAGCCAACCGGGCAAAAATCGAGATCGAGGCGTAGGAGCGGGGTGAGGACATGAATTTTCTCTCGAAAGAATGGATTCTCGGCTACGTGTTTGCGGGACTGTTTCTGTTGATGACGCTGTTTGTCCCGGGATTTTTTGACACGTACAACCTGATCAACATGCTGTTTCAACTCCCCGAACTGGGCATATTGTCGCTGGGAATGATGGTCGTGCTGCTGACGGCGGGGATCGATTTGTCGATCACCTTCCTGGCGGCGCTGGCTGGCGTGATCGTGGCAATGCTGCTGACCAACGGGTATTCCGTGCCGGTTTCCATCCTGGCCGGCTTCGCCACTGCGCTGGCCGGGGGGCTTCTCAACGGATTTTTCATCGCCGTCGTCGGCGTTTCCCCTATTCTGGTCACGCTGGGCACGATGACTTTGTTTGAGGGGATTGTCCTGCTGCTGACAAAAGGCAACAGCATTTCCGGCTTTCCGGAGAGCTACTCACTGATCGGCAACGGCCTCTTGGGAGTCGTTCCGATTCCGATCCTGATCTTTGCGGTGATTGCCGTGATCCTGTCCATTCTGCTGAACAAGACAGCGTGGGGCCGCAGCGTCTACATGTTCGGCAACAACCCGACGGCGACGCTGTTTTCCGGGATTAACACGACCCGGGTCGTCCTGTTGGTCTACCTGTTTGCCGCATTAATGACCGCGGTGGCGGCCATCATCATGACCAGCCGCTACAATTCTGCCAAGGTGGACATCGGCAGCTCGTACCTGCTGCAAAGCATCGCGGTCGCAGTCCTGGGCGGCACCAGCATTTCCGGCGGGTACGGCAAAGTGATCGGAGTCGTGCTGGCCGTGGGGATTTTCCAGATCATCTCCAACGGGCTGAATCTGCTGGGCGTCTCCAGCATGGTCATCGACATCCTGATGGGCACCATCCTGATTGGCGTCCTGCTGATCAACTATGTCTCAGCAAAGCGCAAGCAAAGTCAGACCGCGTGAAGGGAGGGATGCTGCCGAACCTATAAAGTCATCCGCTTCTTTCACCTTATGTCCAATACAAAATCTCTGATCAAGAGACACAGGGGGAGTTTTGATGAAAAAGATGAACAAAATGCTGTCTGTTTCCGTCTCCGTTTTGCTGACACTGGGCTTGATGACGGGCTGTGCCGTACAGAAAAATCCGGCCGCTCCTGCTGATGGCGCGGCAGGGGGGAAAAGCGACGGCAAGCTGACAATCGCCGTCGTTCCCAAACTGGTCGGTATCCCGTACTTCAACGCGTCGGAAAAAGGGGCAAAGCAGGCAGCAGACGCACTGGGCGTTGAGCTGATCTACACCGGCCCGACCCAACCGGACGCCGCGCAGCAGGTGAAGGTGATCGAGGACCTGATCGCCAAAAAGGTGGATGTGATCGCCGTCGCGCCGAACGACGCCGCCGCGCTGACGCCGGTGCTGAAAAAGGCGAAGGATCAAGGCATCAAGGTGATGGACTGGGACACGCCAGCCGATCCTTCGGTGGTTGAACTGTCCGTCCATCAAATCGACGACGAAGTGTACGGACGCCACATGGTTGACCTTCTTTTCCAGGCGATGGGCACCGACAGCGGTAAAGTGGCGATCGTGACGGGCGGCTTGTCGGCGCAAAACCTGAACACCTGGATCGACTGGTCGAAAAAGCAGATTGCCGAGAAGTACCCCAACCTGCAGATCATCGGGGACAAGATCGGCACGGACGAGAAACAGCAGGTGGCGTACCAAAAGACGCTTGACCTGCTGAAGGCCAACCCCGACCTGAACGGCATCCTGGCCTACTCCACGGTGGCGCCGCTCGGTGCAGCTCAGGCGATCCAGGAAAAAGGCCTGCAGGACAAGGTGTCGCTCGTAGGCGTGGCGCTGCCCAAGGACTCGAAACCGTTCCTGGAAGACGGATCGCTCGATACGGCGACGCTGTGGGACCCGGTGAAACTGGGCTATTTGACCGTCACCCTGGCCAAAGACCTGGCGGAAGGCAAGAAGCCGACCGACGGCCAGGAGGTGGCGAACGTCGGCAAGATCGAAGTGAAGGAAGACGGCAAAACCGTCATCATGGGACCGCCGAGCGACTTCACCAAGGAAAACGCCGGCAACTACGATTTTTAATCAGAGCCGCACAGACGCTGTCAACAAACGGAGGCTGCCTGTATTCAGGCAGCCTTTCGTTTGCTCCGATGGAACTGTTCTTCCAACCGGAGCCAATCGCTTTCCGGCAGCCCCCGGAGTTATATCTCCAAATTAGGTTTTCTTGGAGATCGTTACCCGAGAGAGGTTCAAAGGTAAGCTGCTCTCCAAACTCTATGTTGAACTTCTTCAAGCCATGGCTGGTAATTTGTTATCTATAGTCATACATGCATTATTGAGAATGTTTTGTAATAATATAAAAACAAACTAAAGAACCAAGAGCCCCTCCGGCAAGTAAGACTAGTACGGGAAGAGGAACATCCAAAAAAAACATTCCGATCACTTGCGAGATAAACAAGATTAAGATAGTGATTTGTAAAACAACTTTCTTATCCATTTTCGCACCTCGATCCATAGTCGTTGAAGGTTTAAAAAAGCCATTGTCCATACTAGAGTGCACCCCTTAAAGTAGACATTGGAAAAACCCCTTGGGATAACCGATGTTACTTTAAGGGGTGAATTTTTTATGGCTATCAAAGGTCAAAAGTTCAAGCATTATCCTTTGTCGTTGAAAATGGAGGCAATACGATTGCATGTAGAGGAGAAGTGGACATACAGACGTATCACTGAGCATTTAGGAATCCAGGATAAGGATCGAGTAAAAAAATGGATGCGGAAATACAAACAACTTGGGGAGTTCGGTCTTTTGGATCAGCGTGGACGACGTCCAGAGTACATCGATCAAGATCGACATGTGAAAAAATTGAAACGGGAGAACGAAATTCTAAAAAAGTGTTTGGAAATCTGGATGCGGGAGGTGTAAGAAAAAAGTATCGTGTGATGGAGAATGTGGCAGCATTGTACCCGATTACCGAACTCTCCAAACTTCTTGGTGTATCGAGGAGTGGGTATTATCGGTATCTTGCACAGAAGGAGTGGGATAGAGACGGAGAACTGAAACAGCAGATTCAAACCATCTATGATGAACGAAAAGGAATATATGGGTATCGAAGAATTCAAGCGGAACTCTTTCGTCAATACGGCAAGGTTGTGAATCATAAGAAGGTGTTACGACTCATGCAAATTCTTGGGCTGAAAGCCATTATTCGTGGCAAGCGAGCGTATCGGAGCACGTATCGAGCGGCTGAATCAGATGGTCGTGTTGCCGAAAATTTGTTGAAGCGTGACTTCACAGCCGAGAAACCGAACCAGAAGTGGGTCACCGATGTTACCCAGTTTCGTGTAGGAGATCAACGTATCTTCTTATCTGCGATTAAAGACTTGTTTCACAACGAAATCGTGGCGCACCATGTGAGCTTACACAATGACAATGTCCTTGTCCTGGAGACGTTTCGGAAAGCATTTGAAAAGCATAAGGACGTGACTGGACTGATCGTACACAGCGATCAAGGCTTCCAGTACACGTCCCATGCATACCACGACATGCTGCAAAAGGTTGGCGCCCGAATCAGCATGTCCCGAAGGGGCAATTGTTTAGACAATTCCCCTATGGAGAGTTTCTTCTCGCACTTAAAGGCAGAAGCTCTCTATCCTTATGATATTCGAAGTTTGGATGAGGCGCAAAGACGAATTGAGGAGTACATTCGTTTTTACAATGAGGAGCGTTTGCAAATCAAATTAAATAAGCTGACGCCAGTCGAGTACAGGCGTCAGCATGCGGCCTAACGGCCGGGGGTTTTTTAAGTGTCTACAAAATGGGGTCTTGACCATACAGACTAATGGCTTTTTTCTTATTATTTAATATCCACTCACTAAAGTAAACTTCGTATTCGTCCAATTTTTGTAATTCATCACTTTCTGGGCTGAGGCAAGGTTGGCAGCAACTTCTGCACTCGCTTGCAGACGAGAGTAGGTTGCATACGCATCTCCAGTGATACCCGCTAGCGTAGTCACAGTTGCAGCCCCTGCAAGAACCGCTTGCGCCAATCCTGCGGCGCCAGCCGGGAAACCTGCTACAATGCAGAAAAAGGATGTGATTGATTTTCTGTCAATCACATCCTTTTTCTCCTACCTGCCCTGCGTCTGCTTCGTCCGATAAAACTCATTAAACAACTTCATCAATGCCCGCTTCTCGATCCGCGACACGTACGAACGGGAAATGCCCAGCTCGCGGGCGATTTCCCGCTGTGTCTTCTCTTTGTCCTGGTCCAGACCGAACCGGCCAATGATCACTTCTTTTTCCCTCTCATCGAGGATGTGGATGTGCTGGTAGATCTTGTTTGACTCCAGCTTGAGCTGCACGGTGTCCACGACCTCGTCAATCTCCGTGCCCAGCACGTCGATCAGGGTGATTTCATTCCCTTCCTTGTCGGTTCCGATGGGGTCGTGCAGCGACACGTCCTTTTTGGTTTTTTTCAAACTGCGCAGATGCATCAGAATCTCGAGTTTACTGTCAAACGTATGCGGACCGTCGTATGTGGCAGCGGCGGGTGCCGCTTGTTGGCGTGCAATCCGTGACTGGTGTGTCTGTGTTGTGCTTATCTCCTCAACGTCACATTCTCTCGCCAGCCGAGCTCGTACGAAATCCGTCTGACAGTCTCCTTAAGCACCTGGATTAATTCAGGCAGCCGCTCGTCGCCGAATCGAACATCCGGACCGGCAATGCTTAATCCGGCACAGATGCGGCCGAGATGGTCAAAAATGGGCGCCGCCACCGCCGCGGTGTTTTCCTCCAGTTCCGAATAGCTGACGGTATAGCCGTTTTTCCGCGCTTCGGCGAGTACGTCCCGGAGCCGCTGCTTGTCCGTAATGGTTCCGGAAGCGTATGGAACCAGCGTGGTCGCGTTTATATACTGTTCACGTTCCTGTTCGTCCAGAAAGGCGAGGATGATGCGGGAACAGGCTCCCGCGTAGAGTGGGGATCTTCTGCCAATTTTCGTATAAAGCCGGACCGGATGCAGTGTGTCCAACTTCTCAATATACATGGCCTGGTCCCCGTCGCGAACGATCAGATTGACAGCCTCGTCCACCTGATCCCGCAAGGTTTTCATCAATGGCAACGCGATTTGGCGGATATCCAATCGCTCGGCCACCAATTGGCCGAACTGCAGGAATGTCAACCCCAGCGAGTAGCTGCCGTCTTCGTTTTTCTGTAAGAATCCCATCTCTTCCAGCGACCCTGTCATGCGGTGAATGGACGTTTTGGGCATGCCCGACAGTTCTACCATCTCATTGAGGCTTAGTTTCGCGTGTTGGAGAAACAGATTCAGCACTTCCATCGATTTGACAAGTGTCTTGTTCTTGTGTTGTACCATGAGCCCCTTGATCCTCCCCAGCCAATCAAAAGATGGACCCCAACGACTACGGGTGAAGATTTGGTCATGCACAGACCGCCGCAGAGTGGTGTTCCGTATTTCAGAACATTCATTTCAAAATTGTTACTATTATGATAGTATTTCGTAAATGAGAAAATCAACATGTACATTTTGAAAATGGACGAGGGCTGGCAGTCCAATTTCGCTTTGTTTGCCAATCCGCTACTTTTGACAAGCCCAAGCCGCATACCTTCTGACAGGGAGGGATGTGCGGTGCGTGTACAGCTCATACCTGGAGATTCTGCTCACAGTCTCCGATCCGCCTGTTATCAGTACTTGTCAGGAAAATACAGGAGGGAGAAGCTGAATGGTCGGGATTTACGCCAGGGTGAGTACGGAGGAACAAGCGAAAAGCGGATTCAGCCTCAACGACCAAATCAGGGAGTGCCGGAAGAAAGCGGGGACCTGCGAGGTGGTCGAATACGTCGATGACGTATCGGGTGAGTTTCTCGACCGGCCTGCCCTCACCAAACTGCGGCATGATGTAAAAGAAGGCTTGATTACAAAAGTAATCTGCCTGGACCCGGACCGGCTTTCGCGCAAGCTGATGAACCAGCTGATCATCACGGATGAATTTGACAAACGCGGGGTTGAGCTGGTGTTTGTCAATGGAGAGTACGCCAAAACGCCGGAAGGGCAGCTGTTTTACAGCATGCGCGGGGCCATCGCGGAATTTGAAAAAGCCAAGATCAATGAGCGGATGAGCCGGGGACGGAGGGAAAAGGCGCGGCAAGGTCGAGTGCTGCGGGATTTTAAAATCTACGGATACGGCTATGATCCCGCCACCGAGCAATTGGTGGTGAAAGAGGACGAGGCCGTGGTGATCCGGCTCATCTTTGATCTTTTCACACAGCCCAACGGCCTGGTGCAGGGCATCAATGGAATTGCAAAGTACCTGACGGACAAGGGAGTGCCGACAAAACGGGGAGCGAAAGTGTGGCACCGGCAAGTGGTTCGGCAGATTCTGATGAACGAAGCGTACATCGGGAAATTTTATCAAAATCGCTGGAATACGGAGGGGATGCTGGGAAACAGGTTTCGTTCGCCCGAGGAGAAAGTCCGGATGAGACAGCGGCCAAAAGAAGAGTGGATTTTACTCCCGTGCCCTGCGATTGTCGATGAATCCACCTTTGCGCTGGCACAAAAAATGCTGAAGGAAGCGCGGAGGCGATGGGCCGGCAGACGGCTTCATTCCTATTTGTTAAGCGGGTTGGTCCGCTGCGGCGACTGCGGCAATACGATGACCGGGCGAAAGACAAAGCATTGGGGGAGGGACGTCTACGAGTACACGGACATCAAAAACACGGCGGGAGCCAAACACCGCGGCTGCGGGCGGCGCGTGAAGTGCGACGAGCTGGACCGGGAAGTGTGGGAAACCATCCGAACCTGGCTGAATCAGCCGGAGGAAATGGCGGCAGCCGTTGAGCAGCGCGACGAACCCTCGTTTGAGCAAGCTGAAATGGACCGGCTGACGAAAGAGTTGAACAAAACCAGAGTCGGCCGCAAGCGGTTGCTGAAGCTGTTTGCGTCAGGGGAAGATGCACTGGGAGAAGAGGAGCTTCGCCAGGAACTGCAAGAGCTGAAGAACAAAGAAGAGCGATTGGTGCAGCAGCTTGCAGAATGGCAGGAGCGGGTGAAACGCATGGAGGAAACGGGGGAGAACCGGAATGTCCTTTGGGAAGCGGCCAACTACTACTTGTCCAAGGCGCCTGAGGAGCTTACGTTTGAAGATAAACGGGAACTGATTCGCCATGTCGTACGCGAGGTCAAGGTCTTTCAGGATCACATCGCCGTCTACACCTTCTGATTCAGATGCATCCCGATTGACAGTAGGAGATCATTTTCAATGCAGCGGGCGGCATACGTCGCCAGTTTGGTCCCTTTTTCTACCTGGTAGCTCTCGATGGCTTTGATCAGTCCGATCGTCCCGATGGAAATCAGGTCTTCGCTGTCTTCGCCGGTGTTTTCAAACTTTTTGAGGATGTGAACACAATTCGATGCCATTTCCAGATGAAAGGAACTGCTGCCGCTTCAACTCGTCAAGGGCGCCGACGGCCGTGACTTGCACTTCGTCGCCATCAAAGCGGATCAGGATCTCATCAACCAACGTTTCCACGATATGGCGCTTATCCGCAAAGCTGAGTTGATCGCCGCCGCTCTCTACAAACGTTCGAATCGTTTGCGTCAGCTGAGCCGCTTGGGTGGCGGAAAGCTTTCTTTCCAACACTTCGGACAGTTGCTTTTCATAGCCGGAGAGTTCTTGCTTTAGCGACGTTAACCCGGCGTTGATGTGCCGCATTTCGTTGAGCATCTCTTGTTCGTCGATGACTTCTCGCTTGAACATGAGTTTAATCTTTTCTTTTTCCTTTTCTTTCTGCTCGATTTGCCGTTTGATATTCTCCGCAGCAGACTGCAGCTCCATATGAAGCTCTGTCGATCGGTTTTGCAACCGTTCGATGTAATCAGCGGGATTGGACAGCGTTTCCAGGACTAACCGCCATACGAAATCGTCGAGCATATCGGCGCGCAGCGTTCGGGTTGGACACTTTTCGACGCCTTCGCCATACCGCTTTGGAGTTTTGTTTGGACAACGATAACACGTGTAACGGATCTTTTCCCCTGTCTCTTTATGAGTTCGCCCGCTATACGTCGTTGCCTGCCACATCCGGCCGCAATGTCCGCAACGGATCATGGATTTTAACAAGTAATCATATTTGACGTTTCCCGATTTCTTTTTGTTTTTCTCTCTCCGCGACTGCGCCAGGGCGAAAACCTGCGGGTCAATGATGGGAGGAACCTCGACCAGAATCCAGTCATTTTCATCGCGGAACGTAACCGTTTTTTTGGGGTTCCCGTTCTTCGTTTTTTCTCCGCGGATTTTGCGTGTTTCCCGCCGATTGTAATAAAACCTGCCGATATACACTTCCGACGTTAACACGCGCCGAATGGAACTGGCACTCCAGTTCCGGCTTTCACCGCGTTTCGGCACGGCTCCGAGCGAATACAGACGTTCCCCGATCTCCCGCAGCGTATAATGATCATAGACATACCAGTGATACATTTTGCGGACAAATTCTGCTTCCTCCTCATTGATCACCAACGTATGCCCGCTCAGGTCATAACCGTACGGAGCCGTCCGCATCGGCATAATTTTTTTCTCTTTCTCCACCGCTTTGAGTCGGCCGCGCACCGTCCGTTTTTTAATCAACGACAACTCGTACTGGGCAATGGAGCTCATGAGATTGAAAAAGAGCTGTCCCTCCGGAGTGTTTCGGTACTCCGTATCCACGAAGATGATCTCAACATCGCTTCTCTCCAATTCTCGGCAGAGGATTAATTTATCGGTCAAATCTCTGGTCAATCGGTCGGGATGTGTAACAATCAATCGATTGATGATTCCCTGCGCGACATCCTGCCTTAAGTCATTCATCGCCGGTCGGTCGATGTCCTCGCCCGTAAAACCTTCTTCGCGATATACCTTTAGCATCTTTTCGGAAAGCCCCATGTCTCTCGCTTTTCGAATGCAAATCTCAACTTGCGCATCAAGACTGGTTCCCTCAGACGCCTGCATGCCCGTTGAAACCCTTGAGTAGATTGCGGTGTACATGATGAAACAGGCTCCCTTCAATCTTTGCTAATACAACCAATGACACCCGAAGCAACAAAAAAACCGGCTTATTCAGTCGGTTTTAAAAATCAATCGTTTTAAGATATAGTCGATAACTGCGTATTTGGCCTCGTTGGCGGATAAGGCGCTCGAGGGGGGGGAACCGCAAAAGGCTGCGGCACATATACGATTTTGATGGTCGACATTCGTCCCATGCTCCTCACCTCAATACACCTTATTCCGCCGGTCGATTGTCCTAACACAACCGATCGATGTTTTCGACAAAGGTGCATTTCTCTTTCCTCAATAGGTCAGGGGAGCGGAGTTGCCGCGGATGGCGCTATCGGACGGAATGTCACAAACCTGTGCCTGTGTTGTGATAGCCGGAAAAAAGCTGCGCGTTGAGAATCTCATCCGCCAGGAGAAGATCACGGAAGCGTATCTGATCCGCCTGGTGGATGAAGTTTGCTGCCGGTTTTTTTGAGAAGAGCGCAAACGACATGCCAGTGTGGCAGAGGTGAACGGCAGGTGGGCAACGTTATTGGACTGGCTCCGCTCATGGTATAAAAAACCGGTAACACTCGTTTTTCGCGAGTTGTCACCGGTTTTTTCAAGGCACCGATTATCCGAGCGCCGTTTTCAGGAAAGCTTTAAATCGCAGCAGCGCTACCGCAAGTCCCGCCAACGCGACAGCCGCCAGTACGAGCAGCGATTGCCATATGTCTGCGGTGTGCATGCCGCGAACGATGATGTCCTGGAACGCCTTCTGCGCCCAGAATTGCGGCGTGAAATGACCGATCGCGCGCATCGTGGACGGCATAAGGTCGATCGGGAACCAGAGACCGCCGAGCACAGCCCCGCCCATCGTCAACAACTGCGTGAGTGCCATTCCCTGGTTTTCGCTCCTGACCAGCATTGACAGTGCGAGGCCAAGCCCCGTTCCGCACAGCGCAAGCGCGAACACCAGCAAGGCGATTGCAGTGATGTCGCCGAGCTGCAAGCCGTAAACCCAGTGTCCGAACAACAGCAGCACCGTGCATTGGATCAGCGCCACCGCGAGATAGGCCAGCCACATGCCCGCCAGGTAGCTGATCGGCTTGATCGTCGTGCTGCGCATACGCGCGATCATGCCCGATTCCTTGTCGCTCATAAACCGCCGAATCATCGAAATGATGACGAAGAAGACGAACATGACGGTATAGCCGGGTACATATTGCGAAATACTGCTGTTGGTCAAAGCGTTTTCCGGTCTGTCGTCGATGCGGAACGGCGCGGCCATGACCTGCTCCTGCCACGACTTGGACCGCGCCGTCGCCTGGAGAGCGGCTTTCACCTTGTTGTCCCGATAACCGTTCGCCAGGTTTTCAAGAATGGCGAGCAGGGGGCCGGCAGCAGCTTCGGCCGCGGCGTCGCGATAGACCGTTACCGATGTCTGCTTTCCTTCTTGGGACTCGATCCCTTGCCCGAATTTTCTTGGAATGACGAGCAGCACCGTTTCCTTGCCGTCGCGGATTTGTTGAATTTTGTCCGCCATCTCGCTCTCGACCGCCTCAACCATCTTGTAGCCGCCGGCGTCTTCGATTGCCTGAATGAACGCCCTGGAGGCGGTTGTCTGATCAAGGTCAATGTAGGATATCTTGAGGGACGTATTGCCGGCGCCGTTGAAGATGGTGCCAAACAATACGATAAAGGCAATCGGCAGTACGATCAGCCAGAAAAACAACCCTTTCTCTTTAAGCAGCAGCTTCCATTCTTTGCGTGCTACATTCCACATTGTAAGATCTCCTTTCAGGTTCCACTCAGGAATCGCGCAGCGTCGTTCCGGTCAACGCCAGAAACACGGTCTCCAACGATGGACGGACGACTTCCAGCCGTTTGACGTTGAGCGATCGCTCTTTGCATGCGGAAGCCCAGCAGGCGAGCGCATCGAGCGGCGCCGCCGTTTCCAGCAGCCAGCCGCGCCCTTGCGCCGCCGGTTCGTCGAAGCCCGGAAGCGCCGGCGGCCGTTCGCCTTCCGCCAGTTCCAGGTAGACGGCCTGTGATCCAAATCGGTCGAGCACCTCGTTCAATTCACCTTGGGCGATGACGCTGCCGTGGTCGATGATGGCCAAGCGATCGCACAATGCTTCAACTTCTTCCATATAGTGAGTGGAGTACAGCACCGTTACGCCCTCCCGCTTCAAAGAGCGAATCATTTCAAAAATGTGGTTCCGTGATTGCGGGTCGATGCCTACGGTCGGTTCGTCCATAATGATCAGCTTCGGTTTGTGCAGCAGTGCGGCGGCGATGTTGATCCGGCGTTTCATCCCGCCGGAGAAGGAAGCGATCGGATCTTTTGCCCGGTCTGCCAGGCCGACTTGCTCCAGCACCTCACGAATCCGTTTCTTCAGTTCGCCGCCCCGTACTCCGTACATTTCCCCGAAATAGGTCAGGTTGTCCAGCGAGTTCAACTTCTCGTACAGCGTAATCGATTGCGGCACATATCCCAGCTTTGCCTTGATCCGGTCGCCGGAACGGCGAATGTCTTCGCCGAGCACCTTCACACCTCCCGCGTCGAATTCGAGCAAACCAGCCAAAATTTTCATCGTCGTCGATTTGCCGGCGCCGTTTGGACCGAGGAGACCGAAGCAGCTTCCTTCCCGGACGGTGAACGAAATGTCTTTGAGCGCCATTTTGCTGCCGTATGATTTACCGAGACCGTGTATTTCAATTGCAGGTTTCAAAGGAATTCCTCCTTAAAATCGTAAATGTCGGGAAACGATGCGAATTGCACCCGTTAAAGTCAGCCCTGCCAACGCCCAGACGAGCGGAATCGCCGGGTAGATCCATCCGGGCAAAACTGCTGACACCCAAGCATCCGGTTGCTTGGAGAGCACGTTTCCGGCCACCCATGTCAGCGTGTTGGCTGACAGACCGAACAGGATCCACAGAAGCGGCGTCAACACTACCCAGCGTGAATGGGCGACTGCCGCCGTCAGCAGGCCAAGCGCCAGCATGAACGGGGCCAAGCCCAACAGAACGGTCGCGAAGACTGCTTCACCAGCGAACAAGTTGTGCAGCGGCGCGGTTCCAAGCCCGTGAACCGCTGCGTTGTAAAGGACAAGAAGCGTCAGGCTTCCGAAAAACAGCACGTAGACGAGCAGCATGTGCAGGAATGCGGCGCCAAATTTGGCCAGCAGCAGTGTGGAGCGGGAATAGGGCAGCGTAATCCACCAGCCGACAGTCCCGTTTTTCCACTCCCGCAGCAGCACCCGGAACGAAATCATGAAGGTCAGGTAAGGAAGCATATAGGCCAAATACAACAAATACTCCGTCCGAAAACCTCCCCGTTCTTTCCAGACAGTCAATGCCGCCGCCAACAGCAGGACGATGACTCCGCCATACTTCGCCATCCATTTCTTCTGGAAAAACTTCCGCAATTCCAGGCGGAATTCGTGCCGAAGCAAATAACGAAACGTGTTTTCGCTCATATATCCGTCCCCCTTAATCACCGAACAGTTGGCGATAAATGTCCCGCATCGAGCCCCGCTGCGCCCGAAGCTCCTCCACTTCGCCGCACAATACGGCCCGACCGTCCTGAATGAACACCGCATAGTCGAACAGACTTTCCGTTTCTCCGATTTCGTGCGTGCTGATCAGCACTGTCTGCTTCCGTTCGCTGAAGGCATCGATCAGGGACAGCACGATCTGCTCCCGCGAGATCATGTCGATGCCCGAGAACGGTTCGTCCAGCACAAGCAGCGGCACGTCGCGAGCCAGACACAGCACGAGCATCAGCCGAGCCTCCTGGCCTCTGGACATGCCTTCGACTTCCAGTTCCACGTCCAGTTTGAAATCACTCGCCAGTTGGTGAGCGCGATCCCGGTTGAATCCCGGAAGCAGCCGTTCTCCCCACTCCAAGGCGTCTGCCACCGTGTGGCCGCCGTACCATCGCGCCCGGTCGGGCAGGTAGGCGATCAAATGGTTACGCTCCCACCCGGGCTGCCGGCCAAACACGTTCACTGTCCCCTGATCGGGAACCGTCATTCCCGCGATGATGCGCATCATTGTCGACTTCCCGGCCCCGTTCGGCCCAAGAATCGCCGTGATGCTTCCTTCAGGAATCGCAAGAGTCAGTTCGTTCAGCCCGCGGCGTTTGCCGTAGTACTTCGTCAATCTGTCGAAGACAATCGCGTTAGCTGTCAAGCCCATCGTCCTCCTTCTCGTGCAACAAACGCAGTATTTCATCCTTTGTCAGTCCGAGACTTTTCATTTTGTTCAAAAAATCCGTCGTTGCCTGCTCCGCCAACATTTGGCGAACTTCCGCGACCCGATTCGCATTGTTTGTTATAAACGTTCCCTGTCCCCGCCGCGTCTCCGTCAACCCGTCACGCTCCAGTTCCTGGTAAGCGCGCAACACTGTATTCGGGTTGATTTTCAGCGCCTGCGCCAGTTCCCGAACGGAAGGTATTTTTTCTCCCAAAGCGATTTCTCCCCTTGCAATGGAATTGCGGAACTGTTCCAGCACTTGCTCATATAAAGGCTGGCTGTAGTCCAGCACAAACCGAATCGGACCGTACCGAAATTCATTCAAACGTCTCCCCCCCTTTCCGGTCGAAACGGCTGCAGCTACTCTAAGCAATCGTTCTGAGTGTATTATATCACTTAAGACACTTGAGTCAATAAAGAGATTTCTGGGACAAGCGTGTAACAAAGGAACTGATCATTCGAATGAATGTGACTTAACCGTGGGGAGGGGAAAGGGGAGAGAGGGAGAACAACGCAGACAAGACAGCTGAGGAAATCCGGTGGGAGAGCCTGAAGCAGCCGCGGATGAATGCTGCCGCAGGGGCCGAATTCATCAAGATGCCGGGAGCAAAAAAAAGCAGCATTCACGTGATAACGCCGCCGCCCTCGACCTTTTCGCTGACCAGGGAGGAATATGTACGCATATACCGAATACAGGAGCAGATTGCAAACGGTTGAAGCAGCCGGCTGGCGACCTAATGCTCGTTTCCGAGGATCGTGTTTACAACGTGTTGACAATGTGGGCCACAAGCCGCAGATTGTGCTCGATCAGTTTGTTGCGCGCGTACGGGTCCCCTTCTGCCATCAGCTTCAGGTATTTTTCCTCTTCTGTATCGGGCAGTGGCTGGGGAAACGCGTTGTTCTTGACGTAGGCCACAAACAGCATGAGTTCCTTGAACAACAGGGAAAGCGCCGCTAAGATGCTGGACACGTCTGCCACCTCCACGTCTGGATGCTTACTCCTATCCATATGTGGGCGGCTGCCCATGCGTGCCTGTACGGGAAAAAGGACGGCGCGAACGGAACGGCTGGGGAACCGTGATCGGCCAGGGGGTGATCTGAAGCCTTTAAGCCAAAGTGACGCCCCGGAACGCGTCGCCGGGGCTGGAAAAGGTGCATGCCGATCATTGGGCGTCGGTAATGCGCAGATAGGAAATGTTTTGTACGTTGATCACGATGTCATCGTATTGAAGCCACCCGTCGCTGAGGTTGGCAATCATCTGGACGATCTCTTCCGGTTCGCTCGACCGGATGGTAACGGATTCGCCTCCGGAAAAATAAAAGGTGATGTTTTTTACCGCCTTCATCTGTACCAGTCTCCTTTTCGCAGCTTGCCACTGAGGCAGGGTGTTCACGGGAACGAGGACTTCGGTTCAGGTGCCGCGCGCCTCCTTCCCTACACCTCATGTATCGGTAAAATCACGAAATTCTGAAAGTGCCGGTTGAGAAGGATTTCGTTGGTTTATGTGTTCGCGTCGCATTTGCCAGGATGCCGGAGACGATAGAATGGAATTGGATGGCTTGTTTATGAAAATCATGCAGGGAGAGGTTCGTATGAGTGATGTATTCCGTTACGTGCCCAATCATGCGGAGATTGGCGTTGGACTTGCGCTGCTGGATGAACAGGAAAACTATGTGTTCTTTCTAGCTGGAACAAGACACAAGTTCACTTCAAATGAATTATTTTACGCTGGAATTGGCGGTCATCTGGAACCAGGAGAAGATTTGCTGTCGTGCGGAAAAAGAGAAGCGATGGAAGAAATCGGAGCGGAGGTGCACATACAGTGTTCACCCGTAAATCCGGTGTACATCTCCAAAGACAAGGAAATCCGGACCATTACCATGACAGATGAATGCAAACCGCTGGCCATTTATGAAATGATACATCCGAGCGGTAGTCCCAGGGAAGGGGAGATCTATTACCTGGTCATCTATCAGGCAACATTGAGATCGTCACTCACACACTTGAAAACAGATGAAGTATCCGGGGTCATTGCCATGAAGAAAGAGCAGGTCAAGAAAGGGGTTTTCCGCAGAGCCACCCTGCAAACGCTTGTGGACGAAGGGGCTCGCCTGATCGCAAGCAGTCCCCACATCCAGCCTGATGTGATTGTCTATCCGATCGGAACGGCTGAGGCATTGTCATACTACTTGAATTACATGGAAAGCAATCAACGTTGATGACCGTTTGTGTACTTTAAGGACTTCCACCATACCTTCCACATATGAACAAGAGCGTGAGTCGAGCCATGTCCGAATCGTGAAAATGGCTCGACTCCTTCTATTCTTTCATTTCCCTATTCGTCTTTTTGCCCCCACTTGTTCGACAGTTCCGGCCGTTGATAGGCGGCCAGTTTGTCCAGCAGGCGGGCCGGGTCGCTGTCGCTGACGAGCAGGTCGGCGTGGGAGGAGGGCATGAACCCGGCGCTTACGGCGTTCCCAATCATCTGCAGGAGCGGCGTGTAGTACCCGTTGACGTTGAGAATGCCCACCGGTTTTTGGTGGATGCCCAACTGGCACCAACTGACGGCTTCAAACAGTTCTTCCCACGTACCGTAGCCGCCGGGGAGGGCGATAAAGGCATCCGACAGCTCCGCCATTTTCGCTTTCCGCCCGTGCATGTCAGCCACTTCGTAGAACTGGCTCAATCCCGTGTGGGCCATTTCGCCGCGAAACAATCCGCGCGGCATCACTCCGATCGCTGTGCCTCCAGATTCCAGCACGGCATTTGCGGTGCAGCCCATCAGCCCCAGGTTGGAGCCGCCGTAGACCAACCCCAGTCCCCGCCGGGCAATCTCTTGGCCAAGTTTTCGGGCCGTCTCGGCGTACACTGCATCGACGCCCGGATTGGAGCCGGCGTAGACACATACATTGTTCATGATTTCTCCCTCCTGTCTCTCTGATTGACTCTCTTTTCACCACCGTATAGTATACCAGCGATTGCAGAAAAAGGAAGGAAGAGGAGCATGACCATTGTCGAGCTTCAGCAATGGGTTTCCCGGTTTCACAGCAGTCGCTGCTGGACGGAGTACGGACCGTTTATCCGGACCGGTTTTTTAATGGAAGAGTGGGCGAGCTGGCACGAGCCGTCCGCGCCGCGGAAATCCGCCGGGATCGTCCGGACGAGTCGCCGAAACAAACTGCTGAACAGGTTTAACAGCCAGTCTGACAAAGCAGGCTCATAGCAGAAGCAGATGCCGCCGCATCGGTGGAGCTTGGTGTGGAACGATGTTACATTACCTCAGTCGGATGGGTGCCTTGCGGGGATAATCATGCGGGTGTGCGGGAAATGTAACCATATCGACAAGACTATTTCACGTTCGGTATGGAGGATCAATGGTGTTGCGAAAAACATGTGTCGCACTGCTTGTCACTGCCCTGATGTCCCTCTCAATTGTCTCCTGCGGCGGTCCGCATGCGGACGAGACGCCCCAGCCCCGGACAGCCCGTCTCCAAGCGACTGGCGATCGCCCAAAGGTCATCGTCCTGCTGGTCGATTCCCTGCTGTCCTCGTCAATCGACCGGCTGCTCGCCGCCAACAAGCTACCGGCGCTCCGGTTTCTCATCGAAAACGGCGTCTACAAGCGGGATGTCATCAGTTCTTTTCCCACCATGTCACTCACCGTCGACAGTTCGCTGTTGACCGGAACCTATGCCGACGGGCACGGAATTCCCGGACTGCTCTGGTAT
The DNA here is from genome assembly GCF_020923495.1 of Brevibacillus sedimenti. Lineage (GTDB taxonomy): Bacteria > Bacillota > Bacilli > Brevibacillales > Brevibacillaceae > Brevibacillus > Brevibacillus aydinogluensis. Next base: position 2,495,328 of record NZ_CP064048.1, read on the forward strand.
CATTCCGCGGAAAAGCGGATCGTCAACTACGGCGACGGCTCGCGTGTCGTGTGGCAGTACGGTCCCCGGCAACTGCTGACGGACAGCTTGTACAACCTGAATCAGCAGCATCTCTCCAAGCGGGTTGAGACGCTGCATGAAGAGCTGGATCAGGCGGGACTCACCTCCGCCTCCATCAACGGTCTGATCTATCGGGGCAACGTTCCGCACGAACTGATCCTGCCGGCCAATCTGGCCAAGCTCGTCCTGAACACACAGAAGATTTCCGTCAGGGGGCCGCATCTGCTCGGCTTCGGGACGCTGTCCAGTGTAACGCGTCAGCCACTGCCGGAGGGGCCGCTGCAGGCGTTCGGCTTTAACGATGCCTACACCGCGCAGAGCCTCGTCAGCCTGGTGGGTGAGGGCCGGCTTCCGGATGTGACCGTTGCCTATTTTCCCGACATGGACGGCCGGCTGCACAAAAACGGCCCCGATGATACGTCCGGCGTAGAAACCTTGGACCGGCAGCTGCAGATCATCCTCAATGCGTTCGGCGATTGGCGGCGGGCGCTGGAACACCATGTGTTTGTCGTCATCGGCGACAGCGGTGTGGCAGCGACGGCAGCGGACAGGACGGCTGCCGTCATCGAGCTGGACAAGAAGTTGACCGCAGCCGGGTATCGCGTCCTGCCGTTGGGAAGGCAGGCAGACACCCAAGACGATGTCGCAATTGCCGTCAACGGCCGGATGTGTTATGTATACGCCTTGTCGCCGCAAGCGACGCTGTCCGGGTTGCTCAACGCCTTGGGCAACGAACCGCGGATCGATCTGATCGCTTGGAAGGAAGGAGAGTGGGTACAGGTCCAACGCGGCGGCAGCGGCAACCGTCTGCGCTTCCGGCTTGGCGGAACGCACCGGGACCCGTACGGGCGCACATGGGACGTCGAGGGGGACTGGGCGGTGCTGGGCCTGGCCCGCGATGGCGTCACCGGGCGCATCCATTCACGGGCATACCCTGATGGCTTGAGCCGCCTGCATGGCGCGCTGCATTCGCATCCCGGCAAGTACCTGGTCGTGACGGCCGTTCCAGGTGCCGAATTTCACGCCAACGGATCGCCCAACCATCCGGGCGGAGGCAACCACGGGGGACTGCATCGCGAGGACTCCCTGGTTCCCTTCATCGCAGCGGGGAAAGGGAGGCTGCCCGCACCGCCCGCCCGCATCGTGGACGTGAAGGCGTACCTGCTGTCGCTCATTAAGGCGAACCGCGGGCAGATCAAAACAGGCCGTTGACACGGAATGCACACGGAAAAGAAAAGCGGCCATCCTTTGCCGATGGCCGCAGTCTATGAACTGTATATACACGGCGGAAGTGCCGTTGTTTTCCACGTTACCAGTCGACGAAGCGGACGGCGCGCACGATCACCTCTGTCGTGCCCATGGGCATTTCCAGGCGCAGTGTGTCGTCTACGGCCTGCATCAGCAACTGTCGACCGAGGGGCGACAGGAACGAGATGCGTCCCGCATCCGGATCGGTCTGTTCCGGGAAGCAGATCGTCAACTGCTCCTCGTATCCATCTTCAACATAGTGCAGCGTTACTTGTGATCCGATCACCACTTTGGGCAGATCGGACGTTGTGTTCCCGGCTGTCTCTTGCAGCAGGGATTCCACTGTCGATACGTACAGATCCAGCCACTGGCTGGCTTTTTGGCGTTCGGCCGGTTTTCCGGCAAAATGCAAATCCAGGAATGGAGTGCGCTGTTCGTCAAAATAGACAAGCTGCTCCACCAGTCGGCGGTGCAGGGGGGTGAGGGTGCTATGGTTCACCGTAATCATCTCCTATTCGTATTGGAATGGACCACCGTTCAGCAAAGGTTGTGAGTCGCCAGGGCGTTCGCCTCATCTTCATACTGCAATCTCCTCCGAATAAAAGAATGTGGCCCCCTGCTCAAACGCATGGGACCTTGCTTCCATTTTACCTTATTTGAGGAAAAATACAACATGCTTTCCAGTGACACTTAGGACTTTGCCTGCAACACGAAAACCCTTGCACCTGCAAGGGTTTTCGCTGCGATTATCGGACGTGGAGGGTGTACTCCTTGTGGTCGTGGATCGTTTCGTCTTTTTCCACGTGGACGTTGACCGTGTAGTCACCGGAAGCGGGCAGGGTGACGGATGCGCTGTATACGCCCGGCTGCGTTTCCGCGGCGTCGACAAACTGATGGCGTTCTTCGCCTGCGCGCCAGTATTCAAAACGTACCGCGGCTTTGCTAAGCGGCTGGTTGTCTTTTGTCAGGCTGACGGTCAAAGCGGCCGTTTCGTTGGCTGTGAGCGTGTCAGCTGCTTGAAAGTGATAGTTGATGCCACTGGTGTGCTGGTGGTCCGCGCCGTGTTCACCGCCGTGCTCGTGATTGACGGCTTGTCCGTTGCCGTGACCGTCATGGTTCTCCGGTTGAGACGTGGGTTGGTCGCTGCCGGCTGCCTTGACCGTAAAAGGATGCTTCTGCATGTTGTGGAAGTCACGCGCGGTCACGTGGTACATCACGTAGTAGGAGCCGGGTTCGGCAAATGATGTTTGCGCCGTGTAGACGCCGTCTTTTGCCAGCGTCGCGGGGATCGTTGCGTGCTGTTCCTGCCCGTCTTTCCACAGTTCAAACTCCACGCTGCTGGCGTCGTTGACGGGAGCGCCGTCCTGTGTCACCGTGACCGCAAAGGTGATCGCTTCTCCGGCGACCGGTTCCTTCGGCGTGAGCGCCAGCACCACCTCCACCGGACTGGCGGACGGCACGGCTTCTTCCTGGCCGCCGCAGCCAGCGGCCATCAGAGCCAGTGCCCCGATCAACGCGGCTATGTATCGCTTCATGCTGAATGACCCCTCTTTCTTCCTGTTCCCGACGGGTTGTCAGACGCCGTCGGATGATCGCTTTTACTCAGAGACGAGGCTCGATTGAGGATGACCCACCTCCCTCAATTATAGGCAAGAACAGGGAAAAGCCTAATGGCTCGAACGGGCTATTTCCGGACAGATGGATGGATCGTTCACACAACTGCCATTTTTATGGCCAACAACACGGAAAAACCTCCCGCGGGGGGAGGCTCATGTCATTTCGTTTGCTCCTGGAACCAGGATTTCAGCTGCTCGCCGGTTTGTCCGCCGACGAGGCGGGAGACTTCCTTGCCGTCCTTGTAGTGGACCAGGGTAGGGGTATACTCGATGCCGTACGCGTCCCAACTGGCGCTGAATTCCAGCAGGTTGTGCTTTTTGACGTCCACGTTCAGCTCTTTGGCCACCGGCACCAGGACGGGCGTGGTAGCCCGGCAGTGCTCGCAGGTGGGGCTGTAAAAGTAGACGAACAGTTCCTCTTTTTCGTCCAGCTTTGCTTTCAGTTGATCCGGGAGAATCTGGTTGTCGTAAAGCGGATCGTTTAGTTGTTCGATCGTGGCCGGATGTAGGTTGGCTTTGCCGAAGGGATTGCCTTCCGCTGCCTTTTTGTTCGCGATGTCGGAGTAGACAATTGCGGCGATCAACAGGGCGGCCACAATGACTGAAAGAACAATGACCTTTTTCATGACTTAGCACTCCTTTTCGTATCTGCGAATGTAGATTTGCAGCACAGCAATCATGATGAAGGCGACCAGGGCGAGAAAAGGTATGGTGATAAAGCCAAACCAGTTGATATAGTCCGTGTTGCAGGGAATGATGCCGCAAGCATTACCCAGATCGTTCAGAGCGGGCACTTTTTGAATCAGATAGTGGTACAGGGAGATGCACCCGCCGATGACAGAAAGGATCAAGGCGTATGATGACATGCGGTAATCTTTTTTTACGGCGGCGACTCCCAACAGAATGACCAGCGGGTACATGAAAATCCGCTGGAACCAGCACAGTTCACAGGGAATGTATTTCATCACCTCCGAAAAAAACAGGCTTCCAGCTGTAGCGATGAGTGATACCACCCATGAACCGAACAGCGCGTATTCTTTTATTTGTTCTCGTCGCATATCAACACCTCGTCCTCATCTTATCACACATTACGAATGGGAAGTAACTTATTTAAAGTAATTTTTTTGAAAGACATTGATTGCCCAAAAAAGCGACGCCGGCAGTTGTCGGCGGCGGGATGGCTTGTCCCGGTTGCTGCCCTGTGCAGCGGATCAAAATTCCAAAGACACGCGCAAAAAAGCCGCCGAAATCATACGGCGGCAGCTAGCGAAGATGGATGCGCGGCGAGGGATACACCTCACGCACCGGTACGTACACGTAGCGAAGCGACGGCCACTCCACCAGCAAAATACCGCCCTGCCATGAGGCCGCGCCGCCGTCGATGCCGATCAGGTTGCCGCGCCGCCACACCCCGTTCCTGGTATAGCCGGGGAGCATGGAAACAGGCGTGTGGCCAAATACGATCACCGTTTCTCCCCTGTATGACTGGTAAAACGGCTGGCGGATCCAGAGGAGGTCTTCGGGCCGCTGCTGGTCGAGCGGGATGCCGGGACGGATGCCGGCGTGAACGAAGAGGGCGGCCGGAGCCCCGGATGCCGGATCGGCTGGCATTTCCACGTACAGCGGCAGGGAGGCGAGCGAAGGCAGCAGATAGGAATAGCGGGAGAGAATGTATCTGCGTGCCGATTCCTGATCGTTCAAAGCGGGAAGGCCGCCCAGGAAGGCGCGCCGCAGGGACTGTCGGCCGAGATAGGAGCGGATGGTGGCGTCACCGCCGTTGATCCGCAAGTAAAGGTTGGCGTCCCCCTTTCCTTCCAACCAATCCTGCAGCATCTGCTCGTGATTGCCCTTGATGAGAACGATTCGGTCCGGATAGGTTTGTCTCAAATTCAGCAGGTACTGCAGTGCCTCCCTCGACTGCGGTCCACGGTCCACCACGTCCCCCAGGACGTACAGGCGATCGCCCTGCTGCGGAGAAAAGCTGACGCGATCCAACGCTGTCCGCAGCACCTCATAGTGACCGTGAATATCCGACACCAAATAAATGGCCATGCCGACACCCCCTCGTATACAAACACAACGCTCTTCCTATACAATATGTGGAGGAGACGTTTGCGTGAAAAGGGGAGAGACGCAGATGAAGATGCTAGCGGAATGGCTCCGGGATGCCAGACAGGCCGTCGTGTTTACGGGAGCGGGCATGTCGACGGAAAGCGGGCTGCCCGATTTTCGTTCGGCGCAGTCAGGAATATGGCAGGGCAAGGACCCGACCCAACTGGCCAGCACTCAGGCGCTGCGGCACAATCGCGAGGGGTTTGCAGCTTTTTACCGGATGCGCATCGAAGGGCTTCTGGCCTGCCGTCCGCACGAGGGGCACGCCATTTTGGCCGAATGGGAACGTCGCGGGCGGATTCGCGGAATCATCACCCAAAACGTGGACGGCTTCCATCAGCAGGCGGGCAGCCGGAACGTGGCTGAATTGCACGGAAACCTGGGCACGCTGTGCTGTCTGGCGTGCGAGCGTACCTACCCGGCAGCGCGTTACCTGCAGCCGGACGGGACGGTATGCGACTGTGGCGGTTTTCTGCGTCCGACGGTCGTGCTGTTTGGAGAAGCGCTGCCGCAAGCAGCGCTGGCGAAGGCATCGGAGTGGACGGAACAAGCCGATCTGTTTCTCGTGTTGGGATCGTCGCTCGTGGTCAGCCCGGCCAACTGGTTTCCGCAGCAGGCAAAAGCAGCCGGGGCCAGACTGGTGATCATCAACCGAGAGCCCACCCCTTTGGACGATCTGGCCGACCTGGTGATCGGCGACGCATTGATCGGCACGGTGCTGAAAACAGTGGAAGCGGAGCTGTCGGGATACTGACAGAAAAAAGTGGAGGATTTTTTTCATTTTCCTCTTGATTTTTTGTGGAATGTTTACTAGAATAAAACCTGTGAGCGCGATCGATACAAAAACTGGTCGGTCGACCTGACTCACAAAAGAACATAATGCTGGTGTAGCACAGTGGTAGTGCAGCTGATTCGTAATCAGCAGGTCGGGGGTTCGAGTCCCTTCACCAGCACCATACACAAGGCAGGGGAGAGCAGTCCCCTGCTTTTTTCCTGTCTTTCCATCACTCCCCTAAGGAGATTGGCATCATTCATTTGTATAATGAACGTATTCACGTACTACTCCTCCGATCACTTGCATGGTGGTCGGCTCTTTTTTTATCTGCCTCCCGTTTTTCCCTCCCTGGCGTTTGTGTTGTATAATAAAGCCATCAACAAAGTTCATACCCGACACCTCATGAAAGGAACACCGTTGAGCACAATTTCGTTTTCGCAAGGAAAGGATTTGATGATCATGGGACTCCTTCATCATGACGTGACGTTGCTGAACTTTGACGATGCATACCCCTGGCAGCACAAGCTGTCCGATGTTGCCGACGAATGGATCGACCTGGCGGACATTGCGGAAGCCAACCTGTTTTGCGCAGAAAGGGCGCTGACAGAAATCAGCCGCAGGTTGTCGGCCCGGACCGGTCGCGGCATCACGTTTATCGGAAACGGCAATTATCACTATGTCACCTATCTTCTGCTGAGCGAAATCAATCGGCCGTTCAGCCTCGTCCTGTTTGACAATCACACTGATGCGAAGCGTTCGGACGACATGGCCGGGGTGTTGACGTGCGGTTCGTGGGTGGCCGAAGCGGCAGCACGTCTTCCTCACCTCAGGCGCGTGCTGATTGTCGGCGTTTCTGCGGAGCAAACGCTCTGCCTGTCCGATGCGCAGGGAAAAGTTGTACTTCGCCCGAACGCAGGCGATCCGCAGGAGCTGCTTTCCGCCATCGCGACCGAAGATGTGTACATCAGTATCGACAAGGACGTGCTGAATCGCGCCTTCGCCGTAACCAACTGGGATCATGGAAACATGCATCTGCGGGAACTGCTCGCATCACTCAAGGCGCTCGTTCGGCAGAAAAACGTACTCGGCATCGACGTCTGCGGCGAACTGCCGGTGACGCCAGTCGACGTCTGGCTGCACGCCGACCAGCTTCGGTTGAACGAACGGACCAACCTGGCCATCCTGCAATCAGTCATGTGCGCCTAGCCGGTTAGACAAACAAAACGCGGGCGGGGGACAGCCGGCGTTTAAGCGACGCATCCCGGCGAGTTTTCGCGCAACCGCTTTTTTCCGCTGCACCATTTCTGTCCATGCCTCCCTAGGGCTTTTGTCTCGACTTCCCCTGCGCAAATGCGCGTTCACTCGCCTGGATTCCTACTATCGTTCCAATCCGCGCTTTTCTTTCAGGACTGCAGTTACTCCTCGGCCTCCAGGAAATGGTTTATCATGGTAACAAACAAAAACAGAGGAGGAAAATATGTCAGCAGCGTTTCATGAACGGAAGGCGTTACAGATGACCTTGCAGTCATTGCTGGAACTGCGGGTATCCTTGAGACGCGAGTACGTTGATCGTGACAAAGAATTGGGGAGCGAGATCAAACAGGTTTTGCACCGAATCCGTGAGCTGGACGAGCAGTACGGCCTTCCTGCCGAGACACAAGAGCAGGAAGAGGACCTTGCGAGCTGGCAGGCGATGCCGCGAGAAGTGTTGGACAAACACGTAGGGAGACCCAGAAAGGCGTATCAGCACCACGATTATCCGGGAATCGCCAAGGATATTGAAGCGATTCTGGAGGAAGCGGCAGGACCGCTGACGCTTGCAGAGTTGTATGACAAACTGCAGCAGAAAAAGGGCGTTGAATGGCCAAGTCCATACATAATTGTGCAAAAGGCATTGAAGCATACCGATCGCGTTCGGGTATCGAAGGAAGGCAGAAAACTGCTGTTTTCCCTGCAGTAATTCCTGGAGCCTGGAGCGCGGGGGGCTGCGGTCTGTTTCTAAGATATCGCCATCGTCCGGTGCAGCTGACTGCTCCCGACAGGCCGTCCCCTTTGACGAAAGAAGCTGGGGTTTGCTACGATGAAACGGCGAGGTTTCCTCTACGTGACGTCTAGCAGAACCAACCCCACCGGAAGAAAACGGGTGCCAGGGGAGAAGTCCCCTGGTTTTTTGCTATCTGTCTTCCGGAGCACGGGTTGATCCATCTTTCACAAGTTTGGGTGACGACAATGCATATCCTATCAGTTGAACATCTCTCCAAGAGCTATGGGGAGAAAGTCCTGTTTGACGACATATCCTTTCATATCGCCGAACAACAGCGGATCGGGCTGATCGGCGTCAACGGCACGGGCAAATCCACGCTGTTGAAAATCCTGGCCGGACAGGAGACGGCAGACAGCGGACAGATCGTTCACGCCAAATCCTTTCGCGTGGAGTATTTGCCGCAGCATCCGGTTTTCGTGGAACGCTCCACCGTGCTGGAACAGGTGTTTTACGGCGACACGCCGCTCATCCAGTTGCTGCGCCAGTACGAGCAGGCCGTGGCTGACCTGCAGACCGACCCGCATGACGAGAAAAAACAGGCGCGGCTGTACTCGCTGCAGAGCAGGATGGACGCGGCCGATGCCTGGGAGGCCAGCACTCAGGCCAAAACGATCTTGACGAAGCTGGGCATCCACAATTTTACCCAACAGGTGCACGAACTGTCCGGCGGGCAGCGCAAACGGGTGGCGCTGGCCCGCGCCCTGATTCAACCGGCAGACCTGCTCATCCTGGATGAGCCGACCAACCACCTGGACAATGAGACGGTGGAGTGGCTGGAAGATTACCTGTCCCGCTACAAAGGGGCGCTCTTGTTCGTCACGCACGACCGCTATTTTCTCGACCGCGTCACCACCCGCATCTGTGAGCTGGATCGCGGCAAGCTGTACAGCTATGAGGGCAACTACGCCGTCTTCCTGGAAAAGAAAGCGGAACGGGAAGAGCGCGAAGCAGCTGCGGAAAGCAAACGGCAAAATCTGCTGAGGCGGGAGCTGGCCTGGCTGCGCCGAGGGGCAAAAGCGCGGACGACCAAACAGAAGGCCCGCGTCCAACGCGTGGAGGAACTGCGCGACCGTAAAGTGGATGGACCGGTGCAAACGATCGAGATGTCGCTTGGGGCCAGCCGATTGGGCAAAACCGTGATGGAGATCCAGCACATCAGTAAAGGGTATGGGGAGCGCAAGCTGATTGACGATTTCAGCTACATCGTCCAGCCCGGGGACCGCGTCGGCATCATCGGCCCCAACGGCAGCGGCAAGTCAACCCTGTTGAACATGCTCGCGGGCCGTATCCAGCCGGACGCGGGCACCATCGTGGTGGGGCAGACGGTCAAACTGGCTTACTACACGCAGGAGAACGTGGAGATGGACGAAAGCATGCGCGTGATCGAATACGTCAAGGAAGCGGCCGAAGTAATTCGCACCAGCGACGGCCAGACGATCACCGCATCCCAGATGCTGGAGCGGTTTTTGTTTCCGCCGCATCTGCAGTGGACCCCCATCTCCCGGCTGTCGGGCGGGGAAAAACGGCGGCTCTACCTGCTGCGCACGCTGATGGGCGAGCCGAACGTCCTTTTCCTGGACGAGCCGACAAACGATCTGGACATTCAGACACTGAGCATCCTGGAGGACTATCTGGAACACTTCCCCGGCACTGTCATTACGGTGTCTCACGACCGCTACTTTCTTGATCGGACCGTTGACCACCTGTTTGCCTTCGAAGGGGATGGGAAAATTCGCCACTTCATGGGCAATTACTCGGAGTACCTGGACACGCGACGCCGGGAACAGGAAGCGGAAGCCCTGTCCAAACGGCGCGCGGACAAGGCGCAGTCTGCGGCGGCCGACTCCCGTGACGGAAGCGGAGCGGGCAGGGGAACCAACCGTCCGCGTCGACTTTCCTACAAGGAACAGAAAGAATGGGAGCAGATCGAGTCCCGGATCGCGGCGCTGGAGGAGCGGAGCGCAGTGTTGAAACAAGCCATTGCCGAAGCGGGCAGCGATTACGCCAAGGTGGAGAAGCTGTTTGCGGAAGAACAGCAGGTGTCAGCCGAGCTGGAAGCGGCAATTGATCGCTGGGCGGAACTGTCCGCGTTGATCGAGGAGATTGAACGCAGCAAATAGTCGGCAGCTTTAGACACAGCTTTAGTTCGTATGGCAGGAGACCTCCCGGATGTTTCGGCTTCCGGGAGGGGCTTCATTTTGCGGAGGGCTTCTTTTTTGCGGGAGTGACCTCACACCCGCCATTGAACACAGCCGTAACAGCATGATCGTCATATTAATGTTCAGAATAGTTTTTCACTTCGGAACGGTTGTGCTATAGTTACGAGTAATCAGGATTTGTATCAAAGACAGGGAGATGAAAAGAAATGCCGTACCCGATCACCATCACGCAAACCGACCGCAAAAAAGAGAAGCCCGACAGCAGCTGTCTGGGCTTTGGCCGGTATTTTACCGACCATATGTTTGTTATGGACTACTCCGCGGAAATAGGCTGGCACGATCCGCGAATCGTTCCGTACGCGCCGCTCGCACTCGACCCGGCGGCCTTGGTGCTTCACTACGGACAGGCCATTTTTGAAGGCATGAAAGCGTATCGGACCAGTGACGATCGCATCCTGCTGTTTCGTCCCGAGAAAAACGCGCAGCGGTTGAACCTGTCTGCCGCCAGACTCAGCATGCCGTCGATTGACGAAGAACTGTTCCTGGAGGCGCTGCGAACCCTGATCAGCCTGGAAAAAGACTGGGTGCCGCGGGAACGGGGAACGTCGCTCTACATACGTCCGTTCATGTTCGCCACAGAGCCTTACCTGGGGGTTCGGGCGTCCGAGTCGTACAAACTGGTCATCGTCCTGTCACCTGTCGGCGCCTATTACGCAGGGGGAATGAAGCCGGTCAAAATCCATGTGGAGAGCCGCTACGTCCGTGCCGTCAGGGGAGGGACCGGCTTTGCCAAGGTATCCGGCAATTACGCGGCCAGCCTGAAGGCGCAGGAAGACGCGCATGCAAAAGGCTATGAACAGGTGCTGTGGCTGGATGCCATCGAGAACAAATACATTGAAGAAGTAGGCAGCATGAACGTGTTTTTCAAAATAAACGGGGAAGTGTGGACGCCTCCGCTGCACGGCAGCATCCTGGGCGGCATTACGCGGGACTCCGTCAACCACCTTCTGCGCGATTGGGGCATCCCCGTGCGCGAGGAGAAGCTGTCGATGGAAGACTTGTACGTCGCGTACACCAGGGGCGAACTGGAGGAAGCGTTCGGCACTGGGACGGCGGCGGTCGTATCCCCGATCGGAGTGCTGGGCTGGAACGATCACCACATGGTCATTAACCACGAACAGATCGGTGAACTGACGGCAAAGCTCTACGGCACCTTGACCGGCATTCAGTACGGAGAGATCGCCGACCCGTACGGCTGGATTGTGGAAGTCGAGTGAAAACGGGTATCGGCTCATAACAAAAAAGGCACGGGAATGGAGAAGCCCCTGTTCGGAACCTGTAAAAAACGCCCTCCGGCGGTTTGTCCAGCCGGAGGGCGTTTGTCGTGTTGCATGGCAGGTTTGCCACAAACGGCAAGCGAACTGCACCGACTTCAAGCCTGGGAGCGCAGATCGCGATAGGCCGGGATTCCCCCGGCGGTCTCGGCGGCAATGATCGCGTTGACGACCGCTTCGGCAAGCACGTCTGCCGACAGCGTGCCGACCAGATCGACGGAGGCGTCCACTCCGCCGGTGGCGGCTGCGAAAATGGTGTCGCCGTCGTGCATCGTGTGAACGGGAAAAATCGTCCGGGCCAGGCCGTTGTGAGCCATCTGCGCCACCTTGTTGGCCTGGGCCTTGGTAAAATTGGCGTTGCTCGCCACGACGGCGATCGTCGTGTTTGTTCCGGGCAGGATGGATGAAGTGCCCTGTTCGATCATCAGGGAGCGGATGTCGCGAATCTGTCCGTGCTCGTCCCGCACTCCGGCCAATACCTTGCCGGTTGCCGGATCACGCACTTCGCCTACGGCATTGACGGCAACGATTGCCCCGACGACCAAACCGTTCGGCAGGCGGCGGGAGGCGGAGCCGAGGCCGCCTTTCATCGCGTGGCGCACGCCGGCCAGCTTCCCGACTGTCGCACCGGTTCCCGCTCCAACGTTGCCTTGCTTGACCGGATGGGTGTTTGCCTGCTGGGCCGCTGTGTACCCCATTTGCTGATCGGGCCGCACCTTGGCGCTGCCGACGGACAGGTCAAACAGCACGGCAGCGGGCACGATCGGTACGACACCCACGCCGACGTCAAACCCGATGTTCCGCTCCTCCAACCAGCGCATCACACCGCTTGCCGCATCCAATCCGTATGCGCTGCCCCCCGACAGGCAGATGGCGTGTACCCGTTCGATCAGGCAGGTCGGATGGAGCAGATCGGTTTCCCGTGTGCCCGGGGCAGAGCCGCGCACATCGACGCCGCAGACCGCCCCGTTTTCCATGACCAACACCGTACAGCCCGTCAGCGCCTCCGCGTCCTGCACCTGTCCCACCTTGACGCCCGGCACGTCCACGATGCTGCCGTATGCCTCGTGTTGTTCCCGCGTCACATTCTCACCGTCTTTCCTGGTGGTTTTCGCTAAGCCAACTGGCGGCTCTCCGGTCCCTGCCGGAATGTGCGAACCGTCGCCGCTCTCGCCATTTTATTGCCCGAAAATTCCGTCTGATGTGTCTTCATCATATACGATGGCCATTGCCCGATCAAGGGGTGGCAGGGCGCTTGATTTACAGAAAATCAGGATACCGCAGTCCGTCCCGGACAAACAGCGTTCGCACCCAGGCGTAGAGGCGAAGCGGGATGGACGGAAAGACGATGGCCAGTTCGCCGTCTTCCAGCACAGGCAGGTCCACGGGAGACTGGATTCGGTAGGGGACCCCCTTGGCGTTCAACAGCGTCTTGTACCGCTGGGCGTCGCGCCAGCTTACCGGGTAGTAAAACGATTTTTCCATCTGAACTCAACACACCTTTCCGGGGATTCCTGATTACCATTCTATGCCACAATCGTGAGATAAAAAAAGGCCGCCGTCCGGGGCCTTTTGTTTTGGGCCGCCAAACGAATGGAATGACGCAAACTTGCGTACGATACGGGAAGATTTCTGCGCTGATGCGAGCGGCCGGCCGGGCCGTCGGCAGTCTCGCAAGCGGCTGACGGAGACGCACGTCGAGGCAGCAAGGTGCAGTTTCGCGGGCCGCTGACATGGAAAGCAAGGGACAGTCGTGCTACGATAAACAGGAGTGATTGTGGCTGGAGGAGTGATTCATATGAAACTGTTGTCCATCGAGCCGACGCCCAGTCCCAACGTGATGAAGCTGAACGTGGACGAGCGTTTGCCTGACGGTGTACAGCGCGTATATACAAAAGAAACGACAGCGTCCCTTCCGGACCTGATCCGCAAGTTGCTGGCGATTGAGGGTGTGACGTCCATTTTCCACACGGCCGATTTTTTCGCCTTGGAGCGAAAGTCAACCGCTGACTGGCAGCGGATTCTGACGCAGGCCAGGGAAGCGTTTGGTCCTGATGGAGAAGTTGCACTGCCGGCTGTGGCGCAGGAAGCAGGCGATACCTGCTGGGGGGAAGCGCAAGTATACATTCAGATGTTCCGCGGCATTCCGATGCAGGTGAAGGTGACGATGGGAACGGAGCAGGTACGCACCGCACTGCCGGAGCGGTTCGGCAAGGCAGCCGTTCATGCGGGGTCAGCTTCGCCCAACCTGATTATGGAGCGGAAGTGGGTGGAACATGGCGTCCGCTACGGTGATTTGCGCGAAATCGGCGAGGTGGTGGCGCAGGAGATCGACGCCGCATATCCGCAGGAGCGGGTGGACGAGCTGGTGAAGCTGGCGATGCAGCAGGAGCCGGGAGAGGCGCCGCTGCAGCCGGAACGCCGGGAAACAAAAGTGGTTACACTGGAGATGCTGGACGATCCCGACTGGCAAAAGCGGTATGCCGCCCTGGATGGGCTGGAGCCGACCGAAGCGGATTTGCCGGTGCTGATCAAGGCCCTGCACGATCCCAAAGCCTCCATCCGTCGGCTGGCGGTTGTCTACCTGGGGATGGTCGGCGGGGACGCGGTGCTGCCTCATCTGTTCGAAGCGCTGCGGGACGAATCCGTATCCGTCCGGCGTACGGCGGGCGACACCCTGTCCGACCTGGGGGACCCGCGCGCCATCGGCCCGATGGCAGAAGCGTTGAAAGACCCCAACAAGCTGGTCCGCTGGCGGGCGGCCCGCTTCCTTTACGAAGTGGGCGACGAGTCCGCGTTGGAGGCGCTGCGAGCGGCCCAGGACGAACCGGAATTCGAGGTGCGCCTGCAAATCAAGATGGCGCTGGAGCGGATCGAAAGCGGAGAAGCGGCCAGCGGCACGGTCTGGCAGCAGATGACGCGGCGAAACGAGCAGGGCTGAGATGCTTGTCGACGCATCCAATCTCCGTTTCCGATGTACGGCCCGATGTTCAGGTGCTGCTCCCGCTTAGGTGAATCACTTCGAGATATATCACCCGTCGGCGAAAGGTATGTGCGGTTGTAAAAAACTGGCGATATCAGCCAATAAATGGTATATCGAGTATAATATTAGACACAGTTCATTTTTAGTTGACTTCCACCTTGTCCATCCCTTATTATTCTATGAGGATTAGGAATCAACTTCGAGAGTGCGTAAGGGAGTTTGTTGTATGACAACCAATCACTATGACGTCGTCATTGTCGGCGGCGGACTGGCCGGATTGTCGGCTGCTGCCTATCTTTCGACCAAGGGCAAGAAAGTGGCGCTCTTGGAACGGGGTACCTTGGGCGGGCGAGCTGTCACGCTGAAACTCAAGGGCTTTAATTTCAACTTTGGCGCTCACGCCATCTACGGACGCGACACGTCCATTTTGAAAACGTTTGAAAAAGAGTTGGGCCTGCAGATCGACTGGCAGGATTTCAACCCCAACAAAGCCAAATACGACTTGGGAGACGACCTGACCGCCGTTCCGGCTAACGTGCAGGGGCTGTTCCGCACCAAGTTGTTGAAAGGGATTGACAAGGTCCTGTTTACCTTTGAAATCTTGAAAACGATGCTGAAGATGGAGACGGGCCATCCGCACCTGTCGATCCAAAAATGGATGGAGAAGAAAAACGTCAGCGAGGACGTGCGAGAAATGATGCTGACGCTGGCGTCTTCCAACTTCTTTACCCGGGAGCCGGAAAAAATCCCGTCCGACGTGTTTTTTACCTACTATCGCCGCCTGTTTACGACCAACAAGCCGGTGGCCTACATCGGAGGCGGTTGGCAGGCGTTGATCAACGAGTTTGTCCGCGTCATCGAGGCCAACAACGGCACGATTCTCACCAAGACCAGAGTGGAGGCGTTCCGCTGGGAAAACGACCGCGTGATCGCCGCCGTCACCCCGGATGCGGAGTATACGGCCGACGAGTTCGTCTGCTGCATTCCGCCCAAGGAAATGGTCAAGGTGTTCAAGGATACCAAGCTGGAGCACGCCATCGAACAGTACGCGTTGTACGAACCGACGGTCGTGGTGGTGTACGACATCGGCTTGAAAGAGCGGATCGACGTGCCCTACACCTATGTATACGACAAGCAGAACAACATTTTCATCACCGACATCTCTTACTACGACACCACCTGCGTGCCGGAGGGAGGCCAACTGCTGCAGGCGACAGCCTACCTGCGCCAATCGGAAGTTGGCAACAAGGAAGCGGTCGAACAGCGCAAACAGGAAATTGAACAGCTGTACGACAAGCACTTCCCGGGCTGGCGCGAACATCTGGTCGTCCCGCGCGTTTCGACGCGTGCCGTGGTGCAGGAGATCAAGTGGACCATGAACCAGAAGCCCATGCCGATCTTCCTGCCGGACTACCGTAACCTCTTCTTTGCCGGCGACTGGTGTGAAGGACAGGGACAACTGTCCGAGCTCTCTTTCTCCAGCGCGTACGAGGCAAGCAAGCTGATTCTCGAAAAGTAGACACGCGATACAACAGAGGCGTCCTTCCCAATCGGGGAGGACGCCGTTTCATTGTGCGGCACCTGCCTGCACGGCATGGGTCAGGAGCGGCCCGCGTACAGGTCGTACACCATCCGTCCGATTTGTCCCATCACCTCACCGGCAGCCTTGGCATCCACGTTCTTCGACAGGGCGCAGATGATCACGGCGTGGCCGCCCACGTACAAAATGCCGGCGTCGTGCGTGATGTTGGTCACCGTTCCGGTCTTGTTCGCCAGCTCCCACTTGGGCAGCATGCCGATGACATCGCCTTCCGGATCGGGCAGGCGACACGGCAGCCGGTCGCGGTGCTGCTGCCCCTTGAGGATGTTGATCATCTGCAGACAGCTGTTGTACGAGATCGCTTTTCCCGTCGCCAAAAAACGGAAATGGCTGCCCATGTCGGCGGCCGTCACTTCGTTGTAGCCCTCCGGCTCCGCGGGCACAATCATCAGTTTGTTGTAAAACGAACTGTTGACCATTTCCGTACGGCTCATCGCGGTGCGAATGGCGTCCGTGCCGATCAGATCGATCAGCATGTTGGTCGCTGTATTGTCGCTTTGAATGATCATCAGCGTCACGGCGTCGTAGACGGTCAGTTCGGTGCCCGGGGTGAAGTGCTGAAGCACGCCGGCTCCGCCCACCTGATCCTCCCGACGCAGCCGGAGCTTGTCCGATAGGGCCAGTCTGCCGGCGTACGCCTCGGCAAACACTGCCGTCATGATCGGCACCTTGATCAGACTGGCAGCGTAGAAGCGCTGATGTTCGGCGATGCCGAGCCGTTCCCCTGTCCGCACATCCTCCAGGTAAATTCCCCATTGACCGCCGGTTTCTTCCGTTAATCTTTCAAGTGAAGGCCCGAGGGCAGAGAGCACCGCAGCCAACTCCTTTCGCGTACATTATTAATATAGGCAATAGACAAAATATTCATAAGATAAGATAATAATATGTACTCGTACTTGGCATAATCAAGAAAAAATGTTTCATGAGGGGGATGTTATGAAAACATTACAGAGACTGTCTCTATGCGCGGTTCTTCTGTCCAGCCTTGCGTTTGCCGGCTGTGGAGGGAATGGTGCGCAAGACGCGGCGAAACCTGCGGATACGCCAACCGAGCAGGGTCAGCAGGCATCCGCGCAAGAATTGCGTGTCAACCTGAATACGGGTGACCCCAGCACGATCGACCCGGGACTGGCGGAAGACATTCCGTCCATGTCAGTGGCCCGCGCGGCGTTTGACGGTCTGCTGCGCCTCGACGTAAACGGCCAGCTCAAGGAAGCAGTCGCCGAGAAGTACGAAGTGTCTGCGGACGGGCTGACCTACACGTTCCATCTGCGCGACAGCAAGTGGTCCAACGGCGATCCGGTCACGGCGCACGACTTTGAATACGCCTGGAAACGGGTGCTCAACCCGGAGACGGCATCGGGTTACGCGTACCAGCTCTACTATCTGAAAAACGGGCAGGCGTACAATGCGGGCAAGGCCAAGGCGGAAGACGTGGGGGTAAAGGCAACGGACGACAAGACGCTGGTCGTCACGCTGGAAAACCCGGCGCCGTTCTTCCCGCAGTTGGTCGCTTCCGTCACCTACTTCCCTGTCAACAAGAATGTGGTGGAGGCCAACGAAAACTGGGCGGGCAGCCCCGAGACGTACGTGGGGAACGGTCCGTTTGTACTGAAGAAGTGGGAACACAAGTCGGTCATCGAACTGGAGAAAAACGAGTCCTACTGGGACAAGGATGCAGTCAAGCTGTCCAAACTGACGATCAACATGATCGAAGACGCCAATACCGAGCTGTCCATGTTCGAAAGAGGGGAACTGGACTGGGCGGGTTCGCCGCTGGGCGACTTGCCGCTTGATGCGCTCAATGCGCTGAAGGACTCGGGCAAGATGCAAACCCAGGCGACCGCCGGTACGTACTGGTACGTGTTTAATACGTCACAGCCTCCGTTCTCCAACAAGAAAATTCGCCAAGCTTTCGCATACGCGGTGAACCGCAAGGATATCGCCGAGAATGTCGTGCCGTACAAGAGCACGCCGGCGCTCGGCATCCTGCCGCCGACGATGGCCTTCAATCCGGACGGCTACTTCAAGGACGGCGACGTGGAGACCGCGAAAAAGCTGCTGGCAGAAGGCATGAAGGAGCTGGGCATCTCCAAACTGCCGGAGATCACGTTGTCCTACAACACGACGGAAGTGAACCAGCGCATCGCAACCGTTATCCAAGACCAGTGGAGAAAGGCGTTCGGCATCGAAGTCAAACTGGTCAACAAGGAAAACAAGGTTCACCGCGAGCAGATGAAGTTGGGCAACTTCCAAATCGGCAGGGCAAGCTGGATCGGCGACTTCAACGATCCGATCAACTTCTTCGAGGTCTTCAAGGGCGGGCTGAACACGTCCAAGTGGGAGAACAAGGAATTCCTCGCCCTGCTGGAACAGTCGGCAAAAGAAGCAGACCCGACAAAGCGCAACGAAATCCTCAAAAAGGCGGACGCCATCGTCATGGACGAAATGCCGGCGATGCCGATTTACTACTTCACCTACGCGTGGGTGAAGCAGGACACGGTAAAAGACGTCGTGGTGGATCCGCTCGGTTTCATCGACTTCAAATACGCATCCAACGAAAAGTAATTACAGATTACAAGGAGTGACCGCATGTGCGTCCGATCATTGGTGTAGCGTGTACCAAAATGTACTTTCCCAACAACAATCTCGACCAGTTCTACTACGTGGGTACCAGCTATGTGGACGGGGTGGCCCGCACCGGCGGGATTCCGTTCATCCTGCCGCTGATGTCCATCCCGGATGCGCCGTTCCGCGCGATGGTGGAATCGCTGGACGGCCTGATTCTCACCGGCGGAGACGATCCCGCCCCCCATCTGTACGGAGAAGAGCCGCTGCAGGGGCTGGGGGACGTGGAGCACGAACGGGACCTGGCGGAACTGGCGGTGATTCGGCTGGCTCTGGAGCTGAAGAAACCGATTCTCGGCATCTGCCGCGGCATGCAAATCCTGAATATAGCCTGCGGCGGCACGCTGATCCAGGACATCCCAAGCCAGGTGCCAGGTGCCTTTCAACACGAGCAAAAAGGTTCGCGACAATACGGGGCGCACAAGGTCACGCTACAGCCGGGGTTTGTGGCGGAGGCATTGGGCAAGACGGAAATCCTCGTCAATACGTCGCATCATCAGGCGGTAAAAGACGTGGCCCCTGGCTTCAAGGTAACAGGGGTGGCTGCAGACGGGGTGATTGAGGCGATCGAAAGCCTCGACGGGCTGCACGTGGGCGTGCAGTGGCATCCGGAGCGCATGTGGGCGCACGACGACACGATGCTGAAGCTGGCGGAAGCGTTCGTCAACAAGGCGCGTCAGGTAAAGGCGCTGGCCCGGTAAGGCGTCGGCCACAGCATGCAATAAGGAAGACAGTCATGCAAAAGAAAAAACAGCACAGGCCGCTCTTCTCTTAAGGAAGGGCGGTCAGTTTGTAGTCAAAGTCCGTAGCGCATGGGTGATCGGGCCCGCTCGCTCTCTTGACGACCAGCAAAGAAGCGGAATGCGTCCGCTTCAAAACGCGACGCGGGCAGGGGGCACACATCTGGGTGTTTCGAGGATGTGAGACTTGTGCCCCCTGTTTTTCCCGCGTCTTCGTTTTTTCGCTGAGCGGGTCGTCAAAGGAGCTCGCTTGGCCCATCACTCCATACCTCGTACTTTTCTACAACGTTATTTGATCGATGTGCAGGCCTCCGGCCTGGAAACGATGGTTAAGATTGTTTTAGTCTGGCCGCCCTTCGCTCGGGAAGGGCGGTTTTTTGTCACCATGAGGACGTTACCAGGCGGCTGACACGATGCAGGCGGCGACCGTACGCAGCAGGCGGCTGTATCTTGCATCCGTTTAAAAAAAGAACGATAATAGCCATATGAGAATGTATGTTTGGTGGTATCTCCTGTGAAGAAGATCCTGCATCTGGATATTGACGCGTTTTTTGCCAGTGTTGAACAGTTGGATCACCCGGAACTGCGCGGCCGGCCGGTGATCGTCGGCGGCACGGGAAACCGCGGCGTGGTATCCACCTGCAGCTATGAAGCGCGAAAATACGGGGTGCGGTCCGCGATGCCGATGGCGTTGGCCCGCAAAAAATGTCCGCACGGCGTGTTTCTGCCGGTTCGTTACGAGCGCTACGCGGAAAAATCGGCGGAGATCCGCGAGGTGTTTGCCGCCTATACGGATCGCTATCAAACCGTGGGACTGGATGAGGCGTACCTGGATGTCTCCGGATACGACAACGCCGTTCCCGTCGCCCGGGAGATCAAGCGGCGGATAAAGCGTGAGACCGGCCTGACCTGCAGCATCGGCCTCTCCTACAACATGTCCCTCGCCAAGATCGCCAGCGATTTGAAAAAGCCGGACGCCTTCGTCGTCATCCGACCGGAACAGGCGCTGGAGGTGCTGCGGCCGCTGCCTGTCGGAACGCTGCATGGCGTGGGCAAAAAATCGCAGGAATTGCTGGCGCGAAAGGGCATTCACACCGTGGAAGACTTTTGGCAGCTTTCCCTGGACGAAGTGGTGCAGTTGTTCGGCAAGTTCGGACGAGCGCTCTACCATCGGGCCCGGGGCGTGGACGACCGGGAAATCGTGACGGAGCGGGCTCCCAAATCGCTCAGCCGCGAGACGACGCTGCCGTTTGACCTATACGACCGTGAGGCGGTCAGCCCCATCGCTGCCGCCCTGCTGGAGGAGGCGGAGCAGGATGTGAGGCAGGAGGGTGTCATCCCGCAAACGCTGACGCTGAAAATCAAATACGCCGACTTCACCCTCAGGACCAAACAGCGCAAGGCCGCCCCCGGCGAAAACTGGGCTGACCTGCTGGAAGAGCTGTTGGACGCGTTTGACTACTCCCCGGGGGTGCGCCTCGTCGGTGTTGGTTTCTCCAACTTTGCGCCGCCGACGGAACAGCGGTACGAGCAGTTGACGCTGTTTTCGTGGGAGGGTTTTCATGAAGCGGACACGGGATATCGTCTCGGGCAGTGATGCCGTGCTGCCTCGCGGATTGTATTTGAATGCGGATTGAAACTTTTGCAAGCCGGTGGCGGAGTGTGGTATAGTAAGTGCCGAAATCGCGGTTCTTTTCAGGCCGTGTTGGAGGTGCCCCGTGTTTCTGGAGAAGCTGATGCCGGATCAATTTGTGGAATCTATCCATCATATTGATATAGATCAACTGCGAAAAAGAAACATACGCGCGGTCATTACCGACCTGGACAACACCCTGGTGGAGTGGGACAGGCCACACGCCACTCCCGAGGTGGAAGCCTGGCTGAAACGGCTGAACGAGGCAGGCATCCAGGTGACGGTCGTGTCCAACAACAATCAGGAGCGGGTGAACCGCTTTTGCGCCCCGTTGGGGGTCCGGTTCATCTGCGCAGCGCGAAAGCCGTCCAGCCGCGCCTTTTTGCAGGCGGTCCGAGAGATGAACGTGACAATCGCGGAGACGGTTGTGATCGGCGACCAGTTGTTTACCGACGTGCTGGGAGGCAACCGGCTCGGGTTTCATACCATCCTCGTCGTCCCCGTTGCCCAGACGGACGGGTTTTGGACGCGGTTCAACCGCCGGATGGAACGGGTGGCGTTATACTGGATGCGCAAGAAAGGAATGATTTCGTGGAAGACAGAATCGTGAACGAACAAACACCGGAGACGTGCGCAGGCTGCGGCGTGGCCATTCAGACGGAGGACCCGAAACGGCCGGGGTACGCGCCGGCGTCGGCCCTCGCCCGGGAAACCGTCATCTGCCAGCGCTGTTTCCGGATCAAACACTACAATGAAGTGGCGCCGGTCAGCATGGAGGACGACGACTTCTTGCGGATTCTGCACGGCATTGGAGCGACCGACAGCCTCGTGGTGATGGTGGTCGACATCTTCGACTTCCAGGGGTCGTGGCTGAAGGGCTTGCCCCGTTTTGTCGGCAAGAACCCCATTTTGTTGGTCGGCAACAAGGTGGATCTGCTGCCCAAAAACATCAACCTGAACCGCGTTCGCAACTGGATGCAGCACGAAGCCAAAGAGCGTGGACTGCGCCCGGAGGACGTCATCCTGGTCAGCGCGCAAAAAGGCGTCAACATCGACGAGCTTCTGGCGCGCATTGGCCAATTGCGGCGCGGACGGGACGTTTACATCGTCGGGGTTACCAACGTCGGCAAGTCGACCTTGATCAACCGGATTTTGCACGACTACGGTTCGGCCGACTTGGAAATCACCACGTCTCCATTCCCTGGCACGACGCTGGACAAGATCGAAATTCCGCTGGAAGACGGCCGCTCCATTTACGACACGCCCGGGATCATCAACCGCGACCAGATCGGCCACATGGTGTCGCCGCAGGATCTGCGCAGGATCACGCCCACGGCGCGCATTAATCCCAAGGTATACCAGTTAAACGACAAACAGACGCTGTTTTTGGGCGGACTGGCTCGCATCGATTTTGTACGCGGCCAGCACCAGCCATTTGTCGTCTACGTGGCCAACAACCTGTACATTCACCGCACCAAGCTGGAGAATGCCGACGAGGTCATGGCCAAGCACCATGGGGAACTGCTTAGCCCGCCCACGGGAGCAGAGGCGGCTCAGGCGCTGCCCCCCTTTGTCAAGCATACGTTCAAGATCCCGCCTGCCGGCACGACGGACATCGTCATCTCCGGATTGGGATGGGTCAGCCTGCGGGGCAAGGAAGAGGCGCACGTCGTCGTGCACGCGCCCAAGGGCGTCAGCGTCGGGATAAGAAAAGGTCTGATTTAAAGCGGCAGTGCTGCTTCGCCTGCCGCCTGCCCTGTCATATGCTACACAAAGAGCAGCAGAGGGGAAGGAGATCCGCATGATCACGAGCAAAACACAGTTGGTTGGTCTGTTGGGCCATCCGGTTTCGCATTCCCAATCGCCGTTGATGCACAACGCCGCCTTTGCCGAATTGGGGCTGGATTTTGCCTATGCCGCTTTTGATGTGGAACCGGAGCGCTTGGGGGAAGCAGTGGCCGGCATTCGCGCGCTGGGGATCAAAGGGGTCAACGTGACGATTCCCCACAAGGTGGCGATCATGCCGATGCTGGACGAAATCGATCCCCTGGCCCAGCGGATCGGCGCGGTGAACACGGTCGTCAACCGGAACGGCCGCCTGATCGGTTACAACACCGACGGGACGGGCTACGTCCGTTCCCTGGTGGAGGAGACGGGGATCGACTTGCGCGAGCATGTTGTCACGATGATGGGGGCCGGGGGAGCGGCGCGCGCTGTCGCGTTCACCCTGGCTGAACAGGGCGTGCGGGAAATCCGAATCATCAACCGCTCGCGTGAACGCGCCGCGCTCCTGGCAGAACACGTGGGAACGATCGTGCCCACTGCGGTGATCGATCCGGCGGACGGGAAAGCGGCGATCGCCGATGCCACGCTGCTGATCAACACCACGTCGATCGGCATGCACCCGCAGGTGGACGAAATGCCGGTGCAGGCGGACTGGCTGCACCCCGGTCTGATCGTCAGTGATCTGATTTACAACCCGCTCGAGACCCGTCTGCTGAAAGAGGCGCGGGCGTGCGGTGCGCGCGTTCATTCCGGCGTAGGCATGTTCGTCAACCAGGGCGCGCTCGCATTTGAACTGTGGACGGGGCAGACGGCTCCCGCAGGGACGATGCGGGACATTGTTTTGCAGCAGCTTACGAAGACAAGTTCATGACCATAGACGTAAAAGAAGGAGGCATGCCGATGCTCACCGGCAAGCAGAAGCGTTTTTTGCGGGCGCAGGCCCATCATCTCACTCCGATTTTTCAAGTGGGAAAAGGCGGCGTCAACGACAACATGATTGCACAGATCAAAGAGGCGCTGGAAGCGCGGGAACTGATCAAGGTGTCCATCCTGCAGAACAATCTGGATGACAAACACGAGGTGGCAAACGCCCTGGCGGAAGGAGCGGAGGCCGAACTGGTGCAGCTCATCGGCCATACCGTCGTGCTGTACAAGGAGTCCCGGGAAAACAAGACGATCGAGCTGCCGTAAGCCATGGAACAGCGCGACAAGCAGATCGGGATAATGGGCGGCACGTTTGATCCGATTCACTGCGGTCATCTCCTTGCCGCGGAGCAGGCCAGAGACCAGATGAGGCTGGACGAAGTCTGGTTCATGCCGGCCCGCATCCCGCCGCACAAGGCGAGGGCGGGCATCACGCCGGCGGAACACCGTCTGCGCATGGTGGAACTGGCTGTCGCGGACCATCCGGCCTTTCGCGTGACCGACGTGGAACTGCGGCGAGACGGGCCATCCTACACCTACGACACGATGCGTCAATTGGTCACCGCGTATCCAGACTGCCGCTTTTCGTTTATCGTCGGGGCCGACATGGTGGAGCTTTTGCCCAAGTGGCATCGTTTTGCCGAGCTGATCCGGCTGGTCCGGTTTATCGGGCTGGCGCGGCCGGGGACACGGCTGGACCGACAGGCGCACGAAGCGTATGTCAGCTTCGTCGAGATGCCGTCCTGGGACATCTCGTCCTCGCTGATTCGGGAAAAAGTGGCGGCGGGCAGAAGTATCCGCTACCTCGTCCCGCCGGCAGTAGAGCGTTATATAAAGGAGCACGGGTTATATGTACGGACTGGTTGATCGGGAGGCGCTGCTCGCGAAGGTGCGCGCCCAAATGCATGACAAGCGGTACCGCCACACCCTGGGCGTGGCGGAGTCGGCGAGGCGGCTCGCGGAGCGCTTTGGCGCCGATCCGGACAAGGCGGAGCTGGCCGGCTACCTGCACGACTACTGCAAATGCTGGCCGGTGGAGAAAATGCGCGACATCCTCGTCCGCCACGACATGCCGCGCGAGCTTCTGGAAGGGGAAAAAGAGCTGTGGCACGCATTTGCCGGTGCCATCGTCATCCAGACGGAGCTCGGCGTGAGCGATCCGGAGATTTTGCAGGCCGTCCGGTACCACACGACCGGTCGTCCGGGGATGAGTCTGTTAGAAAAGGTGGTCTGTGTGGCAGACTATATAGAACCAAACCGGGATTTCCCCGGGGTGGAGATGATTCGCGCCCTGGCCGAGCAGGATTTGGACGAAGCGCTGGCGTGCGCGCTCGGGGGCACGATCCAGCATTTGATCGAAAAGCGGAAAACGGTGTATCCGTTGACGCTCTTGGCATACAACGATCTCGTATCCCGCAGGGATGCACAAGGAGGAGTTTGATGGTTAAAACGGTGGAAGATCTGGCACGCCTGGTGGTAAAAGCTGCGGAAGAGAAAAAGGCGGAAAACCTGATCGTTTTGGACATCAGCAAACAGTCCGTGATCGCCGACTATTTCGTGATCTGCCACGGCAACAACGAGCGCCAGGTTCAGGCAATCGTCAACGAGATTCGCGACCAGGCGCACAAACACGGCTACAACGTCCGCGGCATCGAGGGGGCGGACGAGGGACGCTGGGTGCTGATTGACCTGGAAGACGTGGTCATTCACGTGTTTCACCGCGAAGAACGGGAGTTTTACAATCTGGAGCGGCTCTGGGGAGACGCACCGGCAGTCTCCTTTGGAGAGCAGGGCTGACGGCGATGGCGTACGCGCATTTGGCGTCCGTCTACGATAAGCTGATGGCCGATTCCCCCTACGATCAGTGGCTGGATTGGCTGGAGCGGGTCTGGGAAAAGCGGGAAAAACCCCGGCAGGTAATCGACCTTGGCTGCGGAACGGGCAGCATCGCCATTCCGCTCGCCAAACGCGGTTACCGGGTGACGGGGGTGGATCTCTCGGAGGAGATGCTGGCGGTGGCTTATGACAAAATGAGGCGGGAGCAGGTTCAAATCACCTGGGTGGAGCAGGACATGCGGGAGTTGGATCTGCCCGCTGCCGACGCCGTCATTTCCCTGTGCGATTCGCTCAGCTATCTGACGGAAGAGGAAGACGTCAAGCTGACGTTTGAACGTGTCTATCAGCATCTGAATCCCGGCGGCACGTTTTTGTTTGACGTTCACAGCCCCTACAAGATGCTGCACGTGTTCGGCAATCAGACGTTTACGCTGGTGGATGACGAAGTTTCGTACATTTGGCAATGTTTCTGCGACCCGATTCGGCTGGAGGTGGAGCACCAGCTCACCTTTTTCCTGCGCCAACCGGACGGGCTGTACCAGCGTGTGGAGGAGGAGCACTGGCAGCGTGCGTACCAGCCGGTTCAGCTGTTGCGCTGGCTGGCGGACGCGGGGTTTGTCGACGTGGAGATCACGGCCGATTTTACCGGTCTTCCGCCGCACGAAACCAGCGAACGGCTGTTTTTTGCCGCGCGTCGACCCGAGCGTTGACACGGTTGGTACGGATTGTCTATAATCGGAATACAACCGCAAACATGAGTATGCGTTGAAGAGGAGTAGTACGAAAGGCTCCCATGGCATCAGAGAGTTGACGGCAGGTGCGAGTCAACCTGGGACTTTCCGAACTCGCCTCGAAGCACTCCGCCCGAAGGCCGGCTGGTTTCGCCGGCTGCGTAAGGAGGAGCGTCTCGTCCGCGATAGGGACAACAAGCGGGTGAACGATACGTTCATCAAGTAGGGTGGTACCGCGGGAGTGCATAATCCTCTCGTCCCTTTCGGCAGTGCGCCAGGGGCGGGAGGTTTTCTTATTTTTGTCATCTTTTTACGATGGGAGTGCGACACAATGGTTTTCAATCATCAGGAGATCGAAAAAAAGTGGCAGGACTACTGGGAGAAGAACAAAACGTTTAAAACCCTGGAAGACAAGAACAAGAAGAAGTTTTACGCGCTCGACATGTTTCCGTATCCGTCCGGCGCAGGACTGCACGTCGGCCATCCAGAGGGCTATACGGCTACTGACATCCTGTCCCGGATGAAACGGATGCAGGGCTACAACGTTCTCCATCCGATGGGATGGGACGCTTTTGGCCTGCCGGCCGAACAGTATGCGCTCGACACCGGAAACGATCCGGCGGAGTTTACGCAGCGCAACATCGACAACTTCCGCCGGCAGATCAAATCCCTGGGCTTTTCCTACGACTGGGATCGCGAGGTAAACACGACCGACCCGGCCTACTACAAATGGACCCAGTGGATCTTTACGAAGCTCTACGAGCATGGACTGGCCTACATTGATGAAGTGCCGGTAAACTGGTGCCCTGCGTTGGGAACTGTGCTGGCCAACGAGGAAGTCATCGACGGGAAGAGCGAGCGCGGCGGCCACCCGGTGGAACGCCGCCCGATGAAGCAGTGGGTGCTGAAGATTACGGCTTACGCTGACCGCCTGCTGGAAGACCTGGAAGAACTGGATTGGCCGGAAAGCATCAAGGAGATGCAGCGCAACTGGATCGGCCGTTCGGAAGGGGCGGAAGTCGTCTTTGGAATCGAGGGTCACGACGAGACCATCACCGTCTTCACCACCCGCCCGGATACGCTGTTTGGTGCCACCTATGTGGTGCTCGCGCCGGAGCACAAGCTGGTGAACACCATCACGACGCCGGAACAGAAGCAGGCGGTGGATGCGTACCTGGAGCAGACCAAACGGAAGAGCGATCTGGAGCGCACCGACCTGGCCAAGGAAAAAACCGGGGTGTTTACCGGCGCGTACGCGATCAATCCGGTAAACGGGGAGCGGCTGCCGATCTGGATCGCCGATTACGTGCTGGTCAGCTACGGTACAGGTGCCATCATGGCAGTACCGGCACACGATGAGCGCGACTACGAGTTTGCCCAGGCGTTTGGCCTGCCGATCAAGGAAGTGATCGTCGGCGGAGACGTGACCAAAGCGCCCTATACCGGCGACGGCGAGCACGTCAATTCCGGATTCCTGAACGGGTTGAACAAGGAGCAGGCGATCAACAAGATGATCGAATGGCTGGAGGAAAACGGCAAGGGAGCGCGCAAAGTCTCCTATCGCCTGCGCGATTGGCTATTCAGCCGTCAGCGCTACTGGGGTGAGCCGATTCCGATTATCCACCTGGAAGACGGTACGATGAAAGTGGTGCCGGAAGAAGAACTCCCCGTCGTCCTGCCAAAGACCAAGGAGATCAAACCGTCCGGCACGGGCGAATCGCCGCTTGCCAACATCACGGAATGGGTCAACGTCGTCGACAAGGAAACAGGATTGAAGGGACGCCGCGAGACCAATACGATGCCGCAGTGGGCGGGAAGCTGCTGGTACTACCTGCGCTATATCGATCCGCACAACGACCAGCAGTTGGCCGACCCGGAAAAGCTGAAGGAATGGCTGCCCGTTGACATTTACATCGGCGGTGCGGAACACGCCGTTCTCCACCTGCTCTACGCCCGCTTCTGGCACAAGTTCCTGTACGACATCGGTGTCGTGCCGACGAAAGAACCGTTCCAGAAGCTGTTCAACCAGGGCATGATCCTCGGCGAGAACAACGAAAAGATGAGCAAGTCCAAAGGAAACGTGGTCAATCCGGACGAGATCGTGCAAAGCCACGGCGCCGACACGCTCCGCCTTTACGAAATGTTCATGGGGCCGCTGGACGCCTCCATCGCCTGGTCCACCAAAGGGCTTGACGGAGCGCGCCGTTTCCTCGACCGCGTATGGCGCTTGTTCGTTGACGACAACGGCCGCTTGAATGAAAAAATCAAGGATAACTGCGAGTCGGCCGCACTGGAGCGCGTATACCACCAAACCGTGAAAAAGGTGACGGAAGATTACGAGGCGCTCCGCTTCAACACGGGCATCTCCCAGTTGATGATCTTCATCAACGAAGCCTACCGGGCGGACGTGCTGCCGAAGAAATACATGGAAGGCTTCGTCAAGCTGCTGTCGCCCATTTGCCCGCACATCGGCGAAGAACTGTGGGAAAAACTGGGCCACACCGATACGATTGCGTACGAACCGTGGCCGGAGTACGATGAATCCAAACTGGTGGAAGACGAAGTGGAAATCGTGCTGCAGATCAACGGCAAAAACAGGGAAAAACTGCGCATCCCGGCCGACGCGACCAAAGAGCAGATGGAAGAATTGGCCGTCAGCAACGAGACGATCAAGGAGCTGACCAGCGGCAAAACGATCGTAAAAGTGATTGCTGTCCCTGGCAAACTGGTCAACATCGTGGTCAAGTAACAAATCCGCATCGATTGAGCACGTTTTAATCGGCAGTAAAAGATACAGGAGACAATTGCATCAACCAAATGAGGCGCGTTCCGGCAGGGAACGCGCCTTTTATTTGGTGTCAGTCGGGCGGCGTCTCAAGATGGCGGGCCATGTGCTCGCGATCTTCGGCAAATTTGGCGTGCGTGCGTTCAAACACCTGCCGAAACATGCCAGGCACGGCTTCGCGCAGGGGGATCAGCCCTTCGCCGGTGATGCCGCCCGGTACGCAGACCCGCTCCTGAAGCGCGGACAGGGTAAACATCTCCTGTTTCAACAGGTCGGCCATGCCAATGAGCATCTGAGACGTCAGATAAGCGGCGGCTTCTTCGGAGATGCCGGTTTTTTCGACGGCGGCATTGATCATCTCGCGCAGGATATAGCTGACAAAGGCTGGGCCGCAGCTGGCGATGTCGGACGCGATGCGCAAAAACGGCTCCGCCACTTCCACCGGATTGCTGATCTGGGAGAAGAGGTCCAGTATGCCTTCCCGCGTGTCACTGTCGATTCTTGACCCAAATTCAAACAGGCTGACGCCGCTGCCGGCTGCATTCGTAATGCTGGGCACCATACGGGCAACGGCGCAGGGGACGAGCGATTCCAGCTGTTTCAAACTGACGGGGCTGGTGATCGTCAGCAGGGTGTGTTCCGGCGTAAGTGCCGGAAGAGTCTGTTCCAATGCTTGCCTGTATTCGAACGGTTTGACGCACAGCAGCAGCACACGGGCACCGCGGGCAACGTCGGCGTTGCTGGCAGCTACGGTCAGTCCGGGGTGACGTTCGGCCAACCATTCCGCTTTGGCGGGGGTGCGATTGCTCGCAATGATCTGGCCGGGAGACAGGGCTTTGGCCGCGAGCAGGGCTTCGATCAGCATGCTGCCCATGTTGCCCGTGCCGATAAACCCGATCCTGTCCATGTCCATTCCTCCCTCGCTGGTTCTCTCCCCATTGTATGTGTACAGGAGACGGAACATGACCATCACTAGCGGACGCGGATGTGATCCTTCAGGCGCTGGTACATCTTGTCGCCGATGCCGCTGATTCGTTTCAATTCCTCCGGCGAACGGAACGCTCCGTGTTCTGTCCGGTAGGCCAGGATTGCCTTGGCCCGCGCTTCGCCAATTCCGGGCAGCGTCATTAATTCTTCCAGACTGGCAGTATTGAGATTGACGGGCTGTGCGCCGCCAGCTTTTCCGCCCCCGGAAGCGCCGGTCGAACTCCCCGCGGCTGCGCTGCCGAGCGAACTGCCCGTTCCCACTGTTTCCACGATTGCGGAGTGGGCCGCCGCCTGGCCGCAGGGAGAGGCCGGACTGCCTTTGGCCGGCACCAGGACAGCGCTGCCGTCCGTCAGCGGTTCGGCCAGATTGATCTGCTCCACGTCGGCATCCGGCGCGGGTCCTCCTGCCCGGGCAATGGCGTCGGCGACCCGAGCCCCGGCCTCAAACTGGTACAGCCCGGGCTGCTTTACCTTACCTTTGACGTCCACGAACAGGGGAGGAGCGCCTGTATCGCGCGGCTGCCCCTGATGTGCCACGTCCTGCCGAGGAGCAGGAACGGCCCCGACCGCGCCTGGTGGATCGGACAAGTGTTGTTGTGTACCGGCAGTAGAAGGCGGCTCGACCGAAGCGGACGTTTCGCCCGATGCAGATTGGCCGTCCCCGACAGAGGCAAACGCTTCCTGCAGCGGCAGGTCCGCTGTCGTCCCAGCCTGCTGCGCATGGTACAGCCAGATGCTGATGCCCACAAACAGGATGACGGCTGCGGCGATCGCGATGCGCCGGTATCGTTCCCACCATTCGTAAAGCATAAAAAAACCCCCTTGCGTCTCGTCCGGCATGCCGTGAAGGCGTCATAAGGCTCTCTATCCGGATGCTACAAAAAGACAGCAGGGGTGTGCAAATGATATGCAAACCATTGAAAAACGGCCCCGCCCGAAGCATCTTTGGGCGAAGCCGTTTGGTCAGGTGTTGGTGTTATCCCAAGTTTTGCAGCGATTCTTTTTTGCGGCGAATTTCCACGCTGGGGCTGACATACGGTCCAAAGTTGTATTTCTGCTCGATAAAGATCTGATGCCACAGCATGAAGATCAAAATCGTCCAGATTTTGCGGCTGTAGTCGGCGTTGCCTTCGCGATGCTCATCCAGCATGTACAGAACGTACGCCTTGTTGATCAAATCGTCCACCTTGGATTCGAAGATGATCTCCTTGGCCCACTTGTAAAAGTGGTTTTTCAGCCAGTGGCGCGTCGGCACAGGAAAGCCCAGCTTTTTGCGCGTCTTGATTTCCGGCGGGAGAAAATCTTTCATCGCTTCACGAAGCACGTGCTTGGTGGTGCCGTTGGCGATCTTGTACTTGGTCGGGATGGTTGCGGCAAATTCGAACACCTTGACGTCGATGAACGGAACGCGCAGCTCCAGCGAGTTGGCCATCGTCATCTTGTCCGCTTTCATCAGGATGTTGCCGCGCAGCCAGGTGTGAATGTCCAGGTACTGCATTTTGGTGACGTCGTCGTACGCACTCGCCCGTTTGTAGATCTCTTCCGTGACCGTCCACGGGGAACGGTACTCCTCGGAGCGGCGAATATCAGCCATGACGACTCGTTCCTTCATCTCTTCGGTAAAGATCAGGGCGTTGCCAAAGAAGCGTTCTTCCACCGTCTTCGAACCGCGGATCAGGAAGTTTTTGCCCTTGACCTGTTCCGGCAGCTTTTCTGCAAGATAGCGGATGGAATGGCGCATCCAGCCGGGCATCCGGGAGAACATGCGCAGCGAGTGCGGTTCGCGGTAGATGTTGTAGCCGCCGAAAAATTCGTCGGCGCCTTCTCCGGAGAGCACCACAGTGACGTGTTCGCTGGCCATCTGCGCGACGAAATAGAGAAGGATGGCGGACGGGTCGGCCACCGGTTCGTCCTGGTGCCAGACGAGACGGGGAAGTTCGTCCATGTAGCGCTGCGCGTTGACGACCAGTTCGTGGTGTTCGGTGCCGAGATATTGGGCGGTACGGCGGGCGTAATCCAGCTCGCTGTAACCGGGTATGTCAGAGCCGACGGAGAACGTCTTCACCGGTTCAAACGTACGCAGCATGCCGACAATGCTGCTGGAGTCGACGCCGCTGGACAGAAATGCGCCGCGCGGTACCTCGCTGACGCGGTGTTTGTCGACGGATTCGAGCAGAATGCTGCGCGTGCCTTCCACAAAGTAGGAGAACGGCTTGCTTTCGTCCGGCTTGAACTCGACATCCCAGTAGCGCTGCAGTCGAATCTGGTCGTTCTCAATCACGAACGAGTGGGCGGGCGGGATGCGGTAGATGCCCTGGTACATCGTTTCCGGATCGGGCACGTATTGAAACGTCAAGTAATGATAAAACGCGGTGTGGTTTACTTCCCTGCTGACTCCGGGCAGTTCCAGGAGGCTCTTGATCTCGCTGCCCACGGCGATCGCGTCATTCGTCTCCACGTAGTAGAGCGGCTTAATGCCGAAGTGGTCGCGTGCGCCGAAAAGCCGCTTGTTGCGGGAGTCCCAGATGGTAAAACCAAACATCCCGCGCAGGTGTTTCGGTGCATCCATTCCCACCTCTTCATACAGGTGCAGAATGGTTTCGATATCGGAATCGGTATGGAAAACGTGTCCGCACCCCTTCAACCAGTGCTGCAGTTCCTTGTAGTTGTAGATTTCGCCGTTGCCGATAATCCAGATGTCACGCGTCTCGTTGAACAGCGGTTGATGGCCGCCTTCCACGTCAATGATGCTCAAACGACGAAAGCCCAGGGCGATGTTGTCTTCCAGGTGAAAGCCATCATCGTCTGGACCGCGGTGCAGGATGACACGCGTCATCGCGCCGATCGTCTCTTGGGCGACGGGCGCTTGGCGCTTGTTGTAGATTGATACGATTCCACACATATGAAATGACTCTTCCTCTCACTGATTGCTCTAGCTAACTCTATCATGGATTGACGGTCAACGCAATCGCTCCGAATGCCCAAGCTGACTCCGTAGCAAGTGCAGTCCCCGAGGGTACCGTGACTCAGACACCACGCGTGATTGAAAACGGGCAGGTCGTGTACGCCGCCCGGTTTTTCGGACGGGAGCTTGGGGCGGGAAATGCCTCGCTTCATCCACGAGCGTCAATTACTCTGCACCGGTTGCGGCGGCATGTGGACGACTTCCAGATCCTTGAGAAAGTACCGGTTCCATTTGTTTGGGTAGGCATGGCGGTAGACAATTCGCTTGATGCCAACCTGGGCCAGGATTTTGGAGCAGTTTTCGCACGGTTCATGCGTCACGTAGGCGGTGGCACCCTTGAGGCTGTCCCGGTCTGCGTGCAGGCAGGCGTTTGTCTCAGCATGGATAGTCCGATGGCAGCGGTTGTCGTCTCCCAGAAGACAGCCTGCGTCTTCGCAGTGATCGTGTCCGTGGATGGAACCGTTGTAGCCGGTGGCGATGATGTGCTTGTCCTTCACGATAACGCAGCCGACGTGAAGTCTGTTGCACGTGGAACGGGCTGACACCTGCTCGGCAATGTCCAGGAAGTATTCATCCCAACTTTTCCTCGTCATGACTGTCCTCCCTCTGAGCGAACCATGCGGGTCTGTTATTGCTGGCACGCTTTTTTTGCACTGTTTTTTTGTCCCATCCCCCTTGTGTACACTCGATGTCTCAGACACGTGACACGGGGGTGTCGTTGGTGAGTGTTTTTACCGTGAGCCTTGCGGCAGTCTGCGGGCTGCTGGCGGGGGCCTGCCTGCAAACCGCCTGGCTGGCACTATTAGCCGCCGCTGCGTCGGCAGTGTGCCTCTTTCTGCCCCGCCCGCATCGCACGCGGATGCTTTATCATTCTCTCATTTGTATTCTAGCAGGTCTTTACTTTCAAGGGTACGACTATCTCCAGCGTTCGACGCTGCTGCCGTTGGCGGAGGACGGCGAGTCGATCGCGGTCGCCGGTGTCATTGATTCGCCAGTGAAGCGCGACGGCGATACGGCCCGGTTTTTTCTGTCGGTCGAAACATGGGGGAAAACCGGGCGGCAGATGACCGACATGGCGACAGCGGAGAGGAT
Organism: Brevibacillus sedimenti; assembly: GCF_020923495.1. GTDB lineage: Bacteria > Bacillota > Bacilli > Brevibacillales > Brevibacillaceae > Brevibacillus > Brevibacillus aydinogluensis. Next base: position 2,529,365 of record NZ_CP064048.1, read on the forward strand.
CGCCCTGCGGGTCCGCTTGTCCCGTGAGCCGGAAGCGCATGAGGTGGAACGGTGGATGCAGGGCAGCCGCCTGTCGGCTACGGTCCGGCTGTCGCTGCCGTCGTCGGCCCGCAACCCCCATGCGTTTGACTACGCCCGCTATCTGCGGTGGCAGGGCGTGCGTATCGTGGCGAAAGCGGAGTACGGCGACGTCCGGATGGAGCCGGCCGAGTCGGGTGTAATGATGCTGTTTCGGCGGTGGCAGACGACAGCTGCCGACCGCATTGCCCTGCTGTTTCCAGACCAGGAAGCAGCCGGTTACATGCAATCGCTGCTGTTGGGCATCACGGACGGGGTGTCGCCGGCAACGGAAGAGATGTACGACAACCTTGGCTTGAGTCACGTGCTGGCCATTTCCGGGCTGCACGTGACGCTGGTGAGCGGGATGTTCGTGTGGATCGCAGAGCGGGCGGGGATGCCGCGCCGGACGGCCCTGGTGCTGACGACAGTGCTGCTTGTCGGCTATGTCCTAATCGTGGGGGCCAGTGCCTCCGCGGTGCGCGCCGGCATCATGGGAGCGATCGGCCTGCTCTGTCAGGCTGGAGCCCGGCAGACGGAGGGAAGGCAGGTGTGGGGGTGGGCGCTGCTGTTGATGCTGGCGTTCAATCCGTACTACTTGTGGCACCTGGGGTTCCAGCTCTCGTTTGGCGTGACACTGGGGCTGATTGTGCTCGTGCCCGTCGGCCGCCAGTTTTTCACGCGGGGGCCCGAGTGGCTGCGCACGTCGTTGGCCGTCACCTTTGCCGCGCAGGCTGTCTCGTTCCCGTTTCTCATTTACCATTTTCATCAGTTTTCACCGCTCTCCTGGCTGGTCAACCTGCTGGCCGTGCCGCTGCTTTCAATGGTGGTGCTGCCTGCAGGCTACCTCGCGCTATTGCTCGGACTGATTCACCCGGCGCTGGCCGTGCTGCCCGCCCAGCTGGCTTCCGCGCTGCTGGACTGGCTGCACGGGCCGCTGTTTTGGCTGGAGGCGCAGACCGTGCCGTTTTCCCATTGGCCGCATCCCCAGTGGTGGTGGATCGTGCTGTACGGGCTTTTTCTCGCGGCACTGCCTGTATTGTGGTGGCGAGGCTACCATCGTCCGAGGGACCGCTGGCTGTATGCGGGCCTGTTTCTGTTGCTGCTCGTGGCCGCGAGACAGCCGTTCGCCGGCGGGGACGAAGTGCGGATCACGTTTCTTGACGTCGATCAAGGAGATTCTATCGTTGTCGAAGTTGGTAAAAAGAAGGTATACTTAATAGATGCGGGTGGAACACCCCGGTACCCAGCCAGGGAATCCTGGCGGGAGCGACGTGATCCGTTTGATGTGGGGAAAGACGTCGTGTTGCCTTTTTTGCGAGCGCGGGGGATCGAACGGATCGACCATGTGGTAATGACGCACGGGGATCACGACCACATCGGAGGGATGGCAGCGCTGGTGCCGCACTTTACATTTGGCTCGGTGCTTGTCAACGGTTCACCTCCCCGTGACGAGGAAGCCGCGATTCTCGAACGTTTCCGCGCAAAACGCGTACCTGTCCTGACCGGAAGGCCTGGGCAGACATGGACGGATGTACCCGGTGTGGAGTGGGCCTGGCTTCACCCGGACGGAGATTTGACACATACGGGCAACGATGCTTCTGTCGTGCTTCGTCTTACCGCTTATGGCACGACTGTTTTGTTTACTGGCGATATTGAACGGTCAGGGGAAGAGCGGCTGCTTGCCCGCAGCCTGCTGTCGCCCGTCGATGTATTGAAAGTGGCGCATCACGGCAGCAGCACATCCAGCTCTCCCGCTTTTCTGGCCGCAGCAAAACCGCGAGCCGCCGTCATTTCGGCCGGCCGAAACAACCGCTACGGGCATCCCTCGCCCGTCGTGGTCAAGCGTTTGATGGATACAGGGGCAAATGTTTACCGAACGGATCTGCATGGGGCAGTCACCCTGGTCATACGCAGGGGAGCGGTGCACTGGCAAACGCAAATTACCGATACATAAATGCTTGCAACCTTTTTCAGCAGCGCCCCGTCTGTAGGAGGGAGAGGAGATTATGCGAGAGGCAGAGCTGATCAGGATGGCGCAAGCCGGGGATCACGACGCGCTTGTCGAGCTGCTCCGATCGATTGAGGCCTCTGTTTACCGCAGCGCTTATTATATCCTAGGAAATGAACAGGACGCTCTCGATGCCTCCCAGGAAGCGTTGATCCGGATTTATCGAAAGCTGGACACGTACCAGGAAAAGGCAAGGTTTTCCACATGGGTGCAACGGATCGTCAACAACGTTTGCATGGATAAATTTCGCGCCATGAAGGAAACGGTCTCGATTGACGAGCATGAGCTCATCATCCCTGATCGAAACAACGTAGAAGATGAAATCCTTCTCACCAGTTTGTCGAGCGATATTCAGCAGGCGATCAAAAAACTGCCCAATCAGTACCGCATGGTGGTGGTGCTCCGCTATCTTGAGGATTTGTCCTACCAAGAGATTGCCGAGACATTGGATCTGCCGCTGAATACGGTCAAGTCGTATTTGTTTCGGGCCAGACAACAACTGCAGGAGTTGTTGCACGACTATCAGAAAGGGGGGATCGGTAGATGATAGATGAAGAAGTCTGGGAGTGGATGCAGCGGGATATGGATGGGGACCTCTCACCGGAAGAGCGGGAAAAGCTGTTTGCCATGCTCCGGAACAATCCCGATCTGCAGCTTGCGTACGACCGTTTGAAACGAGTCTCTGAGCAGTTGGAACAACTTCCCCCTGTCACACCACCATACAGCCTGGTGGACGCGATCCTACCGCAGTTGGAGTCAGAATCGGTCCGGCCGGCAGAAGCATCATCCCCTAAGCGGGAATCTCTGCCCAAGCTGGAGGTGAAACAGGCGGCGTCTGCCACCGAGAAATCGTCGAAGTGGCGGCGGGCGTACGTCTGGATGGCCCGGATCGGAAGCGGTGCAGTTGCCGCCTGTCTGCTCGTATTTCTGCTCTTTATGGGCAGCAGCGATCAGCAGCAGAACTCGGACGATTACCAGCAAGGTTCGACGGCTGGCGAAGAAACGCCTGAGGTGGCGCCTGCCGTGTTTGGTCCGCCTGTGCCCCCAAAGAGCACTCATTCATCATCAGTAACAACAACGGGGGAGCAGCAGACGAAACCGGCGAAGAAGGTAAAATCGCAGACGACAGAGAAAAAAGAGCAAAAGACCAAGACAGAAACTAAAACGCCACCTGCAAAGCAAACCGTCCAACCGAAAAAGCAGGTGGAACCCAAACCGCCCGTAAGGCCAGTCATCGATCCGCAGGAAGAAAAGCCGGTGTTTCCGATTGGCCTGGAAGAAAAGGACGACAGCAAGTCGGACAGAAACGAAAAAAAAGTGCGTGATGACGACGACCGCGACGAAGATGATGACGACAAGTCCGGCGGCAACAGAGGGAAATCGCGCGACAGAGACTGACGCCCCCTTTGCGTGTGCAGTGTTCGTGCGTTCGTGACAAACGCGCTTTTTGCAATTGGACCGGCACCGGCAGGGAAGGAACTGCGTATATTGCAGTATCCAGCACCCCCTGCTTACCGTTTCAGGAGAAGGCATCCCGGGACTTCTCCCAGAACGTTTACATAGAGGTGCCCATATGAAAAACCGCAGCGATCCAGGCTGCGGTTTTTCGTTTCGCTCTGCAGGAGCGCGTCGCCTTGAGAAAAAACGGGCCTTTGTCCGCCCATGCCGGTGATCGAGACATCCGCGGTGCCCGTTGCGCGCATCTGTGCTATAATAACCCAGGAATACGAAGGAGGAGGAGAAGCCATGCCGCTGCTTTCGGCCATCCGGGAGATCAGACAGAAGCAGTTTGCGCCGGTGTATGTTCTGTACGGCCCGGAGTCCTTTCTCGCCGAAGAGTTTCTCGCGGCGGCCCGCCGGGAGATGATTGACCCGGCCTTCGCCGATTTGAACCTGAGCGTGTACGACTGCACGGAAACACCGCTCGCCGAGATCGTCCAGGATGCGGAGACGCTGCCGTTTCTGGGGGAACATCGCCTGGTGATTGCCCGGCAGGCGTACTTTTTGACCGGCAGCAAGCCGGCGACGAAGGTAGAGAGCGATCCCGACGCACTGCTTGCCTATCTGGAGCAGCCGCCGACCTACACTTCGCTCGTGCTGCATACGGAGGCGGACAAGCTGGACGAGCGAAAAAAACTGGTCAAGATCCTTCACCAAAAGGCCAAAGTGATACCGTTTCAGCCGCTGCGAGACGCCGATCTGTACGCGTGGGTGGAGCGTCAGGCGGAGAAGTACCACGCTGTCATTGAGCGGCCGCAGGCAGTGAAGCTGGTGGAGCGCGCAGGAGGCGACCTGCGCCTGCTGGACAAAGAGCTGGAAAAGATGGCGTTGTTTGTGGGGGGAGCGGAGCGGTCATCACGGATGAGGTGATCGAAACGCTGGCCTCGCGCACGCTGGAACAAGACGTGTTTGCCCTGATTGAGCATACCGCCGCAGGCAGGCTGGACAAAGGCCTGCGGATGCTGTACGACTGTCTGAAAACGGGCGAAGAACCAATTCGCCTCGTGGCGCTGCTGGCCAGGCAGTTCCGCTTGCTGCTGCACGTGCGGCAGTGGGCGCCGCGGGGGTATTCGCAGCAGCAGTTGGCCGGCATGCTGAAAGTGCATCCGTACGCGGTAAAAAAAGCGATGGAACAAGCGCGTCATTTTTCCGAAGCGGCGCTGCGAAGGCTGTTGGCCGTATTGGCCGAGGAAGACTACCGGATGAAGTCCGGACAGGTGGACAAGCGGCTGGCCCTGGAACTGTTCATGACGCGCGTCTACGAGGAACGGACCAAAGCAAAAAACCCGTGAACCAGGTGTTCGCGGGTTTTTCTGATGTACCGATTACTCTTACGCTACCGGAGCGGTCAGAGCGTTGAACTTTTTCATCAAGCGGGACTTTTGACGGTTTGCTGCGTTTTTATGAATGAGACCTTTCGTAGCGGCCTTGTCCAGCTTTTTCACAGCCACCAGAAGAGTGGATTTCGCCAGTTCGACATCGGAAGCAGCGACCGCTTTCTCAAAGTTCTTCATTGCAGTACGCAGGTCGGACTTTTGAGAAGCGCGTTGTGCGCGGCGCTTTTCGATTTGTTTGGTGCGCTTGATCGCGGATTTAATGTTTGGCATGTGTGTCACCTCCTTAGACGACCATAGGCATGCAGGAAATACAACAAAACTTATTCTAGCACGCAGACTTGCCATTTGCAAGAAAGGATTCGGAATAAAAAACGGGGTTTCAAGCAACCTAACAGCAGGAACAAAATGGAGAAGGGAGCAAGTACAGATGGAGCACAATCTCGATTTGTCCGGTTATTCCATCCGGACCGACCTGGCCCTCGAAGCACATGAACTGGCCCAGCAGCAGCAAGGCGGCCAGATCCCCGGTGTCAGGATCGAGACGGACGATTCGGAAGAGGGGATCAAGGTAACGCGCCTGGCTGTGGAAAACGAGGAAGCGGGCAGGCAGATTGGCAAGCTGCCTGGCCACTACATCACCATCGAAGTGCCGAAGCTGCGCAACAACGACACGGCCGTCGAAGAACGGGTAGCCCAGCGGTTCGCCCGTGAATTTGCCCGGTTTCTCAGCGAACTGGGAATTACGGAAGAAAAGAAGGCGCTCGTCGTCGGCCTCGGCAACTGGAATGTGACGCCGGACGCGCTGGGACCGATGGTGGTGGAAAACCTGCTCGTCACCCGTCATTTGTTTACGCTCGCTCCCGAGACTGTGGAAGACGGGTACCGCGAAGTGAGCGCCCTCTCGCCGGGGGTGCTGGGGATCACCGGCATCGAGACGAGCGAGATTATCTTTGGGGTGGTGGAAAAGAGCAAACCCGACTTCGTCATCTGCGTCGACGCGCTGGCCTCCCGTGCGCTGCACCGTGTCAACACCACGATCCAGATTTCTGATACGGGAATTCATCCCGGCTCCGGCGTCGGCAACAAGCGGAAGGCAATTGACGAAAAGACGTTGGGCATTCCGGTGATCGCGATCGGCGTGCCGACGGTCGTGTTTGCCTCCACGATTGTCAACGACGCCATCACCTATCTGCTCGGCCACTTCGGCCAGTCAATGAAGGAGAGCAACCGGCCCGCCAACAAGCTGGCGATGAGCAGTCTGCCGGAGCGGAAAGAGCCGTATACGGAAGATGATCTGCCCGACATGGAGGCGCGCAAGACGTTTCTGGGCCTGGTGGGGTCGCTGCCCGAGGAGGAAAAACGGCAGCTCATTCACGAGGTGCTGCGGCCGCTGGGACAAGACCTGGTGGTGACACCCAAGGAAGTGGACGACTTTATCGAAGGGGTGGCCAACGTGCTCGCTACCGGGTTGAACCAGGCGCTGCACCGTGCCGTCAACAGTAAGAACAGCGCGGCCTACACCCACTGATGGCTGCCGTCCTGGCCGTCTGCCGGTGAGCGCTCCTCACTGACACCGCAGACGGAAAAACTAGCGGTGAGAGAAAAGGTAGAAAAGGGTTCTATCGTCTCTATGACGCTCATAGGCTAAAGCATAGACAAGCGTTCGGCGATTGCTAAGTCCGCTGTCAATGCAAACAGCATGAGGAGGGAGACAGATGGCAACCCTGATTCAGCGCCAATTTGTCGCGCTTTCCATTATCACGGCCTTCCTGTTCATCGTCACCAGTGTGATGGCGATGCACGGCAACCGCGTCATGATCGCCTCGTCGGCTGTGCAGCAGGCGGCGACCCGCGTGTCCAGCCTGGCTTTGCTCACATGGATGGGACAGGAGATTCCCACGCTGACACAGACGGTACAGGCCTCTACAGAGCGAGGCGTCAACAGCATATCCGGTTTTTTGTTTCAGGTGGCCACCGGCATCCAGCCTGGTGACCTGCGCAGCCTGCTGGGAAGGGAGCTGCCCGGCATGCTGACAGCGGATGACGCCCGCTTTGTCGTCGCCGGCAGGGACTCCACGCTGGCCGACCTGTACGTGGAATACCCCGCCTATCCGCATCAGGTGAACGATGCGGCGCCGTCTGGCAATACCGGTGAAACGGCAGCAAACGATGCACAGCCGAAGCCGGAGGAGAACAAGGCGGCACCGCAGCCCAACCCGACCACCGGCGGCAGGAAAATTGTCTACGTCTACAGCACCCACAACCGCGAGTCCTGGTACAGTGAAACAAAGCCCGTCGGGACATCGGTGGACCACCCTAAGCGCAACATCTCGCTGGTCAGCAAGCGGCTGGCGGAAGCGCTGAACGAACGAGGCATCGGCACGGAGTACAATGAGGAAGACATCTACCAAAAGCTGTTGGACAAAAAATTGGACTACGCCCTCTCCTACGCCGAATCGCTGCGGGCGGTCAAGGCGGCGACGCAGCGGAACCGGGAGCTGTATTACTTCTTTGACCTGCACCGCGACACTGCGCCGCGCAGCAAAACCACCGTCACCATCAACGGTAAGACCTATGCCCGCGTCTTGATGATCATCGGGAAGCGAAACAAAAACTACGAGAAAAACGAGCAGTTTGCCACCGAACTGCACCACCTGATGGAAAAGATGTATCCCGGCCTGTCCCGCGGCGTCATGGAAAAAGGGGCGAAAACCGACCATGGCGAGTATAACCAGTCCATCTCACCGGGAAGCCTTTTAATGGAAATCGGCGGAACCAGCAATACGCTGCAGGAGTCGTTGAACACGGCGGAAGCGCTGGCAGACGTGTTCGCCGAATACTACTGGCAGGCGGAAAAGGTGGGCAAACCGTTGACCAGCGAGCCTGCCAAGAGGTGAAGAGGCATGAACGTGACGGTGAAGCTGGCGGGGATGGTAGTGATCCTGTTGATCGGCGTGGCGTTGGGGCTGCAGACAGCAGAGCGCGGCATCCATAAGGTGAGCGGAACGCCGGAGCAGCAGCCGCAGACGTTTTACATCAAAAAGTTGGACAAGGGGCAGATGGAGATCGCGGTGATGGGTACACAGGTGCAGGCGGCGGCGCCGCGCGAGATGGTCAACTACGTGAGCAGCGCGGGCCAAACGCTGGGGCGGCTGGTGAAAGAAGGGACGAAGTCGGCCGTTGAGTGGGTGGCCAGGATTTTTGCCCCATGAGCGGTCGTTTATAGACAAATCAATGCAGGCAAACAGTCAGGTATTAATCAGGCCCGCTGCACATGCGGGTCTTTCTCGTTCGTTCGTATTGGTTCGCACAGGAGAATATTTTGTTTGTTTAGTCAAGTTATAATTATGTGAATTTAATACGTTGCCAAAAAATTGGATTAATGGCATAATTGATCACAGTTAGGCGTCTTGTCCTATGGAATATATCGGTAAGAGAGGTGCACGGCGTGTCACAGCCTTTGCTTGAGATCGAAAACCTGCAGACGCACTTTTTCACGGACCGCGGACAAATCCCGGCCGTCGACGGCGTTTCCATCAAGGTAAACAAAGGAGAAGTGGTCGGCATTGTCGGCGAATCCGGGTGCGGGAAAAGTGTGACCTCGCTTTCCGTGATGAGACTGGTCCCCAATCCTCCTGGCAAGATTGTCGGCGGCTCCATCCGGTTTAAGGGGGAAGAGCTGGTCACAGCCAGCGAAAAGCGCATGAGGGAGCTGCGCGGCAATGAGATTGCGATGATCTTTCAGGAGCCGATGACCTCGCTCAATCCCGTTTTCACGATCGGCAACCAGATTGGGGAAGTGATTCGAATACATACCAACGCGACGAAAAAAGAGGCCAGGCAGCGCTCGATTGACATGTTGAAAAAAGTGGGCATCCCGCGCGCGGAAGCGATCGTGGACGAATACCCGCACCAATTGTCCGGCGGCATGAGGCAGCGGGTCATGATTGCCATGGCGATGGCCTGCAATCCCCAGCTGTTGATTGCGGACGAACCGACGACGGCGCTGGACGTGACGATTCAGGCGCAGATTCTCGATCTGATGCGGCAGCTCAATCGCGAGTCGGAAACGGCGATTATGATGATCACCCACGACCTCGGGGTGGTTGCGGAGATGTGTGACCGCGTTGTCGTGATGTACGCGGGCAACGTGGTGGAGGAAGGCGACGTCCGCTCCATCCTGAAAGAGCCAAAACACCCGTACACGGTCGGGCTGCTTAATTCCCTGCCCAAACTGGCGGGGGAGCGGAAGCGGCTGTACTCCATCCCCGGCAACGTGCCCATCCCCGGATCGCTCACCGTAGGCTGCCGATTTGCCCCGCGCTGCGAGCACGCGACCGACAGGTGCAGGGCAGAGATGCCGGAACTGAAAGCGGCAGGACCGAATCGACGCACTCGCTGTTGGCTGTACGATTAACCCGAAAGGAGCATGCAGGTGGCTGAAGATCTGCTGATTGTCAAGAATCTGAAAAAATACTACTCCATCACAGGCGGCGTTTTCGGGAAAGAGGTTGGCGTAGTCAAGGCGGTGGACGACGTATCGTTCACGGTCAAGCGGGGGGAGACGCTCGGCCTGGTGGGCGAGAGCGGCTGCGGCAAGTCGACGACCGGACGCTCTCTGCTGCGGCTGATCGAACCGACCGCCGGAGAAGTGATATTTGACGGCGTCAATGTCACCGCGCTCACAGCGGACGAGATGCGCAGGATGCGCCGCCACATGCAGATTGTCTTTCAGGATCCGTTCGCCTCTCTCAATCCTCGTCACAATATTGAAAAGATTTTGGAAGAACCGCTCGTGGTGCACGGCATCGGCACGCCAGACGAACGGAAAAAGCGGGTGCGGGAGATGCTGGAAGTGGTCGGTTTGAGCAGCGCCCACGCACAGCGCTATCCGCACCAGTTCAGCGGCGGCCAGCGGCAGCGGATCGGCATCGCCCGGGCCCTGATGCTCAACCCCAAACTGATCGTGGCAGACGAACCGGTGTCGGCGCTGGACGTATCCATCCAGTCGCAGGTGCTCAACCTGATGCAGGATCTGCAGCAGGAATTGGGGCTCACCTACCTGTTCATCGCCCACGATCTGAGCGTCGTACGCCACATCAGCGACCGCGTCGGCGTGATGTACCTGGGGCGACTGGTGGAACTGGCCGACAGCGAAACGCTGTACGACCAGCCGTTGCACCCGTACACGCGCGCGCTGCTGTCAGCCGTGCCGTCGCCTGATCCGGATGCCGTGCGGGAACGGATCATCCTGCAGGGAGATGTGCCCAGCCCGGCCAATCCGCCCGGCGGATGCACATTTCACACCCGCTGTCCCCATGTGACCGAAGAATGCCGCAGCGTGCGTCCCGCATTTCAGGACGTTGGCGGCGGCCATTTCATCGCCTGTCATTTGTACAAGACGTGAGTCACGAGGGGACCGGGGAGGAGCGAAAAGCACCCGCACGGTCGGGAGCAACGCTGCCTGTTCCCAGGCAAAGGGGGGATGCGGAAAAACGGTGACGGTCCAAATCTTTCGAATAATGGCGTGAAGAAAAACGGAGGAAAAGGGGGCACTCATCCATGAAGAAGAACGTGCTTACTGCTGCAATGGCCAGCCTGTTGGCGCTCTCCATGGCGCTGGCAGGATGCAGCGGCTCGCAAACGGCTCAGCAGCCGGCTGACCAATCGGGGCAACAACCGGCGCAGACGGCGACGGAACCGGCCAACAACGGTCCCAAGCAGTTGATCATCGGCCGCGGCGCTGATACGAAAAGCCTTGATCCCATCCGGGAGACCGACGGTGAAACCTTTAAGGTGACGGAAAACATATACGAAACGCTGGTCAGCTATGAAGACACCAGCACCAAGGTCATTCCCGGATTGGCGGAGAGCTGGGAGATTTCACCGGACGGCTTGACCTACACCTTCAAGCTCCGCCAGGGCGTGAAATTCCACGACGGCACCGATTTCAACGCCGAAGCGGTCAAGTTCAACTTTGACCGCTGGATGGACAAGAGCAACAAGTACCACAACCCCGAGGGCTACCCGTACTACAACGACATGTTCGGCGGCTACAAAGGCGACAAGGATCACGTAATCAAGGAAGTCAAGGTGGTCGATCCGTACACCGTGCAGTTCGTGCTGAACCGGACAATGGCGCCGTTCCTGGCCAACCTGGGCATGTCGCCGTTTGCGATTGCGTCTCCGAAAGCGATCGAAAGCGGAACGCTCGGGGAGAAGCCGGTCGGTACGGGACCGTTCAAGTTCGTGGAATGGGTTCGCAACGACACCATCACGCTGGAGAAAAACCCCGACTACTGGAACAAGGGGCTGCCCAAGCTGGACAAGGTCGTCTTTAAAGTCATTCCGGAAAACACGGCGCGCCTGACCGCGCTTGCCTCCGGCGAAATCGACCTGATGGACGGTCTCAATCCGGACGATGCAGAGAGCGTGAAGGAGAACGAGGACCTGCAGTTGATCCTGCGCCCGTCGATGAACGTCGGCTATTTGGCGTTCAACACGGAGAAGAAGCCGTTTGACAATCCGAAAGTGCGTCAAGCCATCGGCTACGCCATCAACAAGCCGGAACTGGTCCAAGCGTTCTACAGCGGCCTGGGTGAACCGGCAACCAACCCGATGCCGCCCAGCCTCTGGGGTTACAACGACCAGATCAAGGACCGCGAGTACAACCTGGAAAAGGCCAAGCAGCTGCTGGCGGAGGCAGGCTATCCCAATGGCTTCAAGGTCAAGTTCTGGGCGATGCCGGTGCCGCGTCCGTACATCCCCGACGGCAAGAAGATTGCCGAGGCCATTCAGCAGGATCTGAAAAAGATCGGCATCGAGACGGAAATTGTCACGATGGAGTGGGCCACCTATCTGGAAAAAACGCGGAAAGGCGAGCACGACATGTGCCTGCTCGGGTGGACTGGCGACAACGGCGACCCGGACAACTTCCTGTATACACTGCTTGACAAAAACACGATCAACGGCAACAACATTTCCCGCTACAGCAATGAGGAAGTCCACCAACTGCTGCTGAAAGCGCAGTCCTTGCCCGATCAAGCGGAGCGGGAAGCCCTGTACAAGAAAGCCCAGGAGATCATTTTCAACGACGCGCCGCTGATCCCGCTGGTGCACTCCACTCCGCCGCTCGCCGCGAAGAAGAGCGTCACGGGCTATCAGCCTCATCCCAAAGGCAGCGAAAGCGTAGAAAAGGTAGACATCCAATAAGGAAGACGGCAACAAAGGGTAAGAGGAACCCTTCTTCTTACCCTTCTCTCATGTGCAAAACGCGAGGAAAGCGAGGAGATGGCCTTGCTGTCATACACGATTCGTAGATTGTTGATGCTGATTCCCGTGCTCCTTGGCATGTCGCTGATTGTATTTGCCATCATTCGCGCCATCCCCGGCGATCCGGCGCTGACCATTTTGGGAGAAAAGGCAAGTGCCAAAGCTCTGGAGGATCTGCGGCAGCAGCTCGGGCTGAACAATCCCTGGTACGTGCAGTACTTCCACTACCTGTGGGACGTTCTCAGGGGAGACCTGGGCGTATCCTTGCACACCAAGGCTCCCATCGCGAAGGAATTGGGGCCGTACCTGGCTGCCACCATTGAATTGACGCTGGTCAGCATGATATTTGCCGTTTTCATCGGCGTAAATGCCGGAATCATTTCGGCCTGGAAGCAAAACTCGTGGTTTGACTACATCTGCATGCTGGTTGCGTTGATCGGCGTATCCATGCCCGTATTCTGGCTGGGGTTGATGGAGCAGTGGCTGTTTGCCCAGGAGTTGAAGTGGCTGCCTTCCATTGGACGCGACAATCCGCGTGATCCCGTAACGGCGATTACGCATTTCTATATCATTGATGCGATGCTGGCCGGTCGTTGGGACCATCTCCGCGACGTGATCGAGCACCTGATTTTGCCGAGCATCGCGCTGGGGACCATCCCGATGGCGATCATCGCCCGCATCACCCGTTCCAGCATGCTGGAAGTGATGCGCTCCGACTATATTCGGACGGCACGTGCCAAGGGGCTGGGACAGTTTTTCGTGGTGTACAAGCACGCCTTGAAAAATGCGCTGATTCCCGTCCTGACCATCGTCGGGCTGCAGACAGGGCTGTTGATCGGCGGAGCCGTCCTGACCGAGACGATTTTTGGCTGGCCCGGCGTTGGCCGATACATTTTTACGGCGATTGGAAACCGCGATTATCCCGTCATTCAATCAAGCATTCTCGTCATCGCTACGATTTTTGTCCTGATCAACCTGTTGGTCGACCTCCTCTACGCCTATGTCGATCCGCGCATTAAATACCGCTAAGGAGGACGTCTTATGGCAGAAACCCATGTGGAAACGCTACGCGTGCAGCAAACCGACGAGCCGGTCTCGTCCCCTTGGCGCGACGCCTGGCGGACGCTCCGCAAAAACAAGCTGGCCATCGTCGGCTTCATCATCATTTTCGTGTTTGTCCTGCTGGCCCTGTTGGCTCCATACATTACCCCCTACGAATACGACAAGGGAGAGTTGATCAACAAGAACAAGCCGCCGTCGGCCGAGCACTGGTTTGGAACTGACTACAACGGGCGCGACGTGTTCACCCGGGTGATTTACGGGGCGCAAATCTCCCTGCGCGTCGGGCTGTTCTCCGTCATCGGATCGGTAATCGTCGGCACGTTTCTCGGCCTGCTTGCCGGCTATTACGGCCGCTGGGTGGACATGATCATCTCCCGGCTGTTTGACATCATGCTGGCCTTCCCCAGTATTCTGCTCGCCATCGCGATTGTGGCGATGCTCGGACCATCGCTGGAGAACGCCCTGCTGGCGATCGCCATCGTCAACATTCCTACCTACGGACGGCTGGTCCGTTCGCGCGTGTTAAGCCTGAAAGAGGAAGAGTTTGTCATGGCAGCGAAGGCGATCGGATCGAAAAACTCTCGGATTATCCTGCATCACATCCTGCCGAACAGCCTGGCGCCGATCATCGTCACCGGCACGCTGGGCATTGCGACGGCAATTCTAGAAGCGGCTGCCCTGGGGTTCCTCGGACTGGGGGCGCAGCCGCCGCAGCCGGAGTGGGGGCTGATGCTGTCCGACTCACGCCAGTACATTCAAAAAGCGCCGTGGACCGTCATCTTCCCCGGCTTGTCCATCATGCTGACGGTGCTCGGCTTCAACCTGATCGGCGACGGTCTGCGCGACGCGCTTGACCCGCGGATGAAACATTGAAAACGCCATTCCGTCCGGCTGTCGAGGCTGCTCGGCAGCCTTCCCGTATATAGACAAAGTCCGTGGAGCATGGGTGATAGGGCCCGCTCGCTTCTTTTTTTTCCGAGGACATGGTATCCTCGCTAGTAGATACCAAGAGAAAGCAGGGTGAGCAAGTTGTACCAGGAGCGCATGCAGCAGTTGCACACGTATATGGAAAAGGAAGAGTTGGACGCGGTGTTGATCACCTCGCCCAAACACGTTTACTATCTGACTGGCTTTTTTACGGAACCCCACGAACGCTTCATGGGCCTCATCATCCCGGCGCAGGGCGAACCGTCGTTGATCGTCCCGGCGCTGGATCGTGAAGCGGCGGCAGCGGCGGCTTCCGGGGTCAAGCAAATCCTGACGCATACCGATACGGATAATCCGTATGACGTGTTGAAGCAGGCGCTGCCCGCCGGAGTGACGCGGTTGGGCATCGAGAAGAGCCACATGACTGTGGAGCGCTTTGAAGCGATGAGCGCGGTCGTGTCGGCCAAGCGGTACGCCGACGTGGAGGAACCGCTCCGCGAAATGCGGTTGATCAAGTCGGCGGAGGAAGTGGCCCGCATCAGGCACGCCGTGCGGCTGGTGGAACAGGCACTGAGCGAGAGTCTGAAAAAAGTGAAACCGGGTGTCACCGAGATGGAGATCGTCGCCGAACTGGAATACCAGATGAAGCGGTTGGGGGCTGACGGGCCGTCGTTTGACACGATGGTGCTGGCCGGCGAAAAATCGGCGCTGCCGCACGGAACCCCGGGCAGCCGGCAGGTGCGCGAGGGAGACCTGCTGTTGTTTGACCTGGGCGTGGCGGCTGACGGCTACGTGTCCGACATCACCCGCACCTTTGCGATCGGCGAGATCAGTGCACAGCTTCGGGAAATCTACGAGACGGTGCTTGCGGCCAACGAAGCGGCCATCGCTGAGGTGCGTCCGGGTGTCACGCTGGCTCACCTCGACCAAACGGCTCGCCGCGTAATCGAGGAAAAAGGGTATGGTCCGTATTTCATGCACCGTCTGGGGCACGGATTGGGCATGGACGTCCACGAATATCCGTCGGTTCACGGACAAAACCAGGACGTGCTTCGTCCCGGCATGGTCTTCACGATCGAACCGGGGATCTACCTCCCGGGCGTGGGGGGCGTGCGAATCGAGGACGACGTGCTGGTGACCGACAGCGGCTGCGATGTATTGACGCAGTTCCCGAAACAGCTGACCGTCATCAGGTAAGGCTCAGACGAAAAACGAATATGGTGTTTCACGGTGCCGTCCGGGTGCAGGTCCGCCCGGGGGGCTTAAAAGGGAAGTTCGGTGAAAGTCCGACGCGGTCCCGCCACTGTAACGGGAGCGCCCTGCGACAGCCACTGTCTCGCCGGTCTGGCGAGATGGGAAGGTGCAGGGAGCGATGAACCCAAGCCAGGAGACCTGCCGTGAAGCGATCACGCTTTTACCCACGAGGATGGGGATGTGTGGAAAGCAGGGGACAGAAAGAAACGGCGCTCCGCGTCTGTTCTTTTGTCGTGTCCGCATGCAGACAGGCATCTTCCGTCCAATACGGGAGGTGCTTTTTTGTTTGTGCGTAAACATGTGAGCCAGGTTTACAACAGGCAGGCGAGTATGTATTGGTGCTTTCGTCGGGGATGGCCTCTCCGTAGTCGGGGCGGCCATCCAGGCACTTGTCCGCAATTCCCTCGCTGATCCCGACATCCTGGGCGTCTCTTCGGGGGCGTCGGTCGGGGCGACATCGGTCATGCTGTTTGGCGCACTCCCGCTCCCCTGGACCCGTTTTTCGCCATAAACGTTGTAACATTTCGTCGGCCGGCCGCATCTAAACAGGTGAATGCACACGAAGGGAGGCGCGCCGCGTGGAAAAACTGCAGCCGACGGTGGAAGCGGTGCTGGAACAGATCATGCGGGAATACGGGACGCGCGTGCTTCGCCTGGTCACCTTGATGGTGAAAGACCGCAGTCTGGCGGAAGACATCACGCAGGACGTCTTTTTGAAAGCGTACCGTCACCTGCCCCGTTTTCGCGGCGAGAGCAGCATCCGCACCTGGCTCTACCGGATCGCCGTGAACGAGTGCAAAGGGTGCCTGCGCTCCTGGGCGTTTCGCAACCTGCTGCCTCGTTCCTGGATCAGCCGGGAGAGCGACGTGTCCGCGGAGCGGCAGGTCATGGAGCGGGCGCAACGGGACGAGCTGGTTCGCCTGGTGCTGGAGCTGCCGCCGCTGTACCGCCAGGTGATCGCGCTGCACTACTACGCCGATCTGTCCATCGCGGAAACGGCCGAAGTGCTTGGCGTGACGGAGGGAACGGTCCGGACACGGCTGCACCGCGCCCGGCAGCAGTTGAGACAGCGGATGGAGTCAAGGGAGGAATGGGAATGGAACGGGACAAATGGCTGCGAGAGCTGAAGGAGCGGGCCGACGAAACGGTGTGCAAGGACGTGACGTTTACCCCCGGAATGGAAGAAGCCGTGCGAAAGCGCATCAGACAGCGGTCGCAGCGGCAGAGGCGCGGACCGCTT
This sequence comes from Brevibacillus sedimenti, assembly GCF_020923495.1. Classification (GTDB taxonomy): domain Bacteria; phylum Bacillota; class Bacilli; order Brevibacillales; family Brevibacillaceae; genus Brevibacillus; species Brevibacillus aydinogluensis. The sequence continues at coordinate 2,546,025 of NZ_CP064048.1, forward strand.
CTGGCGTCGGCGTCCGCTGCGGTGACGCTGCTGGCCCTGTGGATGTGGTGGCCCGATGCGCTGCAGCCCAAGCAACCGGCCGCCCCTGGCCCCGCGCCGAAGACAACCGCACCGCCGCTGTTCGGCCTCGTCTCCTCTCCTCCCGTGCTGTGGAAAACGTCGCCGCAGATGGAGACGGTCCATGACGGCAAACCGTTCCGCTATGTCGGCGAGAAGCCGGTGCGCATCATCACGGATGAGCTGTACGAAGGACAGATGCAAAACGTGTTCTGGCTGCTGAATGGTCCGTTTGCCCCGGAAGTGAATCTGGTCGGGTGGAGCACCGAGGGGGAGCGCGTGGATCTGGGCAGCTACCGGGTGGCGGGACCGCAGTATGACGCGGACGGCCATTTTCCTTCCGGCATCGTTTTGCCGCATGCGGGTATCTGGAAGCTGCAGGTCGTCTCCGGCGGCAAGCATTTCGGACAGGTGTTCGTCGAGGTGAAGGAGGGCGTGTCGCCGGCCAACCGGGAACTGGTCACGCCGCTGATTACCCGCTACCTGCAGAGCATCCGGGGTGATCTTGACTGGCTCGGCGGTGAGCGGGACGTCAAACTGGATGTAATCGGCGTGGAAGCCCCCAATGCGGAGAACCGGCGCGTGTACGCATGGGTGCAGATTACCGGCAGGGGCGGGGACCAACAGCAGCTCGCGCTCAGCGCCCCGATGGTCTTTGACATCGCGTACAGGGTCTCTCGCGGCGGCAGCGCCGGGTACCAGGTCACAAGCCACCGCATGCCGGAGGACGGCAGCCGTTACCAGAGCAGCCTCGAGTCGATGTTTCCGCCGCAGATCGTGCAGAAACTGAAAAGGTACGGCTCTGCACACTGACAGGGCCGTACCCGGGTGCTGCTCCCCTAATTCCCCCGTCGCCCTCTCCTCCAGAAGGGGTGCGCCCCGTCATGCCCCTTCCATCTCCCATCTTCCCTCTCCTTCCGCCTCGTTCCTGCTTATTGCTCCGCTATCCGCCCTTTGTTATAATTGACCTTAGTGTATTTTTTCGGAACGCTATCTGAAAGCGACTTTCGGATGGCGTGGGAGGGAACAGACACAGATGGATCGCCGTGAAAGACAGAAACGAATTCGCAATTTTTCCATTATCGCCCATATTGACCACGGAAAGTCAACCCTGGCGGACCGCATTTTGGAGCTGACCGGAGCACTGTCGGCCCGCGAGATGGAAGACCAGTTTCTGGACACGATGGAGCTGGAAAAGGAGCGCGGCATTACGATCAAGCTGAACGCCGTGCGGTTGAACTATAAAGCCGATGACGGAGAGGAGTACATCCTGCACCTGATCGACACCCCCGGACACGTCGACTTTACGTACGAAGTATCCCGCAGCCTTGCCGCCTGTGAAGGGGCGCTCCTGGTGGTGGACGCCGCCCAGGGGATTGAGGCGCAGACATTGGCCAACGTCTATTTGGCGCTGGACAACAATCTCGAGATTATCCCGGTCATCAACAAGATCGACCTGCCCAGCGCGGAGCCGGAGCGCATCAAGCAGGAAGTGGAGGACGTCATCGGGCTGGACGCCAGCGACGCCTGCCTCACCTCGGCCAAAGCAGGGATCGGCATCAAGGACGTGCTGGAGGCAGTGGTGAAAAAGGTGCCGGCACCCGAGGGAGACCCGGATGCGCCGCTGCAGGCGCTGATCTTCGACTCCTACTTTGATCCGTACCGGGGCGTGATCGCATCCGTGCGGATCGTCAACGGTACGCTGAAAAAAGGTATGAAAATCAAGATGATGGCCACCGGCAAAACATTCGAAGTGACGGAAGTGGGCACCTCCACCCCCCGTCAGACGCCGGTAGACGAGCTGACCGTCGGTGACGTGGGCTACGTGGCTGCCTCGATCAAGACGGTGGGCGACACCCGTGTCGGGGATACGATCACGGATGCCAATCGTCCGGCCGCCGAACCGCTGCCAGGTTACCGCAAAATCAATCCGATGGTGTTTTGCGGTCTCTACCCGATCGACACCAGCGAGTACAACGATCTGCGCGAGGCGCTGGAAAAGCTGCAGTTGAACGACGCGTCGCTGCAGTTCGAACCGGAGACCTCACAGGCGCTCGGATTTGGCTTCCGCTGCGGCTTCCTCGGACTTTTGCACATGGAGATCATCCAGGAGCGGATCGAGCGGGAGTTTAACATCAACCTGATTACCACCGCGCCGAGCGTTATCTACCGCATCACCAAGACGAGCGGCGAAGTGGTTGAGATCGACAACCCCTCGAAAATGCCGGAGGCGCAAAAAATCGAACAGATCGAGGAGCCGTACGTCACGGCGACAATCATGGTGCCCAACGATTACGTCGGCGACGTCATGCAGCTCTGCCAGGGCAAGCGCGGGGAATTCCTCGACATGCAGTACATGGGGGAAAACCGCGTTCAGCTCAAGTACGACATGCCCCTCTCCGAGATCGTCTACGACTTCTTTGACCTGTTGAAGTCGGGCACCAAGGGATACGCGTCCTTTGACTATGAACTGGCCGGCTACAAGCCCTCCAAGCTGGTGAAAATGGACATCCTCCTCAACGGCGAAGTGGTTGACGCATTGTCGTTCATCGTCCACCGCGACAGCGCCTACCAGCGCGGACGCGTCATTTGCGAAAAGCTGAAAGAACTGATTCCGCGCCAGCAGTTTGAAGTGCCGATCCAGGCCGCCATCGGCAACAAGGTGATCGCGCGCGAGACGATCAGCGCGCTCAGGAAAAACGTGTTGGCCAAGTGTTACGGCGGCGACATCACCAGGAAGCGCAAGCTGTTGGAAAAACAAAAAGAAGGGAAAAAGCGCATGAAAGCCGTCGGCTCCGTCGAGGTGCCGCAAGAAGCGTTTATGGCTGTGCTGCGCATGGACGACAAAAAGTAGGCCTGACCGCGCGTCAGGTCTTTTCCATTCCACTATCGCAAAAAGGAGGGGAGCGGATATGCCGCAGTCGGTGTACATCCACATTCCCTTTTGCACCAACAAGTGCTACTACTGTGACTTCAATTCGTTCGTCACCAGCAACCCGCAGGTGATCGAAGACTATCTGGACACACTGGACAAGGAGATGGAGCGGACGTTTGCCCTGTGGCCGCCGGAGAAGATCAAAACCATTTTCGTCGGCGGGGGGACGCCGACGTTTCTCGACCGCCGCCAGATGCAGGTCTTTCTGGGGGCGGTGCGGAAGCATACAGAACGGTTCTGGGCCGACGATCTGGAATTCACGATGGAAGCCAATCCCGGCACCACTGACGTGGAAAAGCTCCGGCTGATGCGCGAGCTGGGCGTCAACCGGCTCAGTTTTGGCGTGCAGTCGTTCGACAATGCGCTCTTGAAGCGGCTGGGCCGGATTCACGACGTGGACGACGTCTACCGCAGCATCGACAACGCCGTGACCGTCGGCTTTACCAACCTGACCATCGACCTGATGTTCGGGCTGCCGGACCAGACGGAAGAGATTTTCCGCCGCACGCTGGAACTGGCGTTTGAGCTGCCGACCACGCATTTTTCCGCGTACAGTCTGAAGGTGGAAGAAAACACGCTGTTCCACACGCTGTACCAAAAAGACCAGCTTCCGCTCCCTTCGGAAGAGGCTGAGCTGGCAATGTATCTGATGTTGATCGAGGAGATGGAAGCGCACGGTTATCGCCAGTACGAGATCAGCAACTTTGCCAAGCCTGGCTATGAAAGCCGTCACAACTGCACCTACTGGCTCAATGATGAATACTATGGGTTGGGCGCGGGAGCCCACGGCTATGTAAACGGCGAACGGCACGTCAACGCAGGACCGCTGGCCGTCTACATGCGCATGGGCCAGGAAGGGCTGCCCCGAGTGGAGCAGTTTGCCGTCTCCCGCGAAGATGCCATGGAGGAACAGATGATCCTGGGGCTGCGGCTGCGCGACGGGGTGAACCTCGCCCGTTTCGCGGAGCGCTTCGGCGTCACGGCGGAGCAGGTGTTCGGACCGGTGATTGACGAAGAGGTGGCAAAAGGGATGTTGGAACGTGTGGACGGCCACCTGCGGTTGACCAAACAGGCCTTGCCGTTGGGAAACGAAGTGTTCGCCCGCTTCCTGCGCGATTAGCGGCAGGATCGGGTGGACAGCGTGCTGGGAAAACATTGACAAAACCTTCGCGTATTGATACCTTAGTAAATAGATTTAGCACTCGATGCTGTTGAGTGCTAACAACAGGGGGCGAAGACAGCATGTTATCGGAACGCCAACGACTGATTCTCAATGCGATTGTCGATAATTACATTCATTCCGCCGAACCCGTAGGCTCACGCACCATCTCCAAACGGGAGGACATCGGTTTCAGCTCCGCGACCATCCGCAACGAGATGGCTGATCTGGAAGAACTCGGGTACCTGGAACAGCCGCATACATCAGCAGGCCGCGTTCCCTCCACGAAAGGGTACCGCTTTTACGTCGACAACTTGATCAAACCGCACATGTTGAGTGAGTTGGAGTTGAGCAAACTGAAACAGCTGTTTGCCGAACGGATTCATCACTTTGAGAAGGTGATCGACTACACTGCTCAAATTCTCTCGCACGTGACCAACTACACGGCCATCGTGTTGGGTCCGGAGATTTTCGAGCATCGGCTGAAACACATTCAGATCGTTCCCCTGAATGAAACACAGGCAGTGGCCATCGTGGTCACAAACACCGGCCGCGTGGAAAACAAGCTGATTGACATGCCGCAGGGCGTTCGACCGCAGGAGATCGAGAAGCTGGTCAACCTGCTGAACAGCAAGCTGAGCGACGTGCCGCTGTGGCAGCTTCGCCAGCGCATGTATCTGGAAGTGGCGGGCGAGATGCGGCGTCATGTGGAGCAGTACGAAGAGATGCTGCGGATTCTGGAAGAGTCTCTCCAGCGGAAGGAAGGCGAACGCGTCTATCTCCGTGGTGCGACCAAGATCATGGATCAGCCGGAGTTCCGCGACGTGGACAAAGTGAAGGACATCTTGGAACTGCTGGAACAAAACGATCAACTGGTCCACTTGTTCGGACCTCCGAGTGAGGGCATCACCGTTCGCATCGGACAGGAAAACCAGCTTGACGCGATGAAGGAATGCAGCATCATCACCACCGCCTATTACATCGGCGGCAAGCCGGTCGGGACGGTGGGAATCCTGGGGCCGACGCGGATGGAGTACAGCCGGGTGATCACCGTGCTCAACTATCTGGCGGAAGGTCTGTCGCGTATGCTGACATCGCAGTTTGAGAAATAGTAGAAATCGTAATGGAGTGAAAGGCTGACCCGGTGCAGCGGCAGCGGACAGCCTGGGGAGGTATCGGAACGTTGAACGAGGACAAACTGACGCGAGACCACGAACAGGAAGCGGAAGCGGCAGCAGCCGAGCAGCAGGAAACCGCTGACCAGGAGCAGCAGGAAGCCGCCGCACAAGAGCAGGAGCCGGCGGCAGAGATCGACTGGCAGCAGGAAGCGGAACGCTGGAAGGCACAGGCGGAAGAAAATCATAACCGCATGCTGCGCGCCTTGGCCGACATGGAAAACCTCAGGCGGCGGACGCGCAAGGAGCAGGAGGATCTGGCCAAATACGCCTCGCTCAAGGTTATCTCGGAGCTTCTGCCCGTGATTGACAACTTTGAACGCGCGCTGAGTGCTGACAAGGATTCGATGACGGTCGAATCCCTGCTCGAAGGGGTCAACATGGTGTACCGCCAGATGTTGCAGATCTTTGAACGGGAAGGCTTGACGGCGATCCAGGCGACAGGCCAGCCCTTTGATCCCAACGTCCATCAGGCGGTAATGCAGGCCCAAGACCCGGCATACGAATCGGGCGTGGTCGTGGAGGAATTCCAAAAAGGCTACCTCTTCAAGGATCGCGTCATCCGTCCTGCGATGGTCAAGGTAAACGCCTGATTGTACTTAAGATAATTCCAGTTGGACAGAAGTGTAAGGAGGATATCCAGTATGAGTCGCGTTATCGGTATTGACCTTGGAACCACAAACTCTTGCGTAGCCGTGATGGAAGGCGGCGAACCGGTCGTCATCGCCAATGCGGAGGGCAGCCGCACTACGCCGTCCGTCGTCGCGTTTAAAAACGGCGAGCGGATCGTGGGAGAAGCGGCCAAACGTCAAGCCATCACCAACCCGGACAACACGGTGATCTCCATTAAACGCCACATGGGAACCAACCACAAGGTAACCCTGGAGGGCAAGGAGTACACGCCGCAGGAAATTTCGGCGATGATTCTGCAAAAACTGAAAGCCGACGCGGAAGCATACCTGGGCGAACCGGTCACCAAAGCGGTAATTACCGTTCCGGCTTACTTTAACGACAGCCAGCGTCAAGCGACCAAGGACGCCGGCAGGATCGCCGGTTTGGAAGTGCTCCGCATCGTCAACGAACCGACAGCGGCTGCACTGGCGTACGGCATCGAAAAAACGGAAGACCAAACCGTGCTCGTCTACGACCTGGGCGGCGGTACCTTCGACGTTTCCATTCTGGAGCTGTCTGACGGCTTCTTTGAAGTAAAAGCCACCTCCGGCGACAACCTCCTGGGCGGTGACGACTTTGACCAGGTGATTATCGACTACCTGGTAAGCGAGTTTAAAAAGGAACACGGCATCGATCTGTCCCAGGATCGCATGGCGATGCAGCGTTTGAAAGACGCCGCGGAAAAAGCGAAAAAAGACCTTTCCGGCGTGCTGACCACGACCATCTCGCTGCCGTTCATCACCGCGGACGCGACCGGTCCGAAGCACCTGGAGGTAAACCTGACCCGCGCCAAGTTTGAAGAACTGTCCGCGCACCTGGTAGAGCGCACCATGGGACCGACTCGCCAGGCGCTGCAAGATGCGGGACTGAGCCCGAGCGACATCGACCGCGTCATCCTCGTCGGCGGTTCCACGCGGATTCCGGCCGTACAGGAGGCCATCAAGAAATTTATCGGCAAAGAGCCGCACAAAGGGGTTAACCCGGACGAAGTGGTGGCGCTGGGCGCAGCCGTTCAGGCAGGCGTGCTGACCGGTGATGTGAAGGATGTTGTGCTGCTTGACGTAACACCGCTGTCTCTGGGTATCGAAACGCTGGGCGGCGTGTTTACCAAGCTGATTGAGCGCAACACGACGATCCCGACCAGCAAATCGCAGATTTTCTCTACGGCTGCCGACAACCAAACCTCCGTGGAAATCCACGTACTGCAGGGCGAACGTCCGATGGCAGCCGACAACAAGACGCTGGGCCGCTTCACCCTGTCCGACATTCCGCCGGCTCCGCGCGGCGTTCCGCAAATCGAGGTAACGTTTGACATCGACGCCAACGGGATTGTGAACGTGCGCGCCAAAGACCTCGGCACCGGCAAGGAGCAGCGCATCACCATCACGTCCAACTCCGGCCTGACGGACGAAGAGATCGAGCGCATGGTGAAAGAGGCTGAGCTGAACGCAGAGGCGGACAGAAAGCGCAAGGAGGAAGTAGAGCTCCGCAACGAAGCGGATCAGCTGGTCTTCACAACCGAAAAGACCCTGAAAGAAGTGGAAGGCAAGGTGGATCAGGCGGAGATCGACAAGGCCAACGAAGCCAAGGACAAACTGAAAAAGGCGTTGGAAGGCGGCAAGATCGACGAGATCAAGACCGCCAAGGACGAACTGTCCCAGGTCATTCAACAAATCTCCGTGAAACTGTACGAACAGGCCGCTCAAGCCGCTCAGGCAGCACAAAACGCGGCTGGCCAAGGCGCATCCGGCGAACCGAAAAAAGACAACGTCGTCGATGCTGACTACGAGGTCGTCGACGACAAGAAGTAACCGAGTGTGAACGAAAAAAAGTCAAAGTCACGGAATGCTGACTTTGACTTTTTTTCAAGTCAGTCACATGCTATGATAACAGTTGACTGTCATGGGAGTGATCGAGCAGATGAAACGGGATTACTATGAGGTGCTGGGTGTCTCCAAGGGAGCGGATGCCGACGAGATCAAGAAGGCGTACCGCAAGTTGGCGCGCCAGTACCACCCCGACGTCAACAAGGCGCCGGATGCGGAAGAGAAGTTCAAGGAAGTAAAAGAAGCGTACGATGTCCTCTCTGACCCGCAAAAGCGTGCCCAGTACGACCGGTTCGGCCATCAAGACCCCAGCCAGGGCTTTGGCGGCGGGTTCGGCGGATTTGACACGTCCGGCATGGGCGGCTTTGGGGACATTTTTGACATGTTTTTTGGCGGCGGCAGACGGTCCAACCCGAATGCGCCGAGAAAAGGGGCGGATCTGCAGTTTGGGTTGTCGATTGACTTCACGGATGCCGTCTTCGGCAAGGAAACGGACGTGGAGATTCCCAAAGAGGCGGAGTGCGACACCTGCCGTGGCACGGGAGCGAAGCCGGGTTCCGGCATAGAGACATGCAAGACGTGCGGCGGCACCGGTCAGCAGGAAGTGGTGGCAAATACCCCGTTTGGCCGCATCGTGAACCGTCGCGTGTGCCCGACCTGCGAAGGCAAGGGCAAGGTGGTCAAGGAGAAGTGTACATCCTGCCGCGGTACGGGCCGGGTGAAGGTGCGCCGCAAAATTCACCTCAACATTCCGGCAGGCGTCGACGACGGAGCACAGCTTCGCGTCGCGGGCGAAGGCGAACCGGGCATAAACGGCGGCCCTCCCGGCGACTTGTACGTCGTGCTGCGGGTGAAGCCGCACGAGTTTTTTGAAAGGGAAGGCAACGACATCTACTGCGAAGTGCCGCTCACCTTTGCCCAGGCAGCGCTCGGGGACGAAATTGAAGTGCCGACGGTCGACGGCCGGGTTAAATTGAAGATTCCCGCCGGTACGCAGACGGAGACTTTTTTCCGGCTGCGGGGCAAAGGGGTGCCGTACCTGCGCGGAAGCGGCCGCGGCGACCAGCATGTGAAGGTGCGCGTCGTCACCCCGACCAAGCTGAACGAGCGGCAAAAGGAACTTCTTCGCGAATTCGCCTCCCTGTCTGGTGAGTCGATAAGCGGGTACGGCGTGGAAGATGAGGGTTTTTTTGAAAAAATGAAGCGGGCGTTCCGCGGCGAGTAGCCGGGAATCGCGTCTGTCAGCGAGACGTTGGCAGAACATGAGCAAAATTGGGGAGTTGGTAGTTCATGAAATGGTCGGAAATCAGTATCCACACGACAGCGGAGGCAGTGGAAGCAGTGTCCAACCTGCTATACGAGATGGGGGCCAACGGTGTCGTCATTGAAGACCCCGAGGTGCTGCATCGCGATTGGGATACGCCGTTTGGTGAAATCTACCAGCTCTCCCCGGATGATTTTCCGGACGAGGGCGTATTCGTCAAGGCGTATCTGCCGATGGATTCGAGTCAGCTGGTCGACGTGTTGGATGAGCTGAAGGAGCAGCTCAGCCACCTGACCGACTACGGTCTCGACATCGGCAAAGGCACGATTGCCGTCAATGACGTGCACGAAGACGAGTGGGCCCACGCCTGGAAAAAGTATTACAAACCGGTCAACGTCTCCGAGCGGATGACGATCAAACCGGTCTGGGAGGCATACGAGCCGAAGCGGCCAGACGAGATCATCATCGAGATGGACCCGGGCATGGCCTTCGGCACCGGCACCCATCCGACGACGATTCTCTGCCTGCGCGCGTTGGAAAAATACCTGCAGCCCGGCGACCGCGTCTACGACGTAGGGACGGGAACGGCCATCCTCAGCATCGCCGCCGTCAAACTGGGCGCCGACCACGTGCTGGCGATGGATCTGGACGAGGTGGCGGTCCGCTCCGCGGAGGCCAACATCGAACTGAACGGCGTCCACGAGCGGATCACCGTCCGGCAGAACAACCTGCTGGACGGAGTGGACGAGCAGGTCGACCTGGTGGTGGCCAATATTCTCGCAGAAGTGATCGTCCGCTTTACCGACGACGTATATCGCGTGCTGAAACCGGGCGGGGTGTTCATCGCGTCCGGGATCATCGCCGCGCGGGAAGCGGATGTGAAAGCGGCAATGGAGGCGTCCGGCCTTGAACTCGTGGAAACCATTTTCATCGATGACTGGGTAGCAATTGTGGCAAAAAAACGGTAGAATAGTGAGGTTGGCGAGATGCAAAGATATTTTGTCGAGCCACACCTCTTTTCCGAACAAGAGGTAACGATTGTCGGCGACGACGTTCATCATATCGTAAACGTGATGCGGGCCAAACCCGGCGAGAAAATCGTCGTGTGCGACGGGGCGGGCCGTTCGGCTGTCGCTCAGCTCGTCTCCCTGTCCGCAAAAGAAGTGACAGCATCGATCGTCCAGTTCCTGGACGAGCAGACGGAACTGCCGATCCGCATTACCATCGGACAGGGACTGCCGAAGGGCGAGAAGATGGAGTGGATATTGCAAAAGGGGACGGAAATGGGGGCGCATGCCTTTTTTCCGTTTACCTCCGAACGCACCATCGTCAAGCTGGACGCCAAAAAAGAGGCGAAGAAGCTGGAGCGCTGGCGCAAGATTGTCAAGGAGGCGGCGGAACAATCCCACCGGGCGGTGCTGCCGGAGATTCTGCCGCCTGCGTCGTTTCGACAAGCAATCGCGTCGGCCGCCGGTTACACGCAGCGTGTGATCGCCTATGAAAAGGAAGGCGGCTCTACGCTTCATCAGGTCTTTGCCGGCATGAGTCCGGGAGAGTCGCTCTTTGTGCTGATCGGGCCGGAAGGAGGCTTTTCTTTGGACGAGGTGAAGCAGGCAGAGTTGATGGGCTTTCAGTCCGTATCACTCGGTCCGCGCATCCTGCGCACGGAGACGGCCAGCCAGTACGTGCTGGCAGCCGCATCGTACCAGTTTGAACGCCTGGCCCCGTAGAGCGCGTAAGATGGGTCAAGGCTACTTACAGAAAGGAGGAAGCGCCATGTCTACGGTTGCTTTCCATACATTGGGCTGCAAAGTGAACAGTTATGAGACGGAAGCGATCTGGCAGCTGTTTAAGGCCAACGGCTACGAGCGGGTGGACTTTGAACAGGACGGCGCCGACGTCTACGTGATCAATACGTGCACGGTGACCAATACCGGAGACAAGAAGAGCCGTCAGGTCATCCGCCGTGCCATTCGCCGCAATCCTGACGCGATTGTCGCGGTGACAGGTTGCTACGCGCAAACTTCCCCCGGGGAAATTGCGCAAATCCCGGGTGTAGATATCATCGTCGGCACACAGGGCCGCGAGAAACTGATCGAATACGTGGAGCAAATCCGCCGGGAGCGCCAACCGATCAACGCGGTCAGCAACATCATGAAGGCGCGCGAGTTTGAAGAACTGGACGTCCCGTCGTTTACGGATCGCACGCGCGCGTCCCTGAAGATTCAGGAAGGCTGCAACAATTTCTGCACCTTCTGCATCATCCCCTGGGCACGCGGCCTGATGCGCTCCCGCAAACCGGAGAGCGTTCTCGAACAGGCCCGGAAGCTGGTCGATGCCGGGTATCTGGAGATCGTGCTGACCGGTATCCACACCGGCGGTTACGGCGAGGATCTGGAGAACTACAACCTGGCCAAACTGCTCGTGGATCTGCATCAGGTGGAGGGACTGAAGCGGATTCGCATCAGCTCCATCGAAGCCAGCCAGATTACTGACGAAGTGATTGATGTGATCAACAATTCGGATCGCGTCTGCCGTCATCTGCACGTGCCCCTGCAAGCGGGCGACGATGAGGTGCTGAAGCGGATGCGCCGCAAGTACACCACGGCGGAATTCTACGAAAAGATGGTGAAAGTGCGCGAAGCACTGCCAGGCGTCGCCCTGACAACCGACGTGATCGTCGGCTTCCCGGGCGAAACGGAACAGCAGTTCCAAAACACCTACGATTTCATCAAAACCGTGGGGTTTGCCGAACTGCACGTCTTCCCGTACTCCATGCGCACCGGTACGCCGGCTGCCCGCATGCCGGATCAGATTCCGGAAGAGGTGAAGCATGAGCGGGTCGCCCGACTGCTGGAGCTGAACCAGCAGCTGACGCTGGCATACGCCAAGCAGTTTGTCGGCGAAGTGCTGGAAGTGATTCCCGAACGCCCGTACAAGGAAGACCCGGACAGCGGCTTGCTGATGGGGTATTCCGACAACTATTTGAATGTGGTTTTCCCAGGCGATGCGTCGATGATCGGCAACATCTGCAAGGTCCGGCTGGATGAACCCGGCTCCGAATACTGCAACGGCACGCTTGTCCGCGTACTGGACAACGAGCGTCCTGTGCAACTGAAGGAACGGGCGATATGAAAGAGGTATCAGCGGGCGGCGTCGTCTACCGCTTTCACGACGAAGAACTGCTGCTGTTGCTGATTGAAGACCGCTACGGCAAGGTGACGCTGGCCAAGGGAAAACAGGAACTGGGCGAGACTATTGAGGAAGCGGCACTCCGGGAAGTGCTGGAGGAGACGGGAATCCGCGGGGTGCTCGGAGAAAAGCTGGACACGATTTATTACGACTACCAGCACGCAGTAACGGGAGAAGTGGTCAACAAGGAAGTCCACTATTTTCTGGTGGAGGCGTACACGACGGAAATTACCGTGCAGGTGGAGGAGATTAACGACGTTCACTGGTACACGCCGCTGGAAGCGTGGGCGCTCCAGCAGGAGCGAGGGTACCGCAACAACGACGACGTCCTGCGCAAGGCTTTGCAACATTTCGGGATCGAGGTGTGAGAAGGATGAACCTGAACAAGTACATTGACCATACCCTGCTGAAGCCGGAAACGACGGCAGCGATGATCGACAAGCTGTGCGCCGAAGCAAAAGAACACGACTTTGCTTCCGTCTGCGTCAACCCCACTTGGGTAAAGCGCTGCGCCGAGCTGCTGAAAGGCACTGATGTAAAGGTGTGCACGGTCATCGGGTTCCCGCTGGGAGCCAGCACTCCGGCGGTGAAAGCGGCGGAAACCCGTGACGCGATTGCAAACGGCGCTGCGGAAGTGGACATGGTCCTCAATATCGGTGCGCTGAAATCCGGCGATCTGGAGCTGGTAAAAGCGGATGTGAAAGCCGTCAAGGAAGCGGCTGGCAGCGTTTTGGTCAAAGTGATTCTGGAAACGGGCCTGTTAACGGACGAAGAAAAAGTGACCGCCTGCAAGCTGTGCGTTGAAGCAGGCGCCGATTACGTCAAAACCTCCACCGGATTCGGACACGGCGGTGCCACCGTGGAAGATATCGCCCTGATGCGCAAAACAGTGGGGCCGAATATTGGCGTGAAAGCCTCCGGCGGTGTGCGCGACCGCGCGACGGCGCTTGCGATGATCGAAGCGGGAGCGAGCCGCATTGGCACCAGTTCCGGCGTCGCGATCGTGACGGGCGCAAACGCGGGTGGCAGCGGTTACTGACACGTAAGGAAAGCCTGACCGTATGAGTGGTCGGGCTTTTTTCTGCAGGTGGGTCACACCTCTGCTCTGCAGGATGTGACAAAGTGTCTGAAGTGCGGATATTGGCAAAGTGAACCGCCTGACAAATCCCGGTGTAACCATATGGACAAAAACCGGGTGGAAGGAGCGCATCACATGAAAACCATCAAGGGCGTGTTGATTCTGCTTGCCTTTTTTGGAATGGGTACGCTGGCCAACAAATGGCTTCACGTCCCGCTGCCGGGCAACTTGCTGGGCATGCTGCTGCTGACGCTGGCGCTATGCACGGGACTGGTCAAGCTGGAGTGGGTCGAGACGGCCAGCAATCTGTTGATTCGGCACATGATGCTGTTTTTTGTACCGATTCTGGTGGGAGTGACTGCGTATCTCAAGTGGATTGCAGGCGACCCGTGGCCGATCGTTTCGTCGCTCGTGCTGGGTCCGCTCGCGGTGATGCTGGTGTCGGGTCGGGTCGTTCAGTGGTATCTGAACCGGCACAAGCAAAAAATGGAGCATCACCAACTGGAAGGGAGGATGCTCGATGTTTGACCAATTGCTTGCCGTTGCTGTCACACTGGCGGGATACAAGGCAGCGAGTGTGCTGGCGGAGCGCTTTCCCCGTCTGCAACCGCTGGTCGTGGCGACAATCTGCGTCTGGTTTGCCTGGTGGCTGATCGGCGAGGATTGGGAAGCGTACCGCGCCGGCGGGGAATGGATCTCGTTTTGGCTGGGACCGGCCACGGTTGCACTGGCTGTTCCGCTCGCCAAGCAGCTGAAGGAGTTCGTCCATATTTGGCGCGGCGTCCTGCTGGGTGTGGCGGCGGGCTGTGCCGTTGCGATCCTGACGGTCCGGCTGGTGGGATGGCTGCTGGGCACGGATCAGACGATGGTGCACAGCATGATGGCCAAATCGGTGACCACGCCAATCGCCGTGGAACTGACCCGCAGCATCGGCGGCATTCCGGCGCTGGGGGCCTTGTTTACCGTATTGACGGGGATCATCGGCGTCACCATTGCCCGTCCGGTCCTCTCCTGGGCGGGGATCAGGGATGATTGGGCAATTGGGATTGCCGTCGGCACCAGCTCTCATGCAATCGGCACAGCCAACCTGAACCGCGTCTCACCGGTGCAGACGGCGGCGTCCAGTGTGGCGATGATCTTGGCCGGTGTGGTGACAGCGCTGTACCTGATTCCGTTTTCCACGTAGACGGAGTTACCAGCGTCGTTTCCTGTCCGGCACCAGCCACTGGACGGCAGCGGCGATCTGCCTGGTAAACGGCAGGGCGGCCAGGGAGCACACCACGTTGAACAGGGTCTGGGCATGAGCAATTCGCATCGACGGGCTGTCTGTCAACAAGCTGCTGACCATGGCAAGCTGTGAAAGAAACGGCAGAAAGGCGAGAGCGCCTACCAGGTTGAACAGCGTGTGGCACCAGGCGACCTGGCGGGAAGCCGCATTGGTGCCGATGCTGGCGATGATGGCGGTAAAGCAGGTGCCGATGTTGGCACCCAGCACGATTGCCAGCGCCGTCTCCATCGAGAGCACCTGGTGACTCATCAACCCCATGGTGATGGCGGTCGTCGCCGAACTGCTGTGGATGAGCGCTGTAAACACCATTCCGGTGATCAGGCCGATCCAGACGGAATGGCGGCTTTCTAGAAACAGCGAGCGAAACGCGTCCGACTGTTCCAGCGGTTTGGCCATCACCTGCATGGTGTCGATCCCAAGAAAGATCAGGCCGAAGCCGGCCACCACCAGTCCGATGCAGCGGGTCAGACGGCGCGGCATCAGCCACAAGGCGACGCCGACCAGAAGCATGGGCACGGCGAACGTCTCCAGCCGAAGCGCGATCAATTCGGTTGTGAACGTCGTCCCTACATTGGTGCCGAGAATGATTCCCACGGTCTGGGAAAAACTGATCATGCCTGCATGTGTAAGCCCGATGGTAAGGACGGTGACGGCGCTGGAACTCTGCAGCACCATGGTGCTCAACAGACCCACCCAAAAGCTGTGGACCGGCGTGCGCGTGAAGCGTCCCAGCCAGTCCGCCATTTTCTTCCCGGCGAGGTTTTGAAAACCGGTGCGCATGACATACATACCCAACAGAAAAAAACTGAGACCGAATGTAAAGGGAGCGAGGATGGCAGTCACGGAGCGATCCTCCTTACCAGCAATGAGAACACCCTTCGCGCAGCCCGCGTGTGCCATCTGAACGGGCACCGTGCAGGCTGTCGGGAGGGATTGAATTACTATACGCTATGCCTGTACCAAGACGAGCATGACAAGGAGGAACCGAAAACATTGGCACGAGTGATTCTGCACAAGCACCGAAAAAAGCGGCTGGAAGCGGGCCATCCGTGGATTTTTCAATCGGAAGTGAAGGAGATTCAAGGAGAGTATAAGCCGGGCGACATTGTCGAGGTCACCAACCACCAAGGCCACTTCCTCGCCAAAGGCTACATCAATCCCGCATCACAAATCATCGTTCGCGTTCTGACGTACAATCAGGACGAAGCGATCGACTATGACTTTTTTCTCCGCCGCATCCGCGAAGCGGCCGCGTTTCGCTCCCGGTTCGTCGACAATCCGCGAGCATGCCGCGTCGTCTACGGCGAGGCGGACTTCCTGCCCGGTCTGATTGTGGACCGGTACGAAGACGTGCTGGTGGCGCAAATTCTCTCGCTTGGGATGGACGTGCGGCGCGACTGGATTCGGGACGCATTGGTGGAAGTGTTTCAACCGCAGGGCATCTACCTGCGCAACGACGTCCCCGTGCGTGAACTGGAGGGGCTGGACCAGAGCAAGGAAGTGCTGTTCGGGGAATGTCCGCGGGAAGTGACAATTACGGAAAACGGCCTGACATACATTGTGGATATCATCGAAGGGCAAAAAACGGGCTTCTTCTACGACCAGCGGGAAAACCGAGCCGCCATCGCCCCGCTGATGAAAGGCTGGGGAGAAAAGCACGGCATCACCCTGAAGGAGATGGACGTGGACGGCGAACAGAAGATCGTCCCCGTAGACCGGCGCGGCAAAGTGGTAAAAAACCCCTACTGGGACGGGGCAGAGGTGCTGGAGTGCTTTACCCATACCGGGTCGTTTACGCTGAACGCATGCAAGCACGGCGCGAAAAAGGTGACGGCGCTCGATATCTCCGAGCACGCCATCGAGACGGCTAGGCGAAACATCATGCAAAACGGCTTTTTGCACCGCGTCGAATTCGTCGTCGCCAACGCGTTTGACTACCTGCGCGAGTGCGTCGATGCCGGCCGCATGTGGGACGTGGTCATTCTCGATCCGCCGGCGTTTGCCAAATCGCGCGCGGCGGTGAAGAGCGCCTGCCGCGGCTACAAGGACATCAATCTGAACGGGATGAAGCTGGTGCGCTCCGGAGGGTATCTGGTGACGGCCTCCTGCTCGTACCACATGTCTCCCCAGCTTTTCCTGGAGACGATCCAGGACGCGGCGATGGATGCCCGTAAAATCCTGCGGCTGATTGAGTGGCGGGGAGCAGGCAAGGACCACCCACAGATCAGCGGAGCGGACGAATCCCACTACCTCAAGTTTGCCATCTTTGAAGTAAGGGATCGGCGGTAACCATCCGCTGCCAGGAGCGGCGGACAAAAAACGAGCGGCATGTCGCAGCAGCGCGGCATGCCGCCTTTTTGCGCCGTTCTTCCGTCGGGCAGCAGGGGAAACATGCTTCTCTGGCTGCTGCGGAACGGGTCATCCGCATACAGAAATGGCAGTTGCTGGAACGAATCGGCACTGGTAAAATGAAAGCGCTTCTCAGAAAGAAAGGGGAAGGAAGAAGAGGAGGGATTGAGAGATGAGCATGTCATGGTCGCGTCTTGTGCTTGCGGCGGCGCTGATGGTTCCGCTGGTCCCGGCCGGCCTGTCATCCGCCGGAGCGATCTCGGAACCTGTCGTACCGGGCGCGCATGGCGTGACGGTCACCCGCTTTGACGGCCAGGCGGGAAACTGGCTGACCACGCGCAACCCGCAGCAGTACGCGGCGGCTGTCCAATTCGGCAATCTGGGGCTGGTCCCGGCCGCGTGGGGCGGTTGGGAAACGATGTACGATCCGGCCGAAGTGACGGGCACACAAGTAAACGGCGCGTTTGACGATGCGCAATTCGTCATTCGCGTGCCGGATGAGTGGAACGGCAAGCTGGTCGTGTCCGGCATCCCGGCCACTCGCAACGAGACGGCCACCGATCTGTTGTTTAGCGATTACGTGCTGGAAAAAGGCTACGCCTTTGCGGCCATTGACAAAGGGACGCAGGGAGAAAGCGATCCCGCCGATCCGCTGGCCAAAGTAAAAAACGCCCTCGCGTCCGAGGAAGACTCGGTAGCCGAGTGGCATGTCCGCTTCCGGCAGTTGACCAAGGCGGCGCAAGCCTACCTGGCGGCGCATCATCGAGACCGGCTGATCGATCCCTCCGACAGTACACCCGCTGCCCGACTGGTCTCGAAACAGCATCCAATCCCCACGTACGCCATCGGTATTTCCAACGGCGGGTACGTGGTCCGGTACGCTTTGGAACACGATGATCCGAAACTGACCAAAGAGCCGCGGCTGTACGACGGCGGCGTCGATTGGGAAGGGGTGCTGTGGCGCGCTGACAGGCCCAACCTGATCACCACACTGACCGACGTCGTCAACCACGCGGAAGCGGCCATCTACGGCCAGGGCAACGAGCGGGAGCGCGCCCGCGCAGCCCTGTACCGAGCCGGTGTGCCCAAAGGCTCGGAGAAGCTGTGGGCCTATTACGACCAGATCTACTGGTTCCTTACCCTCAACATCTACCGGGACGAGTTTGACCCGCACGCGCCGAAGCGCTTGCAGTGGCCGGACTACCTGCGGTTCAACGCCGACGGCACCCGCGACCGTTCGCTGGACGGCATCTATCGCACCTACGATTTCACCAAGCGGCCGAAAAAAGTGAAAGAAGCGGTGGAGGCGATCGAGAATACGGGCAGGATTGACGTGCCGCTGATCTCCGTGTTCGGCACCTGGGACGCCCTGATCTTCCCCGAGGTACATGGGAACGCCTACCGGCGGTTGGTCAAAGCGGCGGGACGGGAAAACCTGCACCGGCTCTACCTGGTGGAAAAGGGCAATCATGTCGACGGCCTGGTCTGGAGCGCATCGGACCCGGACAAGGAACTTCAGCCGCTGTTACCGTACGTCCATCAATGCTTTGACCTGCTTGTCGGCTGGGTGGAAGAGGGCAGGCAGCCGCCTGAAAGCGGGACGATTTCTGCACCGCGCGATCCCCTGCGGGTGAAGGACATCCGGACGGGGGAAGAGATCGACCCGTACTGACACGCTGAGCGGACATATGCGTCCGCTTCTTTTTTTGTATCGACAAAAAAACGGCCCGCTGTCCGGCGGGTCGAAAAACGCTGCGGTCAGGCAAACTGTTTGTCGGACAGGATGTCGCGAACCAGTTCCAGGGCTCGTTTGATGCCCAGTTCCTTGCCGAGCAGCACCTGCCCCTCGGCTGAGCTGGCCGCCCTGACTTTACTCAATTCCTCCAGTTCGTGCGTCAGCAGGTGTTCCAGGATGTAGAGGCGCACCTGGCCGATCTCCCGTTCGCTCTGCCGATCCCGTTCCTGGTACTTGACCAGCGCCAGACTTTCTTCCACGTACTTGTCGATATCGTCTTCCAAAAAACGGGAAGCTGTGCAGATGATCTCGCGGTACTCGTCCGTTTGGGAGGGGATGACGCGCAGTGCGTGTCCGAGGTGGGCGAGCAGAAACTTGTGGAGCACGACGCTGTTGCGCGTGTAGGCGTTGTGCAACAGGGAGTACTCGCCCAAAAACGTCCCGGTCTCCTTGTCGTAGCGGTGCAGGAGCGTATAGGACGAACAGTACGTACAGAAGAGCAGATAGTCTCTCATGGACATTCCCCCTGCGTTGAGAAAAGTCTTCTGTGACGTTTTTTCACAGGATATGTTGGACGGCGGCTGCTTGTGCTTCTCCTGTCCCCTTGTATTTGCGGAAGGGATTGTGTATGCTGAATGGGGTATTTGCGCCCGGCGCACACCATAGGCGGGCGTTTGCATACCATGGGAGAGCAGGAGACGCGTGAACGCGCTTTTGCGCAGGCAAGGCGAAAGGAGCTTGGAGTTCATGGGGAACAAAATTCGGCTGGGGATTATTTACGGAGGGAAGTCCTCGGAACATGAGGTTTCGCTGCGCACCGCCCTGTCGATTATGAAGGCGGTCGATTTTGATAAATACGACATTTTGCCCATCTACGTGACGCTGGATGGAAACTGGGTGAAAGGGGAGAACCTCAGGGGCATTTTGCCGGAGGGTACCAACGAACTCCGCCTGACAAACGGGGCGGTGTCTGTCAGCAGCGAGGTGAAGATGGAACAGGTGGCTGTCAGCCGCACCTCGCCGATCTTTGGCGTCGCCCAGGAAGTGGACGTGATTTTTCCCGTCGTGCACGGCCCAAACGGTGAAGACGGCACGATTCAAGGCCTGCTGGAACTGGCCAACCTGCCATATGTCGGAGCTGGTGTCATGGCATCGGCAGTGGGCATGGACAAATGGATGATGAAAAACGTGTTCGCCCAGGCGGGACTGCCGCAGGTGAAATACGTGGGCGTGCTCCGGTCGCAGTGGGAACGTGACCAGGAGGGAATCATCGCGCGCATCGAGCAGGAACTGGGCTACCCATGCTTCGTAAAACCGGCCAACATGGGGTCCAGTGTCGGGATCAGTAAGGCAAAAGACCGGCAGCAGTTGATCGACGCGATGATGCTGGCCGCCAAATTTGACCGCCGGTTGATCGTGGAGCAGTTCGTCAAGGCGCGCGAGCTGGAAATCGGCCTGCTCGGCAACGAGGAACCAATCACCTCGGTCGTGGGCGAGATCGTGCCGGCCAAGGAGTTTTACGATTACGAAGCCAAGTACAAAGGCGCCGGCACAGAACTGCAGATTCCAGCCCGGATTCCGTCCCACGTGGCAGAGCGGATCGCTGAAATGGCCAAAATCGCATACTGCGCCCTGGATGCGTCGGGCCTGTCGCGGGCAGACTTTTTCTGGGACGAGGAAAACGACCAACTGTATATCAATGAAGTGAACACGATGCCCGGCTTTACGCCGTTCAGCATGTACCCGCTGCTGTTCCAGGAAGCGGGCATCAGCTACAGCGAGCTGATTGACCGGCTGGTCCAGCTTGCTCTGGAACGCCACGCCGACAAACAGCGAAACGTGGTGGATGCAGAAGAGTTGGAATAATGGGGAATGTAGAGGGAGTGCCCTGGGGCGCTCCCGTGTTCATTTTTGGACAAGGAGCCTCTGTAGCGAGGCTCCTTGCTGTTTTTCGTTTTCAATTGTGGTCACGCGTGATCTTCCAGCGCCTGAAGCAGCGTCCACAGTCCCATGCCTTGCGACGCTTTGAACAGAAAGGCGTGATGGGCGTCGCGCACCGCAAGGAGCGTTTCGACTGCTTCAGCCTTGGTCGGGAAGTAGCGCTTATTCCCCTCGTACGCGTCATACAGGTGCTGCGCTTGCTCACCGACGGCCACGAGCAGTTCGATTCGGTCGCGGTAGCGGTTGGCGAAAGCCCCCACCTGGGCGTGCATGGCCGGGCTGTTCTCGCCAAGCTCAAACATGTCGCCCAGCACCAGCACCTTTTTACGCTCGGGGAACAGATCCGCAAACGTGGAGATCGCCGCTTCCATCGACGAAGGGCTGGCGTTGTACGCGTCGTTGATGTAGAGCGGGCCATGGGCGGACTCGATCCGCTCGAAACGCATGGCCGACAGGCGCACCGTCGCCAGCGCGCGGATGATCTCCGCTGTCGTCATGCCGAAGTGGCGGCCGATCGCAACAGCCGGCAGCGCGTTCAGGACGTTGTGCGTGCCGAACAGCGGCAGGAAGGCCGCGAAGCGCTCCCCGTCCCGGAAGCAGACGTCAAATCGCGTCCCGTCGTCAGCGGATTGGATATTCTCCGCCCAGATGTCAGCGGGGGCGTTGACGGAGTAGTACATGATGCGGCCCGGATAAAGTGGCGCCACCTTGCGCAGGTATTCGCTGTCTCCGTTCAAAAGGACCAGTCCGTCCGGATCAGTGTGGGGAAGCAGTTCTGCCTTGGCGAGCGCGATTTTCTCCCGCGAGCCAAAAAACTCGATGTGGGCTTCGCCGATATAGGTAATCACGCTGATCTGCGGCTTGACCAGCGAGGCCAGCAGGTCGATTTCGCCAGCGTGGTTCATGCCCAGCTCCAGCACGGCTGCCTGATGCTGCTCTTCCACCTGCAGCAGGGAGTAGGGAACGCCCAGGTGGTTGTTGAGATTTTTGTAGGTCTTGTGGATGGAAAACCGGCTTTCCAGCAGGTGGGCGACGATGTCCTTCGTTGTCGTTTTGCCGTTGCTGCCGGTAATGGCCACAAAGGGTATGGAAAAGGACGTGCGGTAAGCAGCTGCCAGCTTTTGAAACGCGCGCAGCGTGTCGTTCACCAGAATCAGGCCGAATCCCGCCGGCAGGCTGTCTGGCACCTTTTGTTCGTTGGAGATGATCGCTGCCCGTGCGCCTTTTTCCGCCGCCTGCAGGAGAAAGTCGTGTCCGTCCCGCGTTCCGGCAATCGCCACGAACAAGGCACCCGGCAAAAGCTGACGCGTGTCAAAGTGAACGGATGTCACCGTCAGCCCGGGATCGCCCGCCAGCAGCAGCCCTTCCGCCATAACGGCCGCTCGTCCCAGTGCAATTTCTCTCATAGGTCCAATCCCCTTTTCATCGAATCGTTTTCGATCGTGGAAACCACGAAGTCATGCTAACACTCCTGTTCGGCCGCGGCAAGGAAAAAATGACGGTCCCCATCGCAGACAGCCGAACAGGTCAATGATCATGAAACAGTCATGCGTACAGGTTGCTGGTAGTTCAGGTGGCGATAAAAAAGCATAATGGCCACAGACGGCGAAAAACGCCCGAAAACGAAGATTCGGGCGTCTGTTACATCATGTATGGCAGCGGGACCTATTCAGATATTGGATCGGCTTTTATAACTTTTTTTAACCAGTACAATTACCCAGTTGCCTCTTATTGTAATATATTCCCTTCCGATTCACAATCATGCCGCGCGTTTGAACAGTTCAGTCACAAACGTCGCAACAATTTCTCTTTACGGCAAAGCGGTTTTGCGTAAGCGTGCTTTTCCTCTCCTGACAGAATTGCGCCTCGGTCAGCTGATCTTTACCCCAGCAGGAAAGGAGGCCATGAGTGAACGCACTGCTGCCTCTTCCGAGCTGGCTTCCAAGAATAAGTTGGAAAGAAAGGTTGACCTGTCTTGGTTTTCTGTCCTATAATGTAGTGTGACAGTCTGTTGGTAACAGGCGTCCCACGGTTTTAGCGGAGGGAGGGAAGACAGATGGCAGAAGTTCGAGTCAAGAAAAACGAGTCTTTGGAACAGGCACTTCGTCGCTTCAAGCGTGAGAGCGCCAAAGCAGGGGTTATGGCGGAACTGAGAAAACGCCGCCACTTCGAAAAACCCAGCGTGCGCCGCAAGAAAAAATCCGAAGCAGCTCGCAAGCGCAAGTACTAATTGACGGAGGGCTCATCATGAGTGTAATGGAGCGACTCGATCAAGATATGAAGCAAGCGATGAAGGACAAAGCTGCGCTGAAACTCTCTGTTATTCGCATGGTGAAAGCTGCGTTAAAGAACGAAGAGATTAGTAAAGGTAGACTGTTGTCTGAAGACGAAGAGCTGACCATCTTGACTCGCGAGTTAAAACAGCGCCGTGAATCCCTCCAAGAATTCGAAAAGGCGGGTCGTGACGACCTCGCCGCCAAAACACGAGAGGAAATCGACGTGCTCTCCGCGTATCTGCCCGCTCAATTGAGCGAGGACGAACTGCGCGGCATTGTACGGGACGCGATTGCCGCCACCGGAGCCACCTCCAAAAAGGAGATGGGCAAGGTGATGGGGGCGATCATGCCGAAAGTAAAAGGAAGAGCCGACGGTGCTCTCGTGCAAAAGATTGTATCTGAGGAATTGCCATCGTAATGAGGATCAACCTCATCTAGATACGCACAAAAGACTCAGTCCCATGCGGCTGGGTCTTTCTTTATGGCACGAATAAGGCAATCAATAAAAAATTATGAAACGGGCGTGAATCTGACCCGTATACCTAAGTAGCCATTCGAGGAGGCTGTATAAGGAAAGGAGGTGGAGGTAATGAATGTGTCACGCATCGTTTCCCGTCCCGTTCGCTTGTTGCTGGCGCTGCTTTGCGTGGCGATAGGGCTCGCCGGTCTGCTGGCCGGAAGTCCGGCTGCTGCCAAACCGTATCAGAAAGCGGTCTGGATTCCCGTGGAGCACCAGATCGAGCAGGGGCTGGAAAGCTTTCTGAAGCGGGCGTTTGCCGAAGCAACGAGTAAGGGCGCGGATCTGATCGTGCTGCACATCAACACCCCCGGCGGAGAAATCAATGCGGCCGACTCCATCGGCCAACTGGTCAGACAATCGCCAATCCACGTGGTGGCCTACATCGACAATCAGGCGTTTTCGGCCGGCACCTATATCGCTCTGAACGCAAACGAAATTGTCATGACCCCAGGCAGCAGCATCGGGGCGGCGACGCCGATTGACCTGGCGGGCAACGCCGCCGACGTGAAGATCATCTCCGGGTGGGCTAACAAAATGGAGGCGGCAGCCAAGCTGAACAACCGCAATCCGGACGTGGCCCGGGCCATGGTGGAAATCGACCGGGAGTTTCCGGGGTTGAAACCGAAAGGCACCGTTCTTTCCCTGGATGCCGAGCGGGCCAAGCAGTTGGGCTACGCCGAACAGGTGGTGGCCAACAAGGCACAGCTTCTCGCGTATCTGGGCGTCAATGCGGATGAGCTGGAAACGATTGAACCGACAATCGGCGAGCGGGTGGCCCGTTTTGTCACCAGTCCGGTTGTCATGAGCCTTCTGTTGATCATTGGTCTGGTGGGCATCGTCGTCGAGCTGTTTGCCCCCGGATTTGGCGTGGGCGGCACGGTTGCGTTGTGCGCCTTTGGTCTGTACTTCTTCGGCCATTACGTGGCGGGATTCGCCAATTGGCTGCATATCTGCCTGTTTGTTCTGGGCATCCTGCTGATGATATTGGAAATCTTCGTTCCCGGCGGGATCGTCGGTGGGCTTGGCTTCATCAGCATTGTCGCCGGCTTGGTCATGGCTGCCTACGACACAAAACAGGGGCTTGCATCGCTGGGGATCGCTGTCCTGGTCACGGTGATCGTCGCCTTCGCGCTGATTAAAAAATACGGCATCAAAGGACTGATCAGCCGGTTTGTGCTGGGTGACGTGCAGCGCAATGAAGCGGGCTACGTGGCGCCGAAGGACCAGCGGCACCTGCTGGGCAAGGAGGGGATTGCCCTGACGCCGCTTCGACCGGCGGGCGTGGTCAAGATTGAGGGGCGGCGCATTGATGCCGTCAGCGGAGGCGGATTTATTGCCGCCGGCACCCCCATCACCGTAATACAGGTGGAAGGCAGCCGCGTTGTCGTGCAGGAACAAGAACAAAAGGAGTAGATGATTCATGTTGGATAGCGGATTGATTCCTATCATTTTTATGGTGGCAGTGGCGATCGTTGTCCTGTCGATCTTTTTCTCATTCGTCCCGGTAATGCTCTGGATTTCCGCGCTCGCCTCCGGTGTGCGCGTCGGCATCATCACGCTGGTGGCCATGCGGCTGCGCCGCGTGATTCCTTCGCGCATCGTCAACCCGCTGATCAAGGCGAGAAAAGCGGGGCTGGAGCTTGACACGAACCAGTTGGAAAGCCACTACCTGGCAGGCGGAAACGTAGACCGTGTCGTCGATGCCCTGGTAGCTGCACAGCGGGCTGACATTCCGCTCGGCTTCGAGCGGGCCGCCGCGATTGACCTGGCGGGCCGTGACGTGCTGGAAGCGGTGCAGATGAGCGTAAACCCGAAAGTGATTGAAACCCCCGTCGTCGCCGCCATGGCCAAGGACGGGATCGAGGTAAAGGCAAAGGCGAAGGTGACTGTTCGCGCCAACATCGACCGACTGGTGGGGGGCGCAGGCGAAGAAACGATTATCGCCCGTGTTGGCGAAGGGATCGTGACGACGATCGGTTCGTCCAACTCCCACAAAGACGTGCTGGAAAATCCGGACAGCATTTCGCAAACCGTGTTGAACAAAGGGTTGGACGCCGGTACAGCGTTTGAAATCCTCTCCATCGACATCGCTGATGTAGATGTGGGCAAAAACATCGGGGCACAGCTCCAAACCGATCAGGCGGAAGCAGACAAACGCATCGCTCAGGCAAAAGCAGAGGAGCGCCGCGCGATGGCGGTCGCCCAGGAACAGGAAATGAAGGCGCGCGTCGTAGAGATGAAGGCCAAGGTTGTGGAAGCCGAGGCGCAGGTGCCGCTCGCGCTCTCCGAAGCCCTGAGAAGCGGCAAATTGGGCGTAATGGATTACTACAACCTGCAAAACATCTCCGCCGATACGCAAATGCGCCAGGCATTCGGCGCCACCGGCAGCAAGCAAAAGTCCGACCTGCCTGACCAAGACCAAGAGTAAGAGGCGATAGCCAATGGACGATCTTATTGATCTGTTGATTGATCTGCTGATTGATCAGTTGGAATGGGTTTTACCGCTCCTTGGCAAGTTCTGGGTTCTGATCGCGGGGTTCTTCGGCTACTTGCTGTTTGGCAAAAAAGGCAAACAAGGGCGCAGCATGTCCCAGGGAAAACCGCAGCGTCCTCCGCTAACCCCGGTGGACAGCGGCGATTTCCCGCTCCCTGCAGATGTAGAGTTGCAGCCGGAGCGGCGCATGGTGGTGCGGCAGGAATCCAGGTCTGCCATGGAAGAACGCGCCGCCGAACCGGAATGGCTGGAAGAGGAGATGCATATGCCGCTGGCGAATGTGGAAGCGGCACCGGCCGCCCAAGTTGTTGGGTATGATGCTGCGCTCCAACCGTCCCCGGCAGAGCAAGCAACAGAAAAGCCAACCGAGCTCGATCCTCGGGAAGGGATGAAGTGGGCGATCATTTTCGGTCCGCCCCGGGCCAAAAGCAGGCCCCTTCCCTACCGCCGCAGCGTTTGACGCATGGGTGTAACAGACAGGCGAACATTCCCGTTCGCCTGTTGTTTTTTGACTGAACATTTTGTCGAAAGAAATCGAACATCTGGTCTTGTGCCTCAAGTCTTGGTTGACTATTCTTGATCTAGGCACGAACTATTAACAATAAGGGTGAGGGGTAGAGCGGCGAATGGATCGACAGGAACTGGAGAGGATGAGCAAGTTTCGCCAAAAGGTGATCCGGCTTGTCATCTATGAAAGGAAATCGATCTATGAAACGGCGATCGCCTGCGGATGTACGGCGGAAAAGGTAAAGCGCGTGATCAAGAAGTGGAAGGCCCTCAAACGGTACGGAACGCCTTTTCCCACCGACGAACAGAAGACGTGACGGGACGAGCCCCGACGCTTGCGGAAGCGAGTGTCGGGGCGATTTTCTCTGCATGATTTTCTCCCCTCACCGCATACGGTTATAGAAGAAGGACGCACCGGGCACCCGGACTGGCTTGGAGGGATGCATTCCGGCGCAGCAGCACCAGTAAAGGGGGGCTTGCTCATGAAACGATGGGGCCGCCGTCTGCGCCATCTGGCCGTTGGAGTGCTGGATTTGCCGCAAGATGTGGTGCTGGAAGTCCCGCGCATCACGATGATCGGCCATCTGCAAATGTATATCGAAAACCACCGCGGAGTTCTCCACTTTAGTGAAAAGGAGCTCCGCTTGCTGTTGACCAATGGACAGCTGCTCGTTACTGGAGAACAATTGGTGATCCGGGCGATCCTGCCGGAGGAAATCCTGTTGGAGGGGCGCATCGGCGGCGTCAAGTTTCTGGAGAAACCTTAGGAAACGTTCCGCGACAATACCTGGGAAAGTGGGGACGGGCACATGCGCAATGGATTGCAGGAATGGTTGGACGGCTATATCACGATCACCGTCCGGGGAAAGCGGTTTGAACGAATGTTGAACATGGCGGTACGGGAAGGTATCCGAATCTGGAACATCCGCAGAGTGGGGCAGGAGGTGGGCCGCTGCGACATCCTGATCCGCGATTACTTTCGCTTGCGGCCGTTTTTGCGGGAGACAGGCTGTCGCCCTCACGTGGAACGACGAGGCGGGCTGCCTTTCTGGCTGGTCCGGCTGCGCCGGCGGGCCGGTCTTGTCATCGGCGCCTCTTTATTTTTGGTCGGAATGTACATGCTCTCCTCGTTCGTCTGGCAGGTGGAGGTGCAGGGAGTCAGGCAAATGCGCCCCGAGGCGGTGACTAATGCGGCGGCACAGGTCGGGATTAAAGAAGGGGTCTGGAAGGCCAAACTAAAAGAATCACACGTGCTGCAGCGGGAACTGATGAGCCTGCTGCCGGAAGCGTCCAGGGTCATTGTTGACATACAAGGCACCAAGGCGATTATCCAGGTGGTAGAGAAAGAAGAGCCGGAGAAGCCGGCCCCGCCCAGTCCGCGCCACCTGGTTGCCAAGAAGCGGGCGGTCGTGCACACGATTCTGCCGGAAGCGGGCAAAAGCATGGTGTCTGTCAACCAGTTTGTGGAAAAAGGGCAGACGCTGATATCCGGCATTATCGGCAATGAGACCAGGCAAAAGGCAGTCGCCGCCCGCGGCACGGTAAAAGGGGAGGTGTGGTACGTCAGCAACGTCACGATGCCGCTCGCCCAGGTGCACTATCAGTTGACCGGTGAACGGCAGCAGACGCAGTATCTGCTCGTCGGCCCCTTCGCCGTGCAGATATGGCCGTTCAAACAGCAGCCGTTTGCGCAGGCCGAGTCGGTCGAGCAGCGCTTCCAACCCTCGTATGCGGGCTTTACAAGTCCGATCGGCTGGAAGACGGTCACGCAGGCGGAGGCGGAGCCAGTCCGGCGGGAATTGAGCATGGAAGAAGCGCTGCAGGCTGCCAAGCAGGCGGCCCGCGAGGACGTGCTGCGGCAGGCGGGCAAAGATGCGGTAATTCAGGACGAAAAAGTTTTGCACGTGAAGAGAGAGAATGGTAAAGTTTATTTGAGTATTCATTTTTCCGTTATTGAGGACATTGCCGTCGAGCAGCCGATTCTGGGCCTGCCGCCGGCTCCCCAGGCAAACGGCAATTCGTAATGGATTGCGGACAACCGCTGCAAGGAGATGGAAGCCTGTTGCACGTACAAGAAGAGGTAAAAATTCCGTTTGTTGACGCATCGGAAGCGTTGTTGCTGTTCGGTCCCCACGATGCATATCTCAAATTGATCGAGGAAACGACCACAGCAAAAATCATGACACGCAGCGGCGAGCTGGTCATCAGCGGCGAAAAGGCCGAAGTGGATAAGCTCTCCCGCTTGTTTGCCGTCCTGCTCCAGCTGATTCGGCGGGACATCGCCCTGTCCGAGCGCGACGTCTCGTACGCGCTGCAATTGGTGGAACGGGGAGAAGCGGAACAATTGCTGGACGTCTACGACGAGGAAGTGGCTCGCACCCAAAAGGGCAAGCTGATTCGCGCCAAGACGCTGGGACAGCGCCACTACCTGTCCGCCATCAAGCGGCACGACATCGTGTTTGGCATCGGGCCGGCCGGTACCGGCAAAACGTACCTGGCTGTGGTAATGGCGGTCAACGCGTTGAAAAACGGACGAGTCAAGCGCATCGTGCTGACGCGCCCGGCCGTGGAGGCAGGAGAGAGCCTCGGCTTTTTGCCCGGCGACTTGCAGGAAAAAGTGGACCCCTATCTGCGTCCGCTCTACGACGCCTTGTACGACATGCTGGGCACGGAACAGGTGGCCAAGATGATGGAGCGCGGGCTGATTGAAGTGGCTCCGCTGGCATACATGCGCGGGCGAACGCTGGAAGACTGCTTTGTCATCCTGGACGAAGCGCAGAACACCACGCCTGAACAAATGAAAATGTTTCTCACCCGTCTGGGCTTCGGTTCCAAAATGGTGATTACCGGCGACGTGACCCAGATCGACCTGCCCAAAGGGAAAAAATCGGGTTTGCGGGAAGCAGAGCGCATTCTGGCCCCGATCCCCGAAGTGGCATTTATCCGCTTCC
Organism: Brevibacillus sedimenti; assembly: GCF_020923495.1. GTDB lineage: Bacteria > Bacillota > Bacilli > Brevibacillales > Brevibacillaceae > Brevibacillus > Brevibacillus aydinogluensis. The sequence goes on from NZ_CP064048.1 coordinate 2,575,444, forward strand.
AGGAAGCCGACGTGGTGCGCCACAGCCTGGTGCAGAAGATCATCGAAGCGTACGCCAAAGACGAACACGAACACAGCTACCGGTAAAGGAGATTGGGTACCCGTGCTATCCGTAGAAATTCTTCATGACGAAATCCAACCGATTGACGAATCCCTGCAGGACCTGATCGTCCGCTGCCTGGAAGCGGCTGCTGAGCGGGAAGGCGTGGACGGCGAAGTGGTGGTGACGCTGGTGAACAACGAGCGCATCCATGAGCTGAACCGCCAATACCGTGGCGTTGACCGTCCCACCGACGTGCTGTCGTTTGCGATGAACGAGTCGGGAGAGGGAGAAATAGACATTTATTTGGACGAGGAAGCGTTGGACGCGCTCCCCAACATGCTGGGGGACATTGTCATTTCCGTTCCCAAGGCGGAGGAGCAGGCGGCAGAGTATGGACACTCGCTCGAACGGGAACTGGGTTTTCTCGCTGTTCACGGTTTTCTCCATCTGCTCGGGTACGACCACGGCACGGAGGAAGAGGAGAAAGAGATGTTTTCCCGTCAGGAGGCAGTGCTGCAGCAGATTGGTTTGACGAGGTAGGCGATAGCGTTTGAAAGAGTGGCGCCGTTTGGTCAGCAGCTTTTCCTATGCCCTGCAAGGCATAGTCCAAACCGTGAAGACACAGCGAAACATGCAAATCCACGTCGCATTTGCCGTGCTGGCGCTGGCGGCGGCGTGGTGGCTGCGCATTCCTCGCGGCGATGTTTTGCTGGTCTTTTTTTCTATCGCGCTGGTGTGGGCGCTCGAGTTGGTCAATACCGCCCTGGAGGCAGCAGTCGATTTGTCCTCCCCCGAGTGGCACGCGAAGGCCAAAACGGCCAAGGACGCTTGTGCCGGTGCCGTCCTGGTGGCGGCTGTCCTGTCCGTCGTAATCGGCGTCGCTGTTTTCGGCCCACCGCTCTGGGGGAAACTCACGGTATGGCTGGCCGTGTAACAGGAGGACTGGCCTGGTGCGGCTCTGCGGCACCGCCTGCAGGCCGGCGGGTGCCTCGCGTTTGCTTTACCCACTACATATGTATTGAAATGTATTGATTGGCGAGGGAACGGTGATGATGAACATGGATAAACAAGCCCTGCTGGAGCAAGCGAAAGAAGCGAGAAAGCTGGCGTATGTGCCGTATTCCAACTTTCCTGTGGGAGCGGCACTCTTGACCGACAGCGGCAAGGTGTATCTCGGCTGCAATATCGAGAACGCCTCCTTCCCGCTGTGCAACTGCGCGGAACGGACCGCGCTGTTTAAGGCGTATTCCGAAGGGGATACCCGTTACAAGGCGATCGCCGTGGTGGCTGACACGCCGAATCCGGTCTCTCCCTGCGGCGCGTGCCGGCAGGTGATGGCGGAGCTGTGCCCGCCCGACATGCCGGTCATCCTTGCCAACATGAACGGTGACGTGACAGAAACAACAGTATCCGCCCTGCTTCCCGGGGCGTTTGCCAAGGAGGATTTACGTGGATAATCGCACGAAAAAAGGTTTCAAATCCGGGTTTGTCTCCATTGTGGGCAGGCCCAACGTGGGGAAATCCACGCTGTTAAACCACATCGTCGGCCAGAAGATTGCGATCATGTCCAACAAACCGCAGACGACGCGCAACAAGATTACCGCCGTCTACACGACAGAGCAGGGACAAGTCATCTTCCTGGACACGCCGGGGATTCACAAGCCCAAGTCCAAGCTGGGCGACTACATGGTCGCCGTCGCGGAAAACACGCTCAACGAAGTGGACCTGGTGCTGTTTGTCATCGACGCAACGGAAAAACGGGGGCCGGGTGACGATTACATCATTGAGCGGCTCAAGCAGGTAAAAACTCCCGTCTTTCTGGTGATCAACAAAATTGACAAGGTTCACCCGGAGGAACTGCTGCCGATCATCGACGAATACCGGAAGCTGTACGAGTTCAAACAGATCATCCCGATTTCCGCTCTGGAGGGGAACAACACCGGGCCGCTGATCCAGGCCATCTTTGACGAGATGGAAGAAGGGCCGATGTACTACCCGCCCGACCAGGTGACCGACCACCCCGAGCGCTTCATCGTGGCCGAATTGATCAGGGAAAAGGTGCTGCATCTGACCCGCGAAGAGGTGCCCCATTCGATCGCCGTGACGGTTGAAGAAATGAAGCGGGGCGAAAACGGAAAGACCCTGTACATCTACGCGGCCATTTACGTCGAGCGGGATTCGCAGAAAGGCATCCTGATCGGCGAGAGAGGGCAGATGCTCAAGGAAATCGGCCGCCGCGCCCGTCTGGACATCGAGCGGCTGATGGGGGACAAGGTGTTTCTGGAACTGTGGGTCAAGGTGAAAAAAGACTGGCGCAATCAGGAGCGAATGCTGCGCAATTTTGGTTTTTACGATGAAGAATAGCGGTGTCAATTTTTCCATGGCATAGAAAAACGGGCGCAGGTGAATCTAAGAAGGAAGTGGATTCAGCCGAAACAAGAAAGGATGATGCTTCATGCTTCGTGACTTTTCTTGGAAATATTTCGCTTCGACCGGTGACATCCATGCTTACCTTCTCTACAGAGAACACCTTCAAACGACTGCCGACGAGGAGGACACGTTTGAATTCGCCCAAAAGGAGCCGGGTGAAACACACGCATGCTTGTAAAGTGGGAAGGCATTGTCATCCGCAGCGTGGACTATGGCGAGTCCAGCAAAGTGGTGACGTTGTTTACGCGGGAGCACGGCAAAGTGGGCATCATGGCCCGCGGCGCGAAAAAGCCGAAAAGCCGCCTGGGGGCCGTCTCCCAACTGTTTACCCATGGATACTATCTGTGCAAGGCAGGGCCTGGAAGCGGCATGCCTGACCTGTCCCAGGGAGAGATCGTGGAGTCGTTCCGGGACTTGCGGCAAAACCTGGCTGCCACGGCTTATGCCGCGTACATAGCGGAGCTGTTGGACCGGTTGACGGATGAACGGGAAGCCAATCCTTTTTTGTTTCACATGGTATTGCTGCTGTTTCGCTATCTGGATGAAGGCAGGGATGCGGAAATTCTCTGCCGGATCTTCGAGACAAAAATGCTGCGGGTGGCGGGCATTGCCCCGCACCTGTCGGGATGTGCCAGCTGCGGGGCGGAGCGGGAGCCATATGCGATCAGCGTGTCGCAGGGAGGACTCATCTGTCCCGTCTGCCTTCCGCAGGACCCGTATGCAATCGCCGTCACCCCGTCGGTCTGGAAGCTGCTTCGCCTGTTTCAGGTGTTTGATCTGGAGCGGCTGGGCGAGATTGAAGTGAAACCCGCGACGCGCAGCCAGCTCAAACACGTGCTGCGCAGCTTTTTGGACCAACATCTCGATTTGCGGCTGAAAAGTCGGGCGTTTCTGGATCAGATCGAAAACATCGGCTTGTAGCCGGCCGGAATGTCATGTGGATCTGCATTGACATCCGTTTTGCTTTTCGCTATGATAAGTACCAAATGTGATATCGACCGTTGCTGTGAAGGAAAGGAGTAGTCGACCGCTGGCTGATCGAGAAGGCGTCGCGTCTTCTCACGTAGCGAACCGGGGAGGGTGGAAGCCTGGTAGTCATGTCGATGAACGGCGTTCCGGAGCAAGGTGAACAGCAAAAGCGGACGATGAGGCCGGTATGCCGATTCGTCAAGTAGGGTGGAACCGCGGGATAACCTCTCGTCCCTACACTGTGGAAGACACGGTGTAGGCGGCGGGAGGTTTTTTGCTGAATCAGGGGGGAGCGGCTTTTTTTAAGCTGCGGCCTGATTCGGCAGACCAGCGTCCTTTCCAACAGGGGCCATGGCACACGGGCGCTTTCACGCCTGATCGTGCTGTGCAGGCTTCGCTTGGAGTTTTTGTTACCTTCAGGAGGTGGAACGAACCATGAAAAAGACCTTTCAAGACATCATCTTGACGCTGCAAAACTTTTGGGCAAAACAAAATTGCTTGATTGTGCAGCCGTACGACGTGGAAAAAGGGGCCGGCACGCTCAACCCGATGACGTTTCTCCGCGCGATCGGGCCGGAGCCGTGGAATGTGGCTTACGTGGAGCCGTCCCGCCGGCCTGCCGACGGCCGTTACGGGGAAAACCCCAACCGCTTGTACCAGCACCATCAGTTCCAAGTGATCATGAAACCGTCGCCGGACAACATTCAGGACATCTACCTGGACAGTCTGCGCGAACTGGGCATTGAACCGCTGGAACACGACATCCGCTTTGTCGAGGACAACTGGGAGCACCCGGGGCTTGGCGCCTGGGGCCTGGGCTGGGAAGTGTGGCTGGACGGCATGGAAATCACCCAGTTCACCTATTTCCAACAGGTGGGCGGACTGGAATGCAAGCCGGTGGCGGTGGAGATCACCTACGGCTTGGAGCGCCTCGCGTCCTACATCCAGGAAAAGGAAAATGTCTTCGAGCTGGAGTGGGTCAACGGCTACACCTATGGCGACGTCTTCCTGCAGCCGGAGTACGAGCATTCCAAATACACGTTTGAGCTGTCCGACGTGGACATGCTGTTCAATCTGTACAACACCTACGAGGCGGAAGCAAAGCGCCTGATGAAAGAGCGGCTGGTGTTTCCGGCCTATGACTACGTGCTAAAGTGCTCCCACACGTTCAACCTGCTGGATGCGCGGGGGGCGATCAGCGTGACGGAGAGGACCGGTTACATCGCCCGCGTCCGCAACCTGTCCCGCGAAGTGGCTCACACCTATCTGGCAGAGCGCGAACGGCTCGGCTTCCCCTTGCTGAAAAAAGGACAATCGAGCGAGGAGGCGGCTGCGCACAACAGCGCGTCCAGCCGTGAGGAAGGAGTGAACGCAGATGAGTAAGCGCGACTTGTTGCTGGAGATCGGTACGGAAGAAATGCCGGCCCGCTTCGTCGCCGGAGCGGCCGCGCAGTTGAAGGAAAAGGTGGAAAAATGGCTGGCGGCGGAACGCCTTCCCTACGACGCGGTCTTTTCCTACGAGACACCGCGCCGCTTTGCCGTTCTGGTGAGCGGAGTGGCGGAGAAACAGCCGGACCGCAACGACGAAGCGAAAGGACCGGCCCGCAAAATCGCCATGGACGAGTCCGGCAACTGGACCAAGGCGGCGCAGGGTTTTGCCCGCAGCAACGGCGTAGACGTCGATCAGCTCTACTTCAAGGACGTGAACGGCGTCGAGTACGTGTTTGCCCGCAAGTCGGAAGCCGGGAAAGCAACCAAGGAACTGCTGCCCGCACTGGCTGATGTGATCGCCGGCATGACGTTCCCGAAAAACATGCGCTGGGGCGCGTATGAGCTGAAGTACGTGCGCCCGATCCGCTGGCTGGTGGCCCTCTTCGGTGAAAACGTGATCGAGATGGAGATCGCCGGTGTTAAATCGGGACGCGTGACGCGCGGCCACCGCTTCCTCGGCAGTCAGGACGTGGCGCTGACCCATCCGGGCGAGTACGTAGCCAAGCTGTCGGAACAGCACGTCATCGTCGACCCGGACGAACGGCGCCGTTCCATCCTTGAGCAGATTCACCGATTGGAGCGGGAAAACGGCTGGCGCGTGCCGATGGATGAAGGCCTGCTGGACGAAGTGGTTCATCTGGTCGAGTATCCGACTGCGCTGTACGGCACGTTTGACGAAGCATTTCTCTCCATTCCGCGCGAGGTGCTGGTCACCTCGATGCGCGAGCACCAGCGCTACTTCCCGGTAGAGGATGGGGCTGGCAACCTGCTCAACCACTTTATCACAGTCCGCAACGGCGACAGCCGCGCGCTGGACAACGTGGCCAAAGGAAACGAAAAAGTGCTGCGCGCTCGCCTGTCCGACGCCCGCTTCTTCTATGAGGAGGATCAAAAGCTGTCGATCGACAGCTGCCTGAAGCGGCTGGAGACGATCGTCTTCCACGAAGAACTGGGGACGATCGGCGACAAGGTGCGCCGGATTCGCGATCTGGCAGGCCGTATCGCCGGTCAGCTGGAGCTGGGCAATGCGGAGGCCGCCCGCGTGGACCGCATCGCGGAGATTGCCAAGTTTGACCTGGTGACCAACATGGTGGGCGAATTTCCCGAACTGCAGGGCATCATGGGCGAGGATTACGCCCGCAAGGCAGGTGAAAGCGACGAGGTGGCGCGGGGTGTCTTCGAACACTACCTGCCCCGTTTTGCCGGCGACCAACTGCCGCAGTCTGCCGAAGGTGCAGCTGTCAGCATCGCGGACAAGCTGGACACGATCGTCGGCTGCTTCTCCATCGGCATCGTCCCCACCGGCTCGCAGGACCCGTACGGACTGCGCCGGATGGCGGCGGGAATCGTGGCAATCCTGCTCGATCGCGGCTGGAATATGCCGCTGGACCGCTTGTGGGATGCCGCATTGGACATCTATGCCGCTCAGGGCGTAACCAAGCGCGATCGGGATGAGGTGAAGAAAGACCTGGCTGATTTCTTCGCGCTGCGACTGAAAAATGCGCTGCAGGAAGACCAGATTCGTTACGATGTAATCGACGCCGTGCTGTCGGCGGACATCGCGCTGGTGCCGGACGTGCTGGCCAAAGCGAAAGCGCTGATGGCAGCGGTACAATCGGACGACTTCAAGCTGACCGTGGAACAGTTCAACCGGGCCGGCAATCTGGCACAAAAAGCGGAGGGGGACGCGATCGACGAAGCCGTCTTCACCGAGGACGCAGAACGCACCCTGTACAAGGCGTATCTGTCCGTGCGTGAGCAGGTGACGGACCTCGACGATCAGGCTCAGGTGCTGGCGACACTGTCCCAGCTGCGCGAGCCCATCCAATCGTTCTTCGACGCCGTCATGGTCATGGCTGACGATCAAGCCGTCCGCCGCAACCGACTGGCGCTCCTGCTCAACATCTCCCGCCTGATTGGCGCATATGCCGATTTTTCCAAACTGGTTTTTGCCTGATGACTGGCTGCACACGCCTCCGCCTGCCCGGCGGGGGCGAGCTTTTTTCCCGCGGAAAGAAGGAAAATCTGTGCGAATAGAGTAATACTAGGGGTAGGTACCAGACATGAACCGGGGGGATTGGTCATCGAGCTTACCAAACGCCAAGAGCAGATCTTACAGATCGTTAAGGATGAAGGACCGATTACCGGCGAACAGATCGCAGAGCGGCTCAACCTGACCAGGGCCACGCTGCGTCCCGACCTGTCAATCCTTACGATGTCCGGTTATTTAGAAGCCAGACCTCGTGTCGGTTATTTTTATGCAGGCAGACCTGCCGGCTCGGTCATAAGTGAACGGCTTCACAAGCTTCTCGTCAATGACTACAAGGCGATGCCCATCGTTGTTTCCGAATCGGCTTCCGCCTACGACGCGATCGTCACACTGTTTCTGGAAGACGTAGGCACGCTGTTCGTCGTCAACCAGAAAGGCTATCTGGCTGGTGTTCTCTCCCGCAAGGACCTGCTGCGCGCTTCGCTCGGCAACAAATCGCTGGAAGACGTGCCGGTCGGGATCATCATGACCCGCATGCCGAACATTGTTACCTGTCAGCCGGAGGACACCCTGTATTCGGCCGCCAAAAAGTTGATCGACTTTCAGATCGACTCGCTGCCCGTTGTCCGTCCCGCCGAGGGAGAGGACAGCCGAAATTACGAGCTGGTGGGCAGGGTGACGAAGACGACGATCGCCAAGGCGTTTGTGGAATTGGGCAGCGAATCGAAAGTCTAGGAGGAGAAGCGATACACATGGTTCAACAAGCACAGCTCATCTATGTCGTCTCTGATTCCATAGGCGAAACCGCCGAGCTGGTCGTCCGTGCAGCGGCCAGCCAGTTCGACCGTTTCGCGATCGACGTGTACAAGTACCCCTATATAGAAGACAAGGAATCCATCGACGAAATCATCGCTTCGGCCAAGGAATCGAAAGCGATGATCGTTTTTACGTTGGTGGTGCCCGAACTGAAGGCGTACATTTTGGAACAGGCCGCCTTGCACGCCATTCCTATCGTCGATGTAATGGGGCCGCTGATGAACTCCCTGCAGGTGATGCTCAACGAGCCGCCGATTGGCAAACCGGGTCTGGTTCGCCGCCTGGACGAGGAGTATTTTCGCAAGGTGGACGCCATTGAGTTTGCCGTCAAGTACGACGACGGCCGTGACCCGCGCGGACTTTTGCGCGCTGACGTGGTGCTGATCGGCGTTTCCCGCACGTCGAAGACGCCGCTCTCGATGTACCTGGCCAACAAACGGCTGAAGGTGGCCAACGTACCGCTCGTGCCGGAAGTGGAACCGCCGGAGGAACTGTTCCAACTCCCGCCGGAGCGCTGTGTCGGGCTGACGATCAACCCCGAGCAGCTGAACAGCATCCGCACCGAGCGCCTGAAGGCCTTGGGCCTGACCGCACAGGCCAACTACGCCAATCTGGAACGGATCAACGAAGAACTGGCGTATTCGCAGCGGATCATGAAGCGGATTGGCTGCCCGGTGATTGACGTCTCCAACAAGGCTGTGGAGGAGACGGCCAACATCATCCTGGAAATCATTCGCAAAAACAAGCTGCGTGGCGAAAAGAAGTAGAAGAAAAAAAGGGTTTTGGCGTTTCTTGTAGAAGAATAGATAGCCGTCCTTCCTTTTTGAATGCGGCTGCGCGGCGTTTATTGTCTGCGGAAATGTGGAAAAGTAGAAAAGAGTGCATTTCCCAGCAGGAAAATGACGAATTTTGACGAACTAAATATCCTCATTGTGCGATTCTCTAAAAAGGTGGAAAGACATGGCTGGTCCCTATTCAGCTGATTTTGTGAACCGAGTCCGTGCCGCTGTGGATATCGTGGACGTGGTGGGAGAATACGTTCAGCTCCGGAAAAGTGGGCGGTCGTTCGTCGGTCTGTGTCCGTTCCACTCGGAAAAGACACCCTCCTTCAACGTCAACGCGGAGCGACAGTTTTTTCATTGCTTTGGCTGTGGGGCAGGCGGAGATGTCTTTTCCTTTTTAATGAAGATGGAGCAGTTGACCTTCCCCGAAGCGCTGCACAAGCTGGCGGAACGCGCAGGGATTGAACTGCCCATGACGCACGCCAAGGAGGATGACGATCCGCCGGAGAATCGGGCCAAGCAGGCGATGCTTTCGGCCCACCAATTGGTCGGCAAACTGTACCATTACGTCCTGACGGAAACGCCCTACGGAAAGGAAGCGATGACCTATCTGTCGAAGCGCGGCCTTTCGCCGCAGACCATTGCGGATTTTCAGATCGGATTCGCGCCCGATTCGTGGGATTTCGTCACGCAGTTTCTGCAAAAGCGCGGCTTTTCCCTGGACCAGATGGTGGAAGCGGGGCTCTTGGTCAAGAGTGAAACAGGCAACATCTTTGACCGCTTTCGCGGACGGATCATGTTCCCCATCCACGATTCGCAGGGAAACATCATCGGTTTTGGCGGCCGGCTGCTGGAAACCGCTTCTGCATCCAGGCAGCAGGCCAAACAGCCCAAGTACCTAAACAGCCCGGAAAGTCCGCTGTTCAACAAGAGCGCCAACTTGTTCAATCTGCACCGGGCCCGTCCTTTCATGCGAAAGCGAAAGCAGGCGCTGCTGTTTGAGGGCTACGTCGATGTCGTCTCGGCATGGCAGGCCGGTTTTCACCAGGGCATTGCCACACTGGGGACCGCACTGACCGAGCAGCAGGCGCGGATCATCCGCCGCAACGTGGAACAGGTCGTCCTCTGCTACGATGGAGACGCTGCCGGCCAGGAGGCGACGGCCAAGGCGATTCACATCCTGCAGGAGGCCGGACTGATCGTGCGGGTGGCACCGCTGCCGCAGGGAACAGACCCCGACGATTACATCCGCCAGCACGGCCCGGAGGCGTTTTCGCAGCAGGTGCTGCTGCAGGCGATGCCGGTGACCGCGTTTCGCTTGAAACATTTGCGCGCCAGCCACGTAATACAGGATGAGACAGACCAGGCGCGGTTCATCGAAAAGGCGCTTGCCATCGTCATCGAACTGAACAGCCCGGTAGAGCGGGACTTGTATTTGCGGCAGTTGGCGGAAGAATACTCAATCTCGCTTGACACGCTCAAGTGGGAGGCCCGTCGGCTGTACAAACAGCAAAAAAATAACAGCCACAGGGATAAAGTATCGCCAGCATGGAATAATAGTATAAATAATGGAAAAGTTACGCGCGCAAAAACACTGCCGCCCGCTTACCATACGGCCGAGCGCATGCTGCTGTACTACATGATGCGAAACCGGCACATTGCAGAACGCGTCCAGACAGAGTGCAATGCCTCTTTTCAGGTGGATGAACACGACGCGCTGGCTGCCTATCTGTACGCTTACTTCGCAGAAGGACATCCGGAAGACCCTGGACAGTTTATCCATTACCTGCAAGATGAATCGTTAAAGCAATTAGCCTCGGGATTGGCGATGATGGAGTGTAAAGAAGAGGTATCTGATCAAGAGATCGGGGACTACATCAAGCAAGTGAATCACTACCCGAAGCGCGCCGAGCTGGAGCGACTGCGGGAAGAACAACGCAGCCTGCACCTCCAAGCCTCCTCCGCAGACAGCGAGGAAGCGCGCAGAGAACTGGAAATTCAAGCAGCCGTCATAGGGATGAAGATTCTTGAATTGGAAAATGCTTTAAAGGAAGGGTAGCATCCGATCATTCCCGGGGAAGGAGGGATAGTAGATGAACAAACAAAACATCACGTCAGACTTGGAAGCAGCGTCCATTGAACAAGTGAAGGAACAGTTGGTCGAGTTGGGTAAAAAACGCGGTGCGCTGTCATACAAGGAAATCATGGAACGCCTCTCCGGATTTGAGCAGGACTCGGACCAAATGGATGAGTTCTTTGAATATCTGAGCGATCAGGGAATCGAGCTGAACAACGACAGCGATGACGACGACGATGTGGACGATTTGATCATGAAAGACGAGGACACCGAAGAGTTCGACTTCGACGATCTCTCCGTACCACCCGGAATTAAGATCAACGACCCTGTACGCATGTATCTGAAGGAAATCGGTCGTGTTCCTCTGCTTTCCGCCGAAGAGGAGATCAAACTGGCACAGCGAATCGAGCAGGGGGATGAGGAGGCCAAGCGGCGTCTGGCGGAAGCCAACCTGCGCCTGGTGGTATCCATCGCCAAGCGTTACGTCGGTCGCGGCATGTTGTTCCTCGACCTGATCCAGGAAGGTAACATGGGCTTGATCAAAGCCGTTGAGAAATTCGACTACCGCAAGGGATACAAGTTCAGCACCTACGCGACCTGGTGGATTCGCCAAGCCATCACCCGCGCCATTGCCGACCAGGCGCGCACGATCCGCATTCCGGTTCACATGGTGGAGACCATCAACAAGCTGATTCGCGTATCCCGCCAACTGCTGCAGGAACTGGGACGAGAGCCGCTGCCGGAAGAGATCGCGGAAAAAATGGATCTGACGCCGGAAAAAGTGCGGGAGATCATGAAGATCGCACAAGAACCGGTGTCGCTGGAAACGCCGATCGGCGAGGAAGACGACTCCCATCTGGGCGACTTTATCGAAGACCAGGATGCGCTGGAACCGTCTGACGCAGCCGCTTACGAACTCTTGAAAGAGCAATTGGAAGACGTGCTGGATACGCTGACCGATCGCGAAGAAAACGTGCTTCGTCTGCGTTTTGGCTTGGATGACGGTCGCACCCGCACGCTGGAAGAAGTAGGAAAGGTGTTTGGCGTGACCCGTGAGCGGATTCGCCAGATCGAAGCGAAAGCCCTGCGCAAACTTCGCCATCCGAGCCGCAGCAAACGCTTAAAAGATTTCCTCGAATAACCGATATAGGTAGTAAGTGGCCTACGTGAAGCCGGCGTAGGCTTTTCTTTTTCCAACGGGCAAACGATACGCGCCCACGGCTGCTGCAGTTTGCCCTCCACCATAGTACCTGTCGTGAGGAGGGGCTCGCGTTGGACGATCGGCGCAAACGCATCATCATCGCCGAGATCGAAAACTGGCGGCGCAACAACCTGCTGCCTGAACATTACTGCATCTTCTTGTTGAATCTGTACACCGAAGGAGATCGTCCGCCAACTCCTGCTGCCGTTGGCAAAGAAGGAGAGAAGGGAACAGGATCTGCTTCGGCGTCTGCGGGAGGGACGAAAACAACGCGGCCGTACGTGTCCGGGAGCAACCATCCCGTATCGGGGAAGATGATCCTGGCCTGGCTGTTGGGCGCCTGCCTGCTTGCAGGAATGATCTTACTTGCTTTCCATTTTAACCGTTTCACCCCCTTAATGCAAATTGCCATCTTTACCTTTTTTGTGGTTCTCTTCTATATACTGGCATTCGTTTTCCGTCGGTCTGCCACACCTTTGCCCCATCTGTTGCTGGGGCTGTCGTCCCTGTTGCTGATTTTCGGCGGGGTCTACATCCTGAATCAGTGGGAAGGGTCACTTTCGCTCCTGCTCGCGTACCTCGCCGTCGTCTGTCTGCTGTGGTGCGCCAGCGCGTTTCTGTTCGGTTATGAGTATCTGCTGTACTGCGGGCTGATCGGACTTAGCCTGGTGTATGGAGTGGCCACGCTTGAGCGGGTGGGGACAGGGTATGCCTGGTGGCGGGCGGAACTGTACTGGGTGCCGATTGCCTGCCTGATGACCGGGTTCGGATTTTTGCTGCACGGCCGTCAACCGAAGTGGGCAGGCGTTCTCGCCGTCTGCGGCATGATCATCTGGTTTGGCGCGGAGATTCAGTCCCTCTACATCCCACAGGCTCGGCAGGACGTCATCCAGCTCCTGCTGTTTGTCAAAGTATTCGCAAGTTCCGTGCTGTTTTTTCTGACGCGGTCCTACTGGTTTCAGTGGCTCAGACTGTAGAGCCTGCTTGGCCGGTGGACAAAAAAGGTGTACGATTGGGCTACATGCAACGTGCGAGGTGAAGTGTGTGGATACCAAATGGCGGGTATTGCTATTCATCGTGTTGGCCGCCGTGTTCTTCGGCGTCGAGACGTTTGCCAAAGTGGTCAACGTTCCGACCTATAATATTGGATACATTCTGGGCATTCTCTCGTTCATGGCGGGAATTGTTATCGGGGCGCGCAGGCGGTGAGCGCGCTTTTTTTGTTTTCTCGATCAATACTTTTCTGAAAAAACATACACATCCGACAGTTTGCTGATGTATAATGGAGATACCATCTGAACAAACGCTCAGTCAGAATGGGTGACATCTTGATGATCGAGTAAAAATCGCTTGCAAGGAGGCGGACAACCATGCACTTTGACCTGACGGAAGAACAGCGGATGCTAAAAAGCATGATCCGTTCGTTCGCCGATGAAGTAGTGGCACCGGGAGCGGATGAGCGGGATCGCACCAAGACGTTTCCCGTTGAGATTTTCAAGCAGCTGGCCGAGCTGAATCTGCTCGGGCTGCCGTTTCCAGAGGAGTACGGCGGTGCGGGGGCGGATACGGTCAGCTTTGCCATTGTCGTCGAAGAACTGAGCCGTGCGTGCGGTTCGACCGGGATCACCTATTCGGCCCACATCTCGCTGGGCGGGGCGCCGCTCGCCCTGTTTGGCACGGAAGCGCAAAAGCAGAAGTACCTGACGAAAATCTGCTCCGGCGAGAGCTTGGGCGCCTTTGGCCTGACGGAGCCGAACGCCGGTTCGGACGCGGGCGGCACGAAAACGACTGCCGTGCGGGACGGCGACGGGTGGCTGATCAACGGGTCGAAGTGCTTCATTACCAATGCCTCGTACGCCCAATTTGTCGCGCTGACGGCCGTCACAGACAAAGAAAAAGGCTCGCGGGGTATCACCGCGTTTATTGTACCGACGGATTCGCCCGGCTTCACGGTGCTGGCCAACTACGAAAAACTGGGTCTGCATAGCTCCAACACGACGGAGCTGATTTTGGAAAACGTTCGCGTGCCGGACGAAAACATCCTCGGCAAGCAGGGCGAGGGCTTCAAGCAGTTCCTGATCACGCTGGACGGCGGGCGCATCGGGATCGGCGCGATGGCTGTCGGTATCGCCCAGGCGGCGTACGACAAGGCGTTGGAGTACGCCCGGCAGCGGACGGCATTCGGTCAGTCCATTTCCAAGTTCCAAGCCATCCAGCACAAGCTGGCGGACATGGCGATGCAGATCGAATTGGCCCGCAATATGGTGTACAAGGCTGCCTGGCTGAAAGACAGCGGCCGAAAGTTCACCAAGGAAGCGGCGATGGCAAAGCTGTACGCGTCGGAAGTGGCGATGGCCGTCACCCATCAGGCAATCCAGATCCACGGCGGCTACGGGTATATGCGGGAATACCAGGTGGAGCGTTTCTTCCGCGACGCCCGTCTGCTGGAAATCGGCGAAGGCACTTCGGAAATCCTGCGAAATGTGATCGCCCGAGAAATCGGCTGTTAATGGAGTGGCGAACGTGTTCCCTGCCTTGTCAAAAGGCGGGGTTTTTTCGTGCTTTTTTGCATTGGGCAATCTTGGAGAAATAGGGTAGAATAAAGGACATGGAAGGTGAAGAACAGGTATGACATCATCATTAATCATTTCCAAGCGGCTTGAGACGATTGCCCGCTATTGTCCGCAGGGAGTCCGCGTTGCCGACATCGGTTCGGACCACGCGTTACTGGCTTCTTATTTGCTTGTGCGGGGCATCGCTTCGTTCGTGATCGCCGGAGAGCTGAACGAAGGTCCGTATCAAGCGGCTCTCCGGCAAATCCAGACGCTGGCGTTGCGGGACCGTGCGTCGGTGCGCAAGGGTGACGGGCTGTCGGTCCTTCGCCCGGGCGAAGTGGACGCAGTCTGCATCGCCGGCATGGGCGGTCAATTGATTGTCTCGATACTCACAGCCGGGACTGACAAGCTGGAGGGAGTCCAGCGCCTGATCCTGCAGCCCAATGTGGGAGAAGAACTCGTCCGCCGCTGGCTGCTGGAAAACGGTTGGCAGCTGGTGGCGGAATCCATTTTGGAAGAAGACGGCATCATCTACGAAATCCTTGTGGCGGAGCGGGGCGAGCCGGTCAAGCCGTACGAAGGGAAGGAGCGCAGCCGGGACGAACTGCTGCGCATCGGTCCGTTCCTGTGGGAGGAAAAGTCGCCGATCCTCCTGAAAAAGTGGCAGCAGGAGCGGGACAAGTGGCAGCGGGTGCTGTCCCAACTGCAGCGGTCGCGCAAGCCGGAGGCGGCGGAACGGACCCGGCAGATCGAAGCAGAACTGGAATGGTTAGACGAGGTGATCGCATGTTTGCACACGGACAAACCGTAATCCAATACGTGGAGCAGTTGGCCCCCAAAGCGCTGGCGGTGGAAGGGGACAAGATTGGCCTGCACGTCGGGACGTTGAACAAGCAGGTAAAAAAAGTGATGGTGGCCCTTGACGTGCTGGAGGAGGTCGTCGACGAAGCCATCTCCGAAAAAGTGGATCTGATCGTTGCCCACCACGCGGTGATTTACCGGCCGCTCAAGCACTTGCGCACGGATCTGGCCGCCGGGCGGGTCTTTGAAAAACTCTTGAAACACGACATCGCCGTCTATACGGCACACACCAACCTGGACGCTGCCGCCGGCGGATTGAACGACTGGCTGGCCGAAGCGATCGGTCTGAGCGATGTGGAGGTGCTGGACGTCAGCTATCAGGAGCCGTTGAAAAAGCTGGTCGTCTACGTCCCGCTTTCCCATCGGGACGCGGTGTTTCAGGCCGTATCCGAGGCAGGAGCCGGTTGGGTCGGCAACTACAGTCACTGTTCGTTTCAGGTGGAAGGAACGGGAACGTTTTTGCCGCGGGAGGGAACCAATCCCCACATCGGCCAGCAGGGTACGCTGGAGCGGGTGGAAGAAGTCCGGCTGGAGACAGTAATGCCGGCTTCCCGTCAGGCAGCCGTGATCAAGGCGATGCTGGCCGCCCATCCGTACGAAGAGGTTGCCTACGACGTAATTCCGCTGGAGGCGTCCGGCACCCGGTTGGGTATTGGCCGAATCGGCAAGCTGACGCAGCCCGTGACACTGCGTGAGCTGGCGGAGCAGATCAAGGAGCGTTTCTCGCTTACCGGCGTTCGTGTCGTCGGCGATCTGGACGCCCCTGTGCGCAAAGTGGCCGTGGTTGGCGGGGATGGCAGCTCGTTTGTGTCCAAAGCCATTTTTCGCGGAGCCGACGTGTTCGTGACGGGCGATATCGGCTATCATACTGCTCACGACGCGCAGGCGGAGGGGCTGTTTATCATAGACGCCGGCCACAACATTGAAAAAATCATGAAAGAGAAGCTGGCTTCCTATCTGGCGGAAAAATTAAAAGCAAACGGCTACCAGACGGAAGTATTTCCTTCCTCCGTACACACGGATCCGTTCCAATTTGTATAGGCAGGCCGCGCGCGCCCGCCGACAGGCGGAAAGCCGGCTGTTTGACCGCAGGCGGAGCGCCGATACGGCTTGCGGAAGGTGCGTGTGAGTAAAACGATAGGGGGATTTTTGTGCGAAAAACTATCCAAATCATGGCGTGCGGGTTGCTCGCCTCGGTGCTGTTTGCCCCAGTGACCGCCCGCGCCAGCGAAGTCCCGTACGAGGACATCGGGAAGCACTGGGCCAAAGCAGCGATTGTTCGCGGGGTGAAGGCCGGCCTGTTTGCGGCAGGCGCCGGCATTGACCGCTTCTATCCGGAACGGGAGATGAGCCGGGCCGAGTTTCTCGCTTTGATGGATCGGTTGTACGAACTGGGACAGCTTCATTTGTACCCGCTCACCTTTTTGTCCGAACACGAGGCGTACGGCTTTGGAGAAGGGTTTGACGAGCCGTATCTGCCATACGCGGATGTGGACCGGCTGACCTGGATGTACGATCCGATCCTGCGCGTCTCTGTTTTGCTGGAGCGCCTGTACGGCCCCGGGGCGATTCAACAGGTGTTTCCCGGCAAGGAACTGCATCCCAACCAGCCTATCACCCGCGAGGAAGCGGCCAAACTGCTGCAGATGTACACGATGGGCACAGACGGGGAGCAGGCCTGGCAGAATATTTCCAAAACTGGTTGGATGGACGGTCGGCCGGAGCAGAAGCTGAAGCGGGGTGAGGCTGCCGTCGTGGCCGACCGGCTGCTCGCCTCCATGCAGGGGGACTTGCTGCTGCCGCTGCTTGATTACAACGGCCAAAAGTTTCCTGCGATTCCGGAGATTCAGGAACTGTTTCCGATGTTCGCGGCTTACACCAATCAGCTGACCAAGGACGAAGAGACATTTGTCCAAGCGGTGGAAGCGATCCGCAACCACGAAGACAGCGAGGAGACGTTTGCAGACCTGGAGCGTCTGGCCGGGTCCACGTTTGACAACCAGGTCGGTGTGCACTACTACCTGAGCTGGAATTCGGGGACCACGCTTGCGGACAATCTGGACCAGGCATTTTTGGCCATCGACGCGTATTTCGCCGACAAGATCATTCTGCCCGACACGCTTCGCCTGCTCTGTGCCAACGTCTACGACATCGCGGTGCAAATGGGGGCAGAAGACCCTGCGGTGTACGGGCAGATCCTGGAGCGTCTGGGCAGCTACGAACCGAAAGTGCGGCAAGGTTCCGAAGAATGGCAATCGCTGGCCGTTTACCTGGCCGCGTTGGAAGTGAAAAGCGGCAAAACGGAAGCAGCCCTGGCCCGCTACCGCTCGTTTGCCGACAAAAAGACGGAGGCACTGCTCAACGCGGTGTACTATCTGGTGGAAACCAACCGACTGGATGAAGCGGAGAAGTTGCTGGCCAGTCCGGACATCTCCGATGCGGCAGACGCAGTCCAGCAGTTGGCGCAGCTGCTGTCCCAGGAGTTGGCTGTGCTGCGGCAGCAGCCTTCGCTGATTACGGACCTTGCGCATACATTCAAACGGATGGACAACAAGGACGGCTACATCGCTCGCGGGGAGGCCGTTCTGCGCGGCTTTTTGTTGAAGTACACACAGGAAGTGGACCAACGCGAACGGATCGGCCACACGTCCGGTATCTTCCAGTCCCCGCAGCAGCTCGTGCTGGACAAGTGGGAGAGCTATACGGACCTCCGTAAGAAACTGCATTACGAACGAGACGTTGAACGCGGAGTCTGGGAAAAAAGCAGCATTGGCAAGGCTGATTTCCTCTACGAATGGGTACCCGAACTCAGCGTCGCGGAACGGGCGAAACTCCTGCACGCCCGCTATTTCAAGCAGTCACTCGGCCGTTACGACGTCATCACCGAGTGGATTCCCGGGCCCGCTTTGGTGGAGCAGGTGAAGAACCGCTCGTTTAAGGCCGGCAAGGTGAAGCAGATCCCGGTGTTTATGAACAAGTACTACATCGACCGCGACACGGATTTGCTGGTGCAGCGGGTCTGGCGCTATGAAGAGATTTACGATACCGAGGAGTACGTGGCTTTTGCGGGCAAGGAAACGTATTCCTTCCCCTATGAGGTGCATGTGCGCATTCCGGACGAAGCGGTGAAGGGGGCGACACGATGAAGCGCTTGATCATGGGCCTGCTCGCCGCAGTTCTGACGGCCGTTTCCGTCCCCGTGCAGGCGGAGGAACAGCCGTTTGCGGTGACAGCAGAAGTATTTCAATATGTACTGGACAATCATTTGACCAAGCCCACTGCCAAGCAGTTGGTACAGGGAGCGCTCAGTCACGTCAGCGAGGAGGCAGGCAAACAAGCCCACCTGACGCTGAAACCTTCGGAGGATGACGACACGCTGCCGGAGATGGTGCAGCGGTTGGCGGAATGGCAGCGTACCGCACGACTGGATCAATCGCTGCTGAACCGCTGGGCGATTGACGGGATGCTTGCCACGCTGGACGACCCGCACACGATGTATTTCACCCGGGACGAGTTACGGGTGTTTGCGGCGGACGTCGAAAACCAGTTTGTCGGCTTTGGTTTCCGTCTGCGGATGCTGGATGGAC
Organism: Brevibacillus sedimenti; assembly: GCF_020923495.1. Classification (GTDB taxonomy): domain Bacteria; phylum Bacillota; class Bacilli; order Brevibacillales; family Brevibacillaceae; genus Brevibacillus; species Brevibacillus aydinogluensis. Next base: position 2,594,245 of record NZ_CP064048.1, read on the forward strand.
TGCTGGTGATCCGTGACATCGTGCCGGGATCGCCGGCTGCCGCTTCCGAACTGCGGAAAGGAGATCAATTGCTGGCAGTAGACGGCAAGTCCCTCAAGGGCAAAAGTTTTGAGGAAGCATTCGCCTTGCTGCAAGGAGAAGAAGACAGCGAAGCCGTTTTGACCATCTACCGCCCTTCGGAAAAACGGGAAAAACAGGTCCGCCTGAAACGGGCTGCCGTGACGATGCCCGAGGTGGAAGGAGACCTGTTTGAAGGCAGCGCGATTGGCTACGTCAGCCTGTCCACCTTCGGATCGGCAGCGGCCGTACAGCTTCGTGACAAGCTGGAGCAGCTTTCCCGCGTTCGCCCCTTGAAAGGGCTGATCCTGGATTTGCGCGACAACAGCGGCGGTTACCTGTCCACTGCTCGTGACGTGGCCAGCTTGTTCATGGAAGAAGGTCTGTTGATGTACACGACCAACCGCAACGGCGTGGAAGTAGAGACCTGGGTTCGCAACGGCCGAAACGTCGGGTATCCTGTCCGCATACTCGTCAATGAAGGGACTGCCTCTGCATCCGAACTGGTGGCGGGGGCCCTGCGCGAACACGGCATTGCCGTGCTGGTGGGCAGCAAAACCTACGGGAAAGGCAGCGCACAACAGATCATTCCGCTGTCCAACGGGGATGCGCTGAAGCTGACGCTGCACGAGTACTTTACTCCCAAGCACACCGTGGTCAATCACGTCGGTCTGGAGCCGGACCTTGCGGTGGAGGACTACGCGGCACAGGTTGTGGAAGCCCTGCGATCGCTTCATGTACAGACGTATCGCCTGACGGAAGAAAACGGCGACACGGTGATAAACGGCATCGCGTTTCCTGCGGTCGATCCCTTGTTCAAACGGGAAAACGGCCAGTGGCTGGTGAGGACGGCCGTTCTCTCCACGCTGCTCGGCGAGGCCGCTGTCGGGGAGCAGGAGTACGTGCCGATCGCTCCGTACCTGCAGCGGCACCAAACGCTTAAACTGCAACAAATCAACGACGAGCCGGTGCTCGTCTACACGGCGCCAATACCGGCCGCGTCCCGATGAATTTGAAGCCCCTGCCTTCTAGAGTGCACCCCTTAAAGTAGACATTGGAAAAACCCCTTGGGAAAACCGATGTTACTTTAAGGGGTGAATTTTTTATGGCTATCAAAGGTCAAAAGTTCAAGCATTATCCTTTGTCGTTGAAAATGGAGGCAATACGATTGCATGTAGAGGAGAAGTGGACATACAGACAGATCACTGAGCATTTAGAAATCCAGGATAAGGATCGAGTAAAAAAGTGGATGCGGAAATACAAACAACTTGGGGAGTTCGGTCTTTTGGATCAGCGTGGACGACGTACAGCGTACATCGATCAAGATCGACATGTGAAAAAATTGAAACGGGAGAACGAAATTCTAAAAAAGTGTTTGGAAATCTGGATGCGGGAGGTGTAAGAAAAAAGTATCGTGTGATGGAGAATGTCGCAGCGTTGTACCCGATTACCGAACTCTCCAAACTTCTTGGTGTATCGAGGAGTGGGTATTATCGGTATCTTGCACAGAAGGAGTGGGATAGAGACGGAGAACTGAAACAGCAGATTCAAACCATCTATGATGAACGAAAAGGAATATATGGGTATCGAAGAATTCAAGCGGAACTCTTTCGTCAATACGGCAAGGTTGTGAATCATAAGAAGGTGTTACGACTCATGCAAATTCTTGGGCTGAAAGCCATTATTCGTGGCAAGCGAGCGTATCGGAGCACGTATCGAGCGGCTGAATCTGATGGTCGTGTTGCCGAAAATCTGTTGAAGCGTGACTTCACAGCCGAGAAACCAAACCAGAAGTGGGTCACCGATGTTACCCAGTTTCGTGTAGGAGATCAACGTATCTTCTTATCAGCGATTAAAGACTTGTTTCACAACGAAATCGTGGCGCACCATGTGAGCTTACACAATGACAATGCCCTTGTCCTGGAGACGTTTCGGAAAGCATTTGAAAAGCATAAGGACGTGACTGGACTGATCGTACACAGCGATCAAGGCTCCCAGTACACGTCCCACGCATACCACGACATGCTGCAAAAGGTTGACGCCCGAATCAGCATGTCGCGAAGGGGCAATTGTTTAGACAATTCCCCTATGGAGAGTTTCTTCTCGCACTTAAAGGCAGAAGCTCTCTATCCTTATGATATTCGAAGTCTGGATGAAGCGCAAAGACGAATTGAGGAGTACATTCGTTTTTACAATGAAGAGCGTTTGCAAATCAAATTAAATAAGCTGACGCCAGTCGAGTACAGGCGTCAGCATGCGGCCTAACGGCCGGGGGTTTTTTAAGTGTCTACAAAATGGGGTCTTGACCATTCTTCGGCAGGGCTTTTCCTTTTTGTATAGAGCACATGAAAAGACAAACACTAACATGTGCGACAACTACTAACGGACAAGGAAGACAGACGGATGAAAAAAGTTCTCCTCTTCCTCATCGACTCCATGATGTCGGATGTGCTGGAGCGATGCGTGGCGATGGGGAAAGCGCCCGGTTTGCAGTTTTTCATGGAGCGGGGGCAGTACATTTCGGACTGCGTGACCGTGTTTCCGACCATGACCGCTTCCGTCGACTGTTCGCTTATCACGGGTGTATACCCCGATCAGCACAAGGTGCCGGGACTGGTCTGGTACGATCCCGAGACGAACGAGATGATCAACTACATAAACGGAACCGCTTCGGTTGGAAAACTCGGCTTTGAACACTGCGCAAAAAACGTGCTGTTCGACTTGAACGAACGCCACCTCAGTCGGGACGTAAAGACGATACACGAGGTGCTGGAGGAAAACGGGCTTGTCTCTGGCTCGATCAACGTGATTGCCCACCGCGGGCACAAACGCCACAAGGTGCACATGCCGCCCGTGCTGGATGCCGTTACCCGCTTCAACCTGCGCGAAAAAGCTAGCGGCCCCACGATCATGAGCCTGGGCACGCTGGTCCGCCCTGCCCTGTTTCGCCCGATTGTGTGGAATTGGGCCCAGTCTGCCGCCAAGGGGTACGGCATCAACGATACGTACGCCATTGACGTCCTGATCGAAGTGATCAACAGCGGCCAACAGCCGGATTTTACCCTGATCTATCTCCCGGAGAACGACCACAAGCTGCACGTCTCGCCGCATGAGGCGGTTGAGCACCTGGCCGAAGTGGATGAGCAGTTGGTGCGTTTTTTGGACAGCTACAGTTCCTGGGAACAGGTGCTGGAGCGTA
>NZ_CP064048.1:2605000-3931259 GCF_020923495.1 Brevibacillus sedimenti
GAGCAGGTCACCCATGAACCGCAAAAGACATTTGCAGTACTGGTGGCGGCACACAACGAAAGCGCGGTCATTGCACCGCTCATCGAAAACCTGAAGCAGCTGGATTACCCCCGCGACATGTACGATATCTTCGTGATCTGCGACAACTGTACCGACAATACGGCGGAGATCGTCAGAGCGCACGGCGCGTACGCGTGCGAGCGATTTGATTCGTCCAAACGCGGGAAGGGCTACGGCATCGAGTGGATGCTGGAGAACCTCTGGGCGATGCCCAAACAGTATGACGCTGTCGTGATGTTTGACGCAGACAACCTGGTAGAGAAAAACTTCCTGCGCGTGATGAACGATCGCCTCTGCAAAGGAGCGCGCGTCATCCAGGCCTACCTGGATTCCAAAAACCCGTTTGACTCGTGGATTACGCTTTCGTACGCAGTCACGTACTGGTTTACCAACCGGATGTGGCAGCTGGCCCGTCACAACCTGGGGCTGCCCAACACACTAGGCGGAACCGGTCTGTGTATCGAGAGCAATCTGCTCAAGGAGATGGGCTGGGGTGCCACCAGCTTGACGGAAGACCTGGAGTTTGCCACCCGCTGTATCGAACGAGGCATTTACCCGACGTGGGCGCACGACACGAAGGTGTGGGATGAAAAACCGATTGATCTGAAGGCTTCCATGCGGCAGCGGCTTCGCTGGATGCAGGGACATTATGACGTGGCAGGGCGTTACATCGGCACCGTCCTGAAAAACGGCCTGAAGCAGCGCCGTCTTGGCATGCTGGACGCGGCGTTTTACCTGTTTCAGCCGATGTATGTGCTGATTGTCACAATGATGTCGCTGTTGTTTTTGGGACGCTTTTTTGAGATTGAGGCGTTCATGCCGATTGTCAGCTTCCTGCCGGACTGGATGATCTACGGATCGACAGCAGTTTTCTACCTGCTGCCGCTATTGGCCCTGTACCTGGACAAGGTGCCGCTAAAAGGTTACTTCGGGCTGCTGCTGCTCCCATTCTTCTTCCTCACCTGGCTCCCGATTCTGTTCTACGCGTTCTTCACCAAGAACAACCAGGTGTGGAGTCACACGTCGCACACACGGGCCATTCGCATCGAAGAAATACAACAGTGACCATAGAGACGGAAAAAACCACAGGGCCATTCCCTGTGGTTTTTCCTGTCTTTCGGTTCGCACGTCCGTCGTGACTTCTGTTATAATAAATCGATGGATGAATCGCCAGGCGGTGTCTGTAAATCCGTTTGGCCGGCATCCCGACGGAAAGGAGCACAGCCATGAAACAAGCATCTGTACACGCGGATACCCCGCGCCTGTGGGGAAACAAGCGTTATCATACATGGAACTATCACTTGCGCCAGACGTTTCACGAGAAGGTGTTCAAGGTGCCGCTGGACGGCGGGTTTACCTGCCCGAACCGGGACGGCACGGTAGCCACCGGGGGATGCACGTTTTGCAGCGCCCGCGGCTCGGGTGATTTTGCCGGGGACCGGCGGATGGATCTGGAGCGCCAGTTCCACGACGTAAAAACCCGCATGCACACGAAGTGGCCGTCCGCCAAGTACATCGGGTTTTTCCAGGCGTACACCAACACGTACGCGCCCGTGGAGGAACTGCGCGAGATGTACGAGGTGGTTTTGAAACAGGAGGGCGTGGTCGGCCTGTCGATCGCCACGCGGCCCGACTGCTTGCCGGATGACGTGGTGGAGTATCTGGCCGAACTGAACGAACGGACGTATCTCTGGGTGGAGCTGGGGCTGCAAACCATCCACGAGCGTACCGCCAAACTGATCAATCGCGCCCACGATTACCAGTGCTACCTGGACGGCGTGGAAAAACTGCGCAAACACAACATCCGCGTATGTTCCCACATCATTTACGGATTGCCGGGTGAAACCCATGAAGACATGATGGAGACGGCCAAGGCCGTGGCCCATCTCGACGTGCAGGGCATCAAGATCCATCTGCTTCATCTGCTGCGCAAAACGCCGATGGTCAAGCAGTACGAGGCAGGGCTGCTGGAGTTTCTGACCCAGGAAGAGTACACCAAATTGGTGGTGGACACCCTGGAAATTCTGCCGCCAGAGATGATTGTCCACCGCGTGACGGGGGACGGGCCTCCCGACTTGCTGATCGGTCCGATGTGGAGCCGCAAGAAATGGGAAGTGCTGAACGGCATCGACGCCGAACTGGAACGGCGCAACACTTGGCAAGGCAAGTATTACGAACCGAAGACGACCTGAGGCCATCCATGGCCGATTGAGAAAAAGGGAGCCTGTACACGGGCTCCCTTTTCATTGTTGACGGGTTCACGGCCGCTGCAGCACTTTTCGCGCCTTCCCCGGGTAGTTGGTGATAATGCCGTCTACCCCCATTTCGGCAGCCTGCCGGATGCGGGCAGATTTGTCAATGGTCCAACCGACCACTTGAAAGCCGCGTGCTTTCGCTTCTTCCACCAGGGAGGGGGTCAGCTGGTCTTCCGGCACGTGGAGCTGATTTGTTCCGTAGCGGGCGCCCACTTCCCAGGGATGCTGAAGCGGTCCGACGTACAGCAGGCCGGTAGCTTGCGCGGGCTCCAGCTCTTTGATGCGCAGCAGGCTGTCAAAGTTAAACGAGGAGACGACGGTTCGCTCCGTCAGCTGATAGCGCTTGATCAAGTCGATCACCCGTTCCTCCAGATGAGGCTGGGGACGAGAAAGTTTTTCAATTCGATGATAAACCGCAGCGACGTAGGGGCGAACGCGTCCAGGACTTCCTTCAGCGACGGTATGCGCGTCTGGCTCGTGGACTGTCGGGCCCCCTTGTCGGCCCGCAGCCGCCTAAGCTGCCGCCAGGTGTGCTGCTGAACGGCGCCCGTGCCGTTGGTGGTGCGCTCCAGCAGATGATCGTGAATCACCACCACTTTTCCATCGAGGCTCAACTGCACATCCAGTTCCAGGCCGTCCGCACGCCGCTTGAGCGCGCCGTAAAAGGCTTCCATCGTATTTTCCGGATAGATGCCGGAAGCGCCGCGATGTGCGTATACGAGAGGGGTCACGTGGCTTCCTCCTTCCGCAGGTCATCCGCTTTGCCGCTTCTCCCTTACATGTATATGTATAAAGCCCCTCACTACGACCAGGCAGGAGGGGCTTTTGACGCCCCTTACGCACAAGCGCACAGCACGATCACGAGCAGTACAAAGAGCACCAGCACCAGGGCAAAATCGTTGGTAAGGCGGAAACTCACAGCAGAACCTCCTTCCCGGCAGTAAACCTTCTTGTTATTCTATGGCCATAAGAAGCAATTGGCGCTCGCCGTAAAATGAAATGGGGCAAAGAGGAGGCAGCCGACATTTTGTACACTGTGGAGAATGACCTTGGGCGCCAACGTGTTACAATGAGAGAAAACTGGAGAAAGGGGAACGCGCATGAGCGATGTAGCCGCGATGCAGGCAGCAGGAGATTTAGTGGTGGATCAACGAAATCGGCGGGTGAAGCTGCATCTGTACGACAGCGGTCGTATCGGCGAGATGGACGCCATCATGAGGCGGCTGGCCGAAGAGACGGACGCGACCAAGCTGATCGTGTACGGCAAAAAAAAGGACGTGCCGCTGTGGCTTTCCCTCGGCTACAGGCAGGAAGGGACGATTGACGGATTTTTTCGAGGCGAAAATGCGCAGATGCTTTCCTGCTTTCTGACGGAAGAACGGGCAGTATCTGCCGCGCCTCAAGTCGCGGAGGACATCTTGCAGCTCAGCCTGGCAAAAGCGGGCCAAGGAGAGGTCAAGCCGCTTCCGCCAGGGTACATCCTGCGGGTGGCCACGCCGGCGGACGCGGATGAACTGGCCCGATTGTACAGGCTGGTGTTTGCCACCTATCCGACGCCGATGGACGACCCGGACTACGTGCGAAAGACCATGAGCGAGAGTACCTACTACGTCGTCGCCGAGTATGACGGCCGGATTGCCTGTGCCGCCTCTGCGGAGGTGACAGAACGTTTTGGCTCCGCCGAACTGACGGACTGTGCCACCCACCCGGACCACGTCGGAAAGGGGCTGCTGCAGCCGTTGTTTGCCGCTCTGGAAGAAAAAATGGAGGAGATGGGCATTTACTACCTGTACACGCTGACACGGGCCCAATCTCCCGGCATGAATGTGACGGCAGCCAAACACGGCTATAAGTACCGCGGACGGCTGATCAACAACTGCACCATTTTTTCCGGATACGAAGACATGAACATCTGGGTGAAGCCGTTGCGTCCCACTTTCGAGTAGGCCTACGCCTCGGCGGGGTACAACTGCTGCTGCAGGCGCCGGGCCATGAGGGCCAGCCGAAGCTGCCAGCGCTGATGAGCATCCTCCAGGTTGACCCCGGTTTTGTCTTCGATTTGGGTCAAGCGGTATTTCAGCGTGTGCCGGTGAATATATAACGCTTGGGATGTCTTCAGGCCGTTGCCGTTGTGATCCAGATAGGCGCTGAGCGTCTCCAGGAGCTGCTGATTGTGCCTGGCGTCGTAGCGGATCAGCGGGTCGAGCAGCGGCTGCCAGAGGGCCTCCAGCATCTCCCGGCTGCGATGGTACGGAAACAAAAACTGGTACCCGCGCATCTCCCCGAAGCGGAGCAAAGCGGGCGAGCGAGCCAGGAGCGGATACGCCTGCAGCGCGAACAGGGCCTCCTCGGCTGCTTCCGCCAGCGCGGTCAACTGGCCGCGCGGATTGCTGAGCGCCACCTGCAGGGGAGACGCGGGGTGCAGCCGTTCCCAGCGGGCAGCAAATTGCTCCAGCAGCGCAAGGCTGGTTTGGTCATGCGGCAGGATGAACAACAGACAGTGGGGGCGTTCGCGCAGCAGGTAGGAGCGGTGGTGCCGATCGCACAGTCGTCTCATCAGCGTAATGCACGCCTGATGCAGGTCGGACAAAGCGGCGCCATCGCCCGTGCCCACTTTGACCGCGGCCACCATGTGACTGCCGGTGAGCGGGTAGCCCAGCATGCGGCTGCGGTGATCCAGTTCGTCCGCACGGAGGGGACGACCGCTCAGCAATTCGTCCACGAAATCTCCTTTCAGACGCCATTCTGTGGCCGCCACCGCCCGTTCCTTGACGTATTCCAGCGCGCAGAGAGTGGCTGCGTGCTGCAGGGCAACATCGTCCAGCTCTTTCCACTGCCCTTCTGCTTTAGTCAGGGTGAGCGTGCCGAAATGTTCCCGGCTGGCGCGAATGGGCACCGCGTGCTCGCTGGTCTTTCCGCCTGCGATCGCCTCACCGCTTGTACCTCCGTGTTGGACCACTTCAAACCCGAGCGCATCCACCAGCTTGACTGCGCCGCCAGTCAACTGGGCCAGCTCCGCCGCAATGGCGGGCAGCCCGCCTTTGGACAACGCCGCCTCGATCATCCGGTTGTGAATCGCCTGCGAGTAGGCCAGCGTCTCAAACTGCCGGTTGATGATCGGCTGCAGGATCGCCTTGGTGATCGTGGAAAAGTTCATTTCCACCGGGATTTCGATCAACGGAAGCCCGAAGCGGTCCGCCATGTGGACGAGGTCGGCGGGAATCTCGCGCAGGTAAAAGCCCGTGTGCAGGGCGACACCGCTCAACTTTCGTTCAGCCAGCGAGGGAATCAGCGACGCCCGGCGCTGTTCGTCCTCGGACAATCCAAATCCGGTCGTAATCAGAAACTCGCCTTCCTGCAACCGGGTGACATCCTCCAGCACTTCCACGATCGTGACCCAGCGGATCGGGTTGTCCAGCCCGGCGGCCCCTCCGACCAGCCGCGTTTGAACCATGTCGGGCAATTGCAGCGCTTCGCGTATCGTAATGGTCATCTTCAATCCTCCCTGTTTCCAACACCCGATCTCTTATACAAAATGTACAAAAGATTTTGTCTAGTTTCCACGCTTTTTTGCCAGCTCGTCGAATGGAGCGGACGCTCTCTTCCGTTAGGATGAAAAGAGAGAAAAGGTGAGGTGGCTATCATGCAGAGAAGCTATGTGATCAAGCCCGAATTGGGCAAATCGTATCCGTTCGTGTCCCACGGCAAGGGGATCTACCTGTACGACAAGGAAGGGAATCGGTACATCGACGGCTGCTCCGGCGCGGTGACAGCCAGCATTGGTCACGGCGTGGAGGAAATCGCCGAGGCGATGTACGCGCAGGCCCGCAGCGTCTCGTTTGCCTACCGCTCCCACTTCAGCAGTGATGCAGTGGAGGAATTGGGGGCCAAACTTGCGGAGTGGGCCCCGGGGTCGCTCAACTGGAGCTTTTTTGTCAGCAGCGGCTCAGAGGCGACGGAGACGGCGCAGAAGATCGCCATTCAGTACTGGCAGGAAAAGGGATATGCGACCAAAAACCGGATCATTTCCCGTTGGATGAGCTATCACGGCATTACGATGGGGGCGCTCTCCATGTCCGGCCACGTGCTGCGGCGCAAGCGTTTTGTCCCGCTGTTGGCTGACGGCCCGAAAATTTCACCGCCCTATCCGTATCGCCGGCCGGAGGGGATGTCGCTGGAAGCGTACGCGCTGGCCTGCGCCAACGAACTGGAGACGGCGATTTTGCGCATCGGTCCGGAGCATGTGGCCGCATTTATCGCCGAACCGGTGATCGGCGCTTCGGGCGGTGCGGTTGTGCCGCCGGACGGATATTTCCAGCGCATCCGCGAGATTTGCGACAAGTACCAGGTGCTGTTCATCGCCGACGAAGTCATGACCGGTGTGGGCCGCACGGGCAAGCCGTTCGGGATTGATCACTGGGGCGTGCAGCCCGACCTGATGGCCTTGGGCAAGGGTATGAGCGCCGGTTACACGCCGATGGCGGCGGCGATGGCCACAGACGACATCATCGAGACGATTGCGCGCGGCTCGGGATTGATCATGGCCGGTCACACGTACAGCGCCAATCCGCAGTCGGCGGCAGTTTCGCTCGCGGTGCTGCGCTACGTGGAAAAACATCAGCTGGTGGAAAAGGCGGCTGAGCGAGGGGCCTACCTGTTGAGCCGCTTGCGCGAACTGGCCGACGAACTGCCGCTGATCGGCGAAGCGCGCGGACTGGGGATGCTGTGCGGCCTGGAGTTTGTCAAGGACAAAAAGACCAGGGAACCGTTCCCGCTGGCCCAGGGCGTAACCGCCCGCATTATTAAGCGGGCGTTTGAAAAAGGGCTGCTCATCTACCCGGCGACGGGCGGATTGGATGGCGTGGCCGGGGACGCAGTCATTATCGCGCCACCGCTGACGATCACGACCGAAGAAATCGACGAATTGATCGCCCTGCTGAAAGAATCGATCGCAAGCGTAGAGCAGGAACTGCGACAGGAAGCGCTGCTGGTCTGACGGGCAGGGGGGAGGAGAAACATGGCCAACCGGTTTGACAAAGTGATTTCACTGGAAGATGCCTTGACGTATTTTCACGACGGGATGACCCTGCTTGCCGGCGGTTTCGGCGGAGTGGGCAACCCGCCCACGCTGATCCAGGGCATCCTCGACAAGGGCGTGCGGGACATCACGCTGATCAGCAACGACACCGCCTTTCCGCACATCGGCGTCGGCAAGCTGGTCACCGAGCGGAGGGTGAAAAAGGTAATCGCCTCCCACATCGGTTCCAACCCCAACGCCGGGGCCCAGATGACAGCCGGGGAGCTTGAGGTGGAGTTTTGCCCCCAAGGCATCCTCGCCGAGCGCATCCGTGCGGGCGGAGTGGGGCTGGGCGGCATCCTGTCCGACATCGGGATCGGCACCATCGCTGAAAAAGGCAAGGAAAAAGTGATCGTCGACGGCAAGGAATACCTGCTGGAGACGCCGCTGACAGCGGAGGTGGCCATCGTCTACGCCAAAAAGGCGGACCGCTTCGGCAATCTGGTGTACGACACGAGCGCCCGCAACTTCAACCCGCTGGTGGCGATGGCGGGCGACATCACCATCGTGGAGGCGGAGGAGATCGTGGAGATCGGCGAACTGGACCCTGAAGAGATTGTCACACCAGGAGTGTTCGTCCACGGCATCGTGCAGAGTGAGGGGGTGAACTGGCAATGGGCTTGGGAGAAGTAAACCGGACGGAAACCTATCGGGAACGGATTGCCCGCCGGGCGGCGCAGGAGATCGAGGACGGCATGATCATCAATCTGGGCATCGGCATTCCGACGCTGGTGGCCGACTTCATTCCGCCGGAGAAACGGGTGATGTTTCACGCGGAAAACGGCATCCTCGGTACCGGCCCCAGTCCGGCCAAGGGGGAGGAAAACCCGATGCTCTGCAACGCCGGAGGGTTTCCCGTCACGCTGGTGAAAGGTGCGTCGTTCTTTGACAGCGCCACCGCCTTTGCCATCATCAGACGGGGGCTGTTGGACATGACCATTCTCGGCGTGCTTGAGGTAAGCCAGCGGGGCGACATCGCCAACTGGATCGTGCCGGGCAAGCGCGTTCCGGGCATGGGTGGGGCGATGGAGCTGGCGCAGAAGGCCAAACGGGTGATGGTGCTGACCACCCATCTGGACAAGAACGGCCGTTCCAAAATCGTGCGGGAATGCTCACTGCCCCTGACGGCCAAGGCAGCCGCCAACCTGATCATCACTGACATGGCGGTGATGGAAGTTCGGGAAGACGGGCTGTATCTGCGCGAAGTGATGGAACCATACAGCGTCGCGGACGTGATCGGCGCGACGGAGGCGGAGCTGAAGCTGGACGGCGACGTCGGCGTATTTCGCTGAGGCGGCGGGCGATACAAAACGGACGATACGGACAAAGCTGCCCGCCGGCTCTCGCATGGAAAACGAAAACGGACGCGAGGCAGATACCATTTGCCACGCAGGCAAAAGGAGGGTAACGATGGCAAACTGGCAGACGCTGATCCGCGAACAAATCGCCAAGGAAAAGGAGGCGGCCACGAAACTCCTGCAGGCATGGGTGCGGGAGGCAAGCGTGCAGGGCAATGAGCGCTCCATCCAGGAGAGCATCGCCAAGACGCTGCACGCGATGGGGCTGGAAGTCGATCTGTGGGTGATGGAAGGAGACGAATTGTTAAAACATCCGTATTTCGTCTCGCCGCGGACTGTGTTCGCGGACAGCCCCAACGTGGTGGGCGTGTGGAAAGGAACGGGCGGAGGCCGCTCGATCATTCTCAACGGGCACGTGGACGTGGTGCCGGCCGGCGACCCTGCCCAGTGGTCGCACGACCCGTTCAGCGGCGAAGTGGTGGACGGTAAGCTGTACGGCCGCGGCGCAACCGACATGAAAGGGGGAAACCTGGCCTCGCTCTTGGCGATCCAGGTGCTGCAGGCGCTGGGGGTGCGGCTCAAGGGGGATGTCATCTTTCAAAGCGTAGTGGAAGAGGAGAGCGGCGGCGCAGGCACGCTGGCAACCATCCTGCGCGGCTACAAGGCGGACGCCGCCCTTATCCCTGAGCCGACCAACATGAAGATTTTCCCCAAGCAGCAGGGCTCGATGTGGTTCCGCCTGACGGTAAAGGGACGCTCTGCCCACGGCGGCACCCGCTACGAAGGGGTGAGCGCGATCGAGAAAAGCATGCGCGTAGTCGATGCGATTGCCCGCCTGGAAAAAGAGCGAAACGACCGGATAAACGATCCGCTGTACGCCAAGCTGCCTATTCCCATCCCGATCAATATTGGCGTGATCGAAGGCGGCAAATGGCCGTCCTCCGTGGCCGATCTGGTCAAGCTGGAGGGACGGATGGGGGTGGCGCCGGGCGAGCGGATGGAAGACGCCCGGGCGGACATGGAGGCCGCTCTGCGCCGCTTGGCCGACGAGGACCCCTGGTTTGCTGAACATCCGGTGGAACTGGAGTGGTTCGGGGCGCGCTGGGTGCCGGGGGCGGTGGCGGAGGATCACCCGCTGATGGACATCCTGCAGCGGCAGTTTGTAGCCGTGACGGGCCGGCGCGCCGTAGTGGAAGCCTCGCCGTGGGGCACGGATGGGGGCCTTTTGACGACACTGGCCGACACGCCTGCCATCGTGGTGGGTCCGGGCGTCACCCAGGTGGCTCACTACCCCGATGAGTACATCGAACTGGACGCCGTTTTCCAATGCGCCGAAATCTTTGCCCTGACACTGCTGGAGTGGTGCGGAACGGATGACGCGGCGAACTAGCTGGTCTGAGGCAGGCAGCGATGCAGCGATAAAGGAGCGGCTCACATGAGTCCGCTTCCCGCCTGATGGAGCGTGCTGGTTGGGCGCACCTCTGGGCTGTACTGAAGTAATGTGCAACCTGTCACTGCATGGCCGCCGACCCGTTGGAGGAAGGCTGAAACGCGGTGGAGAAAGAGTTGGAGCAGTTGCACACCTCATCGCGAATGGAGGGAGGAAGAGGACGATGAAAAAAGCGTGCTATATCGGCGGACAGTGGGTGGAGACGGGTGCCTATGCTCCGCTGTACGCCCCGTACAGCGGCGAGGTAATCGCGGAAATCGCCCAGGCCGACAGAAATACGGTGGAACGGGCGATTAGCGCCGCGCAGGAAGCGGCACCGGTCATGCGCAGCATGCCGGCGTACCAACGGGCCGCCATTTTGGAGAAAATCTCCGGATTGCTGAACGAACGGCTGGAAGAAGCGGCGAAAATCATCGCGCAGGAAGCGGGCAAGCCGATCAAAACGGCGCGGGGCGAAGTGATCCGCACCATCCAGACCTACAAGTTCGCTGCGGAAGAAGCCAAACGGATTTACGGCGAGACGCTGCCGCTGGACGCCGCCATTGGCGGGGAAGGGCGGCTGGCGTACACGGTGCGCGAACCATTGGGCGTCATCGGCGCCATCACGCCGTTCAACTTCCCGATGAACCTGGTTGCGCACAAGGTGGGGCCGGCCATCGCGGCAGGCAATACGGTAGTGCTGAAGCCGGCGTCGCAAACGCCGCTCTCCGCCTTTTTCCTGGCGGAGCTGGCCGAACAGGCGGGGCTGCCGGCTGGCGCGCTCAACATCGTCACCGGCAGCGGCGGCACCGTCGGCGACCTGCTGGTGACCGATCCGCGCGTCAAGGCGATCACGTTTACGGGCAGTCCGGCTGTCGGCATCAACATCCGCAACCGCGCCGGATTGAAGCGGGTGACGCTGGAACTGGGCTCCAACTCCGCCGTGATCGTGGACCGCGACGCCAATCTGGACGACGTGATTCCGCGCTGCATTTTTGGCGCGTTTGCCTACTCCGGTCAGGTGTGCATTTCCGTCCAACGGATTTATGTCGCTGCGGAGCTGTACGACACGTTCGTGGAACGTTTCGTTGCGGAGACGCGCAGGCTGCGGGGAGGCGATCCGCTGTCCGAAGAGGCCGACTACTCGGCAATGATCAGCCCGAAAGAAACGGAACGGGTGCTGGAGTGGATCGAGGAGGCCAGGCAGCGGGGCGCCCGCGTCGAATGCGGCGGCGAAACGGACGGCCGCGTACTGCAGCCCACCGTCTTGACCGGTGTCCCGGCTGACGCCAAAATCTCCTGCCAGGAGGTGTTTGGACCAATCGTCCTGATCAACCCTGTCGAGTCGGTCGCCGAGGCGATTGCGCTGGTGAACGACTCCCGGTATGGCCTGCAGGCGGGCCTGTACACCAACAATCTTTCGCTTGCACTGCAGGCGGCTGACGCGCTGCATGTGGGCGGCGTGATGATCAACGACATCCCCACTTTCCGCGTCGACCACATGCCCTACGGCGGCGTCAAAGAGAGCGGCATGGGCCGCGAAGGCGTCAAGTACGCGATTGAAGAGATGACGGAGCTAAAGCTGGTTGTCGTGAAACGCTAGGGATAAACAGGAGAAAGTAAGGATCAGGTCATACGGTATGGCGCTGCATCTTCGTCGAAGCGATGCATCAGCGCTGCAGAACGACCCGGCTGCCCGCTGCTGGCCGCCGGGTCCATTTTTTTTTTGGAAAAATTGCAGGAAAGTGTTGCAAAATGAGAGGCAATTATGATATAGTTTAACTTGTCCGTATCGCGGAGGGATACCGAAGTGGTCATAACGGGGCGGTCTTGAAAACCGTTAGGGCGCAAGCCCACGGGGGTTCGAATCCCTCTCCCTCCGCCATATATCGAAAATCGAAAAACGTGATATGAGATCGACCTTGCGTATGTGTACACGATTCACATCGGAGGTCGATTTTTTTATGATTCCGCATGCAAAGACTGCCAAAAGGCTGCGGCCGCGGACAATGGCCGATTTCTTATGTCACTTTTATGAAAATCTCTTTGGTATTGTTTTCTCCGGCTTTCCAATTTTTCAACGTATCAAACGCATAATCTGTTGTATCCGGTATAACGGCTTTAAGTGTAGTTTCGCTTTCCCAGCTCATCGAAAGAATTGGAGTCGTAAAGTCAGCGCTTGTCAACATAGTTACAACATCATTCCTGTTTTCAAGCTCAGCTAACGTAAACGAATCCAACTCAATAATCATCAAGCTTTGCCTGATTACTTCCGTACCTTCGTTTCTCCCTAATAAGACTGCGAGATATTTCTCATCCGGGGAGAATGCGTGTGCCGTCAAAATGCTTCCTGAGAATAAGGGAATTGTTTTGATGGCATTGTTTTTTATCTGCACGAGAGTATGATTACAGAGCTTTATCCCACAGCCATATTTGATATCGCCGTAAATTGTTCCGGATGCAGATGTGAATGAAGTTGTCTGGATGCGGTTGCGTTCGCTTGCTCTTTCATGCGGCTCTGCTTGATCCAGGTATTTCTTTACAGAATCAACGTTTGAAATGGGGATTGTAATTGTTTTGGAATCGAGCGTAAGGGTTAGCGTTTCAGATTCGATATTTGCGTCTGGTAACTGGACGGATCAGGCGATTGGCTTGCTGCAGGCTGTCCGCAGCCAGACACAACGAATGTTGTCAAGGACAACCCAAAATAAATGAACAACATTTTTTTCATAAATATCTCCTCTGGAAATTACAACATATCGTCTCAACGGACAGTGAGAAAGCCATCTGGATATCCTTCAAATGTTTGAACCTAAAATGAGTATATTAATCTGTATGATCTTACATATTTTATCATTTTTTGTATACCAATCGTAGTTCTGCTGTCATGAATGTGCTACAATTGGATAAAAACGGAAAAAGAAAATTTTCCTCATAACTGTCAGGATCGCGGTGAAGCGAAAAAGAGGAGTTCAAACAGGCCTATGAGGTTATAACGAAAGGGTGTTTTACTGTGATACCAACCTTGTACACGATCGCCATCCTTGCATTAATGGCAGGGTGCATCGATCCCGGAATGGATGCGACCGCTGCCGTAACGCCGGCGGAGTCTGCACAGCAACCGACATCCTCGGTGAAGCTGACAGAGGCGCAGAAAGCGGAAATTGCAAAACAATACGGATTAGAGAAGCCAAAGGACCCTGTCTTTAACACAAGTATTTTCAGTTTCGAATGGGGGTTCAGTTTCGCGCAATCCCAGCCGGAGCCAGCATCTGTACCTGAGGCCGTACCGGAAGCGGAAAGATCGCCAGAGCGGGACATGCTCTTCAATATGAGGGACATCACGAACCAATCTGAAACAGCGGTAGAAGGACTGCTCGGTACGCCCGTCAGGACGGAAACCGGAGAGTGGACGCTGCACCGGCCGGAGGAGAAGGTGACGTTTACCAGCCATGTCTACTCGGCCAAGATCGGTGAGGTGAAGGTCATTTTTATCAAGGGCAAGGCAGTGCGGATTGAGGTTAAGCCGAAGGAAGTGTTTACGTTTCCGGACGACGCGATCAAGGCGATGAGAGCGGTGGGACTGACAGTGCGGGATGGATTGGAGCCGGAAAGCGGAGGGACCCATCATCTGGATTTTGCTGGTATTGACGGCGTTTATGCTGTACGCGTGAAGGAAGACCTCAAAGGCAGCCCGGGGACGGTCGGGTATGTGCTGATTGTTACGGAAGAGAGATATACATGATGAGATTACCGCCCCTCTTCATCGTGAAGGAGTGATTTTGTACCCGTTAAGACAATTCCGCGGCCGCCAACAATTGCTGTTTACAGGTCGCACCACAAGCAGTTTTACGTTTAACCATTTCCTCATAGTTGAAGTCATTATTACGTATTTTATATTGATTCAGCTTGCGTTTAGCTCTATCATAAATTTCTATTGTGCCATTATCATACAGAAATATCAGGTACAATACTGTCGTGTCGTTTATTAAGGAAATTTTACAAGACTTATCAAATGGTAAATCTTCATCAAATTTGCTTACTTCCACCTTTGAAAAAGAAGCCATAAACTTTTTTATTTCACGTTGATCTCTGATGAACTCTGTTGTTGATGTCAACGCCGACTTTATTTTGACCCACCATCGCCGGTTTAGAATTGACCCACCCGGCGATTTTTTGTTGGTTAGGTGGTAGAGGGGGAGCCGTAGGCTCCAGTCCTCATCTTCTCACGAAGTCGGTAACTATTCCCCCTAATATTGACGATGTGGGAATGGTGTAAGAGCCGATCCAGGATAGCCGTAGCAAGTATCGGATCGCCCATCAGTTCCCCCCATTCACCGAAACTCTTGTTGCTGGTCAACAGAATACTCCCTCTCTCGTATCTTGCACTTACTACCTGGAAAAAGAGGTTAGCTGCCAAACTGTCAAACGGTAAGTAACCAATTTCGTCAATAATCAGGAGCTTTGGTCGAATATAGATGCGTAGGCGTTTATCCAGCCTGTTTTCCGTGTAAGCTTTTCGCAGATCTTCGATGAGTTGCGAGAGACTGACAAAGTAAACGGATATCCCTTGCGAGATGGCTTCTACAGCCAACGCCACCGCCAGATGACTTTTTCCTACTCCGGGAGGCCCTAAGAACAAGACATTCTCGTGTCGGGTTACAAAAGTCATCGTGGCCAGCTCTCGAATCAACCGTTCGTCAATGCTGGGTTGGAAAGCAAAATCGAACTCCTCTAGTGTTTTTCGGTAAGGCAAGTGTGCAAGTTTGGTGCGTACCTCCATATTCCGTTTTTGACGTTCCGCTATCTCGGCATCAAGGAGCGTGTTAAGAAAGGACAGATAGGTGGGCTGTCCATGACTTGCCGCTTCCAAGTGAGCATCCAAGAGGAGAGCTGCTTGCTGAAGCCCAAGTTCCTCGAGGCGTAGCCGTGCTTGTTCCAGTTCAATCATGCTCCCACCCCTGTTAGCTGCTCATAGACATCCAGCGAACGTACTTCCACTTGCTGCGATGAAATCTGTCGGGCTTGCGGACGTGGATAGGCATATCCTTGAGCGGTCGAAAGACCTGCATACTGGTTTTCGCAAAAAACAGTTGTGCGGGATCGATAGACCTTTTGGTGTCGAGCAATACATGTGCCGTCGGCCCAGATTTCCACCCACCCATTCACTTCTCGAACGGTTACCTCACGTCCACTGTACCTCCATGGAACTCCATATCGTACACCATCGTAGCTAACAAATCCGTCTCGGCTGACCTGTCTTGGTTCATGCAAGTATTTTTCCCACCGTTCAGCTGAAGGGATGGGCGACAGTTTTTCCTCACGGAGTCGGTCAAAGGGACGTTCGCCGGTTGTTCCATGAATACGGCGGTTAATCCGCTCGCACCAGTGTAGGGCTTGTTGATTGAGATCCTGTAAATCAACGAAGCGTTTGCCAGGAAGAAAGTTGTTTTTTACGTATTGAACGCCTCGTTCCACTTTTCCCTTTGTTTCGGGGCGTCGAACTTTGCATACTTTTGGAACAAGCCCAATCGCTGCAGCAAAGTCGGCAAAAAGCGGATGCCAGCGAGGTTTTCGATCATCTTCCATGCCCAGTACGACGGTTTTCATCTGGTCGGTCAGCATTACCTTTGGGATGCCCCCAAAATATTCAAAAGCATGAATCAAGCAACGAAGAAAGCTGTGAATGTCACAACGCTTAGTGAACTCTATATAGGTGGAACGAGAGTACCCCAATACCATGACAAATACCGGCACTTTTCGGACTGTACCGTCCAAATCTACGTAATCACACAGTCCCCAGTCGACCTGTGCGTATTCACCAGGTTTCGTCTCGTAACGAAGAACAGCGGGAACTTGTTTGGGAGGACGGAAGTCCTTCACATAGTCTTTCAAGATGGTACGTCCCCCGGTATACCCCTTTTCTCGTAGAAGATCGAATAAAACCTCGCAGTTATAGATACCTTCTTGAAGACGTTCCTGCAGGAACGGTTTATACGGATCAAGCTTGGAACCACGAGATTTACGGGTTCCCTTTTCGGGGGAGAATTCACCCCGGAGATATCGGCGAACTGTATTTCGAGAATGCCCCGTTAGACGGGCAATTTCACGAATACTCTTGCCTTCTGCCCTCATGGTATGTAACGATATCACTATCCCACTCCTTAGCATGTGTCTCCCTCCGAAGATTAACTTGGCCGTTAATTACGAAGGGGATATATTCGCTATGGGTGGGTCATTTTCTTTCCGGCGAACCTGGGTCAATTATATCCCGGCGGTGACAGTTGAGTCAGAATCCACTAATACTGCAGCAATATCTCCTTCATGGATGCTTACAATTTCACTAAATGAATACCGTTTATTTTTTTCAATGAAAAAATAGAAAATCCCAGCGACAATCAGCGCCATAACAATTAATCCAATAGGGAAAAATAGCTTTCTTTTCAATTGCAATACGCCTCCTTCGCAAAACCCCCGCCAGAGGCATGGCGGGGATTTAATTCATACTGTAAACGAAGTCGACCAGACTGCGATGATTTTTTGGAAGCGGGTACTTTTCAAATAGATTGCTTACCTGTTTGGTAACCAGGTCATAATAAAACAGACCGTATGTGTTATTGAGATCCCTCCCTAAAATAAATATTCCTTCAGCATTATCCCTCGGATAAAAGGATTTCACTTCCTTAATACCCGGAACATCAAAATCTTCGACTTTTTGAGTGTCGAGATACAACATTCGTAACGTTCTGGGTTTGGATGCACCCATAAATGGATCCCAAGTCATTAAGATACGGTTTGCGTCAAGCTGCCTGGTCAGTCTGATTTCAAATTGATCCGTATGGTAGATCGGCTGATAATTTCCAAAATCCAAATCCATCAAATACAGAGTCTTGGGGCGAATATGTGTAACCTGTGTAACTCTCGGCGTTCTCAGATTATCAAAGTCTTCCCCTGGATTGCTGTCACTAAAATACACCTTATTGTCGTGAAGATCGGCAAAAGCCACCGGATAATCGGGGTCGATCGGAAACCTCGCGATTTCGGACATGGTTTGATCCCGAATGGAATACAGGTACAACACCAACGAAATCCCGTCATCATCATTTTGCCCGTTATTGTAAGCGGTGGCCGTAATATGTAAATATTCCGCCGGTTCCTTTTTGCTGGTATCTGGTTCCTTACTTGTGTCAACTTCGCGTGTATAAAAATGATGGACAGCCAGGAGGGCGAAAAGAACAGCAGCGATGACGCCGCCAAATGTGATCATTTTCTTTTTCATGGTCCCGAAATGCTCCTTAGCGGAATGGTTTCCCTTATCAGGGTAAGCAACTGGAATAGATTGTCAACACCAATTTTGGATATTTTATATTTTTTTACAATTGAGTCCAGTACGTCGAAAGGTGTTACACAATAACATCCGTTTGTCTGCAAACGGAAGGACGCACGTGCCAATTAGCTGGTAATATATTACAATTATAGTGTTGGCCATTTTCGCCGATATAAGAAAGGAAGCATAAAAAGGAGCGTGTTTTGAGAGTGAATGCCGAACCCTTTACACCCACGATTTATTTCGCCGCTTCATGGCGTGATGCGGCATCCATCCGCCGCGAATTGAACAAGCGGTCCATCCCGCGCATGATTACTTCACTGCCGACCGGGGAAGTCGCCTTTCTGTTCCCAGACCTGCCGGTACACCAGTACATACAGGTCCGGCAAATTTTTGGCATGCACGGAGTCCCGCTGTCCATTGTGGAGCCGACCCCGATCGTGCAGGAATAAGCCGCGTGAAGCGTCGGACGAACCAAACCGGGGACGGTTTTCTTGGAAAATGGGCCAAAGTTTTCATCGCTATCCATCCATTTGCTATCGATTCGTATGTACTCATTGATATATCCTGTAGACGAAGCACCCGTGTTTCTTGGGGGCCTGCGGCGGCTTACTACTGCAGATCGAGTCGCCGTTCTTTTTTTGCAAACGTTGAGCGGGCAGGACTTATGACCCGCATCGGCTTTATGCCAGTGAGCGCTCATTTTCCATATATTGATTGGAATAATATGCTGGTTGTAGATATACAGTTATCTATACTATGATATAGAAGACAACCTCATAACCTTGAGTTCTTCTCCCTGATCGACATGGTCAGGGACCTTTTTTATTTATTGGGTTTGCCCGGGAAATGTTGTTTAAATTTACATACTATACAGAATTATTTGGATATAATATAGAAAACGGACAAGGAGGAGGCGGTATCATGAACGACATGCAACGTGCGAGGCGTAACACGCTGGGGGATTTGCTGCGCCGCAGCCGGAAACGTTTTCCGCGTAAACTGGCGCTGCGTTTCCAAGAAGAGACACTCACCTACGAACAATTGGACAAGGTGGTGAATCAGGCGGCAAATGCGCTGCTGGCAGCTGGATTGCGCAAAGGGGAGCGGGCAGCAGTCCTGTCGCGCAACTCCATGGATTTTGCCATCCTCAACTTCGCCTTGGCCAAGGCGGGGGTGGTGATGGTGCCGATCAACTACATGTTGAATAGCGAAGACGTGTCGTATATTCTCGGCCATGCCGAAGTGAGCACCTGCTTTGCCGCTCCGGAATTTCGGACAGTGATGGACGAGGCGATCCGGTTGTCCGGCTGTTCGCCGAAGGTGTGTTGTCTCATCTCCAAACCGGCTGATCCGACCGGGCCATGGCTGTCGTTTCGCGAATGGATACGGGATTGCGCGACGATGGAGCCGGAAGTGGATTTGGCGGATGACGACGTTGTCCACATCCTCTACACCAGCGGCACGGAAGCAAAGCCAAAAGGGGTCATGCTCACCCATGCAAACGTGGTTGCCGAATACGTCAGCACGATCATTGACGGCGGAATGACGGCAGACGACATTGCCGTGCACGCGATGCCGCTGTTTCACTGTGCACAGCTGCACTGCTTTCTCGGCCCGTACGTGTACCTGGGGGCGAGCGGGATCATTCTGGAACAAGCCGTGCCGGACGTGATCCTGGAGACGGTGGAAAGGTTCCGGGCCACGCAGTTGTTCTGCCCGCCGACCGTCTGGATTGCGCTGCTGCGTTCCCCCTCGTTTGCCGAACGGGATCTTTCCTCCTTGAAAACATGCTATTACGGCGCGGCAATCATGCCGGTGGAAATTCTCAAGGAGCTGAACGCGCGGCTGCCCAACGCACGGTTTTACAACTTTTACGGACAGACGGAAGTGGCTCCCTTGGCAACCGTGCTAAAGCCGGAGGACCAACTGCTCAAGGCAGGTTCGGCCGGGAGACCGGCGCTCAACGTGGAGACGAAAATCGTTGACGACCACGGACGCGAAGTGCCTCCGGGAACGGTGGGGGAAATCGTGCATCGGACCAGCCATGCGATGCTCGGCTACTTCCGCGACGAGGAAAAAACGCGGGAAGCATTTCGTGATGGATGGTTTCACAGCGGCGACCTCGGCATCATGGACGAAGAGGGGTACATCACCATTGTGGACCGCAAAAAAGACATGATCAAAACCGGCGGGGAAAACGTCGCCAGCCGGGAAGTAGAGGAATTGATCTACCGCCATCCAAAAGTGTCAGAGGCAGCGGTGATCGGTGTTCCGCACCCCTATTGGATCGAAGCGGTCACGGCAGTGGTGGTGCCGAAAGCGGGCGAGACGCTGACCGCGGAGGAAATTTTGACGTTTTGCCGGGAACGGATGTCCTCGTTCAAGGCGCCCAAATACGCGGTTATTACCGACAGCCTGCCGCGCAATCCGAGCGGGAAAATTTTGAAACGGGAGCTGCGTCTCCGTTACAAGTCGCTGGCGGCAGATGACCATAATCAGGTTGTTTCGTAAGCGCACTAGCTGGGACAGCTGCACTTGCGCACCCCAACCCCCGGGCATGCCGATCCGGGGGTTAAAGGCGTGCGTGTTTTCCCGATCCCGACGGCTTGCCGTCGCCGCCGGGAGAGCATTTAAGCATGTAGGGCACTGTCTTTAACCTTTCAACCCTTCCAGCCACTCGGCGTAACAGGTGTCGCAGACGAGTTCTTCGCGTTCCTGCTTGCCCTGGAAGTACGTGATCAGATGAATGCTGTCTGTTTCATGCTCGCAGTGGCAGCATTTGTAGTTTCCCATGATCTTCCTCCCGTTATTCCGTGTTGCTGCGGACGCCGGCAGGAGTTGTCCGGCTCCCCGCTTATTGTGCCCCCAAACAAAAAAACAACTCCCTCGAAAGGGAGCTGGTGATGGTTGGCTGCCGTTACTTCACGTTGGCGACTGTCGGTTTGTCGGGGCGAATAACGTCAAATCGGTAGCCCTGCTGCTTCAAATATTGAATGACTGCCGGCAGCGATTGGGCCGTTGCCGCTTTTGTCGAGGCGTCATGCATCAGCACGACGATTTCCCGCTGGTGCTTTACCTGGCTTTTCACATTGGCCAGCGCGCTCTCCGGCGTGTAGTGATTGCTGCTGGCATCGCCGTTGGAGATGTTCCAGTCGATGAAGACATAGCCGCGTTTGGCCGCTTCCGCCTTGATGTCCTGCATGACCGTGTGGCTGTTGTTGTACACGTTTGGATTTTGGTACTTTTTGCTCACTGTGTTGGTGCTGCCGCCCGGGTAGCGGAACACGGTCGGCTTGACGCCCGTGGCCTTCTCGATCAGCTGGTTGCCTTTTTCCAGATCGGCAAAGAACGACGCGATGTCCTTGTAGATCAGACGGTAATCGTGCGAATAGGTGTGACCGCCGACCACGTGTCCTTCGGCGATGGCCCGTTTCAGTACAGCTTCACGGCCGGGAACATTTTTGCCAACTACGAAAAAGGTGGCTTTCACCTGATGCTGTTTCAGGATGTCCAGGATCTGGCTCGTAACCGGCGAGGGGCCATCGTCAAAGGTGAGATAGGCCACTTTGTCCTGCGGAGGTTTGCTCTCGGTCGGCTGTGTGCCCGGCACTGCTGTCGAAGGAGCGGGCGGGTTGGTCGTTGGCGTCTGTTTCCCAGTTTGTTCAGCACCGGCTGGAGCCGGTGTGACGGCTGCCGGTTTTTCTGTGGGCGGCACAGGTTTTTTCGACGGAGCCTGCGGCTGATTTACCGGAGCCTGCGGCTGATTCGCCGGAGCTTGCTGCCCTTGCGCCGGTTTGCTGACCGGGGGCTGCTGCGGCTGCGCGTCCGAAGCGGGCTTGCTGCGGATCGGTTCGGCCGGTTCGTACGGTTGATCGCCGTAGATGAGAAACGCTTTTCGCTGTTCGCGGAATGCCGCCAGTTTGTCAGCGTACGTGCTTTCGATCGCCTGCGGAGACAATCCCTGCGCCAGGTGCTGACTCACGCTGCTCGTCAGGCCGCTTTTCGGCACCAGATCATGATTCAACTGGCTGGCGTATGCAAGCGTGTAGATGCCTGTCTTCGCCGGATTGAACCGGTACGGGTCGATGATGTGCAGGCGCACCCCGCCGCGCGTTTCCTTGTCTTGCGGCAGGAACATCACCCCGGGAAGCAGGGCGCCGTTCAGCAGATCCGCATACGCATCGGAGTCAATGCCTTCTCCGCCGATCCAGGTAAAGTTGTCGGCTGGCGTGATTCCCGTTCCTTCGCCTTGGCCGGTTGCCATGTAGCCGAAAACGGCGGCCAGGTCGGGAGTCTCGGGGGAACTGGGAATCCAGGGCAGTCCGGTATCCTGGTACAGCATTTGACGGGTGTACCCCTGCATGGGAATGACGGTCAGATCGGCGTTGATGCTGCGGTTGAAAAACCGGGCCAATTCACCGATGGTCATGCCGTGCGCCAGCGGCAGGGGAGCGCCTTCGATGAACGAACGGTGCGGTGCCTCCAGCAGTGGACCGTCCACGATGGTGCCGCCGACCGGGTTTGGCCGGTCCAGCACGATGAGCGGTTTGCCAAATTGTTTGGCAGCAGTCATGCAGGCCGTAAGTGTAGAGATGTAGGGAGAGGTCGCGGAACCGATGTCCTGCAGGTCGACGACCAGCACGTCAATGTTGGACAGCATCTCCTTTGTGGGGATGGGGGTGGAGCCGTACAGGCTGTACACCGGAATACTGTAGACAGGGTGAAAGTACGTGCTGGTTTGTTGCCCCGCAGGCGTTTTTCCATCCAGTCCTTGTTCGGGGGCGTACAGCGCGGTCAGCGTGACGGTACGGTCGCGCCGCAGCATGTCGATCGTGCTGATTCCCTGGCTGTTGACACCGGTTTGATTGGTGACCAGGCCCACCTTTTTGCCTTGAATGACGTGGTGGAATTGATTAAAGAGCACGTCGCTTCCCAATTGAATGACAGCAGTGTTGGCGGAACTGCCGCCTGGAGGAATAATGGTGAGAATGAGTGCGAGGATGAGTAAAGGGAGCAGTTTTTTCATGATTTTCGGCCTCTTTCTTGATGAACTGACATTGTTGTACGTCTATTGTATCGGTATCTGCTAACGCAATGGTTGCAATCCAGTAACAATCCCGAATTTGAGGACAATTACGAAGAAAAAACGTGGAAATGCCTGCGGTTCTCTAGCCTGCTGAGTCACCTGCCGTCCGTACAGATGCTTTCATTTATTTTTGACGCCGCATTTATCGAAACGTTGCGGTCTTTTCCTGCAAAATTTTGCAAATGGACAGGCAGCCGTGTCGAAACGAGTCTAAGCGGAGCGGCAGGCGGCTGAAAGGCTTGGCTGCGTGTGCCCGGTTGTCCAGCAGCGGTGTGATAAAAAGGGAAGATAAGGAACGCTCCATCAGAGTAAGAACACCTCTCAGACCACACACTAGGGGTAAGGAGGTGTTTTTTGCGTGAAGCGAGTGGGAGTGCTGTGCGCGGCCCTATGGTTGGCCGTGGGAATCGCCGGCTGTACGCCAAACAAGCAGCAGGGGACGGAAGACTACACGGGCCAGCAGGCGCGTTTTGACCCGTACGGCATCAACCTGAAAAGTGACAACCTCGGACGGGACAAGGGGCCGGCAGCGATGATCTACCAAAAGAACATCCACCGCCGCGAGCCTCATCTGCTCGCCCTGCTGGAACGCCACGCAGAGCGAATTCCCGGCGTGCAGGACATCAAGGTGCTGGCGTTCAAGGACAATCTGCTGATTGGCGTGCTGACGGCCGATACGCCCAAGCCGGACCAGGTCAACCCGAATCCGACGATCCCCCATGAGCCTGGCTCGCCGAATCGGATCGATAACGGCCACACTGACCACATCCAGATGAAAGTGGTAAAAGCGATGCGCAGCAGGCTGCAGGCGGAGACCCGTTTCAACATTATGTACGTCTCCACCAACAAGGCCATCTACCAGCGAATAGCCGACCTGCACGAGCGGATTTTGCGCGGAGAAACGGTAAGGGATGAGGAGTTCCAGACACTGTTGAACGACATCGGTTATACGTCAATAGGGTTTGAACTCGTCCATTGACGATTCGGACCTCAGGGTAATCTGCTGACTGTGCACGGGGCGGTGCATGAACAGAGCGGTACCACGACGCAAATGCCGGGCGGTTGCCTGATCGTTGGGAGCAGTGCTCGCAGGCCGGGACGACGGAAAACAGCGAAAACAGGGAAGGACCGCCTGCCGGGCGGTCTGCTTTTTTGCAAGAGACTTGACGAAAAAGGAAAAAAGTCGTACACTCATTTTTGTACTGACCAGTCAGTTTAAAAACGCAAAGGAGGATGAGGAGGGATGGCCCGATCCAAAAAAGATCAGATTGCACAGGGAGCACTGAAGGCTTTTGCCCAGTACGGGTACAGCGACACCACGATGGACGCGATTGCCGAGGTGGCACAGGTGGCCAAAGGCACGCTGTACTACCACTTTTCCACCAAGGAGGAACTGTTTCTGTACGTGATTGAAAGAGGGGTGAAGATGCTGATCGATTCCGTGGACAGCGTGATGAATCGCGGCGATGTGCCGTTGGATCAGCGCATGATTGGCGTATTGGATGAGCATCTTCGCTTCTTTTCCGAACACCGGGAACTGTGTCTCCTCCTGCTGAGCTTTTTTACCGGCCACGAGCAGCGGGATCAGATGATCGGCAAACTGCTGGCCGGGTATTTCAGCACGATGGAAAGGTACTGGGCCGAACTGAAGCAGGCCGGACATGTTGCCGAGGAGGCGGACGTGTGGTCGCTGGTATCCGCCCTGTTCGGCATGGCCGGGATTACCGTGCTGCGCAGGCACTTTCGCAAGGAACGGGCGACGGCCGCGGATGAGCAGACGCTTCGGCTGCTTTTGTCCGGCGTGCTGCGCGTGCCTCAGCGCTGACGACATCACAGGTAACAGACATATCACAAGGAGAGGAGAACAACCATGAACAAACGAGCATGGATTGGGATGGCCGGTTTCTTGACTGGCATTGTCTTGCTGGGAACGTATTTGTTGGGACCGGGAGCGGTCAACGTGGCGGGACAGCGTGGAGCGCAGTTGACCGGTGTAGTCGAGGGGACCGAGGTGGATTTGTCGTTTAAGATGGGCGGCTCGATTGCTGAGATCGCCGTACAGGAAGGAGACGAGGTAAAAGCGGGGCAGTTGGTGGCCACGCTGAACAGCGATGAACTGCTGGCAAAACGGGAACAGGCGGAGGCCGCCTATCGTCTGGCGCTTGTCCGTCTGGAACAGGCGAAAAAAGGCGTGACCATCACTGACAGCACCATAAGCGCGCAGGTGGAACAGGCGAAAGCGGCAGTGGACGCGGCCAAAGCGCAGTACGAGGCCAGCAAGAACGGGGCGCGCTCCGAGGAAGTGGCCCAGTTAAAGGCGAAGCAGCAGGCGGCTCAGACAGCCAAGGAGATCGCAGCCACGCAGCTGGAGCGAATGAAAAAGCTGTTTGAAGAAGGAGCCGTTCCGCAGGCAAAAGTGGAAGAGGCGCAGATGCAGTACGAACAAGCGGAGGCCGAACTGAAAGCTGTAAACGAACAGCTCAAGATGGCCGAGACCGGAGCGCGCCAGGAGCAGCTGGAAGCGGCCAAGGCACAGTGGGAGCAGGCAAAAGCCGCATACGATCAAGCGGTGGCATCGCGCGGACAGGTGGGGGTAAAACAGCTCGACGTCAGATCGGCGGAAGCAGGCGTGCAGCAGGCCAAAGGGGCGCTCGACGAGATTAACGCGTACCTGAACAACACCAAGCTGACCGCGCCGGTGGATGGCATCGTCAAGTCAGTTGCCGTGCAAAAAGGGGAACTGGTGGCGCAGGGCTATACGGTTGTGACGCTGCAGGCAAAAACAGATAACTTTGTGAAGTTTTACGTGAACGAGTACGCTCTGTCCACGGTTAAGGCGGGCGACAAGGCGACCCTTTACGTGCCGGCGCTGAAACGCGACGTGGAGGCGACGATCGTCAGTGTGGCGCCTGCAGCTGATTTTGCCGTGAAGAAAGCAACCCAGGAGCTGGGCGACAGGGACATCCGTTCCTTCCAGGTGAAAATGACGGTGACCGATCCTGAATTGCGGCCGGGCTTGACGGTCGAATGGAACATCGAAGGGGCTGGTGGCGGTGAGTAATTTCTCCCGCCTGCTCCTTCAGGAGTGGCGCAACATCTATACAAACAAGACGATCCGTCTGGTGCTGTTCGTCGTACCACTTTTGTACATGACGCTGTTCGGGTTTTTGTACAGCCAAAAAAAGGTGATGGAGATTCCCACCGTGCTGGTTGATGCAGACCAGACAGAACTGAGCCGCGAGCTGTACCGCGCCTTTGAGGTGGACCAGACGTTCCGCATCACCCACTTCGTCGGCACGGAAGCAGAGGCGATGGACCTGATTGACCGGGGACAGGCGAACATGGCCGTGATCATTCCCGCTGATCTGGAGAAAAACGTTAAAGCGGGACGTGAGGCAGAGGTGCTGACTGTCATCGACGGCAGCAACATGCTGATTTCCAACACTGCGGTCCGGGCCGCCAACACCGTGATCAAGTCGGTCTCGGCCGGCGTCACGCTGAAGAAGCTGGAGGCCCAGGGCGGCTGGGGAGAAGAAGGAAAAAACCTGTTCACGGGGATCGACTACCGCTATCGCGTGTTGTACAATCCGACGTTCAGTTACCTGACGTTCATGGTCTTCGGTCTGGGCGGAACGGTGCTGCAGCAGGTGCTGTTTTTGGGCGTAGCCCTCTCCGTTGCCCAGCAAAAAGAAGCCGGGACATGGGCGTCGTCCCTGAGGGAAAATGGCTTCTGGACGATTGCCCTGAGCAAGATAGTGCCCTATATGCTGGTGGCCACCTTTAATCTGATGCTGGTATTTGCTTTATTGTTAAAGGGATTTGAGATCCCGTATTACGGCAGCATCGCCCATCTGTTGATCGTGGGCACCGTCTTTAACCTCGCTGTGGTGGTGATCGGATTTGCCATCTCGTTCTGGTCCAAAGACCAGCTGCAGGCCACTCAGATCGCCATGCTGATTGCAGTGCCGTCGTTCATGCTGTCGGGGTACACCTGGCCGCTGATGTCCATGCCGGCGGCCGTTGCGGCCATTGGCAAGTCGCTGCCGCTCACGTATTTTCTCAACGGCGTCCGGGAAATTTTAAACAAGGGACACGACCTGTCCTACCTGACACATGATCTGGCAGTCCTGGCGTTTATGACGCTGATCGGCCTGTTTGCGGCGTACATCGCCTACCAGTTCCAGACGCGGAAAGTGACGCTTCCCGAAGCGGAGTCGACTCGTGCGTAGCAGGATATGCTGAAAAGAAATTCTTGTGCTGTAAATAAGATATCCTTTATACTATTCAGAAAAAGGCAGATTTTCTACGCGAGGGGGGCACTATGTCAGCGACTCATCTGAAGCAATTGTGCGAGGACACGTACACGAAGTTGAAGAAGGTAAGCATGGAGCTGGAGCGCTTTCTCAACCAAGTCACACTGGCGGGCCTTGTGGCGCAATCCGGCGATCCGGAAGAGTACGAGGCTTACTACCGCGACTATCTCTCCGATTTGCGGCACCTTTTGGTTTACTGCGAAAATGCGTACGAGCGGCTGGGCGTGGCGCTTCGGAGAGCCAAGTTCAACGAGGAGTTTGCCGAAGAAGTGTTGTATCAGGTGTATCACTCCTGTGTGAACAACTTCTACTACCCCAAAGGGGAAGTGTACGACGAAGACGGGCGTTATTCGTACACCGGCCATGACGCCATTATCTTCCGCAAAGAGGTAACCCCTGAGCTCAAACAGCTGACCATATCCCTGTCCAAGGTGTTTGAGCAGCTGCGTGACGATCTGCAGTACTACGAAACGGACTATATTACAAAGAAACGGATGCAAAAAGCGTAAATCAAACACAGCCCTCCCGAGGCAGACAGGCACGGATCATCTCGTGCCGCTGCCGGGAGGGCTTTTAGCGTCAATTCTGCGCGATGCCTTACACCCCAACGGGCTGCCGGATGCGGCGAACCAGCGCTTCCGCCTCCTCCAGCATGGCGGCCCGTTCCGCTTCACTCACGTATGGAACGGCAGCAAAGTTGCGATAGGTCACGTCATAGCCGATCAGCTTCAGCGTCCCGTCCACAATCTGTTTGCGTACCACCTCGTCAAACCCGTCGGCGCGCATCTCCTGTTCCGACTCGCGGGTGGTGGTAAAGACGAGCGCCTGTTTTCCGTTCAGCATGCCGACCGGTCCGTCATCGCCGTAGCGGAACGCGAACCCGTCCGTAAAGACGCGGTCCAGGTACCCTTTCAGGATGGCGGGCGGTGACCACCACCAGACCGGGTAGATCATGACCAGCAGGTCGGCGTCGGTGATCAGTTGCTGTTCCTCTTCCACATCCGCCCGGGCCCGGCCTTGGCTGGCCAGGTGCATGTCCTCCGCGTCAAAGACCGGGTCAAACCCGATTTGGTACAGGTCGCGGACAACCGGACGAATGCCGGCTGCTTCACAAGCAGTGACGACGCGCTGCAAGATTTGATGGGCAAAACTTTTGGTTCCTTCGTGGGCAAACACGATGCACGCTTTCATCAAAACGCCTCCTGGTCGGAATCACTCATTTTTGCGGAATCACTCGTTGGAATCACTCGTTCTTACAGTCCAAAGCGAAGACGGAGCAAAAACTTGTTCAGCAGTTCGCCGAAGGTATCCGGCTCTTGCACCTGGCGTGTGGTTGCCGGCTGCACCTGCCTGAGCGCTGCATTCACGTCGATCATGCCAAACCCGTACAGCTTGTCCTTGCCGGGAGGGCCCAAATCGACCGCGGTCTCGCGAATAATCTGCATGACCTCTTTGTTTGTCAGGTGAGGACTGACGGAGCGGATGAGCGAAGCCAGCGCCGCTACGTGCGGACACGCCATGGAAGTGCCGGACAAGGCGGCGTAGTCGTTGTGAATGTAAGTGCTGGGGATGTCAACGCCGGGTGCGGTCACATCCACATGGTCCCCGTAGTTGGAAAAATCGGCCCGCTGTTTGTTATGGTCGACAGCCGCCACGGACAAGACTTCCTCGTAGGCAGCCGGATAGCTGGGCTGGTTGGTCGCGTCGTTGCCGGATGCGGCTACAAGCACCACGTTGCGGTCATACGCGTAACGGCACGCTTCTTTCAAGGCGGCCGAGGAGGTGTAGTTGCCCACGCTCAGATTGATCACGTCGGCGCCGTGGTCGGTCGCCCAGTAGATCGCTTGGGCGATGTCAAACGCGGATCCGGCCCCGTCCGCACCGATCGCCTTGATCGGCATCAGCTTGCTGTTCCAGGTCATGCCGGCGATACCGTCGGCGTTGTTGGTTTTGGCGGCAATCACTCCGGCGACGTGGGTGCCGTGACCGTTGTCGTCCTGGGGGACGTTGTTGTCTTCCAGCACGTTGTAGCCTTGCACCAGTTTGCCGGCAAATTCCGGATGGCGCAAATCAATGCCCGTGTCGATGACCGCCACCACGACGTCGTTGGAGCCCTGGCTGATGTCCCAGCTTTGTTCCATGCCGATCAGGGGGAGGTTCCATTGATACTCACGGTAATAGGGGTCGTTGGGCCGACGGTTCGGCAGCAGCAGGTAGTTGGGTTCCGCGTAGACGGAATCGGGATGCTCGGCCAGCTTTTTCATCAGCTGTTGGGTGGTCAAACTGCGCGACTTGATAATCATCGCCTGCCCAAAATCCCGCTTGATCCTGCCGTCGACCGAATCCAGCAGCTTTTGGAGGGCCGCTTGGTCAGGGCGGGGAGAAAAGCGGACGACGACCTCATGCTCTACATAGTGGCTGCGGTCGCGCGTATTGTGGTGCAGGGTTTTGATATGGGCGCTTTTTTCCAACCCGCGCCGCGTGTCTTTAACCTGTTCAATGTAGTTGATCCGCGGAATATGTGCCGATAGCGAAGTTACCTGGGGGTGAGGTTCGCGCATTTCCTGCTGCTGATGCCAGCGAAGCGGGATCACGGCCAGCCCGACCAGAGCAATCGCTGCGATAATCGGGGGTAAGACTCGCAAAAAAACTCACTCCCTCCATGCTGTATAGACATAGCGTGCGCACGGAGGGAGTGATTATGACGGAAAAAGCTGACATGCTTCCCTGGATGGTGGATGTAACGAGGAGGGTATCGGTTAAATCAGGCCGAGCTGCCGCAGTCCGTAGTGGATGCCCGCATCGTTAACGTGGCGGGTCACCATGTTTGCCAGCGGCTTCACCTGCTCGTGGGCGTTGCCCATCGCCACACCCATGCCGACGTAGGCGAGCATTTCCCTGTCGTTCAGGCCGTCGCCGAACGCCACCGCATCTTCCGGCTTGAGTCCGTAATGACGCAGCACCGCTTCAATGCCGCGCGCTTTGGAGCCGTTAGGAGGAAGCACGTCCAGGACGACGCGGTGCCAGCGGACGAACGACACGTCGTCACGAAAGCGGGTGAAGTAATTGTGTTCCTCCTGTTCGCCGCAGTAGAGGAACGCCTGGTAGATCGAAGCCTCTTCCCAGTAGCGCTGCCGACATACGGGCGGCGCCAGGCGCAGGGAGTGAAACGACTCGATTACGTGCGGATGGTCGGCGGTGTTGGCATAACAGGTATCGGCACTGAGGAATACCATCGGGTGGCCGTTGGCGTGGGCTGTCGCTTCCAGGTCGGCCAGCGTTTTCCTGGACAGCGGCGTCTCGCGGATCAGCCGGCCTTCTGCAACCACGTACGAGCCGTTGAACCCGACATAGGTATCGATCCCCAGTTCCTGTGCAACCGGCAGCAGGTGGAACGGCGCGCGGCCTGTGGCAATCGCGACCAAAACGCCGTTATCCTGCAGCTGCCTGACAGCCCTCCGCGTCTCCTCGGGGATGGTGTGATCCGTATTCAAGAGCGTCCCGTCGATGTCAAAAAACACGATTTTGTATGACATGTTTCTCTCCTCTCTACAAAACAGGAAAAGGGAGTGCCTGCAAAGACATCCCTTTTTTTCTCTTTTTTTCATTTAGAATACAGCCGTTTCCGTCTCGCTGTCAAACACATGGCACTTGGACAAATCCATGCCCAGTTTGACGGACATCCGCGGCTTGATGCCTTCGCGGGCGTCGACGCGAGCTACAAGCTGTGTGCCGCCGACATTGGAAAAGTAGACGTACAGTTCGGAGCCCATGTTCTCGACGACGTCCACCTCTGCCGTGACGTTGCTGTCAAACGGATTGGCTTCGATAAACTGGTTGTCGCTGTAAATGTCTTCCGGGCGAATGCCAAACGTGACCTGCTTGTCGGCATATCCTTTCTCCCGCAGCACCTTCGCCTTGTCTTCCGGAAAGCGAATCCGCAGGTTGGCAGCTTCAAAGAACAGCTTTCCGTCCGTTTCGACGATGCGCCCCTTGATGAAGTTCATCGCCGGGGACCCGATAAAGCTGGCCACGAACTGGTTGACCGGGTGGTTGTAAATGTCGGTCGGGGTGGCCACCTGCTGGATGACGCCGTCTTTCATTACGACGATGCGGTCGCCCATGGTCATCGCTTCGGTCTGGTCGTGGGTCACGTAAATCACGGTGGTGTTGAGCCGCTGGTGCAATTTCAGGATTTCCGTGCGCATCTGGACGCGCAGTTTGGCATCCAGGTTGGACAGCGGTTCGTCCATGAGGAATACCTGCGGTTCGCGGACGATGGCTCGTCCCAGGGCGACGCGCTGCCGCTGGCCGCCGGAGAGCGCCTTTGGTTTGCGGTCGAGCAGATGGGCAATGTCGAGAATGCGCGCTGCTTCCTGGATGCGTTTGTCAATCTCCGCTTTGGAAAACTTGCGCAGCTTGAGGCCAAACGCCATGTTTTCGTAGACGTTCATGTGCGGGTAGAGGGCGTAGCTTTGAAACACCATGGCGATGTCGCGGTCCTTGGGGGCCACGTCATTGACCCGCCGGTCCCCGATGTACAAGTCGCCTTCGGAGATTTCCTCCAGTCCGGCAATCATGCGCAGCGTGGTCGATTTCCCGCATCCGGACGGACCGACCAGTACGAGAAACTCACGGTCTTTGATCTCCAGATGAAAATCGTGTACCGCGGTGACATTATTGCTGTACCGTTTGTACACGTGATGGAGCGTCACTTTTGCCAACTCCGGCACCTCCGTCTTCCCGAAAGTTGCAATGCTGTCGTTCCTCTTCGCTGTAGCCCATATGTTACCAGCAGGGGATGGGCAGCGCTACGGTCAAATTGTACGAATTGTTTGGTCAATTTTGCCGAAACAGGAGAAACAACTGCAGAAGCACGGCATCGGGAAACTGCCGGGGGTCCAGACCGGTCTCTTCCGTCAGCTTGTCCAGCCGGTAGATCAGGGTATTGCGGTGCAGATACAACTGCCGGGCGGCTTCGCTCACATTCAGCTGCCGGGCAAACAAGGTCTCCAGGGTCTGGATCTGTTCGTGGCTCAGCTTCGGTGCCGGCATTATATGCAAGAGTGTATCGCCCAGCAGAGAGGCGATGTCGGAAGGCAGGGAAGCGGCCCACTGTTCCAGCGGGTACTGCCGTCTGTCCGCTACCATGACTTTCGGCCGGTATTTTTGCAGGGCGCGGGAGAGGCGGAGGCAGTCGGTCAGCGCCTGGTCCAGGAGGACAGGTGTCTCCACGGCCGGTCCGAGAATGACGCGCACGTTTTCCATCAACTCGGTGGAGATGAGGTCGTGCAGGCCATAGGCCCACTCCAGCCAGTTTTCCGCATCGCCGCCATCCAGGGCGGAGACGGGAACGGCCAGGAGCAGGTGTGAAGGAGGCAGCGGAAACAGCGAGACGAGGGCCCCTTTGAAAAAATCGTGCAGGAGCGGCTGCAGTATGGCCAGTTCAAACAGTCCCTCGCTTCGGGTGGATTCCAACAGGAAGCAGACCCGCTTCTCCCGCCACGCCCAGTGCTGTTCCAGTCCGTCGGGCGGAGAAGCGGGAAGGCCCGCCGCCACTTCCGTCAACCAGGCGGTGACCTGTTCCTGGGCGGGGCCGGCCTGTTCCGGCTTGGTCAACAGCAGCATCAGCAGCGAACGTGCGGCATCGGGCCACTGTGCCGGCCGTATGGCTACCATCAACGCCCGGCCGGCGAAAGACCCGCTTTGGACGATTTCCCAGCCGGACTGCTCCTGTGCGGCACGGACGGCCTCGATCTCTTCCTGTGCCACGTTCAGATACGCGATCGGCAGGCCTGTCGCCTGCCGAATTCGTTCCACATCCCGTTTCCATGCGTCCATCTTCGGCACCCCGTTTCACTGCGAGATGCCATCATTATACATTACTCCAGGGCCAGTGTGCGGCCGGCTTCAGTCGCAACCTTGCCCGGATTGGTTGCGGCGTGTGGTTTTGCAGCGGAGCCTTTCATTTGAGCGGCAGCAGCCGTCTCCGCAGTCGGAAGAGCAGACGGCGCGCCGGCAGGAACCAGCGTGTGCAGCGTGATCTCCGGACGGGAGCGGAGGCGAATGTTCAGCCCCGTCTGCCCCAATCCCTCGCTGATGTAAAAGGGGCGTCCGTCGTAGTGATGCAGTCCTTTTACCATGTTCAGCTTGGGCAGTTGGCCCATCGTGACGAGGTGAAACGGCTTTGGCCAGTGGATCTGTCCGCCGTGAAAGTGGCCGGACAGCAGATAATCATACGAATAGTCCCGCATCTCCAGGACGAGGTTGGGATCGTGCGTCAGTACGAGGCGCACGCCATCTGTCGGCACATGCCGAAATGATGCAGCCAGATCACTGTGGCCGGTGGAGTAGTTGTCCACGCCGATCACGTGCAGTGGCATTCCGTCGTGGATGAGTGTCACGTGCTGGTTCACCAGCACCCGACAGCCGATCCGCTCCAGCTCTGCTTTCAGCTGCCCAAGCTTCGGGGGCGCCAGCACATAGTCGTGATTGCCGAAGACGACAAAGGTGCCAAGACGCGGGTTCAATTTCATCACGGTTTCCACGTAGGCTACAGCTTTGGGAATATTTTTATGGCGGTCCAACAGGTCGCCGGTAATCGCAATCAAATCAATGTGCTGTCCGGAAAAGTCCCGGACGATCCGCTCTGCGGGGATGGAAAAATTCTCCATATGAAGGTCGGACAGATGCAGCACGGTGAGCGGCTTAAAGCTGCCGGACTCGCCGCGGCACTCCGACGGCTGGACGGCCACGTTGACGCGGCGGATGTTCAGATCAAACGTATTGCGGTAGGCGCGCGCAAGTAAAACGGCAAAAAGCGACACAATCAATAACCAAAACATCTGCTGTCACCTCCGCTTTCTAGCAAACTACCTGATCATTATACAAGATTTCTGGCGTTTTCTGATAAGTAGGTTTCTGGGAGGAGGAATTTGTCAAGAAGTGCAGAAATATTATGAAAAAGCTGAATGAAGCAGTGATCCTTCAGTCACACAAGGAGAGTGAGAGAGTATGAAAGTCGACCTGATTCCGCCCGCGGAAGGACAGTACAACCTGAAGAACTACGACGAGGCTTACGCCAATTTTAACTGGGCCGACGTGGAAAAGCAGTTTTCCTGGTATGAAACAGGAAAAGTCAACATCGCGTATGAGGCGATTGACCGCCACCTGCAGACGGAACGAAGAGACAAGATCGCCCTGCTGTACAGCGACGCGACCAGGGATGAGCGCTACACGTTTGCACAGTTGAGCGAATTATCCAACAAGTTCGGCAATGTGCTGCGCAGCCTGGGCATCGTCAAAGGAGATCGCGTTTTCGTGTTCATGCCTCGTTCGCCGGAGCTGTATGTAAGCGTTTTAGGGGCATTGAAAATCGGAGCGATCGTGGGACCGCTGTTTGAGGCGTTCATGGAAGCCGCTGTCCGCGACCGGCTGGAGGACAGCGAAGCGGTGGCCATTGTCACCACGCCTGCGCTGCTGCCGCGCATTCCGGTTAAGGATCTGCCTGCGCTGAAGCACATCATCCTGGTCGGGGCTACAAACGAATTGCAGAAAGGTCAAATCAGCTATGAAGAAGCGATGGCATCCGCATCCTCCGAACTGGAGATCGAATGGGTGGATCGCGAAGACGGCATGCTCCTGCACTACACCTCCGGCTCCACCGGCAAGCCGAAAGGGGTGCTGCACGTACACAACGCGATGATTCAGCACTACCAGACCGGCAAATGGGTCCTCGATCTCCAGGAGGACGACATCTACTGGTGCACCGCTGACCCGGGCTGGGTAACCGGTACGTCCTACGGGATTTTTGCCCCCTGGCTGAACGGCGCCACCAACGTGGTGCGCGGCGGACGGTTTAAGCCGGAGGAGTGGTACGACACGATTCAAAAGTACAAGGTGACTGTTTGGTACAGTGCCCCGACTTCTTTCCGCATGCTGATGGGGGCCGGCGACGAAATCGTGAAGCGCTACGACCTGTCGTCACTGCGCCACGTCCTCAGCGTCGGTGAACCGCTCAACCCGGAAGTGGTTTATTGGGGCATGCGGGCCTTCAACCAGCGCATTCACGATACCTGGTGGATGACGGAGACAGGGGGACAGCTCATCTGCAACTACAAGTGCATGGCGATCAAGCCCGGCTCGATGGGCAAACCGTTCCCCGGCATCTACGCAGCCATCCTGGACGATCAGGGAAATGAACTGCCGCCCAACCGGATGGGCAATCTGGCGATTCGTACCGGCTGGCCGTCAATGATGCGCAAAATCTGGCGAAATCCGGCGAAGTACGAGGAGTACTTCCGCTTCCCGGGCTGGTACGTGTCCGGCGATTCGGCCTACAAGGACGAAGACGGCTACTTCTGGTTCCAGGGCCGCATTGACGACGTGATCAACACCTCCGGCGAGCGCGTCGGTCCGTTTGAAGTGGAAAGCAAGCTGATGGAACATCCGGCAGTGGCAGAAGCGGGCGTCATCGGAAAACCGGATCCGGTGCGCGGGGAAATCATCAAGGCGTTTATCTCCCTGCGTGCGGGCTACGAACCAAGCGAAGAGTTGATGGAAGACATCCGCAAATTCGTCAAGGAAGGCTTCGCCGCCCATGCCGCGCCGCGCGAAATCGAATTCCGCGACAAGCTGCCGAAGACGCGTTCCGGCAAGATCATGCGCCGCGTGCTCAAAGCGTGGGAACTGGGCCTGCCGACCGGCGACCTGTCCACGATGGAAGACTGATCCTGGCAAAAAATCTCCTGCGTTAAAAAGCGCAGGAGATTTCAGGCTTGTAGACAAAGTGGTCGCTGTGAGGAGAACACGTTTCCGTCATCCGCTCCGTGCTTTACCCACCGAACACAAGCTAACGCTCGCGTTCGGCGGGGCCCGTGCTCGCCCAGCAGGGAAGCACGAACTGCACGCTCCTCATCGATTTGCGGGGGATCGCCAAAGCTGCATGGCTACACAGCCTATTCAGAGATGGCGCTCCTTTTTCCCGCAAATCGCTGCTCCGCTCGGTAGGGCTCACAAGTCGCTCTGCCTGGAAACGTTCTTCTCCTTCGTAAATCGGTTTGTCTTCAGTCTAAAATCTCCTGTGCAGAAAGCGCAGGAGATTTTTGTTTTACGAATGGGGACGGTCGTGCTCATGGCTGCACTTCGCCGGTTCCCTGTGTTCGCAGGCCAGTTCGGCATGCCGCACTGTATCGTCTTCAATCTGAATGGTCACATGGGAGATGCCAAACTCATCGTGCAACAACCGGATCGCTTCGTTTAGGATCGGATAACTGGGCCGGTCATCCTCCACGGTGAGATGGCAGGTGAGCGAATCAAATCCTGACGTGACGGTCCAGACGTGCAGGTCGTGCACACCCTTTACCCCGTCGAGCTGCAGCAGGCGTTCGCTGACGCGGGTCACGTCAATGTGGGCCGGCGATCCTTCCATCAGGATGTTGACCGATTCCTTGGTCACGCGCCACGAACTGAACAGGATCAGGATGGCGACGACGATGCTGATCAGCGGGTCGGCGATGTACCAGCCGAACCAGAGCATCAGGAGACCGCCGATGATGGCCCCGACGGAGCCTAGCAGGTCGCCCAGCACGTGCAGTAAGGCACTGCGCACGTTTACGTTTTCCCGATAGTCGCCGCGCATCAGCACGTACGCGGCAGCGATATTGGCGACAAGCCCCAGCGAGGCGATCAGGATCATGGTGCTGCTCGCCACTTCGGGAGGGGTACGCAGCCGCTCGTACGCCTCCCAGAGGATTGCCAGCGAGATCACGGCCAGTGTGACACCGTTAGTCAAGGCAGCCAGAATTTCCAGGCGGCGCAGCCCAAACGTTTTCTGGGTGGAAGGAGGACGGGCCGCCACATGCAGCGCGATCAGACTCAAGAGCAGGGCAGAGGCGTCGCTGACCATGTGGCCGGCATCAGACAAGAGTGCTAGACTGTTGGTCAGGATGCCGCCGACGATTTCCACGACGAGAAAGGCGGTGATAATCAAAAACGCGATCAGCAGGGCGCGCTTGCTGGCCCCTTTGCCGTGATGGTGATGATGACCGTGTCCGTGGTCGTGGGCATGGCCGTGATGGTGATGCAGACCCATGCGGATTCCCCCTTACGTCACAGGATGTCGGCCCGATGTGTGCAGGATGTGCCTGAGCAGGTAACGCGCATCCTCGCCAACCCCGCCCAAGAGAGCGGAAGAACGGCGATATTGCCATGGCAGGCCGAGAAAGTAGAGGCCGGCGGTTGGCGTGACGCCTCGCCGGTGAATCGGACGGCCGTTTGCGTCCAATACGCCCGGGACATGAAGCCAGTCATACGTGCAGCGAAACCCGGTTGCCCAAATGATATTAACAGCTTCCGCCTGACTGCCGTCTGAAAAGGTTGCGGTATTGCCTGACAGGCGGATGGTCCGCCCCGTTACGCGCAGCCGTCCCTGCTGCTTTAGATATTGAAACTGGCGCTTGCAGCCAATGATCGGATCGGGCTGCCTGCTCAGCCATTGGCCCGGCAGGGTGGTGACGGGAATGGAGAGTAGTCCGGACAGCTTGAAGTACCAAAAGATAGGTTTTCCCAAAAGGCGCTGGGGAAGAAACGAACGCTGTCGCCCGATGGAGAGAACAACCGGTCTGGAAGCGGCAAGTTCCACGGCGATCTGGACCCCTGAATTGCCGTCTCCGACCACCAGGACTGGGCCGGGGCGGAGCTGGTGTTCGTTTTTGTACGCATCCGTATGTAATTGGACGACATCAGGGGCAGCATCGCGATGGATCTCAGGGATCCACGGCGACTGAAACGGTCCCGTAGCGATCACGACCTGCCGGGCGAACCACTGCTCCTGTCCGCTGGTGACGAGAAATCCATCGCCGTACTTCTCAACCGACGAGACGGGCGTTTTTGTCCGGATTGGCAGGGAGAAGTGGGCGGCATACCGTTCCAGATAGTCGGCCACGTCGTTTTTCCCAGGCAGTCCGTCACGATCGCCGGGGAAGGGCAGGCCGGGCAGGTCGCTTAAAGAGCGCGGGGTGAACAGCACCAGCGTGTCGTACCGCTGCCTCCAGCGATCGCCCACCCGCTCGCACTGGTCGACGATCAGGAAACGGAGCCGCGCTTGCCGCAGGTAGTAGCCCATGGCCAACCCCGCTTGACCGGCACCAATTACCAGCACATCATACGCGTTCATGCAATGTTTCCCCTTTTCCACAAGTGATGGCAAGAAAATGATAACACATTAACATATGAACATTCAATCATATATTTATGTAATTTGACTGCATCTTCTGCCACTTCCGGGCGGCTGCACACAGAGCCATGCCGCAACATCGGCAAGCAAAGAAGCATGTTTCCGCGTTTCGGCGGAGCCATGCTTCTCGAAAGAGGTTGTTAATTCTAAATAGTCAGAACAAAATGTCTCCTAGACGTCCTGTTGTATCTCGGATCAGCCGACTTGTATCTCAGATCAGCCGGCGGCAACCGATTGGGCGGCAGGCCTGGTGTAGACCCGATGGGGCTGGAGATCGCCCGGATGTCTGACATACAGCGGTCCCCATGCTGGATTGGCATCGTGCATGCCTTTCAGCACGGTGATCATGCGTTGGAAAATCTCCTGGATATTGGCGCCCTGTTCCAAAGCACCGGTGACAGCAGCTGCCACCACGTGGGCGGCGTACAATCCCGACATGTAGCATTCGTTCAGATCGCCGGAGGAGGTGAGATGGGAGCGAATGCTGGCAGCAATCTGCTCGTCTCGGTCGTGCCAGTTCTGGATCTGGGCAAGTGCGTGGTCCTCCAGGCTCTTCAACGGCGACTCCGCGATGACGGAAGCTACTGCGGCGGCGGAACGCTTTGCCGTATCAGCGTCGATGGTTGTACGGCCCAATACGATCGTGCCGAGATCTTTGTCCGTTTCCGCCATGAGGGCATCTGCCCAGATCGACGCACCGTCAAAACGGAGCAGCCGGACCGTCTCGGCGGCCAAGTATCCGCGCAGGATGTCGGCGGGGTGAGGATCGTAGTCGGGACCCGTATTGCGCAGCTTCGGTGTGCCTCCCCAAGCGCCGTTCAAGGCGCGGAAGTAACCGATCAAGCCAATGCCCGCGGCTGGCCCCATGTTGAGCACGCCCAACACGTCGGAGGCGGTTTCATCGATGCGGAGCGCCCAGTACTCGGCCAAGCTGCGGCTGAACTTTTGCCCGATCAGCTCCTGGCGGACAACCTGTGACAGCTCCTGCAGCAACCCCGTATCGGCGTGCAGTATGTCGTGTCCGGCCGTTTCGTGGGCGAGCGCGGACCAGGCGAGCAGTCCCTGCTTGGCATGGGAAGGGGGAAGGTTTACAATGCCTGTCTCCAGTCCAAAATGGGCTGCGGCGTCAATTGGCCACGTGTACGGTCCGTATTGGGGCCGTCCCCATTTGACCAGCGGAGCGATTACGCTGCGGTCCGGCGGTTTGATTCCGGCCCGGTCACCCGCACTGAGAAAACCGTCGTACAAGTCGCTGACCACTTCCTGGAAGGCATCTGTTGCGGTTTGTTCGTATCCTTCCCCGTTTTGCAGGATTGCCTGGACGATGTCCATGAGCAGACCGGCTTCCCGTTCCCGGTTTGGGTCACGTTTGAGCAGCTCGGCAAATCCGGACTCGGAGAGCTCGTCCAGTGTGCGCGCGATTGGCTGAAACACTTTCTCCCGATAGAGCGGCGGCAGTTTGTCCCGTGCGGCCTCCAGGCGAATCAACAGTTGCCGGTAATCCGTCGGGTCGGCCGGTCCCGGGTTTGTATCCAATGCGGCCGTTTTTGCCTCTTCAATACACGCCTGCAGGTTGGAAAAATCAGGTTGTTTCATCCGTAGCGCCTCCCATCATCAAGAGATTTTCTCCGGACAAGCGGCAACGTCAACCGATGTGAAAACGGACCGAGAACGGGGAGATCACCTCCTATTCAGGTGTGGGCGAAACGGTTCGGTGAGGATGAGTGATGGATAGGATGCAGCGATAGGGAGAGGAAGCGATTCCGGAGCCGGGCAGCGGAGGAGAAACGAGCTGGCTCGGGAATCATGCCGGAATGGCTGCAGCGAACAGGAGCAACTTTGCGGGCGGCGCTCCACGCCTGAGAAAATGAGGTGTCGCACGCGATCGCCACCGAGCGCCAAATCATGTGATGACGTCCGCGTCATTCGTCAGCTGCACGCGGGGCCCCCACTATCCGGCGGCTATCCTTATCCCGCATGCGACGAGCGTAGATGACTTGAGCCATTCCCTGGTGCTCACGCGATCACCTCTTGCAGCTATTATAAAACGGAATGGTTGGAAAAAAAAGTGTTGCTGTAAAATTCCGCCAATTTCCGTGTGTGATGAGGAGTCTAATAGGGCTGTCCCTTAGAAAAGCGCTGGGGACAGGCGATTGTGCTGCCTGTCCCCGTCATTGTTTCAGCAGATGATGGCGGACTGCATAGGCGGCCAGCTGTACCCGATTGGCCAACTGCAGTTTTTCCAAGATGTTTTTGATGTGATTTTTCACCGTGTTTTCCGCGATCACCAGTGCGTCGCTGATCTCCCGGTTGGTTTTGCCTGCACCGACGTACTTGACAATCTCCCGTTCGCGCGGGGTGAGCACGTCCGGCGTCGGTTCGTCCAGTCGTTGCTCCTGGCGGAAGTGGTGAAACAGCCGCGTTGCCATTTCGCGGGAGACGTCGCTGTCTTCGCCCAGGAGGGCATGCAGATAGGTGATCCAGTCGTCCGGCTCCAGGTTTTTCAAAAGGTACCCTTGGGCACCGAACTGGATGGCGGTGATCAGGTCGCCGACATCGTCGGATACGCTGAGGATCACCACCTTGATGTGCGGGTAGGCTTTTTTCACCACTCGCGTGGCTTCGAGGCCGCTCCACCCGGGCATGTTGATGTCCATCAGCACCAGATCGGGCTGTAGTTGTCCGCAGAGGGTGTATGCTTCCTCTCCGTTGGTCGCCTCGCCAACCACCTCAAAGGACGGATCTTGTTCCAACAGGCTGCGAATGGCCATCCGCGCCATGGGGTGGTCGTCGGCTATCAACACGCGGTATGCGCTCATCTCCCGATTCCTCCGTTTCCGGCCGTCAGCTGTATGTGCGTGCCGCCTTCCGCGCGCTGGCGGATGACGATGGCAGCGCCCAACTGCCTGGCTCGCTCGGCCATCATCGCCAAGCCGTATTTTTTCGCTTCGCCGTCAACCGACGGGATTCCGATGCCGTCATCCTCGATCACAAGCTGCCAGTTTCCAGGTTCGGTGCCGACCAGCTTCAGCCACGTGTGGCGGGCATTGGCGTGTTTGCGGATATTGGCAAACGCCTCCTGGATGACGCCGAACAACTGTACTTCTTCGGCTGGTGAAAAAATGCCATCCACAAGCTGCACCTCCTGCGTCACATCCACTCCCGACAGCGCGCTCCACTGGGAGAGCCACTTTTCCACACGTTGCGTGAGGCTGCTGCCTTCTTCCGGCAGGGAGCGCAGGTTGAAAATCGCCTGCCGTACGTGATTGTCAATGGCCGAAACAGCGACGCGCGCATCCTCGAGCTGTCCCTGTTTCAGTTTGACGTTGAGGAAAAAGAGTGACTGGGCGATGCCGTCGTGCAGTTCCCGCGCCAGCCGTTCCCGCTCCTCGTACACAGCGCGGCGCGCCTGTTCTTCCACCAGTTTGGCATTCATCCGCTCAATCTTGCGGAACATCCAGGTGGCAAACAAAAACGACAGCAACAGGGTCAGGATCGTGATATAGACATTG
Organism: Brevibacillus sedimenti; assembly: GCF_020923495.1. Lineage (GTDB taxonomy): Bacteria > Bacillota > Bacilli > Brevibacillales > Brevibacillaceae > Brevibacillus > Brevibacillus aydinogluensis. Next base: position 2,646,597 of record NZ_CP064048.1, read on the forward strand.
CCCGCTTCCATCGAGAGGTAATCGAGCAGAAAATCGTGCCGGACAAATTCAAAGCCGCCGATGATGAATGGCGGCAAGAGAACGGTCAGCCAGTAAAGGCTGCGGTACGTCATGCCACCTCTCCCTTCCAATTGCCTGATCCTTGAGATCTCGTAATCTAGTATACCGAAGGAACCGGGCGGATGGTATACTCGGGTAAGAGTGACAGACTGACAGGAGGAGAAGACATGAGCACGGTGGCAAAAGCGATGACCATCGCGGGTTCGGACAGCGGAGGCGGCGCCGGCATCCAGGCGGACCTGAAGACGTTTCATCAGCTCGGCGTCTACGGCACCAGCGCCATTACGGCGGTGACAGCGCAAAATACGCTGGGAGTGGCAGGGGTCTACCCGCTGCCGACTGAAGCGGTGACGCAGCAGATCCGCGAAGTCCTGCGTGACATCGGCGCGGACGCGGCCAAGACGGGCATGCTGTTTGACGCCGCGATCATCCGGGCGGTGGCGGAGGAAGTGCGCGCGTTTCGCCTGGAAAAGCTGGTGGTCGATCCGGTGATGGTCGCCAAGGGCGGCGCCAAGCTGCTTTTGGACGAAGCGATTGAGGCGCTGAAAACACACCTGCTCCCGCTGGCCGAAGTGGTGACGCCCAACCTGCCGGAAGCAGAGTGCCTGACCGGCATGACGATCCGCACACCAGCCGACATGCGGGAGGGGGCAAAGGCGATTCACGCCTTGGGCGCACGCCATGTCCTGATGAAAGGCGGACACCTGGACGGCGATGAGATCGTCGACATGCTGTACGACGGACAAGCGTTTTACGAAATGGCCCACAGCCGCATTCAAACCCGTCACACCCATGGGACCGGCTGCACCTTTTCCGCCGCCCTGACGGCGGAACTGGCCAAGGGAAGACCGTTGGTGGAAGCGGTGGAGCGGGCCAACCGGTTCATCGTCCAGGCGATCGCCACCGCACCGCAAATCGGCGGCGGGCACGGCCCGACCAATCACTGGGCAGCCATTGAATAAAACTACGGCAAGAGCTCGAGGTCTCCTCGAGCTCTCAGTTTGCAGACAAAGTCCGCGGCGTATGGGAGAGCGGGCCCGCTCGCTCGCTTGACGCCCAGCAAAGAAGCGAATGATGTCCGCTTCAAAACGAGACGCGGGCAGGGGACAAACATCTGGGTATTTCGAGGAAGTGAGACTTGTGTCCCCTGTTGATTCCCGCGTCTTCGTTTTTCCGCTGAGTCGGTCGTCAAAGGAGCTCGCTTGGCCCATCCCGCCATGCGATGCCCATTGTCTTCCGCTTCGGTTGATGAATGGGCAGGCCTTTCGGCCTGAAAATCATTTTTAAAGTCCGTAGTGCGTTCCACCGGCCGCAGCCGATCATTTGATGCCAACGGTAAAGTCCCCATTCAGTTTCGCGGGATAATCGGACAGGGTAAATCGATACGTTGATGGAACACCCTTTTCTGTTTTCCGCTTGAACAGTTCGCCAAAATACTGGACGCCGCCGTACGCGTAGGAAGTCCCCTGAACATGCTCGTACTCGTTGCCCCGGTCGTCATACAAATCCCGGACTAACGGGTGAAGCTGGTGAAGATCGCCCTCCTCCACCCTCAGCGCGAGGTCCAGCCCCACCACGTCTTCGTTCTGCCGCAGGGCTTCCACCCGCAGTCTGTCGTCCGGCGCCTGCAGCAGCCGGCCGGTTTTCGCGTCGATGACCACGTGCAAGTTCTCCTTGTCCAGGGCCCGGATGCCGTCGGCTGTGACATACAGCTTTTCCGGCGGGGTAAAGTAGCTGCTCTCCAGGTAGTAGACCACGCTGTCCTCATCGACCGAATGGCTGGATACGCCGTTTCCCCAGAAGGCGAATGACTCCCCTTTTTCATTGACCAGACGAAGGTTGTCAAAGCCGAAGATGCGCTTGCTGTTTTTCGGGTCGAAGCGGATGGCCACCTCCGTCTGCGTCGGATAGACGGTGACGCGCTCCACCGTGATGGCCTGACCGTCCACGATCACGGTTTTGTTGACGGGATATACTTTTTCTGTCAGGTCGGCATATGTGGACTTGTCGATCGGGATGTCCACGGACAAGGGTTCCCATACCTGATTGTCTACGGACAGGGTGACCTTGGCGGTGATGCGGTCCGGGATCGGGACGTCATCTTGCCAGTAGACATCCAGTTTGTTTTGGCTCACGACCGCCTCCTTGTCAGCAGGCTTGTGTGACCAGGAAAAGCCTGCCTTCAACTGGTTTCCCTCCGGATCGTACAGTTCCAATTTTTCCAGCTTCGTCACATGTCCCGGCTCCGCATTCTTGATCGTGTACACAATCAGCATCCGTTTTTGGTCCATCAACACCTGATCCACCGTAAAGCTCACCTTGCCGCGGACGGCCGACCGGCCAACCTGCTGCGTCAAACCGTGCTGGGCCGCCATCTGCAGTCCCTTGTCGTACTGGATCAGCTCCACCAGCGGCTTCAAGCCGGGAACGCGGCTGACGTAGGCGGCGACGGCTGGGGAGAGGCGGATGGAGAAGACCAGCCCCAGCATCAGCACGCAGGCGGTCAGCGCAGACCAGCCAATCCGGTGCAGCCGCTGCGTGCGCATCTGCCGCCGCCGGGCTTCTGCCATGCCGGCCAGGATGTAACGATCTGCCTGTTCCGGGACCGCCACATGCTGGTACCGCTCCCTGATCTCGGACAGCTGCTGTTCCGTTTGCTCCCAGTCACGCACCGTGATCACCATCCTTTTCCCAGATCTTCGCGCAGGGCGCCGAGCGCTTTGTGCAGCCACGTCTTGATTGTGCCTTCCGGGTGACCGAGCAGGGAGGCAATTTCCCGGATGGTCAAATCTTCAAAGTACTTCAATATGATCACCTGGCGCTGGACCGGAGCCAGGCGGGACAGAGCCTCGTCGATCTGCAGCCGGCTGTCGGTGTCCTCCACATGGGCGGCCTCCCGCTCGGTCGGCTCCAACTGCCAGCGCCGCTTTCGCTTTTGCTCGTCAATGCAGGTGTGAATCATGATCCGTGTCAGCCAGGTGGAGACGTAGGCGGGAGTTTTCAGTTTGGAGAGCTTCAGGTAGGCTCGACAGGTCACTTCCTGCAGCGCTTCCAGGGCGTCCGTCTCGTTGCGGAAAAAGGCGTAAGCCACCCTGTACAGTTTTTCCTTGTGTGCGCGAATCAATTGGTAAAACGCGTCGTCGTCTCCGCGCTGCGCGGCCGCGACAAGCTGTTCCAGGTTCACGTCAACCCCTCCCGTCTTATTAGACGCCCGGGAGCGGCAAACGGTTTTGCCTGCGCGTGGTTGATCCGCTGTCCAGATTGAACCGTTGCGGAGGGGCGGGAAAAGGCCGAGCAGTGGCTGCGCCGCTTCACACAAACGTGCAGTAAGTGCCAGCCAGGTTTCTCCGCGGTGGAGATGTTGGCGGGCAGGAGATACTAGCATGAGGAGGGAACCAGCCATGGAAACGATGACGTTGGACAAGGCGAAAGCAACGGCCGGCAGCGATGCCAACCTGTTTGAGCCCGATTTCGTCTTCTTTGAACCGGCCGCGCTGGACTATCCGCTGGGCCGGGAACTGTACCGGCGGTATCAACAACAAGGCCTGCCTATCCGGATGACGACCAGTCACAATCAGGTGCGCGGCATTCCGGGAGAGACAGAGGTGCAACAGTACCGCAATGCCAAGCGGACCTTGGTGGTGGGCGTGCGGAGGACACTGAAGTTCGAGCAGTCCAAGCCGTCTGCCGAGTACGCCCTGCCGCTTGCCACCGGCTGTGCTGGCCACTGCCATTACTGCTACCTGAACACCAACATCGGCACCAAGCCGTACATCCGCGTCTACGTCAACACGGACGAAATCTTTGCCCAGGCCGAGCGGTACATCCGCGAGCGAGCTCCGCAGATTACCCGGTTTGAGGCCGCTTGTACGTCAGATCCGGTCGGTATCGAGCACATTACCGGCAGTCTGAAGCGGGCCATCGAGTTTTTCGGCAATCAGCCGCTGGGGAGGCTGCGGTTCGTCACCAAGTTTCATCATGTAGACTCCCTGCTCGACGCCCGACACAACAAGCATACCCGCTTTCGCTTCAGCATGAATGCGGACTACGTGATCAAGAACTTTGAACCCGGCACGTCCAGTTTTGAACAGCGACTGGAAGCGGCCGGAAAAGTGGCCCGGGCCGGCTACCCCCTCGGCTTCATTCTGGCGCCGCTGTACCGCTTTGACGGATGGGAAGCGGGCTACACCGATCTGCTGGAGAGGCTGCGGCAGCAGTTGGCACCGGAGGCATTGGAGGACCTGACGTTTGAGCTGATCCAGCACCGCTTTACCACCGTGGCCAAGAAGCTCATCTTGCAGCGATATCCCAAAACCCGCCTGGAGATGAATGAAGCCGATCGCAAATACAAGTGGGGGAAGTACGGCAGAGGCAAATACGTCTATCCGGACGAACAGGCCAAGGAACTGCAAACCCACCTGGAGCAGGAAATTGCCCGGCTGTTTCCGCAGGCCAAAATCGAGTACTTTACCTGACGCCGCCGAAGATCGATCGAGCATGCACGGCCGGCCTGGGAGCACGCCCGGCCGGCCTTCAGGCAGTATGCTGCCCATGTTTCCCAAGTGAATCGAATCTTTTCGACAAACCATGACCGTCCATGCTACAATATGGAGTGCTCTCATATCGTGGGAAAGGATTTGTACATAGTCATGAAACCCATTTTGCTTACCGTCGAGGGGCCGATCGGTATCGGCAAAACATCGCTGTCCCGGGAAATCAGCAAGGCTTTCGGGTTGCAGCTGTTGGAAGAGATCGTCTACGAGAATCCGTTTCTGGGGAAATTTTACGAAAACATCGCGGAGTGGAGTTTCCAATTGGAGATGTTTTTTCTTTGCAACCGCTACAAGCAGCTGCAGGACATCCGCTCCCAGTACCTGCAGCAGGGCGTGTCCGTCGTGTCCGATTACAACATTTTCAAGAACACGATCTTTGCCAATAGGACCCTTGACGGCGAAAATTTGCCAAAGTATTTAAAGATTTACGACATTCTCACCGAAGGCCTGCCGCAAGCCAACCTGGTCGTCTACCTGACCGCTTCGATCGACACCGTCATGAAGCGGATCAAGATGCGCGACCGGGACGTGGAGCGCAACATGGATGTGGGGTACATGAAAAACCTGATCGCCGATTACGACGAATTTATGAAAGCGTTTGAACAGCGTCATCCCGATACGCCGGTGATCAAGTTTCACTGCGACGATCTGGATTTTGTGCACAGGCCGGAGGATCTTGCCTACGTGCTCGGTCAGATCGGGCCGCAGATCAGGGCGCTGCAGGAATCGTGAGCGATTCCGCAGACCAACCGCAACTACAGGAGAAGGAGTTACGTCATGTCAGGATTCAGGAACAGCCATCTTCGCGAAAAATACGGCATACCGAGTAACGCGGTGATTACCATTGGCGGAACGGTCGGGGTGGGCAAGTCCACGTTTACGCGCGCGCTGGCGGAGCTGTTGGGCTTCCGCGTCTCCGTGGAAAAGGTGGACAACAATCCATATCTGGGCCGCTTTTACGAGGACCTCTCGCGCTGGGGCTTTCACCTCCAGATTTTCTTTCTGGCGGAGCGCTTCAAGGAACAGAAGCGCATGTTTGAATACGGCGGGGGGTTCGTTCAGGACCGTTCGATTTACGAGGACACGGGCATCTTTGCCCGCATGCTGTACGAACAGGGGCACATGACCGAGGAAGATTACCAGACCTACTCCCAGCTTTTTGAAGCGATGGTGATGACCCCGTACTTTCCTCATCCCGACCTGTTGATTTATCTGGAGGGCAGTTTTGAGGAGATTCTCAGCCGGGTAAAGGAGCGGGGGCGGCCGATGGAACAGCGCACCCCGATCGAGTACTGGCGGGATTTGTACGAACGGTACGAAGCCTGGATTTGCTCGTTTTCCGCCTGTCCTGTCCTGAGGATCAACATCAACGAGTACGACGTGGTGGCCGACCAGTCCTCGGTGGAAGTGGTCCTGTCCCGGGTGGCGGAAAAAATCCGCCTGGGCCGGTCTTTCCGCCGCTAGGCCGCGAAGTGATCCCCCTGACGGCGTGTGTCATGCCGCATCCAGGGGGATTTTTTTACAGCGGATCGGCGCGATTGTCAGTCCGTAGGACCTGTCCTGTCGCGAAGGGCGAGGTTCTCCGCATTGCGCTGCACTTCGAGGTGAGCGAATTGGCTTTGGACCAATCCGGCTGTGGTATAATAGTGGCATCTTGGAAATCAAAGGAGCTCAGAAATGGCAGAAGATTGGTTTGAACGCAGCTTTCGTGAAGATTACGTGCTGGTGTATCAACACCGCGACGATGCTTCGGCAGACGAGGAGATCGCCAATCTGCTGGAGCGGCTGCCGATCAAGCGCACGGGCAGGGTGCTGGACCTCTGCTGCGGGAGCGGACGTCACTCGCGAGCGTTGGCCCGCCGGGGATACGACGTGGTCGGGGTGGATTTGTCGTCTGTCCTGCTGCAGTTGGCAGAGGAGCAGAACTCATTTCCCAACCTGCGTTTTTACCGCTACGACATGCGCCACATCCCGTTTCGGGAAGAGTTTGACATCGTCGTCAACCTGTTTACCAGCTTCGGTTACTTTACCTCCGACGCGGAAAACGAACAGGTGGTCCACAACATGGCCGCCGCATTGAAACCGGGCGGTGAAGTCGTCATTGATTACCTCAATCCAGCCTACGTCAAGGCTCATCTCGTGCCGCGCTCGACGAAAGAGGTCACCGGTTTGTTCATTGAGGAAGAGCGCTGGATCGAAGACGGGTTTGTCAAAAAGCGGATCGTCGTCAACGATGCGGAGCAGTCCGAGCCCCGCATCTATCTGGAGCAGGTGCGCCTGTTCTCCGTGGAAGAGATGACGGCCATGCTGCGCCGGGCCGGTTTTGAACGGATCGAAATTTACGGCGATTACGAATTCCGGCCGTACGCAGCGGAAACGTCACCGCGCATGATTTTCTACGCCCATAAGTGTCAGGCGACGAGCTGATCAGCGTGACTAACCGGACGTGTCAGTGAATAAGATGGTGATAATTCCGTTCACTGAACGAAGGGGGCGTGCTGATGACCAGACTGACACTGGAACAGGTGAAAGTGTACATGAACAAAGTGCCCGGCTGGAGGCTGGTGGAAGACCGGATGGCGTTGGCCCGCACGTACCACTGTGCCGATTTTGCTTCCGCCGTCAGCTTTGTCAACCGCGTGGCGGAGCAGTTGGAACACGACAGCCAGCATGTGGAAATCCTCATCTCCGGCGGGGCGGTCACGTTTACGCTGACGACCCGGGACGCGAAAGGACTGACGGGTAAGGATTTTGCCCTCGCCCAGACGATCAGCAAGGTTAGCTAGAACGGCAGTTGCGCCGCCCTGTTCATCCGGGCGGCATTTTTGTTTGGCGGCTGGGTCTGGTAAAATGGGGTTGTGCACATAATGAAACGGAGGGAGTCACATGGATATTCACCAGCACGCTCAGTTGATTGCGGTTCTGGAAAAGGACTTTCGCGGGCAGGCGGCCGAGATTCAGTTTACCCAGTGGGACAGTGACGGCGAAGACGAGGAAGTGACGCAGTTTCGCGGTGAGTTGAGTGACGTGCGGCTGTCGGACAACGAGTTTGGGGAAAAGGATTTGCAGATGTCGTTTGCGATTGACGGCGACCAGGTCGTGGACATCCTCATGGAGATTCCAGCAGATGAAGAGGATTTGGCCGCTTTTGTCGACGGGCGTCTTTCCATTTTCGGCACGGAAGCTGAGATCGTCCTGAAACGATAAGAAACCGGCTGTTCTGTACACTTGCAATAAACGGCCAGTTTGGCTGCATGCGACAGGAGGCAGGAAATGGCGGATGATCACGATGGTCACGCGCTTGAAACCTGTGTGCATTGTGGTATGATGAGAACGTCAACTAGAGTTGATTGGCAAAGGAGCAACAGCGATGAAAGCTAAGACGACAAAAGAGTCCCGAACCATCCAGGCTTCTCTGGTACTGCCGTCCGATACCAACTATCACAATACGATGTTTGGCGGGAAAATGATGTCCTATATCGACGAAGTGGCAGCCATTGCCGCCATGCGCCACTGCCGTCGGCCGGTCGTCACCGCATCCATCGACTCCATCGACTTTTTGACCCCTGTCAAGATGGGCCAATCCATCTGCCTGGAGGCGATCGTCTCCTCGACGGGTACGACGTCGATGGAAGTGTTTGTGAAAATCATATCCGAGAACTTGATGACCGGGGAGCGTGCCCTGACTGCTACCTCGTTCCTGACCTTCGTCGCTCTCGACGAAGACGGCAAGCCGACACCGGTTCCGCCGGTCATTCCGGAAACAGAAGAGGAAAAGTACCTGTTTGAGACCGCCGAAGAGCGGAAGCAGATGCGCAAGGAACGAAAGCGCAGCACGGAAGCGTTCGTCGGCCAGTTAAACATCAAGAAAAACATTTGACCCGCATTGTCACAGCAGAAAAAACCCCGCGGATGTTCATCACATCCGGCGGGGTTTTGTTGTGTCATCTGTGGATGCTGTTCTCATTTGTGTCAACAGGATCGCGTCGGAGGGGCGGGGAAAGACCTCGCCTGTCTCATGACCTCCTCACTCCACAAAACGCTTTCGGATCTCCGGTGTGGGCAGCAGGCATTGTTCCTGTCGTCCAAACCAGCGATAGCGGTTGCGGGCAACCCAGTTGTACACACAGTCCCGTACAGGACGGGGAATCATTAGTCCCAGCGAGGAGAGCAGAGGCCACCACCCGTTCAGCTTGCGGCCGACGCGAAGGATTGCGTCAGAGCGGGTGTACAGCCGGTCTCCTTCGATCAGCACGACGGTGCGCAGCTCGTCTGCGAGAAAGCTGTGTCCGGCGAGCAGATGGCGGGCTGTCTCCGACTGAAGCGAAGCAAAGCGGATCTGTCCGGCTGGATCGCGCGGGATGATAAACCGGACAGCGCCGTGGCAGAGGTTGCAGACGCCGTCAAACAGCAGGATGACTTCCGAGCGGGGCGGCTTGTTCATCGTAAGCGCCTCCTGTCACGTAAAATCGGTGCGAAAGAGGAGGGGGCATGAACATGTCAGGCCAACCGCAGACGGCATCATCTGGTTGCGAGCCGCCGCAGTTTCCTCCCCCTTTCAGCATACCAGATCTGCGGCTGCTTCTCCATTGTCTGGAAACGATGGAGGCGGTTTCATAAAACCTTACCAGACCAGCACACCGCTTCGGATCAGCTCTTCTGCTTTGGCCATGTCGACGTGCATCTCCCGGTCTTCCGTCAGGCGCGGAATTTCGCGACGGATGAGCTCATAGGCCCGCTGTGTGCCCTCTCCCAATCGGCCGCTGCCAAACTCGATTGCCTGGGCAGCCGCCAGGTATTCGATCGCCAGCACCTTGGCCGTATTGGCGACAACGGTGCGCAGTTTGCGCGCAGCTGTCGTGCCCATGCTGACGTGATCCTCCTGGTTGGCTGAGGAGGGGATCGAGTCGACTGAAGCGGGATGGCACAAGACCTTGTTCTCCGAGACGATCGACGCCGCAGCGTATTGGGTGATCATGAACCCGGAGTGCAGTCCGCCGTGTTCCGTCAAAAAACCGGGCAGGCCGCTGAGCTGCGGATTGACCAGCCGTTCTGTTCGCCGTTCGGAAATGTTGGCCAACTCGGCGATCGCAATGGCGAGAAAATCGGCTGCCAGCGCCATGGGCTGACCGTGGAAGTTGCCGCCCGAGATCACCTCTCCGGTGTCGGAGAAGAGGATGGGATTGTCGGTAACGCTGTTGCATTCCCGTGTGACGGCCGTCCAGACGTATTCCAGTGCGTCGCGCGTCGCTCCGTGGACCTGGGGAATGCAGCGAAGGCTGTACGCGTCCTGGACGCGCAGTTCGCCCGGAGCGGTTGTTCGTTCGCTGCCGTGCAGGTGAGCCAGCAGCCGGCGCGCTGACTCCTGCTGCCCCGGATGCGGGCGGGTGAGATGGAGCTGCGGATCAAACGCTTTCGGGATGCCGCGCAGCGCCTCCACGGTCATCGCGGCGATCACCTCGGCGCTCTCCATCAGGATGCGGGCGTCATGCAGGGCGATGGCGAGCAAGGCTGTCATCGCCTGCGTGCCGTTGATCAGTGCCAATCCTTCCTTGGCCTCCAGGCGGATCGGCTCCAGGCCGGCGGCTTGCAGTGCCTCAGCGCCGGACAGGCGCTTGCCCTGATATTCCGCTTCTCCCTTGCCCAACATCACCAGAACCATGTGGGCGAGCGGGGCGAGGTCACCGCTGGCGCCGAGTGATCCCTGTTGGGGGATGATGGGGTGGACGCCACGATTGCACATCTCGACCAACAATTGCAGCGTTTCTTCTCTTATGCCGGAATACCCTTTGGCCAGCGCGTTGATGCGCAGGGCCATGATCGCCCGGACCACCTCTGCCGGATAGGGCTCCCCCATGGCGCAGGCGTGGCTGACAATCAGGTTTTCCTGCAGTTGGTGAATGTCCGCGTCGGGAATGACGACGTCGGAAAATTTGCCAAAACCGGTGGTAATGCCGTACACCACGCGACGTTCCCGCACCATGCGGTCCACCAGGGAGCGGGAGCGGCGGACCTGTTCTGCCGCTTCGGGGTGAGTTGGATTTTTGCCCCGCAGCGGGCAATGGCTGTCACCTGATCAATCGACAAATGATTGCCATCCAGAAAAATGACGGTTTGTTGATTGCTCATGTTTGTCCTCCTTTTACCAATTAGTGTGTCATGCACATGGTTTTTTCTGCGTTAGCAAAGCAGAGAACAAAAAGGAAGAGGGGATAGGATGTTTGATCCTATCCCCTCTTTCAGGGTATCTATGCAGTTGGCAAAACGTGCGAGACGCCCGCCTGGCATGCGTTTCCCTACTTTCTGTCCTCTCGAATATTTAGATGATTTCATCTTTTTTAATTCTACCTGATCGAGACAAGCAGTCAAGGGGGAATCCCGTCACGGCGTTTGCTCGGCAAAGGCAAAAAACGGGCTCAGCTATATCGGCATAAGTAGGCAGGTGTCGTTTCTCGGAGAGGGTGAATGTCATACCATGTACTGTGCGATTTTACCAGAAAGGATGTGTGACTGTGGAGAAACGACGCAAGATTCCGCCGATGCCTCCGGCGATGCCAATGCCCAAACGGAAGCCGAAGGAAAAGCCGCTGCCACATATGCCGTCACCGAACATGCCGTCGCCGAACATGCCGTCGCCGAACATGCCGTCGCCAAACATGCCGTCACCGAACATGCCGTCACCGAACATGCCGTCGCCGAACATGCCGTCACCGAACATGCCGTCGCCAAATATGCCGTCGCCGAACATGCCGTCGCCAAATATGCCGTCGCCGAACATGCCGTCACCGAACATGCCGTCGCCAAATATGCCGTCGCCGAACATGCCGTCGCCAAATATGCCGTCGCCGAACATGCCGTCACCCAATATGCCATCGCCCAACATACCGAGGAGACCACCGTGTGTTCGGCCCAACTTGCCCTTCAGGCCGCCGAACGTCAGCCCCAATATGCCGCACCCGCCCAGTTCCGAATGGCGCAGGCATGACAGAAGGAGGGGCAGCGACCGCGATTGGGAAAAATACTATTACCACCAGGAGCGGATGCATCACTACAAGCAAAGATGCGAGCAGTACCGTCATCATCGCCGAAAATACGGCAAGTACTACGAACTGTACTCGCACCACAAACGGAGAATGCGCCACTACTACGAACGCTGCATGTATGAGAGCACGGGTTGCAGTTCGTGCGGATGCGACTCGTCGTCCTACCGCTCCAGTTCCAGTTGCGGCTGCGGCTGCGGTGGCCGGTGCCGCTCCTAAACAAATAATACGCAGCGACGCCGTTCCCAGTGAGCGGCGTTTTTGCGTGACGCGCTCCTGCATGAAGCGGTTCGTTTGGGGAAACCTATCTGCCAAACGAATCAACGAATCATCAAAGGAGACTGGAAATGGAGCACTACTTGTCAGAGCAGTATCGGGAAGGATTGCAGGCGTTTGGACGAATGATGCCCGAAGCGCTGAACGCTTATAACCGGTTTACCAGCGAGTGTTTTTCCCCTGGCGAGCTGTCGTCAAAGGAGAAGCACCTGATGGCACTCGGCATCTCGCTGTTCGCCGGAAATGAGCACTGCATTGTCTATCACCTGGAAGCGGCGCTGTCGGAAGGCGCGAGCGAACGAGAAATTACCGAGACTGTGGCAGTGGCAGGGGCGTTCGGTGGGGGGACGACGCTGTCGCACGGCGTCATATTGATCCATGAGGTCATGGAAGAAAAAAAGCTCAGCGTGTAGACAAAGTACGTGGCGCATGGGTGATCGGGACCGCTCGCTCTCTTGACGACCAGCAAAGAAAGTAGATAGCGTCCGCTTCAAAACGCGACGCGGGCAGGGGGCAAACATCTGGGTATTTCGAGGAAGTGAGACCTGTACCCCCTGTCTTCCCCGCGTCTTTCGTTTTTCCGCTGGGCAGGTCGTCAAAGGAGCTCGCTTGGTCCATCACTCCATGCCATGTCCTTTTTCTCCACCTTCGGTTGATCGGTGTGCAGGCCTTGCCAACCTCCATGCAACCTCCACGATAAAAAAGCACGTTGTCTTCAGTTTGTGCGGAGCAGCCCGACAGGGGCTGCTCTGCTTTTATGTAAAAATATGGGATTGTCTGCTTGGCTCACTTCTCAGGTATAGCCGGTCAAATGGCACGTACAATGTACTAATCGCTGCACAAGCTGTAGAAATGTCGTGCCGAGAGGAGGAATGGCAGTGACGAACGGATTGCAGGATCAGTGGAATCACTGCTGGATCAACGGGGAGAAACACTGCCTGCCGACTGCGCTGGACGTGACGAATCCCGCGACGGGAGAGATGGTCGGCAGGGTGCCGCTGGGAGGCGAACGAGAAGCGCGGCTGGCCGTCGATGCGGCGGCACAGGCCTTTCCGCAATGGGCTCAGCTTCCAGCCCAAACGCGCGCCGGTTACCTCATGGAGTGGGCCGAGCGGATCGTCCGGGACCGGGACGTGCTGGCGGAACTGTTGACAGCGGAACAGGGCAAGCCGCTGGATGAAGCGCGTGACGAGCTCGAAGGTGCCGCTGCGTTTATCCGCTGGTACGCCGAAGAGGGAAAACGCGCATACGGTGAGGTGATTCCCGCCTCCAGACACCAGCAGCGCATCATGGTGCTGCGCCAGCCCGTAGGTGTAGCCGCGCTGATCACGCCGTGGAACTACCCGGCCGCGATGGTGGCGCGCAAAATGGCTCCGGCGCTCGCGGCGGGATGCACCGCAGTGCTGAAGCCGGCACGGCAGACGCCGTTGATTGCCGTAGCGCTGTTCGATCGTCTGATGGAGACGGGGCTGCCCGCCGGAGCGGCCAACCTGGTGACGGGCGCGGCCGATGCGATTGGCGGCACGTGGCTGTCTGACTCCCGTGTACGCAAAATTTCGTTTACCGGCTCTACGGAAGTGGGCAAGCAGTTGATGCGCAGGGCGGCCGACCAGGTCAAGCGGCTTTCGCTGGAACTGGGCGGAAACGCCCCGGTGATCGTCTTTCCCGATGCCGATCTGGAGCGGGCAGCCGAAGCCATCGTCGCCAACAAGTTTGAAAATGCCGGACAGATGTGCAACGGGATCAACGTCATTTACGCCCACCAGGAGATCGCAGACGCGCTGACCGAGCGGATCGTCGCCCGGGTGCGCCATTTGCGGGTGGGGGCGGGGACGGAACCGTGCGTGCAGGTGGGGCCGCTGATCGACGAGAACGCTGTTCACCGGGCAGAGCAGTTGGTGGCGGACGCCCGTGAAAAAGGCGCGCGCGTCCTGACGGGCGGTTACCGGCTGACGGCGGGGGCGTATGCTCGCGGCCATTTCTTTGCACCCACCGTGCTGGACGGCGTCACCCGTGCCATGGCCGTCACCCGCGAGGAAATTTTCGGCCCGATTGCCCCCATTGTCCGTTTTGCATCAGAGGAAGAGGTGCTCCGCTGGGCCAACGAGACCCCGTACGGGTTGGCAGCGTACGTCTTCACGCGCGATTTGGGCCGCTCCTGGCGGATGAGTGAAGCGCTGGAGTTTGGCATGGTGGCGGTAAATGGCACGTCGCTCAGCGTTCCGCAGGCGCCGTTCGGCGGGATCAAGGAAAGCGGCGTTGGGCGCGAAGGCGGGCATCACGGCTTGGCCGAATTCATGGACGTCAAATACGTTGCTTTGACACTGCCTGATTGAGAGGGGAAGGTCAACCTGACGATGCCATAGAGAGGAGTGGGTATCGATGACGGAATCAGCAAGAGGACTGCTGAGCGTGGAAGAATTGGAGCACGCCATGCGCAGAGGCGAGATTGACAATTTGATGATCGCCATCGTCGACATGCAGGGACGTCTGATGGGAAAGCGGTTGACGGCCGATTACTGCCTGCGCAGCGGTCTGCGCAAAGGGACGCACTTTTGCACCTACCTGTTGGGGACCGATATGGAGATGAATACGCCGCCCGGCTACGCGCTGATGAACTGGGAGAGCGGGTATGGCGATTGGCTGGCGATGCCTGACTGGAGCACGCTTAGAATCGTGCCCTGGCAGGAGAAGACGGCACTCGTCCTGGCCGACGCAGTGGACGAACAGACCGGCCAGTTGATTCCCATCGCGCCGCGCAGTGTGCTGAAACAGCAGCTGGAAAAAGCGGCAAAGCTGGGATTCAGGCCGTTCATGGCGAGCGAACTGGAGTTTTACCTGTTCCGGCAGACGTACGAAGAGATTCATCGCGGCGGGTACGAGGAGCTGCAGCCGGCCGGCCATTACAACGAGGACTACAATCTGCTGCAGGGAACGAGAAATGAACACATTTTACGGAAAATTCGGAATCTGATGCTGGCAGCGGGCATTCCCGTCGAATCGTCCAAGGGAGAAGCGTATGTCGGCCAGCACGAGATTAACATCCACTATGCGGATGCGCTGCAGTCGGCCGACTGGCACGTGCTGTTCAAGCACGGGGCAAAGGAAATCTGCATCCTGGAAGACTGCGCCGTTACGTTTATGGCCAAACCCCACCACCAGTGGACCGGCTCCAGCGGCCACCTGCACCTCAGCTTGTGGGATGCAGACGGCAGGTCCAATCTGTTTTTTGATGACCAGAGCCAGCCGTACGGCATGTCGGCGCTGATGCAGCATTTCCTCGCCGGAGTGATGGCCCACGTACGGGAGTTTTCGCTTTTCTATGCGTCGACAGTCAACGCATACAAGCGTTATGCCCCGGATAGCTGGGCACCAGTGCACGCAGTGTGGAGCCGCGACAACCGTACCGCCGGTTTCCGCATCGTGGGTGAGGGCAGCAGCCTGCGGATCGAGTCGCGGATTCCGGGCGCGGACATCAACCCGTATCTGGCGTACGCAGCGATGATCGGATCAGGTCTGCTCGGCGTGGAGGAAAGGCTGCCGCTGCCAGGGGAGTGGCGGGGCAACGCCTACTTGGCCGAGGGCGTTCCGCGGGTGCCGTACTCGCTTTACGAGGCGATGAATTTGTGGCGGGAGAGCGAAGCGGTTCGCCGCGTATTTGGCGAAACGGTTGCCGAGCACTACTACAACATGGCCCGGGTGGAACAGCAGGCGTTCAACACCGTGGTGACGGCGTGGGAGCGGGCCCGTTATTTCGAACAGGGATGAGGAGGAGGCAAATATGCGTTTGCAGGACAAAGTGTGCGTCATCACCGGAGCAGGCAGCGGCATGGGACAAACGGCAGCAGCCATGTTTGCGGCTGAAGGAGCCAAGGTGGCCGTCTTTGAAATCAGCGAATCGGCTGGCAGAACGACGGTGGAACGGGTACAGGCGGCGGGCGGCGACGCGTCGCTGTTCGTCTGCGATGTGGCTGACGAGGAGAGTGTCAAGGCGGCTGTAAACGCCACCCTGGAGCGGTATGGCAGGATTGACGTTCTGTACAACAATGCGGGGATCATGCCTGCGGAGGATCACTCCGTCCTGGATACGCCCGTCGAGGTGTGGGACCGCGTGATGGCCGTCAACGTGCGCGGCACGTTTCTGATGTGCAAGCACGTGATTCCGGCGATGATCCGGCAGGGCAAAGGCTCGATTATCAACATTGCCTCATTTGTGGCCTTCATGGGCTGCAGCGTCCCGCAGGATGCCTACACCGCTTCCAAAGGGGCGGTCGTTTCGCTGACGCGCTCACTGGCCATCCAATTCCGTCCCAAAGGAGTCCGTGCCAACGCCATCTGTCCCGGTCCGATCGAAACGCCGCTGTTGACCGAATGGCTGGTAAACGACGAAGAGGCCCGGCGCATCCGTCTGAGCCGGCAGCCGTCCGGCCGTTTCGGCAAACCGGAAGACATCGTTCACTGTGCCGTCTATCTCGCCTCCGACGAGTCCGACTGGACCAACGGGGCGATTCTGAACGTGGACGGCGGCATCACCTGCAACTACTTTTAAGCAGCCCGGCTGGTCCGGGACGTTCTTCATAACGACAGGGGGAGGGAAGCGGGATGCTGCTGCTGGGCCTGGTCCTGTTACTGCTGACAATCGGTGTGGCAGTCGCGATCGGCTACCGCGCCAATGAAAGCGTTCGCCGGTTTGACGAAAGCCGGCACGAGAGTTTTATCGGTTCCAACCGGAACACCTGAGCGAAAGGAGGAGTCGCGGATGCAACGAGACAAACAGCAACAGATTCTGGAGGACAAGAAGGACCTGAACAGGTTCGGATATGCCCAGGAACTGCTGCGTGACATGGGGGGATTCTCCAATTTCGCGATTTCGTTTTCCATCATCTCGATTCTCACCGGAGCGGTGTCGCTCTACGGCCACGGCCTTACCTACGGCGGGCCGGGCATGATGGGCTTCGGCTGGACGATCGTCGCCCTGTTCGTCCTGCTGATCGCCGCTTCCATGGCCGAACTGGCCTCCGCCATCCCGACTGCGGGGGCGCTGTACCACTGGGCAGCCATCCTCGCCAACAAGCGCTGGGGATGGTACACCGCCTGGATCAACCTGATCGGCCAGATCGGGATCGTCGCCGGGATTGACTACTCGTTCGCCCTGTTTGCCGATCCGCTTTTGGCCGGCACGTTCGGGTATACGTCCACGGAGACGACGACATTGGTGCTGTTTGGGATCACCCTGCTGCTGCACGGCGTGTTCAATCACATCGGGATTCGCCTAGTGGCCAGGCTGAACGACTTTTCCGCCTGGTACCACATCGGCGTCGTCGTCATTCTGGTAGGCAGCCTGGCCTTCTTCTCCCGGCACGAACTGCAGCCGTTGGACTATCTGTTCCAGGTGGGGCAGACGTTCTCTGACAAACCGTACGCCCTGGCGTTCCTGATCGGTCTGCTGCAGGCGCAGTGGACATTTACCGGCTACGACGCATCCGCCCACACGATCGAGGAAACGATCAACCCGCGGGTTCGCGCCGCCTGGGGCATTTTCAGTTCCGTAGCCTTTTCATTCATCTTCGGATTTGTGATGCTGGCCTTTGTGACTCTCTCCATCAAGGACGCGGCCGCCGCGAGCGGGGCGGAGAACGCCTTTATCTACGTCATCAGCGAAGCGCTGGGCGGGACGTTCGGGACGGCGGTGCTCTGGCTGGTGACGTTTGCGATGTGGTTTTGCGGCCTCTCGTCTGTCACCTCGTTTTCCCGGATGCTGTACGCGTTTTCCCGCGACAAGGGTATTCCGTGGAGCCGCCATTGGGCACAAATCTCCGTCCGGTACCGCACGCCGGCCAAGGCGATCTGGCTGGTGGTTATCCTGTCCTTTGCCCTGGCACTTTTCGACTACATTTTGAAACGGATCAATCCGGATACCAGCTACACCACGCTCGCTTTTCTGACCGCGGTGAGCGTCGTCGGTTTGTACGTTGCCTACGGCATCCCGCTCTACCTGAAACTGCGGGCGGAGGCAAAAGGTCTGTTCCGGCCCGAGCATTACGGCCCGTGGAATCTCGGTACATGGAGCAAGCCGATTAACGTGATCAGTCTCATCTGGATCGTCTTTATCAGCATCGTAATGGTAATTCCGCCCAATCAAAACGCAGGTTTCGCCTTGATCGGCATGTTCCTGCTCCTGCTGGTCATGGATCTGGCCTACTATCGCCGTCACTTCCCGGGGCCGCAGGCAGCGCTCGACACGTCGGAGGAGGAGATTAAGCGACAGGAGTCACGGTTTGAAAAATGAGCGGAAACGACCAGCCCTTCCAATCTTGGAGGGGCTGTTTCTGTGCTGACAGTCATACATTCAGATGCAATTATGAGAGAATAGAACTATTTTTAGTAAAATGCGAAAATTAGAAATTTACGTTGTTTGGACAAGTGGTCTATAATGAAATTGTTCCCGCATCTTCAAAAATTCGCCAATTAAGGATAAGGGTGTCTTTTCATGTACTTCCTTGAAAAAAGGCTGGCCAGCCCACCCGGCTTAGGGCGGATTGATGAATGAAGGGAACACACATCGATTTTATCTGTTCATCAATAATGAGGAGGTTATTGTTCGTGAAAAAGGTCGTCACGGTCGCCCTTGCTCTTACCCTCGTGTCCGGCGGCATGCTGTCCGCATCGGTCGGCGCGGCTTCCACCAACGTTCAAACCTCTGCCAACTTCGCGTCGGTTGAAAAGGTCGGTTCCGTCCAGCCGCAAGTACTTCCTGCCATCGGCGTAGCCGCCCTGACCGGCGTAGCTGCAGGTGTCGGGAAATACGTCGGCGAGAAAGCTGCTGCATGGGCGCACAAAAAGTATCAACAAAGATGGTCCACTGTGCCTCTGCACGCCAACCAAAACCTGGAAGTTGTGTTTGACAACTAAACCCGGTTTGACTGACAAAAAAGAGGGGAGCGTCCGTGTCTAGGACTCTCCCTCTCTTTTCCCTTCTCCAACCTGTCTGGAAAGGTGGTCAATTCGCGTGGAACTCGGCAAATGGCAAAAGCGACTGCTTGTGTGTTTTCCCGTATTGCTGGTTGCCCTGATGCTGTGGCATTTCAGCATGGTCCTGCTGCACGTGATACCGTTTAACCCGCTGACAAACAAATGGCGGCACATCGTCGACAGCTATACCCATCCGCTTTTTTCGCAAAACTGGCACTTGTTTGCTCCCAATCCGGTGAGCCATAACAGAACGATTTACATACAGGCAAAAGTAAAGGACGCCAACGGCAGCCTGGTGGAAAGCGACTGGGTCGACATCACCACCCCGCTGATCACCGCCAACTGGGAAGATCGCTTTTCGCCCATCAACCGCATCATGCGTTTCGGCGGGGGCGCGTTCACGCAGGCGTTTCATCAGGATGACGTGATCAACATGTTTGAAGAAAAGAAACAAAAGCGAAACAAGGAAGATCTGAAGCTCCCCAAAGAGGATCTGGAGCTTCTGGATGAATATCGAAAACAAGGGGTGCACCTGTTGTACCGCTACGGCTTTTCCAATGTACCCAAGTACTTTGCCGGCCAGGACGTGGATTCGATTCGCCTGCGTGTCCTCATCCGCTCCAGCAAGCCGTTTTCGGAACGCCACAATCCCAACTATGAGGTCGAAAGTCAGTACGTGGAGTTTGACTGGAAACGATATGAACCTGTGGTGTCTTCAATCTGATAGAGAAGGGGGAGTCCGTACATGGGTAACGCCTTGCGCGCCAACACCAAGCGTCACTGGTTGGATTGGCTGTACCGCGAAGAGTTTTTGATCGGGGCGTCGCTGGCGCGAATCGGATTTGGCCTGATCATTCTGTACATGTACCTGATCCATTACGCGCAGCGCTACCTGCTCTGGTCGGACGCGGGGTTGATTGACCACGAGACCTACGTGGCCGCTTCCATGAAAGACCATTCGTACTCGCTGTACATGTTCAGTCCTTCGCTGGCCTATTTTGACCTGATCTATCACCTGGGAATTGTCGTCACCATCCTCTACCTGATCGGCTGGAAAGGGCGCATCATCTCGGTGCTGAACTTTATCTTCACCATCTCGCTGATGGACCGCAACGTGCTCATTTCAGACGGCGGCGACAACATCCTGCGGCTGGTGCTGTTCTATCTGCTGTTTGCCAACACGACCGCCTACTTTTCCGCAGATGCAAAAGAATACTGGCGCCGTCGTCCGCTGGTGGAACACACCATGTGGTACAAAATCAAGGCGGTGCTGCACAACTTCGCCGTGCTGTTCTGCATCATCAACCTGTGCATCATGTACCTCGCCTCCGGCCTGTACCAGGTGATGGGGGAGGTCTGGCACAACGGAACGGCGGTGTACTATATCCTGCAGGTGGACGAGTACAGCCACCCGTTTTTCCGAGACCTGATCCTTCATAACGACGTCCTCATCGTGCTGTCGACATACGCTGCAATCATCGTCAAGCTGGCGTTTCCGTTCCTGTTGTTCAACCGCATCACGAAGTACCTGGTCGTCGGCGGCGTGATTGCCTTTCACACCGGCATCGCCGTCGTCATGGGGCTGATCACCTTCTCGGCGATTATGTGCATGATCGACTTTTTGCTGATTACCGACCGGGAGTACCTGCGCATGCATAATGGCCTGGCCCGGCTGTGGCGCCGCGTCCGTCTGGCGCTTCTGACCCGCACCCGTAGGCTCGGGCGCATGGAGCCGGTACGGGCTCAGCGGGTGATCGTGTTTTACGACGGCTGGTGCCCGATGTGTCAAGCCTCGGTCCGGACGCTGAAGAAGCTCGACTGGTTCGGACTGCTGCGCTTTGTCTCGTTCCGGGAACCTGGCGTCTGCGACATGTACGGCCTGGACCCGCAAAAGGCGGAACAGCGGATGCACAGCAGGCGGGTGAACGACACGGTCATGCGTGACGGCATCCACGCCTTCATCCAGATCAGCAAGCGGCTGGTGCCTATGTGGCCGATCAGTCCGCTCCTGTGCCTGGCCAACCTGCTCGGCATCGGCCAGAAGGCGTATGATTTCGTCGCTTCCCGGCGGACGATCCTGCCTGCCGGCGGCTGCGATGACGCCTGCTATTTGCCGCAAGCGCGCCCGGCCAAACAGGACGCGTAACCAGAAGGACGCGTAAGTCAAGGCGTGATACGGCCTCGTTCGCATACGGCAGGAGCGCAGCAAGAACAAAAGGAGGGCTATGATGGAACAGCGGTACCAGCTCGTGTACAAGAAGACAAAAACATATCGGATCGACTACACGTACGACAATCGGCAGCGTTCGCAGGTGGATTTGTGGCTGGCCCTGCCCGCACCCAGTATGTCACAGCGCAACATTCGCATCCTGTCGCAGACGCCTCCGCAGGAAACGGCTCTGCTGCCGACCGGCAACCCGCTCGCCTACTATGAAATTGGCGCGGGGCAGCGGGTCGTGCTTTCGTTTTCCTTTGACGCGTACGAGACGCGGCTTGTCCCTGTTAAAGCGTCGGGGGACCAGACGGTGCGCGAAACGGACGGGGCGGCGGTACTGACCGATGAGGAGCGGCAGTTTTACCTGCGCTCCACCCCGCTCGTACCGGTGACCGATGAGATTCGCGAAGAGGCGCTGCGCATCGTCGGAGATGCTCGCGAGCCGATCGAACAGGCGCGCAGATTATTTGACCACATTGTCGCTCATTATCGCTATCACTGGCCGCCGCAGGAACGGGGCGCGCTGGCGATGCGCTGCCACAAAAAAGGAGACTGCGGCGAGTTTGCGTTTTTGTTCGCAGCCTATTGCCGGTCGTTGGACATTCCCTGCCGGACGGTGATCGGCGCATGGGCGACTGGTACATTCCAGCCGCATGCGTGGAACGAGTTTTTCGTCGACGGGGTAGGCTGGATTCCGGTTGATGCCAGCGTAGCCGCCGTGATGAAAAATCCGGTGAAACAGCTCGCCTTCGTCACCCGCTACGGGACGAGAAGCTCAGGCCGCAGTTATTTCGGCAATCTGGAAGGCAAGCGGATCATCTTCAGCTTCGACAGCAGTCTGCCGCTGATCCCCGCCTACCCGGATGACACTCAGCCCCCCGTGCCTGAGGGGTACCAGTCGTTCATGGTCGGGGGAGAAATGCTGGCCTGGGGCTACCGATCCCAGCAGGGAAACGCGCCCTACCTGCAGCCGGCATATGTCCGGTTTTCCGGAAAACCCGAACCCGACAAGGTGTCGGATTACATGGGGACCTGGCGGGTGCATGAGACCGCGTTTGGTTCCGCCGCGTCCCTGTGGATCAAGCGCATCTCGTTTGTGCTGTTTTTCCTCTTTCTGTTTTTGTACCACGGACTGTCGCTGTTTCAGATGCGGCTGGAGCGGCTCAATACCCTCAGCACCGCCTTCTTTACCCTGTTGCTGCTGACGCTGATCCTGCGGCGGGAAGCGTATTGGGTGACGTATCTGTTTGCTGTCCTGATGACGTTAAGTCTGCTGTCAAGCTTTCAACTTTACTGACCCAGGGAGGGCGTCGTTGTGAAAATGTCGTACAGTTTGATCAAGCAGCGGTGGAACCGCGAAGGGAAGATGGCCTGGGGCAAATGGGCTCAGTATTCGCTATTGGGGATTGTCCTCAGTTCCCTGCTGTTTACCTTGTGCGTGCTGGCGTTTCAAGCGATCGAGCCCGCCGTAAAGCCGCTTTTGGTGACGCTGTGGCAGGCCGCCTCGCTGCCGCCCGAGCAAACCGGTCAATTGGTGATGACCCTGCTCAACGTGATGTGCCATTTCGTTACGTTCAGTCTCATCGTTCACCTGTCGGGAAAAAAGGTGAAGCAGGCGCCGTTTAAGGTGGGGACGGCTGCATGTGTGACCACCTGGCTGGTTCCCTGGCTGTATTACTCGGCCGAGCTTGTAAACGGCACCGGATTCGTCACCAGTTTGCTGGAAGTGGTGGAGATGCTGCTCTATGTCTTTACGCTTTTTTTGGCGGTTTATCTGCCTTACGAGCGGTTTATCAAGGAAGCGCCGCAGGGAACGGAGCAGACCTGCCTGGAACATAACGGATTGGCCTAAAGAAACCGGCAGCCGCCAAAAACAGCCATCCCGCAGTCTTCATTGCCGGGAGGGCTGTTTTGTCTTTACTGGTTGGCAGATGTTCCTCTGCACTTGATGGAAAAAGAAATTCGTGCGATTCCGCTCGTATCCTTGTATACTCATAATAATCAAAATGTTTCGCGTAAAGGAGTGGAGAGAGATGAACGAACAGCTGGCCATCGAACTGCGGGATGTTTCCTGGCAGCGAGAGGAGAGGTATATCCTGCGCGGGATCAATTGGCAGGTAAAACAAGGAGAGCACTGGTGTCTGGTGGGGCAGAACGGCTCCGGCAAGACCAGCCTGCTGAACATCATCTGCGGCTACGAGTGGCCGACGGCGGGGCAGGTCTCTGTATTGGGCCAGCGCTACGGCACGGTGGACCTCCGTGAGGTGCGAAAATCAATCGGCTGGGTCAGCTCAGCACTGATGGCCCGACTGCACGAACGCGAGACGGCACTGCGGGTCGTCCTCAGCGGCAGGGAGGCGAGCATCGGGTTGTACACGGCGCCTAAGGAGGGTGATCTGCAAAAGGCAGCGGAACTGCTGGAGATGTTTGGGTGTGCATCGCTCATCCACAGCCCCTACCGGACGCTCTCCCAGGGAGAACGGCAAAAGGTGCTGATCGCCCGGGCGCTGATGGCATCGCCGCGCCTTTTGATATTGGATGAGCCGTGTACCGGTCTCGACCTGCTGGCCCGGGAACAGCTGCTGGACATGATCAGCCAGATCGCTCGTCAGCCGGACGGTCCCACGCTCTTGTACGTCACCCATCACATCGAAGAAATCCTGCCGTGCTTCACGCATGCCCTGCTGCTGAAAAACGGCGAGGTGGACCGGGCGGGGCGAACGGCTGACGTCTTGACAGAAGCCGAACTGAGCCGCTTCTTCGGTGTGCCGATCGCGATTCGGCAGGCACAGGGGAGGACCTGGGTCAGTCTGGCAGAGACGTCGTCCGCTTGTTAGCCGCTTTTTCGACGGCATGCCTCTCCGCATTCGTGTATAATACTAGGTAGAATCAATGACATTTTGGAAGGAGAGGAGAGATGGAGGCTTGACCAATGTAACCGCGTTGATAGCCGATTCCACCTGGGCCATTCTCACCTATGAAGAAGCGTGGAAAAGCTACATCAACAGCTATGTGATCGCCAAAAACAACGCGTTTGTGCTGATTGACTCCCATCTGCGCAAGCACCGCTCCTATTTTCAGCAGGCGCTTGCGGAGATTGGAGTCAAACCGGAGCAAATCGGTTACGTGTACTTCACGCACCGACACGCTGACCACATCGGAAACGCCGACCTGTTCCCCTCCCGTCACAATTGGATTCACCTGGATGACTATTACGAGCTGGACGATTTTTCCCAAACCTTGTTCGGACATACATTTACCGGTACCGGCGGGGACCTGCCGCTGCTGCAATTTCGCCAACTTCCGTTTCATACCGCAGGTTCCGTCGCTTTTTTTGACCCCGAAACCAAAGTTTGTTTTATCGGCGATCACCTCAGCTTTTTTGCCAAGCCGATGCAGCGAGTGGTCGATTACGGGGAGGACCTGCGGGAATCGTGGCGGCAGTTTCTCCTTCGCTGGAAAGAGCAGGAGCCGGAGAAGGCGGCCGGCATGGCGGAAGGCCTGGAAATGCTGCTCAGCTGGCCGATTGAGCAGCTCGCCACCGGTCATGGCACCGTTCTTTCGGGCGACATCGCTCCGTTTCTGCAGGAACTGATCGCCTTGGCCCGCCAGCCGTAAAAAGCGCCAGCAAGCGAAAAAAAGCCTCACCCGGCATGGGTAGAGGCTTTTGTCCATTCTTGCACCCGCTTTTCCAGCTCGGCCCGGTTCAGACAGAGCGCGACACCGGCATGGGTCATCAACTGGTGCACGTGGGTGATGGCCCGCTCGTAGTTGCCTTTGGCCGCTTCGATTTCGGCCAGACAAAACAACTTCCAGTCGCGCGACGAACGTCTGCCGTCGATCAGACGAAAGGCTTCCAGCGCGCTGTCGATTTCCCCCAGCCGGGCGTGGGAGCAGGCGATCACGCCGAGCGAGTCGGTCATGCCGTGATCGCGCTGATAGACGCGAAAGGCGATCTCCAGGGCTTCGCTGTAACGCCCGAGGCTGAAGTAGACGTAGGCCAGATTGAAAAACAGATAGTGAATCAACGCCTGGTTAAACAGGGACGGCTGTTCCTTGCAGATGTTCAGTCCCTGCACAATGTATCTTTCCGCCAGTTCGTAGTTGCCGGCCATGATCTCGTGCGTTGATTTGTCCAGCATCGCCACGGAACGGGAGCGGTTCCGCCGGTAGGAGGCGTCCAGCCAGCGCATCCGCTTTTCCGGATGGCGTTTGTACAGATTGCCAATGTATTGAAAGCGAAACGGCCAGTGTAGCCTGAAGAAAGCCACGAGCAGCACGGCCGCTACGCCGGACAGTGTCGATGTGACGTTCAGGTCTAAATATTCCAAGCGGTTGACACCCTTTCTCACTGCTGCATCTGCTAATCATCTTAGCACAGATCTTGCAGACGTGACAGATATTTGTGGCAATTGGAAAAGAGAGAGGCTGCCCAGCTTCTGCATCGTGGACAGGTCGTGGGCCTCGACAGCAGCGCGGGAAACAGTGTACAGCGTATCGCCAATCAAGAGGATGCGCTGTACGTTTTTCTCGCTCTCGTACCAGTCGACGCCGGCCTGCTTGTAATCGGCCGCGCTCAGGTGCGTGATCCGGCCGCGCAGCGTAAAACCGTGCTGCAGATCAAGCCGGTAGACGTACGCCCCCTGGAAAACAAACTGCCCGTACCCGCGGAAGTCGCCGGCTGTCTTCTGTGCGTCCGTCAGCTCACGCACCGTAACCGGAAAGGCGAGCAGGTGCTTCTCCAAAGAGAAGAGCAGCGCCTTGTGGTTGGACAAGAGGTCCGAGTCCGTGCCGCGATCGCCGATCACCGTCTTGAACGCTTCCTTCGGGTTGTTCACATCCGTGACGTCGAAAAGCGCCACTTTCATCCCCTGGTAGTAGGCCCATTCCTTGTCAGCGATGGCATCCTTGCCGAAGCCGATGATGTGGTGCTCGTCGTAGGGATGCAGGTAGTCGCTGTAGCCGGGGATTTTCAGCGCGCCCAAAACAGTGGGCGCATTGGGCTGCTTCAGGTCGATGACAAACAGCGGGTCCACTTTTTTAAACGTAACCATGTACGCCCGTTCACCCATGAAGCGGACGGAGTAGATGCGTTCCCCCGGTGCAATCCCTTCCAGCTTGCCTGTGATGTTCAACCGTTCGTCCAGCACGTACAGGTTGTTTTTCGAGATGCCTTCGTCTGTGCGCCAGACATCGCCGCTGGTGGTGGCGATCCGCAGGTATGTGCCGTGTTCGTCCATGGAGAACTGGTTGAGGATGCGGCCGGGAACCATACCTTTGCCGTCAAGGGAGAGCGTTCCGTTTTTCAGCGCAAACCGGTACACGGCCGTACTTGTGTTGTCGGGCGGCAGCGGTTGGGGCAGGAGTGCCCGTTTGAACGCTTTGACGCCCTCGGCAGGAGCCGATTGTGCGGTGACGGCGACGTAAAGATTGCTGGGAGAGGCGTAGATGTTTTCCCCCGCACCCAGATAGGCGTGCACCGACAGGGGTTGACGGGGATCGTCCAGATTGATGCCTGCTGCCAGCAGGTATGCCGGTTGGATCGCCTCCGGGAAATAGCGGATCTCCTGATAGGGAATGGTTTGATAGTCATCACCGCGAGCGCTGTCGCGGTAGACAGGTCCCGGCGCTTCTTCATTTTGTTCCAGGATGAGGTGGGGATTGATTTGCTTGTTGGCGATCAGGTAGAGACTGGACCCGATTTTGCGCGAGGAGAGGTACTCGCCGTCCAGCTCCAACCGCCGCGTCAATTTCGGGTTCTGCTTGTCTTTGATGTCATACACCAGCGCCTGCACTGTCGCCCGCACGTAGGCGGCAAGGCGGGAATTGCCGCTCAGCGCGGGAGCGTTCGAGTGGCCGATCACGATCAGCCGCTTCTCGTCCACGTAGAGTTCGAGCGGACGAAACTGACCGTCCTGGTAGGTTAGACGGCTCATCAGTTTCATGTCGTTTGCGGGAGAGGCCCGGATGATCCGCACGTCATCTGGTGTCGCCTGATACAGATAGGTGCCGTCCGTCTTGACCACGTCCGCTTCGTCGACGCCCTGCACCTGGACGTTGGTTGCGGAATAGGCAGCGATTCTGTCGGCGCGGCCCGCAGCTGGAGGGGCAGCGGCCGCCGATTTCTGCGCTTCTGCAAAGGAGAAATGCTCCCAATTGGTTTTCAGCAGCTGTTTCAGATGCTCGTACGTGCCGATGACAGGCAGCTCATGTGCGCCTGCAGCGGCTGCCTGTTGGATGCTGTTCCCGCTCGGGGCGACGAAAGCAGGCATGGCCGCATACAGGAGAACGCAGGCCAAGAACCACGTGACGGGTTTTTTCATGCACATCCCCCTTTCGATACTCATAAGACGGGAGAGCGACAAAAATTGTTTCAGCACGTCCAAAACGGCAAAAAACCCGGCATACATGCCGGGTTTTTGCGCAGGAGTCCTGTCAGCGGCAGGAGTCCAGTCAATCGTCGTTGCTTTGCTGTTCTTGTTTTGCTTGTAAGGAAGGAATCAAGTTGCTCTCCAGGATCAAATCGGAGATGCGCAGCCGGGTTTGTGCCGCCAGCGTATCTTGTTGAGGCATTTCTCTGTCGACCGGTTTGCCGCTGATTCTGTCAAGAAACCGCCCCTCCTCCAACATGCCATTCTGAACCACGAACACATGGTTCTGCGTCACGTAGGAGCCGTCCCGGAAGACCACCAGCTTGTTGTTGCCGGAGGGGACATCGAAGAGCCGCTGTCCCATGAAGTAATGGCCTTCCTGAGGTATGCCCAACAGGTACAGGAGCGAAGGAGTCAAATCCAGATGGCCGGCAACCTGTTCGTCGACGGTCCCGTTTTTCTTGCCCAGGGCAGAGCTGTGAATTACCAGGGGCACTTTGTCGTACTGTTGGCCGTACTGCGGCTGAATGCCGATGCGCGCCAATTCCTCGTTGGGCAGACCGGCGTCGTGATCGCCGTACACAGCCAGCACGGAGGAGTCGTACAGTCCGCTTTTTTTCAGCGATTCAATAAATTCGCCGAGCGCCTGATCCGCATAGTGCACGGAATGCAGGTAATCTCCCATCATCGTTCCTTCCAGCTCGCCCAACTGCAGCGTTTTGTAGGCAGCCGGCACTTCGTTGTACGGATGGTGGTTGGACAGCGAGACCAGGAAGGCGAAGAAAGGCTGCGGCAGTTCCTTCAGCTTTTCGCCCATCTGCTTGAAAAAGTCCCCGTCTGACAAGCCCCAGCCGACCTTTTCGCCTTTTTCCAGACTCTCCATAAACATGGACTGTTCAAAACCGAGATTGCGATGCATCACCGCGCGATTCCAATAGGAGCCGGCATAGGCGTGCGCCGAAAAGGTGGTGTACCCCGCTTGCTTGAGCGTCTTGGGCAGCGAATCAAACTCGTTTTCGGCAAAGTTAAAGTAGATGCTGCCGGGCACCGAAGACGGGTAGAGCGACACCAGCGAGGTAAATTCGCCGTCGGACGTGCGGCCGTGGTACGTCTGGTCGTAGTAGTTGGAATAGTAAACGCCTTCGCGAATCAGCTTGTTCAGATTGGGCGTTACCTCCTGACCGTTGATCTTCAGATTCACGACAAACGCCTGCAGCGATTCTTCCTGGATGACGATCAGGTTTTGCCCGTTGGCCTTTCCGAATAGGGGACCGGTCTGCCATTTGACGTTTTCAGCGGCAAACCAGTTCTTCACGTCGTTGATCTCTTCCGGTGTGGCCTTTCGGTTCTTTAGGGCGCGGTTCACGTATTGATAGACGTCAAACAGGTGATAGTGGTAGATGCCCAATTCCTTTAAGACCGCCTTGTTGGAATAGCGGGAGTCCAGCAGGGAAGGCACCTTTGCCAGTGTCCGCTCGATGTTGATCGTGGAACCAATCACCAGCAGAAACACGATCACCATCGCAAATATCCGGCTTGCCGTCTTCCAGACCGGTCCGCGATGTGCAGACAGCATCTGCTTCATCTTGGTATAGTACAAGAGTATCAGCAGCGGAATGTCGGCAAAATAGAAGGCATATCTTCCGTCCACAAGCGTCCAGATGCTGCCGCCAAGTTCGCTCACCTGCCCGATCTGGCGCAGCAGGCTGACCGACGTGACGTCGTGGAAGTAGCTGAGGTAAATGGAATCGATAAACATCAGCGTGCTCAACACCAGGTCGACCAGCATCACATACGCGAATCGGAAGGCAAACGGAAGCGCGTTGCGACAGATCAACAGGGTTGCCACGGCCAACAGGGAGATGGCGTACACGATGATGTCCAGATTCATGTTGACGATGCGGTAAAACAACGGCACTTTCCAGGCAAAGATGGCGACGAGCAGGATGAAGTCGATCTTCGCCTGAAGCAAGTAGGTGATGTTTCGTACAAGCTGTTTTTCTTTCATGACCCTACCTCTCTACTCTATGAACAAACCTTGTCCTTCGTATTAACATATTCTTCCAATGCGCTGATTTTCCTGTTTCTTAGCGAGAACTCTTTTTATGTCGATCTGCCCCTCTTGACATGATAATCCCGTTTGCACCGGTTCACAAGTCAAAGATGATGCTTGCTTTTTCCATTCCTCCATGTAAGTGCATACAATCTACGGACAGAGGGGGGCGGGTGTGATATAATAGTAGGCGGCTTACGCTACCTCGCACACACCACTTGGTCAAAAAGGGGCGACATAGATGGAAAAGCTAAAACAAAGCATTCTGGAACTGATTACGGAGACGTCCACCAACCTGCCACCGGATGTGCGCCGCGCGATCAACGCTGCGAAAGCGAAAGAAGATATGGGCACTCGTGCCGCTCTGTCTTTGTCCACCATTGCGCAAAACATCACAATGGCGGAGGAAAACGTCTCGCCGATCTGCCAAGATACCGGCATGCCTACCTTTGAAATCAAAACACCGGTCGGCGTCAATCAACTGGTGATCAAAAAAGCGATTCACGAAGCGATTGCCGAAGCGACCAAAACCGGGAAACTGCGTCCCAATTCCGTGGACTCCCTCACCGGTGAAAACAGCGGAAACAACCTGGGTCCGGGTACGCCGGTCATTCACTTTGAACAATGGGAAGAAGACGAGATCGAAGTCAAGTTGATCCTCAAGGGAGGCGGCTGCGAAAACAAGAACATCCAGTACTCGCTCCCCTGTGAACTGGAGGGGCTTGGCAAGGCCGGCCGCGACTTGGATGGCATTCGCAAGTGCATCCTGCACGCCGTCTACCAGGCCCAAGGACAGGGATGCAGTGCCGGCTTCATCGGCGTCGGCATCGGCGGCGACCGGACGTCCGGTTACGCGCTGGCCAAGCATCAATTGTTCCGCCGCGTTGACGATGTCAATCCAAACCCGACCCTGGCTGAGCTGGAGAATTACATCATGGAAGCGGCCAACCAACTGGGGATCGGGACGATGGGCTTCGGCGGCAATTCCACGCTCCTCGGCTGCAAAATCGGCGTAGAAAACCGCCTGCCGGCCAGCTTCTTCGTCTCCGTTGCATACAACTGCTGGGCGTTCCGCCGTCAGGGTGTGCGTCTCAACGCAGAAACGGGCGAGATCATCCGCTATCTGTACAAGGATGAAGCGGTCTCCATGGACATGACGCCGACCAGCATCGAGCAGCCAGCCGGCGAACGCCGCGAAGTGGTGCTGGAGGCGCCGATCACGGAAGAGCAGATCCGCAGCCTGAAAGTGGGCGACGTGGTCATCATCAACGGTCTGATGCACACGGGACGCGACGCCCTGCACAAGTATCTGATGGATCACGACTGTCCGGTCGACCTGAACGGCGGCATCATCTACCACTGCGGTCCGGTGATGCTGAAAGACGAGGCGGGCAAGTGGCACGTAAAGGCTGCCGGTCCGACCACGTCGATTCGCGAAGAGCCGTACCAAGGCGACATTATCAAGAAATTCGGCATCCGCGCCGTCATCGGAAAAGGCGGCATGGGAGCCAAAACGCTGAAGGCACTGCAGGAACACGGTGCCGTCTACCTCAATGCGATTGGCGGTGCGGCTCAGTACTATGCCGATTGTATTGAAGAAGTGGAAGGCGTCGACTTTATGGAATTCGGCATTCCGGAAGCGATGTGGCACCTGCGCGTCAAGGGCTTTGCCGCCATCGTCACGATGGACGCACACGGCAACAGCCTGCATGCCGACGTGGAAAAAAGCTCGAAGGAAAAGCTGGCGCAGTTTGCCGAGCCAGTCTTCAAATCGTAACGGATATACGGTCAAAAACCTTTGGTCACCTGCTGCGGGGGCCAAAGGTTTTTTTCATCCGCAACCAAGGGGCGTTCTGAAGAAGCAACCTTCATCCGTTGCCTCACCGCTGGCATTTGCCGACATCGAATGGGCAGAGCCTGTCACGGCGAATTTCATGGGTGTTTGACCAATCTGCTGAAATTGGGTATTGGTTTATCTCCTCGCTTCGCAGGCAGGAATAGGTTATTAACGAATTACTATCCCAAAAGGAGATGGTCATGCGTGAATTATGTAGTCCGCCCCGGCGACACGCTAAATTCAATCGCTGCCCGCTTTGGAGTGTCGGTGCAGGATCTGATCCGCGCCAACAACCTTCAGCCTCCATTCTTTATCTACATTGGCCAGACGCTTTTTATTCCAATCCGCGAATCGCCGACACCGCCGCGTGATGACGTAGACCGCCGCCTGCGCCGCCTGGAGGCACAGGTGCGCGAACTGGACCGCCGTGTGGAACGCCTGGAAGTGCGCGTCACCCGTCTGGAAGGCCGCCCGCGCCCTCGCTCGTAAACGACCCGTTCGTCTCCCGAGGAATTTCCTCGGGATTTTTTTGCACCGGCCGCATGCGCCGAGCGAGATTACACTTGAACTCCCGATAGCGGAAAGCTACGATAAAGACAATATTAATAGGGGGGAGAAACATGAAGTGGAATGTTGCCTTGCTGCAGATGGATATCGCGTTCGGCCGGCCTGACCTGAATGCGGCAACGGTGCGCAGGTTGGTAAACCAATTGGCGGAGGCCAAGCAGCAGCCGGATCTGGTAGTTTTGCCTGAACTGTGGGATACGGGGTACGATCTGACCCGCCTGGACGAAATCGCAGATGACAATGGCGAGCGCGCAAAAACGCTGCTGCGGGAAGTTGCCGTGCAACTGAAGGCCCACGTCATCGGCGGTTCCGTTGCCGAACGCCGCGACGGGCGCGTCTACAACACCACGTTTGTGTTTGACCGGGAAGGAAATCTGGCGGGTTCCTATTCCAAAGCTCATCTGTTTCGCCTGATGGACGAAGAAAAGTACCTGGCGGCGGGAGAGAAGCCTGGATTGTACATACTGGACGGACAGACGGCGGGTTCTGTCATCTGTTACGACATCCGTTTTCCGGAGTGGCTGCGCGTCCACGCGCTCAAAGGGGCCAAAGTCATGTGCGTGCCCGCGCAGTGGCCTCACCCCCGGCTTGATCACTGGCGCCAACTGCTGATTGCGCGCGCGATCGAAAACCAGATGTACGTCGTCGCCTGCAACCGCGTCGGCGAGGGTGGCGGCAACACGTTCTGCGGCCATTCGATGGTGGTGAATCCGTGGGGGGAAGTGATCGCGGAAGGGATGCAGCAGGAGGAGATTGTGTTCGCCGAGCTGGACCTCGCGCTGGTGGACGAGGTGCGGGGACGGATTCCCGTGTTTGCCGATCGGCGTACTGAACTGTACGAGCTGTAACCAGCCTTGTTGGGCACGGGCTGCGAGCGGCCAGGAAGTGACGCGCATTTCAAACAGCTGGCACTTGATCGGCACACCTGCCGCCAAAAATGGGCGATAGCGGCTGCTGCCTCCACATTTCCTTTCAGGCCCATGCGGCATAGGGTGATAAGAGAGGAACCGAAGGAGGTGCGGTCATGTTACGACTGAACAGCAAAACGATTCGCCACCATTTTGACGGTGTCTACGGCAAAGTGGTGCAGATTCGCGAACTGGTGGAAGTGCTCGACCAGATGTTCGATTCCTTCCACAGGGTAAACGACATCAGCCGCTCTATGTTCGGGCCGCGCAAGCCGAGGGCCAAACAATTTGATCGTCTGCGCTAAAGCGCACCATACAAAAATCACAGGGGAACCGCGATGGACGTCAAGCGGTTCCTTTTTCACTTCTTTTTCACTTGTAAACGGAACGGCAGTGAAAACAACCAATGACAGCGGGCAACACGGCGGCGTAAGGGGAACATCCGAAAATGAACTGGAACGAATAGGAATTTCCTGACGTCTTAAAGCTGTGGGAAGGAGATGAACAAAATGAACAGGAAGATACTTTCGCTGTCTCTCGCGTTCGTTTTGGTTGGATCGGTCGGTGCTTATGCGTTCGCATTTCAAGGCGACGGAAACGAGGACGCAGTCACTCCGAAAGCGTACGCGGAGGTAAAAGCCGACAGTAAGCCGCTCGACAAAAATCCTGAACCCATTCTAAAAGGGAACGCTGACAAATTGGCCGTGCATAGCCAGTCCTTCAAAGCCACCAAAAGCGGTGTTCTTGACGATAAATACCTGGAAGAACATAACGCGGAAGTGAAGCTGACCGAGTACATGACGTACGAGCAATTTGTGAAACTTACGGGAGATGACGCCGTTTCCACCGAAATCGCCAAAGATCGCGTAGTCTTGGCTGTTCAGGTCTATTATCCAAATGGGCTGGAACATCCTCGTTTCGGCCTGATCAAAAACTGCTTGGCCACTGGCATGTATGATGCGGAAACCGGGGAGTATCTTGGAGGGAGTTTTCAAACAATGAAATAAACGGTCTGTACACGAAAAGGACGGGGAGCGCCCGTCCTTGTTCATTATGCGTATGTCCCTGGCTGTGCGGATTAGGGTCACGGATGAGATTTCATCCGCTCCAAGGCCAACCGCACCAGTTCCTTGACCATGCTGCCGCCCAGTTGACCGCCGATTCGGCCGGCGCTGTGGGCGGTGAGGTGGCCGTTGTAGCCGCTCGTCAGGGGAATGTTCAGCTCTTTTGCCACTTCATACTTGGCCTGCTCAGGGTCGTTCACCCCGGCCGCCTTGGCTTTCAGCCGGTCCAGCCCGTGCTGTGCCTGCGGGACGAGGGGACGTCTGCGCCTGCTCATCGATCATCACCTCTGTCCCTAGTCTGCCCGTTTAGACCAGCGCTTTACGCTGCTTGAAGTTGGTATCGGCGTAGTAGGTGTTGGCAACCAGCAGATTGGGGCCGGCGCAGTTGACCGCCGGGCAGTGACAGTTGATCGTCTGGTTGAGCGGATGCTCTTGCCAACGCTGAAACATCGTCTGGAGCCGGTCGTTTTGAATGTTGCCGAGCGGCGCTACGTCCCCGAAGTCGGTAACGATGACGTCGCCGGTGAAAATGTTGATGTTCAAGCGGTTCCGGCCGTCGGGGTCGTTGCGCACGGTGACGTTTTTCGCTTCCCGCAGCCGGAGGATCAGCTCCCGGTCCTCTTCCAGCGGGCTGCAGGCGAAGAAGGGAAGCGTGCCGAACAGCATCCACACCTCTTCGTTGCGCACGTCCAGGAGCGAATGGATCGCGGTGCGCAGTTCATCCAGCGTCAGCACCTGCAGATCGCGGGCAAAGTCGCTGGCGTACATCGGATGGACTTCGTGACGGCGGCAGCCCATCTCCTGAATCTGCCGATGCAAGGTGTCCATTTTTTTCCACGTCCGCGTGTTGAGCATCGTCTCCGCAGAGACAAACACGCCGGCTTCCGCCAGTTTTCGCGCATTTTCCCCGATTTGGGCAAATTGCTGTTCTGCTTGTTTGAGTGAAACCGTTCGCCCGCTTTTTGCGTAGACAATCTCAAGGAACTCTTCGGGCGTAGACCAGTTCCAGGAGATGTGCATCACGTCTATGTAAGACAGGATTTGTTCGTACCGAGAGAACGGCAGGGTCATGTTGGAGTTGATCTGTGTGCGCAGGCCGCGGTCCGCCGCGTAGCGCAGGATCGGCAGAATCACCTCTCGCACGGTCCGTTCGCTGTACATCGGTTCCCCGCCTGTTATACTGAGTGTAAGCAGGTCTTCCGCTTCGTCCAGCCGACGCAGAATCAGGTCGACAGGCAGAGCGGGATCGTCCTTGAATCGCAATGTATCGCCGACGGCACAATGCTCGCAGCGGAGATTGCACAGATTGGTCACCGTCAATTCGACGCTGGTCAGCTTGTAAGCAGGCGGCGTCGCGTTAAAAAGCGGCTCCCATGGGTCGTGCCGCGGAGTCAGTGGTGTGGTTGGAACCATGCGGATCATGGTGAGACCTCCTTCAATTACACACGTACATTCATATAATTATACCGACTAGGGAGCGGAAGGAGAATAGCGAATAACATGATAATGGGCATGTCTTTTGGACGCGGTGTCATATTTCACGATCGGAACGTGCTGGCCTGCGCAGAAGTGAAAGACGGTGTCATTCACCTCTGGGCGGAAAAAATCACCTTTCGGACCATCGGAAAAATATGGCTGCGCATTTGTTTTTCCTTCCCCTGGCCGTATCAGCTGCTGCATCTGGCGCTCGTCCTCTATGTGATCACGGCGGTCGCCTTTCCGCGTCTGGCCGTGGTCGATCCGTGGTGGGCTGCCGTGTATGTGGCGGGATTGCACTTCATCTTTCCGCGGGAGCTGAAAAAATTTCACGGTGCAGAGCACAAGGTCTTCAGCTATCACGGGGAAAAGCGGTTGGAGTCCTGGCGTGAGATCGCCAGGGCCGACATTGTCAATGCCGGCTGCTCCACCAATCTGGTGGTGTGGTTCTTCGCCGGGTTTTTGCTGACGCTGCCGTTTGCGCCGCTGCCGTGGTGCGTGGCGGCGGGTGTCGCGTTCCTGCTGGCCGGCGTGATCGGTGACCGCCATCTGCGCAGGTACTGCCGGGTGATCTACCGTTTGTCTGCCTTTTTTCAACGGCATGTGACCACAAAAGAACCGGCACGTCTGCACCTGGAGACAGCCATTCGTTCGTATCGCCTGTTTGAGCATATCCGCAGCAAGGAACTGCAGCGGGCGGCGTGACTTGCGGCAAAGACGTGTTCACGACATGCGTGCTTTTTACTGCGAACGACGAGGGGCAAAAGGCTTGAGCGCAATAAAAAAAGCCGCCAAGACGCGGCTTTTTTCATGCACGCTTACCGGCTGAGCGGCTGTTCCTCCAGCTTCCGGTAGATTTTCCCCTTGTCCACATAGGACTGGCGAATGCGGCGCATCTCGCGGAAGTCGTCTTCTGTCAGTTCCCGCTTTACCTTGGCGGGAGAGCCCACCACCAGGCAGCGGGGCGGCACCTTCATCCCCGGCGGAACCAGCGCACCGGCGGCCACCATCGCTTCTTCGCCCACTTCCGCGCCGTCCATGACGATCGCGCCCATGCCGATGAGGGCCCCGCGGCGAACGATGCAGCTGTGCAGCACAACGTTGTGGCCGACTGTCACTTCGTCTTCCAGGATGAGCGGCTTGCCGGGGCTTTGATGCAAGGTGCTGTTGTCCTGGACGCTCACCCTGCGGCCAATGACGGTGGGCGCGATATCGCCGCGGATGACGGTGTTGTACCAGATCGAGGTGTCTTCGCCGATGGTCACATCGCCGGAGATGACGACCCCGCGGGCGATGAATGCGGATTCGTGAATCCGGGGAACGCTATTTTCAAATGGAAGCAGCAGCATGAAAAATCCCTCCTGTCAGTGAGATAACGGGCAGCCGGTCTGCGGCGGACGGGGATGGGCGAGAGAAAATCGGCCGGTCATTGGATCAAAGTCCACAATAATTCCGTTCAGCATGTCTTTTTCTTCTTCGCGGTAAAACAGACGTATGCCACTCACGTCGATCGATTTGTCCATGCGGCTCGCCTCCGTGATGGCAATGCTGTACGCTAAACTGCCGCAGCCCGATGTGGTTGCAATGATTTTGATGCCCAGACGGTCGGCGTCCTGCTCTTGTGCGATCAACGCGGACAGACGGGCGGCAGCGGCCGGAGTAATGGTGATCACGCTCAGCCCTCCTTTGTCCCTCATTGTACTACAGGCGGGTCCTGTTAACAATTTGCCATGCTTGCCAGATGATTCTCGTTGACTGAACATCTGCCATGTGCTAAATTATATGGTACTGATTCGGTATAGCAAGGAATGTGGGTAGTCGCTGCCGCGGCCGTTCTCGGTCGGCGGTAGAGGAAAGTCCAGGCTCGCCCAGGCTGAGATGCCTGGAGTGTTCGTACCTGGTGCAAACCAGGGCAGTGAGGCTTCGGCTTCGCTGACGGCGCGGAAAGGGTTCTCCCTGAGACCCGAGTACGCTGAAAGTGCCACAGAAACGGAGCTTCCCTGGCGACAGGGGAGATGGAACGCGGTAAACCCTGCGAGCGAGAAACCCAAATTTGGTAGGGGAACCGTCCCGAAGGAAATGAACGGAGGGACGGATGGCGGCTGTAAGCTGCCATAGATAGATGACTACCGCTCTTGGTGCGAGGGGAAAAAGCCCCGCTTGCAGCACGGGAGACACAGAACCTGGCTTACAGCATTCCTTGCTATCACGACGTACGCAAAACCGTCTGGTCACCAGACGGTTTTTTTATTGCCTGCTTCTCCCGACGCAAGCGAGGGATGTCCTCAAAGAAACCTTCAACTCGCTCCCCAAATCCGAATGTTTGCCAACTCCTTCGAGCATATCGTCAATACATACTCCCGCCTTTCAGGCACCCGAACGAAGCAAGCGAACAGCCTGTCGTGACGGCTCACGCCGGAAAAACAGGCGGTCAATCGGGCGTACTAGCACAAGCCCTCTTCCATAGGTTTTAGGAGGAGGTGATTTCTTGGATCACGAACGCTTTTTCCGAAACATGATCGAACAGGCGGAACAGGTCTGGAGCAGGGTGATGTCTTCTCCGCGTCGCAAGGTCATCTACACGGTCAACGGCGTCGACTACACCCCCTTGCCGGATCGGTTTAACACTCGACGCAAAATAGCCCGGTATTTTCGTCGATATTGGGGGAAGCGACTGACACGGGTGATGGTGTGCAATCTGAACCTGCGCCTCGTCAAAGGTAAACTGTGCGTGCCGGCAGGGGACGTGCCGTTGTTCCCCAC
Source organism: Brevibacillus sedimenti (assembly GCF_020923495.1). Taxonomy (GTDB): domain Bacteria; phylum Bacillota; class Bacilli; order Brevibacillales; family Brevibacillaceae; genus Brevibacillus; species Brevibacillus aydinogluensis. Next base: position 2,684,752 of record NZ_CP064048.1, read on the forward strand.
CATGGTCCAATCGCTGCGCATCGTGCGAAATCGCCCCAATCAAAAAGTGGTCCGGGCCGTGCTCACCGGAGGCGCCACCCGCGTTTGCATTGATTACCGCTTTGTTCGCACAGGGCCGTCCAGTCCCTTTTCCATTGCCAAACGCACAGCCCGACAGTTTGATATCCGATACCGTTCCTGTTCGGCGAAGCCAGCGGCAGCTGCCGAACCGTTCATCATTCCCGCCGCAAAGCCGACCGCCCAACCGGCCGCGAAGCGGAACGCCGTCAGGAAAAAAAGAAAGCTCCTCAAGACCCCGTAAGTGGGGTCGAGGAGCTTTTTTCGTCAGGAACGGATCGTGACGTGATACGCCCGCAACCACACATCCATCTGTGCCAGGTAGGCAAACAGTTGGGGCGTGCTCATCAACTGGCCGAAAAACGGGACGTCCGTCGCTTTCGCATCTGTCATGGCCAGGCGTCTGATCGCTGCCGTGTCGATCAGCTGATGCAGGGGAGAGGAGGGATCGTTTAGAATCTCCAGAAGCCAGGTGCGGGTCGCTTCCGTGTACGCAGGATTATGCGTTTTCGGGTAGGGGCTTTTTTTGCGGTACAGGACGTCGTCCGGCACGATGCCCTCCAGTGCCTTGCGCAGAATGCCCTTTTCGCGGCCGCCCCACATTTTTAGCGACCAGGGGATGTTCCAGACGTATTCCACCAGCCGGTGGTCACAAAACGGCACACGTGCTTCCAGGCTGGCCGCCATGCTCATTCGGTCCTTGCGATCCAGCAGCGTGTTCATAAACCAGGTGAGGTTTAAGTAAAACATTTCCCGGCGGCGTGCTTCCAGCGGACTTTCGCCGGGCAGATGCGGCACCTCGTCAAGCGTCTCCTCATACCGCTGCGCTGCGTATTCCACCGGTTTCACCCACTCCCGCAGATCGGGCGAAAGCCAGGCGGCCCGCTGTTCGATGGCCTGTGACCAAGGGAACGTGCGGGAGTGGAGCAGATCCTCGCGGTGGAACCAGGGGTAGCCGCCAAAGATTTCGTCTGCGCACTCCCCGGAGAGGACCACCGTCGTTTCCTTTTTGATCTCGCGGCAAAACAGGTAAAGAGACGCGTCAACGTCAGCCATGCCGGGCAAGTCGCGAGCGTACGCGGCGGTGCGCAGGGCATCCACCAGTTCGGGCGTGTCAATCTCGATGGCGTGGTGAATGGTCCCAAAGAAGCGGGAAACCTTCTGCACGTACGGGGCGTCGGCATTGGGCTGAAAGGCGTTTGCCTGGAAGTGGCGGTCGTTGTCCACATAGTCGATGGAATAGGTGTGGAGCGGGCCCCGTCCGTCGCGCCGGAAGGTCTCGGCCGCGATCGCGGTGATGGCGCTGGAGTCCAGCCCGCCGGAGAGCAGCGTGGCGACCGGGACGTCCGCGACCAGCTGCCGCTGAATTGAATCGATCAAGAGCGTCCGTACGGTTTGGACGGTTCGGTCCGCGTCGTCGGTGTGGGGGCGGCTTTCCACTTGCCAGTACCGCTTGATGGTGAAGCGCTCGCGGGTGACCGTCAGGTGGCAGCCGGGGCGTAGTTCAAAGACGTCGTGAAAAACGCCGTGTCCAGGTGTCCGGGCCGGACCGAGAGCAAAAATTTCCGCGATCCCTTCCCGGGACAAGACCGGCTCTACATCCGGATGGGCCAACAGCGCCTTCAGCTCTGACCCAAACAGAAACGAACTGCCCCGTCTGGCGTAAAAGAGCGGCTTTACCCCCAGACGGTCGCGGGCAAGAAACAGGGTTTGCTCCCGTTCGTTCCAGACCGCAAAGGCAAAGATGCCGTTCAACCTGTGGACACACTCGCTGCCCCATTCGATGTAGGAAGCGAGCAGCACTTCCGTGTCCGAGTGAGAGTGGAACGTATGGCCCTTTTCCACTAGAATCTGGCGAAGATCGTCCGTGTTGTACAGCTCTCCGTTGTATATCAAGGTATAGGCGTGTCCGCCCCGGTAGCGCGTCATCGGTTGACGGCCGCCCGCAGGGTCGACGACGCACAGCCGTCGGTGTCCAAATGCGACCCGCGGCGACAGCCAGTATCCCTCGTCGTCAGGTCCCCGGCTGGTCAGCGTCTGTGTCATGGTTTCAATCGTGGCTCTCTCCCGGGAAAGGTCTTTTTCCCAGTCAACCCATCCAGCAATTCCGCACATAATCGGTCACCCTTCCGCATGAAGCGTTGCACATCCAGCCTATGCAGGGCGCCCAGCCAAGTTGTCTGTCCAGCAGGGAAAGCAAAAGCGAAAGCGGAATTGTTAACAGATGGAGAGAGTTGCGGAGGGATGGCGCAGTGGAACAGTTGACGCTGTTGTTGATTGAGCGGATGGGGATATTGCTTACGCTCGCCTTTATTCTGACGCGCATCCCGCTGTTTCGCCAGCTGCTGGACCGGGACGTTCACCTCGGGACGTCGATTGCGTATTCGCTGTTGTTTGGCCTGTTCGGAATGGCCGGCACCTATGCGGGCGTGGTGGTGCGGGAGGAGGTGTACCACCCCGCTTTCTGGATCTTTTCCCTGCAGTCCGATGAAGCGATCGCCAACTCCACCCTGGTAGGCGTGGTGATCGGCGGGCTGTTGGGCGGGCCATTGGTGGGACTGGGAGCGGGTTTGATCGCCGGAGCTCATCTCTACAGCCTGGGTGGATTTGCCGCCTGGCCGGCGGGACTATCCGTGCCGATCACCGGTCTCTTTGCCGGTTACGTGGCGCGCTTTTTTTCCCAGGAGCGGGTAATCTCTCCCGCCAAAGCGCTGTTTATCGGCATGTTCGCCCCCATCATCCAAATGTCGCTGCTGCTGATTTTCGCACATCCTCCCGAGCTGGTTCGGACTGTCGTCAATCTGATCGGCATTCCCATGGTGTTGACCAACAGCATCTCCATCGCCATCTTTACCACGATGATTCACGTCGCCCTGAAAGAGGAGGAGCGCTCCGCCGCGACGGAAGCGGAACGGGCCTTTACCATTGCCGAGCGGATTCTGCCGCATCTCAAGCAGGGCCTGACGCCGCAGACGTCTCAAGCCGCCGCCCAGCTGCTGCTGCGGGAGACGAAGGCGGCTGCTGTGGCGGTCACCGACCGGGAGCGCCTGCTCGCCCACGTCGGTGCCGGAGCGGATCACCACCTGCCCGGCGAGCCGATCGGAAGCGATCTGGACCGGCGGGCGATGTTCAGCGGCGGTATCGAGACGGGACTTACCCGTGAGAGCGTCTCCTGTGGGCAAAAGCACTGTCCGCTGCAAGCGGCAGTGGTGGTGCCGATCCGGGAAGGGGACAGCGTGGTCGGATTGATCAAGCTGTATTTTCGCCGTCCCCAACAGATCGGCAAGGTGCAGGAAGCACTGGCCAAAGGACTGGGCAACCTGCTGTCCAATCAGCTGACGCTGACCCTGGCTGAGAAAATGAAAGGGCTGATGAAGGATGCGGAGCTAAGGATGCTGCAGGCGCAAATTCAGCCGCATTTTCTGTTCAACACACTCAATTCCATCGTCACCCTGATTCGGATCAATCCCGATCTGGCGCGGCACATGACGATCCAGCTCGGCGTGTTCATGCGCCTCAACCTGAAGCTGACGGCGAGCCCGCTGGTCACCGTCGGACAGGAACTGAATCACTTGAACGCATATCTGGAGATCATCAACATTCGCTTTGCGGAACAGTTTGTCGTCCGCTGTGAGGCGGACGACGGAGTCGAAGAAGCGCTGATCCCGCCGGGAACGCTGCAAACGCTCGTGGAGAACAGCATTCACCACGGCCTGCGGGGCAAGACCAGCGGCGGGGAGATCGAGGTGCGTGTAAAGCAGGACGGACGACGGGTGGCCGTGGTCATCGAGGACAACGGTGCGGGCATCCCCGCGGACATCCTGGACAAGCTGGGCGAGATGCCGCTGGAGAGCCGCGACGGAAACGGGATCGGCGTCTACAACGTCAACCAGCGGCTGGTCAGCCTGCTCGGCCAATCAGCCCGTCTGCGTTTTGCCAACAAACCGGAGGGGGGCAGCCGGATCACCTTTTTCATACCTCACAGAGGAGGAGAGGATGCCTAGATGGTCATTCGTGTCATGATAGCCGAAGACGAACACCTGGCTCGGGAAGAGCTGACCTACCTGCTTCAGCAGGAAAGCGACGTAGAACTCCTGCCCTGTGCCTCCAATGGCAGGGAACTGTTGCGCCTGGTGGAAGAGCACGACCCGGACGTGGTGTTTCTGGACATCAAAATGCCGGAACTGGAGGGGGATCAGGCAGCCCGCATGCTGGCGGCGCGCAAGGATCGCCCGCTGCTGGTCTTTTCGACCGCCCACGAGGACTACGCGGTGGAAGCGTTCAAGCTGAATGCCGTCGATTACCTGCTGAAGCCGACGGAACCCCAACGTCTGCGGGAAACACTGCAGCGCGTGCGCAAGCGGCTCGCGGAGACATCCGGGCCGCAGGCGGGAAAAGTCTCCAAGCTGATTGTGGAAGAGAGCAGCCGGCTGGTGGTGATCGATCCGGCCGCGATCATGTACGCCGTTCGGGACGATCGGGTAGTGCGCATCTGCACGGAGACAGAGGTGTACACCACCCGGATGACCTTGCAGCAGTTGGAGGAAAAGCTGCAAGCCCATTCCTTTTTCCGCACGCACAAGAGCTACCTGGTCAACCTGCAGTACGTCAGCGAGCTGGAGCCATGGTTCAACGGGGCGTACAACCTGATATTGAAAGGACCGAAAAAAGTGCGCGTACCCGTCTCCCGCACGGCGGCAAAAGACCTGCTGAAACGCTTGGAAGGGTAAAGGTTGCCTGCGCTGATTCCTCGTTTTGTGCATGTGGCGCACGAGATTGTGCAAGATACGCAAAAATATACGCAATATTGATATTTTTTTGTAAACTGTAAAAAACTAAAGGAAGCGCTTACAATCCAGTAGGCGCCACATTTGCAAGAGGGGGAGTTCCAATGGGAAATACGAGCCCGGCGGTCCAAGGAAAGTCGAAGCCGCAGTCGATTGACTACACGGCCGTAAGCCGTTCCGCCGCCTTCAAGGAACTGCTGAGGCGAAAAAAAGCTTTCATTCTGCCTTATTCCATTTTTTTCTTCGTGTTCTATTTCACCCTCCCAATCATGACCTCTTACTTTGAAGTCCTGAACCGTCCCGCTATCGGGGTGATCACCTGGGCATGGGTATTTGCTTTTGCCCAGTTCATCATGACCTGGACGCTCTGTATCATCTACACCAAGCGTTCGGAAGAGTTTGACCGGATGGTGGAACAGATCAAACAGGAGACGGGAGGGAAACAGGTATGAACGTAACCGCGTTTTTGCTGTTTCTGGCCATTGTCATCTTGACGCTCATCATCACCTACTACGCTTCCAAGCGAACCAATACGACCAGCGAATTTTACACCGCCGGGGGCGGCCTGACCGGATGGCAGAACGGCCTGGCGATCGCCGGCGACTACATGTCGGCAGCTTCGTTCCTCGGCATCGCCGGGATGATCGCGCTGTCCGGCTTCGACGGCTTTTTCTACAGCATCGGGTTTCTCGTCGCGTACCTGGTCGTGCTGTACCTGGTGGCCGAACCGCTGCGAAATCTGGGCAAGTACACGATGGCGGACATGATTGCGGCGCGCTTCAACAACAAGCAGATTCGCGGCGTTGCCGCGCTCAACTCCGTCGCCATCTCCATTTTTTACATGATCGCGCAGTTGGTGGGGGCCGGCGCGCTGATCAAACTTTTGCTCGGGCTGGAATACACCACGTCCGTGCTGATCGTCGGCGCCTTGATGACGGTGTACGTGGTCTTCGGCGGGATGACCGCCACTTCCTGGGTGCAGATCGTCAAGGCGGTGCTGTTGATGGCCGGCACGTTCATCATCTCACTGATGGTGTTTGCCAAATTTGGCTTCAGCTTTACGGCCATGTTTGAACACATGCAGACGGCAACGCCGTTGGGCGAGAAGTTTCTCCATCCCGGCAACAAGTTCAAGGACGGGCTGGACACGATCTCGCTCAACCTGGCGCTGGTGCTGGGCACGGCCGGCCTGCCGCACATCCTGATTCGCTTCTTTACCGTGAAGGATGCGCCGACCGCGCGCAAGTCCGTAGTGTACGCCACCTGGATCATCGGCATTTTCTACGTCATGACCATTTTCCTGGGCTTTGGTGCGGCTGCGTTCGTCGGGCAGGACAACATGGACCCGGCGGGCAACATGGGCGCTCCGCTGCTGGCGCAGTACCTCGGGGGGAACTTCCTGTTCGCGTTTGTCTCCGCCGTCGCCTTCGCCACGATCCTGGCTGTGGTGGCGGGGCTGGTCCTGTCGGCTGCGTCCGCCTTTGCGCACGATTTTTACAGCCACGTGATCCGGCAGGGCAAAGCGTCGGAGCGCGAGCAGATGTTGGCGGCCAAGTGGGCGTCGGTCGGCGTGGCTGTCATCTCCATCCTGCTTGCCTTGTTCGCGCAAAAGCTGAACGTCGCCTTTCTCGTGGCGCTCGCGTTTGCGGTGGCAGCCAGCGCCAACCTGCCGGTGATCATCTTCACCATTTACTGGCGCCGCTTTAACACGACGGGAGCGGTGACCGGCATGCTGGTGGGGCTGTTCAGCTCCCTGATCCTGGTCGCCCTCAGCCCGAACGTCTGGCATCCGGAGCCGGGCAAGGCGATTCTCGTCGGCGAAGCGCTCTTCCCGCTCAGCAATCCGGGCATCGTCTCCATCCCGCTGGGCTTTTTGGCCGCATGGATCGGCACGTACTTTTCCTCCTCGCGGGACGACGCCAAATTTGAAGAAATTCTGGTCAAGGCCAATACGGGCATGAAGGAAACGGCATAGCCCGCGGATAAGTATACAGGAAACTGGAGATGCTGGGGTGTACGCCCCGGCTTCTTTGCCATTCAGGCGGAAGTGGAGGCTGGCATGTCTGCGGTGATTTTCTTTTGCAGCGTCATTATCGGCACGCTGTTCATCACGTATTCGGCAGCCAGGCGGGCGGTCAACCCGCGTGAGTTCTACGCTGCGGGCAACCGTCTGACCGGTTTGCAGAACGGCGTAGCCATCGCGGGAGACTACATGAGCGCTGCGTCTTTCCTCGGCATTGCGGGTACAATCGCCCTGTACGGATTTGACGGCTTTCTCTACGCGATCGGATTTTTCGTCTCCTATCTGGTGATGCTGTCTTTGATCGCGGAACCGCTGCACAACCTGGGGCGATACACCCTGGCCGACGCGATCGCCGTTCGCTTTGACAGCAAAGGGCTGCGCGGGGTGATCGCCTGCACGACACTGCTGATCACGATTTTTTACATGATCGCTCAACTGGTGGGGGCGGGAGCGCTGATCCACCACCTGTTTGACATCGAGTACAAGACCGCGGTGATGGTGGTGGGCAGCCTGATGACGATCTACGTCGTCTTTGGCGGGATGGAGGCCACCTCCTGGGTGCAGATTATCAAGGCCATTCTGCTCCTGACGGGGACCTGCATCGTTTCCATGATCGTGCTGGCCCGCTTTGACTGGAGCCTGGCAGCGCTGTTTGATTACGTCAGCACGGCTACTCCGTTCGGGGAGCGGTACCTCTATCCGGGCAACCAGTACGTCAAGCCGCTGGACATCCTTTCGCTGCATCTGGCGCTGATCCTGGGCACGGCCGGCCTGCCGCACATCATCGCCCGCCTGTTTACGGTGAAGGACGCAGTCACCACGCGCAAGTCGATCATCACGGCCACCTGGATCATGGGGGCGTTTTACCTGATGACCATTCTGCTGGGATTCGGCGCGTGCGCGTTTATCGGCTGGCAGACCCTGAATCAGGCCGGGTTTGGGGGAAATCTGACGGTGACGCTGCTGGCTGATGCGCTGGGGGGCGAATTCCTGATGGCCTACATCTCGGCCGTCGCCTTCGCCACGATACTGGCAGTCGTGACCGGATTGGTGCTCGCCGCGTCTTCCGCGTTCGCCCACGACGTCTACAGCCACATCGTCCGCAGCGGGCAGGCTTCCGAACGGGAGCAGGTGCTGGTCGCCAAGGCGTCGTCCGTCGCTGTCGGCTTCGTCTCCATCTGGCTGGCGATCGGTGCGGAGAAGATGAACGTGGCGATTCTCGTGGCGCTCACTTTTGCTGTGGCGGCTTCGGCCAACCTGCCGATGATCCTGTTTACCTTGTACTGGAGGCGGTTTACGGTGCAGGGAGCGATCGCCGGAGTCATCACCGGTGTTGTGGCTTCGCTCCTGCTCGTCAGTCTCGGCCCGTCGGTAATGCATCCCGAGCACGGCATGATTCTGGCCAAACCGCTGTTTCCCCTGGCCAATCCGGGCCTGGTCTCGATTCCGCTCGGGTTCCTCGGCGCGATGCTGGGCACTTGGTTGAGCCGACCGTCGCCGGGGGCGTCGGAGCGGTACGATCGGGTGCTGGTGCAGGCGTATACCGGCATCCGCCCGCCCGCCGACCGGTACAGGCGCACGCCAAACGCATAGAGCGGCCGCAGTCGGCGTATCAGGACGGGCCGCTTTCACGCACAACGGAAGTTGTCCTTCATATTCAACAACAAAACCACCCCTCAACGTATTCGACTTGAGGGGTGGTTTCTCAATATTTGTTCTGAAGTGCTCACTCAAGTGCCTGGAAGATTGAAGATTACCCAACCTGCCATAAGCGTAATCAACAAACAAACCAGAATCACAAGAGTGGTTACTTTCGGTTTCTTCATTAAACTTCGAATTGCCGTAACCAAACCAGTCATCAGCTCTATCGGAAACAATATGACCTCTTTTAGGATTTTCAGGACTTTCCTGCCAACCATAACACATTACTCCCAGTGATCATCAGACATCAAAGTATACCAGTTCACCATTAGCCAATTTTTCCCTCCAAATATTTTCCTGCAATTGGGATAAACTGTTGCGGACAGGCTTCCGAACGGGAGGTTCTGGCCAATCGCAGCGGGACGCTTTCGGAGCAGTGTCTCCAATCCGGCCTGTGAATCGCGGAAAAGGATCCTGGATACCACATGCCACAGGGAGGGAGTTGCGTGTACGTCGGGTGTCACGTCAGCATTCGCGGCGGGTATCTGGCCGCAGCAAAGACGGCTTTGGCGCTGGGAGCCGACGCGTTCCAATACTTTCCCAAAAACCCGCGCAGTCTGACGCTCAAAGCGTTCGACCCGAAGGATGCAGAGGCATGCCGCGCCTTTTGCCGAGAGCAGGGGATCGTCTCCATCGCCCACACGTCCTATCCTGTCAATCTTGCCGCAGCGCCGGGCGCATTGTATGAAGCGATTGCTGATTCACTGCGAAACGACCTGGAAATCGCCGAATCATGCGGTTCCATCGGGGTGGTCGTCCACTTCGGCCAATACAAGGGGGCGGATGTGCTGGAAGGGTACCGTTTGATGATCCGGATGGTAAACGACATTCTGGACGGCTGGAGCGGTGCGGCGAAGCTGCTGATCGAAAACAACGCGGGCCAGGGCAGCCGCATGGGGACAACGCTGGAAGAACTGACCCAGGTGCGGCAGCTGCTGAATCATCCGGAAAAGGTGGGCTTCTGCTTCGACACGTGCCACGCCTTTGCCAGCGGGCTGTGGACGGGAGACGACTGGGAGCAGGTGGCCGACCGCATGCGGAATCTCGGGTATCTGGACGCGCTGGCCGCTGTTCACCTCAACGATTCGGTGTATCCGGCCGTCTCCTTTCGCGACAGGCACGCGCCGATCGGGCGTGGTGCGATCGGCAGGGAAGCGTTCGTCTCGCTGCTGCGGACACCAGAACTGCGGGGAATTCCGGTCGTGCTGGAAACGCCCCGTCCGCCCGGCGGGGACCACCGGGAGGAAATTGCCCTGGTGCGACAGCTGGCCGGGCCGTGACAGGCTGACCGGTCGTATGGTAGAGTGTGAGAGTAAACCGTACAGTGCGCTGTCAGCGAGGAGGAGTCTGTGTGAAACGAAGAGTCAAGGTTACCATCGAGGATTTTGCTCCGCTCCGGGAAAACCTGAACAATCCGGAAGAGCTGGCCTTGTATGAGGCGGCAAACGGACATACATACGATGCGGAAATCGAGCATGACGGCTATGCCGTGATCGACCTGCCCGACGGGGACTACATCGAACTGGCTCCCGGCGAGTATCAGATCATGATCGAGGAATGGACGAAAGCGGGGACGATTGGCGCACTGACGCTGGAGACCAAGTCGGACCCGGCAGACGACAAGGCGCTGTTGTACCGTCTCGTCGACGCGTCCGGCGCCGAAACAGAGCCGCCGCGCTCCCTGTCCAAGCAGGTGGTGGAACTGCTCGGCAAGACGTGGTTTGGGAAAAAGTAGCACCTGTTCACCATTGAAAAGAAAAGCCGACGTCCTGTCACAACAGGAACGTCGGCTTTTTTGACGGGTGTATTTTCGTCAACAGGCGATTACATCTCTTCCGGCGCGGCGATTCCGAGCAGGCGCAGCCCCTCTTTCAACACTGTCACCACGGCGGCGACCAATTGCAGACGGGTCGTCTTGACGTCTGCTTCTTCCGCCAGGATGCGGACATTGGCGTAGAACTTGTTGAACGCCTGCGCCAGGTCGATGACGTATTTGCCGATCTGCGACGGGTCAAACTGCTCCCGCGCCCGGTCGATCACTTCCGGGAAGCTGTTCAGCAGCGTGATGACCGCCCAGGCTTCCTTGCTGTCCAGGGCGCCTTCGGGCAGCGTCACCTCGCTGATCGGCACGTACTCGCCCTTGCGCAGCAGCGAGCAGGCGCGGGCGTGCGTGTACTGGACGTACGGACCGGTCTCGCCTTCAAACGTAAGCATTTCCTCCCAGGAGAAATTGATGTCGTTCAGGCGGTAGTTTTTCAGGTCGTGGAAGATGACCGCACCAACCCCAACCTGTCTAGCCACCTCTTCCTTGTTTTCCAGCGACGGATTTTTCTCCCGGATCACGTTCAGCACGTCTTCGATGGCCTGAGCCAGCACTTCTTCCAGCAGGACCACTTTTCCTTTGCGGGTGGACATTTTCTTGCCGTCCTTGAGCATCATGCCAAACGGGATGTGGTACATTTCCTTGGCCCATTCAAAGCCCATCTTTTCCAGCACTTTGAACAGCTGCTGGAAGTGGAGGCGCTGCTCGTTGCCCACGACGTAGAGGGCCTTGGCAAAGTCGTACGTCTCATTCCGATACAGGGCGGCTGCCAGGTCGCGGGTGGCGTACAGAGTGGCACCGTCCGATTTTTTGATCAGGCACGGCGGCATGTCATACTCGTCCAGATTGACCACCAGGGCGCCCTCAGATTCGGTCAACAGCCCTTGTTCCTCCAGCATGGCGACGACGCGGTCCATCTTGTCGTTGTAGAACGCCTCGCCGTGGAACGAGTCAAATCGAACGCCCATGAGGTCGTAGATTTTCATGAATTCTTTCAGCGACTCGTCGCGGAACCACTGCCAGAGGCGGCGCGCTTCCTCGTCTCCGTCCTCCAGCTTTTTGAACCACTCGCGTCCCTGATCTTCCAGCGACGGGTCTTTTTCTGCCTCTTCGTGGAAGCGGACGTAGAGCTGGAGCAGCTCCTTGATCGGCTCGGCTTTTACTTTTTCTTCGTCACCCCACAGCTTGTAGGCGACGATCAGCTTGCCAAACTGCGTCCCCCAGTCGCCCAGGTGGTTGATGCGGATCGGACGGTAGCCGTGTTTTTCCAAGATGTTGGCGATCGCGTTGCCGATTACGGTGGAGCGCAGGTGGCCCATGGAGAACGGCTTGGCGATATTGGGAGAGGAGAGGTCAATCGGCACATTGCGCCCTTTACCGATGTCGCGGCTGCCGTATGCGCTGCCCTGCGTCAGGATCGTGCCGATTACGTCGCGGGCGACGCTTTGCTGATCGAGGAACAGGTTGAGGTACGGACCGACCGCCTTGACTTCGCGGATCGGCGTACCGCTAACCTCGCCGGCCAGTTCGGAGGCGATCAGCGGCGGCGCTTTGCGAAGCGCCTTGGCCAGTTGGAAGCAGGGGAAGGCGATATCCCCCATGCTGGGATTGGGTGGCGTTTCCAGCATGTCGTATACGGTTTCGGCGGTAAATTGGTCCGCGCCGAGGCGGGTGAGTGCTGCGGCAATGATGCTGGCCGCTTGATGCTTATAGCTCATGGAATTCTCCTTTCGGTCTGGAATCTAAAAAATAGAAAAACCTCTGCGTCTCATCAGGGAAGAGACGAGAGGTTGTACTCCCGCGGTGCCACTCTTGTTGCTCTCGCCTCCCGCACGGGAAAAGGCGAAAGCCGCTTTGCCTGCGGTAACGGGCAGACCCGGCGTGCCCTACGCAATCCGGCTGTCCGGACCTTCAGGACGCGTCTCCGAGGTGCGCTTCCCCGCGTCAGTTTGCACCGGGCTCCCACCGTCCCCGGCTCGCTTCTGCTTTCTGACGGAGTACTCTCCTCTTCAGCGACAACGATATTCTTCTAGCATTATAGCGGCATCTCCTGCGGGATGCAACTCACTCTTCCGGTTTTTTCAGCAAATCGTCCAAATCGTGGAACAGGTCCCGCGTCAGCCGTTCCTTGTCGTCGGCCGACTGCCACTGCCGCTTGTACTGGGCCAGCTTGGCGAGCAGCGATCGTTCTGCTTCGGCCGCTTCCTTAAGATCGTGGTTTTCACTGGGATCAAACGGCATCAGCCGCTCATCCGTCCCGCTGCGCAGATAGGGAGAGCGCCAGTGATCGGGAAAGCGATAGGGCTGGTCGCCAAACAGAATGCCCAGCACGTCGTCCGATTCCAGCGGGAGGAAGTGGTCGTATTCGTCCCGCCTGCCTCCTTCAAACAGGTTGACATGCGTAAACGAATAACGCAGGTAGTGCTGCCCCGTCGCTTGATTCTTGACGATTGAATATGTCTCAAAATCCGTGTGCTCCAACTCTTTCACCGTCTCCAGGCGAGAGAGGAATTCCTGTCGGTTACAGGGTACCAATTGATCCACAGCGGTTCGCTCCTTTGTACGGAATCGCTTTTCATCATAGCAAAAACGGACAGCGGCTGACAACGAACCAGCATCAGGCGCAAACGTCCCGCAGGGAACGGCAGGCGGACAGGGTTGTCCAGCGAAAAAAGAGCCTAGGTTTAGCTAGGCTCCTTGTTGATGTACGCACTCGTTTAGTTGCAGTCGTTCGAACACCCGACGATGACCAACAGGATAAACAGAACGAGCACAATTGCGAACGTGTCACCGAAAAAGCCGGAACCGCAGTAGGAAGTACTCATTGTTGTTTCCCCTCCTTTCCGTATGCTTTAGTCTATACACGAATGTGCCGGTTGTTGTGGGCGAATGACCAGCTCGCAAAAAATGGGCGGGGGCAGTCTGGAGAAAATAGACAAATTCTACATTGACGCGAGGAAAAGGGGGTGTTAAGATACATTCAAACATCGTTACCGTTTGACAAAACTGCATAACAGACAGTGACGACTCTTATCCAGAGAGGTTGAGGGACTGGCCCAATGAAGCCTCGGCAACCGGATTACCAGGTGCCAATTCCAGCAAAGCGTGTGCTTTGAAAGATAAGAGGATGGTCATGCGTGTATGTTTCGCGGACAAATCCTCTTCTTGTTGCACACAGAAGAGGATTTTTTATTGTACACGGACCAATGCGTGTGAGTTTGGAAGAAAAGGAGTTTGCCCCATGAAAATAAGTCTTCGTGAACAGCTTTACCGGAAAATTCTGATTCTGGACGGTGCGATGGGGACGATGCTGCAACAGGCCAGCCTGACTGCTGATGATTTTGGCGGTGAGGCCTACGAAGGCTGTAACGAGCTGCTCAATCTCACCCGTCCTGACGTGATCCGCTCCATTCATGAAAAATACCTGGAGGCGGGTGCGGACATCGTGGAGACCAACACGTTTGGTGCCACCTCGATCGTCCTGGCCGAGTACGACGTGGCAGACAAAGATCTGGAGATCAACATCGCTGCAGCCCGGCTGGCACGGGAAGCGGCTGATGCCTATTCCACCCCGGAGTGGCCGCGTTACGTCGCAGGCTCGATGGGGCCGACGACCAAGACGCTGTCTCTGACGGGAGGCGTCACCTTTGAAGAGCTGGTGGAAGCGTACTACCGGCAGGCGAAAGGGCTGCTGATCGGCGGCGTGGATGCGCTGCTTTTGGAGACCTCGCAGGACACCTTAAACGTCAAGGCCGGCGGCATCGGCATTCGCCGGGCGTTCGCGGAGCTGGGCAGGGAAGTGCCGGTGATGATCTCCGGCACGATTGAGCCGATGGGCACGACCCTGGCCGGGCAAACCATCGAAGCGTTTTACGTCTCGTTGGAGCATCTGAAGCCGATTACCATTGGTCTGAACTGCGCCACCGGGCCGGAGTTCATGCGTGACCATCTGCGCACGCTGGCGAATTTGGCCCAGTGCGGGGTGAGCTGTTATCCCAACGCCGGCCTGCCGGATGAAAACGGCCATTACCACGAGACGCCGAACGGACTGGCCGCCAAGATGCGGGCGTTTGCCGAGCAGGGCTGGCTCAACGTCGCCGGAGGATGCTGCGGCACGACGCCGGAGCATATCCGCGCGCTGGCGGAAGCATTGAAGGACTGCAAGCCCCGTGTCCCGGCCGGACAGCCGGTCAGCGCCGTGTCGGGGATCGAGGTCGTCTACGCGGAAGCAGACAATCGGCCGCTGCTTGTCGGAGAGAGGAGCAACGTGATCGGGTCGAAAAAATTCCGCGACCTGATCGCGGCCGGGAAGTACGAGGAAGCGTCCGACATCGCCCGCGCCCAGGTAAAGCGGGGGGCACAGATCATTGACATCTGTCTCGCCGACCCGGACCGGGATGAGTACGGGGACATGGAGAAGTTCCTGCAGTTTGTCATCAAAAAAGTGAAAGCGCCGCTGATGATCGACTCCACCGACGTGCGCGTCATGGAACTTGGACTGCGGTACTCGCAGGGCAAGGCGATTCTCAACTCGATCAACCTGGAAGACGGGCTGGAGCGGTTTGAACAGGTGGCGCCGCTGATTCACAAGTACGGCGCGGCTGTGGTCGTCGGCACGATCGACGAGACCGGCATGGCAGTCACCCGGGAACGGAAGCTGGAAGTGGCCAAACGCGCCTACGATCTGCTGGTCAATCGATTCGGGGTCAACCCGCGCGACATCATTTTCGATCCGCTGGTCTTTCCGGTGGGCACCGGCGACGAGCAGTACATCGGCTCCGCCCGCGAGACGGTGGAAGGCCTCCGCCTGATCAAGGAGGCGATGCCGGAGTGCAAGACGATTCTCGGCATCAGCAACGTCTCGTTCGGGCTGCCGGCGGCCGGACGGGAGGTGCTGAACGCCGTCTTCCTTTACCATACGACTCTGGCCGGACTTGATTACGCCATCGTCAATACCGAGAAGCTGGAACGCTACGCCTCCATTCCGGAAGAGGAGCGGCGATTGGCAGAGGCGCTCCTGTTTGAGACCAACGACGAGACGCTGGCCGCCTTTACCGAGTTTTACCGGCAGAAGAAAAAGGAAGTACGCGTGGAAGCGTCGTCGCTCACGCTGGAAGAGCGTCTGGCCCGTTACGTGGTGGAAGGCTCCAAGGACGGGCTGATGGACGACCTGAAGCTGGCGCTGGAGAAATACACGCCGCTGGAAATCATCAACGGTCCGCTGATGGCCGGGATGGAAGAGGTAGGCCGGCTGTTCAACGACAACCAACTGATCGTCGCGGAAGTGCTGCAGAGCGCCGAAGTGATGAAGGCCTCCGTATCGTTCCTGGAACCTTACATGGAAAAGACGGAGACGGCCACCAAAGGGAAAATTTTGCTGGCGACGGTAAAAGGGGACGTGCATGACATCGGCAAGAACCTGGTGGAGATCATCCTCGCCAACAACGGGTACGAAGTGGTCAACCTGGGCATCAAGGTGCCGCCGGAGCAGCTGATTGCCGCCTGCCGTGAAGAGCAGCCAGACGCGATCGGCCTGTCGGGCCTGCTGGTCAAGTCGGCGCAGCAGATGGTGATTACCGCCCAGGACCTGCGGGCAGCCGGGATTGACGTGCCGCTGTTGGTAGGCGGCGCGGCCCTGACCCGCAAGTTTACCTCCAACCGGATCGCGCCGGAGTACAAGGGAATCGTGCTGTACGCCAAGGACGCGATGGATGGGCTCGACCTGGTCAACCGCCTGCAGGACCCCGTGGAACGGGAAAAGCTGCGTGCGGCTCAGCAGGCAGCGGAAGAGGAAGCGTCGACGACGAAGCAGGCCGAAACAGCGGCGTCATCGCTCAAGCCGAAGCGCTCCGCCGTCAACCGCACCGTGCCCGTTCACGTGCCGCCCGACTGCGAGCGGCATGTGCTGCGCCACTATCCGATCAGCCATCTGCAGCCCTACCTCAACCTGCGGATGCTGCTCGGCAAGCATCTCGGCGTCCGCGGCAACGTGGAGAAACTGCTGGAGACCGGAGATGAAAAAGTGACCGGGCTGTATCAGCTGGTGCAGGAGCTGCTGGCGGAAGCCAATCAGGACGGCACGATCACGGCGCACGGGATGTATCAGTTTTTCCCCGCCCAGGCGGATGGCGACGACATCCTCGTCTACGATCCGCGCGACCACAGCCGTCTGCTGGAGCGCTTCCACTTCCCTCGCCAGCAGGAGGAACCGTATCTCTGTCTGTCTGACTTCCTCAGGCCAGTAGAGAGCGGCGAGATGGATTACGTCGGGTTTTTGGCCGTGACGGCCGGCTCCGGCATCCGCGAGCGCTCCGCCCTGTTGAAAGAGCGGGGGGACTACCTCCGTTCCCACGTCCTGCAGGCGCTGGCGCTGGAATTGGCGGAAGCCTTCGCGGAGCGGCTGCACCACGTGATGCGGGACGTCTGGGGCTTCCCCGATCCGGCGGAGATGACCATGCTGGAGCGGTTTGGTGCCCGTTATCAGGGGATTCGCGTCTCGTTCGGTTACCCGGCCTGCCCCAACCTGGAGGATCAGGCCAAGCTGTTCCGTTTATTGAAACCGGAGGACATTGGCATCCAGCTTACGGAAGGGTTCATGATGGAGCCGGAAGCCTCCGTCTCGGCGATGGTCTTCGCCCATCCGGAGGCGCGGTATTTCAACGCCGGCCCGTCCGCGTTCGACCTGTAGACCGATAGACTTTTCACAGAGCAATGGGAGAGAAGGGATGGATTTGACAGCCAAAAAAGATTTGCGCGAATATTTGCGAGACCACCTGCTGGTCGGGGATGGGGCGATGGCGACCCAGTTGTACCGTTCGGGGGTGCCGGTGGGCGTCAGTTTTGAGGAACTGTGCCTGACTAATCCGCGCCTGGTGTACGACGTGCACAAGGCGTATTACGAGGCAGGAGCGCGCTTGATGGAAACCAACACGTTCGGCGCCAATCGGGACGCGCTCGCCCGTTACGGGCTGGAGCACAAGGTGACGCGCATCAACCGCGTCGCCGTCACAATCGCCCGCGAGGCGGCACAGGACGACGCCTATGTCGTCGGCAGCATCGGCTCCATCATCGCCGGACGGGTGCGGAAAAAAGTGCTGGACGAGTACCGCGATCAGTTTGAAGAGCAGGCGATCGCGCTGCTGCACGCCGGAGTGGACGGCTTGATTCTGGAAACGTTTCTCGACCTGGAGGAACTGCTGCTCGCGATTGACGTGATCCGCCCGCTCACCGGCCTGCCGCTGATTTGCCAGTTGGCGACGCTGGACGTGGGACGGACCCGTGACGGCTATACGCTGACGGAGGCGTTTTCCCAGCTGCAAAAGGCGGGGGCGGACATCATCGGTCTCAACTGTCGGCTGGGGCCGGCTGAGATTCTCCGCTCGTTCGAGAGCGCGAGCGTGCCGGATGGGGCGCTGCTCTCCGCCTTTCCCAATGCGGGCCGGCTCGGCATCAGCGACGGCGAGTACGCCTACAAGTCCTCACCGGAGTACTTTGCCGAGAGCGCGCTGCGCCTCCGGGAACAAGGCGTGCGCCTGTTGGGCGGCTGTTGCGGAACCACGCCGGACCACGTCCGGGCCATGGCGGAAGCGCTGAAGGGACTTGCACCGCTGCCGCGCGTCAACCCGTCCGAAGCGTTGACGGAGCGGCCGTCCGTCGCCTCGTACAGCGTCAGGGAGCGGCAGAAACCCAGCATCGTGGAGCGGGTCAAAACCGGCACTACAATTATTGTAGAATTTGACCCGCCAAAGGATCTGGACACAGAAGGATTCTTGACCGGCTGTTTTGAGCTGCACAAGGCCGGAGCGGACGCCATCACCCTGGCGGACAACTCGCTGGCCAACGTTCGGATGAGCAACATGGCGCTGGGAGCGATCATGAAAAGCCAGTACGGCATCGATCCGCTCGTACACATCGCCTGCCGGGACCGCAATCTGATCGGGCAGCAGTCTCACTTGATGGGACTGCACGCGCTCGGCATCGACCAGGTGCTGGTGGTGACCGGCGACCCCTCCCGCTTTGGTGACTTGCCGGGAGCCAGCTCGGTGTTTGATGTCACGTCGTTTGACTTGATCCGCATGGTCAAACAGCTCAACGAAGGCATCTCGTTCTCCGGCCGGCCGCTGAAACAAAAGGCGCAGTTCATCGTGGGCGCAGCCTTCAACCCCAACGTGCGCCACATCGAAGCCGCGATCAAACGGCTGGAGAAAAAGGTGGAGGCTGGAGCCGACTTCATCATGACGCAGCCTGTGTACGACGCAGAGTCAATCCGGCTCGTCCACGATGCGACGAAACACATCAAGATTCCGGTGTTTATCGGGATCATGCCGCTGACCAGCTCGCGCAACGCGGAATTTCTGCACAACGAAGTGCCGGGGATCAAGCTCTCCGACGAAGCGAGGGAGCGGATGAGGCGTGTTCAGGGAGAAGCGGCCAGACAGGAAGGCATCAAGATGGCCAAGGAGCTGCTGGACGTGGCCATCACCTACTTCAACGGAATCTATTTGATCACGCCGTTTAACTACTACCAGATGAGCGTGGAGCTGATCCAGTACGTTCGTCAGCAGAGCCAATTGCTGAAAACGGCCGCAAAGGCCTGATGCCTGCAACCAACCGTGCCAACATCACTCGGGCGGGCGGTATCATCATCGGTACCGTCGTGCCCGAGTCTTTTTTTGGGGCATGCTGTCTGCCGTACCTTGCGGGGCGGGGGCTTACGTGCGTTGCGGATCGAGCGGATGCCACCCTTGCTCGCGCAGGAACCGGCTCAGCTCACCGAACATCGCCAGCCGTTCTTCCCGCGTATAGGAGGCGTTGGCGCCGCTGGTGGAGGGGATGACGAACAGACGGCTGCCGGCCCAATCCGCGGTTCCAAAGGCGAGCTGCGGCTGCAGGCCGAGCGAGAGTGCTTCCTTTTTGCGCCCGGTGGCGTGACGGTACGCAGTAATGCCGTTAAAGCAGATGACCCGGGGACGGTACGTCTGGACCATCTGCCGGAACTGTTTCGCTCCGGCAGAGAAATCCGCTTCCCGCAGCTCACCGGAGGAGCGGGTGGGGCGACAGACCAGATCAGTGATGCCGTATCCGTACTCAAGCAGGCATGCCGTCTCTTCCGGCTTTAGCTGCCGGGGGGTAAGGCCGCCTTCGTACAGCCCGCGCCAGAACAGATTGGACGGATTGGCGTAGTGATAGCCGACTGTCGCCGATACACGCCCCGGATTAATGCCGCAGAACAGCACAATCAGATCGCGGCGGATGTAGGTGGGCAGCCATTTTTCAGTAAAGTGTACCACCGTTGCACCTCCTTTTGCCCCATTGAACACGACTTTGTATACACTGAGAGCGCCTCGACTTGCGAGCGCTCAGACTGAAGACAAACGGTTCATTGAATAAGCGTCCATAAGAAAATGATTTCCAGGCCGAAAGGCCTGACCATTCATCAACCGAAGCGAAAGACAATGTGCATCGCATGGAGAGATGGGCCAAGCGAGCTCCTTTGACGACCGGCTCAGCGGAAAAACGAAGACGCGGGGACCAACAGGGGACACAAGTCTCACTTCATCGAAACACCCAAATGTTTGTCCCCTGCCCGCGTCTCGTTTTGGAGCGGACTTCATCCGCTTCTGTGCTGGGCGTGAAGCGAGCGAGCGGGCCCGATCTCCCATGCGCCGCGAACTTTGTCTACACGCTGAGCGCCTCGACTTGCGAGGCGCTCACTCTTCTTACAGCTTGTAGATGTACGTGTACTTGCTTTCCAGATAGTCCATCAGGTACGATGCGTTGATCCCCTCGCCGGTGATCTCCTTCACCAGCTCGTTTGGGCTCTTTGTTTTGCCGTGCTGATGGATGCGCTCCTTCAGCCACTGACGAATCGGTCCAAACTCGCCCTTGGCCACCAGTTCATCGTAGCCGCTGAGCTCCTTGCGCATCACATGGGTAAACTGGGCGGCGTAGACGTTGCCCAACGAATAGGTGGGGAAGTAACCGAAGCTGCCTCCCGCCCAATGCACGTCCTGCAGCACGCCTTCCTTGTCGTTGGCCGGGACGATGCCGAGGTACTCCTTCATTTTGTCGTTCCAGATGGCGGGCAGGTCGGCCACCTCGATCGTTTGGTTGATCAGCCCTTTTTCAATCTCGTAGCGGATCATGACGTGCAGGTTGTACGTCAGTTCGTCCGCTTCCGTACGAATAAACGATGGAGTGACCTCATTGATCGCGCGGTAGAACTGTTCGACGTCCACACCGGCAAACTGAACCGGAAAGGCTTTCAGCAGATCACCGTAGAAATGCTGCCAGAACGGCAGGCTGCGCCCAATCATGTTTTCCCAGTAGCGGGACTGGGATTCATGGATGCCCATCGAAGTGCCTTCGCACAGCGGCGTGCCCAGCAGCTCCGGATTGATGTTTTGCTCGTACATGGCGTGACCGGCTTCGTGAATGCAGCTGAACAGCGCTGAGTTGAAGTCGTTCGGGTCGAAACGGGTCGTAATTCGGACGTCGCCCGGGTTGAACGACGTGCAGAACGGATGTACGCTGCGATCCATGCGTCCTGCCTGGAAGTCGTACCCGATCTTCTCCAGGACATATCGGCTGAACGCATCCTGCTCGCTCTCCGGGAAGTGATTTTTCAGGAAAGACGTGTCTGGTTTGTGCGGCGACTCGGCGATGGCCGCCACCAGCTTGACCGTTTTTTCACGCAGGGTGGCAAAGATCGGGTCCAACTGGTCTACGGTCACGCCCGGCTCGTACAGATCAAGCAGGGTGTTGTACTTGTTTTTGCCGTCGCAGCCCCAGTAGTCGATAAACTCAAGCTGGAAGTCGACGATTTTTTCCAGATAGGGGCGGAACATGGCGAAATCGCTGTTGGCCCGCGCTTCCTCCCAGATGGTCTCCGCCTGCGAGGTTAGCACCACAAACTCCTGGTAGCGGTCCGCCGGAATTTTTTTGTTGCGGTCAAACTCCTTTTTGCACTCCAGTACCGTCGCCCGGGTGATGGGGTCGAGCGAATCAAGCACGGCCGGTTCGCTCAGTGCCTCCAGGTGTTCTTCCATTTCCTTGGAGGTGGCCAGTTTGAACTGTTCGCCGGACAGCACGCCGATCACCTCGGAGCGGGCGTCCATCCCTTTGCGCGGCGCCTGTGTGCGCATGTCCCAATGCAGCACGGCAAGCGCCTGGCCGAAGCTGGTCATTTTTTTCACATACTCGCGAAAAGCAGCTGCACGATTTTCCACAGAGCTTGTCATAGGGTTCCTCCCTTTTCTATGTAGGATGCACATGGTAGGATGCACATGCAGTCAAAAAATTTTTACTACTTTATAATCCACTATTATACCTGATCTGATGGAAAAGGAAAGATACGAACTGGCTCACACGTCAGTTTCATTCATTGAGTAATCGCCCACAAGAAAACGATTTTCAGGCCGGAAGGCCTGCCCATTCATCAACCGAAGCGGAAGACAATGTACATCGCATGGAGGGATGGGCCAAGCGAGCTCCTTTGACGACCTGCTCAGCGGAAAAACGAAAGACGCGGGGATACACAGGGGACACAAGTCTTACTTCATCGAAACACCCAGATGTTTGTCCCCTGCCCGCGTCTCGTTTTGGAGCGGACTTCATCTGCTTCTTTGCTGGGCGTCAAGCGAGCGAGCGGGCCCGATCTCCCATGCGTTTCGGACTTTGTCTACAAGCTGGAACTGGCTCACACGTCAGTTTGTCGTTATAATCGTTGTTATGGAATCCATTATGGAATACGCTATGGCAAAGAACTACGACAGGAGAATGAAGATGAGTCAAAAAAACCCCAAATGGGAACAAGAGATTGCCAGACGGCGCACCTTTGCGATTATCTCCCACCCGGACGCGGGCAAGACGACAATGACGGAAAAGCTGCTGTACTACGGCGGAGCGATCCGTGAGGCGGGGATGGTCAAGGGGCGGAAGAATTCCAAACACGCCACCTCCGACTGGATGGAAATTGAAAAGAAGCGCGGTATCTCCGTCACGTCCAGCGCGATGGATTTCGAATACAAGGGGCATCGCATCAACATTCTGGATACACCGGGCCACCAAGACTTCAGCGAGGACACGTACCGGACGCTGACGGCTGCTGACGCAGCGGTGATGATCATCGACGTGGCCAAAGGGGTAGAGGCGCAGACGATCAAGCTGTTCAAGGTTTGCCGGATGCGCGGCATCCCGATTTTTACCTTTATCAACAAGCTGGACCGACACGGCAAAGACCCGTTCGAGCTGCTGGAAGAAATTGAACGGGTGCTGGGCATCCGCTCCTACCCGATGAACTGGCCGATCGGCATGGGGAGCCACTTCAGCGGCGTGTATGACCGGATGAAATCGCGTGTGGAACTGTATGAAGACGGCTCGCAGCATGAGGACATCCGCTTCTTCGAGGTGAGCGGCCCGGACGATCCGCTGATCGGTGAACGCGTCGGTCAGGATTTGTGGCAGCAGCTTCAGGAGGAAATCGCCCTGCTTGACGTGGCGGGCGACGCCTTTGACATGGAGTTGATCGGCAAAGGAGAACTGACCCCCGTCTTTTTCGGCAGTGCGATCAGCAATTTCGGGGTGCAGACGTTCCTCGACAACTTTTTGCAAATGGCTCCGCCGCCGTCGCCCAAGAAGAGCAGTGTGGGCCTGATTGACCCATGCAGCAATCCGTTTTCCGGCTTTATTTTCAAAATCCAGGCCAACATGAATCCGGCGCACCGCGACCGTGTGGCGTTTCTGCGCATTTGCTCGGGTCGTTTTGAACGCGGCATGACCGTCCGACACGTGCGACTGGGAAAAGATATCAAGCTGGCCCAGCCGGTGCAGTTTATGGCCCAGGACCGGGAAATTGTCGAGGAGTCGTACGCCGGAGACGTCATCGGCCTGTTCGACCCGGGCATCTTCCAGATCGGCGACACGCTCTGCGTCGGGAAGCCGTTCGAGTATGAAGAGATGCCCCACTTTTCGCCGGAGTTTTTCTCCCGGGTAATGGTAAAGGACGCGATGAAGCACAAGCAGTTCCAAAAAGGGATCATGCAGTTGACGGAGGAAGGAACGGTGCAGCTGTTCCGCACCTACCCGATGGAGGAGCTGATTCTCGGCGTGGTCGGGGTGCTTCAGTTTGAAGTGCTGGAGTACCGGCTGAAAGCGGAGTACGGGGTGGAGATCACGCTGACCCGCCTGCCGTACCAGATCGCCCGCTGGCTGGAAGGAGACAAGGCGGCGCTGGACGCCTTGAAGAACAAAACGGTGACGGACCGTTACGGCCGGCCGGTGATGCTGTTTGAGAGCGAGTACCAACTGCGGATGGCGATGGAAAAGTATCCAAACATCAAGTTCCACGAAAGCTCGCTGGGATTGAAAACAGTGCATGCCTAGGCGGCAACGGTACGAGCAAACCAACAAAGCACATTCGCCCATATGGTGCGAATGACATGTCCGATACGGGAGACTCTCAACCGGGGGAGTCTCCTTTTCTAACACCTGATAATCCCGTCAAACGTGCCTTCCAGTACTTTTTTTCCCTCCTGGTTATAGCACTCCGCAGTGGCAGCGATTTCCGCCCGGCTTTCCTGCCGTTCGTAACGGGTGATGGTCACTTCACAGCGAATCGTGTCTCCCGTAAAGACCGGCCGGAGAAAGGTAAATGTCATGTTCCTGGCCAGAACATGCAGGTCCCCGCCAATTTTCGTCGGCAAGGTAGCGGTCAGTAAACCATGCACCACCAAACGCCCGTGTTCGTCCGGTGTAACATGGTGCGCGCCGTTGTCGCCGGAGATTCTGCAAAACTCCCGCACATCCTGCTCGGTAAATGTCCTCTCCCAGGTCAAGACATCGCCAGCCTGCATAAGCATCCTCCTTTTCTTCTGCGTCCGGTTGCAACTGTAGGAAATACCAATTGGTTGGATTGGGCGCTTGTCAATTTTGGTATTACACAAAATATTCTGTCTAAACGTCAACAAAGGGAACGCAACACCTCCCGAGGACATCACCATGATCCGAAAAACCAATCGGGTGCCTCCTGGTAAGACAGCTCCTTTCTATGTGGACGACCTGCGTCATATAGATGGGAGATAGAGAAGGGAGTGGAAGGAAATGCGGGTTCTCCTGTTTGTCGTCTTGTTTCTCGTATCGTTTGACATGCATGCGCAGACGCCACTGCTTGCGCCGTACATGCTCGTGCTGGGGGCGTCGGGGGCGATGATCGGCGTGGTTCTGGGGGCGTACGCGATCAGCAACCTGGCCGGCAACCTGATCGCCGGACCGTTTTTGGATCGCTTTCCGAAAAAGTGGTTTGTCGCCGGAGGGCTGCTCCTGGCCGGGCTGATCCTGAGCGGCCAGGGGGTGGTGCAGGCGCCGGAGCATTTCTTCGTGCTGCGCCTGATTTTGGGGTTTTTGATGGCGTTTGTCTCACCGGCCTGTTTTGCCATGCTGGGGGAAACCGGACAGACGAGGGCGGAACAGGGCGAACTGATGGCGAAAAACGGGATGGTGCTGACGACAGCGGCGATCGTCTCGCCTGCGGTGGGCAGCTTCCTGGCGGTACAGTTTGGTTACGGGCAGTCGTTTGTCATCCTGGGCGGCATCATGGGAGCTGCCGGGGTGTTTGCCCTGTTGGTCCTGCCCGGCCGCCGAGCGGGCGGCGGGAGCGCATCCGTCAGCGCTGCCAACAACGCCGACAATGCGGCCGTCGCTGCCCGCCTGCCGCAGATGTCTTCGCTGCTGGCCGTGGTGGCAAACCCGTACCTCTATCCCGCCTTTGTCGGCGGGTTTGCCGTCGTCTACGCACAGGGGGTGCTGATTTACGAGGTCCCCATGCTCATCCAACGGAGCGATCTGTCGCCTTCTGTGACGGGTATTTTGTTCAGTCTCAAGGGATTGGGGGCGCTGGCGGCGCTCAGCCAGTTCTGGCTGGCCCGCACGTCTCCGGAGCAGCGCACGCTCGTCGGCCTCTGCCTGATGAGTCTGCTTGCGTACGGGCTGGCGATTGGCCTGGATGTGTCGCTGTATGTGATGATGTTTCTGTTCGGCATCTGTTCCGGCCTTCTGTTCCCGGCCTTGTCCACTGTTTTGATGCTTCACGTGCCGCGCGAGCTGTACGGGAGCGCGTTCAGCCTGTTTTCCGCCGTCACCTCCGCCGGTGCCATTCTCAGCCCGATTGTGGCGGGCCTCATCGACAACTGGAACCACTCGTTCTTCATTGTCTTTTTTGTCACCGGCGGCGCGTTTTTGCTCGCCGGTCTGCACCGGCTGATCCGGCAGGGAGCGGCAACGCCGATTGATCGCTAAACGGGGGAAGGCGATCTCACTTCACAATGTCATCGGATGGAGTAGGTCCTTTTGCCACCGGCAGATCGTAGGAGCACCAGTCGCTCCAACTGCCGGGGTACAGTTTGGCGTCAGTCCGGCCGATGGAGTGCAGGGCCAGGAGATTGGTGCAAGCGGTCACGCCGGAGCCGCAGTAGACGATGATCTCCTGCCCGTCCAAGGGGGCAAACCGCTCCCGCAGCCGTTCAGGCGGCAGCATCGTGCCGTCCGCGGAAAGGTTGTCCTTGTAAAAGTAGTGCAGGGCGCCGGGAATGTGTCCCGCTTTTGGATCGAGCGGTTCCTGTTCGCCGCGGTAGCGTTCGCCGGCGCGGGAATCGATCAGCGCGGTATGTTCGCCGCGTTCCTGCACACTGCGGATGTCCGCCAGCATGTCCGGCTGCACCCGGGGGACAAAGGAGCGTGGAGCGGGAGTGGGCACATCGGCCGTCACCGGATAGCCAGCCTTCTTCCAGGCGGCAAATCCGCCGTCCAGCACGGCCGCCTTTTCGTGCCCCAGATAGCGGAGCAGCCACCAAAGCCGGCCGGCCATGGACATTTCCTGATCGTCGTAGGCGATCACGGTGACATTTTCGTCAATACCTGCGAGGGACAGGCGGGCGGCCAGCGCTTCCGGATCAGGCAGCGGATGGCGTCCGCCATGTGTCTGTTTGGGACCGGACAAGTCCCGCTCCAGATGGAAATAAAGGGCGCCGGGGATGTGCTCCTGCCGGTACTGCTCCTCGCCGAGAGCGGGGTTGTTCAGGGCAAAGCGGCAGTCGATGACGCTCAGCCGGTCGTCCTGGAGGTGTTCGTACAGCCAACGGGGAGTAACGAGCGGTTGCATGATTCACCCTACTTTCTTTTTTCTTCCATGATAGCAGATAGCCCGTTTACGTGAATCACTTTTCAGAAAAAAGAATCCGCACCGGCAGGAGAAGCGAACTGTACCTTTCGTCTGTTCGCCAGCGTCCGCTCGTTCCTTCTATTAATCGTTTCGTCCGCCCAAACTTACATATCGTGGTAAAAATGTTGTATTTTCCATGATCTGTATTATGTTTAAAGAGGGACGCGACATCGGACAGCGAGGCGGAACAGCAAAACGCTTCGCGTGGAATGAGGGAGGCCCAACCATGAAGATAGCAAAAATGAAGCCGTGGGAAGCGTATCGAGCCAGCCTGATTCTTTGCAACCATTTCTTTCAAACCGGCGATCTGACGTATCGGGCATGGATGAATCACCCGCTGAAAAAATTCCTGTTTCAATATCTGGTTTTTCCATTCGTCTGCATGCTGTTTTTTCAGGGGATAAAGCTGGTTGACGCTGAGAGTGGTTCGGAAATAGGCTTCATGTTTGTCATGTACCGGAATCAGGTTGCGATTGGGACGGACATCTTCATCCATCCGGAATATCAGGCAAAAGGAGCTGGATTCGCGTTCCTGGTTCGTTATGCCCAGTATGCACATCAGAAAGGACTGCGCTATTTTATCGGAAAAATCTCCAGTGAAAATAAACCATCATTAAAGCTCACTACGAAAAAGATGGGAATGACTCGCTATTACGATCGCGTCATACTCATCCCGGAGGCCAACATTCCAAAGCATGATTATGTATACAACCGGCTCCAGCTGAACCGATTGCCGAAGAAGGCGGTAAAGGAAGCGCTGCAATTCGTCGCCAACCAGATGTTTTCCCGACAGTTTCAAACACATGTCGAGGGAATGGGAGGCGTAATCGAGCCCCTGTGGCTGGGGGCCGTGCACGAGCTGCGTTATGAGGGGGAGTTGGTCGGCTACGCTTCCGTATCCACTACGGACAGTCATCCAATCGTCCGGATATGTTTTCTGCCGAAATGGTGGGAGAGCGAGTTGGAGACCGCATTCGTTTCCTATCTTGCACGAAAATTGATAACAAAACAGCAGGCGAAAAGCGGTTTGATCGGCGTCCAGGCAGGGTGTTCCGAGCATCACATGCAGCTGGCGGGCAAGCTGAAAGAACTCGGAGCAGAAGAAAAGGAGCACGCGGAAGTAGCTGTCGTCGGACTGTTCGAGCAATTGGCACAGCTGGGTGAACGAGAACAGGTCGCATCGTTTTCCTCCTAGCGAACATCCGCATGCTCTTGAAAGGAGGTGATAGGAATGAACAAAGAGCAACTCCTGAAAGCTGTTGCCAACCCTGCAGCTGCTGAAAAGAAAGCAGATGTTGGCACGATCATCTGGACTATTCGCTTGCTGTAATCGCAGGCGACAGACAGGATTGAACGTCAGGTTCAATCCTGTCTATCCCATACATAGGAGTGATTTGCGATGATTGGAATTTTGGTCAAAGACAACCGTGATTTGGCCGCCCAATTGGCGAATCATTATCAATTGTTCAATCTCTCCGCCCGTGTCATCGAATCGTTGGAAGAGCAGCGGTCGGAGATTGATTTGCTTGTTGTGGTCAATGCCGGTACGTTCGGCAGTCAGATAAACCAACTCATGCGAAAAGAAGGGAAACGCTGGCTTCATGTTCTATGGGACCGAGGGAGAGTGCTTGCAGGTCCCGTATTTCATCCTACGGAAGGTCCCTGCTTTGAGTGCCTGTCGCTTCGGATGAAAGCCAATATGGTCGAGGAGCCGGAACGTCCCGAGATTCCCGAATGCCTGGAAGAAAACGTGCGCCGGATGATGTGTGACGCTGTCGCATTGGAAACGTACAAATTTGTCTCCAAGGATCACCGCGCAGGGGCTGCCCATATTACGGACCAGATGTTGGAGATTGACTTTTTGACGCTTGAAGGGGAGCTTCATCCCGTCCTGCGTGTTCCAACCTGCCCTGTGTGTGGTGTGGAAACCCGCATCCATCAATATGTACAGCCGTGGATGACCCGCTTTTCGGAGGTTGGCTCATGAGCAGAAAGCGATTGGCAGGCGACTGGAAAGACGTTTCTTCTCTCGGTACGCTGCGTTCGGTTGTCAGTCGGTATGGCGGCATTGTGCGATGGTTCGCTGATTGCTTGAATGATCCCGGCGATCAAAAACTGTATGCGGCGATGGCGGCGCCCACCTACGCGAACGAATTGGTGCCTGGGATCAGCGGCAGCCCCGAGATTACGACGGGGGTTGGATTTACCCGGGAAGAAGCAAGACGTTCCGCTGTAGGGGAAGCCATCGAACGTTACTGCGGCTCGTACTACGTGCGTTCCGGAATGGCATTGGCTTCCTGGAGAGAACTGAAGGGAGCGGTTCATCCGGAGCGTTTTGCCTGGTTTCATCCGGATCAATATTTGCAAGAGGATTTTCCCTTTGTGCGGTTTACGGAGGACACCAAGGTGAGATGGGTGCCCGGATACAATTTGACACGGGGGCAAGAGGTATGGGTCCCGGCGGCAGCGGTATGGGAAAATTATCTTCCCGGCGAGGACGAAGCGCTCGTGTGGAGAGGGTTGACCACGGGACTTTCATGCGCCCCCACAGCGGAAGAAGCCGTATTGCGGGGGATATTGGAAATCGTCGAACGGGACTCGTATTCCATCATGTGGCACAACAAACTAAGTTTGCCCAGGCTGAATGTGGAAAGCAACAAGCGGCTTCATGAGATCTACCAACAGTATTTTGCCGCGGAACACTTCCGGTATCATCTGGTTGATACGACCACGACGCTTGGCATTCCTGCAGTTTGCGCCATCATGAAAGCGCCGAATGGACGAACCATTGTCGGAGCCGCTTCCCGCCCTTCCCTGGAGGAAGCATGCATCAAGGCGCTGTGTGAGATTGCGCAGCAGTGGATGGGATGCCGCTACCTTTCTACCAAATACATTCACTTTACCCTCACGCCTGACGAAGTTGAGGATTTCGTGCTGCGTCCGTTCTTCTATTGTGACGAGCTGAACCACAGCCATGCAGCATTCGTCTATCAGTCAACGGTCGAAAACGATGTGCCGGCGGGGAAATGGCTGTCCGAACTGAATGTGACGGAGGAGTTGGACAAGTGTATCGCAGCGCTGGAACGGAACGGACTAGAGGTGATTGCCGTCGACATTACATTGCCGGACGTCAGACAGCTCGGCTTGCACGTCTATCGGGTCATCGTTCCCGGGGCGGTCGACATTACGCGCAGTGAAAAGGAAAAGGTTGCGGGCGGAACCCGGCTTTATCAGGTGCCTGTTGAGATGGGATACCTGGACCGTCCCTACACATACCACAAATTGAATCCCATGCCACATCCCCTTCCGTAACAGAGCCGTTGGAGCTGGGAGGTTTTCGATGAAAAGAGGAATAGACTATTCTTTCCGTTTGATCGAGCACAATCGTTTGCACCCGGAACATGTGACTGCGTGGTATCACGAAAACAGCAAGCTGTTTCCCTCTGTATATTGGGCAAAAGAGGAAGCGAGAAAAGAACTGCTGTCGATTCTGCATGAACGATATCATGTGGAACACTCGTATAAAGATTATGGAATCGCAGAAGAATTGGACATAAACGAACGAGAGGAGCTTCCTTCCTCCATACGCTCCTTGAAAGACTTGGCGCCGCACGCTGCCGGGCTGAATGCCGTGGAACTCTATGCTGTGACAAGCAGTCATGGCGTCAATACCTTCTATTATTTTGATTTCCGCCGGTCAAAGCTGGTCCCGCTGCGCACTAGTTCCGATTCGTTTCTGCGTGACGCGCTGATCCATTCCGCCGAGGGGGAAGCGGATTCGGCCATCATCGTGACGGCCAATCTCGATCGAGGGATGCTGCTGCACGGAGAACGCGGTTATCGTGCGGTGCTGCTGCAGACTGGCAGAATGGTTGAAAAAATCACGACCCGGTGGGAGCGTGACCATATCCCGCATAAGGTGCATGTGGAATTTTTTGATGATCGCCTTCATGAGCGAATGGGGATCGACGGCTTTTACGAAGCGGTTTTTGCCGTGTTAACGGTGTTCAAACAGGGGGTAGACGCTTGAATGTTCAGGATCGGCCTGTCAACGACAATCTCCGGTTGGTAAACGTTGAGACAGGTAAATTTTTGACGTCAGCCTATTACGTTCTGTTTCGTGTCCCGCCTGACTGGCCGCTATGGTTTTGGAGCGGCATGATGGACAGCCTGGTCGCGATTCACTGTATACAGCATCCGGACAGTCGCAGGTGGGAACGGCCGGAGATTGTTGAGCACAGGTTTCAAGAGGCGAGTTATGTTGGGCTCAAGATGGAATCGCTGTCGAGCGGCGAACCATTTGGTACAGATGACAGCCATGTCCAATTCCTCCTGTCCGTCGTCTGTGCGCCGCTGATTAACCAGGAAGCGTACGTGAACTGGATGTCCGCAGCCCCCCGCAAGATCGCACGCAGAAGGATTCACGTCACGAGCGCAATCGACCCTGTCACCTCATCTTTGCTGCGTTTTCTGGACGCGGACGGCGACAAATGGGGAGACGAACTGTTGGATTGTTCTTTCATCGCACGGCAGTACGACCATCTTGTTCGGGAGGCTCCCGCTATCTGTTATGCAATTGGTACAGGCGATCCCGCCCAAAATTGGAGAGCGCTGCAGAGTTGGTGTGGAGAGCGTTCGCGGCTGTGGACTGCTGACGTTAAACAGGAAAGGACGGGAGTTGATCCGCGTGTTCCCGATCCCGTCTCCGGGACGGATGCCGGCGATTCCCATCTGATTGTCTTGCCATACCGGCTGACAGCGAAGAACCCCTCTTTGCCAGCGCGCATCAGCCTTCAGGTTGCCAATGCCCTGTTGGGCGGATGCTTCCACTCCAAGTTGATTTCCCGCATACGCAGAGAACTGGGGTTGGCTTACTTCGCGTTCTCCGTGTGGGATCAAACGACGGGAACAATCGTGATGGTGGCAGGGGCGGAGCCTGACAATCGCGATCAGGTGCGCGAAGAGATGGTGGGACAGCTCCACGCCCTGCAGCGAGGTGATTTTACCGATCGCGACCTGCAGGTGACCAAGCGGTTTCTGATCAGTGATGCGTGGTACACCATGGATGATTGTGATTCCATCGTCAGCTGTCATCTTGCTCATGTCGAGACAGGGGAACCATTCGAACCTGCATCCAGGGTTGCGCTTATTCAAGACGTGACCAAGCAGGATGTAATGGAGGCTGTGTCTTTCCTGGAACCTGTTCTGATGGAGGAGTAATATGAAGGCAATTCGAAATGGTTCCGATTGGCAATGTGTGGAGTGCCACAACGGGATGACCGTTCTGTTTATCGAAAAACCGCAATACTACTCCGCACACGTTCGGCTCGTGGTGAAGTACGGTTCGCTTCACCACCGGTTTTTTGACCCGATTTCATCCGCCACAGTGGTTCAACCCGAAGGTGTGGCGCATTTTCTTGAGCACGCCCTTTTTCCCAGTGAGGGCAATGACGCGTACGTTCAACTGGCTGAATACGGAGCCGATTTGCAGGCTTCCACCTATATTGACCGAACGGCCTTCTATTCCACCACCGTTGGAAACGTCATGGACACGGTGGGCTTTTTGCTGGAGTTGGCATTTCGTTCGAACATCACGGAAGACAGGATTCAGCTGGAAAAACAAGTCATTCAAAATGAAATGTTGATGTCTCAAGCAGATCCGGCTGAAGTGGCGAGACAAAACATGTTGAATGCCTTGTACTGGAACCATCCTGTCAAAAAGGACGTCAAAGGGACAGAGGAGTCTCTGTCGCAAATCACGCTCGACCATGTGCGAACGGCCCATTCCCTGTTTTACGTACCGCACAATTGTCTGCTTCTGGTCGCGGGGAATGTTCACATACACGATCTGGTGGAACGAGCAGAGCAAATGGTTTCCCGAAAGCCATTCGCCGCCACGGCAGATCTGCTTGAGTGGCGAGAACCGCCTAACGCCGTGCAGGACTTCTCGCATGCGGAAATGGGCTTGAATCAGGCGTACGTGCACGTCGGATACAAGCATGTCCATGCCGGTCTGACAGCAACCGCTCTGTTTCAGGAGGAGTTGGTCATTCGCATTTGTGCCGTGATGCTGGAACATGAATTGTACAATTTGCTCAACGAGAAGGAATTGACCGGTGATGATGGATCGGCTGACGCCATTAGGGTGAACTACTGCCGGGCAGCCGATGCCGGATATCTGGAGATCACTGCTCAGACCGATTCATGGGAATGGTTTCGTGAAGCTGTCATGCAGGCGGCAGAGCGGGTGAGAAATGCCCCATGGTCGGAATCGCTTGCGGATGACTGGAAAAAATTGTGGCTGCTGCGCTGCCAAAAAGAAGCAAATGACCTGAGCGTCTTGACGTATTATCTGGAAAAATGGTGGACAACGCTGGAGGGGTTTGATTTGGACCGCACCTTGAGGAACATTTCCGCACGACATCTCCGCGATGCGATCGAGCGCTTGCTAGTTCCGGAAAACATGGCAGTGAGCGTTGTTTGTTGACCATGATCAACATTCACCCAAATGAATGACGTCCCCGCTTGGAGTTACCGTTCAACACCCGGATGGATTGTGAGGAGAAAACATGAATGATCAGAAATATTCCATTGAACTCCTGAACCTGAAAAAACGATATGGAGATTTCGAAGCCGTTCACGATCTCACGCTGCACGTGAAAAAGGGAAGCATTTTTGCATTCCTGGGAAATAACGGTGCCGGGAAAACCACGACGATTAAAATGATGACCGGACAGCTGAGGCCGACGGGGGGAAAGGTGCATATCCTGGGCCAGGATATCTGGGAAGATCGCAAAGCGCGAAAACAGGTCGGGTATGTTCCTGACACCCCTCTGTTGCACGAAGGGCTGACGGCTCGTGAAATGCTGTGGTTCGTTGGCGGATTGTACGGGATTCCGCTTGAGACTGCCAGGCAGCGGGCTGATCAATTGCTGGGACAAATGGGGTTGTCGGAGCGAGCCGATGATTTGATTCGCGACTTTTCGTTGGGGATGAAACGGAAAATGGCGATTGCAGCCGCCTTGATCCACAAACCGGAAGTCTTGTTGCTGGACGAGGTCACCAACGGTCTGGACCCCAGAGCGAGCCGGGAAGTGAAGGAACTGATCAAGGAAGTTGCTCGCGAAGGATGTACCGTTTTCTTGACAACACACATCCTGGATATCGTGGAAGAATTGGCGGACACCATCGCGATTTTGCATAAAGGGCAATTGAAAATCCAGGGGACATTGGAGGAGCTGAGGTCTGTCGTCGAGATGCCCAACGCCACCCTTGAGCAAATCTTTTTGTCGTTGACCGGGGAAGAGGGACAAGGAGGGAGTCAGGCATGTCAGACCAGTTGAAATCCATCTGTTTGCTCTACCTGAAACCCCGTTGGAATACCGGTTTCCGCCACAGTCGTCTGAAACCTGCGCTGTGGATGCGGTTGAGCGAAGTGCTCGTTGCGTTTCTGCTGGTCGACCGTGTGGCTCATCTGCTGGTTAACTTTGATCTAACCGCCCTGCTGTATCTGGCAGCTGTTGAGGCCATGCTGGTAGGAAGTTTGCGCCTGTTTTTTGACGTCTCGTCCCAAATGTACCAGCATCGGCTCATGCCTCTCATCGTCGCCTCGGGAGCCCCGCCTTTTCTCCACCTGACCGGCATGTGGCTTGCTTCCCTGCCGATGATGGGATGGTCCGCCCTGATTTTCTCCTATGCGTTGACGGGGAATTTTCAGGGGCTCGATCGCATAACCTCCATGGCGGCCGTTTTTGCGGTGTCGTTTGCGGCCAACGCCCTCTGGGAGCTGTTGGGCCGTTTGTATCTGGCCGTCTTTGTGTACCTTCAGCCGCGGCTCGTGAAGATGCTGTTTGGCTTGTCCATTGTAGGCTTTATCGCCGTAATTGCAGGGGTGGCTTACCTGCTGGTGCGGATGCCGATGTTCGCGTCGGCTGATGTTGCAGCACTGGAGCGGTATACGTTGTACGCGATGGGCATCCTCGGCATCCCCGGACTGGTATTGGCGCTGATGCCTCGCAGGGTAGGGACGTGGTATGTAGACGGGTGGCTTCGCATGCAGGAGACCGGACACACGGTACGGTCCACCAAGTCCGGTTTTGTTCGCATCGTTCCCGGAATTCCCGGAACAATTCAGGCGAAGGATGTGGCCGTCATCTGGCGGAATCCGATCACCAAAATCCGCTTGATCGTATGGGGAGTGTTATTGCTTGGCCTTGCCTGGTTGATCAGCAGTCATACAAATGACGGTCAATTCGCGTTCTGGGGCGTGTCGGTTGCCGCCAGCTCGCTGATTCCCTTCATCTCCGTATTCCTTTCCGTTCTGGTCTTTGGTGAGATTGCCGTCACGCTGTATACAGCTGAACGGGAATGCGTGTATCTGTATCAGGTGGCTGGCATTTCCTACACCTCGCTGGTGGCTGGCAAAGCAGCCAGTGCATCGCTCCTGATCACCTTGCCGGCGCTCATCGGCAGTCTCCTGTTGGGCGTTTGCACGAAACAGCCGGGCTGGGCAATTGCTGCCGGGCTGGGCAATACTTTGCTGATCTCCACGCTTACCGTTTTGCTTAAGGTAGGCATTCTCATCTTCGACAAGAGCGGCCTGAAAAAACAGGTCATGGAAGAGCAGTCCGGTCAACAGGTGATGCTGGAACAGGTTCCCCGTTCGCTCCTGTCGGCGGTGGCCTTTTGGGGGGCACTGTTTTATATCGGGGCCTTCTGGAAAGTATGGACGGATATGTGGCTGGAACCCGCGCTCATTTGGGCCGTGTTTGCCGCTCCGCCGTTGATCTTGTTGGTATTGGGCAGAAAGAGAGGGTTCGTTCAATGATTGTGGATCAAGAGGGATGGGTCGAGGTAAACGGCAAGAAGATCAGGGTGGAAGAATTAATCCGCGCCTGGAAAGATCCCGACTACCGCTCGCAGTTGTCTCACCTCCTCGGACGAGTTCCGCACCCCTCCGGGTACCCGTTGGATGAACTCAGTGAGGAGATTCTGGATCAGGAATAGAAGAGGGGTGAATCGATGAAAACAAAATGGCTGGCAGCATCCTATCCGGAGGATTTTTCTGGTGTCGGGCAATCAAATGTTGATACGGCAGGTGACTTCGACCGGGGATGGGAGGACATTCTGGAAACCATTGCTAATCGACCCGAGTTCCATTCCGCCGTATCGCTGACGCCTCTTCCCGGAAACGAGGACGCAAGCCTTCCGTTTCTTTCGTTTGTGGAACCTTTTTTGCATCTTGCGCGCGAACGATGGACGGAAGCAATCCCCGAACTGGGGTTTGGACCAGAAACAGTGGAAGTGGATCAGCTGTCATTGGTAAACAGCTTGCTGGTCGCCTTGGGAGAACAACTGCATGACATTGCGTCGAGAGCATTGGCCATGGAGCTGCATATCGCTGATTTGACCAACGAACTAACGGGGCAGACCGCCTCCGAGCGGCTCCATTCATTTGCGGAAAGCAAGCTGCGTGATCCGAAATTTTTCCGGGCGACGTTGGAGGAGTATCCGGTATTGGGGAGACTGTTGGCGACGCGTACGCTGTACTGGATTCAGTTTTCGCTGGAAGCCCTGAGCCACTTCGTCCAGCATTTCCCTAACATCCAGGCACTGATGGACGGGACGTTTGGCAAGCTGGCGGAGGTGCGCGGGGGAGTATCCGACCCCCATAACCGCGGCAGAAGCGTACTGTTTTTTGTGTCGAACAGCGATCAAATCGTCGTCTACAAACCGCGGTCAATGGCTGTGGATGTATGTGTTCAATCCCTGTTGGCATACTTGAACGACCAAGGATTCCCCTGCCCGTTTTACGTCCAACGCGTTCTGGATTGTGAAGTGTGCGGCTGGGTGCCGTATGTTGAACCGAAGGAATGCCAGTCTGTGGAGGAAGTGCAGCGATTTTTCTTCAGACAGGGGGCCTATTTGGCCATCTGGCATCTGTTGGACGGAAATGATTTTCATGCGGAAAATGTGATCGCGCACGGGGAACATCCCCTTTATATCGATGTGGAGACGCTGTTCCAAACGCCGTTTTTCCAATTTGACAGCGGTACAGCCGAAGGAATCGCCAGCCAGTATCTGTTCGATTCCCCCCTGCGGACAGGACTGCTGCCCGTCTTGGCTTATCCGTCCGAGGGGCAGCCGGGGGTGGAATTCAGCGGTCTGGGCGGCGATGAGTCGGAAGTCACGTATTCAGTGGAATGGCTGGATACGGAAGGGGACGATCTTCCCGTATTCAGGCGCTCTTCCTTCCCCTTGCCTCCGTTTGACAATTTGCCCATGTTGGACGGCAAGAGGATGAAGGCCGTCGACTTTCTGTCGTTTATTGAAAAGGGATTTGAATGGATATACCGCTTCTTCGCTGAACGCAAACAGGAGTTGACAGCTCAAGGGGGAATATTGGACCGGTTCCGCCGCGTTCGCATTCGCTATGTGATCCGTTCCACCCAACACTATTACAATTTTCTGCAGGCGGGGAATCACCCTGACTACCTGAAAAGCGGACGGGATCGCGAAAAGCTGCTGGATCGACTGTACCTCGGGACAAAGCGATATCCGCTGCGAAAGCAATTTGTTCCGCATGAAAAACGGGACCTGCTGTACGGAGACGTCCCCTTGTTCACGACCCAACCGGACTCCAGGGACGTCCAAGACGCGCAAGGCAGATGCGTGGTCACCATGTCGCAAGCAAGCGGGTGGGATCGCGTGATGCGCCGCTTGGATCTGCTGGGGGAAGACGATCTGGCAAAATCCCTTGCCATCATCCGGAAGACGATCCTTTCCACCAAACGTGAGCGCATGGACGTGCAGGGGGGAGGTGGAGACAGCCGGCCGACAGCGGTCGAAGTGAGCGGGGGGGACGTGCTCGGGTGTTTGCGGGGAATTGCCAACCACCTGGTTGATCAGGCTTTTTGGAATCCGCTTCGTACGGAAGCCACCTGGATTGGCTTTCAGTGCAACCGGTTCGGTCAGTGGAGTTACGATGTGCTTGATGGGTCCCTCTCCGACGGATTGGTCGGTCTGTCGCTGTTGTTGGTGGGTACAGGGACGATGTTGAAGGAAGGGAGCTATATCGACACAGGCCTGGCTGCGTTTCACACGCTCCTGGGCAGCAAGCGTCCCATCCGCCGGGCGGATGTCCTGTATGGAAGCGTGATGCTGCACCGTTTTCTCGGAGACGTTCGCTATGCGGAATGGGCGAGAGAGCAGGCAGGGTTGCTGATACGCGAGGTGCGGGAAAACCGTTTGGAGAACGTTGTGTCCTTGTTTGAAGCGGCGAAGGCATCTGTGTGTTATTGGGAAGCGGATCAAACGGAGGCGGCGCGTACGGCGGTGAACGAAATCGCCGCGCGCTTGTATCAAAAACTGCTGCAGGACGGCCAGGGCAAGGAATGGGTTCTCCCGTTGGTCAAACGTCTGGAACGACTGGGAGTGGCATCTGCGGGCGCGTTGAATTTAGAGCGTCCGTCCCTGCACAACCTTTCCCAGTGGGAGCGGCTCCATGTACTTGCAGATTGCCTTGGCTTGGGCGGAGAGCCAGGCGCCTGCTTCAAATCCATAGAAGGAGAAATTGCAGAAGGAGAATTTCAACAGCTTGCTCAGCAATCCTTGCCCAATGATGGATATGCGAGCGGAACGGCCGGAGCGGTAGAAGTGCTTCTCCTCGGCGGACAGTGTTTCAATGACCCCGATTGCATCCGCCAGGCAGCAAAACTTGCTCAAAAGTTGGCCGCTCGAACAGGCTGGACGTTTGATTCTCCGTCCTCATCCGATACACCCGGCTTATACCGGGGGGTGTCGGGAATCGCATACGCGCTGTTGCGTTCATCATTCCCGGAAAAGGTTCCTCCTTTTGCCCTTTACATGTAGGTCATGGAGAAAATGCTTCCTCGATGCTGGTTGATGGGGCGGATAACAGTTCCTGTCATGATGGAGTGCAAACGGGCGGAAATCACCAATCGGTGTGTGGATATATGAAGAAAATTATGAAGAAATTATGAAGAAGTAATGTTTGGGAAATATATGCTGGACTAGAAAATATTGAGAATGATAGAATTTGAAGAGGAAAAAAAAGACTCTGGTTCATAGGATGGAGTTGAGACCAAAGGGGTAATGAGGCATGTATGTGGACATGTATTTTACAGCGATCGTCGCTCATCAGGACCCAGAGACATGTGAATTCCTCTCCAATTTATTGACAGAAAGGATGTGGGGAGTTACCGGGATTGCGACAACAGGACAGGAGGCGATTGATGCAGTATTTCGGAACAAAGCGGATATCGTGTTTCTCGATCCTGAATTGCGTGATCAAAATGGGGCCTATGTGGCCCAACAACTTGCTACGTTGTTTCCGCATACGGAATCAGTTCTGGTGCTGGCCGAATCCACCCACCCATCTTGGGCGTTTGAAATTGATGCGGTCGATTACATCGTAAAGCCCTTTGAACGGGAGAGGCTGCACAAGAGTCTCTACAAGATTGAGTGCTATCTCTTCGGGAAAAGGGCGGACCCTCGTTTTGTAAGCAGTTTTATCGGCATCCGCAACAACAATGAGATTGAGTTTATTGATCAGCGCGACATCGTCTTGATTTCATCCGAAAAACGGGTAACCAAAATCTACCTTCACTCCCCTGAACGCCGCAGAGTAATAAAAGTTTCCGAAAGCTTGTGTTCATTTGAAAAACGCTTGCATGCGACAAGCTTTTTTCGGACTCACCGCAGTTATCTGATCAATTTGCGATATCTTCACAAAATTTATCCATCAGGCCAAACGTATATCGCCACCTTTAAAGGTTTGCAGGAGATTGCATACGTAAGCAAAAACAAAATCGGAACGTTGTACAAAATGGTCAACATTGGCTAGCTCGTCTACATTGGCAAAAAATCGTCAGGATGCTGACGAGCTGTGAGATGATGCCAACACACCAGGGAAGTGCTGCGGGAACTGAAGTATTCAGAAGAAGCAATCCGGGAGCTGGAGGAGAACCAGATCATCTGACAGCATCCTCGTCCACACCACGGACGTTGACTGCAAACGGAGCCCCCTTTCTGAGGGAAAGGGGGCTGTTCACTGTTGAAGCCGGGTTGTTAACTGCTGAAAAAACCGCTGTGGCTGCTGTGTTTGCGGCGGTAGTGCTTATGGCCGTAAGAAGTGTGCCCAAAATGGCCGAAGTGGCCGCGGTGGCGGTAATCACTGCTGCTGTAGCGGCGGTATCCGCCTGTTTTCATCAGCAGACCGGCCCCTTTTTTCAGCAGGGCGATCACCACGATTGCTGCAATGATCAACAGCAGAAGGCCGATGCCGAGTATGGTGAGAATGATGGACATGCTCATCGTCTCCTTGTCATGGGGGTCTACCTGTATGTACGAACAGGCGGGCGCCCGGTTTCAGAAGGACGACGAGCTTACGATTTCGCTTGCAGATAGCGTTCGTACGGTGTGTAATCGATCTGTTTTTTCTGCAGGTGCTGAATCAGCCACTTGTGATCCCGCTTCGGCGTGGCGATGATGTAGCCTTTGACGATCAGCTCGGTGGTGATGGTCGTCGCCTTTTCCTCCAGGGCGAGCTGGCCGATCTTCGCCGCGATCGAGCGGCGGGCCACATCGCGGAACAGATTCGGCACCGGTTCCACCAGTTCGTTGAGCAGGGCAAGCCCTTCATCCGTCCACATGGAGCGGGTCTGTTCGATATAGTAGTCCTGCCAGTCCAGCTCCGATTTGCCGTCTTGTTTTGGCATGGATTTCAGGAACTTGCGGAACATGAAAAACCCGCCGATGCCCATCAGCATGACCAGCACAAACGACCAGCCGATGATAAACAAGGAAAAACCCGTGGACATTTGCATTGCGTATGCAACCCCTCAATCCAGTTCTTCTAAGCGCAACTATAGCGCATTTCACGCGTTCCAACAAATCTTTTTTCCACACGTCGTGCGCCATTCCCGAAAGTACCTGGTTACAGCGTACTGGAAGCGCAGGATGTTTGCAAGCGGGCAGGGCAGCCGAGAGGAGAAGCGGAAGGCGGCATTTGGGATACAGTTGACGGGCAGATGTGCGAAGTAGGCGGTTTACTCTTCCCAAGCGCACATACAATTTAGTATTATTAGAATGAGACTCAAAAGGAGCTGACGCCCATGTTCAAGCTAGGACAACGTGTCGTCATCATTGCTGACACCTTTGAACAAGGGTTGCCGGTTGGTGAATACGGGTACCTGATTGGTCGTGATCGAAATCCCGACAGCGCGTTTGCGTGGATTGTGCGCATTCCAAAGATAGATAAGCAGTACGCTGTACCGGAAGAGGACATCGCCTTGGAAGAGAAGCTGATCGAGCAGGAGGCGGAACGCATCCAACGGGAGGCACTGCTTGACTTTGCGCTGGCTACCCGCAACGAGGCTCTCTTCCGCCAACTGATGGGCATGCAGGATGAAGCAGCGGACAATGGCGACCCGGTAAAGGAATCAATGGAAGAGTTCATTCGCAAAGTGAATATAAAAGCCTGGATCTAACGGGGGCCCTTGGACAGCGAACGGTTTCCTTGCGAGGAAATCGTTCTTCTTCTTGGGGGCATGTCCCTGTTTGACATGGCACAGAGACGAAAGTGAGGCTGTTGCATGTCGGATTTTGTGACGTTTACCAACGAATTTGGCCAAACGATCCAGATGTCGCGCGAAGATTTCCAGAAGAAAGTAATCCCCAACTATCTGGACAAGTACTGGGACGAGAAGGAAAAGCTCCGCGATTTT
Source organism: Brevibacillus sedimenti (assembly GCF_020923495.1). GTDB lineage: Bacteria > Bacillota > Bacilli > Brevibacillales > Brevibacillaceae > Brevibacillus > Brevibacillus aydinogluensis. The sequence goes on from NZ_CP064048.1 coordinate 2,726,105, forward strand.
GCGATGGGGCTGGTGCGCGACCAGTTCACCGAACAGGCGGCCATCGCGGCTGATCGACTGCTGGAACTGTACGGACCGATCGAGTCTGCGATCTTGTTTCGCGCCGTGGTGCACATGCAGGCGCTTGAGTTCGACAAGGCCAAGGCGATGCTGATCGACTGTTTGGAGCGCTTTCCCACCTCCGGCACAGCTTGTACCAATCTGGCCAAAATCTACGCCTATGAGGGCGACGAGGCCAAAGCGTTTGAAACCTTGGAAGCCGGACTGTTCAAGGACCCCAATCAGGAGAACGGGCTGAACATGTACATGGAAAGCTTCCTGAAGTTTGGCAAACGGGAAGAGCTGAAACAGCGGCTGGAGGCGCTTGCCGCCAAAGAAGGGGCGTGGATGCCGCAGCTGCACATAGCGCGCCTGTTCCTGACGGAGGACAATTTGCTGAAGGCGGTGCAGTGGTACAGGCAGGCCATCGACGGTGCCAAGGGGAAGGAAGACGTGGTCATGACTGTCACCGGCGAACTTGGACAAGCCGGGTACGTCTATCAACTGATCCAGATCTGCGAGGAGTACTGGACGCCCACATTCCAACTCCCGTACGCGGGCTTCAACTACGCCAACGCGCTGCTGGCCACGGACCAGAAGGAGAAGGCCATCGCCATCCTGCGTGAGATGCAGCAGCATCTGGCCGACAAGTACAAGCCAATGGTGGACCAATTTTTGGCCCGGGTGCCGGGAGCACAGGAGACGGAAGCAGCAATGCGGGAGCAGGCGCAGACGCCGACGGTACCCAGACAGGCAGAATCGAACAAAAAGAGTTGGTGGAAGTTTTGGCAATAGCCCGTTTGCATCCAGGTGTCCGGCAGTATGTACAGCCGGACGTTTTTTGTGTGAGGGGAGAAGCGGGTGAGTCTGTGCCGTGGACGAACGGAACGTGTTTCACGCAGACCGGCGCCGTTCCCTGTGAAAGAGGATTGGCGCCGGTGACAAGCCTCTATTGAAACTGGCGGGTGAGCATCCGTTCGAGCACGGCGACGCCTTGGTACATCAGGGTGGCGACTACCGCAATGATCGCCAGGCTCACCATGACCAGCGTGAAGGTAATAAAACTGCTTAAAAAATCATCCATGAAACACAAGCGACTCCAATACATATCCGCGCGGCTCTTTCGGGTGCCTTTGCGCCGTAATGCTCTTGACCAGGATAGACACAAATTGTTTCTTTTCCTCAAAGGACAGTTCTTCCCAAGACTGTTGCAGATTTTCGTACAGGGAGAGCAATTGTTCAATTGAGAAACGGTTTTCCAGCTGTTCGGACTCGGTTTGAATCAACTGTTCCAGCTCGGCTTGGCGAGTATTGAACGCCTCCAGCTGCTTTCGCAGTTCATCCATCTCAATGAGGTCTGCGATGAAAAGCTGTTGGAGGCGTTTGCGCTTCTGCTTCAGAGACTCCAGTTCTCGTTTGTAGTCGTCAAGGTTTGCGGCTTTCAGGCAAGCGTTTTTGTCTCCTGTTACCTCACGCCTGATCTGATCGGTACGGTTGCGCAGCTCAGCCAAAAACAAGTGCTCCAATTTGTCTTCACGTATCTGGAAGTGATGACAAGCACCTGGCTTTGTAAACGAGCAGCGATAATACCTGACAGGCTGACCTGGCGTCTTTTTTCCTTTGCTGCGGTAAGTGGTTCCGTTCAACGTGCTGCCGCAGTTCGGGCATTTCACCAGGCCGGAAAAGAGGTACCCGGAAGCTACACTCCGCGGTTTTTTCATCGCTTGTGCGTCGAGGATTTTTTGAACAAAATAAAATTCCTCTTTATCGATGATGGGAGGAAGCGCATCCTCAACGATGATCCAGTCTTCTTCCGGTTTTACGGTTGTGATGGTGCCTGTTTGGGTGGTGTAATTATAGCGGAGTGTGCCGATATATATCGGGTTTTTCAAGATTTTTTGGACGGTGTTGACAGAAAAAATGGCATTGTTTTTCGTTCTGCACCCTTGACGATATAACTCTTCAGCTACTTTATTGAAATTGGCGTGCTTGGCATATAGCCGAAAGATCATCCTGACAGTTTCGGCCTCTTTCTCGTTCACAACGAGTTCTCCATCTAATTTGTCATATCCAAAAGGGGCTTTCCCGCCTGGCCGTTTCCCTTGCCGGGCCTTTTCCTCTTTCCCGAATTTCGTGCGTTCCCCGAGGTTTTCCCGTTCCCATTGAGCAAGGGCGGCAACCAGCGTAATGAACAGCCTGCCGATCGCTGTTGTCGTGTCGTATACTTCTGTAGCGCTCTTGAACTTTACGTTGTGACGATCAAACTCCTGAAGAAGGTTGTACAAGTCCAGGACAGATCGCGTCAGCCGGTCCAGCCGGTACACAAGCACAACGTCAATCAGCCCGGCGCGGATGTCATTGAGCATTCGCTGTAATTCAGGACGATTGGTATTCTTCGCGCTGACCCCTTCATCGATGTAGTAATCAGCGATTTCCCAGCCTTGCGATGTTATATAGGCCGTTAAACGTTCGCGTTGAGCAGGGATGGAATATCCTTCTTTGGCCTGTTCGTCCGTACTGACACGGATGTATAAAGCGGCTTTTTTCATGATGCGACTCCCCTCCCTACAGGTATGCATATGCAGCAATTCTTCCGTGTCTGCAACGCGAATGATGCGTTGCGCTGCTTCCCCAAAATTGACCGTGATTTTCACAGCCATTTGAGAGGGTGAGCCGGGTTGAGCGTCATGTTAAACAAGCTGCTCGACATAAAGTGACACTAAAGGAGGGGATGAACATGAAGGTTGTTGTGACGTTGCCGCCTGATTATCCCCGAAACGATCCCAACTATCCAAGCAAGGAACGGCTTGAAATGGCATATACCGCATTATTGCCAGCCATGATTCGCATACTGACGCAGAAGCAGAAAGGAAAGAAGCAGGCGAATTCTGCCTGATTGCCCGATCTCGGGCAAACGGACAAGCCCAACAGGAGGTTAAAATGGACAGCATCGGCATCAAGTAAGTGAGTCTCTCATCATTGCTCGGTGCATTGCCTTGGGTATCGATGATGTGGTCAATGTCGAAGTACAAAAAGAGGATGAGGAGCAATTGCGCTCTCTCATCCTCTTTTCACTTAATTCTCCTGACGAGTGGGGGTGCCGCTGTCTTTTCCATTCTTAGTTCGCTTTTCCTTGATTTGTTTCAACGAGGCGACGATTAGAAAGCTGACGATGACAAGCAGAACCCAGGAACTGACCTTACCTACATGGACGAGACGCCAGCTGTCGGCTTGATTCGGGTATTCCCACGCGCTAAAAAAGGTGGCGACGTTCTCCGCAATCCAGATGAAGAAGCCGATCAGCACGAAGGAGAGGATAAGCGGCATCCGGTAGCGATGACGGCCGACCTCATAGGTAACCCAGGTTCGGCTAAAGACGATCAGTACCAAGCCAGCCAGCCACCAGCGAATGTCAACCCAAAAATGGTGGGTGAAGAAATTCAGGTAGATTGCAGCGGCAAGCGGGGCAACCAACCAGAGAGAAGGCCAACGAACCAGTTCTACCTTCAGGCGTCGCCAGGCCTGGCACAGGTAGCTGGCCACGCTGGCATACATAAATCCGCTGTAGAGAGGGACTCCGTACACCTTCGTCCAGCCTTCTTCCGGGTACGACCAGGACCCCATGCGCACCTTGAACAGTTCCAGCGCCAAACCGATCAAGTGGAAGACGGTGATCACCTTCAGCTCGTCGCGTGTTTCCAGACCGGAGCGCAGCATCCATACCTGCATGGCCAGGCAGATGATTAGCAGCCAGTCGTAACGGGGCAGCCAGGGAAGGTGAATGAACTTTGTCAGAGCCAGTGAGGCAAAGATGACCACAGGAAAGACACAGGACAGCGCCTGCTGCCAGCCGAAGCGTACCAGCTGCTGCAGGGCATGGAATAATCGTCGTTTCAAATTGTTCACCTTCTACGCAGATTCACAAACGGTTATGTTGATTCTCTTCAGAACTCACGTATTTTCGTCGCTTTTATACTCTAAAATGTCTCCAGGCTGACAATCCAACGCCTTGCAAATCGCATCCAAAGTTGATAATCGAATTGCTTTTGCCTTTCCGTTTTTCAATATGGAAAGATTGGCCATTGTAATTCCGATCTTTTCCGATAGTTCTGTAACGCTCATTTTCCGCTTGGCCAGCATCACGTCAATATTGATAATAATCGCCACGTTACTCACCTCAGACCGTCAAATCATTTTCTGCTTTGATTTCGATAGCCTCCTGCAACAGCTTTTGGAGAACCGCAGCAAAAACGCCGATCACCATGGAGGCAAATATCAGGACCAATCCGATGACGATGATGCCTGGGGCGTCGTCAGCTTCAGCCATCAGATAGAGAAGCGGCATGCCTGCCATGTACAAAATACTGATGGTAATGGCACAGTATTTGATTTTCTGTAAAGCGACTACAGATAATTCTGAGAAGGCTTTATTTTGGTCAATATAGCTTAAAAGTTTAAACGCTTGATACAGCGCAACGTAAAAAGGGATCGCTGTTGCATACAAAAGGATAAAAACGAGATATTTCATCATCGCGATATTCGGATACAATTCAGCTGCGTAATTGGCGATCTCAGGCACCAAAAACAGGCACATGGCGAGAACTGGCATTCCAATCAGAATAACAGCTCCCTTTAAAAAGAGTGTTGTTCCTCGTCTCATAAAAAACCCCTCACTTTGCTGAATTCGCTTTGACTTTACCACTCAATTTATCGTTTTTCAATAAAAAAATGCCGTAAAAAGATATATTTTTGTTGTTTTTGGGGAACAAGGCGTTCCCGCGCTTACAAATACGGAAGCAGCCATTGAATCGTTACCTCCAATGGCTCTTTATCCCGATAGTAAAAAGAACCAAAACGCATAGCAGTTGTCTGGCAATGTTCTGCATCCAATATGCGAAAATGGAGAGAGGTGGAAATGCCTTGGGGTAAGAGCGTGGTTTTTGAAGCTGACACAGTGGAGGAAAAGAATCGGCACGAAAAAGGTATACGGATGGCGAACGGCTGAATAATGTAGAAAATAGACGGAAATTTACCAATTGAGATGACGTTCATTTTCGGTGTGAGAGGGGGCGTACCATGAATGTTGCGGTAAAACCCAGAGTTTTCATTGGCTCTTCCGCAGAGGGACACCGACTGGCACGAGCGCTCCATGCTTCACTGACACATGAAGCCCAGGTCACAATCTGGTCACATGGGATATTTCAACTAAATCAAACAGCGTTACAAAGTCTGTTGAATCACCTCGATGCGACAGATTTTGCCGTATTTATTTTCTCTCCGGACGATCGTACATATCTGCGGGGGGCGGAACTGACAGCAGCACGGGACAATGTGATTTTTGAACTTGGACTTTCCATTGGAAAACTTGGTGCTGACCGTGCTTTCTTCGTCAAGCCAAGAGGACTTGCAGACTTCCGCATTCCCACGGACTTGTTTGGCATTACTCCAGGTGAATACGAGATTGATCGAGACGACGATAACGCAATGTCAGCCGTCAGTGTGTTTGCCTATCAACTCAGTGAAATTATCAACAGGCTCGGCCGCAGGCAGGATTCGCGTGATATAATGGAAAAAAACAAACGCCTCACCGCTCAAGTCAATTTTCTTTACTCGTTGGTAAAACACAGCAATCACACGGCGATTAAATACAATCGGGTCATGGAGAACTTTCTTGGTTCCTGTTCAACTCCCGACGGATTCAGCCCATCAGCGGCAACTCTATTTTCCCTCGTTGAAGATGAACTGGTACAAATCGGTCACGCCAGAGACGTAGATGAAGGAAAAAGGTACAGCTTGGATCATAATGAGAGGTTCCCGGAGGATAAGAGTTGGGTTGTTGAGTCCTTCTTGTCCAACAAATCCATTATGGCTTTTAAAGAACAAAATACGGTTCGCGGTGAATACGAATATATCATCTGTATTCCGATTGCAAAAACGTTTGTGGTGACCGTCCATTTGCTTATCAATAGACAAGTGCCTGAAGAACGATACGATGCGCTGCTGGAACAGTTTATTGAAAAGGAAAACCAAGCAATCCTCAGTTCGTTAAATACGTTTCTGGAAAGGGGAGTTGAAGCATATGTTGAACAACAACCCGCGCAAATTTACTAAGATTGGCAGAAAGGTCAGAGCGTTCGTCGTTCATTCACCATCCGACTTTGCGATTACATTAAAAAGAAAAGCTGCGGTCCAGGCTGCCATGGAGGCCAGGAAAAAATATGCGAAACCCGATGAAAAGCTGTTTCAAGAAATTTACGCTGACGGTCCGAGTGTTACCAAGAATGATGACCATGTTCGAATTGTAGCAACGCGCAATGTTCATTTTGACGAACCGATGTTTGGATAAACAGGGGGCGACGAGCCTCTTTTTTTTTCTATGAGCTGAAGTCCTCTTTTTGTGTGGAAGGAATCGAACAGTGCTGGCGAGGATCTAGGGGGGAATCAGTCAAGAGAAGTTTATCACACGAGCAGAGGATGCGGCTCGCGCGCAAGTGTAATGCAGGTATTTTCATTACCTTCATGAGGGTAAAATTAAACACCTGAAAGCCGTAGATGATCAGATAGCCCAGCCCTTTTTGTGAGACGAGAAATTCGCCGACGATCACGCCCACCCAGGAGAGGCCGACGTTTACCTTGAGCGTGGAGAGAATTGTCGGAATCGTGGCGGGCAGGATCACCATCGTAAAGGTTTGCCGCTTGTTGGCACCCAGCGTCTGGACTACCTTGACAAAATTGGGATTCACTTCTTTGAAACTGGTGTAGATCACGATGGTGGTGATGATGACGGAGATGGCGCAGCCCATCGCGATTACGGAGACCAGGCCGGGCCCCAGACCGACGATGAAGACGGGGCCGAGCGCCACCTTGGGCATGCTGTTGCCGACCACGAGATACGGCTCCAGCACCCGGGAGAGAAAGGGGGACCACCAGATCAGGGTGGCGAGCAGCGTGCCGAGCAGCGTGCCCAGCAGGAAGCCGACAACGGTCTCTCCCACGGTTATCGCTACGTGCGGCAGCAGGCTGCCGTCCAGGATCATCGACCAGAACAACTGCCACATTTTGGACGGGTAGCTGAAGATCAGCACGTTGATGGCGTTGGCACGGGCGAGCCCTTCCCAGATGCCGATGAACAGCAGAAACAGGGCCAGTTGGGTGGCGACGACCAGGCAGCGCTGTTTCGCCATCCGTCGCAAATGGTTGCGGTGGATCGCCTCAATCTCATGTGGCTGCATCGGTCACCACCTCCATCTCTTTCCACACCTGGTGAAACAACTCGTGAAACCCGGGACGATTGCGGGCGTCAAACGGCAGCGCATCGCGGATTGCTGGCGGCACGACCACTTCGCTTCGGATGCGTCCGGGATTGCGCGCCAGGATGTACACCCGGTCGCCCATCGCAATTGACTCGGACAGGTCGTGCGTCACCAGTACGGCCGTTTTTTTGTGACGGCGCAGCGTGGAGAAAATCAGGTCCTCCAGCTTCAGTTTGGTCTGGTAGTCCAGCGCCGAAAACGGTTCATCCAGCAGCAGGATGTCAGGCTGGCAGGCGAGTGTGCGTACCAGCGCCACCCGCTGCCTCATTCCCCCGGAAAGCTGTGCCGGATACGCCTTGCGCACATCGGCCAGTTCCATTTCCTCCAGCAGGTGCAGGGCGTACGCTTCCGTCTCCCGGCTGCGGATGCCCTGTATGTCCAGGCCGAGGAAGATGTTTTCCTCGATCGTGCGCCAGTTGAACAGAAAATCCTGCTGCAGCATGTAGCCCACCTGGCGGGAAGTGCCCTCCACCGGCCGTCCATCAATCAGAATCTTGCCTGCTGTCGGTTTTTCCAGCCCGGCGATCAGGGAGAGCAGTGTCGTTTTGCCGCAGCCGCTGGGGCCGACCAGGCAGATGAACTCGCCTTCCGCCACGCGCAGGTTGATGTCTTTGACCGCCATGAACGCGCGAGTGGTCGTGAAGTAGAGATGGGTGACGTGACGCAGCTCGATTTTGGCCGGTTCAGAAAGAAGCTGGTTCATATCGCTTACTTCCCTTCCTTGGCGGTTTTGGCAAACGTGGTGTTGACCAGCTTGGCGTAATCGACGCGCTGTTTCAGTTCACCTGCCTGGTCCATAATCTCCTGCAGGAGGTTCCACTCAGATTCGTTGAGAATCGGGTCGGTGGCGTACGAGCCTTGCTCCAGATAGCGTTTGACAGAGCTTTCCAGAATCTCCGGACTGACCTCCTGGAAGTAGGGTGCGATCACCTGGGCGGTCTCTTTGGGAGAGTGGCTGGCCACCCATTGTTGCCCTTTGTAGATGGCATTGGTAAACTTTTGGATAGCGGCTTTCTGCTTCTCGAGATAGCTTTGTTTGGCCATGTACGCGGTGTAGGGAACCGTGCCGCTTTCCTTGCCGAACGAAGCGACGACGTACCCGATGCCTTCTGCCTCGAATTGGGACGCCTGCGGCTCGAACAGCTGGACGTACTCTCCCGTCCCCGAGGCAAAAGCGGACGCGACGTTTTTGAATTCAATGTTTTGAATCAACTGCAGGTCGTTGTGCGGGTCAATGCCGTGCTTTTTCAGCACGTACTCGCCGACCATCTGCGGCATGCCGCCTTTTCGCTGGCCGAGAAAAACGCTGCCCTTCAGTTGGTCGAAGCTGAAGTGTTCCACTTTTTGGCGCGAGACGAGGAAGGTGCCGTCCGTCTGCGTCAATTGGGCAAAGGTGATAACCGGATCGGCCGCTCCCTGCTGGGCGACGTAAATGCTCGTCTCCGAACCGACCAGCGCCACGTCAATGCCGCCGGAGAGCAGGGCGGTCATGGTTTTGTCGCCGCCCCACGTGGTGGTCAGTTCCACGTCGAGCCCTTCTTCCTTGAAGAAGCCCTTTTCCAGCGCGACGTACTGGGGGGCGTAAAAGATCGATCGGGTTACTTCCCCGATCCGTATTTTTTCCGGGGCGTCGGCACAGCCGGTCAACAGCGCCGTCAGCGCCAGTCCGGCGGCAAGCCCCAGAGAGAGCAGTCGCTTCATCATCATCCCTCCTGACAAGGCAAGTGCCTGAACAATCTGCTTGATGTAGGGTATGCGCCCTCTGAAAAAAGGGTGAATGCCCAGCAACCTGACAGGCACCTGAACGTCAGAATGAAAAGGAGACCACTCGCAGCATGATCATTACCTTTCTGGGAACCGGATCGGGTGCTCCGTCGACGCGTCGAAACGTCAGCGGGATCGCCCTCCGCTTTATTCAAACAGGCAAGTGGTGGCTGTTTGACTGCGGTGAGGGCACACAGCACCAGATTTTGCGTTCCCCGCTAAAAGTAAGTCAATTGGAAAAAATCTTCATTACCCACCTGCACGGGGATCACCTGTACGGCTTGATCGGCCTGTTGGCCAGCCGCTCGCTGCGCAACGACGAAGCATCGGCGGTGGAGCTGTACGGGCCGCCGGGCGTAGACCGCTACATCCAGGCGGTGATGGACGTAAGTCCCGTCCATCTGCATTACCCGCTTCATGTGCACATCGTCGAGGAAGGCACCATCTGGGAAAACGAAGCGTTCACGGTGTCCTGCCGCCGGGTGCAGCACCGGGTGCCGGCGTACGCCTATGCGGTGGTGGAAAAGGATCGCCCCGGCGCGTTTCTGGCGGACGCAGCCAAACAGGCGGGCATCCCGCAGGGGCCGCTGTACGGGGCGTTGAAGCGGGGGGAGCGGATCACCCTGCCAGACGGTCGTGTCTTTGACGGACGCGATTTTGTCGGACCAGTCCAGCCGGGGCGCAAAGTGGTCTACAGCGGAGACACCCAGCCGTGCCGCGCCGTCCGGGAATTGGCGGCCGGTGCTGACCTGCTGATTCACGAGGCGACGTACGCCTACCGGGACAAGGAGCTGGCCGTGCGCAGCGGCCACTCCACGGCGCGGGAAGCGGCCCTTCTGGCCCGGGAAGCGGGGGTGAAGGCGCTCTGCCTCACCCACTTCAGCCCGCGCTATGAAAATGAAGACGGGGACCTGACAATGGCCGATCTCTTGGCGGAGGCCAGGGACGTCTTTCCCAATACGACGTTGGCGGAAGATCTGGCCAGCCTACCTGTAAAACGAGTGCGCGGCAGAGTGGGCGAAACGGCGAATCCCTGCTATAATGAATGATCATCATCAGGAAAGAGGGAGAGCATGAAACGGGTTACCTTTGCTACCCCGGAAGAACTGCGGGAACACTGTCTGCGGGAGAACCTGTCCCTGATCGTGGAGTACCGTGACGAGGAAAACCGGCAGCGGCAGGTCGTCCTGGAGGGAGAGCGGCTGAACGAGCTGGAAACCTACATCAACCGCCCAAAAGCAGAGGCGTACTTCCGCAGTGCCGGGATCTTTCACGAAGTGGTGGCCGGTTGGCGCTAACCGGCAGAGAACTGAGAGAACGGAAAGGTGAACAGGAGTGTATGGGAAACGACTTGGCGGGCCGCTCGCGGTTCGCTACGCCATGTTTGTGCTGGGGCTGTTCATTGGCGCATTTGGCTGCGTACTGACGATCAAGGCACACCTGGGCGTCTCGCCCTGGGATGTGCTGCACATCGGTCTGCAAAAAACGTTTGGACTGACCATCGGCATCTGGACGCAAATCGTAGGGGTCATCGTCATCCTGCTTTCGTATGTGCTGGCTAAGATCAAGCCGACGTTTGGCATGTTTTTGAATATGGTCTGCTTTGGCAGTTTTCTCGACTTTTTTCTCTGGCTGGACATTGTCCCGACAGCCGAAACCATGCTGGAACAGTATCTGATGCTGCTCGCCGGTTTGCTGATAATGGCCGTCGGCATCGGGATGTACATCTCGCCCCGGCTGGGCGCTGGACCGCGCGACAGTTTCATGCTGGCGATGAACGAACGGATGGGCTGGAGCATTCAAAAGGTACGCATCGCCATCGAGGTAACCGTCCTGTTGGCGGGTGCGGCCCTGGGCGGACCGGTGTCGATCGGCACCGTGCTGATCGCGCTGTTGACCGGTCCGCTGATCCAGCGCACGATCCCCTTCTGGCAGACCGTCATGCAAAAACCGTACGGGATGGCGCCTGCCCCCCAATCCAAAAAGCCTGCAGCTTCTTGATGGAGCGCAGGCTTTTTTGGCGTTTGCGAGCGGCAGGCCAGCCAAATTGGACGGTGCTGAAATGCAGGACATGGGCGTCCGTCCAATCAATCCACCCGTTTGGCTCATACCGTATGAGTAGTTGCCAACAAAGGAGGGGAAGCGTAATGAGTAGCCTGTTTAACGGCGGTTTCTTTGACGATTTTGCCTTGGTGCTGGTGTTGTTCGTATTGCTGACGATCGTCGGGTGCGCCTGCGACAACTAATCCAGGCACAACTGGCGGGTATGAGCAAACAGGGAGCGGACACGCGCTCCCTTTTGCTTTGCGCTTTTTTGGTGACGCAGCGCGGCGGACAGTTTGAACTGCGCTCAGACATTCGCCCTTTTTCTCGCTCCTGTGTGAACACCCAACCCAAAAGGCAGCATCTGTACATAGGATGATGCAGACATTCGTCACGACAGGGAGGAATCCAGGTGAAGATCTTGACGTTTCATCATCAAGCGCCGTTTGCCGACATTTTGGCGGAGCTGAAGGCGAAGTTGAAGTTGGCTACCCGGGCGGCGAAACAGCCGTGGCGCTGCTTTGACGACGTCTCCTGCATGTGCGTTCGCGATGAACTTTTTGAGATGTACCAGGACCACTTTTTACGGCACAATCCGATCGTGGAAGAAAACGTGGTGGTCAGGGTGCACTCGCAAGAAGAGGTGCCCTGGGGCGTGAAGTATGTCGGGGCGGAACGGTTGTGGAAGAGAAGCAAGGGAGCCGGCGTGAAGATCGCCGTCATCGATACAGGGATAGACCGCAATCATTTCGAGCTGCGCAATCGAGTGAAGGGAGGCATCGAACTGGTCCGGGGCAAACGCAACGGGCACGGCACCCATGTGGCCGGCATCATCGTAGCGGAAATGAACAAGCGGGGGATAGTCGGGGTCTCCCCGGAGGCTGATCTCTACGATGTGCGCACGTTCCGGGAGGACGGCACAGCCAGGTTGGCCGACATCATGCGGGCCTTGAACTGGTCGATCAAAAACAACATGGAGATCATCAACATGAGCTTCGGCATGCCGCAGTACAGCGAAGCTCTGGCGCGGATTGTCAAAAAGGCGGCGGACCGGGGAATCGTCATGGTGGCGTCAGCCGGCAACAACGGGGGACAGGTGGAATACCCGGCCCGGTATCGGGAGGTAATCGGTGTCGGGGCAGTGGCGCAAAACGGCAAGCTGGCGGAATTCAGCTCGCGCGGCAAAGGAATGACGACGACGGCGCCGGGCGTGGACATTTTGTCCACCTGGCCGGGCAACAGCTTCAAAAAGCTGAACGGGACGTCGATGGCGGCGCCGCACGTGACCGGATTGATCGCGCTGCGCCTGGCGCGGAAAAAATCGGCAGCGAGTTGACCGGCCAACGCCTAATAAAACGTCTAAAAAAGAGAGGCAGGCGATGCTCTTTATCGCCTGCCCTTTTGTGCCGTCCCGTGTTTGCCTGCGGTTACTGGTGCGTTTTTGTTTCGTAGTCTTGTTGGACGCGAAACCATATATTAAGATCATTGATAATGCTGGCCAATTCGTGAATCTCGCTGTTCAATTCGCAGGAGCGGGCGAAGTTTTCTTCCTCAAACATCTGTTTTTGCTTTTCGATGATAATGGCTTCCAACTGAATGATGCGATCGGGAATGGTTGCGCGAATTTCTTCCCACTCCAGCAGCATGCTGGCCCGCTCTTCCGGCGAATACTCGTCCCAGTCGTGGTAGAGGACGGGAAGCCGAACGCCCAGCCGTTCGTCGTACTGAAATTGATAACGCAAAGCCCTTTCACTCCTCTCCATTCACATCATATCAAAAAAGGAGCCGCAGGGGGAGGGGCCATGCCTGCGAAGAGGTGAACCAATGTGACGACTGCAGTCAACGGGCGCGTGCTGATTGACGCCGACGCCTGTCCGCGAAGCGCGCTGGAGATTGCCCGGGCGCTGTGCAAGGAAAAAGGGTGGCGCTGTGTCACCTTTGCCAGCTACCATCACCAGATTCACGGTGAAGATCACGTCGTGGTGGACGCCGGCCCCCAGGCAGTGGACATGAGGCTGGCCAACGAAGCGAAGGCGGGCGACATCGTCGTCACCCAGGACATCGGACTGGCCGCACTCGTGCTGGGGAAACGGTCCAAGGCCGTGACACCGCACGGGTCCGTGTTTGATGCGGAACGGATCACGTTCCAATTGGAAGAACGAAACGAAAAAGCGCGCTTCCGCCGGGGAGGCGGGCGAACCCGCGGACCGTCTGCACGCACACAGCAGGACGATCAGCGGTTTGCGGCCGCACTGCGTGCGTTGATGGAGGAGGGTGAATGAGATTGCCTCGCCATATGGCCGATCCCCTGTGAGGAAGCCGGACGAAGGCGTCTGTCCTGTCACGCCCGCTCAGGCAAATAACCGAATTCCTGCATCAGGCCCAGCCATTTTTCCACGCTGGGCTTGTTCTTTTTGTCCCGGGGCAGGACGATGTAGGCGGACCGTTTGGGCGGTCTGTTGCCGACAATGGTGATTTCCTTCAGTGTTCCGTTGGCGAGGTCGGCCTGCACCGTCGAACGGGTCAGCAGGCTGACGCCCAGGCCTTCCTTTACCAGGTCGATGGCCAGTTCCGCCTTGTCCACGTGGAGTTTGGGGACAAAGCTGCGCGGCAGCGTCTGCCGCATCCACTGGTCAAACGGCGGCCCCCAATTCATGAAGAGCAAAGGGAGGTTGCGCAGTTCGCGAGCGTCCACATGTGGCGCTGTGATAATCGAGTCGTCCGGGGGACTGACCAGGACGATCTCGTCTTCCCAGGCGGGAATGACCTCAAAGTTGGGCAGAGACGGCGGCACGTAGACGATCCCGATTTGGATCACGTTGTCCAGGAGAAATTGGATTACGTCGGCGGAGTGCCCCGTCTTGGTGCTGATGGCAATGTGCGGATAGCGGTAGTGGTACTCCTTGAGTATCGGCTCCAGGATGGCGGTCCAGATTGAATTCAGGCTGCCGATGGAGAGGTAATCCTCGTACGGTTGGAGGGCAGCCACTTCGTTCAGCGCCTCGGTGGCGAGCTTCAGGATGCGTTCGGCGTACGGCAGCAGCGTCAAACCGGCCTGGGTGATCTTCACGCTGCGTTTGTCCCGGGTGAACAGCGGCTTGCCTACTTTTTCTTCCAGTTGTTTGATTCTCGTCGTAACGGTCGATTGGACAACGTGCAGCATTTCTGCCGCTTTTGTAAAGTTTTTCGTTTGCGCCACGGTATAAAAGGCACGTAACTGTTCGAAATCCATGCGCTGTGTTCCCTCTTATCACATTCTTTGATAACTCTGTGCAAAATTGTTCGTTTCTCAAATTATACCAGCTTTCGTAAGCTGGGAGTATCGCGAAATGTCAGACAGAAGACAGAGTGAGTGTGATAGAGATGAAGAGACGCGTGTGGAGGGAAACGCCGATTTCCGTCAAGCTGCTGCTGGTCACCTCGTTTTTGATGAACCTGGGGTTTTACGCGCTGATTCCATACCTGACCCTGTACTTGACAGGCAGCATCGGATGGACGGTGGCGATGGCTGGCCTCGTGCTTGGCGTGCGACAATTCTCGCAGCAGGGATTTGCCTTTCTCGGCGGGGTGGTGGCTGACACCTTTGGCTACAAGGGCACCATGGTATTGGGCCTGTTGATTCGCGCCGCAGGTTTTGCCCTGTTTGCGTTTTGTACAGCGCCGTGGCAGTTTTTTCTGGCGGCCGTTCTTTCCGGATTGGGCGGCTCGCTGTTTGAACCGGCCATGTCGGCCGCCTTTGCCGTGCTGACTCCCGATTCGATTCGCAAGGACGTGTTTGCCTTTCGCAACGTGCTGACCAACGTCGGCGTTGTCGGCTCCCAGGTCGTGGGGACCGCTTTGGCCGCCGTCGATTTTACGTACCTGTCGCTGTTTGCCGGGGCGATTTTTGCGGGAAACGGGCTGATCGCGCTGTTCCTGCTGCAGCCGATCGAAGTGAAGCACGAGCGGCACGGCATCTGGGCGAGCATGGCGCTGGTCGTACGGGACAGGCGCTTCGTCCGCTACACGTTGATCCTGATGGGCTACTACTACCTCAACATGCAGCTGTTTCTCACCATACCGCAACTTGCGCAGGACGTGACGCACAGTAAAACCGCCGTCGGCATCGTCTTGTCGTCCGTCTCCGTTTCCGTCATTTTGCTGCAGATGAAGGTCAGCCAGTGGCTGGAGGGATACCCGCAGCGCCTCACCCTGATTGGATTGGGCACATTTGTCATGGGATTCGGCTTGTTTTTGCTGGCGTTTGCTGATACGCTGTGGATGTTGGTCGCCGATGCACTCTTGTTCGCCCTGGGCACGATGATCGCCGTACCTCATATGATGGACATGGTGCAGCGTTTTGCGCCGCCCGAGCACGTCGGTGCCTACTACGGCTTCAATGGGTATTCGCTGGCGATCGGCGGTTCCGTGGGCCAGTTTGCCGGCGGTTGGGTGTTTGATCTGGCACAGCGGCAGGAGATGCCCTGGCTGCCGTGGACGTTGTGCCTGTTTGTCGGCCTTTGGGTAGCCTGGAAGCTGTACCGGATGGAGCAGGAAATGGCTCAATCCAAAAGCGACTGTGTGAGGATGGCACGATCCTGAAAAATTTTTTGTGCTGACTTGAAACTTTTTCCAACTCCCGCTCGTATATAACGGTAGAGATGGTTGGCACAAGAGAAAGGGAGGGAATCACAAATGGATGACATGAAGAAACTGAAACGGATGCTGCTTGTAACCAGTTCCCTTGGGTTTGCCGTCTTTGCCATGGTGGTCATTACGGAGATCGTGCGCGTAGCCATGTAACACATGACGCACGACGACTGCTTGCATGAATTGCTTGCGAAAACGAAAAGCTTGCGGTTCCTCACAGGCCGCAAGCTTTTCTTTGTGAATAGACGCGCAACACGAAATTGATTTGGTTTGGCTTGATGCGATCAGGAAATGGCCTGCGCCACCATCCAGCGGTGCATCCGCTTGTCAGGCAGCGTTTTGATCCGTCAAGCCGTTCTTTTTCTTGATCCGCAGTTGGTAGATGAGGATGCAGATCACGAGGAACGGAATCCCGCAGTACAGCGCGATCCGCTGCTCCGAATCGAATGCCAGGCTGATCAGAACCGTGATGTTGAGGATCAGCGAAATCATCGGAAGCACCGGGTAGAGCGGTGTCCGGAATTTCAGGTCCTGCAGCGAACCGCCGTTTCGCAGGTATTGGCGGCGGAATGCGATCTGGGACAGGGAGATGGAAATCCAGCCAACCTGTGCCCCGAGACCGGCGATGGACAGCAGGATCATAAACACGGTGTCTTCTGCGATGAAGCCGGACAAGAGCGACAGCAGGGAAATGGCGAAGGTGATCAGGAGCGCCTGCATCGGAATCCCCTTGTGGTTGACTGTCGCCAGTTTGTCACTGGCCATGCCGTCTTTGGACAGGGAGTAGAGCATCCGGGTGGCTGCGTAGAGTCCGGAGTTGGCCACGGACAACAGCGCTGTCAGCACGACGAAGTTCATGATGTCGGCCGCATACGGAATGCCGATGCTGTCGAAGACGACGACAAACGGACTTTCAATCACGCCCGCCTGCTGGTAGGGGATCATGCCGGCCAGGACGAAGATCGCCAGCACGAAAAAGACAAGCGTGCGCCAAACGGTGTTGCGAATCGATTGGGGAATCGTCTTTTCCGGCTCCTTGCTCTCGCCGGCGGCAATACCGATCAGTTCCGTTCCCTGGAATGAAAAGTTGACAGTGATCATCGTCAGCAAGAGACCGGTAATCCCGTTGGGCAGCAGCGGGCTGTCCAGGTAATGGGAGAGCATCGGAGCGGGTTGGCCGTTTTTCATGTCGATCAGGCCAAACATGGCGGCGCCACCCAGAATGATGAACAGGATGATAGCGCTTACCTTAATGCTCGAAAACCAGAATTCCGTCTCCCCGAACGCCCGTGCGGAAAGCGCATTTAATACGAACAGGACGGCACCGAATATCGCGCACCACATCCATACTGGTGAATCGGGAAACCAGCGCTGCATCAGCAGGCCCGAAGACAAAAGTTCCAGCGCAACCGTAACGGCCCAGCCCAACCAGTACAGCCAGCCGACGGCAAAGCCGAGCGACGGACTGACAAACCGGGTCAAGTAGGTCTGGAACGAACCGGACACCGGCATTGCCACGGCCAGCTCGCCCAGGCAGAGCATCGTCAGATACATGATCAGACCGCCAACCATGTAGGAGACAATCGTCCCGATCGGCCCCGCCTGGCTGATGGTGTAGCCGGAGCCCAGGAACAGGCCGGTTCCGATTACGCCGCCGAGCGAAATCATGAACAGGTGGCGGCTGCTCATCGCTCGGTTCAATTCGTTGTGGTGCTCTTTTCGTGATGTCATGTAACCCTCTCCTTCAGGAAATTCAGGAATGGTACAATCAGCCTTGTACAACCTGCGAGGACAAGTATTATGCAAGGAGTGTACCAAGTCGGAATTGTCATACGTTTGCGTACAATCGCAAAAATAGAGTCAGCTTGTGCAAACGTATTGGGCAATTAGCGCAAAAAAATTCGTCACTCGCCAAAAAAGTTGGCGCACCTCACGTATGCTTGACTCCCAGTTTGCGCAGGCGGTACTGCAGGCTCTGCCGGCTGATGCCCAACTCCCTGGCGGAGCGGGAGATGTTGCCCTTGTGCTTTTCAACCACGCGCTGAATGTAGTATGCCTCAAACTCACGCATTTTTTCTTTCAGCGGCTTGATCTCATCCGCTAATGGCTGAACCGGCATCTTTTCCTTGGCGGCACTTCCTGTGCGGCGCAAAAAGTGATAGGGCAGATGCGCGGTGGTGATGACTGTTTCGTCCGTCATCAGGTTCATCGCGCCTTCGATGACATGCTGAAGCTCCCGCACGTTTCCGGGCCAGTCGTGAGAGAGGAAAAAGCGCATGACCTCCTCGCTGATCCCTGTCACGTCCATCTGAAACAGCTGGTTGTACTTGCGGATAAAATGGTCAACAAGCAGGGGAATGTCCTCTTTTCGCTCGCGCAACGGCGGGATGAAAAGCGTGACCACGCCCAGCCGGTAGTACAGGTCCTTGCGCAGCCGCTGCTGGGAGATCGCCTCGATAGGATCTTCGTTCAGCGCGGCGATGATGCGCACGTCGATCGCCCGGTCCTTGGTGTCGCCGATGCGCCGGATCGACTTTTCCTGCAGGGCGCGCAACAATTTGGCCTGCAGTGGCATACTAAGCGAGTTAATCTCGTCCAAAAACAGCGTGCCGCCTTCCGCCTGCTCAAACAGACCCGGCCGTTCCACCGCGCCGGTAAAGGCGCCGCGCGCTGTGCCGAAGAGCAGCCCCTCAATCAGGGTATCGGGCAGGGCGGCGCAATTTTGCGAGATAAACGGCCCTCCCGCGCGCAGGCTGGCGTTGTGGATGCTCTGCACGAACAGCTCCTTGCCCGCGCCGGTTTCACCCACTACCAACACGGAAGACGAGGTTCGCGCCGCCCGTTTGGCGCTTTCGATCACTTCCCGAATGGATGGGCTGTCGCCGATAATGGTGTCAAATGTGTAGCGGGCGCCGTTTTTGTCCCACAGATTTTCGCGGATTAGCCGCTCCATCTTGGTGACATCGTTGGCAATCTCCATCGCCCCGATGATCCGGCCGTCTTCCATCAGCGGGAAGGTATTGTTGATGGTTGTGATTTCTATCCCCTTGTCGTTAAAATAGGTTTGCCGAACGTTGCGCACGCTTTTGCCCGTTCGCAGGCAGCGAAGGAGCGTGCTCTCCTGCCCCTGCGGAAACTGGAACACCTCTGTCAGCGGCCTGTTCAGTACGTCGTGCTTGTTCATCGCCTCCAGTTCCGACATCTTGCGGTTGTACACGATGGATGTCCCCTGGGCGTTAATCACGTGTACCCCTTCGCTGATGTTGTCGAGAATGTGTGCGTAGATGCGCAAGAAGGTTTCATGCGATTCGTTCGCCATCAAAATGCACCTGCCTGTCATTTCTACGAAGGTTATCATACCATTAGGTAGAGGCGTGTGCAAAATGATTCTGCACTGATGCGAAAAATTGCGGGGGACATGCAAAAAAATTTTGCCGGTAGAGGAAGGGAATTGCGCAATAGCAACGCTGCGGCAAGATTTGGTTCGGTTGGCATCGTTCTTGAATGATACTACAGATAACAAGCGATTCAAGGAGGCAGACAACATGAACAAGACCAAAGCGGTAATTGATCAGACCGAGAAATACGGCGCACATAACTACCATGCGCTGCCGATCGTCATCTCCAAGGCGGAAGGCGTATGGGTGGAAGATCCGGAAGGCAACAGATACCTGGATATGCTGAGTGCGTATTCGGCATTGAACCAGGGCCACCGCCATCCCCGCATCATTCAGGCGCTGAAGGATCAGGCGGACAAGGTGACGCTCACCTCGCGCGCCTTTTACAACGACCAGCTGGGCGTCTTCTATGAAAAACTGGCGCAGCTGACCGGCAAGGAGATGATCCTGCCGATGAACACGGGCGCAGAGGCGGTGGAGACAGCGCTGAAAGCCGTGCGCCGCTGGGCGTACGATGTGAAAAAGGTGCCGGAAAACCAGGCGGAAATCATCGTCTGTGAAGGCAATTTTCACGGCCGTACGATCACAGTCACCTCGTTCTCATCCGATCAATCCTACAAGCGCGGGTTTGGACCGTTCACCCCGGGCTTCAAAATCATCCCGTACGGCGACATCGAAGCGCTGCGGAAGGCGATCACGCCGAACACGGCGGCATTCATGCTGGAGCCGATCCAGGGCGAAGCCGGCATCATCATTCCGCCCGAGGGCTTCCTGAAGCAGGCCTACGAATTGTGCAAAGCCAACAACGTGCTGCTCGTATGCGACGAGATTCAGACCGGCTTTGGCCGCACGGGCAAGCTGTTCGCGTCCGACTGGGAGGAGGTCAAGCCGGATATGTACATCATGGGCAAAGCGCTGGGTGGTGGCGTGTTCCCGATCTCGGCAGTGGCTGCGGACCGGGAAGTGCTCGGTGTCTTTGACCCGGGTTCCCACGGCTCTACGTTTGGCGGCAATCCGCTGGGCTGCGCCGTCGCGGTGGCTGCACTGGATGTCCTGATCGATGAAAAGCTGGTGGATCGTTCCCGCGAGCTCGGGGCGTACTTCATGGAAAAGCTGAAAGAAATTCGCAACCCGCTGATCAAGGAAATCCGCGGCCGCGGCCTGTTTATCGGATTGGAGCTGCATACGGCGGCCCGTCCGTACTGCGAGCAGTTGAAGGAACAGGGCCTCTTGTGCAAAGAGACGCATGAGACGACGATCCGCTTTGCGCCGCCGCTGGTCATCAGCAAGGAAGAACTGGATTGGGCGATCGAACGGATCAAACAAGTGCTGCACACCACCGAGCCGGCCAACGCGTAATACACGGTTGTGTCCATACCGTCAAAAAGGAAAACCACCCGGTCCCGGGTGGTTTTTCCTGTTAGCTGCTTCCCCTGTCCTCAGGGAGGAGCGGAGGTCGACAGTCGGGTCTGATTATACAAAATCGTTCGACAAATTTTGACAAGATGTGGATAAATGTTGGGTAGGAATCCACAGGAAAAAACCGGTATCTTTTTCCAGTTGTCAACACTTTGCCCACAGCTTACCCACACGATTTCCACATGGGTTGTGGATATCGGAACGGTTGTTCGCGCACGTCCCATCTGCTACAATGGGCACATGAAACAGATGGAGGTGACCAATGTGAAATTTTTGAGCGATCAGATGTTGATAGAAGTGTATCAGCGTGCTGTCGACCTTCAATTGGATCCCGCCTTCATCGAGTTGCTTTGCGAAGAGATAGAAAGGAGAAACCTCCAAATTACTCAATTCAGCGCTTGATGGGCAAACCTCCAGGCAGCATCCATCATAGAAAAGCCATCCGCCGCGGCGGATGGCTTTTTTTGATGCGGCTTCACACGTATGTTCGCAATTATTGTCTCTTGCTGTGCCGCAATGGAGTCGGGTGCGGTTGTCTTCCGCAGCATGTCTGGCCAGGCCAGACGTACTTTATCATTCTGTGACGAATTCAAATGCGGTGATGGCCTTGAGCGGTTGTTCGCCAGCGGTCAACCACTCCGGCAGGAAAAAGTAGACCGGGCCATCTTCGCGCAGAGGCTTGCCATCTCGGGAAAACTGCAGAATTGCTTGTCTGGCGGTTTCGATCGGCAGCGTTACCGGCTCCTGGCCGTCGCGGTGGATGCGCACGTGCGTCGCTTCCGGCAGCGGCTTGGCGTTGTCAATAAACGGAGCCAGCCGCATGCCGTAGTCGCCCTCAAGCGCTTTCCGTTCTTCCGCCAGACTCCGCCGTTCTGACGGCAGTGTGGCGCCTTCCCGCAGTTCCTTGTCCCACTGGGAACCAGTGCCCTGCAGGTAGGCGGATTGCCGTCCGTCCGTCTGCTCTTCTTCGCCCCGATAGGTGCGCAGGTCGATTTTTCGTTCGTCGAAGATCCACACACTCGGGTCCAGCGTGATGGGGAACGATACGGCCCCCTTGAACACGATCACATCTGACATCCAGCATTCCTCCGTTTATACGAAATCCTATTCCTGATTGTACTGTACATGCCGGGATGCGGCAAACGAATCATCGTAAAGGAAATTTTCCGAAAATATAGAAATTTGTAATTGGTGGAAACTACCATCTGAAGGGGAGATTGTCATGGACAAGGAAAACGTGCGCTCTCTGCTGGACTCTGTTGCGGACGACGTGATCCAGTGGAGGCGGCATCTGCACAAGTATCCGGAACTGTCGTTTCAGGAGGAGAAGACAGCGGCGTTCGTGTACGAGCGGTTGCAGTCGTTTGGGAATCTGGAGCTCTCCCGGCCGACCAGAACCAGTGTGGTCGCCCGTCTCGTCGGTGCCCAACCGGGCCCCGTGATCGGTCTGCGCGCCGACATGGACGCACTGGCGATCCAGGAAGAAAACGACTTTCCATTCGCATCGGCAGTTCCCGGTGTCATGCATGCGTGCGGGCACGACGGGCATACGGCGATGCTCCTGGGCGCAGCAAGCGTGCTGTCCCGCCTGCGGGACCAGATCAGAGGGGAAGTGCGCTTCATTTTCCAGCACGCGGAGGAGATGCACCCCGGCGGTGCCCGTGAAATGGTGGAGGCAGGGGTGGCAGAAGGCATCGATGCCATGCTCGCCATCCATTTGATGGCGTATATTCCAGTCGGTAAGATTGGAATTGCCTACGGACCGGTCACGGCCAATTCCGACCGGTTCGAGATTACCATTCAGGGTAAGGGCGGTCATGCCTCCGCGCCGCATACGGCGATTGATCCGGTGGCGATTGGCGCGCAGGTGATTGCCAATTTGCAGCAGATCGTTTCCCGCAACACCGATCCGCTGGAACAACTGGTCATCTCCGTGACCAATTTTCACGGAGGAACAGGGGCCTACAACGTCATTCCCGACAAGGCGGAACTGCGCGGCTCTGTGCGCAGTTTCAGCCAGGACGTTCGCCAAACGGCGGCGAAGCGGCTGGAGCAGATTGTCAAGGGGGTTGCGGAAGCGCACGGCGCCGCGTATCGCTTTGACTACCGGTACGGATATGCTTCGGTGATAAATGATGAACGGGTCACCCGGACGGTGGAAGAACTGATCGTGGAGGAATGGGGGGAGCAAGCGCTGCAGCGCATTCCGCCGATGATGGGCGGGGAAGATTTCTCCGCGTTCGCCGCATGCGTGCCAAGCTGTTACATCTGTCTGGGCGCTGGCAACGAAGAAAAGGGTATCGTGTATCCGCATCACCATCCGCGCTTCACCATTGACGAGGACGCGCTGCGTGACGGGGTTGCCCTGTTTGTTCGGTGGGCATTGAAATGGACGGGTGCCAAATCCGGCCAACCAATTGCAAACGGGTAGGAGGGGATCAACCATGCCACATGGAGCGGCAGGCATGCAGCCAGAGCTGCAACACCAAAAAGGGATGTTGCGATGGATCGAGACCGTGGGGAACAAACTGCCTCACCCGTTTATGCTCTTTGTGTATCTGTGCCTGATCATGATGGTGATTTCAGCCATTCTCGCCGGACTGGACGTCTCCGTGACACACCCCGGCAAAGGAGAAACCGTCCCGGTGAAAAGTTTGCTGAGCGTCGAAGGAATCCACTGGATTCTCACCAGCATGTTGAAAAACTTTACCGACTTCCCGGCGCTCGGCCTCGTGCTGACCATGGCGTTGGGGATTGGTCTGGCGGAAAAAGTGGGTCTGCTCACAAGCGTCCTGCGCAAACTCATGACCCGCGTGCCAAAAACGATCGTCAGCTTCACGGTGGTATTTGTCGGCGTGCTGGGCAATCTCGCCTCCGACGCGGCCATGGTGATCATCCCGCCGCTGGGTGGCCTCGTCTTTTTGGCGATGGGCCGCCATCCGATCGCCGGTATCGCCGCCGGCATGGCCGGGGTCTCGTCAGGATTCACAGCCAACCTGTTCATCGCGGGCACGGATGCCCTGCTTTCCGGCATTTCTACCGAAGTGGCCAGGACGATCGATCCCCATGCCCACGTCTCGCCGCTGGACAACTGGTTTTTCATGTCCGCATCCGTTTTTCTCCTGTCCTTTATCGGCGCCTGGATTACGGACAAGGTGATCGAACCGCGCCTGGGCGAGTATCAGGGAGAGCAGCAGGTTCGCTTTGAGGAGCTGAGCGACAGGGAGAACAAGGCGCTGCGCGCAGCCTGCATCGCCGCCCTGGTCTTTGCGGCAGTGACTGCTCTGTTGGTCGTGCCGGAAGGAGCGCTCCTGCGCGATCCCCAGACAGGAGGGTTTTTGACGTCGCCGTTCCTGAAGGGGATCATCCCGGTGATTCTGCTCTTTTTCGTGACCGTGTCCGCCGTGTACGGAAAGAAGATGGGGCTGATCACGAGTACAAGGGACATTCCGCGCTACATGACGGAAGCGGTGAAAGACATGTCCGGCTTTATCGTGATGGCCTTCACGGCCGCCCAGTTTATCGCCTTTTTCAACTGGAGCAACATCGGCATCCTGCTGGCCGTGAGCGGTGCTGATTTTCTAAAGAGCATCGGGATGACCGGGCTGCCGGTCGTGCTCGGGTTCACGCTGTTTACCGCATTCGCGAGCCTGTTCATCACCAGCGGCTCGGCGTTGTGGGCGATGCTGGCTCCGGTGTTCATGCCAATGCTGATGCTGCTCGATTACCATCCGGCGTTCATCCAGGTCGCCTACCGCGTCGCCGACTCGGCGACCAACACCATATCACCTGTAAATCCCTACCTGCCGCTGATCCTGGCCTACTACCAAGCGTACAAGAAGGACGCGGGCATGGGCACGATCTTCGCGACGATGATGCCGTATGCGCTGTCCTTCCTATTGATCTGGATGGTACAGATGGTCGTCTGGTTTGTCCTTGATCTGCCGGTCGGTCCCGGCGTCTACCCGCGCTGAGGACAAACGGAAAATGCCGCATGCTGGCGAGGCTGCGGCGCTTTTTTTGGGCACACGAGACATTCAGGCTTGGACATTTGCCAAAGAACGGGGTATGGTGAAAAGAAAAAACATGCAAAAGCGAGGGGAGTACAGTGCAGCATCACTTTGATATCCGGATTGAGCGACAAGGGACGAACAGTTTGAAGTGGGATTACTACCAGCGGGTGCTGGGAGCAGATGACGTCTTGCCGATGTGGGTGGCCGATATGGACTTTGCGTGTCCGCCGGCAGTGACGGAAGCGCTGGTTCGCCGCGCGCAGCATCCGGTCTACGGGTATCCTGGGCGGCCCGATGCGCTGTACGAGGCAGTGGCCGATTGGTATGCCGAGCGGTATGGCGTCACCGTCGACACCGGTTGGTTGGGAACGTTGCCGGGGGTCGTGCCGGGACTGCACATCGCTGTCGAAGCGTT
This sequence comes from Brevibacillus sedimenti, assembly GCF_020923495.1. Taxonomy (GTDB): domain Bacteria; phylum Bacillota; class Bacilli; order Brevibacillales; family Brevibacillaceae; genus Brevibacillus; species Brevibacillus aydinogluensis. The sequence goes on from NZ_CP064048.1 coordinate 2,751,138, forward strand.
TACCGAACCGGGCGACAGCGTCCTGATCCAACCGCCGGTCTATCATCCGTTTTATCACGCGGTGGAAAGCCTGGGACGCAGACTCGTGCCAAATCCGCTGCGGGAAGAGAATGGCCGGTACACCATCGACTGGGACGGCCTGCGACAGATCTTGGACGAAAGCCGGCCGAAATTGTTTTTGCTGTGCAGTCCGCACAATCCAGTGGGACGGGTCTGGACCCGGGAGGAACTGGTGCGGCTCGGGGAGATGTGCGCGGAACGGGACATCGTGGTCGTGGCGGATGAAATCCATGCCGATCTCGTCTACGAAAAAGGGCGGCACGTCCCCTATTTCTCCCTCCCGGATCATCTGGCCAGCCATAGCCTGACCCTGGTCTCTGCCAGCAAGACGTTTAATCTCGCCGGGTTGTCAACCGCGTTCGTGATCGCTCCTGCTCCTCAGCTGCTGCGGGCATTCAGACAGGCGGCCAGGCGGATGGGGCACACAGTGCTCAACCTGTTCGGCATCGAAGCGGCCATTGCCGCCTATCGGCACGGCGAGCCGTGGCTGGATGAATTACTCGCCTATTTGAAGGGGAATGCGGAGTACATCCGCGACTTTCTGGCTGAGCGAATTCCCGAGGTATCCATGGCTGTCCCGGAGGCTACCTATCTCGGCTGGATGGACTTCCGTCGGCTGGGGTTGAGCCAACACGAACTGAACGCGCTCGTGCGCAAGCAAGCGAAGCTGGGTCTGCATGACGGGACCGTGTTTGGAAAGGAAGGGGCGGGGTTTCAGCGCATTAACTTTGCCTGCCCGCGCGTCGTCCTGGAGGAAGCGATGTCACGCCTGGAACGGGCGCTCCATGAGTAAGGGGGACTCATTACAATGAGGGAACGGGCAATCATTGGCGCTGTCGGTTGTAACTGGCAGCGAGCCGGTTACAGTTGTCTCCCCATCTCCCCTTTTCAAATGGCCCAGAATGGCGTACTATGTAAGGTAAGGATGGTGGCAAACGGAGGGATAGGTTTTGACAGAGATTAAGGTTCCCGATCTGGAACAAAAAGCGCTAGCATTGCTGCGAGCAGACGCAGAAAAAATCTATAAACTGATCGACGTACAGATGGAAAACCTGACCATGCCGCAGTGCCCGTTGTATGAAGAAGTGTTGGACACGCAGATGTTCGGGCTGTCGCGAGAAGTAGAATTTGCCGTCCGTCTGGGATTGATCGAAGAGGAAATCGGCCGCGAGATCATGGGTTCGTTGGAGCGGAAGCTGGCCGATCTGCATGAACACCGGCAGAAGTAAAAGCGAGGGGGTGGAGACGTTCCTCGCTTTTTCATTTTCATGAAAAACTCCTTGCAATTTTTCAATGACTGCCTTACATTTATACATATCATTTTTCATTGTGTCAAAAGCGATGACAGAGACCAGTACACGGTCCAGCGGCTTGACAGGGAGGAATCGTCGGAGACTGAAAGCGGTTCTGAAGCACGCCCCGTGGAATTCCCTCTGGAGCTGTCCTCTGAACGATTGTCCCAGTAGGAGGAGCACCGGGTCATTCCCGTTATCAATGGCAAAAGTGAAGCCGCAGCTGTCCTTCACCTGAAGGCTCCTTTGGCTTAATCAGGGTGGTACCGCGAGTAATTCAACTCGTCCCTTTCGTGGGGACGAGTTTTTTATTTATGTATACAGGACAGACGATTGGATGAAGGAGGAGTTCGTGAATGACGAACCAAACGGAACAGTGGACGAACCGATTGGGGTTCATCCTTGCGGCCGCCGGGTCAGCGATCGGGCTCGGGGCCATCTGGAAATTTCCCTATGTGGCGGGCACCAGCGGAGGCGGGGCGTTTTTTCTCCTGTTCCTGCTGTTTACCGTGCTGATCGGCATGCCGCTGCTGTTGGGGGAATTCGTCATCGGACGAAGCACCCAACAGGAGGCGATTTCCGCCTACCGCACCATTGCTCCGGGTACAGGTTGGCATTGGATCGGGCGGCTCGGGGTGGCTACCTGCTTTCTGCTGCTGTCATTTTACAGCGTGGTCGGCGGCTGGATTCTCACCTATTTCTTTCGCGGTCTTACCGGACAGTTGATCGGACAGTCCTATGATCAGTTGTTCCTGGACGTAATCGCTAACCCGATCGGCTCCGTCGCGGCGCAATGCGCCTTCATGCTGGTGACGATCATGGTTGTGGCTCGCGGGATACAAAGCGGGATCGAGTCAGCCAACAGGTATATGATGCCGGGGCTGTTTATCCTGTTCCTGGTGCTGATGGTCCGTTCGCTGACGCTGGACGGAGCGGGAAACGGGGTGGCGTTCTTCCTGATGCCGGACTTTTCCAAACTGTCCGCAGAGTCGATCCTGTACGCCATGGGGCAGTCGTTCTTCTCGTTGAGCGTTGGGGTGTCGGTGATGGTCACCTACAGCTCGTACCTTGGCAAAGAGGAAAACCTGGTCAAATCGGCCGGATCGATTGTCGGTCTCAATCTGTTGGTCGCCTTTTTTGCGGGGCTGGCCATCTTCCCGGCGGTGTTTTCACTCGGCGTGAAACCGGAGGCGGGGCCGGGCCTGTTGTTTATCGTCCTGCCGTCGGTGTTTGAGCATATTCCGTTCGGCTCCCTGTTTTTGCTGGTGTTTCTTGCCTTGTTCCTGTTTGCCACGCTGACGAGCGCCTTTTCCATGCTGGAGGTGATCGTGGCTTCGCTCGCCAAGGGGGACGAGGTCAAACGAAAGCGGCTTTCCTGGATTGTCGGCATGCTGATTTTCATCGTCGGGATTCCGTCCGCGCTCTCTTTCGGGGCCTTGTCGGACGTCACCTTCTTTGGCAAATCCGTGTTTGACGCCGCCGACTTCCTCGTCAGCAACGTGCTGATGCCGCTGGGGGCGCTGTTGATCGCGGTGTTCGTGCCGCTGAAGATGAAGCGGGAAATCCTGATGCAGGAGCTTACCGCCCATACACCGCTGGGCCGGAAGCTGTTTGCCGCCTGGCTGCTGCTGCTCAGGTATGCGGCACCGCTTGCCATCATTGTGGTGTTTATGCACTCGCTTGGCTTTCTATAAAAAAAGACTGCCGCATCGGGCAGTCCTTGCCTGCAGACAAGGGTTCGTCGAAGAACACGTCTGCAGGCTTTTTTATTACAGGAATGATTAACGTCTAGGAGGCGTTCCTGCCGCCCTTTGGAAATACGGTATACGAAAGTGCGATGATGCTGTCGATTATGAAGATCAAGGTCCAAACCCTGCTAAGGTTGTTGACGGTTTGATTGGCAAACGGCAGTGTTCCTTCCATGGATGAGAAATACTCGTCAAAAAACTGGTTCATGCTTGCCATTTCATAGATTCGTGAGGACAGCCCGTACAGCAAGAAGAAAACCAGGTGTGCTGCCGCATAGACGGCCAGATGAACGTAAAAATGCTTCCGTTCTTTTTTGGCGTGTTCCTTGCCGACCAGTTTTTTCGGCGGAGCGATAGCGGGAGCAGGTTCCCCTTTCCACTTGGCGACATAGATTTGGATGTGGTAATCAAGTTTTTTGAAGTCGCTTTTCCCATACGTGATCGCATAGAGAAAAACAACTACGATCACGACTTGGTAGCTGGAAAACTGCCCTGTTTGCAAATAATCGAAAAAGCCCAGGGAAGCGATCCACAGGTCATTGATAATAAAGAGAAGAAAAAACACAAAACTGAGTGTTTTTTTGCCAAACCAATACCTGAGGACCAAGAAAGTGATGATGGAAATCCAAAAGATGACTTCTGCGAGAATCAAGAACATCCATTTATGGGTTAAAATAAACTCCATAGATGTGTCTCCTTTGTATATTCTGGATAATTACGATCGGATCGCTGTTGTTTCGACCCATTCGCGAAATTTTCATATATTTACAGATATACCGAGTATATACACGGAATGTGGCATTAACAAGCGTTACCTGCGATAAACGGATAGGGAACACGTATTGGAATGGTGGTTGATCGAAACATTTGGAAACATCGCCGGGTACTTCTTCGTCTACACAGTGGGATGGAACACAACGGAATGAGATTGGTGAAGATAGACAAAATACTTTGTCAATGTTGTGAGAAAAGGATGATAGGCATGATTGAAAGTGTAAGCCACATTACATTTGTGGTAAAGGATTTGGAGAAAACAACTGCGTTGTACAAGGAATTGTTTCAGGCGCAAGAGGTCTATTACAGCGGTGACAAGACCCACTCGATATCCCGTGAACGATTTTTCATCATCGGCGGGCAGTGGATCGCGGTCATGGAAAATAGTGAAATCGTCAACCGAACCTATCACCATGTGGCATTCAAAATCAAGGAAGAAGACATTGACTACTATCTCGATAAAATCAAAGCCCTGCGCCTGGAGATGAAACCTCCTCGCCCCAGGATCAAGGGGGAAGGATACTCCATCTACTTCTACGATTACGATAACAACCTGTTTGAACTGCATACGGGCACATTGGAGGAACGGTTATCCGCGTACAGGGCGGTTGATCAGCAAGAAGAAGAAAGCTCGGCATGATACCGAGCTTTTTCATTATCCATCCCTCTCGTCTGTCTGCAATCTGAGGCTGCCGAATCGGGCAGTCTGTCTCTCAGACGAAGAAGAAGGCAGTGCCGATGATGATGTAGACGGTCAGGAGCAGAACGCCTTCGTACCAGTTGGTGGCACCGTCCTTGGTGATCGATATGGTGATAAAGGTAGCGACGCCGATCGCGGCCAGCTCAAACGGCGTAAACACGATGTCCATCGGCTGCCCCAGAAGCAGGCTGATGAGCACCAGCGTCGGCGCCACGAATAGGGCGATTTGCAGGCTGGAGCCGATGGCGATCTCCACAGCAGCTCCGATCCGCCCCTTCATGGCCAGAAGCAGGGCAGCGCTGTGCTCGGCGGCGTTTCCGATAATGGCGATGACAAACGCCCCGACAAACAGCTCCGACCACCCCAGCGACTGGGAGACATGCTCGACACTGTGGACCAGCCATTCGGAAACGATGGCGACGAAGACCGTGGACAGGGCAAGCATCAGGATGGAGACGCCTTTGGACCACTCGGCTTCGCTCTCGTGCGGCTCGATGTCGGACAGAAATTCCCGGTGGGTCACCATGGAGAAGATCAGCCACAGCAGGTAGGCAATGATCAGGACGACGGAAATCACAATGCTGAGCGTACCGATCTCTGCCGGCGGGAGCTGCTGCATGAACACGGCGGGAATAAACAGCGCGACGATCGCCAGCGTCATCAGCGAGCCGTTGTGGCCGGCCAGCTTGCTGTTGAACGTCTGTTCCTTGAATTTCAATCCGCCCAGCAGCACGCTCAGTCCCAACACCAGCAGCATGTTCCCGATGACGGCGCCGGTGATGGAGGCCTTGACCATGTCAAACAGTCCTTCCTTGACCAGGAAAAAGGCGATAATCAGCTCGGCTGCGTTGCCGAACGTGGCGTTGAGAAAACCGCCGATGCGGTCACCGGCGTAATGGGCGACGCTCTCCGTCGATTTTCCCAGCCAGGCGGCAAGAAAAATAATGGCCAACGATGCTGTTGCAAAGCGGAAAAGCTCGTTGTCCGTAAAGTAATGGGCGTACGCTGCCAACAGGAAGCTGCCCCCCACGAGGAAAAAGAACAATTGCCGATTCATACGTTCACCTCGATAAAGGTTTAACATTTTATACCATTTGATGCGATGTTCTTTAGTTTAGCCAAAACCGATGCGCTTGTCACGAGAAATTTGAACCTGGCAGACGGGTATAGCCTGGCCTGATTGGCGGAAACTAACGGGTGAACCATCGTCAGAGGAGGTATCCGCATGGCTAAACCGTATCTGTGCCCCACATGCAAGTCGAACCGGATGAGGTTCACGGTCATTGAACAAAACCCCCGCTATGTGCGGCTGGACCCGCAGACTGGCGATGTTGTGGCGGAACTGTCGTCAGACCAACTGGATGCGTTTCACCAGCCGTACAGGGGGGAGCGCATCCTGGTGCAATGCGGCGTGTGCGGCACGACGGAACAGGAAGAACGCTTTATCAAAATGGCGGAACATATGCGGGGACAGCGGCCGTAATGGTCGGCGGCAACACTTACAGGCACGGATGATGACCGTGCCTGTTTGCTTTCCGTTACCGGCAGAAAATATGCTTGCCGATTTTCTTGATCTGCGGCCGACTCCAGATCCAGGCGGACGTGGCCGTGTCCGGATTGAAGTAATAGATGGCGCCGCCGGTAGGGTCCCAGCCTTTCAGCGCATCCTGAACAGCCTTTTTAGCCGTTTCGTTCGGCGTCAGCCAGATCTGGCCGTCTGCCACAGCTGTGAAGGCGCGCGGTTCAAAGATGACGCCGGCCGGCGTGTTGGGAAATGACGGGTGACGCGTGCGGTTCAAGATGACAGCTGCCACTGCCACCTGTCCGATGTACGGTTCGCCGCGGGCCTCGCCGTAGACGGCGTTTGCCATCAGACGGATGTCGTTCTCCGAGATGCCGTGGGCGTGGTAGGTGGGCGCTTTCGACTTGGTCGGTGTCTTGGCCGTCTGCGGCACGCCAAGCTCTTCCGCGGTAGGACGCCAGTTTTTCGTTGCGTTGTACAATTTCAGCTTTGTTTTGGGCCCCAGCACCCCGTCTACTTTCAGCCCGAATTCGTACTGGAAGTTGCGCAGGGCCCAGTACGTCCGCCAACCAAATACCCCGTCCACTTTGCCGGTGTAAAACCCCAAGTATTTCAGCCGTCCTTGCATTTCGCGAACGTCCTTGCCCTGCGCGCCCACTTTGACGATCTGATCGCTGAACGCGTCGGAGCGCTTCGGAGAGACGATCGCCGCCGAGGTGATGAGCAGCGCGATCGCCAGCAGGGCCACCAGCCATTTGACAGGCTGTTTCATGATTCATCCTCCTTTTGATTCGCCTGATCCTGCCTGTTAGGTTCTCCAATTTGGGACAGATTTGGATAGTAAAATGATGGGAACAACGGCATACTAGGTCATGCGACGTTTAGACGCGAAAGGGGAGATACAGGATGCAAGTGGCTCAATACATCACCGAACAACTGGCTCAATGGGGAGTCACCCGGATTTACGGCGTCGCCGGGGACGCGATTCTGCCCTGGCTGGACGCGCTCGGCAAGCAGCAGCAGATACGTTATGTGGCCTGCCGCCACGAAGCGGCCGCGGCCATGATGGCGTCCGCGGAAGCAAAACTGACGGGGAAGCCGACTGTCTGCACGGCCACCAGCGGTCCGGGCACCATTCAGCTCTTGAACGGTTTGGCCGATGCCCAGACGGATCGGGCTCCGGTCGTGGCCATTACCGGACAGGTGGAGACGTACAAGTTGGGGGGAGAGTACAAGCAGTACGTGCCCCAGGAAGACGTGATGCGTCCCATCTGCCGGTACACGACGACGGTCACCCATCCCCAGGCGATCGGCGAGGTGCTCCAGCGAGCCTTTGTCACGGCCGAGTCGCAGCAGGGCGTCGCCCATCTGGCGGTGTGCAAGGATGTCTTTTCCCGTACGACCGGCTGTCCGCTGATCCCCGAGTTGCCGAGGCAGGCGTCTGGCTTGCGCGCGAACAGAGGGGAGGTGGAGCAGGCGGCGGAATGGATTGGACGGGCGAAACGACCGCTCATGCTTCTCGGGATCGGGGCGCGCGGCGTCGCGGATGCGTGCCAACGGCTGGCGGAGCAGGCGGGAGCGGGAGTGCTGGTTTCGCTGGGGGCAAAAGGCGTCATAGAGGAATCCCATCCGCTGATGCTGGGCGGTCTGGGCGAGGGAGGAAGCCGCGCCGGTCTGGACGCGCTGGCCGCAGCAGACCTGCTGGTGATTCTCGGTTCGAGTTGGTTCCCGCAGGAATACATCCCGGCCGGCTTGCCGGTGGTGCAGGTAGACCGGTCGATCGAGTCGATCCACTTCCATCCCGACCTGTTTTCAGTGACGGCAGATCTGGAAGAGGTCCTGCCGCTCTGGCTGCGCCGGCTGGAGAACAAGCGTCCCGACCCCGACTGGATGGCGCGAGTGGAGCGGTGGCACGCTGCATTTTGGCAGGAGACAGAACAAGCCGTCGACGCTGGGCCCGACCAGCCGGTCACACCGGAGGCGCTGATGCACGCGCTGTCCCGGGCCGTTGACGACGATGCCGTCATCACGCTGGATACCGGTGAGCACACCATCTGGTTCAATCGTGCTTTTCGCGCCGTTTCTCAGCGCCCGCTTTTTTCCGGGAAGTGGCGGACGATGGGGTACGGCCTTCCCGCGGCAATTGCAGCCAAACTGAACCAGCCGCAGCGGCAGGTGATTTGCGTGACGGGAGACGGCGGCCTGCAGATGTACATGTCCGAACTGATGACAGCCGTGGAGCAAGAGACAGCGTTTCTGCTGATTGTCGTCAACAACGGAACGCTGGGGCTGGAGGAATGGAAGATGAGACAAAGCGGCCTCGTCCCGTTTGGCACCCGTTTACAAAACCCCGACTTCGTCCAGTGGGCCAGGGCCTGCGGTGTGTCGGCGCGATCCATCCGGAGCAGGGGCGAACTGGCGTCCGCGTTGGCCGAGGTGTGTGCGTCCGACCGTCTGACACTTCTCGACGTGCAGTGCACGCTTCCGACACTGACTGAGCGAAAACGAGAAATCCCCTTTCAAGCCCAAGCTTCTTCTGTTTATAATGAAAGAAAAATCTGATAACCGAGCGCGGCCGCAGCCCTGTGACGGAGAGAGGAAGGAGGGGGCGCCATGGAGGAAAGGCGCGGCGAAATCCGCGTGGCGGATCAAGTGGTGGCGGTAATTGCTGGGACGGCGGCAGGGGAGGTATCCGGCATCTCCGTGCACTCCGGCGGGCTGTACCAGGACCTGGCGAAACGCATCAGCGGCGGCACAAAAGGCATTACCGTGTCGCTTGTGGACGGGAGAGCCAGCATCGAGATACGGGTGTCGGTCAAATACGGACTGCCGATTCATCACGTCTGCCGCCAGCTCCAGGAAAAAGTGAAGGAGATCGTCGAATCGCTGACCGGTTTGTGCGTGGAGGCTGTCCATGTCCGTGTCGACGCGATCGATCTCACGTAAAAAACGACCTGTCGATACAGGTCGTTTTTTTATGGGTTGGATGTTTCCCCGAAGCGTCAGGCGGAGTACGGCTGCTTTTGCAGTTGTTCGGCCATTTTTTGCCGGCTGACTTCCCGCGAGACGCTGAGCAGGATGCCCGTCGACACCATGCTGACCAGAAGGGATGAGCCGCCGTAGCTGATAAACGGCAGGGTGACACCGGTCAGCGGAATCAGCCCGGTGACGCCGCCGATATTGATGAACGCCTGCAGCCCGATCATGCTGACGATGCCAATTCCAACCAGGCTGGCAAAGGTGTCTTTGACGCGCAGGCAGATGTGAAAGCCGCGCAGAAGAAACAGCAGGTAGACCAGCAGAAAGAGTGTGGCACCGATAAAGCCCAGCTCTTCGGTAATAATCGCGAAGATAAAGTCGGTATGGGCTTCCGGAAGGTACAAGTATTTCTGGATGCTCTTCCCGAATCCGGTGCCGGAGAACCCGCCGTGAGCAATGGCGATCCACGACTGGATGACTTGCAGGCCGGTGCCGCGAGGATCTTGCCAAGGGTCCAAAAAGGCGGTGATCCGACCCAAGGCGTGTTCCTTCGCCAGGATGTAGCTGACCAGCGCCAGCGAGGTCACCGGAAAGCCGATCAGAAACAGTTGGCCGATCCGCGCTCCGCCGCTGATCAGGATGATGATAGCCGTCCCCAGCACGATCGCGGCCGACCCCAGGTCCGGCTGGGCCATGATCAGGAGGAAAAACACCCCGGTCACGACGAGCGGGGGCATCAGACCTGTTTTCAACTTGCGTATACCCTCTCCTTTTTTGGTCACGATCGCCGCCATATAGAGGATCAGCCCCAGCTTGGCAAATTCCACCGGCTGAATCGTGGCGGAACCAATTCTGAACCAGGAACGGGCTCCGTTGGTGTTGCTGCCAATTCCAGGGATCAAGACCAGCAGCAGGGCGAGCAAGCTGATCAGCGCAATCAAAAGAAAATTGCGCTTGTAAAAGGAAAAGGGGATGTTCATGGCGATGAGCATGCCGATGGTACCTATTACCAGCCACATTGCCTGCCGTTTGACAAAGTACAGTTCGTCTCCATTGCAAACCGTACAGCCTTTTCCCATGAAGCTGGTCAGGGCAAAGATGGAGCTGGCGCTCAAGACCATGGTGATGCCGAATCCAACCAGCAGGGCGGTCAACAGCAACAGCAGGAAATCGGGGACGCCCCGTGTCTTCATTACGAACCCCCCCTTGACGTGAAACAGAGAGGGGATGCCTCTCTGTAGACGTGTGCGCTCTTTTCAATTGGGCGAATGCCGCATTAGTACGCGGACAGCTTCTCGTTCAGGACCTGCAGTTTCCGTTTGGCTGACTGCACGACGGAATCCGGAATCGGAGAATCGTAATCCAGACCGTGCGGGAACAGGTGTTTGCCCATGTACGGTTCTTCCAGCTTCAGCACGGCATGGGGATCTTCCAGTTTGCCTTCGGTTACGTTGGCTTCAATACGCAGGTAATACGTGTTGCCTTTATCGAGGATTTTGTGATCGTATGTAGCATGGCGGTAATCCCAGGCGCCGCGGGTAAATCCGAGATCTTTCATGTAGTGATCCAGATCGGTGAGCATGACTTCCTTGCCGCCGATTCCCGTATCTTTGATTACCATTGACGTTCCTCCTACATTTGGTAAGTTGTACACTTTCTTATGATAGTCTGTTTTTGGATACAGCGCAATGGATATATCGAGCCTAAAGAATGATGACCCTGTTCCCATTATATGGTATAATCGTGTAACACAATAGGTGGGCTCCTCAAGGGTGGTCGGTTCATCCCCGTTATCGGAAAGGGGGTGATAGCATGACAGTATTCGAAGCACTAAGTCTTATGTTGGCGTTCGGGACTTTAGTCTTAATGCTGTCGTCTAGTAAAAAGAAGTAGACCTCCCTTGAGCTAAAACAGCCAGGGGGTCTACAATCAGGAATGCAGAGCCGCCCCCCTTTTGGGGAACGTCTATTGTACTTACGACCGTAGGGTGTTGCCCCACCCGGCGGTCTTTTTTTGCGTCCGTCCACGGCAAAAAAGCCTGGGGGCGAACACAAGAGTGATGCCGTTTTTGACAGCATCATGTTCTCATCTTATCACAAGGTACCCGGTCATCTCCAGATGGAAATCACGCCGCTTGTCCCATTTTGCATGAAACTCATGAGGGTCGGACACACTACAAACGTTACCAGCGACAAGGAGGAGAAGAAGATGGCAAAAGTGGAAAACCGCACGCTGCGCGAGATCATGACGAAAGACGTGGCTACTGTTACGCTTAAAGATAACGTCTACGAAGTGGCATGCAAAATGCGCGATTGGAACGTCGGCGTCATCCCCGTTGTGGATGAGAAGCAGGACGTAATCGGCATCATCACCGACCGCGACATCGTCATTCGCGGCTTGGCCGAAAAACGGGAAGGTTCGGCTGCCGTGGAAGAGGTGATGACCCGTGACATCATCCTGGGTCAGCCCGACATGACGGTGGACGAAGCGGCCAAAATCATGGCCCAGCATCAGATTCGCCGTCTGCCGGTGGTGGAGAACGGCAAGCTGGTGGGGATTGTTGCGCTGGGAGACATGGCGGTCCGCCAGGCACACCACGACGAAGCAAGCGAAGCGCTGTACGAAATCTCCGAACCGGCGCCCCGCCACTAAGCTGCTGGCGCGGAGCGTTCTGCTCAATCGCAAGGCGCATGATACACCGCCATCTTACGGCGGCAAAAGGACGTTTGTCCCGGGTCCCGGGAATGGAAAGGCTGTCGGCGCGCGACCGGCAGCCTTTCCTTTTTTATGGACAGGCAAATTGTATGGACAGGAAAACACGCGGGTGCAGCTGCCTCTCCATCGTAAAAAACAGGGCTGTACATTCACGCAACGGCAAGGTTTACAATGGGGTAATAAGCGTATGGAGGGGAGAACAGCGGCTCATGCAGATCAAGGAGTTGGCCCGCCGACTGCAAATCACGCCGCGGGCAATCCGTTTTTACGAAGAAAAGGGATTGATTACGCCGAAAAAGGCGGATAGTTCCGGCTACCGGCAGTTTACGGAAGCGGATGTGTGGCGCCTGCAAACCGTCATCACCCTGCGCGAGGTGGGCATGACCATCGAAGACATCCGGCACGTGCTGCGGCAGCTGGACGAGGGAGAGGGCAGTCTGCTGCACTACCTGGAGCTGCAGCTTTCCTTCGTGTACGACCGCTGGGTGGAATTGAGCAAGGTGATCCACACCACGGAGGCGATGATTGAGCGGGTAAAGAGGGATGGAGTAAGCGATCCCGCCTCCCTGTTTGAACTGGCGGAAGCAAGCAAACGGCTTCGTCAGGCGCGAAGCAACTGGGTGGACCGGTGGAATTTCAACCAATTGGCGGCCAACTACGACCAAATGGTCACGGAAGCGCGCGACGGATTTCATCCGCATGAACGGTATGAACAAGTGCTGGACGCCCTGGTTGAGAAGGTCGCTCCTCAGCCGGGTGAAACCGGTCTTGACGCCGGGACAGGCACGGGCAATCTGGCACGGCGGTTGCGGGAACGAGGGGCGACCGTCTGCGCGTTCGACCAGTCACCCGAGATGTTGAAGCGATGTCGGCAAAAAAATCCTGGGGTGGAGGCCAAGCTCGGCACGTTTTTCGCGTTTCCGTTTTTGGACAGCCGGTTTGACTTTGTCGCCACCAGTTACGCGCTGCACCATCTGACCGACGAGCAGAAGGTGCTGGCGCTGGCGGAGTGCCGGCGCGTGCTGAAGCCGGAGGGGCGGTTGGCGATTGCCGACTTCATGTTCGTGGACGCCGGCCATCGCGCGAATCACCTGGAGGCATTGCGGCAGTCCGGCCGGACGGATGCGATTGAACGGATCGAATACGGGTATTATGCCGACCGCTCGCGGCTGCTGGCCGCGCTAAAAGAACTGGGATTTCAGCCGGAAGCGGAGCAGTTGACGACCTATGTACACCTCGTCTTCGCCACATTGGCGTAAGCGGCCCCCTGTCCTGCCCACTTTTGGGCTCATACAGCCAATGACACCCGTCTAGTCAGCTGCATAGGCTGTAAGCGAGAAGGAAAGGGGGACTCCACCATGGGTTTTCTGGATGGTTTTTTCGACCGGGAGAACGATGATTTTTTGTGGATTATCATCGTCGTGGTGATCTTGCTGTTTTTGTTCAGTGACCGAGATTAAACTTCCTCGACAAAACGACCTGCTGGCTGGGTCGTTTTTGTGTATTTCCTTTTCCCGTCCGCCTTCACCCCGGGTTGACCTCTCCAGGACGATCGGCTACGCTGGTAAACAGCACAGCGAGAAAAGGAGAGAACACCGATGAAACACATCATCCATTGGCTGATCGGCCTGTGCCTTGTGTTGACCGCTTGTGCGGCCAACGATCAGCCGAGTCCCAACGGCGAGATGACCGCGGTCGTCAAGCGCGTGGTGGACGGAGACACATTTGAGATTTCGAGCGGGGAAAAAGTGCGGATGATCGGCGTTGACACGCCGGAGACGGTCAAGCCCAACCACCCCGTGGAACCATACGGAAAGGAAGCGAGCGAATTCAGCAAGAAACTGCTGACGGGGCAAACAGTTACACTCAAGTTTGACGTCGAACCCCACGACCGTTACGGCCGGCTGCTGGCCTATGTGTACATGGCGGACGGCACGTTTGTCAACGAGAAGCTGGTCCGGGACGGATACGCGCGAATCATGACCGTCCCGCCCAATGTGGCTTACGCCGATCTGTTTCTGGAAGCGGAGCGGGACGCTCGGGAACACAACCGAGGGCTGTGGGGACTGTCCGATTCCCAGACTACATCGACAGCAAAAGAAGCCGATAACGGCAAAGACAGTAATACCAAAAAAGCGAAGCAGACGGATAGCGCAGCGGAGACCCCGCCGCCGGGCAAGCCGATCAAGGGCAACATCAATGCCAAAGGAGAGAAAATCTATCATGTGCCCGGATCGGCCAACTACGAACGGACGAAAGCGGAGGTCTGGTTCGCCACGGAAGAAGAGGCCAAGGCAGCAGGATTTCGTCCGCCCAAGCGGTAGCCGCCGGTCAGCAGGCGCACGCGAATGAAGCGGTCTCGGTTCGGGAACACTGGTGGGTGACAGGATGTGGAAAGGAGTGTCCCGATGAAGGCCCCGCAACTGATCACCCGCCTGCTGATACTGATTGGAGTGGCCGCGTGCATCGAGCTGTTTGTCTATGCGAACCGCGATGCAAACACCCAAGCGCCGGTCGAAGCCGTTCACGATCAGCACCGGCTCCCTACGCTGAACGTGTCCCATACGCTGAAACAGGATGACCTGCATTTGAAGCTGAACGTGACCGGTTTTACCTTTTCTCTGGAAAACATGGGAAAGGACAACCGATACGGTGAGGGGCACGTCCATCTCTACCTGGACGGCAAAAAGGTGGCCAAGATCTTTGAACCGCAGTACGTGTTAAAAGACATTCCGCCGGGCCGACACGACGTCGTGGTCGAACTGGCGCACAACAATCACGAATCATACGGCGTGCAGCAGAAGCTGCAGATCGACGTCAAGCCGTAGCCCGGCCGGCGTCAAACAGGAGCGGCCGCTTTAGGACAGCGAACGCGCATCCGGGGCGGGCGCATGCAAAAAGCCGACCCTCATCCCGTATCGACGGGACAAGCATGGGCCGGCTTTCCTGTGTCAAGAGATAGTTACCTGCACCTGGGCCTGCGCGTCAGGAAGCGCAACCACCAGGGTTGGATAGGAAATAACCTGTGTCTTCATCGCGCCGGCGGCCGGTTTTTGTTCACGGACGCGGATGACAAATCCGTGTGCGCCGGTGCGCTCCACCCGCTCGGTCACCAGACGGTAGCCGCCGGTCGGACGCTGCCCGACACCGATGACGACATAGGTCTTACCGTCGGCGCGGACGATCGTGTGACCGCCGCTTTTTTGCACCTGCTTCAGGGCATCGCGGACCGCCGGCGGGTAAGAAGCAGAGACGGATTCAGTTGCGTTCGTCCCTTCCGCAGGGACGGCGATTGGAGTAGGATGATCTATAGAAAACGGCTGTACCCCCGGAATCGCCAGGGCGGCAGCCAAAATCAAACTGTACCATGCATGCAACATGTCGATATCCCTCCTTGCGATTGTAGGTTGACGAACATGTGGCAAATAACGGTGAAAGCGGGGTGACAAGCGTGCGTGTGCAGCAATGCGTCGAATACCTTTCCCACTCGACACGGCAAGCGATGATAGCCGAGCAGGAAAAGCGGCTGGGCATCCGCGATGAACGGGATGTGCACATCCGCCTGGCTGATCCCGCCTTTGCCATGGAAGTGTGGAAGCAGGCCAGCGAACCCGAACGGCAAGCAATTCGGCTGTTTGTCACCACTTCTGCCAGAGGATTTTTCCGGAAGAGAGAGTGGGATCGGCTCAGCGCCCAAAACCACAGGCATCTGGCCGTCGGATTGAACAGACTGCGCCGGCTCGGGCTGGTCCTAACCGTTCGCAAGAGATGGAGCGAAATCGGTTACCTGATGCCCCGTGAAGTGCGGGAGCATCTGACCTTCTGTCTGCTGCCGGAGGCAAAACCCCCATCGTTGGCGCCAAAAACGCTCCCTTATTATATAACAGCAGGACGGGGGTTACATCTGGATCTTTTTGCCGTCCTGCTGTTCATTCGCGACAATGACGTGCCGCTGACGCAAAAAGGCGGCGTTCACCGCCGGGTCCGGCAAAAGATGGCAGCACTGCTGTCACTGAACAGAAGCCATGTAGCCGGATGGAAACTGCCGCCGCTAGCCGATGAGGAACCGGATGGGCTGCCATTGGCTGTCGTTCTGGATGTGGCGCTGCGCCTGGGGCTTGTCCGTCCGCAGGAGAAACGTCTGGTCCTGGCAGAGCAACGCGTTCTCCAATGGCTGGACATGACACCGGAGCAGAGTTGGGAACAATTGTACGAGCTGGCAGCCGAGCAGTACCTGCCCCATGAAAGCTGGTGGGACGCACTTGCCTTGTGGATGAAGCGTTCTCCGCTGGAACAGTGGCACTCGCTCGACTACATGCTGCAACGTTTGGCGGAGGCTGGATTTGTTCTGCCGGACGAGGCAAAGCAACGGGCCGTGGACGAGTGGCTTCACCTGCTCTTGGGGTTTGGCTGGATTCAGCTCGGCACCGCAGAGGACGGAGCGCTTTACTGGCGATGGAACAGCCTGCCCCGTTTGCCCCGGGAAGAAGGGTGGTTTGTCGATCCAGCCGGAATCATTACCATACCGCCGCTCGTTCCGCTGCAGGCGGTATGGGCGTTGAGCCGTTTCTGTCCGCTGGCGTTTGATGGGGAGCTGCTGCGCGGCGAACTGCAGGCCAAACCGTTACAGGCTTTTCTGGCCGCAGGCGGAACGGAGCAGCAGGCCGTGGAGACGCTGCGCCAGTCCTGCACCCACCCGCTGCCGGAAGCGGTCAGTCAGCTGATCCACATGTGGGGGAAAAACGCGCGGCAAATCCAACTGGAACCGCTGTTTCGGGTGCGGACCGCCCACCCCGGTCTGCTGGAGGAGTTGCGGCAGATCGAAGCGTTTCAGCCGTATCTGGAGATGGTCATTTCCCCGACCGATTTCCTCGTGACGCCTGCCCAGAAGGAGAGCCTGTTGGCCCTGTTTCGGGCGTATGGCTACGAGCCGCAGGATGGGGCGCTGATGCGTGTGGAAAGGGAAGAGACGGATATTAGTGACGATGGGCCGACTGCCGGTCTGTTTGCCGTGGACCGGCCCTGGGACGGATACGCAGTGGAAAACACCTTTCCCGACCAGTGGGAAGGCATGCCTCAAGCGGCAACTCTGCCCAAGATGTGGACGCAGCATTTCCAGTCCTACCATCCGCAAACCTTGCGCGATCTGCTGCAGCGGGCCCGCGAACTGGAACTGGAGGTTCAGCTGCGTCTCATGAGCGGTCAGACGTGGGAGGGCAT
Organism: Brevibacillus sedimenti; assembly: GCF_020923495.1. GTDB lineage: Bacteria > Bacillota > Bacilli > Brevibacillales > Brevibacillaceae > Brevibacillus > Brevibacillus aydinogluensis. The sequence continues at coordinate 2,768,148 of NZ_CP064048.1, forward strand.
CCCGCGGCAGCTGGCTGTGGAAATGGGGTACTGGCATCTTGTCCTGGAGGATCGCAGCGGAAAAAGACGGTGTCGGCTGGACGAGATCGATCGCGTGCGCATTCTTCTGCCGGATTATCTGTACTAGCCGGATTGTTTCGTGGTACAATGCAAGATAAGGGCTTTCAAGAAAGGGGGTCTCGCTGCATGGAAGCATTGGAGACGGTGGATATGGCCGAGCTTATCCTGCATTCGCACGAGCTGTCCACGATGATCAACCATTCGCGCGAGGTCTCGGAGTACATTCATGCCAAGCAGCGGATGGAAGCGGACGAGGAGGCGCAGCGCCTGCTCGCGCTGTTCGAACGCAAAAAGGCCCAATACGAAGATGTTCAGCGGTTTGGGAAATATCATCCCGACTACGATCAGATATCGAAAGAGGTCCGCGAGCTGAAGCGGAAAATCGAGATGCTGGATTCTGTCCAGGCGTTCAAGCGGGCGGAGGACAACCTGGACCGTCTGCTGTACCAGGTGGGACGAACCATCGCCGACGCGGTCTCGGAGACGATCAAGGTCCCCAGCAACAATCCGTTTCTGGAGGCGAAAAGCAGCGGCTGCGGCAGCGGGGGAAGCTGCGGGTGCAGCATAAAAAAACGCTCATGACCGCGGCTGCCTGAGAAGGAAGCAGTCTTCGCACAAGTTTCCGCAGCAAAACTGCTTCTCCTGCGGCACAAGGAAGCGCACGCGAAAGACGTGCTGCGAGCTGTCGGAGCGCACGTAGACGCACTCCAGTTTCAGCTTGGTGTCCGCCGTGATCCGTTCCCCCGTCGCCAACAGCTGACAGGCTAGTTGAGTGGCGGGGAGCGGACTGGCTATATAAAAAAAGCGCTGGCCAGCAAACTGGCGCCAGTACGCTGAAGCGGCGACGTCCTGCTGCAGGATCGCGTCCGTAAACCGTTGGTAGTACGTGTCCAGGCGCATGTGTCATCCCTCGCTTTTAGAAGTATTTTGCGGGCCGGGTAATGCGTCTGTTATGAAACATTTTATCACGTTCGGGAAGGAGATCGACGACCAGCATGAGAGAACGACGTCTTGGGGTCGCCGTGTGGGTGAAAAACACGCGTGCCGCCAAAAATTTACGCAAATTTGGCACCATTCACTACATCTCCAAGCGGTTGAACTACGTGTCGATGTACGTCGATGCCAATCAGATCGACGAAACAATCCGCATGATGGAAAAGCTGCACTTCGTCACGAAAATCGAGCGGTCCCACCGACACGAAATTCCAATCGAGTACAACAACGCCAAGCCGGACAAGGCGAAAGAATACGACTACAAACAGGAGAAAAGCCAGCTCATGGCCCTGACGGAAAACTTGCAAAACGACGATGGATTGGTGCCGACAGGCGTTTCGACAGAAATCGCCCGCTAAGCTGCCACATTTCGGCAGCTTTTTTGCTTTTGCTGGTGGGTGTGGCATGATATGCTGTAAGAAATGGGAAATGTAATGGACATGGAAAGCGATACTGACAATGACAGCGTTTACAGAAGGGCGGTGCGTACATGATTCACCTGGATATCAACTGCGACTTGGCGGAAGGGTTCAGCCGCGGACGGCAAACGGAAGACCTGGGCATCATGAAGTGGATTACGTCCGTTAACGTTGCCTGCGGCCTGCATGCTGGCGATCCCCATAACATCTGCAGAACAGTAGAAGCGGCGCTCCGGCACGGGGTGAAAATCGGCGCGCATCCAGGCTACCCCGACGTACAGGGGTTCGGCCGCCGTTCCATGAACCTCTCGGCGCGGGAGGTGTACGAACTGGTACTGTATCAAGTGGCCGCCCTGTCCGGCGTGACAAAGGCGCTGGGAGGGAGCCTGCATCACGTGAAACTGCACGGGGCGCTGTACAACGAGGCTGCCGAGCAGCCTGAACTGGCCGAGGCAGTAGTGCAGGCGATCGTCGACATCGACGGCGACCTGATCCTCTATGCCTTGTCGGGCAGCAAACTGGTGGAGATCGGTCTGGAATACGGTCTGCAGGTGGCGGAAGAAGTATTTGCCGACCGCGCGTATCTGCCAAACGGCAGGTTGGCTCCGCGTGAACTGGAGGGCAGCGTGCTGATCAGCAAGGAAGAGCAGATGCAGCAGACGAGGCAGCTCGTACTGGAACAGACGGTGCAAACCGTGGACGGGAGTGTGATTGCGCTGGCTGCGGACACGCTCTGCGTACACGCCGAAAGCCCGGATCTGCTGCCGTTTCTCACCGAACTGCACCGCTGGGCCAAACAGCATGACGTGAAAATCGAGCCGTTCTGTGGCAAATAACGCAGATGTATAAGCGAATGAAAAAGCCGTGCCATTCCGGCCGCCAGCCAAAAGGCGGAGGAGCGAAAGCACGGCTTTTGTCGTGTCCGTCCAGCTTCACATGCCCGATCAGCTAACACCTCAAGAGGATTCGTGCGCGGTCCCGGCGTGGAAAGACGACTCGTTTGATCGCCTGGGACCGTGGGGCAGCACCTGGCCGTTCTGCACCACGAGGATCACGCTGCCCAACCGTTCCGCCTCCTGGAGATCGTGGGTGACCAGGAGAAACGGTATTCGCCACATCTCGTGCAGTCGGAGCAGTTCATCCTGGCACTGGCGGCGTGTATCTGCGTCCAGGGCGGACAGCGGCTCATCCAGGAGCAGGATATCCGGTTCCGTGGCCAGTGCCCGTACCAGGGCGACTCGCTGTTTTTGCCCGCCGGACAGTTGATGCGGGTATTTATCCAGTAGCCGATCAATCCCGACGGAGGCGAGCAGTTCGGCCAGCCGCAGGTTGGTCCCCTTTTTCAGTCCGTAGCGGATGTTCTGTTCCACGGTCATGTGCGGAAACAGGGCGTAGTCCTGAAAGAGATAGCCCACGTTGCGCTGCTGCGGCGGAAGGGCCTTTTTTGAAACGCTGTCAAAAAAGACGGTGTCGCCCAGCCGGATGAGGCCCGCATCGGGATTGGTCAATCCCGCCACACAATTCAACATGGTGGTTTTCCCCGCACCGGAAGGGCCAAACAGGACGACAATCTCGTCTTTTGCCGTAAACCGCGCGTGCAGGACGCCGTCAGGCAGCCGTTTTTGCATGTCGACATACAGCATGGTCATTCTCCCGCCTTATTTCGTGTTGGCAAACCGGCGGACGCTGCGTCGGCTCCACCAGTTCAACCACATGGTCGTTCCCATGCCCAGCGAGACGATCATGATCACCCAAAAGAGTGCCTTGTCCATCTGGCCGGCTTCCACGGCGAAGTAGATGGCGACGGGGATCGTATCGGTCTTGCCGGGAATGTATCCCGCCAGCATCAGCGTGGCGCCGAACTCCCCCAGACCCCGGGCAAAGGAGAGAACGAATCCGGCCAACAGCCCCGGCCAGGCGAGCGGAAAGGAAATCGTCCAGAAGACGCGCCATTCCGAAGCCCCCATCGTCCGGGCAGCGTCTTCGTACCGCCGGTCGATCCCGCTGAAGGCGGCGGCGGCACTCTGGTACATCAACGGAAACGACACGACCACGGAAGCGATTACGGCACCGGTCAGCGAAAAGACGACCTGGACTCCAAACCACTCCGTCAGCCACTTGCCGATTATCCCGTTTTTTCCAAACAAAAGCAGGAGGCCGAATCCGACGACAGTGGGGGGCAGCACCAGCGGCAGCAGCAGAAAGGACTCCAGTACGTGCTTGCCCCAAAAGTGCCTGCGCGTCAGGAAGCGGGCGATCAGCAGACCGGCGACAAATACGATGGAGGTGGAGAGGGCCGCCACTTTCAGCGACAGCAGCAGCGGTGTCAATTCGGGATGATTCATGTGTCCGCCTCCTGTTCAGTTCTCCTACTCGTGAAATCCGTATTGTTTAAAGATTGCCTTGCCTTTGTCACTGGTCACAAACGCAAGAAACATCCTGGCGGTGTCCGCCTGACGGGAGGCGGCAATGACGGCGGCCGGATAGTCGATCGGGTTGTGCCACTCCGGTTCGGCTGCGGCGATCACCTTCACCTTGGGCGAAATGGCCGCATCGCTCGCGTAGACGATGCCGGCTTCGGCGTTGCCGGACTCGACATAGGTCAGCACCTGGCGCACGTCGCTGGCAAAGACCAGCTTGTCCGACAGGTTGTCCCACATCTTCAGGTGTTCGAGCGTTTCTTTGGCGTAGCGGCCGGCCGGGACGGTCGTTGGTTCGCCGACGGCGAGATGCTTGACGGCATCATCGCCCAGCTCTTCAAATGAAGAAAGCGCCAGCGGGCTGGAAGCCGACGAGATCAGTACAAGCTCGTTTTTGGCAAAGTCAACGCGCGTGTCCGTGACAATCAACTGTTTCTCTTCCAGCCTGTCCATATCCTGTTTGCTGGCGGACAAAAAGACGTCGGCGGGAGCGCCCTGCTCGATTTGGGAGGCCAGCTTGCCGGAACTGCCAAAGTTATAGCTAATCGCCACTCCGGGATGTTCGCGTTCAAACGCAGTTTTCAGCTCATTCAACGCGTCGGTCAGGCTGGCGGCAGCCGAGACCATCAGTGTCGTTTCCGCCGGCTTGGCCGATGGCTGCTGCGGGGCGGTTTGCTGGTCTGAGGTCTGCGCACCGCACCCGGCGGCCCACATCATGCAGAGTGCCGCAAGGATGGCCGTCAGTTGTTTTTGCATGATACGACCTCCTGAGTTGTGTTTCGTTATATGTAGTAATAATTAGTTATAATTAGATTATCTGAATGATTTCAATTGATCAATTGCAAACATGTGAATAGTAAACGAAAATGGAGAAAGACAAGTCAGCAATTGATCCGGGAGGCGGCGATGAACGACGACATTTCTTACACGACTGAAGAAATTGCCAAGATGCTGCGAATCTCCAAACTGACCGTGTACGATTTGATCAAAAAAGGGGAACTGCCCGCGTACCGCGTCGGCCGGCAGATGCGGGTGGACGCGTCCGATCTGGAAGCGTACAAGGCGAGAGCAAAAGGAGTATCCGGCATGGCAGCGGCGGTTCCGAGCGCTTCGGCGCCTGTGACGCCCATGCAGCGCAGCGCCTGGCCGCAGGGAGCGCAGCACGTTCGTCAGGTTATCATCAGCGGTCAGGACGTCAGCCTTGACATGCTGGCGAATCATCTCGAACGCAGAGGCAAAACGATGCGGCCGCTTCGCGCTTATGCGGGCAGCATCAACAGCCTGCTGGCGATGTACGCAGGTGAGGCGGATGTCGTCAGCACGCACCTGTTCGACGGCGACACCGGGGAATACAACACGCCGTATGTGCGGCGGATTTTGTGCGGATACCGCTACGTGATCGTCAATCTGCTGTCCCGCTGGGCCGGTTTTTACGTCCGGGCGGGCAACCCGAAGCAGATAGTCGACTGGACCGATTTCGGCAAACCCGGGGTGCGCATGGTGAACCGGGAAAAAGGGTCAGGAGCACGCACCCTGATCGAAGAACAGCTCCGGCTGCACGGCATCGCCGGACGGGACGTGGCTGGATACGACAGGGAAGAGGCGAATCACCTCGCTGTGGCCGCAGCAGTAGCGAGGGGGGAAGCGGACGTCGGCGTGGGGATCGAAAAGGCTGCCCGGATCGTCGGAGTGGAGTTTTTGCCTGTAATTCGGGAGCGGTACGATCTGGTCATCCTGAAAAACGCGGAAAACGAGGAGCTGATCCAGATCGTGCGGGACATTTTGCGATCGGCATCGTTTCGCGACGAACTGGCTGCGATCGGGGGGTACGATTTGACCTACACGGGCGAGATCATGTACGAGACGTGGTAATGACCCATAACAGCCGCAGCGAGTAAGCGCGTCCGCTGTTATGAATGGGGTGTCGCTGCATGCGGGCCGCTGTCATGTAGCTGTGTTGTGGCAAGATTTTCTATTCAGCCCTGTCGAGATTTGCTACAATAAATTGGATAAGCTTTGCGACGAAATAACATCGTGCTTGTCGCTTATGAGTCGGGGGCTGACATGAAACCATTGCACAAAACGAGCTTGTTGATCTGTTTGACAATTTTGATCGTTTTCGCTTCGGTCGGGGTGATCGCCAAGTGGCCTGTGCTGGCGCCGTTTTTCATAAACAACGCGACAGTGACGGCAGGGGCGGGAGCTGATCCGTTCGCCTACAATCCGCCGCTGCCCTCCTATGTGAAAGATCTGCATCCGACCTATACGATTCGTGCTGAACTGAATACGACAAAGGCGATGATTGCTGGAAGTGTCACGGTGGAGTTCGATAATCCGCGCACGCCGGATCTTCGCCTGTTCATCTACGACTATCCATGGAATCTGATGACGATCAAGGAGATTCGCGCCGGGGACAAGCCGCTTACATTCGAACGGCGCCAGGCGGTTGTCCATCTGACCAATCCGTTCGGTTCGGCGAAGCGGGGGAGCTTGACGGTCACTTTTGAGAATCCCGTTCCCCGCCGCGGCACCCGTTTTGGGGTAAAGGACGACATCTGGACGCTGACCACCTGGTATCCGATGCTGGGTGCGATGGACCAGCGCGGCAATTGGTACACTCCGCCGCAGCGGGTCAATTTCGGCGATCCGTTCGTGTACCATTACGCTGATTACGACGTGTCGTTTGTGTCGCCAAAGGGCTTTCAATGGGTGAGCTCCTGGGGAAGGGGAGAGACCAAGCCGCTGGCCGGCAACCGGCAGGAAGTGCGGTACCGCGGCAGCCGCCTGCTCAATTTTGCGTTGGTGGGCAGCCCGCGCTACCATGTGGAGACGATCACCTTTGCGCCCAATTTGACGGTAGACATCGCGTCTGTGGACAAGGGCAACATCGAGCGGATCAAAGCGATCGCCCGGTCTGTGTTTCCGGTCTATACAGAATGGTACGGCCCGCTGCCGTATCCCCGGGTGGCGATTGCCGAGACCGGCACCGGCACGACGTATGCGATGGAGTACGCCAACATGGCGGTGTTTAAGCGGGACATGCACCACAACAATCTGATCGAGCACTGGCTGCCGCACGAGGTGGCCCACATGTGGTGGTACAACAGCGTCGCCACGCTGGAAGCGGTGCACGGCTGGTTGGACGAGGGGCTGGTGGAAATGAGCGTCTATCACTATCTGCAGCACCGCTACGGTTCCCAGAAGGCCGCCGCCCTCCTGTCATCGTACAGCCGCGACGCGGACAAGTTGAAGCAGCTCTATCCGTCCGGCCGATTGGGCAAGCGGCTCAACCAGTTTGCCGGTGAACAGGAGTTCCACTGGACCTGGTACTCCAAAGGGGCGCTGTTGTACGACCACCTGCGCAGGCAGATCGGCGACGACGCCTACAAACAATTCCTGCAGCGCGTGCAGCGCACCTACCACGGCAGTGTTATCGGTCCGGAGCACCTCGATCAGGCGCTGGGCCAGGTGCTGAAAGGAGAAGCGCGCTACTTCGTCCCCAATGTCCGGACGGAAAACAAGGCGCCCTTGCGTCAGGTGGAGCTGGAACCGTATGTGACGACCATCGTGAACGGGACGAGCTTTTACCCATCCGTTCCAGCGAGGGTGAAAAACGGGACCGTCTACCTCCCGCTGCGCGAAGTGGCGGAACGGATGGGGTATCGCGTCAGTTGGTTGCCGGACAAGCAGGCGACGATGGTGCAGGGCAGAGGGCATCAGGTCGTGCTCAAACAGGGCCAACGCGTTGTTGAACGGGACGGCCAGCGCGTCGATCTGGGGCAGCCGCTGCTGGAAATCGCCGAGAAGACGATGGCGCCGCTCACCTTGTTCAGTCAGGGGCTTGGCGCGCAGGTTTCCTATGACAAAGAGGCAAAGACCGTGACCTTGCAGTGACGTTGCGGACAGTCATCTACGACTACGAAAGGCAGGAGACAGCCGATGACATACGGAAATGTGATTTTCGTCGGATTCATGGGAACAGGGAAAACTACGGTGGGGAGCGCGCTGGCTAAGGATCTGGGCATTCCGCACCGCGATTTGGACGAGGCGATCGCAGAGCGGGAGGGATGCTCGATTCCCGAGCTGTTCGCTACAAAGGGAGAGCAGTACTTTCGGGACGCGGAAAGCGCCATGTTGCGGGAGCTGCTGCAAGAGAAGCCGCAGGTGCTGACCACCGGAGGGGGAGCGGTGCTTCGTCCGGAAAATGTCCGGCTCATGCTGAGTGAGGGAACGGTGATCGCCTTGTCTGCAGCGGAGGAGGAACTGATCCGCCGCCTGGCAGGAGATACCGGCCGTCCGCTCATCGCCGGCGACATGGCGCAACGGGTGCGGAGACTGTTGGACGAGCGGAAAGGGGCGTATGATTTTGCCCCGATTCAAATCGACACAACCGGCAAGGACGTGTCCGATATCGTGGCGGAAATACGCGGAAGGATGGTTGAAAGCGGCCTGATCGGGAGAGACTAGGGGAAGAAAGCGCTCCGCCTTCACGGCAAACGGCGCGGAAACGTGCGTATGAAGGAGGCACGTGTGATGTCGTTTCAGGAGTATTTAAAGTACCTGACCCGCTTGTTTGTGCAGTATGTGGAGACCCCGAAGGAAGAGCGGCGGCGGCGAAAACAGCCGCGCGAGGCCTGGTCCACGCGCTGGTTCGGGGCCATCCCGATGTCAATCAAGCTGTTATGGCGCAAATAATCCCAGCCGGATGGAGGTAGCATATGGCGAGAGTGGCAGTGGAACGTTCCCTTACCCATATCCGCAAAATGCTGCGTGACAACGGGTACGACGTGGTGGATCTGGGCAACTGGCAAAACATGGTGGACGCCATCGTGATCACCGGCCAGGATGTCAACGTGCTGAACGACCAGAGCAAAACCATATCCGGTGCTCCGGTCATCAACGCCGCTGGCATGACTCCCCAGGAAGTGTTTCATGCGGTACACACCCGACTGTCGCCCATTGAGCATAGCTGACGGTGCTGACGGGGCAGTTCCCCAATCAGGCGTTGAAACGGACGCGGCGAGCTGATCCCATACAGCACACAGCCGCCCAGACAACAAGCTCTCTGTCGGTTCATTCCGGCAGAGAGCTTGTTTTGTGTGCGCCGGTATCAACAGCATGAAACTGTCCCACTTTCATCGCGTATGCGTAGGGAACGAAGCGCAGCCCCTCGTCCCAGACGCCGACGTATGCCGCGCGGCCGTTCCACAGATGCAGCGACTGCACTGCAAACGGTGCCAGCACATTGGAGTGGTGGAGCGGCACAGTAAGCGTTACCGGGCCGGCGGATGTTTTTTGCCAGAGGTCTGTCCAGGTCAGCTGACGCCTGTTGGACGTGTCGGTCAGCCAGTCAATCCGGTCAAACGGGTCCTGTACTGCACCGGACAGCACGCGGGCAGCAGTGAGGACTTCTTCCGGGCGAACCAGTTCGGCTTCAGACAGCGTGGTGATCACCGGCGGGCCGGCAACAGCGGATGCGGGGTACGTTTCGCCCGTCTTGGCGTCCACCAGTTCCCGCTGCTCTTGACGCGCGACCAGCCAGTGGGAGGCGAATCCGTCATAGACCGGTTCCGCCGCCACTGCGCGCGGGGCAAACGCGTCGTCGAACAAAATGTATTCGCCTACGCCGTATTCCAGCAGCACAAACGTCGGCTGTGTTCCGGAAGCGGGGGATTCGCCCACCACCATGTAACCCACCTGTCTGCCGTCTCGCGTGATGCTGACCAGCCACTGATGTTGGTTGGCACCGAGCGATTGAGCATCGATTTGGGCGTTTTTCCAGTCGCGGAAACTGGGATCCCGCTCGATGATCGTGTTCATCCACTGCTGAACCTGCGTGTGAAAACGCTTGTCCCAATCCGTCTCTTCGGCGTGCGTGACGGCCGGCCACGCGATCGCGAGCGCACAGAGCAGTGCGCATACGGATCGGGTCATTTTACTGGCCACAAGCATGCACCACCTTTTGTACAAGGCTTCTTGGTACCTATTGTAACCAGGTTGACGAAAAAGATTTGTTGCTATCTGTCTCTTTGCGATCGTTTTTTCTCGCACTTCTTTTACAGAATTCGCCTGTTTTTGGCGGGAGGCGCGGACTGGAGGTAAAACAGCCCGCCATTGATAAACTGCACCTCGATGCGAGGCTCGTACTGCCAGTGCAGTTCGTCCATGCGCCGCTGCTTTTCCTCTTCCGGCGTGCTGCTGCGCCACTCTGTCTGGTCGATCTCTTCGCGCGGCGTTTCGGGTATGCCGTTGGCACGCAAAAAGTCCAGGATGCGGCCGCCGCTGCTCTGCGGCTCCTCCCGGGCTGCAGACGGTTCGGTCGCAGGTTGGACGGTGGGCGGTGCAATATGGACAGGGGGAGCCGGGACAGATTGGTTCACCTGAGCAGCTTCTGTCGCCGTCTTCGCCAGAACGTCCGGCAAAGAGAGAGCATGTGCTTCACTGCCGCCGCTTTTCCCGCTGTCCGAGGATTCGTCACCATCCGCCGCGCCGCTGTCGCGCTCGCGGCTTTCCGCTTCACGGGAGACCAACTCGGCATAGTACGCTTCCAGAATCTGCAACTCTTCATTGAGCCGCTGCCGCGCTTCCTCTGCCCAGCGTCCGTCCTCTGCGTCCAGCAGGCGGCGGGTCTCCCGTTCGGCAATGGCGGCGGCCTCTGTCAGAGAGAGGCGTCTTTCCAGCGTGTAGCAGTAATCCGGGATGGACGGGGCGAGCGACAGCTGCTGCAGAAACGGGTAAAAGTCGGTTACGATCTGGGGCTGGTGCAGGTTGATCCCGAAATGGAGCAGCATGTCCCGCTTTTTGTCGCAAATAAAGGAGACTTTCCAGTTCAATCCCAGCCAGGGAACGAGCGGGGTGGTGCGCCGGCCGCCCGGTCGGGGGGATGCGGTTTGTTCGTACATGCAGACGAAACTTCCGTGCTTGCGGGCGGATTGAAAGATCTGCTGCAGACGGCCCGCGCCGAGATGGAGGTGCTCCGCTCGCAGTCCCTCCGGCTTCCGCTCGCTGTCAAAGTAAAACGTGAGCACCATGGGCTGGTAGGGCAGATTCATTTTCTCCACCCAGGTCCAGTAAAACGGTCTATTGCCGATATCTTTGTCCACCTCGACCGGCAGCTTTACGGTCAGGTAGTCGGGATGCGTCTCCATAATATGGGCGGAAAAGGCGGCCAGGTAGCGTTCTGTAAATCGGCGTATCTGCTCTTGCTCCATGCATCGTTTCCCTCCCGTCTGACTATAAAATGCTGGCCGGCAGCCGCGGCCAATCACCGGGATCGGTTAGTGTTCCGCCACATCGGGCAGAGCGTCCCGCGACCGGTTTGCCTCCCGGATCGCGCGAATGGCCTGGCTCATGTTGTCCAGCTTGACGGCCATTTCCCTCTCGGAGCGGGAGTCCATGATGATGCTGATGAGATTTTCTTCCAGTGTCTGATTCAGATTGAGCCGCTCCACGATGTCGTCCAATTCACCGATCACCATTTCAAACAGGTCGATTTTTTCATAGAGCAGGTTGAGGATGTGCTGTTCAATGGTGCCGACGGTGGACAGGTTGTAGATGTGGACGTCCCGCTGCTGCCCCAGCCGGTGGACGCGGCCGATCCGCTGTTCCACGCGCATCGGGTTCCAGGGCAGATCGTAGTTGATCACCTGATTGCAGAACTGCAGATTGATCCCTTCGCCGCCCGCCTCGGTGGCGATCAGCACCTGTGCCCGGTTTTGAAACAGGTCGGTCATCCAGTCTTTTTTGCTCCGTTTAAATCCGCCGCGAAACGGCACAGAGGTAATCCCGTGTTCATGCAGGTACTTTTGCAGATAATTCTGCGTCGCCCGGTACTCGGTGAAGATGATCACCTTGTCGTTGATTTCCCGGATCAGTTCCACGGTTTTTGCCGCCTTGGAGTGGGTCTCGATCCGCTTGATCAGCTCCACCAGCTCCATGATCTCGGCTCTTGCCGGGGAGTCCTCCGGGGTGCGCTGGTGCATGTTGTACAGCGTCATGAACGCCGCTTCCCGGCTGGAGCAGACCTCTCGCTGCAAGGTGATCAAGGCGAGCGAGTTGAAGCCGCCCGTCCCGGAGTGATACTGTTCCTTGACAAAGCGGGTGACCCCGTCGTACAGGGCCTTTTCCTCCGGCGACAGCACGATGGGGATGGACCGTACCACGCGGTTGGTAAACTGGATGCCGCCGTCGCTTCGCTTGTTGCGGATCATCACCTTGTCCAGCTCGTGTTTGAGTTGCTCGTTGTTTTTCGCCTGTCGCTTTCCTTCCACGTAGTTGGTGGCAAACGTGCTGGTGTGGCCAAGATGGCCCGGCTTCAGCAGGTTGATCAGGTTGTACAGCTCGTCCATCTCGTTCTGGATCGGCGTGGCAGTGAGGAGCAGGCAGTATTTTTTGCGGATTTCCTTGACGAACTGGTAGTTCCGCGTCCGCTTGTTCTTCAACTTGTGCGCCTCGTCAATAATCAGCATGTCGTAGTCGATGTTCAGCACGTGGCGGCGGTGCGGGTCGCGCTTGGCCGTGTCGATCGAGGCCACCACCACGTCGTACTGCCGCCACATGTACTCTTTTTTCTGCGCGATAGCGGGGATGCCGAACTTCTGGTTCAGCTCCTTGGTCCACTGAATGACCAGGGAGGCGGGGACCAGCACGAGAATCTTCTTGGCCAGGCCGCGGACCATGTACTCCTTCATGATCAGTCCGGCCTCGATCGTTTTGCCCAGCCCCACTTCGTCGGCCAGGATGGCCCGGCCGCGCAGCTCGTTCAACACGCGTTCTGCTGTTTTGAGCTGGTGCGGATAGGGTTTGAGGGAAGGCAGATACTTGAGGCATTGGAGCTGGTCGAACTCGCGCACAAGCATGGCTTCTTCCGCCTCCAGGGCCAACTGGAACAGTTCCCATTTGTCCCAAGGGCCGTCCTGCCGCATGCGCTCCGTAAGCAAATCAATCCATTTCATGTCAAACGAGACAGGAATATTCGTCATTTTTGCACCTCATTACTAAATGATGCCATTTATCATATAAGTCATGCGCTAATTGTTAACAATATTTGTCCTCGAGAAAAAATTGTTAACGAAATCGTGAGTTGAATGTCAATTTGCATATTTTCAAAAAAGCACGCTCGTGGTAGGATAAACGTGTAGGTTTGTTGTTTAGTATGGAATCAATTGAAAAAGTTATGTATGGCCCAACATCCAACGCGAATGATAGTAGAAGGGAGAGACTGTCTTTAGACAGCGCCGAAGGAGCAAGCCGGCGACGGTGAATCTCTCAGGCAAAAGTACCTCTACTTGACGCATCTCTGGAGAGAGCTCGACAAGAGCCACCAACGGGGAAACTTGCCAGCTGTGCCGGTTGGCCCGCTTCGGCAAGGTAACTCTCAGGTACCAAGGACAGAGGGGAGACATGGGGGCGCCGTCTTCTTTGGCGTTTTCCGATTCTTCCGCTCTGTCCTTTTTTGCGTTCGTGAACGCGTCCTTATGAACGATCGCTCACGTTCCGGACGCAAGGCGACTCCGGGTTGCTTGGGGCCAATCGGTTTGCGGCAAAGAGCCCGGGCGATCGTCGGAGGCTTTGCCGGCTGTGTTCAGCTTTACAACAAACAGTTCATTCGGTTCAGGAGGTGCCTCATGTCCACTTTGAAACGCACGCCGCTCTTCCCGATTTACGAGAAGTACGGGGCGAAAACCATCGACTTCGGCGGCTGGGAGCTGCCGGTTCAGTTTTCCAGCATCACTCAGGAGCACGAAGCGGTGCGGACGAAGGCAGGATTGTTCGACGTATCCCACATGGGGGAAGTGGAGGTAAAAGGGGAGCGGGCGCTGGAATTCCTGCAGCGCGTGACCACCAACGACGTCTCCAAACTGGTGCCGGGCCAGGCGCAGTACAGCTTGATGTGCTATCCGGACGGCGGAACGGTGGATGATCTGCTGGTGTACAAATTTGCCGACGATCACTACCTGCTGGTGATCAACGCGGCCAACATCGACAAGGACTATGACTGGCTTTCCCAGCATCTGATCGACGGCGTCACGATCGAAAACGTTTCTCCGCAAACAGCCCAGATCGCCCTGCAGGGGCCGCTGGCGGAGTCCATCCTGCAGCGGCTGACACCCGTCGACCTGTCGCAGATCGGCTTCTTCCGCTTTGAACGGGATGTGCTGATTGACGGTGTGCCCGCGCTCGTCTCCCGCAGCGGGTACACGGGTGAAGACGGCTTCGAGATTTACCTGGACGCTGCTCACGCCATCCAGGTATGGGAGAAACTACTCGAGACAGGCGCAGCGGACGGCCTGGTGCCGTGCGGACTGGGGGCGCGCGACACGCTCCGCTTCGAGGCAAGGCTGCCGCTCTACGGTCAGGAACTGAGCAAGGATATTACGCCGATCGAGGCTGGTGTCGGATTTGCCGTCAAGGTGGACAAAGACGTGCCGTTTATCGGCCAGGAAGTTTTAAAGGCGCAGAAAGAACAGGGAGCGCCCCGCAAACTGGTCGGGATCGAAATGATCGACCGCGGCATCCCCCGCACGCATTATCCGGTGTTTGTCGACGACCAACAGGTGGGGGAAGTGACGACCGGGACCCAGTCCCCGACGCTGAAAAAGAACGTTGGGTTGGCTTTGGTCAAAGCGGAATTCGCTGCCATCGGCACGAAGCTGGATGTGGAGATACGCGGCAAACGTCTCAAGGCGGAAGTCGTGGCCACGCCCTTCTACAAACGGCCGAAAAACTGACGTAAGAATCGCAAGCGTGGAAAAGGAGGACCTCGCACGTGAAATACCGTTACCTGCCGCAGACTGATCAGGACAAGCGCGAAATGATGGAAGCGCTGGGCATTTCCAGCGTGGATGAACTGTTTGCCGACATCCCGGAAGAGGTGCGTTTCAAAGGGAATCTGAACATCCCGGAAGCGCTCTCTGAACCGGAACTGGTCCGCTACTTCCAAGGGCTGTCCAGCAAGAACGTCAACTTCAGCACCCACGTCAACTTCCTGGGTGCCGGCGTGTACGAGCATTACATCCCCAGCGTCGTCAACCACATGCTGCTGCGCGGCGAGTTTTTCACCGCCTACACGCCGTACCAGCCGGAGATCAGCCAGGGGGAGCTGCAGGCCATCTTTGAATATCAGACGATGGTGTGCGAGCTGACCGGGATGGAGGTGGCCAACTCTTCCATGTACGACGGTGTCACCGCGCTCGCCGAAGCGGCGATGATGGCGGCTGGCCACACCGGCAGAAAAAAGGTGGTCGTCTCCCGTGCCGTACACCCGGAGGCGCGCAGCGTGCTGAAAACGTACGCCTACGGACAAGGCGTGGAGCTGGTCGAAGCGGGCTTCACCGGCGACGGCGTGACCGATCTTGCCGAACTGAAAGCGCTGGTTGACGACCAGACTGCCGCAGTCATCGTGCAGTACCCCAATTTCTTTGGCGCCGTGGAAGACCTGGCGGCGGTCGAACCGATTGCGCACGAAAAAGGGGCGCTGCTGGTCGTTTCTGCCAACCCGCTCTCCCTCGGTGTACTGGAAGCTCCAGGCAAGCTGGGAGCCGACATCGTCATCGGCGACATGCAGCCGTTTGGCATCCCGGCTTCGTTCGGCGGACCGCACTGCGGCTACTTTGCCACCACGTCCAAGCTGATGCGTAAAATGCCGGGACGCATCGTCGGCCAGACGAAGGATGAAAACGGCAAACGCGGGTTTGTGCTGACCCTGCAGGCGCGGGAACAGCACATCCGCCGCGAAAAGGCAACCTCCAACATCTGCTCCAACCAGGCGCTCATGGCGCTGGCTGCGTCGATCACGCTGTCGGCACTGGGCAAGCAGGGCGTGCAGGAGATGGCGATGATGAACCTGCAAAAAGCTCACTACGCCAAACAGGCGCTGCAGGCAAAAGGATTCCGGATTACCTTCGGAGCGCCGGTGTTCAACGAATTTGCGGTGGAGCTGTCCAAGCCGGTCGCAGAGGTGAACAAGGCGCTGCTCGCGAAGGGCATCATCGGCGGGTACGATCTTGGACATGCCTATTCGGAACTGTCCGGCCACATGCTGCTCGCTGTCACGGAGCTGAGGACGAAAGACGAAATCGACACGCTGGTGCAGGAACTGGAGGCGATCACACGTGCATAACGACAAGGACAAAGCACTCATTTTTGAATTGAGCAAACCAGGCCGCGTGAGCTACAACCTGCCGGCGCTGGACGTGCCGGAAGTCGACGTGGCCGCGCTGCTGCCCAAGCATCTGATCCGCGAGACGCCAACCGAACTGCCGGAGGTGTCCGAACTGCAGCTCGTGCGTCACTACACCGAACTGTCCCGCCGCAATCACGGGGTGGACAACGGCTTCTACCCGCTCGGATCGTGCACGATGAAATACAATCCGAAAATCAACGAAGATGTGGCCCGCTATCCGGGCTTCGCTCAAACCCATCCCTATCAGCCGGAAGAAAGCGTCCAGGGTGCTCTGGAGCTGATGTACAACCTGCAGAACGACCTGGCGGAAATCACCGGGATGGATGCGGTGACGCTGCAGCCCGCAGCGGGAGCGGCCGGCGAGTGGACCGGGCTGATGATGATTCGCGCGTACCACGAGAGCCGCGGTGACCATCAGCGCACGAAAGTGATCGTGCCCAACTCCGCCCACGGCACCAACCCGGCTTCCGCAGCGGTCGCTGGCCTGCAAACCGTGACGATTCCGTCCGACGAGCGCGGCCTGGTGGATATTGAAGCGCTGCGCCAGGCAGTCGGTCCGGACACGGCGGCGCTGATGCTGACCAACCCCAACACGCTCGGCCTGTTTGAGGAAGATATCGTGGAAATGGCGCGGATTGTCCACGAAGCGGGCGGTCTGTTGTACTACGACGGGGCCAATGCCAACGCGATCCTGGGCATTGCCCGGCCGGGCGACATGGGCTTTGACGTCGTCCACCTCAACCTGCACAAAACCTTTACCGGTCCGCACGGCGGCGGCGGTCCCGGTGCCGGTCCAGTCGGGGTGAAAAAAATTCTGGAGCCGTTTTTGCCAGCCCCGATCGTGGGCAAAAAAGCAGACGGCACGTACTACTGGGACAACGACCGTCCCCAGTCCATCGGCCGCGTAAAAGGCTACCACGGCAACTTTGGCATCCTGGTCCGCGCCTACGCCTACATCCGCACGATGGGGCCGGAAGGGCTGCTGCAAGTCTCGCAAAACGCCGTGCTGAACGCCAACTACATGATGAGAAAGCTGGCGTCGGCCTACGAGCTGCCGTACGACCGCGTCTGCAAGCACGAATTTGTCCTCTCCGGCGTCCGCCAGAAAAAACTGGGCGTCCGTACGTTGGACATCGCCAAGCGTCTGCTTGACTTTGGCTACCACCCGCCGACGATCTACTTCCCGCTGATCGTCGACGAATGTCTGATGATCGAGCCGACGGAGACGGAGACAAAAGAAACGCTCGATGAGTTTATCGAGGTCATGCTGAGAATCGCCCGCGAGTGCGAAGAAAACCCGGAAATCGTTCAGGAAGCGCCGCACACCACGGTGGTCAAGCGCCTCGACGAAGCGACGGCAGCACGCAAGCCGATCCTCCGTTACCAGCCGGAACAAGCATAACCGATTGAAACCGCCCGTTTTTTTCGGGCGGTTTTTGCGTTGTCCACATACGGATTGCGAGCAGGAAGACTCCCGACAGATTGCGAACATCTGCGAACATCACAGCTGGAGACCTAACCCCTTGACAAAATTTAAATTTTATGATATGATTAAAAATTAACGATTGAAACAATTTGCTGGTCTGTGTATACTTCTTTGTACACGCCGTCTTTCCATTCCTTGTAAGATCGGCAGTACAAAGGAGGAGATAACCTTGCAAGAAAACCACGTCAGTCTGACCGCGATCATGACCGCCTACATGCGCGCCTACCATACCATGAATGACACCCCGAAAATTTTTGATGACTTTCTCGCCTTCGAGCTGATACCAGAGGAAAGACGTGTGCTGATTGAACAAGGATTGGCCAGTGCCCTTCAGATTCCCGTCCCGGAAGCCGGCCTGGCACGCTCCGGTCAGGCGGCTGACGCTCTGCGGCCGTTCCTGCAGGCGATGGGACTGTCTCATGTTCTCAGCCGCTCGCGATATGCGGAAGACAACCTTGAGCTCGCGGTACAACAAGGGATCGGGCAGTATGTCATACTCGGGGCCGGGTTGGATACGTTTGCGTTCCGCCGTCCCGATCTTCTGCGTCAACTGCAGGTATTTGAAGCAGACCACCCGGCCACGCAAGCCTTCAAACGCGATCGGCTGGCTGAATTGAAATGGGAGACCCCGTCACATCTCCACTTTGTGCCTGTGGATTTCACAAAGGAACGCCTGGCTGATGCACTGAAGCGTACGGCGTACGATGTGCAGACGAAGAGCTTTTTTAGCTGGCTGGGAGTCACCATGTACCTGACGCGCGACGAAGTGTTCGCAACGCTTCGTTCCATTGCCGAGATAGCCCCTGCGGGCAGTGCAGTGATTTTCGATTACTTTGTGCCGGAAGAAGGCGCGCCGCACGATAAAGAGATGCGGGAGGAGCTAAGCAAGATCGGTGAGCCGATGAAAACGGCCCTCGACCCGTCGACGCTGGCTGTCGAGTTGGAACGTGTGGGGCTGCGTCTGCATGAAAACGCAAGCTCGGCCGATATCCAGGAACGATACTTCCAGAACCGAACGGACGGTTATCAGGCGAGCTGTCACGTGCGCTTTGCATGGGCTGTCGTCACGTAAAAATGGCTGCCTCGATACGTGGATCATGTGCGCCGGGTGGGTTGCCCGGCTTTTTTGTTTGTTTACGCGATTCTCCGAGCGGCGGCTTAGTGCCTCTTTTCGACACTTTTACAGGTGGTGACGACGCCAGGCGGACTGGATGATGTGGTAAGATGGGAGGAGAACTTACGGTGACGTGGGGGAAGAAACGATAAGGGACAGGCGCGTCCACGTGTGCAATGGAATCGTCCGTCCCTTGCCGTCTCGGCTGCCGGAGGCGTACAATGGATGGGGCAAGAGGAGGTCGAACTATGGAACAATGGCGTTTTCTCGTCACGGAAGCCATGTCGCCGGCCATGAACATGGCTGTCGACGAGGCGATTTTGCAACTGCACAGCGAAGGAAAGGTACCGCCGACCGTCCGGTTTTACACGTGGAATCCGGCGACCCTGTCGATCGGCTACTTTCAAAAGGCGGCCAAGGAAATCAACCTGGAGGCGTTACGTGAGCGCGGACTGGGTTTTGTCCGCCGTCCGACCGGGGGACGGGCCGTCCTGCACGATCAGGAGCTGACCTACAGCGTCGTCGTCTCGGAAAGCCACCCGAAGATGCCGTCCAGCGTCACGGAAGCGTACAAGGTGATCAGCATGGGGCTGCTGCACGGATTTCAGCGGCTCGGCCTGCACGCGGAAATGGTCTCGCTGGCCACCGAGGAGGAAAAGGAAAAGTACAGCTCGCCCGGCTCGTCAGCCTGCTTTGATTCCCCCTCCTGGTACGAACTGGTGGTGGAGGGCAAAAAGGTGGCGGGCAGCGCCCAGACGCGGCAAAAAGGCGTGATCCTGCAGCACGGTTCGATTCTCCTGGAGATGGACGTCGAGCTGCTCTTTTCGCTGCTCAACTTCCCGTCCGAGCGCGTGAAACAGCGCATGATGGAGAGCTTCCGGCAAAAGGCAGTGACGATCAACGAGGTAAGCCCCCGGCCGATCAGCCTGCAAGAGGCTGTGCATGCCTTCCGCGACGGCTTCGCTTCCGGTCTGGAGGTGGAGTTGGTACCGGGAGAACTGACGGCTGAAGAATTGGCTTTGGCCGATGAATTGGTTCGTACCCGCTACGCTTCGGACGAGTGGAACTTCCGCCGCTGACGGACAGGTTTTTCGTCGGAGGAAATCAGGCAGACAAATGGACGAATACGGATTAGACAAGCTCTCAGGGGCCAAACCACCGGCTCCTGAGAGCTTTTTTTCATGCTCGTGAGGACAGAAATCTTTTATTAACATGTAAATTATTTGCGAAAACTTATCAACAATGATCATTGACATTATTTTACGGCCGAGGATAAAATAAAATCGTTTACTGGTTAACAATTTTGTGTGAGAAATGTGCACGATAAATCCGAAGGGAGTGCAGGAACAATGTCTGATCTGACACACGAGCTGATTTATGACCAGTATATGAAGCTGCTGCACCTGAACGAACAAAAGGCGGATACCGACATTCAGGAGTTTTTGAACCAGGCGACGGGTGAACAGGGAAAACTCTTGCCCCGAAATATGACGAGCATTCACGTCATTGACTGTATCGGGCAGCATGAACCGATCAACAACAGTGCCATTGCCAAGAAAATGAACTTGTCCAAAGCAAACATTACCAAAATCACGGCAAAATTGCTGGAAGCAGACCTGATTAAACGCTTCCAACTCACGGACAACAAGAAGGAAGTGTATTTTCGGTTGACGCCAAAAGGACGGCAAGTGTTTGAGATGCACGAAGCGATACACAAGCGGAAAGAACAGCAGTTCTACCAGTTTCTTGACCGCTTTACTGAGATGGAGCGGCATGCCATTCTCAAATTCCTCCGAGAACTGACCATGCAAATCAAGGAGGAACTGGCGGAAAGGCAGGGGACCCTCCGTGAAGAGCGCTAACGGTAATGCCGCGTTCATTTTGTATCTGGTTTGTATCAGCGCCTTCTTTGCATCGTTAAACCAAAATATTTACTCGCCGATCATTCCCCTGATCAGGGACTCGTTTCACGTCTCCATGAACCTGGTGAATTTGTCGGTATCGCTGTTTATTTTCGTGACCGCGATCATGCAAATGGTTCTCGGACCGCTCGTAGATCGGAAAGGGGCCCGATTTGTGCTGATCCCGGCCATCCTGTTGACCGTCGTTTCCAGCATCGGGTGCGCTGTCACCAATCAGTTTTCAGTGTTTTTGCTGTTCAGGGTTCTGCAAGCGGCAGGAACTGCTGCTCTCCCGCTTGTTGCCGCAGCGACCATTGGCAGGTTGTTTCAGGGAAGCCAACGCGGAAAAGCGATGGGGACGTATCAAATGCTGCTGTCTGTTGCGCCTGCAGTAGCCCCGGTACTGGGAGGATGGATGGGAGACTGGCATGGCTATCCCGGAATTTTCTGGTTTCTCGCAATTGCTTCCGCCATTCTCCTGGTGGCCCATCAGCTGTTTTTCCCGAAAGATACTCCGGAAGGGAAACAATCTGTCAGGAAAGGCGGGCTTTTGAATCACTATGGCGGCATTTTCACAAACAGAACGGGGGGCGCGATACTGATCTTGAGTTTCCTGTTTTTCTTCGTGTATTTCGCCGTGATCGTATACCTGCCTGTCTTGCTGACGGATCACTATCATGCAAGCCTGAAATTGGTAGGGCTGCTTTATCTGCCGCTGGCGCTAAGCACGATGGCGGGAAGCGCGATATTTACCTACCTGCAAGCCCGAATTCCGCTCAATACGCTGAGTGCAGGCGGACACGCCGTAGCGGCAGGCAGCATTCTGCTTTTTGCCGTTACCCATTCATTTTCGTTAATCGGGATGTTTACGGCACTGGTAATGTACGGGATCTGTGTAGGGGTCATAACTCCTTTGTACTCGACAATGATGGCAAATGAATTTGAGCACAACAGGGGCAGTGCGATGGGGCTGTTTAACTTCATCCGGTACATGGGAATGGCCGCCGGACCTGTCGTATCGGGATGGCTGCTGGCGAAAATGGAAGCTGTCGTCGTTTTTGGACTGCTGGGAGTGCTGTTTGCGTTGTTGAGTTGGGGATTGCGGCTGCGGATGCGCCCCCAAAACGTGAACGAGGCTGTCAAATGAGCAGTAAAAAGCAGCGGCTACCCGATACGGATAGCCGCTTCACTTGCGTAGATTGGAAAGCAGGATGTGTTTCAGTGTATTACACGAGCACCTCGGAATAGATGTGCTGCTCGAACAGCTGCTGCAGTTTTTGCACCATCGGGCCTACCTGGCCGCTGCCAACCGGTTGGCCGTCCACGGCGACAATGGGCATCACTTCCGCCGTCGTGCTGGAGAGGAACAGCTCATCCGCCTGCTTGAGGAACTGGATGTCAAACGCCTCCTCATGCACCGGAATGCCGTTTGCCTTTGCCAGGTCGATGACGGTTTGCCGGGTGATGCCGTGCAGAACCAGATTGTCGGCGGGGTGGGTGTACAGGGCGTTGTCCTTGACTGCAAACAGGTTGGAGGCGCTGCACTCGGTAATGATGCCGTTGCGGTGCAAGATCGACTCCTGGGCGCCGGCCTCCTTGGCGTACTGCTTGACCAGCACGGCTCCCAGCAGGTTCAGCGTCTTGATGTCGCAGCGGAGCCAGCGGATGTCTTCCACCAGTTTGGCGGTCAGCCCCTTTTTCATATCGGCCAGCGGGCGTTCCTTGCGCCGGACAAATCCCATGATGACCGGGCGGATGCCGCTCGGGATATCGTGCAGGCGAGGAGCAACGCCGCGCGTCACCTGCAGGTAGAGGATGGCGTCATCGTCCGTCGTCAGGTTGTTTTTGACGATCAGCTGCTGAGCAATATCTTTCAGTTCTGCCGCCGTCCAAGGCAGGTCCAACTTGATTTCCCGCGCGCTGCGGAACAGACGGGTCAGATGGGCGTCCCACTGATACATTTTCCCTTTGTAAATCCGGACCACCTCATAGATCCCGTCACCAAAGTTGTAGCCGCGGTCTTCCGGGTGTACGGCCAGTTCGTCAGCCTCGACCCACTTGCCATCCACATACAGCATGGCGAAATCCTCCTTCATGATTACACAAAAATTATGACATTTCTTGTTTGCAAAAAACCATCCGACAAATATGCAGCCCCGGCGGCGGACAGGCAAAAATCCGCGTCGAGCAGTAGATGGATTCTCCTTCCACCTTACCAAACCGGGGGACAAGGGTCAATTTGATTTTACGGATGGGCCACAAATGCTGTCGCTCTATGACGCTGTGTGCCCGTATTTGACAAACTATTCTGACTAGACGCTGGCGACAGCCCCTGCCCATAATAAAAACAAACGCCTTGCGAAAGGAGCATGCCATGAGGGCGTATTGCAGATGGACGTTGTGCGCCATGCTGGTCATGAGTTTACATTTGCCGCTGCCGGCAGGGGCGGCGGCCGAAGTGCAGGAACAGATCGACGCCGACAGTCTGTACGATCACGTAGAGCGCCTGTCCCGTCAGCCGCGGGCGGCGGCGACGGAATCGGAGTTTGCCGCCCTCGTCTATGTGGAAGAGCAGCTTCGCATGTACGGGTACGAGACCAAGCTGCAGCCGTTTTTCTATTACGTGTACAGCCAGCCGACCCAGCTCTCCTTGCGCACGGATGGCTGGCCCGACCGCATGTGGAACGTGACCGCCTTGACACATGGACCAAACGGCAGGGCGGCAGCCGAGATCATTGACGCCGGGAGAGGCACGGCGGCGGAGATGAGCCGCATACAGGCGGAAGGGAAGATCGTCCTGATCCAGCGGGGAGAGATTCCCTTGGGGGAAAAGGTGCGCAACGCGGCGGCCGTCCAGGCGGCGGGAGTCATTCTCGTCAACGACGACGACGGAGCATGGGACGAACCGCTGGAAGAACCGCTCGACATGGCCGTACCTGCCGTGCTGCTCCCGCGAACGGAAGGGGAACTCCTGCGTCAGCGTCTGCTGGAAAAGGGAAAGGTGTCCGCTGAGCTGAACGTAATCGGCGGTGTCTCCACCCGACGCACGTCGTACAATCTGATCGCGGCGCGAAAGCCAAAGGGGGCAAACACAGGTCAAACGGTACTGGTGACCGCACGCCACGATTCTCCGCCCGCGTCGCCGGGGGCCAACGAGGGAGCGTCCGGAGCGGCCGTGCTGCTGGAGACAGCCCGCCTTCTGGCCAGTCAGCAGGTTGACACGGAAGTGCGTTTCGTCAGTCTGGGAGCGGCTTACGACGGGGCGCGGGGGGCTGATGCCTACGTGCGCTCCTTGTCCGAAGCCGAGAAGCAGCAGATCGTCGCTGCGTTCTGCCTCAATGGCGTCGGCAGTGCGGACGCGGGGGAATTGACGGCGGTTACAGCGGACGGACTGCGAAATCTGCCCGCCGATCTGGCAGAGCAGGCGGGGGCCGTTTTTTCCGCCGCTCGACCTGGCGAGGCTGGCATAGGGGGAGAAGCGACCGTGTTTGCCCGCGCCGGGATTCCCGCCGCCGTGCTAGTCGCTCCAGTACCCGCTGACAGAAAGAGGGAGCTCTCGCAGGACACCGTGGACAGAATCAGTCGGGAGCAGCTCAGCCGTACGGCGCAAATCGTCCTGGCCGCCGTGCGCGAGATTGCCGATGAACACACCCCGGCGTATCCGGCGGGCCGACCCGCTCCCAAGTGATGAGGATTGATAGGAAAAGGGAAATACAGACGTTTGCCGTGCCCGCGCAGGTTTTCTAGACGCGGGCGTTTTGTTGCCTTCCGGAAGTAATTGTCAAAATCTGTCGAATGGTAAGGAATGGTCGATTTTTGATAAAAGAGGTATAATTTTCGCGAATGTAAAAAAATTCACTCACTTTGTGCAGAGTGTGAATCAGTGATTCCCGGCAAAGGGAGATGTGGCTGGTGCGGCAATGCGTTTACCGCGGTCGTGTCGTGGGCAATCCGGAACAGCAGCGTCACCGTAATGTTTCGCGTCATTTATCGGAAATTTCCGAATAAAATAACATCCCCAACCGCAATACGGGGATGTCCATCAGTTACATATGTTACGGAGGTTGATATGAAGCAATCCCAAGCGCTGTATCCTTCGTTCTTGGCGGTAATCGCCCTGGCGGTTGTCACCGCCGTGGCACACTGGCCCGTATGGTCTTCCCAAGCCAATGGGAGACTGCTGTTTGGTGTCCTGGAGTTGTTGGAGGTGGCGGCCTTCCTCTTGATCTTGTACCTGCTGCGGCGCGTCCGTCAACTGGAACAGGAAGTCCGCTATCGGGAGCACAGATTCCGCAGCTATCTCGACGCCGTCCCGGACCTCCTGTTTATCAAGAGCAAAACGGGCGATCTTTTATACGTCAATCAAGCGGCCGGGAAATTCTTTGTCGGCGATTGCTCAGCCAGTCCGGAGCTGGTGGGCGTGACGGACCGTTACCGGCAAAGTCTGTTCAGCTGCCGGGAAACCGACGAACTCGTCTTTCGATCGGGAGAACCGTTCCGTCGCGTCGAAGTGTTTGAGCAGCCGGACGGATCGACACGCTTTATCGACCTGGTAAAGGTACCGGTCATGGATCCACTGACCCATAAAGTCTCCCTCCTGATGCTGGGGCGGGACATCACCGACCAGAAGCGGGTGGAAATGGACGGACTGGCCACGAAAGAACTGCTGGAGTCCATTCTGCAGCAAACCCCCGACGCCATCTCGGTGATTGACGTCAACGGCCGCATCAAGCGCATCAACCAGGCGTCAGAAATCATCTTTGGCTACAGCGAAGAAGAATTGATCGACCGGCCGCTGCCGTTCATCCCCACGCATTTGCAGGAAGAAGCCGACTACTACCATCAACAAGTGCTGAATGGCAAGCGCATCATTGGGCTGGAAACGGTCCGCATTCACAAAAACGGCCAACCCCTGCACGTGTCCCTCTCATTGGCGCCGATCTACGACGGCGAGGGGAAAGTGATCGGCATTGTCGGCAGCGCGCGGGACATTACCGAACAGAAGCGCGTGGAGCATCGCCTGCGGGTGAGCGAAGCAAAGTACCGGCTGATCGCCGAAAACATGACCGACATGATCTGCGTGTACGAGGGGAGCGGTGCGGTGACCTACATGTCTCCTTCGCATGAGTCGATTCTGGGGTATCCGCTCGATCAGTTCAATCAGGTGTACGACTTCATGGATCGGGTGCATCCGGATGACCAGAAATCCGTCCGGCAGGCGATTTGGCGCATCGGTCAAACCGGTGAAATGGCTTCGGTCGAATTCCGCTTCCTGCACAACGGCGGCCACTGGGTCAACCTGGAATCTCGCTGCAAACCAATTGTGGATGAGACAGGACGGGTGATCAGTTTTATGATCGTCACCCGCGACATTACGGAGAAAAAGCGGGCAGAAGAACTGCTCCGCCAGTCGGACATGCTTTCTGCCGTCGGGCAGCTGGCGGCGGGAATCGCCCACGAGATCCGCAACCCATTGACTGCGCTGCGCGGCTTTATCCAATTAATGCAGTCGTCCGCTGAAGCCAATCGGTACTGCGGGATCATGCTCTCCGAACTGGATCGGATCAACTTGATCGTCAGCGAACTCTTGCTGTTGGCCAAGCCGCAGGCGGTCAAGTATCAGCAGCGGGAAGTGGGCGGCATCCTGAAAAACGTTCTCTCACTCCTGGACAGCCAGGCCATCTTAAACAACATCCAGATTCACACCCGAATCTCGGAGAATTTGCCGCTCATCACCTGTGAAGAAAACCAGTTGAAGCAAGTCTTCATCAATTTGTGCAAAAATGCCATCGAAGCAATGCCAAACGGGGGACACCTCCGGGTGGAGGCGGAAGAGCTGGACAAAGGCGAGGTGCGAATCAGGATCATTGATACGGGGGGCGGGATCGACCCGGAACAGATTCCGCGCCTGGGCGAGCCCTTTTACACCACCAAGGGAAAGGGGACCGGACTTGGCCTGATGGTCAGCCGCAGGATCATCCAGGAGCACGGCGGCCAAATCGTGATTTCCAGCGAACCGGGCAAAGGAACGACGGTCGATGTCATCCTCCCCGTCATGGCCTGATGATGCAGCGGGTTGTGCTCACGCGGGCGGTTTGGGACGTGGTTTCCTGCCTTTCCACAACAGGCGCCCCAGCAGCAACAGTCCGCAGTACGTGGCGCTGCTTGCGGCCAGATTGGCTGCCGTGACGCTTACCAGTGGCAGCAGTGCAAACAGACCGGCCCCGGCCAGCATCGCCAGCAGCAGCGGCCCCATGTGCAGATCGTGGCGCACCGCCACGGGCACGGCCATCGCGTAAACGAGTGCGCCCAGGATGAGGCCGGCGTGTCCGAGTGACAACAACAGATGCAGCAGGTCGGCAAACGGCATGAGAGAAGCCAGAATGTGCGCAAGCGGCAAGGCGGCGGAGTGGACGTCGTGCCAGTGAGCCAAAAGGATCGCCTGTCCCAGCAGGGAGGCGAAGAAAAAGAACAGTGTGCCCGCCAACACGCCCGCACGTATCGTGCTCTGGCGGGGCGCGCGGATGGCAAGCGGCAGGACGACGACCAGACAGACCAGTAAATGCAGGGAGAGGTACAGCACGGCCTGGATCAGCCACAGAGCGTTGAATTGGTATCCGAGCGAAGGAATCGGCACGTGGCGCTGTTCGGCAAACACAAACCCAAGCATTAGCAGTCCTGCGGCAAGTGAGGCGGCTGTCCCCCTAAGGATCGTCGTCCACCCCTGAGAGACAACCACCACGGCGAGGAGCAGGGGGGCGAGCACAAACAGCCAGCTCCACGCACCAGCCATGTGCTGCATTGCCTGCATGCCTGCTGTCGCTCCCGCGTAAGCCAAGAGGGAGAGGTGAATCAACACGGAGAAGGTGGGAGCGAATGTAGGGCCAAACCAGTGCAAAAGCAGATCGTGGAGCGTACGCACCCCCTGGCGATGACAGGAGACCAGCACACGGCAGCCGATCCACCCCAGTCCGATGCTGGCAGCAGCAAGGCCAATCGTCCCCCACGAGCCGAAATAGGCAAAAAAGCGCAGCCATTCATTACCGCTAAAATACGAACCGCCGAGCGCAGCCCCAGCGAACAGGACGGCGATTCGCCATGCGCTTCTGTCCATTCACATCATCCTTTTCCCAGCGTGGAACCCAAATTCGTTCATGCGTCATGAAATCTGTCGCACTGGTACCAATGTATGAGGCACAGAGGCTTGTTCAGAACAGTGTGATTAATGATACATATGTGTTTACAAACTATTAATATATGGATATACTGTATGAAGGTACTTTAGACAACTCCCCCATTTGAGGTGAATAAGATGAAAATTGTCGGCATTGCTGGCAGCATGAACGCGCAGTCAACAACCAAACTGGCGGTAGAGATCGTGTTGAAGGCCGCCCGGGAAGCGGGAGCGGAAACGGAATTGATTCACCTGGCCGAATGGCCGATGCCGGTCTACGACAATCGCGATGACGCCTCCACGTATCCGGAGACGGTGCATCGTTTTGTGCAAAAGGTATCGGAAGCGGACGGGCTGGTGATTGGTTCGCCGGAGTACCACGGCAGCATCACTGGCGCCTTGAAAAACGCGCTCGACTTTTTGGAAGGGCGCCATTTGCGCGACAAGCAGGTAGCCATTCTTGGCGTGGCAGGAGGCAGCATGGGCGCGACCAATACGGTAAACACCCTGCAGGTGATCATGCGCAATCTGCACGCCTGGCCTCTGCCGTCCAGCCCGAGCATTCCCAGCGCCTACGACGCCTTTGCGCCGGACGGGACGCTGAAAGATCCGCGTTTGCAGGAACGCATGGAGACGCTCGGCCGGGAACTGGTACGGTACGTGCGGGCGATGAACGCGGAAAAACAGCCGCAGTAGGCAGGTTTTTCTTGCAACCGTCGCGCTTTCCACGGTATTATGTTTTTACGTGCGTTTGAAAAGCCTTGGCCACAAGGTTTTTCATCCCGCCTGAAATACCGTGTGGAAACGAGGGATTCACATGCCAACTCCCAGTATGGAAGACTATTTGGAACGCATTTACACTTTAATCGAAGAAAAAGGTTACGCCCGTGTCTCCGATATCGCGGAAGCGTTGGAAGTGCATCCCTCATCCGTTACCAAGATGGTCCAGAAGCTGGACAAAGACAACTACCTGGTCTATGAAAAATACCGCGGCCTGGTGCTGACGCCAAAAGGCAAGAAAATCGGCAAGCGCCTGGTGGATCGTCACAGTCTGCTGGAAGAGTTCATGCGCGTCATCGGCGTGGACGAGGAGCACATCTATCGGGACGTGGAAGGGATCGAGCACCATCTCAGCTGGGAGTCGATCACCTGCCTGGAGTATCTCGTCCAGTATTTTCACGCCGACCCGTCGCGTATTGAGGAGCTGCGCCGTATCCGACAGGAAGACGAGCAAAAGGAAGAATAACTGCACTGACGCAAGCCTGACCGGCTTGCGTTTTTTGTCGTAATCGACAAGCCACCTCCCTATATTTGATAAGGAGGGAAGGGAAGGTGAGAGCATGCAGGCGGACGCGGTGTTTGAGGGCGGCGGAGTGAAAGGGATTGCCTTTATCGGAGCGCTGCAGGTGATGGAGGAGCACGGCTATACGTGGAAGAACCTGGCCGGCACGTCGGCGGGCTCGTTTGTCGCCGCTCTGCTCGGGGCGGGTTACAAGAGCGGAGAGCTCAGGCCTGTGTTTGAGCGGCTGGACTATCTGCATTTTCTCGAGCGGCGCGGCCTCGGTCGGCTGCCGGTCATCGGTCCATTGTACGAATTGTTCGTGCGGCAGGGGATGTACCGGACCAACCGGATTGAAAGGTTTATGGACGAATTGCTGCGGAAAAAAGGCATACGCACCTTTGGGGATCTGCCTCCGGGCAAGCTCAGGATCATCGCGTCCGACATCACGGCGGGAAAAATGCTGGTTTTGCCGGACGATCTCGTCCAGTTTGACATCGTCCCGGAGGAATTCCCGATCGCCCGGGCCGTCCGCATGTCGTGTTCGCTGCCGTATTTCTTTCAGCCGGTCCGGTTGCAGCAAAACGGGGAACCGCACTATATCGTGGACGGCGGGCTGCTGAGCAATTATCCGGTCTGGCTGTTTGACGTTCCCGGAAAGCCGCGCTGGCCGACAATCGGGTTTCGCCTGCACAGTAAACGGGTGGAGCGGGAAGCGTACCGGATTCGGGGCCTTTTTTCGTTTACCCGCAGCCTGATCACCACGATGCTGGACGCCCACGACCGGCTGTATGTGGAGCGGGCGCAGGCAGTACGGACGATCTTCATTCCGACGCTGGGGGTGCGGACCACGCATTTCGGCCTTCCTCCTGAGCTGCGCGCAGCCCTGATACGTTCGGGGGAAGAGGCGGCCCGCCAGTTTCTGGCCAAATGGAACTTCGAGCAGTACGTCGAAGTATTCCGCAGCATACCGCCAGGACCAAACAAAAAAACAGGCTGCCTCGTATAGGCAGCCTGTTTTACATAAACGGACGGAATACGAATCGGGTAGAAGTGTTTTGCCTGATGTTACTGCGAGATGTGGTTCTTTGGGTCGCTCTCGTTCTGCTTGTTCTTTGCCCTGCTTTTGGCTCCTTCGATCACACGGAACGGGTGGTTTTTGCGGCTTGCCGGCGACGACTTTTTCATCGTCGGGCGCGGTGCGGTTTTAGGCTTCGGCTGTTTGTGCCGGTAGGCAGAGGAGAAAACCGAGCCGCTTCGCAGGTAGTTTCGCACTGCCACAAACAGCAGCACGGACAAGCCGATCACGATCAAGGTGCCGACAGGATTGTCGATGACCTGCCTCAGAAAGCCGTAGGCGGCCAACAGCAGCAACGCGACGATGATAGGGGGGATGTGGCGTAACATAGGGCTTCACCTCAATGGTATTCTATATGCCTCAACGTTATCCGGCGGAGATGAGTCGCTCTTTGCCTGCGACCTGATCCCGTTCCCGCATTTTGAGAAACGCGGCGATCGCCACTTCCACCTGGCTGTCGTCCGGTTCGCGGGTCGTGATTTTTTGCAGCCACAGTCCTGGGTAACCCAAATAGCGGAGGATCGGTGTATCGCGCCATTTGTTGGTCCACTGCAGAACTTCGTACGATACCCCGATTACCAGAGGCAGGAGTACGATGCGCTGCACCACGCGATCCCACAGTGTTTCGTAGGTGAACAGCGAGTAGATGATGACCCCGACGATCACCGTAAAGATCAGAAAGCTGCTGCCGCAGCGGTAGTGCAGGGTGGAAAATTTTTGCACATTCTCTACTGTCAATTCTACCCCGGATTCAAACGCGTTAATCACCTTGTGTTCGGCCCCGTGGTATTGAAACAGACGTTTGATGATCGGTGCCTGCGCGATCGCTGTAATGTAGCCGAGCAAGAGCAGGAGTTTGATCACACCTTCCGCCAGGTTTTGGGGAATCCCCGCCGGCACCCACTGTCCGAGCAAAAACTGGGCGAGAAAGACCGGCACCAGCGTGAAGGCAAACTTGCCGAACAAGAACGATAGCACCCCAACCACGGCTACGCCGAGCACCATTTGCAGCTTGGACGGTCCTGAGTCCACGTCGTCGTCCGATTCCATGCTGTACCGTTCGGTAGCGAAATTCAGATGTTTGGCTCCGTTTGCGCTGGCTTCGATCAAGCCGACGATACCGCGGACAAAGGGGATTTTTTTCAAGCTGTTTGCCCATTTATATTCCGAACGCGGAGCTTCGTAATACTCGATTTCCTGATTTTTTCTGCGGATGGCAGTGACGGTCACTCGTTTGCCGCCAAACATGACGCCTTCGATGACGGCCTGCCCGCCGTAACTGGGTACGTTTTGCTGCGCCAATCCTATCACCTTCCTTACCACATATTGTACCGGAAACGGCACGCGCAGGCTATAAGCAGTTCACACGCTGCCATTCAATTGTCAACAATTAGTGAAAACCGGAACTGCGGCGCATACTACACCTGAGGTGATGCACATGGACGCAACCAGGACACAAAAGGCGGAACAGCAGGGCACGGCAGGCTTGTCGGCCGGGCAGCAGGGCAGTGCAAAAGCGCTGGCGCTCGCCAAGGTGGGAGAAGTGGCTTTCTGGGGGACGGTTGTGTGGGGGCTGGTCCGCGCTGCCGCCCATTATCTGAACTTCACGCCATACGGCGTGGAAGCGTTCGCCCGGCCGATTCTCGGCATGGTGAGGGCAAACTCCTGGGCGGGCGTCGGACTGGGGGCGCTGATGCTGCTCGTGGAGACGATCGTGGCTGTCTTCTTGTATTCGCTAGTGTTCGGCAAAATCCGCTTGTGGTGGTTCGGGTTGCTGTACGGCCTGATCCTTTTTGCCGTGGCAGGGTACTTCTTTCGCATCGGCAATTGGAATCAAGCGACGCTCAGCACCGAACTGGCCTGGTATCTGTCATTCGGCCTGTTTGCCGGGATGTCAATCTCGCTGGAGCAATCAGACAAAGCCTGATGCTGTTCAAGCCCTTCCTCTGTGTGGTAAAATATTTCTCTAGTAAAAATCTTTTTACAAAAAGATGTTCAACTGAATCTCACACGGGGAGGAATGGACGATGGTATCCGTCCTGCTGCTGAACGGCCCGAACCTCAACCTCCTGGGGAAGCGGGAACCTGACGTGTACGGAAGCGAGACGCTGGACGACGTGCTTGCTCGGCTGGAAAAAGTGATGGAGGAACTGGGCGGCAGGCTGGAACACTGTCAGTCCAACCATGAAGGCGTCTTGATCGACGCCATTCACCGGGCTAAAGGGGTGCACGACGGCATCGTGATCAATCCCGGCGCCTTCACCCATTACAGCTACGCACTGCGGGACGCGCTGGCAGGGGTGGCGCTGCCGACGATCGAGGTACATATTTCCAACGTTCACGCCCGCGAGCCGTTCCGCCATCAGTCTGTCATCGCGCCGGTCGTGCTGGGACAGGTGGTCGGACTGGGAACGGACGGATACGAATGGGCGCTGCGCGCACTGGTCCGCAAACTGACGCAGGGATAAAGGCACGGAAGAACAAAAAATCAAAGGGGAGAGGGTCATGGAACAACGGCTTGTGAGACTTCGCGACGCCTTGTCGCAGCTCGGCGCAGATGCGCTGATTACGGAAAAGAAGGAAAACCGGTTTTACTTGAGCGGCTTTACCGGCTCCACCGGCTGGGTGATCGTGACGGAAAAAGAGGCATTTCTCGTCACTGACTTCCGCTACATCGAGCAGGCGCAGGAGCAGGCGCCCCATTTTCGTGTGGTCAACAACGAACGCAAACCGGTGGAAGCGATCGCCCGCGTGCTGAAGGAAGCGGGCGTAAAGCGGCTTGCCTTTGAGAGCAGCGTGTCGTTTGGCACCTATCAGGAATGGAGCAAGGCGTTTGACGGTGTCGAGCTTGTGCCGACGAGCGGTCTGATGGAAAAACTGCGCATGTACAAGGACCCCTCCGAGCTGGCGATCATCCGCGAAGCAGTGCGCATCGCCGACGAGGCGTACCAGCATATTCAGGGCTACATCAAACCGGGCGTCCGCGAGGTGGACGTGGCGTTGGAGCTGGAGTTTTTCATGCGCAAACGCGGTGCGGAAGCTGCTGCGTTTGACATCATCGTGGCGTCCGGTGTGCGCGGGGCACTGCCGCACGGGCGAGCCAGCGAGAAGGTCATCCAGGCGGGCGAAATGGTCACGCTGGACTTCGGTGCGGCCTACAAAGGATACAACTCCGACATCACCCGCACCCTGTCCGTCGGGGAACCGGACCCCAAGCTGAAGGAGATTTACGACATCGTCCTGCGCGCCCAGATCGCCGGAGTAGCGGCCTTGAAACCGGGTGTGACCGGCAAGGAAGCGGATGCTGTCACGCGCGAGATCATCACTGCCGCGGGCTACGGAGACGCGTACGGACACAGCGCGGGTCACGGCCTGGGCGTGGAAGTGCATGAGCTGCCCAATCTGTCGACGGTGAGTCCCTTCGTGCTGGAACCGGGCATGCTGGTCACGATGGAGCCGGGCATCTACATCAGCGGCCTTGGCGGGGTGCGCATCGAGGACGACGTGCTGATCACCGCGGACGGCCACGAGGTACTGACAACCTCGACGAAAGAGTTGCTCATTTTGCCGGTCTAATTTATACTAGTTGTGTTATTCGTTGATTGGGAGGACTACCATGATTTCTGTGAACGACTTTCGTACTGGTTTGACCATCGAAGTAGATGGCAACATTTATCAGGTAATCGAATTCCAACACGTAAAGCCCGGGAAAGGTGCAGCTTTCGTTCGTTCCAAGCTGCGCAACCTGCGCAACGGCAACATCACGGAAATGACGTTCCGTGGCGGTGAAAAGGTGAACCCGGCCCGCATTGAAACATCGACAATGCAGTACCTGTACAACAGCGGTGACGAGTACACCTTCATGAATACCGAGACGTACGAGCAGATCACGTTCACGCGTCAGCAAATTGAGCGCGAACTGAAATTCCTCAAGGAAAACATGAACGTACAGATCATGCAGTACAACGGTGAGACCATCGGTATTCAACTGCCGAACACGGTTGAATTGGTAGTGACCGAGTGCGAGCCGGGCGTAAAAGGCGACACTGCGTCCAACGTGACGAAAAAGGCAACGCTGGAAACCGGCTTTGTGGTCAACGTGCCGCTGTTCGTAGAAGAAGGCGACAAGCTGATCATCGACACGCGCACGGAACAATACGTTTCCCGCGCATAAACGCGGATGTTTGCACGTAAGGCTGTACCCAAACAGGGTACAGCCTTTTTTCTTTGCCGGATTGTCAACACACTGAGCGGACGGTTACGTCCGTCCGCCAAACCACTCACACAGCTTGAGAACAAATGCGGTGATGCCCGCCGCCATCAAGGGCCCGACAGGGATGCCGCGCAAAAAGACGATGCCAAAAATGGAGCCGATCACCAGACCGACGATGATGTGCGGCTCGGCGCGCAGCAGGTCAAGCCCCTTTCCGTTCATCCACGTGGCGATGGCGCCGCCTGCCATGGCGAGCAGGCCCATCACTGTCGTAAACAACGGCGTTACATCCCGCCAGGAAATCTTTTCGTTGGCGAACGGCACCAGCACGGAGATGGTCAAAAACAACAGGCCCAGTTCCAGCCCGCGCCGTTCGACGGCGGGAAAAAATCGCTCCAGTGCGGTCAGTTTTAACACCAGCAGGATGCTGGCGGCTGTGGCGATGATCGGCGATCGTCCGAGCAGCCCGATCACGATCAGGATGACAAGCATCACTTCTCCTGGCATCATCGGCATCAAAACCCCTGTCCCTGTTCTGCTTACACTTTATGAGACAAGGGTTGGGAGTATGCGTCGATCCTTCACCACCGGAACCAACTGGTAGCGGTCGATCTGGGAGCAGAAGCGGATGTCTTCCTCGCAGTGGTGCTGGGTCAGCCGTTTGCCCGTGGTGGTGCGAGCCATCACCTCTTCCAGCCGGTCGCATACGTACAGATAGCTCGCTTTCAGCGCCTCCCCCAGGTCACACACCTGGATGTGGGGGCGCATTTGTTGTGCTGTGTGGATCATCAGGCCGGCCGCCAGTCCGTCCTCCAGGGCGAACTCGGAGCGAGTGCCGGCACAGTACAGCGTGATGTCCAGTTTGTGCGACAGGGCGTACCGGATACAGGAGGTGGCATTCAAAAAACAGCCGATGACAAGAACCTGGGCCCGCTCGGCTTTTTGAATCGCGCGAGTGCCGTTGGTCGTGGTGAGAACCAACTGCCGTCCGACACTGGTCTGTCGGGCCAGCTCGGTCGGCGAATTGTTGCAGTCGAAATCGGCGATCTTGCGGCAGTGCCGTTCACCGGCAAGAACGCTTTCGGCCGAGCGCAGCGCGTGGGCCTGGCCGATCGTCTCCACCGGGAGGACCTCTTGAAATCCGCTGCCTAAAGCGGTGACGATCGTGCTGGAGGCACGCAGCACGTCGATCACCACGACGACGCGGTTGCTGATTTGATCAAAACGTATCTCCTCCACGGTCGGCACCACCGCTATTCTCATGGAGCGATCCTCCTTCCCTCCAGCAAAGCCGCCGTATCCGCCCGCAAGCCCCGGCGCAGGGTCTCCACGGCGAGGATGTCTGTATAGGCGACGTTTCCCAAATTGACGTCACACCCCAGGGTGCGGATCAAGGCCACCTGCTGTTCCTTGTGCGGCGCCTCCCAGATCAGCCGACAGGCAAGGTCCCCGGCCGCCTGGGCGATCTCCTGCACAAACGCGTGATCCACCATGCCTTCGCAGTCAAACACGCCGACTGTTCCGCTCTCCCGCGCTTCCACGATCACGTAGCTGGCGCCCGCGCGCACATCCTGTTCCAGCGTGCGCAGCAGATCGTCGCGTTCCGCCCGGAAATGGGCTGCTTTTTTGCCAAATTCCGTGTATACCGTCAACCCCGCGTCTGCCGCAGCAGCGATTGCCCGACGGCGCATGTCGTCAGAGAGCGGAAAGGTTCCGTCGGAAATCTCCACCGCGTTGAAACCAAGGTCAAGCAGCCTGGCCATGTACGCTTCCGGTGACGAATGGCGGATGGCAATCTCAAACAGGGTGCCGCCCGGCATGATGTGCAGGTCAAGTGCCTTGGCGAGCGCCACTTTTTGGTACAGAACACCGGCGGGATAGAGCGTCGAAGTGCCAAACCCCAGTTTGTAAATGTCGATATACGGCGCGGCCAGTTCCATCAGATCTTGAAAGGTGTTCAGCCCAAGCCCTTTGTCGATGACCATGGTCAATCCGCGGGAGCGCGGTTTGGATTGCCGCTCGCCAAACGGATCAGACCAGCTCACGGGCCAGAATGGGATGTCGCTGTCTAGCATTGGCGGTTTCCTCATTTCTTTTTAGGCGTTTGCTTCAGTGTATGTAGGCGGCCGAAAAGGAGTGAGCCAATCGCCCATAGGCTATTGCCCAGCCAAAAGGTGTGATGAAACCGGCGAGGACGGGCATAGAGTGAGGAAGAGGAGGGAGGACGAGGCTGGATGTGGGAAAAAGCGATACTCGGGATGGCTGCGCTCAGGATGATGTCCGGAACGCTTGAACTGTTGGTCGCCCTGCTGATCTTGAAGGTGAACCAAGTGGAAAAGGCCCTGCTGATCAACTCCAGTCTGGCAATCGTGGGGCCGCTGGTGCTGCTGACGACCACGACCGTCGGGTTGATCGGCATGTCGGACCGGATTAGTTTCACCAAAATTGCCTGGATCTTCCTCGGCATCGTCTGCATCTTTATCGGCGTGCGCAAGTAAGCGGACATGTTCGGCAGATTGGATTGGTAACCAGAACGTCTTTCGGGAACAATAGGGCAAGCACCGGTTAGAGGAGGGAAGCCCATCATGTTGGAAACGTTGGAAAACCGCATTGCCTATCTGCGCGGATTGGCGGAAGGACTGGACATACAGGAGAACAGCCGCGAGGGAAAGATTCTCGCGGAGATGATTGAACTGGTCGACGACATCTACGGTGCGTTCCGCGAGCTGCACGCCCGCGTGGAAGAAACGGAGCGTTACGCGGAGGCCATCGACGAAGACCTGGAAGACGTGGAGCTGTACCTGTTCAACGACGATGAGGCCCTGTACGAGACCGTAGAGGACTGTTCCGTGGATGGGCAGGCAGCGTACGAGTCATTCGCCGATCACGATGACGATGAGGATGCGCATTTGTACGAGACAGGAGAGCGTGATCACGTCTTGTCGTCGCACGCCCTTGAGTGTCCATCCTGCCGGGAGGTTCTCTTTTTTCACGAAGGTGTGGACGGTGAAGGCTACCACCACTACATCGTCGAGCCGTATCGCGACGAAGCCGAGTACGAGCCGATCAACCCGACATGAGTACATCGATTCCGGCAGACATACGAGCTCGCGGCCGGATTTGCCGGTCAATCTGGCTTGTCTCTTCGCATGCGCGTCTGCCGTTTGGCGCTTGCCCTGCGGCAGGCGTTTTTTCTTGGCATAAAACTCGTCCATGGGCGCATAGGATGGAGGTAAGTCAAAGTGGACAAAGGCTGGCACCACCCGCCAGCCGCAAAAGGAGGGGACGATGGTGAAGGAGATCATGGCGATTTTGCCGGCGTCCGTCCGCAGCATTCTGACCGCGCTGCCCTCCGCCGTCAGAGAGCATCTGGAGGAGATACGCCTTAGGCAAAATCAGCCGATGGAAATACGTTACGGACAGCAGTCCAGCTATGTGACGCCTTCCGGCCAGCTGACCGCGATTGCCAGACAGGGGTGGATCTTTTCAGAGGAGCAGGCGGTCAAGCTGCTCAACCAGGTGAGCCAACACTCGCTATACGCGCTGGAAGAAGAGCTGAAGCGGGGATACATCACCGTCGTCGGCGGCCATCGCATCGGCATCGCCGGCAAAGTGGTGATGGAGAAGGGAGAAGTAAAAGGCATCCGCGACGTCACCAGCTTCAACATCCGCATCGCCCGCGAGAAAAAAGGGGCGGCACACCGCGTGCTTCCGTTTCTGTTCGAGAATGGACGCGTGCACAACACCCTGATCATTTCTCCCCCGCAGTGCGGAAAAACGACGCTGCTGCGCGATATCGCCCGTTCTTTAAGCTACGGCAACGAATGGGCGTCCAGCCGGAAAGTCGGCATTGTGGACGAGCGTTCCGAATTGGCCGGCTGCTTCAACGGCGTGCCGCAGCGGGACGTCGGACCGCGCACCGATGTGCTGGATGCTTGTCCCAAAGCAGTCGGGATGATGATGCTGATTCGCTCGATGTCGCCAGATGTGCTGATCGTCGACGAAATCGGCCGGACCGAAGACGGAGAGGCGGTGTGGGAGGCAATTCACGCCGGGGTAGCGGTCATCTGCACCGCGCACGGCGCCGATGTCAGCGAAGTGGCTCAGCGACCAACACTGGGCAGGTTGATCCAGTACGGCGCGTTTTCCCGCTACATCCTGCTCAGCAGGACAAATGGCGTAGGGACGGTCGAAGCGGTTTACGATGGCAGCCTGACTCGGGTGGATAGGGAGAAAATCGCATGGTTAAGCTGATTGGCGCCGTGTTGATTTTGTTCTCCGCGTCCATGATCGGCTGGCAGATCGGCCGCAATTACGCGTTTCGTCCCGTGCAGCTGCGCGCCCTGCTGGTCGCCTTGCAGATGCTGGAGACGGAAATCGTGTACGGTCTGACCCCCCTGCACCGTGCCTTCGTCAAAATTGGACATCGCGTACCGGACGAGGTGGGCCGTCTGTTTTTGACTGCGGCCGAGCTGTTGATCACCGAGCGGGCCCAGACGGCGGAAGACGCCCTCCGGCAGGCGATCGACGCACATTGGCCGCAGACAGCACTGCGCAGGCAGGAACGCGATGTGTTGAGCAGCCTGGGGCAGGTTCTCGGCTCGTCCGACCGGGAAGACCAGCAGAAACATTTGCGCCTTGCCGTCACCCATTTGCGCGGACTGGAAGAAGAGGCGCGCGTAGAGCAAGGGCGGTACGAAAAGATGTACAAAAGCCTCGGCTTCCTGTGCGGCCTGCTGGTCGTCATCCTGATGTTCTAAAGGCGAGGTGTTCACAGTGGATTTTGATTTGACACCTGTTTTTCAGATCGGGGCGGTTGGGTTTATCACGGCCATTCTGCACACGGTGCTGAAGCAGGCGGGCAAGGAAGACATCGCGCACTG
Source organism: Brevibacillus sedimenti (assembly GCF_020923495.1). GTDB lineage: Bacteria > Bacillota > Bacilli > Brevibacillales > Brevibacillaceae > Brevibacillus > Brevibacillus aydinogluensis. The sequence goes on from NZ_CP064048.1 coordinate 2,807,352, forward strand.
GGCGACGCTGGTGGGGTTCATCATCGTGCTGTACATGGTGGCTCACTTTATTGGCGACCTGTTTTCCGAGGTAAAACGCGTCTTCCTGTTCAACTGAGGAGGGAAGGCAGAATGGAAATCGTGCAGATCGTCGGGCTGGGACTGGTGGCTACGATTCTCGCGCTGGTCATCAAGGAGCAGAAGCCGATGTTCGCCTTTCTTCTGGCGCTTGCCAGCGGAGTGTTCATCTTCTACTTTCTCATCGGCAAGATCGCCGAAGTGATCCGCATTCTCGAGAAATTGGCCGTGCAGGCTGATCTGAATCTCGTCTTTCTGGAAACGATCCTCAAAATCATCGGAATTGCCTACATTGCCGAATTTGGCGCTCAAATGACGCGGGATGCAGGCCAGGGAGCAATCGCTTCCAAAATTGAGCTGGCGGGCAAGGTGCTGATTCTGGTCATGGCCGTTCCGATCATTCAAATCATCATCGAAACCGTGATTAACCTATTGCCGGCGTAAGGGAGAGGAGGGATGCAGATGCGTGTGGCGCGTGCAGGCTTGTCGGTCATCCTGCTGATTCTGCTGGTGGTGCTGCCGGCCGTCACCGTATCGGCTTCACCCGCTCCCGCCGCCCAGACCATCGACGAATTGGTCAAGGATCAAGCGGACGGCCTCGAGTTGGATCGTGTGGAGCAGTTTTGGCGGCAGCTCCAGCGCGAGTACAAGGGCTACCTGCCCGACGTGAAAGCACCTGGCTTCATCCAATTGCTGATGCAGCAAGGGGAGCTCAGCATCACGGGGTTTCTCAAGGGCATGGCCAAATTCTTCCTTCACGAGATTTTGATGAACGGCAAACTGCTCAGCTCGATCATCATCATCACCGTGTTTGCGATGATCCTGGAAACGATGCAAAACGCGTTTGAACGGAACACGGTCACCATCGTCGCCTACTCCATTGCCTATCTGGTGCTGATGGTGCTGGCAATCAACAGCTTTCACGTGGCCATCACCTACGCCAAGGACGCGATCAACAACATGTCCGACTTCATGCTGGCGATGATTCCCCTGGTGATAGCCCTGCTCGCCTCCGTGGGCAACCTGGCGTCGGCGACGATGTTTCATCCGCTGATTATCTTCATGATCAACACCAGCGGGCTGTTCATTTCCGCGATCATTTTCCCGCTGCTGTTTCTGTCCGCCATGCTGTCCATCGCCAGCCTGTTTTCGGAGCGGTACCAGGTGACACAGTTGGCGACGCTGCTGCGAAATATTGCGATGGGAGCGCTGGGCTCGTTTCTGACGATGTTCCTCGCCGTCATCTCCATCCAGGGGGCGACCTCGGCGGTGGCGGACGGGGTGACGCTGCGGACGGCCAAATACCTCACGGGCAACTTCATCCCCATCGTGGGACGGATGTTTTCCGACGCCGCCGACACCGTGCTGAATGCGTCGCTCCTGGTAAAAAACGCAGTCGGTCTGGCGGGCGTGCTGATCCTCGTCATCCTGTGCGCGTTTCCGGCCATCAAAATCCTGGTGCTGGCCCTGATCTACAATCTCTCGTCGGCGGTGCTGCAGCCGCTTGGCAACAGCCCGATCATCAGTGCGCTCGGGACGATCGGCAAAAGCCTCGTGTTCGTCTTTGCCGCGCTGGCAACGGTGGGTCTGATGTTTTTTCTCGCCATTACCATCATCATCGCGGCCGGCAACATCTCCATGATGGTTCGGTAGGTGAAGCGAATGACATGGCTGACCTTGTGGCTGAAAAAAATCATCCTGCTGGTGCTGCTCGCCGCCTTTCTCGATCTGATCCTGCCCAATACCAGTCTGCAGCGGTACGTCAAAATGGTCATGGGTTTGATTCTCTTGCTGACGATCATTTCGCCTGTTTTTTCCCTGTTCAATCTCTCGCAGGAAGAACTGGCGCTCCAGATTGACCGCTATCAGGCAGAGCTGGACCGCCCCGCCGATGCCGAGTGGAAGCGCATCGCAGAAAAGCTGGCGGGCGCGCGTGACAAGCAGGTGCGGGCGTACGTGCAGAAGCAGGTGGAGGAAGCGGTCCGCGCCCGCGTAAAAGAGGCGTACGGACTGGAGCTGAGCGGCGTGAACGTAACCCTGGAGCAAAGCGCCCAACAGCCGGAGCTGCGCCGCATCGAACTGATCGTGGGAGAGGAGAGGGAGCGGTCTTCCGGGGAGATCAAGCCGATTGAGCCGATTCAGCCGGTGCACATCGATCTGAGCAGGCCGCCGTCCTCTGTTGACCCGGCGGAAGTGCCGAAGGCGGAGCAGCAAGACAATCCCCTGTACAGGCGGATTGCCCGCGACGTCGCCCAGCAGTGGGGATTGACGGAGGAGCAGGTGGTCGTCCTGTCGCGGCCGGCCGGGTGAACAGCGCTGAAGAAGGAATCATATGAGCGAGGTGAAGGACGTGTTTGCCAAGCTGAAAAAACTGTGGGAGGGGGATGGCGGCGACAAAAAGCTGAGGCCGATCCATTACTTCATCGTCATCATGGGCATCGGCATGGCGGTGATGATTTTGACCGACTTCCTGAAAGTGGAGCGGGATCAGCCGCTCAGCTTCGGAGTCGAGGGCAGCAATCCGACCGGCCCGCCGGACGGTGAAGCGAGCGTGCCGGCCATTGGAGGATCGTCCGCTCCCGACATCATCGCTGAATACGAGAACATGTACGAGACGCAGCTGCGGGAAATCCTCGGCAATGTAATCGGAGTCGGCAGCGTCGAAGTCATGGTAAACCTGGATTCCACCCCGGAGCTGGTCGTGGAGAAAAACCGCAACACGCGTTCTTCCACCAATCAGGAGACGGACAAGGATCGGGCTACCCGCAATCAGAGCGAACAGTCGCGCGACGAGCAGGTGGTCGTAATCAGCGGGAAGCAGGATCAGCCGGTAGTGATTAAGACGTTGAAACCCCGGGTGAGGGGCGTGCTGGTCGTCGCCAAGGGAGCCGACAATATTCAGGTCAAGGCGTGGATCACCGAGGCCGTCCAAAAAGTGCTGGACGTCCCCGCTTACAAGATATCCATTTTGCCCAAAAAGGGTTAGGAGGAATGGCAGATGATGCTCAGAAAACAGACAGTATGGTTGTTGACGATGCTGGCGGTGATGGTTGTCCTGTCCGGCTACTACCTGGTGAAGGGGCCGCAGGAGCAGATGCCGGCGTTAGGCCAGGAGCAGCAGGACCAACTGGATGGTGTGATCGTGGAAACCAAGCAAACGGACAAACCGGCGCCGGACGCCAAACCTGTGGAAGGGAAAGCCGAGGCAAACGCAGATTCGTCCCAAACGCCAGCCGCTGCGCCGGATGACGCGAAGCAGGCTGCCGACAAGCAGGAGGAAGACAGCGCGCTGATGACGGTGGGTGAGTCGGCGGCCGAGATCTTCCAAGGCTACAAGATGAAACGGGAAGCGCAGACCCAGCAGCAAAAAGACGAGCAGCTGGCAATCATGAGCAGCGCCGATGCCACGCCGCAGGCGGTCGCCGAAGCAAAAGCGAAGTACGACGAGCTGTCCAAGCTCGAATCAGCCACGATGGGGCTGGAAGAGATGCTGAAGGCGAGCGGCTACAAAGACGCGGTCGTGTTCGTGCAGGACGGCAAGGTGACGGTAATCGTCCAAAAAGACAAACTGAATGCCGATGAAGTCGTGGACATCATCGCCCAAGTGAAACAGCACCTGAACGTCTCCGCCAGCAACGTGACCGTCAGGTTCCAGGCTTCGTAGGCGTGCGGGGTGATTCATCCTCCCATTCGCGTTTTAGACCATACTCGCGTTTTTGGCCATACTAAAGTGCGGCTGAATCGGGTATGCTTGTAAGGATTTTCCCTCTTCTCCAGCGAGAGCAGAGGGGAAATCCTTTCTTGACGTTGGGGATGGAGACAGGCTACCATGGTTTTATGACCTGATCCTACATACTCTTGTAAACTCCCTGGACATCCATTGAAACAAAGGAGTGCGTACGCGTGTTAAAAATTCATGAAATCCGCGAAATCATTAAGTTGATCGATCAATCTTCCATTAATGAATTTGAACTGGAAATGAACGGGACGAAAGTGACTCTGAAAAAATCGGTAGAAGCCGAGACGGTCGTACTTCCGCAGCCGGTCGTGCAGGCGGCACCCGCTGCTGTTCCGGCGGCTCAGGTGACGGCAGTGGAAGCGCCGGCAGCCCCCGCGCCTGCGGAAGCAGCAAAACCGGCGGCACCGGCACAGGAAGAAGCCAACCTGCACAAGATCGTGTCGCCAATGGTCGGCACCTTCTACCGCGCTCCCGAGCCGGGCAAACCGCCGTACGTGCAGCCGGGTGACAAGGTCACGCCGGACAAGGTGGTCTGCATCGTAGAGGCGATGAAATTGTTCAACGAAATCACGGCGGAAGTGACCGGGGAAATCGTGAAGGTGCTGGTCGAAGACGGCCAGCTGGTGGAATTCGGTCAACCGCTGTTCCTGGTAAAGCCTGAATAAAGTGGAGGAGAGCGGAATGTTCCAGAAAGTGTTGATTGCCAACCGCGGCGAGATTGCCGTACGGGTCATCCGCGCCTGCCGCGAGTTGGGCATTCGGACGGTCGCGGTCTACTCCGAAGCAGACCGTGACGCGCTTCACGTCAAGATGGCGGATGAAGCGTACTGCATCGGGCCGACGGCGTCCAAAGACAGTTACCTCAACATTGCCAACATCATGAGCGTGGCGACCAAGGTGGGGGCCGACGCGATTCATCCGGGGTATGGCTTTTTGGCCGAAAACGCCGACTTTGCCGAAATCTGTGCCGCCTGCAACATCACGTTTATCGGGCCGGACCCGGAAGCGATCGTAAAGATGGGGGACAAGTCCACCGCCAAGGAGACGATGAAAGCGGCGGGCGTGCCCACAGTGCCCGGTACGGACGGTCTGATCGAAGATATTGACGACGCCATCCGTACTGCAAATGAGATCGGCTATCCGGTCATGGTCAAGGCGACAGCGGGCGGTGGCGGCCGTGGCATGCGCGTCGCCGTCAACGACGAGGATTTGGAAAAAGCAATCCGCCAGGCGCAAAGCGAAGCGAAAACGGCGTTTGGCAATCCGGGGGTCTACCTGGAGAAGTTCGTGGAAGGCCCGCGCCACGTGGAAATTCAGATCATGGCCGACAAGTACGGCAACGTCGTCTACCTGGGCGAGCGCGACTGTTCCATCCAGCGGCGTCATCAGAAGCTGATCGAAGAAGCGCCGTCCCCCGCTCTCAGCGAGGAACTGCGCAAGCAGATGGGGGAAGCCGCCGTCGCAGCCGCCAAGGCGGTCAACTATCACGGTGCCGGCACAGTCGAGTTTTTGGTGGACAAATACGGACAATTTTACTTCATGGAGATGAACACGCGCATCCAGGTGGAGCATCCGGTCACGGAGCTGGTCACCGGCATCGACCTGATCAAGGAGCAGATTCTGGTTGCAGCCGGCCAACCGCTGTCGTTCTCCCAGGACGACGTCAAGCTGAACGGATGGGCGATCGAGTGCCGTATCAATGCGGAGAATCCAGCCAAAAACTTCATGCCGTCGCCGGGACGCATCAACAACTACCTGGCGCCCGGCGGTTTTGGCGTGCGGGTGGACAGCGCCGCCTACGCCGGTTACACCATCCCGCCGTATTACGATTCGATGATCGCCAAGCTGATTGTTTGGGGCAAGGACAGACAGGAGGCGATCGAGCGGATGAAGCGGGCGCTCGGAGAATTCGTCGTCGACGGGATCACCACCACCATCCCGTTCCACTTGAAGGTGATGGATCACGAGGTGTTCATCAGCGGAGAGTTTGACACCAAATTCCTGGACACCTATGACCTTCAGCTGGACGAAGCCTGATCTTGCCTTGATTTGTAAAAAGAGTGGGTGCTTGCTATAATGGAGTATAAAACCGCAGGGAGGTGCGAAGCATGGAAGAGTTTACTCCGGATTTAGAGAGAACAGAGCTTGGCAAAGTCCAGATCGCTCCCGAAGTCTTGGAAGTCATCGCCGGCATGGCCGCCTCGGAAGTGGAAGGCGTGGCCCATATGAGCGGCGGTTTCGTAGGCGAGATTGCCGAACGGCTCGGCCGTAAAAATATTGCTCGCGGCGTTCGCGTCGAAGTGGGATCGCGCGAAGCGGCAGTTGATGTATCGATCATTGTGAAATACGGACACCGCATCCCGGATGTCGCTCGGAATATTCAAGATAATGTGCGCAACGCGATCGAGAGCATGACAGGGCTGTCGGTTGTGGAAGTAAACGTACATATCGTCGATGTAGAGCTGAAGAGCGAAGAAAAAGCCCCGGCCGCCGTAGAAGAGTACCAGCGGGTTCGCTAGACGGCAGCGGAACCAATGCCCCCTGCTAGCCAGGGGGCATTTTCCTCATCATTGCCGGGATGGCCTCCTGTTCAAACAAGGCGAAAGGAAGATGTGTGTGAATTTGTTTGACCGCTTTATCTTGACGCTGTACAGCTTTGCCCTGATTGTGCTGTCCTGCGTTGCCATCGGGGCGACCAGCGGCCTGATCCCCGCTGCCTATCTGCGCCCCTATGTGGAGCAAATGCTGACCGGCAGCCATTCTGCGTATCTGATCGTCGCCATAATCTTTCTGATTGTCAGCCTGCGTTTCTTTTTCAGTTCGTTTCGCTCCCGCCAACCGAAAAGGGAACGGGGCATCCGGCAGCGCAGTGAGTTGGGGGAAGTGAACATTACCCTGCAGACGATCCAGACGATCGCCGAGCGGGCGGCGCGGCGCGTGAAAGGCGTTCGCGATCTGAAAACGGTAGTCAGGGCGCACGAGAGCGGCAACATGATCCTGCTGCGCGTCTCTGTGGACGGGGAAACCCCGCTGCCGGATTTGACCCAGCAGCTGCAGACCGTTGTCAAGGAGCAGGTGGAAGGCATCGCCGGCGTCATGATTTCCGAAGTGGCTGTCGTCGTCACCGAAGTGGCACAGTCTGAGATTTACGCGGCCCGCAGGCGGGTGGAATAGAGGGTGAACGGCATGTTATGGGAGTTGTTGTGGGAGCACAAGGGGAAACTACTGGGTGTGGCGGCCGGTCTTTTTTTCGGCATCATCTACCTTTTCGTCGGTTTTTGGGATACACTGGTGATTGTCGTGTTTGTCGGCACAGGGTATTACATCGGCCGCAAGCTGGACCACAAGGAAGATTTGCGGGAAATCCTGGACCGCATCCTGCCCGGCAAGTTTCGGTGATGGTCGGACCATCGTTTGCAACGGATTTTTGAGTAGAAGGTGAACGCAATGAAACGTAGAACAGCACGAGAAAAAGCAGTCCAATGCCTGTTCCAGATCGACATGGCTGACGTGCAGGTGGAAGACGCACTGAACCTCGTCATGGAAGACAGCGAGGAAGATCCGTCGTACCTGCGTTATCTGGTGGAAGGCACGTTAAAGCACCAGCAAGAGGTAGACGCGGAAATTCGCAAATTCCTGCGCGGCTGGCAGTTGGAGCGCATTGCCAACGTGGATCGGGCCATTCTCCGCCTGGCATTTTTTGAAATCATGTACGAACCGGACGTGCCGGACAGAGTCGTGATGAACGAAGCGATCGAGATCGCCAAATTGTTTAGTGACGAGCAGTCGCACCGTTACATCAACGGCGTGTTGTCCAGCTTTTTGCAGTCGCGCCAGACCGCCCAGGCGTAAAACAAGCAGGTGAGACAGCATGACGAAGGTATTGTTGGGAATTGATACGAGCAACTACCGGACATCGCTGTGCTTGGCAGAGGAAGACGGCCGGATTGTGGCAGAAGCAAAGCGCCTTCTCAAGGTGAAGGAAGGAAAGCGCGGCCTGCAGCAATCAGAAGCCGTCTTTCAGCATGTGATGAACCTGCCGGAGTTGAGCGAGCAATTGAAGTGGAACGACTACGAAATCGTTGCGGTATGTGCCAGCGAAAAGCCGCGTCCCGTGGAGGGATCGTACATGCCTGTGTTCAAGGTGGGGGAAGGGCTGGCGAAGTCTCTGGCCGCCTACCTGCGGGTACCCTGCCTGTTGACGACCCACCAGGAAGGGCATATCGCGGCAGGAGAGTTCACCGCGGAAAAACGGCCTCAGGGCGACAGCTTTCTCGCCGTTCACCTGTCCGGCGGGACGAGCGAGCTGTTGAAGTGCGAACGGGAGGCGGCCGGATACCGCATTGAGAAGATAGGCGGAACGATCGACCTCCACGCCGGGCAGTTGGTGGACCGGATCGGGGTGGCGCTGGGACTGCCGTTTCCGGCGGGTCCCTTCCTGGAAAAAATGGCATGTGAAGCCAAAGGGGAGTTTCGCGTGGCGTCCGCAGTAGACGGCATGTCGTTCAGTTTCTCCGGACCGGAGGCGTCGCTGCTGCGGGCAGTGGAAAGCGGGACCATAGATCCGGCGGACATTGCGAGGGCGACAGAACAGTGTATCGCCAATACGCTGGAAAAGGCACTGCGCCATGCTGTCGAAGCGGGGCTGCCGCGGGAGATTCTCATCGTCGGGGGAGTCGCCGCCAACCGGTACATCCGCGAGCGTCTGATCAGACGGCTGGAGCACCCGGCCGTCAAGGCCAGTCTCTATTTTTGCGACCCGGAGTACTCCGGGGACAATGCATACGGCGTGGCAATGCTGGGATGGATGAAGTTGAAAGGCGAACGTTAAGAGGATATGAACTTTTTAAAATTCGCCTTTACATAAACTCCTTGAGTCGCTACACTAAGGGTAGCGAACTTGATGAAGGAGGTTTCTTCTCCATGGCAGCGACCATTTTGTACGGGAAGGACATTGCACAGGACATTCGCGCAGAATTGGCGAATGATGTGGAAGAATTGAAAAAACAGGGCGTGGAACCAGGATTGACGGTGATTTTGGTGGGGGATGACCCTGCCTCCCACTCCTACGTTCGCGGCAAGGAGCGGGGGTGTCAAGAGGTGGGCATCCGCTCGGAGGTCATTTACAAAGACGCTTCCATCAGCGAAGCGGAACTGTTGGACTTGATTCATCAATTGAATGAAAATCCGAACGTTCACGGCATATTGGTGCAGTTGCCGCTGCCGCCGCACATCTCCGAGAAAGCGGTGATCGAAGCCATCGCGCCGACAAAGGATGTGGACGGCTTCCATCCCCTCAACGTCGGCAACATGATGATCGGATATGACACACTGCTTCCCTGCACGCCGCACGGCATCGTGGAATTGATCAAGCGGACGGGAACGCCCATTGCAGGCAAGCACGCGGTCGTGATCGGCCGCAGCAACATCGTGGGCAAGCCGGTCTCCTTCCTGCTGCAGCAGGAAAACGCCACGGTGACCATGTGCCACTCCCGCACGGTGGACCTGGCCGCGTATACTCGGCAGGCAGATATTCTCGTCGTGGCGGCAGGCAAGCCTCATTTGATCGGGCGGGAACACGTCAAACCGGGCGCTGTGGTGATTGACGTCGGCGTCAACCGGATTGAGACCGGCAAGCTGGTCGGGGATGTCAAGTTTGAGGAGGTGCGGGAGGTAGCCGGCTATCTCACGCCCGTCCCCGGTGGTGTCGGCCCGATGACGATTACCATGCTGCTGAAAAACACCGTCGCCGCTGCCAGAAAACAAACCGCCCGATAAGGGAGGGAGCGCATGGACACGCGACATGTATATACGGTCAGCGACTTGAATCGCTGCATCAAGCAGGTGCTGGAACGGGAACAGCACCTGCAGGACGTCTGGGTGCGGGGGGAAGTGTCCAATTTTACCCACCACACCAGCGGCCACATGTACTTGACATTGAAAGACAGCCAGTCCCGCATGAAAGTGGTCATGTTCGCCAGCTACAACCGCTTTTTGCGCTTTTTGCCCAAAGATGGAACCAAGGTGATTGTCCGTGGTTCCATCTCTGCCTATGAGCGGGACGGCGTCTATCAACTGTACGCCAGGGAGATGCAGCCGGACGGGCTGGGCTCTCTCTATTTGGCGTTTGAACAGTTGAAGGCGAAGCTGGCTGCGGAAGGCTTGTTTGCCCAGGAACGGAAGCGGCCGCTTCCGCGCTTTCCCAAGCGCGTTGGCGTGGTTACATCGCCGACAGGTGCGGCCATCCGCGACATCTGCACCACCATTAGACGGCGCTACCCGCAGGCGGAGATCGTCCTGTCCCCGGCGATCGTCCAGGGGGCGGAAGCTCCGGCGTCGATCGTGGCGGCGATCCACATCATCAATCAGCAGCCTGACATCGACGTGCTGATCGTCGGCAGGGGCGGCGGCTCGATCGAAGAGCTGTGGGCCTTCAACGACGAGCAGGTGGCGCGGGCGATCGCCGCATCCCGGATTCCGGTCATCTCCGCCGTGGGACACGAGACTGACGTGACCATCGCCGATTTTGTCGCAGACGTGAGGGCGGCCACTCCGACAGCGGCTGCCGAACTGGCCGTGCCGCATTACCTGGAGTGGGTGGAACGAGTCAAGCAGCTGGACGCGCGAATGCACAGGGCGCTGCGCGGACAGATGGCTTCTGAACGGAAACGACTGGAAACCCTGATGCAATCCTACGCCATGCGCCGGCCCAAGCGGCGGGTGGAAGAAGCGCAGCAGCGCCTGGATGACGTGCAGAGCCGCATGCGTCAGGCGATGAAGCAGTTGGTGAGCCGTCGCACGGAGCGGTATGAACTGGTGGCTGCCCAGTTGAAACGGTTCCGGCCGACGGAAGCGGTCGCGGAGCGCAGGCGGGCCGTCAGCGCGCATCGGTCTCGCCTGGATGAGCTGGTCCGGCAGCGGGTGAATGAGGTGCGAATGGCATTTGCCGCTCGGATCGGTCAACTGGATGCGCTAAGCCCGTTGAAAGTGATGCAGCGCGGCTTTTCCCTGGTATATGCCAACGGGCGGTTGATCAAGTCAGTCGACCAGTTTGCCCCCGGAGACACTCTCATGGTACGATTAAGTGATGGCAGTGCTCAGGCACGCGTGGAACAGATTTACCGGGAGGAGAAGCGTAATGGCGCGGAAGAAGACGGATCAAGAGACTGACATGCAGTTTGAAGAGGCGATGAAGCGGCTGGAGGAAGTCGTCCACCGTCTGGAAGAGGGGGATATCGCGCTGGAGGAGGCGATCAGCCTCTATCAGGAAGGCGTGAAGCTGTCCCGCATCTGCAGTCAAAAGCTGGATGCAATCGAAGCGAAAATCACCCAGTTGGTGGAGGAAGACGGCCAATGGAAGCAAAAGCCGTTCCACGTGGAGGGCGAAGCGCAATGACCGACGCTTTCGCTTCCTACCTGACTGAAAAGACGGCATTGATCGAAGAACACCTGCTTCCCGGTCTGGAACGGGACGGCGTGCCGCATACACTGTACGAATCGATGAAATATTCCTTGATGGCGGGCGGCAAACGGCTGCGTCCGATGCTGGTGCTGGCGGTACTGGAAGCGCTGGACAAGCCGCTGAAGCGGGGGATTCCCTTCGCCGTCGCGCTGGAAATGATTCATACCTATTCGCTGATTCACGACGACCTGCCGGCGATGGACGACGATGACCTTCGCCGCGGCAAACCGACCAATCACAAGGTGTTCGGGGAAGCGACCGCGATTCTGGCCGGGGATGCGCTGCTGACGCGTGCGTTTGGCTACATCGCCGAGGCGTACATGGACGATCCGGAGGTAAAGCCGGAGACGACCGTCCGGCTGATTGCCGAACTGGGAAAGCGGGCCGGTTCCGCCGGGATGGTCGGCGGGCAGATGGCAGACATCGAAGGGGAAGGCAAACGCCTCAACCTGGAAGAATTGGAGTACATCCACCGGCACAAAACCGGCGACCTGCTGATTGCCGCGCTGCGCGGCGGCGGGTGGTTGGCCGAGGCGACGCCGGCGCAGATGGACGCGCTGACCCGCTATGGGCTCTGTATCGGACTGGCGTTTCAAATCCAGGATGACATCCTCAACGTGGAAGGGGATGAAGCCCAACTGGGCAAGGCGGTGGGCAGCGACGCCGACCGGCAGAAGGCCACCTATCCTGCGCTGCTCGGACTGGAGGCGTCCAAAGAGCGGCTCGTCCAGCTGATCGCGGAGGCAAAAGCCGCGCTTGCCGAAGCGGGGTTGGAACATTCGGCCTTGGCCCCGCTGGCCGATTACGTGATGAACCGGACAAAGTAAACGGGTCAGGTATTCACGCCCGGTTCTTTTGAACCACATTTATCGACAAATGCTGGCTATCCGCAGGGAAAGCCGGCTTTTTATTTTTCTCCCCGGAGCGGACAGTCCGGGTGATTACGGCAGCATGGCGGGCCTCTGGCAGATGAAAGTGGTCTTTTCGCCAAGAAACCGTTATAATGAAGCAAGCTGAACGCAGCGGATGTTTGCGTTATCATTTATGGATTGCAGCATGCCAATTGACGGAGAACGACTGGAAAGTGAGGAATCAAAATGCTGCTGACGACAGTCAACAATCCTCAGGATTTGAAAACGTGTTCGCTGCCCCAGCTGTACATGCTGGCCAGTGAAATTCGCCAGTTTCTAGTGGAAACCTTGTCCAAAACGGGCGGACACCTCGCTCCCAACCTGGGTGTGGTGGAACTGACGCTCGCATTGCACTACGTGTTCAACAGTCCGGAAGACAAATTGATCTGGGACGTAGGTCACCAAGCCTATGTACATAAAATCCTCACCGGCCGCCGCGAACTGTTTCCGACACTGCGCCAGTACAAGGGGTTGTGCGGCTTTCCCAAGATGAGCGAAAGCCCGCATGACGTCTGGGAAACGGGACACAGCAGTACGTCCCTGTCCGCGGCGATGGGCATGGCTACCGCGCGGGATCTGAAAAAGGAAAAGCACCATGTCGTGGCGATCATCGGGGACGGCGCCCTGACCGGGGGAATGGCGTTTGAAGCGCTGAATCACATCGGTCACGAGAAGAAAAACGTGATCGTGGTCCTGAACGACAACGAGATGTCGATCGCCCCCAACGTCGGCGCGCTGCACAATTACCTGGGCAAGCTGCGTTCTGCCGAAAACTACCGGAACGCCAAAAAAGAGCTGGAGCACCTGCTGAAATCGATACCCGCCGTGGGCGGCAGACTGGCCCATCTGGCGGAGCGGTTCAAGGACAGCTTGAAGTATTTGCTGGTCTCCGGCGTGCTATTCGAAGAGCTGGGCTTCACCTACATCGGCCCCATCGACGGCCACAACCTGGAACTGCTGCTCGACTCGCTGAAGACAGCCAAGCAGACCAGAGGGCCGGTACTGATTCACGCCATTACCAAAAAAGGAAAGGGCTACGCCCCCGCCGAAGCCGATTCGGTCAAATGGCACGGCATCGGAACGTACAAGATCGAGTCAGGTCATACGCCGAAGTCTGCTCCGACGTACACGTCCGTCTTTGCGGACACGATGATCCAGCTCGCCGAAGCGGATGAACGGATTGTCGCCGTGACTCCGGCCATGCCGGCTGGTTCCGGGCTGCTCAAGTTTGGTGAGCGATTTCCGGATCGCCTGTTTGACGTAGGCATCGCCGAACAGCACGCCTGTACCTTTGCCGCCGGCCTGGCGACGCAGGGGCTGAAACCGGTGTATGCGGTCTACTCCACCTTTTTGCAGCGTGCGTACGACCAGTTGATTCACGATGTGGCGCGCCAAAAGCTGAACGTCATCTTCGCCGTCGACCGGGCCGGCCTGGTCGGAGCAGACGGGGAGACACACCAGGGCATGTACGACATCGCGTTCATGCGGACGATCCCCAACATGGTGATCATGGCGCCAAAGGACGAGAACGAACTGCGCCACATGATGAAAACGGCGGTGGCCTACGAAGACGGCCCCATCTCGTTCCGCTACCCGCGTCTGGCCATTCGCGGCGTAAAAATGGACGAGGAGCTGCAGGTCCTGCCGATCGGCAAAGCGGAAGTGGTGCGTGAGGGGAAAAACGTCGCCATCCTGTCGTTTGGCCACGTCTTCGAACTGGCGGAGGCAGCGGTGGAGCAGCTTGACAGCGAAGGCATCCAACCGATGCTGGTCAACGCCCGCTTCTGCAAGCCGCTGGATGAGGAGCTGCTGTTCCGCCTGGCGCGGGAAGGCTACGACATCGTCACCGTCGAAGAGGGAGCGGCGATGGGCGGTTTTGGCAGCGCCGTTCTCGAATGTCTGGCGGCGGCCGGGTTTCATCAGGTGCGCGTGGAAGTGGTGGCGGTGCCCGACTACTTTGTGGAACACGGCAGCGTGAAGGAACAGCGCGAGGAAGTGGGGCTGACGGCAGACGCCATCGCTGCCCGCGTGCGCGCCCTGCTGCCCATGACAAGGGGCGTTGTGGAAGCATGAAAAAAGAACGGGTAGACGTGCTCCTCGTCGAACGAGGGTTTTTTGAAACAAGGGAAAAGGCCAAGGCCGCCGTGATGGCCGGATTGGTCCTGGTGGGCGGCGAGCGCTGCGACAAGCCGGGGACCAAAATTCCTGAAGACACGCCGATCACCGTAAAGGGAGAGGTGCATCCCTACGTCAGCCGCGGCGGGTTGAAGCTGGAAAAAGCGCTGCGCGTGTTCGGGATTGATCTGAACGGCAGAGTGATGATGGACATTGGCGCGTCGACGGGCGGCTTTACCGACTGTGCGCTGCAGCACGGCGCGCGCCGTGTGTACGCGATTGACGTCGGGTACGGACAGCTTGCCTGGAGCCTGCGGCAGGACGAGCGTGTCGTAGTGATGGAGCGAACCAATTTTCGCCACATGGACCCGGATGCATTTGACGATGAGAGGCCGGACGCCGCCTCGATCGACGTTTCCTTCATCTCGCTGAAGCTGATCCTGCCCGTTTTGTACCGCTTTCTGGAACCGGGCGGGGATGTGGTTGCCCTCGTGAAGCCACAGTTTGAAGCGGGCAAGGAAAACGTCGGCAAAAACGGCATCGTCCGCGATCCGGATATTCATGAAGCGGTGCTGGTTGATATCGGCCAGTTCGCTGTCAACACCGGGTTCTCTCTGCATGGATTGGATTACTCTCCCATCACTGGAGGCGAGGGGAACATCGAGTTTCTCCTGCACGCGCGAAAAAGCGAGGGCGGCCTGACTCCGGACGCCTGGCTGAAGCACACGGCGGAAGTGGTCTCCGCGGCCCATCGCGAATTGAAGTGAAATGTGGGACAAAAAGCCTCGATCACGCAGAATCGAGGCTTTTTTTATATGCATGATAAGTTGTATACTTGTATAAGGATTTCCAACCAACGACGTTTGGGAGGGCCGTATGAAATCGATTGGTATCGTAGCAAACAAAGGGAAGCCGGAAGCCCGAATCGTGGCCAGAGAGTTGATGTACCTGCTGGAAGCGAGAGGGGCCCGCGTCCTGCTTGATGAACATATTGCCTCGGATGTCGGGCGGTCCGAGCTGGCAGCCTCGCTGGAAAAAATCGGCCGGGAAGCACAACTGCTGTGTGTCTTGGGCGGCGATGGGACGCTGCTTGGGATAGCCCGCCAGTTGGCCGGCCGCTCCTTGCCGATACTTGGCATCAATCTGGGGACGCTCGGCTTTTTGTCGGAAGCAGATCCGGACGATCTGCCTGTAGCCGTGGACAATCTGCTCTCCGGCAAGTACGACATCGAGGAGCGGACCATGCTGGAGGCGACGCTGGTGCGAAACGGGACGGCGCTGGCCAGCTACACCGCGATGAACGATATCGGCATCGCCAAAGGCTCGTTTTGCCGGATTATCCAATGCGCCGTGTACGTGGATGACGACTATGTGGCGACGTTCAGCGGCGACGGTGTGATCGTCTCCAGTCCGACCGGCTCGACCGCCTATTCCTTGTCGGCGGGAGGGCCAATCGTGGCACCCAACGTGGATATGCTGCTATTGACACCGGTGGCCCCACATTCGCTGACCGCCCGTCCGATGGTGCTGTCGGCCAATCAGATCATTCGCATCGAGGTGGATGCCATCCACCAGGAGATGGGACTGTCCATCGACGGCCAGTTTGGCTATCGGCTGGAAGGCGGCGACCAGATTTTTGTCAAGAAGTCCCCGCATGTCACGCCGCTGATCAAGTGGAAAACAGGCGGCTTTTTTGAAACGATACGCACGAAACTACAAGGTGAGTGGGAGTAATGGCAATGAACAAAGGACAACGACAGATTCGCATCAGGGAAATCATCAGCAATTACGAAGTGGAGACCCAGGACGAACTGGTGGACCGTCTGCGGGAAGCAGGGTTCAACGTGACCCAGGCCACCGTATCAAGGGATATCAAAGAGCTGCACCTGGTGAAAGTGCCGCTTCCGGACGGACGCTACAAGTATTCGATGCCTGTCGAGCAGAAGTTCAACCCGATCCAAAAACTGAAGCGGATGCTGGTGGACTCCTACGTGAGCATCGACTACGCCGACCACTTCATTGTGCTGAAAACATTGTCAGGCCACGCCAATGCTGTAGCCGAACTGATTGACAACCTGTCCTGGGAGGAGATCATGGGCACCATCAGCGGCGACAACACCATTCTCATCATCTGCCGCTCAAAGGAGAACTCCCGGGAAGTCACCCAGCGCTTCCTGGACATGTTGTAAAGGTGGTTGCACACGATGCTGTTGGAACTGTCCATTCGCAATTTTGCCATCATCAAATCGGTCACGATTTCCTTTCAACGCGGACTAAACATCCTCACGGGGGAGACCGGCGCAGGGAAGTCAATCATCATCGACGCGCTCGGCCTGCTTCTTGGCGGGCGAGCTTCCGCAGACTTTGTCCGTTACGGAGAGACGCGGGCTGAAGTGGAAGGGTTGTTTGAACTGCCCGCCGGCCACCCGGCGCTGGCCCTGTGCGAGAGCTTCGGCGTCGCTGTGGAGCAGGACGGCACGCTGGTCGTGCGCCGCGACATCTCCAGCCAGGGCAAAAGCATCATCCGCATCAACGGCCAGTTGGTCACCCTGGCAATGCTGCGGGAGCTGGGGCCGTGGCTGGTGACCGTGCACGGCCAGCACGACACCCACATGCTGATGCAGGCGGACAAGCACATCAACTGGCTGGACGCGTACGGCGAGGCGGAGTTGGGCCCAGCCAAAAAGGAGTACGCTCAGCTTTACGCCGCCTACAAAAAGACCAGACAGGACCTGGAGCGGATGGCTCGCAACGAGCGGGAACTGGTGCAGCGGATTGACCTGCTTCAATACCAGTTGAACGAGATCGAGGCGGCCGCCCTGACCCCGGGGGAAGACGAGAAACTGCTCAAACAGCGAAAAAAATGGATGAACATTGAAAAGGTGTACGCCGGCATACAGGACGCCTACCGCGCCCTCTACGGCGATCAGCGGGGACTTGATTGGCTCGGCCACGCGATGAGCGAGCTGGAGCGGATCGCGTCGTACGAAGAGCAGCTCGCGCCGATTGTGGAATCGGTTCAGAGCGCATACTATCAGATGGAAGACGTGGTGCAGCAGCTTCGCCAGCTCAGCGACCAGCTTGACTTCGAACCGGAGCAGTTGGCGGAAGTGGAGCAGCGGCTTGACCAGATCCAGAACCTGAAACGCAAGTACGGCAAAAACGTGGACGACATTCTGGAGTACGCCGCTGCGATCCAGGACGAGCTGGACGAGATGCAGCACTATGAGGATCGCCTGCAGCAGTTGGAGCACCGGCTGAGCGAACTGGCGGCCGATCTGGCCGTGGAAGCGCAGGAACTGTCCGTGATCCGCCGCGAATGCGCCGAACGGCTGGCGCGGGAGATTGAGCAGCAGTTAAAAGATCTGCACATGGAACGGGCCCGTTTCGCAATCGACGTCCGCCGGGTGCCGGATGAGGACGGGATTGAGCTGGAAGGTGCCAAATGGCGCGTCGATGCAAACGGCATTGATCAGGTGGAGTTTCTCATCTCCCCCAACCCGGGCGAGCCGCTTCGTCCGCTGGCCAAGATCGCGTCTGGCGGAGAACTGTCCCGGGTCATGCTGGCGATCAAGACGATCCTGGCCGGCACCGATCAGGTCCAGACGCTGATTTTCGACGAAGTGGATACCGGCGTGAGCGGCAGGGCGGCCCAGGCGATTGCGGAGAAACTGGCCCGCGTGGCACAGAAACGGCAGGTTCTTTGCATCACCCATCTGCCGCAGGTGGCATCGTTGGCTGACGCGCATTTCCTGATTCGCAAGGAAATGAGTGAGCACGAGACGATGACGGTGGTAGAGCGGCTCTCCGACGAAGAGCGCGTCAAGGAGTTGGCCCGGATGCTGGGCGGTGCCGAAGTCACGTCCAAAACCGAAGAACATGCCCGCGAAATGATTTTGCTGGGGCAACGACGAAAAGCTGTCAACGGCGTTTGACAGCTTTTTTTACGGGGCGGATGGCGCATTCCCGCGTGTGTGCGTGGGTGATTTTCCTGACATAATCCGTTGGGGCGCAGGCAACATTATAACTACACAAGGTGGAGGTGTATCAGGTAGGTGTAGGTAGGGAACGGTAGGAGTGATTGCTGGTGATCCGTCACAACAGAAGAAAATGGATGGGAAGTCTCCTTCTCCTCATCACGGCGCTCGTCGTGAGTTCCACCCCGTTCCGCGACCTGACTTCTTTCCCCCATGAATTGCGCTTGATGGAAGGTTCACTGCAACAGCTTCGCGTCTCCGTGCCCGTCATGGGGACGTTGATCAACAGCAACCCCGACATTTTGCACGTAAACGGAGCAAAGACGCGGGAAGTCACCGTCGACTTGAGCAAACCGCTGTCTGTCGAGCCGCGCCGCGCAGGTCAGGCACAGCTGCAGGTCAAGTGGCACAACGTTCCGCTGACCGCTGTCAACGTAAACGTGCTGCCCGATTTGCGGGTCATCCCCGGGGGACAATCGATCGGCGTCAAGTTGCAGACGGCGGGCGTGCTCGTCGTCGGACACCATCTCGTGGACACAGGCAAGGAAAAGGTTTCGCCCGGGGAGCGAGCGGGTATTCATGTCGGGGACATGATCGTCAAGATAAACGATCTGTACATCAACGACATGAATGATGTCAAGAAACTGGTCAACGAAGCAGGGGAGCGCAACACCCCCGTACAGCTGCTGGTCGTACGCGGCAAGGAAAAGCTCAACATGACCCTGCACCCGGCAAAAGACAAAAAAGACAACGAGTACCGCATGGGGCTATACATCCGCGATTCTGCAGCCGGTGTCGGTACACTGACGTTTATTGACCCCAATACCAAGGCGTACGGTGCGTTGGGCCACGTGATCTCTGACGTGGACACCGGCCAGGCAATTGCCGTGGGCGACGGCCAGATCGTCGCAGCCAGCGTAACCTCCATTGAAAAAGGACAGAGCGGCAACCCGGGGGAGAAATTTGCCCGCTTTTACAACGAAAGCGAAGTCCTGGGGACGATCACCAAAAACACGCCGTTCGGCATCTTTGGCAAGATGAAAGAGCAGCCAAAGCGCGGTTTGTACAATGAGCCGATGCCGATCGCCCTTGCCGAGCAGGTGAAGGAGGGGCCGGCCAAAATTCTCACGGTGGTGGACGGCCAAAAAGTGGAGGAGTTCTCCATAGAGATCGTCAATGTCGTCAAGCAGCATTTCCCCGCCACGAAGGGCATGATTATCAAAGTAACGGACAAGCGTCTGCTGGAGAAAACCGGCGGCATCGTTCAGGGGATGAGCGGCAGTCCGATTATCCAAGACGGTAAGATTGTCGGGGCGGTCACACACGTGTTTGTCAACGATCCCACCTCGGGATACGGCTGCTACATTGAATGGATGCTGCAAGAGGCAGGCATACCCGTCCGCTCGCAGCAAGGCAAAGCGCCGATCGGGAGTGCAGCATAGCGTAAGGACCAGCTTACAGGCACGAACGCATGGCTTTGCGGGACGTGCAAAAACGCCCCTAACCGAAGCACGCTTCAATAGCCGTCAGCGCTCTCCCGTTGGGCGCGGCGGCTCTTCTCTATGCGGGCGTCCCTTACCGGATATCGCCCAGACGTGCAGGGCGCAAAAGGAAGGGGGCTGCCGCATCCAGCCGCATTTTTCGCAAGTGACGGCCGACGGGGGAACGCATACTGACGAAAAGTAGTTGTGAATTGTCGAAATATCGGAAAAATCATTCAATCTTTCGTCATTGGCAGGAATGACCTGGGGTTTGTCGAATAATTTTTCATGTGAAAAGATGGTTTGGACAGATTCCGATCGTTTACATACTTCTGAGATCACCAATTCCACCTTCTTTCCAAAATAGATGTTGATTGTAAGGAGGAACGACCTTGAACAAGATTGACGTGTTGTTGGCAGATGATAATCGGGAATTTGTGAACCTGCTGGAAGAGTACATCAGCAGCCAGCATGACATGAACGTCGTCGGGGTGGCGTACAACGGCAACGATGTCATTCGTCTGCTTCAGGAGAGCGTGCCGGATGTACTGATTCTCGATATTATCATGCCGCACCTCGATGGCCTGGCGGTGCTGGAGCAGATTCAGGCCATGCGTCTGTCTCCGCAGCCCAAAATCATCATGCTGACCGCGTTTGGTCAGGAAGAAATCACGAAAAAAGCGGTGGAACTGGGAGCTGCCTACTACATTTTGAAACCGTTTGATATGGAAGTGCTGGCTCAACGCATCCGCCAGATGACCAGCAGCAAGCCGACCGGTTCGTTTATCAGCGCCGTCAAGCCGCAGTCGTCGCTGGCGGTGAGAGGGCGCAATCTGGATGCCAGCATTACCAGCATCATTCACGAGATCGGTGTGCCTGCCCACATCAAGGGGTATTTGTACCTGCGCGAAGCGATCACGATGGTGTACAACGATGTGGAATTGCTCGGTTCGATCACCAAAGTGCTGTACCCCGACATCGCCAAAAAGTTCAACACGACAGCCAGCCGGGTGGAGCGTGCCATCCGCCACGCCATCGAAGTCGCCTGGTCGCGGGGGAATCTGGATTCCATCTCCAGCTTGTTCGGCTACACCGTCTCCAACACAAAGGCAAAGCCGACCAACTCCGAGTTTATTGCCATGGTGGCTGATAAGCTGCGGATTGAAGCGAAAATAAGCTGAGAAAAAAGAAAATAGATGTATCAAAGATACTGACAATTGGAAGCATTACGAGTACCGCTTGTTTATTGGTTCCGTATGACCAATGAAGAAGTGGTATTTTTTTACAATCCAGAAGGGGGTAAGGCAGGATGAGACATGCCCGGGATATCTTGCTGCCAGAAGTGATGAGCAGTACATAATTCTTTATTGATATATTCATAAACATCATTATAACCAAATTAAAATGAAATTTGTTTGGTTCCTTGGAGGATTCCTGTGCCGATCACCTATCAAAAAGTGAATATCTCTTCCGAAGACGATATTTATTTTGCGTTAAGTACGGTTCGTCATTTTATGAAGCAGCTCCCTTTTTCCGAGGCGGATCAGCAGAAGATTTTCGTGAGCGTGTCAGAGTTAACCCGAAACATACTGGATCACGCCTTCAGCAAGGGGATCATTTGTTGTGAATTGCTCGAACAGGGAATACGCTTGGTCGTTACCGATGAAGGGCCGGGAATTCTCGATGTTGAGGACGTGATCAACGGCAAACGGCGATCGTCGTCACGAGGATTGGGACTCGGCTTATCCGGCGTAAAGCGACTGATGGATGAATTCCACATCGAAACTTCAAGGAGAGGAACGAGGATCGTTGCAATCAAATGGGCAACCAAGCAGCCATAACACACAAAAGACAGAAGATACCTTGAGCCGCCTTGCTTCGATCGGCCAAATTGCAGCGGGGATCGCACATGAAGTGAGAAATCCGTTAACCGCAGTGAAGGGATTTTTGCAGCTGCTCAAGGAAGAGATTTCCCATGGGTATTTGGATATTGCCTGTTCCGAACTGGACCAGGCGATTGCGACGCTGCAGGATTTGCTGCAGGTATGCAAACCTGATTTGGAAGAAGAGTCGTATCTTTCGATCAATCTCTGTTCCGAATTGGAGTCTCTGCTCTACTTGTTTCAGGATCAAATCTATCGGGTGCAAATTGTCCGGAACTTTCGCAATTGTGATGAAGTTATCTGGGGAAAACGCAACCAGTTGAAGAAAGCCTTTTTCAATCTCTTGAAAAATGCGTTTGAAGCCATTCCCCATGAAGGCATCATCACCATCGACCATTACCGTATGGGTGACTTTGTGTACGTCAGCATTTCGGACACAGGAGTCGGTGTGCCGAGGGAAAAGCTTCAACTGTTGGGTACTCCCTTCTTCACAACAAAAGATGAGGGGACGGGCATGGGCCTGACACAGGTGTTTTCAACCATTTATCAACATGGAGGAACCATTGAGGTAAAGAGTACAGAAGGCATCGGCACAACATTCACCATTCAGTTTCCGATTGAAATGATCGAACAAATTGGAGTGATGGATATGAACATGCAATACGTGGAAGGCCAGAGTTTTCAAGAGTATTTCGCCATGAATGAAGATCGCTTTCACGAGCTGTTTGCCCACGAAACGAAAGGGACCAACCAGCTCATCGCCGACTCCATGTACAATATTGATGTAGGGGACATTTTTGTCAGAATGGCCAAACTCCTGGTCGAAGAGCGGCAGCATGAGCTGACGATGCTCGCGAAGGAACTGGGCAAGACGGGTGCGAGAAATGATGTCCCGCTCGTCATCAAACTGGAATTGATCCAGGCGTTTCGCAAGGTGTATTGGAATTTATTACATAACTATTATCAGAATGTCGGACTGGACATGGAAGGTGTCTTCCAGCTTGGCATCAAAACGAATTTTCTCTTGGATCATTACATTTTCCACTATTTCTCCAGTTACATCGAGTACAAGGATGAACTGCTGCGTTCCCACCGTGAAACGATAGATGACCTGTCGGTTCCCATCATTCCGTTATCCGCTTCCATGGCGGTGCTGCCCATTGTCGGCACCCTGGATACCTATCGGGCGAAAAAAGTGCAGGAGCGAACGCTCAATCAAATTGCCAACCTGAAGATTCAAAAAATTATTATTGATTTGTCCGGTGTGGCGTTCATGGACACAGCCGTGGTGGGCCATTTGTTTCGCATCGTAGAAGGAATCGGGCTGCTCGGATGCAAGGCGATCATCACCGGGATTCGCCCGGAAATCGCCAACACCATGATCGAATTGGGCATTGCGTTTACTGAAAAGGTGGTGACCAAGGCCACGCTGCAGCAAGCCTTGGAGGAGCTTCAATAAATATGGAAAGCATTTTCTGGAAACCTGCCCCCTTATCCAAGAGGGGGTTCTTTTTGCCTAGCCTCCATGCTGCGAGCAGGCACATTGCGTTGGCGGACTTCTCGCAATGTGTTGATTCCCTGCTTCTTTCTAGTACAATGAGGAAATAACCCTTGCAAAGAGTGGTGATCACGCATGACCAAACTGGAAGAGATTCTCGCGTACAACCGCGGGTTTGTCGCTCGTGGGGAATACGAGGCATTCAAGACAACCAAATTCCCGGACAAGCGTCTGGTGATCCTGTCCTGTATGGATACCCGGCTGGAAGAACTGCTGCCCAAGGCGATGAATTTGCGCAACGGGGATTTCAAGCACGTGAAGAGTGCGGGGGCGATCGTGTCCCATCCATTTGGCAGTGTCATGCGCAGCATCCTCGTCGCGCTGTATGCCTTGAACGCGGAAGAAGTGATGGTCGTGGGACATTACGACTGCGGGATGAGCATGATCTCCGCCGAAGACATGCTGAACAGAATGAAACAGCAGGGGATTACCGACGAGACGATTTCCTTGCTGCTAAATGCCGGGATCAATCTGAAGACCTGGCTGCGCGGCTTTGACAGCGTGGAGGAAAGCGTGAAACGAAGCGTCGAGGTTATTTCAAACCACCCACTGCTGCCGTGCGGGGTGCCGGTGCACGGCCTGTTAATCAATCCGGAGACCGGGCAGCTGGACCTGGTCGTCAACGGCTATGAGAGAATCGCTTGCGACGAGTAAGCGGCGGTTGGATGTCATTACCCGGAGGCGTTTTATGACAAAAGGCATGCACTGGCTCCTGGGGCTGCTCGGGGTGGGGGCACTGTGCGGAGCCTACGGATACGGGTGGGAACGGCATCAACTGGAAGTGGTCTCGCTGTCGATCACACTTCCCGATTGGCCGCAGGTGCTGAAAGGTGTCCGTCTGGTCCATTTTAGCGACACGCACCTGGGACCGTACTGGGGATTGGAACAACTGCAGCGCGTGGTGGATGTGATCAATCGGGAGAAGCCTGATCTGATCTGCTTTACCGGCGACCTGGTGGACGAGAGCACGCGGCTGCTGTCCGCGGCGGTTCCCATGCTGCGGGGACTGCAGGCGCCGCTCGGCAAGTTTGCCGTACTGGGCAACCACGACTGGCGCTACGGGCAGCAGGATGTTATCCACCAGGCGCTCGTGGATGCGGACTTTCAGGTCCTGGACAACCGACATGTGCGGACAGAGTACAAAGGGGCCGGTCTCTATGTGGCCGGCGTGGACGACGTGCTGCACGGCACGCCTGACGTGCAGGCGGCATTGGCGGGCATTGCCCCAGGCGAACCGGTAATCCTGCTTGTGCACGAACCGGACTTTGCCGATGTGGCTGCCCGTCATCATGTCCATCTGCAGTTGTCCGGCCACAGTCACGGCGGACAGGTGCGCCTCCCGCTCATCGGCCACGTATTGACACCACCGCTTGGCCAAAAATACGTGTCCGGCCTGATGCAGGCAGGCGAGCGCAAGATGCCGGTCTATACCAGCAGGGGATTGGGCACGACCATTTTGCCGGTCCGGTTTCTCTGCCGGCCGGAAGTGACCGTCCTCACGCTGGTTTAGTAGGCGCTTTTGATCCACTGGACAAACTGCTGAAATGCGTCGTCCTCCTTTTTGGCATGCAGGTAGGCAATCAAGGTGGGGCGGGTCAGTTGGCCGTTGGCAATGTCCATGGCAATCAGTCGTCCCGCGTCCACCTCTTCCCGAATGGTTCGTTCCGGCAGCATGGTGACACCGAGCTGCTGGAGGACCATTTTTTTGACTGCACTGAAACTGTCCAGTTCCATGACGACGTTGGGAAATACGCCGTGCTGCGCCAGGAACCGGTCAACCCGCTGCCGGAACGGCGCGGTATGGTCGCCGAAAGCGATGACGGGCTCTGCTCCCCAGTGGGAAAAACCGGGGAATCCGCTTGCCCACGGATGTTCGGGAGCGGTCACCAGGAGAATCCGGTCGCAAGGCAGGAACTCCTGATGAATGTACGGATGGTACACCTCGTGGCCAAGAAAGGCGATGTCGGCGGCACCGGTGAGGAGGGCGGCGATTGATTCCTCGTAAAGCGTGGAGCGGACGAAACAGGTAAAGTGCGGGTGAGCGCGCCGGTACTCGCCGATCAGGCGGGGCAGCTCGTACGACGCGAACGCTTTGCCAGCGACGATTGTCAGCGCCTGAGGCTTTTCCCTGTGCTGGGTAAATGCACGGAGCTGTTCGACGACGGAGGCCGCAACCGGCAGAAGGCGCCTCCCTTCCCCGGTCAGGCTGACGCCTGTAGCGGTGCGGACGAATAGCGGTGTGCCCACTTGCCGTTCCAACTGCTTGAGCCGGTGGGTCACGGTGGATTGGGCGAGAAACATGGCTTGGGCCGCCCGGTTCAGCGAACCGTACCGGGCAATCGCCAAAAACACCTCCAGGCTTTGCAAATCCATGGGAACCTCCTGAAACGATCTGGTTGTTGAAGTTATCGAATAGATGGATAGCTTGTTATTCATATTCTATAACAAAGCGGTTTGTGTATGGAATAGGATGGGATCAGGAGGTGGTCTCCATGAGACAGGATGACGTGAAAACAACGGTTCAACAACAATTCGGCCGCCACGCCGAGTCATATGTGACCAGCGCGACGCACGCCAAGGGGAGGACTTGCCGCTCCTGGTCGAATGGCTGAAGCCACGCGGCGATTGGGTGGTGCTGGATGTGGCGACCGGCGGCGGCCATGTGGCCAAAACGCTGGCTCCGCACTGCCGCTTCGTTGTGTCCACCGACCTGACTGCACCGATGCTGGAGGCTGCAGCTAATGCTCACCGGGAGGCCGGATTGACGAATCTTGTGTACGTGCAGGCGGACGCGGAACAACTGCCGTTTTTGTCCGAATCGTTTGACGCCGTATGCTGCCGCATTGCCGCCCATCACTTTCCCGACCCGGACGCGTTTGTCCGTGAGGCGAGCCGTGTGCTTCGTCCTGGCGGCATGTTTTTGCTGATCGACAACGTGGTGCCCGATGAACCGGAGTTGGCCGAGATTGTCAACCGGGTGGAGAAATTGCGCGACATCAGCCACGTGCGCTGTCTGTCGGTAGCGGAGTGGCGGCAACTGTTGCAGAAATACGGCCTAATGGAACGCAAGGACCGCCTGCGCCAAAAGCGCTTCCTGTTTTCAGAGTGGGTCGCCCGGACCTCCTCATCCAAGGAGCAGGAGGAAGCAGTGGAGCGCTGCCTGCTGGATGCGCCGCAGGCGATGAAAGCATACTGGAATCTGGACGTGCGGAACGGACGCGTCCAGTCGCACCAGATCGACGAGTGGATGGTCTTGTGCCAAAAAGGGGGAAAGTGAGATGAACCATCCCATTTGGCAACCGGCTGGAATTCATGGAGCGGATCAGGCCATGCGAATAGATTTTCATGCGGAACAGAATCGTTATGCGTACGCTGGCAGGCGCGCGGACGCAAGCTGGATGGAGGCCATTTGCGGATGGCTCGACCCGGTTGGCAGGCGCGTGGCAGACATCGGATGCGGCGGCGGGATATACACCAAAGCATGGGCGGAGATGGGAGCGTCAGCGGTGGTCGGCGTTGATTTCTCCCAAGTTATGCTGGAGGCAGCAAAGGAGACCTGTCGTGACTGTCCAAACGTAACATTGGTCCGCGGAGACGCCCTGCGGACAGGGATGCCGGGGGAAAGCACCGACGTGGTGTTTGCCAGAGCGTTGATTCATCATTTGGACGAGCTGGACGGGTTCTTTGCCGAGGCCGCCCGCCTGCTTGTTCCCGGCGGTCTGGCGATCGTGCAGGATCGGACGATGGAGGATGTGTCCCTGCCGGGTTCGCCCACCCATCTGCGCGGATACTTTTTTTCCCGCTTTCCGCGTCTGCTGGAGCTGGAAAAAGAGCGCCGCCCAGCCGATTCCGACGTGCAGGACGCGATGCGAACAGCCGGTTTTCAAGCGATACACAGGGATGTGCTGTGGGAGACACGCCGCGTCTATTCGGGATGGGAGGAACTGGAGCAGGATCTGCTCAAACGAAACGGCCGCTCGATCCTGCACGCCCTTTCCGACGAAGAGCTGCGCGCGCTGGTCGCTGCCATGAAGCAGGAGATTGCTTCAGACGGGATCATCGTGGAGCGGGATCGCTGGACGATCTGGATAGGAACGAAACAATGAGACACACTATCCGTAACCACCCTTCCCCAGTGAATCCACAATTGTGAAATCGTTTGTCACAATTCCACTACTGCTTGTATACCCGTGGGCGATTCTATATAATGAAAGTGGCATTCTATTCCTGCGCGTCAGTTTTGTAAAGGAGTTGTCTGACGGATGAAAATTACCTTGTTCGATATCCTCATGTTCGTGTTCACGTTCTTCATCCTCTGGGGCGTGATCCGTTCCGCGAGAGCCAAAAACAAGTTTGCGGTAGGATTCGGACTTTTGTCCCTGGCTGTATTCCTGTTCGCAGACGGTCTGATTATCTACTACGCGACAAGAGGAGTATAGGGGTCGTTCCCGTTTACAGGTTCGTTTTCGCGGGGACGAAAGCGGTTGCTGTGGAGGCTGCGCAAATTGCGCGGCCTCCTTTCTTTTTCGCCAATTGCATGCCCGGCGGAAATGATTAGCATACTAGGGATGGAGGTGGGAAAGGTGGGCAAGTGCAGTGATACCGGCATGTTTGCATGCACGGCGACGATCGCGGCCGACCGTAAAACCAAACAGCTGTGCAAACGGCTTCAGCCCCGGCAAATCGCCCTGGTGGACCATGCCGATGTCGATGAGATGGCGGCCCGTTCGCTGCTGGAAGCCAACGTGCAGGCCGTGATCAACCTCTCCCCATTCATGACCGGCACCTACCCCGCCGAAGGGGCGAGCAGACTGCTGGAAGCAGGGATTCCCATGTACGAAGTCGTCGGTGGACACAGCAGTCTGGTGGAGGAATTGGACGGAAAACGGGCGGCAGTGTCGGGCGATGCGCTGCTGGTGCACACTGACGGACAGTGGCGTCCGGTTGCCTCCGTGCGGGCCGTCACCGCTTATGAGATCGCGGCAAGGCGAAAGGAAGCGGATGACCGCCTGGACGACGTGCTGGCCGCGTTTATCGACAACACCCTGCAGTTCGCCGAACGGGAAAAGGAACTGTTTCTCCATCCGCTGCGCAAGTTGCCCTTGGTCACGCGGATGGCAAACCGGCATGTGGTGGTGGTCGTGCGCGGCCGGCATTATCGGGAGGATTTGCGGATGCTTTCCTCCTACATCCGCGAGTGCCAGCCGGTGCTGATTGCTGTGGACGGCGGGGCGGACGCGTTGATGGAATGCGGCTACACGCCCGATCTGATCGTCGGGGACATGGACAGCATCTCCGACCGCGCCCTGTGCTGCGGGGCGGAGGTAGTGGTCCACGCTTTTCCCGATGGCAGCGCGCCCGGACGGGAGAGGGTCGAGGCGCTGGGGCTTCCCTATCACCTCCTGCCCGCGCCGGGGACCAGCGAAGATGTCGCAATGCTGCTCGCCTACGAGGAACAGGCGCAGCTGATCGTCACGATTGGCTCGCATTCCAATATGATTGACTTTTTGGAGAAAGGACGCAAAGGCATGGCCAGCACCCTGCTGGTACGCACCAAAATCGGGCCCAAGCTGATCGATGCCAAGGGCGTCAGCCAGCTCTACCAGCCGCGCTGGTCGTGGAACTGGTGGGCGCTGATGATCGCCGCCACCCTCGTTCCGGTCGCGGCCGCTCTGGCAATCAACCCGGTCGCCCGCCACGCCGTGCAAATGTGGTGGATGCAGTGGCGCAGTTGGGCGTTTTAGGAGGCGGCGGAATTGATTCACTTTCGTCATCACCTGTTGTCGCTGGCTGCAGTGTTTCTCGCATTGGGGATCGGCATCCTGCTGGGAGGAACGGCCGGGCAATCGTGGTTTGCACTGAAGGAACAGGAAGTGTTGAAAAACATGGAAGCCAAGTACGACCAGGCGCTGCGCAGCAACAGCGAGCTGAAGCAGCAGCTAAACCGTATCTTGGCGGAAATGGAGCGGAACCACGAAGAAATGGAACAGCTGCTGGCCAGCCGCTATGCCAATGAACTGAAGGGGAGCAGCGTGTACGTCTGGCATGCCGATCAGCAGCAATTGCTGCGGCTCAAGCAGATATTCCGCTCCGTCGGGGTAAACGTGCTTGCCTACCGGGAGGGAAGCATACCGTCGGACGGGCCGCTGTTGGTCTTTGGCCCTGTCCAGCCGGACTGGCTGTCGACGCTGCCAAACGACTGCCGCTGGCTGTACGCCGAAGAGGTGCCCGATTCGCCGAGCAAACAGTGGGGATTGCTGGAGAACGTGCAAAAGCTGCTGACGGAAATGAGGGAGGCGCGTGAAAAAAACAGTTAGCGTAGTAATTCCCGCCTATAACGAGGCCGACTCCATCGTGTCCACGCTGCAGGCTGTCCGCGAGCACGTCATCTGTGACGAACTGATCGTCGTCGATGACGGCAGTACGGACGGCACGGGAGCACTGGCGGACAGTTGGGCCGATCTGGTAATCCGATTGCCGCGCAACCAGGGCAAAGGGGCAGCGCTGCAGACGGGCTGGCGGCGTGCCGCTGGCGACATCGTGCTGCTGTTGGACGGCGATTTGCGGGAAAGCGCGGGAGAAGCGAACCGCCTGATCGCTCCTGTCCTCAGCGGCGTCTGCGACATGGCAGTGGCCGTACTGCCCGCGCCGGCGCGAAAAGCGGGCGTGGGATTGGCAAAAGGATTGGCGCGTCACGGCATCCGGCTGCTGACCGGGTATCGGGCCCAGGCGCCGCTGTCGGGGCAGCGGGCCATTCGCCGCCAGGTGTTGGAACGCACGGGGCGTCTGGACAAGGGCTTTGGCATCGAAGTCGGGTTGACCATTGATGTGCTTCGGGCCGGGTACCGGGTGCTGGAGGTGCCGGTTGCGTTTGCCCATCGGGAGACCGGAAATGATTGGGCTGGTTACTGCCACCGGGGAAAAGAATTTTGGGCGATCGGCCGGGCACTTGGCCGCAAATGGTGGGAGGGAAGCGTGTGGACGCGAAACTGATGGCGCTGCTTTTTCTCGGCGTCGTCGTCCCCGCGGTCGGGCATCGCCTGCTGTTTGCCGCATGTTTGCGGATGCTTAGCAGGAAGGGAATGATCCGCAAAAATTTCAGGGACGAAGACGTGATCACCGGGGGAGGCGTGGCAGTGTTTTGTTATGCAGCCGCTGCGCAGGCGGCGATGCTGCTCGTCTGCCTGTTTGCCGCCGAAGCGTCAGCCATGCTGCGCGTGGGCGTCTTGTTTCTGGCCGGTTCGGCGTCGATGGCGTTTTGGGGCTGGCTGGACGACTGCAGTCCCGACAAAGCGGTAAAAGGCTTCCGCGGCCACTTCGGCGCGCTCTGGAAGGAACGGCGCATGACCAGCGGCATGTGGAAAGCGTGGGGAGGCGGGAGTACGGCCCTGTTGGTCAGCCTCGCCCTTTACGGGGAGACGCTGTCGGCGCTTGCAGCAGCCGGTCTGCTGGCGCTGTCGCCAAACGTACTCAACATGTTTGACCTGCGGCCGGCGCGCGCGCTCAAGGTGTTTGCGCTGCTCGCAGCTGTGGCTGTGGCAGGCGGGGCGTTTGCTTCAGGAAAAGCTCCCTGCTGGGTGTGGATGGTTCCCGTGGCGGCTGCTGCTGCGCTGGTGTTTCGGCATGACGCCGCAGGCCGCCTGATGCTGGGAGACACGGGGGCCAACTATCTGGGGTTCGCGGCTGGATTCAGCCTTGCGACCAACCTGTCGTTTGCCGTGCAAATTGCCATGCTGCTCGTGTTTGCAATCCTCCACCTGTTGGCGGAATTCGTCTCCTTTTCCCGCGTGATCCAATCTGTCGGCTGGCTGAACCGGCTGGATCAGTGGGGCCGGCCGGCTGAAACGAAATAGAACCAGGTCGTCACGGCCTGGTTCTAGTCTTCGTCGTCTTCCGGATCGCGTTTCATGAAGCGGGGCTGTACGCGGTTCCGCTTCCGGTCGTGGTGCAATATAAACCCGCCGATAAAGCTGACGGGGCCTGCGAACAGCACGAGTCCGAGCAGCAGCTTTCCCCAGAGGAAATCTGCATCGGGTGTTGCGGAGTAAAAAAGCGCATCGCGGATCAGTTTGATTCCGTACATGGCAAGCGCTGCGGGAATGACCATGATCATAAGCGCGATTAGTTTTTGGCCGATCAAGGGCGTGTTCACCCCTTTCCAACGTGCTCCCTTCCCATCATAATGGATGGGTCGCCCCTTGTCCAACGGAACATGCGCCTGTCCAACCGGGCGCGCATGGGGTACAATGGTAACAGTCTGATTTCTGATTGGTGGAAAGAGGGATCGCGCATGCACAAGCTGCTCATCGTCGGGGCCGGCCGGGGCGGAACGGCGCTTCTGCGGTTGTTGAGCAACATGGAGGAGATGACGATCATCGCCGTGGTGGATGAGCGCAGCGACGCACCGGGACTGGAACTGGCCCGATCACTGGGCATCGAGGTCGGCACAGATTTTCGGCCGTATCTGTCCAGGGATGTGGACGTGATTCTGGAGGCGACCGGCAACCAGGCGGCCTATGAAGAGATCCTGCGCCTCAAACAGGAAAAGACGGCGCTGATTCCAGGGACGTTTACCAGCATCATCATGAAGCTGATCAGCGAGAAGGAAGCGCTGATCGCCGCGCTGACGCAGAACCAGCGGGAGCGGGAGACCATGCTCAACTCCACCCATGATGCGATCATCGCCGTCAACCGGCAGGGGATCATCACCCTGTTCAACAGGGCAGCGGAACGGCTGATGGGACTGGAGGCAGCAGATGTGCTGGGGACGGTCGCCTCGGAAAAGATCCCCAACACGCGCTTACATATCGTATTGGAAACGGGGCAGCCGGAGCTCAACCAGGAGCAGGTGCTGCCCAATAAGACGCGCATCATCACCAACCGCGTTCCTGTTCGCAACGAACAAGGCGAGGTGGTGGGCGCTGTCGCCATCTTCCGCGACATTACGGAAATCATGACACTGGCGGAAGAAGTGACCGACCTGAAAGAGCTGAAAAGCATGCTGCAGGCGATTATTCATTCGTCTGACGAGGCCATCTCGGTCGTAGATGCCAAGGGAAATGGCCTGCTGATCAATCCCGCGTATACCCGGCTGACCGGTCTGCAGCCCGAAGACATCATTGGCAAGCCGGCAACGGTGGACATCTCCGAAGGGGACAGCATGCACATGCGTGTGCTGAAGACCAAAAAGCCGGTTCGCGGCGTACATATGAAAGTGGGACCGAAACGAAAAGACGTCGTCGTCAACGTGGCCCCGGTCATGGTGGACGGTGAGCTGAAAGGCAGTGTCGGGGTGATCCACGACGTATCGGAAATCAAACGGCTGACGGAAGAGCTGGAACGGGCACACCAGATCATCCGCACCCTGGAAGCCAAGTACACCTTTGCCGACATCATCGGCTTCAGCGAGCCGATGCGGGCGGCAATCGAACAGGCGCAAAAGGCAGCCTTGACCCGGGCGACCGTGCTCTTGCGCGGCGAATCGGGGACGGGCAAGGAGCTGTTCGCCCACGCCATCCACAACGCCAGCGAACGGAAGTACAAGCAGTTCATCCGCGTCAACTGCGCAGCGATCTCGGAGCATCTGCTGGAGAGCGAACTGTTCGGTTACGAGGAGGGAGCATTTACAGGCGCGCGGCGCGGCGGCAAGCGGGGCCTGTTCGAGGAAGCCAGCGGCGGCACCATTTTTCTCGATGAAATTGGCGAACTGTCGATGAGCATGCAGGTCAAACTGCTCCGCGTTCTGCAGGAGCGGGAAGTGGTGCGCGTCGGCGGGACCAAGGCGATCGACGTCGACGTCCGCGTCATCGCGGCCACTCACGTCAATCTGGAATCAGCGATCCAAGCGGGCCGTTTTCGGGAAGACTTGTACTACCGGCTCCTCGTGGTTCCGATCTATATCCCGCCGCTGCGGCAGCGTCTGGAGGACATACAACCGCTCGCCATGCACCTGCTGCGCAAGTACAATCAGGAATACGGGCGCAACGTCGAGGAGATCGCCCCGGAGACGCTGCGCATCCTGCTCTCCTACCACTGGCCGGGCAATGTGCGGGAGTTGGAAAACGTGCTGGCCCGGGCGATGATCCACATGCGGATCAGCGAGCGGGTCATCCTGCCCGAGCATCTGCCTCCGCTGGAGCGAAAAAGCGGAAACCACGGCGGACAGCGACAGGAGACTGCCGCCACCACGGGTAAAACGCTGAAGGAGGCGGTGGAAGAAGCGGAGCGGCAGCACATCATCCACGAGCTGACAGCCGCTCGCGGCAACCGCACGCTGGCGGCCAAACGCCTGGGGATTTCAATCCGCAGCCTGTATTACAAGCTGGAAAAGCTGGGGATTACCGAGGAGCAGAGCTGAGCGAGACGAGCGTGCATTTTTTTGCATGCAACCTTTTGCTCGTTTGTGCAAAATATTGCGCAGGGAATTGCCAAGCCCGAATGGCTCCTGCACAAAATTGAAGCGCTTTCATTTTCTCTTTCGATGGCATGACTGTTGCATTATAAACCAATCGGGAGCAGGCAGAAGAGTTCTCTCCGCTTGACTGCCGGATTGCAAAGACGAAACATACTAGGGAGGTTTCCTCATGAACATCTTCGAATACATGCATAAATACGACTACGAGCAGCTTGTCTTCTGTCAAGACGAGAATTCCGGTTTGAAAGCGATCATCTGCATTCACGATACGACACTGGGGCCGGCCCTGGGCGGCACGCGCATGTGGCCGTACAAGTCCGAGGAAGAAGCAATCATCGACGTGCTCAGGCTCGCCCGCGGGATGACCTACAAAAATGCGGCGGCCGGCCTCAATATCGGCGGCGGGAAAGCCGTGATCATCGGCGATCCGCGCAAAGACAAGAGCGAGGAACTGTTCCGGGCCTTTGGCCGCTACATCCAGGGCTTGAACGGCCGCTACATCACCGCCGAGGATGTGGGAACGACCGTGGCCGACATGGACATGATCCATCTGGAAACGGACTTTGTCACCGGCGTCTCTCCGGCGTTCGGCTCCAGCGGCAACCCCTCGCCGGTAACCGCCTACGGCGTATACCGCGGCATGAAGGCAGCCGCCAAGCTGGCGTTTGGCAGCGACGACCTGTCGGGCCGTGTGGTGGCGGTGCAGGGCGTGGGCAACGTGGCGTACAACCTCTGCCGCCATCTGCATGAAGAAGGTGCCCATCTGATCGTGACCGACATCAACGAGGAGAACGTCAACCGGGCCGTCGAGGACTTTGGCGCGAAAGCGGTCGGCGTCAACGAGATTTTCAGTGTCGAGTGCGACATCTTTTCGCCGTGCGCGCTCGGGGCGATCATCAACGACGACACGATTCCGCTGCTAAAGGCGAAAGTGATCGCCGGCGCGGCCAACAACCAGTTGAAAGAAGAACGGCATGGCGATATGATTCATGAAATGGGCATCATCTACGCGCCGGACTACGTCATCAACGCGGGCGGCGTGATCAACGTGGCGGACGAACTGCAGGGCTACAACCGTGAGCGGGCGCTGAAAAAGGTGGAGACGATCTACGACAACATCCTGAAGGTATTCGAGATTGCTGAACGCGACGGTGTACCGTCCTACAAGGCAGCTGACCGCATGGCGGAAGAGCGCATCGCCAGCGTCGCCAAATCCCGCAACACATTCCTGCGAAACGGCAAGACTGTTTACCACCGCTAATACCGCCGTTTGACCGGCGGCTTTTCCGGGAGCGCCCGCGGCAGCGCTGCGGACGCCCCGATACATACAGCCGAGTGAATGTTCAAATTCGCCGGACGCGATACCGGACGGTGGAGTGGTCCTAAGCTGCTCCCCCACGGACGAAAGGAGATGGAACGCATGTCACAGGAATTTGATCTCGTCGTGTTGGGAGGCGGGACAGGCGGTTACGTCGCGGCGATCCGCGCCTCCCAGCTGGGGATGAAAGTGGCGATCGTCGAAAAGGAAAAGCTGGGCGGCACCTGCCTGCACCGAGGCTGCATCCCCTCCAAGGCGCTGCTGCGCAGTGCCGAGGTGTACGCGACGCTGAAGGAAAGCGACAAGTACGGCATCTCGGCCGACAGTGTAGGCTACGACTTCCGCAAAGTGAAGTCGCGCAAGCAGGGGATCGTCGACCAACTGCACAAGGGCGTGCAGTACCTGATGAAAAAAGGGAACATCGCGGTCTTTGAAGGGATCGGCCGCGTCATGGGCCCGTCGATTTTTTCGCCGCAGGCAGGGGCTGTGCGGGTGGAAAAGCCAAACGGGGACCAAGAGATGCTCGTCCCCCGCTTTTTGCTCATCGCCACCGGTTCCCGCCCCCGGACGCTGCCGGGCTTGACGATTGACGGCACAGCAGTGGTCACCAGCGACGAAGCGCTGCAATGGGAAGAACTGCCGTCGTCTGTCACAATCGTCGGCGGCGGCGTGATCGGCATTGAGTGGGCCTCCATGCTGAACGACTTCGGCGTCGAGGTGACGGTGGTGGAGTACGCCGACCGGATTCTGCCGCTGGAAGACGAGGAGATCAGCAAGGAGATGACCCGCCTGCTGAAAAAGCGCAAGGTGAACATCGTCACCGGGGCAAAGGTACTGCCGGAGACATTGGAGAAAGCGGACGGCCGCGTCTCGATTCAGGCAGAGACGGCCAGCGGCGTGCAGACGTTTGCGGCCGAAAAGCTGCTGGTATCCGTCGGGCGGCAGGCCAACGTGGAAAACATCGGTCTGGAGGCGACGGAGATCAAAGTGGAGCGCGGCGTGATCGTCGTCAACGAGCACTTTCAGACGGCAGAGCCGCATATCTACGCCATCGGCGACGTCATCGGCGGGCTGCAGCTTGCTCATGTGGCCTCGCACGAAGGCATCCTGGCCGTGGAGCACATGGCTGGTCTCAATCCGGAGCCGCTGGATTACAGCAAAGTGCCAAAGTGCACATACAGTCGGCCTGAGGTGGCCAATGTCGGCCTGACGGAAGCGGAAGCGCGCCGGCAGGGGTACGACGTAAAGGTCGGCAAATTCAGTTTCAAACCGTTGGGGAAAGCACTCGTCCACGGCGAAAACGACGGCTTTGTCAAGGTGGTGGCCGATGCGAAGACCAACGATCTTTTGGGCGTGCACATGATCGGCCCCCACGTGACGGACATGATTTCCGAAGCGGGACTGGCCCGCGTCCTGGATGCTGCTCCGTGGGAAATCGGCCATGCCATACACCCGCATCCGACCCTGTCCGAAGCGCTCATGGAAGCGGCGCTGGCAGTGGACGGCAAGGCGATTCACATTTAGTGCGATTAGCAAGGAGGGTATCCGACGATGACAACCAAGCGTCATGAACAAGTGGGCTTGACGGACGCGCAGGTATTGGACATGTACTATTACATGCTCCTGGCGCGCAAGATTGACGAACGTCAATGGCTGTTGAACCGGGCGGGCAAGGTGCCGTTTGTCATTTCCTGCCAGGGGCAGGAAGCGGCCCAGGTGGGAGCAGCCTTTGCCCTGCAGAAGGGAAAGGACTACCTCTGCCCGTATTACCGTGACCTCGGCGTGGTGCTCGTCTTCGGACAGACTGCCCGGGACTGCATGCTGTCGGCGTTCGCCAAGGCGGAAGACCCGAACAGCGGCGGCCGGCAGATGCCCGGCCACTTTGGCGGCAAGAAGTGGAACATCCTGACCGGGTCCAGTCCGGTGACGACGCAGGTGCCGCACGCAGTGGGCATTGCGCTTGCCGGCAAAATGCAAAAGAAGGACTTCGTCGTCTACACGTCGTTTGGCGAAGGCTCCAGCAACCAGGGGGACTTCCATGAAGGGGCCAACTTTGCCGGCGTTCACAAGCTGCCCGTCATCTTCTTCTGCGAGAACAACAAATACGCCATCTCCGTGCCGTTGAAAAAACAGCTGGCCTGCGAAAGCGTGGCAGACCGGGCGATCGGGTACGGCTTCCCAGGCGTCAGCGTGGATGGCAACGATCCGATTGAAGTGTACCGGGTAATGAAGGAAGCGGTGGAGCGCGCACGCTCCGGCGAAGGTCCGACGCTGATCGAAGCGGTCATGTACCGCCTTGTCCCCCACTCCAGCGACGATGACGACCGCACCTACCGGACGCGTGAAGAAGTGGAAGAAGCGAAGAAAAAAGACCCGATCCTGCTGTTTGGCCGATACCTGCGAGAAGTGGGCCTGATGGATGATGAAAAAGAGCAGGATTTGCTGACCCGCGTGCAGATGGAAGTGGACGAGGCGACAGAGTATGCGGAAAACGCACCGTATCCGACGCCAGAATCGACACTCACGCACGTGTACGGGGAATAAGGGGGTATCCAGATGGCAGTCATTTCGTTTATTGATGCGATTACCATGGCGATGCGCGAGGAAATGAGGCGTGATCCCAACGTGTTCATTCTCGGCGAAGACGTCGGCGTTCGCGGCGGCGTGTTTCGCGCCACCGTCGGTCTGATCGAAGAGTTTGGCGAAGAGCGCGTCATCGACACGCCGCTGGCGGAATCGGCCATCGTCGGCGTGGGGATCGGGGCGGCGGCGTACGGCATGCGCCCGATCGCGGAGATCCAGTTTGCCGACTTCATCATGCCGGCTGTCAACCAGATCGTCAGCGAAGCGGCGAAAATGCGCTATCGGTCCAACGGCGACTGGCACTGCCCGATTACAATCCGCGCCCCGTTTGGCGGCGGAGTGCACGGAGCGCTGTACCACTCCCAATCCGTGGAAGCGATGTTTACCAACGTGCCCGGTCTGAAGGTGGTGGCGCCGTCCACGCCGTATGATGCCAAAGGCCTTCTGAAAGCGGCGATTCGCGACGACGACCCTGTCCTCTTTTTCGAGCACAAGCGCTGCTACCGCCTGATCAAAGGGGAAGTGCCCGAGGACGATTACGTTCTGCCGATCGGCAAGGCGGACGTCAAGCGGGAAGGGACGGACATCACGGTGATTTCGTACGGCCTGACGCTCCATTTCTGCCTGCAGGCGGCGGAAAAGCTGGCCGAAGAAGGGATCAGCGCTCACGTGCTCGATCTGCGCACGCTGTATCCGCTGGACAAGGAGGCGATTGCGGAAGCGGCCGCCAAGACGGGCAAGGTGCTGATCGTCCACGAAGACAACAAGGAAGGCGGCGTCGGCGCAGAAGTGGCTGCCGTGATTGCCGAACAATGTCTGTTTGACCTGGATGCGCCGATCAAGCGTCTGTGCGGCCCCGACGTACCGGCCATGCCGTACAGTCCGCCGATGGAGAAGTTTTTCATGCTCAACCCCGACAAGGTACTGGAAGCGATGCGGGAACTGGCGCATTTTTAGGGGTTCAATAAGGCGATAGGAGGACCGTGGACATGGCAACAAAAGTGCTTATGCCCCAGCTTGGCGAAAGCGTGACCGAAGGCACCATCACCAAATGGCTGGTGAAGGTGGGCGATGTGGTCAAGAAATACGATCCGTTGGCCGAAGTGACGACGGACAAGGTAAATGCGGAAGTGCCGTCCACCGTCTCCGGTCGGGTTACGGAGATCGTCGTGCCCGAGGGTGAGACGGTGGCAGTGGGGACGCTGATTCTGTACATCGAAGAGGAGGGCGGCGCGGCTGAGCCGCAGACTCCAGCGGCAGCGGATGTGAGCGCGGCAGCTGATACCACAGTTTCGGCCGAGCCTGTCAGCGCGACGCCGAATGCCCCGTCCCGACCGGCAGCAGCCGCCAAACAGCAGGGCGGCAAGCAGCGCTATTCACCGGCCGTATTGCGTTTGGCGCAGGAACACGGGATTGACCTGTCCCGCGTACAAGGTACCGGACTGGGCGGACGTGTGACGCGAAAAGACGTGCAGGCGATTATCGACGCGGGCGGTCAGCCGCCGGCAGCGGCCGAGACTCCGGCAGCGGCAGCACCTGCCCAGCAGCCTGCTGAGGTTGCGGCGGTGAGTGCCCCATCCGCTCAGCACGCTGCTCCGGCTGTCTCTGCACCAGCAGCGACAGGTGCGAACGCCTTTGACATCCCGGTGGCACCTGGCGATCAGATCATCCCGGTGACGCCTGTGCGCCGGACGATTGCCAATCGGATGGTGCAGAGCAAACATGAAGCTCCTCACGCCTGGACGATGGTGGAAGTGGACGTGACCAACCTGGTCAACTTCCGCAATCAGGTCAAAGAAGAGTTCAAGCGTAAAGAAGGGGTAAACCTCACCTTCCTGCCGTTTTTCATCAAGGCCGTGGTGGAAGCGCTCAAGGAATACCCCATGCTCAACTCCACCTGGGCGGGCGACAAGATCATCGTCAGGAAAAACATCAACATCTCCATCGCCGTAGCGACGGAGGATGCGCTGTTCGTACCCGTGATCAAGGATGCGGACCAAAAGTCGATCCTCGGCATCGCCAAATCGATTGAGGATCTGGCGGCCCGTACGCGCGCCGGCAAACTGACGATGGATGACATGTCAGGTGGCACGTTCACTGTGAACAATACCGGCTCGTTCGGCTCCGTATTGTCCATGCCGATCATCAACGCCCCGCAGGCGGCCATTCTCAGCGTGGAAGCGATCGTTAAACGCCCGGTGGTAATCGACGACATGATCGCCATCCGTTCGATGGTAAACCTCTGCCTCTCGCTGGACCACCGCGTGCTCGACGGCCTCATCTGCGGCCGTTTCCTGCAAAGCGTCAAGCAGAAACTGGAGGCCATCGGCCCCGATACCAAACTGTACTAGCCAACGTGACCAAAGGCCAGATTCACCTAGGAATCTGGCCTTTTTGCATGGCAGTAAAAAATTTTTGTTACCGGTTTGTAACTTTTTGCATACATCCGTCGTCATAGCTTAATGAACCGGTTATGTTTGCCATTTTGCCAGAACAGATTCCCTCTGTTTCGTATATATGGTAAACTGAAAGCGGTTCGACTAGAAAAGTTTACTAGATTACGAGAAGCATGGGAGGACGAACATGGAGAAGAGCAAAAAGACACTTCCAATCGTGTTGGCTACTGCGCTTGTATCCACGCCGCTGGTGGCGAACCCGCCATCCGCATATGCAATCGAAGACCTGTCCGTTGAGCCGGAGGACGATACGGCTGGCGAAGAAACAACGTATACGATCGACTTTACGCTGGAAAAAGATTTGAAAAAGGGCGATGTCATCTACATCAGATTTCCCAAGGACTTTGATGTCAGTACCAAAATTGATGAAGACGACATCGATGCCAATGTGGATATCAAAAAGGTCAGAGTCTCCGGCAGAACGATCGAGATCACTGTAGACGAAGCCGTGGATAAGGGAGATGATATCTCGATCGACATCGAAAGCGGCATCACCAACCCGGATGACGACGGATCTTACACCGTCTCTGTAAAAACGGACAGGGAATCGTCCTGGGAGGACTACAAGGTCAAGATTTACGAAGACAGCAAAAGCAGCTCGGGGAAAAGCAGCGAATTTGACGTGTCCATCAACCGTACGACTGAAGGCGACACGGCCAAATACGAGCTGGGACCGATCAAATTGAAGGACAAACTGACCAAAGGTGATTGGATCACCGTCTACTTCCCGGATGAAGACATGCTCCCGAACAAAATCAGCACGGACGATGTGGACATCAACGAGTATGAACCTGACGACGTCAGAATTTCCGGCAAAAAAGTGGAACTCAAGGTGCCGTCCAAAGCCGCCGGCAGCAAATCATTGACCATCACGTTCTACGAAGCCGCGGGAATCGAGAATCCGGATGCAGACGACGACTACGTGATCGAAGTCAAATGGGATGGCACTACATACAAATCGGAAGAATTTGAAATCAAAAGTTCCAGCTCCAGTTCGACCAGCGGTTCGGGGGACTTCAGTATTACCCTGTCCGACTCCGGTGTGGGAGCGCGTTCCAGCTATACGTTTGAAGCCGACTTCGGCAGCAAGAAGCTGAATTCCGACAGCGACGTCATCGTCGAATTCCCGTCCGCCGACATGATCCCGGGCATTCTCAATCCGTCCGACTTTTCCATCAACGGAAAAACGCCGCGCAAAGTAGCGCCTGCCGGCAACAAAATCTACCTGACCACGCCGAGCAACTTCACGTCTACCAGCAAAGTTAAAGTGGACATCTCGTACGATGCCTGGCTGACCAACCCGAAAACGGCGGGAAGCTACCAGCTGAAGATGACGGTGAACGGCAAGACAATCACGTCCAAGCCCTTTACCATCTCGGGTACTGGCTCGACGACCACGAACCCGACGCCGGCAACAGGCACGCCTGCCCAGGTAAACAACAGCACGTCTACCATTTCGCTGACCAACACGGCCGTAGGCGCGGCGACCGGTATCAACATCGCGATCAAGGGCGTGTCGATGCCGCTGTACAAGCAGCGCGACTTCATCGAGATCGTGTTCCCGGCGGGTTACCGCGTGCCTGCCTACATCGCTCCGGCAAACGTCACGGTAAATGGCGTGGCTGCCAATTTCGTCGCTGTTCGCGGCCAAAACGTGCTGGTTTATCCGGCACAAGACATTCCGGCTGGCGGCGCGGCCAATGTCGTCATTGGCGCAGGTGCCAACATCGTGAACCCGGCGACGAAAAACACGTACAGCATCAGCGTGTTTACGTCTGAGGAAAAAGGCCTGCTGTTTGCTCGCTCCGTTGGTGTAGGCGTGCCGGCACCGGCACAGACCCCGGCACCGGCGCAGCAGCAGCCTGCGGTTACCGTTCCGTCGAACGCCGCGCTGTTTAAACTGAATACGG
The DNA here is from genome assembly GCF_020923495.1 of Brevibacillus sedimenti. Taxonomy (GTDB): domain Bacteria; phylum Bacillota; class Bacilli; order Brevibacillales; family Brevibacillaceae; genus Brevibacillus; species Brevibacillus aydinogluensis. The sequence continues at coordinate 2,849,216 of NZ_CP064048.1, forward strand.
CATCGTTCACACTGCACGGCAAGACCTACCCGCTGCAGGTAGCGCCATACCTGGCCAACAACAGCACGACAATGGTCCCGGCGCAGTTCTTTAAAGAAGCGCTGGCGCTTACTACCATCTGGAACAACAACACCGTAACGATTGTCAGCGGCACGACCCAGATCAAATTTACCGTTGGCGCCAATACTGCCCGTGTTGGCAGCAAGGAGGTAACTCTGCCCACGCCTGTCGTGCTGAAAAACAACATGCCGATGATCCCGATCCGTTTCGTGAGTGATACGCTCGGCTACAAAGTCGGATGGGATGCCAAAACATCCAGCGTGTTCGTTTACCGCTAATCCCCGGCGAGCACATACAAAAACCCCCTTCCACTGTGGAAGGGGGTTTTACTTGGTACGGTACCGTGTCCGCCCGTCTACGGTTGAAAGTAGAAAAACATCGGGACGACCAGTGCAATCACCAATACGATTACCAATACCTTGGCAAACAGGGACTGATTCCTCATCATTACTACCTCCTGAACCGGGCCTTGCAAAAAATTGCTTCACGAAAAGTGGAAATTGTCGCGTTATTGTATACTTCGCTGTGCTAGAATTGGAAGGGGGAGCCTTTGATTCCTCCTGCCGATTACACATTGAAACGGGGGTTGACCGGTGACTACAAAAGATTGTACCGAACTGTACCGGAAGTGGCAACAAGAGCTGGCCGAGCGTCTGGCAAAGACGCCGGAGCGCAAACAGCGCTTTGCCACCTCGTCGGACATTGAAATAGATCCGCTGTATGTGCCGGATCAGATTGATGACGCTTACATGGAAAAGATTGGTTTCCCAGGCCAATATCCCTACACTCGCGGCGTTCAGCCCAACATGTACCGCGGCCGCTTGTGGACGATGCGCCAATACGCCGGATTCGGTTCGGCGGAGGAGACCAACAAACGCTTTCGCTACCTGCTGGAACAGGGACAAACCGGGCTCAGTGTAGCGTTTGACCTGCCAACGCAGATCGGGTACGACTCCGACCATCCCATGGCCGCCGGCGAGGTGGGCAAGGTGGGGGTGGCGATCGATTCGCTCGAGGACATGGAGACCCTGCTGGCGGGAATTCCGCTCGACAAGGTGAGCACGTCAATGACGATCAACGCACCCGCATCCGTGCTGCTGGCAATGTACATTGCCGTGGCCGAAAAGCAGGGGGTACCGTCGGAAAAATTGTCGGGCACGATTCAAAACGACATTCTCAAGGAGTACATCGCGCGCGGCACGTACATCTTTCCGCCAAAACCGTCGATGCGGCTGATTACGGACATCTTTGGCTACTGCGCCAAACACGTGCCCAAGTGGAATACCATTTCCATCAGCGGCTACCACATTCGGGAGGCCGGGTCCACCGCCGTGCAGGAAGTCGCTTTTACGCTTGCGGACGGCATCGCCTATGTGGAAGCGGCGCTGCAGGCCGGACTGGACATCGATCAATTTGCGCCGCAGTTGTCGTTTTTCTTCAACGGGCACAACCACTTCTTTGAGGAGATCGCAAAATTCCGGGCAGCACGCCGGATGTGGGCGCGTCTGATGCGGGAGCGTTACGGGGCCAAGAATCCGAAGTCGTGGCAGTTCCGCGTCCACACCCAGACGGGCGGTTCGACGCTGACTGCGCAGCAGCCGGACAACAACATCGTTCGCGTAACCATCCAGGCCTTGGCCGCAGTGTTGGGCGGCACGCAAAGCCTGCACACCAACTCGCGCGACGAGGCGCTCGCCCTGCCGACGGAGGAGTCAGCGCGAATTGCGCTCAGAACGCAGCAGATCATCGCTTTTGAAAGCGGTGTGACCGACACTGTCGATCCTCTGGCCGGTTCGTATTACGTCGAGTATCTGACGGACCAGATTGAGTCCAGAGCGCTGGAATACTTGGAGAAAATCGAGCAGATGGGCGGAGCGGTGGCTGCCGTGGAAGCGGGCTACATGCAGCGGGAAATTCAAAAACAGGCCTACGAAACGCAGCGGAAGATCGAATCGGGCGAAGAAAAAGTGGTCGGCATGAACTGCTTCCAACTGGAACACGAGCCGCAGCCAGAACTGCTTCGCGTCGATCCGGCTTTGGGCCGCAAACAAAAGGAGCGCCTGGATGCGCTTCGGGCGCGTCGCGACAACCTCGCTGTTGAGCAAACGCTCAATCAGTTGAAAGCGGGCGCGGAGGGGACGGAAAACCTCATGCCGCTGATCCTGGAGTGTGTCCGCAGCTACGCCACCATCGGCGAAATCTGCGGCGTGCTGCGCGAGGTGTTCGGCGAGTACCGCGCCGTATAGGGACAGCCGCTGTCGAGGATTCAGAAGTGAACAAGGGGGATCAACATGGAACGAACCATTCGCGTACTGGTAGCCAAACCGGGACTGGACGGCCATGACCGCGGCGCTCTGGTGGTCGCGCAAGCGCTGCGGGACGAGGGCATGGAAGTAGTCTATACCGGGCTAAGGCAAACGCCCGCACAGATTGTCAATGCCGCCATACAGGAGGACGTGGACGTCATCGGCCTGTCGTGTCTGTCGGGTGCCCACAATGAACTGTTTCCGGAAGTAGTCCGCCTGCTTAGGGAGCAGGGGGCGGACGACATTCTCGTCATCGGCGGCGGAGTGATTCCGCAGGAGGACATTCCCTATCTGAAATCGCAGGGGATTGCCGAGGTCTTTACCCCTGGGACGCCGACGCGGGTGACCGCCGATTTCATCCGCTCTCATGTGAAGCGCAAGCGGATGAGCCTGCTGCCTGCTCCCAACAAGATTGCCCACATCGGCATCGCCGTCAAAAGCCTGGACGATGCCCTTCCGTTCTACACCGAACAGTTGGGGCTGCCGCTTTTGGGGACGGAAGAAGTGGCTTCGGAACAGGTACGGGTGGCGTTTTTGGGAATCGGCGAGAGCCGCATCGAGCTCCTGGAGCCGCTCGGTCCGGACAGCCCGATCGCCCGTTTCATCGAAAAGCGGGGTGAAGGCATTCATCACATTGCCCTCGACGTGGACGATGTGAACGAGCGCTTGCTCCGTTTGCGCGAAAACGGCGTTCCGCTCATCCATGAAACGGCCAAACCGGGTGCCCACGGTGCGCAGATTGCTTTCCTGCACCCCAAGGGGGCGCATGGCGTCCTATACGAATTGTGTCAGGCTCCGAAAGCATCTGCGAGCAAGGAGGAAACGGCGCATGAGTGAAGCGATGTACGAAAAAATCAACGACATGTATGAACGGAAGCGGAAGGTAGAGATGGGCGGCGGCGACGAAAAAATCGCCGCCCAGCACAACCGGGGCAAACTGACGGCCAGGGAACGGCTGGACCTCCTGCTCGATCCGGACAGTTTCGTGGAACTGCAGCCGTTCGTCAAGCACCGGGCCACCCACTTCGGCATGGACAAGCTGGAGGCCCCAGGCGAAGGCGTGGTCACCGGTTATGGCAAGATTAACGGCCGCCTGGTGTACGTGTTTGCCCAGGACTTCACCGTTTTCGGCGGAGCTCTAGGGGAAATGCATGCCAGAAAGATCGCGAACATCATGGATTTGGCGGCGAAAAACGGCGCTCCGATCATTGGTCTGAACGACTCCGGAGGCGCGCGGATTCAGGAAGGGGTCGTCTCTCTGGACGGGTACGGCCATATTTTTTACCGCAATTCCATTTACTCCGGGGTTGTCCCGCAAATCTCCGTCATTCTCGGTCCGTGCGCGGGCGGGGCGGTGTATTCGCCGGCCATCACCGATTACGTCTTTATGGTGGAGAAGACGTCGCAGATGTTTATCACCGGTCCCAAGGTAATTGAGACAGTCACCGGCGAAAAAATCTCCAGCGAAGACCTGGGCGGTGCATCGGTTCATTCCGCCATCAGCGGCAACGCTCATTTCACGGCGGAGACGGAAGAGGACGTGCTCCAGCAGGTGCGCCGTCTGCTCACCTTCCTTCCGCAAAACTACCGGGAGGAACCGCCGTGCGTACCGTACGACGGAGACCCGGGCGATTGGCTGGAAGAGCTGATCGAGCTGGTGCCCGTGGCCGGAACGAAAGTGTACGACGTGAAAAAAGTGCTGGAGAAAGTGGTGGACCACGGCGACTTTATGGAAGTGCAGCCCAATTTTGCCCGCAACATCGTGGTCGGTTTCGGCCGCATCAACGGTCAAAGCGTGGGGCTGATCGCCAATCAACCCAAAGTGATGGCCGGCGGGCTGGATATCGATTCTTCGGACAAACTGGCCCGGTTTATCCGCACGTGTGACGCCTTTAACGTGCCGCTGATCACGTTTGTGGACGTCACCGGCTTTTTCCCGGGCATCAATCAGGAGCACGGCGGAATCATCCGCCACGGGGCAAAAATCTTGTACGCCTATTCAGAGGCAACCGTGCCGAAAATCAGCGTAATCACGCGCAAGGCGTACGGCGGGGCGTACGTTGCGCTCAACTCCAAGGCAATCGGGGCAGACGTGGTCTACGCCTGGCCGAACGCGGAGATTGCCGTGATGGGGCCGGAGGGGGCAGCGAACGTCATCTTCGCCCGGGATATCGAGCAAAGCGACGACCCGGCTGGCACGCGGCAGGCGAAGATCGCCGAATACCGCGAAAAATTCGCCAATCCGTACGTCGCGGCAGAGCACGGCATGGTGGACGACGTGATCGATCCGCGTGAAACGCGCAAGTACCTGAGGCTGTCATTGGAAATGCTGAGAAACAAACGGGAGCAGCGGCCCGACAAGAAGCACGGCAACATCCCGTTGTGATCCGGCTGTTTATGGAAGCCTTCCGACGTTTGATTGTCAGGCAGCAGGTTGGCAGGGGTTGCGGGAATACATGGTGTAAAAAAATTTTTTGCGGTATACTGGTACATGTAGGCAAGGTAGGAAGGTGAATGTTCCGGGCCATGGCGGCAAAAGCGTGCGGCATGTGCGTAAAAAGCCAGGACACGTCCGCATCGCTGGTGCGCCGGACCGGGATTCCCGCAAAAATCTGGACCCTGCCGGCTATGGTGCTATTGATCCCTGCGCGGCAGGACATCTTTCAGGGAGGAATCGGGTGTGATCAACCAGGAACGTTTGCTAAACGAGTTTCTGGAGCTCGTCCAAATCGACAGCGAAACCAAACATGAGGCGGCCATTGCCAAGGTGCTGAAGGAAAAATTGACGGACCTGGGCTTTACGGTGGAGGAAGACGACGCGGCTGCCAAAACTGGCCATGGCGCAAACAACCTGATCGCAACGCTGGAAGGCACCGCCCCAGGGCCGGTCATTCTGTTCAGCAGCCACATGGACACGGTCGTGCCGGGCAACGGCGTCAAGCCGCAGGTGCGCGACGGGTACGTCTACTCAGACGGGACGACCATTCTCGGCGCTGACGACAAGGCCGGCATCGCGGCGATTTTTGAAGCGCTGCGCACGTTGAAAGAGAAACAATTGCCGCATCCGACGATCCAGATCGTATTCACGGTGGGCGAAGAATCGGGCCTCGTTGGTTCCCGTGCGATGGATTCCAGCTTGCTGAAGGCGGAGATGGGCTTTATCCTGGATTCTGAGGGACCGGTGGGCAAGATCACGGTTGCCGGAGCGGGGCAGTATCGGATTGTGACAAAAATCTACGGCAAGGCTGCTCATGCAGGCGTCAATCCGGAGGACGGCATCAGCGCCATCACCGTCGCCAGCAAGGCCATTTCCCGCATGCCGCTGGGCCGCATCGACGCGGACACGACCGCCAATGTCGGCCGGTTTGAAGGCGGCAAGGCATACAACATCGTGACGGACTACGTGGAAGTCTGGTCCGAAGCGCGCAGCCTGGTAATGGACAAGCTGGAGGCGCAGGTGAAAAAGATGACCACCGCCTTTGAAGAAGCGGCGGCAGAAATGGGGGCGCGCTGCGAAAACGACGTGATCTTCATGTATCACGGCTACAAATTCAACGAAGAGACGCCGGTGGTGCAAAAGGCAATCGCTGCCGTGAAGCGCGTGGGCCGCGAACCGGAGTTGATTGCCAGCGGCGGCGGCAGCGACGGTAACATTTTCAACGGGTTCGGCATTCCGAGCGTGAACTTTGGCATCGGGTACGAAGAAATCCATACGAAAAACGAACGCATGCCGATTGCGGAACTGAACAAGGCAGCAGAGCTGGTGCTGGCGATTATCGCTGAAGTGCTGGAGTAAGCAATGCAGTGTGCGGGCCGGGTACCCTGAGTGGGGTCCCGGCCTTTTTGTACGCGTGCGGGCAGTGAAAAAGCCTGGCCTTAGCCGCTTGGCAAAAGGAAGCCGATCGCGGGAGCACACAAATGATTGGGCAAGCCATGCCAAACATAGACTGATCATGAGAAGACCCTGAAACGGCGGAAGAGGGGAGGAAGTGACATGCTTCGCGTGGCTGCGGGGATGGTGACAGAGGTACGGGAAAAACGGACGGGTGTGCAAATCCTGGACGTGCGCCTGCACGACAGCGGCCTCGTCGAACCGGCCGTCTCGTTTTTCGACGAAGACCTCGCCGCGGGCGACGAGGTTCTGGTGAATACGACCGCTGTACGGCTGCAGCTGGGAACGGGCGGGTTTCACATCGTCATCGGAAAAACGAGGAGAACCGTCGAAGACGATCTGTCCCCGGGAGCGTGGGGCCACGTGATGAAAATGCGCTACGCGCCCTCGCAGCTGGCCGTCGATACAGTGGAAGAGCAGGACAGCCCGTACCATGAACGGTTTTGTGATGAATCGCTATCACTGGAGGGAACGCCCGTGCTGATCGGCGAACTGCACAGCCTGCTTCCGGCTGCCGCAGCGGCGGTCGCATGGGCGGCACCGGAAAAACGTCAGGTGTATGTAATGCCGGACGCCGCTTCCCTGCCGATCGCCCTGAGCCGGCAGGTGGCGCGCCTAAAGTCAGCAGGCGTGCTGGCGGCGACCGTCACCGCGGGACACGCCTGGGGCGGCGACAGGGAAACCGTGACGATCCACAACGGCCTCCTGGCGGCCCGGCATGTGGAACAGGCGGACGTGATCCTGTGCTTTCTCGGCCCGGGTGTGACCGGAACAGGGACGCCGCTGGGCTTCTCGGGCATGCAGTTGGCGGAGGTGATTCACGCCGTCTCCCTTCTGGGCGGCATCCCGTTTTTCATCCCCCGTCTCAGCTTTGCCGATCCCCGCAAACGCCACTTTGGCATCAGCCATCACACGCGGACCGTTCTCGGCCGTTTTGCGCTGCGGCCGGTGCTGTTGGCAGTGCCCGAATTTGGCGACGGACGCGACGACATTGTCCGCAGTCAAACGGCTGAGCTGATCCGCAGCGGCAGTCATCTGGCCGTAAGCAGGCCGGCGCCGGATCATGAACAGCTGGAGCGGTTGGAGCAGACATTTGGCCTGTCGTTTGTCACGATGGGCCGGCACTGGCGGAACGATCCGGCCCCGTTTCAGGCGGCTGTTCTGGCCGCAGATCTCGCGGTGCAGAGCGCTCCCTTTTTGGCCGAATGTGCTAGCGGCGGGACGCACCGCTGCGCCGGGCCAGATACTCTTGCAGCGTTAGCTCTTTTTTTGACCAGGAGCGGAGTGTAGCGCGGATTTCCCACGCTTTGCCGACCATGCGCAGATGCTTTTCGCTGACATAGGTTTTCATCCCAATACGCCTCCGATACAATAAGGGTGGACAAGTGTCTTGCTCCACAATATGAGGCAGCCGGACGCGTTTAGAACCAGATCTCGAAAAAGGATGATGAGCGTGAGCGATCAAGACCGTTTATACGAAAAGACCATCAGCAGTCAGACGATTTACGACGGACGGATTATCAAGGTAAAGGTGGATGAGGTGCTGCTGCCCAACGGCAAAACGGCAAAGCGGGAAATTGTCAATCACCAGGGAGCGGTGGCCGTTCTGCCGCTGACGCCGGACGGCAAGATGGTCGCCGTGCGCCAGTTTCGCAAACCGCTGGAGCGGACCATCGTGGAGATTCCGGCAGGCAAACTGGAGCCGGGGGAAGAGCCGCTCACCTGTGCCAAGCGCGAACTGGAAGAAGAGACAGGGTATCAGGCCGCCAGTTATGAGCTCCTGAGCTCGTTTTATACGTCACCGGGGTTTGCCGACGAACTTATGCACGTCTACGTGGCGACGGGACTGACAAAAGGGGAAAGTCGTCCGGATGAAGACGAGTTTGTCGAGGTGCTGGAGCTGACGCTGGAAGAGGCGAAGGAACTGCACCGCACGGGAGAGATTTGCGACGCCAAGACCGTCGCCGCCCTGTTTGCCTGGGAGAATCGGGTGCTGCATGAACGTGGTTGACAGACGGCTGCCGCGCTACTTCTGTGACATGCACATCCACATCGGCGGGACGAAGAGCGGCAAACCGGTCAAAATCACCGCATCCCGGCAGATGACCCTGACGCGGATTCTGGAAGAAGCGTCCGAGCGAAAAGGCATGGACGTCATCGGGATCATCGACGCTCACGCTCCCGAGGTGCAGGAAGAGCTGATTGGCCTGCTGGAAACGGGAGCGGCCGAAGAGCACAGGGATGGCGGCGTTCAGTACAAGCAGACCCTGCTGATTCTCGGATGCGAAGTGGAGATCAAAGAACCAGGACGAGGAGAGGCCCACTTCCTCTGTTACCTGCCGAACGTGGGGGAGATGCGCCTTTTTACCGACTGGCTGTCCCGACGCTGCAAAAACGTCAATCTCAGCTCCCAGCGGATCGGAGCCACGCTGCGGGAACTGCAGGAGAGGGTGGCCGAAGGAGGCGGCGTGCTGGTTCCGGCCCATATTTTCACGCCGCACAAAGGCCTGTACGGCAGCTGCACCGACTCGCTTTCGGAGGTGGCGGAGCCCTCTACCATCCCGGCCGTCGAGCTGGGGCTGAGCGCCAATACGGACATGGCCGACCGGTTGACGGAGCTGCATGACAAGACATTCCTGACCAATTCGGACGCCCATTCGCTGGCGAAAATCGGCCGCGAGTATCAGGCGATGGCCATGGCCGAACGCTCGTTTCGAGAGTGGATGCGGGCTCTGCGCAGGGAAGCGGGGAGAGGCGTCGCTGTCAACTACGGTCTTCATCCGCAGTTGGGGAAGTACCATCAGACTGCCTGCCAATCGTGCCAATCGACACTTCCGGCAGACGCTGATGGCCGCTGTCCGCAGTGCGGCTTCAAACGGGTGGTCCGGGGCGTCTTTGACCGGATAGAACAGTTGGCTGATTGCCCGGCCGGCGTCCATCCGCCGTTTCGTCCCCGTACGTGGAACAGGTGCCGCTGGAGTTCATTCCCGGAGTAGGCCCGAGGCTGCGTGACAAGCTGTACTGTGCGTTTGGGACGGAGATGAACATTCTTCACCGGGTGGGCAGGGAAGAACTTGCCGGCGTGGTCGGTGAGCGAATCGCGGATCTGATCGTCCAGGCCAGGGAAGGGCGGCTGAACGTCAAGGCCGGAGGAGCCGGCACGTACGGCAGGATCGTGACAGGCAAGGCATAGGCGCCCGGACTTCCGCATAAGCTGTACAGTAATCAGCGTTGCGGGAGGGGAAACGGCGTGCGGGCAAGAGTTGGACAAACAATCCAGGCATATGCGCGAGAGCATCAGTCGCTTTACTGGTTTACGATCGTACTGTTTGCGATGGGCATTATTTTTGGAGCGGTGATCGTCAATTCCTTGCCGCTTTCCCAGCGACAGGAGCTGTTTGGCTTTCTGCAGTACTTTTTCAACACGCTCGGAAGCCAGGGCATTCCCGAGCCGACGGCCCATTTCCAACAGGCGTTCGGCCACTATGCAAAAACGGTGGGCATCTTGTGGATGCTGGGGCTGTCCATCATCGGTCTGCCGATGATCCTGCTGCTGCTGTTTCTCAAAGGAGTGGTCGTCGGGTTTACAGTCGGCTTTCTGGTGAATCAGCTTCAGTGGCAAGGTGTGACGCTGGCGTTGGCGGGCGTATTGCCGCAAAATTTGCTGGTGGTGCCGGCCCTGTTTATCGTCGGGGTGAGCGGCATCTCGTTTTCCATGCGGCTGATCAAAACGCGGCTCCTGAGCAGACGGGACGTGATTCTGCCCCACTTCGTCGGCTACACCGTGTTGGTCGTTGTCATGCTGGCCGTCCTGATGGTGGCGGCGCTGTTCGAGACGTTCGTCTCCCCCAGGCTGATGCAAATGGTGCTTAATTAAGAATAATTCTCATTTAATAACGTATGTATTTGACTTCTGGAACACCCCTCTACTATAATAGGAGCAGGTTTCATGCGAGCGGGGAGGGGCATTTATGTTGGAAGAAAAGTTAGAGAAGATCAAGCAGCAACTACATTCCCAGAACTATAAACTGACGCCACAACGTGAAGCCACTGTTCGCGTTTTACTGGAAAACGAGGAAGATCACCTGAGTGCGGAAGACGTCTACCTTTTGGTCAAGGAAAAAGCCCCGGAAATTGGTCTCGCCACGGTGTATCGAACCCTGGAACTGTTGAGCGAGCTGAAGATCATTCACAAGATGAACTTCGGCGACGGGGTGGCTCGCTACGATCTGCGCGACGACAACGCCGAGTACCACCACCACCATCTGATCTGCCTGAACTGCGGCACGGTGGATGAAATCTTTGAAGACCTGCTTGTCTCCGCAGAAGAAAAGGTCAAGAATGTTTACAACTTTTACATTACCGACCATCGGCTCACCTTCTACGGCATCTGCCATCGCTGCATCGACAAGGTGAACGTGGAGGACTTTAAATAGAAAAACTTCTCTGTGCGGGAGAAGTTTTTCTTTTTTTCTGCCCCGGGTTATGGAGCAGGACCTCCGGTGGCATGATAAGGAAAGCGCAAATGCGAGCCACAGGAGGCGAATGTGTGATGATTATCGGGGTGCCAAAGGAAATCAAAGACAACGAAAACCGCGTGGGGCTGACCCCCGCCGGCGTGAGCGCATACATACAGGCGGGCCATCGCGTGTTGGTCGAGACGCAGGCGGGGATCGGTTCCGGTTTTTCCGACGAGGATTTTTCGGCAGCCGGCGCGGAAATTCTCGACAGTGCAGAGGAGGTATGGCAGCAGGCGGAGATGATCTGCAAGGTAAAAGAACCGCTGCCTGCCGAATACAAATTCTTTCGCGAAAACCTGATCCTGTTTACCTATCTGCATCTGGCGCCGGAACGCGAACTGACCGAGCAGCTCCGTGCCAAGAAAGTGGTCGCGATTGCCTACGAGACGATCCAGACTGACGACGGTTCGCTGCCGTTATTGATGCCGATGAGCGAGGTGGCCGGCCGCATGTCGGTGCAGATTGGCGCACAGTTTCTGGAAAAGCCGCACGGGGGAAAGGGAGTGCTCCTGGGAGGCGTTCCCGGTGTCCCACCGGCTCATGTGGTCATCGTCGGCGGCGGCATCGTCGGGACCAATGCGGCCAAAATGGCGGTCGGCCTGGGGGCGCAGGTGACGATTCTCGACATCAACGCCAACCGGCTGCGCGAACTGGACGATCTGTTCCAGGGACGATTGCGGACACTGATGTCCAACCACTACAACATCGCGCAGGCGGTAAAGGACGCCGACCTCCTGATCGGGGCGGTCCTGATCCCCGGGGCGCGGGCGCCCAAGCTGGTGACGGAGGAGATGGTCAAGTCGATGTCTCCCGGATCGGTCATCGTCGACGTGGCGATCGATCAGGGGGGCTCGATCGAGACTGTGGACCGGATTACCACACACAGCGAACCGACATACGTCAAGCACGGCGTCGTCCACTACGCGGTGGCCAACATGCCGGGAGCGGTGCCGCGCACGTCGACAATCGCCCTGAGCAATGTTACAATACCTTACGGCCTGCAGTTGGCGAACAAGGGGGTCCGCGCCGCCATCACCCAAAACCGCGCGCTTGCCCGCGGCGTCAACGTGCTGAACGGCCATGTGGTGTACGAAGCAGTGGCCACCTCGCTGAATCTGCCGTATGTCCCGCTGGAAGACGCGCTGCATGACCTGCACGTATAGCGTACCGAATGGAGCAGGAGACCAGCGCATATACTGGAGGTAACACGGAAACGGGGAGGATTGCATCGATGCGAGTATCGTTTCGGCGGCTGATGGAGATTCTCCGGTTTTTCCTCCTGTTCGTTACCTGTGCGCTGTTGTCCTACGGGATCATCAGCCTCTTGTCAGACAGGTTCCTGCCAGGCGATCCCTACCGCGAACCGCACGGCAATGCCGTCAAAGTGGTGAAGCTGATCAACGCCCAGGGAGGCGGAAGTTGGGACGGATACCTGTCCCGGCTGCAGTTGTTCTACCTGACGGGAGAGTAACCGTTACCTTTTTCGCGGGAAAAAAGAGGACTTTTCCGTTCCCGCGTGGAAAGCATATCAAGACACTTACCTGAAGGGGAACAGCTTCATGGACACGCTGATTGATCAATTCATCCATTTCCTGGCTGTGGAAAAAGGGCTGTCGCCCAACACGCTCGAATCGTACCAGCGGGATATGGTTGCCTATACGGCATACCTGCAGGAGCAGGGGGTGACCCGGATCGAGGACTCCACGCGGAGCCAGATTATCGGCTATCTGATGACCCTCCAGGAAAAGGGACGGGCTACTGCCACCCTGTCCCGCAATCTGGCGTCAATCCGGGCCTTTTATCAATATCTCGTCCGCGACAAGTACATAGACAAGGACCCGTCCATCCATCTGGAGACCCCCAAAATTGAAAAGCGCCTGCCCAAGGTGCTCTCGGTCGAGGAAGTGGAACGGCTGCTCGACAGCCCGCCGGTCGACTCTCCGGCAGGGCTGCGCGACAAGGCGATGCTGGAACTGCTGTACGCGACCGGTATCCGCGTCTCCGAACTGGTCAACCTGGATGTAAGCGATGTCAACCTGGAGATGGGATTCGTCAAGTGCATGGGCAAGGGGTCCAAGGAGCGGATCATCCCGCTCGGCTCCGTCGCCATCCAAATGGTGCGCCACTATTTGCAGGCGGGACGGCCGAAGCTGGTGAAGCAGCCGGGCGAGACAGCCCTGTTTCTCAACCATCTGGGCAAGCAGATCACCCGGCAGGGATTTTGGAAAATCATCAAGCGCTACGCGCAGAAGGCCAACATTCGGACCGAAATCACGCCGCACACGCTGCGCCATTCGTTCGCCACGCACCTGCTGGAAAACGGAGCAGATCTCCGGTCTGTACAGGAAATGCTGGGTCACGCGGACATTTCCACAACGCAGATTTACACGCATGTGACCCGTTCGCGCATCAAGGACATTTACGCAAAAACCCACCCGAGAGCGTAGTCTCTCTTTTTTTCCTCGTCAGACGTCTGACGACTGAACACTTTGATGATTGTTGCAGGAGGCGGTTTTTATGTCACGTTTTTCTCGAGTCTTCTTAATTGTGATGGACAGCGTCGGAATCGGGGAGCTGCCGGATGCGGCCCGCTTCAACGATGAAGGCGCTCATACGCTGGGCCATATCGCCGAGCGAGTCGACGGCTTTTCCCTGCCTCATCTGCAGGCGCTCGGCCTGGGCAATATTGCCCCGTTGCGAAACGTACCGGCTGTTGAAGCTCCCAAGGCGCACTGGGGGAAAATGAAAGAGATCTCCATCGGCAAGGACACGACGACCGGACACTGGGAGATCATGGGCCTGCACGTGTCCACGCCGTTTCGCACCTATCCCGACGGCTTCCCGGCCGAGCTGATCCGCGAGTTCGAGCAGCGGATCGGACGCAAGGTGCTGGGCAACAAGGTGGCGTCCGGCACCGCGATTATTGAGGAACTGGGCGAGGAACACATGCGGACCGGCGATGTAATCGTCTACACCTCGGCCGACAGCGTGTTCCAGGTGGCAGCGCACGAAGAAGTGGTGCCGCTGGAAGAGCTGTACCGCATCTGCCAGATCGCCCGCGAGCTGACACTGCGGGACGAATTTGCCGTCACCCGCGTCATCGCCCGTCCGTTCGTCGGCAAGCCGGGGGCGTTTGTGCGTACGCCCAACCGGCATGATTACTCCGTCAAGCCGTTTGCGCCGACGGTCATGAACCGGCTTGTGGATGCGGGGCTGACGTCGATTGCGATCGGCAAAATCAGCGACATCTACGCCGACGAGGGAATTACCCGCTCCATTCGGACCAAGGACAACATGGACGGCGTTGACCAGTTGCTGAAGACGATGAACGAGGATTTTACCGGCTTGAGCTTTGTCAATCTGGTCGATTTTGACGCCAAGTATGGCCACCGCCGCGATCCCGAGGGCTACGGCCGGGCGCTGATGGAGTTTGACGCCCGCATTCCGGAGCTTCTCAATGCGCTGGACAGCGGTGACTTGTTGATCATCACCGCCGATCACGGCAATGACCCGGTACACCACGGCACGGACCACACCCGCGAATACGTGCCGCTTCTGGTCTACCACAAGGGCATCGCGCAGGGAAGCGATTTGGGCGTGCGCGGCACGTTTGCCGACGTCGGCGCGACGATTGCCGAAAACTTTGGCGTCAAGGCGCCCGAGATCGGGGAAAGCTTTTTGGCCAGATTGTAAGATGAAAAAATGAAATCGAGAGGGGAAAACACGATGAGCAGCATACAAGAAGCAGTTGCCTACATTCAACCGAAACTGACGGAAAAACCGACCATCGGCCTGGTGCTCGGCTCCGGTCTGGGGGTACTGGCAGACGAGATCGAAAATCCGGTCGTCATCCCGTACCACGAGATTCCCGGCTTTACCGTCTCCACCGTGGTCGGACACAAGGGACAGCTTGTCATCGGCAAGCTGCAGGGCAAGCAGGTCGTGGCCATGCAGGGGCGTTTCCATTATTATGAAGGTCACGAACTGGACGCCGTGGTGTTCCCCATCCGCGTCATGAAACAGCTCGGCGTGGAGACGATCATCGTCACCAACGCTGCCGGCGGGATCAATGAGAGCTACAAGCCGGGCAACCTGATGCTGATTGCCGACCACATCAACATGACGTTCCGCAACCCGCTGATCGGCCCCAACGACGACACTCTGGGTCCCCGTTTCCCCGACATGTCGGAAGCCTATTCCAAATCACTTCGCGCTGTGGCAAAAGAAGTGGCGGCAGAGCTGGGCATCACCTTGCAGGAAGGGGTCTACGTCGGTCTGCTCGGCCCGAGCTACGAGACGCCGACCGAGATCCGCATGCTGCGGATTCTGGGAGGAGACGCCGTCGGCATGTCGACCGTGCCGGAGGTAATCGCGGCCCGTCACATGGGGATGAACGTGCTCGGCATCTCCTGCATCAGCAACATGGCGGCCGGCATCTTGGAACAGCCGCTTTCCCACGATGAAGTGATGGAGACGACCGAACGCGTGAAGGCCCAGTTCCTGTCACTGGTGAACGGGATCGTGGCGAAATTATAGGCTGGCGGCAGCACACGAGGGTGGGGTGAAACAGCATGCGCATGGTGGATATTATCGCGAAGAAACGGGACGGCAAGGAACTGAGCACGGAGGAGATTCAGTTTCTCGTCGACGGCTATACAAATGGAAGCATTCCCGACTACCAAATGTCCGCCTGGGCCATGGCCGTACTGTTCCGCGGCATGACGCCGCGCGAAACCGGCGATTTGACCATGGCGATGGCAAGATCCGGGGAGCAGTTGGACTTAACGTCCATTCCGGGAGTAAAAGTGGACAAACACAGCACTGGCGGCGTGGGCGACAAGACGACGCTGGTCGTGGCGCCGCTGGTGGCGGCGGCCGGCATTCCCGTGGCCAAAATGTCCGGACGCGGTCTGGGACACTCGGGCGGCACGATCGACAAACTGGAGTCGTTCGCCGGGTTTCAGGTGGAACGCACCCGCGAGCAGTTCTTCCAACAGGTGCGGGACATCGGTGTGGCGGTAATCGGTCAGTCCGGCAACCTGACGCCCGCAGACAAAAAACTGTACGCCCTGCGTGACGTAACTGCCACGGTGGAAGCAGTGCCGCTGATCGCCAGCTCGATCATGTCCAAAAAGATCGCGGCGGGGGCCGATGCCATCCTGCTTGATGTAAAAGTAGGCAAAGGCGCATTTATGAAGACGCTCGAAGAAGCAGAGACACTCGCCCGCGCAATGGTGGATATCGGCAGCCAGGTGGGGCGCAAGACGGTGGCTGTCATCAGCGACATGAATCAGCCGCTTGGCTTTGCCGTAGGCAACGCGCTGGAAGTAAAAGAGGCGATCGCAACGCTCGCTGGAAACGGTCCCAAGGATTTGACGGAATTGGCGCTGGCAATCGGCGCTCGCATGCTCGTGCTGGGCGGGCTGGCGTCGTCTGTGGACGAAGGGCGAGGCCGTCTGGAGGAGATCATCGCCAGCGGCAAAGCCGTGGATAAACTGGCGCAAATGGTGGAGGCACAGGGCGGCAACAAACGTGACGTGTACGAACCGGACCGCCTTCCCCAAGCGGGATTGACCGCACAGGTCACGGCGCAGCAGGACGGCTACCTGGCCGGGATCGACGCAGAGACGGTTGGGCATGCCTCTGTCGTGCTGGGGGCGGGCCGATTGACCAAGGAGATGCCGATTGACCTGGCGGTTGGCATCGTGCTGCACAAAAAGCGGGGGGATCGGGTGCGCGCCGGCGAACCGCTGGCCACCCTGCACGCCAACGACGAGCGCTTGCTGCAAGATGCCCTCAAGGACGTGGCTGAAGCGTTTGCGTACAGCAGCGAGCAGCCGCCGGAGCAGCCGCTCATTTACAAGATTGTTGAATAATAGCGACGTGTGTGAGCCACCCCGAAGCAAACACAGGGAGTGCGGTGTTGCCGCACGCCCTGTTGCGCAGGGGAGAACCGCTGGAGAGCGCTCTGCGGTCGTTGTTATCTGGCAATTCGGATAAAAATGTGCAATCTCCGATAAATTATTATTGATTAATCAACTGAATTGCGGTTCAATGGTAGAAAAGAGGCTTGCCATATAATATAAAAAATTATTTATTGTTAAGAATCCGTTTATAATTTTTTATAATTCTACTTGTCAAAATTCGTTGACACCAATAACAATTGCGTATATTTTTAAGGTGACAGGCAAAATGTTAACGATTTTTTCGAATTTCGTAAAAATCTGATGGAGGTTCTACAAAAATCGTATTTATGAGAAAGCTGGACCATGTTGATAAACAGATCCTGCAGATCCTCCAGGAAGACGGACGACGGCCCTATACCGAAATTGCTCAACAACTAGGCTTGAGCGAGGGCACCATCCGTTCGCGCATCACCCGCCTGTTGCAAGATGGCGTGTTTCAGTTCGTGATTCACCCCGATCCGGAAAAGCTGGGATTGCACGTTCAGGCCATTATCGGTCTGACCACCAAGCTGGGATGGCAAAACAGCGTGGCCGAGGAGCTGAGCAAGTTTCCCGAGGTTCGGTTCGTGGGTGCGTTCAGCGGCAAGCACGACTTGATCATTCAAGCGTGTTTCCATAATAACGAAGAACTCATCACCTTCGTCAACGAGCGGCTTTCGCAAATTGAGGGAATCGCCGCGGCCGACGTGTCGCTGGAACTGAAGCAGTACAAGGATTCCTTCTCGTTCGTTCGTGACGACGAAGTGCCGATCCAGTGAAAGGAGTTGATGCCAGTCAAAGTCATCGCGAGCACTTGTCCATTTTTTGGTATTTGAATATTCGGAAAAAAGACAAAAGAAGGAAGAAAGAGAAAAAAGATCAGAGAATTGGGGGTTATTGCGTTGAAAAAGAGCATTTTTGCACTTGTCAGTTCTGTAGCTGTTCTCGGTGCGGCTTTGGCCGGTTGCGGTGGTCAGCAAGCATCTACGGGCGATCAAAACAAGCCTGCTGATCAACAACCAGCCGATAACAAAGAGAAAAAACCGCAAGTTCTGCGGCTGAACCTGCATTCCGAGCCGCCGACTGCTGACCCGGGCATTGCCGAGGACACGACGTCCGGTGCGATCATTCAGGCGACCTTTGACGGCCTGACCCGGATTGGTAAGGACGGCAAAACACCGGAACCGTCTGTAGCGGAAAAAATTGACGTATCTGACGACGGTCTGACGTACACGTTCCACCTGCGAGAAAGCTACTGGAGCAACGGTGATCCGGTAACAGCCCATGACTTTGAATACGCCTGGAAGCGTGCCCTCGATCCGAAAACGGCATCCAACTACGCGTATCAGCTCTACTACATTAAAAATGGCGAAGCCTTCAACAGGAATCAAGCGAAAGCGGACGACGTCGGCGTAAAAGCGCTGGATGAAAAGACGCTGCAAGTGACACTGGAAAACCCGACGCCGTTTTTCCTCGAACTGACCACGTTCAGAACGTACTATCCGGTCAATAAAAAACTGGTCGAATCGAATCCGAAGTGGGCGAACGAAGCGAGCACCCACGTGGGCAACGGTCCATTCAAGATGGAATCGTGGGAGCACAAGAGCAAAATGGTGCTCGTGAAAAACGACAAATACTGGGACGCAGAAAACGTCAAGCTGGAACGCATCGAGTTCTCCATGGTAGAGGACGAGATGACCGAGCTGAACATGTATGAAAACGGCGATCTCGACTGGGCCGGCGCACCGATGAGCTCCCTGCCGACGGATGCCATTCCGGCGCTGAAAGACTCCGGAAAGATGACGACTCAGCCGATCGCTGGTGTCTACTGGTACAAGTTCAATACTGAGAAACCGCCGTTCAACAACGTGAAGATCCGGAAAGCATTTGCCTATGCGATCGACCGTCAGTCCCTGATTGACAACATCCTGCAGACCGGCCAGCTCCCGGCCATGGGCGCCGTGCCGCCATCCATGGCACTGAACAAGGACGGCTACTTCAAGGACAACGACGTGGACACGGCCAAGAAACTGCTGGAAGAGGGCATGAAGGAGCTGGGCATTTCCAAGCTGCCTACGATCACACTCTCCTACAACACGCATGAGGGCCATCAAAAGATCGCTCAGGCGATTCAGGACCAGTGGAAGAAGAATCTCGGCGTAGACGTGAAACTGGAAAACAAAGAGTGGAAGGTGTACCTGGAAGACCTCCACGAGGGGAATTATCAGGTCGGCCGCATGGGTTGGCTGGGTGACTTCAACGACCCGATCAACTTCCTGGAACTGTACAAGGATAAGGATGGCGGCAACAACGACACCCGTTGGGAACATCCGAAGTTCAAGGAGCTGCTGAACCGCTCCGCGAAGGAATCGGGAGAACAGCGCATGAAGACCCTCGCCGAAGCGGAAGCGATCCTGATGGACGAAATGCCCATCATGCCGATCTATTTCTACACCCTCTCCTGGGTGAAGGACGACGATGTCCATGGCGTCGTCATCGACGGTCTGGGCGGCGTCGACTGGAAATGGGCGTACATTGAGTAATCGTGAGTTCCCCGCCGTTTGAGCGCACGCCAACGGCCCCCGGTTCTGCAGGGATAAGGTATATGGAACCCCATATACCTTATCTTTTGCGGACTGGTTGCAAGAGACAGACGGCAGTACGCCGATAGAGAGAGAATAAGAGCAAGAGATCTGCCACAAGGGTTATTTGCACAGCCGATTTTTGCACTGCTTTCCGTGGGAACGCAGTGCAAAGATGGGTCGTGAAAGCAACAACACCATCATTCAATGCATAAGGGGGTAAGTTTTTTTGATCCGTTATCTTGGCAAGCGTATCTTTTTTATGCTGCTCTCGCTATTCCTGATCATAACGGCCACCTTCTTCATCATGAAAGCGGTTCCGGGTGGTCCGTTTACGTCCGAAAAAAACGTTCCGGACGAAATTCGCGCCGCGCTGGAGGCCAAATACAAGCTGAATCTGCCGCTGCATGAGCAGTATCTCGATTATCTGATAGGCATCCTCAAATGGGATTTGGGGCCGTCATTTGCCGAAAAGTCCTCCACGGTAAATGAAATCATTAACCGCGGGTTCCCCGTATCTGCCCATCTGGGTGCGCAAGCCCTGCTGATTGCCATCTTTGGAGGCATCACGCTGGGTGTCATTGCGGCGTTGAAGCACAACAAATGGCAGGACTATACTGCCATGGTTCTCGCTGTGCTCGGATTGTCTGTTCCCAGCTTTATTCTTGCGTCATTTTTACAATACTTCTTTGCAATGAAAATGGGCTGGTTTCCCATTGCGAAGTGGGAAGGATTTGAGTATACGATTCTGCCTTCTCTTGCGTTGGCTGCCATGCCGATGGCGTTTATCGCACGCCTCACCCGCTCCAATATGCTGGAAGTGATGAGTCAGGACTACATCAAGACGGCAAAAGCCAAAGGCCTCAACACGGTTACGATTACCGTCAAGCACGCGATTCGCAACGCTCTCCTGCCTGTCATTACTTACCTGGGTCCGCTTGTTGCCAACATTTTGACGGGTGCGTTTGTCATCGAGCGCATTTTCGGGGTGCCCGGACTGGGACGCGAGTTTGTCATGTCCATCACGAACCGCGACTACACGGTCATCATGGGAACGACAGTGTTCTACTCGATTATCCTCGTCACGGCGGTTTTGCTGGTAGACATCGCGTACACTCTGATTGACCCGAGGATCAAACTGAGTGACACAGGAAGGGAGTAATGTTTCATGCAACTGACGAAAGAGCATTTCGAGCCCATATCCGTCGATTTTCGCCAGGCGGAGGAAATCAAGCGTCCCAGCCTCTCTTTCTGGGCTGACGTCTGGCGCCGGCTGAAAATGAACAAGGTGGCCATGGCCTCCCTGATCTTTATCCTGATCCTGGTCGCCTGTGCCATTTTTATCCCGATTTTCAGTTCCCATGACTACAGGACGACTGAACTTACAGGCAAGAACCAGCCGCCGTCGGCTGAGCACTGGTTTGGGACGGATGACTTGGGCCGTGACGTTTTCGTCCGCGTCTGGTACGGCGCACGCATCTCGCTGGAAGTAGGGTTTGCTGCAGCCATCATCGACTTGATTATCGGGATGATCTGGGGCGGTATCGCCGGTTTCTACGGGGGCAAAGTGGATGAAATCATGATGCGTATTGCCGATATTTTGTACGCAATTCCATACCTGCTCGTGGTGATTTTGCTCATGGTGGTGATGGAGCAGGGGGTTGGCACCATCATCATCGCTCTGACCATTACCGGTTGGATCGGGATGGCGCGGATTGTCCGCGGCCAAATTATCCAATTGAAGGCGCAAGAGTTTGTCCTGGCAGCCCGCTCCCTTGGTGCGGATAACAGCCGTCTGATTTTCAAACACCTGATCCCCAACGCGCTGGGGCCGATCATTGTAACGTTGAGTCTGACCGTACCGAACGCGATCTTTGCGGAGTCGTTCCTTTCCTTCATCGGATTGGGCGTTTCTGCTCCGGTCGCATCGTGGGGTACAATGTCGTCCGAAGGCTTGTCGGCCATGAGATACTACCCCTGGCGGCTGATGTTCCCGGCTCTCTTCATCTCCATAACAATGCTGGCATTCAACCTGTTCGGTGACGGTCTGCGCGACGCCGTAGACCCACGCTTGCGCAAATAGGAGGGATCATCACAATGGAACGCATTCTTGAAGTAAAAGACCTGCATGTCTCCTTCCACACGTACGCGGGGGAAGTAAAAGCGGTACGCGGCGTGAACTTTTACGTCAATAAGGGAGAAGCAGTCGCGATTGTAGGGGAGTCCGGCTGCGGCAAGTCCGTGACGGCGCAAACCCTGATGAAGCTGATTCCGATGCCGCCGGGTGAAATCAAAAAAGGGGAAATCATCTTCAACGGCGAGAACATCGTCAATAAGTCAAACAAAGAGATGGAAGCGATTCGCGGCAAGGATATCGGGATGATCTTCCAGGACCCGATGACCTCGCTGAACCCGACACTGACTGTGGGCAACCAGATCATGGAAGGGTTGATCAAGCATCAAAAGATGACGCGTGCCGATGCCCGTGCGCGTGCCATCGAACTCTTGAACATGGTCGGCATCCCGCAGCCGGAAAAACGCGTCGACCAGTATCCGCACGAATTTTCCGGCGGGATGCGGCAGCGTGCCATGATTGCCATTGCGCTCGCCTGCTCGCCCAAGCTGTTGATTGCGGATGAGCCGACCACCGCGCTGGACGTGACGATTCAGGCGCAGATTTTGGACCTGATGAAAGAACTGCAGAAAAAGACAGGCACGTCGATCATCCTGATCACGCACGACCTGGGTGTCGTGGCGGAAATGTGCGACCGCGTCATCGTCATGTACGCTGGAAAGGTGATCGAAACGGGAACGGTCGACGACATCTTCTACAATCCGCAGCATCCGTACACCAAAGGGCTGCTGCGCTCCGTTCCGCGCCTGGACCTGAATCGCGACGAGCCGCTTACGCCGATTTTCGGCACTCCGCCGGACCTGCTTCGTCCTCCTGTCGGCTGCGGATTTACTGCCCGCTGCGAATCAGCCATGCGCGTCTGCCAGGAGTACGATCCTGAATTGAAAGATATCAGCTCGACACAACGCGCCGCCTGCTGGCTGCAGCACCCGCTGGCGCAGAACCGCGCAGGATCGTAAGAGGAGGGGTAACCAGTGGAGAAACGCGATACACTCATTGAAGTACGCAATCTGAAGAAATTTTTCAAGATCGGTGACAATACCCTGAAAGCCGTAAACGATCTGACCTTTGAGATCAAGCGCGGCGAAACGCTTGGCGTGGTAGGGGAGTCTGGCTGCGGCAAATCCACGGCGGGCCGTACCATTCTTCGATTGTACGAGCCTACTGCAGGCGAAGTCCTGTTTGAAGGTCAAGATGTGATGAAACTGAACCATCAGGAAATGAAAGCAATGCGCCGCAAGATGCAGATGATTTTCCAGGACCCGTACGCGTCGCTCAACCCGCGGATGACGGTGGGCGACATCATCGGCGAGGCGCTTGACATTCACGGCCTGGCGACCGGCCAGAAGCGCAAGGAACGAATTCAAGAGCTGTTGTCGCTGGTCAGCCTGAACCCGGAACACATGAACCGCTTCCCACACGAATTCTCCGGCGGTCAGCGCCAGCGGATCGGGATCGCCCGCGCATTGGCGGTCGAGCCGAAGTTTATTGTTTGCGACGAGCCGATCTCCGCGCTGGACGTGTCGGTACAGGCGCAGGTGGTCAACCTGCTGCAGCAGCTGCAGGAAAAGATGGGCCTGACCTACATGTTCATCGCCCACGACCTGTCGATGGTGAAGTACATTTCCGATCGCGTCGCCGTCATGTACCTTGGCAAAATGGTGGAGCTGGCCGAGAGTGAGAAGCTCTATGAAAAACCGCTCCATCCCTACACCCAGGCACTGCTTTCGGCCATCCCGATTCCGGACCCGGAAGTGGAGCGGAAACGGGAGCGCATCGTCCTGCAGGGCGACGTGCCCAGCCCGATGAATCCGCCGAGCGGCTGCCATTTCCGCACCCGCTGCCCGAAGGCGATGCCGGAATGCGCCGCTGCCGAGCCGGTGTGGAAAGAGGTGGAACCGGGCCATTTCGCGGCCTGCCATTTATACAACTAGAAACGCAAGGACAGGCATTCCCGATCAATCCGATTGGGAATCCTTCCTTTCTTGACAACACGGTACATGTGGCCTCTGCGAAACGACTGGGTATCTTCACCTGATATCTGTTCGCAGAGGCTTTTTTCATTGCTGCCGGCCTGGCATATTATGGAGCTTCTGATTGGAAAAAAGGGGGCTGTTGGCTCATGAAAAAACTGCGACTGCCGCATTTTCGGGACATGCGTCTGCGAGGAGTGCGCAAGGAAACATTGCCGAGTTGGCTGCGGAATACGCCCCGGGTGCTGGAGTCGTTCAAGGGACAGCTCCAGGGTTCGCTTGCCACCAAAATGATTGCGTTTGGCATTGTTCTTGTTTTGGTCATTATCGGTTCTCTTCAATTTATAGCGCTGTCCCTGTCCAAGTCGACGCTGATCGGGATCACGTCCACCCAGGCGAAAATGCTGGCGGAACAGCATGCCGCCAGCATGGAGGACTGGATCGTGGAAATGATGGACTCTGCACGGGAGACGGCGTCTAAGCGCGTGATGATGACGGAGATGGAGCCGCTGATTAAGGAGCAGTTCCAACTGCTGCGGCAAAGCCACAAGGAGATTGCGAAAATCTACCTGGTGGATACGGCCAGCGGAAAAGCGCTGTACTCGCTAACGGGGCGGGTTGAGACGGATTTCAGGCAGAAGAAGTTCGTTCAACAGGTCGTGTCGACAGAGGCCCCAGTCGTCTCGGATGAAGAGATCGTGCTGGGCGGTGACAGAAGCTATCTCTACATCGCCACACCGGTCGGCGAGAAAAACAAGGATACCTCTCGCGTGCTGGTAGTCGGCTTTACGATTGAGCCGATCATCAACAAGGTAGAGGCGATTCCGTTCATGCAGAACGGGTATGCGTTTGTGGTCCGGCCGGACGGGCTGGTCATTGCTCACCGCGACCCCGGGCAAAACGGAAAGCTTTCCCTTGCCGAAAACGGCGACTACGAGGAGATGCTCGAGTTGGCAGGACAAAAGCAAAGCAGCAGCTTGTTGTATGAAGCAGACGGGCTGGACTCCTTTGCGGCACTGGCGCCTATCCCGTCGATCGGCTGGAGTGTCGTCCTGACTACGGGCATCGACGAGGTGTACGGAGACGTAAACGGTATGGGGCTTTACTTCGCCCTCATCAGCCTGCCTGCCATTGCCCTGTCGTCCATGCTGATCTGGTGGTTCGCCAAGCGCATCCGCAGGTCGCTGTACGCGATCGCCAAGGACATGGAGCGCATCGGTTCCGGCCGGTTTGACGTGGAGATCGAGGTCAAAGGCAGCGACGAACTGGCCATGGTGGGCCGAAAAATGAACGAAATGGTGGCGGAACTGCGCACGCTGATCTCGCTCGTGCAGGGACAAGCCGCCCGTTTGAACGACGCCGCCGACGAGTTGTCGGCCTTCGCCCAGCAAAACAAAGGGGCGATTCAGCTGATCACGGACAACGTCTCCACCATTTCCGAGCGGGTCGCCCTGCAAACGGGTGAAGTGGCGGCTGCCGTCCGTACCGTGTCGGAGATTTCGCAAGGGGTGGAACAAGTGGCAGTAGCGGCGGAATCGACGACGCTGGCCACGACACGCACCTTCGAGCGGGCTTCGGACGGATTGGAACTGGTGGAAAATGTCATCTCCACCGTCCGGCACGCGACCGGTGAAGTGGAGCAGACGGCCCGTCAGATGCATGGCCTACGAGACCGGGCCCGCCAGATTACCAGCATCGTGGAGATGATCAGAAACATCGCCGCGCAGACCAACCTGCTGGCGCTCAATGCGACAATCGAGGCTGCCCGCGCCGGCGAAGCGGGACGCGGTTTTGCCGTCGTCGCCAGCGAAGTCCGCAAGCTGGCGGAAGAGAGCAGTGCCTTCTCTGAACACATCGCCTCCATTGCCCATTCAATCAACAACGACGCGATGGGGATGAGCAGCCATATGGACGAGATCGTCGCGATGGTCAACAATGGACTTCAGTCCGTAGAGTCAGTGGGTGTTGCCTTCCAGCACATCGTCGCCGACATTCAATCGGCGGCGGAACAGAGCGAAGCGATGTCGGCCGCGTCAGAAGAGATGGCCGCCGGCAACCAGGTGGTTACCAGCTCGATGCACCGGCTCTCCGCCATGTCAGATGAGATCAATCAGTCGCTTGGCGGCGTCGTGGAAACGGTCGACGAACAGCTGAACGCCATTGCGCGGATCAGTGAAAATGTGGAACAACTGAAATCACTGGCGGATGAATTGTCCAACAACGTTCGCAAGTTTGTGATCTGAATGCGGTCCCCTTTCGCCCGGGCGAAGGGGCTTTTCTTTAGCAAAAATGGGAAAGGTAGTGGTGGGAGCTGCCTGTCCCGTGTGAAGCGTTTCGCTCTCGGAAATCCGCTGTTGCCTTCCATGTGAATATTTTCCTGTTTGATTGGTCAGAATAAAACCATGAATGGAGGGAAGGGAATGCTATGAAAAGGACGCTGAATCTGGGTCTGTCTGTGCTCATCACATGTGTTGCTTTCTTTTCTCCAATGGCGGCGGCAGCCAATGAAAAACCCGCCCCCGATCAAAAGGAGATGAATTTCGCGCCGCACGCGACGTCCGCCATCTTGATGGAAGCGGATACGGGCACCGTTCTGTTCGAGAAAAACGCGCATGAAAAACTGCCTCCGGCCAGCATCACCAAAGTGATGACGCTGCTGCTGATCATGGAAGCGCTGGATCGAGGCGAGATCAAGCTGACCGACAAGGTTCGCACCAGCGAACGGGCGGCGTCGATGGGGGGCTCACAAATCTTTTTGCAGCCCGGAGAAGAAATGACCGTCGAAGACATGATCAAGGGTATCGCAATCGCGTCCGGCAATGACGCCTCTGTCGCCATGGCCGAGCATCTGGCCGGCACAGAAGAGGCATTCGTGGCCCGGATGAACGAGCGGGCCAAGCAGCTCGGCATGAAGAATACCCATTTTGTGAATTCCAACGGTCTGCCGGCCCCCAATCATTACTCCTCGGCGATGGACATTGCGATTATGTCCCGCGAGCTGTTAAAACACGAACTGATTACCAAATATACCGGGACCTATCAGGACTATTTGCGAAAAGACACGGACAATCCGTTCTGGCTGGTCAACACCAACCGCCTCGTCCGGTTTTACGAAGGGGTGGACGGGCTGAAGACAGGTTACACCAGCGAAGCGAAATACTGCCTGACGGCAACTGCCAAGCGCAACAACATGCGGGTGATCGCCGTCGTGATGGGAGAACCCGATACCAAGACGCGCAATGCGGAAGTGGCCACGCTGTTCACCTACGCGTTTACCCACTTCCAGGTGCAGCCGGTCTATAAAAAGGGAGAAGTGGTGCAGCCGATCACCGTGGACAAGGGAAAGCTGCCGCAGGTCAATGTCATTACACCGCAAGCGGTCAGTCTGCTGATGAAGCGGGGCGAATCGCCTGATCACTACACCAGGGAGGTCGTCCTGAATCAGACGGTAAATGCGCCCATCAGCAAAGACCAGGTTGTCGGTCACATCTTCATCCGAAACAAGGAAGGCAAAGAAGTAAGCCGTATTGATCTCTATCCGGAGCAATCGATAGAGAAGGCAGGCATGTGGGAGATTCTCAAGCGAACCACAAAACACGTCTTGATTGGCTATTGAACTGTCAGCACGATCGCGAAAAGAATCGAGTTGCCACGAATGTGACCTTCGGCTGCTCGATTTTTTTGTTCTTTTGTCGCATGGCAGGAAATGGAACACGCCGGACAGAAAAGAGAGAGAACTACGGGATGAAGGAGAGTGTGTCAGCCATGAGTCTACGCATCGCCACGGAGACCAAGCAGGACGTGCTGGTCGTCCGTTTGCAGGGAGAACTGGATCACCACACGGCGGAAGAGTTGCGCAGCACGGTGGATGGGATTCTGCGCAATACGCATATACGCCACATCGTACTCAGTCTGGCCGATTTGGCGTTCATGGACAGCTCTGGCATCGGAGTCATTCTCGGCCGTTACAAGCAAATATCTGCCCGCTCCGGCGAAATGGTCGTATGTTCGATCAATCCGACCATCTACCGGATTTTTGAGATGTCAGGCCTGTTCAAGGTGATCAAGTTCCGCGAAAGCGAAGCGGAAGCGCTGCATGTACTGGGGGTGGCGTAAGATGACCACGCGCAATTTCATGACGGTCTCGTTTGCTGCCCTGAGCCAAAACGAAGCGTTTGCCCGTGTGGCCGTCGCATCGTTCATCTCGCAATGGGATGTGACGGTCGAAGAGTTGGAAGAGATCAAAACGGTTGTGTCCGAGGCTGTTACCAACGCGATCATTCACGGGTACGAGGAAAACGCTGAAGGCGTGGTCCGCATCTCTGTCAGCATCGAAGACGGCCTGGTCGATCTGCTGGTAGAAGACCAGGGCAAAGGCATCGAGGACGTCGATCTGGCCATGCAGCCGCTCTACACCAGCAAGCCGGAACTGGAACGCTCCGGAATGGGCTTTACGATCATGGAAAATTTCATGGACACACTGGAGGTGGTGACCGCCGTCGGAAAAGGAACCACCGTTCGCCTGACCAAACGCCTTTCGTGTGCCAAAGCCTTGCAAAATTAGGGGTAGTGCCAATGGGTGCCGATATCAAAAATGCCAGTCAGCCTTTTCTGACCAATGATCAAGTGAAGGAATTGATTGCCAAGAGCCAGAAGGGAGATGCTGAAGCCCGCGAGCTGCTCGTCAACAGCAACATCCGGCTGGTGTGGTCGGTCGTCCAGCGCTTTATCAACCGCGGCTACGAGGCGGACGACCTGTTCCAGATTGGATGCATCGGCTTGCTGAAGGCCGTGGACAAGTTTGACCTGGCGTACGACGTCAAATTTTCCACCTACGCCGTGCCGATGATCATCGGGGAAATTCAGCGGTTTTTGCGCGACGACGGGACGGTCAAGGTGAGCCGCTCTCTCAAGGAGACGGCCAACAAGGTGCGGCGGGCAAAAGACGAGCTGTATAAAACGTACGGCCGGGCGCCGACCATTTCGGAAGTGGCGGAGGCTGTGGGCATTACGCCGGAAGAGGTGGTGCTGGCTCAGGAAGCGAGCAGGGCGCCGTCGTCGATTCACGAGACGGTGTTTGAAAACGACGGTGATCCGATTACGCTGATTGACCAGATTGCCGATGAAGGCGTCAACCGATGGTTTGAAAAAATTGCGCTGAAGGACGCTATCAGCCGGCTGAACGAGCGGGAGCAGCTGATCGTCTATCTGCGCTACTACAAGGATCAGACCCAATCGGAAGTGGCAGAGCGGCTGGGCATCTCGCAAGTGCAGGTGTCGCGGCTGGAGAAGCGCATCTTGCAAACAATCAGGGACCAGATTGAGCAGTAAGCTCGTCTGGTCTTTTTTTATGCGCGATAAAGTGTGAGGCTGCAACTGCATGATAGGACCGGCAAACGGCGCATACTAGCGAAAGATCGGCAGGGCACAAAGGAGGGGTGGACGTGCAAGAACCTTTGTATCTGCGACTGCGAAAACGGCTGTCTGTCAAACCGCAGGCGGTGATCACCCTGGGAGACATCTGCCAGCTCTACTGGGACGGGGAACGGGAGAAGGCATTAGCGAGAATGCCTGTCTATCGCGTGCAGCCGGAAGACGGCGATCTGATCATCATCGACATCATGCAGGTGATTCGCAAGATCCGGACCGCCTACCCGGAAACCCCGCTGGAGATTCAGGGAGCGGCGCAAATCATCGTGGAAGTGCTCAACCCGCGGAAACGGCCCAAGCTGGTGCTGGTAGCCGCAGTATGGCTGCTGCTGTTTGTCGGGTCGGGTCTGGCGATCATGAACTTTCATACGGACGTGAGCATGCTGCAGGTTCATCAGCGGATCCACTACCTGATCACCGGGCAGGCGAGCGAGCAGCCGCTGTGGCTGCAAATCCCCTATTCGATCGGAATCGGACTGGGGATGATCCTGTTTTTTAATCATTTGTTTAAAAAACGGATTACAGAAGAGCCCAGTCCGCTGGAAGTGGAGTTGTTCATGTATCAGCAAAGCCTGGATCAGTATTACATCCAGCACGAAAACAAGGAAAACGAGCGGACCAAGACATGAACGTCTGGCACTATCTGCTGCTGGTGCTGATCGGACTGGGAGGGGGAGTGGCCGTCGGCAGCGGATTCGTCGCCTTTATCACCGTGCTGGACATCATTCCGCGGCTGGCGCAGCTGACCAATGCCAAGCGCTACATTCAGGCGCTGGAATGGGCGCTCGTGGCCGGTGCCCTATTTTTTACCTTGGCTGACTTTTTTCAATGGGTGGCGCGTCTGCCGCTGGTGATCACTTCCCTGTACGGCATCATCGCCGGCGTGTTCGTGGGCATGCTGGCGGCGGGATTGACCGAGGTGCTGAACGTGTTTCCGATCTTGGCGAAAAGGCTGAACGTGGACGATAAGCTGATTGTCCTGCTGATGGCGATGGTGTTCGGAAAGATTGGCGGTTCACTGCTGCAGTGGCTGTTTCACTTGTAATCGCGCACTATGATGGAAAACACATCCATTCATAGAAGTGAATCGTAATTGGAATCATATGGATATGCCATATGCATGCGGTCAGGAGTGGCAGCACTGCACTTATGAATCAATAAGGAGTGATCAAGGTGGGGACCAAGACGAAAACGTCCAATTCGATGCCCATGACGAAGCAACTGTATCAGCAACAGGCGGCCAAATACCAGCCAAAGCGAAACGTCCTGCTCAATTCGCTGCGCGCCTTTTGGGTAGGCGGGACGATCTGCCTCTTGGGACAAATCTTGCAGAACATGTATATCAGCTTTTTCGGATTTACCGAAAAAACAGCAAGCAATCCGACCGTGGCCACCCTGATTTTTTTGTCCGTGCTGCTGACCGGCCTGGGCATCTACGACAACATCGGCCAGTATGCGGGAGCCGGCTCTGCAGTGCCGGTAACCGGGTTTGCCAATTCGATCGCCTCTGCCGCGATTGAGCATCGCAGCGAGGGATATGTGCTGGGGGTCGGCGGCAACATGTTCAAGCTGGCCGGTTCCGTCATCGTGTTTGGCGTGGTGGCCGCCTTTGTCGCGGGCATCTTGAAGACACTCTGGAAGATGTTCACGTAAGGGGGGACGTATCGTGGGCAGCCAAGCAGGGGAATTCCGGGTTAGCCGGCAAACCTGGCAGTTCACCAGGGACGTGCGGCTTGTGTCTTCGGCGACTGCGGTCGGCCCCAAGGAAGGGGAAGGGCCGCTTGGGACCTATTTTGACAAGGTATACGACGACATGTATGCCGGCCAGGATTGCTGGGAGGATGCAGAGCGTCAATTGATGGAGGATGCGGTGCAGCTTGCTCTGGACAAGGCGGGGCTGACCGAACAGGATGTCGACGTGATCATCGCCGGTGACCTTTTAAACCAAAACATTACGACCAACTTCACGGCAGAGCAGCTGGCCATCCCGCTCATGGGCATGTACGGCGCTTGTTCCACCTCCATGCTCACTCTGGCGAACGCGGCAGCGCTGGTGAACGCCGGCTACGTCAACCGGGCGATTGCCGCCTGCAGCAGCCACAACGCGACAGCCGAGCGTCAATACCGCTATCCGACCGAGTACGGCGGACAAAAGCCGCCGTCTGCCCAGTGGACCGTGACGGGAGCGGGGGCGGGACTGGTCGGTATCGGCGGAAACGGGCCGCGTATTACCTATGCGACCATCGGCAAAGTGGTGGACATGGGAGTGAAGGACCCGTTTGACATGGGGTCGGCGATGGCGCCCGCTGCCGTCTCTACCTTGCAGACTCATTTCTCCGACACCGGCCGAACTCCGCGCGATTACGATTTGATCGTCACGGGTGACCTGGCATCGGTCGGGTATCCAATCGTCAAGGAATGGATGCAGCGGGAAGGGTATGACATGGAAGGCGTATACAACGACTGCGGCTTAATGGTGTACTCACCCGAACAGGAGGTGTTCGCGGGCGGCAGCGGCTGTGCCAGCAGTGCTGTGGTCACCTACGGCTACATCGTCGACCAGCTGAACAAAGGGCTGCTGAAAAAAGTGCTGGTGTGTGCCACCGGCGCGTTGTTAAGCCCGGTCAGCTACCAGCAGGGCAATTCCATCCCGTGCATCGCCCACGCCGTGGCGTTGGAAGGAGGAGAAGCGTAATGGAATACCTCATCGCATTCGTGGTGGGCGGATTGATCTGCGTCGTGGGCCAACTGCTCATGGATGTCGCCAAACTGACTCCCGCCCATGTCATGAGCACGCTGGTCGTCTCCGGTGTCGTTCTGGACTTCATCGGCGTGTACGACAAGCTGATCGACTTTGCCGGCGCCGGAGCCACTGTGCCGATCACCAGCTTTGGCCATGCGCTGTATCACGGAGCGATCAGCGAAGCGGAACAACACGGACTGATCGGCGTCATCACCGGTATATTCGAGGTTACCAGCGCCGGGATTTCTGCGGCGATTGCGTTTGGCTTTTTGGCATCACTTGTCTTCAAACCCAAAGGCTGAAATACCGATGCAGCGGGACGGTGATCCTCATGGGCGGACAACGGCGAAAAGTCATTCTGGTGACCGACGGTGATCACGTCGCGCAAAAAGCGGTAGAGGCCGTAGCACGTCAGATCGGCGGCCGCGCCATTTCCCTGTCAGCGGGAAATCCCACGCCTCTGTCCGGCAAGCAGATCGTGGAACTGATCAAAACGGCTGCCTCCGATCCGGTGCTGGTCATGTTTGACGACAACGGCGACGTCGGACGTGGCCAGGGCGAACGGGCACTCGAATACGTGGTCCGGCATCCCGATATAGAGGTCCTGGGCGCCATCGCCGTCGCCTCCAACGCCAAAGGGGTGAGGGGGGCGTCAGTGAAGGTCTCGGTGGACAACCGGGAGCGGATTGTAGACGAGGCAGTGGACAAGAATGGTTTTCCCGATGACTCGCTGGAAAACCGCATCTACGGAGATACGGTTGACGTCCTCAACGAGCTGCAGGTGCCCAACATCATCGGCATCGGGGACATCGGCAAGATGCAGGGCAGGGATCACCTGCACAAGGGGTGCCCGGTCACATTGAGAGCGGTGAAATGGATACTGGAAAGGAGCGGTTCCCATGGCACAGAAAGTCGCGACGAAACGGCGCCCCATCTCGGAATTCGTGGACGAGAACAAGGAGTATCTGAATGAAAAGCTGGGGGTGGGGGTCAGTTTTGATGTGGGTGTGCACGAGTTTACCGTGGGCGGCACGCGTCTCCTGCTGTACTACATAAACGGCTTTGCCAGTTCCGACATCGTCGTTCAGGTAATGCGCGACCTGAACGATTTGCGGGAGCGGGACATGCAGTCCAACGTACTCGAACATTTGTACCACAAGTACATCCCGTTTTTTCAGTTGACCAAAGTGTCCACCACCGACGAGTTTTTAGACAAGCTCCTCGTGGGCCAGGTGGGAATTATCATCGACCGGTCGACGGAAGCGATCATTATGGACGCCAAGGAACTGCCCACGCGTCAGCCGGAAGAGCCGGATACGGAGCGAATCGTCCGCGGCGCCCACGACGGGTTTACGGAAACGCTGGTGACCAACACCGCTCTGACGCGGCGGCGGATTCGGGACGAACGGCTGCGTTTTGAAATCATGCAGATTGGGGAGCGGACCAAAACCGACGTGGCTCTCGCCTACCTGAAGGATGTGGCCAACGAGGGATTGATCCAGAAGCTGAGACAGCGTCTGCAAAATATCCAGATTGACGGTATTCCGATGGCGGAAAAAACCGTGGAGGAATTCATCATCGGCAAAACGCTGAACCCGTTTCCCCTCGTCCGCTATACGGAGCGGCCGGACGTGGCGGCGGTTCATCTGCTGGAGGGACACGTACTGATCTACGTGGACACGTCGCCGAGCGTCATGATCACGCCCGCCACCTATTTTCATCACGTCCAGCACGCCGAGGAGTATCGCCAGACCCCTGTCGTCGGTGCCTATCTGCGCTGGGTACGCTTTTTTGGAATCTTCGCCTCTGTCTTTCTGCTGCCAGTCTGGCTGCTGCTGGCGATGCACCCTTCGATGATACCGGATCAGCTTGCCTATATCGGCATTAAGAAAAAGGCGGAAATTCCGCTCTTGGGGCAGTTTGTCCTGGCGGAATTGGGACTCGATCTGATGCGGATGGCGGCGATTCACACGCCGCAGCCGCTGTCAATCGCGATGGGCTTGCTGGCGGCGATTCTGGTGGGGGAAGTAGCGATCAAGGTGGGGCTGTTCGCGCCTGAAGTGATCCTCTACCTGGCGGTGGCCGCCGTCGGCATGTTTGCCACCCCCAGTTATGAACTGGCGCAGGCCAATCGGCTTGTCCGCCTCTTCCTCATCCTGATGGTCGGCTTCTTTTCCACGGCCGGACTGATGATTGGGCTGACCGTCGTTCTGGTGGGATTGGCCGCCACCCGCTCGCTGGATACCCCGTACCTCTGGCCGTTTATTCCGTTCAACTACAAGGCGATGAAGGACGTGGTGATCCGCATGGCCGTGCCGATGAAAAACAAGCGGCCGAGCATTGTCCGTTCCTCCGACTCGTCACGGCAGTAGACTGCCGGGGAATTTTCTGACAATTAAGCCCTAACCCATTGTCAAACGCACTTTATTGTAGTAAATTGAATGGTAAGCCTCGGATGCTAGGTGGTTACGGCAACTGGCCAATTGCGCTCAGTTGCCTTTATGTATAAAGACACAACGCAACCGCACGGTATGCAGCAGGAGATTGGAGAGGATTTGGGGATGTTTTTGCACGGGACCAGTCGAGTAAACGAACGGGGACATTTGGAAATAGGCGGCTGTGACGTCACGGAGCTGGCTGTTCGGTACGGGACGCCATTGTACGTGTACGATGAAGCGCTGATTCGCAGCAAATGCCGGGCGTACATGGAGGCGTTCCGCCAGTCCGGGTTCCGTTTTCAGGTCGCCTACGCAAGCAAGGCGTTTTGCACCATGGCCATGTGCAAGCTGGTGGAGGAGGAAGGGCTGTCGCTCGACGTCGTCTCCGGCGGCGAATTGTACACCGCCCTGCAGGCCGGGTTTCCCGCCGAGCGGATTCACTTCCACGGCAACAATAAATCATTGGAAGAGATTACGATGGCGTTGGATGCCGGCATCGGCTGTTTCGTCGTCGACAATTTTTACGAGCTGGACATCCTCCGGCAGTTGGGCGAGGAGCGAAATGAGAAGGTGGCGGTGCTCCTGCGCGTGACGCCCGGTGTAGAGGCGCATACGCACGAATACATTTCCACCGGCCAGCAGGATTCCAAATTCGGGTTTGATGTCAAGAGCGGGCAGGCATTGGACGCGATCAAGCAGGCCCACGAAAGCGACTGGCTGAACCTGCTCGGCGTACACAGCCATATCGGCTCACAAATCTTCGAGACGGACGGCTTTATCATCGCCGTTGAGCGACTGGCAGAACTACTTCTGGAAGCAAAAGAGCGGTTTGGCTATCTTCCGCAAGTGCTGAACGTTGGCGGCGGCTTCGGCATCCGCTATGTGGAGGGGGACACGCCGCTTCCGCCAGAGGAGTACGTCAAAGCAATCACGACAGCCGTGCGGCAGGAACTGACTGCCCGTGACATCCCGCTGCCGGAGCTGTGGATCGAACCGGGCCGCAGCATTGTCGGAGAGGCAGGCACCACGTTGTATCGCATCGGCTCTCGCAAGGAGATTCCTGACGTGCGCAAATACCTGGCCGTGGACGGCGGGATGACCGACAACCTGCGGCCGGCGCTGTACCAGGCCCAATACGAGGCGGCTGTCGCCAACCGCATGAACGAACCGGCGACAGAACAGGTCTCGATTGCGGGCAAATGCTGCGAGACGGGGGACATGCTGATCTGGGATGTTACGCTGCCGCCGGCACAAGCGGGCGACATCCTGGCTGTCACCAGCACTGGCGCTTACGGCTACGCCATGGCCAACAACTACAACCGGATTCCGCGCCCTGCGGTCGTCTTTGTCAAGGACGGCGAAGCGCAGCTGGTGGTGAAGCGGGAGAGCTTCGCCGATCTGATCCGTCACGACCTGCTTCCCACATGTGCTGAAGTGCTGCGCTAAGACAGCAGCGGAAGAGATTGGACGAGGGAAGTGCAGCGTGGTAAAATGGGGGCGTTATGACTCTTCCCACGTCTGGAGGCAATAGAATGAAAAAAGCGTTGATCACCATGGAAAACGGCAACCAGATCGAGCTGGAACTGTTCGATCAGGAAGCGCCGGGAACAGTGGCCAATTTTGAAAAACTGGCAAATTCGGGATTCTACAACGGCCTGACGTTCCACCGCGTCATCCCCGGATTCGTGGCGCAGGGCGGATGCCCGTACGGCACAGGAACCGGCGGTCCGGGCTACACCATCAAGTGCGAGACCGAAGGCAATCCGCACAAGCATCTGCGCGGCTCCCTGTCGATGGCGCACGCGGGCAAGGATACGGGCGGAAGCCAGTTCTTCATCTGCTACGACTCCTTCCCCCACCTGGACGGCGTTCATACCGTTTTCGGCCGCGTGACGAAAGGCATGGAGCACGTGGATGCGATCAAGCAAGGCGACAGAATGGAAAAAGTGGAAGTGTTCGCTGAATAGCGGCAAGGGAGCATATCCGTTGCATTCATCAAATCCCCTCGCGGTGGACTGCGGGAAACGCCCAGGTGCGTATAGGGCGAAGCCAGTCTGCCGGAGGGGATTTTGTGCTGCTTGTCGATAGAGCCCCGTTCTCCCATGCACTCGGGGTTGTATCCCTCCCAGTCTGCTGGTATGCTAGAAGATAGCGATTTTTTCGGAGGAGAACGGAATGGACTTTTCGGATCTGTTTCATTTTGAGTGGGAAACGGTGCCGTTTCGCTTGATTGCGTTCGTCATCGCCTTTACGCTGCACGAGTGGGCGCACGCCTACGTGGCCTGGAAGCTGGGGGATGACACGGCCAAGCGGGAAGGGCGTCTGACGCTCAATCCGATTCCCCACATTGACCCATTCGGGCTGATTTTGATTTTGTTCGGACCGTTTGGCTGGGCCAAGCCCGTGCCGATCAATCCACTGCAATTCCGCGGCAACAAACGGCTGGGGATCGTCTACGTGTCGGCGGCCGGCCCGCTGATCAACCTCGTGCTGGCTGTTTTCTTCATGACGATCTACGGCTGGGTGATGAAGTCGTACATGTTGATGGGCATGCACGAAAAGGCTGCTATCGCCATTCATGAAACGCTGTTTAACTGCGTGCTCATCAACTGTGCGCTGTTCGTGTTCAACCTGCTGCCGATTCATCCCCTGGACGGCTCCAAAATCGTCCGGTTTCTATCGCCGCGCCGCTGGGACGGATTCTTTTACAAGCTGGAGGTATACGGACCGTGGCTTCTGCTGCTGCTCATCTTCCTGCCGGCGCTGCGGGGCCTGATTCTCAATACGCCGCTGAGCATGACCATCTCGTTGGTGGCAGATGCGGCTACCGCCATCTTATCGCTGTTCTAGCCAGTGGGAAACGAGGGAGTTACTTGTGTCATACAGCATCAAACTAGATTCCTTTGAAGGCCCGCTCGACCTGCTCCTGCACCTGATCGAAAAGGCGGAGGTAGACATCTACGATATCCCGATTGCGGAGATTACCGAACAGTATCTGGCGACGATCGACACGATGCAGCAGCTTCAGCTGGATGTGGCCAGCGAATTCGTCGTGATGGCGGCCACACTGTTGTCGATCAAAAGCAAAATGCTGCTGCCGCGCAAGGAAGAGCACGTGTTTCAACCGCTGTTGGACATGGACGTGGAAGAGGCAGACCCGCGGGAAGAGCTGGTGCAGCGGCTGCTCGAGTACAAACGGTACAAGCTGTTGGCCGATCAGCTCCGCGAGATGGAGACAGGGCGCAACCAGGTGTTTACGCGTCCGGCGGAAGACTTGTCTCCCTACGTCCGCGAAGAGGAGCAGACGATCAAGGACGTCACCCTGTACGACCTGCTGAGCGCACTGGAAAAGCTGGTGAAACGGGTCAAGGAGAAAGACCCGATTGCCAAGGTGTCGCGTGATGAAATTTCCATCAAGGACAGAATGCAGGACATCCGGCAGCTTTTGCGGGTGGGCGGCGGCATGATCCGCTTTTTTCAGCTTTTTTCACCAGGGGCGTCGCGTACGGAGATCGTCACCACGTTTCTCGCCCTGTTGGAGCTGATGAAGGCCAAACACGTTACCTGCGTGCAGCACAAGCTGTTTCACGACATCATGATCTGCGAGAATACGGAGAAAGGAGCCCAAGCTGATGGACTATGACAAGCTGAAGGGCGTCATCGAGGGCTTGCTGTTCATCTCGGGCGACGAGGGCATTGACGCCAAGCAAATCAGCGAGATTGTCGAAGTGCCGGAAGATACCATCGTCGATTTGATCGAGGACATGAAAGCAGATTTTCGCCGGGCGGGACGCGGCATTCAGATCGTGGAGGTGGCCCGCGCCTACCAACTGACCACCCTGCCGGAACACGCCCCCTATTTTGAACGGCTGGCCTCGTCGCCGAGCCAGTCCACATTGTCCCAGGCGGCGCTGGAGACGCTGGCAATCATCGCGTACAAGCAGCCTATCACCCGCTCGGAAATCGAGGAGATACGCGGCGTGAAGTGCGAAAAGGCGCTGAACACGCTGCTCTCCAAACAGCTGATCCGTGAAGCGGGCCGGGCGGAAGGCGTGGGGCGGCCGATCCTCTACGCCACGACCAAGGAGTTTTTGGAACATTTCGGGCTGCGGGAATTGAGTGATCTGCCTGAGCCGCCTGTCAACCTGAACATCGAGGAAGCCCGGATGGAGGCGTCCGCCCTGTTTGGAAAAGCGGAAGAGACGACAAACGACTAGCTAGTCGCCATCGGACAGTTTCGGTACTACCAAACGACTCGTCCCCATATACTGGTACAAACTGCCGGTACTACATTCGTTGGGGAGGACGTTATGAAGGTACGGAAAAAACTGTGCGGCGTGCTCGTCGTTTTTCTTTTTTGGCAGATATTTTTCATGCAGCAGCAGGTGGAGGCCGCAAACGGGTTCCCCGACGTCTCCGCGGAAGCGGCCGCCCTGATTGATGTGGCCAGCGGGCGCATCCTGTACTCCAAAAACGGAACGAAAAAAATGCGGATTGCCAGCCTGACCAAAACCATGACGGCGATTGTGGCAATCGAGTCGGGCCGGCTTTCGGACGTCGTGACCGTGCCGAAGGAAGCGGTCGGAGTGGAAGGCTCCTCCATCTACCTCAAGCAGGGCGAAAAGCTGAAGCTGGAAGAATTGCTGTACGGGCTGATGCTCCGCTCCGGCAACGACGCTGCCGTGGCCGTGGCCCATCACGTCGGCGGATCAGTGCCCGGTTTTGTCTACCTGATGAATGAAAAGGCGGCGCTGATCGGCATGACCCACACCAACTTCACCAATCCACACGGTCTCGACGACAGCAACCTGCACTATTCCACCGCAGAGGATATGGCCAAGCTTTCCGCCTACGCGCTGCGCAATCCGATCTTTCGCCAAATCGTCTCGACCAAGGTAAAGACCATTTCGTGGGAAGGGGAGAAATGGGACCGGCGCTTGCAGAACAAAAACAAGCTGCTGCATCTGTACAACGGCGCGGACGGAGTGAAGACCGGCTACACCAAGCTGGCCAAACGCTGTCTGGCTTCCTCCGCTACGCGGGACGGTCGGCAGCTGGCGGCCATTACGCTCAATGCGCCGGATGACTGGAATGACTCAATGAAGCTGTTGGACTGGGGGTTTGAGCACTTTGCCGTGAGCAAAGTCGTGGCCAAGGGGCAAACGATTCAGGCAAATGTTGCAGCAGAAGATCCATCGCTGCGTCTGGTGACGATCAACGAGTTTGCCTACCCGCTGCAAAACGGCGAAGCCGAACAGATCCGCACGAAAGTGGAACTGCTCCAGCCGTCCGTGACGAAGCGCATGATCGGCAGTCACGTCGGATTTTTGCAGGTGTATCTCGGCGACCAATTGATCGGCCGGGTGCCGCTCACCGTGCAGGATACCTCACCGGCCTGGACGCCCGGGCGGACGCGGACGTTCTGGGACCATGTCTGGGAGATTATGGCGGGAGGGATGTGGAGTGCTTAACGTCATCTGGCTCGCCCTGATCGTCGTCAGCATCGTCGTGGCCGCCGTCAACGGACGGCTGGATGCGGTTAATCAGGCAGCATTTGAAGGAGCCAAAACAGGGGTGACCGTCGCGTTCGGGCTGGTAAGCGTGCTGGCCTTCTGGATGGGCTTGATGCGCATCGCCGAGAAAGCGGGGCTGCTGGATGTGCTCGCCCGGCTGATGGCGCCGCTGATCAAGCGGCTGTTTCCCGACGTGCCCAACGGACATCCGGCCATGGCCTACATCTTGTCCAATATGAGCGCAAATCTGCTCGGGCTGGGCAATGCGGCCACGCCGATGGGACTGAAGGCGATGGAGGAATTGCAAAAACTGAATCCCGACAAACAGCACGCCACCCCGGCCATGTGCACACTGTTGGCGATCAACACGGCCAGCATTACCCTGATCCCCACGACGATGATTGCGATTCGCATGCAGTATGGCTCGGCCAATCCGGTCGAAATCGTGGGCACGACGCTCCTGGCGTCGTTCGGCGCTACGGCTGTCGCCCTGCTGCTGGATCGTTGGCACCGATACCGTCACACCCGCAGGCTGAGATAAAGGAGGGAAGCCGGCATGTACCAATGGGTTTCCCTGATTTCGTTGTGGGCCATTCCGGTCACGATCGCGTTCGTGCTGGTGTACGGCTGGCACAGGCGGATTCCCGTGTACGAGACGTTTGTCGACGGAGCCAAAGGCGGGCTGACCACGTCCATCCGCATCCTGCCCCATCTGATCGCGATGATGGTGGCTGTTACGA
This sequence comes from Brevibacillus sedimenti, assembly GCF_020923495.1. Lineage (GTDB taxonomy): Bacteria > Bacillota > Bacilli > Brevibacillales > Brevibacillaceae > Brevibacillus > Brevibacillus aydinogluensis. Next base: position 2,889,492 of record NZ_CP064048.1, read on the forward strand.
TGTTCCGTGAATCCGGAGCGCTGGAACTGCTGCTCTCCGTCCTGAAACCGCTGCTCGAGGTACTGCACGTGCCGGAAGAGATCGTCCCGCTCGCGCTGCTTCGCCCGCTTACCGGCACGGGGTCGCTGGCGGTGGCCACTGACCTGATTGCTCAGTACGGACCCGATTCGTTTATCGGCAGGCTGGCCGCCACGATGCAGGGAAGCACGGATACCACGCTGTACGTGCTGACCGTCTACTTTGGCGCGGTCGGCATCCGCAATTCCGCCTACGCCCTGCGGGTTGGGCTGTGGTCAGATCTGGCGGGCGTCATCTTTTCGCTGTTGATCGTCTCCTACGTCTTTGGCTGAACCGTGATGCGCTGGTTGGAAAACTTCCCGGTCGAGGGAAGTTTTTTGTTGTTCTTGTCCACACTGGTAAGAATGGGTATGATGTTGTAGAGGTGAACCATCCATGGAACGGTTGCAAAAAGTGTTGGCGCACGCCGGCGTCGCCTCACGCCGCCACTGCGAAGAATTGATTGTGCAGGGGCGGGTGCAGGTAAACGGCAAAGTGGTGCGGGAATTGGGAACGCGGGTCGATCCCGACACGGACCGGATCGTCGTCGACGGACGTCCGATTCGACTGGAACAGCACGTCTACCTGCTGCTGTACAAGCCGACGGGTGTCATCACCAGTGTCTCTGATCCGCAGGGCCGCCGCGTCGTCACCGATCTGCTGAAAGGTGTAAAGGAACGGGTCTATCCAGTGGGACGGCTGGACTACGACACGTCGGGTCTGCTGCTGCTGACGAACGACGGGGAACTGGCCAACATGCTGACACACCCCTCCTACGAGATTGATAAGGTGTACCGCGCCTGGGTAAGAGGAGTGCCCAGCCCGGCAAAGGTTGACAGACTGGAGCGGGGAATCAAGCTGGAGGACGGCATGACGGCTCCCGCACAGGCAAGGCTGCTGAAGACGTCGGCCGCCGGTGATCGGGCGCTGCTGGAGCTGACGATTCACGAAGGGCGCAATCGCCAGGTGCGCCGCATGTGTGAAGCGATCGGCCATCCGGTGTTGAGCCTGGAGCGCGTCAAGTTGGGGTTTCTCACGCTGGAAGGACTGGAGCCGGGACAGTACCGGCCGCTGACGACGTCGGAAGTGGAGCGGTTGAAACGGGGCCTGACCCGGGACCGCAAGCACTTGCCGCACCGCCGCTGAATCAGCGTTCAAAATCTGTTCATATCTTGTTCGCTGGCGGAAAATCAAGGAACGTTATAATAAATAAAGGAAGCAAACAGGCCGGCAACAGGCACAGATGGGAGTTAGGACAATCATGAACAAGAGCAATCGTACATACATCAGAGTGGCGATTCTGGGCGTTTTGCTGGCGGCACTGGTCTTCGCCGTTTATTCCAGCTTTGTAAAGGACCCCAACGCGGTGAAAGTAGGCAGAGACGCTCCAAATTTCAGCCTGGAACAGCTGAACGGCCCGTCCATCGCCTTGTCTGATTTGAGGGGAAAAGGCGTCGTGCTCAATTTCTGGGGGACGTGGTGCGGCCCTTGTAAACAGGAAATGCCCGCCCTGCAGAAGCAGTACGAAGCGTACAAGGACAAGGGACTGGTGATTGTGGGAGTGAACATCGGCGAAACACCGGTCGCTGTGGAACCGTTTCTGAAGCAGTTTGGCGTGACTTTCCCGATCTTGATGGACCGCGAGTCGCAAATCACAAAACTGTATCGCATTGATAAAATTCCGTCGACGTTTTTCATCGATCCGGACGGAGAAGTCAAGGAAATTTTCTTGGGGCCGTTAAACGAGGACATGATCGCCGAAAAAGTGGCCAAAATCTTGCCGTAAGAGAGGAGCAACATGGATCAGCGAAAATGTGAATGCGGACACGCCAATCCGGTTGGCACGCTGCTGTGTGAATCGTGCGGCAGGCCGCTGGAACAGGAGTTGACCGCACAAACCGGAGAGGCTGCACAGAATGGACGGGTCGCCTTTCCCGACATGCGTTACGAAGGGATGGCCCGTCGATCGCAGACCAATACGAAAAGCCTGATTGACCGGGTGTGGAATTTCTTCTCATCCGTCAAGGTCGCCATTGCCATTATCCTTGTGATTTTGATCGCCTCCGCCATCGGTACGATCTTTCCGCAGCAGCAGTACATTCCCGTACCGGTTCCGACGGAGGATGACGTCGCCAGGTTTTACAGCGAGACGTACGGTACGCTGGGGCAGATCTACTACGCGTTGGGGTTCCACAACATGTACTCGTCGTGGTGGTTTGTCACGCTGCTGGTAGCCTTGGGCACATCTCTGATCATCTGCAGCCTGGACAGGGTGATCCCGCTCTACAAGGCGCTGAACAAACCGCGCGTCAACCAACACGTTTCGTTCCTGCAAGGGCAAAAACTGTACGGCGAAGCGGAGCATCCCGCCGAGACCGAGCCGGGTGCGCTTGCCGATAAGGCAGCCGAAGCCCTGCGGAAAAAAGGCTACCGCATTTTCCGCGACGGCGATGCGCTGATGGCGGAAAAAGGCCGGTTCAGCCGCTGGGGTCCCTATGTCAACCACATTGGGCTGATTATCTTCCTGATTGGCGTCCTGATGCGGAATATCCCCGGCTTTTACCTGGACCAGTTCGTCTGGGTGCGTGAGGGGCAGACCGTGGCGGTGCCGGATACGCCGTATTACATAAAAAACGTGGCGTACCATACCGAGTACTGGTCAGAAGAGGAGATGCCGCAAGCGCTTGATCTGAACGGGGGCGTAATCCCGAAAAAGTACCAGACGGACGCGATTCTCTATCTGAACAAGAACGCCGATCTGCCCGGCGCCAAGCCGGAACTGGTCGAAGTGAAGCGGGGATCGATCCTGGTAAACCACCCCTTGATCCATGAAGACCTGTCTTTGGTCCAGTCGGGTGTGCAGGAGATGCAGTTGGGCGCACTCAACTTTGAGCTGATCGACAAGCAGGCTGGCGGCAAAGCGATCGGTCCGATCAGGCTGGATCTCTACGAGCCCAATCCGGAACTGCAGGTGGGCGACGGGATCAAGGTTCGCGTACTGGATTACTTTCCCGACTTTGTCATGGGAGAAGACAACAAACCGGCGACAAAGACCAACCTGCCGAAAAATCCGATGTTCGCATTGGAAGTGATCTCGGAAAAAGACAACGTGCGGGAAAAATTGGTGTACGTGAGCGGCACGATCATCACGCAGAAAGCGGACTCCCGTTACACACTGGAGATCAAGATGCCGGACCTGATCGACATTTCGGGTCTGATGGTGCGCATCGACAAGGCGGTACCCGTGATCTACTTCGGTTCGATCATCTTCATGATCGGCGTGGTGATGGGCTTTTTCTGGCAGCACCGCCGGATATGGGTGCAGTTTCATGAGGGGCGGCTGCTCCTGGCTGGCCACACCAACAAAAACTGGTACGGGTTGCGCAGAGAGATGCAGATGCTAATTGAACAGACGGGGCTGCAAATCGCGCTGCAGGACAGATCGAAAGCGTAAGCGGCTCCAAGGAGGGTAAATTGACGTGCAGCTCATTCAACTGAGTGATTGGCTACTGGATATTGCCTTTGTGCTGTACGTGCTCTCGTCGATTGTATTCGTCGTCGCGATGACGGGGAAAAACTGGGCGGGACGCGATCCGAAACAGCACGAATTGAAGTATGGCCGGACCGCCTACTGGCTGGCGGTGGTCGGTTTTCTCGCCCAAACCGGCTACGTGGTGACGCGATGGATTGCCGGCGGCCACAGCCCGACCAGCAACATGTTCGAATTTATCGCGTTTCTCGATTACTGTATCATCCTGGCCTACCTGATCATCTACCGCATCTACAAGCTGACCGTGATTGGCATGTTCGTGCTGCCGCTCGGGGTCATCATGCTGGCGTACTCGTACGTCTTCCCCAAAGAGATTACGCCGCTGATCCCGGCACTGCAGAGCTACTGGCTGCACATTCACGTCACCACGGCTGCTCTGGGCGAGGGGATTTTGGCGGTCGGTTTTGCCGCCGGGCTGATGTACCTGGTGCGGACCGTCCCGCAAGACAGGGCGACGAAGAGCACCCGCTGGCTGGAAACGGTTCTGGCCGTGGTGCTGATGCTGGTCGGCTTCATCGGGATGGACTCCACGTTCGCCCGCATGGATGCCAAGACCGTCTTTGAGCTGAACCAAAATCAGGAGAACACTCAGAACCAGGCGGGCAACACGAAGATAGAGTATACCCTGCCGGCCATCGTTGCGCCGAACGGTTCCACGGTAGTCCAAGCAGGTCCGATAACGCCGCTGTTCGAGGCGCCCGCCTGGATGGAAGGCAAAGATGCGGCCCGGAAGCTGAACACGATGATCTGGTCCGTCATCTCCGGGCTGGTCCTGTACGGCGGCTTGCGGCTGATTTTCCGCAAACGGCTGGGAGCCGTCATACAGCCGTCGTTGAACAGCATTGAACCGGAACTGCTGGATGAGATCAGCTATCGCGCCATTAGTATCGGTTACCCCGTGTTTACGCTGGGGGCGCTGATTTTCGCCATGATCTGGGCGGAAGAGGCGTGGGGCCGCTTCTGGGGCTGGGACCCGAAAGAGGTGTGGGCGCTGATCGTCTGGCTGTTTTACAGCGCGTATCTCCACCTGCGCCTGTCTCGCGGCTGGATCGGCGCCAAATCGGCCTGGATGTCTGTCATCGGGTTTGTCATCATCCTGATTACGCTGGTGGTGGTCAACCTGGTGATCGCCGGACTGCATTCCTACGCAGGGGTGTAGTGCCGGCAGACGCCGCAAAATGCTGGCCTGTCCGCCAGCGTTTGGGACGATCTGATTCATTTTGATTGAAAACATGGACCCAAGGGGTGTATGGTATGGAAAAAGCGGCACGCATTCTAGTGGTGGATGATGAGGAACGCATTCGCCGTCTGCTGAAAATGTACCTGGAACGAGAAGCGTTTGTCATCGACGAAGCGGACAACGGGGAACAGGCATTGGAGATGGCGCTGGCGACCGACTACGACATCATTTTGCTCGACCTGATGCTGCCCGGCATGGACGGGATTGAGGTGTGCCAAAAAATCCGCGAGCACAAAGCGACGCCGATCATCATGCTGACCGCCAAAGGGGAAGAGACCAACCGCGTGCACGGCTTCGAGGCCGGGGTGGACGATTACGTCGTCAAGCCGTTCAGCCCGCGTGAGGTCGTATACCGCGTCAAGGCGATTCTGCGTCGTTCTTCGGCTACCGCGTACCTCAAGACGGATAACTTCAACAGCCACTCGGTCCTCGTTTTCCCTGATCTGACGATTGACCACGACGCTCACAAGGTGATCGCCAGCGGGCAGGAAGTAAACCTGACGCCCAAGGAATACGAGCTGCTCCATTACCTGGCGCTGTCGCCTGACAAGGTCTTTACCCGTGAGGAGCTCCTGAAAGACGTGTGGCATTACGAGTTTTTCGGCGATCTGCGGACCGTCGACACGCACATCAAACGGCTGCGGGAAAAATTGAACCGCGTCTCACCGGCTGCAGCGCAGATGATTGCCACCGTCTGGGGCGTAGGCTACAAGCTTGAGGTGCCGAAGTAACGTGGACGTCATCTTTAAAAGCGTAGTCGGCAAGCTGTGGATGACCATCATCGCACTGTTTGCCCTGGTGCTGACACTGTTTAGCCTGATGCTGGTTCAGTCGTTTGACTCCTTTTATTTTAACCGGCAGACGAAAAACCTGCAGGAATTGGCAGAAGGCCTGTCCGAAAGCCTGGCTGCCTATCCGGACAAACGGGCAGCGCTCGGCATCGCCTCCAGTTTTGGCGCCATTCACCGCACCGGTCTGGTGATGGTCGATCAAATGGGCAAGCTTGTGGGCAAAAGCGAAGGCATTGGAAAGCCAATGGTCCCGGTGGAACAACTTCTTGCCGCACCTGAGCTTAGGCTGTCCGAGGCACTGGCCGGCAAACACCCCGCGCCGGGACGCATCCTCTTTACCAACAATCCCACAGACCGGAACGCGCGCATGCAGATTATGGCCGTTGCCGTTCCGATCGAGCTTTCTCCGGGCATGCGGGGCGCGATTGTCATGTACCAGGCGATTGAAGATTTTGACGATACGGTGCGGGAAGTGCGCAAGCTGATTTTCGTCGTTGGCGTCATCGGGTTCATCTTGACCACGGTTTTCGCCTTTTTCCTGTCATCGCGCATCACTTCTCCGCTGCGGCAGATGAAAGAGACTGCACACCGGATCGCGGAAGGGGATTTTCATGCCGAAATCCCGATCCGGACGACGGACGAGATTGGCGAGCTGGCAGCTTCGTTCAACACCATGGCCAGCCGGTTGAACCAACTGGTGGATGCCCTTTCCAAGGAAAAGGAGCAGTTGGCCAGCGTCCTGCGCAGCATGGTGGACGGCGTGGTGATGATCGACGAGCAAGGGAAGATCGCCGTCGCCAACCCGCCGGCCAAACATTTTTTGCGCGACTGGGAGTACGAGCACCCGGATGAACCGGTTCCGCTGTTTGCCTTTTACCAGCAGGTGGTGCAGAGCGGCCGGGAGGTAACCGAGGATCTTCCCGTTCAGGGACGGATCTGGTCGCTGGTGATGGTGCCGCTGAACGACCGGGAGCAGATTCGCGGGGCCGTGGCCGTGTTGCGCGACATGACCCGGGAGCGAAAGCTGGACAAGATGCGCAGCGACTTTGTGGCCAACGTGTCACACGAGCTGCGCACGCCGCTGTCCATGCTGCAGGGGTACAGTGAAGCGATCGTCGACGATATGGCCGCCTCGCCAGAGGAACACAAGGAATTGGCCCGGATCATTTACGACGAGTCGGTCCGCATGACCAGGCTGGTCAACGAACTCCTGAGCATCGCCAGGATGGAAGCCGGCCACGTCGAATTGAATCTGGAGCAAATCGAACTGCGCCCCTACCTGGAGCGCATTCAACGGAAATTTTCCAACTTGGCGAAGGAACGCGAGATTCATCTGCTGCTCGAAATCGACACGAAGCAGACGACGGCACTCGTCGATCCCGACAAGATGGAGCAGGTGTTGACCAACCTGATCGACAATGCGCTGCGCCACACCCCCAACGAGGGGACGGTGACCCTTCGCGCTCGGGGAGACAAAACGCTTCTGCTCGAGGTGTGTGACACGGGCAGCGGCATTCCGCAGGAAGATCTGCCGTTCGTATTTGAGCGCTTTTACAAGGCAGACAAGGCACGGACGCGGGGCAAGGCGGGCGGCACCGGACTGGGATTGGCCATCGCCAAAAATTTGGTGGAAGCCCACGGCGGAACGATCAGCGTGCAGAGCAAACTAGGAGAAGGCACGACCTTTACTATCGCTTTGCCGGACAAACCCAAGAACAAATAGCACAATAGGAGTGGAGAGAAATGATCAAGACGATACTGTTTGACGTCGATGGTGTCATGTTGAGTGAAGAGCGCTATTTTGATGCATCCGCCCTGACTGTCTGGGAAATGCTCCACAGCCCGCGCTATCTCGGCTTGGCCGGGGATACGTTCACGCCCAGTCCGGATGAAGCGGAAATTCGGCGCGTCCGCAAGCTGGTCTTTGCCGACGATGAAGTGCTCTCCTTTATCAAGTCGCGCGGCATCAACTCCAACTGGGATATGGTGTTCCTGGCCTTCGCCTACCAGGTGATCCGGCTGTGCGAAGCTCTGAAACCGACACTGGGTCAGCAGGCCACCGATCTGCTAGCCGGCCAGCTGAACCGCGCCCAGCTTGCCCGCCTGTCGGAGTGGGCAAAGGCGTACGTCCCTGACTTTTCCATTGAATACGCCAAGTTTACCAAGGATTTTGCGCGAGGCTCCGCGCAGAAAGCGGAAATGCTGCTCTATCTGAACCAGATTGCATTTGAGCGCTGCGGCGTCGTGACCAATGCCTTCTCGCGCAACAGCGACTTGTGGCGGCTGTGTCAGGAGACGTTCCAGGAATGGTATCTGGGCGATGAACGTGTGGCTGCGTCCATCGGCCGAGAAACACACCAGCCGGGTAAAAAGGGGTTTTTGACCGACGAAATCCCGATAGTCAGCCCGGAGGAACTGCAAAAGCTGTTTCGCACGTTGAAGGAAAAGGGATATACGCTTGGCATCGGCACGGGCCGTCCTACTATTGAGACGCATGTTCCGCTCAGCGAACTGAAGGTGCTGGAATTTTTTGATCCGGAACGGGTGGTGACCGCCAGCCACGTGTTGGAAGCGGAAGAGGAGATTCCGGCCAGCGCGCCGCTGTCCAAGCCGCATCCGTTTTCCTATCTGAAAGGGCTGCTGGGTCTGTCCACGCCCAATCGCGAAGTGCTTGACCAATCGCTGCCGATTGCCAACGGCGACGAGGTGCTGATCGTCGGCGATTCGCTCGCCGATCTTATGGCGGCCCGCGCCATCGGCTGCCGCTTTGCTGCTACAATGACCGGTTTGACCGGACAGGAAGCCCGCCGCAAGTTTGAAGACGAACAGGCGGATTATATTCTGAACGATGTCCGCGAAGTTCTCTCCATCCTCGAATAGCGCATCAACCGGTTTCGCCGCCCCGGCATGGGGGACAGGCGAAGACTGATCTCTCCAATACAAAAACGGCTCCCGCGGGAGCCGTTTTTTTACTGCCTGTCCATACAGTCTGTTTCCTACAGCACAAAATAACGAAGATAGACGTACACATGCGACAGGATAATGGACATGATCATCAGAGGAAACGCCACTTTCAGAAAACCCAGAAAGCTGATGTGATGACCTTCCTTCGCAGCCAGCCCGGCCACGATTACGTTGGCGCTGGCGCCGATCAGCGTGCCGTTGCCGCCCAGGCATGCGCCCAGGGCCAGGCTCCACCACAGCGGTTCCAGATTGGTGATGCCCAGTGTGCCCATTTCCTTGATCATCGGGATCATCGTGGCAACGAACGGGATGTTGTCGACAAACGCGGATGCGATCGCGCTCAGCCAGAGAATCAGCAGGGAGGTGTGCAGCGTATTGCCGCCGGTCAGATTGATCGCCTCTTCTGCCAGTTTGGCGATCACGCCGGTGTGAACCAGACCGGAAACGAGGACGAACAGGCCGACAAAGAAAAAGATGGTGGTCCACTCCACCTGGCTGATCGCCTCTTCCAGGTAGTGCTCACCAGTGAGCAGCAGCAGCAGGAACGCCCCGCTCAGGGCGATGGTTGCCGATTCCAGATGCAGCACGCCGTGCAGTATGAAGCCGATGATCGTCAACGCCAGCACGGCCAGCGACTTTTTCAGCAGCTTGACATCGGTGATTTCGGCGCGTTCGTTCAGGTTCATGATCTGGGCCTGCAGTTCCGGCGAGGTGACGAGCTGCTTGCGGTAGATCAGCACAAAACAGCCGATCGTGGCGGCCATGATAATCACGACAACAGGCGCCAGGTTGACCAGGAACGACATGAAGTCCAATTCCGGGACAGCGCTTCCAATCATGATGTTGGGAGGATCCCCGATCAGTGTAGCCGTGCCGCCCACATTGGACGAGATAATTTCGCTGATCAAAAAGGGCATCGGGTTTACCTGGAGCTGCCGGGCGATGCTGAAGGTCACCGGCACGATCAACAACACGGTGGTGACGTTGTCGAGAAAAGCGGAGGTCACAGCCGTGACGAGACTCAGGTAGACGAGAATGCGCACGGGATTGCCCTTGGCCAACTTCGCGGCGCGAATGGCCATGTACTTGAAGACGCCCGTCTTGGCGGTAATTGCGACGAGAATCATCATCCCGATCAAAAGACCGAGCGTGTTGAAGTCAATGTGCTCGATTGCCTGCTCCTGGTTGACAATGCCAAACAGGACCATCAGGATGCCGCCGGCCATGGCGACAATGGTGCGGTGAATCTTTTCACTGATAATAAACGCGTACGTTACCAAAAAAATGCCGATGGCGAGTAGTGCTTGGTTTGCCATATCGATCTCCTCTCATGTGGTGGCTTGTCTCGTACTATTATACCTGTAGCATTTCAATAGGTAAAGAAACGGCCTGGTGCATGAGGACCAGGCCGTGTACAGGAGACCATGCGGCAACCATTTCTGCCTACAGTTCGATCTGCGTCACGCTTTTGACTTCCGGCAGCTCGCCCATGCTGTCCAGCAGTTCGGCGGAGACCGGCTTGTCGACAGAGAGCATCATGATCGCGTCGCCGCCAATGTCACGCCGTCCTACCTGCATGGTGGCGATGTTGACGTCGTTGTTGCCGAGAATCGATCCGACGCGGCCGATGACGCCGGGACGGTCGTTGTGGTGGATGTACAGCAGGTACCCTTCCGGAGCCACGTCGATGGCAAAGTCGTCGATCTTGACAATTCGCGCTCCGTAACCGTTGAGGCGGGTACCGGCGACGGTGCGCGTCTGCTGTGTGGTCTTCAACGTGACTGTCAGCAGGTTGGTAAAACCGCGATTGTGCGCCGATTTTTTCTCCGTGACCGTAATGTCGCGCACTTTGGCCAGAAGCGGCGCATTGACGTAGTTCACTTCTTCGCCCAGGCGGAAGGAGAGTACACCTCTCAGCACGGTTCTTGTCAGCGGTGCCGTGTCCACATCGGCCAGTTCGCCGCTGTACGTGATCGCGATTTCCTGAATCGAGCCGACCGTCACCTGTGCCAGGAAGTTCCCCAGCTTTTCGCCGAGGGTAAAGTACGGCTGCAGGCGTTCCATCACGTGCGCCGGAATGGACGGGAGGTTGACCGCGTTTTTGAACGGCTCGCCGCGCAGCACCTTGAGAATTTCGGCCGATACGTCAACCGCCACGTTCTCCTGTGCTTCCTGTGTGGAGGCGCCCAGGTGGGGAGTGACCACGACCTGCGGCAGGCCGATCAGCGGGTTGTCTACCGGCGGTTCTATTTCAAACACGTCCAGGGCAGCCCCTGCCACTTTCCCGGTCAAGATGGCTTCATACAGCGCCTTTTCGTCGATAATGCCGCCGCGGGCACAGTTGATGATGCGAACGCCGTCTTTCATCTTCATAAACTCGCGGGAGCTGATAATATGGCGCGTCTCCTTCGTCAGCGGAGTATGGACGGTGATGAAATCAGCCTGCCGGCAGATGTCGTCGATCGTAGCGTGGGTGACGCCCAGCTTTTTCGCCCGTTCTTCCGTCAGGAACGGATCGTAGGCCAGCACGGTCATGCCGAACGCCTTGGCTCGCTTGGCCACCTCTGTGCCGATCCGGCCCAGGCCGATGATGCCGAGCACTTTGTTGTTCAGCTCTACGCCCTGAAAGCTTTTTCGGTCCCAGGTTCCATCCGTCAGTTTTTTGTGTGCCTGCGGGATGTTCCGAGCGACGGCCATCAGCATGGCGAAGGAGTGCTCCGCCGTGGAGATCGTGTTGCCGTCGGGAGCGTTGATGACGACAACCCCGGCTTCGGTGGCCGCATTGATGTCGATGTTGTCCACGCCCACGCCGGCGCGGCCGACCACTTTCAGTTTCTTGCCGGCAGCCAGCACCTCAGCGGTCACCTGCGTCTGACTGCGGACGAGCAGGGCGTCATAGTCCCCGATTACGGAAAGCAGATCGGTGGGGGAGAGGTTGGTTTGACGCACCACTTCCACGTCGGGGGCGTCAAGCAGTTGCTGAATGCCGTGTTCGCTAAGCGGGTCGGTAATCAGGATTTTATACATGAGCAAAAAGCACCTCCTGTGCAGCTTTGACACCTGCTCCCAGCTCAACGGGAGCACCAATTTGACGAAGCGACAGTTCGAGGGCGGCAATCACCTGCAGCACGTCGAGCGGTTCGCAGTAGCCCATGTGGCCAATGCGGAAAATCTTGCCCTTGAGGTGCTGCTGGCCGCCGGCGATAACAACGTTGTGGCGGGTGCGGAGTACTTTTCGCAGCTCCTCTGCGTCGAATGCTCCTTGGGGATCGCACGAGGTGACCGTCGGCGAAGCGTAGGCGTCCTCGGCCATCAGCGGCACGTTCAGCGCGCGCATCGCGGCGCGGGTCATGTCGCGCATCAGTTCATGCCGCTTGATGATGGCCGGCAGTCCCTCTTCCTCCAGCATGGAGCAGACTTCGTCCAGACCGAATACCAGCGACACGGCTGGCGTGTAAGGCGTCGTGTTTTCGGCCAGGCTTTTGCGGTAGGCCTTCAAGTCGAGGTAAAAGGCCAGCGGCTTCTTCTGGTCAATCACCTGCCAGGCTCGTTCGCTCGCGGCCAGGAAGGCCAATCCGGTCGGAAGCATAAACGCCTTTTGCGAACCGGTTACTACGATGTCCACGCCCCAGGCGTCCATCTCGCAGGCGACCGCGCCCAGACAGCTTACCGCATCCACGATGAACAGGGCGTCCGAATGCTGGCGCACCACCTGTGCCAGTTCGCGAATCGGGTTGAGCACGCCGGTCGACGTTTCGCAGTAAGTGGCGAATACGGCTTTTACCTGCGGCTTGTCAGCCAGAAACGCCTGAAGCAGATCCGGAGTGACCGCCTTTCCCCAGGGAACTTCCAGGCGGTGGGCAATGACGCCGTAGCGTTCGCAGATTTTGGCAAACCGTTCGCCAAACGCGCCGCTTACCAGAATCACCGCCTCTTCGCCCGGCTGCAGCGTGTTGACCACGCTCATCTCCAATGCGCTGGTGCCGCTGCCAGCGAGGATGAACACGTCCTGGCTCGTGCCGAAGTACGGCTTCAACCGTTTGGCAGTGCGGGCGAACAGCTCGGAAAACTGTCCGCTGCGATGGCCGATCATCGGCTGGTTCATCGCCTGCTGGACGCGAGGGGGGATGGGGGTAGGTCCTGGTATGCGCAGGATCATTTTGTCTGCAAACATGGATTTCTCTCCTCCTTGACAAGTGCATATAAAAAACCTCCCGTTCCCACACTGCTCCTGTTCGCGGAACAGTGAGGGACGAGAGGCTTGCTTCGCGGTGCCACCCTCATTCGTTCTTCTTCTCGCAAAGAAGAACCTTGCCAGGTACGAGACCTGTGAGATAACGGATCAACCGTTCGCGCCTACTGGATGCCCGGGACATCGGTTCAGCGCAACAACTCGGAAGTGCTCATCCTTGGTGGGAACCACCGATTCGCAGCGACCATCGGCTCTCTGAGGGTTTCCCGTGCCAGGCATCTCTTCGTCATCGTTGTTGAAGTATTGAAGCTGTTTCAGATTTGTAATTTACAATATCACGAGGGTTTGCAGACGTCAAGCAAAAAAAGAACATTACTTAACAAATTAGATTTTTTGTTCGTAAAATAGTAGCGTTTTCACTGATGGAAGGTGTATTTTGGGGTTAAAAACCGAACGTTATCCAATTGGTTTTATAAAAAATGGAAAATTTCCAGTTGGAATGTTCGGTTTTTCCGTGCAGCGGGAGCTGATGTATGCAAAAGCCCTGTGTCTCGGTGCAAGACACAGGGCTCATCGAAGATCGGCCCCACGCGATCAGTTGTTGGCGGCGTAGCGAGCCAGGCACTCGTCGATCAGGGCTGCTGCCTTTTCGGGGCCTTCCCAACCCTCGATCTTGGTGGTTTTGTTCTCCAGGTCTTTGTAGCGCTCGAAGAAGTGGGAGATCTCCTTCAGCACATGTGGCGGCACGTCGTCCAGGGACTTCACATGGTCGAAGCGCGGATCGTCCACCGGAACGCCGAGCAGTTTTTCGTCCTGCCCTTTGTCGTCAGACATGATCAGCACACCGATTACGCGGGATTTGATCACGCAGCCCGGGAAGGTCGGGAACGTGGTCAGCACGAGGATATCCAGCGGATCGCCGTCCAGCGCCAGCGTTTTGTCCAGGTATCCGTATTCGGTCGGATAGTGCATCGGCGAGTAGAGGACGCGGTCCAGGCGGAATACGCCGGCTTCCTTGTCATACTCGTATTTGTTTTGGCTGCCCGCGGGAATTTCGATAAACGCGTCAACGACTTTGTTTTCGAAAGACATCTTTGCTCCTCCTCACAAAAAGATGATTATGTACGGACTGTCCACATTATAGCAGGAACCGGCAGCAAAAGAAAGAAATGAAAAAACCCCCCATGTCTCGAGAGGCATGAGCGGTTTTTTGTTTGTGGGTAAATTATTCTTCCACCTTAATGGAATCGGTCGGGCATCCTTCTGCAGCGTCGCGAACGTCGTCCTGCAGGATGTCCGGGATTTCAGCGGTGTTTGTGTTGTCATCCAGCTTGTTGTAAGCCAGACCCTCGTCATCGTAATCGAAGACGTCAGGAGCAGTAGCGCCACAAGCACCGCAAGCAATACAGGTTTCTTTGTCTACCCATGTGGTCATCGTGGTTTCACCTCCCATACCCGATGGTACGTCCACTGTCATAACTCATTTTATTCGTTGTATGAAAAGATTTCAAGAATGAATCACATCTAAAAATAGACCCCTATCGGAATATGGGAAGTTCCGGCGTCTTCACGGCCGGGTACAGTTTGAGCTGAAGCTGCTTGAAATCGCCAACTTTCACCATGTCGGCGGTCGTTAACAGCCGGAGGGCTGCATTCACGTCTTGAAGTCCGAGGCTCTGCCATTCGTTGGACGACATCAGCATGTCCAGCCGCGCCGTCAAATCTTCCGGATTGTACGCCGTCCATTGTTTGTGATGGGTCAGCGCGGTTGCGGCCAGGTACGTGCGATAGTGAAACGGGTACTGTTTCCACTGGGCGATGCTGAGTGTCTTCGGCGCTTCTTTCGGCATTGGCTGTTTGGTGACATACGATGACTCCCACAAGGCCAGCGCCTGGTAGAGCAGTTCCTGTCCCTTCAGCCAACTGTTCTGGGACAACGTGAGGCGAGAGGCAATCTCCTCGGGTTCGAGTATATTACTATTCTGATCGGAGAGCAACTGCTCGATACTATCCAAATAAGCCCGGACGCTGTCCAGGAAGATGCTTTGGGACTGGTTCAGCAGGGGAGCGGTGGTGAGTGCCGCCGGTTTCTCCAATTGCTTGATCGTCTCTTTGGCTGCCTTCACCAGTTGGTTGAGCGAATCGGTCCGCTGCTGTGTGTCCATGCGGCTCCAGTCTGCCATCTTGTCAAAGTGGGCTTGCTTCAGTTCCAGCAGCGGAGCGTACACGGCGTAATGAAAACGGATAAAGTCCTGTTCACTGTACAGTTTTTGTTCCCGCAGCAGCTTTTCCTGCTCCAGCATTTGCTTCTCTGTCTGGGAAGCTGCCGCTTGCTGTTCCTCCATCGCAGCTTTCATGTACCGGGCGCCGAAAAAAAATCCGCCAACAAAGCAGGCAAGTGTTATGATGATCATGTACGCAACGAGAAATTCAGATTTGGTTAAACGTTTGTTCATACGATCCTCCAGTATCCTTTTGTACGATAGTAAGTGTGTAGTATGTGGGGAGTGAAAAATCGAGTACCCATGAGCAGTCCTACCTTAGCCGAACTGGAGCATGATTTCATGCAGGCTGTCACCCTCAACGGATTGCGTCCGCTGGCGGGAGAACGGACCATCCAGGCGCTGTATTACATTCTGCGCGGCCGCAAGACCAACCAGACGCTTCAGGATGTGCATTTGTTCGCCCTTTATCCGTATTATCGGATGATTCCCCGCCTTTTGAAAGAGGATTGGGAGAAAATTGTCGACGCGCTCATGCAGCAGGGATTGATCCGCCTGGTGAGCCCGCCGGGGGAAGGACGCAAGCCGTCCTATGAACTGACGGAAGCGGGGGAGACCTGCGCCGCAGCCGGACGGGAGAGGTATCAGCTGGGATTCTGGTTCCAGCCGTTTGCCGGGACCGAGGTGGCTGAGCCGCTGGACCTCTTTTGGCGCCGCCTGCACCTGCTCGTCCAGACCGTCTCCCACCTGCTGGCAAACGACTTGTCCTTTCAGCCTGTCGTACAGGACAAGCAGGTGCAGCAGTGGGTGAAGCAGCGTCTGGGAAGACCGGAGCAGCGGGAACGCTGGCAGGAACATCTGGCGGACGAGCTGTACCGCCTGCTGGAACCGCTTCCCGCCTCTGTCCAGGAAGTAGTCGTCACCCGCTTTTCCGGTGCGGCCCAATCGGGGCAAACCTTGACCCAACTGGCGCTGCACAGGCGGGAAGCCCCTTCGTACATACAGCTGCAATTTCGATACGGGCTGGCGCGGGCGTTGGACGCGCTGCGAAGCGAGAGCGAACGGTTTCCGCTGCTGGCCGAGCTAGCCGGTCCGTCCGGCAGCGGGGAACGGCGGCTGAGCGATAGCGCCGAGCAGACGTACGCGCTCCTGCGACAAGGCTTCTCAGTCGCGGAGATCGCCCAGAGACGAAGAATCAAACCCAGCACGGTGGAGGATCACCTGGCGGAAATCGCCCTGCGCTGCCCGGAGTGGGACTGCTCGCGCTTTCTCTCGCCCGCGTTGGCAGAGAGGATCGTGCAGGCTAGTGAACAGTTGGGCACGAACCGGCTGCGCGTCGTGAAGGACCACCTGGGGCCAGACGTATCCTATCTGCAAATCCGTTTGGCGCTGGCGCGGCGGAAGGGAGGGACGACGACGTGATAAACGTTGATCTGCTGACCCAAGCGCTGCGCCGTCACTTTGGCTATGAAACGTTTCGTCCCGGCCAGCAGGAGATTATTTCTCGCCTGCTGCAGGGAAAAAACGTGCTCGGGCTGTTGGCGACCGGCGGCGGAAAGTCGCTGACGTACCAACTGCCCGCGCTTCTCTTGCCAGGAGTGGTCGTCGTGGTCTCTCCGTTGATTTCCTTGATGGTGGACCAGGTGCAGCAGCTTCGCGCCAGGCGGAAAATTCCCGCTGCCTACCTGAACAGCACCCTGGACCCGGCAGATTCCCGGCAAATCATGCGCGACATCAGAAGCGGCGCCTGCAAACTGCTCTATGTATCTCCGGAAAAGCTGCAGCAGCCGATCGTGCAGGAGACGCTGCGCAGCGCAGGTGTTTCGATGGTCGCCGTCGACGAAGCCCACTGCATCTCCCAGTGGGGGCATGATTTCCGCACGGACTATCTGCGGCTGCCGGACGTGATAGAGAAGCTCGGCGGTCCGCCGGTACTGGCTGTAACCGCCACCGCCACGACAGCGGTGAGAGAAGAGATATGCCGCTTGTTGAAGATTGAACCGGAGGACGTGGTGGCGCTTCCGCTCAATCGAGCCAATATTGCGATCGACGTGATCGCCGCAGCCAGCGAAGCCGAGCGCCGGGAACAGGTGATGGCCGCGATGGACCGCCTGCGCGGGCCGGGGATTGTCTACTGCAGCACACGGCAGGCTGTGGAGACGCTCGTCGCCGCTTACCAGTTGGACGGAAAAAAACGGGTTCACGCATATCACGGCGGCATGAACAGCATGGAACGGATGCTGGTACAGACGCAGTTTTTGCGCGGAGAGCTGGAAGTGATCGTGGCGACCAACGCATTTGGCATGGGAATCGACAAGGCCGACATCCGCTACGTGATCCACTACCACTTTCCCGCCAGCCTGGAAGCCTACGCCCAGGAAATCGGACGGATCGGCAGGGACGGGGCACCCGGTTATGCTGCGCTGTATTACGTGGCGGATGATTTGCACATTCACGCGCACATGCTGGAAAACGAGTACCCGACCGCAGAAGAGGTGGCCCGCTTTCTTCGCCTGCTGAACAGGGAGGGTTCACTGCCTGCAGAGGTGCTCACCGCGGCGGAGATCGACGCAGACATGGCCCGGCTGCTGTTCTTTTACGCTGAACAGAGCGGCCTGTTGAGGGAAGTGGCGGTCACGCGCGAACAGTACCACTACACCTTGTCCGATGTGCCGTCGGACGGTGAAGCGCTCCAAAACCACGTGCAGCGGGTTTGGCAGGCCACGGAATGGAGCAGGCGGCAAAAGCGGCAAAAGCTGTCGGACATGCTGCGCTGGCTGGAGGGTAGCGGCTGTTTGCGCCGCGAGTTGAACCGGTACTTTGGTGAGGATGACCAATCCTATTCGCTGGCTTGCTGCTCCCGCTGCGGCCTGGAGCTGTCCCCCTATCTGGAGGAGACGCACTTGGCTCGTCCGCCTCAGAGAGAAACGATCTGGAATTTGCGGGAGGCATTGGCCCGGCTGCTGCCGAATCGTAAGGGAGGGAAGGGGCCGTGAAGCGTCGATGGGAAGAATTCGATCCGGCCGCTCTGAGGCTCAATTTGTGGCTGACCCAGTTCATCGTGCTGGCGGTGGCTGCAATCGGCAGCTTATGGGTGCACGGTTGGAAAGGTACCCTGCTGCTGTTTGCGCTGCCGACCCTGCCGGAACTGGCGCGTGCAGGAGCCGTCGCGCTTGCGGTCGTTCTGGCCAGCATCCTGATGGACCGGTATCTGCCGCGACGATGGCAGGATGACGGCGACATTAATGAACGAATTTTTCGCGGTCTGCCTTTTGGGACCACCGCTTTGCTGTGCGCAGTGATCGGAATCGGGGAAGAATGGCTGTTTCGCGGTGTGCTTCTGCCGCTGATCGGCAATGGATGGACAAGTCTGGTCTTTACCCTGGTTCACGTCCGGTACCTGCAAAAGCCGCTGCTTGTCGCAAGCGTCTATGGCACCAGCTGGCTTTTGGGCTGGCTGTTTGAATCGGGCGGGCAGCTCGTCACACCGATACTGGCCCACATGGCGATCGATTTGCTGCTGGCTCTCTACATTCAATACGGATGTGCAAGCGAGAGGAGGAATCAGGAGTGACAAAGGGCAGAAGCAAACGGATGCCGGAAACGTTCCGGGTGAGTCCGGAATTGGACGTGCACGAACTGCCTCCGCGGCGGTTGCGCCACAAAAGGGGGCGGCTCTCATACAAAGCTGTTCTCAGTTCCGGCCTGGCCATTTTCGGCTCGCTGTTTCTCGTGCTGGTGGCCGCAGAACTGTACCAGGCCCATCAAACGTTGTCGAATCCCCCAGCTAATGAGACAGCACGAGCGGAGCAAGCCGCAGCCGGACAGCCGTCTGCTATCGCCCAAGCGGACGGCTCGGCTCCGTCTGCTTCCCCCGTCGGTTCGGCCGCTGTTAGTGGCGGTGAGGGAGGACAGGCAGCGGCCATCGTGAACAACCCAAGCAGCGGATCGCTGCCTAATGAATCGGCGCAGACAAAAGCGAATGCTGTCGCGGGAACGGCGTCAGAAAAGCCTGCCACAGAACAGACAAACGCCACCACTCCTGCCTCCTTCGGGCATACTTCGTCTTCCGGTAAAGTCCAAGCCGCCAAGCCGGCGCCTAAGCCTAAGGTAAAGCACCACGTCGTTCAAAAGGGGGAGACGCTGTTCATGCTGTCCCGACTCTACTATGGAAACAACGGAGGGGTCTCCCGGATTGCGAGATACAATGGGATTAGTCCGGAGGCCAAGTTGAAAGCAGGTGACGTATTGTCGATTCCTCTGTCGCCGTGATGAGCCGGCAGTCAAACGGACATGCTAAGGGAAAACCGAGAGACGGGCAGGTGACGATGGCATGGTTTTTGACACGATTATCATTGGCGGGGGAATTGCAGGATTGCAGACTGCCATTCAGCTTTCCCGATGCCTGCGAAACGTCGCCGTGGTAGATGCCAGCAATGGCAGGTCAACGGTGGCCAAAGCGTACCGCAACATCCTCGGATTTCCCGACGGCGTCAGCGGAAAGGCGCTGCGCGATGCCGGACGAACCCATGCGCTCCGTCTGGGCGTTCGCTTTTTTTCTGACGAGGTGTCAGAGCTCTCGGAACACGAGGGACGTTTTTTTGCCCGTCTCCGCGTCTCCGGTTACCGGCTCGAGGGACGTACAGTGGTGCTGGCAGCAGGAATCAGCGACCCGTTTCCGGACATTCCGGGGCTTGTCGACTGTCTCGGAAAATCAATCTTCATCTGCCCCGATTGTGACGGGTACGAGACGGTCGGTCAGGCGGCAGCGGTCATCGGAGCTGCTCCGCAAGCGGCAGAAATGGCCGTCCAGCTTCGTTATTACACCGACCGCCTGACGGTGATCAACCACGCGGGATCGCCGCTCGGAGCGCAGGAAGGCGAAACAATCCGATCGCTCTCGATCGACGTGATCAACGAGCGGGTAGAACGGCTTGCACACCAAAACGGAATGCTTACCGGCATCGTCTTGTCCGGCGGCGCCACGTTGTCAGTCAGCCGGGCCTTTCTCGCGTTTCCCGGCGCCCGTGTAAACACAGACTTGCTGCGTCCGTTTGCCGTCCGCTTCAACGAAAAGGGGCACGTCCTGGTCGATCCCCGTACCAAGGAAACAGACCACCGGAATATATGGGCCGTGGGCGACGTGATTCCCCATTCCCAGCAGGTGGCGATCGCAATGGGAGATGGGGCGCAGGCCGCGATCTGGATTCACAAGCGCCTGCAGGAAAGCATCACATAGCATATCACGGGACGGATCGCATTTTGTATTCATTTGGTGACCAGGCACAAGCAACCGCAGTCCACCGTATGCTTTGTTTGATCGAACATGGGCAGTACGGAGGGACATTGGCAAGATGATTACCTACCTGAGAGATTTGTTGCTGGGACTTTTGGCATGGTGGTGCGGAAACGGTGCGATTCGGCTGTTTCCCGTCACGCCGCTTCACCCTGATCGGCTGGGGGACTGGGTTGCCTTTTTGCTGTTCAAGCCGGTCGAACTGGTAATGGCGGCCATCTTGTTTGTGCTGGGGTCGGTCTTGTTGGGTGGACTGATCCGCACCCATGCGGCCGAGGCCATCCGGCGAGGGGTGTTTGGCGAGGGCTGTCTGAACGCTCTGCTGTGCGTATACGCAGGTTTCCTCGGGTACATTCAGTATCTCAAAATGCCCATGCCGACGCTCATTTTCGGCGGAGCTGCGATCTTGATCCTGTTGGTTCGGATGCGGCGCAGGCGGGCGCTGCAGGCGGAAATCATTGAATTGATGAAAAGCACGCAGAAGCAGTTCCTGTCCACGGCTTTCCCGGGAAAGCGCAGAATCTGACAGACCTTTACAGAATCAACCGTTCTGCGTGTCCGGTCGACAGGATTCCCGGTTGCTCCTCCCTTCAGCACACACGAATGGACCCGAGCGCTATATTCTTCCGCGCAACTATGTTATGATAGAGCCAGTCCCCTTTTTTTCACGACATTGTGAAAATGGTGGATGGCCGAGGGGTATCCGCCGGAAATGCGGAGAACTCTTACAGGCTCTGGTTCATACTTTGTAATACGACTGGATGGCGAGGAGGGACAGTCATGCGTGTTGAACGCCTTGGTCAAGACAAGATACGGATCTTCCTAACGTTCGACGATCTGTCGGAGCGAGGAATTGAAAAAGAAGACATGTGGCGTGACATTCCAAAGGTACATGAACTGTTCAACGACATGATGGAACAGGCCTACCACGAATTGGGCTTTGAAGTGTCCGGGCCTGTCGCCGTTGAAGTGTTTGCCTTGCCAGCACAGGGAATGGTCGTAATCGTAACGCGCGGCAAAACAGGCTCAATGCTTGAGAAGGAAGAGGAAGAGTACGAGGACGATGACGTATATGAATTGGAAGTCACTCTGGAAGAGAGTGAACTCGTCATCTATTCCTTCCGCGACTTTGAGCATCTGGTTGAAGCAGCTCATCGCATAAACGCGATGTTGACCAATGGCGGAGCCGCTTATTTTTACCAGGGCAAATACTACCTTGTACTGGGAGAGCTCGATTTGGATCAGGAGCAGTACCAGAAGCTGATTGCGATCCTCTCTGAATACGGAGAAGCGACGCCGACTACCGTTTACGTCCTGGAGGAATACGGCAAGGTTGTCGTTGCTGACGACGCTGTCAAGGAGATTTGCAGACATTTTCAGTAAAATGTCTGGCGGACATTCCTGTACAATAAAACAGCACCTAGCGGTTGCTAGGTGCTTTTGCTGTTCTTACAGCCCGGCGAACAGGTCGCTCTCCTTGCCTTCGCGATCGGGCACGTATCCCTTGAGGTTGTGCCAGACGAGCATGAACTGATTCACGGTGCGGACGTTGTCGAGGCGGCCGGCCAGCACCCCCGGGAAAACACGCTCCACGGACATGTGCTGTGTCCGGTGAGCCGCCAGCGCCCGGGCCACCTGCAGGGCGTACTCCGGCGCGCGGATTTCCGTCGTGATCGCTTCGTAGGGATCCGTGCAGGGAGGCACAAACATCCCGGCGGGTGCGCCCGCCGCGTACGTCACGTGATACAGCTTGCGCACCGGAGAGCCGGGAGGAAGCTGTTTGACGGCCTGCGTCGTCGCTGCGGATATGGCCTGATGGTCCGGATGGCCGGAGATGCCATGCGGCGCGAAGGTGACCACGACCTGAGGCTGACAGGAGGCGATGACGGCCTGGATGCGACTGATCAATTCGTCTTCGGGAACGGAGGAGAGCCGTTTGTCAGTGTAGTCGAGGAAAAGCAGGTTGTCGATGCCCAGGATGGTTGCCGCCTCACGCAGTTCCCGCTCCCGGAAGCTCGGCAGTTCGGCTTGTGTGCACAGCGGCGGATCTCCCGCTTTGCCAGCCTCTCCGCGAGTGGCGCACACCAGGGAAATGGTCGTGTCCGGTTGCTGCGCGTACTTGCAAATCGTCACTCCAGACGTGAACGTTTCATCATCTGGATGGGCAAACACAAACAGGATATGTTTTGGTTCCATTACAACCCCTCCGTCTTGCAACATGCTGCTCTGCCGTTTATTATCGCACAACACGGACGATTTGACATGCGCGGGTGTAAGTCGGGGCAATATAATCTTCTATCGTTTCGGGCACGCTAACAGTACTGCCCTGCGTGTGAAGCGCCTCGTTCCGGAACGATTTCAGGACGCGCCCGGGACAGAACAAATACCTGCAAACTCTTTTTCGGAGACAAATGGGAATTTTCATCTTCTCATCCCTGATACAAGCGTGTATACTTAACGGTGGGTCTACCGACAACTATTTTGAGGTGAATATGTAATGGGTAATCAAGAAACGGTAACCGAAAACACCCGAGGGAAAGAACAAAAGGAAGAGAAAGCGAACTTGCTTGAATCTACCCAGACGGTGATCAAGGAAGCACTGGAGAAACTAGGTTACCAGGAATCGATGTATGAACTCCTGAAGGAGCCGCTGCGCGTGCTGACTGTACGCATCCCTGTCCGCATGGATAACGGGGAGGTAAAGGTGTTTACAGGCTATCGCGCCCAGCACAACGACGCAGTTGGACCGACCAAGGGGGGCATTCGTTTCCACCCGGATGTTACAGAGGAAGAAGTTAAAGCGCTTTCTATTTGGATGAGTTTGAAAGCGGGCATCGTCGACCTGCCATACGGCGGCGGGAAAGGCGGAATTATCTGCGATCCTCGTGAAATGTCTTTCCGCGAGCTTGAGCGTCTCAGCCGCGGTTACGTACGTGCGGTCAGCCAAATCGTGGGACCGACGAAAGATATTCCGGCACCAGACGTCTTCACCAACTCTCAAATCATGGCCTGGATGATGGACGAGTACAGCCGCATCCGCGAGTTCGACTCGCCGGGATTCATTACGGGCAAGCCGATCGCGCTGGGCGGTTCGCACGGACGCGAAACAGCGACGGCCAAAGGTGTAACCATCTGCATCCGTGAAGCAGCCAAACGTCGTAACATCGACCTGAAAGGCGCTCGCGTCGTCGTGCAGGGCTTCGGCAACGCCGGCAGCTACCTGTCCAAGTTCATGCACGATGCAGGGGCGAAAGTAATCGGCATCTCCGACGCTTACGGCGCCCTGTACGATCCGAACGGATTGGACATCGATTACCTGCTGGACCGCCGCGACTCGTTCGGCACGGTTACCAAGTTGTTTACCGATACGATTACAAATAAAGAACTGCTTGAGCTGGATTGCGACATTCTCGTTCCGGCGGCGATCGAAAACCAGATCACTGCTGCCAACGCTCACAACATCAAGGCGAAAATCGTGGTGGAGGCAGCCAACGGCCCGACCACGCTCGAAGCGACCAAAATTCTCACCGAACGCGGCATCCTGCTGGTACCTGACGTGCTGGCAAGCGCCGGCGGTGTAACCGTTTCCTACTTCGAATGGGTTCAAAACAACCAGGGTTACTACTGGACCGAAGAAGAAGTTCAGGAGAAATTGGAAAAAGTAATGGTGAAAGCGTTTGAGAACGTGTACACGCTGGCTCAAACGCGCCGTGTTGACATGCGTCTGGCTGCCTACATGGTGGGCGTGCGCAAGATGGCCGAAGCCTCCCGCTTCCGCGGTTGGGTGTAAGAGAATCGGTCAAACGCAAGTGCGAAAAACAAAACCTCCTTGGTTCGTCCAAGGAGGTTTTTGTTTTGAGTGAGGGTGTGAGTGCTGACCGCCTGCAGAAGTCAGGGCTTACTGCTCGAACAAGCGCTGCAGTTCGCCAAAGTCGCGGGTCTGCTGCAGCACCACCATCAGCTTGATGCGTGCTTTCTGGCCGTTCAGGCCGTTGGAAAAGACGATGCCCAGCTCTTTCAGCTTGCGGCCGCCTCCCTCGTAGTCGTACACGTCCTGTACCTGGCCATTGTAACAGCGGGAAACCAGGACGATTGGCATTCCCTTGTCCAGGAGCTTACCCAGCACTGGCACGACAGCAGGGGGCAGGTTGCCCAGGCCGAACGCCTCCACCACCAGGCCGTCCACCTGCTGCGTGAAGAGAAAATCCAGCCAGTTTGGGTCCATTCCGGCGACCGCTTTTATCAGCGGCACGTTGGCGTTGGCATGTTCGATCGCATAGTGCTCGCGAACCAGGGGAGCATGGTGGTAGTTGACGCTTTTTTTGGAAATGGTGCCAATCGGGCCGTACGCCGGCGACTGGAACGTGGCCACGTTGCTGGTATGCGTTTTGGTCACGTGGCGGGCAGCGTGGATTTCGTCGTTGAACACGACCAGAACACCCTTGTCGCGGCTTTGCGGATCAGCTGCCACACGTACAGAGGAAATCAGGTTGACCGGGCCGTCTGCGCCCAATTCGTTGCTGCTTCGCATGGCGCCGGTCAGCACGACGGGCACCGTCACCGGCAGGGTGATGTCGAGGAAGTAGGCCGTTTCTTCCAACGTGTCAGTGCCGTGCGTCACGACTACACCGTCGTAGCCGTGCTGGTCCAGTTCCTGTTGGATAAAGAGACGCAGGTCGTTCATTACGGCAGGAGTGATGTGGGGGCTTGGCAGATTCAAAAAGTTGACCATCGTCACATCCGCATACCGCTGCAAAAAGGGCAGATTTTTTACCACAGCCTGATCGTCCAGCGGTTTGACACCCTCGGATGCGTCGACAGACATGGCGATGGTACCGCCTGTATTGATCACCAGAATTTTTTTCATGTGCCGTCTCTCCTGTAGCGGGGTTTCAATCAAGACGTATTCATGGTACGATGAGTGATAGTCTTGTGTAAAGGAGCAATACGCAGATGATTGCTGTCATCGGAGCGGCGATTGCCCCCGGTATTGCCATTCTAAGCTATTTTTACCTGCGCGACAATCTTCAGCCGGAGCCCATCTCGATGGTCATCCGGACATTTATTTTTGGCGTTTTGCTCGTCTTTCCGGTGATGGTGCTGCAGTACATCATGCAGACCGAGTGGAACTGGCGGAGCGAATTCGTCGCCGACGTGGTACAGTCCGCGGTGGTGGAAGAGTTTTTCAAATGGATGGTCGTTTATTTTACCGCATACAAGCATGTGGAGTTCGATGAGCCGTACGATGGCATTGTGTACGCGGTGGCGGTCTCACTGGGTTTTGCTACGCTGGAAAACTTGTTCTATCTGCTCATCAACGGGCTGGATATCGCGTTTTGGCGTGCGTTGTTGCCTGTGTCGAGCCATGCGCTCTTTGCCGTCTGGATGGGGTATTATCTCGGCCGGGCGAAATTTTCCGGCACGGCGCGAAAAGAGGCCGGATACCTGTGGATCTCGGTGGGGCTGCCGATCAGCCTGCACGCGGTCTACAACGCCATATTTCTTGCAACCCAACACTGGCTTGTGCTCATCGTGCCGTTCATGGCCGTCCTCTGGTGGCAGGGGCTGAAAAAAGTGCAGCGCGCGCACGATTTTGGTTCTAAAACGCTTACCTCCCGTCCACACTAGGACGTAAGGAGGAGGGTCATCGTGCCAAAAAGCCAACGAGCAAAAGTGACGATACGCTGCAACGTATGTGGAGAAACTTTCACCCTTCGCGGCCGCAGGGAACCCGGCGGCGGTGTGGACACCGGCTTCAAGCAGTGTCTGTGCGACAACGACAAGCATTTCAGCATTCAGGAAGAACCCTGAATCCCCTGCGTGCGGCAGCAGCCAGGGGCGAACATATGGAATGGCGGCGGGGGAAAGCCCTGCCGCAAGCAGTGGGACCGGCAAGCGCCGGTTCTTTTTTTGTCGGTAACACGCTTCGCCCTTTCCATACGCATATGCATAATCCGCTCTCGCTCCACCAACACTATGCAAAGATTTCATTACGTGCCAAGGGGGATGTAAACCGTGCGAACCAAGCTGACTGCCATAAGGCCTGTAACGGCGGCCAGGGGCGGTTTTCCTTGGAAGGCCGGCGGGACTGAAGCGGACAGCGCCCCGGCAGCAAAGGAAGCAACGGGCCCCAGGATAAACGGTTCGACTGGCACAGTGATGACCGCCAGCAATGCGGCTGGAATTGGTGAAGGGAGGATTGGATAAAAATGGGATACGGAACGGTTGCGCGCGTCCTCTTTCCCGTCACCTTGATTGCGCTTGTCGGTGTCGGGGTGTGGGGCTATCAGGAGCACAACGAAAAAAACTCCATTTTGATCAAGGCGGAAAACCAGTATCAGCGCGCCTTTCACGATTTGAACTACCACATCGACAACTTGCATGACGAATTGGGTAAATCGCTGGTTATCAAC
The DNA here is from genome assembly GCF_020923495.1 of Brevibacillus sedimenti. Taxonomy (GTDB): domain Bacteria; phylum Bacillota; class Bacilli; order Brevibacillales; family Brevibacillaceae; genus Brevibacillus; species Brevibacillus aydinogluensis. Next base: position 2,916,217 of record NZ_CP064048.1, read on the forward strand.
ACGCGCAGGCAGATGACCCCCTGCCTCACCAATGTCTGGCGGCTTGCCAACGAGGCCCGGTCGGAGGTCGGTCAACTGCCGCTGACCTTGATGCCGTTCAACAACACGGAAGAGTTTTTGTCCCGCGTCGCTGACTTTTCATACCGGGTAGCGGTGCGCGATCTGGACAAGGAGCCGCTGACAGCAAAGGAGTACCAGACGCTGAAAGAGCTGCACAAACACTCCAAAAACATCCAGAACCAGTTGCGCAACGTGCAGGCCAACGTGTTTGCCAAACAACTGCGCTGGATGGACGTGGAGACGGCGTTGGCCTCGGACGACAAAAAATCGGACAACACGATTATTGACGGGTTCCGCACGATTGAAAAAAAACATGTCGAAAAACCCCGAGATCGACTGGGGCGTCGGCATTCGGAGCCTGGAAACAAAAAAACTGAAGCGGATCAAAGGTATCGATGGCAAACCGATTGACAAGGAAGAGGCGAAGCGGATCGCGCTGGCATTCACAGGATTGAATCCCGCGGAAGCGACGGTTGAAGTGGACGATAACGGCAAGGCCGAAGGGTACACCGCCTACAGCGTCCGGATAACCTCCAAGAAAGCGGGCGCCCCGATCAACCTGGATGTGACCAAACGGAGCGGAAAAGTTGTCTGGATGATGAACGAACGGGAAGTCGGCGAAGAACGCATCAGTCTGGACGAAGCGGAGGAAAGCGCGCGCAAGTTTTTGCGGGATCACGGGTTCGGCAACATGGTGGTGTCGGAAAGCGACACCTATGACAGAATCGGCATCTTTACCTTCGTGCCGGAGCAAAACGGGGTGCGCCTCAACCCCGATGCCGTCACGGTCAAAACGGCGCTGGACAACGGCTCCGTCATCGCATTCAATGCGGCCGAATACCTGTTCAATCACAAGCCGCGCAAGCTGCCCGCGCCGCGCGTGACCAAGGAACAGGCAAGAGCCAGGGTGAATCCCGCCGTCAATGTGAAAAGTCAGCGTTTGGCCTTGATCGAGAGCAAGGACGACGGCCGAGACGTGCTGTGCTGGGAAATCACCGGGACGTATGAGGACAGCACCTACACGGTTTACATCAACGCCTTGACCGGAGATGAGGAAGACATCATCAAAATGGACACCGGTGCAGAGGGAGAGGCGGGATAAATCCTCTGCCCCATCGAAATAGGGAAAGACGGGGGATGTCCGGCTTTCCCTATTTGCCGTTTCCAAAGAAAACAGGTTATAATAAACAGGTGAGGAGAAAAGGGGGAACATTCCGTACATGAAGCTGCCACGAATTGGACAAACACTCCGATTGAGCCTTGTCCACGCTTCCGAAGAGCGAAACGGCCAGACGTTCAAGACCCGGGTCGCCGATCTGACGGAGGAACACATCGTCATCGAGCTTCCAATCAGTGAGGCAACGGGCAGAACAGGCCCCTTTCCTGCAGGGACCGAATGCAACGTGTGGTACATAGGCGATGACGGTTCCCGCTATGAGTTCCGCACTGTCATCAACGGCAGGCAAAGCGAAAACATTCCCGTCCTGTTGATCAGGAAGCCGGAAAAAACCGCGGTGAAACGAACACAGCGGCGCAGTTACCTGCGCATCAACACGGCGGTGGAAATTGCCGTCAAAACGACAGACCCTGTTCGGCGCTATCATTTCCTTACGCGGACGATTAATCTGAGCGGGGGCGGCATCTCGTTTACGTGCGAAGCATCCTATCGGCTGCAGGTAAAAGATCGTCTGCAGGTGTGGATGGCACTGCCCGGAAAAAACGGACAAGTACAGCACGCTTATGGCGTGGTGGAAATCGTCCGCTGCAATCCCGCGGAGGAAAAGGGTCTGCATCAGTGGATCTCCGGAAAGTTTGTGCAGATCAGCGAAGCGGACCGGGCGAAAATTGTCCGCGCCTGTTACGAACGGCAGCTTGATTGGCGGAAAAAAGGTGTACTCGATTGATGGCAACGAGAGAAGGATGATCCCCGATGGCCAACGACTTCGACTCGCGTTATTGCCGATTCTCGCGGCGCGTGGAAAAGGGAATCATGGCGCTGATCGTCATCAGCGTTATCATGCTGGCGTGCGGGGAATTGCTGATCGAGTTCGAACCGGTTCGCGCCTTTTTCGTGGAGACCCATTGGCTGGAGGGGGTGCCCGGACGCCCCTAAAGGTTTGCGCGTGCTTCCATACTATGGTACTATTAAAGATAACATAGAGTGGCGACGACGCGAATGGGGCTTCGACAGAAGCTTTTCTTGTTTCTATTTTTCTACATTTCTTCCAGGACTTTCATACATAGCAGGTGAGAACAAAATGAACATTGCAATCGACGGTCCGGCCGGGGCGGGGAAAAGCACCGTTGCTCAACAGGTGGCAAAACGGCTGGCGTACTTGTATATCGACACGGGCTCGATGTACAGGGCGCTGGCGTGGGCAGTGCTGAACAACCGCATTCCGATCGACGACGAAGCAGCGGTATCCGAACTGCTGCGGTCAAGCGACATCCGGCTCGAACGGGAACGCGACAGCCAGCGCGTATTCTGGAACGGCCAGGACATCACCGACCAGATCCGCACGCCCGAAGTGAGCCAGTACGCGTCCATCGTTGCCAGCTACCCGTCCGTACGTGAGCAGATGCTGGTGCTGCAGCGTCAAATGGCAGCAGGCGGCAACGTCGTCATGGACGGGAGGGACATCGGCACCCACGTGCTGCCGGATGCCGATGTAAAAATTTTCCTGACTGCTTCTACCCGGGAACGTGCCGAGCGGCGGTTGAAAGAACTGCTGGCGAAGGGGCTCCAAACCGATCTGGCTACGCTGGAAGCGGAGATCGCCGAACGGGACAAGCGGGATATGGAGCGGGAAGCGGCTCCCCTGCGCCAGGCGGCGGACGCTGTGCTGGTGGACACGACAGGGATGACGATCGAACAGGTCGTGGAGCAAATCTTGAAAATTTGCGAACGGTCGGGTGAGTCGATACAGTGAGGACGTATCGTTTTTTTCACAGCCTGTTCCGCGCCTTATTTTCCATCATCTTTCGTTGGCAAGTAATCGGCGCTGAACATATACCTAAGAAAGGCCCTGTTATTCTCTGTGCCAATCACATCTCGCTGTGGGACCCGCCCCTTTTGGGTGCGGGAATTGACCGACCGGTGCACTTTATGGCAAAAGAGGAGCTGTTCCGCATACCGATCCTCTCCTACTTCATCACCAAGTTTGGCGCTTTTCCCGTCAAGCGGGGGGCTGGCGACCGCGCTGCCATCCGCACCGCCCTCAAGCTGCTGGAAGATGGAAAAATCTTTGGAATTTTTCCGGAAGGGACCCGCAGCAAAACGGGGAAACTGGGACCGGGCATGCCAGGAGCGGCCATGTTTGCCCTGAAATCGGAGGCCGTGGTCATACCGGTGGCGATTATCGGCAACTACAAATGGTTCCGCCCGATCAAAATCGTGTACGGCCCGCCCATCGACCTGTCCGCGCAGCGTGCAGCAAAACCGGGGTCCGATACCCTCAAGGAGACTACCGACCTGATCATGGCTCATATTCAGTCACTGCTCGATCAGCACCGTTCATCGTGAGTCGGTATAGAAATAACAAAGGGTAGAATACTAAATCTGTTGGAACTTCTTGGCTTGTCAACTAACTGCTAGCCTACCGGCGGTAGTTAAAAATATACTGCTCCCGCTTCTTTTTAGACAGCATGGGACTGGATGGTATTTAAGGAGGTTTTATTCATGATGGAAGAAAGCAACGTAAGCCTGACGGATGCAACAACCATTTCCGTAGGGGATGTAGTGAAGGCTACCGTCACCAAAGTGGAAGACAAACAGGCTTTGGTAGACGTAGGCTACAAATACGACGGCCTGATTCCGATCAGCGAGCTCTCTCCGCTGCACGTGGAGAAGGTGTCCGACGTGGTTTCGGTTGGCGACACCTTTGACGTAAAGGTGCTGAAGCTGAACGACGAGAAAGAAGAACTGGTCGTATCCAAGAAAGCCGTCGCCATGGAAGCAGCGTGGGCGGACCTGGAGAAAAAGATGGAATCCGGAGAAATCATTGAAGCCGAAATCAAGGAAGTAGTGAAAGGCGGTCTCGTCGTAGACGTAGGCGTGCGCGGCTTCATTCCGGCCTCCATGGTGGAACGCCACTTCGTGGAAGACTTTTCCGATTACAAAGGGAAGACGCTGCGGCTGAAAGTGGTGGAGATGGACAAGGAAAAGAACAAAGTGATCCTGTCTCACAAAGCGGTGCTGGAAGAAGAAGCAAAACAGCAAAAACAAGCCGTACTGGAACGCCTGCAGCCGGGTCAGGTGCTGGAGGGAACCGTACAGCGCATGACTGATTTCGGCGTGTTCGTCGACATCGGTGGTGTAGACGGTCTGGTGCACGTGTCCGAACTGGCTTGGCACCGCGTGGAAAAACCGTCCGACGTCGTCAAGGAAGGCGACAAGGTACAGGTAAAAGTGCTGAAAGTTGACAAGGAAAACGAGCGAATCAGCCTGAGCATCAAGGAGACCCAGCCTGGTCCCTGGGCAACGGTGGGCGAACAGTTCAAGCGGGGAGATATTGTGACTGGCACCGTAAAACGCCTCGTCTCCTTCGGCGCTTTTGTGGAAATCGCTCCGGGCATCGAGGGACTGGTGCACATCTCGCAAATCGCCAACCGCCGCGTCGCAACGCCGGGTGAAGTGCTGAAGGAAGGCCAAGAGGTGCAGGTGAAAGTGCTGGATGTCGTTCCCTCCGAGCAGCGCGTCAGCCTCAGCATTCGCGCCGTCGAAGAGGAGCGCGCCGAGCAGGCGGAGCGTGCCAGCAAACGGGAACAACAGCAGTTCCAGCAGGAAAACAACCAGCCGCTGGGCGTTACGCTGGGCGAACTGTTTGGCGATCTGAAAGAAAAATTGAAGTAAATACCGAGGGGATACGCGCAGGCGTATCCCTTTTTTATAGGTCTTTATAGATCCATTCCGCCGTGGGCATTGCCCATGACGGACGAGGAGGGCTAGTTTTATACGGGAGGCGGACATGGAGCGATCGAAGCGAAAAGTGGAGCATATCGAGTACGCATTGGCGACGGCGGAAGCACACAGAAACGCCTGGGACGACCTGTCGTTTGTGCCAAACAGTTTACCGAATATATGTTATGGTAACACGAAAGTGGAAACGGATATCCCTCCGTTTCGTCTCTCGTCCCCTTTCCTGATCAATGCGATGACTGGGGGAGCGGCTGCCGTCACCGAGATCAACCGGCTGCTGGCGATCGTCGCCCGGGAAAAGGGACTGGCGATGGCCGTAGGCTCGCAAATGGCGGCGCTGCGCGATCCGGCCGTGGTGGAGAGCTATGCGGTGGTGCGTCGGGAAAATCCGGACGGCATCGTGTTTGCCAATCTGGGGGCGGAAGCGACGGTGGAAGAGGCTCAGCGTGCGGTGGAGATGATTCGCGCCGACGGTCTGCAGATTCATCTCAACGTCTTGCAGGAACTTTTGATGCCGGAAGGAGACCGCGATTTTACCGGCTATCTGGAACGGATTCGCGCGATTCGCGAGGCGATCGGGGTGCCGGTGATTGTCAAGGAAGTGGGGTTTGGCATGTCCCGCCGCACGATCGAGCAGCTGGCCTCCGCCGGTGTCTCGATCATCGACGTGGGCGGCAGGGGCGGCACCAATTTTGCCAAAGTGGAAAATCAGCGCCATTCTGCGCCGCTGACCATGTTTGAAAGCTGGGGGCTGTCTGCGCCGGAGAGCCTGCTGGAAGCGGATAACTGCCGCCTGGATGGGGTCCGTCTGATCGCAACAGGCGGGATTCGGCACGGGCTGGATGCGGCCAAGGCGCTGGCGTTGGGAGCTTCCGCCGTGGGCGTGGCGGGTGCCCTGTTGCGCCTGGTGACGAACGTGCCGTTGGAGGCGTGCCTTGCCGCTGTCGATGCCTGGCATCATCAACTGCGGGTGGCGATGACGGCGCTGGGTGTGTCGGAGCTGATTGAATTGCGGCGGGTGCCGGTATTGATCACGGGCGTGACGGCGGAGCGGGCGCGGCTGCGCGGCTGCAAACCGGAGCGTTATGCCCGCCGGGACGAGGAACCGTTTTGATTGGCTCATGAAAGATCGCCAGATGAGGCATACTTTGGAAGACATCCGCAACGTGAGGAGATGGACATGAACGAGGGAACGCTTGCGATCCTCATCCAGTGGTGTTTTCTCTGTCTCGTCTGGATGGGCAGTTTCGACCGGCCGCTGAAGCGTTGGGGCGTGTCGCGCGCGGGCACCCTGGCTGTGCTCGCCGCGTTTCTCGCATGCTCGTTTGTCAGCTGGCAGATCACGTTTCTGCCCGTGCAGGTCAGCCTCAGCGGAACGATTCTGCCTCTTCTTTGCGGCGGTTGGTTGTACGGACGGTTGGCCAAAGAGAAACGACGCCTCTATTTGCTGGCTGGTGCCGCTGCAGGCTTGGCACTGTTCTGGTTGCGCTGGCTCTTTTTTACCGACCCGGTTCTGCAGGTGTGGGACGAAGCGGTCCTCCTGCCAACAGCGGCGGTGCTGGCCGTGTTTGCCATCGCTCGCCGCGGACTGGCCCGCCTCTATTTGCTCGCCGTCTCCCTTCCCGGTGCCGATGTGCTGTATGCACTGTATGTGTGGAAGCTGTCGGGAACCTGTGAGATCGGCGGCGGCTATGCGCAAGATCTGTTGTGGAGCGCTGTCTCGCTTTGGAGTCTGACCGGATCGACACTGGCAGCCGTCAGACGACTGTTTGGATACCGGGAGACAGAAACGTCCCATTCCGATACGCACAGGTGATGCCGATGTTTCGAGAACTGCTTGCCAATGAGTACATCATTCCGCTCACGATAGGGCTGAGTTTTGGCATTCTCTGCCGGCTGTATCTGCTTCGCACAGATTACCGGCAGTATCCGACCTTTCCCCACGGCAAGATCATCCACATCTCCCTGGGGGTGATCGCGTCTGCGCTGGGGGCGCTGGCCGTGCCGTCGCTGCTGAAGCAGGACTACACTGCGGTCACCTTTCTGACCTTAGCGGCCCAACAGTTTCGCGATGTCCGCAACATGGAGCGGACGACGCTGACGGAGATCGACAAGCGGGAGCTGGTGCCCCGGGGCGGACCGTACATCGAGGGAATTGCGATGGTGTTTGAAGGGCGCAACTACCTGGTCATTTTCACCTCACTGTTGACGACGTTTGCCACCGTGCTGTTCAACTGGTGGGGAGGCTGCCTGGTGGGGATCGCGGCACTGGTCATCTCCCGCCTGCTCAAATCCGGCCAAACCCTCGGCAGCATCGTGGAGGTGCAGCCGGCTGACGTGCGGGTAGAGGGGAAAAACCTGTACGTAGGCGACATATACATCATGAACGTCGGCCTGAAGGAGGCCCAGGAACTGATTCAAAAACGGGGCATGGGTTTCATTCTGGTGCCCAAGGATGACAACGCCTCCGTCTCCATTGCCCATCCGGGTCAGCGGCAGGCGATTTTGCACGACGTGGCGACGCAGATGGGGGTGTTTACCGACGAGGGAGAGCCGTCACTCACACCGCTGGTGAAACGGGATCTGGAGACAGGTCGCTTGGGCGTGTTCTTGCTTCCGCAGGTGCCTAGCCGCGAGCGGGCCAAAGCGGTCATAGAAGCGGTGCCGATTCTGGAGAGCGTCTATCGCATGCCGAATGAGGTACAGCCGGTCGAACAAGGAGGGTAGTGCATGTCCGCCAGAATCGTAGCAGTGGTTACCACCAACAAAGAGCACGTCGCCGGGGGCGTTCCCGTCTTTGTCGTTCCCAGCCGGGAGCGGATGCAGCAGACGGCTTTTACACTGGAAAAAGTGATGGACGCGATGGTGCACGAGTTGGATGACGAGACGCTGATCGTTGTTCGTCACAACTAGAGTGTGGTATGATTAGCTAGTCAAAACAGATATGAGAGAGAGTGTTGTCAACTATGGGATTGCCAGTGGTAGCCATTGTGGGTAGACCCAACGTGGGCAAGTCCACGATTTTTAACCGATTGGTCGGTGAGCGCATCGCCATCGTGGAGGACAAGCCGGGCGTGACCCGCGACCGCCTGTACGGGAAGGGGGAATGGCTGAACCGCTACTTCCACGTCATCGATACCGGCGGCATCGAATTTGGTGAGACCGACGCAATTCTCACACAAATGCGCCACCAGGCGGAACTGGCCATCGACGAGGCAGACGTCATCCTGATGGTGACCGACGGCCGCGCCGGCGTAACCGATGCCGATCAGGAACTGGCGCGCATGCTGAACCGCACCGGGAAGCCGATCGTTTTGATCGTCAACAAGATCGACAATCCGGACATGCGTGCTGACATTTACGACTTTTACACGCTGGGACTGGGCGATCCATTCCCTGTTTCCGGCAGTCACGGGCTTGGCTTGGGCGACGTGCTCGAAGAGGTGGTGAAGCACTTCCCGGGAGGAGAGGAAGAAGAGCGGGACGACGACGTAATCCGCATCGCCATCATTGGGCGGCCCAACGTAGGGAAATCTTCACTCACCAACGCGATCCTTGGTGAAGAGCGCGTCATCGTCAGCGATGTGGCCGGCACGACGCGGGATGCCATCGACACGCCGTTTGAGCGCGACGGGCAGCACTACATTTTGATCGACACTGCCGGGATGCGCAAACGGGGCAAAGTATATGAAACGACGGAAAAATACAGCGTGATGCGGGCGATGAAGGCGATCGAAGAGTCGGATGTCGTGCTGGTCGTCCTGAATGGGGAAGAAGGCATTATCGAGCAGGACAAGAAGATCGCCGGGTACGCCCACGAAGCAGGCCGCGCCGTGATTATCGTTGTCAACAAATGGGATGCGGTCGAAAAGGACGACAAGACGATGCTTCGCTTCACCGAGTTGATCCGGGAAGAGTTCAAGTATCTGGATTACGCGCCGATTCTGTTTGTCTCGGCCAAAACCAAGCAGCGGATTCACACGATTTTGCCGAAAGTCAACCAGGTGGCGGAAGCGCATTCGATGCGCGTCTCCACATCGGTGCTGAACGATCTGATCACGGACGCGACGATCATGACACCGCCGCCGTCGGACCGGGGCAAGCGGCTGAAAATCAACTACGCGACCCAGGCGGCCGTCAAACCGCCAACCTTCATTCTGTTTGTCAACGACCCGGAACTGATGCATTTCTCCTATGAGCGTTACATTGAAAACAAAATACGGGAGGCGTTTGTCTTCGAAGGCACGCCGATCCGGATTTGGACGCGCAAAAAAACATAGGGAGAGGAAACAACATGCTGTTTTTGTCCTGGGTGATCAGTTACCTGATCGGCTCGATCAGCTTCAGTTATCTTATTGCCAAAAAGATTGCGGGCATTGACATTCGCGCCCACGGCAGCGGAAACGCAGGCGCGACCAATACCCTGCGCGTTCTGGGAAAAGGACCGGCCGTCGTCGTGCTGGTCCTGGACGCGCTGAAGGGACTGGCCGCGATGGGCATCACGCACCTGCTGACAAACGGCGATCCGACGGCGTACGCGATGTCCGGGCTGTTTGCCATCGTCGGGCATAACTGGCCTGTCTATTACGGATTTCGCGGGGGGAAGGGTATCGCCACCACGCTGGGTGTGGCACTGGGCTTCTCTCCGTTGGCCTTTCTCATCTCGGTCATCGTCACCGTTGTGGTCATTGCTCTGACGCGATATGTGTCGCTGGGTTCGCTCGTGTTTGTGACACTACTGCCGGTGTGTCTGTATTTTCTCGCCAAGGACATGGCGTTCGTCTGGGTCAGCATTGCCCTTGCTGTCTTCGCCTACGTCCGCCATTACAACAATATCCAAAATCTTCTTGCAGGCAGAGAGCGCAAACTGGGGGAACCGTCCCAGCGCAATCTGCAGTAAGGTAACGTGGAGGGAATCATGTGAGTCAGGATGTTGCTGTTATCGGCGCCGGCAGTTGGGGTACGGCGCTGGCCTCGGTCTTGGCGGATAACGGCCATCGCGTAAACGTCTGGGTGCGCGATCCGAAACTGGCCGACGAGGTCAATACCCGTCATACCAATGAAAAATACCTGCCGCGCGTAATGCTGTCACCCGGGATTCGTGCCTCGGTCGATCTGCGGGAGGTCGTGTCGGACAAACCGGTTGTGCTGTTGGCCGTCCCCTCGCACGCGATGCGGCAGGTGACGCGCGAGCTTGCGCCATTTTTGCGTCCGGATGTGCTGCTGATTCACGCCGCCAAAGGCTTTGAACTGGAGAGTTTGAAGCGCATGACGGAGGTGATCGGCGAGGAAGTGCCCGAGCCGATCGGCAAAGGAGTCGTTGTGCTGACAGGACCGAGCCATGCAGAGGAAGTGGTGCGCCGGTCGCCGACCACGGTAGTCGTCGCTTCCGCTTGCGAGGACCGCATGCTGCGCGCACAGGACCTGTTCATGAACGCGTATTTCCGCGTCTATACCAACCCCGACCTGGTCGGAGCGGAGATTGCCGGGGCCCTGAAGAACATCATCGCGCTGGGAGCGGGGATGTCCGACGGGCTGGGATTTGGCGACAACGCCAAAGCAGCGCTGCTCACCCGCGGCCTGGCGGAAATTACCCGGCTTGGTATCAAACTGGGCGCCATGCCGCTGACGTTTGCCGGACTGGCCGGCGTGGGCGACCTGATCGTCACCTGCACGAGCAAGCACAGCCGCAACTGGCGGGCCGGATATCTGCTTGGCCAGGGAAAACCGCTGGACGAGGTGCTGGAGCAGATGGGCATGGTGGTGGAAGGCGTGCGCACGACCAAAGCCGCGTACGCGCTGGCCAGCCGCAATCAGGTGGACATGCCGATCGCCTCGGTGCTGTACGGGATTTTATTTGAAGGCAAGTCGCCCCGTCAGGGCGTGGAAGAACTGATGGGACGCGGCCGCACGCGCGAAATGGAATACCTCGGGCCGTTTGGCGTGTAAAGTCACGGACGTTCGCTCACCATATTAGGCTCCTGTACATACGTTATTGATGTGGCAGTATTGCCTAAGCCGTAAGGAGGAGCTGAAGGGATGAGCAAAAACGTGTCGTATCGTTTATTGGAACGGTTGCTGGCAAAAGCAGGAGGAAACGTGGATGAGGGCAGGCTGCGCACGCTGGCCAGCAATTTTACGCGAGACGACTTTGAGGACGAGGCCAAACTGCGCCACGTAATCCGATCGCTCGCCGCATTGAACGGCAAAACCTTGAACGAAGAGCAGGAAGACAAGGTCGTGCAGATGTTCCGCAACCAGGAGATCAACCTCAGCGACCTGTCCTCGCTCAGCAAATTGCTGAAGTAAGCGATTTGGGCGATTATGCCCGTTCCCTGTTGCGCAAAACGTCATACAGTATGACTAGGAACAATCATGGCTCTACAGGGACATGGCTGGCCTACAGATTCAAGAAAAAAAGAGGGATGTCATCCCTCTTTTTTTCGTTTCGCGGCACCGTTTGCCGTCTGGTTCAGCAGGCTTTGCACCAGCGGGGATTGCAGCAGGCTGAGAAGCTGGTTGATGTCGATGTTTCCCAGCAGATTGCCGCCCCCGTTGTTGCCTTCGGCCGCTTCGTTGGCCGGGCTGCTTGTCTCCGCAGACTGCCGTTTGCCGGCGGGCTTTTCCGTATCCGCCGCCTCCGCCGAGCGTTTTCCCAGTCTTTCAAAGAGCTGCATCGCGCCGTACAGCGTATCCATCGTTTCTTCGACCTGGCGGATCGTGCTGCTGATCCCCTTGATGTTGCTGCGCATCCGCGAAACAGACGAGCGCAGGTCGGTCACTTCCGGCACCGTCTTTCGCGGCGTGACGGCGAGCGACACCTCCTGCACCTTGTCGCTCAGTTTTCTGCTCGGTATGGGAGCGTAGGGATTACGCCATTTCCGAGTGGTCATCAGCCATCCCTCCAATAGGCGGATTCATCACGATAGTCTATGCGAACGTCTAGAGTGAGGTTCACCGGACGGGAGCGGCAGAACAAGAAGTATGGTATACTATTTCAAAAACGGAAAAAAGGATGCTGTCGTACATATGCCTATCGATCCAATGACCAAGATGAACATCTCGCTGATCGCCATCGCGCTGATGTTCGTATGCAATTTCATGGTGCTCTATGCGCGCAAGACGAAAAACGGCCTGGTGTCGTTCCTGCTGAAGACAGTCGCATTTTTGATGCTGCTGGCTGTATTCGTAATGATTCTAATAGTGATTTTTGCATGAAGGAGGGTACGCGATGGGGCAACTGACATTGATCTCCCGCACCGGCACCCATCAACTGCCCGTGGAAACCGATGTGACAATCGTGTCCATCGCCAAACGGCACAAGCTGGGGTGGGGATACGCCTGTGAGCGGGGAATATGTGCCCAGTGCCGGACGCTGGTGCAGGAAGGAGCCGACTGCCTCAATGAAGTGACAAAGGAGGAGAAGCTGCGGCTTCGCAAGGCAGAGCGAGCGGAAGGGTACCGTCTGGGCTGCCAAATCCAAATAGTCAGACAGGGGCGCGTGACATTGGCGCACCGTCCGTATTGACAGGGGGCTGACAGCGTGGGAAAACTGACGTTTTTGCCCTCGGGAAAAAGCGTAAAGACGCGGCCGGGCCAACTGGTCACAAGTGCAGCCATGGCGGCGCGGGTCGTCATCCCGCAGCGGTGCGGCGGACACGCTTCCTGCCTGATGTGCCGCATCATCGTGGAAAGCGGACGCTTGTCTGAACCGTCGCCGTTGGAGCGGCGCAAGATGCCGGAAGATGATATCCGCAAAGGCATCCGGCTGGCCTGTCAGGCGAAAACCACCGGGCAGGACTGCACGGTGCGTATCCCGGAGAGCCGATGGAAGTCGGTCGTTCGGGCGGCGCTGGAGTCGCAGCGCGCCCAGCAAGAAGAATGGTAGCAAGAGGTGTAACAGGTGATGTGGCAAACATGGCACACTGCGTTGCGGCTGCCGGTAATGCTGGCGGTCTTGTCTGTCCTGCTGGGCGGTTGCCTGTATCCGGAAGAACGGAAAATGGAGAACCAGATTCCCAGCGAATTTTATCTGGAGGCAACGCAAAAAGCGGTGGAACAGTACCAACAAGACACGGGCGTGCTGCCGATTGTGACGAAACCGGCGGATACGCCGATCTTCGAGAAGTACGAGCTCGATTTTCGCAAAATGATGCCCAAATACCTGCCGGATGCGCCGGGCAACTCGTTTGAAAAAGGCGGCGTATACAAGTACGTGCTGATCGATGTGGAAACCAAGCCAACCGTTCGGCTGATTCATTTGGGCGCTGTCAGCAAAGTGGCCGACGTGCAGAGCGCCGTCAACAACTTCGTGCGGAATTACGGCAAGCTGCCGATCAAAGCTGATCTCGGCAACGGCTATTACTCCATCGATTTTCAGAAGATGTCCATGCAGGACGTGCAAGTCATGTCGACGGAAGGCAACTATCTGCTCCCGCTCGTCATGAATGCCAAAGGTGAAGTTGGCATCGATTACGCTGCCGACATCGCCAACATCCTGCGCAGCAAAAAAGCGGAGGTCATGGAGAATACCGACCCGCGGTACGTGATGGCGCGTCATTCCATGTTCGTCCCGGCCAAGTCGTTTCCCTACGAACTGGTGGACGGCGAACCCCGCCTGCAGAAACTGTAAAAAGGCGCACAGGCGGCTTGCTCCTGCAGCCGCCTTTCTCATGTGAATAAATCCCGCCCGCCTTGATGCGGATGATTCCCGGCTGCACAGACTGCTGTCTGCAGGGGAGTCGTTTTTCGCAGGTCCGGGCGGTTATTTTTTTGTTCTAGCGCGGTGGGGCGCACATATACATGTATTGTCCACGATTCTAGTACGAGATTCTCGGGAAAATACTGACGGTCAGGGATAATTCGGAAAAATGGTCATAGTGTATCAATAGACAAATAGGAGGAGGTCATCGATGGTGGAACGAGTCGACATCTTTAAAGACATTGCCGAACGGACGGGTGGGGATATTTACCTGGGCGTCGTGGGACCTGTCCGGACGGGAAAATCGACGTTTATCAAACGATTCATGGAACAGGTCGTCATTCCCAACATCCAGTCGGAGGCGGAGCGGATACGCGCCACGGATGAACTGCCGCAGAGCGCGTCCGGCCGAACAATCATGACGACGGAACCCAAATTTGTTCCGAATCAGGCTGTACAGGTAAACGTGACGGAAGGGCTCAGCATCAACGTTCGGCTCGTCGACTGCGTCGGTTATACTGTGCAGGGCGCGAAGGGTTTTGAAGACGAAAACGGCCCGCGCATGGTCAACACGCCGTGGTACGAGGAGCCGGTTCCATTCGAGGAAGCGGCTGAAGTGGGAACGCGCAAGGTCATTCAGGAACACTCCACCATCGGAATTGTCGTCACCACGGACGGGAGCGTTGCGGAGATTCCACGCAGCAGTTACATCGAAGCGGAAGAACGGGTCGTGGCCGAACTGAAGGAAGTCGGCAAGCCGTTTGTCATCCTGGTCAACTCCACCCGCCCCCGTTCGGAAGAGACGCAAGCCCTGCGGATGGAACTGCAGGAGAAATACGACGTACCGGTGCTGGCCCTGTCTGTGGACCACATGACGGAAAATGAAATCCTGCTTTTGATGCGGGAAGTGCTGTTCGAATTCCCTGTGCACGAGGTAAACGTGAATCTGCCCAGTTGGGTAATGGTACTGGAAAATGGACACTGGCTGCGCCAAAACTACGAAGAAGCGGTACGGGAGACAGTGAAGGACATTCGCCGCCTGCGCGACGTGGACCGGGTCGTCAGCTATTTCAACGAGTACGATTTTGTAGAACGGGCAACTCTGGCCGGAATGCACATGGGGCAAGGGATTGCCGAAATCGACCTGTACGCGCCGGACGAACTGTACGACCGTATCCTGATGGAAATCGTCGGCGTCGAAATCAACGGAAAGGATCACCTGCTGAAAATCATGCAGGAATTTGCCCATGCCAAGCGGGAGTACGATCAGGTGGCGGAGGCGCTGCACATGGTCCGGACGACCGGCTACGGCATCGCCGCACCGTCGCTGCACGAGATGACCTTGGACGAACCCGAATTGATTCGCCAAGGACCGCGTTTCGGTGTGCGCCTGAAAGCGACGGCTCCGTCGATTCACATGATTCGCGTCGACGTGGAGTCGGAATTCGCGCCGATCATCGGCACCGAAAAGCAGAGCGAAGAACTGGTCCGCTATCTGATGCAGGACTTCGACAGAGACCCGCTGTCGATCTGGAACTCGGACATTTTTGGCCGCTCACTGCATTCCATCGTGCGGGAAGGCATCCAGGCCAAGATCACGATGATGCCGGACAACGCCCGCTACAAGCTGCAGGAGACCTTGGGGAGGATCATCAACGAAGGATCGGGCGGACTTATCGCAATCATTCTGTAAGCGAAAAATCGGGCGTGAAGTCCTACGAAAGGCAGGGCAAACAGAGGCTCCCGGCGGGACGGGAAGCCTTTTTTTCTTGGATTTCGCTTAAATTCGACAGGAGGGGGCTTGAATTTGCGGGAACAGTGTATTACTATATGCTTGTCAGAGCGGTAAAAACACCCAATCATGTGTATAAAACGATTGGTTTCGGTTAAGAAAAGTAGTAATACCAACGATGTGGCGCACATTGAGGGGAGGTGAAAAGAAATGAATAAAACTGAACTGATTGCAAAAGTGGCTGAGACCACCGAACTCACCAAGAAAGATGCTACCAAAGCTGTTGATGCAGTTCTTGATGCAATTGCGGAAGCACTGAAAAACGGAGAGAAAGTACAACTGATTGGTTTCGGTAACTTCGAAGTTCGCGAGCGTGCGGCTCGTAAAGGTCGCAACCCGCAAACCGGCGAAGAGATCGAGATCGCTTCCAGCAAGGTACCGGCATTCAAGCCTGGTAAACAACTCAAGGACTCCATCAAGTAATCGTTACATCGGTTAACGAAACTCTTACATAAAAATCCACATTGATGAAATGTGGATTTTTTTCACGTTCTCAGATGCTTCACGATATGTGGATCGTTTTGTTTTTTTCTGGGGAATGTGATAAGATGGGCTTGTTTCATCCGCTGGAGAGGGAGGTTTTGTCATTGAAAGAGGTCGATCTGGAGAAAATTCAACAAGCGGTCCGCATGATCATCGAAGCAATCGGTGACAATCCGGATCGGGACGGATTGCTGGATACGCCCAAACGGGTGGCGAAGATGTACGCGGAAGTCTTTGAAGGCATGAGGGTAAACGAAGAAGAGTTTTTCGAAACCGTGTTTAGCGAAGACCACGAAGAGATGGTGCTGGTAAAAGACATACCGTTCTACTCCATGTGCGAACACCATCTCGTGCCCTTCTTCGGCAAGGCTCATGTTGCGTACATCCCTCGCGGCGGCCGCGTGGTGGGCTTGAGCAAGCTGGCTCGGGCCGTCGAAGCGGTAGCCCGCAGACCGCAGCTGCAGGAGCGCATTACCTCGACCGTAGCTGACGCGATCGTCCGCAAGCTGGACCCGCACGGCGTGGTTGTAGTCGTGGAAGCGGAGCATATGTGCATGACCATGCGCGGAGTGAAAAAGCCGGGTTCCAAAACGGTGACCTCTGCGGTGCGCGGCATCTTTGCCCATGACGCAGCAGCGCGTGCAGAAGTATTCAGTCTCATACGTACATAACGTGCATAACTTGGAAGTAGAAATAAGACGGAAAGGTATTGACACCCTGGTTAAAATATTGTATAGTACAGATGTACAGTCGGGATGTGGCGCAGCCCGGTAGCGCGCACCCTTGGGGTGGGTGAGGTCCAGGGTTCAAATCCCTGCATTCCGACCATCTACTTCTATCATGGAAGAACGCCTCTTGTCCAAGCAGTTTGGCACGAGAGGCGTTGTTGTTTTCGGGTTGAAACAGCCTCAGCTGTGTGCGCATGTCGCTGAAACGGAACGGCTCGGCATGTACGCAAATTTTTGCACGTTTTTTTCCATGATTCTCTTGCCAGATTGGGTATGCTTCCCTTACAATAGTCGTTGTTCCGCACAAGAATGTTACGTCGGGATGTGGCGCAGTCCGGTAGCGCGCACCCTTGGGGTGGGTGAGGTCCAGGGTTCAAATCCCTGCATTCCGACCATATCAAGCAAAACGTCTCTGCTGGAATCATCCGGCGGAGACGTTTTTGCTTTCCTGCCAAATTGGCTATTGGCTTCCTGATTTTTCTTTCCTATAATGAGAAATGAAGACAAGCGAGGAAAGGTTGTTCCCGAATGAAGATGTCCGTATCGTTTCAGCCATATCTCCCCATCACAACGCAGCCCCGGATCGCAGGTACGGGCACGTCTCTCGATCCGCTCGCCGGGGACGCGCAGTTTGCCGACCTGCTGCAGGCGGAACTGGCCAGCGGTCAACGTGTCATTGCCGCCGAAGAGATACTGGCCGAACTGGACGGCTCTCCCGACTGGGAGTTTGACCGGGCCTTCGGCGAGGCGATGCCGCGCGACGCGGAGAAGACGGCGAACACATCCGTCAGCCGACAGTCTATCTTAAACAAAATCAGCGATGTCGCCCGCACGCTCGGGGTGGATGAAAATCTGGTCAGGGAAGTGGTTCGGGCAGAGTCCAACTTTAACCCCAATGCCGTTTCCCGTGCAGGGGCAAAAGGGCTGATGCAGTTGATGGACAGCACGGCGCGGGCGATGCACGTGCGAAACGTATACAACCCCGATGAAAATCTGGCGGGGGGCACCAGGTACCTGCGCAGCCTGCTCGATAAGTACGACGGAAATGTGAAGGTCGCCCTGGCCGCCTACAATGCGGGTCCCGGTCGGATTGACCGCTTGGGCATCGACACCGACGAAGAGCTGGAAGCCCGGTACGATCAACTGCCTCGTGAGACCCAGCGCTACGTTGCGAAAATCATGCAACGGTTGAACAGCGGCGGGACATCATAGAGGTAGCAGTTCAGCAGGGTAAGGAGGAAACAAGGTGGCACAGTCCCCCTATACGCAGCAAGACTACTTTGTCGTCAAAGCAAAGGAAAACGGCGTTCACGTCATCGGCTTGACACGCGGTTCCGACACGCGTTTTCACCACACGGAAAAGCTGGACAAGGGCGAGGTAATGATCGCCCAGTTCACGGAACACACGTCCGCCATCAAGGTGCGCGGCAAAGCAGTGATCTACACTCACCACGGCGTGATCGAAACGTCGGAGTAAAAGCAGGCATAGCCTGCTTTTTTGTTTTGTACAATGGTGGTGAGGAGGGATGTCTCATGCCTCGCAGGCTGCTGGCCGCCATTGCCGTCTCCACGCTGCTCGCTCTCACGCTGTCGCTTGTTCCCGGGGTGACCTGGAACCAACCCGATATACCCGCGTTCCAGGCGTCTCGCCCGGTCGATCTGAGCGAGCAAAATGTGGTGGATTTATTTACTTTCATGTCGACTCATTATAATATTAAGCGTGTAAAATGGGAAAATCCGTCGGTTCATGTCGATTTGGCCGTTTCCTCCGGTCAGCGTGCGGAACTGCCGCTTGTATACCGCGATTTTTACGTCTTGGTGCGCGATCTGTTTCGGTTGACTGCAAATGTGGAGCAGGTCTACATCCGCCTGTTGGAAGTTGAACCCGATACGCCTGCCCCCAAGCTCCTGATCGCCGTCGAAGCCCAGCGCAAGGACAAGTCAGCCTACGAAACGCCGCCGGAGCAGATTGCCGATCTGGAATCGCACATCAGAGCCCGTTTTTCCGTACGTATCGACCCTTATTTTTACCGGAGAGTTAGTCCCTGACCAAAGAAGTGTGGTATGATTGTAGGGACGGACTTTTTGCCGGGTCCCGGCGAGAACGTGAAAGTGAACGGAAACAGGCACCTACCAGGTTGAACCGCTTGTGGAGGAGGACGCATGAACAAAGAACAGACCACATATGTAGACGAGGTTCGAGCGATCATCGACCAGATCTGCCAAAGTATCACCCATTCGTTTGTTGAACAATATGTCGATGTTCCGGCCATAGCGGAAAACCGGCTTGCGCTGTTGTACCTGTTTCTGCTGGAGCGGGGCATGACCAAGGAACGGGCGCGGACGTTCACCATGTCAACAGCCCTTGTTCAGTTGGGTCTTGACATGCACGAGAACGTGAAAAATTCCTATGACAATTCGCTGGCGGCAGAGCGCAACCGGCAGCTCACCGTTTTGGCCGGCGACTACTACAGCAGCCGGTACTACCAAATGCTTGCCGAAGCTGGTGAAATGGAAGCGATACAAGTGCTGTCGGGCGCCATCCAGCGGGTAAACGAAGCGAAAATGAAGCTGTACATGGCGGAACGCGACGGCCGGTTGTCGTCCGACGAGTACCTGACGCTGCGGACGGAAATCGATACGGGGCTGTACGTGGCTATCGTGGACAAGTATGCGGACAATGAAGAAACGCGCCGGTTTTGGACGGCCCTGTTTGCAGAGACGGCGGCCGTGGAGAACATGCTGGGCGAGTGGGAGCAGTTAAAGTGGCAACAACAGGTTCCCTTTGGCTTCTCCCGCTTTCTGTTGCAAAAACCGGGAGCGACGATCGCCCAGGTGGCGGCGGCTCTGGAAGCAAAAGCGATGGAACTGATGAGCATCTGTGAACAGCTGGTTCGTTCGCTGCATCCGCCGGAGACCCGTCACGTGCTGACGTGGATCACATCCCGTTACTCGCACCGCGTCAACCGGCTGAAACGGGTCATTGAGGAGTTGTAAATCCAGGTGAATCAGAACCAGATGAAAGAAAAAGCGAAGTACGTCCATTCCGTGTTTGAAAGCATCGCGGCAGAGTACGACAAGATGAACAACATCATCAGTTTCGGCAGCCACATCGCCTGGCGCAATTACACGATGAAGCAAATGAACATACGACCCGGCGACACGGCGCTTGACGTGGCCTGCGGCACCTGCGACTGGACGATTGCGCTGGCCAAGGCGGTCGGGGAAAAAGGACGGGTCGTCGGTCTTGACTTCAGCCTGAACATGCTCGATGTCGGCGCGTTCAAGGTGAAACGGGAAGGTCTTGACAGCGTGGTCACGCTGGTGAACGGCGACGCGATGCAGCTCCCGTACGAAGACAACACATTTGACTTCGTCACCATCGGTTTTGCGCTGCGCAACGTACCCGACATTCAGACGGTGCTGAACGAAATGACGCGCGTGGTCAAACCCGGCGGGAAAGTGGTCTCGCTGGAGGTGTCCAAACCGCCGTTTTTACCGTACCGCAAATTGTTCTACCTGTACTTTTACAAGATTCTGCCGTTGATCGCCAAATGGACGGTAAACAAATACGAGGAGTATGCCTGGCTGCCGCAGTCACTGACCCATTTTCCAGACAGCCGAGAACTAGCCCGCATGTTTCAACGGGCAGGACTGGAGCCGGTTCAGGTAAAACTGTTTATGGGCGGTGTGGCCGCTTTGCACATCGGCACAAAAGCATAGCTTGCCAATAGGCATCCTTCTGTGGATGGGAAGTGTTTTCACGTGAGTCTTCGCAAATTGAAAATTATTTTGGAAATGATCAAGTTTGAGCACTCGATTTTTGCCCTTCCGTTTGCTTTTATGGGAGCGGTCTTGGGGAACATTGTAGTAGAGCACACCTGGCCCACTTGGAGCGAGATTTTCTGGGTGACCGTGGCCATGGTGGGAGCGCGCAGCGCGGCGATGTCGCTGAATCGTTTGATCGACAGGTACATCGATGCGAAAAATCCGCGTACCGCCAACCGGGCCATTCCGGCCGGACTGATTTCCGTGGCCGAGGTTGTCGTCTTTATTATTGCTTCCTTCGCGTTATTGTTTTTCGCCGCCTTCCAATTGAACGCACTGGCCGTCAAACTGCTGCCGCTCGCGGTGTTTGTCCTGATTCTGTACTCGTACACGAAACGTTTTACATGGCTTTGCCATTTCGTGCTCGGCGTGGCCATCGGGTTCGGACCGCTGGGGGGCTTTGTGGCGACGACCGGGCAGGTGAATTTCACCGGACTTCTGCTGTTTTTGTCCGTGATGTTTTGGACCGCCGGCTTTGACATTATTTACGCCTGCCAGGACTATGAGTTTGACCGCAAGGAAGGGCTCTATTCCATGCCAAGCCGCTTTGGCATCGCCAACGCACTGCTGGTCGCACGGGTCTGCCACGTCATCACTTTCATCGGTCTTTTGGCCCTGTACGTTACCGCCAACCTGTCCGTCTGGTTCCTGGTCGGCGTGCTGATTTCCGGAGCCATCCTGGTTTACGAGCATCTGCTGGTAAAACCGACAGACCTGTCCAAGCTGGACGTGGCCTTTTTCAATATGAACGGCATATTAAGCATGGTCATGTTTACGTTTACCATGATTGATCTGGTGATAGCATGAGCGCACAAAAATGGGCCGTCGGCATTACCGGGGCGAGCGGCGCCATCTACGGCGTCAGGCTTGTCCGGGAACTGCTGCGCGGCGGCCATACCGTACACTTGATGATCACGGAGGCCGGCTGGCAGGTATTTCGGGACGAGCTGGACTGGAACACCGACGACCGGGAGGCCCTGATCCGGGAAAAACTGCAGCAGGATGCACCCGGCGCGCTCCATTACTGGGGCATGCGCGACTTCAACTGCCCGGCCGCCAGCGGTTCATATCGGTGCGACGGGATGGTGGTCATCCCTTGTTCGATGGGGACGCTGTCCGGCATTGCCCACGGGGCGTCGGGCAACCTGCTGGAGCGGGTGGCTGACGTGATGCTGAAGGAGCGGCGCCGGTTGGTGCTGGTCCCGCGCGAGACGCCGCTGAATGCCATCCAGCTTGAGAACATGTTGAAGCTGAGCCGCCTCGGCGTCACCATTTTGCCTGCCATGCCAGGGTACTACCACAAGCCGCAGACGATGGACGACCTTGTCAATTTTGTCGTGGGAAAAGCACTGGACGCGCTGGATGTGCCGCACGAGCTGTTCCGGCGCTGGGGGGAATAGATCATGCAAAAGTCCTTGCGCATTGGACAAATCCTTTACACCAACGTACTCCCTGTCTACTTTCACTTTGACAAGGAGCGTTTCAACGGCCGGATTGAGTTCGTCCGGCAGGTGCCAGCCAAGCTGAATCAGGCGCTGGCCTGCGGCGAGATCGATCTCGGAGTGATTTCGTCCTTCAGTTACGCCGAGCATGCCTCCCGCTATCTGGCGCTGGCCGACCTGTCCGTCAGTGCCAAAGGGAGAGTAGGCTCCATTTTCTTGTTCAGCAAACGGCCGATCGAGGCGCTGGACGGTGCCCGGATCGCCCTGACCAACACGTCCGCAACGTCAGTCAATTTGCTGAAAATCATTCTGCAAACGTTTTACGGTCTGCACGTCACGTACGTTACACAGGAACCCGTGCTGGCGGAGATGCTGCGGGATGCGGACGGGGCGCTCTTGATCGGTGACGACGCCATTCTCGCCAAACTCCAGGGCGGGCCTTATCACGTCTACGATCTGGGTGAGCTGTGGCATCGCTTTACCGGCTATACCATGACGTTTGCCCTGTGGGCCGTGCGCAAAGAGGTGATCGGCGAACACGCTGACCTGCTGCGAGAGGTTCACGAGGCCTTTTTGGCCAGCAAGGAGAAGACCCGCCAAAACCTGATCCCGCTGGTGGACTACGTGAACGGGCAGTTAGGCGGAGGAAAGGAACTGTGGTATCAGTATTTCCGGGGGCTGATGCACGATTTTCGGGACGAGCATCGGACAGGCCTGGAATACTACTACCGGTGCGCGGCTGAGCTGGGGCTGCTGCCCGCACCAGTGACCGTGTCCGTCTGGGAACATCCCGGTTGTCAGTCCCACATTACGTTGACGAAATAGGTGGAGCGGATGAACCTTGTCGATATTTACTTTCAACTGAAAAACGACGTCCAGTACATCGAAAAGGAACTGGAACAGTCCATCGATACCAGTGTGCGGGACTTGTACCTCTCGTCCACACACTTGCTCAAGGCGGGGGGGAAACGGATACGCCCGGTGTTTGTGCTGCTCGGCGGAAAGTGGGGCAACTACGACGTGAAGCGGCTGAAGCACGTGGCAGTACCGCTGGAGCTGATCCACATGGCGACGCTGGTGCACGACGACGTGATCGACGATGCGGACAAGCGGCGCGGGCGAGACACCGTGCGCACCCAATGGGACAACAAGGTGGCGATGTACACGGGGGACTACATTTTCGCCCGGGCACTGTCCATCGCGGCTGAGCTGCGCATTCCCGAGCTGCACCGGATTCTCGCCAACGCGATCGTGGAAGTGGTCAAGGGCGAGATCGAACAAGTGCGCGACCTGAACAACTGGGAGCAGAACTTCCGCACTTACCTGCGCCGGATCAAGCGGAAGACGGCGCTCTTGATCGCCATTAGCTGCCAGATGGGGGCGATTGCCAGCGGTGCAGGTCCCGAACTGGTCCGCAAAATGTACCGGTACGGTTACAACGTGGGGATGGCGTTTCAAATTACCGACGATATCCTCGACTTCACCGGAACGGAAAAGCAGCTGGGCAAACCGGCAGGCAGCGACCTGCGTCAGGGAAACATTACGCTGCCGGCGATGTACACCGCCCGGTTCGGCAAGTCGCGCGACCGCTTTCAGGCGTGGATACGCGACAATACGCTCCACCATCACGTAGATGAAGCGATTCAACTGGTGCGAAACGACGACGGCATCGCCTATGCCCAGGGGCTGGCGGAGCGGTACATTGCCCGTGCACGGGAGGCGCTGGACGGACTGCCGAACAACCAGACCAAAAAGTCCCTGCTTGGCATCGCCAATTTCATGGTGAACCGGAAATTTTAATCGTTTTTTCACAAGGGGGCTGTTGCTTGCCCCACTTTCTTTTGATAAAATTTTCGTTGGTGTGCAAGCACCAATACATAGCGGTACTGGAGGCATACTTACGATGGAAAAAACGTTTCTGATGGTGAAACCTGACGGCGTACAGCGCAACCTGATCGGGGAAATCGTTTCCCGCTTTGAGAAAAAAGGCTTCCAACTGGTAGGGGCGAAACTGATGAACGTTAGCCGCGAACTGGCTGAGAAGCACTACGCTGAACATAAAGAGCGCCCGTTCTTCGGCGAACTGGTCGACTTCATCACGTCCGGTCCGGTCTTTGCCATGGTATGGCAGGGCAACAACGTGATTGCGACTGCACGCGCCATGATGGGCAAAACCAACCCGGCAGATGCAGCACCGGGCACCATCCGCGGTGACTTCGCTACGTCCGTGGGCATGAACATCATCCACGGTTCCGATTCCCCGGAAAGCGCTGAGCGCGAAATCGCACTCTGGTTCAACGAAGGGGAAGTACTCTCCTACGAAAAAACAATCCAACGCTGGATCTAAGCGGGATAGGGGAAAGACTCCGCATGCGGGGTCTTTTTCTTTTTTTCGCCAAATGTCAACAAAAATCGGCAGGATTTTGCAGAAAAAGAGCGAATCGCATGGATAAGCGGCAACAAGCGCCGTCCCCGCTGCGTGAAGCATGGTCTTTTCAGGGGGCGTTTGTCGCGGTCAATCGAACAGCGCTTGCTGGCGGGTACGCCTCACCACACGTAAAAGGGGTATTTTCGCAATCATGGAAGACAAGGACTTTCTCCAGTTTATCGCCAATGTAAAGAAACTGACAGGAATCGATCTCGCCCTTTACAAAGAAGCCCAGATGAAGCGGCGGTTGACCTCGCTCCGGCTGAAGCGGGGCTATCCCACGTTTGCCCAGTACTTTGAGGCCATCTCCAAGAACAAGGACCTGTTCTACGAATTCCTCGACCGGATGACGATCAACGTGTCCGAATTTTTCCGCAACCCGGGCCGCTGGGAAGTATTGGAACACAAAATTCTGCCCCGTCTGGTCAAGCAGTCGCATCGGCTGAAGTGCTGGAGCGCCGCCTGCTCCACGGGCGAAGAGCCGTACACGCTGACTCTGATCCTGATGCGCAACCGCTGGGAGGCGTCACTGCTCGCCACCGACATTGACGAAGGGGCGCTGGCCAAGGCCAAACAAGGGGTCTACACGGAGCGGTCGCTGCAGGATTGTCCCAAGGATCTGCTGGCCAAGTACTTTGTCAAGGACACGATGAGCTACCGAATTGCCGACGAGGTGAAAAACCGGGTGACGTTCCGCAAGCACAACTTGCTGGCTGATCCGTTCGACTCCCAATTCGACCTGATCATCTGCCGCAACGTCATGATCTACTTCACCGAGGAGGCGAAGCACGAGCTGTACCACAAGTTCAGCCGGGCGCTAAAACCGGGCGGGGTGCTGTTCGTCGGAAGCACGGAGCAGATTTTCCAGCCGCAGCAGTATCAATTGGAGTCGGAAGACACGTTTTTTTATCGGAAAATGGGCTGAAGCGGACGCAGCTTGGTATATCCCTGTTGTTTTTTCCCAACACTAATGCTATCTACCATGCTATCTACCAAAAAGGGAGGAAGCAGATGGACAAGCAAAAGGTCATCGAAGCATACCGACGCGGTTTGATCACGCTGCAAGAGTGCGGGCAAATCCTCGGTGCGGAAAAGGAGCAGTTGGACAAACTCGTCCGCGCGAATCACCTGCGGCGGCCGCTTTCCTCGTTTCTGACGGTCGATTCTCACATGTGAGCTCCGCCAATTCGATGACGCTTCTCCTGCGAGGGAGAAGCGTTTTGCCTGTCTGCCAAGGGCGTCGGGACAGTTCGTCACTTTTGTATTTGCACGGACTGACAGGTATGATATTATAACGCTTAAAAGTGATAAAGGACAGCATCCGTAGTCAGAGAAGGAAATGCTGCCTGAGGATGGAGGAAGAGAGAGATGCGATACTTGACTGCAGGGGAATCTCACGGGCCGCAGCTCACTGCCATAATTGAAGGGGTTCCGAGCAACCTGCCCTTTTCTGTCGAAGCCATCAACGAACAGCTGGCAAGACGGCAAAAGGGACACGGACGCGGCCGGCGGATGCAGATTGAAAAAGACCAGGTGAAAGTGCTCTCCGGCGTTCGGCACGGGTACACGACAGGCGCGCCGATCACGCTGGTTGTGGAAAACAAAGACTGGACGCACTGGCAGGGTATCATGAGTGCCGAGCCGGTGGAAGGAGCGGAAGAGAAGCGTCGCGTCTCCCGTCCCCGTCCGGGTCATGCCGATCTCAACGGCGCGATCAAATACCATCAACGGGATATGCGAAATATTCTGGAACGTTCCAGCGCGCGGGAAACAGCCATCCGCGTCGCCGTCGGTGCTGTCGCCCGGCAGCTCCTGGCCGCGTTTGGCATTCGGATCGGCGGTCACGTGCTGCAGATCGGCGATGTGGTGGCCAACCGGCAGGATGTCACGCTGGACGAACTGATCGCGCGTTCCGAGGAATCCCCCGTGCGCTGTCTGGACAAGGAAGCGGAGCAGCGCATGATGGCGGCCATTGACCAGGCCAAACAGGACGGCGATTCGCTTGGAGGCATCGTCGAAGTAATCGTGGAAGGCGTGCCGATCGGGCTGGGCAGCCACGTCCAGTGGGACCGAAAGTTGGACGGCAGGCTGGCTCAGGCGATCATGAGCATTCAGGCGTTCAAAGGTGTGGAGATCGGGATTGGCTTTGGCGCCGCGGGCTTGCCAGGGTCCCAGGTGCACGATGAGATCGTCTGGAGCCAGGACACCGGATACAGCCGCAAGACGAACAACGCGGGCGGCCTGGAAGGCGGCATGACCACAGGCATGCCGATTGTCGTGCGCGGGGTGATGAAGCCGATTCCGACGCTGTACAAACCTTTGATGAGCGTGGACATCGACACCAAGGAACCGTTCTCCGCCAGCATCGAACGTTCGGACAGCTGCGCTGTTCCTGCTGCCAGCGTCGTGGCCGAAGCGGTGGTCGCCTGGGAAATCGCTCGCGCCATGTGCGAAAAATTCCCGTCCGACTCACTGGACGACATGCTGGAAAACGTGCGCCAGTATCGCGCATACACGGAGCGGTTCTGATGGCGGTTGAAACCCTTTACGTAGAGTTGGGAGAGCGCACGTATCCCATCGTTATCGGCGATGGTGTCATGCAGCAGGTGGCGGCCCTGGTGCAGGATGCGGGCATATCTCCAACGAGCCGGTTGTTTGTCATCTCCGATGAGAACGTAGCCCCGCGCTATCTGCAGCCGCTGAAACAGGCGCTGGAGACGGCAGGCTATCGGGTGGCGGACTGCGTAATTCCTCCGGGGGAGCAGTCGAAAAGTCTTGCGGTCTATGAACAGGTGCTGACCCGGGCCATCGAGGCGGGGCTGGACCGAAAATCAGCCATTCTCGCGCTGGGAGGCGGCGTGGTCGGTGACTTGGCCGGCTTTGTTGCCGCCACCTACATGCGGGGCATCGCCTTTGTGCAGGTGCCGACCACGCTGTTGGCGCACGACAGTTCGGTAGGCGGCAAGGTGGGCATCAATCATCCGCTGGGCAAAAATCTGATTGGCGCCTTTCACCAGCCGCGGCTGGTGTTGTATGATACGGCCGCGCTGCGCACGCTGCCCGAGCGGGAAGTGGCGGCTGGTTTTGCCGAGGTGATCAAGCACGGGCTGATCGCCGACGCGTCATTCGTCGACTGGCTGGAGGAACATGCGGCGAGCCTGTGGCAGCTTGATGCTGAACGGGTGGGCCGCGCCATACGCCGGGGCTGCGCGATCAAGGCAGCGATCGTCTCGGCTGACGAGACAGAGCAGGGACAGCGCGCGCTGCTCAACCTGGGGCACACCTTTGGCCACGCGTTCGAAGCGTTGTGCGAATACGCCGTGTTGAACCACGGAGAGGCGATTTCCATCGGCATGTGCCTGGCGGCCAAAGTGGCTGAGCGCATCGGTTTTGCTGAAGCAGGCGTTTATGCACGGACAAAACGGCTGCTTCACCTCTTCCACCTGCCCACTGACTGGCCAGACGGCCTGGAGCCGGAAGCGGTGCTGGATGTCATGAAGCGGGACAAAAAGGCCGTCGGCGGCAAGCTGGCCCTGGTGCTGCCGCGGGCCATCGGGAAGGTGGAACTGGTCAAAGACGTGGATGAACAAGAGATATTGACAGCGATGAAAAAAGAAGCGGGGGCATAGAGAGATGGGAGTGCGAGGAATCAGGGGAGCGATCACGATTGAAAACGACACACAGGCAGAGATCGTTTCCGCCACCAAGCTGCTGCTGGAGGAGATGGTCAGTCGAAACGGCGTACGGGCTGACGACATCGCCAGCGTTTTCATCACCACGACGGAGGACATCAAGGCGGCATTTCCGGCGCAGGCGGCGCGCCTCTTGGACGGGTGGCAGTACGTGCCGCTGATGTGCGCCCGGGAAATTCCCGTGCCGGGCAGTCTGCCTCGCTGTATCCGCGTAATGATGCACGTCAACACGAGCAAGGCGGCCTCGGAAATCCATCACGTGTTCATGCGCGATGCCGTACAGCTTCGTCCCGATTTGTCAAATCGTGGTTGACAATGTGGGCGTTCTCGATTACCATAAAACGAAACGAGAACGCCTCGTTTTACCGGTAATGCAAAATACCGGCTGAGAGTTGAGAGTGAGCAGAGCAGAGTTGAGAAGAGTTGGGCAGAGGAGAGAAGAGCGAGCCGGATGGATTCGTACAGACCAATCCAGGACTCTTCCTGGATTTTTTTCTTTTTCTCCCCCTATCTCTTCACCTGACAAACGTGCGGGTGCATGTAAAGCCTGTGTTTTCAGGCGTGCAGGGCACCACGCGGCGAGAGGTGAGAAAAGAGATGTATTCCCCTACCCTGGCTGAAGTCCAATCTCTTTCGGCCAACCATTCCCTGATACCCGTACGCTTGACCGTGCTGGCAGATGAGGAGACGCCTATCCGAATCTACCAGAAAATTCGCACGCATGATTCGTTTCTCCTGGAAAGCGTGGAAGGCGGAACACGCTGGGCCCGATACTCGTTCATCGGCATGAATCCGTTTCAAACGGTGGAGGCCCGCGGGGAGCAGATTACTGTCCGCCGCCGCGGAGGGGATAGGCTGACGTTTTACGGCAATCCCGTTCACTTTTTACGCGAAGAGACGTCCCGCTACACCAGTCCCAAACTGCAGGGAGCACCCCGATTGTGCGGTGGGGCCGTGGGGTTCTTTGGATACAACACCCTGCACTACTTTGAAAATCTGCCCTACCACCGTCAGGAAAGCCTGGATGTGCCGGACATGCGATTTTGGTTCGTGGATGAATTGATCGCGTTTGACCATCTCAAGCAGGAGATCCAGGTGATCGTGAATCTGCACGTCGACCCGGATGATTCGCCGGAGACGATCGCCCGCAAATACCAACAGGTCTGCAGCCGGCTGGAGCAACTTGCCGCACAGGTGACCGCTCCGGTCGAGACGGACGGCAGTCGAATTTCCGTTGGCACCGGCGCGCAAGGCGAGCTAAAGCCAGAGCCCAACATGAGCCGGGAGCAGTTTGAACAGATGGTGGAGCGTGCCAAGGCGTACATCGCGGCCGGTGACATTTTTCAAGTAGTGATCTCCCAGCGTTTCCGCGTGCGCACGGACGTCGATCCGTTTGCCGTCTATCGGCTGCTGCGCACGCTGAACCCTTCGCCGTACATGTACTACCTGCAATACGAAGGCGAGACGGTCGTCGGTACGTCGCCAGAACTGCTGGTCCGGGTCGAAAACAACCGGGTGGAGATGCGGCCGATCGCCGGCACGCGCAGGCGAGGGCGCACAGCGGAAGATGACGAGGCCCTGGCCGCCGATCTCCTCGCTGATCCCAAGGAGCGGGCGGAGCATTACATGCTGCTTGACCTGGGACGCAACGACGTGGGACGTGTCGCCCGGTACGGCAGCGTTCGCGTCGAGGAAGCACTGGTCATCGAACATTACTCCCACGTCATGCATATGGTCTCCCACGTGACCGGAGAGCTGCGCGAGGGACTGCATCCGTTCGACGCGCTGCTCGCCGCTTTCCCGGCGGGAACGGTGTCCGGCGCGCCCAAGCTGAGAGCGATGGAAATCATTGCCGAACTGGAGCCGGACGCGCGCCATCTGTACGCCGGGGCGATCGGTTATTTCGGCTTTGACGGGACGCTGGAGACCTGCATTACGATCCGCACCCTCCTGTTCCAGAACGGATACGCCTACGTGCAGGCGGGCGCCGGCATCGTCGCCGACTCCGTCCCGGCCAACGAGTATCAGGAAACAGTGAACAAAGCGGCAGCCATGCTCTCCGCGTTGGAGAAGGCGGAGCAGTTGTTTGCCCCAAAGGAGGAACAGCCATGCTGACCACAGCGTTGGAACACATATTGCGCGGACGCGATCTGGACCGTCTGACCGCCCGCCAGGCGATGGGCGAGATCATGGACGGCAAAGCCACCCCCGCCCAGATCGGTGCCTTCCTCGCCGGACTGCGGCTGAAAGGGGAACAGGTGGAGGAGATTATCGGGTTTGTTCAGGCCATGCGGGAGCGGGCGGTCCGGTTCCCGCTGGAAGTGCCGGGATTGATGGACACGTGCGGCACAGGCGGGGACGGTGCCCATACGTTCAACATCTCCACCGCAGCCGCCATCGTGGCGGCGAGTGACGGTGTCTGCATCGCGAAACACGGCAACCGGGCTGTCTCCAGCAAGAGCGGCAGCGCCGACGTGCTGGAGGCGTTGGGCATTCCGATCACACTGACGCCGGAAGCGGCGGCCGACTGCCTACGGGTGACCAATCTGTGCTTCCTGTTTGCGCCGCTCTACCATCAGGCGATGAAGCACGCAGCCGGCCCGCGAAAAGAACTGGCGGTGCGGACGGTGTTTAATCTGTTGGGACCGCTGACCAATCCGGCGGGGGCCAAGCGGCAGCTCCTGGGCGTGTACGACAGACAGCTTCTCCCCACCGTGGCGGCCGTCCTGCGCGAATTGGGAGTGGAACGGGCCCTGGTGGTGGCCGGTGCTGACGGCCTTGACGAATTGACCGTGACGGGTCCGAGCAGCATCGCCGAGCTGCGCGACGGTGAGATCCGCACGTACGAGATCGTGCCCGAACAGTTCGGTTTGAGACGGTATCCGATGGAGGAACTGCGCGGCGGCGACGCGTATGAAAACGCGACGATCATCCGCGAAGTGTTCGCCGGCAAGCGGGGAGCCGCCCGTGACATCGTCCTGCTCAACGCGGGTGCCATCCTGTACCTGGCGGATCGCGCAATCAGCATCGAGGCAGGGGTGATCCGGGCCGCGGAACTGATCGACGACGGCGCGGTCCAGCGTAAACTGGAACAAATCCGGCAGGTGGCGGGAGGGATGATACATGCTTCGTAGGATCGTCGAGGCCAAAAGAGAAGAGGTGGCCAGACTGCACGCTTCCACGACCCTGCAGTCCCTGTTGGACGAGGCGAAACACATGCCCGCACCGCGCGGGTTCCGTTCAGCACTGGCAGACAGCACGCGGCCGGTCAGCGTCATCGCGGAAGTGAAAAAGGCTTCGCCGTCCAAAGGTGTGATTCGGCCTGACTTTGACCCGGTGGGAATCGCTCGGTCCTACGCGTCTGCCGGTGCAGAGTGCATCTCCGTACTGACGGACGACCCCTTTTTTCAAGGGAAGACCGAGTATTTGCGAAACATCCGCACGGCCGTGGACCAACCGCTGCTGCGCAAGGATTTTATTATCGACGAGTGGCAAATCGCCGAGGCCCGGGCGTGCGGCGCCGATTGCGTCCTGCTCATCGCGGCGATTCTGGAAGGGGAGCAGCTTCGTGATCTGTCGCAGGCGGCGGAAGCGCTCGGCATGGACGTGCTGATCGAAGTACATGACCGGCGTGAGCTGGAGATGGTGTTTCGCCATGTGACACCGATGCTGATCGGCATCAACAATCGCGACCTGCGGACGTTCCGGACAGACCTGTCTGTGACCCGTGAGGTGGCGGCGGAGATCCCATCCGGTGTTCTCACTGTCAGCGAAAGCGGCATTTCTTCACCGGCGGACGTGGAGGAAGTGCGGCAGGCGGGCGCGCGGGCGATCTTGGTCGGGGAACACTTCATGCGCCACGAGGATGTGGGCAAAGCCGTAATCCAACTGGTAGGTGAGCGGGAAGGCGCCAGCCCGCAGGTGCGGTCATGACGCGGATCAAGATTTGCGGCGTCAAGCGGGCGGAGACCCTTCGCCTGCTGGCCCGGCTCGATGTTGACTACGTGGGACTGGTATTTGCGGAAAGCAGGCGACGAGTGGACGCGCAGACGGCGGGGGCGCTGCTCGCGGCCGTGCCGGATCATCCGCCGGCGGTCGGGGTGTTTGTCAACCCGACGGAAGCGGAGCTGGAGCACGTGCTGACCCATGCCCCCCTTGCCGTGATTCAACTGCACGGGCAGGAATCCCCCGCCTTTTGCGAGAGCGTGCGGCAGCGGTTTTCCCTGCCGGTCTGGAAAGCGCTGGCAGTCGGGGGCGGCGAGCCGCTGGAGAATGTCGTGGACGCGTACCGGGGAGCAGCCGACGCGTTTTTGTTTGACACCTATGATCCCCGGCAGGCGGGCGGCACGGGCAAACGCTTTTCCTGGGAGCAGATTCCCCTGTTGCGCAAATGGACGGCACCTGCCCCCTGCATCATCGCAGGCGGCATCAACGCGGACAACGTAGCCGAGCTGGTGGGCAGATATAGGCCCGCAATTATCGACGTGTCCAGCGGCGTGGAGAGCGACGGAGAAAAAGACGCGGAGAAAATCAGACAATTCGTGGAGAGGGTGAGGGAACATGACCGTATCACAGAAGGAAACGCGTACCGTGCCTGACAAGCATGGACGCTTTGGACCATTTGGCGGCAAGTTTGTGCCGGAGACGCTGATGAGCGCCCTGGCGGAATTGGAACAGGCATTTGAAGAGGCGCGGCGTGATCCGTCGTTTCGCGCTGAGCTGGGGCAGTTGTTGCGCGAATACGCCGGACGGCCGACTCCTCTGACCTACGCTGACAAACTGACGGAAGCGCTGGGAGGGGCGCGTATCTATCTGAAGCGGGAAGATCTCAACCACACCGGTGCCCACAAGCTGAACAACGCACTGGGACAAGGTCTGCTGGCCAAGCGGATGGGCAAGACGTCCATTATCGCCGAGACCGGGGCAGGGCAGCACGGTGTGGCCAGCGCCACGGTCGCCGCCAAACTGGGGCTGTCCTGCAAGGTGTTCATGGGCGAAGAGGACATCAAACGGCAGGCGCTGAACGTGTTTCGCATGAAGCTGCTCGGTGCGGAGGTCATTCCCGCCGTGACCGGCACCCGCACCCTGAAAGACGCGACGAACGAAGCGATTCGCTACTGGGTCTCCCACGTGGATGAGACGTTTTACGTGATCGGCTCGGTCGTAGGCCCCCATCCGTATCCCTACATGGTGAGGGAGTTTCAGAAAATCATCGGCGAAGAGACGCGCAGCCAGATTCTCGAACAGATGGGACGCCTGCCTGATGAAGTGATTGCCTGCGTGGGCGGAGGAAGCAATGCGATCGGCATGTTTTACCCGTTCTTGCAGGACGAACATGTTGCCCTGCGGGGCGTGGAGGCAGCCGGACATGGCTTGGACAGCGACAAGCATGCGGCGACGCTTACGCTCGGACGGCCCGGCGTGATTCACGGCGCGATGACGTATCTTTTGCAGGATCAGTACGGGCAGGTGCAGGAGGCGCACTCCATCTCGGCCGGGCTGGATTACCCGGGCGTGGGACCCGAGCACGCCTACCTGAAGGAAACCGGACGGGTGCAGTACACCTCCGTCACGGACCGGGAGGCGCTGGAGGCGGTTCAACTGCTTTGCCGGACGGAGGGGATCATCCCGGCTCTGGAGAGCGCCCACGCCGTTGCCGAGGCGATCAAACGGGCGCCGCAGATGGGAGCGGATCAAGTCCTGGTCATCTGTCTGTCAGGCCGCGGAGACAAAGACGTGGCGACGATCCAGGCAGCGCTTGACGACGAACCGAGAGGGGGAGACGCACAATGACAGCGCCCGTGAATCGAATCGACCGGCTGTTTGCCGACAGCAGCCGCAAGCGTTTCATCCCGTTCATCACGGTTGGCGACCCAAACCTTGACGCGACGTTTCAGATTGCGCACGCCCTGGTGGAAGCGGGAGCCGACATGCTGGAGCTGGGGGTTCCCTATTCGGACCCGCTGGCGGATGGCCCGACCATTCAGCGCGCTTCCCAACGGGCACTGGCAAACGGGGTGACGATCGACGACGCCCTGGAACTGGTCGCCAACCTGCGCGCATCCGGGATGCAGGTGCCGATCGTGCTTTTCTCTTACTACAACCCGGTCCTGCAGTACGGCGTGGAGCGCTTCTTTGCCGTACTGGCGGAAAAAGGCGCGGACGGCATCGTCATTCCTGACCTGCCGGTGGAGGAAAACGGGCCGGCAGTGGCTGCTGCCCAAGCGCACGGGCTGCATGTCATCTCGCTGGTAGCCCCCACATCGGAATCCCGCATCCGGACAATTGGCGCGCAGGCGAGCGGATTTCTGTACTGCGTGTCGTCGCTCGGCGTGACTGGCGCCCGCGACAGCCTGCGTGAGGATCTTGCCCAGTTTTTGCAGCGGGTCAAGACGAGCACCTCCGTGCCCACGGCTGTCGGGTTCGGCATCTCCACACCCGAGCAGGTTCGGGCGGTGGCACAGCACACGGATGGGGTAATCGTCGGCAGTGCGATCGTGCAGGAGATGGAACGGCATCTGGAGCTGCTGTCCGATCCCAAACAGTTAAAACAGGGTGTCAAAAAAATAAAAACGTTTGTACAACGGCTGGCCGGTGCGCTACAATAAGGGGAAAATGCGACTTGACTGGAGTGAGACCAGATGCTGCCGAAACAGCGCATTCTCGGCGCCCCGGTGTATCAGCCCGGGAAGCCGATCGACGATGTGAAACGAGAATTCGGACTGACGGAAGTAATCAAGCTGGCGTCCAATGAAAATCCGTTTGGCTGCTCACCGAAGGCGAAAGAAGCGATTGCCGCCCAACTGGATACGCTGGCCATCTATCCGGACGGCGCCAGTCTCATGCTTCGTTGGGAGTTGGCAGAGTTTATCGGCGTCAAGCCTGCGCAGTTGATTTTCGGAAACGGTTCGGACGAAGTGGTGCAGATGATCGCCCGCGCCTATCTGGAGCAAGGCACCAACACGGTGATGGCGACGCCCACCTTTTCGCAGTACCGCTCCAATGCCATCATCGAGGGCGCGGAACTGATCGAGGTGCCGCTGAAAAACGGCGTGCACGATCTGGAAGCGATGGCGGCGGCGATCAACGATCAGACGCGCGTCGTCTGGGTGTGCAACCCCAACAATCCTTCCGGAACGATCGTCACGCGTGACGAGCTGGAGGCGTTTTTGCAAAAAGTGCCGAAGGACGTCCTGGTGGTGCTGGACGAGGCCTATTACGAGTACGTGGTGGACCCGGCCTATCCGCAAACCGTGCCGATGCTGGAGCACTACCCCAATCTGATCATCCTGCGCACGTTCTCCAAAATTTATGGTCTGGCGGCGCTTCGGATCGGATACGGCATCGCGTCGGAAGAGATTGTCGGCCACCTCGACCATGTGCGTGAACCCTTCAACACCAATACCCTGGCTCAGGCAGCCGCCCGCGCCGCGCTGCAGGACCAGGCGTTCGTGGAGGAATGCCGCAAGCGCAACCGGGAGGGCATGAAGCAGTTGACCGACCGCTTTGACGAGTGGGGACTGTCGTATTTTCCGTCCCAGACCAACTTTGTCCTGGTCGATTTGCAGCAGGACTCCGACGCTGTCTTCCGCAAGCTGCTGGAGCAGGGAATCATCGTGCGCTCCGGCCGGGCGCTTGGTTTCCCCGGATATCAGCGGATCACGGTCGGCTCGGCGGAACAAAACGAGAAGGTTTTGCAGGCGCTTGGCAGCATCGTGGCTGGCGCATTGAAATAACGACGAGGATGCCGGCGTTCGTCCGGCATCTTTGTCTACACGTACACAGAGAGGATAGACAGCGGAGATGAATACGACAACCATCACTGTAATCGGCGTCGGGTTGATCGGCGGTTCGATCGCACTTGCCCTGCGTGGGGATGAGCACAACCGTATCATCGGCTTCGACGTCCGGCAGGATTTTCTGGACAAGGCGTTGGCACTCGGCGTCATTCACGCGGGCACGACCGACCTGCAGGAGGCCGTGCGGGAAGCGGACGTGATTTTTCTCGCCGTGCCGGTGGAACAGATATATGCCACACTGGACCGACTACGCAATCTGGACCTGAAGCCCGGCGTCATCGTCACGGACGTGGGCAGCACCAAATCGGGCGTCGTCCGCTTTGCCGAGGCACATATCCCGTCCGATGTGACGTTCATCGGCGGTCACCCGATGGCCGGCTCGCACAAGTCGGGCGTGGAAGCGGCTTCGGATCGTCTGTTTGAAAATGCGTACTACGTGCTGACGCCCGCGCCGGGGACACCGGAGGAGCAGGTGGAGCGGCTCGAAAAGCTGCTGGCGCTGACCCGTGCCAAAGTGGTGCGGATGGACCCGGACGAACACGATCAGGTAGTGGGAGCAGTCAGCCATTTTCCGCATATCCTGGCTTCCGCCCTGGTCAATCTGGTGGCCGGGTATGACAACGAAAACCCTTGGCACCACAGGCTGGCCGCCGGAGGATTTCGCGACATCACCCGCATTGCGTCCAGCAACCCGCGCATGTGGCGGGATGTGCTCCTGAACAACCGCGAGCACTTGCTGAAAATCGCCGACGACTGGGCCAGGGCGCTGGACGGAGTCATGGCATTGGTCCGCGAGGGAGACGCCGACCGCATCGAGCAGTTTTTCAAGTCGGCACGCGAATTCCGCGACGGACTGCCGGAGCGGAAAAAGGGAGCGCTGCCGCCGCTGTACGACTTGTACATCGACATTCCCGACCATCCGGGGAGATCGGACGGATCACCACCCTGCTTGGTGCCAAGCAGATCAACATCACCAACATCCAAATCAGGGAAACCCGGGAAGATATGTTGGGCGTGCTGCGGATCACCTTCCGCTCCCTGGCGGAACTGGAAAAGGGTGAAGAACTCCTGCGCTTTTTCGATTACAATGTATACAGGCGCGAGTAGCGTGGGCGTACCTTCGTGCTTTGGGGCGTAGACGCTTTGACGCGCGACTGTCAACAACTTTTTGCACCGATAGACGTAATAGACGTAACAGAGAAAAAGGGGAGTGGAACTGTGCTTCGCGTACAACCAGTAAAACGGATAGAAGGGACAGTCCGGGTGCCCGGGGACAAGTCAATCTCGCACCGTGCCGTCATGTTTGGCGCACTGGCGGAAGGAACCACCACGATCGAAGGCTTTCTGCCGGGGGCTGACTGCCTGAGCACCATCGACTGCTTCCGCAGGATGGGCGTGAAGATCGAACAGGCCGGAGATCGTGTTACTGTTTACGGCAAAGGCTGGTACGGACTGGAGGAACCGTCGCAGCACCTGGACGTGGGCAACTCCGGCACGACCATACGGCTCATGGCGGGGATTTTGGCAACGCAGCCGTTTCTCGCCGTCATGGAGGGGGACGAGTCGATTGCCAAGCGGCCGATGCGGCGCGTCATCGGACCGCTGCGTCAGATGGGCGCCAAAATTGACGGCCGCAAAGACGGCGAATACACTCCGCTGTCCATCCGCGGCGGCGGCCTGCAAGGCATCTCGTACCAGTCGCCGGTTGCCAGTGCCCAGGTAAAATCGGCGATTCTTCTGGCCGGTCTGCAGGCCAAAGGCGTCACCAGTGTGACAGAGCCGCAGCTCTCCCGCGACCATACGGAACGCATGCTGCAGGCGTTTGGCGTGAAGGTGGTCCGCGACGGTCTGACCGTATCCGTCGAAGGTGGACAAACCTTGACGGGCAGGGCGATCCGCGTGCCAGGCGACATCTCGTCAGCGGCGTTTTTGATCGCGGCCGTGATGATGGTGCCCGGCAGTTCCCTCTTGATCGAAAACGTGGGCGTCAACCCCAGCCGCACGGGGATTATCGATGTGGTCCGCGCCATGGGCGGCCGTATCGAGCTGCAAAACGAACGGATCGTCAACGAAGAGCCGGTAGCCGACCTGCTCGTCACCCATTCCGAGCTGCGCGGCATCGAGATCGGCGGTGAAATCATTCCGCGCCTGATCGATGAAATCCCCGTCATCGCTGTGATGGCCACGCGGGCCAACGGTCGTACGGTGATTCGCGACGCCGAAGAACTGCGTGTAAAAGAGACGGACCGGATCGCGACCGTAGCCAGCCAACTGTCCAAGTTTGGGGCGAGCGTAACGCCCACACCGGACGGTTTGATCGTGGAGGGGGCGACGCCGCTGACCGGAGCAGCGATCGACAGCATGGGCGACCACCGCATCGGCATGGCGATGGCGATCGCCGGTCTGGCGGCGGAGGGCGAAACGGTGATCGCAAATGACGCGGCGATCAACGTCTCTTTCCCCGGCTTTGCCGACCTGTTGGCGCGCATCAGCATACGGTAAGCAAACTAGAGCGTCCAGAACCAAGCGAGAGAAACCCGCCGAGCGCGGGTTTTTTCATCGCGATCGCGCTGTTTGCTGCTTCGTGCCAGTGACCAATATAAAACGAAACTTGAAAAAAAAGATTTGACAAGAGCTTACCTTACGCTATAATAAAGGTACAGTATGGTTTCTCTCCACTCCTATCCAATATATTGTTGCACGAATAGTGCTACCGCCGTTTTGAATGCGCTTACATTAACGGCGGTCTTTTTTTGTTCTTTTTTCACTTTCTGCGCATAAGATCGTACTGAAACAAGCCGCCGGATGGCGGGGGGAGGGACGAGCTGTGGGGCAGGAAGAGGTTGTGATACGTGGAGGAAACGTCGTGACGTCATACGGAATCATCGAAGCAGACGTCTGGATTTCCCGTGGGATTATCCGCCGGATCGCCAAAGACAGCTTGCCAAAAGCTGTGATGGGAAAGGCACGTCCTCACGAGATCGACGCATCCGGGATGTACCTGCTGCCAGGCTTTGTCGCCATGCCGGAACGGCCGCACGGGCGGACCAGGCGGCTGCCCGAGTACCTTGATGCAATCCGTCTGCTCATCCGGCAGGGATATACCTGTCTGGTGGACACGCTCCAGCCGGAAGCGTGGATGGATCATTCGCAGGTGCGCTACCAGACGGCGATGCACTTTAACAATCTGATCGATTACACGTTGCTGGTGGAACTGCCGGCTTCGTGGCTGAACGGCAAGACGGTCCGCAGGTGGTGCGGCGAAGGATACCGGTTGCTGCGGGTCGTCGTGCACCGACCCGAAGAACTTTTTCGCATAGATTGGGAAACGATTTCACCCCTTCTTACGTCATACAAGGTGATGCTGCAGTTGCGGGTGCCGAAGGAAGCGAAATTACATCATGAGGAGCGTCTCCGTCTGCATCGGCAGTGGCTTTCCCTGTGCCGCCATTGGAAAATCCGCACGTGGGTGGAGGGAGATCCCGCGCTTGACGTGAAGGACTGCGACCCGTACTACCACGTCTTCCGTCTTCGCGGCGAGCAATGTGAACGGGCGCTGCGTCAGCTCGTCGGCCACTGGTTCCGTTCGCTGCCGGTCGTAGCTGCGCTGGACGAGGTGCAGGTCGACTTGCGACACAAAGATTATGACCCCGAATCGCTCTTGTGCCTGCTTGTTCGCGTCGCTTCGACAAACGCTGCCAAGGCCGCTGGTCTGTATCCGCGTAAGGGCCGCATCATGCCTGGTGCTGATGCTGACATTCTTTTCCTGAAAAAAGAACACTGGTTGACAAATTTTGCTCTTTCCACTATTCTCAACCTGAGTGAATTTTTTCTGCCAACATCTGTCATGTCAAATGGAAAGTGGTTGTACCGAAACCAGTGTTATGCTTCGACAATAGGAATGGGACGATGCCTCCTCGATATCAAGCCGTATAATTATGTCATATAGCCCCAACATCTGGGGTTTTTTCGCAGTGGATGCCAGCCTCGGGTGAGGCAAAAGAATTGCCCGGGCAGCGCAACTTTTTACATCCCCAGCAGTCTAATGTAACAAAGGCCGCTGAGGGATCGGAATTGCAATAGGAGGTATTCCTGCACATGACCGATTCCCAGCTTATCCGTGAAATTAAAGAAGGCAACCTGGAATGCTATGCCGAACTGATCCGGCGATACGAAAAAAAGATTCTTGCATTTGTCACTCACTTGCTTCGCCAGGCTCATCTGGAGCACATGGCGGAGGATATCTGTCAGGATACGTTTTACAAGGCATATAAAAGCATTCACTCGTTCCGCGATGTAGAAGCGACCTTTTCTACGTGGCTCTACACCATAGCCCGCAATACCGTGCTGAGCGAGCTGCGCAAAAGCCGGAATTCGGACGTATACCTTGAGGATAATCCGCAAGTTCCGCTTGCGTCGTACGATCGCCTGCCGGAGCAGGTCCTGCTGCGAAACGAACGGGAGCACCTGGTCAGACAGGCAATCAACAACCTGCCGGAAAAGCAGCGTTCAGCCTTGATCCTGAGGGAATACGAGCAGATGGATTACAACGAGATCGCCACCATTCTAGACTTGACGGTGAGTTCGGTAAAATCCCTGTTGTTTCGGGCGCGGCAGAGCATTAGAGCACAGTTGGAAGCCTACATCCTGGACCCTCATTTGGATGAAGCTGAAGGGATGAATCGATGATGAGATGTGAAGAAGTACAGGAATTGATGCCTGATTACGCCGACGGCCTGCTGTCCGAATTGACGCGCCGGCGGATTGACAATCACTTGACGAACTGCCGTGCCTGCAGTGCCGATTTCGCGTTGTGGAAAGACAGCGGCGATTGGATGAAAGTGGACAGGGAACGGTACCATGCTGTCACGCCTTCCAAATCGATTGTCGATGCCGTAATGGCCCGAATTCTTTCGGAAGAGAAGTGGGCGATTCCGATTGGGAAAAAAGTGTTTACCGTGACGGCCCGGATGCGACGCGTTGGCGCGTGTGCCGCCATTATCCTGCTGATGCTCTGCTCGTTTACGTTGTACGTCAATACGAGCAGTACCGAGCAGGCCAACTCCTTGATGATTGACGGAGAAGTGGTAGCGATGGGGAAAAAGGCGCAAGTCATCACATCCTCCATCCAGACGGAGGACGGCACCTACGTCGTGGAACCGCAGCCGCTGGTATCTGACGAAAAGCCGCTGGTCAGGGAGACGGCCTCGATCGTACCGTTCAACAGTGTGCATTCGCCGACTGACCCAACCCAACCCAACTACGGGATCGTGCTGAGCGTGTTTGGCATCTTGGTCACCGTCCTCTCCATGAGTTGGTTGACACGGGCATAATGGTATATGATTTAATAGAAGGAACATACGGAAAAAGACCGTCTTCGGACGGTCTTTTGCGGCTCTTTTACATGACGAGAGCAACCATACATACGAGGTGAGGACGATGACAGACAAATGGCTGTACGTCATAGACGAAGCAATCAAACGGATTGAAAACGACGAGGTGGAACTGGGGCTCAAAGCGCTGCAAAAGGTACAGGAGCACGGCAAGGATTTGCCGGAGGTCATGATGTACCTGGCGGAAGTGTGGTACCGCCTTGGCCATCTCGAACAGGCTTCCAGTCTGCTCTCCAACATACTGCAGGAACATCCCGGGTTACAGGCGGCGCAGCGGCAAGAATGCCAGATGATGATGGCGGAAATTGCGCTGGATTCGAGTGATTTTGAGACCGCGCAGCACCTGTTGTACGAATTGAAGGAATCGGGGATGGAACACATCCGGCTGGATCTGCTGCTGGCAGATCTGTACGCCATGCAGGACCTCGACGAAGTAGCGGTCAAGTACCTGGAACAGGCCCGTCAGAAGGAGCCGGACGATCCCGACATCCTCGCCGCACTGGGCGACATGTATTTCCGCGTGGGACGCGATGCGGAGGCAATGAAACTGCTGGAGCAGGCCGGAGCGGAGAGCTTGCCGCTGCTTTTGGCCAAGGGACGCTCACTCGCCCAAAGCGGACAGTTTGAACAGGCGTATCAGGTGTATCACCAGGCGCTGGCCCTGGAGCGCTCGGAGGAAGTGCTGTACGGCTGCGCGCTGATGGCGTTTCACCTCGGCAGGCTGGAGGAAGCGGCGGAGCTGGTGTCCAGCCTGCAGGCGATCGATGAGGAATACGTCGCCGCCTATCCGCTTGCGGCTGACATCTACCTCTCGCTCGGCCGAACGGAAAAGGCGATCGATGCGCTCAAGCAATACGTGGCACTGTCCGGGTTTGACCTGGACCACATTCGCCGCCTGATCGCCCTGTTGACGCAAGCGGGCCGCTACGAAGAAGCCAAGGAATACCAAAAGCTGCACGACGAATGGAATGTAGACGACGAATAACAAACGGCTCTGGCAGGAAGCTGCACTGGCGGCTTCCTGTTTATTTTGCCGTAATTTGGCAAGAATGGTGGGTAAGAAAAACCCTTGCAAAGTAGGGATGCTCAGATGAACTTGGCTGAGATCTTGGTGTACACCGACATCCGGCAGCTCCATCAAATCGCCGATTACTACGGCTGTGAATGCAACCCTCACTCCAAGAATGAACTGATCACGTCACTTCTTGCCAATTTACGATACCGGGAGACCATCACCCGGGAAGTGGAGCGGCTTTCGCTGGAAGAAGCCCATTTTTTCCTCCTGCTCTTTCTCGACAAGCGCACGTTGATGTCGCTCGAAGACCTGATGGCCAAGGCCGGCTTGGCACTGGATGCACACAAGGAACGTAAGGCTGAAAACGCGCGCAAATTTATCGCCGACGCAATGCGGCGCGGCTGGATCTTCCCGGCAAAAAGCAGGGCGGGCGGCCAGTACCAGATTCCCCTGGACATGCGGGAACCGTACCTGCAGGCGTGGCTGGACAAATGGCGGGTTACTGTTACAGCAGCGGAACCGACGGCCTATCGCGACGAAGGAACCGCACTCTGTGACGATATCATGCAATTTTTACAATTCCTGCAGCAGGAGCCTGTTCCGCTGACTGCGGACGGTGCCATGTACAAGCGGTACCAGCAGCAGTTGTTTCAGTTTCTGCACATCAAGGAAGAGCCGCTCACGCCGCAGAAATGGCGTTTTGGCTACGGACTTCACTTCGACCTGTACCCGGACCGGTTCTCGCTGCTTTACGACTACTGCTACTACCAGAAATGGATCGAAGAGATGCCGGGGCAGGTAATGCTTACGGAAGCGGGAGAAGAACGGTTGAAACAGCCGTATGACGATCAACTGCACCACGATCTGATCCGCTTCTGGATGCGGCTGTACAAGCGGGCGGTCCCCAATCTGCCGATGCTTGTCCAACTGATTCCCCTGCTGGGAGCGGGAGGCTGGGTCAGCCAAGACGCACTTTCGGACCGGCTGCTACCCTGGATCAGGCCGTTTTACTACGATGACCCAGTCAACATTCTGACCAACCGCGTCCTGAAAATGATGGTCCATCTGGGGCTGCTCCGGGTCGGACAGGATGAAAGCGGTCAGTGGCTGTACGCCGGGACGTATGCCAGCCAGACATGGCTTCGCAAATACAATGGCTTTGCCGAATCGACTATTTTATTGAAGTGAGGGATGTATCATGGAGTGGCCAAATTTTTATTCCAATTCCAATGTGTACGGGACGAATAACCAATTGGTGTCGGGGCTGTTGTCGGAAATGGTGATTGACGAGCAAGTGCGTCTGTATCGTAAGCGCACCCTGTACAAGGAGATCGACGAAGCGCTGGCGATGAAAAACAAGGAGCGGTTTATGCGTCTGACCGACGAACTGCGCCAGATCATGGCCTACGAACAATCGTAACGTTGGGCAGCTGATGGTGGATTGCCTGTCTCCTCCTGTTCATGGTACGCTTAATTTCAGATAGTAATGGAAAGAGGAGACGCCTGATGCAGTGGAATGTTCAAGAACTGGAAAATTGGGAGGAGCTGCGGACCTATGTGGACACCGCGCTGCTCCCTCTTTATTTGTACCGACCGGAGAAGCCGGTGAAGGAGCACGTGCAGCGGATGAGTTATCTGGTGCAGGTGGCCGCTTCAATCGAACAGCGTTTGAAGGGACGGGTGCTGATGTTCCCGCTCTGTTACCAGATCGGTGACGAGCCGCTTGCCCAACGGCTGCCGGCCGGGTTTGCCCACTACGTCCTGCTGCA
Source organism: Brevibacillus sedimenti (assembly GCF_020923495.1). Classification (GTDB taxonomy): domain Bacteria; phylum Bacillota; class Bacilli; order Brevibacillales; family Brevibacillaceae; genus Brevibacillus; species Brevibacillus aydinogluensis. The sequence goes on from NZ_CP064048.1 coordinate 2,960,265, forward strand.
GTTCAGCGGGGATCGGCTGGATGCACACGAGGGTGAAGGCAGTCGCTTGAGGCTGACAGTGGGAGATGAAGACCTGGAATCGGCACTCCGCTTTGAGGTAACGATCGATGTCCTCAGCCGGGAAATTATTCGTCACTGGCAGCACGGCGGCCGTCAATAAGCGGAAATATTTCAGGAAATACTATATCAATCAGGGGAGAGTTGCCATATTTGACAAAATGGCAACAATCTCTCAATCAGACGAGGTTGGGGCCGGGCCCGTCCCCCGGATATTCTTGACATCTCTATAGGCGTTTAGCTATGATTGGGATTGACCTAGTGTATATGTATGGAAATCGCCAAAGTTGCGCTATTCTACAGAGTAAGGAGGGAAAAAGACATGGGCGACAAACGGGAAATTTCCAGACGTACGTTCCTCAACTACGCACTCATGGGAACAGGCGGATTCCTCGCTGCAGGAATAATCACACCAATGCTTCGTTTTGCAGTCGACCCCTTGCTGCAAAGCAGTGCGGGTACAGATAAAGTGGCTGTCGGCAGCGTGGACGAGTTCGGTCCAGAGCCGAAGCGTGTGGATTTCAAGGTACATACCAAGGACGGGTGGTATGAGTCCGAGTCGACGTTGGCTGCGTGGGTGACCAAGAATGAGAAGGGCGAGATTCTCGCACTGTCCCCGATCTGTAAGCACTTGGGCTGTACAGTGGACTGGAACACTGACCCGAATCATCCCAACCAGTATTTCTGTCCGTGCCACCTGGGTCGTTATGACAAGGAAGGTGCGCACATTTTGGGAACTCCGCCGACAGCATCCCTCGATGTATACGAGACGGAAGTGAAGGACGGCAAGCTCTATTTGGGCAAACTGAAACCAAATCCTCGTCCGGGGGTGAGTGGCTAAGATGTTGCAAAAAATGTATGACTGGGTTGATGAGCGCCTGAACATCACCCCGATGTGGCGCGATTTGGCCGACCACGAAGTCCCAGAGCACGTAAACCCGGCACACCATTTTTCCGCGTTTGTGTATTGCTTTGGTGGCCTTACGTTCTTTATTACAGTCATTCAAATCCTGTCTGGTATGTTCCTGACCATGTACTATGTACCGGACATTATCAATGCGTATGAATCGGTCAAATACCTGCAGAACGAAGTGGCATTCGGGGTAATCGTGCGCGGCATGCACCACTGGGGGGCCAGCCTGGTCATTGTCATGATGTTTCTGCACACGCTGCGTGTGTTCTTTACCGGTGCGTACAAAAAACCGCGTGAATTGAACTGGGTAGTGGGCGTGTTGATTTTCTTCGTCATGCTCGGCCTCGGTTTCACCGGTTACCTGCTGCCTTGGGACAACACAGCGTACTTCGCGACCAAGGTAGGTCTGGAGATCGCGAACTCCGTGCCGTTAATCGGTCCGTACGTCAAAACCCTGCTGACCGGCGGCGAAATCGTAGGGGCACAAACCCTGTCCCGCTTCTTCGCGATTCACGTGTTCTTCCTGCCGGGTGCCCTCTTGGGTCTGTTGGGAGCACACTTTATCATGATTCGCGCGCAAGGTATCTCGGGTCCACTATGATGAGTCTTCGATTATAAGGAGGAAATAGCATGGCGAAACACGAAAAAGATGCTACCTTCGTCGGAGACTCCCGGATACCGGCGAAGCGCATTCCAAACATTGCCCCGTCGTACTCCGACTTTCCGGGAAAAACGGAGCCGTTCTGGCCGAACTTCCTGCTGAAAGAGTGGATGGTGGCAGCCGTCTGTCTGGTCGGGTTTCTGGTGTTGACTGTCTCTCACCCGTCGCCGCTGACCGACAAGGCCAACCCGAACGACACGTCGTTCATTCCGCTGCCGGACTGGTACTTCCTGTTTCTGTATCAAATGCTCAAGTATCCGTGGGCGGCAGGTGACTGGGTAGTCCTGGGTACGGTCATCATTCCGGGTATTGCCTTTGGTGCGCTGCTGTTGGCTCCGTGGCTGGATACCAGCAAGGAACGCCGTCCGTCCCGCCGTCCGGTGGCAACCGGTCTGATGATGACGGCGCTGGTGTCGATTTTCTACCTGACGTGGGCAGCAGACCATGAGCACACCCTGAACCACGGGTCCAATCACGGCGGCAGCGGCAGCGGAGGCGGCTCCAACGCAGCTGCTCCGGCTCCGGCTGATCCGAGCTTCAAGGCCGATGCACTGTGGACTGCTCAAACGGGCTGCATGGGCTGCCATGGCAAGAACATGGAAGGCGGCATGGGGCCCAATCTGCAGAAGGTCGGAAGCAAGTATGACGCAAACCAGATTGCCGAGATCATCAAGAACGGGATACCGCCGGCAATGCCGGGCGGCCTGATTCAGGATGAAGAAGCAATCCAGAAATTGGCTGAGTACATGGCTACGTTGAAATAAGCCCATGCAAGAAAAGCTGACTGACGTTCGGTCAGCTTTTTCTTTAACGGCCTACATAGTGGGAGACGATGTTCATGAACTGGTTATGGATGTGGTTCCGGCAGTCTTTGGGGAAAAGGTGGTTTCTCTGGACCCTGTTCGTCGTCAACTTGCTGGGAACCATTTACGGCTTTGTCTGGTACAGCGATCAACTGGCAGCTACCCCGGGGTATTTGCGCCCGTTTGTACCGGACAGTCCCACGGGGAGCGGACTATTTACCATCGTGCTGTTTACCTACCTGATGGGACGGCACATACCGGTGCTGGAATCTCTGGCCGGCATCACCAATTTTAAATACGGCGTCTGGGCAGTAGGCATCATCGTGGCCGGATGGCTGTTGGGTGACGAGGTGAGCGGGACAGATATCATGTTGTTGATCTCCCACGCAGGCATGGCCGTCGAATCGGTGCTGTATGCCCGCTTTTTCAAGCTGAGCTGGCTGCCGGTGGGAATCGCTGCACTGTGGACGTTGAATAACGATTTCCTCGATTACGTCATGGACATCCATCCGTGGCTGCCTGCCGTGCTGGATCAGTACGAGGGATTCGTCGGCCTTTGCACGGTTCTGCTCAGCCTGATTTCCATCGCAGTGATCTGGTTTACCTTCACGCGGTTCAACAGAATCAAGGTCTAATCTTGTCCTCCTTTCCATAGTCTTTACTAGGGGAAGGAGGGTTTTTGCATTGAGAAAAAACATCCGGTTTCTGCTGTTCTTCCTGATCATCGGGCTGTTCCTGTCCTGGCCCATCCATACATTGCTCAACAAGCTTGACCGTCCGGCCGAAGAACAACAGTTGGCCGCGTTGGATCACATAGCGCAAGAGTTGTTAACCCATACGAAAAGAGGGGAGCTGGAGGCGGCACAGGAGAAGATCCGGCAGCTGGCGGAGCGCTTTCCCCAGCAACGCCTGCCCGTCTCCCTGCGGATAGACAGTTTGAACGCTGTGACGCAATCAATTTTGGCGGCGAAAAACAGCTTTGCCAAGTCCAGCACGAGCGATCAACTGCTGTGGCACGCGACCCGCGTGCGGATCGCCATCGACGCGCTTACCCATGATCATCAGCCAATGTGGCGAAGCTACTACGTATCCTATGCGACCCAGATGCAAAATCTGATGGAGTCGGCAGTGGAGCGGAATTATGACCAGTTTCGCCAACAATTCGACGAAAACACCCGCTTGTATCTGGCGATCAAACCGGCGATGAGCATCCATTTAAGGGAAGAGCAGATCAGGCAGATCGACGCTGCGTACGATCTCATCTCCAAAGAGCTGCGCCGCGACCGGATCGAGTGGCAGATGGTTCGGAACGCCCTGCGCGATTTGAACGTCACGATGCAGGCAGCGTTCATTGGAAAGGATCAGAGCACCATCGCCCAGTTGATGCGGCCGGCCTCGCCGTTTCCGATGTTTGTGGCGATTGTTGCAGCCGTGGTGCTGACACTGGCATATGTGGCCTGGAAAAAATACCGGGGGCAGATGAACCCTACCTGATGGTGTGAAAAGAGCATCTACCATGTGCGTAGATGCTCTTTGCTATTTTGGATATCGGGTACGTACGGCAGTCGTTGATGACGGATGTGGCTGCATTGGGGAACTGGATAAGACGGGGAAACGTGTATACCAGCAAATGAGTGGCTGCGTTTGTTTCCAACCGGTGCTTTTATGCGACAGACGCATAGGCTGCGTGCAAGATCGAAATAATGAGGGATGAAAAAAGGGCTAGGAGGTTGTCATGACCAACACGTGGCTTTCCTATCTCGCCGGAGCGTTCGCCGGGGCATTTCTGGCCATTCTCTGTGCGGGGCTGATCGCCTTCCTGTTTGCCCGCCCTTTGATCAAATGGGGAGTCGGGCGCTTCACGAAACGGCTGATGGCTGACCGTTACCCGGAAAACATTTGGGAGATGGTGTCGGCGCTTACCAGAACCAGCCCCCGAATCGTCGTGGAAAACAGTCTTCGCGCATCCAGCGGCGGCGTAATTGAGCGACCGTTTGGCAGTCCGCGCAAGTTTCTGGATTTTGACGGTCTGATTTTTTCTCCTGCTCAGCTTGCCACACTGCCCGCACCGGAAGATGCGCCCGTCGATATGATGACGACCATTGGCCCGCTTGCCCAACGTCCGCTCATCCTGAAAATCCCCGTGATGGCCGGCGCAATGGGTTACGGCATCGGGGTGTCCGAAAACGTAAAAATTGCGATCGCCAAAGGAACGGCAGCGGTCGGAACCGCGACGAACTCTGGTGAAGGACCTCTGCTGCCCGAAGAGCGAGCACATGCCGCCCATTACATCTTGCAGTACAATTCCGGGCACTGGGCCAAAGAGCCGGAGACTCTTCAGCAGGCAGATGCGATCGAGATTCATATTGGTCAGGGGGCAACAGCAGGTGCCGCGAGCAGAATCCCGTCCAAGTATATAGATGGACGGGCCCGTGAACTTCTGCAGGTTCCGGACGGTGAGGGCCTCATCATCCCTTCCCGTCACGCGGAAATTGTCAAACCGCAGGATCTGAAGCTTTTGGTCGACAGACTGCGCTCTGTAACGCAAGGCGTCCCCATTGGTGTCAAGATGTGTGCCAGCGGAAAGTTGGAAGCCGACCTGGAAGTAGCCATTCAGGCCGGAGTGGATTTTATCAGTCTGGACGGCGGACAGGCCGGCACAAAAGGGGGGCCGCCGATTTTGGAAGACGACTTTGGCCTGCCGACGATTTTCGCCTTGTCTCGCGCAGTTCACTACCTGAAAAAGCGGGGAGTCAAAGATAGGATCAGCCTCCTGATCGGTGGGGGAATTTCTACGCCCGGCCAATGTTTGAAAGCACTCGCCTTGGGAGCGGATGCCGTGTTCATGGGGACAGCCTTGTTGTGGGCCATGACCCATGAGCAGGTGACCAAAGCCATTCCGTGGGAGCCGCCCACGCAGCTTGCCTATTACACGGGCAGCCAAAAGAAGGCGTTTGACATAGAGAAGGCCGCGCATTCCTTGGAGAATTTTTTGGTTTCGTTTGTGGAAGAGATGAAAGTCGCCATTCGTGCGCTGGGTAAGACCTCCTTGAGGGACGTGAACGCAGACGATCTGGTAGCGCTTGACGAATGGACGAGCACGGTTACGAAGGTGCGGTTGGTCACTCACCCATATGAGATCGTACCCGGCTCATCGTCAGAAGAGGCGGAACCAGACGATATGGCGTTGTCGATGGGAGATGATACTGCTGAGGAGTTAGAGGCAAACCGGGAGCGTCCAAGTGTGCTGAGTCTGTTCGAGACGTTTTGACACGAGCAGCGAGAGGAGGGGGGCGACATGAAAGGCACATGGATCATCTCGCAAACCTGGGCAGATTTGCTGTTTGCCCATTGGCCTGTTCCGGTTGAAAGGATTCAGCCGTTTGTTCCTCCTCCGTTGGAAGTAGATACATTTGACGGCATGGCGTGGATTGGCCTGATTCCGTTTGAAATGAGCGAGATTCGGCTCAGGTTTCTTCCAGTTCCCGTAACAGTTCCCTTTCCGGAAATCAATGTGCGCACATACGTGATCTTAGGTGGAAAACCGGCGGTATTCTTTTTGTCATTGGACGCGTCCAATCAGTTGGCCGTCGGAGCGGCAAAATTGACCTATCACCTACCGTACTTCCACGCGAAGATGTCAATCAAACGGACAGCAGCGGAGATCCATTTCCAAAGTGAGCGGAAAGGGGGGGAGCAGCGGTTCAGCGCGATCTACCGTCCTGCGTCCGAACCGTTCACGGCCAGACCAGGCAGCATTGAGCATTGGCTGACCGAGCGATATCGTTTTTGCTGTTTGTGCCCCCGCACGCAGCGGATTTACGGCGGGGATATTTGCCATGAACCTTGGCGTCTGCAGGCAGCCGAGGCGGTGATCCGGGAAAATACGATGGGGGACCAATACGGTATCGACATGTCGAAGGCCCCTGTGCACCTGCTTTATGCACAGGGCGTAGTAGCGCGGATATGGCGGGCCAGAAAAATGTTCGGAGCATAGGGCTTCGCTTCCCTAGTGCCTGCACACCCTGCAGCCAAACGACTCACGGTGATTCGGGGATACGGCGAAGCAGGCGAAATGCATGTCCCCGTGGCAGCTGCAGGGTATGGGCTTTGGTCCGATTACTCATGAATGGGCTGCTTGTTTTCATCCAGGGTAAATCCTTCGCCGAGCACCTCGTGCACGTCATTGACAATCACGAAAGCATGGGGATCGATCTCCTGCACGATGCTTTTGTAACGCATCACTTCGTTACGGCTGACCACGACGTACACGACCTGTTTCTGCTCGCCGGAAAACGCTCCTTTGCCTGCCAGCAGCGTAACACCGCGCCCCAGCTCCAGGATCTGTTTGGCGATTGCATCGGCGTGATTGGAGATGATGGTGAGCGCCTTTCCGGCGTATGCGCCGTCCTGAAAAAAGTCGATGACGCGGGCGGCGATGAAGACGGCGACCAGGGTGTACATGGCGCTTTCGAGATTCAAATAGATCAGCGACGCGGCAATCACCAGCATGTCGCCAAAAAACAGCGTACGGCCCATGCTGATGCCCATGTATTTTTGCAGTACGCGGGCGATGATGTCGATACCACCCGTGGTGCCGCCGTAGCGGAAAATGATACCGAGGCCTACCCCGACTGCCACGCCGGCGTACAGCGAGGCGAGCAGCCGATCGTCCATTGGCAGGGGCAGCACGCCCTCAAATACAGAGAGAAAGACGGAGAGGGCAACTGTGCCAAGAATCGTATAGGCAAAAGCAGTGCGTCCCAGCACTTTCCACCCGATCACGAACAGCGGCACGTTCAGGACGAAAAAGACGATCCCCTGGTCGACACTTGGGATCAACAGCTTGATCAGAATACTGATGCCGGTAATGCCTCCCTCAGCCAGATTGTTTGGAATGTTGAAGGCGTTGATGCCGAATCCCATGATGGCGGATCCGACGATGATGGCGATGATGCTTTTGAGGCGCAGATTCATAAGCGTTCTCCCTTCTTGTCGGTGATCCTGCGTCCGAAGGCTTCTGTCCGAGGCAGCGGGAGGGTCCTCTGGGGGATACCTTGCGGCGGCAGACATTCGCATGGTTGGATGCGGCCGAGGCGTGCGACTGCCCGACTGGCTGCTTCGTGCGAATGGTTAGTTGAAGGCTTGTTGGTAGGTTCGACAGCCATTATAATGGAATGTTGATTTGCTTGTCCATAACCTTCCAGCCAGCGTATTGAGATTTGGCAAACGCAGGCTTTTCAGGTACGATAAAGTCACCGAATATTCTCTGGCAGAGGAGTGACCTGATGAATCAGCGGAAGACCTTGCAGGAAATCCAACAGGAAGTCGACCAGTACATATCACAATTTAAGGAAGGATATTTCTCCCCGCTGGCGATGATGGCCCGGATGACGGAAGAGGTGGGAGAACTGGCGCGGGAGATCAACCACTACTACGGCGAAAAACCGAAGAAAAAAGACGAAGCGGAGAAAACCGTGGAGGAAGAACTGGGCGACGTCTTTTTTATCGTACTGTGTTTCGCCAATTCGCTCGGTATTGATTTGCAAGAGGCATTTGATCGTATTATGCACAAATTTAACACGCGCGATAAGGATCGCTGGACCAGAGTAGAGGAGACGAACTAGAAATGGACAAACTGATTCGTGTAGCAGTAGCAGGGGCCCATGGCCGCATGGGCCAGGAAGTGGTCAAGATGCTGGAGCAGGATGAGGAGTTGGTGTACGCAGGAGCACTGGACACGCGGGGGGATGATGAGGCGATTCAGCGGCAGCTGGACGAAATGCGCCCCGACGTGCTCGTTGACTTTACGACGCCGCACAGCGTCTACCGACACCTCGAACTGTGCCTTACCCACGGTATTCGGCCAGTGGTGGGGACGACCGGACTGACACCGGCGCAGCTTCAGGAGTTGACGGCGAGATACCGGGAGGCGGGGCTTGGCGGCATCATCGCGCCCAACTTCGCGATCGGGGCCATTTTGCTGATGAAATTTGCCGCCATGGCAGCGAAATACATGCCGCACGTGGAGATCATCGAGCTGCACCACGACCGGAAGCTGGACGCACCCAGCGGTACGGCGCTGAAAACGGCGGAGATGATCGCAGCTGTTCGTGAGGAAATCAAACAGGGTCACCCGGAAGAAGCGGAGAGCATCCCGGGGGCGCGCGGCGCGGAATACCACGGGTTCCGGATTCACAGCGTGCGGTTGCCGGGCTTGGTGGCTCACCAGGAAGTGCTGTTCGGGGCAACTGGCCAGACACTTTCGATCCGTCACGACTCGATCAACCGCGAGTCGTTCATGCCGGGTGTAAACATGGCAATTAAGGCCGTTGTGAACCTGAGCGAACTGATCTATGGACTGGAGCACCTGATTGATTAGGATTAGGCGGGATAACGCTACTTTCAGCGAGGGAGAGGTTTGCGTGAGAATTGCTTTGATCGCACACGACAGAAAAAAAGAAGAAATCGTTCAATTGGCAATGGCTTACGAGTCCATCCTGCGCGAGCATGAATTGTACGCCACAGGGACGACCGGACTTCGGATCATGGAAGCAACATCCCTGCAGGTCACGCGGTTTCTCTCCGGCCCCCTGGGAGGAGATCAGCAAATCGGAGCGATGATTGCCCGCAACGAGATGGATCTGATCATATTCTTGCGTGACCCGTTGACGGCTCAGCCGCATGAACCGGACATTATCGCACTGCTTCGCCTGTGCGACGTGCACAAGATTCCGTTTGCCACCAACATGGGCACGGCAGAAGTGCTGCTGAAGGCGCTGGAACGGGGCGAATTGCGCTGGCGCGAGGTCGTGCGCGAGGAGGAGCAGGCATGAGCGAGCTTGACATCCTCGCCATCGGAGCGCATCCCGATGACGTGGAGATCGGGGCGGCCGGCAGTCTGTTGCTGGCAGTGAAGCAGGGCAAACGCGTCGGCATCCTCGACCTGACCTACGCCGAGCTTTCGTCCAACGGCACCGTCGAGCGCCGGCAGGCGGAGGCGGCCGAGGCCGACAAGCGGCTGGGAATTGCCGTCCGCTACAATTTTGGCTTGCCGGATCGCGGCCTGGAACGGGTGCGCGACGAGGCGATCAGCCGGGTCGTCGACCTGATCCGGCAGACGCGGCCAAGCGTGGTGCTTGCGCCTTACTGGCAGGACCGTCACCCCGATCACGAGAGCGTCAGCCGGATCGTCCGAGAAGCAGTCTTTTCCGCCGGGATTCGTCTGTATACGGCGAAACAATCCCTGCCCGCCTACCGCCCCAGCCAATTGCTGTACTATTTTATCAACACGACGGTGACGCCGAATGTGGTCGTGGACGTCACGCCGGTGTACGAGCAAAAAATGGAGGTGCTGCGTGCGTACCGCAGCCAGTTTGAAAAAGAAGAAGGCAGCGTCGCTACGCCGCTCAACAACGGGTATCTGGAACTGGTCGAATACAGGGAACGTCTGTTCGGGCAGCAGGCAGGCGTCAAGTACGCGGAGGGGTTTGTCAGCGCTGCGCCTTACGTGCTGACGAGCTTGTAGGAAGGAGAGAACACCTCGATGAAGATTGGCATTACCTGCTACCCCTCGTTGGGCGGATCGGGCGTGGTTGCCACGGAATTGGGCAAACTGCTGGCGGAGCGGGGCCATCAGGTTCACTTTATCACATCCAGCATGCCTTTCCGCCTGGGAACGTTTCATCCCAACATTTTTTACCATGAAGTGGAAGTAAATCATTACGACGTTTTCAAATACCCTCCGTACGACTTGACGCTGGCCAACCGGATGGCGCAGGTGGCCCAAAACGAAAAGCTGGACCTGCTGCACGTCCATTACGCTGTTCCCCATGCACTGTGCGCCTATCTGGCCAAACAGATGGTGGGCGAACAGCTCAAGATCGTAACCACCCTGCACGGAACAGACATTACCGTACTGGGATACGACTCCAGCCTGAGCGGCATGATTCGCTTCGGGATCGAGCAAAGCGACCTGGTCACCGCCGTCTCCAAGGATTTGATCCGGCAGACGTACGACCTGCTGCAAGTCGACAAGGAGATCGTCCCGGTCTACAATTTTGTGGATAAACGGCGCTACTATCCCAAAGAGGTGGGAGAGTGGAAGCGCGTGTTCGCACCCAACGGCGAAAAGATCCTGATGCACATTTCCAATTTTCGCCCGGTCAAGCGGGTGCCGGACGTGATCGAAGTTTTTCGGCTGGTACGGGAGCAGCTTCCGGTCAAGCTGATGCTGATTGGCGAGGGGCCTGACCTGGCCTCGGTACGCAACATGGTGGCCGAACTGGGTCTGGAAGGGGACACCTATTTCCTCGGCAAACAGGAGGATGTGGCCGAGGTCATTTCCATGGCCGACATCATGTTGCTCCCGTCGGAAAAGGAGAGCTTCGGGCTGGTAGCGCTGGAAGCCATGGCCTGCGGCGTGCCGGTCGTGACGACCAATGCGGGCGGATTGCCGGAAGTGGTGCTGGACGGCGAGTGCGGCTTTCTCCTGCCGGTCGGGGACGTGGCTGGCATGGCGGAACGGACCGTGCGCCTGTTGACCGACCCGGATCTTTTCCATCGCCTGTCCCGCAACAGTATCCGGCGGTCGTGTGAAACCTTCTGTCACGAGAAGATCACGTCCCAGTACGAATCGCTGTACCGCCAGCTGATCGGCTCAGGATCGTCATGACGGTCACGGACGGTACAGGCTGCTTTTCGCCATCTGAAACAGCTTGGAAATCATGATGAACAGGCCATATACGATTTTCACACAAACGCCTCCTTTGCTGGGCGGACGAAAAAACGGGGTGAAGGAGTTGCTCAAGGAACTGGCGGTTCGTATCCTGCGCACACTGGAGGACAACGGCTATGAAGCCTATTTCGTCGGCGGGTGCGTCCGCGATTGGCTGCTCGGCAGAACCGTACACGATATAGATATATGTACGAATGCCCATCCCGGCGACGTCATGCGGCTGTTTCCCGATCACTTTCCTACCGGCCTGCAGCACGGCACCGTCTCAGTCAGGCTTGACGGCCAGATGTTTGAAGTGACCACGTACCGGGTGGAAAGCACGTACGAGGACTACCGCCGGCCCACAGAGGTCTGCTTCGTCTCCGACCTGCAGCTCGACCTGGAGCGGCGCGATTTTACCATCAACGCGATGGCCATGGATCGGTTCGACCGTTTGCGCGATCCGTTTCGCGGGCGGGACGACCTGCGGGATCGGCTGATCCGGGCGGTGGGGGTCGCGGAGCGGCGCTTTTGCGAGGATGCCCTCCGGCTGTTGAGGGCGGTGCGATTTGCCGCGCAGCTTGACTTTTCCATCGAGCCGGTTACCCTGGCGGCGATGGAGAAAACGGCACCGCTCTTGTCGCATATCGCCGCAGAGCGAATTCGGGACGAACTGCACAAGATCGTCGACAGTGCGGCGCCGCAAAAGGGGATCGAACTGATCGTGCAGACGGGTTTGGCCGGTTTTTCTCCGCTGCTCGATCGCCTGTTCCGGACGTCGCACGAGCAGGCGTGGCGGCTGGTGCACCTGGGTACGCTCACCCAAAAGTGGGCCCTGCTGATGTATGCCGCCCGGTTTGACCCGCAGGAGGCGCGCACGCTCTGTCGACAGCTTCGGATGTCCAAGCGGGAAGTGGAAGCGATCGCCCAATTCGTCGGGCTGCTGGCGTCGCTGCGGCCGGATTGGGATGCGCCGCGCGACGTGGAGTGGGGACGACTGCTGCTGCAGGCAGGGTGGCAAGTCTGCATGGAAACGGACAACCTGTTGCAGGCGTGCTGGTGGAAGCGGAAGGACGGCCGCTCCTCCCGGTCGCTGATTGCCGCCTACGAGTCGATGCCGGTCAAGTCGCTGCGCGAACTGGCTGTCACCGGTCGCGATCTGCAGGCGGCGCTGGAACGAAAACCGGGGGATGGATTCAGCGCGTGCTCTTGCACCTGTTGGAGCAAACGGCGCTGCACGGACTGCCCAACACCCCGGAGGCACTGGTGGAAGAGGCAAGGAGAGAGGTAGCGCGTCATGAACATTAAGCAGGAAATCCTAAAGGCGTTTCACGCCAATCCCGGCCGATTTATCTCCGGCGAGGAGCTGAGCCAGACCTGCGGCTGCTCGCGGACGGCCGTGTGGAAGCATATCGAGGAACTGCGTCAGGAAGGCTACGAGGTGGAAGCGGTCCGCAAGGCGGGCTACCGATTGCTGGCCGCCCCTGATCGCCTGTCCGCCGAAGCGGTCATCGCCGGCTTGGACACAAAGCGGATTGGCCAGCACGTGTTGGCCTACGACACGGTAGTCTCCACCCAGCTGTTGGCGCATGAAGCGGCAGCCAAAGGGATGCCGGAAGGGACCCTGGTGATCGCGGAGCAGCAGACGGGCGGCAAAGGGCGCCTGGGACGCGCCTGGCATTCGCCCAAGGGCACGGGCATCTGGATGAGCATGATCGTCCGTCCCGTGATCCCGATTCCGAAAACACCGCAGATGACGCTGCTGACAGCTGTCGCTGTGGCCAAGACGATGCAGCAGGAGACAGGCGTGGACGTCAAGATCAAATGGCCCAACGACATTTTTATCGGGGGCAAAAAGGTGTGCGGCGTGCTGACGGAGTTAAATGCGGAAGCGGACCGTGTCAATTACCTCGTCATCGGCATCGGCATCAACGCCAACACCGCCGCGGCCGATTTTCCCGAAGAGCTTAGGGACATTGCCACGTCGCTTGCGATCGAGAGCGGGACGACTGTCGACCGGGTGCGGTTCATCCAGCAGTTTTGCCGGATCTTTGAAGCGGAGTACGACCACTATTTGCGGCACGGCTTTGACCGGATCAAGACGGAGTGGGAAGCGTGCTCCTACACGATCGGCCGGTGGGTGACCGTCAAAACCATCCATTCCGAACTGGAAGGACGAGCAGTTGGTCTCGACGAAGAAGGCGTCCTGATTATCGAAGACGCCGCGGGTGCACGGAACAAAGTGTATTCCGCCGACGTCAATTATGGTGCAAACGAATAAGTCTTCTGGTATACTCCTATGGTGGAGGCCGTATCGTCCGGCGAACGGCACTCCAAACCGGGAGTATTTTTTATGTATGAACAACACATCGTAATGGACTACAATCTGCTCAGAGCCTGTGTGGACCGAGACAGAAGGAATCCAGCGACCATGGACATATGTTTGCATGGACACCCTTCTCCCTTTTCGGCGAGAGGGTTTTTTATTTCCGGATGGGTCCACGGGGTGGGGCGCACAAAGAGGTGGGAGAGATGACAAACAACCTGGCGCCGGTCACCACGTCCGATTTGCGTAAAAAAAAGCGTGACGGCCAACCGATCACCATGGTCACCGCGTACGATTTTCCTTCCGCCAAGCTGGTGGAGGAAGCGGGAGCGGACATGATCCTGGTGGGAGATTCGCTCGGGATGGTGGTACTGGGATACGATTCGACGATCCCGGTCACGATGGACGACATGCTGCACCATACCAAAGCTGTGACCAGGGCGGTCAAGCGGGCCTTCGTGGTCAGCGACATGCCGTTTCTCAGCTACCACGGAACGGTGGAGGAAGCAGTGAAAAACGCGGGCCGTCTCCTGCAGGAGGGGCTGGCCAAAGCGGTAAAAATGGAGGGGGGCCGGGAGCTGTCCCCGATCATCACGCGCTGTGTGCAGGCCGGTATTCCGGTGATGGGGCACATCGGTCTGACGCCGCAGGCCGTTCACCAATTGGGCGGTTACAAAGTGCAGGGGCGTGAGCTGCATCAGGCCCGCCGTCTGCTGGAAGATGCGCTGGCGCTGGAGGAAGCGGGCGTGTTTGCGCTCGTGCTGGAATGTGTGCCGCAGGAAGTGGCTGCTGTCATTGCGGACAAGCTGGAGATTCCGGTCATCGGCATCGGGGCCGGTCCCTCCTGTGACGGCCAGGTGCTGGTCCTGCACGATCTGGTCGGCTACGGGTCGTCAGATTGGAAGCCCAAGTTCGCCAAGCGTTACGCCGATACCGGGACCATCATCCGCGAAGCAGTGGCGGCATACGTCTCCGATGTGAAGGAGCGCCGTTTTCCGGCTCCCGAACACGTCTTTCACGCGGCGGAGGAAACGGTGAAACAGCTCTACGGAGAAGGAGTGAACCGGTGATGATCGAACGCATGCTGCAGGTACCCACGATTGCCGAACTGCGCCGTTTGGTCGGCGAAGCGCGCCGGCAGGGGAAACGGATCGGCTTTGTGCCCACCATGGGCTATCTCCATGACGGCCACCTCAGCCTGGTCAAGAAGGCGCGGGAGACGTGCGATTTTGTCGTGATGAGCATTTTTGTCAACCCGCTGCAATTTGGGCCCAACGAGGATTTTGATCGCTATCCGCGCGATCTGGAACGGGACCGTGAACTGGCCCGGTCTGCCGGAGTTGACCTCCTGTTCACCCCGAGCGTGGAGGAAATGTACCCGCGTCAGGTGTTGACGACCGTCTCCGTGGCGCAGGTGTCCGAGCCGCTGTGCGGACAATGCCGTCCAGGTCACTTTGACGGCGTAGCGACTGTCGTGTTGAAGCTGTTTCAGATCGTCCAGCCGGATGCCGCCTTTTTTGGACAAAAGGACGCCCAGCAGCTAGCCGTCATCAGCCAGATGGTGGAGGATTTGTCTGTTCCGGTGCAGATCGTGCCCTGCCCGATCGTGCGCGAACCGGACGGATTGGCGATGAGCTCGCGCAACGTCTATCTCAGCCCGGAGGAACGGCAGCAGGCCACCGTCCTGTACCGCAGCCTCAAACAGGCGGATGCGTGGCTCAAAGAGGGCGTTCCGCTTGACGAGATCAAGCAGCGCATGGCGGAGATGATCACGGCCGAGCCGTTGGCCGAGATTGATTATGTCGAGGTGCTGACGTACCCGCGATTGACGCCAGTGGACACGGCCAGCCCCGGCCAGCAGCTGATATTCGCCCTGGCGGTGCGGTTCGGCCGCACTCGCCTGATCGACAACATGCTCGTAACCGTATAGCGACCACGACAGAAAATAGGGAGGAGACCGCCGTGTTTCGCACGATGATGAAAGCAAAAATCCACCGCGCCACCGTCACGGAAGCCAACCTGAACTACGTCGGCAGCATCACCATCGACAAGGAAATCCTCGATGCGCTGGACATCCTGCCGAACGAAAAGGTGCAAGTCGTCAACAACAACAACGGCGCGCGCCTGGAAACCTACGTAATCGAAGGGGAGCCGGGCAGCGGGGTAATCTGCCTGAACGGAGCCGCCGCCCGCCTGGTGCAGCCGGGCGACATCGTCATCATCATTTCCTACGCGATGATGTCGGACGAAGAAGCTCGCACCCACAAGCCGCGCGTAGCCATTATGGACGAAAACAACAAAATTGCCCAATTGCTGGCGGAGGAAGTGCACGCGACCGTCTATTGACGGAAGCGGCAGGCCTGCATAGAGCCACCTGCCTTGTGAGACAATGAGACTACTCACGCCACAAGGGGGTGGCTTTTTTATGAAGCTGGAAGAATGGTTCTCTGCGCTGCGTTCCAAAGCAGAGACAATCGAACGAAAGTGGCCGACGGCGTCCCAGGATGAAAAGCTCCGGCTCGCCGAAGAGTTGTTTGAACTGCGCCAGGTGAGTGATCGGGTAGTCGATCTGTGGCTGCAGTTTGAGGAAAAGCTGTCCATTGCGATTCGCCATATCAAGCAGCTGGAGGGAGAATACCCGCAATTGGAGGGTGAGTATCCGTCTGCTGATGCAAGTCAACCGGGCGCAGCCGCACCTGCGATGGAAACTACGGACGTCAACGCATCGTCGGGGACACAACATGACGATGTCAGCAGCACGGCCGCCGTAAACCTGGGGACGTTCCCGGCAGATGTGGCCGGTCGTCCCTTTGAGCACATGTACCGCAAAGGCGAAGGGTTTTATCAGCTTCGCCTCTATCAGGACGCCCGGCAGTGCTTTGCCGAACTGCTCAAGGAATCGCCGGACTGGGAGAGCGGTCGGCTGTATTACGCCTACAGCCTGTTGTTTTCCGAGGCGAGAGAGGAAGCGCTCCGGGAATTCCGCCTGCTCAGCCGCTCAGCCCAATCGCCGGTGGTGGCGGCGATCAGCTACAATGCGATCGGCTGCATGCTGGCGGAAGAACGGCAGTGGCTGGAGGCGGCACAAGCCTTCAAGACGGCGCTCGAACACCATCCGGAACAGCGGGAGGCGCGGTTTAACCTGGCGCTCTGCTACCTGCAGGACGACGATGTGCAGGAGGCGCTGGAGACGATCGAATCGCTGCTTCACGAGGGGGATTCTGACTGGGAAGCGCAATTGCTCTGGTTGAGGGCGGCCCGCATCCTGCAGGCGCGTGACGAGTCGGCGCAGCCGCTGCCTCCGGACTTGCTGAAACTGCCGACGCGCAAGCTGGACAGCGAGACACTGCGGGAGATGGCCAGCCTCTATGAATCGTTGGGCAACTATCACCGCGCCCAGGTGTGCTACCACTTTTTGGTAGAGCGATTTCCTCGCGAAGGGTGGGCGTGGCACGGATTGGCCTGGAACACCTGGTTAATCGCCGGCACGCGGCGGGCGCTGACCCTGATGAAAAAAGCGATCAGCCTAGCGCCGGACAATCCCGACTTTACCTTCAGCTACGGCTGGATGCTGCTGTTTGACGGCCGGGTGGACGACGCGCTGGCGACGTTTCGCTCGATCCTAAGCAACCAGCGGGATCACCGGCTGGCCCAGTCCGGACTGATCACCGCATACGAGCGGCTGGGGGACACGCTGACAGCCAAGCGATTGGCCGCGCCGTTTACCGAGGACGGTGATCCGTATATTCGTTCGCTCGGGTATTACCATCTCGGCCGGATTGCCGTTGCGGAGGAGAATTGGCGGCTGGCGGAGCACTATTTTCGACGGGTGCTTCCCCACAGCGGCCACTTTCAGGAAATTCCGCTCTACCTGCAGTTGTGCGCCGCCAAACTTGGGGGACCGACGGTCGCCAGCGAGCTTTTGCAGCCGGAGACAGTGACCGGAGCAGGAATATGTACGGACGCTGCCGAATGCTAGGGAAGCGGACGCCCTACTGTCCGCGCACGTACGAGGTGACAAGAGATTGAATCGTTTTATCGTCGTAGACTTTGAGACAACGGGAAGCCACCCGCGGCAGGGGGACAGCATCATCCAGATTGGCGCCGTCGCCATCGACGACGGGCAGATTACGGAGAGCTACTCCACCCTGATCAATCCCGGGCAGCCGATCCCGCCGTTTATTACGCAGTTGACCGGCATCACAGACGACATGGTGGCAGATGCCCCCTCGCTGGAGGAAGCGCTCCCCAGGTTCCTGCGCATGCTGGAGGGGCGGGCTTTTGTCGCTCACAATGCCGCATTTGACCTGCAATTTTTGCAAGAAGCCCTGCTGAGCCAGGGCTATTATACGTTTGACGGATATGTGCTGGACACGGTGGAATTGTCCCGCTTTTTGATGCCGATGCAAAACAGCTACCGCCTGGGGGAATTGGCCGATGACCTGCAGATCGAACACGACCGTCCGCATCAGGCGGACAGCGACGCGTTGGCGACGGCCAGGCTGTTTTTGCATCTGTTGGACATCCTGCGCCAACTTCCGTTGGTGACGGTGCAGCGGCTGCAAATGCTCGTTTCGTCGTTTCGCACTGACATCGACGTGCTGCTGCGCCACATTGAGATGGAAAAGCTGGCGGAGGTGCCGCTTTTGGATGAATCCGGCACCAGGGCAGACGAGTCAAAGCTGTGGGACGTGTACCGCCAGCTTGCCCTGCGCAAACGGGACGGACGTGCCAAGGTGCCGCTTGCCCGGTCCGACGCGCCGACAAAACCGTTTGCCGAGTTGCTGGAGCAGATGCTGGATGAACAGGCGGCGCTGGGGCGCAACCTGCCTGGCTATCAGCGGCGGGAAGCGCAGGAAGCGATGATGCGCGCGATCCATGACGCGATGAGCGATGGTGCCCATCTGCTGGTGGAAGCGGGGACCGGGACCGGCAAATCGCTCGCCTACCTGCTGCCCAGCATCGTGTGGGCCAAACAGAATCGTGAACCCGTGGTGATCAGCACGCACACCATCCACCTGCAGGAGCAGTTGTTTCATAAGGACATCCCTGCACTGAAACAATCGCTGCCGTTTGACTTTACCGCCGCCACGCTGAAGGGGCGGGGCAATTATCTCTGCTTGCGCAAGTTTGAACAAAGCCTGGAGGAACCCGTGGAGGGAAACAGTCAGGAACTGCGCCTGGTTAAAGGGCAAATGCTCATCTGGCTGACCCAGACGGAAACGGGCGATGTGGAAGAGCTGAGCCTGCCCGCCACCGGACAGTTGTACTGGCAGCAGGTGAACAGCGATGCCGCTTCCTGCCTGCACAGAAACTGCCCGTGGTTCAGCCGCTGCTACTATTTCCAGGCCCGGGAGCGGGCGCGGGACGCGGACATCCTGATCGTCAACCACGCGCTTTTAATCAGCGATTTGCAGGCAGACAGCCGGATCCTGCCGCCGTATGAGACGGCAGTAATCGACGAGGCGCACCATCTGGAAGAGATCGCTACCGCTCATCTCGGCAAGCAGTTGTCCACAGCAGGAATGATGTTCCTCCTGGATCGGGCGGCAACGGAAGAAGGCAGCCTTGTGCGCCGCTTCACCGCCGAACTGCTGGATTGGCAGGCGGATGAGGGGGGCAGAGTCGCGGAGATCCTGGAAGAGATGGACGGGCTGTTGCCCGCGCTGCGCGAAAAGGCGTTGCAGTTGACTCAGCTGCTGTACAAATGGGCGGCGGATCGGGGAGAGGAGACGACCGATACCGGGCATGAAACCGTGCGGTACCGCAAGGAGTCGTTTTCCGGCCGACACGAGCGGATTCGCAGAGCGGCGCGCCGGGTGATCGATGCCCTCACGTCGTACACCGCTTTGATCGACCGCCTGCTTGCGTGCATCCCCGCCGACGAAAAACCGCCGTATGAGCTGCGCAGCTTGCGGACGGATGTGTCCGGCCTGGTGGACGAACTTCAGGAAACGGCCGAACTGCTTCACTTTTTTTTGCTGGAACCGGACACGGCGTACGTCTGCTGGATGGAAGTGGAGGCCCGCACTCCGCGCAAGCACGTCTATTTGCACGCCGCACCGCTAAACGTCGCCGATGTGCTTGCCCATCCGCTGTTTGCCGCAAAACGCAGTCTGATTCTCACCTCGGCCACCTTGACGGTGAAGAACAGCTTTACCTACATGATCGAGCGGTTTGGCCTGGACCGGCTGCCGGAGGAGAAGGTCCGCACCCTGACCCTGCCCTCCCCGTTTGCCTATGAGGAACAGGGACTGCTGTTCATCCCTTCTGATTTTCCCACCCCGGGAAAAGAAAGCGACGAACACTACATGGAAGCAGTCGTGCAGGGCTGCCTGGACGTGATCCGCGCCGCCGGTGGTCGAACACTGATCCTGTTTACGTCTCACTCGATGCTCCGCCAGGTATACCAGATGATGAAGGAGCAGTTGACGGACGAGCCATACACCCTGCTTGGCCACGGCATTGACAGCAGCAACCGCAGCAAGCTGGTCCGGCTGTTCCAACAGCTGGAACATAGCGTGCTGCTGGGGACCAGCAGCTTTTGGGAAGGCGTGGACATCCCCGGCGAAGCGCTCAGCTGCCTGGTCATCGTGCGGCTTCCCTTTACGCCGCCCAACCATCCTGTATATCAGGGGAGAGCGGAGCAGTTGAAAGCAGTCGGGAAAAACGCCTTCATGTCGCTGGCTCTGCCGCAAGCAGTGATCCAGTTCAAGCAGGGCGTCGGCCGGCTGATCCGGCATCATTTGGATCGCGGCGTCGTGGTCGTGTTTGACGCACGCATCATCGAGTCACGCTACGGCCGGGCGTTTTTGCAATCCCTGCCGCCGTTTCAGGTGCAGACGGGCACCTGGCCGGAGCTCCGTGAACGGATCGGTCCGTTTCTGGCCCAAGAGACCGGCACGTAACGAAAGGCGTTGAGCGCCGGTCTGCATGCAATCCTGGCGAGGCTCATAAAATGAAGCAATAGTCTCGCAGGGATTTAGGTGATAGAATAAATGCTGGGGATTACGCGTAAGGCTTGTTGGCTGCTGCTGTGCGTCGTGCTGTTCGCCGGCTGTTCGATCGACAGTCATTTGCAGAACGCGGTGAAGGTGGAGGACCCCTACGCCAGCGACGACGAACGCGAATTTGTCGGGCTGGTGATCCACTTTCTCGCCCTGCCGCATGGCGAGAGCACGCTGATCCGACTGCCAAGCGGAAAGACCATGCTGGTCGACACGGGAAGCGCGGAAGACTGGCCCGTCTTGTTTGGCTTGTTGTCCGAGCAAAAACTGACGCGGCTGGACTACGTCGTCGTGACCAACGATCAGCCGGAACAAGCGGGAGGCTTTGCCTTCCTCAGTGACCGGATGCTGGTGGATACGGTCATTCTGCCCCGTCTGATCGAGCCGTCGATTCGCGGGTTTGTCCCGCTCAAAGGGGACAAGAAGCTGTTGCCCGTCGCGGACGGCGACGCGATCAGACTGGACAACGACGTGGTGTTGGACGTGCTTCATCCCAGCGAACCGCTGTTTTTGTCTCCGCAGGACAATTCCCTGGTATTCCGGCTGCGACACGGCCAGCTTCGCTTTCTCTTCGCCAGCGCCATCAATGAAAAGGCGGAAGAGCGCCTATTGGAGCAGTACGGCGGGCAGTTGAAGGCGGAAGTGCTGAAGGTGGCCGACCAGGGGAGAAATCAGGCCTCTTCCCAGCCGTTTCTCTCCAAGGTGGACCCGCAGGTGGCAGTCATTCTGACCGGCAAGTCCCGAAACGAGCTGAAAGACAGCCAGGAGGAAGTGCTGGAACGACTGGGCGAATCATGGGCGGAGACCTTCATCACCAGCCAGCACGGCACGATCACGATTCTGTCCAACGGCCGCGATTACCGTGTCGTCAAGCGAAAAACGTAAGGAGGGAGGACCGTACGGTGGCCAAAAGTGAAAAAATTTCAGAAGCGGTTGTTCGCCGTTTGCCGATCTATCTGCGCTATTTGAGCTATCTGCAGCAAGTGGGCGTGACGACGGTATCCTCCCAGCAGATGGGCAAAAATCTGGACATCAACCCCGCCCAAATCCGCAAAGATTTAGCCGCGTTCGGCGATTTCGGCAAAAAAGGCATCGGCTATGACGTCAACTACCTGGTGGAAAAAATCCGCCAGATTCTCAAACTGGATCAGGAAATCCGCGTCGCGCTCGTCGGCGCCGGCCATCTCGGCCATGCCATCAGCAATTACAATGCGTTCCTGAAGGATCAGATACGGATCGCGGCGATTTTTGACAGCGATCCGGCCAAGCAGGGCAAGCAGATCGCAGGGATCACGATCCAGCCGTTGGAAGAGCTGAAAGAGACGGTGAAGGAGCGTCACATTCGCCTGGCGATCATTACGGTCCCGGCTGCCGCCGCACAATCAGTGGCCGATCTCTTGATCGAGGCGGGGATCGAAGGCATTCTCAACTTCGCGCCGACGACCATTCGGACGGAGAAAGAGGTGCGCATCCACTATGCGGATGTGACGTCCAGTCTGCAAAGCCTGGCTTATTATCTAACGTAAGAACGGAGTGGTACGATGAAACAGACGATCTTGACTCACGCCACCGTGATCACCGTAAACGAACAGAACGAAGTGATTCATGATGGGGCCGTCGCGTTTGCCGGCAGCACGATTACGTACGTTGGGCCGACGCCTGAGGATGTGTCCGGCTACGACGAGGTGATCGACCTGAAGGGCAACTACGTCCTGCCGGGCCTGATCAACACGCACGGCCATGCGGGCATGTCGCTGTTGCGCGGATACTCAGACGATCTGCCGCTGCAGCAGTGGCTCGAAGACAAAATGTGGCCGCTGGAAGCGCAGTTTACCGGCGACCATGTGAAATGGGGCACATACCTGTCGCTGATTGAAATGATTCGCACGGGGACGACAACGTTTGTCGACATGTACGACCACATGGACGAAGTGGCGAAAGCTGTGGAAGCAACCGGGATGCGCGCCCGGCTGTGCCGCGGCATGATCGGCCTCTGCTCGGAGGAAGAGCGGGCGGCAAAACTTGAGGAGGCCACCGATTTTGCCAAAAACTGGCACAATCAGGCGGACGGCCGCATCACCACGATGCTTGCACCCCATGCGCCTTACACCTGCCCGCCGGAATTTATCATGCAAATTGTGGAACGGGCAGAAGAGCTTGCTTTGCCGATTCACATCCACATGTCGGAAACGAAGTGGGAAGTGGGGCAAAACGAGCAGGATTATGGCCTTCGTCCGGTCGCCCACCTGGAAAAACTGGGCGTGTTCCGCCGTCCGACGCTGGTAGCACATGCCGTCCATTTGACGGATGAAGAAATAGATGTATTGGCAAACTATCAGGTGAAAGTCTCCCACAATGTGGTGAGCAACCTGAAGCTGGCCAGCGGCGTGGCGCCGGTTCCCAAAATGTTGGCGAAGGGGATCAGCGTTTCGCTGGGTACAGACAGCACCGCCAGCAACAACAACCTGAACCTGTTTGAAGAGTTGAAGCTGGCTGCCATTCTGCACAAGGGAGTGAGCTACGATCCCGTTGCCGTTCCGGCGGAAGAAGCGCTGCGCATGGCTACCCGCTACGGGGCGGATGGCGTGTTCCAGCCGGATGCGCTGGGGTCGATTGAGACTGGCAAGCAGGCCGACCTGATCGTCCTGGACAGCCATCAGGCCCATTTCCATCCCGCTCACAACCCGGTCTCCCACGTGGTGTATGCGGCCAATGGCCGGGACGTGACCGACACGATCGTGGCCGGCCGGTTCCTGATGCGCAACCGCGAGCTGTTGACTGTGGACGAGGAGCGCGTGATTTTTGAAGCAAACCGCGTGTTCCAAACGCTGAAACGGTAAAAGTCTCCTGTCAGGGCAAGTGACAGGAGAAGGGGAGCGTAGGTGTAGGTAGGGGAAGTTTTGTTTGGACGCCATGCCACGCTCATTTTTTCCACACGTCCGTAAGCGGGGCGTGGCGGAACTTAAGTGTGGGCGAGTGGGTCAAGGTTCTCAGCGGCGACGACAACGCTGCCCAGGAGACGCGGTATTCCTGGAGCAGATACCCTAGCACGTCAGGAGATGTCGTTCGTTGCGACGGTTTCACGCGCTCACCTCCTCGGGGTGTATCTGTAGTATGACCGGGACGACCGGGGGTATGTTTAGCAAGTTTTCCGTAGCGTTCTAAAACCTTCCCGCCGCACATAGGGTAAGGAAAAACGGGACAGGAGGGGAAGGACATGTACGTCCGGCCCAAGCAGCTCTGGTGGCTGATCCCTGTTTTTCTCGGCCTGTTTTTCCTTGGCGTGTCGCTGGGGGCACTGCACAACCGGCACGACGGGAAGGTGACCATCATGGCGGAGGCGGAACGTGCGGAAGCGGATCGGACGGTCGTGGCCGCTCTCTTGGACCAGCTCACCGGGCAACAGGAGAGGCCGTTTGAAGTATTGCTCAAAGATCACGTCCTGAGCGGACGCTACCAGGGACAGCAGTTTCAAGTAAGCGGGGAGTTTGACGGTCACCACATGGAACTTAGGCGAAGCGGACAGGATGTCAGCGTGAGCGTGGACGGCCAGGTGCAGGACCACACAGCGCTGCCCTATGCCCTGTTTACGCCCCACGAGCATGCGGCACTGTTGAAAGCTCACCTGCACTCGGTCACGCCGCTGGCCGTGTCGGACCCCTCCAACCGGGCGTGGCAGGGGTACCGCTTGTCCATCCCGGCTGAAGAGGTCAGCTCGCTTTTGGCGACGTGGCTGGGACCGTCATTTCCCATCCAGGAGGCGGAAATGGCCCGCCAGATTTCCGTGGATTACCATGTGTGGTACGATGGTGCGACACGGGAATTGCGGCAGTTGGACGTACTGCTGCAAATGAAGACACCGGCCGGCACGAAGCAGGACCAGCTTCGCTTCCGGCTGTAACGTATGGAGGATAAAGGGGATTGTCATTGTGTTGGTACGAATCATAATAGGGGCTGTAGCCGTTTGTCTGGTGGTCACCCTGGGTGCCGCCTATCACTTGACGTCCACGGTCGTGGGCAAACGGCACGACTTCGAAGACCAGGTGCGGCAGTGGGTACAGGAACGGACGACGATCACCGAGATCGATGTGATTGACGAGTACCGCAGCAAAGAGTCCTACGCCGTCGTGCTGGGCAAAAACAAGGTCGGAACACCGGTAGTCGCATGGTTGACCGCCGACAAGGCCGTGTTTGACACGATGGACAGGGCGGTCAGCCGGGAAAGTGTCGAAGAGGCAGTCAAAAAAGGCTTTCCCGATGCGCGTGTGCTGCACATCGTCCCGGGGTTGGACGAAAACAGCCGCTTCTGGGAAGTCACCCTGCAGGATCGTGACGGCCGCTTTCACTATCTCCACTACGACCTGTTCAGCGGCAAGCTGCTCACCTCTTACATCGTCTCGCCGGCGTAGGCCGGATGCAGATGTACAGATGTACGCTCAAAAGGCCTTTTTCCAAGTGAAAAAGGCCTTTTTGCCGTTCTGCTCGGGGCCGGGTATCCAACATCTGCATACAAAAAACGCTATACGGATGTGATATACTGGAACCGTTGACTGAGCGCACAATACAACAAAAGGGGGAGTAGCTGTGCAACTGCGAAAACGTGCAATTGGCCTCTCGCTGCTGGCGACGCTCACTCTCCTGTTCGGTGGTTGGTTTTTATACCAAAAAATGGAAGTGGAAACACCGCTTCGCACCCATATCGGACAGATGAAGTCAGCGGAACTGACGCACTTGGATGTTAGCAAGGATCGCATTGAGATAAAGCTGCAAGTGACCCGCCCGGATTTGTTCCCGCAGGAATACCGCCGCTTGCTCCAGGAAACTGCCGACCTGGCTCGGGGCAAGACGGTGGAAGTTGACGTGGACAACGATTCGCAAGACCTGGAACAGATTTGGATGGATGGGTTATTTTCCTTTACGGAAGCGCTGGATTTGCATCAATACAGCCGCATTCCGCAGATGTTGACGGAGTGGAAGACCGCTCATCGGCTGGATGAAGCGTCCGCACTGATGGACGACCGCAACGTCTACGTCTACTTGAAAAAGGGGAAGGACGACTTCTACGCGATCATTCCCCGTTCGGCCGGAAACGAGGTGACGATGCATGGGTAAGGAAATCTTGATCGGCGTGGTTCCCGGCATCCTGATTTTTCTGCTGTTTCTCGGTGTCAACATTACACCGTTTCTCTTGTTTGCCGCCGTCTTGACGGCCATGTATTTTCTGATCGTGCGGCAGAATCAGGGAAAACTTCCGTTCGGTGGAAAGTCCCAGCCGAGCAAACACGCTGTACCCGCCTCCAACGTGACGTTCGCCGACATCGGCGGACAGGAGCGGGCCAAAAACGAGCTGAAAGAAGCGCTCGATTTTCTCGTGCACAAGGACAAAATTGAGCAGTACGGCATTCGCCCGATCAAAGGCGTGCTGTTGACAGGTCCCCCGGGGACGGGGAAAACGCTGATGGCCAAAGCGGCTGCCAATTACACCAATTCCGCGTTTTTGGCTGCGTCCGGTTCCCAGTTTGTGGAGATGTACGTCGGGGTGGGTGCTCAGCGCATTCGTGATCTGTTCAAGGAAGTCAAAGCCCTGGCGGAAAAGAACGGTCAGGACAGCGGGATCATTTTCATCGACGAAATTGACGTGATCGGCGGCAAGCGCGACGGTCAGCAGCAGCGCGAATACGACCAGACGCTGAACCAGCTGTTAACCGAGATGGACGGCATCGCCACCAGCGACAAGCCGCGCATCCTGCTGATTGCCGCGACCAACCGCAAGGACATGCTGGACCCCGCTCTGCTGCGTCCCGGACGCTTTGACCGGCACATCAGCGTCGATCTGCCGGACAAGACTGCACGCGAGCAGATTCTGATGATCCACACCGCCAACAAGCCGCTTGCTTCCGATGTCTCGCTGGACAAAGTGGCGCAGGAGACGTTTGGCTTCTCCGGCGCGCAGCTGGAGAGCGTGGCAAATGAAGCAGCAATTTACGCCATGCGCGACCAGAGTGAGATGATTGAGGCGCGCCACTTTGCGCTGGCGGTGGACAAGGTCATGCTGGGGGAAAAAGTGGACCGGGAAGCGTCCCTGGAAGAAAAGAAACGGGTGGCGCTGCACGAACTGGGACACGCGATCGTCAGCGAACACGTGCGCCCGGGTTCTGTCTCCCAGGTGACGCTGAGTCCTCGCGGCAAAGCGTTGGGGTACGTCCGTCAAAATCCGCTGGAGGATCGCTACCTGTATACCAAGGAAGCGCTGGAACAGCAGATCATGGTCTGCCTGGGCGGCGCCGTTGCCGAAGAAATCTACTACGGCGGCCGGAGCACCGGCTCCAAAAACGACTTTGAGCAGGCGCTGAACATGGCGACGGAGATTGTCCAAAGCGGGATGTCCCGCTTGGGGATTGTCCATTTGCAATTCGCAGACAAAACGCACATTCACGAAGAAGTAAACCGGTTGCTGGAGGAACTGCTGGAGAAGACGCGCGCGCTGCTGCGCAAATTCGACTCCGTGTTCCAGATTGGCCTCAACACGCTGCTGGAAGAGGAAGTGCTGCATGGCGATGCGTTCCGCCGCCTGCTGGCCGAAGCCCGGCAATCGTCCAAGGAGCTGGCGGTTTGATCCGCCGGCTTTTTTGTGTTTCTACAATCTCTGGCAGGGAACAGGCCGTGCCGGTTTTCCGCTGTTCAGACCAGTTGTCGTCTCGACTTTTTTTGCAGGACAGGGTACCCAACCCCGCCCGTGTTGAATATCCTACAAGAGCACATGGGAGTGACATCAGAAGGGAAGGAGACCCAATGGCAAAAGTAAACCGGAGAAAACAGCACAAATCCTTGGGAAAACGCTCGAAGAATGAGTCGTTCGAGATTCCCTTTCTGCCGCAGACATCAGAGTTGGTCTGGCTCGAACGGCTGGAGTCGGAATTGACGGATGAAGACGATTACGAGGATTTTGAGCCGAAATCGTTCACAATCACCAACAAAAGCAGTGACGTCATTCCGCCCCTGCACAATGTGCCCCCACAAAACGTTTCCTCCAATCAAACAACGTTCTCCAAGATCATCAAGGAGCGGAAACAGGAGCAAGAATATTCCTTTGTCTACACGGACGATCTGAGCGACCAGGCAGTGACGACCGAAAAGATTGCGAACCGGGCGATCGACGCTTCCAAGATCAAGCCAGGCTGCATCGACAACACCCTGCTGAAAGACTACGCCGTCGACAGCGCCAAACTGGCCGACAACAGCGTCACGTCCGGCAAGATTGCCCCGGAAGCCATCCAATCCATCCACATCGGCAGATACGTCATTACGGGTGAGATGATTCAGGACCGCACCATTTCCGGTGACAAGCTGATGAACAACAGCATCACATCGGAAAAGCTGGCAGACAAGACGATCGACTCGATCAAGTTTGCCGAGGGAGCAATCCAGACCAAGCACATTCAGGAACAGGCGATCACCAGCGAACTGATCCAGGATCAGGCGATCACGTCGGAAAAGATCAAAATGGGCACGATTCAAACAGGCAATCTGGCCAACTACATCATCAATTCCGTCAAGCTGGAGGACGGTGCTGTCACGACCGACAAACTGAGGGACGCGTCAGTGACCGCAAGCAAGCTGGACGAGGAAGCGGTCGAATCCCAGCACATCAAACGCGGGGCAATTCTGCACGAACATTTGGCAGAACGTGCTGTGGACAGCGTCAACCTGATGCCGGGCTGCGTTGGGGAGCAGCATATTGCCCATCTGATCATCGGCCCTCACCATCTGGCTCCGGAGGCGGTCAACAGCCAAAAGCTGGCACCGTTCGCGGTTCAGTCGGAGCATTTGGACAGCGGTTGTGTCACCAGTGAAAAATTGGCCAAGGGAGCTGTCAGTGGTGTCCATCTGCAGGCAGGCGTGATTCAAACCAGTCACCTGCAGGACAACGTGGTGACCAGCAAGAAAATCGGCGACCAGCAGGTGACCACCAGCAAACTGGCCCATCAGGCGGTGGAAGCCGACAAGCTGGCGCCGCGCAGCGTCTACGGTGTCCATGTGGCCGATGAGTCGATCGAAGCCAGACACATCGCCGAAGGGGCGATCACCAAGGAGAAGCTGGCCAGGAGCGCAATTGAAGATGTCCATCTGCGCGAGCGCATTATCAGCAACGTTCATTTAAAGGATCACATTATCCAGACGAACAACCTGGCCGATCACGTGGTGACCACGTCGAAGTTGGCGAGCGAATCTGTCTCCACTGACAAAATCACGGACCTGAGCGTCACCACCCCCAAACTGGCGGACGGGGCCGTCACATCGGCGAAATTGGCTACGGAGGCCATCAAGGCACGTCATTTGTCAAATGGCGTGGTCACCTGGGATAAACTGGCCGAGAAGTCCGTGCATGCCCAGCATCTGGTGAGCGGCTCCGTGCACAACGAACACATCCTACCAGGCGCCGTGACGGGGGAAAAGCTGGCCGACAGCAGCGTCACCCGGGAGAAACTGGCGGACGGCAGTGTGGATGGCACCAAACTGGAAGCCCGTTCGGTGACCGGAGAGCACGTGGTGAAAGGCAGCCTGACCGGTGAGCACCTGGCTCCCGGCAGCGTGACCGGCGATCTGCTCACTCCCCAGATCGTCGACAGCGACCATATTCGTCCGCAGGCGATAGGCCCTCAGCATCTCCAGCCGCAGTTGATCACTTCTACATTCCTGGCCGATCAGGCGGTCACCCGGGAAAAGTTGGCGGCACGCAGCGTGGACGGCGATAAGCTGGACGTGTTTGCAGTGTCGACAGATCACATCGTGGACCGGTCGATCAATCGGGATAAGCTGGCCAACGGCTCGGTTCATGGCGAACACCTGCAGCGAAAGAGCATTGCGTCTCATCATCTGCAGGAATCGATCGTGTCCGCTGTCCATCTGAAGGCGGACGCCGTGACCGAGGAGAAACTGGCTGCGGCTGCCGTGACCGAGGAAAAGCTGGCTGCCGGTGCCGTGACGGCGGAAAAATTGGCGGCTGGTGCCGTAACTGCCGAGCATTTGGCTGAGAACGCGATCGTCACGCAGCATCTCGCCGATGGTGCTGTCACACCGGAAAAGCTGTCGTTTCGGCCGCTGGAATCCGGCAGCATACAAGGGAACACCCTGCAGCAGTTCGGAATCGTTCCGTTTCACCTGGCTACCGGGGAAAAGTCGACAGATGTGACCATCCGGCTCAACGTTCCCTATGCAGATCCCCATTACTGCCTGATCGCCATGAGCAATCAGTTGGGATGTTGTACATCGCTCAAATTCACGAACCGAACGTATGCCGTCGTGAGCGTGTTCCGCACCGATGAAGGCCAGGAGACTTCTGGCGTATTGCAGTGGATTGCGGTCGGGGAAAAGGGAACGGCGCAGACGTTGTACGAGGAACAGCCGATTGTGTTGGCGGAGGAGGACGTAGAGCCTGACGTCGACCTGAGTGCAGAGGCACAGACGGAGGAGGCTGCTGTTGTCCACGCCGAAGACGCCGGACAGACCGAAGATGCGCCCGAGACTGACAGCCATCCCGTATTCGCAGATGAGCAGGATGCCGAAAACGAACCAGGCAACGTATATTCCGTCCATCCGGATGAGACGGAGCAGCACTGACAACGGAGAAGCGGGCCCTCTCAGGCAGGGAGGGCCTTGTTTTTGCGCTCGTGCACCTGCAGGCGGGACAGTTGCTTCGCGTGCGCGTTTTGTTACCATAATATTTTTACGGTAACCTTGGTCCTAGTCAGTCTTTCATTGAATTTATACATACCCGATAGTATAATTGATTCGTTACAACCAAGTCGGAATTTGTTTTGAATGGGATATTGGAGGGAAAACAAGCCGATGATGACGACCATTGCCCAGATCGGGCAGCACGTGGGACAAGAAGTGCGACTGGGCTGCTGGCTCTACAACAAGCGCAGCAGCGGTAAAATACAATTCCTGCAGCTTCGCGATGGCTCCGGCTTTATTCAGGGCGTCGTGGTTAAGGCCGAGGTGCCGGAAGCAGTGTGGGAAGCGGCTTCCAAGCTGACTCAGGAAAGCTCTCTGTACATAACCGGTGTCGTGCGCGCTGACGAGCGGGCCCCCAGCGGCTATGAGCTGACTGTCACCGGAATCGACATCATTCAACTCGCGCAAGATTACCCGATCTCGCTCAAGGAGCACGGCGTTGACTTCCTGATGGACCATCGTCACCTGTGGCTGAGAACACCGCGCCAGCGGGCCGTGATGGCGATCCGTTCCGAGGTGATCCGCGCTGTTACTGAATTTTTCCATCAGCACGGGTTTTACAAAGTGGACCCGCCAATTCTCACGCCGACATCCGCAGAAGGAACGACCAACCTGTTCCACACCAAGTATTTTGACGAGGATGCCTACCTGTCGCAATCCGGCCAGCTTTACATGGAAGCGGCCGCCATGGCGTTGGGGCGTGTCTATTCCTTCGGACCGACGTTCCGTGCGGAAAAGTCCAAAACGCGCCGCCATCTGATCGAGTTTTGGATGATCGAGCCCGAGATGGCCTTTGTCGATCACGAAGAAAACCTGCGCATTCAGGAGGCGTTTGTCTCCCATATCGTGCAGTCCGTCCTGAAAAATTGCCAGCGTGAACTGAAAACACTGCAGCGCGACACCAGCAAGCTGGAAAACGTAGTGGCTCCGTTCCCGCGCATCACGTACGATGACGCGATCAAGCTGCTGCAGGAAAAGGGCAGCGACATCAAGTGGGGCGACGATTTCGGCGCGCCGGACGAAACGATGATCGCCGAGCACTTTGACAAGCCGGTCTTCATCACCCACTATCCGACCGAGATCAAAGCGTTCTACATGAAACCGGACCCGAACCGTCCGGAAGTGGTGCTTTGTGCCGACCTGATCGCGCCGGAGGGCTACGGTGAAATTATCGGCGGCAGCCAGCGGATTGACGATCCGGTCCTGCTGGAGCAGCGCTTCGCCGAACACAACCTGTCCGAAGACGCCTACAAGTGGTACCTCGATCTGCGAAAATACGGCACGGTGCCGCACTCCGGATTCGGTCTCGGTCTGGAACGGACGATCGCCTGGATTTGCGGACTTGACCACGTGCGCGAGACGATCCCGTTCCCGCGCATGCTGTACCGTCTCTACCCATAATGCCCCAACCGTTATGCGGCAGCGCGGCTGCCTGACGGCCCGACACCCTGTTGCCGGTGGGCGGCAGGGTGTTTTCTTGTTTGGATTTGCCGGATGACCGGCCTGTCAATGAGGTGAATGGTTTCATGGACCCCCATATTTTGCAACTGCTGCAAGAAGGCGCGACATCCGTCTCCAATCTGCTGCTGAAGATGTACAAGCGCATGTCTCTGTCCGACGAGGAGATGATGCTGATCATCCACCTGCTGTCGTTTCAACAGGAGGGGAAGCGGTTTCCCACCCTGCAGGAACTGGAAGAGCGCATGTCCCTCACGCCTGCGCGGCTGATCCAGACGCTGCAAAAGCTGTTGAAGGAAGAGTGGATCAGGATTGACGAATACATTGACCAGCAAACGGGACTGCGCCACGAGCAGTACAATTTGACGCCGCTGTACCGCAAGTTGTACCAGAGCTGGCGTGAGCAGCTCACGGCTTCCCGCATCGTCGACTCGGTGGCAGAACCGTTCGCCGAGGCGGCCGCGGCGTCTTTCGAGGAGCCGACCGACCTGTACAGCCGGTTCGAACAGGCCTTCGGACGTCCCCTGTCTCCCTTTGAAATCGAGACGATCCACATGTGGGTTGAGCAGGATGGCCATGCGGAGGAATTGATCCTGACCGCCCTTCGGGAAGCAGCAGCCGTGGGCAAACTGCACATCCGCTACATCGATCGGATTCTTCTGGAGTGGCAAAAACAACAGATCACCAGCGTGGAGGAGGCGCGGCATTACAGTCTGCGTTTTCGGCGACAGGCCCCCTCGCGCGATTACCGGCAACCGCTGTGAGCACGTAAGTCACAGCGGTTTTTTTTGTTGGGCACTTACCGGTGTGAATGGCTGCTGCCGTTTCGCGGCTGTACACGTACCCATTTCCGCGTCGTTTCATACCATATTACGAAATACGTGACGTGTGCCCGTGCGGCATCGGTTTGGACGGGGTAACATGGTGACCCGCTGCCGCCGGGGCACGCAGGTTGGAGGTATGTTGCCGTGGAAAAACGAAAACGAGGGGAACCGCCCCACTGGGTCATGCCGGGCGTCTTTTCCGGTCATGTCATCGTCGAGGAAGCCGTCGAACGGGTCACCTCCGTCAAACTGCCGGAGTTGCTTCCGTTTGAAGGGCAGGCGCCGAATGAGCAGGTCAAACAGCCCGAGGAACCGACGTGGAAGGAGCGGATCGAACAGCTCGAGGCGCAGGTAGCTGAGCTGAAGCAATCGC
The DNA here is from genome assembly GCF_020923495.1 of Brevibacillus sedimenti. Lineage (GTDB taxonomy): Bacteria > Bacillota > Bacilli > Brevibacillales > Brevibacillaceae > Brevibacillus > Brevibacillus aydinogluensis. Next base: position 2,993,141 of record NZ_CP064048.1, read on the forward strand.
TCGCCGCCTGGGAGGAACGTTTCAAGGCGCTGGAAGCCGAACAGAAACGGGATTGTGAGTATCTGTACCAGGTCGTCCTCTCCTTGAAAAAAGAGTGGGAGAAAGAGCGAGATGAACATCGCGATCATTAGCCCCGGTCCGTTTTCCGTACCGCCAGTCAAGGGCAGCTCCGTAGAGCACGATATAGACGAAGTGAGCAAAGTGTTCGGGCCGCAGCATCAGGTGACGATCTACACCCGCACGTGTCCCGACTACCCAGAGTCCACTCGGGAGAGACACCGGGAGTTCGTCCGCTTCGACTACAGCGGCCCTGGCCCATACCTGCGCAGCGTGATCCGCGATCTGCGCAAGCGGCAGCCGGATGTGATTCTGGTGGAAAACCGGCCGCATTATGTACCGGCGCTGCGGCGCCATTTTCCCCGTGTGCCGATCGTTGTGAACATGCACTCCCACGTCTACGCGTCCCCGCCGCTGATCAGCGCAGAACAAATGCGGCGGGTAGGCCGGCTGGCAGACGGCATACTCACGAACAGCGAGTATTTGCGCAGCCATTTTATTGAGAAACTCCGGCTGCCCGCGGCCAAGGTGCACGCTGTACACCTCGGGGTGGACGTCACCCCCTATCAGGCAGCCCGAAAAAGCCGCGCGGTGAAGAAACTGCGTCGGCAGTTGGGGCTGAAGTCGCATCATCGGGTGTTGGTCTACGCGGGTCGGCTGATTCGCGAAAAAGGGGTGCACGTATTACTCAGAGCGTTTCGGCACGTGCTCGAAAGGGACCCAAAAGCCCGGTTGGTCATCGTCGGAGGGACGGGATACGGCAGCAACCGCGAAAATGCCTACGTGCGCCGTCTGAAAGAACTGGCGGCTCCGCTGGGCGACGCAGTGATCTTCGTCAACTTCGTACCCAGCGCGCAGATGCCGCTGTACTACCAGATTGGCGATGTGGTGGCGACACCGTCGGTATGGCAAGAGCCTTTTTGCCGCGTCAATCTGGAAGCGATGGCGTCCGGCAAGCCAGTCATCACCACGCCGCGGGGGGGCATCGCGGAAGTGGTCAACCACCTGGGCAGCGGGTTCCTCATCCCGCCCGAGGAGTGGTCACAGGAACTTCCTTCCGTCTGGGAGTCGCTGTGGAGGATTCCCCGTTTCCGTTCTGACATGGGAAGGCGGGCGCTGATGCGAGCCAGGCAATTTTCCTGGCACACGACCGCCCAGGAGTATCTGCGTGTTTTCGAGGAAGTCATCGCCAAACGAACAGGGCGAAAGCAGGCACAGAGCAGGCAGCCGCTGCGCAGCATCGGCTGAACGGATGACCGATTGGAGGGGATGGTCGCCCGTTCTTTTGCGGTTGAGGACGTAAGCCCTGCTCGGAAGGAAAAAGCCGCATACCTTATAAGTATCGCAGAGCACAACTGGGGAGTGATTGTCGTGAAAGGGTTAATCTTGTGTGCTGGACGCGGCACCCGCCTGCATCCCTTTTCCTATTCCCAACCCAAAACCCTTCTCCCTGTGGCCAATCACCCGGTATTGCATTACTGCATACTCAAACTGCGTGAAGTGGGTGTGCGTGATATCGGAATTGTCATACAACCGTCCCAAAAGGAAATTCCACAATATGTTGGTGATGGTAGTCAATTTGGGGCTACCATTACCTTTCTTGAACAACAAAAACCATTTGGAATTGCCCATGCCGTGCAGCTGGCGCAGCCGTTCCTGCGTGACGAACCGTTTATCCTGCTGTTGGGCGATAATCTGCTGATGGATTCCTTGCACGAGCTGACGAAGACCTTTACCCGCACCGGGGCGGACGGTGTCGTGATGCTGAGTAAGGTGGACCGACCGCAGGATTACGGGATCGCGGAAATCCAGGATGAGCGTCTGGTCTCCGTAGAGGAAAAGCCGCAGCGTCCCAAAAGCAATCTCGCAGTGATCGGCGCCTACCTGTTTACCCGCCCGATTTTTGCAGCAATTGCCACCCTGCGTCCGTCCAAACGCGGTGAGTACGAAATCACAGACGCGATCCAGGCGATGATCGACAGCGGCTATCACATTGCCCATACCGTTACCCACCGACAATATACGGATGTGGGAACGATTGAACGCTGGCTCGAGGCCAACCGCTGGATGCTGACACAGGAGCTCGGCGTCCGGCACGAAATCGGCAGCGACAGCATTGTGGAAAACTGCACCATCATCGGTCCGGTGTTGATCGGGAAGCGCTGCCGGATCGAAAACTGTCGGCTGGGTCCCTATGTGGCGATACAGGACGGCGTTCAGTTGAAAAACTGCAAGCACATTGAAAACAGCATTCTGCTCGAAAACAGCTCCCTCAATGACGTGGAATGGCCGGTGACCAACAGCGTGTTTGGCCGTTCATCCCATCTCGCCGGCAGCGGAGCGGACAGCAGTGGGGTGTTTATCCTCAGTGACAAATCCTCCATCCGCATGCCCAGGGCGAAGGGGAGTCCGCCATGACGACAATGCCGCCCAAGCCCACTACGTTCACTGTCGTCATTCCCACGTACAACCGGGAAGCGTTTATCGACAAGGCGATCCGCAGTGTGCTCAAGCAGACGTGTACGGACTGGAAACTGCTGATCATGGACGATGCGTCTACAGACCAGACGTACGAGAAGGTCGCCCCCTATCTCACAGATCCTCGCATCCAGTATTTCCGGATGGAGGAGAACTCCGGCATTTCCAAGGTGATGAACCAAGCGCTGGCGATGGTGGATACGCCGTTTTTGGTCCAGTTGGATTCGGATGACTGGCTGCCGCGTGAGGCACTCTCCATCCTGAAGCGATACATCCGCAAAGACAAGAAGAACACGGCGCTGTTCTATGGAAACGTGAAAATCTGGCGGGTCAAGCGCGAGCGCTGCTGCGATCCGTTTATCATCACCCACAAGCAATTTCACAACAAATACGACTTTTTGCAGTACAACCGCTGGATGGTGGCGCCGCGGTGCTATCGGGTAGAGGCGTTGCGGGAGGTAGGAGGATGGGATACCTCTGATCCGTATGAGGGACGGATCATGGAAGACCGGCGAATGATTCTCCGGCTGATCGAACGGTATCCCGTAAAGTGGATCAACCGCATGCTGTACAACAGGACCAAGCACCGGGGTCAGCTTACCGACAAGGAGATGAAATCGAAACGGAACCGGCTTCGCAGAGAGACCTTTCAGTACTATCTCACGCGCTGGGGGGCAAGTACAAACCCGTCTACGGCTATAAAGGCGGGTATCTCATCATCAAGGAGCTGAAGCGAGTGAGGCGGTCACACAGATGAGGACCGTGCCGGCCATGTGTTGGCAGTGGGAGCGGTTCTTCGTCTGTCCGCCACAAACTGCAGCGCAAGCACATGCGCACCGTTCAAAACGGCTCACAGATGTAATCGGGAGGCCATCGCATGCATCGGGTTCTTGTTTACCGGCGCAAATTCCTGCCGAAAAGCGAAACCTTCATCTACGAACAACTGCTTGGCCACCAGCGTGTGCAGCCGGTCGTGCTCACGCGGCGGCAGTGCAACCGCAAGGATTTTCCCTATTGGCCCGTGTACGTGCGCAGGCGGTTTAAGGGTCTTGCCGGCTGGCTGAAAAAACAGAAGTTTGCCTGTCTGCACGCCCGGTTTGGCACGGCCGGAGTGGAGCTGCTGCCGCATGCGCGAAAGGCGAAACTGCCGCTGATCACCTCCTTTCACGGATTTGACGTGACCAAACGCGTGCAGCAGGACAGCCGCTACCGCCGCGCGCTGAAGCGGCTGTTTCGTCACGGAAAGGCGTTTACGGTCGTCAGCAAGCACATGAAGCGGCAGCTGATCCGACTCGGCTGTCCGCGCAAAAAAATCACCGTGATCCGCTCGGGGATTGATCTGGGCAAATTTCCCCTGCAGCCTCCGCAGCCGGTCGTCGACGGGGCGTTTCGCCTGCTGAGCGTCGGCCGTTTGACCGAAAAGAAGGGGATGGACACACTGATCAAGGCGTTTGCCCGCATTCGCCGCAAGTATCCCCGTGCGACGCTGACGATTGTCGGCGACGGGGAAGAGAAGCAGAAGCTGCGCCGCCTGATCAAGCGCCACCGCCTGCAGCATGCTGTTACGCTGCGCGGCGCCCAGCCCCATCACGAGGTTGGGCGTGAACTGGCGAACTGCCATGTGTTCGTCCTCGCCTGCAAAACGGCGAAAAACGGCAATCAGGAAGGCATCCCCAACGTCCTGATGGAAGCCATGGCGGTCGGCAGACCAGTCATCTCTACCTATCACGCAGGTATTCCCGAACTGGTGAAACACGGCAAGACGGGATACCTCGTGCCGGAGCGGTCCGTCGCCAAGCTGGCCAAGATGATCAAACGCGTGCTGAAGGAGCAGGACCGATGGCCGGACGTGGTGATCCGGGCGAGAGAAAAGGTGGAGCGCCGCCACGATATAGAGAAACAGCGCGCAAAACTGGAAGACTTGTATCTTCGCGTACTGAAAAAGCAGCGATGAGGTGAAAGCATGGAGGTAACCGTAGTAGGTACGGGATACGTGGGTCTGACGACGGCGGTGTCCTTTGCCTTGCACGGACATCGGGTGACGGGGGTGGATGTCGACGCGGCGAAAATCAGCCGATTGAAACAAAAGATCTGCCCCATCTACGAACCTGGTCTGGAGGAAGCGTTGGCCCGGGCGATCGACAGCGGCGCACTTCGCTTTGCCGCCAGTCTAAAGGAGGGCGCACGCGATGCAGATGTGTTGTTCATCTGCGTCGGCACACCGGAAGCAGCCGACGGTTCAGCCGATCTGTCCTATCTGTTTGCCGCCGTGGATGATATTCGCGCCCTGCAGGCGGATGTGCCGAAGCAGCGCACCGTGGTGATCAAAAGCACGGTTCCTGTCGGCACGGCCGATCGCGTGGCCGCCCTGCTTGCCGCCTGCGGGGGGATACACGTGGCGTCCAACCCGGAGTTTTTACGGGAAGGAAGCGCCTTACAGGATGCGCTTTCGCCGTCCCGCATCGTGATCGGGGCCGACGCGGATGAGGCGTTTGCCGTCCTCAAGCGGTTGTACGAAGGGGTAAAGGCACCGCGCGTGTTCACGACGCGAGCCGATGCGGAGCTGATCAAATACGCGTCCAACGCGTTTTTAGCCACGAAGATTTCGTTTATGAACGAGCTGGCCCGGCTGTGCGCGGTTCTGGGCACGGACGTGCAGACCGTAGCCCGCGGGATGGGGCTGGACAGCCGGATCGGGCCGGAGTTTTTGCAGGCGGGGCTGGGCTTCGGCGGGTCGTGTTTTCCCAAGGACACGATCGCCCTGCTGCAGCTGGCCAAACAGCACGGCGTCTCTCTCTCCATCCTGGAAAAGGTGCGGGATTTGAATGCGACGCAGCCGGACTGGTTTATCGCTCGGCTGCGCGATCGGCTGGGGACGCTGCACGGCAAGCGGATTGCCGTGCTGGGCCTGGCGTTCAAACCGAATACGGACGACATCCGGGAAGCTCCGTCCCTAAAAGTGCTGAATGTTTTGCTCCGTGAAGGGGCAGCGGTGTCGGCGTACGATCCGGTGGCGTCTCCGGCAGTCGCCCGGCTGTTCCCTCAGGTGACGTACGCGTCCGATCCGTATGCAGCGCTCCAGGCTGCGGATGCCGCCGTGCTGGTGACAGAGTGGAAACAGTGTGTAGACCTTGACTGGCAGCAGGTGAAGGCGGTGATGAACGCTCCCGTGCTGTTTGACGGGCGCAACGCCTGGCCGGCCGATGCGCTGTCGAAAGCCGGTTTCGTCTATGTCGGCGTGGGCAGAAGCTGACTTTTCCGTCGAGAAAAGTCAGCTTTTTGCGTACGGAGCTATTTGAACCGAATGGTAGAATGCGCTACCATACACTTATGGAAGGGTTCCCCAAGGAGAGAAAATACAAGGGAGTGATCGCGGTGAACAATAGCAAAACCCTGCCGAAGCGAAGCGAGATTCCGGCTGAGTACAAGTGGCGGCTGGAAGACATCTACAAAAGCGACGCTGACTGGGAGAACGACGTCCGCAAAGTAAAGGAGATGGCTGAGCAGATCGCAGCCAAGAAAGGCACGCTGTCGCAGGGCGGCCAACAACTGCTGGACGTTCTGAAACTGCAGGACGAACTGCTGATGACGCTCGACCAGGTGTACGTGTACGCCCGCATGCGGCGTGACGAAGACAACACCAACAGCACCTACCAGGCATTGACCGACCGGGCGACCGCCCTCAGCACGCAGGTATACGGAGCGATTTCGTACATACAACCGGAGATTCTGGCGATCCCGACCGAGCAGTTGGAAGCGTGGATCAATCAGGTGCCGGGACTGGATCATTACCGCATCCTGCTGGACGAAATCACCCGCTTCAAGCCGCATACGCTGTCGGCCGAGGAGGAGGCGATCCTGGCCAATGTCAGCGAGATTGCTTCGGCGCCGTCCAAAATTTACGGGATGCTGAACAACGCCGACATCAAATTCCCGATGATCACCGATGAAAACGGCGAAGAAGTGGAACTGACCAAAGGGCGTTACGTCCAGTTCATGGAGTGCAAGGACCGCCGTGTGCGCAAGGAAGCGTTCGAGGCGCTGTACGCCACGTACGACAAGCACCGCAACACGATTGCCGCCTCGCTCACATCTGCGGTCAAGGCGGACGTGTTCTACGCCCGCACCCGCAAATACCCGTCCGCCCTGTACGCCGCCCTGTTTGCGGACAACGTCGACATTTCGGTGTACGACAACCTGATCGCCACCATCCGTGAGCACCTGCCGCTGATGCACCGCTACATCGCGCTGCGCAAAAAGATGCTGGGTGTGGACGAACTGCACATGTACGATCTCTACGTGCCGATCGTGCCGGAAGTGGAGATGAAGATTCCCTACCAGCAGGCAGTGGAGACGATCAAGGAAGCGCTGCGGCCGCTGGGAGAGGACTACGGCCGCGTCCTCGCCGAAGGATTTGCCGGCGGCTGGATCGATGTATACGAAAACCAGGGCAAAACCAGCGGCGCGTACTCCTGGGGAGCGTACACGACACATCCGTATGTGCTGATGAACTACCAGGACAACGTCAACAACATGTTTACCCTGGCGCACGAGATGGGGCACGCCCTGCACAGCTACTACTCCAATCAGACGCAGCCGTACACCTACGCCGACTACAAGATCTTCGTCGCCGAGGTGGCCTCTACGCTGAACGAGGCGCTGCTGATGCACCACCTGTTGCAGACGACCACGGACAAAAAACAGCGGATGTACCTGATCAACTACTATCTGGAGCAGTTCCGCACCACTGTCTTCCGCCAGACCATGTTTGCCGAGTTTGAGAAAACCGTGCACGCCAAGGCGGAACAGGATGAACCGCTCACGGCCGACAGCCTGAGCGAAATCTACCGCGAGCTGAATGTGGCTTACCACGGGCCGGAGATGGTCGTGGACAGCCAGATTGATCTGGAGTGGGCGCGCGTTCCCCACTTCTATCGCAACTTCTACGTCTACAAATACGCCACAGGGTTCTCTGCGGCCACATCGCTGGCCAAACAAATTCTCGAAGAAGGACAGCCGGCGGTGGAGCGGTACCTGCAGTTCTTGAAGAGCGGCAGCTCCGACTACCCGCTCAATCTGCTGAAAAAAGCGGGCGTCGACATGACCTCGCCGCAGCCGATCCGCGAGGCGCTGAGCGTCTTTGCCGAGATGCTCACGGAGATGGAACAATTGGCGGGAGCAAACTAAACGAATGTGCAAAACCGGGACAGCGTGTCCCGGTTTTTTTGCTGCAGCGCGAATTTGTTCCAACTTTTTTTAATAATGATGTAATCATTTTCCATCCGCGACGTATTACCCTTCTGGGGACATTGTCGGGGTTGGCTCCGTCTTGAGGAGGAGAAAAAGTTCCACCTGTTGACGGTTTCGAATAATATGGGGCCCCTGGCACAATGTTCCTTGGAAATGACTGTAACAGACTTGGGGGAATTATTGTGAACAAACGCGCATCCATTTTTCTTGCTTCTCTGCTGGTCATCACCGCAGGCTGCGGACCAGGGGCAGCTCAACCGCCGGAAGAGCAGCCCGCCAAAGCCAAAGTCGTCCAGGTGTTGACGGTAAAGAAACCGGATCACCCCGTCATGCTGTCCGTGACCGGCATCGTGGAAGCCAAGCGGGATGCCATCCTGCAGTTTGGCACGGGAGGCACGGTTGCGGCCATCCATGCGACGAAAGGAGCGAAGATCGCCCAGGGTCAGCTTCTGGCTTCGCTTGATGCCAGCTACTACCAGAAGGAAGTGGAGGCGGCGGCAAGCCAGGTGGAAGAAGCGGCGGCCCGCAAGAGCAAGACGTTGAAGGGTGCGACGGAAGAAGCGATTCAACAGCAGCGTTTGCAACTGCAAAGCGCCCAGAACCAGCTGGAGAAGGCCAAGCAGGAGTATGAGCAAGGCCAAAAGCTGTTCGAAGGCGGTGCCATTTCCAAAAGCGAATGGAACGACCGGAAATGGGCCTTGGACCAGGCGCAATTAGCCGTGAACAACGCCAAGCTGACCCTCGACGAACTGCTCAAGGGAGCTCAGCCTGAAGACATCGCCATGGCCAACGCTTCGCTGAAACAGGCGGCGGGTCAAGTGGAGCGGGCGAAAAAGACGCTGAACGACACCAAAATCATCGCCCCGTTCGCTGGTACGGTGGTGGAGGTCTCCAAGCAGGTGGGCGAATTGGCCAATCCGGGCGAATCCATCATCCATCTGGTCGATTTGTCGGAGGTAAAAGTGACACTGGACGTCACCAATGAGCTAATCAACCAGTTCCGCGAGAAGGCCAAGGTCCAGGTCATTGGCGAAGACGGCCAGAAGAACGAGGGAACCGTCACCTACGTCTCGCCGGTGGTCGACAAGCAGACCGGGAAGTTTCGGGTGGAAGTGACCGTCCCCAATCCGAAAGGCATATGGCGCGGGGGAATGGTGGCCACAGTGGAGATCCCGCGTACAATCAACGGTTTTCTCGTACCGTTGGAAAGCGTCGGCGTGAGTGAATCCACGCACTATGTGATGGCGGTGGAAAACGGCGTGATCATCAAGCGGGAAGTCAAAACGGGACAACTGGTAGGCGATCAGATCGAAATCGTTTCCGGTGTCAAACCGGGCGACCAACTGCTGCGCGCCGGCATTACCTTCTACGTTGAGGGGCAAAAAGTGGAGGCGAAAGGGGAATAACGCATGGAAAAGACGATTCTCTTTCTGCTGAAGCGACGCCTCATTGTATTTCTGGTCACGTTTGTCATCGTCATCGCCGGGTTCGGCTCGCTGTTCAGCTTTCAAGTGGAACTGGTTCCCAAGACAAACTTCCCGTGGATTAGCGTCGACGTCTCCGGCGGATCGCTTCCGCCCGAGGAGATGGAAGAAAAGGTCACCAGGAAAATCGAACAGGAGATCAAGTCGATCCCTGACGTGAAAGAGTACACGTCCACAACCACCACCGGGAATGTCAACATCACGGTGATCGCCGAAGAAGGCAAAGGGGACAAAGTAAGGCAGGAAGTGCAAAACGTGGTGAGCCGCCTGCGCAACTCATTCCCCAAGGCGGTTGACACGGTTAACGTCACCCAGGCCAATTTCGGGGACGACGCCCTGATTGACTATGCCCTGGTGGGGGCGGACCCGCAATCGATGCTCAACTTGGCGAAAACTGCGATCAAAGACCGGATCGAATCCGTCCCCGGGGTCAAGGAAGTGGAAGTGTCGGATCGCAGTTTTGCGAATCAGATCGCCATCACGCTGCGGCCGGAACGGCTGGCCGCCTACCGCACGACGACCGCATCAGTGATGGAGCAGCTCCAGGCGACCAACTGGAAACAAGCTGTCGGCATGCTGGAGAATCCCGGATTTGACACCGTCATCATGATCGACAACACGTACACGACCGTCCAGGAGATCAACCGATTGAACATCGACACGCCGGAAGGGACGGTGACCCTGGACCAGTTGGCCACCGTTGAAGATTTGCGCGGCAAGGTTAAAGATTCGATCGCGCTGACAAACGGCAATATTTTTGTCCACCTCAGCGTCAAGCGTGCAGAAGGGCACGATCTGATCACACTTCAACGCAACGTGGAGGAGGTCGTGAAGCAGATCAACGCCGAAGCCGACGGACGCTACGAGCTCAAGGTGATGTTTGAGGCCGCCTCCTACATTGAGCACGCCGTGAGCAACCTCAGCCGGGACGTATTGCTCGGCGGGGCGCTGGCGATCATCATCCTGTTTGTCTTCCTGCGCAACTGGCGTGTGACACTGGTCATCGCCACGACGCTGCCGATGTCCGCCTTGATGACGTTTATCGCGATGAAATGGGGCGGGTACAACATCGACATGGTGAGCCTGCTGTCACTTTCCCTCTCGGTTGGCCTGATCGTCGACGCGGCGATTGTCGTTCTGGAGAGCATTTATCAGTTCCGGGAAAAAGGAGAGCCGCTGCAGCAGGCGATTGTGAAAGGAACGCGGGAAGTGCTGACCCCGGTGTTCACTTCGCAGTTGACGATTATCATCGTCTTTCTGCCGCTGGTCTTTGCCGACTTTGAAGACTGGATGAAACCGATTCTGCAGACGATCGCCTTCACGGTCACGTCGGCGATTGTGGCGTCGACCATTGCTGCATTTTTCTTCGTCCCGGTTTTTTCCGACAGATTTCTCAGCAAGGACAAGAACGTGTCACTGGAGGGACAAGGAAAAGACCACGCGATCGTGCTGTGGTTCAACCGACTGCTGCAGGTGGCTTTGCGCCACAGGGTGAAAACGGTCATCCTCGCCATTGTCATCTTTGTCAGCTCCACGTTCCTTTTGCCTTTTGTCAAAATGGGGCAGAGCATTGACACGAACGAAAACCTGGTGTTCGCATCGATGACCATGTCGACCGGGTCCAGTCTGGAAGATGCGCAGCGTGCGGGCATTGCGGCGGAAGCATCTTTGCGGCAAATCCCGGAAGTAAAAGACGTCTTTTTCTTCGGGAACAAAGAGAAGACGGAACTGTTCATCTCCCTGAAGCCGAAGAAGGAACGGGAGCGCGACAAGGAAGCGCTGACCCAGGACATCAACGACCGGCTCAAGGCGATTCCCGGCATTGAGAGCATCACGACCGCATTTGGCGGCCAGGGAAATGAGCCACCTGTCCAGCTGGATATCGTCGGTGATGACCTGGAGAAAATGCGTCAGCTCGCCGGCGACGTGGAAGCCATGCTGGCAACGATCCCGGGCGTGACCAACATCCGCAACAATTTCAAGGAGGGCAAGGAGAAAATCACCTTGATTCCCAAGCAGGAAGCGCTCGCCCGGATGCAGGTGGATGCCCGCTCCCTGATGCAGCAGATCAGCATGATGATCGGGGAACAGCCGGTCACGACGATCACGAGCGACGGGATTGAGGTAAATGTGGTCGCCAAAATGCCGGACAATTGGCTGAAGCATCCGGAGCAATTGCGGCAAATCATGATCAGTTCCAATACAGGTGAGCAGGTGCCGCTCTCCGAACTGGTGGAGTGGCGGCACAGCAAGTCGCCGGTCACCATCGCCCGTGAAAAGGGAGAGCGGATGGTTACCGTGTCCGCCGAACTGCTGGGCAGCGATTTGGGAACGGTGGGTCGCCAGGTGGCGAATAAACTGCCTGCGCTTGCTGTCCCGGCCGGGTACAAGGTGGAGATCGCCGGCAAATTGAAAGAGCAGAGCGCCAACATGACGCAGGGATTCTTCGTCTTTCTGGGCGTCATCGCCTTGATTTACGTCATCATGGTGACGCAGTTTGGGCGTCTGTCCCAGCCGCTGTTGATCATGCTGACGATTCCGATGGCGCTGGTCGGCGTCATCCTCGGGTTTGTGCTGACGCAGCGGATTCTCGGCGAAATGGCGATGATCGGCATCATCATGCTGGTGGGGATCGCCGTCTCCAACGCCATTCTCCTGATCGACCGCATCAACCTGCTGCGCAGCCGCGGCATGGAGCTGACGGAGGCAATTCTCCAGGGGACGAAAGACCGCGTGCGGCCCGTGATCATGACCAAACTGACCGCGATTCTCGGCATGCTGCCGATGGCGTTGGCTTTCGCCGAAGGGTCTGATCTGGAAGCGCCGCTGGCAACCGCCGTCATTTCCGGCCTGATTTTCCACACATTGGTCACTCTGGTCCTGGTGCCGGTCCTGTACTCCCTGTTTGAAAGCGTCAAGGAACGTCGACTGGCCCGCAAAGCAGCCCGTCACGCCAAACGGCTCGCCAAACAGCAGGCGAAAAACAAGATGCCTGCCACCGAACTGTAAGCAGCACCGGTTGGCAGCAAGCAATGCAAGGGTTCCAGCCGGGACCCTTGCTGCTGGCATCCACATGCCCACGGCTGCCGCCTGCACCTAGCCAACCCAGGAGGCCGGAAAGTGTCCGGCCTCTTCCCTTTTGCTTGCATTGGTCAGATTTTTCTGTAGAATGAAGGCATACATGAAATCCCAGAACATTGCGAAAGCTGAAAGGAGAATTGACATGGATCTGCAATTGCAGGGAAGAGTGGCCATCGTGCTGGCTTCGACAAAAGGACTGGGAAAAGCGACGGCGCTGTCGCTCGCGGCGGAGGGGGCGAACGTCGCCATCTGCGGCCGTGACGAAGCTGCTTTGGCCGCCACTCGGGCGGAAATCATCGACAAGACAGGGAAAGAACCGCTGGCGATGCTGGTGGATGTGACCAAAGCCGAAGACATCCAGAAGCTGGTGGATGAGACGGCCGCCCGCTTCGGCCGTGTGGACATTTTGATCAACAACGCAGGCGGTCCGGCAGCGGGCACCTTTGATCAGCTGACCGACGAGCAGTGGATCGCCGCTTTTGAATTGAACCTGCTTAGCTTCGTGCGGGCGATTCGCGCGGTGCTGCCGCACATGCGCAAGCAGCAGTTCGGCCGCATCGTCAATTTTGCTTCCTCGTCGTTCAAACAGCCGCTGGAAAACCTGATTCTGTCCAACACCTTCCGCACCGGGATTGTCGGGCTGGCGAAAAGCCTGGCCGTGGAGCTCGGCCCGGACGGGATTCTCATCAACACGGTCGGCCCCGGACGCATTGCGACGGATCGAGTCGCTTCGCTGGACAAGTTGCGGGCGGAGCAGCTCCAGGTAGACGTTGGCGAGGTGAAACGACTGGCGGAGGCTGCGATTCCGCTGGGACGTTACGGCCAACCGGATGAGTTCGCCCGTGTCGTCACCTTCCTGGCCTCCCCTGCCAACAGCTACGTGACAGGACAGGCGTTACTTGTCGACGGCGGCCTGGTCAAGGCAATCTGACCATCGCTGTGCTATAATGGATGGAAAATGCAGGTGAAGGGGAGCAGGCATGAGCAAGGAAAGTTCGTTTGACATCGTATCCAAAGTGGATCTGGCTGAGGTGACCAACGCCATCCACACGGCTGTCAAGGAAATTGAAAACCGCTTTGACTTCAAAGGCAGCAAGAGCAGCATCACGTTGGAGAAAGAGGAGATCGTGCTGGTCTCCGACGATGAATTTAAGCTGGGCCAGGTCAAAGACATCCTCATCGGCAAACTGGTCAAACGGAATGTGCCGGTCAAAAATCTGGACTACGGCAAAGTGGAGCCTGCCGCAGGCGGGACCGTCCGCCAGCGGGTGAAGCTCGTGCAGGGCATCGACAAGGACAATGCGAAAAAAATCACCGGCATCATCAAGGAGACCGGCTTGAAAGTGAAATCGCAGATCCAGGACGATCAGATTCGGGTGTCTGGCAAAAGCAAGGACGATCTGCAGGCGGTGATCGCCGCCATCCGCAAGGCCGACCTGCCGATTGAGGTGCAATTTATCAACTACCGATAAAAGTTTTGCTTCTATTTTTTCTCTCTTCGCGTATGCATGTACCAATAGGTGACAAGCATACGCGAAAGGGAGAGTAAGCGATGAAGGTCTTTATCATCAGTCTGCGCAATCTGATCCTGGGCGGCATCGTCTTTCTGATTGTGCTGGTGGCGGGCATCATCCTGCTGGTCAAAGACCCGCTGCACGCATCCGACCCCTACAGCCCGGGAGATCAGAGCGTCCCCGCATCCGCACTGACCGCTGATCCGCCGGCCGGTGCCGCGAAGCCGTCCCTCAACCTGGACGTCAAGGTGGAGGGAGACACAGCTGAAGTCAAACTGCTCACCCAGAACTTTCAATTTGTCGAGGATTCGGGTGATGCCAGCCAGGCTGTGTTCGGTCAAGGGCACGCACACCTGTACCTGAACGGCGAACCAAAGGGGATGATCTACCAGCCGGAGTTTTTGCTGAAAAAGCTGCCAAAAGGGGAGCACGAGCTGCGGGTTGAGCTGAATTACAGCAATCACCTGCCGTACAAGGTGGAAGCGGTGAAGCGAATCGTGGTGCAGTGAGGAAAAAGCGTTCCGACAAAGGGACGCTTTTTCTTTCTGGATGTCATGGGATCGGCTTTCCCTCAGGAGAACGGTTGAGAAAAGGCGTATGACAGGAAGGAATATTCCGCCGAAAAATCGAATTGATTACAAGAGACAGAATAGTCAGACATATAAAACGAAAAGGGGTGTTTTCCATGTTGCGTTCCATTACGATCGGTGACCTGCTGGACGAAACGGCAAGCCGCATTCCTGACAAAGAGGCCGTGGTCTATAAGGAGCGGAGCCTGCGCTACACCTTTTCACAGTTCCGGGACGTGTGCGACCAGGTCGCCCGGGGGTTTCTCTCGCTGGGTATCCAAAAGGGGGAACACATCGCCATCTGGGCCACCAACGTGCCGGAGTGGGTGATCAGCCAGTTTGCCACGGCAAAGATCGGAGGCGTGCTGGTCACCGTCAACACCAGTTATCGCGTTCACGAGCTGGAATACCTGCTGCGCCAGTCGGAATCCACCACGCTGCTGTTGATCGACTCGTTCCGGGGCGTCAGCTACCTGGAGATGATCCGGGAAATCTGCCCCGAACTGGACGAGTGCGAACCGGGGCAATTGCGGTCGGCACGCCTGCCGCATCTGAAAAACGTCATCTACATCGGAGAGGAGCGGCAGCCCGGCATGTTTTTGTGGCGCGATCTGCTGGAACGCGGCGCAGCCGTGCCTGACGAAGAGCGGGCGGCTCGTCAGCGGGAACTGCACCCGGACGACGTCATCAACGTGCAGTACACATCGGGAACGACCGGTTTTCCCAAAGGGGTCATGCTGTCCCACAACAACATCGTCAACAATGCCATCAAGGTGGCTGAGTGCCAGCGGCTGGGGATGGAGGACCGGGTGTGCATTCCGGTGCCATTCTTCCACTGCTTCGGCTGTGTGATGGGCACGCTTGCCTGCGTGGCGACCGGAGCCACGATGGTTCCGGTGATTACCTTTGATCCGGGGATGGTCTTGTCCGTCGTGGAGGAGGAGCGCTGTACCGCCTTGTACGGCGTGCCGACGATGTTTATCGCCGAATTGAACCACCCGTCGTTTGCAGAGCGGGATCTTCGTTCACTGCGCACCGGGATCATGGCCGGCTCACCGTGTCCGATTGAGGTGATGAAAAGCGTCGTGGAGAAAATGGGCATCCGCGAGATCACGATTGCGTACGGACAGACGGAATCCTCACCGGTCATCACCCAGACGCGGCCGGATGACTCCATTGAGCGGCGGGTCTCCACCGTGGGCAAGCCCCATGACGACGTGGAGGTGAAGGTGATCGATCCCGTCACCGGAGAGACGGTGCCTCCCGGTGTGCAGGGAGAACTGTGCACGCGCGGCTATCTTGTGATGAAGGGGTACTACAATATGCCGGAGCAGACAGCCAAAGTCATCGATGAAGAAGGCTGGCTGCACACCGGGGATTTGGCGACGATGGACGAAGATGGCTACTTCCGCATCACCGGCCGGCTGAAAGACATGATTATTCGCGGCGGAGAAAACATCTACCCGCGTGAAATCGAGGAATTCCTCTACACCCATCCCAAAGTGCTGGATGTCCAGGTAGTCGGAGTGCCGGACCCGAAATACGGCGAACAAGTGCTGGCCTGCATCAAGGTGAAACCAGGGGAGACGCTGACAGAGGAAGAGGTGCGAACATACTGCGAGGGCAAGATTGCCCGGTATAAAATTCCGCACTACATCCAGTTCGTCAGCGAATACCCGATGACTGCCTCCGGCAAAATCCAGAAGTTCAAGCTGCGGGAGCAGGCGATTCGCGCGTTCGGCCTGGAGGCTGCGGACAGCATCGAAACCGCGTGACAGATGGACTGCGAAGAGTTGAAAAACAACATGCAGTGTGACAATGGATCACGAGCAGCGTGGAAAGCGAACAGTGATTAACGCCGGGGCATGCCCCGGCGTTGGTTTGTCGATACGAGTTTGAAGCGGACGTTGTCAGCGTTGGGCAGCTCTTGGGAACAGCTCGATAAGGGCCATCTTTACTTTCCGGCCGCTGTGCACTATGATGGGTGGGAAAAGCTGGAGGTATGGTCACATGAAAAAGCGAAGGCACGGAGTGCTCCATGCCTTCGCCGGTTTGCGTGGATTTACGCAAACGTTTCCCGCTTCGCCTCGTAGGCGGCGATTTTATCTTCGTATTGCAGGGTGATGCCGATGTCGTCCAACCCGTTGAGCAGGCAGTACCGGCGATACTCGTCCACCTCGAACGAATAGGAGAGGCCGGCGCCGTCCGTAATCAACTGCTCCTTAAGATCGATCGTCAGCTGGTAGTTGTCGCGGGTTGTGGCACGGCTGAACAACTCCTGCACCTGGTCTTCGCTCAGCTTGATCGGCAGGATGCCGTTTTTAAAGCAGTTGTTGTAAAAAATGTCGGCAAACGACGGCGCGATGATGGCGCGGAAGCCGTAGTCCAGCAGCGCCCAAGGAGCGTGCTCGCGGGAAGAGCCGCAGCCGAAGTTGTTGCGGGCCAAGAGGACGGTGGCACCGGCGTATTTGGGCTGGTTCAGCACGAACGATTCGATCGGGCTGCCGTCAGCGTTGAAACGCCATTCGTAAAAGAGAAACTGGCCGAATCCGGTGCGCTCGATGCGTTTGAGAAACTGCTTGGGAATGATGGCGTCGGTGTCCACGTTGACGCGGTCCAACGGCGCTGCAATCCCGGTGTGTACGACAAACGGTTTCATTATTGCAGGACCTCCTTGTTCACGCCTTCACGTTTCCACATTCGCGCACGTCCACGAAGTGGCCGGCGATGGCTGCGGCTGCCGCCATATCCGGGCTGACCAGATGGGTGCGTCCGCCGCGTCCCTGGCGTCCTTCAAAGTTGCGATTGGAAGTGGAGGCGCAGCGTTCGCCTTCCTGAAGCACGTCCGGGTTCATCGCCAGACACATGGAGCAGCCGGAGTCGCGCCATTCGAAGCCGGCCTCCTGGAAGATCAGGTGCAGGCCTTCACGTTCCGCCTGCTGCTTTACAGCTTGCGAACCGGGAACCACCATTGCGTGCACGTGCGGGGCGACGCGGCGTCCCTTTGCCACTTCGGCAGCACGGCGCAGGTCTTCAATCCGGCCGTTGGTACAGGAGCCGATAAAGACGCGGTCAATCTTGATCGCGGTCATCGGGGTGCCCGGTGTGAGACCCATGTAGGCGAGGGCGTCCTTGGCCGCTTTGCGCTGCGCTTCCGTCGGGAACGAATCGGGATCAGGAACGGTGCCGGTAATGTCGGTGCCCATGCCCGGGCTGGTTCCCCAGGTGACTTGCGGCGCAATTTCGCTGGCGTCAATTTCCACGCGGTGATCGTACGTGGCGCCCGGGTCGGTGCGGAGCTGTTTCCAGCGCTCGACGGCACGCAGGAAATCTTCCCCTTGCGGCGCGTAGCGTCTGCCCTTGAGGTAGGCGAACGTGGTCTCGTCCGGTGCGATCAGGCCGGCCCGCGCTCCCGCCTCGATCGACATGTTGCAGACAGTCATGCGTTCTTCCATCGTCAGTTTGCGGATAGCCTCACCGGTGTACTCAATTACGTAACCGGTGGCAAAGTCTGTCCCGAATTTTGCAATGATCGCCAAAATTAAGTCTTTGGCGGTGACGCCGAAGCCCAGCTCGCCTTTCACGTGCACTTCCAGCGTCTTCGGTTTGGCTTGCTGGAGGCATTGGGTAGCCAGCACGTGCTCCACTTCGCTCGTGCCGATCCCGAAGGCTAGAGCGCCAAATGCGCCGTGCGTGGAGGTGTGGCTGTCACCGCAGACGATCGTTTTGCCGGGGAGAGTCAATCCCAGCTCCGGTCCGATTACGTGCACAATCCCTTGATCGGGGCTGTTCAGGTCGGCCAGCGTAATGCCGAATTCCTCACAGTTTTTCGTCAGTGTCTCCATTTGTTGACGGGAAATCGGGTCTTTGACATTGAATCGATCAGCCGTCGGCACGTTGTGGTCCATCGTCGCAAACGTCAGGTCGGGACGGCGAACGCGGCGCCCGGCCAGGCGGAGTCCTTCAAACGCCTGGGGCGAGGTGACCTCGTGGACCAGGTGCAGGTCGATGTACAGCAGGCTGGGTTTGCCAGGCTCTTCGTGAATCACGTGGGCATCCCAGATCTTTTCAAACATCGTGCGGGGTTTCATGTGTCGTCCTCCTTCGTGCAAAACTCTTATCACGGTTGTATCATGGCATTAGGAATAGTTCAAAGATATAATTATTATGAGATGGATAGCTTTTGCCTATCGGGAGGTCTTCATGGAATTACGACAGATTCGTTATGTGCTGGCAGTGGCGGAAGAGCGCAGCTTTTCCCGGGCGGCGGGCCGGCTCCATCTGGCCCAGCCGTCGCTCAGTCAGCAGATTGCCAAATTGGAAAAACTGCTCGGGGTAACCCTGTTTCATCGACTGCCGCAGCACGTGGAGCTGACGGACGCGGGGCAGCGCTTCGTTCAGGTGGCCCAGTCGCTGATTGATATGGCGGAAGCCCTGGAGCGGGAGATGCGCGCTTACGCGGTCGGCGAGAGCGGTAAACTTCTGGTGGGCAGTCTGCCGATTACGGGCGCGTACGTCCTGCCCCGGGTCATCCCCGCCTTTACCAGGCAGTTTCCGGGCGTCGAACTGCAACTAATAGAAGAGACGTCCAGCAACCTGGAGCAGCTTCTGGTCCGGGGAAAAATCGACGTCAGCCTGTTGACGATGCCGATCGCCGATCCCTCGCTGGAGGTAATCCCCGCCATTCACGAGGAGATTTACCTGGCGGTTCCGCCGCAGCACCCGCTGGCGGAGCGGCAGGAAATAGATCTGGCCGAATTGGCCGGACAGCCGTTTATCCTGCTAAAAGAAGGGCAGGGCTTCCGCACGATCTCGCTGCGCCTGTGCGAACAGGCCGGATTCCGTCCGCGAATCGTCTTTGAGAGCAGCAACATCCAGACGGTGCAGTCGCTGGTGGCGGCGGGGATGGGCTTTTCGTTTGCCCCCAAGATGATTTCCCTGGCACCGGGCACGACGGCACCGCCCGTCTACGTGAGCCTGACCGGACGGCCGTATCGCACGCTGGTCGTCGCTTACCGCAAAGACCGGCCGCTCTCCCGTCCGGCAGAGTTGTTTGTCCGTTCCCTGGTGGAGCAGGGGAGCGCGATGTAGCCAAGTGCAACCCTTCGGGGACAAACATCTGCGGCTGTGATACACTAAATCCACACGAAATCCGAGAAAGGATGATTGGAAATGAAGGAAATCAAGACCGAAGCAGAATTTGAACAAGCCATCGCCTCGGAAAAACCTGTAGTCGTCAAGTTTTACACGGACTGGTGCTCGGACTGCCACCGGATCGATCCGTTCATGCCGGAAGTTGAGGAAGCCTACAAGGACAAGCTGGACATGGTCGCTGTCAACCGCGACACCCTGCCGGAACTGTCGCAAAAGCTGGATGTCTTCGGCATCCCCAGCTTTATCGCCTTTGCCAACGGCAAGGAATTGGTCCGCTTTGTCAGCAAGCTGGGCAAAAGCCGGGAGGAAATCGAACACTTCCTGAACCGCGCAGTAGAAGTGTACGAGGGCTTGAAGCAGGCCTAACCGGATGGAATACCAACCAGGAGTTGCGACGGCATGATACACATGAAAAAAGACGGGGAGTGGCTGGTCGGCCATCTCGTGGAGGACGCCGCGTCCGTAGGGGCGCTGCTCCGGGAGCAGTGGAGACTGCCGCGCAAGCAGGTGCATCTGCTCTTTCAGCACAAGGAGGTCTTGCTGGACGGCACCCCGGCTGCCCAGCTTGCGGAGGCGAAAGCCGGACAGGAGATTCGGCTCCGCCTCTGCCGACCGGAACCGCTGGGGCTCGCACCGGTTGATGAACCGGCAGACATCTTGTACGAAGACGACCATTTGCTGGTCGCAAACAAACCCCCCGGGCTGCTGCTCCATCCCACGGAGCCGCGTCACACCAGGACGCTCGATCATCTGATCGCCGGCCATTTCGCGCGGACGGGGGTGGCAGCCAAGGTGCGTCACGTCCACCGGCTGGACCAGGACACCTCCGGGGTCGTTCTCTACGCAAAACACGCCCTGGCATCGGCCCTCCTGGACGAACGGTTGCGAGAGCGGAATATTTCGCGCACCTACATCGCGTTCGTGCACGGAATGGTCAAGCAGGACAGCGGCACCATCAGCCAACCGATCGGCAAGGACCGCCATCATCCCAATCGGCGCCGGGTGTCATCCAATGGCGATCCGGCGGTTACGCACTACCGCGTGGTGGAGCGGTATGCGCAAGCGTCCAAGCTGGAGTGCCGGCTGGAGACGGGCCGCACCCATCAGATTCGCGTCCACCTCAGCCATTTGGGCCATCCCCTGCTTGGTGATACCCTGTACGGCGGAAAGGGCGGCATGATCAGCCGCCAGGCCCTGCACGCCGCCGTCCTGCGCTTTTCCCACCCGTTTGGCGAACGGCCGATGGAGGTGCGATCGCCGCTGCCGGACGATTTGCTCCGTTTGGAACAGACCTTGCGTCAAGCGCCAATGCGCCGCTAGGTGAATACACTGCCAGGGAAGGGATCGAAAGAGGGTGGTGTGATGAGACGACCCGTGATCGGCATCCTGACCTGGCGGGAGGGAAAACGATTTGCCGAGCCGGCCTACTTTCGCCGGCTGATCCGGGCAGGCCGGGCGCTGGGCGGTACGGTTTTTTTGTTTGCGCCGCAGGACGTGTCGCCGTCCGGCAGGCAGGTGCGCGGTTTTGTCCCGGATGGGCGAAGCTGGAAGGCCCGCGTGTTTCCCCGTCCCGACGTGGTGATCGACCGCTACCGCTACAAGCCGACGGCGGCGTTTCGGCAGTACGTCACGTTTCGCCGGACAAATGGCTTTCGGTACGCCAACAGCCGGCTGGCCAACAAGTGGAAAGTGCACGAGGTCCTGCGGCGGGATGAGCGGATGCACCGCTGGCTGCCCGAGGCGATGCTGTACAACCACAAGCATCTGCGCAGCATGCTGGCGCGTCATCGGCTGCTCTACCTGAAGCCGCTGAACGGCACCGGCGGCAGGGGAATTGTCCGGCTGGAGAAGACGGCGGAAGGGTACCGCCTTCTGGCGCGCAACAAGGATCGGGCGAAAGTGTCTGCACTGATCAGACGCATTCCGGCCCTGCTGCGCTGGATCGACCGGTGGAAAACCGAGAAGATGATTATTCAGCAAGGGCTTCGTCTCGATCTGGTGCCGAAACGGTCAGTGGACATGCGCCTGCTGATCCAAAAAGACGGCAACGGCCGCTGGAGCATCACCGGCGCGGGCATGCGCGTCGGCGGGGAGAAGAGCGCCACAGCCAACTTGCACGGCGGCGGCAAAGCCGTACCCGTCGAGACGTTATTGCGCTCACGGTTTGGCGAACAGCGGGCGCAGGAGATCATCACGGATTGCGAGCAGTTGGCCTACCAGACGGCAGAGACGATAGAACAGCACTTCGGCCGGATGATCGAACTGGGATTGGACATCGGCATCGACGTTGACGGCCGTGCCTGGCTGATCGAGGTAAATCCCAAGCCAGGGCGTGAAATCTTCCGCGAACTGGGTATGCCTCAGGTGTACCGAGAAGCGATCCGCAAACCGATTCAATACGCCCTGTACCTCATCCGGCAGCACCCCGGAGACGAGCGGCAGTCGTCACAAGCGGCGCTGTGACAGCGGGGCTTTACAAACAGTCACATCTTGTACGAAGAAAAAAGGGGCTTCCCGAACAGGTTCGGGACAGCCCCTTATTCATGCAAACAATCTCCGGCAGGGTTGCTATTGCGTCTTGAACACAGGTGCGATTTTATCGATGCGGTTGGTCCAGATGCCGCCGGTGTAGTTGGCAGGCAAACGTGTCAGGTCTTCCACCGTATCAAAACCTTCGGAGAAATCTCCGCCGCCCGCTACCAAAATGGTTCGGGTGTTGCGGGCATCCATCCGATTGAGGAACTTGTCAGGCCAGCCCCACAGCCAGGGGGCGATCTTTTCCGGAATGTGCAGCTGCGTATTGGCGCACGCCTCCGGGACATACCCGGTCCATCCCACGGCGATATACGGGAGTAAACAGCTCTTCATCGTCGCGACGGACATGACGCGCACCTGTGGAAGCTCTTCGCGCAGCGCTTCGATCGGCTGATCTCCACCATATACCGCTAGCTTTTTCAGGCGCGTTTCCGGCAGTGCGGACAAGTACCGGGCCAGTTGTTTGCCTTCTTCCGGGTCGTTGCTTTTCACGTGAATCAAAAAGGACTGCTCGGGAAAATGAGCGAGCACTTCATCGAGTGAAGGCATCATGCCCACGCCTTTACCGCGAAACGGATACGTTTTCCCGTTGTCATACGTATAGCCGTAGCCGATGTCCAGCTTTTTCAATTCATCCAGGGTGTGTTCTCGGGTAACTCCTTTTCCATTGGTTCTGCAATCCAGCGTCCAATCGTGGAAGACGGCGAATTGTCCGTCCGTTGTCGGATGGATATCAAACTCGATGATATCGGCTCCCGCCTTGACGGCAGCTTCCATGGACGGAATCGTGTTCTCCAGGTAAGGATGCTCCGGCTTGAAGATGCGCGCGGCTGTACAGGTGTCATTGGTGATGCCTTCCATGCTGAACGTCTGCGCCAATCCCCGATGAGCCAACAGCAGGGGGAGCCTGTCCGCTTCTCGGCCAGCAGCGATGTATTGTTTACATACATGAAGGCAACGAGCGCGATGCAAACCAATACAAACTTGTTCTTGAAAAACGCACGAAATCTGTTCATGTTACTCTCCTTGTCCATCATGCTGTTCGTACAGTACACCATGATACCATGGATGGGCGGGTTGTGCACAAACAGCAGCCGGGAAGGAGCAGTTTTCACACGATCGTCCATAACGGAACGTGCCGTGCCATTTGACCGGACCATTTACAACCATTCATAATAGGAATAGCTTCTGGCAGTATGCAACTGGAACCTGAGGCATGGTTAGGTACGGCCCCGTTTGGGTCAGAATGGGTATAAAAGGAGTGATGGATGTGGATTCGCTGCTCAACCTCGTCAAAGATTATTGGCCCATCGTCATATGTTTGATTGTGGTGGTCGCCGCCTTTCAATGGATCATGCGGAGCCTGTTTCGGCTGTTCGCCGTGATGGCAGTGATCGGCGTCATTCTCGTGCTGGTCTTTCATTTCAGCCCGGAGCAGGTAATCGATATGGGACGCACAGCCGTGCAGACCACGCAGGATGCGGTGCAGAAGACAGTCGTCCCGATTCTGGAGGCGGAATTGAAGGACGCGGATATTACGTTTCATGACGACGGCAGCTACGAAGTGAAGACTTCCAGCATCCGGATCATTGGGAAAAAAGGCGACTCCAAGGCGACGGTGTATTACAAAGAGAACAAATGGGAAGTGGATATCGGGGTGCTGGGTGACGTGTTCAAAGAACAGCTGAACAAAGCGGAGACGTCCCAGACCACGCTGTAAACGGGGGCGAATGCGCCCGACGTTCCCAGGACATGCGCCGCCCCATTCCGTTAGACCGGCTGCTCGCGCTCGAGCGGATGCGCGAAGCGAGAAACGTGCTGGAATCAGCGCAATCGTCCGGGCGAAGAACATTGAAAAAAACGATAAAACTGGCGTAAGAAAACTCCGGTTTGTTCGTACTTTTAGACGAACACCGGAGTTTTCGGCCTGATTGGCGGAGAGCTGACTGTGGCGGCGACACCTGCCATCCGGTCATGCAGTCTTGTGCGTTGAGCCCGCGTCGTTCACATTCCGTTCATATACGTGTTGTATCCTGTTCACGGCCATAAGAGTGGAAAAGGAGTGAACACGTATGACAGACAGGAAACCGCGAGGCGGTCTGGTGAGGGACCCGGCCGTGCAGGCGGTCCCCCAAGCGTTGTAAGGATCACGGCAAACGTTTTTACAAAAGGAGATGGAGAACATGTCGAAGCAACAATCGGGTGGCTGGCGCCCATTTCTCAATCTGATCAGACAGACGAAACCTCCTGCACTGCCGCTGGCCATCGCGCTGTTCCTGAGTGTAGCTTCCACCGTCGTGGGCCTGTTCGTTCCGCTGTTCACGAAAGACCTCGTCAACAGCTTTTCGCTGGCGTCGCTGGACAAGGGGCAGGTGGCCGTGCTGACGGTTGCCTTTCTCGCCCAATCGCTCGCCGGCGGACTGTCGATTTACCTGCTCAACCGGATCGGTCAGGGCGTGGTGGCCGGTCTGCGGGACCGCTTGTGGAAAAAGCTGCTCGTTCTGCCGGTTTCCTATTACGACGACCACCAGACCGGCGAGACGATCAGCAGGATGACGAATGACACAGCGGTCATCAAGGGACTGATTACGGACCACTTGACCAACTTTTTTACCGGTGCGATCTCCATCGTCGGCTCGGTAACGATCCTGCTTTTTCTGGACTGGAAAATGACACTGCTGATGCTGACTGCCGTTCCGCTGACGATTCTGGTCCTGAAGCCGCTGGGAAGGACGATGCACAAAATTTCCCGCGGGATGCAGGATGAGACCGCAGCATTTTCCGCGACCTTGAACCAGGTGTTGTCGGAGATTCGACTGGTGAAGGCATCAAACGCGGAAGCGATCGAGTACCAAAACGGCAAACGGGGCATTACCAATCTGCTTTCCCTCGGCATCAAAGAGGGGACGGTGCACGCACTGATCTCCCCGTTTATTTCCCTCGTCATGATGACGCTGCTGGTGCTCATTCTCGGGTACGGCGGCATGCGGGTGTCGTCCGGAGCGCTCACGGCAGGCGATCTGGTCGCGTTTATCCTGTATCTCTTTCAAATCGTCATCCCGATGAGCCAATTGTCCATGTTTGTAACCAATCTGCAAAAGACGAGGGGAGCAACCGAGCGAATCATTACCACGCTGGAAGCGGCAGAAGAAGACCTGACGGCCGGACGTGAGGTCACCGACCCGCATCAGCCTATCACCCTGGAGCATGTGAGCTTTGCCTACAAGGCGGGCGAACCGGTACTGGACGACGTCAGCTTCACGATTGAGCCGGGGCGCGTCACGGCGATCGTGGGGCCCAGCGGCAGCGGGAAAACGACGCTGTTCTCGCTGATAGAACGTTACTACCGGCCGACGGGGGGACGATCAGGCTGGGCCAGGACCCGATCGACGCGTTTTCTCTCCATTCGTGGCGGAGCCAGATCGGATACGTCTCCCAGGAGAGCCCGATCATTGCCGGAACCATCCGGGAGAACATCTGTTACGGTATGGAACGGGAGGTCAGCGAGGAAGAACTACGTCGCGCCGCACGCATGGCTTACGCTGATCACTTTATCGAGGAGATGCCGGACCAGTACGACACCCAGGTGGGAGAAAGAGGTGTCAAATTGTCCGGCGGCCAGCGTCAGCGCATCGCCATCGCCCGGGCGCTGCTGCGCAATCCGCGCATCCTCATGCTGGATGAAGCTACATCCAGCCTGGACAGCAAATCGGAGATCGAGGTGCAAAAAGCGCTGCAAAATCTGATGAAGGGGCGGACGACGCTGGTGATTGCCCACCGCCTGTCCACCGTCATGGACGCGGATCACATCATCTTTCTGGAAAAAGGCAGGATCACCGGCCGGGGAACGCATGAGGAACTGTTCACCACTCATGCGATGTATCGCGAATTTGCCAGCCAACAGCTGCGGATCGATCAGCAGACCGCGGCGCAAATCCAGGCGGGGAAGGGATGAGGAGCATGGCCACCATACTGGTTGTAGATGACGATCCCCATATTCGGGAGCTGGTCGGCGTTTTTCTGCGGGAGGAAGGATTTTCCGTCCTGGAGGCCGCCGATGGCAGGGAAGCGCTTGCGCTCCTGGAAACAACCCGGGCGGATCTGGTGATACTGGACATCATGATGCCCAACATGGACGGGTGGCAGCTGTGCCGTGAACTGCGGGAACTTTACGACACCCCGATGCTCATGCTGACCGCCAAAGGAGAAACGTCGCAGAAAATCAAAGGCTTCCAATTGGGCACGGACGACTACCTGGTCAAGCCATTTGAACCGCTGGAACTGGTCGCCAGGGTAAAAGCGCTGCTGAGACGATACCGGATCGCCGTGTCGCAGCGGGTGCAGATCGGCGAACTGCTGCTTGACCGCAAGACCTACGAAGTGCAGGTGGGGGACAAGCAGCTGACTCTGCCCTTGAAGGAGTTTGAACTGTTATTCAAACTGGCCAGTTACCCAGGAAAGACCTTTTCCCGCGAGGAGTTGATCGAGCAGATCTGGGGATACGATTACGAAGGGGATGAGCGGACGGTCGACGTGCACATCAAGCGCCTGCGCGAGCGTTTTCCGGAAGAGCGGCACTCGTTTCGGATCCGCACCATCCGCGGGCTTGGTTACCGATTGGAGGTTCGCTCATGAAAGGAAAAAGAATCCTGCGCCACGCAGCGGGCATCGTGTTTGTGGTGGGATTTTTTACTGCCTGCTGGTCGGCCGTCTATTTCCTGATGTCGCAGTACGCCGGCGGGCTGACCAGGCAGATGCCCGATTACGTCAGGCAGCTCATCACCGTGATGCTCGGCTATGTGCTGGCGGGCATTTTGATGGCTTCCATCGGCATCTTGATCCGCTCCAAACAAAGAATGTTGTGGCAGTCACTGTACGATGCCTTGCGTCGAATCGCCAAGGGGGATTTCAACGTCAACCTGCAGGTCAAGGCGGACGAACACCATCCGCTCGGACAGCTTGTCGAGAGCATCAACCATATGGCCGTCGAGCTGAGTCAAATGGAGAAAATGCGTCAGGAGTTCATTTCCAACGTCTCCCACGAGATCCAGTCGCCGCTCACCTCGATCAGCGGGTTTGCCCGGGCGCTGCAAAACGAGCGGCTCAGCCGGGAGGAGCGCCTGCATTATCTCAGCATCATTGAGACGGAATGCCAACGCTTGTCGAAGCTGAGCGACAACCTGCTGAAGCTCACGTCACTGGAGTCGGACCATCATCCGTTTGAGCCGAAGCGCTACCGCCTGGACCGGCAATTGCGGCAAGTGATCCTCGCCTGCGAACCGCAGTGGGCGGACAAAGCGATCGACATGGACGTGTCCCTGGAGGAAGTGTACGTCGTCGCCGATGAAGAACTGATGAGTCAGGTGTGGGTCAATCTGCTGCACAACAGCGTGAAATTTACCCCGCACGGCGGGAGCATCTCCGTCCGTTTGGAGCAGGACGGGCAGCATGTGATCGTGTGCGTTGCCGACACCGGCATCGGCATCGCGGAGGAGGATCTGCCGCATTTGTTCGAACGCTTTTTTAAGGCGGACAAATCGCGCAATCGCTCCAGCGGCGGCAGCGGGCTCGGTCTGTCCATCGTGAAGAAAATAGTCGACATGCATCACGGTACCATCAGCGTGACGAGCAAACCGGGGGAAGGGGCGGCCTTTACCGTTACGCTGCCCTTGAACAATAGCGAACCTTTACTTGTCAGGATGGGGGAGGAACGGCAGCGCAGCCAGATGCTCTCATAGGCAAAAAAACAAGCTGATCTCATTCACGAGATCAGCTTGTTTGCCTGTTTACGCCTGAGAGCCGACTGCTTGCAGCTTGGCGTTTTCCTCTTCCACGTAGCGGTTGCGCGGATGTTCGCGGCATTCGTCGGAGCAGGAACGCTTGTATTTCACTTCGCATTCCGGGCAGCAGAAGTGCTGCTTGTTGCAGAACGGGTTGGCGCAGTTGACGTAGCGGTCTTCCGGTTTGCCGCAGTAGTAGCAGCGGCCGATGACAACGTCTTCCTCGGTGTGGTTGATCTTCACGGAAATGCGCTCGTCAAAGACGTAGCATTTACCGTCCCACAGGCGCCCTTTCACCTCGGGGTCTTTGCCGTAGGTGACGATGCCGCCGTGCAGTTGGTACACATCCTTGAAGCCTTCCTTCAGCAGGATACCGGTCAGCTTTTCGCAGCGGATGCCGCCGGTGCAGTAGGTGAGCACCTTCTTGTCCTTGAACTGGCTCAGATTCTCGCGGATCCACTTCGGAAACTCGCGGGAAGCGCGGACGTCCGGCTTAATGGCGCCGCGGAAGTGACCCAGTTCGTACTCGTAATCGTTGCGGCCGTCGATGATGACCACATCGTCCTGCTGCATCATTTCATAGAATTCTTTCGGCGTCAGGTACTTACCCGTCAGCTCGGTCGGACTGAAATCGTCTTCCAGACGCCAGGTGACCAACTCTTTTTTCGGGCGAACAAACATTTTCTTGAACGCATGTCCGTCTGCTTCATCTATTTTAAACCAGATGTCCGCAAAACGCGGATCCTTGCGAACGAATTCCATGTACGCGTCGGTCTGTTCGATGGTGCCGGACACCGTGCCGTTCAGGCCCTCCGGTGCGACGATGATACGTCCTTTCAGCCCAATCTCTTTACAGAACTTGAGGTGTTCCGCCGCGTATTCCTCGTAGTCGTCAAGCTGGACGTACTTGTAGTAAAGCAGCACACGATACGGCTTTTGTACTTGCAAGGTACAATTCACCCTTCCTTTATTCTTATTGAATTTTTGACGCAACAGTGATTATATCACATTGCGTTGATAAATGCCGAAAAAAATGTCAGGAAGGATGTGACCATTTGATGTCCGCCGGTTACAAGTGAGCCGCAAACGACTGCACATGGTCCAAAATGTCCGTATACAGCCGGGTGTGGTAGTACATGCCCAACTGCATGCCGTGTTCCACCAGCGGCTTGTTGTCGCCGGAATACACCTGGGCGACCACTTCGTAGATTTCGTTGGCATGCGTCACGTCCAGGATTTCGTGATCGGTAAAATGGGCCAAATCAGCCGCATTGCCGTACGCGGAGGCTGCGTAGGCGCCGACGAGCGGAGAGACGCGGGCCACGATCTCTTCGATCACACCCAGGGCGGCCAGCCCTTCCGGGAACGGGTAATGCAGGCAAAGATCGGTGATGGCGCGGTTGTACGCCAGTACGGGAATGATCGGACGGCTCACGTCCCGTTCGGCGTCTGTCACGCCGATGCCGCGCAAAAAGCGCTTGTACGTCTCCAGGTGCACATGTGCTTCATTCATCCGGCCGTGCTCTTCATACAGGTTGTCCACCAGCGGCATGCGCAGCCGGTAGTCAGGCAGATTGGTCAGGATGGCGGACAAAAAACGGGGGAAATGCTCCACGACGTGATAGATTTGCAAGGCCGCTTCCTTGGCCTGCGCCGGGGAAAACGATCGGTCGTGCAGCGCGAGAAACAGCGGATGCCGCTCCACCTGGTGCCGGGCAAAGAGCTGCTCGGCCAGCTGCTTTACTTCCGTATATGCATTTGTCATAGAATACCTCCTACAGCAAGGTGAGTTCATAGGCGCCCAGCGCCAGGCCGGACGGGACATCTCCGTAAGCGTAGGCGGTGGAGCGCAGCTTGATAAACAACGGGTGTCGATACCTCTCCGCCAGCTGCGTGGAGACGCCGGTAAAGACATAAGGGTACGCCTGCCGGTGAAAGCGGGCCAGATAGGCGAAAAACGTCCGTCGCCTGTCTTCTCCGTCCGCGCTGGCGTAATAGGCGAGGTAGGCGTGCAGAAACGGCGCTCCGGGACCAGGCAGGGCTGCGATCCCGCGCCACCGACAGGCTGCATGGATCAGGCGCAGTGGAAGGGGGAGCATACGGGTGACGACCAGCCGGCGCTCCGATGATTGGTCGATGACTTTGCAGACGGCGCGCAGTTTGCCGCCATCATGCAGGCCCAAAAACCAGCCATCCCGGCGCAAAAAACGGTCGCGGTCGGCGTACGCAAACGCAGTGTCCGCTGACCAGCGCTCGTAACAGGACCACGCTTCCTCGCCGTCAATCGGAGTGACACGACGCCAGTCTCCGTCCATCGGCCAGAACAGCGGCACGCCAAGGTGGACGATACGGCCGATGGGGACCGCTTCCGGGAACAAGCTGTTTGCCCGTGTCAGCGGCGAGCGGTGCCGGTTGCTGTCCAGGACGACGGCAAACACCCAGCGGCACACTTGGCCCAGACTCTCCGCAGCATGACCCGCCAGCCGCTGAAAGGCGCGCGTGCCGGTAAAATCAGGATGAATCCTGACATCGTGCAGGTAGAATACGGGCTCTGCCTGGCCGTTCAGAAAGCGGACCTGCTTCGTCACCCCGAAGCAGCCGATCAGACGGCTGCCGCGCCACAGCCCCGTGTATCGAGATTCCCCCCAGCTTTCGCCCAGCCGGAAAAAATCAGGCGAGCGATCTACGACAAACAGGTCGCTGCCCGTATCCGTTGCATGGGCCAGGGCCAGCAGTGCGTCGTTGTGCTCCCTCGTCAATGGGGATGTCGAGTAATTCATTTCAGCACACCCACGGTAATGCGCTGGTACATCATCGACCGATCGAGGACGGTCATCTCACGGGAACACGCTTCGTCCACTGCCAGCTGCTCGCAAAATGCCTCTGGAAGGGGAGGAGCGGACAGCATGTTGCGGTACAGCAGGACCGCTTCCCTGCTTTTGGCTTCAAGCACGGCGGCGCAAATCGCCGCACGCTGTGCTTCGTCCGACCAGTCGAATACATTGGAGAGGAAAAAGGCGTCGATGCCCTGCATTTGTGGCAGTGCCTGCTGCAGGGAGAGCGGCAGCACCCGCAGTTTGTAAAGGTTGCGCTTCGCCGAGGCATAGCCTTCCTCGCTCAGGTAGTGGGGAGCTCCTTCCGGTCTGTCGAGCAGGTACGTTCCAAACATGAGCTGGGTGAAAAAATAGTTGTCGCCAATCAACCGTCGCTCCAGCTCTCTATTGAACATCGCCTCAAAAAATGCGCCAAAGTCCTGTTCCCTGGCCTGGGCAAACATGTGGGCAGGGAAGAACTGCAGGTGGGTGGTTTTGCTCAGCAAAAGACGCACGGCTGTGTGCCAGGCGTCTGTGTTCAGGTAGCGCTCGCGAAAGGCGGCCTGCTCGTCCAAGGTGCGGCAGGAAAGCAGTTCCTGCCAGACCTCGTCGCCGTAGAGGTTGAAGCGAATATTTTGGCTGATGAACCGGTAGAAACGCTCCGTCGCGCCGCACTGGTTCACGCCGAGCGCCAGCAGGTGCGGATGACTGTCCCAAAAAGTGCGGGCGTAATCGGGAAGCAGCGGCGCCAGGCGGCGGTACGTTTCCTGCCGATCCGATCCGTCCGACTCTCTTGCTCCGTCCGTCTCTCCCGCGAACGCCAGGTATTCCTCGCGGCTCATGGTCCCGATGGCCGCTTTTTTCAATTCAATCAGCGCGGCCTGAGCGGGGTTGAAATCGATCGCGTAAATCGTCTGCACATCGTCGCGCAGCAGGGAAAACGCCGTACACCCCCCGGAACCGATGACGGCGACCGTTTTCGGACGGTACCGGTCCGCAAGCGTTCGTTCCACCATGCTGTCTTCGCGAATCTGTGCAAAATACAGGTCAGTCACGGGCAGCGCCCTCCTTAAATTTTCGTAGCATCACCGGACGAAACCGCTCCCAGTGCGCGAGCATCAGCCGGCCGCGTTCCAACTCCTGCATGAGCCGGGAGCGGGATGAAGCATCGGCGGGGCAGATGAGCAGCAGGATCTGGCTGTCTCCTTGGTCCATCCGTACGCCCCTGGCGTGCAGCCAGCTCATCACTGAATCGCAGCCAACCGCCGGGCGGTACAGGGTATGGCTGCTGCGCGAAGTGAGGTTGTCCGGCCTAAACCCGTCGATATGCCCAATCCGTTCGACGAATGCCTGTGCCGTTTGCCGAACGGTCGGGGGAATTTCGCGGGTGTGAAGCAGCGGGTACGACCGCTGAAACAGGGTTTTGCAGACGAGCAGCAGGGCGGGATTCTGCAGTTCGGCCATGAAGTGAAGCGGCTCGTCCGGCCAGGTGTCCATTGCGCTGCGGAAGAAATGAAGCAGCATCGGCAGATAGGCCTTCCGCAGGGAGAACAAGGGGCCCAGGTAGACAAACCGGCCGTGGTCTGTCTGAAACCGCTGTATCAATTGAAAAGAGGCCAGTCCGGTTTCGTCATGGGCCATCAGCACTGCGTCATACAGGGGAAAGCGCTCCGCCAGGTAGGCGGTTTGGTCGCAGTGGGGAAAAGCGCGGTTGGCCGTCTCCACCAACATCTGTCTGTCAGCGGCGGACAGGGCGGTGAGCAGACGGCTGGAAAACTGGATCACGACCCCACTCCTTCCAGATTATTCTCAACTCACCATTTGATTGTAATTCTTCTGACGCTTTGCTGACAAGCACACTGGAAAAGTGTCCGAAAATATGATCCGCTTGCTTGCGAGGGATAGCGGCATCCTGTACACTATGAAAATGGTTCACGACATCTCGCCAGTCCGTTTTTTCTCTGGATGGTGCGCGAGCGGAACCGGATTACATACCTGTGTGCCGCCAAGGTGCGGGAGTGATGCAGATCGACTTCTAAAGCAATCTTTTGCACCACATCGAGCGGCTTTGCATGCAGCGATCTGTAATGGTAGGTAAAACACGTATCCATCTACAAGGAGAGACCTGTTATGAGCACAATCGCAATCAATCAACGGCTGGTTGCACCGGTGAAAATCAAACTGCTGCACCAAGACGCCGTCATTCCCCGCTATGCACGGGCGTTTGACGCCGGCTTCGACCTGGTGGCAGTGGAGGATGTCTTGATACCGCCTGGGCAGACGGCAAAGATCCCCACAGGGCTTGCCTTTGCCCTGCCGGATGGTTACGAACTGCAGGTGCGGCCTCGTTCCGGCATCAGCGCCAAGACAAAACTGCGCATCAGCAATGCACCTGGTACCGTAGACGCCGGATACCGGGGGGAAGTGTGCGTGCTGATGGACAACACCCGCATGCCGTCCGGCGAAATCGGCGATACCTGCCTGGACGTCAGTGAAAAAACGGTGAAAGTCGACCGGGAAGTAGACAGCCACACCTATCTGATCCGCAAAGGCGACCGCATCGCCCAGGGCGTGCTGGCCCTCGTCCCATTGGCACAGTTTGAAGTCGTGGACGAGCTTGATGAGACGGAGCGCGGCGCTGGCGGGTTTGGCAGCAGCGGTGTCCAGTAAGTCTTCCGGACCGATTCCCAAGCAGTAACACCCTTGACCGCCTGTCTGTCATGACAGGGTCAAGGGTGTTTTTATTGGATTCCTATTTTACACTCAGAGGGATGGCCTCTGTGGTACAATGAGCAGAAAATGGAAGGGAGGTGGTCTTTGTGGAAGTGGTATCCGTCAATGCAGGAAAGCCGCAGTCTGTCACCTATCAGGGCAAGGAGCTGAGCACCGGCATATTCAAACAGCCGGTAAATGGTCCCGTCTATCTGGACTGGACGCAGTTGGAGGGTGACGGGCAGGCTGACCTGCGCTACCACGGCGGCCCCGACAAGGCCCTCTGTGTCTACAGCGCCGATCATTATCCGCATTGGGAAAACGTGCTGAAACAGCCCTTGATTCCCGCTGCATTCGGGGAAAACATCACGGTTCGCGGGCTGACAGAAGAAGCGGTCTGCATCGGGGACATCTTTCAATTGGGGGAGGCGGTGGTGCAGGTGAGCCAGCCGCGCCGTCCCTGTTTCAAACTAAACGTCAGGTACGGACGGACCGATCTGGTAGATCTCGTGCAGCAGACCGGATTCAGCGGCTTTTACTTCCGCGTGCTGCAGCCGGGCCTGATCGGGACGGACATGCCGTTTCGCCTGCTTGAGCGGCAGCATGCAGAGGTAAGCGTCGCCTTTGTCAACCGGATCAGGTATCACGACAAGGGCAACCGCGCCGCCATCGAGCGGATACTGGCGGTAAAGGAACTGTCTGACAGTTGGCGCGCGGCATTTGAATCGAGACTGTCGGCAGGACAAGCGTAAACGGACAGACTGCATCGGCTGTTCGCGGCCCCATCACCTAGCGCAGCGGACCTTGTCTGCATCTTTGCGGCACCCATACAGAGGGTGTCGTATTTTTTTCGCGTGCCGAGACGAACGCTGCCCATGCTGGACGCATAGGGTAAATTGACGTCACTGGTGCCCGACTGGATTATGGGGGAAAAAAGGGTTGACAGGGAGAAAAAAGCGGAAATACAATACATATAATTCCGATTAAATTACTATGACTTTATCTGGGGGAGTAACAGGCATGGACCATTCGAAACATGTTCGCCGACCGTTTTACAAATCACTGCTGCCAATCGTCCTGGCGTTCAGTCTGGCCGGCTGTGGCGGGGCGTCGGGTGGAGAGCAGACTGGTTCCGGTACGGGTGTCGAGCTTCTCAACGTCTCCTACGACCCGACCCGTGAATTGTATCAGGATATCAATGAACACTTTGCAAAGTATTGGAACGAGAAAACGGGACAGATCGTTACTATCAAGCAGTCTCACGGGGGATCGGGGAAGCAGTCCCGCTCCGTCATCGACGGTCTGGAGGCGGATGTCGTGACGCTGGCTCTGGCCTATGACATCGACGCCATCGCCCAATACGGCCTGCTGCCCGCTGAATGGCAGAAACGCCTGCCGGACAACAGCTCGCCGTACACATCCACGATCGTCTTCCTGGTGCGCAAGGGCAACCCGAAACAAATCAAGGATTGGGACGATCTGGTGAAGCCGGGCATCTCTGTCATCACCCCCAATCCCAAAACATCGGGCGGCGCCCGTTGGAATTATCTTGCCGCCTGGGGATATGCGCTGAAGAAACATAACGGCGACGAAACGAAAGCCAGGGAGTTTGTCACCGCCCTGTTGAAAAACGTACCGGTGCTCGACTCCGGCGCGCGCGGCGCCACCACCACCTTTGTGGAACGGGGCATCGGCGACGTGCTGCTCGCCTGGGAAAACGAAGCCTACCTGGCGATCAACGAGCTGGGCAAGGACAAATTTGAAATCGTCAATCCGTCTGTCAGCATCCTGGCGGAACCGCCCGTCGCGGTGGTGGACAAAAACGTCGACAAACACAACACGCGTGAGGTTGCCGAAGCGTATCTCCAGTTCCTCTACAGCAAAGAGGGGCAGGAGTTGGCCGCCAAGCATTACTACCGTCCCCGTTCCGAAGAAGTGAGAAAGGCAAATCAAGACAAGTTTCCCGACATTGAGCTGTTCACCATCGACGAAGTGTTCGGCGGCTGGGAGAACGCCCAGAAGACCCATTTTGCGGACGGAGGCGTGTTTGACCAGATTTACCAACCTTGATTATCTCGATTTTGTTGTTGTAGGGAGTGCCATCCATGAACAAATCTAAGCGAACCAGAGGGGTCTTGCCCGGATTTGGTCTGACCATGGGCTATACCGTGATTTACTTGAGCCTGCTGGTGCTGATCCCGCTCTCGGTCCTGTTCCTGAAGACCTCCAGCATGACGTGGGACCAGTTTGTCGACACGGTGATGAATCGGCGGGTGATCGCGTCGTTTCAGGTCAGTTTCCTGACCTCCTTTTTCGCGGCGTGCCTGAATGCGGTGTTTGGCGTGCTCGTGGCCTGGGTGCTGGCACGGTACCAGTTTCCGGGGAAGCGGGTGATTGACGGGATCGTCGACCTGCCGTTCGCCCTGCCCACCGCCGTGGCGGGGATCGCGCTGGCCACCATTTATGCGGAAACCGGCTGGATCGGTCAGTGGTTTGCCGTCTTGGGGATTAAAATCGCCTATACACCGCTGGGCATTTTGGTGGCACTGACATTTATCGGACTGCCGTTCGTGGTCCGAACCGTCCAGCCGGTCCTGCAAGACTTGGACAGACAAGTGGAAGAAGCCGCGGCGACACTGGGAGCGACGCGGTGGCAGACGTTTACCCGCGTGATACTGCCTCATCTGCTTCCGGCGGTGGTTACGGGATTCGCGCTGGCGTTTGCGCGAGCACTGGGTGAATACGGCTCCGTCGTGTTTATTTCCGGAAACATGCCGCTGAAGACCGAGATCGTGCCGCTGTTGATCATGACCAAGCTGGAGCAGTTCGACTACACGGGGGCAACGGCCATCGCCTCTGTCATGTTGGTCGCTTCATTTGTGATGCTGCTGGTGATCAATTACCTGCAGTGGAAGACGAATAAACTGAACGCTGCCCGATCGGAGGGATAACCTTTGACCAAACAGACGGAACCTGTTGTCGTGCGCTGGCTGTTGATCGGCACTGCCCTTGTCTTTTTGGGATTGTTTCTGATCGTTCCCTTGATCGCGGTCTTTTCCCAGGCCTTCCGCCAGGGGGTGGACGTGTTTCTCGAAGCGGTGCGCGATCCGGATACGCTCGCCGCTGTCAAGCTCACCCTGCTGACGGCGGCAATCAGCGTCCCGCTCAACGTCGTGTTCGGGGTGGCAGCGGCGTGGGCGATCGCCAAGTTTTCCTTCCGCGGAAAAAACGTGCTGCTGACGCTGATCGACCTGCCATTTGCCGTCTCGCCGGTCATCTCCGGATTGATTTTCGTACTGCTGTTCGGCAGTCAGGGGTTGTTTGGCCCCTGGTTGGAGGCGCACAATCTGAAAATCATCTTCGCCGTGCCGGGGATTGTGTTGGCGACCACGTTCGTCACCTTTCCATTCGTCGCCCGTGAGCTGATCCCGGTCATGGAGGCGCAGGGGAAGGACGAGGAGGAGGCTGCGCTGTCGCTGGGGGCAAACGGTTGGCAGACGTTTTTCCGCATCACGCTGCCCAACGTCAAGTGGGGGCTGTTATACGGTGTGATTCTCTGTAACGCCCGGGCGATGGGAGAGTTTGGCGCCGTGTCAGTCGTCTCCGGCCACATTCGCGGTCAGACCAACACCCTGCCCTTGCATGTGGAGATTCTGTACAACGAGTACAACTTTGTCGCCGCGTTTGCCGTCGCCACGCTGCTGGCCGCCCTGGCACTGGTGACGCTGGTGGTAAAAAGCGTCATCGAATGGAAGACAGAGCGGCAAGAGCAGGCGGAGGCACCTCAGTTTCATGCGATGGGAGAGGCTAGCTGATGAGCATAAAAGTGGTCAACATCACCAAATCATACGGGTCGTTTACGGCCGTCAAAGACGTCAGCCTGGAAATTCCCGAGGGCAAGCTGGTCGCGCTGCTGGGGCCGTCCGGCTCGGGCAAGACGACGCTGCTCAGGTTGATTGCCGGTCTGGAGTCGCCGGACCGAGGGCAAATTTACTTCAACGGGGAGGACAACACGCATCGCGACGTGAGAGAGCGCCGCGTCGGGTTTGTCTTCCAGCATTACGCGCTGTTTCGGCACATGACCATTTTTGACAACGTCGCGTTCGGCCTGACCGTCCGCCCGCGCAAGTTCCGGCCGTCAAAAGAAGAGATACGCGAACGGGTCCATGAACTCTTGCGCCTGGTTCAGCTTGAGGGATTGGCCCACCGCTATCCGTCCCAGCTTTCCGGCGGACAGCGGCAGCGGGTCGCGCTGGCCAGGGCGTTGGCTGTCGAGCCGAAGTATCTCCTGCTGGACGAACCGTTTGGGGCGCTGGACGCCAAAGTACGGCAGGATTTGCGCCGCTGGCTTCGCCGCCTGCACGAAAAGCTGAAGCTGACGATCGTGTTTGTTACACACGATCAGGAAGAGGCGCTGGAGCTGGCCGACAGTGTGGTGGTGATGAACGAAGGGCGGGTGGAGCAAACCGGCTCGTCGCAGGAGGTATACCACCAACCGGCCAATCCGTTCGTCTACGGCTTCCTCGGCAGGGTCAACCTGTTTCAGGGGCGTATCCGCGGCGGCAAAGTGACCCTGGGGAATGCGGAGTTTACGGCGGAATGGTCCAATCAATCCGAGGAACTTCCAGCCGTCGGCTACGTCCGTCCGCACGATGTGGAGCTCAGCCGGACGCCGCAGCACGCGCAGAGCCTGGCTGCCGAGGTGCGGCACATCTACGCGTTGGGGTCGCTCATGAGGCTGGAGCTGAAGCGGCTGGATACCCAGGAGACGTTGGAAGCGGAAGTGACCCTGCAGCAATTTGCCGAGCTGAACGTCCAGACGGGCGACACCCTGTACATTACGCTGCGCAACGTGTATGTCTACGTGGAGCCGGAGAACCGGTTTGTCCAGGCGGCGCTGCCGGCTGCCTCCGCGCTGGCTCTGCGGGCAAACGGTTAGGAGAAGAACATGAAAAAACCGGTCTGCGGTGCGGACCGGTTTTTTATGACCGTTATTCCCCGCGCTGTTTGGAGCGCGTTTCTTCTTTACCGATCGTAGTAGAGGACCGGGTTTGCGACGGATTTTCCTTGTCGCCTTGTTCGTTTTTGACTCCGTTATGCTTGGACATCTGTTTCCACCCCTTTCCGCGATTGGCATGAGCTGTATCGGTAGTGTGCCCGCGATGCCGTTGTTCTATCAGCGTAGGAAGGGAACGTGCCGCTGTCCGCTGCGTCTGCTGTTTCAGCCGGCGAAGTCGCGACGCCCGATCGACTTGCCTTTTTGCAAAACAGAACAGGTTCTGCTAAGATAAATGTTTGAACGATTGGAAAAAGGCAGGTATTGCGATGATTAGCACACATAACGTGACGCTGCGTTACGGCAAGCGCGTCCTGTTTGAAGACGTCTCTATCAAGTTTACACCCGGCAACTGCTACGGCCTGATCGGCGCAAACGGCGCCGGGAAGTCCACGTTTTTAAAAATTCTCGCCGGAGAAATCGAGCCGACCAGCGGACACGTTTCGGTGACGCCCGGCGAACGGATCGCCGTGCTGAAACAGAACCACTTCGAGTTCGACGAATACGAGGTGCTGAAAACCGTCATCATGGGGCACAAGCGCCTCTATGAAATCATGGAAGAGAAAAACGCGCTCTACATGAAGCCGGACTTCAGCGAGGAGGACGGCATGCGCGCGTCCCAACTGGAAGCGGAGTTTGAGGAGCTGAACGGCTGGATGGCCGAAGCTGACGCCGCTGAACTGCTCACCGGGCTGGGCATCCCGGCCGAGCTGCACGACAAAAAGATGAAAGATCTCACCGGTAACGAAAAAGTGCGCGTGCTGCTCGCCCAGGCGCTTTTCGGCAACCCGCACATTCTGCTCCTTGACGAGCCGACCAACCACCTGGACATCGAATCGATCCGCTGGCTGGAAAACTTCCTGGCTGACTACGAAAACACGGTCATCGTCGTCTCCCACGACCGTCACTTCCTGAACAAGGTGTGCACGCACATCGCCGACATCGACTTTGGCAAAATCCAGCTGTACGTGGGCAACTACGATTTCTGGTACGAATCCAGCCAACTGGCGCTGAAGATGGCCAAGGAACAGAACAAAAAGAAGGAAGAGAAAATCAAGGAACTGCAGGAGTTCATCGCCCGGTTCAGCGCCAACGCCTCCAAGTCGAGGCAGGCGACCTCCCGCAAGAAGCTGCTGGAGAAGATCACGCTGGAGGACATCAAACCGTCCAACCGCCGCTATCCGTTTATCAATTTCAAGCCCGATCGGGAAGCGGGCAAGAACCTGCTGGCGATTGAGGGCTTGAGCAAGACGGTCGACGGCGAAAAGCTGTTCGAAAACCTGACGCTGACGATCAACAAAGGGGACAAAGTGGCCTTTGTCGGCCCCAACGAGCTGGCCAAAACCACGCTGTTCCGCATTTTGATGGGCGAAGTCGAGCCGGACAGCGGCACGTTTGAGTGGGGAGTCACCACGTCCCGGGCGTATTTCCCAAAGGACAACTCCGAGTATTTCAATACCGACCTGACCCTGGTCGATTGGCTGCGTCAGTATTCCAAAGAACAGGACGAGACATTTATCCGCAGCTACCTCGGCCGGATGCTCTTCTCCGGCGACGAATCGCTGAAAAAGGCAAACGTCCTCTCCGGCGGCGAAAAGGTGCGCTGCATGCTTGCGAAAATGATGCTCTCCGGCGCCAACGTGCTGATTCTGGACGAACCGACCAACCACCTGGACCTGGAGTCGATTACGGCGCTGAACAACGGGCTGATCGACTTCGAAGGCACGATTTTGTTCGTCTCCCACGACCACCAGTTCGTGCAGACGATCGCCAACCGCATTATCGAAATCACACCGAAAGGCGTCATCGACAAGTTGATGACCTACGATGAATACCTGGAAAGCGAAGAGATCAAGCGGCTGCGCGAAGAACATTACGCGTAAGGCCGGTCGTTTTCCCCCTATGCCCCCGGCTCTTCCTTTGTGAGGAGCAGGGGCTTTTTTTGTCTGTCTCCCGGCTAAAGAATTCCTCATCCAGCGCTGTGCACGGTCAGCGCGATGCGAAACAGAAGCTGGTCCCGGCCGCATTCCGGCTGCAGGCCGGTCAGCTCGCGGATCAGATGCAGCCGGTACTTGACGGTGTTTTTGTGCACGAACAGTTTTTCCGCCGCCACCGCGTGATTGCCATCGGCCTCCAAAAACGCGCGCAAAGTGCGAACGAGCTGTCCGTTCCGCTCCCGGTCGTAGCGGTTCAGACTGTTCAGACATTCATCGGCCAGGCGCCTGGCTTCCTGTTCGGGGCTCGCTGCAAACAGCACCCGTTCCAGGCCCAGCCGGGCAAACCATCGCACGACCAACGGCGCTGATTGGCCGTCGGCGGAGGCATTCGAGACGGCGTTCAGGGCGGCCCGGCACGCGATCACCGCTTCCCGATAACTGTGCGGGACGGCCTCCAAACCGGGATGGAGGCGTCCGATGCCCAAACAGAGCGGGCGCGTATGACGGCGGGCGATGCGCTTAACGCTCTCCACGGCCTCTG
Organism: Brevibacillus sedimenti; assembly: GCF_020923495.1. Lineage (GTDB taxonomy): Bacteria > Bacillota > Bacilli > Brevibacillales > Brevibacillaceae > Brevibacillus > Brevibacillus aydinogluensis. The sequence goes on from NZ_CP064048.1 coordinate 3,034,102, forward strand.
GGGATGGCTCCGCCGAGCCCGCGTCGGCGGGGAACAGGAGCAGAATCCGGTTCTCACGGTCCAGGCCGCAGAGTACGGACGGGGAGATATGTTCCCACTCGCTCCGCAGCGCCTCCAATAGAGAAACCCGCTCCCTCCAGGTGTGCATGATGTCGGGAGCGCCGGCATCGCTCAGCACAGCGGCAGCATAGTGGTCCGCCAGGCTCCAGCCGGCTTCTTCTGCTTTGCGGTAGAGGAGGTCGCGCGAAGCGTCACAGCCGCCGACCAGCAAGTGCAGGAAGTCGTTGCGAAAACGCTGGCAGGCCGCTGCGAGCGTCTGGTGCCGCTCGATTTCCAGCGAAAGCAGCGCGGCTGTCTGTTCTATCGCCACCTTTTCCCACGGGTGGAGGTCACGTTCCACCTCCCACAGCAGGATGGCCCCCTGTGTTTCGCCGTTGTGCAGAAGCCAGCGAATCAGGTGACGATCCCGGTAACGCGTGAGGGGCTCACGGGCGGATGCATTCGGGCCTGTCCGGCCGAGCAGCTTTTCCAGCGGCGGTGCGTGGGTGACAGAGGCAGGTACGTCCAGCTTTTTCCGAGGGGTACGCAGGTAGATACTGATTGGCCGCTCCAGGATGTGATACAGCAGTTCGGCCAGATTTTCCACACTCCCTCCGCTGGTGAGATGGCGGTGAAACCGTTCGTAGATGGCGTGGGTCCGGTCCAGTTCCTGCCGTTGTTTGGCGTTGATGTAGCTGGTGACCGGCACGATCACATCCGACCAGCCCTTTTCCATGGGAAACGAAAGCACCGGCATCTGCCTTTCATTGGCACGGTCAATCACCGCTTCCGGGAGCGCGTCGATGTACCGGCCCAGCTTGATGGCAAACCCAGGTGTTCCCCGTTCCGCCAGGGCGTCGATCAACTGGATCAAGCCGGAAGCGGTTTCCCGCCCTTGGGCGACAAACGGAAAACCGGTCGTCAGGACAAATTCTCCCGGTCGCAGCCAGAGATGGCCGTCGGGTGAATCAAACGACGTGACCCCGTGCAGTTCCTTGTCCAGAAACGCTTCCCCGGCCAACACATCAGTGGTGTCCATGCCGGCCACCTCGATCAATTCACGCACAGTAATCATCTGACTCCTCCCCATACGCTGCATGTGTCGTTCGTTGGTCCCGCAGACAAAAAGCGCCGGTTCTTTCTGGCTGACGGGACAAAGGAAAAGAGTGAATCTTTCGATAATAGTAGCATACAAGTCCGACAAGCCGGCCGGCAATGGGACAAACCGCATACCAAAAGGGGGATGAGAATGAAGGTCAAATATGCGCTGGGTGCGCTGCCGTTTATTGGAATGCTGGGCGGGGTGGCGTTTGTCAACCGGGTGGAACCGTACGTGTTGGGCATGCCTTTTGTGCTGTTTTGGATTGTCATGTGGGTGGTGCTGACCTCGCTTATCATGTTGGCCGTCAACAAGCTGGACCAATCCGACAGAAAGGGGGAGAAGCTGTGAATCCGGCACTCGTCATCCTTTTTCTGTTTCTTGCCCTGTCGCTTTTCCTCGGCATCCGCGCCCAGAGAGGAAAAGACATGAACATGGAGCAGTGGACGGTAGGCGGGCGCGGCTTTGGATCGGTCTTCATCTTCCTGCTCGTTGCCGGCGAGATCTACACCACATTCACGTTTCTGGGCGGCAGCGGCTGGGCGTACTCGAAAGGCGCCCCCTCCTACTACGTGCTGGCATACATTTCGCTTGCGTACGTGCTGTCCTACTGGCTGCTGCCGCCTATCTGGCGGTACGCCAAGGAGCACAGGCTGGTTTCCCAACCCGATTTTTTCGTCAGCAAGTACAACAGTCCGATGCTCGGCATCCTTGTCTCCACGGTTGGCGTGCTGGCGATCATTCCATACCTGGTGCTGCAGTTTAAAGGGCTCGGGATTATCGTGTCGGAGACCTCGTACGGGACGATTGCTCCGACGGCCGCCGTCTGGATCGGCGTGCTGGCGGTGACCATCTACGTCATGATCTCCGGCATTCACGGCTCCGCCTGGACGGCGGTAATCAAGGACATCATGATCTTTTTCGTGGTCGTCTTCCTCGGACTGTATCTGCCCTATCACTACTACGGCGGGATACAGCCGATGTTTGAAGCGGTGGATGCGGCCAAGCCGGGCTTCTTGATTTTCCCTGACGAAGGGATGAGCATCTCCTGGTTTGTCTCCACCGTGCTCTTGACCGTGTTCGGGTTTTACATGTGGCCGCATACGTTCGGCTCCGTGTTTTCCGCCAAAAATGAAAACGTGTTTCGCAAAAACACGGTCGTGCTGCCGCTTTATACCCTGATGCTGCTGTTCGTCTTCTTCGTTGGATTCACCGCGATCCTGCAGGTTCCCGGACTGCAGGGAGCGGAGGGCGACCTGTCGCTTTTGCGGCTGTCGATACGGACGTTTGACCCCTGGGTGGTGGGACTGATCGGCGCGGCCGGTTTGCTCACGGCCCTGGTGCCCGGGTCGATGCTGCTGATGACGGCTGCCACCCTGTTGGCGAAAAACGTGATCCACGTGTTTGTGCCTGCGGCCACAGAAGAGCGGATCGGCCGCATCGCCAAAGGGCTGGTGCCCGTGCTCTCGCTGATCTGCCTGTATTACACGCTGAGCGGGGGAGAGGCGCTGGTCACGCTGCTGTTGATGGGATACAGCCTGGTGACGCAGTTGTTTCCGGCGCTGCTGTTCAGCCTGCCCGCACGTCCGCTGGTCAACAAGTACGGTGCGTTTGCGGGCATTGCCTGCGGCGTGCTGACGGTTGTCTACGTGACGGTGGCCGATGTGACGATAGGCACACTGTTTCCATCACTGCCGGCCTTCATCAAGGACATCAACGTGGGCGTGATTGCCCTGCTCATCAACGTGGCGGTGATGGGGGTGGTCCATGTCCTGACCGCCCGGCTGACAGCGTCCGGGACTCGGGCAGCGGCGGAAAAGTCGCCGACAATCTAGGGGCAGGAAAAGGGAGGGGATGAGATGGCTGACATCGTTTTTCTGAACGGACAGGTAGTGACGGCAGACACGCAAAACCGCGTGGCGGAAGCGGTGGCGGTGAGCGGAAACCGTATCGTCGCCGTGGGCGGAGACGAAGAGATGCGCCGCCATGTGCACGCGGGCACGCGCGTGATTGATCTGGAAGGCAGGAGTCTCCTGCCGGGATTCATCGACGCCCACCTGCACATCACACTCTACGGCACGAACAAATTGGGGGTGGACTGCAAGGCGGCGGGCATCGACTCGGTGGACGGCCTGCTGGAGGCGTTGAAGCGGCAGGCGGAACGGACGCCGGCGGGATCGTGGGTGCGCGCCTCCGGATTTGACGAAAACCGGATGAAGGAACGGCGTTACCCTACCAGGCAGGAACTGGACGAGGTGTCGACGGAGCATCCCATTTTCGTGATGCGGACCTGCGCCCATCACTCCGTCGTCAACAGCCGGGCGCTCGCCTTGGCCGGGTTTGACGAACATACGCCCGATCCGCAGGGGGGACGGCTTGACCGGGACGAGACGGGGGCGCTGACGGGACTATTGGTGGAAACGGCGCACATGAAGATGTTTGAAACGGCGGCATTTAGCGAGGAAGAGTACCGGAGAGCCCTGCGCCTGGCTTCGGACGATTTTGTGGCCGCGGGCATCACCAGTGTGCACGACGCGGGCGGATACGGGCCGGACAACCTGCGGGCGATGCAGAAAGCGGTGCGGAGCGGCGACGTAAAAGTGCGGATCTACGCGATGATCTGCGCGTTGAACGAGTCAGACGCCTTCGTCCGCCGCATGATGGAGGCAGGTGTCGTGACAGGGTTGGGAGACGAGCGGTTTCGGATTGGCCCCGCCAAAGTGTTCGTGGACGGAGCCAGCACCGCAGCGACGATGGCGATGCGGCAGCCGTACGACAACCGTCCCGGCGACTGCGGAATCCTCTACTACAACCGGGACGAGCTGCATACGATTTTGGGAGAAGCGCATGCAAAAGGGTTCCAGATTACCGCTCATGCACAGGGGGACCGGGCCATTGACCTGCTGCTCGACTGTATCGAGGACGCGCTGCGCAAACATCCGCGGGGCAACCACCGCCACCGCATCGAGCACGCCGGCGTCTCCGCCCCCGACTTGGTCGAGCGGATGGCCCGTCTTGGCGTCGTGCCGATTCCCAATCCCGCCTTTCTCTACGAGTACGGCGACGGTTACGTCCGGAGCATCGGCGATCGGGTCAGCCACATGTATCCCGTCGGCGACTTTTTCCAAAGCGGTATCGTGTCGGCAGGGGGTTCAGACTGCCCGGTGACGGATTTTTCACCGCTGTTGGGCATTCACGCCGCCGTCAACCGCAGGAGCAAAAGCGGACGGGTCGTGGGGGACCGTCAGCGGATCGGGGTGATGGAGGCGATTCGCCTGTTTACCGTAAACGGCGCCTACGCCAGCTTTGAAGAGGACATCAAAGGCAGCATCGAAGCGGGAAAACTGGCTGATCTGGTCGTCTTGAACGGGCGGATTCTCGACGCAGCACCGGAGCGGATCAGGGACCTGCAAGTGGAGCTCACCATGATCGACGGAGAGATTGTCTACCAAAAACAGGGCAGGGAGGTCATGAAGGGATGAATACCGAGGCAGGAGCGCTTGCGATCAACCGGGAACGCTTGCAGCAGCGGATCGAGGCATTGGCGCAAATCGGCAAAATCGGGGAGACGGGGGTGTGCCGGCTGGCGCTGTCCCCGAGGACCGGGCGGGCGTGGAACTGGTCAAACGCTGGATGGAGGAGGCGGGACTCACGACGCGGATCGACCACTTTGGCAACCTGATCGGGCGGCTGGAGGGAGGACAGCCGGATGCGCCGGTGCTGATGATCGGCTCGCACATCGACTCCCAGCCGTATGGCGGCCGTTTTGACGGCACGATCGGCGTGCTCGGCGGGCTGGAGACGGTGCAGACGATGATCGAAAACGGATTTCAGCCAGAGCGGCCGATTGAGGTGGTCGCATTTTGCGATGAAGAAGGCTGCCGGTTTCAAAAGGGGCTGTTCGGCTCTCGCGGCATCCTCGGGCAGGTGGAGGCCGAAGAGTTGGAACGGACGGACAAAAACGGCATCTCGCGCAGACAGGCCTTGATCGACTTTGGCTGTGACCCGGAGCGGCTTGCCGACTCCGTCTATCCGGCCGGGGCAATCGGGGCGTATCTGGAACTGCACATTGAGCAGGGGCCGGTACTGGATCAGGCGGGGCAGCCCGTCGGCATTGTCACCGGCATCTCCGGTCCGCTCTGGTGGACTGTGGAATTTGCCGGCTTTGCCGGTCACGCCGGCTCCGTGCCGATGTCGATGCGACGTGACGCCTTGGTGGGGGCCGCCAAGGTAATTGCCGCCCTGAACAAGATCGCCAGTCAGGACCCGAACGCTCCCACGGTGGGAACCGTCGGCCATCTGGAGGTCTTCCCCGATTCGCGCAACATCATCCCGGAGCGGGTCAGGTTCAGCATCGACCTGCGCGATATCGACCTTGACCGGCGAAACCGGCGGGAGGCGGAACTGCGCGAGGTAATCGAACAGACCGCGGTCGAATGCGGACTTGCGTACACGATCACCGAAGACACAAACAGCGAGCCGCGCTACTGCGCCGAGTGGATCAAGGCAGTGATGCGGGAGGAAAGCAAACGGATGGGACTTACGCCGCCCGAACTGATGAGCGGCCCGTTCCACGACGCCTTGGCGCTTTCCTACGCTTGCGAGTACGGGATGATTTTCGTCCGCTGCAAGGACGGCATCAGTCACAACCCGCAGGAGTATGCCTCCCCGAAGACATCGCGCTCGGCACTGAACTGTTGTACCGCACCGCCTTGCGGATGGCCGCGCTCCGATAGGCGTTAGTGAACGCCGGCTGTCATGGGTTTCGCCAATCGGCATTTCTCCATACGGCTGTCTGTCCTGGTACAGACAGCCGTGTTCCGTATTCAGGATACCTGCGGCAAAAGTGCGGCCGCAGGAAGACTTTGGCGCGCTTTTTTGCTATAGTTTAGCTATCACGAATATTGCGAGGAGGAAATCGTCTTCATGAAGATGCGCGTCTCCGCGGTGCAGTATCACCTGCATACCATACAAAGTTTTGATGAATTTGCCCGCCAGGTGGAGCACTACGTGAAAACGGCGGAGGAGTACGAAACGGAATTCCTGCTGTTTCCGGAACTGTTCACCACGCAGCTGATGTCAATTGGCGACGGGACAGGCAGCGCCCTGCCCATTACCGCCCTCCCATCGTTTACGGAGGACTACGTCAATCTGTTCTCCACGCTGGCCGCCCGGCATGGCATGCACATCATCGGCGGCACCCACATCATTGAAGAAAACGGCCGGCTCTACAACACAGCCTTCCTTTTTTACCCGGACGGACGTGTCGGCCGTCAGAAAAAGGTCCACATCACCCCGTGGGAAATCAAGGGATGGAACATGGGCGCAGGAGACGGACTGGTGATTTTCGAGACGGACAAAGGGAAAATCGCCGTGATCATTTGCTACGACATCGAGTTTCCCGAACTGGTGCGGATGGCCAAGGCGCGCGGTGCCGACGTCATCTTCTGCCCGTCGTGCACCGACGATCGGCACGCGTTCCACCGCGTCCGCTACACCAGCCATGCGCGCACCATTGAAAACCAGGTGTACGTAGTCGTCACGGGCACTGTCGGCTCGCTGCCTACGGTCGATTTCATGCGGGCCAACTTTGGGCAAGCGGCCGTGCTGACGCCCAACGACGTGCCGTTCCCGCCGCGCGGCGTCCTGGCAGAAGGGGAGATCAACCACGACATGATCGTCACCGCCGACCTGGATCTGCAGCTCCTGTACGACGTGCGGGAAAAAGGCTCCGTCACCACCTGGCGCGATCGCCGCATCGACCTGTATCCTGATTGGAAGTAAAACGGAGGGAAGCCTCATGTACCGCAAAGAGCTGTACGTCTTTGATCAGGACAAGCCGGTCAAGGCGATGATCCGCAATTATACGCCGGACGACTTTGACGAGCTGATCCGGATCCAGCAGGAGAGCTTTCCGCCGCCGTTTCCCTCGGAACTGTGGTGGAACAAGGAGCAGCTGACCAACCACGTCACCCTGTTTCCCGAGGGAGCCGTCTGCGTCGAGGTGGACGGCGTTCTCGCCGGCTCCATCACCGGCCTGCTGGTCACGTTTGACCCGGCTCACCCGGACCACACCTGGGAGGAAGTGACCGACAGCGGCTACATTCGCAACCACGATCCCAACGGAGACACCCTGTACATCGTGGACATCTGCATCCGTCCGTCCCACCGCAAGCTGGGGCTGGGCAAATGGATGATGCAGGCAATGTACGAACTGGTCGTCCACAAAGGGCTGAAGCGCCTGTTGGGCGGCGGCCGCATGCCCGGCTACGGCCGGTACGCCGACCAAATGACGGCGGAAGCGTACCTGGAAAAGGTGGTAGCGGGGAATTGAAGGATCCGGTCGTGACGTTTCTGATGCGCTGCGGCCGCACACCCCTGAAAGTGGTGGCCAACTACCTGGAAGACGAAGAATCTCGCAATTACGCTGCGCTGATGGAGTGGAAAAACCCCTTTATGTCCGCAACGAGACAATAGTGCTCCATGCAGACAATCGAGCGCCCATAAATATAGGCGAGGAGGAATAGATCCGTGCAGTACATTCGCATTGCAAGCATTGACGATCCCTTGTTTGCGCGCATGCATCGCCTGATGCAGGAAGTGTTTCCGCCGGAAGAAGTGCTGGCGTTTGACTTGTGGAAAGAACCGCTGGAAGACCCGGGCATCCGCGTATTTGTGGCCGTCCACGAAGGCGAGGTCGTAGGGGCGACCGAGTACCGCTACTACGCCGACCTGAACGTGGCCATGACCGACTTTACGATTATCGGGCGGAGGGGCTTGGCATCGGACGTTTTCTCGCGCTTGAACGGCAAAAGGACCTGAACGCCCTCGCTGCGGCGCAGGGCAAGCAGTTATACGGCATGTTCGCAGAGATTTACGATCCGTACCGGGTAGAGAACCACGAATTTGGCGGGATCAAGCCGATGGACCCATTCGTGCGGCGGGAAGTGCTGTCCCATCTCGGGTACAAGCGAATTGACTTCCCGTATGTCCATCCGTCCTGGCAAAATGACGGCGAGGCCGTTTCCGGTCTTGACCTGTGCTTCCTGCCGACTAACGAGGACCAGGACAGCCTGGAAGCCGATCTGATCGTCACCTTCCTCACCCGCTACTACGCCGTCCTGCCGCAAAAGCCGCAGGCGTGGGTGGAGATGGTGGAACGCCTGTCCGGAATGGACCGCGTCCCCCTTCGTCCGATCTGACGGGAACGCGGTGGCTGCCGGACACTTGAAAAACTCCTGTGGAGCCGATGGCGCTTCACGGGAGTTTCTTGCACCCACAGAAAATGAACTCGTCCCCACGCCGGGAAAAAGGAGTGACGGGAGATGAAAGCCAAAAATCTGGCCGCCATTCTGCTGTACGTGGCTGTACTATTCCATCTGCTCGGGATGAGCGGGTGGGTAGTCCCCGAGATGGTGCAGCCGATTCAGCTGGCAACGTTGGGGTTGATGCTGGCGGCGCTGGTGGTCCTCAGGCAGAAGAAGCGCAGGACCAAACGGCGAACGGCGCGAAAACCGCCCGCGGAAGTGAACGCCCTGGTGGACCGGGCGCAAGAGGGGGATGCGGCAAAGTGAACAGCAACATCCACATCCAGGCCATTTTGGACGCCTCGCATGACGGCATCATCGCCGTCGACCGGGATTCCACCGTCATCTGGGTAAACAAGAACGCGATCGAAATCCTCGGCCTCCCCGCCGACATCGTCGGAGAGAAGATCACCCGCTACATTCCGAATTCCGACATGCTGCGCATCCTGGCGACCGGCAAAAAGGAGATCGGCGACATCGCTACCGTGCTCAACCGGCAGATCATCATCAACCGCCTGCCGATCATTGTGGATGGCGAGATCGTGGGAGCAGTCTCCACATTCAAGGAGATCACCGACGTACAAAAAATGGAAATGCGCATCCGCAAGCACTACATGGAGAGCGGACTGGAGGCCAAATACCGGCTGGAAGACATCGTCGGCTGCTCGCAGGCCATCCGCGAGGCGAAAGCGTGGGCGGCCAGTTTCGGAAAGACGGAGGCGACCGTACTGATTACGGGGGAGACCGGGACGGGAAAAGAGCTGTTTGCGCAGGGCATTCACCTGGTCAGCCAACGCTCGGCCGGTCCGTTCATCGCCGTCAACTGCGCTGCTCTGCCCGGCAACCTGTTGGAAAGCGAATTGTTCGGCTACGAGGATGGAGCATTCACCGGAGCGCGCAGGGGAGGAAAGCCGGGGCTGTTTGAGCTGGCCCACGGCGGCACCTTGTTCCTGGACGAAATCGGTGAGCTGTCGCTGCCGATCCAGGCCCTTTTGCTTCGCGTCCTGCAGGAGAAAAAGGTGAGGCGAATCGGCGGGGAGCGCATCGTGCCCGTCGACGTGCGGATCATCGCTGCGACCAACCGCGATCTGGAGCAGCAGATAGCGTCCGGCCAGTTTCGCTCCGATCTCTACTACCGGCTGAACGTGTTGACGCTGGAAATCCCTCCGCTGCGAGAGCGGAAAGAAGACATCCCCGACCTGGTCTGGTCGATCATTCACGAGGTGGGCGAGCGAAGAGACAAAGCGATCAGGGAGGTGGACCCGGCGATCTTTGCCCTGCTGGAGCAGCACAACTGGCCCGGCAACGTGCGCGAACTGCGCAACGTGGTAGAGCGCATGGTGCTGTTGTGTCAATCCGACCGCCTGGACGCGTCTGATGCCGAATTTTTTGTCAGCAAAATCCAGCGTGTCCGCGATAGACCGCAGCCGGGCGAATCTGAGGAAGCCATGCTGATTCGGAAAGTTTTGGAAGAGACAAAGGGAAATCGGATGGAGGCGGCGAAGATACTCGGCATGGACAGGACTACTCTGTGGCGAAAGCTGAAAAAGTACGGATACAACGGAACGCGCCGGTGACACATGCTGCATGGATTGCAACACATGTTGCACGTTTTGCAACAACGAGTGTACGCCATGCAACGAGTAGCGACCGTACATGCCACAATACGACTGAAAATTATGAATATACCGACTGTGGTATGGGATTTGCAAGTGAAAAAGGGCATCCTCATGGCAAAGGAGGAGCCACGATGAAGCATTACGCGGTCGCGGTCATTGCCGGAGACGGTATCGGACCGGAGGTGATGGAGGAGGGACTCGCTCTCTTGCAGGCGGCTGCCGAGATTCACGGCGGACTTGCCTTTGAGACCTCGACTTTTCCCTGGAACTGCCGGTATTACCAGGAGCACGGGCGGATGATGCCGGAGGACGGCCTGACGACCCTGCGGCAGTTTGACGTCATCCTGCTCGGGGCGATCGGTGATCCCAGCGTGCCTGATCACATCTCCGTCTGGGAGTTGATCCTTCCGATCCGGCGAGCGTTTCAGCAGTATGTCAATCTTCGGCCGATCAAGCTGCTGCGCGGGCTGGAGAGTCCGCTGCGCTGCAAGGGGCACGCCGATCTCGACTTTGTCGTCGTGCGGGAAAACACAGAAGGTGAGTACTCCAACATGGGCGGACGCCTGCACGAGGGCACACCGTATGAGCTGGCGGTGCAAAACAACGTCTTCACCCGTTACGGCGTGGAGCGGATCGTGCGCTACGCCTATCGGCTGGCAAAAGAAACCGGCAAGCGGCGCCTGACAGCGGCGACGAAGTCCAATGGCATCAACCACTCCATGCCGTTTTGGGACGAAATCGTCAAGGAAGTGAGCCTGGAGTACCCGGAGATTGAGACCCGGCTGACACACATTGATGCGCTGTCCGCCTATTTTGTCAGCTGCCCGGAAACGTTTGACGTCGTCGTCGCCAGCAACCTGTTCGGTGACATCCTGACCGACCTGGGTGCGGCCCTCGTCGGCGGGCTGGGATTGGCCCCGTCCGGCAACATCAATCCGGAAAAAAACTACCCTTCGATGTTTGAACCGATTCACGGATCGGCGCCCGACATCGCGGGCACAGGCACTGCCAATCCGATCGCGACCATCTGGAGCGTGAGCATGATGCTGGATCACCTGGGCGAGCGGGAACTGGGCAGGTTGGTGCTGGACAGCATCGAAGACGTCCTGGCGGAGCGGCGCGTCCGCACGCCGGACCTCGGCGGGACAGCCACCACGCGGGAGATGGGGCAGGCCATCCGTGAACAACTATACCGCAGGGGAGGATGACCTATGGAAAGGACACAGGCACAGGTGCATCACTACCGACTGTACATCGACGGTACATGGGTGGAGACAGACGAGCGCATTCCCGTCACTCACAAGTATACGGGCGAGGTCATCGCCACGATCGCCAAGGCAAAGCGGCAGCACGTGGAAGACGCCGTCACATGCGCGCTGGAGACGTTCCGCCGAAGCACCCTGACGCCGAGCATGCGCGCAGACATCCTGCTGGAGGCAAGCCGGATTGCCGAACAACGCCGGGAGGAATTGGAACTGTCGCTGGTCAGGGAAGTGGGCAAGACACGCAAAGACGCCCGGGGCGAGCTGGACCGTGTCATCAATACACTGCGGCTGTCGGCCGAGGAAGCAAAGCGGATTGCCGGTGAGATGGTGCCCCTCGCGGCTACGCCGGGTGCGGAAAACCGGATCGGCTTTGCCATCCGCGTGCCCAAAGGGGTGATCGGGGCGATTACGCCGTTCAACTATCCGCTGCTCCTCGGCACGCATAAGGTCGCTCCCGCCATCGCCGCAGGCAACACAGTGGTGCTGAAACCGGCGACCGCCACGCCGATCGCGTCCTTTCTGCTGGTGGAACTGTTGGAACAAGCCGGCCTTCCAAAAGGGCACGTCAACATCGTCACCGGCTCCGGCAGCCAGGTGGGAGAATGGATGCTGGACGATCCCCGGATCGCCATGTACACCTTTACCGGCTCGGCGGAGGTGGGCGCCATCATCAAGCAGCGCAGCGGCCTGCGACCCGTGGCGCTGGAGCTGGGCAACAACTCCCCCAACATCGTCCACGAAGACGCCGACCTTGACCTGGCGGCGAAGCTGATCGCCCAGCGCAGCTTTCACAACGCGGGGCAGGCCTGCATCGCCGTGCAGCGAATCCTCGTGGCCGAGCGTGTCGCCGAAGCGTTTACAGAGGCATTCCTGCACGAGGTTCGTCAACTGCGCGTGGGCGATCCGGAAGACCCGGAGACGGACGTCGGGCCGATGATCAGCGAAGCGGAAGCGATCCGAGCGGAAAACTGGGTGCAGGAAGCTGTCGCGCAGGGGGCGGAGCTGCTTTGCGGAGGCCGGCGGGACAAAGCCGTGTTCCATCCGACGGTGCTGACGCGAACCACCCCGGAGATGAAGGTAAATTGTCTGGAGGTGTTCGCCCCGGTCGTCACCATCATCCCTTACCGCACCATCGAGGAAGCCTTTGCCGTCGCCAATGCATCCAGCTACGGCCTGCAGGCAGGCATTTTCACCAACGATTTGAACATTGCCATGCGGGCTGCACGGGTGCTGGAGTACGGCGGCGTCATCATCAACGACGTCTCCACGTACCGCAATGACGTGATGCCCTACGGCGGCATCAAGAACAGCGGTCTGGGCAAGGAAGGGCCGCGCTACGCGATCGAAGAGATGACCGACCTGCGCATGGTCGTGATGAATCTGAAACAGTAGGGGGGGCGTGCCAATGCTGTTGAAAGACAAGGCGGTTATCGTCACGGGTGGCGGTTCCGGCATGGGAAAAGCGATCTGCCGCCGCTTTGTGCGGGAGGGGGCGCGGGTGGCCGTCGTCGATTGGAACGGGGAAGCCGCCCGGGAGACAGCCGAAGCGTGCGGCTCTGACGCATGGGCGGTTCCGGCAAACGTGGCCGTTGACGCCGAAGTAAAGGTGATGGTGGAGCGTACAGTTCAGCGATTCGGCACGGTGGACGCCGTCGTCAACTGCGCCGGGGTGCCGATGACGTTTACCCCGGTCGAGGAGGTGTCGGAAGAGCTGTGGCAGCGGATCATGGATGTCAATGTCAAGTCCATCTACCTGACGTCCAGGTACGTCGTTCCCGTCATGAAACAGCGGGGAAGCGGCGTGATCCTCAACATCTGTTCGATCGCCGGCATCCGCGCCCGCCCGGGACTAAACGCGTACTGCGCCTCGAAGGGAGCGGCGATCATGCTGACCAAGGCGTTGGCAATCGAACTGGCTCCCTACAAGATTCGCGTAAACGGGATCAATCCCGGTCCGGCGGAGACGCCGATGCTGCGCCAATTCATGAGCGGGGATGCGGAGAAAATCTCCAGGGACACGCAGGAGATCTTTGTCAGCAGCGTCCCGCTCGGCAGCCTGATCCAGCCGGACGATATCGCTCATGCTGCTCTTTATCTGTGCAGCGACTTGTCCCGAATGGTGACCGGGGAAATTGTCAACGTGGACGGCGGGCGGGGAATTTAAGTGAAAGCGAGGGGAACGCATGACAAACGAGCCGCTCATTCGCGTAGAAAACGTCTCGTTTTCCTATCAGGTGAACCACGAACAGCAGATTCCCGTCCTGCACGGCGTCTCCTTTGAGGTGTACCGGGGTGAACACCTGGCCATTATTGGCCACAACGGCTCGGGAAAATCGACGATCTCCAAACACCTCAATGGCATCTTGACGCCGCGGGAAGGCGATGTTTGGGTAAACGGCATCAATACCCGGGACAAGAAGCGGATGCACGAGATCCGCAGCCTTGTCGGCATGGTTTTTCAACATCCCGACAACCAGCTTGTCGCCACCATCGTGGAGGAGGATGTCGCCTTTGGGCTGGAAAACATCGGCGTGCCGCCGGAGGAAATGAAGCAGCGCGTCGACTTTGCCCTGGAGTCCGTCGGCATGAGCGCGTTCCGCCACCGGCCGCCGCACCATCTGTCTGGGGGACAGAAGCAGCGGATCGCGATTGCCGGCGTCCTCGCGATGAAACCGCAGTGTCTGGTGATGGACGAAGCCACCAGTATGCTGGACAGCTTCGGACGGCAGGAGATACTTGCTGTCGTCCGCAGACTTCATCGCGAAGGCATGACGATCGTGAACGTGACGCACCACATGTCAGAAGCGGCGGCAGCGGACCGGGTGATCGTGATGGAAGGCGGCCGGATCGCGCTGCAGGGCACCCCGCGGGACGTGTTTGCCCAGCATGAGCGGCTGCGTGAGCTTCACTTGGACGTCCCGGACGCCAGCCGGATTGCCGCATGGGTCCACCGGGAAGTGCCGGCGTTTTCCCCTGCGCTGATTCACAACGAGGAAGTGGTGGCGGAAGTAAACAGGCTCACGCTTAAACGGGCGGAGGCGAGCGGATCATGAGTCAGCCGATCATTGAAGTACGGAATCTGTCTCACGTGTACATGCAGAACACCCCGCTGGAGCACCGCGCCCTCACCGACGTGACCATGCAGGTGGCAGCAGGGGAGTGTATCGCCATCATCGGTCACACCGGATCGGGCAAATCGACGCTGATTCAACATTTCAACGGCTTGATCCGTCCCCAGTCCGGCACCGTCATCGTCAACGGGCTGGACGTCTCCCATCCGAAGCTGGACGTAAAAGCGCTCAGGCGTCAGGTGGGGCTGGTCTTTCAAAACCCGGAAGACCAGATTTTCGAGAAGCTGGTCGGCGATGACGTAGCGTACGGCCCGTTCAAGATGGGGCTGCCGCTGGATGAGGTGCGGCGCCGCGTACAGTGGGCCATGGAGCTGGTCGGGCTGTCGTTTCAGGAGATGAAAGACAGACCGACGTTTGCGCTCAGCGGCGGCCAAAAGCGGAAGGTGGCCCTGGCCGGCGTGCTGGCGCTTGCGCCCAAGGTACTGGTGCTGGACGAACCGACGGCCGGGCTTGACCCGCGTTCGCGCAACGAGCTGTTGGAGCGGATACGCCGGCTGAACCGAGAGGAAGGCCTGACGGTCATCTTCGTCTCCCACAACATGGAGGAAGTGGCCCGGCTGGCCGACCGCGTCTATGTCATGGCCGGCGGGCGGACCGTCTGCACAGGCACCCCGCGCGACATCTTTGGCAACCAGGAGATTTTGCGCGCCCATCGGATCGGAACGCCGGAGAGCGTCGACATCCTCTACCGGCTGCGGGACCAGGGGTATTCGGTCGATGTGGGGGCGTACCGCGCCGAAGAAGCAGCGGAGCAAATCGTGACGTTGATCAGGCGGTGAGGAGGGATTCGCATGTCCGCCGAATTTGAATTGACCCGAAACATCACGATCGGCCAGTATCTGCCGACAGGTTCGATCGTGCACCGGCTCGATCCGCGGTTTAAGTTGGCCGCCTTTGTCATCCTCATCCTCGCGATTGCGATCTGCGGCACCTACGCGGGCAACCTGTTCGGTCTCCTTGTCTGCTTGTGGCTGTTTCACCTCGCCAGGATTCCGCTGCGCTACGGCCTGTCCGGGGTAAAACCGGCTGTGCCGTTCATCCTCATCTTGGCCGTGTTGCAGCTGCTTTTTTACGGGGAAATCGCCCGAGGCGGGACCATCTATCTCCAGTACGGGATTGTGACCATCTCCAGCGAAAGCGTTCGGCTGGTGATCGTGTCGGCAATGCGGTTTGTGGAGGTGATCTTTCTCTCCAGCGTGCTGACGCTCAGCACGTCGACGACCGAGCTGACGCACGGGATGGAGCGGCTGTTACGGCCGCTTGCAGCCATCCGGTTTCCCGTCCACGCGTTCGCCCTGATCATCACCATCGCGATCCGCTTCGTGCCCACCTTTGCGCTGGAAATGGAAAAGATGATGAAGGCCCAGGCGTCGCGCGGCGCCGACTTTGGCACCGGCGAGTGGTGGCGGATCGTAAAACGGACGAAAGACATGCTGCCGATTCTCATCCCGCTGTTTAACGTGGCGCTGTCTCGCGCGGAGGACCTGATTCTCGCCATGGAGGCGCGCTGCTACACGCCGGGAGCGGCTCGGACGCGCTACGCCCACTACAAGGCGCACGGCAGGGATTACGCTGCCATTGCTGCAAGCGTGGTCATGGCTGCGGTGATGGTGGCGATACCCTGGTAGTGGAGAGTGCTTGCTGGACGGAAAAATCGCCAATAATCAGCATTCAATTAGGAGGGAAGACGCATGGAAAAGGGCTTGACGGTTCGCAAAATTGTGATCGCCGGTGTGTTAGGGGCCATTGCCATCCTGCTGGGCGTGACGCGTCTCGGCTTCATTCCGGTCCCGACGGCGGCAGGCAATGCGACGATCATGCACATCCCGGCAGTGATCGGCGGCATTGTGGAAGGGTGGGGCGTTGGGTTGGTGATTGGTCTCATTTTCGGTGTTTCTTCCTTTTTAAATGCCACAGTTCCGCTGTTTAAAGACCCGTTGGTCGCCATCCTGCCGCGGCTGTTTATCGGGGTCACGGCGTACCTGACGTACACGGGTTTGCGGCGTCTCAACGAGCATGCAGCGATTGCCCTTGCCGGCTTTGTGGGTTCGATGACAAACACGATCCTGGTGCTCGGGATGGCGGTTATCCGCGGCTACATGCCGGTCGGCGTCGCTGCCAGCGTAGCGGTGTTCAGTGGCCTTCCGGAAGCGATCGTCTCCGTTATCGTGACGCTGGCTGTCGTGGTGGCGTGGAAGAAAATCGGCTCGGCCGGCAAACAAAAGTCAAAAATTTCAGGAGATTTGTGATAGCGGGATGATGTACTGTCGGTTGCGTGCATGTGAGACAGCGGCGGAAGTTGTGATGCAGGGGGACTGACGGAAACGGACCAGCGGAATGCCGTCCCATCGCGGTATCCGTGCAGAATCTGGAGAGGAGCGATTGTCCATGAATCAAGTCATTTCCTATGTCGATGAGCAGGAAGTCGTTCGCCTTACGCAGGAGTTGGTGCGCATCCCGAGCGTGTATCGGCCAGGTCAGCCGGATGGCAACGAAGAGCGGGTCGCCCAATTTGTCGCCGAGACCCTGCAGCAGATGGGACTTCAGGTATTTTACGAGGAAGTGGTGCCGGGGCGGCCCAACGTGATCGCCTTTTACGATTCCGGCCGTCCGGGCAAAACGCTTCTCTTTGAGGCGCATACGGACGTTGTGACGGAGGGGGACCGCGACGCGTGGAGCTACGACCCGTTCGGCGGGCAGATCGCAGGCGGCCGCATCTACGGCCGGGGCGCCTGCGACACAAAAGGCAACCTGGCGGCGGCAATCTGTGCCGTCAAGGCGATTCAGCGTTCCGCCATCCCATTTCCGGGCAAAATTCTGCTCTGCATCCCTTGCGACGAAGAAGGCATGATGATCGGGATCAAGGATTTCATCCGCCGCGGGTGGGCGGACGGTGTGGATGCTGCGATCATCTGCGAGCCCGAGGAAAACCAGCTTTGCATCACGCAGAAAGGGGCAATGCGGGCGATCCTCAGGACCTACGGAAAAATGGCCCACGGCGCCATGCCGCTGACCGGGGTGAATCCCAACACCCGCATGGCCCGGGTGATACTCGCACTGGAGGAGTTGGAACGACGAGAGAAGGAACGTCTGGGAGAGCATCCCATGCTCGGGTGGCCCAGCATCACGCCGACGATTGTGCAGGCCCCGGTCAAGGGAGAACCGCAGATCAACGTCGTTCCCGATCAGTGCATGACTACGCTGGACATCCGCACGGTGCCCGGCCAGGATCACGATGTGCTGCGCCGGGAGATGAACGACATTCTGGAGCGGCTGGCGCACGAGGATGACCAGTTCAAGGCCGTGCTGGACGTGATCGAGGAGCGCCCGTGGACGTTGACGCCAATGGAGGCGGAAGTGGTGCAGGCGGTCGCGACAGCATACCGGGAAGTGGCGAAAAAGGAGCCGGTCTTCAACGGAGTGCCCGGCGCCACCGACGGGACGTTTTTGCACAAGGCCGGCATCCCGATCCTGACCACCGGCGCGGGGGACCGGCACATCCCGCACCACGTCGACGAATACGTGGACATCGCACAACTCGTGGAGACGACCCAACTGTTTGCCCTGTCCGCACTGACCTATCTGACACAGCCGGTTCACGCTTGAAATGCGCGAAGGAGGAACGCCAATGAATCAGGAACAAACCGTGCAGCCATCCGTCGGCGAGCGGACTGTCCGCAAGGTGATGCGGCGAATCATCCCCTTTATTTTTCTGCTGTACATCGTTGCGTTCTTGGACAGGGTCAATCTGGGTTACGCGGCTCTGGAGATGAACCAGGCGCTGGGATTGAGCGCCGAGGTGTTCGGCCTTGTGTCCGGCATCTTTTTCATCGGGTACTTTCTATTTGAAATACCCAGCAATATCCTGATGCACCGGATTGGTGCCCGCATCTGGATCGCCCGCATCATTGTGAGCTGGGGGCTGGTCGTGATCGTCACGGCATGGGCGCAGAACGCCATGCACCTTTACGTTCTCCGCTTTCTTCTCGGCGTGGCAGAGGCGGGCTTCTTCCCGGGGATCATCTTGTACATCACGTACTGGTTTCGGGCACGGGAGCAGGCGCGCGCGTTTGCCTTGTTCATGACGGCGCTGGCCGCTTCCAATATCATCGGGGCCCCAATCTCCACCTGGATCATGGACAACATCAACTGGTTTGGCATGCCGGGATGGCGCTGGATGTTCATCCTGGAAGGTATCCCGGCGGTCATCTGCGGCGTTGTCACTTATTTCTACCTGACGGACCGTCCCGATGACGCGCATTGGCTGACTGCGGAAGAAAAGCAGTGGCTCAATGCGGAACTGGCTCGCGAACAGATGGCCAAACAGCACCAAAAGCGGTATACGACCAAAGACGTGCTGGCCAACCCGCGCGTGTGGCATCTGGCCCTGATTTACTTCACATTGGTCGTGGGGTTGTACGGAATCGGTTTCTGGATGCCGACGATCATCAAGCTGCTGTCCGGCAAGCTGACCAATACGCAGGTGGGATTGGTTACGATGATTCCCTATGTGATCGGCGGATTGGCGATGATTGCATGGGCCCGCCGCTCGGACCGTACCGGGGAACGGCGGATGCACGCGGCTATCCCTCCGGCGGTGGGAGCGCTCGGGTTGATCATCTGCGCCTTTACCGACGATCCGTACCTCTCCGTCCTCATGATGGGTGTGGCGACGGCTGGAATATACAGCTTCTTTGGACCGTTCTGGGCGCTGCCTGCGCTGTTCCTCAGCGAGGAAGCGGCGGCGGTGGGCATCGCGTTGATCAACTCCATCGGCAACCTGGGCGGTTTTCTCGGCCCTTATGCGCTCGGGTATTTGAACGAAGCGACGGGCAGCATGACAGCCAGCTTGTTTTTTCTCAGCGGGTTTTTACTCCTGTGCTCCCTGCTGACGCTGGCGATCAAGCGGCAGACCCTGGTGCAGCATCCCGAAACAAAGATGAAAGTGTAAGCGTTGCCCCTACCCGGAATCAGGGTAGGGGTTCCTTTTGAAAAACTTGCTCACTCCATAAGATTTTTTTTACAATAAGGAAGGAATTGATCAAGAAGTTGCTAAGGAGGCACGTGTGTATGGAGATGCGCTGGAGTTTGGACGTGTTGTACCCGTCTTTCGATTCCCCGGAACTGCAAAAAGATTGGGACAAATTGTGCAGTGAGATGAAGGAACTGAAAGCGTGGAGCAAAGAGCACCTGCATGGGCAGGATGACGCCGTGAACAAAATGGAAACGTACATAACCAAACTGACGTCTGTGCTGCAAACGCAGTCCCGTTTGTATCATTTTGCCGAGCTGACCGCCAGTGTCGACGCAAAAAACGAACGCGCCCTGCAATTGGTGGAACGGATTCAGGAGCAGGCGGTGGAACTGGTGGAGCCAGGCGTCCAGTTTCAAAAGTGGTTGGGATCGCTTTCCGGCCTGGACAGTCTGATCAGCCAGTCTCCGCTGCTGGAAACGCACCGGTTCTTCCTCACAGAGACGGCGCAAAAGGCAAAGTACCTGCTGAGCGAAAAAGAAGAAATCATTCTGGCAAAGATGAAAAACACCGGCTCCAACGCATGGTCGAAGCTGCAGGAACTGCTCACCTCCACACTAATGGTAGACATCACCGTCGATGGCGAAGCGAAACAGCTGCCGCTGTCGGTCGTGCGCAACATGGCCTACGAAAAAGATCCGCAAGTGCGCAGGACGGCGTATGAGGCTGAACTTGCAGCGTACAAGAAAATCGAGGAATCGTCTGCAGCCTGCCTGAACGGCATCAAGGGCGAGGTGATCACCACCGTCAAACTGCGCGGCTACGAATCTGCTCTCGACAAAACGCTGCAGGACTCCCGCATGGACAAGGAAACGCTGGACGCGATGTTGACCGCGATGCGCGAAAGCCTGCCCGTCTTTCACAAGTACTACCGGACGAAAGCGAAGCTGTTGGGCCACGCGAACGGACTGCCGTTCTACGATCTGTTTGCGCCCGTGGGAGAGGCGGACATGCGCTTTACGTATCAAGAGGCGCGGGACTTTATCGTCAAACACTTCGGCAGCTTTAGTGAAAAGCTGGCCAACTACGCCGCGCGTGCGTTTGACAACCGCTGGATTGACGCCGAACCGCGCGAAGGCAAACGGGGCGGCGCGTTCTGCCACAACCTGCACGTCGTCAAGGAAAGCCGGATCATGGCCAACTTCACCGGCTCGTACAACGACGTGAGCACGTTGGCCCACGAACTGGGACACGGCTATCACGGTGAGTGCCTGGTAGACGAAGCGTTTTTGAACAGCGACTATCCGATGCCGATTGCCGAAACCGCTTCCATCTTCTGCGAGACGATCATCGCCAAAGCGGCGCTTCAGCAGGCGACCGAGGAAGAGGCGTTTGCCATTTTGGAAAATGCCATCTCCGGCGAAGGACAAGTCATTGTCGACATCTACAGCCGCTATCTGTTTGAATCGGAGGTGTTCAAGCGCCGTGAAAACGGCTCGCTTTCCGTCAACGAGCTGAAGGCAATCATGCTGCAGGCGCAAAAAGAGGCGTACGGCGACGGTTTGGACCACGAATTCCTGCACCCGTACATGTGGGTGTGCAAGCCGCACTACTACTTTGCCGATTACAACTTCTACAACTTCCCGTACGCGTTTGGCCTCCTGTTTGCCAAAGGGCTGTACGCCGAGTACCTGAAGCGCGGCGCTTCGTTTGTTGAACAGTACGACCAATTGCTTGCGGTCACCGGCAAGATGAACATAGCCGACGTTGCCGCCATCATGGACGTGGACGTCCGCTCCGTCGATTTCTGGCGCGGCTCGCTCGCCCTGATCGCGGAGGATGTGGAGACATTCGTCTCCCTGGCCGCATCCCGCAGCTAACCGACCTACCCAAGAGCCCGACGATTACCGTCGGGCTTTTACGTGTGTATAGCCAGCCGGTCAGGTGGAGACGATATGAAAAAAAGGATGAGGTGATATTGTGGTGAACGGATTGCAGTTGCTTGATCTTCTGCGGGAAACGGAAAACAAGATGCTCCATTTACATAGAGCCATCGACAGGATTACGAATGAACCCGATTTCAAGGAGTCGGTCAGCGTCTTGACCGAGGTAGTGCGGGATTACCAGTTGCAGTTGGACAAAATGAAACAGGCGTTGGGCAAAATCGAGATTGGCCAGCAACACTCCTCTCAACAGTCCACCCACCAGTAGACCCAGCCTTGTTGTAAAGAACATGTAATAAATCAGCCTTCCATGTAAAGTGGAAGGCTTCTTTTTTGGGAGCAACATACCAATTTTTTCAAGTAAAATGGACCTATGTATGCGTTTACATATCCTGCCATTCCATTTCTTTTGTCCATATGTCCTTGACAGGTTGCAGGACTGGTTGATGATTTATCTGGGAATTTGGGCACGAAAATGGAATTGTATTACATTTTCGTTACAAAACAGGTGTTCGTGAAGCAGGAAACTGCGACTATGGCCGGTGTGGAATTTCCTGCCGTATAATGACCGACAGGCGTGTCAATCCGAGTAAAACGTGATCGGGGAGTGTCGAGATGGAGAAGGCTGGGATTCGCAAACGAATCAGTTGGCTGCTCCTCGCGGGATTCGCCGGCGCCACTGTCGGCTTTGCCATGTGGATGTTTCCCACGTCTGCCCAGGTTGAGACGGTGCAAACGTCGGAGGGACACCATATAAAATTCCGCACGCACGGCGAGCAGCTACAGATGTATAAAGACAGCACGTGGAAACCCTACTTCGTTAAAGGGATAAACTTGGGGGCATCCCTGCCGGGGCATTATCCTGGCGAACTGCCGATCCAAAAAGAAGACTACGAACGCTGGTTCGGCCAGATGTACGAATTGGGTGTCAGAGCCGTGCGGATTTACACCATCCATCAGCCTGTCTTCTACGAGACACTGGTGGAGTTCAATCGGAAGCACGCCGATGATCCGCTCTACCTGATTCAGGGAATCTGGTCGCCGGAAGAAGCGCTGATTGAAAAGAAGGATGCGTTTTTACCGGAGATCAAGACCGAGTTTCGCCAGGAAATCGAATACGCCGTTGGAGCGGTGTACGGAGACATCGAGATTCCCGAACGGCAGGGCAAAGCAAGTGGTACATACACAGCCAATGCCGGTCCCTACCTGTTGGGCTGGCATATCGGAACCGAATGGGACCCGGAAATGGTGAGCCAGACAAACCGAGTGCGCAGACAGGAACCGATGTATCACGGGCGTCACTTTCAGGCCGCTCCCGCAGCCACGCCGTTTGAGAGCTGGCTGGCGGAGATGCTTGATTATACAGCCCAACTGGAAGCCAAACGGGGCTGGCAGCACCCGGTGACGTTTACCAACTGGGTCACGACCGATCCGCTCTCCCATCCGGGTGAACCGATCATTCACGAGGACATGGTCAGCGTCGATCCGACGCATATCCAGAACGTCAACTGGGAGGCGGGTTTCTTCGCCGCCTATCACGTCTATCCGTATTATCCGGACTTTTTCCGGTTTGATCCGGAGGTCAGAACGGTGAAAAACGAGCGCGGCGAGATCGATCCGTACAAATCCTACCTCAGGCAATTGAAGTCCCACCACAAAGGGATGCCTGTCATGGTTACCGAGTTTGGTGTTCCCTCGTCCTTGGGAGTCGCGCACCTTGGCCCCTTGGGACGCGATCAGGGCGGACACGACGAGCGCGAGCAGGGACGCATCAATGCGGAACTGCTTCAGGAGATTTACGCCGAAGGGTATTCGGGCGCCATACTGTTCACCTGGCAGGACGAATGGTTTAAACGGACCTGGAACACCATGCGGTTCGAGATCCCGGAAGACCGGCGGGCGTACTGGAAAAACGAACTGACCAATGAATCGTTCTTCGGGCTTCTGGCGATGGATGCCGGCAAGGAAGATGATCTGGTCATCGACGGAAAGGCGGACGATTGGGACAGGCTGCCGGCGGAGGAAAAACGAAAGATGCCGGCACATATGCCAGGATTTCGCGACATCTGGATGACGCATGACGAAGCTTACGTCTACTTGCTGGCTCGGTTGGACGGTGCGTTCCAGCCGGAGAAGGAAACGTTGTACCTCGGCTTTGACACCATACCGGGCGGCAACCGGCAATCCGGCGAACTGCCCGGACTGTCGCTGGATGAGGGACTGGAGGCGCTCGCTGTGCTGGGAACCGAGCAGGAAAGCCAGGTCAAACTGGCGGCCCAATACGATTTCCATCGCCGACTGTACGGAGAGCGTTTCGGAATGTTGAGCATCCCGGAGGAAGAGCGCCAAGACAATTCCGGAGTGTTTACGCCGGTGAAGCTGGCGGTCAGCCTGGAGATGACTCCCCCGGATACGAAGCAGTACCATCCGTTTGAGGAGGTGGTGGTAGGAAAATTACGTCGGGGGACGACCGCTGTTGGAAAAGAAGGCTACAGCTCACAGGCACACTGGCAGGTCAACGGTGAGTGGTTGGAAGTACGCATTCCCTGGATGCTGATCGGGTTTACCGATCCAAGTACAAAACACGTCCTGAGCTATCGAGACGGCAATACAAAGTCGTTTGACGCCGTCAAGACCGAAGGGATTCGCATCATTGCCCTGCGGGGGGATAAAGCGTCCGGACGGCTCCAGGGAGTGGACGGCACCGTTGTTCCGCTCTCGACATGGGAGCGGTATACCTGGCGGGAGTGGGAACTGCCGCAGTTTTCGGAACGACTCAAAGAGAGCTATTCGATCTACCAGAAAGCGCTGCAGACCATTCCGGCCGACCGCTAGTGGCAAGGTAGTCAAGTTAGAGGAGAGGAGAGGAGAGCGAGAAGCATGTTTCAACATCTGCAGATCGCATACGGGTTTATCTGCGTCGCATCCGCATTGATTGTCAGCGGGATGGTCCTCCTGCTCGTGTTCAAGTGGCGAAACCTGCGTGTGGCTCGCATGAAAGACGAAGCACGAAAAAAGCAGCAGGACTATGTGGCGTACGTCATCGCTCATCTCGATGCGGATGAGGAGTTGAAACTCCCGATTGGTCCGCTCGACAAGTGGGACCTGGCCGTGTTGGAAGAGCAGTTGATCGAGCTGGCGGAGCGCGTCAAAGGAAGACACCGCGAGCGGCTGGCCGAATTGTTTGAGCGGCTGGGGCTGCCGGAAATGGAACTGGCCCGTCTGTCCCGTTCGTTTGGCGTGAGCCGCTTGGACGCTGCCTACAAATTGGGAGCGATGGGGTGCAGCCAGGCTGCTCCTGCGCTGTTGTCGGTCCTGAAAACGGAGCGAGACGAACCGGGCCGCTTTATCATCGCCCGCGCTATCGCCCGTTGCGCCAGAGATACGGCGGATCTGCGTGAAATGGTTACGCACATGGTCGCCCTTTCTCCGGAATCGCCCCGGCTTATGGCCGAGATTCTGAGCGAGTCGGCTGTCGATCCTGTGCCGCTGATGCGGGAGTGGATCGAACATTCCGATTGGCGGCTGGTGCTGGTTGCGATGGCCGGGATGCCGTCCACGGCTGACCAGGAGCTGCTCGGCAGCTTGTGGAAGCTGATCGGTGCGGACGAGAAAGAGATCCGCATCAACGCAGCCAAGCTGCTGCTCCGTTCAGGGGATGGGGTGACGCCACAGCAGGTGGAATCGCTCATTACGCACCCGGATTGGGAGATCAGATCGCTTACGGCCAAGTCGATCGGCAGATGGGCAGACGACCGCTATGTGCCGCTGCTCAGTCGGGCCATTGAAGATGAGAACTGGTGGGTGCGGTACAATTCCGCCCGCAGCCTGGCCGCACTCGGCGACGACGGATTCAGAGCCCTGTGCGAGATCGCTTCGCAGGCGAAGCAGCCTGAAATCGCCGACCTGGCCATGCAAAACATCCAGGAAGCGCTCCGCAGCGAGAGCGACGTCAGCGGTCAGGCTGGTGCCGCAGGAGCCAAAACCAAGCAGGCCATGTACCACTCTTATTTCAACACGCAGCAGGCAGGCCATATGACAGGATAAGCGTGGAATACTTCCCCGAGAAGGGAGATAGCAGCACGAACTACTTCCGTGAGAGAAAGCCAACTTCATCGGAAGGTCTACGATGGAAGATTTCTTCGGAGGGAAAGGAGGAATTATGCGCGATCTGTTGCTGGGTTACGGGTTGTTTGCCATGTACTACGTCATGGTGGTCAACTCGATATACCTGCTGATTACCATCTTCTCGCATCTGAACATCTCGAAGATCATGAAGCGTTCCCGGTATACCCGTTATCAGTCACTTGCCGGATCGGATCGGGTCCCGCCCGTCTCCATCCTGGTGCCGGCATTCAATGAGGAGCTGACGATTATCGAGAACGTTCGCTCCCTGCTGGCTCTGCATTATCCGCAGTACGAAGTGATTGTCATCAACGACGGGTCCAAGGACGATACGCTGCAGGTGCTCATCAAGGAATTTGGATTGATCCGGCAGCCGCACGCCCGGATCCGCAATGTGGTGCACTCGTCGCCCGTTAAAGGGATTTATCACAACCCGCAGTACCCGCAGCTCTATGTCATCGACAAGGAAAACGGCGGCAAGGCGGATTCACTCAACGCAGGCATCAACTTGTCCCACTATCCGCTGATCGCGTCAATTGATGCCGATTCCTTGCTGGAAAAAGACGCACTCATCCGGATGGCACAGGTGTACATGGAAAATCCGGAAGAGACCGTCGCCATCGGCGGAAACGTGCGCATCGCCAACGGTTGCCTGATCGAGGACGGCATCGTCAAGAAAGTGAGGCTTCCTGACAAACTGCTGCCGATGTTTCAGACCATCGAATACATGAAAGCCTTCCTCGGCGGTCGGATTGGATGGAGCTCGATCAACGGCTTGATCATCGTGTCGGGGGCATTTGGCCTCTTCCGCAAAGACTGCGTGATCAAAGTTGGCGGCTACCGCGAAGGGTACCCCGGCGAGGACATGAACATCATCATTAAATTGCACAAGTACATGCTGGAGAACAAGCTGAAGTACCGTGTTGCCTTTTGTCCCGATGCTGTCTGCTGGACGCAGGCGCCGGACACATTCCGTATCTTGAGCAGTCAGCGCAAGCGCTGGGGCCGGGGTAACCTGAAAAACATGCTGGAATACCGGCACATGCTGTTCAATCCGAAGTATAAGATCATGGGCCTGTTGACCATGCCTTACAACGTGATGTTTGAAACGCTGAATCCCTATTTCAAGCTGACCGGGCTGCTCGCCCTGATCGGATACAGTTTGATGGACATGACCGATGCACACATCGTTCTGGTCTTTATGGCGATCAACCTCTTGTACGGCTACATGCTCACCGTCAGCGCCATTTTGCTGGAAGAGCGGGCGTTCCGCCGTTATCCGAAAATGAGCGATCTGGCCAAGCTGCTGGGATACGGATTCCTGATGTTTTTCGGGTACTACCAATTGGGAGCGATTTGGCGCCTCCTCGGTCACATTGAGTTTTTCCGCAAGAACAACACGTGGGGTGTCATGACGCGGCAGAGTTGGAAAGTAGAGACGCGACAATCGTGACGCATCTGCAAAGGAGTGGAGAAGATGCCTACAAGCGGTAACCAACGTGTGGCAGAGTCCCGGTTTGCCGAAAAGCTGTCGTATTTTTTGCGGTACTACGAGGCGAGCAACCTGGCGTGCGGTCTGATTGCCGCCCGATGCGAATCAGACGGTGACCCGGAATGGGCCGGACTGCAGCAGTATATCCAGGATCGCGATCCCCGGCAGGCTGCTCAGGTCTTTTACGACGACGAGTCAAAGGTGCTGTTCCTCTTGTTGGACGGCACAACGCTGGCCGATACGCACTATCTGGCGCTGCAAGTCAAGGAGAGGTTGCAGGAGCGCCACCGGCTGCAAGGGAGCGTCTACATTGCCAGCTTTCCCGAAAGCGGCGATTCGTTCGAGGCGTTGTATCAGGAAGTGATCCGGCGACTGGAACAAAAGGCCGGAGCCGCAGACAGTTTGCAGTTTGTCGTGTGCCAACCGTCTGTGCGGCCTCACCGCCTGCTGCTAATTGAGAACGACCCCGTCGTCAGGCAGCTCCTGGCGGTTCGGTTCGCGCGCAGCGGATACGATGTGCATACCGCAATAGACGGCGCAGAGGGGATGGAAAAATACCTGCAGCTGCGTCCTGACCTGGTAATCACTGAACTAACGCTGCCGGTGATGAACGGGTTTCAGGTGATCGATTGGCTTCGAGAGCAGCAGGAACCTGAAGCGCGATGCAAAATTGTGGTGCTGACGGACAAACGTCTGGAGGATGACATGACCAAATGCTTCCAAAAAGGCGTTGCCGATTATATCACCAAACCATTTTCCCCCATTGAGCTGGACTGGCGCATCAAGCGCTTGCTAGTCTCCTAGACATACAAATAAACCGGAGGGATGCCAAGTGGACAGATTTACGGCATTGCAGCAAAAAATTGAAAACAAAACAGCAAAAGTCGGTGTCATCGGATTGGGCTATGTGGGCCTACCGCTTGCCGTCGAGATCGCGAGACACGGGTTTACCGTGTTTGGCATCGATCTGGATCTGAAAAAAATCGAGACGCTGCAGCGGGGAGAGTCGTACATTGGCGACGTACCCAACGAGTCAGTCCGCCCGTTGGTGGAAGAAGGCCGGTTTATTCCAACCGCCGATTACCGCGTATTGAAAGAGTTGGACGCAATCAGCATTTGCGTGCCGACGCCGCTGAGTGAAAATCAGGACCCGGACACGTCCTACATTTCCCGCGTCGTTGATCAGATCAAACACTACGTCCAAAACGGACCGCTGATCACGCTGGAGAGCACCACCTATCCCGGCACCACCGAAGAACTGATTCAGTGGGAGCTGGAAAAAATGGGCTACCGTGTGGGAGTCGACTTTTTCCTGTGCTTCTCGCCGGAGCGGGTGGACCCCGGCAATAACCGTTTCCAAACCACCAATACACCGAAAGTCATCGGTGGTACGACCGAGAAATGCCTGGAATTGGGTGTCAAGTTGTACAGCAACTTCATTGAAAACATCGTTCCCGTTTCGTCGACGAAAGTGGCGGAAATGTCCAAGCTGCTGGAAAACACCTTCCGCAGCGTGAACATCGCCTTCATCAACGAGATGGCGCTCATGTGCGAACGGATGGGCATCGACGTGTGGGAAGTTATCAAAGCGTCCTCGACCAAACCGTTCGGCTTCATGCCGTTCTATCCCGGCCCGGGCATTGGCGGCCATTGCATCCCGCTGGACCCGATGTACCTGTCGTGGAAGGCAAAAGGCTACCGCTTCTTCAGCAAGTTCATTGACCTGGCCCAATCGATCAACAACGGCATGCCGGATTACGTCGTCTACAAAGCGTCTGTAATTCTCAACCGTTACGCCAAATCGCTGCGCAACTCGCGCGTCCTGCTGCTGGGTATGGCGTACAAACCGGATATCGACGACGTGCGCGAATCTCCGGGATTGCAAGTATACGAACTGTTCAAGGATGCAGGGGCGTTCGTTGACTACTACGATCCGCACGCCGTCACGTTCAAAGACAAACACGGTCAAGAAGTCAAGAGCGTCGAGTACGACATCCGCGAGTGGAAAAAATATGACATCATGGTACTGATCACCAACCACAGTGCGTTTAATTACCGTGAACTGGCCGACCTGGGCGTCGCCATTCTGGATACGCGTAACGCTTTCGACGGCATTCATGTTCCGCACTTATACAAACTGGGCACCTCCATTGCGCCAGTGGAGGCGAAGGAACCGTCCATGGCGATCTAGTCCTTCGCCGCTTTCCACGAGGCGTAATCATGGATGGCATGCCCGCCATATGAGGCAAATGGCCGCAGATGCGCGTCAGTGATGGACAACTGGCGCAGCATCTCGGCCTTTCCTTTTTCCGAAAAACTTACCTTGTCGCCTTCGTTCGTGGCGTTGATGCTGACGCCGACCAGCACGGTCTTGTTCCAGGCAGCGGCAGTGTTCAGCTCACTGCGGACATGCGCGATGATGCCGTCGTCTTCAACTGCCTGGTTGCGGTAGGCCATTAGGGTGACGTGATCAAACTGCCGGATCATCCACGAGCTGAGCTGCCCGGAGGGAGTCTCTCCGGGAACAGACGGAACCTCATCCAGCCAGAAGGGCAGATCGGCCCCGGCGACCAGATCGCTGTGTTCCTTGATCTGCGCGACGATGCGTTCTGTATTTTCCTTCCATTCGCGGATGACTCGGTCACGGTCGGTTTTCCACTGCGGAAGCAGATATGGCTCGATGTCGAGGTGGATGCCGGTGAAGCTCTCGCTTCTCAGTACAGCATCGTTGTATCGACGCACCCAATCGACAAACGCCTGGAGGTCGTCATAGCGTTTACGCAGCGCCCACTCAGGCTGGCCGTTCAGGGCGTGTACATCGATGCCAAGCGACCGCGCTTTGCGAATGAAGTGCCGGTAGTGATCGACGGAGACGTCGGATGGCTTTACCTGCAGGTAGAGCAGAGTCACACCGTTTTTTTGCAAAAACGAAAGGATCTCGTCCGGTTCGGTCGCGATCCGGCGTACGTCCCACAGCCACGTCGCCTTGATCAGACGGCGATCGTCCGATTGGACCTCAACCGGAGCAGGAGCATGGGAGAGTACGGGAAAAACAAACGGCAGGAAGAGGAGCGCACTTACCGCAGCGATCCACGTGCCGCGCGACGAGGGACGAAACAGTTTCATAACGGCTTCCTCCTGATTGGAATTACTCAGCATAGTTGTACCACAGGTAGGATGGAAAAAAACAAAGCGAAAAGTCTTATTTTTGCTCCCGTTTTTGGCGCAGACGTCAGTCCGGAACAGGACTTGGCGCGTCATATCCACACCGGCCAACAGGGGTATATGACAAATAAAAAAACGGCAGGGCCAGTGCAAGCCTTGCCGTTTCTTGTTCGCGCTGAGCGATCTATTGGAGCTATTGGATCAGGTAGCGCTTCACTCCGTAAAAGGGGTAGAGCTTGTGCATGTTTTCCACTTTTTCGTAACGGACGTCGGTTCCGTTGGCGTGGACAATGAGGCCGTTGCCCATGTAGAGGGCGACGTGGGAGACGCGCCCTTTGTTCAGCGAGTCGTAGAAGAGCAAGTCGCCCGGTACGGCCTGTTCCAAGGGAACGGCTTGTCCACCGGCAAACTGTTCCTCCGACGTGCGTGGCAGCGTGACGCCAAGCTGCTGAAGGACGTAGGCGGTAAAGCCGCTGCAGTCAAATCCGTCCGGTGTCGTTCCACCATACACGTAAGGGGTCTTCAGCAGCGGCTGGACGATCGCCTGCAGACGATCCGCGCCGCGGGTATCATCAGAAAAAACGGGCAGCGAAGCAGAAGGAGCAGTGGCAGCGGTGTCGCTCAGATAGGTAGTGTAGACGTATGCTTCCGTCGATCCATAGGCGATTTTGCTCCATTCAGCACCATGCTCCAGGATTTGCACGACGGTGCCGAAGGGGAGTTTTCCCAGAATCGCGCCGTCGAGGGAAGGCGTTTGACGCACATTCAGCACATCCGCCGTCACTGTCATGTTCCGGCTATCAGCAATATCCGGTGGGCGGACACCGACATCGCTGCCGGAAGCCGGCGAAACATCAGCAAGTTGTGGAACCGGCGTTTCAGCATGGGCGATTTCGGAGAGCGGCAGGTTCAGCTTCTGTCCGATCGCCAGCCGGTCGGATGTCAAGTTGTTCATCTGCATCAGCGCCTGCACGGTCGTCCCGTGTTCACGCGCGATTTTGCTCAAGGTGTCTCCGGCCGCCACAACATAGACAGCGGGAGATTCCTGCGCGGCGGCTGTCGGGATCGCCGCTGACGCCGTCAAGGCAATAAAGGAGAGGATAGTGAAAATTCGTGAAGTTGGTTTCATTGTCGTTCGTCTCCATCATTCAGCATTTTCCGCAAGTCTCTATGGTAAATTGTAGCGAAATTTGCATGGTAAATCTATGAAAAATTTTTTCAAAGAACGACAAAAAAGTGCTTGCTTTTTCCCTTTCGACCATGCTATATTACAAGAGTCGCTGAGATGAAAATCAGCAGATGGCAGAAGACACGGACCTGTGGTGAAGCTGGAGTTCACGCCGGTCTGTCACACCGGAGGTCGCGGGTTCGAGTCCCGTCAGCTCCGCCATTAAAACAACGTTTCGCGTACAGCGACACCGGTGCAGCGATTCGGCACCATGTACATGCGGTCATGGCGGAATTGGCAGACGCGCTAGATTCAGGTTCTAGTGGTGGCAACACCGTGGAGGTTCAAGTCCTCTTGACCGCACCATCCATTATCCCTCTTGTGCAAGCAGGGCCATGTACGGGCAGCTTAATCCGGAAAACAGCAGTTAATTGACAATGTGAATACCTGCAATACACACCGTACCATGCGGTCGTGGCGGAATTGGCAGACGCGCTAGATTCAGGTTCTAGTGGTGGCAACACCGTGGAGGTTCAAGTCCTCTCGACCGCACCATACCTATCCCGTACAAGACGGTACATGGTACGTGTTCACGTACCGTTGTACCTTTTTGCATCAGCTCAAACCACAACCTAGACGAGATTCGAAAAAGCGCAAGCGCATTTCGCTTGGGCTTTTTTTATGCGTTTCGGATGGTGAGGCAGTCCGTCCGCTCACCATTCGAGCATGAATTGTGCCTGCCTTGGAAATCCTCAGTTGCACAGAAGGGAGTTTTCAGCATGATCATTGAAATTTTTCAGGACACGATCTGCCCGTGGTGCCGCATCGGCAAAAAACATTTGTTTGACGCGATTCGTCAGTGGGGCGGCGAGCCTGTGACAATTCGTTACCGCGCGTACCAGCTCAATCCGGATACGCCCAAAGAGGGCTTGCCGTTTTGGGACACGATGGCGGCGATGAAAGGCGGTCGCGACGTCGTGGAGCGTATGGTGCAGCATGCCGCCAACGCGGGTGAGGCGGCAGGCGTTCCGTTTCGCTTTGACCGGGTGAAAATGTGGCCCAATACGTATGCGTCCCATACATTGATCAAACTGGCGCCGCCGGAGAAGGCGACCGACCTGGTGGACGCGATTTTTCAGGCGTACTTTGAGGAAGGGAAAGACATCGGCAGCCTGGATGTGCTTGCCGCCATCGCCGTCTCCCAGGGGATGGATGCTGACTGGGTCCGCAGCCAGCTTGTCTCCGACGCCAAACGGGAGGAGATTGCCGAAGACCTGGCGTATGCACGCGAATTGAACATCACCGGCGTTCCGTTTTTCATCATCGACGGCAAACTGGCGCTGTCCGGCGCCCATCCGGCGGACAACTTCCTGCAAGCGTTCCGTCAGGCTACCGACATGTCGACACTCCAGTAACGATCCATCACCCCCTGCGCCAATCCCAAACCGCCGTCTGCGCAGGGAGGATCGCGACCTGGCTTTTACTCCTAACGGACAACGGAATGAAAACGCTGCGAGAACGGGAGTGCAGTCGATCCGACGACTGCCTCCCTTTTTGTTTTGGGGCGAGCGCCTCTGACCATACTGTAAGACGAGGAGGTGCCGTCATGTTTGTAGAAGTGCGGCAAGAACGGGGGCGTGTCAGCTTGTATGTGATGGGAGCAAAGCTGGTGCGGCATCCGGACGACTTTTTTTGGCTCCCGGGAAGGCTGGTCGCGGCGTTGAAACCTGCCGATCTCCCGGCGGGTATCCGCTTTGCCATCGAAGACCACCTGCCTTCCGGACGCGGCTTCTATCGGGAGGATCGCGTCGCGTTTCAGCGCGATCACGACTCCGCTCGTCTGTTGGTGGAAGTCACCTCGCAATACGATCCACAGGCGTGGGACGGGATATTTCCCCTCTCCGACACGCTGCGGGCACGGCAGAGCGTCATCATCGGGAAAAGGGACCTGCAGGTGACGGCTCACCAATTGGACGCAGCGGCAGGCATGCTCTATTACCGGTTTTACTGGCCGGCCGGCGGGGAGCGCGATCTGGAAACCGTATTGGATTCGCTGTGCGACACCGTCTGCGCCCTGGAGGCGGAGGGCAATGCCCGGCTCTGGTACGGCGCTGTATGGGGCAGCGGGGAAACAGAGTAGCTGTCCAGCCAAAAATTGGCGTGATATAGTAAGGAGGAGAAGCCAGCACCAACAGATATAAAGGAGCGAATGGACATGGAACAGATCCGCAACATTTACTGCGTAGGGCGCAACTACCGTCTGCATGCGGCCGAACTGGGCAATGCCGTGCCGGAGTATCCGATGCTGTTCAGCAAGCCGACGCATGCGCTCGCATACGCAAACGGGCAGCAGCTGGAGCTGCCGGGCAGCCGCGGCGAGCTGCACTACGAGGCCGAACTGGTGATTCGCATCGCCCGGCCGTACGAACCGGGCCTGACGCTGGAGGAGATGGTGGATCAGATCGCCCTGGGGATAGACTTCACGCTGCGGGATGTGCAATCCGAATTAAAAAAGAAAGGACATCCCTGGCTGTTGGCCAAAGGATTCCGCAATTCTGCCGTCTTGACGGCATTTCGGCCGTTTCCGGGGTTGGCAGCTTGTCACGCCACCGATTTTTCCCTGCAAAAAAACGGGGAGGAAGTCCAGCGGGGAAACATCCGCGACGTCATCTTTGACCTGATGACCATCATTCGCTACACGCATGAGCATTTTGGCGTGGGCGAGGGAGACGTAATCTTCACAGGGACTCCGGCCGGCGTCGGTCCGGTGGCGGACAACGACCGCTTCGCGCTGCTGTGGGGCGGCGAAACATGGGGAAGTTTTACAGCCAAGCTGGTGTAATCTTGTAATCGTGTGACAACCATGCAGCCATCTCGTTGCCTGTTTGTGGCAATAGATGGCTGTTTTTTTGGTGTGAAACGGCCTTGTCCAAATGGGGCTGCCCACAGATGAACAGCGGTGTGCAGCGCTGTCCTGTCACGTAGCAGTGCAGCTGGTTCCAAGGTCCCAATTACCGCATTGGAAAATTTTTAGGGGTTATCTGCCTGTTTTTCCTACGTTACCCTTGTCCATGTACCCCTTGACCGGGATCACATCATGACAAGGAGGAAAAGAGGATGACGAAACGGGATTGGATAAGGAAATCAACGATCGGCCTCTTGCTGAGTACATCCCTGTTGCTGGGTGGTCAGGTCGGACAAGCAGCAGCATATTCGCAAAATTCTGCCATGTCCGAAACGATTGTGCAGACGGCCAAATCCTTGATCGGAAAAGACTACCAATACAAGGCGGAAGGACCGGAATCGTTTGGTTCCGCGCAGTTTGCAACTTACGTCTACAGACAGGCGGGTATGCGTATCGCCAATACGATGACGGCTCTGTACAGCGGCGGTACCCCGGTGAGCAGGAATGAACTGCAGGCGGGTGACCTGCTCTTCTTCTCGTCCAGCGGCGGCAGTAAACCGACGTATATGGGCATCTACATCGGCGGCGGCCAGTTCGTCTATTCGTCCCAACGCGAGGATCAGGTCGTTCTCAAGCAGCTCTCCGATTACGCCAGCAAGTTTCTGGGGGCCCGCCGCTATGTGGCGACGGCGTCAGCTGCGCCGAAAGCGTCGAGCAGTAACGAGAGTGTGAGCAGCATCGCGGACCAGATCATCCGCATCGGCGAAAAGTACCTGGGGACGCCGTACAAGTACGGTTCCAGCAGCAATACGACCAGTACGTTTGACTGCTCGTCGTTTACCCAGCGCGTATTCAGGGAAGCAGGCATCACCCTGCCTCGCGATTCCCGCCAGCAGTCGACTGTCGGCAAAACCGTATCCAAAAGCCAGCTGAAAAAAGGAGATCTCATCTTCATGCGCAGTTCCGGCAGCAGTTCAGACCGGATCACGCACGTGGCCATTTACGCAGGGGACGGAAAAATTCTGCACACCTATGGCAAGCCGGGGGTCACGTACTCCACATTCTTTGGCACCAATTGGGAAAAACGCGTCGTCACGATCAAACGCGTCATTCCGGAATAACGAGCGGACAGGCTTTGCTCTCGCGCGGCGGCGCGGGAGCTTTTTTCTTCTTTGCCAGGCAGTTTGTTTGAACCAGGCAGTACCTTTGATCGGAAAAGTCGAATGATTTTCCAAAAAGGGAAAATTGAAAAAATGAAGAAGTAACCCTATATACCTGTTTGAAATGGGGGAATGTTCATGCAGCTTACAATGCCGGAACGATACAATTTTGCCGCACAGGTGGATGAGTGGGCCAACCGCCACCCCGACAAGCCGGCCGTGTGGGAAGTTGCCAATGACGGTCAGGAAACCATCGTTTCGTACGGCGAACTGCGCCGTTTTTCCAACCGCATCGCCAACGGATTGCAGTCGCTCGGGATTTCCCGGGGGACAAGGTTCTCGTGCTCGTTCCGCGAGGCAAGGAAGCGTACGGGCTGTACCTTGGGCTGCTCAAGTTGGGGGCAGTGATCATTCCTGGTTCCGAGATGCTGCGCGGCAAAGATATCGAATACCGCGTCAATCACGCACCGGCCAAGGCTGTGATCGGCTTTGACGGCATCGTGGAGGAAGTAGACGGGATTCGCGGCCAATGTCCATCGCTTACGGTACTGGTCACCATCGGCAAGGCGCGCGAAGGCTGGATTGCCCTGACTGAACTGTTGGGCGAACAATCCGATGAATTTGTCTGCGCCGATACGCGCTCGGACGAACTGGCCTTTTTGTCGTACACGTCGGGCACGACCGGCGGTCCCAAGGGCGTGATGCACGTGCATGGCTGGCCGTACGCTCACCTGGAAGTGGCCGCCAAGCTGTGGCTGGATGTGCGTGAGGAGGACCTCGTTTGGGCGACGGCCGGACCCGGCTGGGCCAAATGGGTGTGGAGCCCGTTCGTCTCCACGCTGGGCATGGGTGCGACCGCATTCGTGTACAAGGGACGCTTCGACCCGACCGCCTATCTCACGCTGATGCAGCAGTACCCCATTACCGTCCTGTGTGCCACGCCGACCGAGTACCGGCTGATGGCCAAAGTCTCCGGTCTGGAACAATACCGGCTGAAGGCGCTGCGGACGGCATGTTCCGCCGGCGAACCGCTCAACCGGGAAGTGATTGACACCTTCCGCCGAGTCTTTTCCATCACTGTGCGCGACGGATACGGCCAGACGGAAAACACGCTCCTGATCGGGACGTTTGCCGGCATGGACCCCAAGCCCGGTTCGATGGGCCGCCCTTCTCCCGTCGTCCGCGTGGCCATCGTCGATGAGGAAGGGAACGAGGTGCCCCAAGGCAGCGTGGGGGACATCGCCATCGACCGCGGGATGATCGCCCTGTTCAAGGGTTATCTAAACGATCCGGAGCGAACGGCCAAGGCTTTTCGCGGCAATTGGTACATCACCGGCGACCAGGGACGCATGGACGAGGACGGCTACATCTGGTTCGAGGGCCGCGCCGACGACATCATCATCTCCGGCGGATACACGATCGGCCCGTTTGAAGTGGAGGATGCCCTGGTCAAGCATCCGGCAGTAGCGGAATGCGCCGCTGTCGCCAGTCCGGACCCGGAACGCGGCCACGTCGTCAAAGCGTTTGTCGTGCTGAAACAGGGAGCCTCGCCGTCCGATGCGCTGGTCAGTGAGCTGCAGGAACACGTCAAGAAACTGACTGCCCCCTATAAATACCCGCGCAAGATCGAATTCGTCGCCGATCTGCCCAAGACCACGTCCGGCAAAATCCGCCGCGTCGAGCTTCGGCAGATGGAAAGCAACCGGATGCGCACGTGACAGCGGCCGCACATCCATCCAAGCACAACAGGTCCGAACGCCAGCATGGCCGGACCTGTTTTTCATGCCGCGCACTGTCGCCGCCGAAGTGGAGTGGGGCCCGCTGCGGCAAGCAGGTCTTGCTCATTTGAAACCCCTAGGATTCCTCCGTCGGATCGTGCGTCTCTGTTGTATCGGGGGAGAGCGTGCCCACCGTTCGGGTCGTCCGGTTGACCGCTTCGCTCAAGGCATCTTCCAGCACATGAGCGTACTGCATCGTCGTTTCCAGTTTGGAGTGGCCCAACTGTGCCTGAAGCTGGTGCGGATCGGGGTTAAGCCGGAGAAACTGGGTGGCAAAACTGTGCCGAAGCTTGTGAACGGACAGGTCGGGAATGCCAAACGCCTGGGCGTATTTTTTCACCAGCTTTTGCACGGAGCGCACCTCGATCCGATGACCGTGCGGTTTGGTCGGCGATACGGCAAGAAACACCGCCTGTTCCCCTGCGGCCGGTTGGTACTTGCTCCTCACCTGCAGGTAGCGCTGCAGGTACTCTTTGCCCCAGTCGCTGAAAAACGGCGCGTCTTCCTTTTTTCCTTTCCGCACCATTTTGAGCTGGTTTTTTTCCAGCACCACGTCGGACAGATTGAGGTTGACGATTTCCGATACGCGAAACCCCCCGGACAGGATCAGGGCGATGATCGCTGCGTCCCGATCGCGGTTCTGGTAATGGTACTGCTGTTTTTTTGTGGTCGTGCAGTGGGCCAGATAGCCGTTGTAGACAAAGTCGACGAACTGGTGTATCTCCCCGTCGATCAAGATCTTGGCGCGCATGGCGTGAGCCCGGGCGAGCGGGGTCAGTTCGTCCGCCTCCACCTCGATTTTGGCCATGACGTTGCGGGTGAGGTAGGATTCACCGTTTTCGTCTTCCGCCAGCGACGCCAGGTAATGGAACAGCGACTTCAGACTGGAGATTTTCCGCTTGATCGTCTGATCGCTGTACTCCCGGCGGGAACTGCGCGTGGGCTTGTCCAAGAGAGCGGCCCGCTCGTAGAGGTGGGATTCCTGCAGGTAAAGGATGTAGCTCTCCACGGTTTCCTTTTTCAAGTCGTTCAGCACGTGCAGCGGAATCTGCTTCATCTCCGGCGCGTCGGTCAACCCCTCGGCCATCAACCAGCGAAAAAAGAAGGCGAAGTCGCGCAAATACCCCAACAGCGTGGAAGGGGAGTGTTTTTTCGCCTTCTTGTGCTCCACGAACTTTTCCACGTACCAGGGAAACAAAGGGATGGTCTTTAAGAGCTGCAGAGCGTCACGCTGTTTGGTCACCGTCATGTTCACATCACCATTCTAGTCTAAGATACCGAACATATATTCTAGCAAAAAGAGGATAGGTTGAGAATTGCCTTTTGCCGGCCTGCAGCCGAACAACCGAGCGGGCATCAGGTACATGCGAACAGACGCCGCTGGGTATGGTAAACATGCTGCCATGAGTTGATAGCGCTTACTTTTTTGTCTTTGTCATATGGACATTTTGTGAAAACAATGATATCGTTGTAGTAAAGAACATTGATTTATCGCTTTTTTCAAACGGATAAAACGTCTTTTCCACGAGGACATTTGTGCATCGGATTGCGACTGTTTGTGAGAAATCAGATGGTCCGTCGCGAAAAAGACGATCCGGTCAGGAGGGATTTATCTTGGCAAGCAAGGTGTTGGAACAATTTCTTCACGAGAATTTGGCCGACTTGAAAAGCAAAGGGCTGTACAACGTAATCGATCCTCTGCAAAGCGCTAACGGCCCCGTCATTACCATTTCCGGAAAAGAACTGATCAATCTGTCGTCCAATAACTATCTGGGGTTGGCCACGGATCAGCGCTTGATCGACGCTGCGGTCAAGGCCGCTCAAACGTACGGCGTCGGCGCAGGTGCGGTGCGGACGATCAACGGTACGCTGGAGCTGCACGTTCAGCTCGAAGAAAAGCTGGCCGCTTTCAAGCACACGGAAGCCGCCATTGCCTATCAATCCGGGTTTAACTGCAACATGGCCGCGATCTCCGCAGTCATGGACAAGAACGACGCGATCCTGTCCGACGAACTGAACCACGCGTCCATTATTGACGGCTGCCGGCTGTCCAAGGCGCAGATCATCCGGTTCAACCACTCCGACATCGACGATCTGCGGGCCAAGGCCAAGGAAGCGAAGGAATCGGGCAAATACAAAAAGATCATGGTGATCACTGACGGTGTCTTCTCCATGGACGGCGACATTGCCAAGCTGCCGGAAATCGTCGAGGTGGCGGAAGAATTTGACCTGATCACCTACGTCGACGACGCGCACGGTTCCGGGGTTCTCGGCAACGGCGCAGGCACAGTCAAGCATTTCGGCCTGTCGGATAAGATCGACTTCCAGATCGGGACACTTTCCAAGGCGATCGGCGTGGTCGGCGGATACGTGGCCGGCCGCAAGGAGCTGATCGACTGGCTGAAGGTGCGTTCTCGCCCGTTCCTGTTCTCCACGGCACTGACGCCGGCAGACGTGGCCGCTTGCATCACTGCCATTGACATTCTGCAAAACAGCACGGAACTGCAGGAGCGCCTGTGGGAAAACGGCAACTACCTGAAGAACGGCCTGAAAGCGCTGGGCTTTGACATCGGACACAGCGAGACGCCGATCACCCCTTGTATCATTGGTGACGAACAGCAGACTCAGGAGTTCAGCAAACGCTTGTATGAAGCGGGCGTTTACGCGAAGGCGATCGTCTTCCCGACGGTGCCAAGAGGCACGGGGCGTGTGCGCAACATGCCGACGGCCGCCCATACGAAAGAAATGCTGGACCGCGCGTTGGACATCTACGAAAAAGTGGGCAAAGAAATGGGGATTTTGAAATGAAAAGGATACTGATTACCGGGGCCCTCGGACAAATCGGCTCCGAACTCACCATGAAACTGCGCGACGTATATGGAGCAGATAACGTCATCGCCACTGACATCCGCCAGCCGGAGGACAACCCGGTAGTGCAGTCCGGTCCGTTTGCCATCCTGGACGTGATGGATGACAAGGCCATGTTTGAGCTTGCACGCACGCACAAGGTGGATACGATCATTCACCTGGCTGCACTGCTCTCCGCTACGGCGGAGGCCAAACCGCTCCTGGCCTGGAATCTCAATATGGGCGGTCTGGTCAATGCGCTGGAGGTGGCCCGCGAACTGAACTGCAAGTTCTTTACGCCCAGCTCCATCGGCGCGTTTGGCCCGACCACACCGAAAGACAACACGCCGCAGGACACCATTCAGCGGCCGACGACCATGTACGGTGTGAACAAGGTGTCCGGCGAGCTGCTGTGCGACTACTACTTCCACAAGTTTGGCGTCGACACCCGCGGCGTCCGTTTCCCCGGCCTGATTTCGTACGTCGCGCCGCCGGGCGGAGGCACGACCGACTACGCGGTGGAGATCTACTACGAAGCGATCCGCCGCGGCGCCTATACCTCCTACATCGCCAAGGATACGTACATGGACATGATGTACATGCCGGACGCGCTGAACGCGATTATTGCGCTGATGGAGGCCGATCCGGCCAAATTGAAGCACCGCAACGCGTTTAACGTCACGGCGATGAGCGTGGAGCCGGAACAGATCGCCGCCGCGATCCGCAAGCACATCCCTGATTTTACGCTGGATTATCAGGTGGACCCGGTGCGCCAGGCGATCGCGGAAAGTTGGCCAAACTCCATTGACGCGTCTGCTGCCCGGGAAGAGTGGGGCTTCAAGGCGGAGTACGATCTGGAGAAGATGACCGAGGACATGCTGGCCAAGCTGCGCGGAAAGCTGCTTCAGGAAATCGGCTGAGCGAACGGCATGCTCCCGAATTTGAATGACAAGTCATCATAAAAACGGCTGTCCGATTGACGGACAGCCGTTTTCTTGCCAGTGAAGATTCTGCAGGGGGCAGGACTCTTTTTGTCGCTACAATTGGACGTTTGCTCTGACCTGCTGCAGGGTAATTGCGTTGGACACCGCTGTCCAAATATCCGGCACCGGCGATCCCACGTACCAAAACGCGAACCCAGCCACTGGCCAGTTCAGACTGGTTTCCACTTTTCGTCCGATGGAACGGCTCTCTTCCATCCAGATCGTGTGCGATACCCCGTTTTTTCGATAACTTACCCGGTACTGGCCAAGTGTGGAATCCCAGCGGATGCTCGCACCGCTGGCAGTGGCCAACTGGTAGGATTGGGGAATGGTCAGGTCGGCGGAGAGCCATTTGCCGTTCGACTGATACCAATCCCGCGTGTAGAGCGGCAGCCCAACGATCAGCTTGCCGGCCGGGACCCGTCCAACCAGTCCCGAGATGCTGTCGGCCAGCCACGGGAGGGAGGAGACGGAACCGGCTTTCGCACCGCCGCTCCAATGCTCTTCATACCCCATCAGCACCAGGTAGTCGGCATGTTGGGCCAATGCGGCGTAATCGTAGGGATCGCTCCAGTCGCTGTGCAAATCGCGCGGCACGTCGACGGAGACAACCGCTCCCTTTGCGTGCAAGGCGGCCGAGAGTTCGCGGACAAATGTGGTGAAGGCGATTCTGTCGGCCGGATACATGTTTTCAAAGTCGACGTTGATCCCGTCCAGCCGGTACGTATCCACGAGCGCAGCCAGCTTGTCCACGAGGGCGTTCATTTTGGCCGGGGTTGACAGGATATCGTGTGTCGCCTTCGCGTCAAAGCGGTTGCCGAACAGCGCCCACACCTTCTTCCCCTTTTCGTGTGCCCATTGGACGAGCGATGGATCGGCGGAATCCGATATGGACCCGTCCGGATTTAGAAAAAACCAGCGGGGCGAGAGCGTATTGACCTCGGAGCCGTTCACCAGGTTGAGAAATTCCTGGGTGGTCGACTGGTACTGCCAGCCGAGGACGACGGGAGGTTTGGGCGGTTGTTTGTCCAGACGCGACAGCACCCGGTGCAGAATGACGGCCGTCTCTTCCCTGCTGATTGGATCAGTGGGGCGGAAGTGACCCGCGTAGCCGACCAGCAGTTTGGTCTTGAGTGCTTCGCTTACGTACGGTTTTGCCCATGCCGCGATTAGGGAGGAATCAGCAACGGGGAGGCTAGGCGTCCCGCTGGGCTTTGTGCCCAACGCCCGCATGATGATTACGGCCGCTTCCTGGCGGGTAAGCGTGCGATTCGGCGCAAAGGTCGTCACACTGGTGCCGTTGACGATGCCCAAGGCAGCAGACGCCTGCACGTCGCCATAGGACCAGACGTATTTCGGCACGTCCGTATAGGCCTGAATCTGGCTGGAGACGGGGCGAATACCCAGTGTGCGGTTCAGCAAGGCGACGAACTCCGCCCGTTTGACGGACTGGTGGGGGCGGAAATAGCCGTCAGGGTCGCCGACAATCACGCCGGCCTTCACCAGCGACAGGATCTGCTCTTCCGCATAGCTGTCGGCAATGTCTTTCAGCGGCATGGTTTTGGCTGTCGACGCGGGCACCGCGATGGTCAAAAACAGGAGGGAAACGATCCACAGAAGCGATAGACTTGTCATATGTACGGTTCTTTTTCGCATAGTTGCACTCACTCAAATAGTCAAATTTTTTTTGGCGGCAGACCAATCACATCCAGTGTAAAGGGAACCATGTGCACATTCACCGCTTAATTTCTGGAAATCGAATGAATTCATGGAAATTCGATGCACATTCCGGACTTTTCTCTCTCGGCGGGTATGGTATCATGAAAATACGGCTGCCAGAACGTGAGGAAGGAAAAGGAAGGAACGAGGATATGGAACAGGTGATTATCATCGGAGCCGGACCGTGCGGATTGGCGGCTGCGGTGGAATGCAAGCGGGCAGGGATCGACCCGCTCGTGATTGAAAAAGGGCCCTTGGTCAATTCCATCTACCGGTATCCGACGTACATGATCTTTCACAGCACGCCGGAATTGCTGGAGATCGGCGATATTCCGTTTACCACGGCCAACGAAAAGCCGACCAGACTGGAAGCGCTCAACTACTACCGGCTGGTGGCAACGCGCAATGACCTGCGCGTCC
The DNA here is from genome assembly GCF_020923495.1 of Brevibacillus sedimenti. GTDB lineage: Bacteria > Bacillota > Bacilli > Brevibacillales > Brevibacillaceae > Brevibacillus > Brevibacillus aydinogluensis. The sequence continues at coordinate 3,077,239 of NZ_CP064048.1, forward strand.
GCTGTTACGAGACGGTGACGGCGGCGGAGCGGACGGCGGACGGGTTTCGGCTGACGACCGTCGACCGGTTTCAGGCGGTGCAGACGTATGAGTGCCGGCGCCTGATCATCGCCACCGGCTATTTTGACAACCCCAACCGCTTGGGCGTGCCGGGCGAGGATCTGCCGAAAGTTTCGTCGTTTTACACGGAAGCCCACCCGTACAGCGGGATGAAAGTGGCGATTGTCGGCGGCAACAACTCGGCGGTGGACGCCGCGCTGGAGCTGGAGCGGGCGGGAGCCGAAGTGACCGTGATTTGCCGCAAGCCGCAGTTGTCCGACCGCGTCAAGGCGTGGACGCGTCCCGTGTTTGAAAGCATGGTGCAGAAAGGCCGGATTCGCATTCTCTACGAAGCGACTGTGCAGGTCATTACAGAGCGGGAAGTCCACATAGTGCAACAGGGAAAAACGCTCACGCTGGAAAACGACTTCGTCTTATCGCTGATCGGATTCCGTCCCGACCGGACGCTGCTGCACGCCCTGGGCGGGAAGATAGACCCCGAAAGCGGCGTACCCGTACACGATCCCGAGACGATGGAGACCAATGTTCCCGGTCTCTACATCGCCGGCGTCATTGCCTCCGGTCACCACGCCAACGCCATCTTCATCGAGAACGGCCGCTTCCACGGCAAGCTGATCGCCCGCCATCTGGCCGGTCAGCTCCAATCGGATGGATAGAAAAAAAGACAACGCGCCCTACCGTACGGGCAAGCGTTGTCTTTTTTCATGCGGCTCGGTGCTGTGGCCGCTTACATCGTCCACTGCAGCTGACGGCCGCCGATCACGTGGTAGTGAATGTGGAAGACGGTCTGCTGGCCGTGCTTGCCGATGTTGGTCACGACGCGGAATCCGTCCTGGTTCACGCCGGTCAGCTCGGCTACTTTTTGCAGACCCAGGTGCAGATGGCCGATCAGCTCCTTGTCTTCCGGCTGAATCTCCATCAGCGAGGAGATGTGCTTCTTCGGAATGACCAGCACATGCACCGGCGCGATCGGATTGATGTCGTGAAACGCCAGGATGTGATCGTCCTCATACACCTTTTTCGACGGCAGTTCTCCCTGCACGATTTTGCAAAAAATGCAGTCCATTGCGGCATCCTTCCTTTTTTGTTTTTCTCTCTTATATTGGATGAGATTCGCCATAAACATCCTATTTCCTGTCGGATGATGAGGCCGCGTGCAAGCGTTTTTACCTTGCAATCTTCCTCCATTTGGTTATAATGAGGGTGAGAAGTTCATTGATGCTTGCAGGAATGCACTCATTTCTGGCACATCCTGGCTTCTCAGTTCTTATGGCGGGATTGATAACTGGTATGGAAGATGCTAAGTATTAACCCACCATAAAACAGCTTGAGCGCTTTTTGCAGGCGCGGGTTGTTTTATGGTGGGTTTTTTGCTTCAGAGGAGGGACCGATGGAACAGAAAACAGTGCGATTCCACTTGAATGGTGAGGTACACGAGGCCAAAACAGGCACCCGCGTCCTGGACTACATGCTGGAGAACGGGATCGAACATCCGCACATCTGCTATTCGCCGGTGTTGGGGCCGATTCAGAGCTGCGACACCTGTATGTGCGAGGTCGACGGCAAGATCATGCGCGCCTGCTCGACGACGATCACCGAGGGCATGCAGATCGAGAGCGCATCCGCCCGTGCCCGCGCCGCCCAAATGGAAGCGATGGACCGGGTACTGGAAAACCACATGCTCTACTGTACGGTGTGCGACAACAACAACGGAAACTGCCGCGTGCACAACACGACAGAACTCCTGCACGTGCAGCATCAAAACCGTCCGTTCCGGGAAAAAGGGTACGAAGTCGACATGTCCCACCCGTTTTACCGCTACGATCCCAACCAGTGCATTTTGTGCGGACGCTGCGTCGAGGTGTGTCAGGATCTGCAGGTGAACGAAACGCTGACCATTGACTGGGCGCGGGATATGCCGCGGGTCATCTGGGACGACGACAAGCCGATCAACGAGTCGTCCTGTGTCTCCTGCGGCCAGTGCGTCACCGTATGCCCGTGCAACGCGCTGATGGAGAAGTCGATGCTGGGCCAAGCGGGGTTCATGACCGGCCTGGACAAAGACCTGCTCAATCCGATGATCGATCTGGTCAAGCAAGTGGAGCCGGACTATGGCAGCGTCATGGCCATTTCCGAAATCGAAGCGGCCATGCGTGAGACCCGCACGAAGAAGACCAAGACGGTCTGCACGTTCTGCGGTGTGGGCTGTTCGTTTGAAGTGTGGACGAAAGGACGCCAGATTTTGAAAATTGAACCGACGGAAGATGCGCCGGTCAACAGCGTTTCCACATGCGTCAAAGGCAAGTTCGGCTGGGATTTTGTCAACAGCGACCAGCGCCTGACCACGCCGCTGATCCGACGAGGGGACGCATTCGTTCCGGCGAGCTGGGACGAAGCACTCACGCTGATTGCCGAGAAACTGGGCGCGATCAAGCAAACGCATGGCGGCAGCGCGCTCGGCTTCATCAGTTCGTCCAAGACGACCAACGAGGAAGCGTACCTGGTGCAGAAGCTGGCCCGTCAGGTATTTGAAACCAACAACGTGGACAACTGCGCCCGTTACTGTCAGACGCCGGCTTCAGACGGGCTGATGAATACGGTGGGCATTGGCGGTGACTCCGGCACGATCAAGGACATCGCATCCGCTGGATTGGTGATCATTGTCGGAGCCAACCCGGCGGAGGGGCATCCGGTGCTTGCCACCCGCATCAAACGGGCGAAGAAGCTGTACGGCCAGAAACTGATCGTCTCCGATCTGCGCAAACACGAGATGGCGGAACGTTCCGACTTGTTCCTGCACCCGCGGCAGGGGACAGACTTTGTCTGGATCACGGCTGTGGCCAAGTACATCATCGATCAGGGATGGCATGACGAAGCCTTTATCAAAGCCCGCGTGAACAACTACGAAGCATACCTGAAACATGTGGAAAAGTACACGCTGGACTATGCGGAAGAGGTGACCGGCATCCCGAAGGAACAGCTGATCAAAGCCGCGACGATGATTCACGAAGCGGACGGCACGTGCGTGCTGTGGGGAATGGGCGTGACGCAGAATGTCGCCGGTTCGCACACTTCCATGGCGATTGCCAACCTGCTATTGATCACCGGCAACTTCGGCCGTCCGGGGGCGGGCGCCTATCCGCTGCGCGGCCACAACAACGTGCAGGGCACCTGCGACATGGGGGCGCTGCCCAGCTTCCTGCCGGGGTATCAGAGCGTCAAAGATGAGGTGGCCCGGAAGCGGTTTGAACACGCTTACGGTGTATCCATTTCCAGCGAGCCGGGACTGACCAGCATTCAAATGCTGGAAGCGATCGGCAAAGGCACGCTGAAAGCGATGTACGTGGTAGGCGAAGACATGGCCTGGGTGGATTCCAACTCCAACCACGTCCATGAGATGTTAAGCCAGCTGGAATTCTTCGTCGTGCAGGACGTCTTTTTCACCAAGACGGCCCAGTTTGCCGACGTGATTCTGCCGGCCGCGCCGTCTCTCGAAAAGGAAGGGACGTTTACCAATACGGAGCGCCGCATTCAGCGTCTGTACCAGGTGTTTGAACCGCTTGGGGAGTCCAAGCCGGACTGGTGGATCATTCAGGAAGTCGCCAAGCGGATGGGCTTCGACTGGAACTACAGCCACCCGGGCGAAATCATGGACGAAATCGCCTCGCTCACGCCGTTTTTCGCCGGCGTCTCCTACGATCGTCTGGAAGGCTGGAACAGCCTGGTGTGGCCGGTTCACCCGGATGGAACGGACGAACCGCTTCTCTACAAGGAGCGCTTCAACTTCCCGGACGGCCGGGCGCGCTTGTCGCTGGTGGATTACGTGCCGCCGGTCGAATATCCGGCGGAATTTGACCTCGTCGTCAACAACGGCCGGATGCTGGAACATTTCCACGAGGGCAATCTGACCGGCAAATCTTCAGGTATTACCTACAAGGTGCCGGACGTCTTCGTCGAAGTGTCGCCGGAGCTGGCCCGCGAACGCGGCATTCAGGACGGCACGCTGGTCCGCCTGGTGTCCCCGTACGGCGCAATCAAGCTGCGGGCGGTGGTCACCAATCGCGTCCACGGCAAGGAACTGTTTGTCCCGATGCACTCCGCCAGCCACGAAAACGCGATCAACATCCTGACCGGCAACGCCGTGGACGTGCGGACGCAGACCCCGGCCTACAAGCAGGCCAAGGTGCGCATGGAAATCCTCGAACGGGACGGGGAAAATCCGCTGCCGAGATACAATCCGCGCTACGCCAAGCGCAACCCGCAGTTGGGCGTGCAGGTGGAACGCAAATGGGCGCGCAGCGACTACGAGCCCATCGCAGATGTCAACGCGGCAGGAGGTGCGCAATAATGGCAAAACCGACGACGAAAATCGTGCGGCCTGTGCTCACCGAAGCAGAAAAGCAGGCGCAGGCGCTGGAGCAGGTGAAACAAGATGCGGCGCAGCACGCGGAAGGCATCCGCGAAGCGCTGAAACTGCTGCAGGAATTGCATGACAGCGGCATTCTGGAGGCGCTGAAGTCGCTCATCGAAGCAAAGGAAAAGGTGGCCAAGATCGCCGTGGGCCAACTGCTTCGCCCGCCTGTCACCAACTCGATCAACAACGCGATGGCAGCGGCCGAAGCTCTGGCGGAAATCGAGCCGGACATGACCAAAAAGCTGGTCGGCAGTCTGGTCCAAGGGCTGCAGCAGGCCAAAGCAGGGCTCGAACAGGACAGCAAAGTGGGCCTGTTTGACCTGGTCAGAGCGCTGCAGGACCCTGACATTAACCGGGCGATCAGCTTCGGCCTCAACCTGTTGAAAGGCATGGGGCAGGGATTGAAAGAGTAAATGTTGGCATGAGATGTGGTGATTGGATGTCCAGACGTGTGGAACATGAATTCAGCAAGCTCGTACGCGAGATTCGCAAGGAATACGTGGGCTGCGGCCCGCAGAAGATCCGGACGCGATTCGTGGGCCCGTGGGCCATCACCGAGATGACTGGCAACTTGACCGACGTGGAAAAGTGGATGATTGATTCGGAAGAGGGCCGGCGCATCATCCATGAGACGAGAACGAAAATGGTCAAAGACATTTACAAACATGCCGAGGTGGTTGAGAAACTGGAAAAACTGGTCCACGCGAAACTTGTTACGCTGTTTGCGGACATCAATCTCGCAAGCGATGTCGCGATCACGGTGTTCGTATTTGACCGGGATATCCAGTCCGACGCACGATGGTTTGCCCGTTCGTCGGTGTCACGGAGAACGCCCGTGGGCTCCCCGTAATTGTTGCCCACCAGGAGCATGCGGCCGCGTCTGCATCCAGTCCGGATGTGGGCGCGGCTATTTTTCGTATGAAAGTAGAGCGCTGGCCGCGTACGTTTCCTGCCAATCTCTCTAGTCAAAAGGAACTAGGTGTATAGTAAGGGAAATATTTGAAGAAAATACATAAATATAGGTAATCATTCCCAAGAAAAAAGACTGGACAGCCTATATGATTAGGATATACTTACAGAATTTTCTGTCAAAGAAATCTCCATTCCAGAGAGGAGGGGGCAGGAGTCAAGCGGGTTTTCTCGACAAGGTGAAAGGGAATGTCGCGGCTTTTTCCATTTGCAGTCGACTATGTTCACACACGAGGTGATCCTGTTGATACTCATCCGCTGGTCGATGCTTCTTCTGTCACTGGCACTGCTGGGTACGATAAGCATGGCGGGTGCGGCCGCTCCCGGATTGGCCAAGGATAAGCCAAACGGCCGCAGCGTCCAGACGGGCATCGAGGTGCTGCTTGACAAACCGGATCTGGTCAAAGGGAAAAGAGTGGGGTTGATCACCAACCCGACCGGTGTTACCAGTGATCTGACGCACGACGTCGATGCCCTGCTGGCCAAAAAAGTGAACCTGGTGGCCGTCTACGGACCGGAGCACGGTATTCGCGGAACAGAACAGGCCGGTTCGGCGCCTGGCACCTACGAAGACCCGAAAACGGGGCTGCCGTTTTACAACCTGTACAACAAGTCGCCGGAAGAGATCGCGCCGCTGTTTCGGGATGTGGATGTCGTGTTGTTTGACATCCAGGATGTCGGTTCCCGATTCTATACCTACATATCAACGATGGCGTACGCGATGAAAGCGGCCGCATTGGAGGACAAACCGTTTATTGTGTTGGACAGACCCAACCCGATCGGCGGGGAAAAAGTGGAGGGCCCCGTTCTCGAGCCCGGTTACGAGTCGTTTGTCGGAATTTACCCCATCCCGATTCGCCACGGTATGACCGTGGGTGAACTGGCCATGCTGTTTAACGATCAGTATCTGGAAAAGGAGATCGGGAAAAAAGCGGATCTCACGGTCGTGAAGATGAAAGGCTGGAAGCGGGACATGTGGTATGATGAAACGGGTCTTCCCTGGGTGCTGCCTTCCCCCAACATGCCGACGTTGGAGACAGCGACGGTCTATCCGGGCAACTGTCTGTTTGAAGCGACCAACCTGTCCGAAGGCCGGGGAACGACGCGGCCCTTTGAACTGATCGGTGCACCATACATCAAGGCGTGGGAGCTGGCCGACCGGATGAATGCGCGCCGACTGCCTGGTGTCAGCTTCCGCGAGGCGTATTTCAATCCGACGTTTTCCAAGCACGCGGGCGTGAATGTCGGCGGGCTGCAGGTATACGTGACCGACCGGAACAAGTACGATCCGATTCACACAGCTCTCGCCATTATCGAGGAAGTCAAAGACCTGTATCCGGACGACTTCGCCTGGAGAGCCGACAACTGGATCGACAAGTTGACCGGATCGGACAAGGTCCGCAAGGCGATGGACGCAGGCACGCCTGTCGAGGAGATCGTCAAATCGTGGCGGGGTGAATTGGACGCATTCAAGAAACTGCGCAAGTCCTATCTGCTGTACCACTAGGGAGGAGTAGACGATGAACAAACGCGCCGCAATGATTGGACTGTGCGTCTGCTTGTCATGGGGAGCGTTCATACTGCCGACAGTTGCCGCCAAGCACGGCGAAGAGGCGCACTCGGCATTGGAAGCGCAGGAAAAAAAGACAAAGCCTGTCAAGCACCCGCTGTCTCATCCCTGGGACAAACCCGGCCCCTCCTCCGCCATCCTGCATCCGGGAGCACCTGCCGCCGCAGGGATGACGCCTGCACCGTTGCGAGAAATCGACTCATTCATTGAAACGGCAATCCAGGACGGCGTGATGCCGGGTGCGGTCGTGCTGATCGCCAGACGCGGAGTGATTGTCAAGGAACAGGCGTATGGCTATGCCGCCCGCTTCGCCGACGACCAGGGGAATTTGCTGGACCAACCAGTAGCGATGCGGACCGACACCATCTTTGACCTGGCGTCAATCAGCAAGCTGTTTACCTCCACCGCCGTCATGCAGCTTCACGAGCAAGGGCTGTTCCAACTGGATGATCCGGTGGCCAGGTACATCCCGGCGTTTGCGGAAAACGGCAAGGAGGACGTGACCATTCGACAGCTCTTGACCCACACCTCCGGCTTTGAACCATTCATTCCCCTGTACAAGATGGGGAACAGCCGGGAGGAGCGGCTGGAGATCGCTGTTCGCCATCCCCTTGTCAACAAGCCTGGCAGTGCGTACGTATACAGCGACCTCAACCTGATTGCACTGGGGGTGCTGGTGGAGAAACTGAGCGGCCAGCGCCTGGACGAATACGTCCGTGAGCACATCACCAAGCCCCTGCGCATGACGGATACGATGTACAATCCGCCTGAGCGCTTGCAGAAACGGACGGCGGCGACGGAGTACCAGCCCTGGACAAACCGGGAGCTGGTCTGGGGCCAGGTGCATGATGAGAATGCATGGGCGCTGGACGGCGTCGCCGGGCATGCCGGGGTGTTCAGCACTGCCCGCGATTTGGCTGTCTTTGCACAGATGATGCTCAACGGCGGCACCTACGCCGGAAAGCGGATTTTGTCCAAACAATCGGTGAAGCTGATGATGGAAAACCAGATCCCGGAATTCCCTGGGGACGACCATGGGCTTGGTTGGGAGCTGAACCAGGGCTGGTACATGGACGCGCTGGGCGACAGCCGGACCATGGGGCATACCGGCTACACCGGCACGTCGATCGTCGTCAGTCCCAACAACGACACGATCTGCATCGTGCTGACCAACCGCGTCCATCCCACCCGCAACACCGTCTCCACCAACCCGGTTCGCCGGGGAGTCGCTCGTCTGGCCGCACTGGCGATCCCGGTGGACCTGCCCGGAAAGGACGGTGCCTGGTTTGCGGGGACAGGCGATGAGCTGGACAACACATTGACGGCAACGGCCGATCTGCCAGAAGGGGGACTCCTCACATTTGACACCTGGTACCGGATCGAAAACGAGAGCGACTTCGGCCATGTGGAAGCGTCTGTAGACGGCGAACAATGGACAGAGGTGGGGACTGCGCTTACCGGTGAAGGCGACTGGCAGACGGTTGCGTGGCAGCTTCCTGCTGGTACACAACAGGTCCGGTTCCGCTACGCTACCGATCCCAGCGTGAACGGCCGAGGCTGGTATGTGCAGAACCCGACCATTACCGACCCGTCCGGCAAGCCGGTTAAAACCGTCTGGAACCCGCTAGGCTGGACATACGAAGGCAAAAACAGGGGGAGATAATCGTGAAGCACAAAAAGCATGCAGGGCTGGCAATTTTCTTCGCGCTGCTGCTGATGTTCTGCCCGGCCGTGATTGGCGCAGACGCAGCGCCTGTGACTCCAGAAGGAGACAAGGTCGGCGTCACCGATTTGATCATCAGCCTGAACATCCCCGAGGCAGATGCGGTCGTGTCGGGCATGACGCTGCAGCTTCAGGCGCTGCATCTGTACGCGGACGGCCATTTTGAGCAGACGTCGCGCAAGCTGAGATGGCACTCCTCCAACAAAAATGTGGCCAGTGTCGATGCGCAGGGCACCGTCACGATTACCGGACACAACGGCAGAACCTTCATCTCCGTAACGGACGGCAAATTTGAGGATCGCATCGCCATTGACTACAAGGAAAAAGGGGAGCCGCAGGTACAGATCGTCAAGCAGAAAGGGAAGCGGTACGACATCATCGGCAAAGCGATCGCCGGCATGACGCTGGAAGAAAAAGTTGGCCAGATGATGATGCCCGACTTCCGCAAGTGGAACGGCACCGATGTGACCCGCATGCTTCCGGAAATTGAAGAGCTGGTGAAGAAGTACCACATCGGCGGTGTCATTTTGTTCAGGGAAAACGTGGTGGATACCGCGCAAACGGTCCGTCTCGTCCACGACTACCAGCAGGCGGCGGAAAAATACGGGTTGCTCGTGACGATCGACCAGGAGGGAGGCATCGTGACCCGGCTGCAGCAGGGCACCGACACACCGGGGAACATGGCCCTCGGAGCCACCCGTTCCACGGAACTGGCCCATCAGGTGGGCAAGGTGATCGGCAGGGAGCTTTCCGTCCTGGGCATCAACACCAACTTTGCCCCGGTCATGGACGTCAACAACAACCCGGACAATCCGGTGATCGGCGTGCGGTCATTTGGTGAAGATCCCAAGCTCGTGGCCGAGATGGGTGAGGCCTACATCAAAGGACTGCAGGAATACGGCGTAGCTGCTACGGCCAAACACTTCCCCGGCCACGGTGATACGGCTGTCGATTCCCATTTGGGACTGCCGGAAATTCCCCACGACAAGGAACGGCTGATGAATGTGGAGCTGTACCCGTTCAAGCAGGCGATGGAAGCGGGGGTGGACGCAATTATGACGGCCCATGTTACCTTCCCGAAAATCGACGACACCAAAGTCGTCTCCCGCAAAGACGGAACGGAAATCTCACTGCCTGCCACCCTGTCTCCCAAAGTGATCACCGGGTTGATCCGCGACGAACTGGGCTTTGACGGCGTGGTCTCCACCGATGCGATGGACATGCAGGCGATCGCCGACCACTTTGGTCCGGTGGACGCTGCCATTCGCGCGATACAGGCGGGCGTGGACATCGTGCTGATGCCGGTTGGACTGGAAGAAGTGACAAACGGTGTCCTGAAAGCCGTCAGCGACGGCACAATCAGCGAAGAACGGATCGACCAGTCCGTCCGCCGGATTATGACGTTGAAAGTAAAACGGGGAATTTTTAAAGCCGAGCAGCCCGCTGATGTACAGGACCAGATCGCCCGTGCCCTCGAGGTGGTCGGCTCGGCGGAGCACAAGCGGGTGGAAGCGGAAGCAGCCGCTCGTTCTGTGACCCTGGTTAAAAACGACGGGGTACTGCCGCTCAACATGGACGAAAAAGCGACCATTGCGGTGGTGGGCACCACGTATGTCGACGAACTGGCTGATGCCATCAGGAAACATCATGCCAACACCGTCACGATCAAGGTGACAAACAACACCCTGACTGACGAACAGCGAAAGCAGGTGGAGGAGGCAGACGCGGTCATTATCGGTTCCTACACGTTTGACGTAAAGGGACGTTCCTCGGACAACCCGTTGATGAAACTCTACCGGGAGATCAGCCAGCAAGCGGACACCCCCGTGATCGGCGTGGGCATCCGCAATCCGTACGACATCATGGCGTACCCGGAAGTGGATGCCTACCTGGCCCAATACGGCTTTCGCACCGCCAGCTTTCACGCGACAGCAGAGACGATCTTCGGTCAAAACGAGCCGACGGGAACACTGCCGGTCAGCATTCCGGACGGGAAAGGCGGTACCCTGTACCCGTTTGGTCACGGTCTGGGATACATTAGGTAAATCTCCGGTTCGGACGAATGGCCCGATTCGCTTGTCGAGTCGGGCTTTTTCACGTGGAAAGAGTTCGCTCCTAGATCAATTTCGTTCCCGTTGGTATAATATGGGTGTTTCGCGAAATGCTGAGCACGCTTGTTGCAATCCAGGGGGGAATGGAAAAGGTGTACGGTAACAGACGAACAGGAGTCATCCTTCTGGTCGTTTTGCTTCTAGTCCTGTTTGCTGTGAAACGATGGGACCAACCAGTCGATCAGAAGGTGATCAAAGTCGACAGGTGGGAGGAAGTCAAGCAGTATCAATATACCAAGACCCCTGGACTGAAACGGGCGGAAGAATTGGATCTTGTCCGTACCTTTGACATGAAGATCCCTGTACCCGGTACCGGCCGCACATTGTCGATCGACGAGATCTGGTACAACAGCAACCATGTTTTTTTCTTTACCAGCATTGACGTACCTTCCGGATTTCTGGGGGCTCTCCCCAATGAGAGGGAGGTGCCGATTGTCTCGTTTGTGATGGGGCTGCCGGGGGATCAGCAGGATGGACCGGGCCATCCGCTCTTTACCTTGAACTGGGAACCAAATGAAGGTGTCATTTACGACGGGCGGTTTTACAACCGCGCGACCACCAACCCGCTTTACAAGGATGGCATGACCGACATTTTGTCCAAGGTCGACGAGATCGTACTGCGGGATGTATCTGTGAGCATCGGGGGACAAACCATTCCGCTGCCTGATATTACTCTCCCCATTCGTTTTGACGTTCGCCAGGAGGTGACGGTCTCGGTACCGTTGAAGCAGGAACTGCACGCGATGGACCGCACGATCACCCTGGAGTCCCTGGAACTGGGCACGACGGTCAATCGGCTGTACTTTCGCTTCCGTTCCCCGGAACCACACGAACAGTTGAGCCATGTGTCCTTTACCCTGCATTCCGAAGCGGGAGAGGTGCGCGACTCCAACCTGAGCCGGATCGAAACAGGGCCAAACGGGCAGCATTACGTCGAATTTGAACCGTTTGACAAACGGCCGGCAAAGTTGGAACTGATCCTGCATTCGCTTTGGCTCGCGGGAGACGACCAAATCCATTTTTCGATTGATTCTGAATCATACGACCGCCACCTAAACAATGAAACAGACTCCTACCGTGAAAAAGTAGCGAAGCACCTCGCCACGATCAAAAACACCGATGTCTATCTGGATGAACTGTACTACGACGACAGGGGCATTTCCTTTTCCATTCGCTATGAGCATCAGGAAGCGGAGAAACTGCCTCGAATGCATCTGATTGTCGGAAAGCCCAACGATGCTGAAGTGGGGACCAATCGGAAACTGCCGCTGACGGTAACGGCGACAAACGAGCGGGGCGAGCCCGGTGAATACGGGCAGAGCGGCAGCGGTGAGAACACCTATCACATGTTTTTGGGCGCAGCATTTGTGCAGGCTTCCAAGCGCATTGACGTTACCGTTGACCGGTTGCTGTACGAGATAGCGGGGGAGTGGAAAACAGCATGTGAGGTGCCAAAAGGTGAATAGAGGTTCCAGGAAACGCTTGCCGGTATGGCAGGCGTTTTTACAATGGTTTGCGTATGGTTTGCGGCCAAACCGTGTTACTCTATGTCCATGTGGAATAGACAGTTGTCTTTTTGACGTAAATGGCGTAAGCTAAGAATTGACATCAGGGCCAATCGTCCGGCCGCGGCATCAGCCGCCATCGCGCAAAGGCGAAAGGGTGGCTTCCTCTTTCACGGCCGGCGTCGGGACCGCGGAAACATGCCATGAAAAGAAGAGAAGAAAGATAAAACCAGGAGAGATCACCTCACTAGAGGGATAGGAGGATCAGGAGATGAAGGTAGCAAAATTCGGGGGAACTTCGCTGGCCAGTGCCGAGCAGATCAAAAAAGTGTGCCAGATTGTGAGAGCGGACCAGGAGCGGCGGATCGTGATCGTCTCGGCGCCGGGAAAACGGCATCCAGCGGATACGAAGGTGACGGACCTGTTGATCGCTTATGCCCAACGCCGCCTGAACGAAGGCGAAGCGGAAAGCGAGAAGCAGGCCGTCATCGACCGGTTTGTGGAGATTATGGAGGGATTGGCGTTTCCTGCACAGCTTTCCCGCGAGATCGTGGCCGCACTGGAGGAGAGCCTGGCTGCGGCGCCCGTCGATCAGCCCGAACGCTTTGTGGACGCCGTCAAAGCATCGGGTGAAGACACCTGCGCCAAGTTGGTTGCGGCGTATCTGCGCCAGCTTGGCGAGCAGGCGGAGTACGTCAATCCACGGGAAGCCGGACTGTACGTAACGGATGAAGCCGGCAACGCACAGGTGCTCCCGGAGGCGTACGACCGGCTGCAGTCTCTTGGCCAGCGGCAGGGCATCGTCGTGTTCCCCGGGTTCTTCGGGTATACGCCGGACGGGGTTCTTGTCACGTTTTCCCGTGGCGGTTCGGACATAACAGGTTCCATCCTGGCTGCCGCCGTGAAGGCTGACCTGTACGAGAACTTTACCGACGTGGATTCGGTCTACGCGGTAAACCCCAACCTGATCGCCAATCCAAAAGAAATCCGCGTCGTCACCTACAGGGAAATGCGCGAGCTGGCCTATTCCGGCTTTACCGTTTTCCACGAAGAGGCGCTGCTGCCCGCATTTCGCGCCGGCATACCGGTCTGCATCAAAAATACGAACAATCCCGCCGCGCCGGGGACCAAGATCGTCTCCGGCAGGGAAACGAAAGACGCGCCGGTGGCCGGTATCGCCAGCGACAAAGGCTTTTGCAGCATCTACGTGAGCAAATACCTGATGAACCGGGAGATCGGCTTTGGCCGCAGACTGCTGCAAATTCTGGAAGAAGAAGGCATTTCGTACGAACACACGCCGTCCGGTATAGACAACATCTCCGTCATCTTGCGGGAACGGTTTTTTGACGAGGAGACGGAGTCGCGCGTCATCAAGCGGATCATGGACGAACTGCATGTGGATGAAGTCTCCGTCGAACGAAATCTGGCGCTCGTCATGATCGTCGGAGAGGGGATGAGGCGTTCCGTCGGGGTGTGCGCGCGAGCCACCACTGCCCTGGCAAACGCGCGGGTCAACCTGGAGATGATCAATCAGGGATCGTCCGAAGTGAGCATGATCTTTGGCGTCAAGGCGGACGATGCCGACAGGGCGGTGCTGGCGCTCTACCAGGAGTTTTTTACGGCGCAAAACGCTTGCCCGCAGCCGGCGGCTATCCGCTAGCGACAGTCATAAAAAATGAGGGGGAGTTCCCCCTCTTTTTTGCGTTTATCGTTACCCCTGGATTGGGACGTGTCCTTCAGATGCACGCCGCTCTTGTCTGCGGTCGTTCCCGATCAGTTTGCCTGATCTGACCAGTGCAGCCGTGACCAGCAGCGCCGCACCATTGATGAGAAACACCGCGCGAATCGGAATCAGTCCGCCCAAAAAGCCGCCCATCACGGGGCCGATCATGGTGGCCAACTGTGTGACGGACTGATTGAGACTGAACGCTCTGCCGCGAAACTCCGGTGCGGTGACGCTGACGATCAGCGCGTTGATCGACGGATAGACGGCTGCAAAAAAGAGCCCGTACACAAACCGCAGCACGCCGAAGCCGTACAGATGAGTGAAGAAAAACTGCAGGAGATTGCCAATGGCCCCGCCCACCAGGCCGATAAACAAAATCCTGGTATAACCGAGCCGAGTCCCTGCCGCTCCCCACCGAGGCGCGGCCAGCACCGTAGCGATGCCTACGGCGGAAAAGATGATGCCCGCGCTGAGCGACGCATCCTGCCGGGACGTTCCAAGCTGCAATACGTACACGGTCAGCAGCGGTTCCAGCAGCATGACGGACACGGTAACGATCATCGACAATCCCAGAACGGCAACAAACGGGCGGTTGCCCAGAGCGGTGCGCAGGTCGTCGCGTATGTTGGAACGCTCAGCGGAACGGTTTACATTGGTCTCTTTTGCGAAAAACGTGGCGATCAGCGCCGCCACCAACACGACGTACCCGGAGAAGAGAAACGCTTCCCGGGTGCCCCACAAATGGCTGACAAAGCCGCCCACGAGCGGTCCGACAATCCCTCCGGTGGCGCCGGCCGTCGACATGATGCCGAGCGCGTAGCCCACGTGTTTTTCCGGTGTGTTCGTCGCCACCAGGGCGATGGATGCCGGGACAAAACCGGCCAGCAGCCCCTGCAGTACCCGAAGCAGCAGAAATGTATACGGATCGGTGACGAAATAGTTCAAAAAGTACAACACGGCCAAGCTAAACCCTGACCGCATCAGCATCGGTTTCCGTCCGTACTGGTCGGCGAGCGATCCCCAGTAGGGAGAGATCAAGGCGCTCACCAGGAAGGTAATGCCAAACGAAATGCCCGACCACGCCTCCAGATGTTCATCGACGCCAAGAGACGTGTGGAGGAAGAGGGGCAGAAACGGTATGGAGATGGAGTACGCCGTGCTGCAAAAAAACACCCCGATCCATAGCACAACGAGATTTCGCTTCCAGGAAAACGTCATCTGTCGTCACAACCTTTGTGGAAAGAAGAGTTGCGTGATGCGATCATTTTAACATTGACTGACAAAAATGACTAATTGAGAAATTACATTGAATTGTTTCGGAAATGAAATTAGGGCGTACCACTCTTCGAAAATATTTCAAAAAAACTGCTTGACAGTTGCCAATACCCATACTATACTTTTTCCATGTCAGGCAAAACGGTTTGTGCCTGGAATCCTGTAACAGGGAAACTTTGCGTAAGGAGGCAAGAACGATCATGGTAAGTGAATTCGTACAAACAGCCAAAACGAAAACACTTCCCGATCGTTCGATTGCAGCGTAGGTTTCTTTCGCGTTCCCTTTCCGTTCCATGGGATCAGGGATTGCGAAAGGCGAGCGGCACAGCCGGAACCATACATGCATGAACACAGACGTCGGGAAGAACCATGACGTCTTTTTGCGTTTGCGAGATGGCGGGGAAAGCCCGGCGTCTTCGTAATCCGCACGAGGCGTCAGATAACAACCTGGCGTCTTTTTGTGTTTGCGAGACGCTGGAGATATGTGCCGGCCTCTTTGTGCGCAGCGCGAGACGCCGGAATGATTAATGTTCCCGCGTCTTCGTGCACAGCGTGAGACGTCGGAAACGCCCGGCGTCTTTTTGCGCTTGACGAGGTGCCGGACACCCGCCATTCATGCATGGTAAAACCGCTGTCACATATTACGTAAATCTGTGCGCTGCAATCGAATCAGTGGAGGGTTGCCCGATCAACGCAACAGGAGTGTGGAGAATGGGCAGCTGAATACCGGACCGGGACGCAACCGGACCACAGAGGAGTGATCGCCAAAACATGCGGCTGGACTTATTATCAGACATTTACATGTACATGACAAAAACACAAAAACAAAAGAAAGAGGGATGGTATGACAGCTCAAACGACTGCTAACAATTCGGCGGGAAATTTGTTCCGCAACCGGGTGGTACGGACCATTCTGCTGTCGGCGTTATTTTTGCAGATCGGCATCTGGGTCCGCAACTACGCTATTTTGCTGTACGTGATGGAGCAGACGAATGGGGACCCGATTGCCGTATCGCTCATCTCCGTGGCTGAATTTGCGCCGATTTTTCTGTTTTCCTTTATCGGGGGCACGTTTGCCGACCGCTGGCGCCCCAAGCGAACAATGATCTGGTGTGACCTGCTCAGTTCGCTTTCCATGTTTGTCGTGCTGCTTACGCTGGTGTTCGGCAGTTGGAAAGCCATCTTTTTCGCGACACTGGTCTCGTCTGTGCTGTCGCAGTTTTCGCAGCCGTCCGGCATGAAGTTGTTCAAACTGCACGTGCCGGAACAGCTCATTCAGATGGGGATGTCCATGTACCAGACGCTGATTGCACTGTTCATGATCCTGGGACCGGTTGTCGGTACATTTGTGTATCAGCATTACGGCGTCGGCGCCGCAATCGCAATCACGGGTGCAGCCTTCCTGCTGTCCGCTGTCGTGCTTGTGATGCTGCCGCCTGATCGCGACGTGGAGAAGCAGGATGAGAACACCACCTTCTGGCAGGAGATGAAGGCAGGCTTGCGCTATGTGCAGGGGAACCGGACGTTGACCCTCCTCGGCGGCTGTTTTGCTGCAGCGGGGTTTGCGATTGGTCTGACGCAGCCGTTGGTGGTATTCCTCGTCACCGAACGTCTCGGACTGCCGAAGGAGAACCTGCAATGGCTGATGGCCGTCAACGGCGTCGCCATGATCCTCGGTGGAGGAGTGATGATGGGCCTGGCGAAAAAAATTGCCCCGCAAAAGCTCCTCATGCTGGGGATGACCGTGAGCGCCTGCGGTTTCCTGGTGATGGGACTGTCGACTGAACTGTGGCTGACGCTGACGGCCCAATTCATCAACGGTCTGGTCATACCGTGCATCCATATCGGAATCAACACGTTGATTCTGCAAAACACCGAAGCATCGTTTGTCGGGCGTGTCAACGGCATTCTAAGCCCGCTGTTCATGGGCGCGATGGTGCTGATGATGAGCATCACCGGATGGTTGAAAGCCACATTCTCGCTGGTGACGATGTTCGAGGTGGCTACCGCGCTGTTCTTCATTGGGGTGGCGGTGATTCTACCGCTGCTCAAACAGCAGCAGGGGGGAGCTCCGCAAAAAGTCGTACAGCCGGAATAAAACGGAATAAAATAGGAATACAAAAATCGAGTCGTGTGAATACGCAGGTACCCAGTAAGGCGTACCTGCGTTTTTCATTCGTTCCGTTTTTATTGGTTCAAAGAACGCATGGACATGGCATAGGAATAGATACAGCGTACATGGTTGAAAAGAAGCATATTATCAGTTCATGAAATGGCATTTTCATGAACTGATACAAAAAAATAGACAGAAAGCCATCCACAAGGCACCAGCTGATCTCCATTTTTGGCGAACGATATTGTTCGTTCTTGACAACTTGCGTTTTGTATGGGCTTTGGCAACGTTGTCTATGCCAGGATGCTGCTTGAACCGCTAGCCAGCGACGAGTTCTTTGATGGAATATCATATAAAATATCCGACAACCATTGTGATGGTCGCATGTCTGTGTCTGATACCTTACTGATCGCATGTTTCCAATCAAGGACTTGTCATCGAGCTCTTGTCATGAGGATTGTCTGGTAAACGTCATCGGATGCTCATCGGATGATTATTATTGGATAATCATTGTTCGTGTCACTATTAGCGTTATTGCTTTGGAGTTTGCGACGCTGTCTGTATCATGGGATGCCTGCTGAGAACCGCCAGTACATGGCGATTCTTGAATGTTTATCAGTTTACATAATATATATTATCGGACTCAAAAGGAAATCGATCCGCTTCGCAATATCTTTCCGCTATAAATCGCTGTAAATACATAAGAAGCTTTAGGAATCCGCAGAAAAAAGAATCCGCAGACATATTTGCCTGCGGACAAAAGTTCTTCCTCGATTGTGGCCGCGTGTTACTTCAGCAGCGCTGCATCCAGTGCCACTTCGATCATCGCGTTGAACGTGGTCTGACGTTCTTCAGCTGAGGTGGCTTCGCCGGTGAAAATATGATCGCTGACGGTCAGGATGGACAAGGCGTTGCGCTTAAATTTGGCGGCCAGTGTGTAGAGGGCGGCCGTCTCCATTTCCACAGCCAGTACCTGATAGCTGGCCAGTTTTTTGTACAGGTCCAGGCTTTCCTGATAGAACGTGTCGCTGGTGAACACATTGCCCACCTTCACAGACAGATTCCGGTCTTTGGCGGCCTGGTATGCCTTGTGCAGCAGATCAAAATTGGCCGTTGGCGCAAAATCAACCTGCTGGAAGCGCAGCCGGTTTGCCTGCGAATCGGTGGACGCCGCCATGGCGATGATCACGTCGCGCACCTTGATGTCTTCCTGGATGGCACCGCAGGTCCCGACGCGGATCAGGTTTTGCACGCCGTATTCCTCCATCAGCTCATGGATGTAAATGGAGATGGATGGCACGCCCATGCCTGTCCCCTGTACGGACACCCGCTTTCCTTTATATGTACCGGTAAAGCCCAGCATGCCACGAACGTTGTTGTAGCACACTGCATCTTCGAGAAACGTTTCTGCGATGTATTTGGCCCGCAGCGGATCGCCTGGCAACAGAATCGTATCCGCAATCTCATTGGCCTTTGCTCCGATATGGATGCTCATAAATCATCTGCCCCTTTTCTACTCCAGATTGTCCTACGAAGTAATCGTACTACAAACGACCCAAATCGCAAAGTATATCCGTTTACAGAATGAACCACCGCCGCCACCCCGATGAGGTGACAACGGTGGTACTGGCACATGGACAGTTTTTTATGTCTCAAACGGCAGTATGACATGCCGATCGCTGATGATCCGCGCCTTCTCCACGTGCGAAAACACGTCCCGCTGCCGAAACGGGTCTTCTAAACCCATCCGGTCAGAGTTCTTCACGTGTTGCACGTACTGTATCGCTTCCAGGTGATCGCCCAGGAGCAGCTCCTGAATTTTGGGTGAAAGTTTTCGGCGAAACACGTTCACACTCTCTGCCTGGACGACGACCATCCCGTTGGCAATCGCCATCGCCAGCGCTTTTGGCGGAACCATCAGACTGTCGAAACCAAGTGCGGCAGCAGCGCTTCGCTTCATCGCATGCGGTGCCGCGCTCAGTGACGAATAGCGCAGGTCGGGGCGGGACAGCATCCGGTTGAGATAATATGTCGCCATCGCGACGGCGTCCAGTTTGGCTGGCTGACGGTAAAACGGATTGGCGTTGTTCAGCGCGATGTCCGCCCCCCGATAGCAGGCGTTTGCAAATGACTGCAGCGACGCTGCGGGCACGACGTAGCTGCCATCAAGAAACAGCAAGACCTCCCCGCTGGCTTCCCCAGCGCCGATGGCCCTCCCCACGTCGCGTCCCAACTCGAACGGATAAACCACACAGGTGACCGGGTGACTCCAGACCATGTCCACCGTACGGTCGCGGCAGCCGTTGACAATCACAATGATTTCCTTGGGCCGCAGCTTTTCCACCTGCCGCAGCACCGCTCCAATCGTCTTTTCTCCATTGCTGACCGGGATAATTACCGAGAGCATCCGGCTGTTTCTTGCCAGCTGTTGGGGCGTTAGCTGCTGCCCGGATGATGGTTTAGCGCGGACGACGCGTTTTGGGCCCGGTTTTGCGCCGAGTCTTTTGTTTGGCTTTTCGAACGACACGCCAATCCCCCCCTGTCGTCCCTCTCATCATCTGACTGTATACGGTCCGCAGGTGCAACTGCGGAGGGACTAACAGCAGATCCCGATGACGTTCGTGATCGTAAAATCCTGCCCGCTCTCCCCTTTCTCGCAGACAGGTGGCGATGGCATCCGCGTGATCGCTCAATTCAAGATCAACAGCTCTATCGTTTCGCCCGGCGCGTGAATTGTTCAGCCGCGCCGTATTGATCGGGCAGACTCTGGTAATCGCCAGACCTTGCAGTGCGGCTTTGACCAGCGCCCTGGGCGGGACAGCCAAATCCTCGAAGCCGATCCGTTCGGCCGCCTGCCGGCTCATGGCGTGCGGAACGGTGGTCAGGGAGCTGCCGGCCAGATCAGGCCGCCCCACGATGTGATTCAACAGCCGTCTGACCTGGGTGACTGTTCCGTTATACCGACAGCCGGTGGAAGCGTTGAGCACCACATCCCATCCCTTTTTCACTTCGTCCACGTACTGACGAAGTTTGGAAGCCGGCACCAGACAGTCCGCATCGATGAACAACATGATGTCGCCTCTGGCAAAAAAAGCTCCTATGGCACGACCAACATCCTGACCGAGAGTGGGAACCGCTTCGATAACCTTGGCTCCTTGTTCCAGCGCCCGTTTGGGTGTGTGATCCGTCATGCCGCTGCATACGACGATCACTTCCGTTGAAGGGGACACACGCCGTGCCTCTTGGATGACCCGGACGATTCGCTGGGCCTCGTTTTGGACGGAAATAATCACGGACACTTCAGGTGCAGGACATGTCGTGCTGTCCATTGCGTTTCCCCCTTCGCAGGAATATCGGGTCTCATCCTACGATACGCCGGGAGGAGGCTAATGGACACGGCTGCTGTCACAGCCGTCCCTGAGCAGAATTAAAGGGCCGCATGTGCACCACCGATCCGCTCTGTCCCAACTCATGATCCCACATGCTCAGTGTTTGTTGGAAAGCGGTATTCCATACGAAAGAAGGACGCCCGGTTGGGGACGTCCATCCTCAGGAATCAGGACCAATGCGCACGGCGTGGCAGATGCCGCAGTCTCTCCCAACGGCGGCGGCGAGATCGCGCAACCGTCAGGACAAACAAAAACAGGTTTAACATCAGCCAGGCAAAGAAAATCGCGTATCGCGGCCATGCGGAATCCGCTTCCTTCTCCTTGGGTGCGGCATCCGCAATCGCGGCGGCGCGAGGGGGATCTTTCCGCAGTAACGGCAGCGTCTGCGTCATCTCCCCTGCCCTGACCAGCAGCTGGCCGTCGGCAGTCAGCTCCGTTTGCGGCTCCGTCCCTTTGGGGACTGTGGCGTACAGATCAGTCTCTGCCTGATAGGTGACCGCAGGTGCAGCATCGTTGGCCGCCGCTTCCTGACCAAATGTTTGGCCGGCAGTGGCCACCTGTCTGGTCTCATAGTGGGCAAACCCATAGTCCAGCATGGCGGTCACGTCCTTGTAGGCGTATGCGCTGGACCCTGCTTTCATCGTGACCGCGATCAGTTCTGTTTCGCCGCGCTTGGCCGAACCCACCAGCGTGTGCATCGCCTGGTCGGTAAAACCGTTCTTGATCCCGGTCGCCCCTTCGTAATTGCGGAGCAGCTTGTTGTGATTAATCAGCTCCGTCTGCCATTCGCGACCGTTCCACGGCAGGCGGACAGTGGCCACGATCTCGCGGAAGGTCGGGTTTTTCATCGCATATTGGGCGATTTTGGCCATGTCTGCCGCAGTCGTATAGTGATTGGGATCATGCAAGCCGTGTGCGTTTGCAAAATGGGTCTCAGTGACACCCGCTTTTTCCTGCAAGTATGTGTTCAGCAGATCGGCGAAATGCTCGACGCTGCCGCCCAAATGCTCCGCGATCGCAGTCGCCGCGTCGTTGCCGGAATTCATCAGCAGCCCGTACTCCAGCTTGCGTAAGGTGACCTGCTCCCCTTCGCCCAGGTACACGCGTGTGCCTTCTTCGTAGCGCGCTCTTTTGGAGACGGTTACAATATCATCCGGATTGCCGTTTTCAATCGAGTAAATCCCGGTGGCGATTTTGGTAATGCTCGCCGGATACAGGCGAAGATGCGGATTTTTTTCAAACAAAATCTGACCCGTTGCCGCGTCAATCAGTATGGCAGATTCCCCGTAAATGCCGCTGGGTGTCAGATTGTCTTCCCCACGGGCGGATGCGGGCTGCACGTTGAAGCTGCACAAAACGCAGGCTGCAACGAGCAGGTACGTAAGCAGTAGACGCATGGTTGTCGGTTCCTTTCTTTGTACTTGCGGGCATCAGCACGTCCGTGCTCGGCTAGCCCAGTCGCTTGCCCAGCAGATCGTGAATCATTTTAAATTTCGGATTGTCTTGAAAAGCCTGTTCAAAACCGCTTACGTGTTCGCGGTACAACGCTGCCGCTGATTCAAAATCCTGCTTCACGTACAGCGAGAAGATTTCTTCCAGTTTTTCCTCAAGCGACGTGTTCACTTCCGGCGGCGTCAAAATCTCCTGGCGCAAGCTGTTCATCAAGACGTCCAACTGGTGCGTGATCACGGACGCCTCGTGGAGCTGCTGCATCACGTTTTCCGGGATGTTCCCGGCGTATTTGTAACGCAGCTCGTGTTCGTTCGTCGCCCAAAAATTCATGCCCAACGTACGAATTTGAATTTCGCAGAACAGCGTGATTTTTTCACTTCCGTGGTACACTGTGTAGGAAACGATCATGTGGATGCTGCGGTATCCGGAATCCTTGGGCGTTGCGATGTAGTCCTTGATGTCGTGGACTTCGATGTCCTCCCGCTCCTGCAACAGCTGCTGGACTTCACGCACGTCATCAATGTACCGGCAGACGATGCGCAGTCCGGCGATATCCGTAATCTCCCTGGCCACTCGCTCCTGCCAGGTGTCCTGCTGAAAATCGATCCCTCTTTCCTGCGCTTTCTTGATCAGGCTGTCAACCTTTTTCACCCGCCCGACGACGAACTCGATGGGTGAATAACGGCCTCTTTTCAAAAAACCGTACTTGATGCCCTTCAATTTCAGCTTGAGTTCATCGACAGCCTGTTCGTACGGGGCCAGAAAATGAACAAGGTTGTTCAGCACCTTGTTGGGTACGTGTGTAGTGCTCATGCAAATTCACCTCCATGTCACTCCCAGAGGAAAGGCGAGTCTCCACAGCGGCTGCGGGTTCATATACGTGTTGTGAGATCAGCATGCCGCAGTGCAGATGGATGGGGACCTGTGAAAAAAACGGTGCTCCCCATGCGGTCGATTATTCGGCCGCGTCTGAGCCTGTCCGCAAACAATTTGCGGCTTTCCCGTGACGACGCGCTGACAGCTAAACGGCATCGTCATACGGCCTTGGGGCAGGCATGAGATACGTATCGGAAAAATACGGCATCTAAAGCGGAAGTGTGCCGCGTTTATCTCTGTCTGGTCGGCATCGATTCGTTCCGTGTTGTGCCGCATCTGGTTCATCTGTGTGCTGACAGTCAGCTTGTCGGCGGCATTCGTGTTGGGGGCGATGATCAGGCTGGCGAAATGCTGCTTGTCCACCGACAGCACCAGGTACGCGCCCGGCTTTCGCATTTAAGGGAATGGAAATCCAATGACCAGGTATATGGGCGAGCAATCAAAATGACGCATTCCCTTCCATTTTCCAGTATACCAAAAGAATACGGGAAAGGAAAAAGAAAAAGAAGGCTAACCATCCAGCCTTCCTATTGTTCCTGCTCCGCCTGTCTTTTGTTGTAATCGGCCATCATCTCCATGATGGATGTCATGTTCGTCAGCATCTCGCTTGCCCGTTTTGTCTTCTGCGAGATGGAGGTAAAGTCAATCTTCCCTTTTTTTCGGTCCTTCCAGCGCCTGAACAGCTCCCCTGCCTTTTCAGGATTGGAGCGGATACTGGAGATGCGAGCAGCGTCCTGCATCAGCCACGCCTTGAAATCGGGATTGTCCCGCAGCAGGCGTTTTACTTCTTTCTTTTTCATTCCCGGACGTCACTCCTTTCCGTCAGCCATGGTTAGTTTGCCTGTTCCCTACACCATATGACTAGTCCCGGAATATGATTGTGTGTTTACACCGGGAGAAAAAGAAAGGGCGTGTGCACCACGCACACGCAAAGAAAAGGCCCCTGTCCGGGGCCTCGTTCATCCAGTTATTTGCTTTTTGTCAGATGTTAGCTGCGACCAGCCAGTTGTTGTTCAGCAAAGCTTACCAGACGCTTGGTGATTTCGCCACCTACAGAACCGTTTTGACGGGAGGTGGTGTCAGGGCCAAGAACTACGCCGAATTCAGCAGCGATTTCATACTTCAGTTGGTCAAGCGCTGCGTTTGCTTGAGGAACTACCAGGTTGTTGGATCCACCAGTGTTGTTTGCCACGTGTGATTCCTCCTTCATAACAAGTTTTCTCCCGGGACGGGGTTGAACCGCCAGCGAAGCCGCTTCTCTCCGATGAGACCGAGAGGCGGTGGAGTGAGAGCAACTCTGGCTCTCTCGTGTTACTATCATCCCTCCGTTGAACGCATCCATGCAGTGTTCGTCGATGTAAAATCTGTCAAGGTTGATCGTACGCTTTGTGTTATAATGGGGCGAGACAGTTGGACACGAGAGGAGTCGCGTTTTTGTGAACCACCCCGAAAAAGTTCTGCTCATTGACGGTATGAGTTTTTTGTTTCGTGCGTTTTACGCCTCCGCCTGGGCGGGCGGGTATCGGCAGACCTCACAAGGCGTTTATACAAACGCTGTCTACGGGTTTACGAAAATGATGCTGGACTACATCGATCTGGTGCGCCCCACCCACGTCGCCGTCGGCTGGGATGTGGCTGCGCGGGACACCCTGATTCGCTGTCAGTGGTACGAGGGATACAAGTCCAACCGGGTGGCACCGCCTGAAGAACTGGTCCCCCAGTTTGATCTGGTCAAGGAGGTGACGGATGCATTTTCCGTCCCCAACCTGGGCATCCCGGGATATGAAGGAGACGACATTCTCGGCACTGTCAGCACGCGGCTTCAGGCCGAGGGGCATCAGGTGGTCATCGCGACCGGTGACTATGACAGCCTGCAGCTGTTGTCCGAGCAGGTCAGCGTGAAAATCCTGAAAAATGGCGGCAAGCACGAACACTACACACCCGCCAGCCTGCTGGCCGTCCGCGGGATCAATCCGGAACAGGTCGTCGACGTAAAGGCATTGATGGGCGACGCCTCCGACTGCATTCCCGGCTGCCCGGGGATCGGCGAGAAGACGGCAGTCAAGCTGATTGCCGCCCACGGCTCGCTGGACGGACTGTACGCCAATCTGGATGCATGCACGCCCAAAATGCGCGCCAAACTGGAAGAACACCGCGAACAGGTGTATCTGAGCAAAAAGCTGGCGACGATTTTCCGCGATGCGCCGATCGATTTTTCACTCGAAGCGGCAAAATGGGAGTACGATCGGGAACGCGTTCAAGAAAAGTTTGCCGAACTTGAGTTTGGCCGCACCTTGGTCAGCAGGGTAAGCTGAGTCACGACAGCGCCGTCTGCCATGATGTTGCGGCGACGATAGAGCGAAAACACGCTCGAGTCGTCGCACCGCCAACGTGCACGCGAAAAATCCCGGCCCTTTTGAATAAGGGTCCGGGATTTTTTCAATTAACATGCGCGGCGGTTGTTCACGATTTGTATCGTTCCTCAAATACATCGAGAAGCAAACGGGTGTTCTCTTCTTCCTGGCAGTCCCATGTCGCGGCAAAGCGGACCCGGTGGGAGACCCCCAGGATGTCGTACTTCTGGACCAGGTGTTGACGGGGCGAGCCTACGATGAGACTGTGCAGCCGCACTTGTTTGCGCTTGGCCAGATCGGCCAGCATCTCGCGCACGTACAGGGAAAGGCCGCCCACCCCATCCGTCACCATGACGAAATCAGCCCCGCGAAACTGCTGGTTCTCCTCCACGATTTGAATCGCCCGCTTCATGGGCGCATCAAAGTGCGTTCCGCCCCCGAAAGCCATTTGCGCCAGCGCGTAAAACGCGGGCCAGTCCGGCCGCCGATGGTACAGAGCCTGTTCGCGAAGTTCTCCTTTTGCGCCAAACAGCAGCAGCAAAAAGTCTCGTTTTTCCAGGAGGCTGAGCGCGGCAAACGTCATGACAAACAGCTGGGCCAGGCGCAGTTTGCTCCCCCGCATCGAATGGGAAGTGTCCAGCATGCAGATCACGGGACCTTTGGGCGGCTCCTCCAGCCATCCGACAGTGTCGTACGTCATCAGCTTCTGCTCTACCCACTTGAGCAGAAAATACGTCTCGTAATCCGCATCGGCCAAAAGGCCGGCTTCGCTTGGCAGCATGTGCGCGATGTCGCCCGACTGCCTCAGATCGTAGTATTCTTCCGGCAGCCGCCGCGAGCGCATCTGCTTCCTTTTTATCCGGACGTGATGGACGTTGCGCCCCACCTCGTTAAGGAAATCAACCAGGTCCGGATGCCGTTTCAACTTTTCCAGCCACTTCATATATTGTTCAAAGCTCTGGCGCCGGAGCTTGCCCAACTCATGCCCCCAGCGGCGGTTGGCAAAGCGCTGGCTGGCCGTAAGCAGCTCATGGACGAACAACGATTCGTCCGATTCCTGCGACAGCGTCTCTTTCAGGGAACGGTCCAGCCACTGCCCCAGCTCCTGTTCCAACTGGGCCACGGCCTCCCGTTCCTGCCTGGACAGCCGCTCTCGCTGTTTTTCCCGCTGGCCCAGCTCGTCCTCCAGCTTTTTGACTTTTTGCTGCAGCTTGGGGCGCTTGGTCACATTCACCCGCATCTCTTCCCGCAGTTCCTGAATGCGCGCTTTCAGGGAGCGGATCTCCGCTTCCACCAGCGGCCGGGTGTCCATCGCCTGCTGTTTGTCCTCTACCATGCGCTTGCCCTGCTGCAGCGTGTAGCCGACAAGCTGAAGCTTGGCAACCTGTTTTTCCGTCAGCAGCTCGGACAATTGGGCCTGTTCTCTGCCCTCGTGTCCCTGCTTTTGCTTAAGTCCGGCGACCAAGGGCGTCAGCTGCTGTTCCCGCTCCCGGCGTTTTACTTCTTCCGCGTATGACGCCGTCAGCCACATGAGCGCCTTGATGGCCGTCTTGAAGGCGGCGCTCTCATTGCCTGCCGTCCGCGGGTGGATCATCCGGTAAAAATACTGTTTCATCAGCGTCTGCACCATCCAGCGGTGAAACGGCGGTGCGTTTTGCGTCTGGTCAAGTTCGGGTTGGACAAGATAAAACGCCAGGAAAAAATCGGCCAACAGTTCGCGGTCGAACCACGGCGCCCGCGCTTTGGCTTCTTCCATCCATTCGCGCGCTGTGCGCGACGAGTACTGGTACGCATCAAACAAGTAGCGGTCGACCCGACTGGCACGAATGATCATGCGATTGCATCCTGCCTTCCTACAACGTGTAATCGTATTCGGTGCCGGGAAGTTCCCGGTCAAATACCGTACGGTAGATGCCCTGCAGCATTTGCAGGATTCGCTCACCTTCAATGCGCAGATGGGCGTATTTGACTGTGTATTTTTCCGGATTGGGCAGCAGTCGGTTTTTCTCCCGCACGAACGCGGTCAGATCCTGCTCCCGCTGCTGCCACTGAAGCAGGCGGTTGCGCAGGTCGCGGCCGGTCTCTTCCAGCTCCAACCGGCATTCGTCGAGGAGCGAACGGTAGCGCTCGGCGGCCTCTTTTCCCAGTTTGGCCCCGATCTCTTTCTTAAACTGAAACGCATGCAGATCGGCTTCTTTTTCCATCCACTTTTCAGCGGTCTGCTTTGAACGGCGAAGCGGCAAGTCGTGCTCCATGTCTGCTTTCAACTGTTCGGTGAAGCGCTGGTCAAACAGTTCCTGCAATACAGGCAAATCTTCCGGCACGTCCCAGAGCATGTGCGGGGTAAACACCGTATCCCAGATCGAGACACTTTCACGGCCGTGAAGGGCGGCCGATGTTTTCCAGACGTGGGCAATCTTGCTCCATCGCCGGTCAGAGAGGACGAACTCCTTTGCTTCCATATCCTGCTTCAAGCGGTAGAGGAAATAGATCAGCGATTCCGGGATGCTGACCCGGGACGCTTCGCGCTGGATGTCCTTCACGTCATGGAGGGAAAAGACAACCGGCAGCGGTTCGCTCGGCAGTGAAAACATTTTTTCGTAGCTGGAGGCCTGCTGCAGGTAGCCCACCTCGTAGCGGATGAGAAAGCGGTCGTACAGCGCGGTCAACTGTTCATCCTCGTCCGGCAGCTCGTTGGACGCAGCGATTAAAAACAGCAGCGGCACCGCCTCTTTTTCCCTCCCGTTGAAATAGACGCGCTCGTTTAGGATGGAGAGCAGGGAGTTGAGGATCGCACTGTTGGCTTTAAAGATTTCGTCAAGAAAGGCAAATTGGGCAGACGGCAGGTAGCCTGCTGTCTTGCGCACGTACTGGTCCTGTTTTAACTGCTGCAGCGACACGGGGCCGAAAATTTCGTCGGGCGTGGTGAACCGCGTCAGCAGGTATTCAAACCAGTGTTCGGAGCCGAACAGTTGAGCGACGGCCCGGGCCATCTGCGATTTGGCCGTACCCGGCGGCCCGATCAGCAGGGCGTTCTCTCCGCTCATGATGCCCAACAGCAGCAGACGGATCAGCTCGCTTCGTTCGAGAAAACGGCGCTCCAGTAGTTCGACTGCTTGTTCCAATTTGTGTGTCAATGGGATTGACTTGTTCATCATCGCTGGCGCAATCGTGCTGTCACGGCAGACGTGCTGCGCCGTTCCCCCTCCTCGTGCAAGATGTGATTGGTATCGGTTGGCACTCTCTACCTGTAGTGTATACATCCTGATCGGACCACACAAGCCAATGCACGAACGCGGGGTACGGCGGCTGGCATGAACGCGGCGGCACGCGCGTATGATGGAAGGTGTGTGTTGGAAACAATATCCAACAAGAGCAAAACATGCAAAAGGAGGATCGTCATGCCCCAGCTTCACCTGTCTGATGAAGAATACAATCATCTGATGGAACGGATTTTTAAAATCCTGAGCCGAACAGAAGAGCTGGACCACGTCACCCATCACTGGATGTGGGAAGTGTGGCGCGTGCTCTACTATAGTAAACTGTAAAAAATTGTAAGATAGAATCCGCTATCACCCATGTCTGTACCTCCGCATAGTGTGTGAACAAGAGAGGTTTGCCCGACACACGAGAAGGAGGGATGGGCATGGGTGTTGAACTGTCCTGGCTCCACGGGGTGTACGTCCTGTTCGTAATCGGCATTATCGCCACCATGGTGCACCGCCGCGATACCAGTCTCATCTGCATCGCCGGGATCGCCGCGCTCGGCCTGACGGCTACCGGTTCAATATCGGCGGCGGTGGGTGGCGTGTTCGGCAGCTTCATATACGCGATAACGGAACTGCTGCCGACGATTCTGGTCATCTGCATCATCGTAGCGATGAGCCGCGTGCTGACCGAGACGGGCATCAACGAAACGATGATCCGGCCGCTGGCCTCGCTGGTGCGGACGCCGGCGCTGGCATACTGGGTGATTGGCATTGTCATGATGATCATGTCCTGGTTCTTCTGGCCTTCGCCAGCTGTGGCGCTGATCGGCGCGGTGATGCTGCCTGTCGCTCTCCGTGTGGGGCTGCCCGCTGTCGGCGCAGCCGTCGCGATGAACCTGTTTGGTCACGGCATCGCCCTGTCCGGTGACTTTATCATCCAGGGTGCACCCACGCTCACCGCAAAGGCGGCCGGCCTTCCCGTCGCCGAAGTGATGACCGCCAGCGTGCCGCTGGTCATCGTGATGGGGACGGTTACCACTCTGACCGCGTTTTGGTACCTGAATAAAGACATGAAAAGCGGAGCACTTCGCGTCGATCCGGAAGCATCAGCCATACTCTCCGCGCCTCGCGACACCGCACCTGTCCGGCTTTCGCCCGTGCTGCGCAGCGGGCTGGCGACGCTGGTTCCCCTGTTGTTTCTATTGGATGTCGTGGCCATGTTCGCGCTGGATCTGAGAGGAGGCGACGCCACCGCATTGGTCGGCGGCACCGCGCTGTTGATCCTGTTAATGGTCACCGTGCTGGCCCACAGACAGGCTGGTCTGGAACAGGTAACCGCTCACCTGATCCAAGGATTCCAATTCGGATTTCGCGTATTTGGTCCCGTCATCCCCATCGCTGCGTTTTTCTACATGGGTGACAGCGGCTTCGTCAGCGTGTTTGGCGAGATGCTGCCGAACGGTTCCCATGGGATCGTCAACGATCTGGGCGTCGCTCTCGCCCACACCATCCCGATTGGCAAGGAGGTGGCCGCTCTCGCCCTGACGACGATCGGCGTCATCACAGGATTGGATGGCTCAGGGTTCTCCGGGATCACGCTGGCCGGTTCCCTTGCCCAACTGTTTGCGACCGCACTGGGAAGCGGAGAAGCGACGCTGACAGCACTCGGGCAAATCGCCGCCATCTGGGTGGGCGGCGGCACGATTATCCCGTGGGCGCTGCTTCCGGCTGCCGCCATCTGCGGAGTCGATCCGTTCGAATTGGCGCGGCGCAATCTCTACCCGGTCGTGATCGGCCTGCTGGTGACCACGCTGGTGGCCATGTTTCTGATTTGAATAGGAGAAAAAAGAAGCCTCAGCCAGTCGGCGAGGCTTCTTTATATGGTAATATGTGGTAGACGTCGATTCTTCTTCGTTTTCAGGAATGGTCCCTCACGCGCGCGTCTGCTCCAGCTCTGCTTGGAACTGTTCCCGATCGGTAATCGGCGCGCGGCAGGCGAAGTTTTCGCAGATGTAGGCCGTCACTTCGCCTCCCTGCATCACTTTGTCCCGGACCACTTCAGCCATGCTGCCCAGCTCTTCGGTCGGATCGTGCAGCACAGTCACTGTGAACGGGGCGTAACCGCTGCGCGTCTCCTGGAGAAACGCCTGCGTTCGCTCATCGTCTCTTGGGCCCGCGATAACCACCTGCCGCACCGGATGCAGGAGCAGCTGCATCGCCAAGAGGGAAAAGCTGTACCCGATGGGTACTGATTGATGCTCCCCGCAAATGACGTCAACAGGTGCTCCGCCTTGTCGCGCAAATCGCTTCGTCCCGTCAGGTAGAACAGCCGCAGGAAGGTGTAGGCGGCGACGCCGTTGCCGGAAGGAGTCGCGCCATCGTATATTTCTTTGGGTCGGGCGATGAGCTGTTCGCCGTCACTGCCGTAGAAGAACAGTCCGCCGTTTTCTTCATCCCAGAACAGGCGGAGCAGATCATCGGCCAGCTCCAGCGCCCGCTTGAGGTGCTGCGGCTCCTGTCCGGCCTCATACAATTCCGTAAGCCCCCAGATGAGAAAAGCGTAGTCGTCCACGTAGCCGAGATACGCCGCTTCTCCGTCGCGGTAGCGAGCCAGCAGACGGCCGTTGGCGTCGCGCAGTTTGCTCTCGATAAACTCACATGCCCGCTCCGCCGCCTCCAGATATGCGGGCTCTTCCAGCACCAGCCCCCCTTTGGCCAGCGCCGCGATCATCAAGCCGTTCCAGGACGTCAGAATCTTGTCGTCCTTTCCCGGATGAGTCCGCTGTTTCCGTCGGGCAAACAGCTTCTGGCGCGCTTCTTCCAATCGCTGCGTCAATTCCTCAACAGTCATTCCCCGGCGGCGGGCGAACGCATCCAGATCGGTCCCGATCAGATTGGGGATGCTGCGTCCTTCAAAATTGCCGTGTTCCGTGATGTCATACGTCTCGCAGTATAGCTGCCCCAGTTCATCACCCAGCACATCGCGCACTTCCCACGGCGTCCAGATGTAGAATTTGCCTTCTTCTCCTTCCGAATCGGCGTCTTCCGCCGAATAAAAGCCTCCGTCCGGGTCGGTCATGTCGCGCAGGACGTAGGTGAAAATGTCGCGGGCGACGCGGGCGTAGTCGCGTTTGCCGGTGGCCTGGTACGCCTCCAGATACGCGTAGGCCAAAAGCGCGTTGTCGTAGAGCATCTTTTCAAAGTGCGGCACCAGCCACTTTTGATCTACGGAGTAGCGGGCGAATCCGAATCCCACGTGGTCGTAAATGCCGCCGCGGTGCATGTGCTCCAAGGTGGTTTCCGCCATCTGCAGCGCCTCCGTCTCACCCGCCGCCTTGGCGTGGCGCAGCAGGAAAATGAGGTTGTGCGGCGTGGGAAACTTGGGCGCTTCGCCAAAGCCCCCGTAGATGTCGTCAAACTGCTGTTTGTACAGCTCCAACGCTTTCCCAAACGTCTCCCGGCTCAGCGTCCCCGGAGCGGTCCGGGCCATCTGCGGCGCCAGTGTGTTGTAAATGTGGTCCACACTGCGGTCGATCCGTCCCCGGTCATTCTCCCAGACCTCGGAAAGCTGCCGCAGAATGTCCATCACGCCCGGCCGTCCCCACTTGGCCGACTTGGGAAAATACGTCCCGGCAAAAAACGGCTTTTTCTCCGGCGTCATCACAATGGTCAGCGGCCATCCGCCCTGTCCGGTCATCGCCTGGCAGACCGTCATGTAGATGTGGTCAACATCCGGCCGCTCTTCCCGATCCACTTTGATGGCGACAAACTTTTCGTTCAGCAGCGCGGCCACTTCTTCGTCTTCAAACGATTCGCGTTCCATCACGTGACACCAGTGACAGGTGGAGTAGCCGATGCTGAGGAAGATGGGTTTGTCTTCCTGTTTGGCTTTGGTGAACGCTTCTTCTCCCCACGGATACCAATCAACGGGGTTGTAGGCATGCTGAAGCAAATACGGTGATTTTTCTTTGGCCAATTGATTGGGTTTGCGGTGCGTTGTCATGGGGAACAACCCCTTTCCTACTGGATTTTATTGTATATGACACATAGCATACCCTGCATGAACAAAAAACACGACTGCCCCATTTCCATCCAATCCTTGTTTTTCGTACAGGAAAATCGGAGTGCCGCATGTCAGTCGGCAAGCGGAAAGCGCGCTTGGGCTCCGCTTTTGCGCCGCCTGCGGATCAGCCATTCGGCAGCGATCAGGTTGGGGACCCAGCACAACCAGGCGTCAATCCGGTAGATGCGGTTAAAGTCACCCAACAGCAAGTCGGATTGTGAGAGGCTTTCAACCGGGATGGTCAGCATCCCCAGCAAACCGAGCCAGAACCGCAGCGTGACGCCTGCAAACGTCAGCGCGTAGCTGCGCAGCATCCATTCCCGATGCTGCTCGACCTGCTTTTGACGAATCCGTTTGTACCCGAGATAGGTGGCCGCCAGCCAGACCACGTCCAACGCCAGGAATCCCGCTTGACTCATCACCCCTCCGAGTGCCTCAAAGGCCAGGTAGATGCCGGAGACCCCTCCAACCCCGATCGACAATACATACAGTTTGCCCAACTGGCGATGCAGGCGCAGGTGTTTTGTCTGAAGCCGCGTGCTGAACAACAACGGCCCGACGGCCAGAGCGATCGCCGATCCGACGGCATGCAGATACAGGAAATTGACCCACTGTGTATAAGGAAACTCTTTATCCAACAAATGCAGCTGTACCAGCCCGGCGCTTTTCGGGTTGAACACGACAAACTGCACAATCGCATACGCGGAAACGACCAAAGCCAGTACAGACGCGACTCGCATCCTTATTTTTCTCATCTTCACCTGTTCACTCCGTTTGACAGAAATAGTTGCAAATGCAGGTCATAAAACTCCATAAATTGATCAGAGTTGTATAGATGCGCGGTAAGATAAGCGCCGTAGAAAATGGTGAACGTGGCTTTCACCAGGTCATCCGTCGGCAGGTGGTCCGGTATGTCCCCGTCTTCCTTCGCTTCCTCGATAAACTGAGTAAACAACGCACCAAGATTGGGCGCTTCCGCGTCAACAAGCGTTTCTTTGTCGGGATACAGAATCTGGATTTCCGCTTCACTGAGGGTCGGCATATGGGGGTGCATGTTTACTTCCGTCATAAACCCGATCAAGCTCAGCATCAGTCCCGGCCTTTCCCTGGCGTCTGCGGCAACGTGTTGAAACAGATGACGGATCGCCTCGATTCCCCGTTTCGGATGCAGCTTGAGTTCGATCATACGCTCCGTAAGCCACAAGCACATGAAGTAAATCAGTACGTCTTCTTTTTGCGGAAAAAATTTAAAAAAAGTGACCTTCGAGACTTCCGCTTTTTCGCATACGTCTTCCACCTTCACGTCTTTAAACGACTTTTTGCCGATCAGATCGAGACTTGCCTGAAAGAGCGCAATTTTCGACTTCGCCTTTTTGAGCTCACGCAGTGGCACCTTTTTACCCATCAGTTGGTTCTGCCCTCCTTTTCCGATAGCTTCCGGTTGTATCTTTTCCTGCAATCCGGATATTTGCTAATCCCTCCACTTGATCTTTTGACTTTAGTTAAAAGGTTAACCCTGGTTAAGTTATTTAGTCAAGTTATTTTTTGATTGCGAGCATAAACATAAAAAAGAGGGACATTTTTACATGTCCCTCTTTACAGATCGATTTTTCGTTTTTCGTTAACCGCATATCCGTTCTTACGCGATTTCCTCATGGGCTTCCGCCTGCGTCGTGGTTTTGGCCTTGCCCACTCCAAACGCAAAGTAACTGATCACGACAATAGCCAGGAAGACCAGCCCCGCCACAAGAGAGATGCGCGTCTCTTGATTGATCCACATCCCTACCAGCACCATGAGCAGGAAGGCAATCGTCAGATAGTTGGATACCGGTGCAAACGGCATTTTGAACGGATGCTGTGCCATCTCGGCGCCTTTTGCCTTACGGAAGCGGATTTGACTGATCAGAATCACAAACCACGGAACCATGCCGGGCAGCACACTGGCACTGTATACATAGACAAACAGATTTTCCGGTGCCAGGTAGTTCAAGACAACACCTACGGCCAGCCCTACGAGAACGCCGAGCGTTCCGAGCAGCGGCACGCCGTTGTGGGTCAGCTTGGTAAAGAATTTCGGCGCTTGTCCATTTACCCCCAGCGTGTACAGCATGCGACCCGCACTGTAGATGCCGCTGTTGCAGCCAGACATGGCGGCAGTGATGACGACAAAGTTGATGAACCCTGCTGCGGCCGTAATCCCGATTTTCGCGAAGGTTGCCACGAACGGGCTGCCGATCGACTGCAGTTGATCCCACGGGTAAACGGTTACAATTACAAAGATCGCACCAATGTAGAAGATCAGAATCCGCCAAATGATACTTTGAATCGCACTTGTCAGCGTTTTGCGCGGATCTTTTGCCTCACCGGCGGTAATCCCGATGAGCTCCACCCCTTGATAAGCCCCGATCACCAGCGAGAGCGCAAAGAAAAAGCCTGTCCAGCCGCCTGCGAAGAATCCGCCGTGTTCCCACAGGTTAGACAACCCGATGGCGTTTCCTCCGTTGCCAAAACCGAAGAAAATCAGTCCAAACCCGGCAACGATCATCAAGACAATGGTCACAATCTTGATCATGGCAAACCAATACTCAAATTCACCAAACGATTTCACGGAGAACAGGTTTGCCGCACCGAGGATCAGCATCGCGATCAACCCTGGTATCCAGGCGGGCAAATCCGGGAACCAGTATTTCATGTACGTCCCGACGGCGATGATTTCCGACATCCCGACGACGACCCACTGAAACCAGTTGCTCCAGGCCGTCACATAACCTGCCAGGGGATGGATGTACTTGTGTCCAAAGGTCGCAAATGATCCCGTGCTGGGCTCCAGGTACAGCATTTCCCCCATTGCACGCATGATGAAAAAGATAAAAATCCCGACAATTGCGTACGCGAGCATCACGGACGGGCCTGTCCATTTGATCGTGCTCGCCGAGCCCATGAATAAACCAACTCCGATTGTTCCGCCCAACGCGATCATTTGAATATGACGCGCTTGCAGGCCCCGCTTCAATTCCTTGTTCGCCACTAGTCGCTCCCTCTTTCCTTTCTGCCAACACCGGCTGTCTTTTCAGGAATGCTGCGGGACACTCCTTTCGTCCGCGATGACGCGGCAGGTATCCCGTTTTTTGACAGTACCATTTTTATTCAGCATTCCTAATAGTGAGAAAAATTGTACACTATTTTCCTTCTGCTTCGCGCTGAAGTAATTGTATTGTAATATGTTTTCTTCGCGAAGACAATTGTGCAAGTAAAAAAAACATTGGTAAATCAACATTTCTGACGTAATCGAATAATTAAAAATATGTGATTGTTCAATCAATTTGAGCAAGGCCACATGGCACAGTGAGGCCCTGCGTCCGTGTTTGTCACAACGATGCAGATCATGATTGAGGAGCGTTTGCGAGTGAGACGAAGGAATTTTTTAAACAAATGTTTAATATCCGGAAACAAATGCCCCTTCGCGATTGAGCACGGGAACCACCTGGCTGGCATTCCAAACGGAAGCGATCGCCACATCCTCGGCAAATCCCGCCGCGATCAGCTCCCGTCCCGAGGCAGACTCACACAGCAGCGGGTACATCTCCGACTTGGCGGCGTCAAAGGCAGCGACAGCCAGTCGGGCCTCCGGTGACAGCCGGTATCCGTGAAGTTCGCCGAGGATCGCCCCTGCCGCAACCATGTCCTCGAATGCGGGACGGAGGCTGCCGTCCGGCCACCGCTCTCCGCTGGCGATCACCGTGACGATGCCCCCTGTATTTCGGATGAACCGGGCCACCGCCGAGGCATTCCGCAAACTGCCGGCCACCACAATCGCGCCGCTGTCCTTTGCCAAAAAGGCGCACGTGGCTCCGTTGGGCGACGGCAGTACGATCCGGCACCCCTCGTCAATCGCAGAGAGCGAAGCGGGAGACAGCGAGATGGGCTCGCCGCGTTTACCGGCCAATACGGCCTGTACGCTGGC
The DNA here is from genome assembly GCF_020923495.1 of Brevibacillus sedimenti. GTDB lineage: Bacteria > Bacillota > Bacilli > Brevibacillales > Brevibacillaceae > Brevibacillus > Brevibacillus aydinogluensis. The sequence goes on from NZ_CP064048.1 coordinate 3,114,012, forward strand.
TGCGTACTCCGAGGCGGACGCATGCCGATAGCGATATGGATACACCACTCCGCCCCGAGCGAGGACCACATCGACACAGGTCGTAAACGAGAGCACATCGACGATCACCACGATGTCGGAAACAGGGGCCAAGGCTTTCACCCCTTCATACCCCCAATCAAAACGGGCGTGAAATCCGTTTTGCTGAAACACTGCCACATCCGCCATTTGCTTCCCCTTCCTTTCCAGGACTGCGTGTCCCTCTTCAATGTTGACAATGCGACTGCGCGAACGCTTCCCACTTGTCTCGATCTTGTGAAAACCACACCGGTTCCATGCGTTCAAAATACAGGTGATCTTCCGCAATGAGCTGCACTCTGCCGAGCATCTCCTGACGCTGCTCATGACCCATTTGGGCAGTCCAGACCACGGCGGAGAACAGACTCATCGCCACGTATACCGCGTACAACGTCCAAAACTCCGGCGGGATCTTGCGTGGGTAAAAATATCCGATAATCTGTCCGAAGCAAAAGGGGACGCTTACTTCTCTGCTGAACAAGGCCAGCTTGCAAAAGTCGCAGATGGGATCTCCCCAATCGAACCGGTCGAAATCGATGGTCCCGGCATATTGCTTGTCCTTTACGATCAGATTGCCCACGTGGAAATCATCGTGCTGGAACCGGTTTGGCCGCTTGCGCAGATACGCCTTGTTTACTTCCACAAACGCCATGATTTTCTCGTCGTGCGGTATGGCACTGCCAGCAGTGCGATACGCTTCGAGGTATCTCGCGTGTTTTTGAACGGCTCGCGAATTCCAGGCGGGGATGCCGGACGGCGCGTGAAGCTGGTGCAGTTTTCTCAGGTCTTGACCCGCCTGCCATCCGATAAAAAACTGTTCTTCTTCCGTACAGAGAGGCAGCATGTCCCGGGCGACCTCTCCGTCGATATGGGACAACAGGATGTAGCAAATCTGCAGGTCCTCTGATATCCCGTATTCAATCGGCTGCGGAATGCTCGCTCCGAACGGTTGCAGGGCGTGGAGAATATGAAACTCCGACCGCTTCCGCTCCCAGTTGCTCTGGTCTGCTATGCGCAGGATTCGCCGTTCTTCCGACACCATCTGGACCAGATATTTTCTGTCTGTCGAAAACCCATTGGTGATCGGCTCGAAGCCGACTGCTGATCGAAGTGCGGGACTTTTGCTTCGCAGCCATTCGATTTGTCCGTTCATGCTACACCTCCCAAAAATGGCTGCTTTTTCATTATATCATCCATGCTTCTGATAACAAGAACATTCTGGTAATTCCATACATGTTCTTTATGATGGCAGCATGGCCGAGAGCACCTCGACATGCCTGCGCCGTTTGTCACGAACGTCATAAAAAAACGGTTATCCCGTCTGGGCAGGATAACCGTTTTGTACCATGACTTCCTGTTGGTATCAATTCGCGGACTGATTGCCTGATTAGCCCTGCGTATTTTCGCTGGACGGCTGCTTCGTCGGTGTCGTCTCGCGCTCTTTCTCATCCAGCAGCGTCACGTTTTGCTGGTGCATTTTCTGCTTGGTCGGATACGCGCCCACCTGCTGCAGTTCCACATTGACATCTGTCTGCTTGTCCATCGCTGATCGCCTCCCATGTTGGTTTCCCATTTAGTATGGTTGCAAATCCGAGATTGCTATACGGCCGATAACAGCGGGCACGGCGGGCGCTAAGTGACCGTCGTTTCCATCTCATTTCCATATTTTAAAGGTTCCTTTTTTCCGGTATCTTTGTTATTCTCGTAAGCGAGCCAAAAACAAGCCGAAACTTCCGAGAGTGGAAGTGCGGGGGATTTTTTTTGCAGACGACGGTCTGCATGGGGTGAATTGCCGCATGGCAAAGGGTTGTCTCCTCAATCCTAACCCGACAACTAACCTCGTAGGCGAAGAAAAGGAGACGATGTGCACATGAAACGATTTGCCAAGCCGATTCTTGCCATCGCTATGGGATTGGCCGTAACCAGCATTTCCACGTCCGCATTTGCCGCGACGTGCCCGTACCAATCGATCACCAGCCAAAAACAATTGGTTCAATATTCCGATTTTTACCAAAAGGTACGGAGCATTACCCCTATCTGGACCGTGAACAACCAGGTCATTGTGAAACAACCGACTACTGTGAAACAGCCGGTAACCGTCAAGCAGCCGGTAATCGTGAAGAAACCGGTAATTGTTAATAAACCGGTGCAACAACCGGCACAAAATCAGACAGCTCCCGCCAACAACAATGCTGTGACCCAGCCGAAAGCACCGGCCCAACAAGCGGCACCGTCCGTTTCTCAATTTGCCAAGCAGGTGGCCGACCTGGTGAATCAGGAGCGCGCGAAAGCCGGCTTGAAGCCGCTGACGCTGGACAGCGCCCTGTCCAAAGTGGCCATGGACAAAGCGGTCGACATGTACCAAAACCGCTACTTCAGCCACACCAGCCCGACTTACGGTTCTCCGTTTGACATGATGAAACAATACGGCATCACGTTCAGAACGGCCGGCGAAAATATCGCAATGGGTCAGCGCAGCCCGCAGGAAGTCATGCAGCAATGGATGAACAGCCAAGGCCATCGCGCCAATATTTTGAATCCGAACTTCACGAAAATTGGCGTGGCGTACTACAATGGTTACTGGGTGCAGGAATTTACCGGATAAACGATGAACAATGGAAACAGCAAGCCGTGCTTCTCGCATGAGAGGCACGGCTTTTTTGCCGGCGACGTCAGCTGCATCGCTCGTTTCGTCAATGCCGGGCAGACCGCTAATACCGGATCAATGGGCGTTTATGCGCGAGAATCGGATTGGCGGCCTCGGGTTTCAGCCGCTTGCCGGTGCTGGCATCATACAGAACGTTGACGTAGTCGATGTACAGGATGCCATTCAGATGGTCGATTTCGTGCTGGATGCAGCGGGCCAAATAGCCTTCCGCTTCGAGGACCACTTCTTCGCCCGCCCGGTTCAGCGTTATTACCTTCACGTACGTGGCCCGTTTCACTCTGCCGACCACGCCGGGAATGGACAAGCACCCTTCGGCCCCTATCTCTGCACCTTTTTTTTCCACGATCCGCGGGTTGATCAGCTCCACCAGGCCGGTACCGCAGTCCATCACGACCAGCTGCTTCGGTATGCCGATCTGGATTGCGGACAAGCCTGCCCTGCCCTCGTCGGCGTAGATGGTGTCCGCCATGTCGTTCAAGATTCTTTCCACGTTTTTCGTGACGGCAGTCACTGGCTTCGAGATTTGCCGCAGGATCGGATCGCCCAATTTTACGATGAGCCGTTCTGCCATATCGGTTCCCCTCTCGTTTGAGACTGTCGTGTATTCACCGTAACAAATGCACCTGACATCCGTCAATTGATCTGCGCCGGCTTCCGTCCGTTTTTTCAATCGACAAACACACTTATATGCGCTATCTTTAATGGTAAACATGATTGATGATGGAAACGAAGAGGGAGGAAACCATGCATTCATTGGCAGCAAAGCTCAACGATACGCTTCAGCGAGAAAATCCGCACGTCTTTGCCATGCTGTCCGACCTGGGCAAGCTCATCTACTTTCCCAAGGAAGGCATACTCAGCCAGTCTGCCGAAGCCAAGGCAAAAGGGCACAAATACAATGCCACGATTGGAATTGCCTTGGAAAACGGCCAACCGATGCATCTGGACGTGATCCAAAGCACCTTGTCCGCCTACAATCCCAAGGATCTGTACGAGTACGCCCCGCCCGCGGGTAAACCGGAACTGCGTGCGGCATGGCGGAAAAAGATGATCGAGGAACATCCGTCGCTTGCGGATAAAACCTTTGGCAATCCAATCGTCACCAATGCGCTGACCCACGGGCTGAGCGTAGTCGCTGATCTGTTCGCCGGGCCGGGAGACGCCGTCATTCTGCCGGACAAAAACTGGGAAAACTACGAGCTCACCTTCTCCATTCGCCGTGGAGCAGAACTGGTCTACTACCCGCTCTACAACGCGGACATGAAGTTTAACGCAGCCGGCCTCCGCGATGCCATCCTGGCGCAAAAGGAAAAAGGCAAGGCCATCGTCGTGCTCAACTTCCCCAACAACCCGACAGGGTACACGCCGGGCATCGAGGAAGGCAAGCAGATTGTTGCCGCACTGAAGGAAGCGGCCGAAGCCGGTATCAACATCGTGGCCGTTACGGATGACGCGTACTTCAGCCTGTTCTTCGAAGACTCGATGCGAGAATCCCTGTTTGCCGAGCTGTGCGGCCTGCATCCGCGCGTGCTGCCGGTAAAGGTGGACGGCGCCACCAAGGAGGAATACGTCTGGGGATTCCGCGTCGGCTTTATCACGTACGGCGCAGCCAACGATGCGGTACTGGCCGCACTGGAACAGAAAACGCTCGGCATCATTCGGGCGACCATCTCCAGCGGTCCGCATCCGTCGCAGACCTTTGTTTTGCATGCGCTGAACGCCCCGGAATTCCAGGCGCAAAAGCAGGAAAAATTTGGGATCATGAAGCGCCGGGCCAACCGCGTCAAAGAGCTGTTGGACAGCGGCCGGTTTGACGACGCCTGGACCTACTATCCGTTCAACTCCGGCTACTTCATGTGCCTCAAATTGAAAACCGTCAACGCAGAAGAGCTCCGCACGCACCTGCTGGAGAAATACGGCGTCGGCACGATCGCTCTGGGCGACACCGATCTGCGCATCGCCTTTTCCTGCATCGAGGAGGAACAGATCGAGGACCTGTTCAACCTGGTGTACAGCGGCGTAAAAGACCTGCAGGGACAACAATAGTGGAGAGCACGGCACCGCCCAGCAAAAAAGCGTTTTGGCTTCTATCGCCAAAACGCTTTTTCTTTGACGCTTTTCAATCAGGAGGCGCGCTCTGCCTGGCCTTGAACGCGGGGAATCGCCTGCGGTCCCGACTGCTCCCCGCCCCAGCGTTCCCAGCGCTGCACCTGACCGCGCCAAAAGCCGAGCGAGGCCTGCATGACCGGACCAATCAGGAACACGGAGACAAACGTCCCTACGGAGACGGGACCGCCTGCCAGCCAGCCGCACAAGAGTGCAATCCCTTCCAGAAAGGTGCGGACGAGCCGGATCGACCGGCCGGTCAGCCGAGCCAGGGACAGCGTCAGCCCGTCTCGCGGCCCCGCCCCGATGCCGGAAGCCACGTACATGCCGGACCCGATCCCCATCAGCACAATCCCCGCAAGCAACAGGGCAAACCGGGCCCACAAGGCCGAAAACGTCGGCACGATCCCGGCGTCGAGAAATCCGTTGACAAAATAGCCGATCAAAAGGATGTTGGCGACGCTGCCGATACGCGGCCACTGACGGTCCAGCACACACGCCATGCCGATCATCGCGATGCCGACGATCTGCACCCACGTGCCGATCGACCAGCCCGTCAGCCCGGCCAACCCGATGTGCAGCACGTCCCAGGTGGCGACGCCCACCGCGGCGCGCATCAACGACACGGCGCCCAGCGCCAGCACCATCAGACCGGCGACAAACAGCACCAGCTTGGCGCCGAAAACCCCCGCACGCCTCAACCCTGCCTGTTTTCGCTTCATCGCAATCTCTGCTCCTCTCCTATCTCCTGCCGCCTGCTGCGGCTCTTTCTACGATTCACTCAAATTCTTCATCATGCGATCTATCACGCTGGAAAACACAGCCAGCTCGTCGGCGGAAATTCCCCGCACGGCTTTCGCTTCGACGAAGTCTGATGCGCGCATCCACTCGTCCGCCATCGCTCGGGCTTTCTCCGTAAGTGCCACCCGCCGCTCCCGTTTGTCCGCACCGCTGTGCCGCTCGATCCATCCTGCCTGCTCCATCCGGGCCAGCGTGCGGGTCATTGTTGGCGCTTCCACGCACAGGTATTGGCACAACTCCGTCTGCGTGGCCGGCCCTTCCAGCAGCCGCACGACGACAGCCCACTGGGCCGTGAACAGACCCAGCGGGGTCAGTCGTTCGTTCAGCGTCTTGGAAAAACGCCTGCCCAGTTGATTCACCTTGTGTCCGTACACGGTGACACATTCCTCCCGTCAATTATTTACCTAGCTAACTTTTACCCAGCTAAGTATACAGATACGCCGTGGAAATTGTCAATCTGACGGAGCACATGCAAAAAGGCTTCCCCTGTAGAGAAGCCTTTTTCGTATCATCCTCTTACATCGCCTGCTTCCACTGCTTGTCCGCCTGTCCCGGCGCGCTGGCCCGTTTTTTTTCCGCCGCCCCGACCAACAATGCTCCAAACGGCAGTTTTGCCAGTCCGTACGAGAGAGCGATCGAAGCCGCTGAACAGAGCAGAAACGCGATCACACTGCCAAACATGCTGCTAAAGGTGACATCCCAGAGGTTCAAACCCTTCATCACGTACGTGAGCACAAGGGCATGAACCAGGTACGCCCCGTACGAATTCCGGCCGATCATCGCAAACAAGGCAGTCCAGCGCGAGTTCCGTTTTGTCACGAGGACGGCCAGCAGGTAGATCAGCAGCAGTTGGGCCACCGTATAGATAAACATGGACGGTTTCAGCGACGTGGCCACGTTGAGGTTGACCATATAGCCGCCCGAATCCCTGACCAGCTCATACCCGATGTACGCGTAGGCAGCGGCAAACACAATCAGCAGGTAGGGCCAGCGCTGCTGCAGAAACGAACGGAACGCGGGCAGTGCCAACGCGACCATCCCACCCATCAGGAAATAAAAGGAATAGTACAGGAAATTGCGGTCCCTGCAGGTGATCAGATACGCGTCCAGCCAGGCCACGTCAAAACGGAACGGATGAGCTGGCAGATAGCGTGCCGACACCCACATCAGTCCCGCGTACACGAAAGCCGCCGCTGCGACGGCGAGCGCCTGTGCCGCGCGGCCGGACAAACGCTGCTTTGCCGCCTTGAAGCCTTTTAACAGCAGCGGGTACAGCAGATAAAACTGAAAGATCATGACGACAAACCACAGGTGGTACGAGGCGGTGCCTGCGACCAACGATTTCACGAAGCTGACGAGCGCCGAGACGTCCCACCCGGTCACGTCTCGGCGCCACACCATGTAGATCAACGACCAGATCGCGTAGGGCACGACGATCTCGGTAAACCGCTTGCGGATAAAGCCGGGGTAGTTCACCCGGTCGTAGTAGTTGTAAAACAGCACCAGTCCGGTAATAAAGACGAAAGCCGGAACGGCAAACTTGAACAGGTGAAATAGATTTCCGTACAAAAATGCCGTCATCTCGTCCACTCCGGGCTTTCGCATGTAGACGCCGATCACGTGCTGATACACCACTGCAAAAAAGGCAAAAGCGCGTAACGCGTCCAGTTCAACAATTCGTTCTTTTCGGGCCATTGACTCGTTTCCAACCCTTTCTCCCGTTCAAAAAAATACAGATATTCACATCCTGCCGATCCGCCGCACTTGCCTGAAAGTGCAGCGCGGGCGGCGGACCGATGCGAATGTGCCTCATCGTTTCATCTGTGGAACAATACCGTATGTCAAACAGCGCCACAGCCACTCCAGCGGTCCGAATCGATAGCGGGCAAGCCACCAATGGCTCCACGCCACCTGCAGCGGAAAAATCACCAGGCACAGCACAAGTCCGAGCCACATCTCCGCCTCCCCGTACAGATGGAAAAACCGGACGATGCAAAGCGACAGAACGGTCTGCGCCAGGTAATTGGTTAGAGCCATCTGCCCCACAGGCGCGAGTGGTGCCAGCAGCTTTCGTCCTCGCCCTGTCCGCATCAGCAGAAGCAGTGACGTGATGTAAAACGCGCACAGCGCCAGGCCGCTCCACCCGATAAACACCAGTCCAGCTATGTCGGGCGGTGCAGGCAGGTCCACGACGCCAGATTGGACAAGCGGAATCATCGCCACCAGCGGAACGCTTGCAGCCAGCGCCAACAGCCAGACGCGCTTGATGGCCGCCATGTGCTGTTCGGGACGATGAAAGACGCCCTTTTTGGCTGCGTACAATCCCAGCAAAAACAGCGGCAGGATGGACAAGACGTTTATCAAATCGTTCTGCAGCACGATCGGCAGTTCATGGGTCCAGCGGAACTGCAGCCATTCCGCCAGCCCCGCCTGGTTGTACACGGAGATCGTTTCCTGTGCAAGCTGCCATGTTTCAGCGCTGTACGAAGATTCGCCGGGAATCAACAGCGTCAGCGCCATCAACAGATTCCACCCGATCAGCAGAATGAGTGCCGCCCTGCGTATGGACGTTTCCGATCTGTTGAAAAACCAGAGCAAACACAAGCCCGCCAGCGCATAGGTGTGGAGAATGTCCCCATACCAGAAAAACAGCAGGTGGACCAGCCCGAACAGCATCAGCCCGGTCAAGCGGCGCAGATACAACCGTTTGGCCGCATATCCCTTCTGCTCTGCCCGACTCATGAACAGGTAAAATCCGGCGCCAAACAAAAATGAAAAGATGGTGTAAAACTTGGTTTGGACAAACATGTCGAACAGCAGCCGAATCCAATCGTCCGACACCGAATGCGACAGCGGCAACCGGTCATCTGGGAGAAACAGGTCAGGCATAAGGAAAGTGGGCATGTTCACCAAAAAGATGCCAAACAGGGCAAATCCGCGCAGAACATCCAGTTCGGCGATCCTCTCCCCAGCCGAGACGGGTGTTGCCTTCACTCGCGTCATCCTTTCTTTTTCGTATCTTCCGTGTTTTCCTATGTAATCTTCCCTTGGTTACTACGAACGTACCGGCAAAAAGTCACAATCTTCCAGAATAACAAGGGCGCAAGCACGAGATGCTGCCGGTATGAATCCCGAGCTTTCTTACGCAAGACGCGGGAAATATAAAACAGGGCGGAAAAAGCAGAATCGTCTGCTTCTTCCCCCCTGCATCGCCGTCTTAGGACGGCTGCTCCTCTCTTCTTTCGCCCCGGATTCGTCTGCTGAAATCAAGCACCATGCCGGCGCAGCACCCGATCAGCGCCGGCATCACCCAGCCGGCTCCCTGCGCGTACAGCGGCAGCGCATTCAGCCAGGTGTCCCAGCGGTGATTTCCCGCCGTCGCATTGATCAGATCAATCACGCCAAACAGCGCGACCAGACTGACCGTGGTCACGTAGACAAACGAACGGGCGGAAATGACGCGGTCGGCCAGCGCCAGAAGGATGAGCACGATGGCGACCGGATAGATCGCTCCCAGGATTGGTACGGAGACCGCGAGAATTTGCGTCAACCCCAGGTTGGCGATCGTCATGCTGACGAGACAGAGGATGCTTACCCAGGCCCGGTACGAAAGGCGCGGCAGCAGGCTGTTGAAGTACTGGCTGCACGAGGTGACCAGTCCGATGGAAACGCAGAGACACGCCACCGTAAACACGACGCCAAGCAGCACTTTCCCGCTGGCGCCGAACAGGTAGCCCATCACGTTGGTCAGAATCTGCGCCCCGTTGTCCGCTTTGCCCAAGAACGAACTGGCGGAACCAATCATCCCCAGCATCACGTAAATGACGCCCAACAGCACACCCGCCCCGAGACCGGCGCCAATCATGTAGACGGACAGGCGACCTTTGTCCTCGATGCCCTTGGCGCGCAGCGTGTTGGCCACGACGATGCCGAAGACCAAAGCGGCCAGCGCATCCATGGTCAGATACCCGTCGAGAAATCCCTGAAACGCGGGATGCTCGGCGTACGGCCCGACAGGCTGCGCCGATGGCCCCATCGGAGACAGCAGGCTTTTAACAAAGATGAGCAAAATGATTGCCAACAGCGTCGGGGTCAACAACTTGCCGAAGCGATCCACCAGTTTGGACGGGGACAGGCTCAGCCAGAAGACCACCGCGAAGAAGACGGCGGAGTACACGGCCAGCCCCCACGGCTGCGTCGACCAGGCAGCCGGCAGAAACGGCGCCATTCCCATCTCAAACGCCAGGCTTCCGGCGCGCGGAATCGCCAGACCGGGACCGATCGACAGGTAGATCAAGAGCGGGAACAGCCAGGCAAAGACCGGGTGCACGCGTTGGGACAGCGCGAAAAAGCTGCCCGCCTTGGCGATGGCAACGACCCCGAGAATCGGCAGCCCTACCGCCGACAGCAGAAAGCCTGCGAGGGATAGCCACACCTGCTCACCGGCCGATTGGCCGAGAAACGGCGGAAAAATGAGATTTCCCGCCCCAAAAAACATGGAAAACAGCATAAAACTGATCAGGACCATGTCCTTTTTGGACAGCGTATGTTTCACAGTATAGCTCCCTCCTCCTATATAGAGAGGGATTCTATCAACTTTTCCGCCGGGAATCCAGTAGCAACGCGATATTCGCAATGTTCACTTTTGTAAATGATTTCAATTTATTTGAAAAATACGTTCCTGATCAGGATGGTACGCCGAGTCCTGTGTCTGCACGCTGAAATTGTTACTCGTGCGGACGACAAGCGGAGACATAGGAACATAACCGGCTGCCTGACTGACGCAGACTACCGTTTTTCCCTGCGCAGCTCCTCCTCCACTCGGTCCAGCCATTCGTGGACGAGCGCGGTAAACAGCCGGCTTTGCTCGATCTGCAGGTTGTGGCCCGCGCGATCCAACACGACGAAGCTAGCCCGCGGATAATGCTCCAGGATCGTCCACACGTCCCGGTAGCCCGTGCAGTCATCCTGCCGTCCGGTCAGGATCAGCACCGGTTTGTCATACCGCCCGACCAGCGGTTCCACATCAAAGGAAAACGAGAATCGCTGCTTCAGCTTGTTCAGAAAGTGCTTGTCGGCCATCTGTAAGCCGGAGAGGATTTCCCGCTCAAAGCGCTCCCAGCTGCAGCGGTCCTGCACGACAGCAATGGAGGTAAACTCCTCCCGCTCTTCCGGCGTCAGTTCGGCCAGCAGTTTCTCATCCCGAGCCAGCACGGTAAGCGGGGGCAGGTCCCGTTTCTCCTTTTCCGCGTGAATGGCCGGACAGATCAGCAGCATACCGGCCATTCGATGCGCCTGCCGGGTGAGCAGCCCTCTGGCGAGATAGCCTCCGTAGGATTCTCCCGCGACCAAAAACGGCGCTCCGTGCGGTATCAGCCGCTCCACCACCCGCTCGACGACCGACAACATCTCATCCGATCCTGTGATCCAATCCGCTGCTTTGGTCCGTCCCATCCCCGGGAGGTCCAGATAGATCCGCCGCCAGCCCGGACGGTCGGCGAAGACAGGCTCCATGCAGCCCGTCATCAGCCGATGATCAGGTGAAAATCCGTGCAGCATCAATACAGGAAATCCCTCACCGTACTCTACGTAATGAACCGTCACGTCGTCCAGCACGCATTCCATATGCCTTCCTCCCAACTCGAACGTTTGTTCTGTGTCATCATACCACGTTTGCAGAAAAATGGGAAGAATTATTCGCTTTCCCGGCTGGACGCAGGCCGCGAGTGGACCAGCCGCTCCAGCGCCATGCAGATCAGCACGCCCATCAAAAGACCGTTGCTGACGAGCGGACTGATGTAGGGCGGCAGCTGCGCCAGGAATGAGGCGGGCAAAAACATGCAGCCGACACCGGCCATCAGCGCAACGCCGACGATATACCCCTGCCGTTCATCCAGCCCGCTTTTGGCGATCTCCTGGATTCCCATGCCAATCATGTTGGCAAACGAGAGGAACACGCTGGCGTACCCCACCGAGACGGGGATCGAGGCAAACCACAGCGTGACCGCCGGTATGAAACTGACCGCGACCAGCAGCAGACTGCCCATCACAAACGGCCATTTGTCCTTCATCCGCGTGGTCAGGATAAAGCCGGCCGTGTAGGACACCGGCACGAAGCCGATCGTGGAAAACGCGGCGGACAGCAGTTGGCTGATGCCCATGATGATGCCGGACCGGTTGGCACTGACGGGCTCGGCAGGGTGGACCACCCGTTTCACCGCCTCCATGCTGGCGATCAGATTGCTCAGCAAAAGGACGGTGACGATGAGCGAGGTCAGCATAATGCCGCCGTCAGCGTGCGGCCATCCCCACGACAGCAGATGAGGCAGGGAAACCCAGTCCTCTGCCGGTGCTTCGATTTTCTGGTACAGGCCCGCCAGGACGAACAAGGACCAGCCAAACGCAATTGCGATCAGCACCGAATAACTGCGCAGCAGTTGGTATCGGCTCCTTGCCAGGACCAGCGACACGATGAGCGTAGCGAGCGAAATGGCCGCCGCTTTTCCGTCAATCGCGCCCGATTTTGCTCCCAGGATGCCGGTGACAAACGGTCCGCTCATCTGCGCCACCAGCAGGAGAAAATACGTGCCGACCACCGTCGGCGAAAACAGCCGGCGAATCAGGTCCATCCAGCCAAACGCGCTCAGTGCAAGGAAAATCAGGCCGCTTGCGATCAGCCCCAGTTCCAGGGCAGGCAGAACCTCGCGCGGCTGGAGTCCCATCGCGGGAGCCAGGGAAGCAAACAGGAGAAACACGCCCCACCACAGCGCTGCGGGCCCCTCGGCGATGGGCAGCCGGTGTCCCCAGAGGGCCTGCAGGACCGATACGACCCCCAGGACAAACAGCGAGCGCTGCACAAAGTCGGCGATTTCCACCGGCGTCATGCCGTACGCCTGCCCGATCGCGAGCGGAGCCACCACACTGCCGGCGAGGATAAACATGGCCCACTGAATGATCGAGAGTGCCTGCCGCATGTTACAGTACCCCGTACTGTGCGTCCCGCTGGTCGGTAATAAACATGTGCCCCGGAGCGTGGGTGATCATCAGTTCCGGTTTGCAGCGCATCGCCACAGCTTGCGGCGTCACGCCGCAGGCCCAAAAGACGGGGACCTCCCCCGGATAAATCGGGACGGGATCGCCAAAGTCAGGCGTGTTTACATCGGCTATCCCGATCTGCCGCGGGTCGCCGATGTGGACGGGTGCGCCGTGCACCGCCGGAAAGCGGGAGGTGACCTGTACCGCCCGCACCACCTGATCGTGCGGAATGGGCCGCATGCTGACCACCATGGGGCCGGAGAAGCGGCCCGCCTTTGCACAGTCCAGATTGGTTACGTACATGGGCACGTTGCAGTGTTGTTCGATGTGGCGCACCGGAATGCCGTTGTCCAGCAGCGCTTGTTCAAAGGTAAAGCTGCACCCCAGTAAAAAGGCGACCATATCCTCCCGCCACAAATGGTCAATCCGGGTGACTTCCTCCGCCAGTACACCCTTCCGATAGACACGGTATCGGGGGAGATCGGTACGCAGGTCGGCGTCCGGAGCGACCAGTGCCGGAACGGGTGATCCGGGTTCGGTCACATCCAGTACGGGACACGGCTTTGGATTGCGCTGACAAAACAGCAGGAAGTCAAAGGCGAGCGATTGCGGCAAAATCACCAGGTTGGCCTGTGCATATCCGGCAGCCATTCCTGCCGTCGGTTTGTCCCAACGCCCTTCCCGCATCAGCATACGGGCCTCTTTCGGATGCATCGACGCAAACTCGTTCATGCTCAGTCCCTCCATTCATTTGTGATTTGCATGGAAAACACCGCAGGCGGCGGCAAGCGTCCTGCGGTATCCATTTGATTATTGGAACAGTTTTGGCAGCTCATTCACCAAGGTATATACGCCCATGACTGCCATCGTAATCGTGACGATCAAGCCGAAAATGGTCATCCACAGCGGGTGTTTGTAATCCCCGACGATGTTTTTGCGATAGGCGGCGATCAGCATCACCCCGAGCGTTAGCGGGAGAATCAAGCCGTTTAACGCCCCCACCAAAACGAGGATTTTCACGGGACGGCCGACCAGCACAAAGACCAGCGTGGAAACAGCGATGAAGCCGACGATGATCCAGTTGTGGTAACGGTCAATCTTTTCATGGAACGTACGAATAAACGAGACCGATGTGTAGGCGCTGCCGATGACCGAAGTGATCGCCGCGGCCCACATGACCACGCCGAAGATCTTGTACCCCACCTGTCCAGCCGCCAACTGAAAGACAGATGCAGGCGGATTGGAGGGGTCCAATTGCAGCCCCTGGGCGACTATGCCTAACGCCGCGAGAAACAGGATGATGCGCATGACAGACGCGATGGCGATACCGGAGACAGAACTTTTCGTCACTTCCGGCAAGGAGGAAACCCCTTGATCCCCGCATCCAGGAGACGATGGCCGCCGGCAAACGTGATGTATCCCCCGACCGTTCCGCCCACCAGGGTGACGATCGCCAGCACGTCAATGGTGTCGGGAACAAAGGATTTGACGACCGCTTCCCCCACAGGCGGCGAAGAGGTGACCGCTACGTACAGGGTCAGGACAATCATGACAGCGCCCATGAACTGGGCAAATCGGTCCATCAGTTTGCCTGCTTCGCGCACGAGGAAAATCCCGATGGCGATGATTGCACTTACCAACGCCCCCGTCTCTGCAGAGATGCCAAACAGCACGTTCAATCCCAGCCCCGCTCCGGCGACGTTTCCGATGTTAAACGCCAGACCGCCCAGGACGATCAGCAGAGCGACGAGGTAACCCAGGCCGGGCAGGACCATGTTGGCAATGTCCTGGGCCCGCTTTTCCGAGACCGTGATAATGCGCCACACGTTCAGCTGCGCCCCGATGTCCAGCAGGATCGACATCAGGATGACAAAGCCAAAACTGGCGGCCAACTGCTGCGTAAATACAGTCGTCTGCGTCAAGAAGCCCGGTCCGATGGCGGACGTAGCCATCAAAAATGCGGCACCCAACAGCAGGCTGATTCTCGATGCTTTCATATTAGATCCCCCCGATTGTCTCTACATTGGATGTTTCATCGCCTTGACTGCGATTCCAGACGTTTCCAACGCCGCACGAATCTTGCGGGCAAACGTCAGTGCGTGCGGACCGTCGCCGTGGATGCAGACGGTTTCCGCCGTTATCTCGATGTCTGTCCCCTGCCGTGTGGTCACCTTACCTTCCTTGACCATGCGGATTACCTGGGAGACCGCCTGTTCGTCATCGGCAATCAGCGCATCCGGCCGGCTGCGGGGCGTCAGCGAGCCATCCTTCTGATAGGTGCGGTCGGCAAAGACTTCGTTGATTACCCGCAGACCGATGTTCTTCCCTTGCACAACAAGCTGACTGCCCGCGAGTCCGACCAGGTAAAGCTCCGGATTGATCCGATAGACGGCTTCGGCAATCGCCCGGGCCAGTTCCGGGTTGGCAGCCGCCATGTTGTACAAGGCTCCATGCGGTTTCACATGCTGCATCGTGCCTCCTTCCGCCTGTACAAAGCCCTGCAGTGCTCCCACCTGATAGACGATCAAATCGTACGCTTCCTGCGGAGATACGGCCATGTTGCGCCGGCCGAAGCCCTGCAGATCAGGCAGGCCCGGATGGGCGCCGATCATGACGCCGTGTTCCAGTGCCAGCTTTACCGTCCGGCGCATTGTTCCCGGATCGCCGGCATGGAAGCCGCAGGCGATGTTGGCGGAAGTGATATAGGGCAGAATCGCTTCGTCGTTTCCAATCGTGTAGGCGCCAAAGCTCTCTCCCATGTCGCAATTGAGATCCACGCGGTGCATGCAAATCCCTCCTATGCAAGTTTGAACTGAATGCCCAACCTGGCCTGCCGAATGCTGTACTCCCTCTCAAGCAGCAGCGCTTCCGCTTCGGCCCGGCTGATTTCGACGAACCGGATCACATCCCCCGGCTTGGTCTGGGCGATGAGCGGCAGATCGACACTGGCAATCTGGGCGATTTTCGGATAGCCGCCCGTCGTCTGCCGGTCGGCCAGCAGCACGATGGGCTTGCCCTCGGCCGGGACCTGCACGGTGCCAAACGACACGGCTTCGGAGATCAGCTCCGTCTGCGAGACGAGCGACAAGACAGGTCCCTCCAGCCTGTAGCCCATTCGGTCCGATTGCGGTGAGATCCGAAACGCCTGCGAAAAAAATGCCTCCTGACTCGCTTCTGTAAACCAGTCCCACTGACTGCCGCGCATGGCCCGTATTACTGGCGATGAATCGTATGCCGGCAGCAGTTCCGGTCCGATCCCCCACTCTGCCGGAACAAATGCCCCCTCCTCCGCGTGCGAGCGCAAGTGGCGGATCATCAACGCCGACTGTTCCGGAAGCGGCCCGGCTTTCAAAACGTCTCCGGCACGAAGCGGCCGCCCCTCATGACCGCCGATACCGGCCCGCAAGTATGTAGAGCGGCTGTTCATCACCACCGGCACCTGTATCCCTCCGGCCACAGCCAGGTAACTGCGCGCCCCGGCACGGCAGCCGCCTGACTCCAGGACGGCGCCCTTTTTTACCCACACCGGCTTCCACAGCGGCACGGGAACGCCGGCGATCGTGGGCGACAAATCGGCGCCGCAAATGGCGATCAGCGCGTCCTCCGTAAATTCGAGGGCCGGTCCGATCAGCGTCATTTCCAGCGTGGCGTCTGCGTCGCAGTTGCCCACCAGCAGATTGGCGGCCCGGTGGGCAACCGGGTCCATCGCCCCGCTTACGATCACGCCGTGTTTTTGATACCCGTAACGCCCAGCATCCTGGACCGTTGTCAGCAGTCCGGGGCGAATGACGCGTATCGTCATGCCGATCCCTCCTCGTATGCGCGAAATTCCTCTTCCGTTATGGGCACAAACTGGACGCGATCCCCTGCCTGCAGCAGGCTGGGCGGATCTGCTTCCGGACGGAACAGCTTCAGCGGCGTGCGGCCGATGATCTGCCAACCGCCCGGCGTTTCCAGCGGATAGATGCCAGTCTGCTTGCCGGCGATACCGACAGAACCTGCCGGAATGGACAGGCGGGGTGACTGTCTCCGCGGTGTGGCGATTTTTTCCGGCATCCCCCCGATATAGGGAAATCCGGGGGCAAATCCGATCATGTACACCTGGTAATCGCCAGAGGCGTGCGTTTCAATCACTTCCTGCTCCGTCAGGTTGTTGTGGCGGGCCACTTCCCCGAGGTCGGGGCCCATTTCGCCCCCGTATAGGACGGGAATCTTGACCAACCGGCCGCTGACAGGGGCTGTTTGCCCCAGATTGTTCAGCCTTTCGCGAATCTGCCCGCAGAACCATTCATAGGGTGAAAACGGCTGACGGCTTTCTCCGTCCATCCGCTGCCGTCCCTTGTATCGCTCGTACAACTGGAAGGGGTCGTAAAACACCGTGACAGTAACATAAGCGGGGATGTATTCCACCATGCCGGGCAGCGGCTCCTGCTCCAGCGATGCGGAAAATTGCATCACCTGGCTGTGAATGTGCGGGTCAATGCTTGTCCCGAAGCGGACGACCACGGCGTGATCGCCGAGCGGTTCCAGACGTACCTTCATCGCCGATTCCCTCCTGACGGTTGTCGCCATGCCAGTCCGTGTCCGCACATGTTCGGGTGAACGGCATGTTCGACCGTTTCCGACAGGTGCTGGCGGGCGAGAAACAGCTGAAGCAGGTCCGCCGCCTTGTGGACCGATTTGTTAATGTCCGACAATCCTCACCCTCCGTTCCGATATTCGGAATTTTTATTCCGTTTTCGTTTTTTTTGTTTTTCATTATACGACAATTTTCAATCCGTATACAATCACGAATTTTCCGTTAATAAAAACGTCCGCAAGCTGCTTGCCGTCGATCCGACAAGGCTTGCGGACTTCCTAACATCCGTCAGCTTTAAGTGGTCTGTCAGCTATGGTGAAGTCGCCAGCTTTTCATTGGTCCTCTTGAAATGAGGCGAGCGCAATGGCGATCTGATCCTGGATGTCTGTAAAGGTTTTGCTGCCTTTTGCGTACCCGTTCAGCAGGATGGAGAACGCCAGCTTCTTGCCGTCCTGGGTGGTCACGTAGCCGGACAGGCAGTTCACTCCTGTCATCGAGCCTGTCTTGGCGTGTACGTTCTGTTCGGCTGCCGTTCCCTTCATCCGGTTTTGCAGCGTTCCGTCCACGCCGGCCACCGACAGGGAGTCGTAGTACATCTCGAAGGTCTCCTGCCTGCTCATTCCCTCCAACACTGACAGGACGTGACGGGAGGAGATGAGGTTGTAGCGGGTCAGACCGGAGCCGTCCACCATGTCAAAATTGGTGCGGCCTCCAAGCGATTGAACAGTATCACTCACGACCTTCACACCGGCTACAGCGCTGCCCTCCTCCCCTTTGACCGCACCCAGTGTTTTTAACAGCATCTCGGCGTAGAAGTTGTCGCTTTTCTTGTTGAGATAGGAGACGATCTCCCGCAGCGGCTGCGACGCAAACTCCGTCCACTTGACCGCCTGAGCGGGAACAGTTCCTGCTAATACCTTACCGCTGCCGGCGAAGGTGATTCCTTCCTTTTCCAGCACCTCCCGCAGGACTGTGCCGAAGTACAAGGCAGGCTCTTCCACCGGTACCCGTTCGTAGTCGCCTGCCGTTCCCAGCGGCAGGTTTCCGGTGACGTGAATCGTGTTCGTTCCACGTTCGCGCGTGATGGCAAAGGTGTTTTCCTCACCGGCTGAGACCGTTTTCGCTTCGTTGATGATCTTGACGTACGCGGTCTTGGGCAGCAGATTTACCTGAACCGCTTCTCCCGCTTTCGCACCCGGCTGGTACTCCACCATGACCGTGCCGCGGTTGAGGGACAGCGCGCCGATCAGCGGATTGTAGTAGTAGCTCTCGTCGTCCCAGGCCCAGCCGAGGCCGAGCCGCTGGTCATCAAAATAGCTGTCGTCCAGCACCAGATTGCCATTAATCCGCTTGATGCCCTGCGCTTTCAGCCAGCCTGCGATTTCTTCGACGGAAACGCCTTCCTGCACCTTCAGACGGTCCTCCGTGTGCAAGGTGGGATCGCCGTAGCCCTTGACATACAGATCGCCGTTCAGCACGCCGTTTTTCGGCAAGGGCGCCGATCCATACAGCTCCGTTTTAAATGTATACCCACTCCCCAACTGGAGGAGACTCGCCGCTGATGTCAGCAGTTTCAAATTGGAGGCCGGTGTCATCAACGTATCCGCGTTGCGCTCGTACCAGACAGCGTCGTCTCCTTTATCGTCCAGCGACTTGACGATCACGCCGGCGGTGATACCGGACTGGTCGGCAGCGTCGAGGATCGGGTCCAACAGCGCAGAGAGCTTGTAGGTGGCGGGCTCCTGCGCCTCGTATTTGTCCGGGGGGCAAGCTCCGGGTACTGGGTCAGCAGGATCGCGAGCTGGTCCTGCAGATCGCGGGCGTACTTTGATTTGTAGATGCCATTGATCAGGATGGAAAACGCCAGCTTGTGGCCGTTTTTGGCTGTGGCGTAGCCGGACAGGCTGTTTACGCCGCCCATCGAGCCGGTCTTGGCGATGACGTTCCGCTCCGCCGGGGTTCCCTGCAGACGGTTTTTCAAGGTGCCGTCCACACCGGCGATCGGCAGGGACGTTTCCAGCGCATCCCGATACTCCTGCTCCTGCACGAAGGCGAGCAGTTTGACCATCTGCTCGGCGGTGATCCAGTTGAAGCGAGACAGGCCGGAACCGTCCACCTGTTGATAACCGGCGTCTATACCTGCCCGCTTCAGCACGTCGGCGACCACTTCGCTCCCCGCTTTGCTGCTGCCCTCTCCTTTTTGCGTCGCCCCAAGCGTCTTCAAAAACATCTCGGCGTAGAAGTTGTCGCTCTCCTTGTTCAGTTCCACGAGCAGCTCGGACAGCGGTTTGGACAGGTGGGTGTAGAGCGCGACGCCCGTAGTGACCGTGGTTTTGGCCGTTTTCGCCTGGGGACGCAGTTTGATCCCGGCGGCAGCCAACTGCCGCTTCCACACATCGGCAACAAACAGGGCGGGGTCTTCCATCGTCACGTCTTCCTGGTAGGGCTTGGCCTGAATGCCGATCATTCCGGAAAAGACGACCGTATTTGTGCCGCGCGGCCGCTCTACACTGATGTTGCTTGTGGTGCCCTCGACCGTTTTCAGTTTGTTTACCAACCGGATGTAGGACGTATCCGGCTCCATCGTCAACGTCGGTGCCTCTCCCGCTTGTTTCGCCGGCGTGACTGTTACAGTGATGCTGTTCTTATGTACCGCTAGTGCGCTTATTTGGGCACTGTAGCCGTATGGCTCGTCATCCCACATCCAGCCGATGCCGAGGCGGGTGTCATCGAAATAGCTGTCGTCTACCAAAAGATCGCCGTTTATCTGGGTCAGCCCCTTCTCCTTCAGCGCGGCCGCGATACGCTGCAAGTCTTCGACGGACAGCCCGGGGTTCCCATACCCCTTTAGGATCAGGTCGCCATTGAGCACGCCGCTTGGCAGCAGCTTGCCCGCAGCGTACACCTCCGTCTTCCATTGGTAATCGGGGCCCAGTCTGTCCAGCGCCGCGACAGAGGTAAAGAGCTTCAAGTTGGACGCGGGCACGTACGTTCGGTGGGCGTTGTGCCGGTACAGATACGCCTTTTCCTGCAAATCGTATACGGCGATGCCGGCGTGAAGACCGATGCTGTTCTCGTCACGGGCCAGATCGGCCAGCAGTTTTTCGATGTGGGCTGTCAGCGGGTCGGCTGCGGTTGCTGCCTTTTGGGCAAAGGCCGGTACCGCCGCAACATTCAGCAGCAACAGCAGCGTCAGCAGCCACATCCCTATGCGTTTGTGTAACTGATTCATAATACCCTCCTTCTCCTAGTGTAGTGCCAGATTGAAAAATCTAGCAGACCTATGTACCATAATACCATTTTGCAAAATTTTCCGAAATATCATACCGGCAACAAAGGGGCAGTTTCTCTTGCAGCATTGTATCCCCCGTGTGGCATGGGCGGCCTATTTTTTGAAAACAGGTAGTTGTCTAGGAGTTCACACCTCGTCCCGACATAGGATATACAGGCATTAACTCAACAAACGTACACGTGGAGGGGTGAAGAGGTGCGCATCCTGGTTGTTTGTCCAGAGCAACTGCCGGTCCCCCCGATCAAAGGCGGCTCCGTCGAATCCGTCACGTACAACATTTTCAAGCGCATGGCGCAAAGCGAAAAGGTCGTGCTGCTCAGCCGCAGCCATCCCCGCTTGCCGAGCGTCAGCCGGTACGTCGGCGGCAACCTTCAGGTGATCCGCGTCCCCAGCAGCAGGCCGTTCGCCTACCTGCGCGCCGCGCTGCGCAAAGTGGCGGGACAGTCGTTTGACATCATCCAGATTGAGAATCGGCCGCGATTTGTTCCGTTTGTGCGACAGGCGTTCCCCCATACGCCGATCATTCTGTCGCTCCACTCGCTTACATTCATGTCTCGCTTGACCCTGCCGCAGGCCAATGCGATCCTCCGTCAGGTGAACGGCATCACGTCCGTATCGTCGTTTGTCACCAACACGATGAAACGGCGCTATCCCGCCCACGCCCACAAATTCCGCACCGCGATTCCCGGAGTGGACGCGGTAAAATTCCGTCCGTGGCCGGCCGCGGCGAAACTGCGTCTGCGGAGACGCATGGGATTGGCCGGGAGTTTCAATGTTCTGTTCGTCGGACGAATCGTCAGAGGCAAGGGACTGCATACCCTGATCCGCTCCGTCGCTCAGTTGAAACGGCGCATACCCAACATCCGCCTGGTGGCTGTCGGCGCCTCCTGGCCAGGCGTGAGGCGGCAGACGCCATACATGCGGTACGTTCGCAATCTGTCCAAGCGCCTGCGCGTCCCTGTCCGCTTCACGGGCTACGTGCCGCCTTCCCGGGTGCACCAGATGTTCCAGCTCGGAGATGTCTTTGTCTGCCCCACCCTGTTTCGCGAAGGCCTGGCCACCGTCAACACCGAAGCGATGGCATCCGGCATCCCCGTTGTGGCTTCCAATCGCGGCGGGATACGGGAAGTTGTCATACACGGACACAGCGGCCTGCTGGTCAACCAGGCCAACAGCCCGGCCGCTTTTGCCCGCGCCATCGCCCGCATTCGCAACAATCCGGCACTGCGCAGACGGCTGATTGCCAACGGCAGGGCGAGGGTCCGCTCCTCTTTCAACTGGTACGGTACAGTCCGCCGACTAAAAGCGCATTACCAGGATGTCCGTTCAGCAGCCTCGTCGTCCAAAAAAAGCCACTGACCGGCGTCAGTGGCTTCATTGTTGTTCCCGTTTATTCAAAACATGATCATGTACATGTAAATGGCGACGGACAGCGTACAAATCAACACACTGCCGACAAACGTCCAGATAATCAGCTTATTGTAGCGATCTTCGCGATTGTCGTTCATCAAAACGTCTCCTTGTCCTGATTTCCCCTTTCCATTATAAGACCATTGTCAGCAAAAAGGAAAGGGGGTGTGCAGGATAAAAGCAAGCCCAAACGCGTGTTGAACGTTTGGGCTTGTTCGTTATCTTCAACTACTTCAACAGATTGCGCATGACGTCGTCCACCTTGACGTCGTTTGTGATCAGCTTCTCTTGTTTCATCCAGTCGATCAGCTTCTGATAGGATTCGGCCGTCTGGGTGCCGAACGGCTGGTCGCCCGCGTCCATCAGCGGCAGCAAGATGTCCAGGCTCTTTGTTTCCACATCTTGATCCAGCGGGAACTCTTTGGCCTGTTTGTCCAAGAGGAGCTGGAGCGCTTCCGCCTTGTGGTTCTTCACGTATTCCTGTCCTTTGGCAGCCGCCCGCAGGAACGCCTCCAGCGCCTGCTGCTTTTTGCCCAAGGTCTCGTCGCTGGTGGCTATAACCAGCTCATAGTAGGAAGGAACGCCGTAGTCGCTGGGCTTGATAACGTTGACGGGCACGCCATTTTTCTCCAGGATCAACTGTTCGTGGTTGATATAGCCGCCCACTACCGCATCCACTTGTTTCGCTGTGAGCGCCGGGATGATGTCAAAGCCGATGTTGGTAAAACTGAGCTTGGAATCGTCCGCGCCCGTATGCTTCAGCACAGTGCGGACGATCGACTCGTCCAGCGGAATGGACGGATAGCCAATGTTTTTGCCAACCAGCTTTTCCGGCGTGTCCAAACCGCTGTCCTTGCGCGTCATGATCACGTTCAGCGGCTCGCGCACGAGCGCCGCGATGGAGACGACCGGAATGTCTTCGGAACGAGCCTGCACCACCTGCGGCTGGTAGCTGATGGCCAAGTCCACCTTGCCGACCGCCACCATTTTCAGCGGGTCGTTGGTGTCCGATGGCATTTGCAGGTGGACGTTCAGGTTTTCCTCACGAAAATAACCCTGTTCTTCTGCCGCGTAGAGGAACGAGTGCACGGCGTTTGGATACCAGTCGAGCGCGATGGTCAGTTCGGTCGGCTCGCCTGTGCCCGCCGCCGGCTGATTGGCTTGCGGTGCCGTCTCGCTTCCTGTCGGGCTGCCGCACGCCGCCAGCCCGGCCGCCAGCGACAAGCTCATCAATGTCTTGGCCCATCTGGAATAACGTTTCATGGCTCAATATTCTCCTTACTGTGTTTTCATCTGTTTCCGTGTGTTTGTGCGCGCATGTGGTGCAAACCGCCGTTCAATCGTGCCGGCCAGCCAGAAGAGCAGCATGCCGAGCGCAGAGAGCAGCAGCACGGAGGCAAACAGGGCGGGTGCCTGAAAATTGCCCGATGCGCGCCGGCCGAAATAGCCCAATCCCTCGCTCGCGCCCAGCCACTCGCCGATGGTCGCCCCTCCTACGCTGTACGTGGCCGCTACCTTCAGACCGCTGAAAAAATGCGGCAGGCTGGCCGGAAGCTGCAGTTTGGAAAAAATCTGCCAGCGCGACGCCCCCATCGTCCTCAGCAGGTTGACCATCTCCGGGTCGGCCGCGCGCAGACCATCATAGGTGCTGACGACGATGGGAAAAAACGTGAACAGGATCGTCACAGCGATTTTTCCCGACAGTTCGTAGCCAAACCAGAGGATGAAGACAGGCGACAGGGCGATGATGGGAATCGTCTGTGAAATCACAATATAGGGATAGACCAGCCGTTCCACCGGGCGGCTGAGATTCATCATCAGGGCGAGCGCAATGCCGAACACGATCGACGCCGACAACCCCAACAGCACTTCCCGCAGCGTTGCCCACAGGTGCAGGCCGAACAGCTGCTCGCGCAAATCCCATACGGCCAGCAGCACGGCACTTGGCGGCGGAAGGATAAACGGCGGGATGGCAAACAGGCGGCAGACCGCTTCCCAGCCGGCCAAGAGCAGCACGAACGAGAGGCCAAACCAGATACCCTGGTGAACCGTCTTCATCACGCATACCTCCCGACCGGCTGTGCCGTGGCCGATTGCCGCAACAGCTCCCAAATCTGCCCGCGCAGCGCCTGAAACGCCGGATGACTGCGGCTCGCCAGCGAGCGCGGCCGCGGCACCGGGACGTCCAGTTCCACCGGACTGCTGATCGGGCTGCCAAGCAGCACGACGATTCGGTCCGCCAGCAGGATCGCCTCGTCGATGTCGTGGGTGATCAACAACATCGTGCAACCCGTCTGCTGCCACATCGTAAGCAGCCACTCCTGCATCTCCATCCGGGTGATGCCGTCCAAAGCGCTGAACGGCTCGTCCAGGAGCAAGAGGTCGCTGCCCGTCATCAGCGCGCGCAAAAACGATACCCGCTGCCGCATGCCGCCGGAGAGCTGCGCCGGATAAGCATCCGCCCAGCCGTCCAAACCGAAGCGTGGCAGCTCCTGCCTTACCCGGGCCTGTGCCTCCCTGCGCGGCATGCCCTGAATCTCCAACGGCAGCGCGGCGTTTTCCACGACTGTCCGCCACGGCATCAGCAGATCACGCTGCGGCATATAGGCGACCTGCCCCAGCCGCCGGGCTGCCGGTTCCCCGTCCAGCCTGATCTCGCCGTGTTGCGGCTCCAGAAGGCCTGCCGCCAGCTGAAACAGCGTGCTTTTGCCAATCCCGCTCGGCCCGATCAGGCTGACCAGTTCGCCGCGTCCGACCGCAAGCTGAAATCCGTCGAGAATGGCCTTCTCCCCGTAGGAGAATCGGACGCCGGCGAAGGCTAGTTTTTCTCGCACGGCCACATTTCCCTCCGGTATGCCATATCCCAAAACAGATACTCCATGCGCGAGGTATTGAGAAAATGCTCTTCCAGACGGTTCAGCTCCCGTTCACTTTTGCCTTCCGCCAGTTGATCCATCAGTCCGATCAGCCACTGTGCATGTTGGCCGAACTCGTCGGAGCTGTAGGTGCGCACCCACTCACCGTAGAGCGGATGATCCAGTGCGCCGTCCACCTGCGCCAGTTGCTTGCCGATCTCCCAATAGCTCCACGTGCAGGGAAGAACGGCGCTGACCAGTTCGGCGAGCGTGCCTTGGTGGGCTACTTTCAGCATGTAGCTGGTGTAGGCCAGCATGACAAATGACGGCTCGGTCGCCTCCAGTTCTTCGCGGGAAATCCCGAAGCGGGCAGCGTACTGCCGGTGCAGTTCCATCTCGTAATGAAGCGTCGACTCCTGCAGGGCGGCAAATCTGGCGCTGGTGGCCAGATCGTCTGCCTTGGTACTGGCGATTGCGAACAGTTTGGCGTAGTCGATCAGGTAGACGTAATCCTGCTTCAGGTAAAACCGGAACGATTCAACCGGCAGACTGCCGTCGCCCAAGCCGGTTACGAACGGATGACGATGCGAACGCTCCCAAATCGGGGCGACGCGATTCAACAGGCGCTCTGTAAAAGTGGCCACGAGGACATTCACTCCTTTTCCGTGTTGCACCAGTCTGCGAGAAACCGGGCCATGATTTGCGCAAAGCGGACCAGTTCGTCCGGATCGATCGACTCGTCAACGGCATGGGCCTGGGACAGCTCGCCGGGTCCGAAGATCACCGCCGGAATGCCGGCGTGGGCAAACCAGCCTGCGTCCGTTACCGTTCCGGACATGTCCACCACAGGTGTACGCTGCATCACCGCCTGATAGGCCTGCTTCAGTCTGGACAGCGCCGGATGGTTTTGATCCAGTTCCAGCGAGGGGAAAATCTCGCCCCGCTCTTCGATCATCGACCGTCCTCCCCACCGGAATGTGGGCGGGTGGTCCCGCAGCCACGGGTCAGCCGCAGCCGCCGCCTGCACATGGGCTTCGATTTCTTGAATGATCGCTTCATGCGATTCGTTGGGGTAAAAATGGACGGTGATCCACAGCGCGCAGCGGTCGGCGATAAATGCCGCATGCCGACCGCCCTCGATGACCGCGGGGTTGATCGTGTTGCTGCCCGGCGAAAATCCCGGGTACGACTTCATCACTGCCCAGTGGCGTTCCAGCTCCTGCAGCGAGGCGATGATCTTCATCATCTTTTCGATCGCGGAGGCACCGTGCACGCGTCCGCCGGCATGGATGGTTTTTGCCCGCATCCCGTCGTGCAGGGTGACGGGGCTTTCTACCGTGATCCAGCCGGTAATCACACCGCCCTGTCCCTGCATGTGCAGGTGGCTGGTGTCCACCACGACGGCGTAGTCGGCGGAATAGCCCCGTTCGATGGCGGAGAGAGTGCCTGCTTCCCCCGCTTCTTCGCCGATCACCGATTGAAAAATCAGGTTGCCTTTCAGCTCGATTCCGTGCTCGCGCAGCATCCGGATGGCAAACAGGCTGGCTGCCAGGCCGCCTTTCATGTCGGCGACGCCGCGTCCGTACAGGCGTCCGTCCCGGCCCCGGGTAAGCGTAAACGGCGGATAGGTCCAGCCGCTGTCGTCGCCCACTTCCGCCACGTCGATATGCCCGTTGATGATCAGGCTGTGCGCCCGCTCCGGCGCAGTGCCCCGCAGGCGGCCCACCACGTTGTCATCGCCGGGAAAGACCGGCCAGCGATCTACCTCAAAGCCCAGCTCGTCCAGTTTTCGGGCGATCAGGCTCTGCGCGCCGCCGCTGTTGCGGGCAGGCGGGCTGACCGTGGGATGAGCGACGAGTTCGGCCAGCAGGGCAAACAACTCTTCTCTCCGCTCGGCTATAGCTGCCGTGACGCGTTCCACGTTATTCAATCATCCCTTCTGTCGGACTGCTGGCCGAGGCGTAACGCTTTTTCGGGATGCGCCCGGCGAGGAAACCCTTGCGCCCCGCCTCCACGGCCAATTTCATCGCTTCGGCCATCAGCACCGGGTTGTCTGCCAGCGCCACGGCTGTGTTCAGCAGGACGCCGTCTGCCCCCAACTCCATCGCCTTGGCGCAGTCGGCCGGAGACCCGATGCCCGCGTCCACGATAACCGGCACCTTGGCGTCTTCGATGATGAAGCGCAGGTTGTGCTCATTGAGAATCCCTTGGCCGGAACCGATCGGCGACGCTCCCGGCATGACTGCGTGCACACCCACTTCCTGCAACCGTTTGGCGAGAATCGGGTCATCGTTGGTGTAGGTCAATACGATGAAGCCTTCTTGCACCAGGATGCGGGATGCCTCCAAGGTGCCGATCGGATCAGGCAGAAGCGTCTTGGGATCGCCGATCACTTCCACCTTGATCATGTCGCACAGCCCCGACGCCTTGGCCAGCCGGGCGATCCGCACCGCCTCCTCGGCCGTGTAAGCGCCTGCCGTGTTTGGCAGCAGGGTGAATTTTTTCAAATCCAACCGTTCCAAAAAGTTGGGCGCGTGCGGATCTTCCAAATTGAGCCGGCGCACGGCAAAGGTAAGGATCTCCGCTTCCGATACTGCCACCGCCTGGGTCTGCGTGTCCAAATCGGGAAATTTACCGGTTCCCAGCAAGAGGCGGGAATGAAACTCATACGGTCCAATTT
This sequence comes from Brevibacillus sedimenti, assembly GCF_020923495.1. GTDB lineage: Bacteria > Bacillota > Bacilli > Brevibacillales > Brevibacillaceae > Brevibacillus > Brevibacillus aydinogluensis. The sequence goes on from NZ_CP064048.1 coordinate 3,141,495, forward strand.
TCAATGTATCCATCTTGTCAGCCTCCTCCGACAAAGTGAACGATTTCGATTCGATCGCCGTCTGCGACTGGCGTGGTTTCATAACGGGCGCGGTCGACAATCTCGCCGTTGCGCTCCACGACCACGATCTTTTCCTGCAGTTGGTAGGACATTAGCAGGGCTCTGACAGTATTAACCTCGTCGTCCAGCTCCACGCGTTTGCCGTTCAACTGTACCAGCATGGTCCCCCTCCTTTCGTCAGCGCCGCCGGGAATGGCCGGCCGCTTGTCGTCTTCCAGCCGATAAAAAAACAGCTTCCCTGACTGACCGAAGTCCAGACAGAAGAAGCCGTTTGCACCGATGTCGGGCGGACGGCAAACAAAAAAACCATCCGCCACGGATGGTTTTGGTTATGCATGTGCAGTGATCGCACTTCGGTCCGCGTGTCGCGGCACGAAATCACGACAGTGCGTTAATGCAGCCGATACCTCTTCCTCCGCTGGCATGACCCAGGTCAGGTTCAACGGTCAGTAACACATTCGTTACAATCTCAGCCGACTATGCTCGGCCCCCGTTTGGTATTGCGCTATGCAGTTTTGCTTGCTCGACTACTACAGTAGCACGCTGCCCTTAGTTTGTAAAGGTCTCCTTGCGCAGTGCCTCCAACTCGTCGAGACAGCGCTGGGCCCACGTGACCATTTTGCGCAGTTTGTCCATCTCCCGCTCCAAAGCGGTCTGAACCGATTCCTTGTAGTCGGGCACCGCTCCACCGTAACGGATCACGGTCTGACTGGGCACCATGATCTTTTCCTGATAAGACAGCGCGGGACGCTGATGAAACAGCGGCACATCCACCTCGTATGGGTTGTGCAGGTCGCCCTGCGTCGGGTATTTCAATACCGCAAGCACCTTGACCAGCAGTTTGTCCCCGTGATTTTCCAACACTTCCGTCACGTATTCGCCCGTTCTGTAGGAGACGCGTACCAAATCTCCCGTTTGCCACAGCGACATGTCTATCTCTCCTTTCTTGAAAAAGCGTCAGTCCTGTTATACCCTGATCGATTCTTCCAGCAGCCGGCAGGCGTGTGCCAGCACCGCTTCCGCAGGAAGAATCGGCGCGCCCCCTCCCTGGGCCAGCGCAGGATTGCCGCCTCCTTTGCCGTCGATCAAGGGCAGCGTATCCTTGAGCAACTGGTTCATCGGCAGCGCCACCTGCTCGCCGCGAGCGAACAGAATCTGCAGCTTGTCTCCCTCGGCCGCGAACAGACAGACCGCGTCCGCTGCCTGTGCCGTTACCAGTTTGGCGAGCTGCTGCAGCTGCTGCATGCTCCGGCCAGCCCACACGGCCTTCACCAGCCGTACGTCAGACAGCGGTACCGCCTGCGCCAGCAGAGACTGCGCTTCTCCTTCGAGCAATTGTGTTTCTTTTTCCTCCAGCGCCGCTTTCAGCTGCTCCCGTTCTGTCACCAGCCGCTGTACCTGCTCGGCCAACTCCGGCTCGCCGGCACTCAGCGTGCGGGTCAACTCACGCAGCAGCAGATGCTTGCGGGAATAGTCGGCGAGAGCCCGCCAGCCGCAGAGGAACGTGACCCGGATGTTGCCGCGGTGCCGCTCCCACCCGATGATTTTAATCGGCCCCACTTCGCCGGTCCGAGCCGGATGGGTGCCGCCGCAGGGGTTGTAGTCAAAGTCCGGGATAATTACCACACGAATGTTTTCGCTGACGGTTGGCTGTTTGCAAAGAGGCATGAGGGCCAGTTCAGCGTCCGTGACAAACCGTGCCTCGATGGGCCGGTTTTCCAGCACGATGCGGTTGGCCAGGGCTTCTACCTGCTCCGCCTGCTGAATGGACAGCTCATCCAACCGGACATCAATGGTGACGTAATCCCTGCCGAGGTGAAAGGCGACGGTCTCTGCCCCCAGTACCTCGACAAACGACGCCGAGAGGATGTGCTGCCCGGCGTGCTGCTGCATGTGATCAAACCGCCTGGGCCAATCGATTTGGCCCGCGATCTGCTGCCGCTCCTGGGGCAGCGGAGCTTCCAAGCGGTGGCGGATGTCACCGTTCACTTCCACCACGTCGATGACGCGGATGCCGCCCAGCTCGCCCAAATCGCAGGGCTGCCCTCCCCCTGTCGGGTAAAAGGCAGTGCGGTCCAGCACCACGTACGGTGTCCCGTCGGGTTCCGTCCCCCATTTCAGCACGCTTGCTTCAAAGGTGTGCAAATACGGATCGTCATAGTACAATCGGTTGTTCATAGCCGCTCCTTACTGCCGATTTTTGTCTTCCAGCAGGTTTTATCCATTTCGCTTCACGCAAGTCTCCCCTCGTCCGGATACTGCCGTATGTACGTGTCGCTCAGCCGGCCAGTCGCGCCAGTTTTTGCTCCCGTTCTGCCCGTTCCTCCGGCGAAGCGAGATCGTATTTTTTCAACAAATGAAACAGTTCGTTCAACGTCTCCTGGGACAGCGGCGTTGCGAGCAATTCCTCAAGACGGGCTGCCAGCGCTTCGGGCAGGTAGGGCGTCTGCTCCGCCAGCTTCGCCCGCACGTCTTCCACGCTGTGATTCAGTCTGCATTCTCCCATATGCCCTCTCCTTCTTCCGTTTTGCACCATCATACCATGAGTGGCAGGCGAAGAAAAAGGCGTACGCCCCGTTCGGAGGTACGCCTTTTGTTTCTGCGTAGTCTTCACACTCGTTTGCGAACGCGAAAATTGTCTTCGATCAACAGCCAGTTTTGCGGAAACGGCAGCCCCAATTTCCAGTAGCTGACGCCGCGCAGGCCCAGTTCCTTGACCAGGTTGAACTTGGCCTGGATCGAACGGGCGTCTTCGAACCAGACGCGATGGCGGTTCTGATCGTCGTCCGTGTACTCGAAAAACGGCGCCTGCGCTTGATAATCGTACTGAATGTTGACGTTCCGCTCCCGTGCCAACGCGATTGCCGCCTGCGGGCTGAGGGAGCGAGCGGTCGTGCCGGGCTGGAAGGGCAGCCTCCAGTCGTACCCGTACAAATTCTGGCCCATCAAGATTTTGTTGGCGGGCATTTCCGTCAAGGCGTACTCCAGGACCCGGCGTACGGGACCAATGGGCGAAACCGGCATGGGCGGACCGCCGCTGTATCCCCATTCGTACGTCATGATCACGACAAAGTCGACGATTTCTCCGATTGCCCGGTAGTCGTGGGCGGGGTACCAAAGACCAGGCTGATCTGCTCTGGTCTTGGGTGCCAGGGCGGCGGAGACCATTTTTCCCACTGCGCTCGCCCGCTGGCGGGCGCGTCGCAAAAAGCGGACGTAGGCGTCCCGATCAGCAGCAGGCAGAGCTTCCAAGTCGAAGTGTATGTCGCCAAAACCAAGCCGCTGCGATGTACTGATGATGTTGTCCAGCAGCCGGTTTTGCACTGACATGTCGTTCAACACCAGGCTGCCCAGATCTGAACTGAACCGTTCCCCCTCCAAATTGGTGACCACCATCATCAGGACGTTCCGATTCTCCCGGGCAATCTGCGCAAAGTCATTTAGCGGCGGGGGCGACAGCGTGCCGTCCCGCCTGATCCGAAAGCTGAACGGCGCCAGATACGTCAGATGCGGCGCCGCTCTGCGCACGTCTGCCTCCAATGCCGGGGTCACCGTTCGCCGCGGCTCGGCATAGGCGTTAAAATCAGCCGCCGGTCGCGGGCGCGGCGGAATGAACAACCGCATCCCTACCTGCAGGGGACGGAATTGTGAAATTTGATTGGCCCGGGCCAGTTCCGCGGCACTGATGCCAAAACGCTGGCCAATGGTGTACAGCGTATCACCCTGCCTCACCCAGTAATAGCTGCCCCGGATGGGGATCACCAGCGCCTGTCCGACGACAAGCCTGCCGGGATCAGGGAGCTCATTGGCCCGCGCGATCGCTTCGACAGACGAATCGTACGCCTGGGCGATGCCTGACAGTGTCTGTCCCGGCTGCACCACATGAATTTGCATGCGCCTCCTCCTTCGCGTTTTGTCTCTCTCTTCCATGTATTCAATGCGAGGCAGATAGGTGTTTGTCTCGCCCAAACGCTCACACGTTTGCCGCAAAAAAAGCATCCCGAAGATGATCCTCCGGGATGCTTTGTTACTTGCTTCGGAAGTTTACCGCGCCGCCGCTTGTCACAGCTCGCCAGATTCTTTTAACGTGCGGATCTCCTCGTCGGTAAACACCCGCGAGCGGGTGAGAAAGCGGACGCCCTCCGGCCCTTCCAGGGAGAACATGCCCCCTCTCCCCGGCACCACGTCGATGATGAGCTGCGTGTGCTTCCAATATTCGTACTGGGCGGCGCTCATGTAAAACGGCGTCTCGCCGATATCGCCCAACAGCACGTCGTTTTCCCCGATGAGAAATTCTCCGCGCGGATAGCACATCGGCGAGCTGCCATCGCAGCAACCGCCCGACTGGTGGAACAACAGCGGTCCGTACCTCTCCTTCAGCCGCTCGATCAACCGCAGCGCCGCTTCTGTTGCCAGCACTTTCGGCACTGTGCCCATGCGCTTCCTCCTTTTACAGGGGCTTTGTCTCGCTCAGAACAATCCGAGCGCATCCGGGCTGTAGCTGACCAACAGGTTTTTCGTCTGCTGATAGTGCTCAAGCATCATCTTGTGCGTCTCGCGGCCAATGCCGGATACCTTGTACCCGCCAAACGCGGCATGCGCTGGATAGGCGTGGTAGCAGTTGGTCCAGACGCGGCCGGCCTGGATCTCGCGCCCCATCCGGTACGCCAGATTCACGTCGCGGGTCCAAACGCCTGCCCCCAGCCCGTACAGCGTGTCGTTGGCCAGTTCCAGCGCTTCCTCCTGGTTCCGGAAGGTGGCCACGGAGACGACCGGGCCGAAGATCTCTTCCTGGAAAATGCGCATCTTGTTATGCCCTTTGAACACGGTCGGCTTGACGTAGTACCCGTCTTTCAGCTCGCCGGGAAGGATGTTCCGCTCGCCGCCGATCAGGCACTGAGCCCCTTCCTGTCTGCCGATGTCGAGGTAGGAGAGAATTTTTTCCAATTGTTCCGCCGACGCCTGCGCACCGATCATCGTCTCTGTGTCGAGCGGGTTGCCCTGCTTGATCGCCGCAACGCGGGCCAGCGCTTTTTCCATGAACCGGTCGTATATCGACTCCTGGATAAAGGCGCGTGACGGGCACGTGCAGACCTCGCCCTGATTGAGCGCAAACATGACGAATCCTTCCACCGCTTTGTTGAAAAACGCGTCATCCTTGGCGCAGACGTCCTCAAAGAAGATGTTTGGCGACTTGCCGCCCAACTCCAGCGTCACCGGGATGATGTTTTGCGACGCGTACTGCATGATCAGGCGGCCGGTCGTCGTCTCCCCTGTAAAGGCAATTTTGGCGATCCGGTTGCTGGTGGCCAACGGTTTGCCGGCTTCCAGTCCAAAGCCGTTGACCACATTGACGACACCGGGCGGAATGAGGTCCTGCACCAGTTCGAGGAAGACCAGAACGGACGCGGGCGTCTGTTCGGCCGGCTTCAACACGACGCAGTTGCCTGCGGCGAGTGCCGGAGCCAGTTTCCATACGGCCATCAGCAGCGGAAAGTTCCACGGGATGATTTGACCGACGACGCCGAGCGGCTCGTGGAAATGGTAGGCCACCGTGTGCTCGTCGATTTGGCTGATGCTTCCTTCCTGGGCCCGGATGCAGCCGGCAAAGTAGCGGAAATGATCGATCGCCAGCGGCAGATCGGCTGCCAGCGCCTCGCGAATCGGCTTGCCGTTGTCCCACGTTTCCGCTACGGCCAGCATTTCCAGATTGGCTTCCATGCGGTCGGCGATTTTGTTCAAGAGGGCCGCCCGCTCTGCCGGTGATGTGCGTCCCCACGCTGCTTTTGCCTCATGAGCCGCATCCAGCGCCAATTCAATATCGTCCGCCGTGGAGCGCGGCACTTCGCAAAATGCCCGTCCCGTTATGGGCGTGACATTTTCAAAGTACTCCCCTTTTACCGGCGGAACCCATTTCCCTCCGATAAAATTTTCGTACCGCTTTTTGAACGAAACCTTTGCCCCTGGTTGTCCCGGCTGCGCGTAGATCATCGATGGCCACTCCTCCTCTTACATTTTCATGTTCATCCCTTTTATACATATGAGGGGAGCGGACAAATCAGAAGCGTTTCTCCCAGCCCGGGTCTCGCACAATTTAGAGGGCGGCCCGATTTTGGCCACCAGACCGAATACAGCCCCGTCCCGCTCATCCATCTGCTGATGTACAAATGATGTACAAAAAACAGCCGCCCGCGGTTGCGGACGGCCGTGTGCTTCATTGGAGGGAAATCACGCGGGTGATCTGCGGCAGTTTCTCAATGGCGGTGACCACGTCAGGCGTAATGGCTTCGTCGGTAACGGACACGAGCAGCGCGTTTTTCCCTTTTTGCTCTCGGGAGACATTCAATTTGGAGATGTTGATTTGATTGTCGGCTAATATGCGGGACACGTCGTAAATCACGCCGGGATAATCATTGTGATAGACGAGCAGTCCGTGCGATTGCGGCGGAATCCGGCATGGACAGTAATTGATCTCGGCAATGTACACCTCCCGCCAGTCCTGGGCGATCGTGTACTTGTTGCCCCCTACCCGGACAACAGCCAGGTGGTTGGCGTACTCCCCCGAACTGGTCTGTACCGGTACGTCGGCACCCAGTCCTTCCACCAACGCCTTGGCAATGGCATCGCGTTGCTCGTATGCCAGGATCGTCAGCGACGCTCCCGCCAGATTTGGCTCCAGCCTGCGAATCAGGCTTGCCAGGTCGCGCAGTTGTTCCGCATTGATCATGTTCATGCACTCACATCCCCTGTCATCTCTTTGTTTTCTCGGGTGTTACCTGGGGAGAATCCACGCTTCTTCCTCTTTGATGATCGAGGAATGATTGATCGAGCGGTACCACGCCGTCAAGGTGTTGCCGTCCTTTTCGTACGTGATTTTGTAGATCGTGTTTCCTTTTCCGCTCTTCTCAAACGGGCTCTCATCCACAGGGACGACGGTAATGGCTGTCACCTTTCCCCCTTGGCTGGCGATCTTTTCGTGAATCATCGACACGTGCTCCTGACTTGTGGTGTACAAGCCCATGTAGGCCAGTCCCCCGATGAGTATCGCTCCCAGCAAAAACGAAACGATGATCAGCTTTGATTTCTGTGTCGCTTCCACGTTCCGATTCTCCCATCCGCGTTAATTCTCTGCATCCAGCCGCGTTACCTGGTCGATGATTCCGCCGCCGAGGCACTCCTCCCCGTTGTAGAAGACAACGGCTTGTCCCGGCGTAACCGCTTTTTGCGGCTGATCAAAGACGACCTCCACGGTGTTGCCTTCGCGAAGATGCACCGTCACGCCTTGATCCGGTTGTCGGTAGCGAAACTTGGCTGTACAGGTAAAGGAAGACTCCGGCTCCTTGCCGCTGATCCAGTTCACGTCAGTAGCGATCAGACTGGTAGAGTAAAGGCGGGGATGGCCGGCCCCTTCGGCGACAATCAGCACGTTGCGCTCCAAATCCTTGTCAACCACAAACCACGGTTGGCCGGTCTTTCCGTGTCCGCCGCCGATACCCAGCCCCTGCCGCTGTCCCAGGGTGTAATACATCAAGCCATCGTGGCGGCCGATCACTTCGCCGTCCACCGTTTCGATGTTCCCCGGTTTGGCGGGCAGATAGTTTTGCAGAAACTCGCGGAAATTGCGCTCCCCGATGAAACAGATCCCGGTGCTGTCCTTCTTCTTGGCGGTGGCCAGCCCCGCTTTTTCCGCGATCTCCCGCACTTGCGGCTTGGTCAGGGAACCGAGCGGGAACATCGTTTTGGACAATTGGTGCTGATTCAGGGCGTTGAGAAAGTAGGACTGATCCTTGTTGGTGTCAACACCGCGCAGCAGCCGATACGCTCCGTCCCGGTACTCTACCCGGGCATAGTGGCCGGTCGCAATGTAATCGGCGCCGAGGTCCATCACCTTGTCGAGCAGTTCGCCAAACTTGATTTCCCGGTTGCACATGACATCCGGGTTGGGCGTGCGTCCCCGTTTATATTCATCCAAAAAATACTGGAAGACTTTCTCCATGTATTCTTTTTCAAAGTTAACCGTGTAGTACGGGATGCCTATTTGTTCGCAGACGCGCCGGACGTCCTGGAAGTCTTCTTCCGCCGTGCAGTGGCCAAATTCATCGGTATCATCCCAGTTTTTCATAAAGATGCCGATGACGTCGTATCCCTGTTGTTTCAGCAGGTAAGCCGTCACGGAGGAGTCGACCCCACCGGACATGCCGACGACGACGCGCGTGTCTTCTGGTCGCTTCATGGTCTTTCTCCTCTTTTCACTAAGGTTCCTTATCAGCATACCACGTTTTCAGCGACAATTCATGTGTAGAAACAAAGCGAAGTGCGAATGGTTGACTGCACCTTTCTATTTTGTGTTTGAGGCGGAAAACGTTTCGTACTGTGTACAACGCAAAGACAGATGGGGACGCTCTTCCCGGCGGGTGTTCCACTTCCTTTGCCTTGTCTGCGGGTTACCGGTTTTTAAGCGTTCGTTCAATGTGGCGAATCGCCTTCCAATAGGCTGCTTCGTCCAGTCGCCCCTGCTCACGCTGCCACTCGATGTAATTGCGCAGGGAGAGGAGGTCGATCCAGGCCTCCTTGGACTGCGGGTTGTCTCCCGGCACCTCGCCGGTAATTTCGCCTTCCCGCACCAGCTTGGCCATTTTTGTGGGATGGATGCCGATTTGATAGGCGATCTGGTATAATGCCGTCTTCATTGAATTCTCTCCTTCGTCAAACGCTTCGGCCCTGTACAGGGAAGCTGGCTTGTCCTCTTCATTCTGCCAGTCTTGACGCCGGCTGCCAATCCCTGAACTGTCAATGGTGAAAAAGCAGCGTCAGTCGATCAGATAAGCGTACAATCACTTTTGGCGAAACCCGATATGGTAGTAGTAACTCTTTCCATGGCGGTGATGCGAAGTGCCAATCCGCAAGCGGCGTTTTGGATCAATTCCCTGTTTTTACGGAAACTGGTGCGGTCCCGGCTGTTCTGGGCCAAATCCGCCCATTGACGAAATAGACTGGTGCTGCATGATGCACGACAAGTGTTACCAAAAACGCGGCTATTTTGCGTGCAGCTGCGACAGAAAAATGGTGAAATGCCTGAAGCGGTGCATTGATCACAAGACGGAGAACGGGCGAATCGCCTATCTCATGTATCTGTATTTTTGCAAAAGCATCTGCGATCCCAAGCGCTAAGCGATCAACCGCCTGGGATCGTTATCTGGTCATGAAGTCATTCGCCCCTCACTTCATTGGATCAGGTCAGTTCCAGCCACTTATTTCATTACGTAGTTTCCTTTTTTATCAATATAGATTTGATCGTTCGACCCGTCCGGCGTCACCAGCGCCAAACCGTCTTGAAAACTGCGTGCATGGGAAAATTGCGGCGAAATCACCCATGTTCCGGTTTTGTCGATAAATCCGTCTTTCCCCTTGACGCGGACGCGCGCCAGCCCCTCGGAGAATGACTCTGCTTCATCAAACTGCGCCGGGATCACCATTTTTCCGGTCTTGTCAATATAACCGAATCGGTATCCGATCCTGACCATTGCCAGGCCGTCAGAAAAATCCGTGGCATAGTCACCTGTTTGATTGCGGGTGTCAAACGTCGGTGAAATGATGGTCTTTCCTGTTTTGTCGATATACCCGTACTTCCCGTTGATCATAACCCGGGCCAATCCTTCATGAAAGTCAAACAACCGCGGCTTGCCGCTGTAATTGTAATTGAGCCCCTCCACTGAAAATTGCGGCTTGATGACGTAGGCACCGTTTTTGCCGATATAGCCGTACCGACCGTTTCGCGCTACCGCGGCCAGGCCTTCGTGAAAGTCGTTGGCGATGTCAAATTGCGGTTTGACGACCACCTTTCCGTTTTGGTCGATATACCCCCACAGGTTGCCGACCCGCACGGCGGCAAGTCCTTCCTGAAACGGCATGACCTCGTCATACGCTGCCGAGACAACCTTGCCGCTTTTGGTGATGAAGGCGTACTTGTTCCCTTGTGCAATGACAGCAAGCCCCTCTTGAAAATCGACGCCTCTGTCATACTCGTAGGCAGACCCCAGCGGATAGACAGGGTTGATGGCCCACTTCCCTTGTTTATTGATGTACCCGTACTTGTAACCGACCCGCGCGGCAGCCAGTCCCTCACTGAAATCTTTCACATCATCAAACTGCAGGGGAATCGCCAATTCGCCATTGGCTCCGACAAATCCCCATTTGCCGTTGAAGTATACCGCCCCCAATCCATCCCGAAACGGTCTGGCATTGCTAAACTGCGGATCGACCAGGACACGACCCGCAGCATCCATGTATCCCCATTTGCCGTTTTGGTTAAACGGGTACAATTTCTCACTCGGCGGAATGAGCGGAGTGGACGGCTGATCGGGCGCCGGCTTGGCCATGACGATGGATTTGTCCGCCAGATTCTTGATGAATTGAACCGCTTCTGTCCGGGTGAGATACGATTCCTTGGCAAAGCCGGTCAAGCTGGCTGTTTCCCCCCGCCCTTTGACCAGCCCTTGGTTGTACAAATACTGGATCGCGTTGTTCGTGTCGTAACGGAAGCCCTGCGAGGCAGCTATCAGTTTGGCTACACTGCCCCGTTTGATCGGACGATCCGACTGAGCACGGGACACCGGCCAATGATACGCTTCGGCCTGACGATAATAAACGTCAGCCCAGTATGTACCTGCAGGCTGAAGCGTCAGTGCGTTTCCGTGGTTAGCGTAATAACGGAGCAGCATCGCCAAAAATTCGCTTTCCTTGACGTACTGATCCGGTTTGAAGGTGCGGTCCGGGAAACCGGAAACCAAACGCTGCTCCACACCCCATCTGATCGTATCGTACCCCCAGTAGGCCGAGGTGACGTCCTGAAACGTAACGGACTCCGCCGCAGCCGTCAAACCGACGCTGCTCCACGCCAAAACGCCGGCGACTACCATCTTCAAGCAGTGTTTTCTGTACTTCTTCAAGTAACTTCTCCCTCTTTCGTCAAATGTGTTGCAAAATGTTAAGACGCCAATGAAATGGAAAAGTTCCGGTTGCCAGTTTCCAGCACAAAACATTTTTGGGCGTGAGCGTCCAAGTTCGCACTTTTTCAAAATGTAGGCGTAAGCCCAGTCCACGACCTGGGTATTGGCATAGAGATACATCGTACTTGCAAATACAAAGGAGTCGTCTGCGGATGCGAATCCACGCTGGGAACTGTCCATTCCCAGTGGCCAGGATTGCGCGAAGCGACACAAAAATGCATGGAGGAGTTACCGTATGGCAGATACATTTGTGAGTCGGTCGTTAGATGAAATCAGATTTTGGTCAAGAATCATGAAAGAACATTCCCTGTTCCTTAAATTGGGGTTTCGTTGTGACGATACCAAATTAATCGACGAAGCCAATCGGTTTTACAACATTTTTGAAGACATTGAAAATCAGGCCCATGCCTTCTCGCCGGATGCAGACCCGCAAAGAATTTTCGAATTTAACAATGTCGTTCACCATGCGGTTTGTCACATTTGGAAGTTCAAACGAAGAGTCCTTGACTTGATTATTCGCTGCAAGATTGGGGGAAATAATTTTCCCTTGTTGGTCGATCATATCAGCAGGGAAGCTGCCTATTTCATGAATCGATTAGAGCAATTAAATACGGGAACCCTTGATCCCTTGCCCGATGCCATCATTAATGAAAATGTATTTTTCCTCAGAATCATGGCAGACCACGCCAAATTTATCAACCACTTGCTTGATCCTTCCGAAAGAAAACTTGTCGAACAGGCTCGTGAGTTTAGCCATGACTTTGATCAACTCCTTTATCAAGCGATTGACCTCAACTCCATGCGGCCTCAGTCACAAACCCTTCCTCTCCTTGAACAATTTGTCGATCAAAATCGCGTTTCCGTACGTCAATTGCGCGACTTCAAGAAGACAGCACGTGAACTGATTGAGGCATGCAGAATAAAAAGCATAATCCCGCCGCTGCTCGCTGATCACGTATTCAGAGAAGCATCGCGCTTTCTCGAAATCCTGGATGCATTTGAGGTGGCTTTGTCCTCCTCGAAATAAAGAGAACGTCATATCGGTCTGTAAGATGATGAATCCACCCCCACCCCCATAATGGGGGTTTCAACATTTTACAACATTTGAACCAAGTGAGCTGTAGGAGTCAACCGGTGTACGATTTCGTCACACGCACGACATCCTCGATCTGAATCCACACAGAATCCCAATCACTGACCAGCAGGAACCGTCGTTCGTCAGCGTCAATCTGCTTTACGCTCCCCCATGCCGTTTCAAACACGCCGCGTCCTGCGGATATTTCCCGGAACCATGTAACGCTGATCGCGTAGTCGTACTGCGTAGCGTCATAGATACGAAAACAGTTTTCATCATAGTCGATCTCGTCAACAACCGGTCTCTCTGCAAGCCCTTCATCCGCGTTCACAGGCCCGCTTTCTGTTTTTTTCTCCGGCTGTACCATCCGCGCGGTTCTGAACCAATCTCCTATTTTCTGCCCCATCTAGATGTCTCCTTTCGTTCCCACGCTTCCAACAGCTTGATGTCGTTCGGGTGTGAGCGAACCCATTGGATGTACCCTTCCCGTGCCAAAATGGCCAGTACCTCCATGACACCGGCGCGGCTACGACCTGTTTTCACGCACAGTTCATCCACGTTCGGCGTTCGCCTGCGCCCAACAGAAAAGTTGGCGATGATGCGGAGCACCTTCCGTTCAATATCCTGCAGCACGCTGTTTCACCACTGGAACTGCAGCGAGGATGTTGTCAACGGAGAAGATGCGAAACGCCCGACGCGCAAAACAGTAGGCTTTTACACGCCCCCTGCTGATCTCATGAATTCGGACAGTTCGCTTCGACGTTCGCCCATGGCGATCCAGATAGATGATCTCGACTAGCTGACCGCTGTTCATATAGCGCTGCAGGTACCCGATCATCGTCATTCCTCCTGTATATACGAACATTTGTTTGTATTATATGCGAACATGAGGCGAACATGCAAGAAAAAATGCCCCACTGTCCGTGGAGCATGTGTTCGTTCACCATTGTCAGCCCATTGTGGTGATTGCGTCAGAAGTGCAGCGCTTCAATTGTTTCCGGCATTCTTACGACCGATACGCCTCCTCCAGAATGCGCAGGTAATCCTCCGCCGTAATCGTCCGCACATTGCTTGGCGTGGAGGCGTTTTGCACCGACAGCTCTACGATCCGCGGAAAGTCCTCTTCGCGCACACCCGGCAAGTCTTTCAGCTTTGGAATGTCCAGGCTGTGCGTAAAGGCCTCAATGCCGTCAATCAGCTTTTCGACAGCCAACTCGTCCGCGTCCGCATCGGCGGCAAACCCCATGTAACGCGCCAATCTGGCGTGCATCGGCTTGTTTTCCACTGCATTGAACCGAAGCACATGGGGCAAAAATACTGCATTCGCGACGCCGTGGGGCGTGTCGTAAAGCCCGCCGAGCGCTTCCGCCAGACAGTGCACAGCCGCGACATCCGCCGAGCCAAAACAGAGCCCCGCCAGCAGACTGCCCTCCAGCATGGCGGAACGGGCCTCTACATTTCGACCATCGGCATAAGCAGCCGGCAGTGCGGAGACAATCGTCTGCATCGCACGGGCGCCGAGGGCTTGCGAGATCGGATTGGTCACCTTGCAGGTATACCCCTCGATGGCGTGAACCAAGGCGTCGACGCCGGTGGCAGCGGTGACAGCGGGCGGAACACTGAGCGTCAAACTGGGATCAAGCACGGCCAGCGTTGGGCGCAAGGCGGCGTGTTTGAGCGTCATTTTTCGGTGCGTGGCCGACTCGGTAATGACTGCGGAGCGGGTCACTTCCGATCCCGTCCCGGCTGTAGTGGGAACGCAAATGATCGGGGCAATGTTTGCGTAGGGAAGCCGTCCGTCCGCGTAGTCGGCGGGAGTTCCGCCATTTGGTCCGCACAGCGCGATCGTTTTCCCCGTGTCCATGGCGCTTCCCCCGCCGATGGCCACCACCATGCTGGCACCTGTGTCACGGAATTGTTCTGCTCCCGCCAAGCATTCCGTATCCCGCGGATTTTGGCTGAGCGACGCAAACAGCGACACGGCAAAACCCGCTTCCTGCAGAGCTGTCTGGATCGGTTCAACCAGGCCCGCGCGGATCACGCCGGGGTCACTGACCAGCAATATGGACGAGCCGACCTGCAGGGAGTGCAGCAGTTCCGGCAGGTGGAGAGCCTTGCCCATCCCCATTTCAATACGCGTGGAGCAATTGTAGTGAAAGGCATTCATCCGGTTTCCCCCCGATTTTTACAAGCTTGTGACAGTACCATCATAACTGGCAGGAAAAACGGATTTCCACACAAAATTTGAAATATTCCACTTATTGAAGCGAACTAATATGTACAACGAGCAGAAGCCGCCATACGAAAATGTTGTTGCAATTTCTGCTGTTTACGTGACCAGCCAGACAATCTGTTCGTCATACGGTATGAACTCCAGTTCCCAGGGGGGCTAGCAGTGATAAAAAATGGATGGTATGTGATTACAGGTTCCTATTTTGTTACCCTATTCCTTGCATCATGGATGTACACTGCGATCACGAAGCTGCCGATTGACCAGCATCGAGATGTGTCAGGACTGGTTTTAGGATCAGTAATGGTAGTCATCCCATATATCGTCGGTGGTCTGTACGCAGGGATTGCTCATAAACGAGGGGCATCAAAAGCAGCTGTGTGGATCGGTATACTCCCTGCCATTGCGGAAAAGGTTCTGATTTTTCTGATCGGCATCTGCTATGTCATAATGGAAGGGAGCCCTGTCACATGGGAAAACGTCATGATGTTCGTCAGTGCCGAAGCCGTTCCCTATTTTACAAATGCGTACCTGTTGACATTCCCCTTGTCTGTTCTGGTATGTGTTGCGACAGCAGCGTGTGTTCATGTCGTAACGAGATCGAAGGGCTAATAAACGATGCTTCGGATACAAGGATGTGTCAGCAAAAAACCTGCCTTCGCTCAGGAGGCGGTTTTTCCTCTTACCAAAAAAACGTCGATTTCTCAAAGGTTTCATCTGGAGCGGGTGATGGAAATCGAACCTGCGCCGCCATGCAGAGAGTTGCTGCGGGAAGACCAATATTTTACAGATTAAACGAATTGGCATAATTAAGGCCAGAAAGGAGGTGAGTACGTGGGATGGTGAAAGGAGTAGGTACACCCGAAGCTAGCGGAAGAAAAAGTGAAAGCGGCGCTCCCGCCAAGGTAAACGCTGCAGGTGACTGGTGAGGCCCCCCACCATCCTAAGAATAGCATGAAGACAAGAAAAATAGACATCAGAAATCTGCGTTCCATCCGTGGAGTGTTAGGGTTCGCTGTTTTAGCCACATACTCGCCTGCTGCTCAGTGGTGGCAGAAAGCCATCCTGATTTACGTTGTGGCATATTTGTGGATAACAGCAGCATTGGGAAGAAGGGATTAAATAATTACAGATTAATTTGAACGACATCATGGGGTTGTCAGAGGTCTGCGAAATGACCGGCAAGTCCAAGAACTACATGAAGGAGTATCTGAGGCGTGGACAGTTCCCGCAGCCCGTCAAGGAGCTTGCTTGCGGACCGTTGTGGCTTCGGGAGCAAGTTCAAACATGGATGGACACGCCCCGGCTTCGCGGCAGAAGGAAGAAAGACGAGAGAGAATAAAAAATTCCCTCCACCGGTTTTTTCGGCAGAGGGCTTCTCTTATGACGGCTGCACCGCTCTTATATCGAACAAGGTGCTGACCTGAAGTCGCGGTACAAGAACATCTCGGTCATACAAAATACCAGACAACTGCAGATTTTAACGCTCACGTAACCAAAAAGGTGGCGCAGGAAACAACATCCAAACTCGACAAGTTTGACCCTTGCAAACAGCGAATAATTTGATTTTGTCAACAGTCCGTCACCACCCCCGCTTTCCCCCCTCAACATTCCCTTTCCAAAAAGCAAAAAACCCTTGATTTCTCAAGGGTTTCATATGGAGCGGGTGATGGGAATCGAACCCACGCCGCCAGCTTGGGAAGCTGGAGTTCTACCATTGAACTACACCCGCATCTGGGAGTATGGTGCCGGTGAAGGGACTTGAACCCCCACTCCATTGCTGGAAACGGATTTTGAGTCCGTCGCGTCTGCCATTCCGCCACACCGGCACGTCTGTATAATGTTATAACAGATTGGAAAGAAATCGTCAATGGTGGGGAGAGACGGATTCGAACCGCCGAACCCAGAGGGAGCAGATTTACAGTCTGCCGCGTTTAGCCACTTCGCTATCTCCCCATATAATGCCCGTGGTGCCGGCGATAGGAATCGAACCCACAACCCCCTGATTACAAGTCAGGTGCTCTACCAATTGAGCTACACCGGCAAATTTGCGTCCGCCTCCCATTTTTATCAAGAGTGAAAAAGGAGGTGACTCCATTAAATCTATCATAGTAAGTCATACATGTCAATAGGAAATTTCAGAGAAAGTTTCACTTCCCCTGCTCCTCGAGAATGCGTTTCGCCCATTCGTGGAATATTGGCAGTGCCTGCTCCACGTCGGGGAACACCTGCTCCGCTTCGCAGACGTAATCGGGGAAATTGGTGATGCGGTTCTTGCGGATGCGGACGCCGACCGATTCGCACTTGATTTCCAGAAAGTGCGGAACGGGTTCGTCCACGCCCCATTGATTCTCCATGAATTCATAGGTGCGCACCCATTCCAGAATGCGGATTTCCCCTGGCTTCAGGCGGAGTACCTGTTCCACAGACATAATCGTCTCATTTCCGTAGTAATGCAAGCTCGTCATCCCTTCTTCTGCACCTCCGGCCATGTATCGCGTCGGGCGTCTGGCCGGAGGAATTCCATACATCCGCTGTTGCTGCTTTCCTAGATCGAGGAAAGCAGTTCTTTCAGTTCTTTGACGATTACCGCCTGATAGCCCGTTCCCTCACCGTACTTCTCCAGCATCTCGGCGCGGGCAACCTTGATCTTTTCTTCGTAGTCCGGCGCGCTGCGGTCAGGGTTTTGCTGTTTGAAGGCGACCATTACCGCTTGGACGTGCTGCGGGCGCGGTCCCCATTTCCCCAGCACATGGCCGCCCGCGTCGGCAAAGATGGCGATGGGAATCGCTCTGCCGCCCATGGTGAGAAACTGGTCCATCAGATCGAGGTGCTGTTCCATCACCAGTACTTCCACGGGCATTTCCGTTTCCTCCAACGCGCGGAACAAGACGGGCACATTGCGCACGACGTCGCCGCACCAGTCGGCGGCCAAAATCAGGCAGCGCAAGTCGTCGCGGTGGCGCAGCGAGGCAAAAAATTGCCGATCCTCTTCGTTCGGCCAGGAAAATGCTTCATACCACCCGGCGAAGGCATCCTTATTTTTGCTCATGGTGTCCATGAACACCTGAGGCTTCAATCCGTTTCCAAATTTGTGGGCCACATTGACCGACATGGTTTCCCCTCCTCAATTCACTGTACCGTTCTAGCTTTCCACACAGCGGAACAAAAATCCTCTTTCTTCCCGCTCACAGCCTAACTCTCAGCTGCTATGGCCTCACCGGTGCCTGGGCTTGTCCCGCGCAAGGGACTCCAGACGTTGCATGTTTCCCAAAACCATCCTCAAAAACAAACAGCGCGGGTTCGCGCTGTCGTTTCCATCATGTCCGGGGAGCCGTCAGAATGCAGGGCACACCACGGCCCACCGCCCCCGGCCGCGACATCTTGTCGACGTACGCCATGCCTCGCGCACACGGCTGCTTGCACGCTTTACAGGTCTCGGCTGTGACGATTTTCAGATTCAACTGGTTGGGATGCTGCCGGGATTCCCGGTTCGTCTTTGCCTTTTTTGGTTTTGCCATCCGTTCTCCCTCCTCCGCTGGATCGGTTTATTGTATGAAGGAGAACAGCCCTGTTCCATGGGCACGGACACAAAGCGGAGACACCCGCCGGAATTTGGGCCGGGAGCGGAAAAGATGCGGCACGGTTTTGGTTCGCCCGGTGTCTCGCCATGACGGTGTCGGCACAAAACAGCCGGCGCGCAGCAAGCGCCTCCGGCCGTTCGTCATGGCCCCGGTCCGCTGTGGATTACCTCCTCACCGGTACGGCTGGCCGGTGAGAAACCCCCACAGTCGCTTCAGTATCCACCACGGTCCGATCAGCAGAAAGACGGGATTTTTCAGAAAGGAGGGAGGGTTCCCCTCAACGTAGTGGCCGACAAATTGGAAGATCCACCCGACGATGAACAGGCCGAGCGCCCACTTCCAGCTCCAGAAAAAGAGCGGCAGGGAAATGACGATCATGGGAATGCCGAACGCGTGGGTCAGCTTGTTGACGGGATGCTGGTGGTCGCGCTTGTACCGTTCCAAAAAGGACACCTTTTCCTCCATGTGAAAGACCTCCTTTTTTCAATATTCTAACACTTTGGAGTACTGCCTTTGAAGCCGTTCACTGCCGTATTTTCGCTGCTTTCCCACGACAGATCGCCCATTCGTCTCCCCATCTGGGCCTCATGACCGTCGCTCGTGAACGGAGGACTTGCGCATCATATTGGCTGTCATGGGCCGCTTTTCATGTGGGAGCCAAGCAAAGGATGGTATAATGAGGAAGTGTTTGCTGTCAGAGAAAAACCGTGATGTTACAGGTGGGAGAGCGATGAATCGGACCAGAACGGAACGGGTCAAGGCCGAAAAGAGGAAGAGACGGCGCAGACGCTTGTACATGTTGCTTAATGGCCTCGTACTCGGTGTGATGTTCTTTCTGTTCTTCGGGTTGTATCATATGGAGAATCTGCAGAGGGAGATTCCCCGGCAGAGCGGAAGCGGTCAAGTGGAACAAGCCGGCGAATCAACGGCAGGCAGCGATCCGACCGTCACGCTCAGCTTTGCGGGAGACACGATGATGTCCGGCCACGTGGAAACGAGGTTGAGGGAGAATGGCTTCGACTTTCCGTTTGTGCACGTTACATCGCTGTTTCAGCACGACGATGTTACCGTCGTCAATTTGGAAACACCCGTGACTACGCGCGGAACACCCGCTGCCAAGACCTATGTGTACAAGTCGCCCCCGGAAGCTGTACCGGCGATGAAAACAGCCGGGATTGACCTGGTCAACCTGGCGAACAACCATTCCATGGACCAGGGTGTGGAAGGCCTGCTTGACACGATGCGCGTACTGGATGAAAACGAGATCGCCTATGTCGGCGCCGGTGCGGATGCAGCCCGCGCATACGCCCCGGTGTTGGTCGAGCGACACGGCATCACCATCGCGTTCTTCGGCTTCAGTCGGGTTGTACCGGAAGTCAGTTGGTACGCCGGCAAAAACAAGCCGGGACTCGCCGTCTCGTACGACCCGGCCCGCGCTGTCGAGGCGATTCGCGCGGCACGTTCCAAAGCCGACCTCGTCGTCGTAATCGCCCATTGGGGCAAGGAAAAAGTGGACCTCCCTGTCGATCACCAAAAGGAACTGGCCCGTGCCTACATTGACGCCGGTGCAGATCTCGTCGTCGGCAGTCATCCGCACGTGCTGCAGGGGGTTGAATCGTATCATGGCAAGTGGATTGCGTACAGTTTGGGCAACTTCATTTTTACGCGTGCCGCAGAGCCGAAAACCTGGGAGACCATGGTGCTGCAGGCGACATGCACGAAACAGGGAGACTGCACTCTGAAGATGCTGCCGTACCACGCGGAGTTGGGACAGGCGGTGCCGATGAACGAGGCGGACGGCGCCCGCCTGCTCAAGCGGATCGAATCCATCTCCACCCATGTCAGGATCGATCCGGACGGCAGCGTGCATGGCGGGACTGCCCAGACGGCACAATGAACTGACGACCGGAAACACCACGCCCTGCGCTGACATACGGATCACAAAAAAGGAGCCGGAAATCCAGGCTCCTTTTCATGTACGTATCGAAACACTAACACGAAGAAAAAAACGCTGCACCTCGCAGCGGTCAGCGCTTCTCGGACAGCAGTTTGCGTACTTCCTGCTCCAGGACGGCCGCGTCAACCATGCCGATGATGGTTTTGCGGATGATTCCCTGCTGATCGATCAGAAATGTGGTGGGAAACGCCATAATCCGATAGCGGTTGGCCACTTCCCCTGTCTTGTCCATCGGCACGGGAAACGGCAGTTTGTATGTCTGCACAAAGTTTTTGGCGCCGTCCACGCTGTCTTCACTGGTCACGTTGATGGCGTACAGATCCACCTGCTGACCAAACTTTTGGTAGAACTTGCGCAGTTCCGGTGCTTCCATCTGGCACGGACCGCACCAGGAAGCCCAGAAATTCAGGATGAGCGGCTTATTACGCTTGCCGTTTAGCTGATACGTCTGGTTGTCCATCCCGATCAGCGTAAAATGGGGGGCTTCATAACCCTGTATCGGCTTTTGTTCCGCTTTCGGTTCCGCCATGACCGTCGGGCTTTGTCCCGCATGCGGCCAGAAGATCAGTCCGACGAAAAAGGCTACAAATAGTGCCGGCAGCAGTTTTTTCATCTCTTCACCTCGTTTAGAATCCGGTAAAGCCTCCATACAGTTGAATCAGGACGCGGGTAATTTCCGTCAACTTATCGGTATACAGCAGGATCCCGAACAGGATCATGGCTGCACCGCCCAGTTTCATCAGCCGGTCCGAGTACTTGACGATCGCTCCGACCTTACTGATGAAAAACGTCATGAGGAAGAACGGCAGGGCAAACCCCAGGGTGTAGGCCAGCGTGTAGGTCAGCGCACGCGTCGGATCGGTCACGCCCAGCACGAAGATCCCGGAGAGGATCGGACCCACACACGGCGTCCACCCCGCCGCATAGGTGATGCCGACCAGTATGGACCCAGTATACCCCAACGGGCGAGATTTTAAATCAATCTTCCACGTCCGCATCATCCAGTCCATTTGGAATACACCGAGCAGGACCAGCCCAATCACCGCCAGGAGAATGCCGCCCAGTTGGCGGATCAGGTCTTTTTTCTCGGCAAACAGATTGCCCAGCCAGGACGTGGACAGACCCAGTGCGACAAAGACGATGGAAAACCCGAGAATGAAAAACAACGTATGCAGCAACGCCTGCCGTTGAAAGACCGCCCTCCCCTTCTTCACCTCGTCCATGGTGATGCCGGTCACATAGGACAAAAACGAAGGGTAGAGCGGCAGACAGCATGGGGAAACAAAGGAAAGAAGCCCCGCGCCAAAAGCCAGCAATACGGAAAGATTTGCAGTCATAACTACCTCCGAGGACACCATTTTGTACTATTGTAACGGATGCAGTCCTTGTCCAAAAAGTGGATCGGGCACTTTGTCTTAAAAACGTTGGAATTTCGTTTACAGAAGATATATTATGGTAACTCGCTGTAACCAAAAGATCCCACTAACTAAAAAGAGACGAATGAAACAGTCATCCGTCTTTTTCTCAATTGATATGTATCTGTCCAACTGCGGGTCAATCAGCACGAGGGTTTGTGCCCGTTTTCTCTGCCGCTCGCTTACTGCATGGAAATCGGCAGCCGAACCTCAAACCGTGCCCCGCCCAACTGCGGCGAATTGTCGGCGAAGATCTCGCCGCCGTGATCGATGATGATCCGTTGCGTCGTGGACAGTCCCAGGCCCGTTCCATCCGGTTTGGTCGTGTAAAACGGCACGAACAGATTTTGCTTGACACTGTCGGACAAGCCCACGCCGTCATCCTCCACAATAATGACGACCTGATTGATCGACGCGTACGCCGACACCTGAACGACTGACCCTTTGGATGCCAGTGCCTCCAGCGCATTTTTCAGGATATTCAAAATCGCCTGTTTAATGCGCGCGCGGTAGCCGAAGACATGCCATTGTTCGCCGGACCAGTTCAGTTCCAACCGGATGCCCCGTCGGATTGACTCCGGTTCCAGCAGGCGAATCACGCCCAGCACTTCCTCCATCACCAAAAACCGTTCGGCTACGATCTTGTCGTCCCGGTAGCGGGCCAGGACAAGTACGTCGTTCAACAGCCCGTCGATCCGCTCGATTTCGGTCAAGATGACGGAAAAATACGATTGGTTTCCGTCTGTCTCCATCTGTTCCCGCAGCAGTTGAATAAACCCTTTGATCGAGGTCAGCGGGTTGCGGATTTCATGGGCCATGCCGGCAGCCAGCTGCCCTACGGCGGCGAGGGCTTCCCGCTTGGTCAGTTCCTCATCGTACCGCTTGCTCTCCGTAATGTTGCGCATCACGGCAATGGCTCCCTGCAGTTCCCCTTCGTGATAGATCGGGCTGGTGCTGACTGTTGTCCACTTGCCATTGTATTCCGCCACGTAGTGACCGGATTGGCCGCGCTCCACCACCCATTGCAGAAAGCGTTCACATTCGCGCGGGCGAAACGTTTCGTCGATCTGCTTGCCGATGATTTGCTCCCGCTCCACCGAGAGCAGATCTGCCAGGGCTTGGTTGGCTTCCACAATCCGCAGATCCTTGTCGATCATCAGCACGGCGATGTCTGTCGACTTCAAGATGAGCTGCACAAGTCCCTGTTCCGCCACTTCCGTAAACGGTTCACCTGCGGTAAGAGCGCTTTCAGGCTGGCGCATGTCCTCGCGCTCGGCCATTTGACAGGTTTGTACCACAGCGTCTATCAGCTTTTCGACATAACGAAACACGTCCATCTGCATTGAAGAAAATGAGGGCCATTCCGCGGGCGATTGCATCAACTGTTCCGCTTCTGCCTGCAGCTGCTCCACAATCACGTCACGTCCCAGCCGGATAAATTCCAGAATGCTGGCGAGCGGCACCCCCTGCTTGGCCTGTTTCAACGCAAACTCTCGCATCTGCTGTTCCAGCATCAACCCGTTCCCGGTTTCCAAAACATTCGCCAATCCCTTGATGAACTGCTCCAGCAGTGCCAGGGTGTGGGGGGCGTCTGCCTTGAATAGATCGGAGAGTTGGTCGTGGTTCAACAATAACGAATTCGCTTTGGCCGCCAGATCAGGGGCCAGATTGGTTACGCGCATAGCGACACGTTTTTTCACTTCCCACTGGCTCCTTCACGCTTGTTTCCATTTTTGGATGTTGCCCTACATTTCCTATTATCACCAAAAGATTGTCGCTGTGTAAAGCGGCGTGATGATCGGCTCGCACGATTCACGCCGCTGTAACCGCCGCAAAATTACGTTCCGATCAACAACAGGCCGTTATCGATCAACTGCGCCTGCTCCTCGCCTTTCTCGCGCAGCGCTTCCAATGCCAGGCGAAGCTGTGCCTGTTTGTCCGGGAGCAGGCCGCGTTTGTGGAGAACCTCCAGGATTTCCAGACGAATCAGCCAGTCGTCCGTATAGGCCTCGTCAACTTCCCGCAGCACTTCCGCCAGTACACGCTGCGCCGTCTCGGCAGCAGGTGCCTGTTCGCGAATGTCGCGCACCTGCTGATACAACCGATGCAGCCGTTTTTGCTCCGGACTGTACACCGGGCGTCTGGCGTTGACGGCCGAAGGCTTGTGCGTGCCGGTGGCAAACGCTTCGCGGTCTGCCGCTCCCGCAAAGACAGAGACGATTTTTTCGCCGACCGCCATGTCGTACGTCCCCCACTCGGACATAAACAGCGTTTTTCCCCGGTACGTGACGGTGCAGTTGTCAAATCCGATTAAGACGATCTTGCCGTTTTCCCGTCGAATGTACGCCACTTTGCCGACCACCTGGACACCGGAGGCAAAGGTCAGCGTGGTCGTCTGGTCCACGACGATTCCGTACGCCTCAAGCTGTCCGTCCGTAAACGCCTCCAGCGGGGTGGGTTCGCCGGCAAGCAAGCCGATCGGAGAGCCGAAGCCTTCTGCGTGATAGGTTTTGCCGTGGCCGGGAAGTTCCTTGTCACCCACGGCCAGCGCAGTCGGTCCCGTCGTCTTCAAGTAGACCGCTTCACCTCTGTCGTCAAATTCCAGCTCGCTGAGCACGCCGCTCACCTGCAGACCGGAACTGTATACGGAGGTGGACGTCTGCGGCATTTTGCTCGCCTTGATCAGGCTCTGTGTGCCGCCGACGGACATGGCCATCGTTTTGGCAAATTCCTGCACGGCTTCGATCAGCTCGTCAAAATCCCTGCAGACGAACAACTGCGGCTGCGGTTTGGTGATGTCGTAATCCGTTTCGATGCAGGCCTGAAGGGAAAACGGAATTTTTTTCACGTCGTCTTTCAGGCAGCTCATGCTCTCCCCTACCGATGACAGCAGGCCGGCACCGTAAATCTGCGGATTCTCCAGGTCGCCAATCAGCCCGTATTCCACCGTCCACCAGTAGAGACGGGCAAGCTGGTTGGCTTCAGATACTTCCTTGACCGCCTGCGCTTTTTGCTCCAATGCCAACTCCGCTGCCCGGATCTCCTCATCGGTGGACTCGGGATCCTCTTTGACGATCGACAGCAAGCGGATGGCCTCGTACAATTCGTAATCCTCGCGGGAGGACAGTGCGCGGGAACCGATTTCCCCGAATAATTTGAGGTAGGAACGGTACTTTTCGTCTTTGATGATCGGCGCGTGTCCCGCCGCCTCGTGGATGATGTCCGGTGCCGGCGTGTATGCGATGTGATCGTACTGGCGAATGTCGCAGGCGATGGGCAGGATGCCGTGCGCCTGGAAGTCAAAAAACGCCACGGCCGGAATAAAGCCGTTGATGGTAACGGCGCCCCAGCCGATCTGGGCCAGGCTTTCGTTCATCTCCCGGATGTTGGGGATGCGCTCCACGCTGATACCGGAAGTGCGCAGACCGTCCACGTAGGCGGCGTGGGCCTTCTTGCTGAGAAAACTGAGATTTTGCCGCATCACGTAGCGCCAGACGGCGTGGTCGACGGGCGTGTACCGCTCGTAATCCTGTTCCACTACAAACTCTCTGAGATGGACAGGCACCTGCACCAGAGAAAAATCGGATTCCACACGATTCATTCTCACAGCCTCCTCAACAGGTTTTTGTGAAAACGCTTTCTCGATCTATCATACCACGTCCCGGACCAAAATTGTGCAAAAAATGTTTATTGTTCAACTTATCTGGATAAGATCATCCGACTTCTATTTTCTTCCATTATACAACAAAAGCATAAATAATGAAAAAACCGCAGGACGCTTACTCGCGTCTGCGGTTGATCTGCTGTTCCAGCATGATGTCCACCAGCAGCAAATCTTGCAGTGGGTCCTTGGGATCAGTCGTCAACAGTGCCGAGACGGCCGCCATGGCGCAGCGGACGGCATGGTACGAGTAAAAGGCGTCCCGTTCTGCGTCGTTGGACAGCGACAGGTCGGACAACTCCTGGACCGGATAAGGAAAATCACTCTCCAGACCGGCTCTGTCCAGTACGATCAGGGCCTGTTTGATGGCGATCAGCGCGGCGCTGACGCTGATTCCGTATTCCTGGCGCAGTTCTTCCCACACCTGAAACGCTGAACGCTCCACCCGCTCCTGATTCGGCCGGATGATAATTCCTGTCTTTCGCCCTTCTTTCAGGAGCCAGTCGACAAAGATGTCATGGCGGGGCGGAAACGCATACACCTGCAGTTTCAGCTCCAATTCCGTGGGAAAGTCTTTGGCGAACCGGGCGTGGGCCAGTGACATTTCGTATCGGCGGGACGGGTGGCCGGGCACCGTGACAAACACTGTCTCCTGCCGGATGGCCGCGATCTGCAGTTTGGTCCGCGCCGGAATGCGCGCCTGAGGGGCCTTGTCCCGACGGATGTTGCCCGGAATCAATTCTGTGCCGAACTGATGGTACTCCAGCGGCGAATCGATCCAGGGGATTGGCTCGCGGGACTGAATTTCGTACAGACCGTTGAAGGTGATCCATTCCCCCGGACGGCGCTGGCTGCGAATCAGCACGGCGTGCCGCTCATCTTCCGGGACGATCTCTCCTGTCGTGCCCTCATCCGCGGGGAACAACCGCTTGAGCTCGACCAACACGCAATCGGTCAACTGCAACCTCTCCAGAAGCTCCCGCTTGCTGACCCATTCGTACCCGATCCGGTATATGCGATGTTTCATCATTTCCACCTCCTCGCCGCTTGGGAGGGCACTGTTTTGTTGGTTATTGTACGTTATGCGCTCAGCTTGACTGCCCTTTCGCCGCATCTGTCGCGATGCGTTTCAGTTCTCTGGCCGCTTCGGCGGGCGACGAGGCACGAGTGATTGCGCTGATGACGGCGACGCCATCCGCTCCTGCCGCCAGTACGTTCCGCGCATTCTCCAGCGTGATGCCGCCGATGCCGACGATCGGCAGTCCGCTGCCGACAGCCTCGCGGATGGCTCGCAGTCCCTTAGGACCAATCGGCTCCCCGGCGTCCGCTTTGGATGCGGTGGCATACATCGCGCCGACTCCCAGGCAGTCGGCTCCGCCTGCCTGGGCAGCAAGTGCTTCCTCCACCGTCCCGGCAGATACGCCTATGTACATCTGCTCGCCAACCAACTCCCGCACCTGGACGAGCGGCATGTCGTCCTGTCCGACGTGGACCCCGTCCGCCTTCAGGCGCACTGCCAATGATACGTCGTCATTGACGACAAACAACGCACCGTACTGCCGGCACAAGGCCCGCATTTCCAGGCCGAGACGGTACCGCTCTTCGTCCGTCAAACGGCTCCCCTTGTCCCGCAGCTGCAGCATCCCGACGCCGCCGGCCAATGCCTCGCGGACAATGGCCAGCGTACGCTCGGGCGAAAAACCGCAATCCTGCGTGCCCACCACAAAATAGACCTGCATGCTTTTCCGCAAGCGTTCACGGTCTCTCATCTCTGACTCTCCTTCCATCGATCCAGCGCCTCCCGGTACCCTCGCGCCGCCGCCTGCGGGTCACTCGCCGCTGTAATGCCGGACAGCACAGCGATCCCC
Organism: Brevibacillus sedimenti; assembly: GCF_020923495.1. Taxonomy (GTDB): domain Bacteria; phylum Bacillota; class Bacilli; order Brevibacillales; family Brevibacillaceae; genus Brevibacillus; species Brevibacillus aydinogluensis. The sequence goes on from NZ_CP064048.1 coordinate 3,168,354, forward strand.
GCTGAGCCTGCTGCCAGCACATGAGAGGCGTTTTCCGGCGTGATCCCGCCGATGCCGATGACGGGAATCTTCACCTGCGCAGCGATCTTACGCAATTCATCCGTTCCGCGCGGCTCCAGACCGGGTTTGGACGCACTCGGAAAAATATGGCCGTACAAGAGGTAATCCGCTCCCTCCACAGCCGCCTGCTTGGCTTCGGCCAGCGAATGAACGGATCGGCCGATCTGCTGCCCCGGCTTTAACACACGGCGGGCTTCCGCCGGGGTCAAGCTGTGGTACGCGAGATGAGCGCCCCTGCACCCGGCCGCTGCTGCCACGTCTACCCGGTCGTTGACCAGAATTCGTTCACGGGGCATGACCTGGGCCAGCGCTTCCACCCACTCCATGCATTCTCGGGCAGTCCGCTGCTTTTCACGGATGTGCAGGTAGTCCATCCCGACCAAAAAGGCGGCCTCCGCCACCCTCAGCACTTCATTGAGGGACTGCCTGCCGCTGGTGATGACGTGCAGTTCAGGTTGCCGGGGTCCCATATGCCCCTGCCCCTCCTGTCAATGCTGACACGCACTCCTGCAGCCAGCTTGTCATGTTGTCCTCCTGGCCCTCCGGCACGCGAGCCAGCATCTCGTGCGCCAAGCGGCGAAGCAAAAACGATTGCGGCAGCGTCAGCGGGAACGTGACCGTTCTCGGCTTTGTCTCTCGCCCTTCCAGCTCCTGCACTCCTGCCAACAAAATATCGGCAATGGATTCCACCAGATCTTGCATCGATTCCTGCTGCTTCATATCATCGTAGCAGCCGTCGAACAGGCGGCACAAAATCAAAAACGCCTGTGTCGACAGCGTCACCTGCTGTACATCCTGCATCGGTTCGGTCACGGTTGCTCCCCCCACTTGTTGAGAAACTCCCCCTATTATATCACTAGCCGATGCGGCTCCGCCAAGCCCGCAAATCGCTGCTCCACTCGTTTTGGCCCGCAAGTCGTTCTGCCTGGAAACTCCCTCTATGCAGTTGGTTTGTCGTTGCAAAAATCGCTTTTCCCATACGTTCCTGGCCGGAAGCCTGCACCACGTCAGGACACTGTCCACTTTTTTTGCCGATCGTCAGGGGGGCGAGCGGGCACCATCACCCATGACACCCCGGACTTTGTTCGCAAACAAAAACCGCCGGATTCACCGGCGGTTTTTAGTTACTCCTGCTTGTTCCGATCATTGTGCTGGGACTGACGCAGATTGGTGTTCTGATCGTGCTCATCCAGCGTCTTCCCGCGATTTTTCCCGAGGTCTTTGCTGTTGTTGTTCTTGCCCATGTGCACACCTCCCCTGGATTGTCGTCACTGGCTAGCGTCTCCGAAGTTCCGGGCTTTTATCAGCGCGGCGTATTCCGGCGGCGAATCAGCGTGTGAACGAATCCAAAGGGGATGCGCCAACCAAGCAGAAACATGAGCATGAGCCCATACGCGACCACCGCGAACATCAGCGTGATCGGCGTGCCCAGCCACAGTGCGCGGATGATGAGGCCAATCGGCGCTGCCACCGTCCACGCCGCCACAGTGATGAGGATCAGTTTTCCCGGCCGCTCGTACCTATGGGGGCGGTAAACCCCCAACAACAGCGCGGCGGCCAGCCAGCCGAGCAAAAACGGAGCAGCCGTCGCCAAAATCCCCGCAGCGTCGGCAGGCAGCCCGTGGGCCCGTTTTCCGTAGTAGGTAAAGAGCAGAAAAGCGGCCAGATCGCCAACTATCAGCACGCATCTGGCCAAAGCATGTGTCCGATTCATCGCAGCCCTCATTCCCGTAACAGTGTTGCACACGCTTATTGTACACACCATTACGGGACGGCCACAATCGGAACGGGCCGTTATTCACCAAACAGCAACAATTGCAATTTCTTCTTCACCGCCGGCCACTCTCGATCAAGGATGCTGAAGTAGACGGAGTCGCGGATGTATCCGTCGCGGACAATCATGTGATTGCGCAGCACGCCTTCGCGGACGCCGCCGATGCGCTGGATCGCCCGCTGCGAGTTGAGATTGCGGGCGTCCGTCTTTAACTGGACGCGAATGCAGCCCAAGGTTTCAAAACAGTGGCGCAACAGCAGCCACTTGCACTCTGTGTTAACCGGCGTCTTCCATACGGACGGGGTCAGCCAGGTAAAGCCGATCTCCAGTCCCCGGTCCTTGCGAGAAATGTTGAGAAAACGGGTACTGCCCATTACTTTTTCGTTCCGGCGATCCACAATCGCAAATGGCAGTTCGGTTCCCGCCTCCTGCGCCTGCAATGCCTGGTTCACGAACTGCTCCGCATCTGTCGGCTGCCGAAACACGACCGACATGTAAGTCCATATCTGTTCGTATCGTCCCGCTTCCCACAGGCCGTCCACATGATGGCGGCCGAGCGGTTCCAGCCGCACCCTTTCCCCTTCCAGCGTGACAGGAGCAATCTCCAGCATGATGCAATACTCCTCCTTCTCCGAAATAAAGCTCGATGCAGCCAACCGAACATGTCTGCGGAATTTTTCCAAGAATAGAATACCGCTAATCGCCTGTCAAGCTGTTTTTTGTCGACAGGGGAAAACGGGACGGGCTACGCTTCTTCGTTGACGACTACCTGACGGCCGCGCAGTTTCAATATCATCGGCACGACCAGCCACAACAACGCACAGGCGAGAAAGATCGCAGACAGCGGCTTTTGCAGGAAAATCAGGAAGTCGCCATTGGATGTCGTGAGGGCGCGCCGCATGTTGTTTTCAATCATTGGTCCCAATACCAGGCCCAGCACCAATGGCGCAAGCGGGAAATCGTTTTTCGCCAGCAGATACCCCGCCACCCCGCAGGCGATCAGCAGCATCAGGTCAAACGTGCTGATCTGCACCGCGTAGACACCGAACACGGAAATCGCGATGATCAGCGGAATCAGGTACTGAGGGGGCGTCTCGATGATTTTGGCAAAGACTTTGACCAGCGGCAGGTTGAGTATCAGCAGCATTACGTTGCCGATGAACATGCTGGCGATCAGCCCCCAGGCCACCTGCGGGTGATCGGAAAAGAGCAGCGGACCGGGCTGGACATTGTACATCAGGAGCGCTCCCATGAGGATCGCCGTCGTCCCGGAGCCGGGAATCCCGAGGGTAAGCAGCGGAATCATCGCTCCGCCGGACGCCGCGTTGTTGGCCGACTCCGGAGCGGCCACACCTTCAATCGCCCCTTTGCCGAACCGTTCCGGCTGTCTGCTCACCTTTTTCTCCACGATATAGGAAAAGAACGACGCCAGCGTCGCGCCCGCGCCCGGCAGGAGGCCGATGAAAAAGCCCAGCAGGGACCCCCTTGCGATCGGGGCGGCACTTCGCTTCAAGTCCGCTTTGGTCGGCAGGATGCGGTCCACCTTGATCAGTTGCGCTTCCGTTCCGTCCGCCTCGAGAATGGTCTTGAACACTTCGCCGAGCGCAAACAGCCCGACGGCAATCGTCAGGAATTCCAACCCTTGGTACAGGTCGGGAATATCGTAGGTAAACCGCGCTACGCCGGACACGTTGTCGATACCGATCGTCGCCAGCAACAGGCCGAAGACGGTCATGATCAGCGCCTTGGTCATCGACTTCCCGCCCAGGCCGCTGACCGCGCACAGCCCCAGTATCATCAGCGAAAAGTATTCGGCCGGGCCGAACGTGAGGGCCACTTCGGACAGCGGCTGCGCCAAAAACACCAGGGCCACCAGCGCCACTATACCGGCGACGAATGAACCGATTGCCGCAATCGACAGGGCAGCTCCCGCGCGCCCCTGCCGCGCCATCTGATAGCCGTCCAGCGTCGTAACGACGGAGGATGACTCGCCGGGCGTATTGAGCAGGATCGACGTGGTGGAACCGCCGTACATCGCGCCATAGTAAACTCCCGCGAGGAGGATCAGCGCACTTGCTGCGGCCTGTTCGGGAGACAGCCCGTTTGTCAGCGAGGCGGTAACCGGCAGCAGCAGCGCCACCCCGCTCATCGGGCCGATGCCGGGCAGCACCCCGACCGACGTCCCGATCAGCACACCGACAAAGGCGTAGACGAGATTGTGCCATTGCAGGGCAATCGTGAAGCCATCCGCCAAATACTGCAAAGCTTCCATGCGTCTCCCTCCCTACAAGCCAAGCCAGGTCGGAAAACCTGGCAGCGTTCCTTTCAGGATGTGCACGTAGACGGCGTAGACCCCGCCAGAAAAGGCAAGCGCGACAGCGGCCGACTTCCACCAACTGGCGCTGCCCATCAGCCGAAACCCGGCCAGCAAAAAGAAAAACGTGCTGATGACGTAACCAATATCCTCCAAAAACCAGGCGTACAAAACGGTCGCCAATAACATCAGCAAAAAGCGCTTGTGTCGGAGCACGACAGCAGACGTGACCGACTCCCGGTAGCGGAACGTCTCCCAAAACAGGCGAAGACTGAGCAGGATCAAAATGATGCCCAGCCCCATCGGAAACAGGTTGGGGCCAACTTCGCTGCCGTAGGCGCTGGTGGAAATGTCGCGGCTTTCCGCGACAAACAGCGCCCCGATCAAGGCAAAGAGGATGCTGCTGGTGCGATCAAATGTCTTGTTCATGGTTACCTCCTCATGATGAATGAAAAAGACCGCAGAATGGAGAGGGCTGCCCTCTCCTTACTTGGACATACCCAGAGAAGTCAACAGCTCCTTGACCAATTTGTCCTGCTCTTCGAGGAAAGCTGTAAAGCTGGCGGAATCCCGGTATTCGCTCTCCCAGCCGTTTACAGCCAGCTCTTTTTTCCACGCCTCGCTCTCGGACAGTTCCTTTAATTTGGCATCCCAATAGGCCTTGGCGTCAGCCGGCATCTGGGCCGGGCCAAATACGCCGCGCCAGATGTTAAATTCGGCGTCAATCCCCTGCTCTATCAGCGTCGGCACGTCCTTCAGGTCACCGCCCAGCCGTGCGGGAGACGTGATGCCCAGCACACGGATTTTGCCCGCTTTCAGGTACTCGCCCACGCTGGATGCGTCAGTCGCGATCATGTCCGCGTTGCCGCCGAGCAGCGCCGCCATCGCTTCGCCGCCGCCGTCGTAGGAGACGTATTTGACTGCTTTCGGATCAATGCCATATTTGGCTGCCGGCAATACAGCGATTAGATGATCCATCGAGCCGGGAGCCGACCCGCCCGCCACTGTGACGGCAGACGGATTTTCCTTGATGGCCGCAAGCAGGCTCTTCACGTCCTGATACGGCGAGTCCGCCTTGACCACGAGGGCGCCGTAATCCCTGGTCAACTGTGCCAGCGGAGTGACGTCGCGGAACCCAAACGGGCTGTTGCCCTCCTTCTTGTTGTGGTTGATCAAGATTGGCGGTGAGTTGACAAACAGCCGGTACGCGTTCCCTTTTTCCTTGCTGACGTAATCGGCGAGAAAGACCACACCGCCGCCGCCCGGCTTGTTTTCCACCGTAATCGCCTGATTGACCAGCTTGCTCTCGCCGAGCACCTTGGCGACGGAGCGGGCGGTCTTGTCCCAGCCCCCTCCCGCGCCGGACGGAGCGACGATGACGATCGGCTTGTCCGGATACCCGGAACCAGCCGAGCCCCCCTGCCCGGTGGCAGTGCTATTTGTGCCGTTCCCCCCGCCGCACGCGACAAGCGCCAGGCTTATGACGACGGACAGCGCTGTCAGAGTGATTCGTTTTTTCATACTGAAGCCCCCTTCTCCAACGTTTTTTGTAAGCGCATCCAAAACTGAGATAAACGTAGCACGCTGGAGGGAGGCTGAACAGTTTATGTTCATAAGTAATATTTTGAATATTTTGTTCATTTTTTCATATTGTGCACCGCTGGCGTCCCGCGTCCGGGAATCCATCTCACAGCAACCTGTATTTTCGCTCCGGCCGTCCTACGGTACCGTACACCAGATCGGCCTGCGCTTTTCCTTCTGCCACCAGGTACTCCAGGTAGCGGCGCGCCGTGGTGCGGCTGGTGCCAATCTCCCGGCCCACCTCTTCGGCGGAGAGGCCCAACTTGTCCGCCCGTTTGATGGCGCTGATCACCTTGTCCAGTGTAAGCGCGTCAATCCCCTTGGGAATGAGCGAATCGCGCGGCTTCGCGCTCGCAAGCCGCCGGGTCAACATCCGGTCGATCTCTTCCTGGTCCACCTCGCCCGCTTCCCGGGTGCGCCAGAAATGCTCCCGGTAGCTCTCCAACCGTTCGCGGAAGCGTTCAAACACCAGCGGTTTGACGATGTAGTCGTACACCCCGCCGCGCAGGGCGTGCTGCACCATCTCGATCTCCTTGGCGGCAGTGATCATGATAATGTCCAACTCGCGATGCTGCTGCCTCATCTGCCAGACCAGCTCGGTCCCCAACGTGTCCGGCAGATAGACGTCCAAGAGGACCAGGTGCGGCTTGGCACGGGCGATCAGTTCCTTGGCCTCCTCCCCGCTGGTCGCGGTGGCGATGACGCGAAATCCTTCGATCTTTTCCACAAACCGCCGATTAATGTCAATGATGCGAATGTCATCTTCCACGATTACTACCTCTACGGGCTTCATGCTTTTCCCTCCGTTCTTTTGCCGAGCGACACCGTAAACAACGCGCCGCCCCACTCGCTTTTTCCGATCAGAATGTACCCGCCCAACTCCTCGACGATGCCTTTCACCTTGGCCAGCCCGATGCCGCGATGCTCGCCCGGTTTGGTCGAAAAGCCGTGCTCAAAAATCTTCTCCCGCATCGAGTCGTCCACGCCCGGCCCGGAGTCTTCCACTTCAAACAAAATCTCGCTGCCGGCGTCCGACAGGTAGCATTCCACCACTTTGGGGCCGGATTTCATCTCCCCAACTGCTTCCAATGCGTTTTGTATCAGATTGCCCAGCATTACGACCACCTGCTGCCGATTGATGTCGGGCGGCAGCTCCTTCAACCGGCTGTCCCGATTGACAGAAAACTGAATTTTCAGTTCCTTGGCCCGATTGTGCATGCCCAACAGCAGCGCCCCGATCAGCGGGTCAGGCACCTGCTTGGCGAGGAACAGGACCAGTTCCTGCTCCGCCGAAGTCTCACTCGTGATCAGTTCGATCGCTTCCTGAATCGACCCCAACTGCAGCAGGCCGGAGATCGTATACAGAAGATTGTGAAATTCGTGCGTCTGCGCTCGCAGCACGTCCGCATACCGCCGCGCCTGGGACAGTTCGGACGTCAACTGGTCAATTTCCGATTTGAGGCGGAAGCTGCTGACGACGCCGACCACCTTGCCCATCCACTTGATCGGTACGCGGTTGACGATGATCTCTTTTCCGGCAATCGTGCTCTCCCGGTCCAACTGATGCTCCCCGGACTCCAGCACCTCCAGCATCCGGCTGTCCGGCAAAAGCTCCAGGATCGGCTTGTCCCGCAGTTCTTCGTCCGGCAGGTCCAGAATCTGGATCGCTGCCTTGTTGGCCATCGTCACCTTGCCGTGGCGGTTGATGGCGATAATCCCCTCGCGGACCGATTCCAGCACGGCATTTCGCTCCATGTACAAGGAGGCGATCTCCTCCGGCTCCAGGCCGAGGATGGCCCGCTTGACGCACCGGCTCAGCCAGATCGCACCGGCCGTGCCAAACAGAACGCCAAGGGCAAGAATCAGCATCACCCTTTGCTGGTAGCTGTCGATCGCCGCTTCGATATCCTCCAGCAGAAAGCCGACCGAGACGACCCCGATCACGTCCCCTGTGTCGTTATGAATCGGCACTTTTCCCCGCAATGACGGCCCCAGGCTGCCCACGGCTTTGGAGACGTAAGACTGGCCGTGCAGCAGCGCCGGTTCGTTGTCGCCGCCCACCATTTCCCGGCCGATGCGGTCCGGCAGCGGATGGGCAACGCGTATCCCGTTCCGGTCTCCCACCACGACGAACTCGGCGTCCGCTTGCATGCGCACATTCTCCGCGATCGGCTGGATAATCTGCGTGGGGTGGCCGGTGGCAAAAGCGCCGCGCACCTGCGGCAGATTGGCCATGATCTTGGCCACGCTCAGGGCGCGTTTTCCCACCTGGTCTTCGATCGTGGCCGCAATCATCGAAGAAAACACCGCGCCCATCGATCCGATCAAGACGATGATGACAAGCGTCATCAGCAGAATCATTCGCGTTTGCAGCGTCAGGCGCAATCGTGCTGAAATCATCGTTGGTTCACCTCTCGTTCATCTTACCATCCCCCGCAGGAAAAAAGGTAGATTCGCCAGCGCCGTTCGTGTACAGTAGAGAGGGAATTGAAGCGGATGTGGAGGTTACGACAGATGCACGCAAATCTGCGTACGTTTATGGAACAACTGCGGCGATCCGGCCAGTTGGTGGAAATCGACGCGCCGGTTGACCCGTATTTGGAATTGGCGGAAATTCACCGCCGCGTGATTGAAGACGGAGGACCAGCACTTCTGTTTACCAATGTAAAAGGCAAATCATTTCCCGTCGTCACCAACCTGTTTGGGACGGTGGAGCGGGTCGACATGGCGTTTGGCCCCAGACCGGAGTCGATCATCCGGGAGCTGGTGAACGGCCTGGACAAGCTCCTGCCGCCCAAGCTGTCGGGATTGTGGGAACTGCGTTCGCCGCTCATGGGAATCTTGCGCACCGGGACCAGAACCGTGCCGCAATCCAAAGCACCGGTCATGGAGCTGTCCACGACCGACGTGGACATGACCCAATTGCCGGCGCTCACAAGCTGGCATCTGGACGGCGGTCCGTTCGTCACCCTGCCGCTCGTCTACACGGAGCACCCCGAGACCAAAGAACACAACCTGGGCATGTACCGCATCCAGATCTACGACAAAAACACGACCGGCATGCACTGGCAGATTCACAAAGGCGGCGGTTTCCACTACCACGAGGCGGAAAAGCGGAACCAGCCGCTCCCTGTGACGCTCACGATCGGCGGACCGCCGGCGCTGATCATTTCGGCCATCGCGCCGCTGCCAGAGATGGTGCCGGAATTGGTATTCGCTTCGCTGCTGATGGGTGACAAGCTGCATATGGCCGAAGTACCCAACCATCCGCACCGGATCGTGGCGGAAGCGGAGTTCGTCTTTGCCGGAGAAGTCCCGCCGCACACGCGCCGACCGGAAGGACCGTTCGGCGACCATTTTGGTTACTATTCCTGGACGCACGACTTTCCTGTCTTCCACGTAAAGCAGATGTGGCGGCGCAAAGACGCGATCTACCCGGCCACAGTCGTCGGCAAGCCTCGGCAGGAAGACTTCTTCATCGGAGAGTACCTGCAGCGGCTGCTGTCCCCGCTCTTCCCGATCGTCATGCCCGGCGTCAAGGCGCTGTGGACATACGGCGAGACCGGTTTCCACGCACTGGCCGGAGCGATCGTCAGGGAGAGCTATTACAAGGAAGCGATGGCCCACGCGTTTCGCATCCTGGGTGAAGGACAGCTGACCCTGACCAAGTTTTTGATGGTGACGGACGTTCCGTGCGACCTGAGCAATTTCAAGCACTTGTTGGAAATCGTGCTCGCCCGCTTCCAGCCGGAGCGCGACCTCTTGATTGTAAACGACACGTCAAACGATACGCTCGACTACACAGGCCGCAAGTTCAACCATGGCTCCAAGGGAGTCATGCTGGGCATCGGCGATCCGGTGCGTGAGCTGCCGCACGCGTACAGCGGCGAAGGCATCCCCGGCATTGCCAAAATCGAAGCGTTCTGCCCGGGCTGTCTGGTCATTTCTGGCCCCGGTTTTGAAGAACGGCCGGAACTGGGGGAAGAACTGCTGCCCTACGCCAACGAGCACCTGAGCGACTGGCCGATGATCTGCATCGTGGATGACGCGTCCATCGCCGAGAGCCAGAGCCGCTTCCTCTGGACCGTCTTTACCCGCTTCGACCCGGCTCACGACCTGTACGCCCGTTCGACGATTGTCCGCAACAAGATCCGGTACGAGGGACCGCTCATCGTCGATGCCCGAATGAAGCCGTTTTATCCCGATGAAGTGGAGACCCGGCCCGACATCGCCGCTCTGGTGGATCGTCGCTGGAAGGAATATTTTCCCAAATAATCGACTGTGTTCGACAGCAACAACCGAACCCGGAACAGCTTGTTCCGGGCTTTTTAATGTCCGAAAATTCTGTAATCACAGGTCATACAGCCCAATATAATGTAGCATCCGGCGCCCAAGACAACCGATCGGCTTGGCCGCGCTCGGGATTATTCACAAAAGGAGGGATTGCGATGAAGACACAGGTAGAGGTGGACGGCATCGTCACGTTGACGAAAGATGGCGAAAATTTGATCCGGGATAGTCCGCTGTACAACGACGGCCTCCGTCCCACAAACCGGGAGGAGCACAGCTGGACCACCTACAACTTCGCCAGTCTCTGGATCGGCATGTCCATCTGTCTGCCCACCTATGCGATGGCAGCCGGGCTCATCTCGCTTGGCATGAACTGGTGGCAGGCCATTTTGACGATCATTCTCGGCAACTGTATCGTCCTCATTCCTATTTTGCTCAACTCTCACGCCGGAACGAAATTTGGCATTCCGTATCCGGTCTTCGCCCGTCTTTGGTTTGGCTCCAAAGGGGCTCACATTCCCGCCTTGGCCCGCGGTTTGATCGGCGCGGGATGGTTCGGCATCAACTGCTGGTTTGGCGGGACGGCCATCGACACCCTGCTGCAATCGTTGGGCGGCTGGGGCAACGTTCCCGGCCACACCTGGATCGCCTTTTTTGGCTTCTGGGCGCTGAACGTCTGGATCGCCTACCGCGGGCCGGAAGCGATCAGACGGATGGAGTTCTGGGCCGCGCCCACACTGATTGTCATGGGCCTGGCGCTGCTCGTCTGGGCGATCACCAAAGCGGGCGGCTGGGGACCGATGCTCTCCGCTCCGTCCAAACTGACCACGACCGCCGACTTCCTGAAGGTGTTTTTCCCCGCCTTGACGGGCGCGATCGCCTTCTGGTCGACGATGGCGCTGAACATCCCGGACTTCTGCCGTTACGCCAAGAGTCAGAAAGCCCAAATGGTCGGACAGTCCGTCGCCCTGCCGACTACCATGGGCGGGTTCTCGTTCATCGGCGTGGCCGTAGCATCCGCCACAGTGGTCATCTACGGAGAAGCCATCTGGGACCCGGCAGCGGTGCTGGCCAAATTCTCCCCGCTGGCGATCTTTTTGGGAACATTGGGGATTATTTTGGCGACGCTGACGACAAACGTGGCAGCCAACGTCGTGGCACCGGCCCGCGCCTTTGAAAACCTGGTACCGCGCCGGATGTCGTTTGGCGCCGGAGCGATCCTCACCGGAATCATCGCCCTGCTGATGCAGCCATGGTACATCCTGGAGAACTTCAGCAACTACATCTTCCTCTGGTTGGGGACGTACGGGGCTCTGCTCGGTCCCATCGACGGGATCGCCATCGCCGATTACTGGCTGGTGCGCAAACGGCGCATCCATCTGGTTGAACTGTACCGGCTGAACGGCATGTATTCGTACAAAAGCGGTTATAACATGCGGGCCATCTGGGCCATGCTGATCGGCATCGCCGTGCCGTTTGTCTGCAAGCTGATCCCCGGCCTGACCATTGTCTGGGACAACGCCTGGACCTGCGGCCTGTTGATTTCCCTCGTCATCTACACCTGGCTGATGAAAAACACCCCGAACCGGATGAGCGCAGCAGACTACGAGAACATCACCGCCCGAAGCGTCGAGCAGCAGGCTTCCTGAGCGGCGCGCAAAAAAGACTGGCAGAACCAAACGTCCTGCCAGTCTTTGTTTTGTTCGATCAGGTGATGAACCGGCTGATCATCTGCTGCAATTGCTGCGACAGACGGTTCAGATTTTCGCTCGAACGTGCGATTTCCTGCATGGAGGCGAGCTGTTCCTCGGAGTTGGCAGCTGCACCCTGGGTGTGAACGGCCGCTTCCTGCGCCAGACGATTCATTTCATCCATGGACGAGGCGACCTGCTGGACACCTGCCGTCATCTGCTCAGTTGCCGCCGAGACCTCCTGAATCTGCTCGGCGACCGCCTGGGCTGCGCTGACGATGCGCTGAAACGCCATACCCGCTTCCCGAACCGCCACGCTGCCCGCCTCCGTCTCCGCTGTGCCCTGGTTCATCGCGGCAATCACCTGGCCGGTCTCAAGCTGAATATCGCCAATGAGGCGGGCGATCTCCTGCGCCGAATTCTCGGACTGCTCCGCCAGCTTGCGCACTTCGTCGGCCACGACGGCAAATCCCCTGCCTTGTTCGCCGGCCCGCGCCGCTTCGATCGCAGCGTTCAGGGCGAGCAGGTTGGTCTGCGACGCAATGCCGGTGATCACCTGAACGATTTCACCGATCGCTTCCGAACGAGCCCCCAGCAGTGTCACCATCTCGGCGGCGCGATTCACCGCCGCTTGGACAGCAGACATTTGTTCCACGGCCTTGACGATGTATTCGTTGCCCTGTTCCGCCTCTTGCGCCGCCCGCACCGAAGACTCGGAGACGGTGCCGGCGGTCGCGGCAATCCGCTGGATGGCCGTGCCCAACTCCTCCATGACCCGCACGCTCTCCGCAGTCCGCTGCGTCTGCACTTCGGAGCCGGTCGCGATTTCCTGGATGGCGGCGGCAGCTTGTTCGGCGGCCTTGGCCGTCTGCTCGGCACTGGACGTCAACTGCTCGGACGAAGCCGCCACCTGCTCGCCCGCCAGCTTCACCTCGCCGATCAACGAGCGAAGCTGAATGACCAGCTTGTTGAAGGCCTGTCCCAGCGTGCCCACCTCGTCCTTGCCCTCAAAGTCGACCGGCTGCACGGTCAGATCACCCCCGGCCAACTCATCCAGTTTGGACGCTACTTTCTTCAGCGGATCGGCGATCATCCGGGCGATCACGTACCCGATGGACATCGCCAGCAGCAGAGCCGCTCCGATGGTGATGATCAGCGTCATCTCCGCCTCCCGCGATTCCTGCGTATTTTGACGGTGAATGTCTTCGGCCGTCTGCGAGTTGTAATCCGCCCACGACTTCAATTCCTGGTTGATGCCGTCCAGTGTCGCTTCCGTCGCGCGAAAATAATTGTACGCCTCATCCTGGTTGCCTTCTTCGATCAACTGGATAACCCGGGTGCGATCACCCTGGTACTTTTCGTTCAAGTCCTTCAACGTCTGGAGAAACGCTGTTTCCCGCTTGTCCAGATTGCTTTGTTCCAACTGCGTCAACAGCTGATTGGAATCCTTGATGCGCGTCTCAATCTGTTGTTTGATTTCGAGCTGTTTCGTAGGACTGGTCTCCAGGATCATCTTGTACACGCTGGCTTCGATCGCCCGGGTTTGGGCGCGCAAGTCATTGATGCTCTTGATCGGCAGCAGTTGATCCTGGTACATCGCTCCCATTCGCATTTCTGCCCGATTCAGGTGCCAGTACCCGGCCCCCCCGACGATCAGCAGAAACGTGACCATCAGCATGACCAGATTGAACAGCTTTGCCCGTGTGCTCAGATTGCGAAGCAGCTTCATATGTTTTTGCCATCCCCTTTTTTCCCTGGCAGAATCGCAGGAATGATGTCACAAATATAAATGCGCCAGAAGTCCTGACAAATCGGACGGACCTCTGAGAAAAATGTCGCTTGTTGTCTAATTCTACCAAAAAAGGGGTAGGCAAGTCGATACTTTCTGACTATTCCGGTATGTCAAACACGGTCAGCAGTGAAATGCGGCTGATCTGCTCGTGCGGCTTGTAACAGACATAATAGGTGAGCTCCCGGCTGATGCGGTAGCGGATCCCGGCAAAGCCCCGATCCAGCAGAAAGGCCCGGATCTCATCCCCGGTCCACTCCAGCCATTCCTCGTGACATTTCGCTGCTGACAAACGCGACAACTGCTCCGGCGTATGACGCCAGCGCAGGGCGTCCGCCCGCAGTTCGTTCTCCCCGTATCGCTCGTCCAGCTCCGCCAGTCCGTCCACCTCCACTTCCTGGGCGAGGATGGCAGCCTGATCCCAGGTGGTTTCCGCGTGACAGATCGCGTACTGTGCGGCGATCTTCGGGTTGCTGACCAGGTAGACGCCGGGGCCAAATACGGCTTTTGCACTGGCGCCGTTGACGAACCTGCGCCGTTCCTCCCGCTCGTAACGCTGGGCCGCCACTACGCGCAGCGCTTCCTTGTACTCCACCCCGCGATAAACAATCTGCTTCATGCCCGCCTCCCCTTATCTGAACAATCATGAGGACACCATCGGCAGATGAAAACACCCTGCCCGGCGCGTCCGACGCGATTCGTCCGGCGGCATCTGCACCTGGCCGGGCGCAGGCTGACAGAGAAGGGCAGGGCGAGCAGGCCTGGCTGTCAGAAGCCTGCAGCATCGCCCTGCCGTATGGTTGATCCGCGTTACGGAAGGAGTTTGACCATGTCCTCGTACGTCTCCGGTCTGCGGTCGCGATAAAACTGCCAGGTATTGCGCACTTCATGGATCAGGTGTTTATCCATCACGGCGATGACCACTTCGTCCTGGTCGCGGCTGCCGATGGCGACAATTTGCCCGCGCGGATCGACGAGGTAGGACTGTCCGTAAAACTCGCCCATATTCCACGGGGGTTCCACCCCCACCCTGTTGATCGCCGCCACGTAGTATCCGTTGGCGACGGCGTGGGCGGGCTGCTCCAGCTTCCAGAGGTACTCGGAGAGACCGGCCACGGTGGCCGACGGGTTGAAGACGATCTCCGCCCCGTTCAGGCCGAGCAGCCGCGCCCCTTCGGGAAAATGGCGGTCGTAGCAGATGTAGACGCCCACCTTGGCAAACGCCGTGTCAAACACCGGGTACCCCAGATTGCCCGGTTTGAAGTAGTACTTTTCCCAAAATCCGCAGCCGTTACCGCCCGCCGCCACGTGCGGTATGTGCTGCTTGCGGTACTTGCCGAGGTACGTCCCGTCCGCGTCAATTACCGCTGCCGTGTTGTAGTAGGTCCCGATGCCCACCTTTTCGTACACGGGCAGAATGATTACCGTCCCCAGTTCGCGTGCCAACGACTGAAAGAGCTGCGTCGTCGGGCCGTCGGGCACTTCTTCGGCCGCCTCATACCACTTGGTGTTTTGTTCGGCGCAAAAATACGGGCCGAAGAAGATTTCCTGCAGACAGATGATCTGGGCTCCCTTTTCCGCCGCTTCGCGGACCATCCGCACGTGTTTTTCGATTGCCTTTTCCTTGTGGACGTGCACCGGTTCGTCCCCGTGCACGTCGTTTTTCGCCTGGATCAGCCCAATCGTCACCTTGTTTCCCATGCTGTCTTCCTCCTTCCTGTTACGGCCGTTCAAACGCGGCGCGCTTGATGAATTGTCCCGCACCCGCCTGGCCGACAAACTGCTTGTCACGTACAACAAACGCTCCCCGCGACAGGACAGAGACGATCTCGCCGTATACCTCCATGCCTTCAAACGGGTTGTAATCGACGTTCATGTGGTGGGTCTTCGCGGAGATCGTCCGTTTGACGCGCGGATCGAAGATGACGATGTCCGCGTCAGAACCCACGGCAATGGTGCCTTTTCTCGGGAACATCCCGAACAGTTTGGCCGCCTTTGTCGAGCAAACGTCGACGAACTGGTTCAGACTGATTCGCCCTTGACGGACGCCTTCGGAATAAAGGATGGTCAAGCGGTCCTCGATCAGCGGCCCGCCGTTGGGAATCTTCGTAAAGTCGTCCCGGCCCAGCTCTTTTTGGCCGATATAGTTGAATGAGCAGTGGTCCGATCCGACCGTCTGCAGGATGCCGTTTTTCAGCGCGTTCCACAGCACGTCCTGGTTCCACTTTTCGCGCAGCGGCGGTGACCAGACGTATTTGGCCCCTTCAAAACCAGGCTTTTCAAGGGCGGTGATGTCAAGCGCCAGATACTGCGGGCAGGTCTCGCCGAAGACGTTGAGTCCCCGTTCACGCGCTTCCGCGATTCGCTGCACGGCAGCCGCGCAGGAGACGTGGACGACGTACAGTTGGGCATCGGCCAAGGCGGTCAGTGCGATGGCCCGCCCGGTCGCTTCTCCTTCCGCTTCCGGCGGTCGGGTCAGGGCGTGGTAGATCGGCGCGGTATTTCCTTCCTTCAGCGCTTTCTTGGTCAGGTAGTCCAGCACGTCCCCGTTCTCTGCGTGCACCTGCACCAGCGCCCCCAGTTCTCTTGCGCGCACGAGCGTTTTAAACAGCGTCTCGTCGTCCGCCTGAAACACGTTTTTATAGGCCATAAACACTTTCAGCGAGGTGATGCCCTCGGTTGTGACCACGCTCTCCAACTCTTCCAGCACCTGGTCGTTCGCCTCGGCGATCATCAGGTGAAACCCGTAGTCGATGACGGCCTTGCCGCGCGCTTTTTCGTGCCAGGTGGCGATGGCCGAGCGAAGCGTCTCCCCTTTTTTCGTCAGGCAAAAGTCGATGATGGTGGTCGTGCCCCCGAACGCCGCTGCTTTGGTGCCGGTAAAAAAGTCGTCTGCCGTTACAGTCCCGCCAAACGGCATGTCGAGATGCGTGTGCGGATCAATCCCTCCTGGCAGGACGTAACAGCCGGTGGCGTCAATCTCCTCTGCGCCGTTCGCTTCCAGTTCGCTGCCGATGGCCGTGACCCTCTCCCCTTCAATCAAGACGTCCGCCCGGTAGGTATCGGCGGCTGTCACCACGGTGCCGCCGCGAATCACTTTTTTCATGCGCGCTTCCTCCCTTCCCCGCTCCATTGGCGTATGGGCACGGGCGCGTGCCCCCTGTCAGTACAAGCTATGCAAAAAGGCCTACCCGCATGACTTACTCGCAGCCTGTCCCGCAGTTTCCCTGGGCTGCCAACGCGGCCTGCCGCTGATTCCAGGAAAGCGGCGGCTGCCCCGTCGGCACCTCCACCATTTCGATCGTCCCCTCCACCGGACAGACGATCGAACAGAGGTTGCAGCCGACACAGTCCTCCTCCCTGACGACCAGTCTCTCCTTGCCGGACGCTTCATCCAAAACGATGTCGATGCATTGGTGCGACGTGTCTTCGCAGGCGATGTGGCACTTGTTGCAATGGATGCACGTCTCTTCGTTGATACGGGCGACCACCTTGTAGTTGAGATTGAGGTTGCCCCAGTCGGAGTAGGTGTGGACCGCTTTGCCGACGATGTCCATGACTGATTTGATGCCGCGCTGATCGAGGTAGTTGTTCAGCCCGTCGATCATGTCCTCGACGATGCGAAAACCGTGGTGCATCGCCGCTGTACACACTTGCACTCCCGTCGCTCCCATCAGCAAAAACTCGACGGCGTCACGCCAGGTGGAGATTCCGCCGATGCCGGAGATCGGGACATTTACCTTCGGATCGCGGGCGCACTCCGCCACCATGTTGAGGGCGATCGGTTTTACGGCCGGGCCGCAGTATCCGCCGTGCGCGCCTTTGCCGTCCACGTGCGGGATCGGCAGCCAGCTGTCCAGATCGACACCCATCAAGCTGTTGATCGTGTTGATCAGGCTGATGGCATCCGCTCCGCCTTCCACTGCCGCCCGAGCGGTATAGCGGATGTCGGTGATATTGGGCGTCAGCTTGACGATGACGGGGGTCTGCGCCACTTCCTTTACCCATTCCACCTGCTGGATGATCAGATCGGGGTGCTGACCGACCGCCGAGCCCATGCCCTGCTCCGCCATTCCATGCGGACAGCCGAAATTCAGCTCCAGTCCGTCCACACCGACAGCCTCCACTTTTTTCACAATCTCATGCCAGGCTTCCCGCTTGTTTTCCACCATCAGCGAAGCGATCAGTGCGTGTTTGGGAAATTTCTTTTTCGTCTCTTCGATCTCTTTCAGATTCACCTCGAGCGGACGATCCGTAATCAGCTCGATGTTGTTGAAGCCGATCATCCGCTGCCCGCCGACGTGCAGGCCGGCAAACCGGGAACTGACGTTGATAATCGGCTCACCCAACGTCTTCCACACCGCTCCGCCCCAGCCCGCCTCAAACGCCCGCTGGACCTGGTAGCCGGAGTTGGTTGGCGGCGCCGATGCCAGCCAGAACGGATTGGGGGATGAAATGCCCGCCAGGTTGATGCTGAGATCTGCCATGGTACTTCGCCTCCTTTTCTCCCTGCATCACGCCGGCTGCGCCTGACCGCTCAGCGCGGCGTGGATGGCGTGCGCGGCCCGTTTGCCGTGATTGGCGGCATCGACCACCATTGCATCCGTCTTGCCGCCTCCGAAGATCACATCTCCGGCAGCGTATACACGCGGATTGGACGTGCGGTAGGTGCCTTCCTCCACCTGGACGATCCCGTTCCGATGCGCCAGCCCGAACGCTTCGATCAAAGGCACGTGACGCTGCTGGCCGATCGCCTTTACCACAAAGTCCGTCTGAATGACAAACTGGCTGCCGGGAACCGGCACGGGCCGCTTCCGTCCCTTTTCATCCGGCTCGCCCAACTCCATCCGTATCAACTCCAGCCCGGTCACCCGGCCGTTTTCGCCCAGAATGCGGGTGGGGGCCACCAGCCAGCGGAATTCCACGCCCTCCTGCTTGGCGAACTCGTATTCAAACTGGTAACAGGTCATCTCCCGCTCTGTCCGCCGGTAGAGTATCCGGACGTTCGCGGCACCCAGCCGCTTTGAACAGGTGGCCGCGTCAATCGCCGTGTTGCCCGCGCCGATGACGACCACCTTTTTGCCGATCATCGCGTCCGTAAGCGGCTTGGTTTTCGTCTCCTCCACCAGGGAGATGGCGTCCAGCACGCCGTCCAAATCCTCTCCTTCGATGTGAAGCGGGGGGACCGCTCCCATCCCTACGGCGAGCAGGACCGAATCATACTGCTGCAGAAGTTCCTCGGGCTGTACGTCCTCGCCCACCCGGGTGTTGGTGACGAACGTCACGCCCATCGCCGCGACTTGTTCCGCCTCCCACAGCGGAATCTCCTGAGGGAGCCGAAACGAGACGATGCCGTACGTGTTGAGGCCGCCCGCTTTTTCCTTCGCCTCGTAGACGGTTACCTCATAACCCAGCCGCGCCAGCTCCCGCGCTGCCGACAGCCCTGCCGGCCCTGCACCGACAACGGCCACCCGTTTGCCGTTTTTCTCTCCGGCCTGAAACAGCACCGCTCCGTTTTTCATCGCCCAATCAGTGGCGTAACGCTGCAGGCGCCCGATCATGATGGGGTGAGACGCGTGATTCAACACACAGGCACCCTCGCACAGCACTTCGGTGGGACAGACGCGGGCACAGCTCGCGCCCACGGGATTGGCTTCCATGATCGTTCGGGCTGATCCGTACATATTGCCGGTCGCGATCTTTTTGATAAAGGAGGGAATGTCGATCGAGGTGGGACAGGCCTTGATACAGGGGGCGTCGTAGCAGTACAGGCAGCGGTTGGCTTCGTCGATTGCTTCTTTCGGCTTCAGCGCCGGGACCACTTCCCGGAATCGGTGTTCCAGTTCCGCTCGCGCAGCCGCTGGTTCATGATGGACGCTCATCTTCCAACAACCTCCTCACACGTTTTTTCCACCTGGCAGGTGCTTGCTATTAATCAATGTGGGAAATGACAGTTTTATGATCGTTTCATCGCGGTTTCCGGTAGCTTGCCACTGAAATCAATTCAACCCGGATGGCATGAATGGTTTCAGCGGTGAATACGCTGTTACCAAAACGTGGAAGGGATGAAGCGGGCATGAAGGATTACGACCTGCTGATCGCCCGGCTCCGCCGCCAAATCGCAGAGGCGACCGAACAACTTAAGCAGTTGGAAGCGGAGCGGGCCGCGTACGAAGAACAGCGCCGCCGCCGCAGCGCGTACCTGTCCTCGCGGGAAATCCTCGATCTGCTCGCCGCCCGGCACGGACGGATGGGCAGCATGGCGACGATCAAACGCTGGGCGGATGAAGGACACCTCGGCGCCGTCATCGACGAGCGGGAAGCCTTCCCCCTGCTCACCGGGAAACAGGGCAACAAGCGGTTTCTCTACCCACGCGAGGACGTGTTTCGCTTTTTGTATGAAAAGGGATTGTTGACGCCGGCGTACGATGTGCTGGACCGTGTCCGGATCACGCGGGGAACGCAGCAGGAATGGGCAGTGGTCATCTCGGCAGAGCTGGCGGTGGATCGTTTTCTATACACGGTGCAGGTGGAAAGCAGCGGCGAAGTGGTGAGCGGAATCCCGGAAGCGGACCTGCTCCCGCCGGAACATCCTGCTTCCCGCCTGCCTGTCTCGTAAGGAGGAACTATGGAACTGGCTGTCGTCACGCTGGCCAATACGCCGGAAAATCAGGAGCGCTCGCGGCAAATCCGCGATTTTCACAAAAAAAAGGGGCAGCCCCTCGCCATCCGGTTCAGCGAGGAACTGACCCATATCGTTTTGGAAGCGCCGTGCCTGTATTTGCCCGACCGGAAGCTGCTCGGCACCGATGCGGTAGTGGACGGCAGCGGCCGGCAGTGCTCCGGCCATTACGAGATTCACCCCCGCAGCAAAGGAAAGACCATCAATCTGCACCTGGATTCCGAACTGGCTGCGGAGCTGGAGCAAATCCGCGCCCGCGTCGGCAGCAAGACCCAGCATGACGTGATTCTCGACATGGTCATCCGCGGGATGAAGGCGTATCTGGCCGAGCAGGACAAAGGTCGCGGCGAACAAAACTAGATTACTTGTACTCTCCTTTCAGGTACTGGTAAAACGGCTGATCCACCCAGAACTGGTAGCTGGAGATCGTAACCGCCGGGTTGATTTTCTTCAGCCCGCCGATGACCTGTTGTGACTGTTCACTCAAGGTGAACGTCTGGGCGATGAATCGGCCGTCCTTCAGCACGTGGTTGGTGATCACCGGATACCCCTCCAGCTCTGTCAGCGAATAGTAGAGCGGCTGCCACCAGGAACCTTTCAACAGGCCGGTCACGTCTTCCTGGTTGCGTTTGGCGTATCGGAGAATGAGCGGCTCAAAGCGCTGCTTCTCCTCGACGCTGGCAAATTCAAAGCTCAGGTCGTACTCTTTGGCGTAGGCGATGTGGTTGCCGTTCTCTATCGGCACCACACGGTAATCCTCCGTCTGGACCGGTTCTCCCCACTCTTTCAGATAGACGAATGCGGACGTTTTCGGCTCCAGCTGCACCCTGGCCTGAATGCCCTCGCTGCGCAGGAGGCCGATCAGCTGGATGGCGTGAACGATGTCGCTGTGGCCGTAAGTGATGGTGCGCTCCGGAGCAAAATGGGGATCAAACCGCGTGTCTTTCAAGTTATAGCCGGTGATCAGGTTTTGCTTGAGCGCTTCGTCCACGACTTTTTGCAGGTCTTCGGCCCGGATGATCTGCGACTCATTCCAGGCTTGGACCAGCTTCCCTATGATGTCGTCATCGCTCAGATACCCGAGCGCGTTCTGGCTTTGACCGTGAAATTCGGCGACTTTGCCGAGGAGTTGATACGCCAGATCCGCCGTCGTGGCGGCATTCGCTGTTACGCCCGTCAGCGCGTCGGGGGCGACCAGTCCGCTGTCCAATGCGGCCGCCAATTCCTGTGCCGCCTGATGCGGGACGACGCCGTTCTTCGTATAGGTCCATCCCGCCTTTTTCCAGGCAGCAGCCACTTTTTCCTCGGTATAGGTGTAGGCCAGTTCCTTCAGTTCGGCCGCCTTCACGGCCGCGCTGAGCGCTTCCCAAACGGGCAGTTTGCCGGCATCAGCTGTGCCTTGCGGGAACAGCGACGGAATCGACGGTGGTGCTTCCGTTAGACCGGAAGCCGTCCCCAAAATGCTGCCCAACGCGGCAGCAAACTGAGCGGGCGTGACTTCGCCAGACAGCTTGACGCCGTACTGTCGTTCGATGTAAGCAGCCCACTCGTTTGTAACGGTTTTGGCCGGTGTCGATTGGACGACAGCTGCGACAGGCGGGACGGCGGGTGTGGCCCATACGGCTGTGGGCATGCCGATCGCGGCGAGCAGGGCGGCTGATGCCGCCGCATGAATCAGGGGACGAGACTTGGACATGGCAAATCCTCCTTGTAACGTTATGAAATAACCTATTAATCCTGTTTGTTTACTTTGATTTATGATTGAGCATAACGTTACCATCCTGACCGCGGCGTGTCAAGATTGTCTTCGTACGACCGGAATCCACAGCTCGTTTCTCTTCTCTTCGACTGGCAGATAACATTCGATTGCGGGCAAATCAGCCAGATCATAGGCGGAGGCGGGAAGCCACTCCGTGTAGAGACGTTTCCAGATATCCTGCATACCGTCCGGGGAGCCGGGCACCTCAAACACGGCCCACGTCGCTGCCGGAACGTTCATTTTGACCATGCCGTCTGGCGGCAGTTGGTCAGACACAATCGCCATGATATAGTCAAATGCTTCGCTCCTGCCCCATTCTCCATTCGCACAGACCCCCAGGATTCCGCACATCGGGTGGTTTGCCTTGCGCATCTCCCATAGTTTTTCAAAAATTCCCCGCTCACCTGCATCCTTCCAGATGCCGGGCACCGTGTGAAACGCCTGTTCCGTGTTGACGCGCTCTTTCCAGCCGACCAGGGAAAATCCGCCGACGTCCTCGATCCTGTAGCTCATTTCCACAGCGCCTTTGATTGAAAATTGAAAGGATATGCGCGGAAAGGCCTTCAGTCTTGTCCCGGCGCTGCGTGCAGCCGTCGGCGTCGTGCCGTGCAGGTTTTGAAACGCCCGGGCAAATGCCTCGGGCGAATCATAGCCGTACTTGAGGGCAAGATCCACGACTTTGATCCGGCTGTTTTGCAGTTCAAATGCCGCCAAGGTGAGACGCCGTCTCCTGATGTATTCCGACAGCGATACTTCGGCCATGAAAGAAAACATGCGTTGAAAGTGGTACGCAGAGCAGCAGGCCACTTTGGCCGCTTCCGCGTAATCAATCTCGTCGGCAAGATGATCTTCGATGTAACGAATCGCCTCATTCATTCGTTTGACCCAATCCATTCTCACGCCATCCTTTTGGTATGTATGTTAACCCAATCGCAAACGCAACGCCTTGCATTTTGTGCACAAGATTGCAAGGTCATCCCGCATCACTTCCACTTCGCCGCTGTTTTTCCTGCAAAAAAACGGCACCGTTTTCCCAGGGGGCCGGGCTGGAAAGGCCGCGCTGCCCGCGGGAAACAGTGCCGTATCGCTTTTATCGAGAATTTTGTGCCTGTACTAGGCCAATTCCTCAAACGCTTCCCGCAGGACGCGGGCGATGAAATCAAGGTCGTCGCTGGTCGTGGAGAACGGCGGGGAGAGCGTCAGGATGTTGTTGTAGCCGGGAACCGTGTCCCCGTTGCGGCCGATGATCAGGCCGCGCTGCTTACAGGCGGCGATCACCCTGGTCAGCTTGTCGGGGGCGGCCGGTTCCTTGGTGTCCCGATTCTCCACCATTTCAATGCCCATCAGGAAGCCGAAGCTGCGGATGTCGCCCACATGCGGGTGATTCTCCAGGAACGCAAGCTTTTCCCGCAGTTCCACGCCGAGCCGTTCCGCCTTTTCGATCAGCTTTTCTTCTTCCATGATCTCCAGGTTTTTCAATGCCACTGCACAGGCCGCGGGATTGCCGCCAAAGGTGTTGACGTGGCGGAAGTGCAGGTTTACCCCCTGTTCGTTGAACTTGTCGGCGATGTCTGCCCGTACCGCCGTCGCTGATAACGGCAAATAGGCGCTGGTGATCCCTTTGGCCATCGTCACGATGTCCGGCTTGACGCCGAAGTTCTGGTGGCCGAATTTCCGCCCGGAACGGCCAAAGCCGCAGATCACTTCGTCCACGATCAAGAGAACACCGTATTTGTCGCAGATTTCCCGCACTTTCGGCAGGTACTCCGGCGGAGGAACGATCACGCCGCCGCCGGTGATCACCGGCTCCATGATGACGCCGGCCACGGTCTCCGCCCCTTCCCAGTTGATCACCTCGTCATAGACCTGCGCGCACTCCAGGCTGCAACTGCCGTACGATTTGCCGAACGGACAGCGGTAGCAGTACGGCGGCGAGACGTGCAGAAAGCCTGGCGCCAGCGGCTCGTATTTATGCTTGCGGATCGACTGGCCGGTCGCCGCCAACGCTCCCATCGTATTGCCGTGATAGGCGCGATGGCGGGATATGAACTTGTACCGGCCGGGCTGGCCGTTTTGGTGGTGGTACTGTCGGGCGATTTTGAACGCCACTTCGTTCGCTTCCGATCCGCTGTTGGAAAAGAAGACGCGGTACTCGCCGCCCAGCCATTCGCTCACTTTTTCCGAGAGCTTGATCGCCGGCACGTGGCTTTGCGTCAGCGGGAAATAGGCGAGCGATTTCAACTGCTCGTAGGCCGCCTGCGCCAGTTCCTCCCGACCGTACCCGATGTTGACGCACCACAGGCCGGACATCCCGTCCAGATACCGGTTGCCGTCGATATCGGTCACCCAGGAACCGCTCGCTCCGGTGACGATCATCGGGTTGGGGTTGTACGGGGACATGTGGTGCCACATGTGGGCCCGGTCCTTTGCCAACAGCTCTTCCTTGTCAAGGATTTGCGTCCGCTGCTCTTGAGTCATCTGCCGTTCCTCCTTTCGTTATTTCACAAACACTTTCTGCGATCCGATGGCGGTATCGCCGTCGTCAAACCAGCGGGACGTCACCGTCTTTTTCTTGGTGAAAAACTCGACGCCGTCCTTGCCGTTGGCGTGCAGGTCGCCGTAGAACGAATGCTTCCAGCCGGAGAAGGCAAAGAAGCCCATCGGCGCCGGAACGCCCACGTTGACACCGACCATGCCGGCCTCGACGCGCTGGACGAACTCCCGCCCCCATTTGCCGTTGTTGGTGTAAATGGTGGCACCGTTGCCGAAACGCGACTTGCTGATGACCGCCAGCCCCTCTTCAAAATCGCGGACCCGCAGCACGCTTAACACCGGCGCAAAAATCTCGTCGCGGACGATGACCATTTCCGCATCCGCGTGGTCGAAGATGGTCGGACCGAGGAAAAAGCCCTCCCGTTTGGCCTTGGCGTCTTCCCGGCCGTCCCGGACCAGACGGGCACCGGCAGCGATCCCTTTCTCGATGTAGCCGTGCACTTTTTCCAGATGAGCCGGCCGGATGACTGGCCCCAGATCGACGCCCGGCTCCAGTCCGTTGCCCATCTTCAGCGCGTCGGACTCTTCGACCAGGTATTGAATCAGCTCGTCGGCGATCTCCTCCACCGCGACGACGACACTGGCCGCCATACAGCGCTCCCCTGCACAGCCAAATGCTGAGCTGACAATCGTTTTGGCGGCGCGGCGCAGGTCGGTGTCAGGCATGACGAGATGATGGTTTTTCGCGCCGGCCAGCGCCTGCACCCGTTTGCCGTGAGCAGAAGCCGTTTTGTAGACGTACTCCGCGACGGGCTGGGAACCGACGAACGAAATGGCTTTCACATCCGGATGCTCCAGCAGGCCGTTGACGACGTCGTGAGCGCCGTTGACCACGTTGAACACCCCGTCCGGCAGGCCCGCTTCCTTCAGCAGTTCGGCAATCCGGATGCAGGAGAGCGGCGTGCGCTCGGACGGTTTCAGCACAAAGGTGTTGCCCGCTGTAATGGCAATCGGGTACATCCACATCGGCACCATCAGCGGGAAGTTGAACGGCGTGATGCCGGCCACGACGCCCAGCGGAAAGCGGATTACCTGACAGTCGATGCCCTTGGCAATGTTGGGCAGCGACTCGCTCATCAACAGCGTCGGCATCCCGGCGGCAAACTCCACCATCTCAATCCCGCGCAGCAGTTCGGCGTGCGCCTCGGGCAGGTTCTTTCCGTTTTCCAGCGTGATCATCCGCGCCAGTTCGTCCTGGTTTTCCCACAGCAAATGCTGGAAGCGAAACATGATGCGCGCCCGCTCCACCACCGGGGTCTCGCTCCAGGCGGGAAACGCCGCCTTGGCTGCCTGGACAGCCTTGTCCACGTCGTCTTTGGTCGACAGCGGGACGCGCGACAAAAGCTCGCCTGTCGCCGGATTGGGGATGTCCTCGTAACGGTCGGACTGGGACTGCACCCACTCGCCGGCGATGTAGTTCTTCAGCATGGGCCCTACGGTCGTCGTACTCATTGCTTCAACTCCTTACAATTTGTTTGATAGTTCCATCTTATCTGAATTTTTCACACGACATCACTAGACAAACTGCAAGTAGTTGGGTAGTATTCATCATACATACTGTCAAGAGGAGGAAAAGCATGAACAGCGACTGGCGTCTTACCGTGGCCGATGTCATCAGACGGCCGCTGTTTTGCGATGCGGAGGTGGTGGCCGGCAGCCGCGGGTTGTCCCGTCCCATCCGCTGGGTCCACGTGCTGGAATCGGCCGACACCTGTCAGTTCCTCAACGGCGGCGAACTGATCCTGTCCACCGGCCTTGGATTCGGCGAGGCCAAAGAGAAACGGCTGGCCTATCTGTCCGAGCTGATTCGCCGCAAAGCGGTCGGCCTCTGTATCGAGCTGGGCGCCTATATCCCGCACGTGCCGGATGACATGCTGGAACTGGCCGACCATCACGATTTTCCCCTGATCGTGTTCCACCAACCTGTACGATTCGTCGACATCACGCTCGATCTCCATGAACATCTGATCAACCGGCAGATGCAGGCGCTGCGCAATCTGGAGTCTTACTCGCGCGGCCTGCAGCGTTTGAGCCTGCAGACGCAGGGCATTTCCAGGATGCTGCAGCATTTTCAGGCGGCCGTGGGAACACAGGTGTTTTTGTACACACCGGAAGCGCCTCCGCAATTTGTGCCGTCGCTCCCGCAGACCGTTCAGAGCGAACTTGCGTCCATGATGCGCTCCGCCTTTCCCGCTGTTCCCTCGGCGGAGGGGGAAATGGCGTCCTCGCCCTGTCCGACAAAAAGCGCATCGTCTACCAGCCGGTGACCGCGATGGGCCATCTGCTAGCGTACCTCGGCGTGATTCTGTACGAACGGGAAGCGGACGAGTACCTGCTGCTCACGCTGGATTACACAGTCAGCGCTCTGGCCCAGGTCCTGATGCGCCGAATGTTTGCCGAAGAGCAGGCGCTCGCGACGGAAAACCGGCTGTTTGACGACCTGATCATCAACCGTTCGCTGACGGAAGAGCAGATTCGCGCGCTGCTCGGGCTGGCCGGGACAGGAAAGGCGCCCGTCTACCATATCCTGCTGATGTCCCTGCGGCGTGACGGCGACGAGCACGCCGCTCCCCTGCCGCCGCACGAACTGACAGGTGTATTCCGTTCGCTCCTCTCGCGGCTGGGCTTTCGCCCGTTTATCCGCTGCAAGGGCAGCCGCTTTTACCTGCTCGTGATCGGCCCGTACAAAGCTGCAGACGCCCGCCGCTCTCTGGACAAGGCAATGGCCGAGATGAAACGCATCTGCCGGCAGGTGATGGGAGCGGACACGGACGTGCTGTTTGGCGTCAGCCGTCCAGGCACTCGGCTGGGGGAGGCCGGCAGGCACCTGACAGAGGCGGAACAGGCGCTCGCCTTTCAGCACGATTCTCCAAGCCCCTATTTTGCCGATCTTGGCCTGTTTCGCCTGCTCTTTCACGTTCCGCATGAATCGGTGTTGAAGCCGTTCATCAACGATTACCTGGGGGCGCTGATCGACTACGACGAAAAACACGGCACACAGCTCGTCCACACACTGCGTGTCTACCTTGATTCCAACCTCTCCAAGCAGGAGACGGCCACGAAACTCTACATTCACCGCCAAACCTTGTATCACCGTCTGGAAAAGATTGAAGAGATCCTTCCGCCTGACTATGCCCATCCGCACCACCGGCTTTGTCTCGAAATTGCCCTGCGTGCCTATGAATGGCTGAACCACAGACCGGCCGCTGCCCCCTTCCGTCCGGACGAACAAACGGCGCGACCGTCACGCTGACGTGACGGGACGCGCCGTTCAATTGGGGTTGTCTGTGTGTCTGCCTCAACGGCGGGATCTGGCCGGATAGGTAATTTGCATGTCATACCAAGCCATCCTGCCTTTTTCCAGTTGAATGACGATTCGGTACGGTCCGGGTTCGGCCAAATCCACCGTCAGCGTTTCGGGATTGTCTTCGCTGTCGGTGGAGCCGATCAGATTTCTGTCACCATCGTAGACGTACAGATTGACATCGGCATCGCCGATCCATTCCGCAGTCACGGTCATTTCACCCGCCTGCTTGGCCCGGATCCAATACGTGTGATCCCTGTTATTACGCGAATTTTCGATAAGTCGCCCCGTTTTGACTTCTGTTATCCAATCGTCGGACAGCAGCTTGCCGTTGGCTGCCAGAGCGTACGGCTGAGGCCCCTTGGGGATGTTGTAGCCCTCTACCGTCACCGTGTAGATGCCTTCCTCGGGATGCTTGATCCAGACCTGCTCCACGTTGTTGAGGTTGTCCACTTCATCGTCGTAGGGATAGCGGAAAAAGTCGTTGCCGTTCAAGGTCTCGCCGCTTGGCGTTACTACTCGCAGGTTCAGATCGTTGACCAGCGTGCGCGTGGCTGCCAGGGAAGCCGGGTAATCTGTCCAGGCCAGGGTGATGGCCAGCGGTTGGGAATCGTCCGTCACCTTGAGACGGTAGGTGGCTTCATCCCCTGTTTTCATTCCCTTTTTCTCATCCACAAAGCTCGTCTCGATCGCACGCTGCAGGTTGGCTCGTCCAAAACCCTGCAAGCGCATGTCTTCGTCCAAATCGTCGGCGCCGCTGATGAGCATTGCCTTGATCAACGCCCCGCTTGGATTGTCCACGCCGTTTTCCTGCAGGTACTGACGGACTTGGGCCACACCGCCGGCCAACACTGGCGTCGCCATGCTTGTCCCGCTGAGATAGGCGTAGAACTCATCAAAATGTCCGTGATAATTCTCGTCGGGTGCCAAAGAGGAACGCGTGGACAGGATGTAGCTTCCCGGCGCGACCAGATCGGGCTTGAGGCGGCCGTCCGCCGTCGTCCCCCGGCTGCTGAATTCGGCTACCTCGTCCGGGTCGTCCGCTTCGTAATCATCCAGCTCCGGCCGGTCGTTCTCGGTAGCGCCCACGGCGATCACGTTTTTGGCTGTCGCCGGCGTGCCGATGGTCTCGTATCCGTATACGCCCGAATTGCCGGCCGCCACCAATGCCGTCATGTCCGGATGTTCCCAGAGGAACTGGTCGAACAAAAACGAGTCCAGGCCGTATTCGCCATAGTCATCGACGCCCCAGGAATCGGAGTGGATGCGCGCGCCTTCCGCGTAAGCCTCCTCCAGAATGTCATGGACATCTCCGGCCAGATATCCGTCTTCGTCCAGCATGGAATGAAAGACGAGCTTCGCATCGGGAGCCATGCCTTTGTACTGGCCGTCTGACGCTTTGCCGGTGCCCACGATCGAGCCCGCCACGTGAGTGCCGTGGCCGTCAGGGTCGCTGGCATCCCCTTGGCGCCCGATGGCATAGAGCTCTTTCACCTGGCCTTCAAAATCCGGGTGGATCTGATCGGGATCGCCGGTGTCCAGGCCGCTGTCCGCTACGCCGACAATCTGCCCTTCGCCGGTGTAGCCGGTGGAGGCCAGGTAGTCGGAATGGATGATTGCCGCCGCCCGGTCATTGCGAAGTTTTCGCTCCAAAACGGGAACGACGGCGATGACCTCGTCGGATTGGATTACCTCTTCCAGACTGCGGCCGCTCAGCCGCGCCATCGAGATGTGGGGAGCTTCCTCCAGGCTTTTCACTTGTCTGGCTTCCCCGTCTTTCACGATCCGCTTCAAGGTGCGCTCCATGTCGACACGGTGGTCAAACCCGATGACCGCTACCTCCACATCCGCCCGCTTGCCGAGGGTGGAGCGCAGCGACGGCGACACCTTGGAGACGGGATGAAACGGGAGGACGTCCCTGACGAACGGCAGCTTTTTCAGCGCCCGCCGCGCTTTTTCCTCGTCCACCCGGGCAATGAACGCGTAATCGGGTATGTAATCCCCCAGGGTTACGCCCAGGTCTTCCACCTGCTCCTTCCACTCTTCCACCACCGGACCGTCAAACTGTATGACGATCAGATCCGTGCTTCCCTTCTGCGACGTTTGGGAAGCGAGTGAAAGTTCCTCTTTCGCCTCGATCGCCAGTCTGCCCTTGCGCCCCTCTTCCCGCTTGGCGCTGACAGGCAGTTGACCGACCATCAAGGATACGACCAGTGTCATGGATAGTGCCGCATGCCATTTGAACCGCAAAGAATCAACACCCTCTTCCCATTGTTGTATAATGTTTCCATTATACGGCAAAATTCGACGATGGGAAAGAGTCTGAATATTTCCTTAAGACAAAAAAGGATCGAGGAACAGTCCCCGATCCAGGATGAAGAACTTCCCTGCACCGACTCGTCACCCTCCGTGGACAGACGTTCCTGACGCCGGTGCGCCATTTGGAAACAACGGCTGAAAATCAACCCATTCCAAACGGCTCAACTGCTCAATGTCCGAGCTGTCGTCGCCCGCCTGCGTCAGCCGGAGCGCCTGGTATTGCAAGGCTTCCTGCAGCAGGTTGTGCACCATCCGACCGTTGCCAGTGAGCGTCCCCGCTTGAGCCGCTTGTTCCAACTGCTGCCGAATGCGCTCCTCCACATCGCCGCCGAGCCGGTATCCCGCCTGCGTGACCGCCTGCAGCAGCATGCGGGTGAGCTCGTCTGTCGTGTAATCGGGGAAGTGGAGGTATTTTTTGAAGCGGGAAAACAGGCCCGGATTGCTCGCCAGCAAACGCTGCATCTCCGACGGATAGCCGGCCAGCACGACCACCAGGTTTTCGCCATGACGGGACATTTCCTCCACCAGCGTGTGAATCGCTTCCCGACCGTAGTCCCGTTCGCCGCCCTCCAGCAGTGCGTACGCCTCGTCGATAAACAGGACGCCGCCCAGCGCTTCGCGGATTTTGCGCCGGGTCAGCGCCGCCGTCTGCCCGACGTATCCGGCTACCAGATCGGCCCGGCTGGCCGTGACCAGATGGCCCCGTTTCAGATAGCCGATTTCCTGCAGCATCTCCGCATACAGGCGGGCGACCGTCGTTTTCCCCGTGCCCGGACTGCCGGTGAATACGGCGTGCAGCTCAACGGGAACGGTCGGCAGTCCGCAGGCGGCCCGCTTCCGCTGCACCGAGGCAAACGCGGCGATTTTGTTCAGTTCCGCCTTTACTTCATCCAGGCCAATCAAGGACGCCAGCTTTTCTCTCGCCGGCTGGACATCCGGCAGCGCGTCCAGACCGCCAACGTCTTTGGGGTAGAGAATGGTGAAGTCGTCCCACTTCAGCTCATCCGGTTCGTCAAGACGCCGCCCCTTTGCAAAAATCGCTTCCATCACGAGATTGGCCACCGTCCGGGCATTGCCGAAGGTGTGGTCCACACGAGCCTGTTCGATTCGCTGCCGCAAAGCCCGCCGCGCTTCCGGCGTGAAGGAAAAATCGTTTCGGCCGGCCACCTGCTCGGCAATCGCCACCAGTTCGTCGGTCGTATAGTCGGGCAATAAGAAGTGGCCCGTCTCTGGAAAACGGCTGCGCAGCCCCGGATTGGCGTACAAAAACTGCCGCATCTCCTCCGGATAACCGGCCAGCATCACCACAAACCGGCCGGCGTATTCGCCGCCGGTCATCGCGGCCACCAGCGTGTCGATTGCAGCCTGGCCGTAATCGCTGCCCGAGCTGTCAGCCCGCTTCAGGCTGTAGGCTTCGTCAATAAACAGCACGCCCCCGACCGCCCGTTTGACCGCCTCCATCACCCGCTGTTCCGTCTGTCCCACATACGCCCCGACCAGATGGGAGCGGTCCACTTCCACCACGTCGCCGCGCTCCAGAAGTCCCAGCTCGTGATACAGACGGCCGATCAGACGGGCCAGCGTGGTCTTCCCCGTCCCCGGATTGCCCATCAGCACCAGATGGAGGGGCAGCTGATCGGTCAGGTGCCAACCTTTTTCCTCACGGAGCTGCCGATACCGCAGGAAGCGGGCCAGCTTACGCACGCGCTCCTTGATCTCGTCCAGCCCGATCAGCCCTTCCAGTTCCTCCAGGGCTGACTGCCCGCGCCCGCCTCCAGGCATCTCTGCATCGTCCGATTCCCCGTCAATGGACAGCAGCCGTTCATGTTCTTCCTGCTGTGCGGTCAAGCGTTTGACGCTCTCCTGCAAGGCAGCCAGCATTTCCGCCGAATAAAACATGCCCTGCAGCGAGGCCGCATAGGCCTGGGTCCTCTCCAGCATATCGCCGAGCAGGCGCTCCCGCTCCGCGTACAACCGCTCCACGCCGGCTGCCGCGTGCACCGCTGTTTCGTCCCCGGCCGCTTCGGCCGCTTCGCGCGCGGCGGCAGCCAGAGCCTGCCATGACGGAAGGGCTTGCAACTCGGCCTCGGCGGCTTGTTTCAGCTGCTCTGCGTTCCGCCTGCGGGTAGCGGCGTTATCCGTTTCGCGGATCAGCGGATAGCTGCCGTCGAGGCGGTGTTCCTTCAGACGGGTCAGGTACAGGCGCACCCGCAGTTCGGCGGACGGCCGGTAGGCAGGGTCCAGCCGGACGGCACGGGACAGCCATTCCTCGGCCAACCCGTAGCCTCCCCGCTTTTCCATGCGGAGAGCAGCCAGCCAGGTGAGCACCACCGCTTCCGCCTGATCCAGCCGTTTGTCCTCGTCCGTTCCGCGCCGCTCCTCGATCAAGCGGAGGAGCGGGATTAGCTCCCCTTCCGACAGCTGTCGTATGTCAGGTGGGTGCCCCCGCCACCTCCACACAACTTCCAACCGGTCCGCTGCTCGCTGCTGCATCGTGCCCCTCTCCTTTTCTGGTTTTTCGTGTGTACTCCAGTTGTACCATACTTCAATTTTGGTGAAAAAGGCAATGATCGAAAACACACTCCTGGCACACGGCAAAAAAGCAACCTCCCGTCATTAGGAGGTTGCTCAGGCCCGATCACCCATGCGCCACGAACTTTGTCTGCATGCTGAACAACCTCCCGTCATAGGAGGTTGCTCGTTTCTGTTGTGTTGTTCCCTACACTACAGCTTTACGTTGCCAATGTCCACGTCGGCCTTGAAGCGGGCCTGGGCTGCTGCAAATACGTCCTGTTCCGACTCGGCGGCGACCTTGAACATGGTAATCAGTTTGTCGCCGCTGTGCACCTGCACGTTGTACTGCGAATCACCGTCGTACGTAGCGGAAAACGTGTATGCGCTGCCGTTCACGTTGATGGTTCGTTCCATATCGTTCGGACACACCTCCCGCCATAGTGTGTCCGCCTGCGGCCCGCTTCATCCCCGGGGCAGTGCGCTTCGACTGCTCAAGACGCGGCTGCTGCCTGCCTGGGCACAGCGAAACACAGTGAAACTGGCAGTGCGTCCCGCAGGCTGCATGCGGTCAGGGAGTAAGCAGTCGCGGACAGGACATTCATATCCGACAGGACCCTATACCGGCGAAAACGCCTGGTAGTCAGTCGGCTGGCGTATGATGGTACCATCCGGAAGCTCGACCAGCAGCAGATCAGTCTCCTCTTGGCTGCCCTCCTGCCAGTCAAAGACAAACACTTGTTTGTCCATCGGCTTGTTTTCGTCCAGAACGGCCAGGATTGCGCGCAGCGTGTCGGCCGTAATCGGCACCGGAATGCTTGTCCCCTGCCGGTCAGGGATGGAGAGCAGCTTCGGCGCCTCTTCAAAATACTGGACGGTATCCAGCAGCAGCGACACCTGCTGAGCGTTCAGTTCAGAAGCAAATCGTTCAAACGGCTTGGCCATGTGCATCATTCCTTTTCATCCGCAGAATTGTCGAACAAGCTGAATTGGGTTACCGCATTACCATCCCGGGGTGTTTTGTCCGGTTCCGCTTCGGCCGACCCTTTCGGGGGCTCCGCCGCTTTTTCCGCTTCGTCCGGCAAAACGGCTTCATAGGCGACGGCTTCCACGCCGCCGTCCACCACGCTGCGAGCCGCCCCCCCTTGTTCCGTCACAGCCACCTGTTCGGTCGGCACCAGTACCCACTCGTTTCTGTCCGTCAAAGCGTAGAGCGTGTCTTCCACAGTCACCGCCACCACCCGATGCGGATTGGTTTTCCGCTTGCGAATCACCTGGACCCCTTTGCCTGCCCGGCCCTGCAGCGGGATGGCGGAGATCAAGGTGCGTTTCACTTGTCCTTCGGCCGTCAGCAGATTGAACGACCGCGCATCTTCCGCCTCCGTCGGCAGCAGGGCGACTACCTCGTCACCAGCCGCAAGCGAAATCGCCTTGACGCCGCTGGACGCCCGGCCGGTCGCACTCACCTCGCTGCGCGGGAAGCGGATGCCCATGCCGTCTTTGGTCACCGCGAGGAAGGCACCCTCTTCACCTGCCACAAACGCCGTGACAAACTCGTCTCCCTCTGCTTTCAGCTTGGCCGCCACCAGCGCGCCGGAACGATTTGTCTCGTACTCGGTCAGCGCCGTCCGCTTGATCAAGCCGGAGCGGCTGACGTGATAGACGTAGAGCGGCTGCTTGAAATCGTCCACGATCGCAAACCCGACGATGTGCTGCTGCTTGTCCAGCGGGATGACGTTGACCAGCGCGGTCCCGATCTCTTTCCACTTGTCGTCGGGAATGGAGTTGACCAGCGTGGCAAAATACTTGCCGTCCTGGGTGAAGAACAAGGCCGTGTGGGAGGTGTTGGCCTCCGCAAAATAGCGGACCTTGTCCCCTTCCTTGACGCCGCAGGTCTCGATTGTCCCGCCCATCGACTTGAACGAGCGCGGGCTGGTGCGCTTGATGTAGCCTTCGTTGGTCAAGGTCACGACGCAGTCTTCCGCGTTGATCTGCATCGCGATATCCACCTTGACCTCCTCGATCTCTCCCTGGATCTCGGTCAGACGCGGCTCCGCGTACTTTTTCTTGATTTCGTTCAGCTCGGCGGTAATCACCTGGATCAGCTTTTTCTCGCTGCCAAGAATCGCCTTCAATACCTCGATCTCTTTGGACAGCGTTGCCAGCTCCTTCTCCAGCTTGACGATATCCAACCGGGTGAGCGACGCCAACTGGATGGACAGGATCGCCTCCGCCTGTGCCTCCGTGAACCCGTACTGCTCCATGATGTTTTTTCTGGCGTCGGCCCGGTCTTCGGAGTTCATGATCGTCTCCACGATCTGCCGCAGGATCGACTTGGCCCGGATCAGCCCCTGTACGACGTGCTCCCGTCTTTGCTTTTTGTCCAGGTCGTACTGGGTACGGCGCGTCACCACGTCTTTCTGGTGGTCGATGTAGGCGGCCAAAAGCTCCTTCAGCCCCATCTGCCGGATCGTTCCCTCGTGGATGACGTTCATGTTGTAGTTGTAATAGATCTGCAGGTCGGTGTTTTTGTACAAATAGTTGAGGATCGCATTTTCGTCCGCGTCTTTTCGGATGTCGATGACAATCCGCACCTTCTTTTGCTCCGCCTCTTTACGGCCGGTCTCGTCGCGGACAGCCAGCGCCCCCTCGATCTTGCGCTCCATCACCAGTTCGTCAATCTGGGCGACCAGCTTCGATTTGATCACGTCATACGGAATCTCCGAGATGACGATCTTTTTCACCTTGGTGCCTTTGGGCTCCTCCACGTGGCTGCGGCCGCGGATGACAAATTGTCCGCGCCCCGTCTCAAACGCCTTGCGAATGCCGGATGTGCCCTGGACGATGCCGCCGGTCGGAAAATCGGGCCCTTTGATATGATGCATCAGCTCGTCCAGCGTGATGTCCGGCTTTTTCATCTGGGCGATCGCCGCGTCGATCACTTCCCCCAGGTTGTGCGTCGGAATCTCCGTCGCAAACCCGACCGCAATCCCCGACGCTCCGTTGACGAGCAGGTTGGGAAAACGGGACGGCAGCACGGCCGGCTGCTGTGCCGAGTTGTCGTAGTTGGGGATAAAGGTGACCGTGTCTTTTTCGATGTCGCGCAGCATTTCGTTGGCCAGCGCGGACAGGCGGGACTCGGTGTAACGCATCGCTGCCGGCGGGTCGGCGTCCAGGCTCCCGAAGTTGCCATGACCCTGAATCAACACCTGACGCATTTTCCACCACTGCGCCATCCGTACCATCGTCTCGTAAATGGCGCTGTCCCCGTGCGGATGGTAGGTCCCCATCACATACCCGACCGTCTTGGCCGATTTGCGGTACGGCTTGTCATGCGTATTGCCCTCCTGGTACATCGCGTACAGGATGCGGCGCTGCACCGGTTTGAGGCCGTCGCGGGCATCGGGAATGGCGCGGGACAAGATGACCAGGTTGGCGTAGTCGCTGAAACGCTTCCCCATGATTTCCGCGAAACTCTGTTCGATGATCTGATTGGACAGCATGCTTATTCATCCTCTCCCACTTCAAAGGTGACATGGTTCTCGATCCACTCGCGCCGGGGCGGCACCTTGTCGCCCATCAGGACGGTGACCAGTTTTTCGCAATGGGCGAGGTCTTCCAACTGCACCTTGATCAGCTTGCGCGTCTCCGGATTCATCGTCGTCTCCCAGAGCTGGTCGGCGTTCATCTCGCCCAAGCCCTTGTAGCGCTGCACTTCCGCACCGCGCCCCAGCCGCTTGAGAGCCTGCTCCAGCTCGTAGTCGTTCCAACAGTAGACCACGTCCGCCGGCTTGCCGCGGTTTTCCTTTCGCACCTGATACAGCGGCGGCTGGGAGATGTACAGCTTGCCTGCGGCGATCAGCGGCTGCATGTAGCGGAAGAAAAACGTCAGCAGCAGCGTCTGGATGTGCGACCCGTCCACGTCGGCGTCGGACATGATGATGATTTTGTCAAACGCGCAGTTTTCGATGGAAAAGTCTTCTCCGATATCGGTCTCCAGCACCTCCAGAATGGTGCGGAACTCCTCGTTGGCGAGGATGTCGGACAGCTTCGCCTTTTCGGTGTTGAGCGGTTTACCCTTCAGGCCAAAAATCGCCTGAAACTCGGAGTTGCGCGCCTGCTTGGCCGAACCGCCGGCCGAATCCCCCTCGACGAGGAACAGCTCATTGCGCTTGGGGTCCTTGTACTGCGGCGGCGCGAATTTGTCGGAGATGGATTTCCGCTTCTTGGCGTTTTTGCCCTTCTTGTCGCCGCGCAGCGCTTCCCGCTGTTTGCGCAGTTCCTCACGAATTTCCGCGGAACGAATCGCCTTTTCGATCAACAACTTGCCGATCTCCGGGTTTTCCTCGAGGAAAAATCCGAGTTTTTCCGAGACGATCTGCTCCACAATGGTCCGCGCCTCTTCGTTGCCCAGCTTGTCCTTGGTTTGAGACTCAAACTGGACATCGGCCATCTGCAGGGACAGCACCCCGAGGAAGCCTTCGCGCAGGTCGTTGCCCGACAGGTTGGGGTCCTTCTCCTTGAGGAAGCCTTTTTTACGGGCAAATTCGTTGAACACCCGCGTGGTTCCGTTGCGGAAGCCGGTTACGTGCGTGCCGCCGTCCGTCGTCGGAATGGAGTTGACGTACGAGACGAGCGTTTCCGTGTAGCCGTCGTTGTACTGAAACGCCAGCTCGACGTAAACGTTTTCCTTTTCCCCCTCGAAATAGACCACCGGGTGGAGCGTTTGTTTGCCTTCGTTGAGGTACTCGACGTAGGATTTAAGCCCGTCCTCGAAGTAAAACTCCTCCCGTTTGACCTCGGGTCCGCGCTCGTCAATCAGCACCAGGCGCAGCTTTTTCAGCAAAAACGCCGTCTCGCGCAAACGGTCGCGGATCGTCTCGTAATCAAACCGGGCGCTGCCAAACACCGCGTCGTCCGGCAGAAAGCGCACGGTCACACCGGTTCGCCTGGTGGTGCCGACCACTTCCAGGCCGGTCACGGGCTTGCCCACGTGTTCGTTGCCTTGTTCGTCCACCACGTAGGCATACCGCTGTTTGTGAATCTTGCCGTCGCGGTGGATCTCCACCTCCAGCCATTTGGAGAGGGCGACTACCACGCTGGAACCGACCCCGTGCAGTCCCCCGCTCTTTTTGTATCCGCCGCCGCCAAACTTGCCGCCGGCATGCAGCGTGGTAAAAATCACTTCCGGCACCGGGCGGCCCGTCTTGTGCATGCCGGTGGGGATACCCCGCCCGTGGTCCTCCACGCTGACGCTGCCGTCCTTGTGCAGGGTGACGATGATCGTATCGTTAAAACCGGCCAGCGTTTCGTCCTTGGCGTTGTCCACAATCTCCCACAGGAGATGGTGCAGACCGCGGCTGCCGGTGGAACCTATGTACATGCCCGGCCGTTTGCGCACGGCAATCAGGCCTTCCAGCACCTGAATGTCTTCTTCGGTATACGTAAGCGTATCTGTTTCCTTCAATCGCGTTCTCCCCTCTGCTTCTTCAACTTGCGCAAGGAAACGCGGCGCCGGCCGCGCCCTGGGCGAAAAGCGGAGCCGTGGTCGCCCTTGTGCGGAACGGACGTGACGTTCCGTTCTCCGTCCGGGTAAAAAGCGAACACTTAATCGCTATTGTACCGTATGGAATTGATTGTATTCAACGCCCGCTGTCGGTGGACGGTGAGAAAATGCGATTCCGCGGGCAAAAAAACCACCCGGCCGTCGCTCGCGCTGTGACGGGTGAGGCCCGAAAAAAGGCCACCTCGCCCTAGCGAGATGGCCGAATGCGCCGCGTTATTTTTCGTTCAGCAGGCGTTCCATTTCCTCGTCGTCAATTTCGTAGTTGGCGTAGACGTTTTGGACGTCGTCGTTCTCTTCGAAAGCCTCCATCATCTTGAGCATTTTCGCTGCATCCTCGCCGCTGATCTTGACGGTGTTCTGCGGAATCCACTGAACGGACGCGTTTGCAAACGTGTAGCCTTCCGCTTCCAGTCCGCTTTTGACCTGTTCCAGCTCGTGCGGGTGGGTCAAAATCTCGTAGGAGTCCTCGTTGGTCACCATGTCCTCGGCACCGGCTTCGAGCGCCTGCATCAGGATGGTGTCCTCGTCGACGGGAAACGCTTCGCGGTCGATGGTGATGACGCCTTTCTTGTCAAACATGAAGCTGACGGAACCGGTCTCCCCCAGGTTGCCGCCGCGCTTGTTGAAGATGGCGCGCACGTCGGCCGCGGTCCGGTTGCGGTTGTCCGTCAGGCATTCGACGATGACGGCCACGCCGCCCGGTCCGTATCCTTCGTAGCGGATTTCTTCGTAGTTGTCGGCGTTTCCGGTGTCCGTCGCCTTTTTGATCGCGCGTTCGATATTTTCCACCGGCATATTGATGGCTCGCGCGTTGGCGATGATCGCTTTCAGCTTCAGATTGGCGTTCGGGTCCGGCCCGCCTTTCTTCGCCTCCACGTAAATCTGCCGGGCAAATTTGACAAATTGGTTGTTCCTTTTCTGGTCGGCTGCGCCTTTTTTGGCGGCAAACAGTTTGAACTTCGGCATAACCAACTCTCCTCATCACATACAGAAATACCATGTCTAAGTGTAGCACTAGAGGGGAAGATCGGTCAAAGCCAAACCTCAGACAACCAGGCAGTTCCCGTCGGCGATCAACTGTTCCAGATCGACGTAATATCGGCCGGAAGCGCGAAACTGCCCGAGCGCGATCCGGCGGCAGACGTCGGTGCCCACGGCCGCTCCCAGCGTGACGGACGAGGCCAACTGCGGCCAGGTGCAGACGGTTTTGCCCACCTCCGCCAATGACGCTCGCAAGCGCGCCGAGATGGCGTCGTCCCCGACGATCCGCAGCACATGGGGGATTTTCTCCTGGTTGGACAGCCCCTTCAGGGTGTCGTAGTCCAATCCGTCGACCAACCCGTGCAAAATCGGCCGGTCCGGTTCAAGGTCGAACCGTTCCACGTCCACAAGTCCCCTGTCGCTCGTGTCCATCACGACGGGAATGCCCAGCGCCCTGGCTTTGAGCCGGCTCAGGATCTTCATGTTCAGGCTGTCGCATTCATCCACCAGGATGTCCAGCCGTCCGCCTTCCAACAGAAAGCGGTCCAGATTCTCCTCGTTGGCCCCGTCGGCAAAGCAGACCACTTTCAAAAAGGGATCGATCTCCGCAATCTCCCGCGCCGTGACAATGATTTTCGGCATGCCCAGGTGGTGAACGCCGGTCCGGATACGGTTTAGGTTGGAGAGTTCCAGCGTGTCGAAATCGGCCAGGCGAATCTCGCCGCACACCCGTTCCATCGCCAGCGTGAGCGCGAGGGACTGGCCGACGGAAAGGCCGATCACCCCGATCGCCTTCCGGGACAACACCTCTTGTTCCTGCTGCGTGATCTTGTTTCGGTTCCGGTTCGTCCGCACAAACACGAACTCCTCCTCGTCCAGCAGGTGCACGAGGGTCCTGCGCCAGGGGTAGTACACCCATACGCCTTTTTCCTCGGGAGCCTCCCCCAGATAGTCTTCGACCGCCTCGGACAGCTCTTCCCGGCTGAACCGGCGGTCCGGATGCTTCGCCTTGATCAGTTCCTCCACCTGTCCGCGAAACGGATTGAGAATCACGACATCGTCTTGCCTGCGGCACAGGTCCTGCAAGCGGCGGCGGTCATCCTCCCGCTGGAGGCGGAAAAACAGCGGGGCAAACAGCCAGTCCTCTCTTCTCATCTCTGTTCGTTCGGCCAGCAGCGAACGCAGGTCCGTCATGATAAACTTCCCCCTTTCTTTCGTCACTCCTGATCAATCACAATGCTGAGCCCGTCCACGGTCTGCACCAGCGGCGACATGCAAAAGCCTACCGTGTACAGGGCCGGCTGCCGGCAGGTTTTTGCATCCGGCCGCCAGTACTTGTAAAAAGCCTGCCGCATGAACGCGTGTTTGTCCGATGCAGCGGGAACCGCAGCGGGCACTCTGGTCAGCTGAATGCCTGTCTGTTCCAGAAACACTTTGACGTGAAGCGGCAGGATGGCAAAGACCGTGCGGATTTCCCGCGCTTCCATGAACGCGAACATGTGGCGGAGCAGAAGGCGAAACAGGTAGCGCTTGTGCAGATCGAGGAGCGGTCGATACCGCTTCGTCCCTTCGTCTTTGCCGATAAAATCCAGCAGCGGATGAAAAGCGAAGCGGACGAACTCCGCCGCTTTTGCCGGCTTGTTTACGCCAGCAAACAGCTCGTAACAGTCCAGTTCGTCGTCCACCACGGCCCGCGCGGTCGTCAGCACCAGCGGATGGCTGCCGACCTGCTGGACGACGGCAAACACGTGCGCCTGTTTTTCCGTATGGGTGCCGACATCTTCAAACTCAAGCTGGTCATGCAGATAGCGGAGGTTGTAGCTGAAATTGACGATGTCGTTCACCTGCTCGTGCAGATGCGTTTCCGTCTCGTCCAGTGTCCTGCACTCGTACAAGGCGGTGTCGAGACATGCATGTCGCTGTTCACGGACGGGACGCACCAGCTTGTCGAACAAGCAGGTCAGCTTGGTGTTTTTGATACCCGCTGAGGAAGACTGCACCAACCAATCGTTCGGCAGCAAGCTGAATGGGCTGGAACTAAAAGGGACCAATTCTGTTACCGTTTGACAAGAGCGGGAGTACACCATTCCGTTTGTTCCTCCAATCTCCCATGCAGGGCGCCGTGTCTGTCGACAGCGGACGGCCACGGATGGGATGAGATTTTTGAAACAGGAAAAAAGTTCTACAAAATGCACGGTTTTCCTCCAAAAACATACAACGTTTTCCAATTTTTTAAACTTTTTGTTCTTTTCAAACGTCGAACCGTGTGGTCAACACCATGTTTTTCGGCTAATTGCCTGAAGATGGGGCAAGCTATGGAGGAGTTGAAAACCCAAGGCAGACAAAGGGGGAAGTTCCTTGATCAGCGCAACAAAACCGTTTGTGAAGTTTCACCGCTATGACCAGGAGCTGGTCTCCGACATTCAGGCGCTTAATTCCTCCGGCTACCACAAGGACGATATCTGGGTCCTACGGTGGAATCCGGACAAAAACCACTCCAACCAGCGCGACAACTACTACAAGTACAGCAGCCATTCCGAGGATGTCATCGGCGATATCGACAGCAAAGCACATGTCTTTGAAAACGGCGGCGAAGAGCTGCGGACTCGTTTGGAGAAGCTGGGGCTGAGCAAGGACGAAGCCTCGGCACTGTTCCGCGAGCTGCAGGAGTCGGATTACTCCTGCCTGCTGGTCGTGCGGGATCTCAAGGACAATATCATAAAGATGAGCAACTGATTCCTCGCATAAGAGAGGTGCCTTTCGCGCACTGAAAAAAGCCGCTGCTATGCCGCAGCGGCCTCTGACTGAAGACAAAGTGCATTTTTTATCATTACGAGTTCGTAAGGAACCGATTTTCCCATCGGTTCCAGGCCGCAAGGCCTGCACATTGATCAACCAAGGTGGAGAAAAAGTACGAGGCATGGGGTGATGGGCAAAGCGAGCTCCTTTGACGACCTGCCAAGCGAAAAAACGCAGGACGCGGGGAAAACAGGGGGCACAAGTCTCACTTCGTTGAACTACCCAGATGTTTGCCCCCCTGCCCGCGTCGCGTTTTGGAGCGGACATCATCCACTTCTTTGCTGGTCGTCAAGTGAGCGAGCGGGCCTCATCACCCATGACACCACCGGACTTTGTCTACACGCTGAAGCCGCTGCTATGCCGCAGCGGCTTTATTGCATGTGTTTTTGTGATGCTTACTTTGTTTCGTCGACCAGTTCGATGCCTTCCAGCACTTCGTTGAGCTTGACGTAGACGGCTGCTTCCTCGTTTTCCTCCAGCGGCACCATTTCACCGCCGTCGACCTGGAATACGAAGATGTCCACTTCTTCATCCACGTCGTCTGCTTGCGCCTCGTCTTCAACAGCGTCGGTCAAGGCGACGTATTCCTTTCCGTTTAGTTCAAACAAGGCGATGACTTCGAAGTCGCCAAGCGGTTCGCCGTTTTCGTCGTCCAGCGTAATGATGTCGCCCAGTTCCAGGTCTTTGTTTTCTGCGGTCAATGTGTTCACGTCCTTATTGAAAGATTCATGATACGTGTCCATCATACAGGTTTTTTCGCAAAGACGCAAACACGCATGGCTGTCAGCTGACAGGCAGCCTCACCTCGAAGGTGGAACCTTGGTGCAGCTGACTCGTGACGGAAATGGTTCCGCCGTGGTTGTGAATAATCCGGTAGCTGACCATCAACCCCAGACCTGTCCCGTTCTCCTTGGTCGTGTAAAACGGCTCCCCCAGTCTCGCCAGACGATCTTCGGGAATGCCGCAGCCTTGATCGCGGAAGCTGATGACAACCGTGTCTTCCTCCCGCCGCACGCTCACGTGCACTTCGCCTCCGTCCGGCATGGCCTCGATGGCGTTTTTCAAAAGATTGAGAAACACCTGTTTGAGCTGGTTCTCCTCGCACATGACCGCAGGCAGATTGGGTTCGTGATGGATGAAGATGCGGACGTTGTGCATGACGGCGTGTGTCTCCGCCAGCACGATAATATGCTCCAGCATGGGAACGACGTCCCTCTCCTTGAAGGCGATGTCCTGCGGTTTGGCCAGCACGAGCAGTTCACTGATAATTTTGTCGATCCGGTTTAACTCCGACAACATGATGGTAAAGTACTGCTGCTTGTCCTGATGGTGGGAGTACATCAGCTGCAAAAAGCCCTTGAGCGAGGTCAGGGGGTTGCGGATCTCGTGCGCCACTCCGGCCGCCAGCTGACCGATGACGGAGAGCAGTTCCGACTTGCGGACCATCTCCTCCGCCTGTTTTCGCTCCGTGATGTCCTGCAGAATGCCGATTACGGCCGGCTTCCCCTTGTAGATCGTGGTCTTCTGCAGCACTTCGAGATGAACAATGTTGCCGTCGCTGCGCAGACCGTGAAACTGATAACGAATGGGCGAGCGGTCTCCCTTGCTGCGGCGGCTCTGGTTTTTCAGCACAATCTCCCGTTCCTGCGGCACGACCAGATCGACCGCTCCCAGCCGCATCATGTCCTCCTGGGTGTAGCCGAACATCTCGGCCATGCGGGGATTGACGTAGACGAAGCTGTGTTCGTTCACGTACGCAATGTACACGCCGACCAACGTGTCCTC
The DNA here is from genome assembly GCF_020923495.1 of Brevibacillus sedimenti. GTDB lineage: Bacteria > Bacillota > Bacilli > Brevibacillales > Brevibacillaceae > Brevibacillus > Brevibacillus aydinogluensis. The sequence continues at coordinate 3,212,112 of NZ_CP064048.1, forward strand.
GACCAGACTGCGGTACAATTCCTCCGCTTCCTGCAGTTCATGCTCGATGCGCTTGCGCTCCGTAATCTCCGTCGAGGAGCCGACCACTTCCACGACACGCCCCTGTTCGATGATCGGGGAGAGGGTCGTCGTAAAAATTCGTTCCCCCATGGTTGACTCATACTCCACCACATGGCCGTCATACGCCTTTTCGTACATGGACATGATGTCATCGCTGCACAACTGCAATACGTCTTGCAGCCGCTTGCCGCTGATGCTGTCCGTCGTCAGTCCGAACTCTCTGGCCAACTTTCCTTCCGAGAGGGTGAACACGAACTGACCGTCTGCGTCACGCTTGTACTTGAAAATGTGATTGTGCAGATTTTCCACAGTTCGGCGCAGTTCGTCCTTGTTCAAGTCGACCGACGGTTTTCCGGTGTAGATCCCTGCTTGCAACAGGCGAGCACTCCTTTACCCTGAGAATGAGATGCAACAAGAATTCGCTGTGCCTTCCACGTTTCCTCTTTTTTCCTAAAAAATCGTATCTTCCGCAATCTGCGCCCGCATGGTTTTGTCAAAATCTTTCTATTTTTGGTATAATTGGATGGGTTGTGGGCACATCTCTCCGAGAAAGGGTGGTCGTGTGAAGAAAAAAATCATTCTCGCAGGGGGTTCCGGTTTTCTCGGGCAATCACTGGCTGCGTTGTTGACTCAGAAAGGATATGACGTCGTCATCTTGACGAGAGGCGCGTCGACCGAACGAAATCATGTCCGGTACGTTCACTGGGACGGCGCGACCATCGACACGTGGACGGACGAAATCGACGGAAGCCATGCCGTCATCAACCTCACCGGGAAAAGCGTCAACTGCATCTATACCAAAAAAAACCGGGACGAAATCATCCGCTCCCGCCTGGATTCCGTCAACGTGTTGGCCGACACCATTTTGACCTGCAAGCATCCGCCCAAAGTCTTTGTTCAGGCGGGGTCCCTGGCCATTTTCGGCGACACGCGAAACCTCTGCGACGAGGATGCCCCACATGGAACGGGATTTTCCGCTGACGTCTGCAAACAATGGGAAACAGCCTTTTTTTCCAGGAAGCTGCCTTCGACCAGACAAGTGCTATTGCGGATCGGCTTTGTACTGGGTCGCGACGGCGGCGCGCTTGAACCGATGATCAAGCTGACCCGGTACAACCTGGGAGGAACCATCGGGAAGGGCAATCAGTACATCAGCTGGCTGCATATTGACGATATGAACCAGATCTTCCTCGCAGCTGTCGAAGACGACAGGATGACCGGCATCTACAACGCGACCGGGCCGCACCCGGTCACAAACAAGGAATTCATGGCTGTGCTGAGAAAGGTGCTGAACAAGGGGTGGGCACCCCCGACTCCTGCGCCTCTGGTGTGGCTGGGAGCATACGTCTTCATGCGGACGGAACCAAGCCTGGCACTGACCGGCAGAAATTGTGTGCCAAAGCGGTTGGCGGATCACGGTTTTCGCTTCCGCCATCCAGACCTGGAGGCAGCGCTGTTCGACCTGCTCGGCAAGCCGTAGTCCCGCCAAAAAGAAACAGCCTGCGGTCCCCCGCAGGCTGCCCTCGATTCTATTCTTTTACTTCTTGCAGCACGCCTTTTTCCATCAGGAACGCCTCTTCCGCCTGCAAGATGGCAATGATGGCATCCCGCTGGACGTATTTGCCGGATTCGGCGAGGCGGCGTTCGATATACCGAAGCAGTTCTTCAAAGTCGAGAATCTGGACTTGCTGGTCGCTCACGACGTTCCCCCCTTATACCCTTCCTATTGTACACGAACCGGGCGCTTCTTCCAACTCCACCACCTGCGCCGCACCGGTTTCAGCAGATATCCGCTCCACAGCATGAACAGCACGCTCAGCGCCAGGTAACAGCAGGCAAAAAACAGCCAGGGGGTAAAGGCAAACTCCACCGACGGCATCAGCGAATCGTCGAGGATGGCGAAGAGCACGATCACCGGGTTGATTCCAGCCAGAATTTGCAGTTCCGGAAGACTCCACACCACTGCCTGGGAATACCGTTCCGGATCGATCTGCTGCAAAATTTCGCCGAGGAAGAAAAACAGCAGGCCGGTTCCGACGACAAAGCAAAACGCGATGCCGTACGCGGTAATCGTGCTGACGGCGGTTCGCTTGATCCAGGTGGAACAGAACAAGCCAAGCGATCCCAGAAAAAGGATGTTGACGGCGAAGAACAGGACCAGCTTCACCACCTGTTCCGGCGACACGCTGCCGTACAGCATGACCAGGCTGTACAGGGGCATGGACGCGGTCAGAAGCAGGCTGGTAAAGGCGAGCGACGTGACCAGCTTGCTCCAGACGATCGTGCGGGGCGACAGCTGGGTAGTGAGCAAAATGTTGAGCGTCTGACGTTCCCTCTCGCCGCTGATGGCGCCCGCTGTCAGCGCCGGAACGACAAAGCAGATCATGGCGTAATGGATCGCTGCCGAGATGAGGAACAGTTCCCCGTTTTCTCCCAGCGTTCCCGCACTGGACGGGCTGATCAGCAGCAGCCCAAGCGGAATGCCTCCCATGATCAGCAGAAACAGCGTGAGAATCCACACGGTCCGCTTTGTGCGGAACCGTTCCCGCAGTTCCTTGACGAGGATCGGATTGGACAGAAAATCCCGCATCAGCCTCCCACTCCTTCCGTGATGGCCAAAAAGACGGCTTCCAGGTTTTCGCTGGACTCGCCAAAGTACGTGACAGTCGCACCCGCGTTCACCAATTCTTGCAGCAATTGGGCTTTTTCCGCTTCGCCTCCGACAAACCGAAAGCGAAACCCGTCTTCCTGTTCCTCCAGATCCTTTACCAGGGGACACTGTGACAGAACGTGTCCCGCCTGATGGCGATTGGTCAGCGTCCGCACCAGCATGAGCGTAATGCCGCGGGCTCGGACGCTTACGTCATCCAGCGCTCCGCAGGCGATCAGCCTGCCCTGCTCGATCACGCCGATCTCGTCGCACAGCTCCGCCAACTCTGGCAGAATGTGGGAGCTGATCAGGATCGTCTTGCCCATCGCGCGAAGCTGTTTCAGGATTTCCCTGAGCTCAATGCGGGCGCGCGGGTCAAGTCCGGAAGCGGGCTCGTCCAGAATCAGCACCGCGGGATCGTGGACCAGGCACCGCGCCAGTCCCAGACGCTGCTGCATGCCCCGGGAGAGCGAATCGACGTAGGCGTCCACTTTGTTGGACAGGTTGACCAATTCCAGCAGATCGGCGATCAGGGCATTCCGTTTGTTCGCCGGAATCTTGTAGGCCCCGGCGTAAAAGTCCAGGTACTCTCGCACCGTCAGGTTGTCATAAACGCCGAAAAAATCAGGCATGTACCCAATCGACTGCCGAACGTCCGCAGGCTCCTTCATCACGTCGTAGCCGCAGACAAACGCCTGTCCCTCACTCGGCTCCAGCAACGTGGACAAAATCTGCATGGTGGTCGTCTTCCCCGCGCCATTGGGACCGATGAAGCCGAACACCTTTCCCTGCTCAATCCGCAGATTGAGGTCGCTAAGCGCCCGCAGGCTGCCGTATCGCTTGCTCAGATGGATCGTTTCAATCATGGCGCACAGGTTCCCTCCCCTCTACCTGGAAGAACGGGATCGGCAGCGAAAGACGCTTTGCACCCGGGTGGGAGAAGCGAAGCAGGACAGTGCCGTCGGGCGTCAGGTACTCGCTCAAGTCCGCCTCGAGGACCAATCGCTTGTCTCTTGGCAGCGGCTTCCACTGCCCGCTCTTTTGGTGGAAAATCGCTTTCTGAAACGGGCGGAACGAACTGTGGTCGAGCGGCACGATGAGCCGCTCCGCGTGGTGTCTCGCCTGACCCAGCTTCAGCGAAAACGTGACGCTGCCTTTTGCCACATCCCACAGATAAGGCGATTTCGGCTCCAATTCTCCGGTCGACTCTTGTATGCTCACGTCCAGCAGACCGTACGGATACGTGATCACGCCGCGCTTATCCGGTTGAAGCCGCACCGTTTGGCTGATCACGTTCCAGTAGTGGGAACGATGCTCTTCCTGAAAGGTGATGAGCGGGATGGGCTGGCTGTTGACGCCGAGAATTCGCACAGAATCACCGCCCTCGACTGACAGCACGTCGTCCTTCATCCAGCGGATACGCTCTTCCACAGAGGGACTCGTATTCTCGTAATCACTTCGGCTGGGCAGGTAGAGCGGCTCCAGTTTGGCGTCGACCCGCTTCGTTTCTCCCGGCCGCATGCTGCCGAGCGGAATCCGCTGCGGTCCCACCTCCACGTAGGCCGTCTCCAGCGGAAATGCCGTGTTGTTGGTCACCGTCCCGCGCAGCCTGTCTTTTCGCACGTAAAGGCTGGCCGCAAACTCGCCTGCATCGCGCATCAGTCCGAATCCGACCACCTGCCGCGGCGTCAGATACGGCACTTTCTGAAACTCCAGGACGTATGTCGTGTCCGCCTGCTTTTCCGACATCAACCCGTCCGGTTGGAAATTATATCGGTTGTAGGAAAGCGGCAGGGCAACAATCCCCGGCTGGACCTCCGTCCTGAAACGATCTTTGCTGACCGAAAGAAACGTGGACGCTGACTCCACTTCAGCCAGCTGCCCATCGAGAATCCGCACCCGATTGACGGAGTAACTGCTGTTTTCCCGGACGACCATCGGCTTGCCGATGAAAAAGACCCCGACCATCAAGAGCACAGCCATTCCCGGAATGACGCCCCACGCCCACTGCCGCCGGTTCAACCGCTTCAATAGCAAATAAGTGCCGGGGCCACCGCCCCTACGTACACGACCCACAGCACGGCGATCCAGACGGGATGAGGCGGTTGCACGTCGGGAATGTAGCGGCTCAGCTCGAGCAAGTGGCGATTGAACTGGTTGATGCGCCGTCCCTGTTCGAGCACATCCTGCACACCATGACGGATCAGGACGTTTTGCCACAACTCGTCACCGTGCTGCCAGGACGCAAGCGGCTCTGTCGTCACGTCATAATTGACAAACAGCAGCCGGCCGTGGCCCGCCTCTTGGGCAACGAACAGCGGCAGCGTGCTGTTGTAAACGGGAATGCTTCCGTCAGGCAGATTTTTCGCCGGCATATAGGCAGAGAGCGCCTGTTTCAGATCGACGCGTCCGCTTTTCGGCTCGATCGGCAAAACATCGGCAAACCGCCGGACTGCTTCCTCCTGACCGGGTCCGGCGGACAAAATGACGACGCCGCCGCTCTTGATCCACTCTGTAATCGCCCTTACCTGTTCATCGCGCAGCTGCTTCACCTGTTCTCCAATCAGCGCGAGAATATCCAGGTTGCGGTACAGCCATGGCTCGTCCGGCAGCATCTCGGCGGTCAGGTTTTGCACGAGGACGTGGCCGCCGTCCATCTGCCGCTGTGTCAGCGTCAATACATGAAAAGCGCCGCTGCCGGAATCCAGCACGCCAATGATGCGTCCCTCATTGGGAAAACGCATCCGCAGCTTTTCCGACGCGACCACCTTGTCACCCTGGGTCAGCCAGAGCCGCCATTCTTCCAAAAACAATTGCGCCGGCATGTCAAAGGCGATCGTCTTGCTTTCGCCTGCCGTCAGCTTTACCGGCTGCCGAAGCACGCCATACCCGGTTTTTCTCGGTTTTCTTGCATTGGACAGCTCGACCAAACCGGAAAACGGCTGTTCCTGCGAGTGCACGGTCACTTCCAGTCGTACCCAGGCATCGTATTTGAACACTCCGTTGAACGGCATGTGTACTTTCATCTCAACGCTGCCTTCGGCGGCAGCCGGCTGAGCGGCGAAACTCAACCACACGACCGCGAAGACGAGCAGCCAACTCCTGTTCATCTCGTTCTCCTCCGCTCGTTATCGTGACGCCAGTGAGACGACCAATGTGTTCTCTGTCTCGTCGCCAGCCTGGAGCAGCAGCAAGTGCTCGCGGTCAGCCGCCCAGTGAGCCCGCACCAGACGTCCGCCCTTCCATGATCGGATCGGCACCTCTTTTAGCACAGGCGGCTGTTCGTTTACTTCCGCTTCCGCGAGGGTGCCTTCCGGAGTGGTGAACGTCAGGCTGGACTCACTGTTCCAGGACGGCCAGCCGCCTCGACCGACGAGCGTAGTCCGACCGGAGCGCATTTCCATCACGAACACGCTGCCCTGTTTTGTAAAGGCAAGCAGGCGTCCGTCGGGCGACCACTCCGGTTGACTGCCTTCTGCCACCTTCCAATCCCGCATGGAAACGATGCTGCTTACCCATATCTCCTCCACGCCGTCGCTCGTGCGCGTATAGACAATGCTGTCGTCGGCCGGCGACCAATTGGGAGAACGAAACGCAGCCCCCTCTTCCTCCTTGATCAAACGGCTGCTGCCCGACTGCTTGTCGTCGGGCACGTCCACGATCCAGAGCCGGGACGTCTCTCCCTGCTGCTCCACCACGGCCAACTGGTCGGCCCGATTGCTCCAGGACAGGGAAGTGAAATCGCCGTGATCGACCGGCAGTGACAGGTCCACTTTTTTATCCGGCTCATGCAGCGCATACGTGCGGATGGTTGAACCGCCCGTCACGTACGCGATCCGCGTACCGTCGGCATTCAGATCGACCCGCTCCTGATCGATCACCGCTTCCATGGCGAGCAGCGACGGCTGCCGAACCGACAGCACACCATGCGGCCAGAAGCCGTACCAGACAGCCAGCACGAGCAGGACCACCCCACCTGCCAGGCTCCAGACCAGGCGGAACCTGTTTGGCCGGGACCCCACCAGGCTTTGCTGCCGCTCCTTGTCCAGTTCCTTGATCCGCTGCAACAGCTGTTTTTTCAACTCCGCTTTCAGCTGGTAGTTCACCGGCACGGACCGGCGAAGCTTTTGCAGATGGGCCAGCAGTTGGGCGACGGAATGATCTTCTGACCAGTCGGTGGGGATGTGCTTCTCGTCTCTCATTCGCCCTCTCCCCTTTCGTACATCTTCTGTAGCTGATGCAAAGCGCGATAGGAGATCATCTTTACGCTCGATTCCGTTTTGCCCAGCACTTCCGCCACCTGGCTGATTTTCAGATCGGCAAAATAACGCAGGGTCAGGACGTCACGCTGATCCTGCGTCAACTTGTCCAACCGGTCGCGCAGCAGGCGAATCTCTTCGTTGGTCAGCGCCTGCCGTTCCGGCTGCCATGTATCGTCCGGTTCACCGCCGAGCAGGTCGTCCTGATCGACTGGAAACTCCCGGTTTTTTCGCATGAAATCGACGTACGTATTGTGAGCGATGCGAAATATCCAGGAAGCAAACGGACTGGTTCTGCTGTATTGATCAAATTTTTCAAGCGCTTTTAAAAACACTGTCGTCGTCAAGTCGTCGGCATCCCACGGATTTTGCACGCGGCAGCGCAAATAGCGGTTGACGCGGTCAAAGTACTCGTCGTACAACTCGGTAAAATCGCGGGACTCGTAATACTCGGCCGAAGAGTCTGACGACGGGCGCGTCGAACGCTTCATCGCCATTGCCATCGTGATTTCCTCCACCCCGCCGTATCGGCCGGAAGCCCGATCGCCGTGTTCCAACGACGCGGGCACACTCCGGCGCGGTCAGGTCTTCTCGTTTCAAACGCAAAAGCAAGCACCCCTTTCCGGTCAGCGCTTGCGGACGAGGAAAAAGCATCCGCGAATGCGGCCGTCCCGTGAACGGACCTCATACAGATGCTTTATTATCCAAATGAGTATTACGTATGGAGGCGGAAAAAAGTCACAAGGCTGGCAGAAAATTTTTTGAGGTGATGCAAAGCTGCCGTCTCAGGACCTAGAGTGCCCGGTCCAGTTCGGCGATGATGTCCTCTACCGCCTCTATGCCGACCGAAAGGCGAATCAGCCCCTGGGTGATGCCGGCTTCCCGCCGCTGCTCTTCCGACAATGCGCGGTGGGAGGTGGTGACGGGATGAGACACGCTTGTCTCCACACCCGCCAGAGACGGGGCCAGCTTGATCCAGTCGAGGGAGCGGAAGAAGTCGTACACCTTTTCTTCGTCCGCCAGGCAGAACGAGATCATCGCTCCTTGCTTATCGGTGTGAAAAAACGAAGTGGAAGCCGGGTCCGGATAATAGGTGTGCTTGACCGCCGGATGGTTCCGTAAAAACTGCGCCACTGCACTCGCGTTGTCGCACTGCCGCTCCATGCGCAGCGCCAACGTCTTCAGCCCGCGGGCGGTCAGCCACGCTTCAAACGGGCTGAGGGACGCGCCGTAGTTGACCACGATCTCCGCGGCCCTTTCCACCAGATCCTGCCGGCCGACCAGAACGCCCGCCGTGACGTCGCTGTGGCCGCCGATGTACTTCGTCGCGCTGTGCACCACCAGATCGGCTCCCAGTTGAATCGGCCGGACCAGATACGGAGTGGCAAACGTGTTGTCCACCATGACGGCGAGTCCGTACTGTTTTGCTTCGCGTATCCAATATGGCAGATCCGGCACCGACAGCAGCGGGTTGGTAATCGTCTCGGTGAAAAGGAGCTTGGTCTGCGGCCGGACATGGGCCGCCAGCGATTCCTTTCGGCTCAGGTCAATGCACTCCAGTTCGATCCCGAACCGGGACAGTTCCTTGTGCAGCAGCGCATAGGTTCCGCCGTACAGTTCATGGGAGGCGAGTACGTGGTCGCCCGGTCCCAGTACGGCGAGCAGGCCGGCCATGATTGCGCCCATCCCGGACGCGGCACTGACGCCTGCCTCCGCCTGTTCCAACCGGGCAACAGCCAATGCCAGTTCCGTTTGGTTCGGGTTGCCGTTGCGGGTGTACAGGTACTCTCCTTCTCCTGCGTAGTATCGCTCTACATCCTCCAGCCCAGAAAAGGCAAACACGGACGTTTGATAAATGGGGGTAGACTTGCTGGCCACCTGTTGAAGCGGCTTGTGGCCGATATGTACTGTTTTCGTCTCGAAGCGCTCGCCCACCAGAAATCCCTCCAGCGTCAACTTTTCTAACATTCTATCACGCGCCGGCCATTCCGACCACCCTATTGGCGTTCTCTTGCATGTTTGTGCTATAATCCTCTGCGTCCCCATATCAGGACAAGCAGGAAAGGAAGGTGCACAAGATGAAACGACTGTTTACCACCCTACTCGCATGTCTGACAGCAGCCGCATTGATTGCGGGATGTTCCGGCGGAAGCAGTGAAACGGCGCCCCCTCAACCGAAGCCGCCTGTCAAGGAAAATTCCAAGGAACCGGCACAACCGCCGGGGCCGACGGGCGAGAAAAAGTACGCCACACCTCCGGCCATGCAAATTGACAAAAACAAAAAATACCAGGCGGTTATCTCCACGACGATGGGCGACATCACGGTGGAACTGTTTGCCAAAGACGCGCCCATAACGGTAAATAATTTCGTCTTTTTGGCAAAGGACAAGTTTTATGACGGTTTGACGTTCCACCGCGTGATCAAGGATTTCATGATCCAGACAGGCGATCCGCTGGGCAACGGAACCGGCGGTCCGGGCTACAATTTCGAAGACGAGCTGAACAACGGCCACGTCTACGAACCGGGCGTCGTCGCCATGGCCAACGCTGGTGCCAACACCAACGGCAGCCAGTTCTTCATCGGCTCCGGCGATGATGTGAAAAACCTGAAGCACACCCCGTACTACACCATCTTCGGCAAGGTAATCAGCGGCATGGACGTCGTGAAAAAAATTGAATCCGTCAAGGTGAAAAACAACCCGCTTACGGGCGAAGCGAGCATGCCTGCCGATCCGATCAAAATCAAAACGATTACCATTCAGGAAAAATAAGCGGAGCAAACGGCGCCAGTCTCTTGATCGGCGCCGTTTGCTTTTGACGCAGCCCGACTTTTCCGGTTCCGTCCGCTCGTGTTCACCCAATGCGCGCGGCGGTCCGGCTGAGCTGTTTTGGCGGGCATGGAATCCATTCCCTCTTGAACCACAGTTGTTTCACCGATAGACTTGCAAATGACCCGATTCGCTTTACGCGACCGCAAGCTAAGAGCGAAAAGGAGTGTGATGTCTTCGTGATGAAACGAGAGGCGCGAACGCGCTTTTTCTTCTTTTCCGGCAGCATTTTGCTGCTCTTGGTGTGCCTGCTGGTGACGCCGACCAGCGCAACGGCACCCCAGGCGAAAAAAACCGCGCCCGCCCAGAACGAGCCTCGACCACATGGACCTATGGCACGGGCGACGGACGTCCCCAAAACTCTTGAACCCCGACAACAGGAGCGGCGCCCAGCGGTCCGGGCGAGTCGTGACGAGCGGCGCACGGCCACAAGAGCGCGTGTTCGGCTGACCGAACGTGAACTGGAACTGCTGGCCCGACTCGTTTACGCGGAAGGCCGGGGCGAACCCTACGAAGGCCAAGTGGCCATCGCGGCGGTCGTATTGAATCGTGTAAAATCGCCCCAATTTCCCAACACGGTGCGAGAGGTCATCTATCAACCCAACGCCTTTTCACCTGTAAATGACGGCCATCTAACGTATAAGACGAACGATACGGCGCGCAAGGCCGTCCGGGACGCCGTTAACGGCAAGGATCCATCTCGCGGGTCCCTCTACTTCTACAATCCGAAAACGGCGACGTCCGATTGGATTCGGACGAGACCGCTGACGGTGCGAATCGCCAACCACGTGTTTGCGCGCTGACCGCAGGCATGCCTGTTATTGGCATCACATTTAACATAACTTTATTTTTATTTTACCGTTAGTTTACAATTATTTGCTAATCTGTACCAGTACGCACTTTTTCAATCATTGAGAAAAGCACCGATGCTTTTGTCGTCATGCAAGTCTCAATTGTGACCCCAACTCGTCATGATTACTGTGACGCACCTTGTTGCTGGCGGTGACGTTTGGCCTGATTGCCAACGGCGTCCGCCGCGCCCATCGGTTTTTTTCTCAATCGCCCCCTACCCTTGGGCACTCCTGCATTGGGAGTGCCATTTTTTATCCGCCGCCTTTGCTCCGTGGCCGAAACCCCTGTTTCCTGTTACAATGATAGGGATGAAAGGAGGGGGCACCGTGCGCTTGTACAGTCAAATGACCCTTGCCGAACTGCAGGAAGAGATGGAACGGCTGCGCCTCGCGGCAGAAGAAAAGAAGCAGGCCGGTGACGAGTCACAGTACGCCGTCCTGCAGCAAAAATTTTTCCTGGCCAAATCGTATTACATCGGAACCGCAGAGTTTCGCGTCGGCGGTAGCTATCGAGTCTACGGCCACGACGAACCGTTTACGATCGAATACTTTAACGGCGTGTTTGCCTGGGGCAAATTTCCCGCTTCACCGGAGCCTGTCGGCTATCCCGTCGGCATGCTGGAGCCGTGGGTGTAGGCGATAGCAGCTGGGGAAGGTTGCGGCCGTTGTCCCTGTGATTGACGCTGACGCCACACAGCCGGCGCTTCGCTGCAGCCGGCTGTTTCATTGCACACCGTTTCAGAAGCACCGCCCGTTCCTTCCATGGACGGCCCGGGTGCGGTGCTTGACTGTCAAATATTGTCCACACACTGCCCCGCATTGGATATAATAGGGGCAAAATAAAGAAAGCGAGTTTCGTCAACTATGGATGTCATCAATCTTGTTCTGCTCGCGCTTCTGGCGCTGGGCATTGTCGGCAACAATCCGGCCGTCTCCATTGCGGTGGCGATTTTGCTGCTCATCCGCCTGCTCCACCTGGAGCGAATGTTCCCTTTTCTGGAACAGTACGGCCTGCAGATTGGCATTGTCGTGTTAACGATCGGGGTGCTTTCGCCTCTGGCGAGCGGCAAGATCCGCCCTGATACGATTCTTTCCATCTTTACTCACTGGCAGTCCGTTCTCGCCGTCCTGATCGGCATTTTTGTCGCCTATCTGGGCGGGAAGGGGGCCAGCTTGATGACGCAAAATCCGCTGGTCGTCACCGGCATTTTGCTCGGCACGATCATTGGCGTCACCTTTTTCCGCGGCGTCCCGGTCGGACCGCTCATCGCGGCCGGCATGCTCGCCTTTCTCCTGCAATTTCTCCCAAAGTGAGCGGCGGTGTCAGCCCCACCGCTCCTTGACCTTCAGGCCGTAGGCGAGAATCTCCTGCGGCGTCACCAGCCGAAAGCCCTGTTGCTCACGGTAATCGATGACCAACTCCTCCGCTCCGACATAGGTCTCGGTCTCCTTGTCCACCAACAGGGTCATCCCCTCTACCTCCAGCACCCGATCGCCGCTCAGCGGTTCGTCCCAACACAGGCTGTATTCCACCGTCATGCCGCAGCCCCCTGTCAGTTCTCCGTTGATTCGCAGCGCCTGCTTTCGTTCGTTGGCCAGCGCTGTGAGAACAGAACGGGCTGCATCCGTCAAAGTTACACGCATGCATGGTCCTCCATTTCTTCCGTCTTGTCCGTTTTGGATGCATCTTCCTTCCCATCATAGCATAGAATAGTTGAAAGGCAGCAAGGAAAGGACGATTGCACATGCGCATATACGAACGAGACGGCATCTTCATCGCAGAAGCGGAATACCAATCGGAACTGGTCGTCATTTGCGGAAACTCGTGGGAAGAAGCCTGGGAGAGGCTGCAGATGAGGCTTCTCGTTCTGGAAATGATTGGATGACGGAAGGAGCGGGTCGCCAGAGACCTGCTTTTTTCACGCCCCAAGCCGTTGGATGACTTTTCACCGACACGTCCAAAGCCCTGTTCTCCAATGGGCCGCTTGGCGTATCACCTGCTGAAAAACCACTGCACAAGGAGCGCAACATCATGTCTTCCTTCATCACGCACGACATGTCGCTGGTCGCTGAGATTCGTCGGCGGACAGCGGCAGCCAACCGCAACAATGTGAGCCGCACGGCCGCCTACCTCGCATTCTATCGCGAGCACCCGGAAGTGCACTGGGCCCTGCTTGCCCACCTGGTCTCCCGCAACAGCGGCTGGAGCATGACCGATCTGTGCGGCGAATGGCTCCCCCGCCTGATCGACGAGCAGGACATCCGGGCGTTTTTCTGGTTTTTGGAGCGAAACAACTGGCTGATTTTTCACGACGCCTACGCCCAACTGCTGCTCTATGCGGAGATGAAGCGGACAGGAACCGATCTGACTCACCTCCTGCCCCACCTCGGTGTCTCCCGCTTCATGCAGCCAGTGTGGCGCGAGTTTCTGGAAAAGAAGGACAGCGTGCGGCTCACCCGCGCCCTGATCGTCAACGAACAGCAGTACATTGAGCAGCGCGTGGTGCGCAAACCGTTCATCCGAGAGCAGGTCTTAGCCAACCTCACGGATCAGGTGCAGTCCGTGCTTTCGCTCAACCAGGTGTTGTTTCCCTACAAGGCCCATCCCGCCGACCGGCGGCTGAGCATCGTCGGCATCGCGACAAACCGTTTTCCCGCTGTCCGGCAGCGCATATCCACAGGCAAGACGCTGTACCGGCTCCTCTACGCCGATGACCAACGGCACGAGGCGATTGTCAGGTGGGCGGAGCGCATTCCGCATACGGGATCGCGTGCCGATTACTGGCCCCACCTGTTTTCTCCCAAACCTCACGACGAAATAGCGGCCCCCGTCTACGTGCCGCGCATCGACGGCACTGCGCTGCGGCCGGGCTGTCCCAAGCTGTACAGCCCAGTGCTGAGCGCTGTCTGGCCGGATGTGGAACACGCCCCGGCTGACGGCGTGGACTGGTATCGTGACGAGAAATGGCTGGAGGCGCTGGAAGACGAGGATGATCTGCCGACAATGGAGAGCGAGGCGTATCTGCGCTCGCTGCAGCTCGCCGAGAAAGGGTTGGAGAGGATTACGGCCATGAAATGACACGATGTGGAGGTGTCGGAAGCGTGAAATCATTGATCGAAAACCAGAAGGCGTATCTGCTGGGCTGCCAACTGTCGAGCGGCGCATTTCGGCTGGCCCCCAGGCGCGTCCAGATCAATCCGTACTTCACCAACCTGGCGCTGATCTCCCTGGTCCGGCTCGGCGAAGGGGAGGCAGTGCGAAAGTACGTGGATTGGTATCTGGACCACGTCAACGAACGCGGTTACATCAACGACTACCGGCTGGACGGCGAACGGGAAGTGGACACCGGCAATGCCGACAGCGAGGACAGCTATCACGCCACGCTTTTCAGTCTGCTTGTGGAATGGCTGCGGCTCACCGGCGACACAGACTGGCTGCGGCAGCGCCGGGATGAGTTGGCCAAAATGCTTCAGGCAGTGGGGCGGCTGCAGCAAAAAGACGGGTTGACCTGGGCGAAGCATTCGTATCGGGTCAAATATTTGATGGACAATTGCGAAGTGGCCGTCGGACTGGAAGATGCGGCCACCCTGTTTGCAGCTATCGGTGACGACGCGCTGGCGAAGGAAGCGCGGTATCGGGCGGAAGCCTGCCGCAGGGGAATTGCGGCGATGTACAGCCCGGCGCGGGCAGCCTACGCGATGTACGATCGCAAGTATCCCGGCTGGCGCAAGTGGTACCCGGACGTCACCTCCCAGGCGTTTCCGATCGTGTACGGACTGGCCTCCCCCGATGCAACCAGCGGCCTGTACGAGCGCATTACGGCCGCCTTTCCCCACTACGACATCTTTCAGACCGGCGACCTGTACCCCTGGATGATCATGGGAGAATGCGCCAGACGGGTGGGCGACATGCGCAGGGTGGAGCGCATGCTGCAGACTGCGGCTGAACTGTACATACGCGGTCCACGCCATCCCTACTGGCTCATCCACGAATCGGGCCGGTTTATCGAACTGATGCAGGCTGCCGGTGCATCCGCCGCCTAATCTCGACGGTTCGTCTGCTTCCTGACGCGGGGGTGAGTGCCATGCTGCACCACCAGGAACGGCACCAATTCACCCTTTTCCCAGAAAAAGGGGAGCGGACAGATTGGCACGGGCCCTTTGGCCGCGAAATCTTGCGCGAGCCGGGCCAGCAGCGTGGCCCCGGTCTCACCGTGCAGATCGGCCACGATCAACACGTCCTGATGGGGAACAGCCACGCCGAGGGCATCCCCTGTCTTGCTGCGTTCCATCTCCTCCAGCATGGATGTGAGCAGCACGCGGCTGGCTGCATACCCGTCGCGCGGACTGATAAAATGAATGCGGTTGGGTCCCACCAGCTGTGTCTTGATGGGAACGGGCAGTCCCTGCAGATTGGCCATCGCATGGCGGTGCAGCTCCTCCTCCGACCAGCCCGCTTCCGCCAACGCCACCCGTTCAATCAGGGTATACCCCTCACCGTGGTCCAAGGCGTACAGGATGGCCGTCTCCTCCGTGTGCGGACGAGACACCCAGCGCCCGGAATTCTCCCGGAGCAGCGAGGCATGCCGCAGGACTGGATAGATCCGACTTTCCCGTCCGGCCAAGGTGCGATCAGCCGTCTGCCCGCGAACGGCGGCGAGCACGCGGGAGACAAATGCGTATAGAGCCGTCCGCCGCTCATCCGGCTTGTCCTCTACGCGGCGATAAAGCGGCTCCAACGGGATCGCGGACACGATTGGCGAGCCGTCCGCTCGCCGCATGATGCTGAGGCTGTCCTCCTCCGCTTCGCAAAACAGCTCGTCCGGCAGTTCCCTGCCGATCAGTTCGACGACCCGCCGCTTCAGTGACTGGCGCACATTGTTTGTCATGATGATTCCCCCTCGTTTGTCATATCTCACTCCCACGGCGGCCGGTCGTCCGGATCGGCGGCGGGCGGCGCTGCCGAGCAGGAACGGCTGCGTTCCTCAATCTCGCTTATGACCTCATGCAGGCTTTTGGGCTTGGCAAATTCCACAGGTGATACGCCCCGTTCGAACTGCAGCGCATCTCCTTCCAGCAGCACCACGTACCGGCCGTTTGTCTTGGCGATGTGCAGATTGATCCCGTAGTCGGCCAACAGTGCCCGCACCTGCATGTGGTCCAGCTTGAATTTCAGCTCTGCTTCCGGCTGCCGCTCGGTGATGATCTGCGCGGCTTCCATCACCGTGTCGTGTTCCCATTTTTCGGCCAGTTCCCGCTTGGGGCTGGCGGCGATCAGCTCGATCTCCTCTTCTGCCCGCTGCCGCTCCTCCGTTTCTTCCGGATAGACGTATTCGATGTGCTGACGGGCCAGTGACAGCACTTCTTCCGAGACGAGCTGGGTCAGCGTTTGCGGATATTCAATGAAACGCATAAATTCTTCAAAGTACCGGGCATGGGAAAATTGATGGATCTTCACGTGATACGGATCGTTCATCCCCTGCTCGACCATGTGCGGGTACATCAGCGACTTCATGTTTTTCGCGCTGATCGCCATGTTGACGTTGGCGATCAGGCTGTGTTCATCAGTGATGATGGCCGTTTTCTGTTCAAAGTCGCATTTGAGTATGAATACGTACCGGTCGTCCAGCGTTTCCAGCCGTGTGCGGACGACCAGGAGCACCCCGCCCCTCACCTGGGATGTGCGCAGATAGGACTGAACCAGCTCCTGACAAGGTTCCCTGCTCTCCCCCGGCGTCTCTGCGGCCAAGAGCCGCTGCAGCAGGGCGTAATTGGGGTTGGACTCCAGCGGATGTCCCTCCTCCAGCACAAAGCGGCCCAGCTTGGTTGGGCTGGCTTCGCTCTTCGGGTTCGGCTCCACCTTGCGCTTGGCAATCCGGGCAAATTCCCCGTCCAAGAACGGGCGCAGCTCGCTTTTCTGGTATTCATCCCCGGACAAGAACCGGCTCATCCGAACGTGCTTGGCGCCTCCCTCTCCTTCCGGTTGTTCGATCAAAAAAAACGTCAGCCAATCGATGACAAAATTCATCAGTTCTTCGCTCCTGTCCCATATCTGAACGACATGATTATAGCAAAGCCGGAAAAAACGGTCAGGCGTTTTTCCGAAAATGGTATCATGGAGACAGGAGGGACACTTCATGTGGAAACAGCTTTGCGCCTGGTGGAACCTCAACGTGCGCGACAGACCGTACAAGCCCGGCATGCTGGTCGGCAGCTACCGGATCGAAGAGGTGCTGGGCATGGGCAGCTACGGAATCGCCTACCGGGCCGTCCATCTCCCGTCCGGACGGGTTGTCGTGATCAAACAGGTGAAGCCCAGCCTGCGCCGCTCCCCCAAGGGAGAAGCGATGCAGCACTACGAACAGCGAGTGCTGGCCGCCCTCTCCCACCCGCAGATCCCGCGCTGGCTGGAGTCGTTTCGGCACGGGAACGATTCGTTTCTGGTGATGTCATACATCGCCGGGCCGACGCTGGAAGAGCTGCTGTTCGAAGAGGGGACCGCGCTCAGTGAGTGGGAAGCGGCCCGCTTGATGCGGCAGGTGGATGAGCTGGTCGCGTATCTGCACGAAAAAAACGTCATTCATCGCGACATCCGCATCCCCAACGTGATCTGGCAGGAAGGCAGGCTCCATCTGATCGACTTCGGACTGGCCCGGTTCCAGGGAGATCCGCCCACCTACATCGCCCAGGACCTGAGTGACTATCCGGAGGAAAAACAGTTGAAGCGGCAAGTGGAGCCGACAAGCGACCTGTATGCCCTCGGCCACTTTTTCCTGTTTTTGCTCTACTCCGGGTATCGCGCAGATGAGAACCAGCCGGAGCGCAGTTGGGAAGAAGAGTTGACGCTCTCCCCGCAGATCCGGGAGATGATCCGCCGCCTGCTGCAAATCGACCCGGCATACGACAGTGTCGAGGAGTGGCTCGCTGATCTGGATGGGTATTTGAACGTGAAAAAAGAGCAGTCCAATCGATGAACAATACCGATTGCGTCTGCTCTTTTTTGCTTACTCGTGAATCGGCTGCTTCTTGGCCGTTTCCATCTGCCGTTTCAGTTCCCCCGCTTCCCGGCGCAGCGTTTGCCGCTCGCTTTTGGAGAGGCGCTCGCCGCCAACAGGGCCGTTTACCAGCAGAGCTTCTTCATCCAATCGATCTTTGCGCATGGGGACCTCCTGTGGGCATCAATAGGTATTCCTTTTCCTACTTTGTACGAAAGCGTCCTTTCTTATGTACGCGGCCGCTGTTCTTTTTGCGCAGCTCAGAGGGATCGACCAGCGCACCGTACGACATCGCTTTTTCCACGATGGACAAACCGGTCTGCTTGGCAAACTTGCGGACGATAAACAACTCCTGCGGCGTGACAATGGAAAAGACCAGACCCGCCCGTCCCATCCGGCCGGTACGGCCGCTGCGGTGGATGTAGGTATCCGCATCGGGAGCGGGATCGTAATGGACGATGCATTCCACGCCCGGTATGTCAAGACCGCGGGCCGCCACGTCCGTGGTAATCAGGACGGGAAATGCACCGTTGCGAAACTGCTGCAAAGTATGGGCCCGCTCCTCCTTGCTGGCGTCACGGTGCAGCAACCGGCACGGCAGGTGGTGATATGTGAGCTTGGCGGTGATCTCCTCCACCTTGTCGATCTGATTGACAAACACGATCGACGCGCGTGCGTTGACGAGACGCAGCAGCCGACGCAGCGTGTCCGCCTTTTTGCGGGGATCGCTGACCAGGTACATGTGCGCCACACCCGCCGTGTTCTCCGGCGCCGCCGATCGGATCACCACTGGTTCGGCGGCAAGCGCCGAGGCAAGCTGCACCACCTGTTCTGATAAGGTAGCGGAGAAAAACAGCCGCTGCGTGTCCCGCATCGTCCGTTTCAACACGTCCTGGACCGGTCGCGAAAACCCTTCGTCCAAAAGACGGTCGGCTTCATCCACCACCACTGCTTTGACGGTGTGCACCTTTACTTTCCGCTGCTCAATCAGCTCCAGCAGACGTCCCGGTGTGGCGGCAATCAGCGCCGGCCGTTTTTTCAGGCGCTCCACCTGCCGCTTCACATCGACGCCGCCGATGATCGGCACCACGGTTGCCCCTTTTTTTGCAAGCAGCGGCTCCGCCTCTCTGGCAATCTGCATTACCAATTCATGCGTCGGTGCCAACACCAGCACCTGCAGCTCCTTGGTGTCCGCTTCCACTTTGTCGATCAGCGGCAGCAGATAGGCCAGCGTTTTCCCCGTTCCCGTCGGCGATTCCACCAGAGCGTTTCGGCCGCTCTGAATGACGGGAATGGCATCCTGCTGCACGGGTGTGGGCCGCTTCATGTTTCGTTCCTCAAGCGCTTCCAACAGCGGTGCGCTCAGCTTGAAATCAGCAAACGTGGTACTCACAACAATCCTCCTGGCAAGACATGATCATGGGTAAGCTTACCACAAATGACTGCCAAGCGAAACCGCCAATCAGGATGCCTCAACGCTTGATCCAACCCGTACGTCCACCTGATCCATCCGGCTGAAATCCGCCTGATGCCCTCAACGGTTGTTGGAATCGAGACGGGTTTCCCGTTTTTCCATTTTGTCGTGCCGATCTTTCTCGCTGTGCTGGTTGTGCGTCCCGGGCGGATTTTTCATGTACTCTTCCACCTGTTGTTGAAATTCCTTGTCATAACCGCGCATGCGCCTCACCTCCTGCAGTTAGTCTGTCCGCCAACGCTCCCGCTGTCCCCTGAAACTTTTTTCCCGTCCGATCGTCAAACTTATACGACAAAAATAAATATGAATGTAGGGAAGATCACGCATGACCACCTTGTCACGAACCTTGACGCGGAAGCGAAGGCATCGGCGCAGCCGGCGGTGGAACTGGTTCTGGCGGTTGACGGCTGTCTGCACGTTCACGTTTTCCACCCTTGCCCTGGGAGGCGCGCTCTTTCTGTTTTGCACGGATACGGGCGAAGAGCTGCGGGAATGGGCAGCCGGCACGCTGCTGACGACGCAGCACGACTACTGGGCACCGTACACGTTTTTGCCCGACGACAAATTGGAAGAACTAAAAAGACAGATTCGCAATCCTGTCGTCATTAATTCGGTGGCGGACACGAAGCAGCCGGGCGTCCGGCCGGTCGACATCCCCGCGCCGGAAAAGCCAAGGGAGCTGATCGAGATCGAGGAGATCGACGAAGCGCGCGGCAGTTATTATTTCAAAGGCAAGCTGATGTACATCAGCGATCCCAACCGCGTCCATCTGGTCGTCACCACGCGCAAAGACCGGGGCGATCTTCTCGACGAGTTCGCCAAGAAGTACAACGCCATCGGGATCGTCAACGCCAGCGGGTTTTACGACCCGGACGGCTACGGCAAGGGAACCAAAGCGTACGGCGTGGTGATCAAGGACGGCAAAATCCTGCAGGGGTACAACCCCAAGAGCGGGGAAACAGCCTTGGGCATCACTTACGACGGCAGGCTGGTGACCGGCAATTACTCCGCCCAGGAGTTGGTAAACATGGGCGTTCGGGACGCGATGAGTTTCCGGCCGCAGCTCATCGTCAACGGCAAAAACCTGTTTGCGGACAAGCCCGCCAAAAGCTGGGGGATACAGCCGCGCACCGCTGTCGGCCAAAAAGCGGACGGCACCATCGTGTTCCTGGTCATCGACGGACGGCAGCCCGGCCACTCCATCGGGGCCAGCATGAACGACGTCGCGGAAATCCTGGCAGCACGGGGCGTCGTCAATGCGATGGCCATGGACGGCGGGTCCAGCTCGATGATGCTGTACAACGGGGAAGCCATCACCAGGACATCCTGCCCGTACGAACGCGGCCGCTTTTTGCCCAATGCATGGGCCGTCTACTAAGACCAACCGTTGTCCAGTTTGAACCACGCCCCCATCCGCAGCATTCCGCCACGCCGCATGGTCAGTCTCACGCATCAAAAACAGGCAGCCCGCTTACAGAAAGTGTCGGGCTGCCTGTTTTGCATCCACTCGATTTGTCCGGCACCTGGAGTTTATCTCCAGGAGAACACTCATGATTTTCGCTTGTTTATCGACTCCAAGTTTACTCGTTCAAAGAAGGCGGGCTTGTACCGGCTGGCGTAACTCTCTCCGGCGATGACCAGCTCGTCCAGCCGTATGCGCAATTCCTGCAGCGTAATGCCCTCCATCGCCGTGTTTAAAATAACCGCGCGCGCCATTTGCCGCAGGCGGCGCACATCGTGCTCCAACGCTTTGCCCAGCATCTTCCCGCTGTGGACGATCTCCGAGCGGTGGTTGTAGGAGCGCTTGACAAACTGGGCCACCTGTTCCCGTTCGGCATACGTATCCCCGAAGTAATAGGCCATGCGCAGCCGCAGCTTGTAGGTGATCTCTCCTTTTTTGCCGTCGGGCACAAACAGCGATTCCAGCGCAATCCACAAGTCCAGCAGTTGATCCTCCAGATTTTTCTTCTCCAGGGAGAGGGCGTAGCGGCGAACGGCCAGTTGAGGCAGGGACGGCTTGTCCCAGATGAGGGACTGAAAAATTTCTTCGGTCCGCTCGTCGAAGATAAATTTCTTCCCGTCATTGGACCGCTTCAAATAGGTGATCCCAAACACCGGCGGCTGGGCCGTGATGATGTACGGGATGGAGCAGATGCCGTCCAATGCCGACAGGTTCAGCTTTTGTTCAATTTCTTCGATCCAGGCTTGGTCCTGCCTTACCTTCAAATCAGGGTATTCGGCAAACAAAAACAGGCTGTCCGCCCTTACTTTGCGGTCAAACAGCAGACGGCTCTCGTCCATTTGGTTTTTAAGAAAACGGGAGGCCAGCTTGTACAGTTTTTCTTCTCCCGACAGCAGCAGAAACGACTGAGGTAATTCAATCCGAACCGGTCTGAGCGTCGTTGAGTTAAAGACCGGGGCAATCAGATACGGCATGGGCGTGTCTCCTTTCCGGCTCTTTACAGGTGCGTCCGGCCGACGGGCAGTCTTGGTTCAGCCCAAAAAGATTACATAATAAATGTTATGTCATCTACTCTGCAGTCTGCAACATGCTTCCTTATAGAATACCAGCAATTCCTATGGTTCGTCATCCTGCTTGTCCGGCATGCTATACAAAAAGGAGTTGATATGATGATGGACAAGGATCGCGTACGCGAAGAAAATCCCCATCAGATGTACAACAACACCTACCAACCCATGGAACAGACCGGCGAGCCGATGCCCGGCTCCAAAAAGGTAAAGCAGGCGAATCACTCGCGCCAGGTAAAGACGAGGGAAGGCTGATCCGCCGAGCCTTCCTGTTTATTACAATCAAATGATTGAATTGTCCCACAAGGATGAACTATCATGAATACAGTATCCTTGGATGGAGGTCAACCAATCATGATTCTCATTCCGCTTTCGGGCGGCAGCCCACTTCCGCACAAAATCAGCTACAGTGTTTCTCCCTTGTACGAGTTGGCGGCAAGCCTCCACGCACTGGCTCAGGAAACGCCCGACCCGCGTCTGGCCGACTGGGCCGCGGACGTACTGGCCGGCTTTCGTGCCGCCCGCATCTCATCAGACTGGGAATACTTCCGTCCGATGTTTACCCGCGCCATCCCCGACGCGTTTGATCCTGTGCAAACGCGAGGCGTGATGGCCGTTGACGATCAATACAATTACTTCTTCACGCTGTCCGAAGAAGCGTTTGTGGACAACCTGCGGCCGATGCTGGACGCATGGGAGACTCGCTGTGAGGATGTTCCGCTGGCAGCTGACCTTCGGGAAGACCCTGCGTTTGTTAAAGGGCGCTTCAATCTGTTTCTCTCCACCTACTGGCAGCTTTTTTTCGCCTCGCAGTGGGAGGCGTTGGCGCCCCGGTTTGTACGGGAAGCGGAACGCATCCATCTGTCGCTGCGATCACTGGATGAGATCACGTCCTATTTGCGGATAATCGATCCCCGCTTCCGCTATGACGACGAGCAGGAACAGCTCGTATGGGAAAACGGAGATCCCGGCGCTCAACCCGTCCAGCAGTTGGTCCTCTCCCCCAGCCATTTTTACACTGCCGCTGCTTCTCTCATCAAAAAAGGGGAAACTGCTCACCTGCTTTATCGTTTTGAACAATGAAAAACGCCCTGTTAAGGGCGTTTTGCGTATTGCAGCATGTGCGCAACGATTAACCGATCCAGTTGTTGACTCATCCTCACAATTTTAGGGTCGTTAAAATTGTAACCGGCATCTTTGGCTGCGCGTTCCAGTTGCTGCCGCAGATCATCAATCTTCTTCTGCGTAATTTTCATGCTGCCAGACCCCCACCGACTCAGTCAACCACTATTTTACATTAATTGATAATGCATGGAAAGAGGAGAATGCCAGCGAGAACGCATCAAAAAAAGGAAGCCCCGCATCTGTTGCTGATGCAGGGCATGTTGTGCGTTTACTTGTTCAGCACGTGAATCGGATGGCCGAGAGCCAGTTCCGCAGCTTCCATCGTCACTTCGCCCAGGGTCGGGTGAGCGTGAATGGTGAGCTCGATGTCTTCCAGCGTCGCTCCCATCTCGATGGCCAGACCAATTTCGGCGATAATGTTGGACGCCTCCGGTCCGACAATCTGGGCGCCCAGCACCAGGTTGGTGCCTTTTTCGGCGATCAGTTTCACGAAGCCTTCACCGGCATTGACAGACAGCGCGCGGCCGTTCGCGGCAAACGGGAAGCGGCCCGCCACGTAGTCGATGCCCTGTTCTTTGGCTTCTCTTTCGCTGATCCCGACGCTGGCGATCTCCGGATCGGAGAAAACGACAGCGGGGATGGCCTTGTAGTCCACTTCGGACGGAAGACCGGCGATTGCTTCCGCCGCCACTTTGCCCTCGTAGGACGCCTTGTGGGCCAGAGCCGGACCGGCAACGATGTCCCCGATCGCGTAGACGTTGGGGATGTTGGTGCGGCCCTGTTTGTCCACCACAATGTAGCCGCGATCGGTCAGGTTCATGCCGATGTCGCGTACGCCCAGTTCGTCCGTGTTGGGACGGCGGCCGACGGTTACCAGCACGTATTCTGCATCAAACTGCTTCTGCTCTCCTTTTACTTCCGCAGTGACGACCACGCCGTCTTCCTTTTCCTCCATGCCTTGGGCGAGCGCTTTGACATTGATGTCCACGCCCAGCTTTTTCAGCTTGCGTTCTACCAGGCGGGTCATCTCCGGCTCGAATCCCGGCAGGATTTGGTCAGAGCCTTCCAAAATGGTTACCTTCGTGCCAAACTTGGCAAAGACGGTACCAAGCTCAATTCCGATGTAGCCGCCGCCGATTACGACCAGGCTCTTCGGAATTTCCGTCAGGGACAGGGCTTCCGTCGAGGAGAGCACGCGCTTGCCAAACGGGAACGCCGGCAGTTCGATCGGACGGGACCCCGTCGCGATGATGCAGTGGTTAAAACGGTAGCGGTTCACGTCGTAACCGTGGAAGACCCGTACTTCGTTTTCGTTGACAAACAGCGCTTCGCCGGGGATTACCTGAATCTTGTTGCCCTTGAACAGCGAAGCAACGCCGCCGGTCAACTGCTTGACGATGCCGTTTTTCCATTCCTGGACTTTGGCGAAGTCCACTTTTACGTTTTCCATGGTAATGCCCATGTTCGCCGTGTGCTGAGCATGCTCATACGTGTGAGCGGCGTGAATCATTGCTTTGGACGGAATGCAGCCGACATTGAGGCACACACCGCCCAGGTCTGCTTTCTCCACCACGGCGACGGATTTGCCCAGTTGGGCGGCGCGAATGGCCGCCACATAACCGCCCGGACCGGCGCCGATGACGAGAACGTCAACTTCTGTGGTAAATTCCCCTACTACCATTGTTGTTATCCCTCCATGACGAGCAGCGTCGGATTCTCCAGGAGCTGCTTCACGTAGTTGACGAAACGCTGCGCCGGTTCGCCGTCAATCAGGCGGTGGTCAAAGCTGAGCGACAGGGACAGCACTTGTCCGACCACGATTTCGCCGTTTTTCACTACCGGTTTTTCGCTGATGCGGCCTACACCGAGAATGGCAACTTCCGGGTAGTTGATGATCGGCGTGAAGAACATGCCGCCAGCGGAACCGATATTGGTGATGCTGAAGGTGGAGCCTTTCAGCTCGTCTGCCGTCGCCTTGCGTTCGCGCGATTTCTTCGCCAGTTCACTGATTTCGCCGGCGATTTCAAAGATGGATTTGCGGTCTGCCGCTTTGACAACCGGCACCAACAGACCGTCGTCGGTGGAAGTGGCAATGCCGATGTTATAGTACTTTTTGTAGACGATCTCTTGTTTTTCTTCGTCGATGGAAGCGTTCAGTTCCGGGAACTTTTTCAGTCCGGCCACGACCGCCTTGACGATGAACGGCAGATAGGTCAGTTTTACACCGCGCTCCTCTGCCAGCGGTTTGGCTTCCTTGCGCATGGCCACCAGCTCGGTGACATCCACTTCGTCGAAAATGGTAACGTGCGGAGCGGTGTACGCCGATTTGACCATTGCTTTGGCGATGGCTTTGCGAATGCCTTTGAGCGGAACGCGCTCCTCCACTTCGCCTGCTTGTGCAGTGTAGTGTACGGTCGGTGCAGCAGCCGCTTGCTGTACGCCGGTCGGCGCTTGATCTGCAGGTGCAGCCGCTTCAGCCTGCGCTTGGGCAGCTTGAGCTTGTGCGGGTGCCGCGCCGCCTGCGAGGAAGCGGTCTACGTCTTCGCGCGTGATGCGGCCCAATTTGCCGGTGCCTGGCACCAGTGCGAGCTGAACGCCTTTTTCCCGCGCGTATTTGCGCACGGACGGCGTTGCCAGCACGTGTTTGCGGTCTACAGGTGCTGCTGCTGCAGTCGCCTGCGCCATCGGCGTGTCCATCGGCTGGTTGGCGTTGGCGCTTACTTGGGAGCCAATGTCGCAGCCCGGTTCCATCTTGTCTTCTTTTGCGGGCTCGGCCGCAGCCGGAGCTTCTCCATGACCGTGATCCGGCAGGTTGGGCAGATCGCCTTCGACTTCAAATTCGATCAGCGGATCGCCGACGACGGAAACAGTGCCCTCGGTCACTTTCAGTTCCAGCACTTTCCCTTTGACCGGAGACGGTACTTCCACGACCGCCTTGTCATTTTGCACTTCCATGATTACTTGGTCTTCTTCAACGGTATCCCCCGGCTTCACGTGCCATTTGACGATTTCGCCTTCATGGATGCCCTCGCCAAGCTCCGGGAGTCTGAATGTAAAACGACTCACGTTATCTCCTCCTTAAAATAAACGCTCCGACGTAATCGCTCACAGGTGTGCCTAAAGAAGGCGGAAAGCTGATCTTTCCGCCGCATGTGCAGTTCAATCGTTAAAAGTCGAGAACTTGCGTCAGGCCGTCCACGACGCGTTTTACATCAGGCAGCCAGATGTCTTCTGCCTGCGCGAACGGGTATACCGTATCCGGCGCGGCCACGCGAAGCACCGGCGCTTCCAGGTGCAGGATGGCGCGTTCGTTGATTTGAGCGATGATTTCGGCAGCTACGCCGGAAGTTTTTTGCGCTTCCTGCACGACGATGGCACGGTTGGTCTTTTTCACCGATTCCACGATCGTGTCGATGTCGATCGGATTGATGGTGCGCAGGTCGATCACTTCCACTTTCGCGCCGCGCGCCTTCTCGATCTCTTCCGCCGCTTTCAGACTGGTATGAACCATGGCGCCATAGGTGATGATGGTAACGTCGCTGCCTTCCTTCACCACATTGGCCTTGCCCAGCGGGATGGTGTACTCGCCCTCCGGCACCTCCTGACGGAAGGAGCGGTACAGTTTCATGTGCTCCAGGAACACGACCGGATCGTTGTCGCGGATCGCGGAGATCAACAGCCCTTTTGCATCGTACGGGTTGGACGGGATGACCACTTTCACGCCAGGGGTCTGCAGAATCAGGCCTTCCAGCGAGTCAGCGTGCAGCTCCGGAGTTTTCACGCCGCCGCCAAACGGGGAGCGGAACGTGATCGGGCTGTGGAAGCGCCCGCCGGAACGGTAGCGCATCCGGGAAGCCTGGGACGCGATCGCGTCAAAGGTTTCAAACACAAAACCAAAGAACTGGATTTCCGCAACCGGACGGAAGCCGTTGACGGACAGACCCACGGCCAGACCGCCGATACCGGACTCTGCCAGCGGCGTGTCAAACACGCGATGTTCACCGAACTCAGCTTGCAGACCTTCTGTCGCGCGGAAGACCCCACCGTTTTTCCCTACGTCTTCCCCGAAGACGAGAACGGTTTCGTCGCGCTTCAGTTCACAGCGCAATGCATCCGTGATGGCTTGAATCATAGTCATTTGTGCCATGGCTTACTTCGACTCCTTCGCCAGATATTCTGCCTTCTGCTCTTCCAGCGCCGGCGGCAGTGTTTCAAACATGACGTCGATCAGTTCGCTCACTTTCATCTTCGGCGTTTCGTCCGCTTTCTTGATGGCGTCGGCAACCGCCTGTTTCGCTTCTTCAATGACGGCTTCTTCGTCTTTTTCGCTCCACAGACCTTTGCTTTCCAGGAACTTGCGGAAGCGGATCAGCGGGTCTTTTTGCTCCCATTCGCCTTGCTCTTCCCCGGTGCGGTAACGGGTCGGGTCATCGCCGGCCATGGTGTGCGGACCATAGCGGTAGGTAAGCGCCTCGATCAGAGTAGCGCCCTCACCGTTGATGCCGCGCTGTTTCGCTTCTTGGACAGCGTGGTAAACGGCCAAGACGTCCATGCCGTCTACACGCGCGCTGGCGATACCGGCTGCAACCGCTTTGACCGCGATATTCTCAGCAGCGGTTTGTTTCTCAAACGGAACGGAGATGGCGTAGCCGTTGTTTTGCGAGAAGAAGATCACCGGCAGTTTGTAGACGCCGGCAAAGTTCATGCCTTCGTAGAAGTCGCCCTGAGAGGTGGCACCGTCGCCAAAGTAGGTGATGGCCACGCGCTTTTCGCCGCGCAGCTTGTACCCCATGGCAACGCCGGCAGCTTGGGTACATTGAGCTGCGATGATGATTTGCGGCATCAGCACATTGACGTCTTCGGGGATGCGGCCGCCTTCAATATGCCCGCGGGAGTACAGGAACGCCTTGTACAGCGGGAAGCCGTGCCACACCATTTGCGGGATGTCGCGGTAGCTCGGCAGGATGAAGTCTTCTTTGGACAGGGCCGCTTCCGATCCGATCATGCACGCTTCCTGACCGGCCACAGGGGCGTAGAAGCCGAGACGGCCTTGACGGTTCAGGCTGATGGCACGCTGGTCCCACACACGGGTAAAGACCATTCTGCGCATCAGTTCACGCAGTTCATCATCGGAGAGCTTGGGCATCAGGTCAGGACGAACAACTTTACCGTCTGGAGCAAGGATTTGCAGCGGGGTGTTGTTGCCTGTTTTTTCAACAGCAGTTTTCACACTCATCACTTTCACCTCGTCACTGGTATCGTGGAAACGAGACAGCCCCTCACCGACACCGGCGCAACCAGAGCCGCGCTCGTGCAGAAAGGGAAAACTGCCTAAAAAACATTGGGGAAATTTCACCTGTGCTGAAAGTGCTTACAAACACGATCGCACACCCTGTTATATCGCAGTACAATCATCTGTTTAACGTGTTATACTATTGATATTACAGGGTTTATTTCCTTGCTGTTATCATTTACTATAAAATCTGTATCAGTTTTTTTCAAGGCTAAGTTCGGAAATTCCTGCACTTAGGAGGCGGATCGCCATGTCCGACTATGTAAAACGTACAATTGTCAAAGAAGAAGTGCCCAGCCTTCACGTGGACACTCCCCGTTCCGTCAAGGTATACCTTCCGCCCGGATACAACGAACTGCTCTCATATCCAGTCGTCTACTGCCAGGACGGCAACGATTTTTTTACCATGGGCCGGATTGCCACCATCGCCAATCAACTGATCCTGGAAGATGGGGTGGAGCCGTTTCTCATCGTCGGCGTATCCGTGGAACGAAGCAAACGGACGAGTGAATACTCCCCCGTCGGTTCGCGCCATGACGGATACAAACGCTTCTTTACAGACGAACTGCTCCCCTACATCGAGGAGCGTTATCCGGTGCGTCGCGATCCAAAATCCCGCGTCCTGGCGGGCGACTCGCTGGGGGGAACAGTCTCCCTGCACATCGCGCTGGACCGTCCTGATCTGTTTACACGCGTGCTGTCTCTCTCCGGCGCTTTTTTCCAGCCGACTCTGGATCGGATCGCTCAGGAATCCACTCTCTCCTGGCTGGACATCTGGATGGTGGTCGGGCTGGAGGAAACTGCTGTGGAGACACATATCGGCACATTTGATTTTGTGGAGTGGAACCGCGCCGCCCGGCAGTCGCTCATGGAAAAGCATGCTGCCGTGTCGTATCGCGAAAAACCGGGTAACCACGTTTGGGGACTGTGGCAAAAGGAACTGCCGGACGGTCTGCGCCACTTTTTTCCCGCCCTGCCGCTGTAAAAACGGCGTCGCGTTCCCTCAGTACAATCCGTTGATTTCCCGAATATCCGCATACGGGTAGTAGCTGCCATCCGTCAGGTATACACCCTGATGGGTGGCTTTTTCAATTTCACCCGCCACCTGTCTGGCGTCACTCAACACAATGTTGACGATCCTGCTTTCGTCCCGCTGCATCTGACGCTGCACCAACTGGCGCTGTTTGGGGGAAATCATCGTCATCCCTCTTTCTTTTCCCTATTGTTGGCTACCTATAGTATTGCTCGCTTCGGGCGATTTACTCCCCGAAAGCGGACGCCCTCCTCCCGCACATTTCTTGTTGACGGTCAATTTCAACATTGCTATACTTTTTAACGTTCGTTTTACTTTATCCAATTAAATAATTAAACAAGTAAAATGGTAAAACCTTATGCGGAAGCGGGTACGTCACTGTTCTATTGCACACATTCCCGCTTGTCCGGTTTTGTACGGCCGGGACCCCGCCTTTACGGATGGGCTGACATCAAGGTATGACTTCATGACTGTGGAGGGATTCCAATGAGTTCGCAAAAATGGGGCTTCTGGCTGCTGACCGCCTTCGTGGTGGGAAACATGGTCGGTTCCGGCATTTTCATGCTGCCCAACACGTTGGTGCAAGCGTCCAGTCCGCTCGCTGTGCTGTTCGCCTGGCTGCTGACCGGGTTTGGCGTGCTGATGATCGCGCTCGTCTTCGGCAACCTGTCCGTCCGCCGGCCCGATTTGACTGCCGGCCCGCAGAGCTACGCCCGCGCCATGTTTGATAATCCGCGCGCCGGAAAGGTTGCCGGCTTCAGCATGGTTTGGGGGTACTGGGTGGCAAACTGGGCGGGCAATGTCGCTGTTATCACCACGTTTGCCGGGTATCTGTCCGCATTTTTCCCGATTATGCAGGACAAAACCGTCCTGTTCTCGCTCTATTCCTTTCCGGTGGAAAAAGGAAAGTTCACGACATTTCTCGTCTGCACCGCGCTGTTGTGGGGCTTCCACACCTTGCTGGTGAGGGGGCTGAACGGCGCCGGCAAGCTGAACTTCCTGTCCACCGCCACCAAGGTATTGGGATTCGTGCTGTTTATCGTCGTCTGCCTGTTTGCCTTTAATGCAACCAACATGGGCGATTTCTATGCCCCGATCACGGATAAAAACGGTGCAGTGTACGATCTGCCCGGTCAGATAAACATGGCGATGGTGGCTACACTGTGGGCCTTCATCGGGATTGAATCGGCCGTGGTCCTCTCCGGCCGGGCCCGTTCCCAACGTGACGTGCGGTCGGCCACGATCGCCGGGCTGCTGATTTCGCTCGTCCTGTACATGGGCATCACCTTCCTGACGATGGGGGTCCTGCCGCTCGAACAACTGCGCGTGTCGGACAAGCCGCTGGTAGACGCCTTGTCCCAAGTCATCGGCAGCACCGGCGGGATCGTCATGGCTGTGCTGGCCATCATTTCGCTGATCGGCAGCACAATCGGTTGGCTCCTGATCGGAGCAGAGCCGCCGTTTCAAGCGGCCCGCGCCGGCATGTTCCCCGCTTCGTTTGCCAAGGTAAACGCCAGCGGGAGTCCGGTTCGCTCGCTGACCGTTACGAATCTCATGTCGCAACTGTTCATTTTTTCGACGATCTCCGGCACGATTGCCGAAGCGTACCACTTTGTCATCACGGTGGCAACACTGGCCATCCTCCTGCCCTATCTGGCTTCTGCCATTTTCCAGCTGAAGCTGGTGGTTATCGGTCAGACGTATGAACGGCAGCCGGCCGCACGCCTCTTTGATGGTGTGGTGGCTGTGCTGGCTGTGCTGTTCTCGCTCTGGGTCATCAAGACGGGGACAGCCGACATGAAAACGCTGCTGTTCGGACTGGCTCTCTACGCAGTCGGGCTGCTGCTCTATCCGGTGATGACGCCGCGACAGACGACAGTAAGCACTCCCTCGCCGCAGGCAAGCACCGAACTACAGTGATATATAAAGAAAAAAGGCATGTCCATCAGGGCATGCCTTTTTTTACGATATTTAAGGAAGAAACTGATCTTCCCATCGGTCCCAGGCTGCAAGGCCTGCACATTGATCAAAGGTAGAGACCGAACTACCCAGCTGTTTGCCGCCTGCCCGCGTCGCGTTTTGGAGCGGACACTTTCCGCTTCCTTGCTGGTCGTCAAGAGAGCGGGCGGGCCCCATCACCCATGCGACACAGACTTTGTCTACACACTGAGGAACAAAAAAAGGAACAAAAAAACGCCTCCCGCTTCCGGAAGACGTATGGTGTACGCGTAATGGCGGATGGGGTGGGATTTGAACCCACGAGACGGCTCAACACCGCCTACACGATTTCCAATCGTGCTCCTTCGGCCACTCGGACACCCATCCGTATTCGTGACGAGTGATAGTATACCCTGTTTTTTAAAGCAAATCAAGAGGGCTCGTGGGTTTCAGGCAAAAAAATGTGCAGCACGATGGACCCAGGCTGCACGTTTCCGCCGCTGCTTCGTCAGGGTGATGCGCTTGATCACACGCGTCTTGCTGACGTTTCACACTTTGCGCATTGCACAGCGATTTTTCTGTTGGTAAGATGAAGAAGACACTTTTACAAGTAAGGAGACTGCCCCGCATGAAGGTAAAAATCACCCGCAACGCTGCGAAGCAATTGAAAGCTGTGCTGGATCAAGAAGAAGACAAAGAGCTGAAACTGCGCGTCTACATCACGCATAAGCACGGCGACCACGCCCATTACGGCCTGGCGCTGGACAAGCCCGGTGCCGACGACGAGGTCGTCTCCACCGACAAGGAGATCGACGTGATCGTCAACAAAAACGAGCCGCTGCTGGATGGCGTAAAAATTGACTACCTGTACCTGCCGGAAGAAGGCTACGTCATCACCAATCCGTCCAAAGGCAATCACGGGGATCACTGATTCCAACGAAAAAGCTCTCTGCACGACAACCTGCGCAGAGAGCTCTTTTCTTTGTTTAGCAAAATTGAACAACGCGTTTCTATGATGTAACGGACAACAACTCGTCGGGAACATCGCACAGCAGCGGGCTGATTCGACCCGCTTCGTGCAGGATCAACAGCCGGTGAACGGGACGGGTCATCGCCACGTACAGCAGTTTGGCGTCCCACTCGCTGTCCGTGTATCGCTCCACATCCAAGAGGATCACTGCGTCAAACTGCAGCCCTTTGGTCAGATACGCCGGCATGACCGTTACACCTCCGGGGTATCGGCTGTCTTTGGAGCCGAGCAGGACCAGTTCGCTGATCGCGCCGCGCAGCGCCTTGTGCGCCTGTTTGCTCTCTTCGGCTGTCTTGGTGACGATGGCGACGGTCTGAAAGCCTTCTTCTTGCAATTCCCGGACAAGCCGTGCCGTTTGTTCCCATTTTTCGGCCGGAGCCGCATACGACAGCATCTTCGGCTTTTCTCCGTGCCGCAGCACCGGCCTGGCCATCACCGACTCGGGCAGGCGAATCCTGCGCAGCACCTCGTTGGCACAGCGCATGATCTCAATCGTGGACCGATAGCTTTGCGCCAGCGTGTAATACGCAGCGGGAGGCTGGACAAACACACCGCCTGTCAATTCGTCCCATGTCTGCAGGCCCCGGTAGCCGTGGATGCCCTGTGCGATGTCGCCCACCACGGTCAAGGACTGCCGCTTCGTCACCAGGGCGATCACGGCAATCTCCAAGGCGCTCAGATCCTGCGCCTCGTCCACCACCGTATGGTCGAACTGCCCCGCCTGTTCGAGCCCGTCCACCAGATGGCGCAGGTACAACAGCGGCGCCACGTCTTCCGGCTCGATCCGCTCGTTGGCAAAAAGCGCCTCCGATGATTGACAGACGTCCGCAATGACGCTGTCCTCCACGTCATCCGGCGCCAGGCGTCTGAGCAGCGTCTCATCCGTGATCAGCTTCCGGTACGCCGCGAATACATCCACCTGCGGGAAGGACGACAAGTACTTCTCCAGAATCTGTTCCATCATCCGCTCAAACCTTGTCAAACCCTGTTTGTCCAAATCAATCCGCATCTCGCGCAAATGGGCAAACAGCTGCTTGTTCATCTCCTGCTTCAGATGCTTGCGCAGCGCCTCGAGGCGCTTTCGGTAAGGCAGGTGGCCGAATACGGTGGTAAACAGTTCCCTGATCGTCTCTTTGCTGATGGAAAAGACCTGTTGGGTCCGGCTGTAGACAAAACTCAATGTTTTAAACGGGATCTCCTGCTCGGCCAGATAGCGCAGGTAGTTGTCCAAAGCCGTCTTGCAGGCGAGCGAACCTTTAAACCGCAGGCGGCGCTGCGTTATCTCACGTTCCCTCAGGTCCTGTCCTTCCTCAAAAAACAGGCGCAGCAGCTTCTGCGGGTCGGTGATGCGCCAGCCTTTGGGCAGAAGCGGCTTGGCCAGCTTGGCCGCCCAGTCCAAAAACGTGGCCTGCTGGACGTCATCCACCCCCAGTTCCGGAAGCACGTCCGATATGTAGTTCAGAAACAGGCGGTTCGGCGCAAACACCATGAATTTTTTCGACATCATCGTATCCTGGTAGTTGTAGATCAGGTAGGAGAGGCGGTGCAGCGCGATGGTGGTCTTCCCGCTCCCGGCCACCCCCTGGACGACGATGGGACGGTCTTTGTCCGCCCGAATGATGTCGTTTTGTTCGGACTGGATGGTCGCCACGATGTCCTTCAGCCGACTGTCGTTGGTCTGGTTGAGATTGGCGGCGAGGAACTCATCGATATACCCTTCCTCGAGAAACTCGTCGGGATGGCCGATACCCCGGCGGATCGTCTCCTTGACCGCCCCGTCGTAGATGCCGGTAATCTTTCCCTTCTCAATCGCAAAGTTGCGCTTCAGGCGAACTTCTCCACGGACGATGCCCTTGTCGGTCCGGTAGAAGGCGTCCTTGCTTTCGCCGCTGTAGTACAGGCTGGCAATCGGAGCCCGCCAGTCCACGACCAGCGCATCAAACGTATCGCTGCGGACAATGCCGCGCTTGCCGATATAGACGATGTCCAGTTCGTATGTCTCATCCTTGAGAAAGTCCACCCGGCCGAAGTAAGGTTTGTCCTTCCCCTGGTCTTCCAGATACCGCAGTTCCTTGGCCTTTTTGTACCCGACCACCTGCTTCACGTAGTCGTCGGTCACTTCCCTTACTTCCTCGCGCAGTATCTCGATCTCCCGTTCAATGGCGGACACCGTTTCATCCAGCCGCTTTTGTTCCTGTTCGTAATCGGGATGCCGAATCGTCACGTCCATCCTCCCTTCGCTTCAAACGCGCTGGCGTCAGCCCACATGCCGGCCCAGCCAGACTCCGGCTCCGCAGGCCAACAGCCCAATGCCGACGCTGAGCAGCACGTACGCCAATCCGCGTCCAATGTTCCCGTCGCCAAAAAAGGTGATGACCTCCAGAGAAAAGGTAGAAAAGGTCGTAAAGCCGCCCAACAGCCCGGTGGTAAAAAGCAGGTACAGCTCCGGCGGGAGAAACCCCCGCTCCTTTCCCCAGGCGTACAAAAGACCGATGCAAAACGAGCCGACAACATTGGCTCCCCACGTACCTGCCGGCCAGCCCGGCTGATTCAGCACCAGGCCCAATCCATACCGCACGATGGATCCGACAGCGCCCCCCACTGCCACAGCAAGCCACGACATGCGCATTCCTCCCTGTTCGCTCCGTTTCGTCGTAGAAAAAGACATCCAAGCGAAGCGCGTGGATGCCTTTTTGTGCCAGTACACGTTATCTTAATGTTTGGGACCGTTGTCCTCAAGATCTTCCACATAGCGGATCGATTCCAGGTTAGCCCGCAGGGACGCCTTGACAGCGTCGATGTACTTGCGCCGCAGTGCCTGCTGCTCCTGTTTTTCTTCGTCGGTCAGGCCTTGTTCGCGGGATTTCTTGGCCAACTCGTTGATCCGTTTGATTTCCGCGTCGGTTACCACAGCCTCTCCCCCTACTCTCTGTAATGCCGCTCTATTATAACACATCGGCGGCACAACGCAAGCGAAAGGATATACGCTGGCCTGCTCCGCTGTCTTGGCTGCCGTCTACTCTCCGACGGGAACAGCCAGGCGCTGTCCGGGGTATATGTCGGAGTTGTCCAGTCGGTTCATCTTTTTGATCGCGTACACCAGTTCGCGCACCTCCATGTCGGCTTCGTCCTGGTGCTCAACGGCAATTTTCCACAAGCTGTCACCCTTCTGAACGGTCACTACCTTCACAGGCACGATCGACGACGACTCCGATGCGAACACAAGTTCTGTCAGGAAGTAAAAAAAGAGAGAGAATACCACGAAAAAGATCAATGCCCCACCGCGTCTCACACCAGTGCGGCTATGGCGCTCCTGTTTTTTGGTGAAACGGTTGTGTGCGGATACAGCATGCATGATACCATCCCCCTGCAAACATACGTTCTATATTCTTGTTTTCATCATATGCGAACATGTGTTTTGTGTCAAGCGAAATCGAACTAACGTTTGTCGAACGCAAGATCCCATGGTACAATATAGAAAACATGTTCGAGAAAACAGGGGTGTGGTCCATGTCCAAGCTATCCAGCAGACAACAAGCCATTATCGATTTCATTCGCAAGGAAGTCCGCGACAAGGGATATCCGCCGTCCGTTCGTGAAATTGGCGAGGCCGTCGGGTTGGCCTCCAGCTCCACCGTCCACGGTCACCTGGCCCGTCTGGAAAAGAAAGGATTGATTCGGCGCGACCCCACCAAGCCGCGCGCGATTGAGCTGTTGACCGATGGCGACCGCTATCAGGATGACTATGAAGTATCCGTCGTGCGCGTGCCCGTCATCGGGAAGGTAACGGCCGGGCAGCCAATTACGGCCGTGGAACACGTGGAGGATTACTTCCCCCTGCCGGAGCACATTGTCACCTCGGACAAGGTGTACATGCTTCGCGTGTCGGGTGACAGCATGATCGAGGCAGGCATCCTCGACGGCGACTACGTCATCGTGCGCCAGCAAAACGTGGCCAACAACGGCGACATTGTCGTGGCCATGACCGATGAGGACGAAGCCACCGTCAAGCGGTTCTTCAAGGAAAAAAACCACTTCCGCCTGCAGCCGGAGAATTCCACGATGGAGCCGATCATCCTGGACTCGGTCACCATTCTGGGAAAAGTCATCGGAGTGTACCGGTTGATTCACTAGGAAAACGAATAGCCCGTATCTTTTCCGACCATCGTCGAAAGATACGGGCTTGTTTTTTCTATGACGCTGTCAGACCGGAACGATCCGGTGCAGGAATTGCATCTCGCCCTCTTGGAGCATGATCTACAGGGCGGCGATGAAAAACCAAATGATCATCACGATTTGCAGGACGACCTTGACGACTGCGCTGCCGAGAAATCCGACGAGCGATCCCACCCCCGCCTTAATCGCCCGTTCAAACGGCTGGTTGGATACGAACAGCTCTACCAACACCACAAACAAAAACGGCAGGATCAGCATCCCGAACGGCGGGAACAGGAAAATCCCGAGAAAGATACCGACCGCCGCTGCAATCGACGACCACTTGGAACCGCCGTACCGCTTCACGAAGTACATGTTGGTCAGCAAATCGGCTCCGTACAGCAGCACACTCAGCACCACCATCCCCCACCAGAACGACGCCGGCAGCCCGGCCCCCGGTTCGGCGAGGACAAAGTGGTACAGCAAAAACCCGGCCCAAAGCAAAATCGTATCCGGCAAAACCGGAAGAAAAATACCGGCGATGCTTGCGACAAACAACGCCACGATGACAATCCACAGCAGTATTTCCATCGGGCACACTCCTTTCTCTTAGGATATACGGATTACCTCGCCAATCGTTGCATCCTTCTATATATTCTCATCCACATTTTTGCAGAAGCCAGCCAGGCTGCAAAATTACACGGCCCTATGCGGTTCCATTTCATAATCACATCCGTGCTGGAAAGCAAGCGGATTACTGGTTTATCACTGCCTGGATTCGTTTTTCATATGACTCATCTTGGTCAGTAAGTATATTCAGCAATGATTTGTATATTTTCCCTTAATTTCCTTAAATGATTTACTATTGACATA
This sequence comes from Brevibacillus sedimenti, assembly GCF_020923495.1. GTDB lineage: Bacteria > Bacillota > Bacilli > Brevibacillales > Brevibacillaceae > Brevibacillus > Brevibacillus aydinogluensis. The sequence goes on from NZ_CP064048.1 coordinate 3,249,205, forward strand.
TCTTTACATTGCAGATAACATATTATTCGGAATGCGGCCGTATTACTTTATTACTTTTTGAAAGGATCGTAGGTATGAAATCAAGATTCAGAAAAATAACAAATATCATTCTGACCCTGTGCCTGCTCTTTACCTTTTCTCTCTCTAATTCTGCTCCTGTTTCCGCCGAGCTAAGCAAGCAAGACATTTCTATTAACGTTCAATCTGATAGTGAAGCATTCTTCGACTTTATTGCTGAAAACAAACAAGCGAATGCTTCGTATAGCGTCAGAATCATCGAAAAAGGAAGCAAATATCTTTGGGAATCAAGAATAGAAGTTGACGAAAAAACAGTTAGTGAAACTACGTTTATCATTAACAAAATCGAAAATCATTACAATGATGAAGATTTACAAACACACTTGTCCAACGTCATTCTGGGCACGGAGGATAGTGCTGTTTTAGATGAATATCTGAACGATGTCTTTGACGTAGCGTCAGATTCTTATAAAAAAGATGAGAACGCAAGAAAGACGCGGGTACTTCCAGCGGTTGTTCCCCTCGCTATTGGTGCAATTAGTGGCACAACATTAGCTAGTCTTGAAGCAGCATTATTTGCAACTGTAGCGGCAGGTACAGCAACCGTCGCAACAGCGATCCTGAAAGAGAGACAGCGGACGTCAGATGCAAAAGCAGAGGTCCGAACAAAAGAGAAGGCTTTAGAAAAATGGGATGATTTCACTGGAATACCCAAGGATGTGAAAACCTCTGCCACGAGACACGTCGAACTTGCAGGTGTGAACGAAATTGCAAATCGAATCAAACGAGATCGAAATAACGACGGGGACTTAGAGATTTATATCAGTTCTAAATCCCCCAGAAATCAGGTGTTACTGGTGTATGACATTAATTCAACACTTAAAACGACTGTTAACAGACATCTTGGTAATCATTTAAACGGAAGAAAGATCACTGATGCCTCTTATCGCAATGAACGATTAGATCTTAAAGGATACACTGTATTCTTAATTTATGATTACGACGACCAGGAACTGTTTCACGTTCACTTCGTCCCCCAGGCTGACAGGAGCGCAGAATTGCACTATATGCGTTACTGCGGAAATTTCGACTTGCAAATTTTTCCCAGAATTAGATCTAACCCTAGTTACTCTGAGTTTTTACAAAAAACCGAAAGAGATCGATTAGAGTTTGAGAAAAAATATAAACAAGCTATCAAAGGAAGAAATTTGCTCAAAGATAGCAAAGGAAACAGATCTGTTGTACCATACAAATGATAGCTATTTTCACATAAGGAAGGGGTTACAAGATGATAGAAGATGATGATTTGGTGAGATGTGAACATTGCAAGAAGCTTTTTTTATGGTGCGAAATCGAAGAATTGTCACCAGAAAGATGCTCCATTCTCCGCGATGAAGAAATCTACTACATCTGTGAATATTGCATCGGTGCCAATGAAGGAACTGGGGAAGTTGAATACTGGAATGAATGGGTGAGAAAGAAACGTTTGGAAAACGAACAATCATAATGCAGCCCCTGCCATGGGGCTGCTCAGACTGAAGACAAACGGTTCATTGAGTTAGCGTCCACAAAAAATGATCTCCAGGCCGAAAGGCCTGCCTATTCATCAACCGAAGCGGAAGACAATGTGCATCGCATGGCGGGATGGGCCAAGCGAGCTCCTTTGACGACCTGCTCAGCGGAAAAACGAAGACGCGGGAATCAACAGGGGACACAAGTCTCACTTCCTCGAAAAAACCAGATGTTTGTCCCCTGCCCGCGTCTCGTTTTGGAGCGGACATCATTCGCTTCTGTGCTGGGCGTCAAGCGAGCGAGCGGGCCCGATCTCCCATGCGCCGCGGACTTTGTCTACACGCTGTGCAGCCCCTGCCATGGGGCTGCTGTTTTTTTGCTCTCTCTGGAGCCCTTACGATCTCATTCGCAAAACAACAAAAAGGAGCAGGGCCATCACTCGGCCCCACTCCCGGAACTTCCCCGCCCCAACAGGCAAAGGGGGTTCGCTGATTAGTAGGTGTTCATGTATTGTTCGCGTTCCCAATCGTGGACGCGTGTACGGAACATATCCCATTCGATTTCTTTTGCCTCGGTGAAGTGGATCAGGGCATGTTCACCCAGCGCGTCGCAGATGACCGGATCGGCCTTCAGGCAGTCGATCGCTTCCTTCAGAGTAGCCGGCAGGCTTTCGATGCCGGCAGCTTCGCGCTCTTCTTCGGTCATCACGTAGATGTTGCGGTCCACCGACGGCGGCAGCTCCAGTTTGTTCTTTATGCCGTCCAGCCCCGCTTTCAGCATGACAGCCAGTGCCAGGTACGGGTTGGCAGCCGGGTCCGGGCTGCGAACTTCGATCCGCGTGCTCAATCCACGGGAAGCCGGGATGCGTACCAGCGGGGAGCGGTTTTTCGCCGACCAGGCCACATAGCACGGCGCTTCATAGCCGGGCACCAGACGCTTGTACGAGTTCACCAGTGGGTTGGTGATGGCCGTAAATCCGCGTGCATGGTGCAGAATGCCGGCCAGGTAGTGTTTTGCCGTCTGGCTGAGGCCCAGCGGGTCAGATTCGTCGTAGAACGCATTTTCTTTGTTGCGGAAGAGAGATTGGTGAGCGTGCATGCCGGAACCGCTCACGCCAAACAGCGGTTTGGGCATAAACGTCGCGTGCAGGCCGTGTTGACGGGCAATGGTTTTCACCACCAGTTTGAAGGTGACGATTTGGTCAGCCGCCTGCAGCGCGTCGGCGTATTTAAAGTCAATTTCGTGCTGACCCGGTGCTACTTCATGGTGGGATGCTTCAATTTCGAAGCCCATTTTTTCCAGGGTAAGCACAATGTCGCGGCGGCAGTTTTCACCAAGGTCGAGCGGCGCGAAGTCAAAATAACCGCCCTGGTCGTTCAGATCGAGTGTCGGTTCCCCTTTCTCGTTAATCTTGAAGAGGAAAAACTCCGGTTCCGAACCGACATTGAAAGCAGTGAAGCCCATCTCTTCTGCTTCCTTCAGCGCACGTTTCAGGATATAGCGCGGGTCCCCTTCAAACGGGGTGCCGTCTGGCATGTAGACGTCACAGATCAAACGGGCCACTTTGCCGTGCTCGGTCCCCCACGGGAAAACCACCCAGGTATCCAGATCCGGCACCAGGTACATGTCGGATTCCTCGATACGCACAAAGCCCTCGATGGACGAACCGTCAAACATCATTTTGTTGTCCAGTGCCTTGGGCAGTTGGGAGAGCGGAATCTCCACGTTTTTGATGACCCCCATCAGGTCGGTAAACTGCAGGCGGATATACCTGACATCCTCCTCTTGGGCCAGACGCATAATGTCTTCCTTGGTGTACTTGCTCACGTTTCTCTCCTCCTATCGCGTTTGTTGTCTTGTATTTAGTGGAAGAAGCGTGAAAGCTCTCCACGTATCAACGCATTCTCGCCGTGACGAGTCGCGTTGTTAAACAAGATTTGCTGCTTCAAAAGCTGATGCAGTTCCTTTTCGGACATTTCCTTCCGCTTGGCCTCGGAAGTGGCAGTGATCTCCGTCTTTTCCGCGGCGGACTGCTGCATCTGCAGCACCTGCTTGATGCCGGCGATGTTGAGTCCTTTTTCGATCAGCGCCTTGATTTCCAGCAAGCGATCGACGTCGTTAAAGGAGAAGAGTCGCTGCTTCCCTTCCGTACGTGCCGGCTGAATCAGTCCGTTTTGCTCGTAATAACGGATTTGCCGGGCGGTCAGATCGGTCAACTTCATGACGATCCCGATTGGAAAGAGAGCCATGTTTCGACGAATGTCATCACTCATGACGTGTCCCTCCTCTTCTCAATCCTTGATTGTATTGTATGCGTTTTTAAGAATCCTGTCAATGGATGTTAGAAAAGATTACACAAAATGATGCATCTTTCGGCAAATCAACGCGAAAAAACGGGAAGCGTCTCTTGCAACGCTCCCCGTTTGCAGGGCAATTGACTCGTTAACGCCGGTCTGCGACGCCTACGCATTCGGCAGTTCCAGCAGCCCTTTTTCTAACAGGAGGTCCAGCGCGGTCAGGATGCCCACCTTGACATGGGAGTAGGTCAAACCGCCCTGCACGAAGCCCAGGTACGGCGGACGAATCGGGCCGTCCGCGGAAAACTCAATGCTCGCCCCCTGGATGAACGTGCCGGCCGCCATGATGACCGGATCGGCGTATCCGGGCATGTCACTCGGATAAGGGGTGACGTGGGAATCGACCGGTGCCGCCTTCTGGATGCCCTGGCAAAACGCGATCAATCGCTCCGCCGAACCAAATTCGACCGATTGGATCAGGTCGGTGCGCGGCTCGTGCCACAGCGGATTGGTCCGAAAGCCCAGCCGCTCCAAGAGTGCGGATGAAAAAATCGCCCCTTTGAGCGCTTCGCCAACCACATGAGGAGCGAGGAAAAAGCCCTGGTACATTTCCAACAGGGAGTACAGCGACGCTCCTCCCTCCGCGCCGATGCCGGGAGCGGCCATCCGGTAGGAAGCGAGCTTCACCAGGTCCTGTCTGCCGACGATGTATCCGCCGGTCTTGACCAGACCGCCGCCCGGGTTTTTGATCAGCGAACCTGCCATGATGTCCGCGCCCACCTGCAGCGGCTCCCGCTCCTCGGTAAACTCTCCGTAGCAGTTGTCCACAAAGACGATCAGTTCCGGATTCCGCCCTTTGACAAAGCGAATCATCTCTTCCAGCTTGGCGATGGTAAACGACGGACGGTCAGCGTATCCGCGGGAACGCTGGATGCCGATCACTTTTGTATTCGGGGTGATCGCCTCGGCCACAGCGGCAAAGTCAATTTCCCCCTCCGGCGTCAGCGGCACATAGCGGTACCCGATGCCATAGTCCTTCAGCGAGCCTTGTCCCTCGCCGCGCACACCTACTACTTCTTCCAGCGTGTCATACGGTTTGCCGGTGATGTACAGCAGTTCGTCGCCGGGACGGAGCAGGCCGAACAGGCAGATGGCGATCGCGTGCGTGCCGGAGATGATGTGTGGCCGGACCAAGGCCGCCTCCCCGCCAAACACGTCCGCATAAATCGCTTCCAGCGTCGCACGGCCCGTGTCATCGTAGCCGTATCCCGTCGACGGCGCAAAGTGAAACTCGTTTACTTCATGCTTCTGAAACGAACGGAGCACCTTCAACTGGTTGTAGTCGACCAGGGCGGCAATCTCCTGATGCCGCCCGGCAATCATCGCTTCGACTTCCTGCACGATCGGGCGCAGCCGTTCTCCATGGGTGAATAATGAAAACATTGTCGTTCCTACCAACTCTCTTCTGCAATCTCTGGCTTGTCCAGGAGGAACGGGACAACTTTCCCGTAGATGGGATGGTCCCGGTTGATGCGTACGGTAATCAGATACGCGGCATTCGCTTCGTCAAACGTCTGCTCCATCTCGACACCTTCGCGGTGCAGCAGCGACACGATGTCTCCGCGCTCTACCGGCACTTTCAGCTTGATCCGGTCAAAGGAAGCGTAGACGTACGTTTCGATGCGCTCCAACAGCCGCTGCAAGTCTTCATCTCGCAGCGCGGAGATGAGAATGGAATCGTCCACCGGCGGCAAGTATGTGCCCTCGGGGATCAAATCGGCCTTGTTGAACACCACGAGCTGCGGGATTTCGTTCGCCCCAAGCTCACGCAGGATGCGCTCCACCACTTCCATGTGGATTTCCAGATCGGGATGGTGGCTGTCCACCACATGCAGGATCAGATCAGCTTCCTGAACGCCTTCCAGCGTAGAGCGGAAAGCAGCCACCAGCGTTGTCGGCAAATCCTGGATAAACCCGACGGTATCCGTGAGCAGCACCTCCATGCCGCTTGGCAGGGAAAGCTGCCTCGTCGTCGGGTCGAGGGTGGCAAACAGTTTGTCTTCCTGCAGGGTGTTCGCGGAGGTCAGCCGGTTTAACAGCGTGGATTTGCCGGCGTTGGTGTAGCCGACCAGCGCAATTTGATAGACGCTGTTTTTCTTGCGCCGCTCCCGGTGAAGCTGGCGGGTGCGCACGATGTCGGCCAGCTGCTGCTTCAGTTCGCTGATTCGCCGTCTGATGTGGCGCCGATCACTCTCCAGCTTGGTCTCCCCGGGCCCGCGCGTGCCGATCCCGCCCCCCAGGCGGGAGAGCTGCTTGCCCTGTCCCGCCAGGCGCGGCAGCAGGTAATTGTACTGGGCCAGTTCCACCTGGATCTTGCCCTCCCGGGACTGCGCCCGTCCGGCAAAAATGTCCAGGATCAGCTGGGTGCGGTCGATTACCTTGCAGTCGAACACCGTGTCCAGGTTGCGGGTCTGACTGGGCGACAGCTCGTCGTTGAAGATGACCAGATCCACGTCCAGTTCCTGCGCGCGGTGGGCGATCTCCTGTATCTTGCCGCTGCCCAGATACCAGGCGGGATCGATGCGCTCGCGGTTTTGGGTGACCACGTCAAGCACGTCGACGCCGGCCGTCCGCGCCAGCTCGTGCAGTTCCTCCATTGAGAGACGTGCCCGCTCCGCATCGCGGTTATCCAAAAAACAGCCGACCAGAATGGCTGTTTCAACACGTTTGATCACATCGTCCACGTATTCACGTCCTTTCCCACCCTATCATACCACAATTCATCCGGTTGTCAGGAAGCGGGCCAGACAAAATCCTCCGGCAGCAGCGTCATCACCTCGTCGCGCGTCGGTTCCGCCACGTCCAATAGCCGCACTGCCTGTCTGCGGATGGCCTGTTCAATGGCGTTCCGAACATAGCGGGCGTTGCTGAAATTGACTTCAAACACATCGTTGCGCTTGCGCATCAGATGGTGTCGCAACTTTTCCCTGGCGGAGGGTGACAGCTTGTATTCCTTTCCCTCCACCATCAACTCGGCAATGCTGATCAGTTCGTCTACCGTGTAGTCGGCAAACCGCAGTTGAATGGGAAAGCGGGAAGGCAATCCGGGATTCAGCTCCAGAAATGCATCCATCTCATCGGTGTAGCCCGCCAGAATGCAGATAAAATCATTGCCGTGGTCTTCCAGTGCCTTTGTCAAACAATCAATTGCTTCCTTGCCAAAATCCTTTTCTCCGCCGCGCGCCAGGGAGTACGCCTCGTCGATGAACAAGATGCCGCCAAGCGCCTTTTTGATGAGCTCGCGCGTCTTTTGCGCGGTATGGCCGATAAATTCGCCGACGAGATCGGCCCGTTCCACTTCGATCAGATGTCCCTTGCTCAAAATGCCCATTTCGCGAAAGAGTTTGCCAAACAAGCGGGCGACCGTCGTCTTGCCGGTGCCCGGATTTCCTTTGAACACCATGTGGTAGACTTGCTTCTCCAGCTTCAGGTTGTGTTTTTCCCGCTCCTTGTTTACCCTCAGCAGCGCGTGGATCTCGTACATCAGCTTTTTGGCTTCACGCAAACCGATCAGTCGCTCCAGCTCGTCGAAGGCGGCGGCCACATTGCCGGGTGCGGTAGTGCGTACCTTGTCGGCCAATGTTTCCGGACGTTTGACCTTTTCCGGCCGGCGAAAGACTACCTGGATGCGGTTAGGAGCCTTGTCTGTCACGGAATCAGCCGGCGGTTGATTGCCCGACGGTTTCACCAGCGATCACCTGCCTCATGGTCATACATTAAGTATACGCATGGGGCTGGCAGACCTGCCCATTTTTTTCTACAGGGACGTATACCTGTGGACACCCGCCCGGCCAATCCGGTTGAAAAACCATGACATGACCAGCAGTCCGGCCATGCACCCGGAGAGAAACGGCACGACGCCGCCCAGCAGACGCGCCATCGTCCATGCGCCGCCAGCGCTCCATACCCACGCGACAGCCGCGAACAGGCCGCATCCGCCCACACCCAGCCAATACAACCATTTTATCCGGACCAAAAGACGTCTCCCGCCGACCACCATTGCCTGCCCGCGATGCACCATCCGCCAGAGTGCCAGCGCAATCAGCGACAAGCCAATGAGCGTACTGCCGTGCTGCAGCAGCTTGTAGACGGGTATGTCCAAGCCCGCCAAAGGAAGCGGCACCCGTTGTTGCAGAAGCGGCAGGCGGCTGACCATGAACGCCCCCTGATGGGTAAACGCGTCCCAGACGATATGGGTGAGACTGCCGATTACCGCCGAATAGGAAAAGACCAGCCCATCGCGCAGCGAACCGATCATCCAAGGCTTGGCCGCAGCGTATCCCAGCCCCCGGTCAAACGGGGCGGGCAGGCAGGCGACCAGGGGGCGCTTGACGATGCGGTGAAAAAGTAAGGCCAACAGAAAACTGAGCGGCAGATCAAACACAAACAGGCCGACCAGGGTATGACTGACCGCGCTGTACGGCCTCAACCGGAAAAAGTATTCAAAATCGGGCGCCATGCTGCCAAAGACCAGTGCGGTAAAAGACAGCCAGCGAACGCGCCAGAAGGGCAGCACGATCGCCGGGTGGGCAAACGTGAACGGCAAAGAACCCACTCTCCATAAGATATTTTATGTAAACTTATAGGCTGTTTCATCCTGTCTGCTGCACCTGTTTTTTTGCGTGCCGGAACCAGCAAACCTGTCCCTGACAGTGAAAAAAGCCCGGATGGCTAAGATCCCGGCTTCGTTGGTGTGACGCTATGCTTGCTGATTGTTGTCTTGAGACATGAGCGACACGGGACGCTGCGGCGTGAACGTGGAAATGGCATGCTTGTATACAAGCTGCTGCTTACCTTCGCTGTCAATCACGATGGTAAAGTTGTCAAACGCTTTGATGTAGCCGCGCAGTTGAAACCCGTTTACCAGGTAGATGGTGACAGCGATGTTCTCCTTCCGCAAGTGGTTCAGGAACGTATCTTGAATGTTGATCGACTGTTTCATGTTCATTACCCCCTAAAAGGACTTGTATGTTATATATTCGGCAATCGCTGAAACTTTCCTGCCAATATCTGCTTGATTGTTTGGATGATCTTCGGACGCTCGGCGGGATCGGTCAGATCAAACCACTGCACCTCCGACATGCGCCGAAACCAGGACAGCTGGCGCTTGGCAAAATGGCGGGTCCGCTGCTTGATGTCGTTGACCGCCTTCTCCAGCGTGATCTCTCCGTACAAATACGGAATCAATTCCTTGTAACCCAGCCCCTGCATCGACGTCAGCGCCGAGCCGTACCCTTGATCCAACAGACGGCGCACCTCGTCCACCAGACCGGCTTCCAGCATCTTGTCCACGCGCTGGTTGATGCGCTCGTACAGCACGTGCCGCTCCATCGTCAATCCGATCATCAGCAGATCGTACGGGGAATGCTCGGCCCGATGTTGAAAATCAGACATTTTGATGCCGGTCAATTCATAAATTTCCAAAGCGCGAATCACCCGTTTCACATCGTTGGGGTGAAGCCGTTCCGCTGTCAGCGGATCAATCGCGGCAAGCCGTCGATGAAGGGCCTCCGCTCCCTCCGTCTCGGCCAGGCGCTGCAGCCGGCTGCGCAGTTCCGGGTCCTGCTCCGCCTGGGCGAATTGAAAGCTGTGGGTGACCGACTCGATGTAGAGGCCGGTGCCGCCGACGATAAACGGCAGCTTTCCGCGCGCATTTATCTCGGTGATCAGCCGTGTCGCCGCTTTTTGAAACAGCGCCACGGAGTACTCTTCATCCGGATCGATAATGTCGATCAGGTGGTGCGGCACGAGCGCCCGCTCTTCCGGCGTCGCCTTGGCCGTCCCGATATCCATGCCGCGGTAGACCTGCATGGAATCGCCGGAAATGATTTCGCCGTCGAAGCATTCGGCCAGCTCAAGGCTCAGCTCTGTCTTGCCCACGGCGGTCGGGCCGACGATCACGACCAGTTTTTCCTTTGGTGGCAAAGTCACTCCCCTCCATCTGTCTCTTTATAGCTGTACACGACCTGATGGCCGCGCGTGCGAAACGGGGTAAACCCGAACCGCTCGTACAGCCGTCCCGCTTTGCCTTCCTTCAGTACGACGCGCCGTTTGGCAACTCTGAGCGCCTCCTCCACTGCCTCCGCATCCAGCGGGGCCATGTTGGCGTGCTCGCGAATGCCGGCAATCCCGGTGGAGTCGTGTACCGTCCGCTCAAACATCGGATCGAAGTAAACTACGTCAAACGATCGGTCCGGCAGGTCTTTCAGGATGTCGAGATGGTGCCCGTGTCTCACCTCGATCCGGCCCATCGCCTCGCGCAGCGCCTCTGAGTCGGTCGGATAGTGACGCAATCCGTCTGCGACCAGTATCGCGATGTGCTTTTCGGATTCAATCCCGACCACCCTGCCTGTTCGGCCGACAGCGTGGGAAAAGACGATCGCGTCGGCACCCAGGCCGAGTGTGGCGTCCAGCACGCTGTCACCTGGTTGAATTTGGCAAGCGGCAAGCATAGTATCAGTATCGCCGCGCTCCATCCGCTTTATACGAAAGACGGCCGTGTTCGGATGAAAAAAGAACGGGCTCTTTCCCTCTGCTTCCAGGCGGACCCCTTTGGCGGTGACGATCAGCACCTCCGCCTCATTGTAGCGCCGGCGCAGCTCCTCAATCGAACAATCGCCCCGCTCGATGACCGGCAGGCCAAACTGTGCAGCCAGTTCAGCTGCGTGGCGGCGCGTCTCCTCGCTGGGTTTCAGTCCGGTGGTAATCAGCATCTACATCACCCGTTTAAACATTTTCTCCAAATCGTATGTGGAGAAGTGGATGATGATCGGCCGGCCGTGCGGACATGTAAACGGACTGGTCGTTTCGCGGAGCGTATTGAGCAAGCTTTCCATCTCCGCATGGGTCAGATAGCGGTTGGCCTTGATGGCAGCCTTGCAGGACATCATGATCGCCGCCTTCTCCCGCATCGCCCGTATGTCTGCTTCAGCCGCCTCGCCCGTCTCCAGCACAAACTGGATCAGCTCTTCGATCACTTCCAGTTCGCTGCCCTCCGGAAACCAGTGAGGATGTCCCCGCACAATGAACGTTCGACCGCCAAACGACTCGATGTCGAGGCCAAACGAACGCAGCAGGGACAGCTTTTTCTCCAGCTTCACCGCTTCCTGAGCCGTGCACTCCACGGTGTGGGGAAAGAGCAGCATCTGGCTGGCGACGCTCTCCTGCTTCAGTTTTTCCATGAAATACTCGTAGAAAATCCGCTCCTGCGCGGCGTGCTGGTCAATCAGATACATGCCGTTATCGTTCTGCGCCACGATGTAGGTGCCGTGTACCTGTCCGACCGGAAAAAGCAGGGGCACGGCCGATCTGTCGCCGCCAGGCTGTGCAGCGGCTGGTTCCGCCTCGGGAGCGGGGAACTGGACAGCAGGCTGCTCTGTCTGCAGGCCATCTGCCGTCATCGGTGCGGTTTCTGCCGGCACCAGGGAAGCCGAATGATTATCGGCTGCAGGTGTTTCCAGCCCGCCGTCTGTACCGGCCGACGCGCTGCCCTCTCTATGAGACGTGCCGAGTGCTTTTGAAGTTGCAGTCAATTCTCCCGCTGCCGCATTTCCCTGCAGCGGAACGGATGCAGGCCGCTCCTGTGCTAGACCCGCGTACTCCCCACCCGATTCCTTTACGACCGTGGCGTCAGCTGGCGCATCTCCGCCCAGCCGCGGGGAGCGCGCTTGTGACAGGGCCTCCTGTCGTGCCAACCACTCCCGCAGACGCGGACTGGCCTCAAGATCGACGGCACGGGAGATGCTTTGACTGCTCGCCGCTCCCGGTTTGGGCAGCTGCAGGTCAAACTGCGGCTGCACCACCTGTTCCACCACTTTTGCCTTACGCTCGGCTGCCATCGGCCGGACGATCTCCAGCCCCTGACGCAGCGTCTCCCGGACGGAACGCTCGATGGCGCCCAGCAGCTGATCTTCCTTGCTGAACCGAACCTCCAGCTTGGCGGGATGGACATTGACGTCGACGAGCGACGGGTCCATCTCGATCTGAAGCGTGACGATCGGATAGCGCCCGATCGGCAGCAGCGTGTGATAACCGCGCAGGATGGCGTTGTTCAGGCCAAAGTGGCGGACGTACCGGCCGTTGACCAGCGTGGACAGATAGGAGCGGTTGGCCCGCGTCACTTCCGTCTTGGAGACGAAGCCGGTCCAGCGGAAGTCCAGCGTCTCCCCGCTGATCGGCAGCAGCAGCTTGGCCACCTGGACGCCGTAAATCGCCGCCATCACGTGCAGCAGCTTGCCGTCACCGGAGGTCTGCAGGAGCACTTTGCCGTTGTGCGTCAGGGTAAAGGCGATGGACGGGTACGTCAGCGCCAGCCGGTTGACGTAGTCGGAAATATGGCCGATTTCGGTGGCGATCGACTTCATGTACTTCAACCGGGCCGGCGTGTTGTAAAACAGGTCGCGCACGCAAATATCCGTCCCTTTGACTGTGGCGGCGTCGGCAATGTTCGTAATTTGGCCACCCTCGATCGTCAGGCGCGTCCCCACCTGGCTGCTGGAGGGACTGCTCGTCAGTTCCATCCGGGAGACAGCGGCGATACTGGGCAGGGCCTCGCCGCGAAACCCCAGGGTGCGAATCCGGAACAGGTCGCGTGTCGTGCGAATCTTGCTGGTCGCGTGCCGTTCAAAGGCCAGCTGGCAGTCTTCCCGGTCCATGCCGTGGCCGTTGTCCACCACGCGGATGAGCTGCAGCCCGCCTTCTTCCACGTGCACCTCGATCGCGCTAGCTCCGGCGTCCACCGCGTTTTCCACCAGTTCTTTCACGACCGAAGCCGGCCTCTCCACCACTTCACCGGCAGCGATCATATTGGCGAGATGCTCATCGAGCACTTGAATGTGTCCCATCGATCTCCTCCTTGGATCGGCCCGTTACGTTTTTTTCAGGCGCTGTCTCCACTCATACAGCTTCAGCATGGCTTCCATCGGCGTCATCTGGTTCAAATCCAGTTCGCGCAGCTCTGCCATCACGGTTTCTTCATCCGGCGACAGGCGGGACACGGGCTCCTCCTTCGCTGCGGACACAGGAGCCGCCCACAGCGCGTCCAAGGTCATCTGCACCTCCTGTGCCGATGTCGCGGCTGCATTCGCTTCCAGTCCGGCGAGAATCTCCCGCGCCCGCTCAATCACCCGGCCGGGCATCTCCGCCAGTTCGGCCACGTGGATACCGTAGCTTTTGTCCGCCCGTCCCGGCTCGATTTTGTGCAGAAACAAGAGCTTGCCGTCACGCTCTTCGCAGCGGGCGTGCACATTGACCACGCCGGGAAGCAACTCTTCCAGGCCGGTCAGCTCGTGATAGTGCGTGGAAAAGAGCGTCTTGGCTCCGATCTTTTCGCGAATGTACTCGATCACTGCCTGCGCCAGCGCCATTCCGTCATAGGTGGACGTGCCGCGGCCAATCTCGTCCAGCAGGATCAGGCTTTGCGCGGTCGCTTTTTGCAAGGCGTGTTTGGTCTCCAGCATTTCCACCATGAAGGTGCTGTGTCCGCCGACCAGGTCGTCGGCTGCTCCGATCCGGGTAAAAATCTGGTCCACCAGCGACAATTTCGCCGCTTTCGCCGGAACAAAGCAGCCGATCTGCGCCATGATGACGATGAGCGCGATCTGGCGCATATACGTGCTCTTTCCGGCCATGTTCGGGCCGGTAATGAGCAGGATCTGTCTGTCCGACTGGTTCATCTCCACGTCGTTGGCGACGTATTTTTCCCGATCCAGCACCGCTTCCACGACCGGGTGGCGCCCTTCGCGGATGACGCACTCGCCGGTCGTGACGAGTTCGGGCCGCACATAGCCGCGCTCCTCGCTGACAGTGGCAAATGCCTGCAGCACGTCCACGGCGGCAATGCGTTCAGCCAGCCCCTGCAGGCGGGGAATGTGGGTGGCCACTTCGCTGCGGATGGCGGTAAACAGCTGGTACTCCAGCTCCACCATCTTTTCTTCCGCTTCCAGAATGAGCGCCTCTTTTTCCTTCAGCTCCGGGGTGATGAACCGTTCGGCATTGGCCAGTGTCTGTTTGCGCTCGTAGCGGCCGGCCGGCACGTTTGCCAGGTTGGCACGGGATACCTCGATGTAGTAGCCGAACACCTTGTTGAAGCCTACCTTCAGCGAACGGATGCCGGTTGCTTCCCGCTCCGCCTGTTCCAGTTGGGCAATCCAGTTCTTGCCTTCGCGGCTTGCCGTGTGCAGCTTGTCCAGGTACTCGTCATAGCCGGGCCGGATCAGACCGCCTTCGCGCACGGAAACCGGCGGGTCGTCAACCAGCGCCGACCGCAGGAAAGCAGCGATGTCGGCGCACTCGTCCATCCCTTCGGCCAGTTCGGTGAGCACGCGGGAGCCGGCGTTCAGCAGAAGCTGCCGCAGTTCAGGCACCGCTTCCAGCGACAAGCGAAGCTGCACCAGGTCGCGGGCGTTGGCGTTACCGTACGAGACACGTCCCGCCAAGCGTTCCAGATCGTAGACCCGATCCAGGCAGGCGCGGACGTCGGAACGCAGCAGCATATCCCCTTTCAAATGTTCCACCGCATCCAGCCGTGCTTCCAGTTCGCTTTTGTTCAACAGCGGCCGCTCAATCCAGCGGCGCAGAAGACGTCCGCCCATGGCTGTCTCGGTACGGTCCAGCAGCCACAGCAGCGAGCCTTTTTTGGACTTGTCGCGAATGGTTTCGGTCAGCTCCAGGTTGCGCCGGGAAAAGTTGTCCATCTGCAGGTACTGCTTGGCGTCATAGCGCTTGATCAGCCTCATGTGGGACAAACTTCGCTTCTGCGTGGAACCGATGTAGTGCAGGAGCGCATTTACCGCGAGGCGCATCGCCAGATCCAGCTCGCGCGCCTGATCCTGATACTGCTGATCGACGGCAAATGCGTTCACCGCCCCGGTTTCTATGTACGTGACCGGCATGTCGGGCTTCAGGTCCTGCGACAGACCGCACACCACCAGTTCCTTCGGCCGGTACTGCATCGCCTCGTCCAGCGCGGCTCCCGCCGTGCCAAACAGCGAGGTGACGTACATCTCGCCCGTGCTCATGTCACAGGCGGCAATACCCATTCGGCCGTCCGCTTCGGCGATCGCCGCCATGTAGTTGTTTTCCTTGTCCGTCAGCCATTTCCCCTCCATCATGGTCCCCGGGGTAATGACGCGGGTCACTTCGCGGCGGACGACACCCTTGGCCGCTTTCGGGTCTTCCACCTGTTCGCAGACAGCCACCTTGTACCCTTTTTTCAAAAGCTCGGCAATATAGGCGTCAGCCGAGTGATGCGGCACACCGCACATCGGGATACGCTCGTCCCCGCCGCCGTCCCGGCCGGTCAGCGTAATCTCCAGCTCACGCGAGGCGGTGATGGCATCGTCGAAAAACAGTTCGTAAAAATCACCTAAACGAAAAAATAAGAAAGTATCCGGGTACTCACGCTTGATCGCCAGATACTGTTGAATCATTGGGGTATACTGAGCCATGTTTTCAAATCTCCTAGCCTGCAATCTCGCCTGTACATTATAGCACGTCCGGCCGGGGAAGTTGAACCTCTTCCCCGCAGATCAGATGCGATTCGCATTCAGGTCAATATGGTTGCTCAGCCGATTTCCCAGGCCTTGCGCAGATCCTGCCCGGCCGGCCACGTTTCTCCCGCGAGCAGATAGGCAAAATAGCAATCGAGCGGGTCCCGGCTGTCGCGGTAGCAAGCGAGGCTTGAAAGCTCTTCCCATATGGCTTTCACGTACGGTGCCAACGTCTGTTTGTCGCCGCGGTAATACGCCCTGATGAGCGACACATCCAGATGAGGGCGGGCCGTCAACTGCTCGTGACAGGCGGCCACCAGCCGGGCGAGGTGCAGGATGCCTCGCGTCACATCCGGATGGACCAGCCAACTGGGCAGGGTGCGGTACTCAAACCCGCCGTGCGTCTTCTCCCGGATGTCTCCGAGGAATCCGTATCGGGGGCGCCGCTTCAAGCAGCCGGGGTCTTCCACCATGACCAACGGCAGGGCGAGATAGGCGTCCAACTTGCGGAGCAGGGAAAAGTCGAGGGCCACGCCGCTAAAGTGGATGTGCCCGCCGACGGGATAGCCGTCGAACGGCATGCCGCCCGCCAGCCACTCCACCGTCCTGTCCGTGATCTTGCGGCGGGCGAGCAAGAGCGCCTGCCGGATGCGGGCAAACAATTCATCCGGGTCGTCGGACGGCTCCGGACGCAGTTCGGCCAACGGATGCTGATGCAGAGCCAGCTCTTCCCGATACCGGGTGGAATCGCACCCGACCACCCCGCCTTTGCCCATGTAGTCGGAGGCCAGTACCATCGAGCCGTCCGCTCCCCTCAGGGCAAACTCCGGGTCCGCTCCCAGCATCAGCCTGTCAGCGCTGCGCCTCTTTCTCTGGTTCAGCCACCAGTCCCGCGCCTCCCGCATAAACCGATCGGACATTTGGGCAGGCCAATACGGCGATACCCGCACCACTTTGACACGATGGGGCGAAGCTGCAGTCAGCAGCACTTCTCCGCACTCCAGCCCCGTGGCGTACAGGGCACGCACCGCCAGCTTGACGGCCACCTGCGCTTCCGGATCATTCGGCAGCCGCTCCACCGGCTCGAAGTGCTGCTCGCCCCACGGCTGGGACAGCCAGTGCGCCTTCTCCAGACTTTTTTCCAGGTGCAAGAGATGAAACTGATACAGTTGGACGCGATAGATCCGTGTCCCCGGCTCCGGACCAGCCTTTGCCGTCGCGATGCCGCTCATTTTGAGCAGTTTGTTGGCCTGGTTGCCCTTCGACAAACGATTAATGGCCGCCTTGATATTGGTCGGCATCACTTCGGTGTTGTATCGTCCGCCTGTCCCGGATGGCCTGCCGTTTTCACGTACGTGGATAAACATCATCCATCACCCCCGCTCTGCTGCTATAGCCTATGTGGCCCAGTGAAAAAAAGTGTGTGCCGGGACGGTTGCCCCGCCTGACCACCCGAAAAAAAGAAAAAAGAGGAGATGTGCCTCTCCTCTTAATCCAATTCGTCGAGCAATGTGGCCGAATCAAAGTCGTCAAACTCGTCGCTGCTGTCTTCGTAGTCACCGAGCAGGTGGAAGTCCTTGTCATCGCAGTTGTTGCAAACGACCACACACACTTTGGTTTCGCCAATAATTTCGACGGCAAATTCACTTTCCACTTTCACCGTGACAGTACCACCGCCGCTCAGTTCGGCTTTGACGCACTTCGGCTGTTCCACAGCCCGGGCGATAATTTCCAGGTCGCCGCGGCAATGTTTGTCGAAGAACGTAAGCGGAACGAGTACGGAGAACTTGACGGTTTCCCGCGTGACGTCGGTTTGGGTGTTATTGGCAAACGAGTACCACAGGTTGACGTCATACGTACCAGTCACTTCAACCGCATCCCCCGCCAGCTCCGCCTGGAAGTTCGTGTTTATCATCCAGCATCCGAGGACAGTCGAAGGAGTATGCGACGGAATGATGGTGTGGGTCGTTTGGGAGAATTTATGACCTTTACCGCAGACGGCTTTTGCGATGAGTTCCCGGCACTGCAGGTCTTTGTCTATACCCGACATTTCTTTACCTCCTCCATACAACGTTTCTGTACATTTGTATGCAGGGCATTCGACTAGGGTGCAAACACCCACTGTCATTTTGGGGAGGATTGTCGGGAATTGATCGCGCCGTTTATTCGCCTGTTACGAACAGCAGCCGCGGGATTTTTCCGGTCCGCCGCCTGTTTCGCCGGTGAGCGGATTGCCGCCGGTGTCCAGGATGATGCGTTCGGACACCGTGTTGGCGATCACGTTTGTGACCATCTGCAGCAGATCGTTCACGTCCACTTGAGACTGCTTGAATTCAGTAACGATCGGAATTGCGTCCAGTTCCTCGTGAAGCTGGTTGTACTCCGCTTCCACTTTTTTCGCCAGCTCCGGTTTGTTCATCGATTCAAACATGACCATCTGTTTTTGTTTCTTCTTTAATTCCGCGATCAGCTCCTGAACGCGTTCGTTGTGTTTGATCTGCTGCTCGGCCCGTTTGTAGAAATCGACTTCCTTGGTGCGGGCAATCATTACAGCCAATTCGCGGGCCTTTTCCAAAATCTCGTTGTGTGTGTACAGGCTTGTTTGTTCCATCGCTCCATTACACCTCGACTTTTGTCACGATCTCTCCGTGCAGGGTCCACGTCTTCACGTCCGTGATCCGTACGTGAGCGAACTGACCAATCAGCGATTTGTCGCCGACGAAGTGCACCAGCTTGTTGGACCGGGTGCGGCCAGCCAGCACATTGGGGTTGTTTTTCGATTCGCCTTCCACCAGCACCTCGACGACCTGGTTGTGCAGCTTCTGGTTCTGCTCCAGGCTGATCTTCGCCATCAGCTCGTTCAGGCGGTAGAGACGCTCCTTTTTTACCTCCATCGGCACGTTGTCTTCCATGACGGCAGCCGGCGTACCTTCGCGAGGCGAATAAATGAAGGTATAGGCGGAGTCGTAACGGACCTCTTCCACGAGGGAGAGCGTTTCTTCGAATTGCTCATCAGTCTCGCCGGGGAAGCCGACGATAATGTCCGTGGAAAGCACCACGTTGGGAATCGCCGCTTTAATTTTACGCACCAATTCCAAGTAGTGTTCGCGCGTGTATTTGCGGGCCATCCGCTTCAGCACTTCGCTGGAACCGGACTGGACAGGCAGGTGGATGTGTTCCACCAGATTGCCCCCTTTGGCCAGGACTTCGATCAGACGGTCGTCAAAGTCGCGCGGGTGGCTGGTGGTAAAGCGGATGCGCGGAATGTCGATCTTGCGGATCTCGTCCAAAAGGTCGCCGAAGCCAAACCGGATGTCTTGAAAATCCTTTCCATACGCATTGACGTTTTGACCGAGCAGGGTGACTTCCTTGAAGCCTTGGCGGGCCAGTTCGCGCACTTCTGCGATCACGTCTTCCGGACGGCGGCTGCGCTCCTTGCCGCGCGTGTACGGCACGATGCAGTACGTACAGAACTTGTCACAGCCGTACATGATGTTGACCCAACCCTTGATGTTGCCTTCGCGGATCTTCGGCATGTTTTCGATGATGTCGCCCTCTTTGGACCACACCTCGATCACCATTTCCTTGCTGAACATGGCGTCGCGCAGCAGCACCGGCAGGCGGTGAATGTTGTGCGTACCAAAGATGAGGTCAACATGCGGGAAGCTTTTCAGGATCTTGTTGACCACGCTTTCCTCCTGCGACATGCAGCCGCAGACGCCGAGGATCAGGTTGGGGTTGTTGTTTTTCACCCGCTTCATGTTGCCCAGTTCGCCAAACACCTTGTCTTCTGCGTTTTCCCGGATCGCACAGGTGTTGAACAGCACTACGTCCGCATCTTCTGCTTCTTCGGCCGGGCTGTAGCCCATTTGCTGAAGAATCCCGGCGATTGTCTCGGAGTCGTGCTCATTCATTTGACAGCCGTAGGTGCGTACGTAGTAGCGCTTGCCTTTCCCGATATCCTTCATGTCTTCCGGAATGGCGAAGTCGTAATGCACCTTAACCTCTTCCTTGCCGCGCTTTTTCGCGTCTTTCAAGGAAGGGGGCTGGAAGTACTTGGCGTAGTCTGCTGTTGTTTTCGGGGACTTGCCGGATTTTAAGTCCGTAGTCGCCTCAGTTTTCATTGTCATCTGTCTATCACCTCAGTAAGCATTGGTTTTACGGTTTACCATCAACACATTATAGCATAGAACATTTTATTTTAACGAATAAATCAGGAACTTCCAGTGAATCTTTCTGGAAAACCATTTTCCTGCGACTTTTTTCACATTTTTCTGAATCAGGCTGGTCCACGTGCAACATTGCCGACCCGTCCGCCGTCTGAATAGCAGCAAAACGATATATCCCGAACAGGAGGTTCCCATGAAGCGAGTCCTATCTGTTTTTCTGGCGGTTCTGATGATTCTGACTCTCGTGCCGTTCGTTCAGGCGGCGCCCGCGTTCTCCGATGTGCCCCGCAGCCATTGGGCCTACAAGGAAATCACCGAGATGGCGGCCAAAGGGATTATCAAGGGGTACGAGGACGGCAAATTCCGGCCCAACAATCAGGTCACACGCGCTGAATTTGCCAAGATCATGATTGCCGCGGCCGGCGTGGACATTCGCAAGAACAAGGTTAGTCAAACGTTTGTGGATGTGCCGAAGTCGCATTGGGCGTTCCTTTACGTGGAGCATGCCAAGCCATACCTGACAGGCTATAAGTCGGGCACCCGCTACTACTACAAGCCGGATCAGTACGCCGTCCGGGAAGACATCGCCGTGGCGCTGGTTCGCCTGCTCGGCTACGACCGCACGCACAAGGCGGACCAGGACGTGTTGAAACGTTTCCGCGACCATGAGCGAATTTCGCCCAACCTCCGCCCGTACATCGCCATCGCGATCCAGACCAATCTGATGAAAGGGTACAACAACGAGTTCCGTCCGCTTGATCCGATCACCCGCGCCGAAGCAGCCTCGCTCCTGTACCGTGCGCTTCTGGACCGAAACGATGACGAGACCAAAGTGGTTTTCCCCAACCCGGATAAACCGGAGCTGCCGCGCAGTGTAAGCGACAACTTCAGCGATACCGAACTGAAAAACTGGGACACCGATCATGCCGTCGGTACCTGGGGCGTCGTCAACAAGCAGGTGACTGCCATTTCCACCGAGAAAAATCTGCATCACTATTTCCTGCCGCTCATCTGGGATGAAGACAAAAACACGAAACGTTACGAATTGACCGTCGATGTCAACGTGAGCGGCTCCGATGGGCTGGGTGGCGTGTACTTCAACGGCAAGAACGGCGCAGCCCATGTCGTCTTCGTCAACAAAGACCGCGTCACGCTCGCCCGCGTGGAAGACGCCAAGGACGCCGACATTGACGTGATCGCGTCCGGTTCCTACAAGCTGAAAACGAGCAACCGGCTGAAAGTGGTCGTCGACGGCGACAGCGTCTCCATCTACATGAACGACCAGTTCCTCTTCAGACAGCAAAAAGTGAAACCAGAGGGTACCAAGCTGGGACTCTATCTGCAGCGTAACGCAACCAAAGACGCGCCACGCAGCATCACCTACCTGGATAACTTCTCCTTTACAGCACAGCCGTGACGCCGCACCGCTTCCGTTTCCAGGGACCCCTGAGCGGAAGCGGTTTTTTCTTTCCCGGCAAACTTGCTGCGGTGCAGATCACTAGAAATGAACAAGGTACAGTTGTATAATGGTAGCGATTCTTGACCGGGGAAGGAGTTTCCTATGACCTTTACTGTTACTCAGCCGTTCCGCTGGATGGATTCCGGTGTCTATCGGGACAATCCGCTGGAGCCGCTGATTCGCGACGAAGCGCTGGCTGCTTACATGAACCGGGACGACGCCCAACCAGTCATCCACCTGTGGGTGTACGACAAGGCGCTCTACCTGGGCCGCCGCGACGCCAAACTGCCGCGGCTGGAACAGGCGCTGCGCCAATTTGGTCAAGACGGCTTTGGCTGCGTGCTGCGCTCGTCCGGCGGAGCCTGTGTGCCGCTGGACGCGGGCGTGCTCAACCTCGCCTGTCTGCTGCCCGACACGTCGATTGCGATCGACGCTTTTTTCCAATTCGTCGCCCGGATGCTGCATGTGGGATTGCGCGAGTACGGCGACATGCAGTTTGGCGAAGTGACTGGTTCCTACTGCGCGGGCGAATACGACTTCTCGATTGGCGGCAAAAAAATCGGCGGCATGGCCCAACGGCGCACCCGCTTCGGGTCGATCCTGCAATTGTGCATCAACGTCGAGGAACAGCCGCGCGGTGCGTGGATGGAACGCTTCTACGCGAAAGCCGGCCTCGCTGACATGGACAATCACCGTCCCATTCCCTTCATCGACGGGAACACAGTGGGCAGCATCGCCGGATTGACCGGCCGCCCCGTTACCGTCTCGGACGTCAAGGAACGGCTGCTGACCGCCATCCGCAGGGAGTGGCCGATCAGCCCCGCACCGTTTGCCGTGCCCAAGACACTGGTGGAAGAATCCCGGCACCATCTCGCCGAGCGGTTGGGGTTGTTCGCGTTTACGGCGGATGAACTGATCAGGCCCGACTGGCATTTGCCGGGCTGATCCCCTATCATACCATGCACAGGGGAAAAGCGCCTCGTAAAGAGAGGCGCTTTTGATTTGCGTCACTTTTCGAAACGGTTAGACCGCTCATTGTAGCGCAAGAGTTCGTAGGAGCTTTTTTCCATCAAAGAGAAGCCGGTTTGATCAAGTGTACGTTCCAGCTGAAAAT
This sequence comes from Brevibacillus sedimenti, assembly GCF_020923495.1. Classification (GTDB taxonomy): domain Bacteria; phylum Bacillota; class Bacilli; order Brevibacillales; family Brevibacillaceae; genus Brevibacillus; species Brevibacillus aydinogluensis. The sequence goes on from NZ_CP064048.1 coordinate 3,271,323, forward strand.
AGATCATCGTATGGCGCCTGGGGTCAATCTGAACGGTACCGTCCAGCAGTTCTGTCGTCTCTCCCTGTTTATGCCGGTAGGCGGCCACACCGCTCCACACTTCCTGATAGCCGGAAGACGTTTTTCGCAGCACGTACAGCGTGCGCTCCTGACCGTGGCTGGCCGGTTTTACCGTCGTCACCACCAGGTATCCGCCGCCGGCTTGCTGGAGACTGAAGAGAGGTTCATTCTTGCTGTAGGCGGGCTGATAGTCTCCATCTTCGCTTGCGTACACGACGAACAAGCCTTTTTCACCGTCCAGCGTGAGTGAACCGGCCAGATCGACGGGCTGCGAAGCCGACTGGTTCTGTGTAACCGTCGGCAGCGTCATGACATGTATCCGATCCGGCATTACGCGGGAGCGCAGTGAGGTGTCCAGCCGTTCGCGCATGTCTTCCACCATCCACGCAGGCACAGCCGACGTGCCCAATGCCTGCTCCGAGTGGCCGGCTGGCTTGATCAGCAAACGGCCGGCCAACAGCCCTATTCCGGCCGATACCAGCATCATCAAGGCGACCGCTCCCCAGATGGGTTTACGCATGACTATCCAACTCCTTGCATACATACAAAAAGACAATAGGCGTCCATTTGTAATACGATGGAACCAGCCATTCGGTTACACGTCCATCCGACCAACGTCCCGAGTACGGCACAAGGTCCTGCGAACAAGGTCCGCTTGTTCCCCGCCTTGAACGATTGTACGACATACTGCCGGGCTTTTTTTCAGGCAGGACTACCGTACGCTTACGCCATACGGTATCATAGAAGTGAACCACAAGGGTACGGTACTGCCGTGCCGTCAGAGACGAAAAAAGGTGGTGGATTGTTTGAAGCAGGTTGAGCAATTGCTGCACACCAAACTCAACGAATTGGTCATCGCTTCGACCAAGGTGGCCCACGTGCAGTTGGGCAATTCACTGGAACACGCGCTGCTCGTGCTTACCAAAACCGGATATTCTGCCATACCCGTACTGGACCACTCCTACCGGCTGCACGGCCAGATCAGCACCACAATGATCGTCAACAAGATATTGGGACTTGAACGGTTTGAATATGAAAAGCTGTCCGACTACACCGTCGATGACGTGATGAACACCAAAGTCCCCCGGATGAAAGAGTCAGATGAGTTTCTCAAAGCCTTGGAGATGTCGATTAATCATCCGTTTATCTGCATCGAGGATGACACCGGGATTTTTCAGGGCATCCTGACCCGCAGGTCGATTCTCGCGGTCCTCTACCGCCACTTCCGCAACCTCCCCTCCCCTGCTGCGGAAAAACAATTCACCGATCATTCATGAATACAGTAAGCGACAATTTACTCCGCTCGCCATGAAAAAAGCAGACCTAGTCCAGTTTGGCCCAGGTCTGCTTGCTCTACGGACGTGTCTGCCTGCCCCTTCCATTCCCGGCAAGCAGGGAACGCGCGTATTCCATCGGATGACGATAGGTTTTTTTAAACATGGCCAGTTCTCCCGCTTTGCAAAACGAATACCGCTGGTCCCGCACATTTATCTCAATCAGATACGGGTGGCCCTGCCTGTCGATGCCCATGTCCAGTCCCAGATCGGCAAGCGACGGAAAGTGGCGCTGATACTGCCTGGCAATCTCGACAGCCGCCCGTTTGATCCGCTCAACCACCTCTTTCTGCTGCTCGGCGGTAAACAGCGGCCCCAGGGCCCGTGATAAGGGAACGGCACGTCCGCCGCGAGCCAGGTTGCTCAATTTGTTTGCCCGATTGGCCACCTTGGCGACCAGGCCGCTAACCGTCCACTCCTGATTTCCGTTTTTCTGCACCGACACGCGGATGTCAAATGTCTTGCCCTGGTAACGGGCAAGCGGCACTCCCTGCTGAATAATAAACCGCCTTTTGCCCACCCACCTGGCCGTTTCGGCCATCAGCCTCTTGCGGGACAAGGTTCTGTTCCGTCTGAACGCGATAAACCTGTAGGCGTTGTTGTGCCGTTCAATGCGGGCAACGCCAATCCCCACCGAACCAATCGCCGGTTTGACGTACACTGTCTGATACCGGTCCAAAAACATGCGAAGCCTCTCTGGTGTGAACAACACCGTATGCGGCAGGTAGGTACGGATGGCGGGATTTTTCCACAGCATCTGGTGTACCCTCCATTTGTCCCTCACCACCAGCCCGTTAAACACGGTGCGCGTCCTGCTCAGCCGGCGGATCGTGGCCCGTATCCGCCCGTTTCTGGACAGCACGCGGTTGTGGATCACCTTCGGCACGTTCACCAGGCGGGGAATCAATCGGCTTCCATTCCAAAAATGACCCAGCACCGTCTGTCCGCCTGGCCGCACATGGCGCGGATGAAAAAAGACCGGCTCCATCCCCAGTTCCTTGCAAATCTCCGCGTAATAGGGAAGACGTTCGTAAGACTTGTCGCCTCTGATGCCTCTCTGCAAGACAGTCCAATCCAACATGATGCCTACTCGGTCCACGGTCATCCCCCTTGCTGCCATTCCTCACCCTATTGATATGAGTGACACATGGCTAGCGCGTGCCTATTTTTGCTCACCGTGGTGCATTACGGGGGAATGGATCTGCCGGGAGCGCGCCCAACCGACAGCCAGGCGACACGATTTTGCCCATGCCGCCACCGCTGTCGTATCCTGCGCTTGCCCGGGAAACGCAATGACGCGATCGCTAGGTAACGGGCCGCCGCTCAATCGCCAGCAAAAACGGCGCCTGATTCTGCTGGTTGATGTACTGGTACTTCAATACCAGGTAATCCAGCTGGCTGAGTGTCTGGCAGTACGCCTCCACTGCCTCTTTTTCCACCTGGCCGGCAGGGTGGCCCCAGTATATCATCACCGTCATGATCCCGCCTGGCCGCAGGATTTTTAGCCCTGCTTCAATCGCCCGGACCGTGCTCGCCGCCTGCGTCGTGATGGCCTTGTCACCACCGGGCAGGTATCCGAGGTTAAACATGATTGCTGCAGCCGATACATCCAGGTTGGCCATCTCTTCGTGGCTGGCCAGTTGCAGCTGCACCCGCTGCAGTACCCCTTCCCGCTCCAGCCGCTGCCGGGTCTTTTCCATGGCCAGCGGCTGAATGTCGTAGGCGATGACTCTCCCCTTTTCGCCGACCAGTTGGGCGAGAAACAGGGTGTCGTTGCCGTTTCCCATCGTCGCGTCGATAACTGTCTCATTTTCTCCGACGCGTTCGCGAATCAATTTTCGTGCTACTTCCAATACGTTGGGGAACAACGTCATTCTCTCCTCTCCTCATGCATTACAGCCGGATTTGCAGGCCAAACCGGGCGATGTGGCACGTACCCGTCCGGTATACATCCGCTTCCGCCCGCACTTCCTCCTCCGTGTAAGCAGGCCACAGATGGGTAATCAACAAGGATCGGCAGGCCAGCGATTCCGCCACCTGCGCTGCCTGCCGCACGGTGAGATGACCATGGGGCTCTGCCGGCTTGTAGCGCTCCAAGAACGTTCCCTCGCAGATAAACAGATCGGCCTGCCGGGCAAACGGGTCCCACATCGTATTCGGTCCGCTGTCTGCCCCGTATACCAGCGTTTTTCCCCCGGCTTCCAACCGCATGGCATAGCAGGGGTCACCATCCCCGTGGTCCGTGCGAAGAAAGCTGATCTGCACATCCCCCACGGTCACTTGCGACTTTTCGTCTACGGGAACCAGGCGGGTTGCTTCCCGGTAAGTAAGCCCTGCTGCTTTTTCTGCCGGCTGTCCCGGCGCGTAGATCGGCAGCGGCTGATCGGGCGAGCGATCGCCCACCCGTTGATGAACCATCAATCCGTACTGCAAAACCCCGACATCTGCCACATGATCATGATGAAAATGAGACAGCAGGAGCGCATCCAGCTCGTAGATCGGGAGCAACTCTCCCAACTTGGCCAGCACGCCGCTGCCGCAGTCGAGCAGCAGGGTGGTGTGATCAGTTTGCACCAGATACCCGGGGGTGGCACCGCCAGGCCCTGGATACGGCGACTGAAAGCCTAACACGGTTACCAGCATATTCACGTCGCTTCCTTTCATAGGATGAATTAAGTGGGACAGGAGGTTTGACATGCAGCAATCATGGAAAGCCGCTCTGCAAATCGCCTTTACGTATATTGGTACAGTGGTAGGCGCCGGTTTTGCCTCAGGAAAAGAGATCGTCGAATTTTTTGTCCGGTACGGCACGCAGGGTTTCATCGGCATCCTGCTCGCCTCGCTGCTGTTTGTGTGGGCAGGTGTGAGCATCATGCTGATTGCCTACCGGATTCAGGCCAATTCCTATCAGGATGTGAGCACGTACTTGTTCGGACGGGCCATTGGCACCGTGTTCAATACACTCCTGCTTACAGTCCTGCTCGGCACCACGTCCGTCATGCTGGCCGCCACCGGAGCGATCTTCTGGGAATCGTTCCGCCTGTCGCCGCAGGTGGGCATCTGGATCAGCATGGTGATGACCTTTTTCGTGGCGCGGAAAGGGTTGTTTGGCATTCACTCGGTCAACAGTCTCTTTGTTCCCCTGTTGATCGGCTTCACCCTGCTCGTGTTTTTGTACACGCAGCCGTGGAACGACACTGGTCCGCAGGTGGTGAGCATCCGTCCGTGGGTCTGGCTCAGCTCTCCTCTCTACTATGTTGCCTTAAACGTTGCGCTGACACAAGCAGTGTTGGTGCCGATCGGCAGGGAGAGCGAGAGCGAACGGCCGCTGATTTGGGGAGGCATTTTGGGAGGAACAGGCATCGGCATCCTCTTGCTGCTCTCGTACGCCTCCCTGTCAGCAGGAATGCCGGGAATCGGCGAAGCGGAGATGCCGATGATTGCCCTCCTGCAGAGCGTGGGTAAAGGAATTCCGTTTTTCTTTTCCCTGCTGGTGTACACCGAGATCTTTTCGACGCTGTCTGCCAACGTCTTTGGCTTGTCGGAACAGGTAAACAAGACGACCGGCCTGCGCAGACCGGTCGTGGTCTTTGTCATCCTGCTCGTCTGCTACGCTGTCAGCTTCATCGGCTTCGGGCCGCTACTGCGCTTTTTGTACCCGTTGTTTGGCCAGCTTGTCCTGCTGTTTTTGTTCATGCTCTTTGTCCGCCAAGTCTGGAACCGCTCTGTCTGAACCCTGCCGGGCCGCGTATGGACAAAAACCCCGACAAAAAAACCTCTCCGCGCGGGAGAGGTTCTTTCGCTTACGATTGTGCTGCTTAGGCAAATTCTGCAACCAGTTTGGCGAAATCTTCGTCGGAGATGCGGAGGTCTTGTTTGACCAGCCCTTCTTCCTTGAAGCCCGGAACCAATTGCTCGTAAGATTTTTGTTCGGTGTTTTGGTAGATCAGACCGGTGATCAGGCCTTTGTACTGCATGGAGTAGGACATGGCCTTGATGCGGTCATGCGGATCGTAGCCTTCGATGGTATCCACCGGTACGATGTTTTCCTTGAACCAGTCGTACGTGTTCACCTTGTTGTAGGTCACGCACGGGCTGAACACGTTGATCAGGGAGAAGCCTTTGTGCTTGATCCCCATTTCGATCAGTTCGGTCAAGCCTTTCAGGTCGCTGGAGAAGGATTGGGCAACAAACGTTGCGCCTGCGGACAGCGCCAGCTCAACCGGCGAGATTGCCGACTCGATGGAACCGCTCGGAGTGGACTTGGTCACGAAACCGGTCGCAGAACGCGGAGAGGTTTGCCCTTTGGTCAGACCGTAGATTTGGTTGTCCATCACGATATAGGTAATGTCCATGTTGCGGCGAATGGCGTGAACCGTATGGCCCATCCCGATGGCGAAACCGTCACCGTCACCGCCGGCAGCAATAACCGTCAGTTCGCGGTTTGCCATTTTCAGCCCTTGCGCGATCGGCAGGGCGCGGCCGTGAACGCCGTGGAATCCGTAGCAGTTAATGTAGCCGGAAATACGACCGGAGCATCCAATACCCGAAACGACCGCCAGCTGTTCCGGTTCCAGGCCCACGTTGGCAGCGGCGCGTTGGATGGCCGCCTGCACGGAAAAGTCACCACAGCCTGGGCACCAGTTCGGCTTTACGTTATTGCGAAACTCTTTCATAGTCGCCATGTTTAATCAGCCCCTTAACTTCGGTATAGATTTCCTTCGGCAAGAACGGGTTCCCGTCGTATTTCAGCACGGATTTGATTTTTTCTTCGTGTCCAACGTTCAGTTTGATCAGGTTGGCCACTTGCGCTTGCGCGTTGTGTTCCACGACGATTACTTGTTTTGCTTTTTCCACGTACGGTTTCAGTTGTTCGGCCGGGAACGGATGGATCAGGCGGATTTGTGCGTGGTTCACTTTTACGCCCTCTTGTTCCAGACGACCTTTTGCTTCCTGGATCGTGCCAATGGTGGAGTTGATGCCCACGATCAGCACGTCAGCTTCTTCATGCGGAGCGTCGAAGGTGATCGGGTTCTTGAAGGCTTTCAGCACGCCTTGCAGTTTGCGCATCCGTTTATCCATTTGCTGCACGCGGTTTGCAGCGTTCTCGGACGGACGACCGGTTTGATCGTGCTCAACCCCTGTCACATGGTGCAGGCCGTATTTTTGACCCGGCACCACACGCGGAGAAACGCCGTCTTCGGTCACTTCGTAGCGCTTGAACAAGTCGTTTTGCTCTTTCGGCGGAAGTTCTTGTCCAGCCAGGAGCTTGCCGCGGCGGATTTCCACTTTGCTGTAGTCAAACGGCGTAACCGTCTGTTTGCCCAGCGACAGCGTCAGGTCGGTCAAGACGATAACCGGCAGTTGGAATTCTTCCGCGATGTTGAACGCCTCAGCCGTGTCATAGAAGCACTCTTCCACCGTGCTCGGAGCGATCACCACTTTCGGAATATCGCCATGCGTACCGTAGATCATGGCGTTGACGTCGGATTGCTCTTGTTTGGTCGGCATACCGGTAGACGGGCCGCCACGTTGGGTGTTGACGATGACCACCGGTGTTTCGGTGATACCGGCAAGGCCAATTGCTTCCATCATCAGGGACAGACCCGGGCCGGCAGATGCAGTCATGGCGCGCACGCCGCCGTAGTTGGCGCCGATTGCCATGGTGATGGCTGCGATTTCGTCTTCGGTCTGGATAACCGTACCGCCAAACTTCGGCAGTTTTTTGATCAGATATTCCATAATCTCGGAAGCCGGGGTGATGGGGTAAGCCGGCATGAAACGACAACCCGCTGCCAGTGCGCCAAGTGCGATCGCATCGTTGCCGATCATGAAGAGCTGCTTTTGACCGTCAGCCTTCTCCAGTTGGAATTCAGGGAGTTGTCCACCCGTCAGTTCATTGACGTATTCAAATCCGCGGCGAATGGCTTCCATGTTCTTTTCCACCACTTTTTCGCCTTTGCGGAGGAACATGTCTTCAACAATATTGCGGAAGCTTTCCACTGGAATGCCGAGGATGGCAGCAGACGCACCAATGGACACCATGTTCTTCATCAGGGACGTTCCCAACTCGTCGGCAATTTCCGTCAGCGGCACCGTGAAAAAGCGAACCGCTTTCAAACCTTCCGGCAGTTTCGGGTTAAATTTCGAGTCCGCGATGATGATGCCGCCTTCGCGCAGCTCGTGCGCGTTGAAGTCGATTGTCTCCTGGTCGAACGCGACGAGGATGTCCAAATCGTCGGAAATGGCGCGCATCGGTTTGGTGCTCACACGAATTTTGTTGTTGGTGTGTCCACCTTTGATCCGGGAAGAGAAGTGACGATAGCTGTACAGATGGTATCCCATCCGGTTCATCGCCATGGAGAAGATTTCACCGGTACTCTCGATACCCTCCCCTTGCTGTCCTCCAACTTTCCAGGAAAGTTGACTAATCATTCAGATTCCACCCCTTCAGTGACTGTGAGAAAAAGCTGCCCCACCTTACCCGACAGGTTCCGATAAGATGTGACAAAATTGTGCATAGACTGTACCAATTGTAGTCCGAGCTATGCAAAAATGCAAGTGCTTTTACTCAAATTAGTATTGATCTGAATTAAACGATGAACTTGGTACATTAATAATCTGCAATATTATTGTAGCACGTTTCGGAAAACACGCAACCAGTTTTCACGCACAAATTTCTGCACGTCCGCCTCTTTGTAGCGCTTCAGGAGCGCCTCCACCAGATTGTGGTAGTCTCCTGCCCGGGTCAGATCGCCAAACGTCTCGGTAATGCCGTCAAAGTCGGAGCCAAACCCGACATGATCGACACCGCCCAAGGCACAGACGTGATCCAGGTGGCGCAGCAGGTCGTCAATCCAAACGGTCCGCTTTTCCGCTGTGACGAAAAAGTCGACGAACGTCAGTCCCATCACACCGCCATTGGCTATCAGCGCCTTGATCTGATCGTCGGTCAGGTTGCGCGGATGGTCGCACAGCCGTTTGACATTGGAATGGGAAGCGATCACCGGCATCTTGGACAGTTCCAGCGTGTCCCAGAACCCTGGCTCGGCTACGTGCGACACGTCGATGATCATGCCGAGCCGGTTCATCTCTTCGACGACCGTCCGTCCAAACGAGGTCAACCCGCCCGGATGCGGCTCATGACAGCCCGAGGCAACCGCGTTGCTGTAGTTCCACGTCAGCGTCATCCCCCGCACCCCCAGGCGGTGCCAGGTCCTCAGCTGCACGAGGCTTTCTTCCAAGGCATGCGCCCCTTCTACAAACAGAATAGCCCCTTTTTCTTCCTTTAATACGCACGCATCCAGATCGGCGCGACTGCGAATCGCGCGGATCTTGCCGCTGGCCACGCGTTCGTAAAACACATCCAGCATCTCCAGCACGGCCTGAAAACGGCGGCCGTAGGGAACGTATTTGGGAACGTAGCAGGCCATTACCTGGATGCCTACGTTTCCTTTCACCATTTCGGGATAACTTACGTGCAGCCGTTCGTCTGCGCGGTAAAAGTCGAGCTCCGGCAGCTCCCACAGCTTGGACAACACGTCGCAATGCGCATCAAATATTGGAACCATTTGTTTCTCCCCGTTTCTGTTCTGTGTTCTGGAAGTGAAGGAACCTCGACGAGGGGGCATCGACAGGCACTCTCGATTATTGTCCCTCCACAAACGAAAAAAACCTGTTCATTCAACGAACAAACAGGCCGGTTAAATCGTATTCACATCGATTTATCTGGGTTCTACGATCAGCTTGATCGCTGTGCGCTCTTCTCCATCAATCACGATGTCGGTAAAGGCTGGAATGCAAATCAGGTCAACTCCACTCGGCGCTACGAATCCTCGTGCGATAGCTACAGCCTTCACAGCTTGGTTAAGCGCCCCAGCGCCAATAGCTTGGATCTCGGCGGCGCCGCGTTCGCGCAGAACACCGGCAAGGGCACCAGCAACGGAGTTGGGGTTAGACTTTGCTGAAACTTTTAATACTTCCATCCTTTTGAACCTCCCGTCTGATAGGATACCTGTCATTATTAGAATGATATTCGCATAACCCCGAAAAATTCCTGCTTACGCGCAGCAAAGATTCAAAAAATTCAAATCTCGTTCTTATTATTCCATAAACGGGTGGTCGTCGTCAATTCTGATTCGCTCCAGTTTTTTCGCGTGGCCGGTCGCCTTGTCCAACGTGATCAGCACGGCATTCAACTGGGCCGGTTCCCCTGCCACTTCAAATCGTACGGGCAGTTGGGTAAGAAACTTGCGGATGACCGCTTCCCGCTCCATGCCGAGGATGCCATTCATCGGACCGCACATGCCTACGTCGCACAAAAAGCCCGTGCCTTGGGGGAGAACGCGCTCATCGGCGGTCTGCACATGCGTGTGTGTCCCTACCACCGCGCTGACGCGGCCGTCCAGATACCAGGCGAGCGCCTGCTTCTCGGAAGTGGCTTCAGCGTGGAAGTCGACAAATATGTATTTGGTCCGCTTGCGTGCCTGCTCCACCAGCTTGTCGGCCGTCTGGAACGGACACTCCAGCGGCGGCAAAAAGGATCGGCCCTGCAGGTTGATCACAGCCAGTTCGCCTTCGGGCTGCTTGATGTATGTAATCCCTTGTCCCGGAGCGCCTGCGGGAAAGTTGGCGGGGCGGATCAGACGAGGTTCACTGTCAATGAATTCAAAGATGTCTTTGTTATCCCAGGTATGGTTGCCGAGGGTGATCGCCTGAACTCCGCCTTCAAACAGTTCCTTGGCAATCTTCTCGGTAATGCCCCTGCCGTGGGCGGCATTCTCCCCGTTGGCAACCAGAAAGGTAGGTTGGTATTTTCGCTTCAGCAGCGGCAGATACGCCTTCACGATGTCCCGTCCGGGCGCACCCATGATGTCACCGATAAACAGCAGTTTCATTGGCTTTTCACCTCTCCATTAGTATACACGACCGAATGACGGAAGAAAAATGCGCGTAAGCTAACACCCCACCGCGTTGAGCCTGGTCCATAACCGGTCCGGTTCAAAAGCGGTTGCAGGCCGCCCGCGTTTCTTTCGCAATCGAGTAGGAGGGGGTGGCTAACCCCCGTCCTCTCACACCACCGTACGTACCGACCGGTATACGGCGGTTCACCAAGCTTGACGAAGTGTGAAATATCGCTGTATCAAACTCATCAGCCCTTGTTGTTGCCAGTAGGCAATACCAAGGGCTTTGTGCATGTGCGGGGATTTTGTTGTCCGCCACGCCCCCTTTCGGGTGTTTGCGATTTCCAGTGCTCTGTTGTGAGAAAATCCAAGCGAACGAAGTTCGCGGTACCTCGTACGAACTCGTTTCCACTGCGTCCATAGACAGAGTCGGAGCCTTCGGCGAATCCATTCCTCTATTCGCAGGAGATGGGTTTTCGCCTCGGCTAGCGCAAAATACCCGATCCATCCCATGAGGTACTGGTTGAGTTTTTGAATCCGCTCCTGCATGGTCATGCTCCAATGTGGGTTGGTTAATTGGCGAATTCGTCCTTTTAACCAGGTGATCGATTTGGGATGCAGACGTATCCGCGCTTCCTTTCCCGGAATAAAGCTAAAGCCGAGAAACTTCCGATTGCACGGGCGATCCACCGCACTTTTCTGTTGATTTACCTTGAGTTTGAGAACCCTGGTCAAGTATCGCTCCACACTTGCCTTTACACGTTCACCCGCACGTTTGGAGCGGACGTAGATGTTGCAGTCGTCCGCATAGCGGCAGAAACGGTGTCCCCTTTTCTCCAACTCCTTGTCCAGGTCGTCTAGCAGAATGTTGGCCAACAGCGGACTTAAGGGGCCACCTTGCGGCGTGCCCTCTTCCGTCGTGACACACACTCCGTTGACCATGACTCCGGATTGCAGATAAGCGCGAATTAGTTTAAGAAGGCGCTTGTCCTTCACCTTGCGGGCAACCCGGCTCATTAGGATATCATGGTTGACCCGGTCGAAGAACTTCTCCAAGTCGATGTCGACCACATACCGGAATCCTTCGTTGATGTACTGTTGTGCTTTCCGCACAGCACTGTGAGCACGGCGGCCTGGACGGAACCCGAAGCTGGAGTCGGAGAACTCTGGGTCGAATATGGGAGTCAATACCTGCAGGATGGCCTGCTGGATGAAGCGATCTACCACGGTAGGGATGCCTAGCAATCGTATTCCCCCGTCAGGTTTCGGGATTTCGACCCTGCGGACAGGAGACGGCTTGTAGGTTCCCTTCTCGATTTGCGACCGGATGGTCGCCCAGTGCTGACGAAGGTAGTCGCGCAGTTGTTCGGTTGAAACACCGTCGATTCCCGCAGCACCTCTGTTGGCCTCCACTCGTTTGAGAGCAGCCATGAGGTTATCCCGTGACAGCACTTTCTCCAGCATGCCCCTGACGATACTCCTCTCTTCGCACACATGTTGCTAAGCTTGCCGTACGATGCTCAGCCCTTCTCTGTACCCTCGGGGCTTCACCCCTACTATTCAGAGGAAGTTCCATTTCGGAATTCTGCTTCGACGCACCGTATCGAAAGGGATTAGAACATGTGTTGACTTGATGTTCGGCCCTTCCTCCTTCGAGCGTCCTCTATCGGAGTACTATGGCCTCTGCTGACTTCTGCATGTTCAGCGCCCCCTCGCGGAGACGGTTGCCAACGGTAGTAGGCGTATCATGCAGACCTCCCCGGGTAAGGACGGTAACTTTCGTCCCATGTACCTGCCCAATTTACTGCTGCACTCCTTGGCTGTATGGGGCTTCACCTTGTTCGGCAGGCTCGCCCGAGTACAACAGCCTCAAATTGGGTTCGTGTACCTCAGGTCAGGACTTTGCCGCCGGCTTCCTTCAGATTCCGCCTCACGGCGGACACCCTTGCCTTAAGCTAACGGTTGGTACAGCCAACCCCCGTTCGGGACTTTCACCCTATAGCTACCGCCCATGCCGGGCGCACCAAAAAAGTAAAGTGGCCCAAAGCCACTTTACTTTGCATACTCGACTGCCCGTGTTTCGCGGATGACGGTCACCTTGATGTGACCCGGGTAGTCAAGTTCATTTTCGATTCGTTTGGTAATGTCGCGTGCCAGGCGCGCCGCTTCCGCATCGTCAATCTTCTCAGGCTGCACCATTACGCGGATTTCGCGGCCGGCCTGAATTGCGTACGATTTTTCCACGCCGTCGAACGACTCGGAGATCTCCTCCAGCTTTTCCAGCCGCTTGATGTACGTCTCCAGCGTTTCGCGGCGAGCTCCCGGCCGGGCGGCGGAAAGTGCGTCAGCCGCTCCCACCAGCATCGCAATGACGGATGTCGGCTCGGTATCCCCGTGATGGGACGCGATGCTGTTGATGACAACGGGATGCTCGTTGTATTTCTTCGCCAGTTCCACGCCGATCTCCACGTGGGAACCTTCCACTTCATGGTCGATAGCCTTGCCGATGTCGTGAAGCAGACCGGCCCGTTTTGCCAGTTTGACATCTTCGCGCAGTTCGGCTGCCATCAGTCCGGCCAGGTGGGCCACTTCCATCGAGTGCTTCAGCACGTTTTGCCCGTAGCTGGTCCGGTAGCGCAGACGGCCGAGAATCTTGATCAAATCCGGATGCAGGCCATGAACACCGGTTTCAAATGTCGCCTGCTCGCCGTATTCGCGGATGCGCTCATCCACTTCCCGACGCGCTTTTTCCACCATCTCCTCGATGCGGGCAGGGTGGATGCGTCCGTCGGCAACAAGCTTGTCCAGAGCAGTTTTGGCGATCTCCCGACGAATCGGATCGAAGCCGGACAGAATGACCGCTTCCGGCGTGTCATCGATAATCAAGTCAATGCCGGTCAGCGTTTCCAGCGCGCGGATGTTGCGGCCTTCGCGTCCGATAATGCGGCCCTTCATCTCATCGTTCGGCAGCGTTACCACGGAAACGGTGGTCTCCGCTACATGGTCTGCCGCACACCGCTGGATGGCGGTGGTGATGATCTCGCGTGCCCGCTTGTCCGCCTCTTCCTTGGCTTGTGTCTCAATCTCCTTGATCATGACCGCCATTTCATGGCGAACGGTGTTCTCCACATCGGTCAGGATAATGTTCTTGGCTTCTTCCTGAGTCAGTCCGGAGATGCGTTCCAGCTCGGCCACTTGTTCTTTATATAAGTGCTCTACCTTGCTTTGCAGTTCCGCGATGGTTCTGTCCCGCTCGGACAGTTCGCTCTCCTTGCGCTCCAGCTGTTCCATCTTGCGGTCCAACGCCTCTTCCTTCTGAAGGATGCGGCGTTCCTGGCGCTGTATTTCGTTGCGGCGTTCGCGCAGCTCGTTTTCGGCCTCGGAGCGCAGTTTGAATACCTCGTCCTTGGCTTCCAGCACCTTTTCCTTTTTGACGGCTTCGGCGTCCCGTTTGGCTTCTTCGACGATCTGCCGCGCCGCTTCCTCGGCGCTGGAGATCTTCGCCTCCGCAATGGATTTGCGCGTGAAGTAGCCGACACCATAACCGACAATCAGCACGGCGAATAGCACGATCAGTACAATCGGATCCATAATGGCCATAGGCTCTTTTGTTTCACCTCCTTGTGGTAAGACATCTCCCCGCTTTCCACACATTCGTTTTCATGGCGTGTCGCTGTTGTTTCGCTCTGGTATTAGTTAAAAAACAAGACCGATTTTACTCGGTCCGCTGAATCCGCACTGGTATGTACGGGTGTTCAGTTGTGACACTGGCAACGAGCGATCAAATCAGCGAAATAGTATGATGCACCAAGTAAATACACATCTATTTTATTATTTGTGAACAAGAAATGTCAAGAACTGCAAGTGTGCCGCTCCTGCCTACGACTCCACGTCCTCGCGCAATTCGCGGCGAATCCTCTGCACGATTGAGCCGGCGAACCCCTTGCGCGCCAGCATGGCCAGCAGCTTTCGCTCTTCGTCCGGTTCCGGCGGCCCTTGCCGGTGCCGCCGCTTTTTTTCCACCAGCCTGCGGGCCGCTTCCAGCTCATCCTCGTAGGAAACGGCGCGCACGGCCGCCTCCGCCGTGTCGCTGTCAATCCCCCGCTGCTGCAGTTCCATCCGCATCATGTACGAGCTGCGCGGCTTGAGCCGCATCCGCTCGTCGACCCACTGCCGGGCAAACCGCTCATCGTCCAGATAGCCCTGCTCTTCCATGCGGCGGCAGATTTCATCCGCCACGTCCCCTTCATACCCTTTTTCCCGGAGATAGGAAGCGACTTGTTTTTTCGTCCGCGGGCGGATGCCCAGATAGCGGAGTGCCAACAGGTAGGCCTTGTGCTTTTCTTCCGCCTCAAGCACTTCCCGGCAAAACGCCTCGTCCAGCTCTGTTCCCTTTAACAGCTGATACTTGACGAGGATGTCTTCATGAACGGAAAAGACAATGTCATCGCCGATCTGAATGTGATAGCGATGCTGGTTTTTCGCGTCGCGGTGAACGGCGGTAATCCGGCCGCTTTTCATCGCGCCTCTCCCCCTTTACGGCAAACACCGCCCGGCTCGCAGCTCCTCACACCGGGCGGTTTGAACATGAAACAGCCTGTCAGGCCGACAGGCTGTCATGCGATTAGTCGAAATCAAATACCGGTTCCTCATCCTGCTCCGGATCGTTGATCGGCTCCATGCTCGGGATGGAGCTGGGATTGAGGCTGTAATACTCACGTACTTTGGCTTCGATTTGCGCCGCCACTTCCGGATTTTCCTTGAGGAAGAGCTTGGCGTTCTCCCGTCCTTGACCCAGACGCTCATCGTTGAAGGAGTACCATGCTCCGCTCTTTTGAACCACATCAATCTCCGCGCCGATGTCGAGAATGCTGCCCTCTTTGGAGATGCCTTCACCGTACATGATGTCCACTTCGGCAGTTTTGAACGGCGGCGCCACCTTGTTTTTCACGACCTTGATCTTGGTCTTGCTGCCGACCACGTCGTTGCCCACCTTGATCGCTTCCGCCTTGCGCACGTCCAAGCGAATGCTCGCGTAGAACTTGAGCGCGCGCCCACCCGGAGTCGTCTCCGGATTGCCGAACATGACGCCCACTTTCTCCCGGAGCTGGTTGATGAAGATGGCGATGGTTTTCGATTTGTTGATGGCACCGGACAGCTTGCGCAGCGCCTGCGACATGAGGCGGGCCTGCAGCCCCACGTGGGAGTCTCCCATTTCGCCTTCAATCTCTGCTTTTGGCACGAGCGCGGCTACCGAGTCTACGACGATGATGTCAACGGCACCGGAACGCACCAGCGCCTCGGCGATTTCCAGCGCCTGCTCCCCTGTGTCAGGCTGGGAGAGCAGCAGTTCGTCAATGTTTACTCCCAATTTTGCCGCGTAGACCGGGTCCAGTGCGTGCTCTGCGTCGATAAACGCAGCTTGTCCGCCCTGGCGCTGCACTTCGGCGATGGCGTGAAGGGCAACCGTCGTTTTACCGGAGGATTCCGGTCCGTAAATTTCGATGATCCGTCCACGCGGGAATCCGCCCACACCCAGGGCGATGTCGAGGGCAAGCGCACCGCTGGAGACCGTGGAAACCTGAACGTTGGCCATGTCCCCCAGCTTCATGATGGACCCTTTCCCGAACTGTTTTTCTATTTGACGCAATGCGTTTTCCAAAGCAGCGCGACGATCTGACAAATGGTACACTCCCTTTCAACTCGTAACTGATTTGCTTGTCTTCATCATACATCGAGACAGAAGCGTTTGCCAAGTATTTTTTGCGAACAAATATTCGCATCGCAAAAAGAGGCCGTCCGTCCCGAAAACGGAACGTGACGGCCTGTGTCTGCGTGCTGTCGGTATCAGGAACGCTTGGCGCGCGGTTTTGCCGGCTCCAGATTGATCCGTCTGCCGTTGATGCGCGTTTGACGCAGCGATTCGTAGACGAACGGGGCCACGTCTTCGGGAACTTCCACGAAGGTGAAGTTCTCGAAGATGTCGATGCGGCCAACAGCCTTTCCGGGGATTCCGACGGACTCGGAAATCTCCCGCACCAAATCCTGCGGGCGTACGTTGACATTGCGGCCCACGTTGAGGAAGAAACGCACCATTCCCTTGGCGGCACCCGTCTCCCCGAAGTTGTAGGCGTCGGTATCGTCCGTCTCGCCGATCTCGGTATGGAACGCTAGGTGCAGCGCTGCAGCGGCGATTTTTTCAGCCGGGTACTGAGCGATGAGCGAGTTGGCCACCTTCAGGTACATGTCGGCCACTCCATCGCTCTCCAGCAGGTTGACCAGTTGTTCCCGCAGCTGTTCCTGCTTGCGTTCCGCCACTTCCTCCAGGGACGGCACGTTGCGGCAGATCAGTTGGGCTTTGGTCTGTTTCTGGATGAACATCATCTGGCGCATCTCGCGCGGCGTCACCAGCGTCATGGCAATGCCTTTGCGGCCGGCGCGGCCCGTACGGCCGATCCGGTGCACGTAGCTTTCCGAATCCTGCGGAATGTCGTAGTTGATGACGTGGGAGACGTTGCCGACGTCAATGCCGCGCGCCGCCACGTCGGTCGCGATCAACAGTTCGATGGAACCCTCGCGGAACGCATTCATCACCTTGTCGCGCTGAGCCTGGGACAGGTCGCCGTGCAGACCGTCGGCCAGGTAGCCGCGCGCCTGCAGCACTTCGGTCAGCTCGTCCACGCCCCGCTTAGTGCGGCAGAAGATGATTCCCAGCTCGACGTCTTCGCTGTCCAGAATGCGGCAGAGGCTTTCCACCTTGTTCCGTTCAAATACCTTGTAGTACACCTGCTCGATCAGTGGAGCGGTCACTTCTTCGCGGCTGACGGCGATCGTCTGCGGCTGTTTCATGTAGCGGGTCGCCAGGCGTTTGATTTCCGGCGGCATGGTCGCGGAGAACAGCAGGGTCTGACGGTCTTCCGGGAGGTGGTTGATAATGGTTTCAATGTCGTCGATGAATCCCATGTCCAGCATTTCATCCGCTTCGTCCAGGACCAGTGTGTGTACGTGATCCAGCTTCAGCGTTTTGCGGCGCAGGTGGTCAAGCACGCGGCCGGGGGTCCCCACCACGACCTGGACACCCTGGCGGAGCGCACGGATTTGGTGGCCGATGGACTGTCCGCCGTAGATCGGCAGTGTCCGCACCTTTTTGTATTTGGAGATGCGCAAAAGCTCGCCTGCCACTTGGATGGCCAGTTCGCGGGTGGGCGTGAGCACAATCGCCTGCACGCGGTTGCCCGGCGTCACTTTTTCAATCAGCGGAATCCCGAACGCGGCGGTTTTACCCGTACCTGTTTGCGCCTGACCGATCAGGTCGCCGCCCTCCAGTACTTTCGGGATGCAGGCAGCCTGGATCGGGCTGGGCTCTTCAAAGCCCATGTCGTAAATGGCTTGCAGAATGGATTTATGTAAAGGAAAATCAGAAAAAATCGTCATGTGTTGTCACCTTTCTTTTAGTCGTTGCAACGCGTAAAACAACGCAAATTTCGCTGCCCGGCCGACGATGGCCTGGCGCCGCCCGGCCAGGCGAAGCTCCTTGACCAGCGTGGGCAGTCCTTCCACGGCAACGCCAACGTAGACCAGTCCCACCGGTTTGCCTTCCGCAGGGTCTGGGCCGGCCACCCCCGTCACGGAGATGCCGACGTCCGCGCCGAGCGTCGCCCTGATATTTTCGGCGAGCAACCGGGCCGTCTGCTCGCTGATGGCCCCTGCCTCTGCCAGGACTTCTTCCGGCACGTTGAGCATCTGCCGCTTCGCCTCGTTGGTATAGCACACCACGCCTCCGCGCATGACGGCAGAGCTGCCGGGTACGGACGTAATGAGGGATGCGACCGTTCCCCCGGTACAACTTTCCGCACAGGCGATCGTCGCCCCCCTGCGATTCAGTTCGTCCACCAGCACCTCGTGCAGTGACGTTTCTCCTGTCGCGTAGATGTACTCGCCCAACCGCTCACGTATTTCCCGCTCTACAGGTTGAATCAGCCGCTCCGCATCGTCTACGTTCGCCGCCCTGGCCGTAATCCGCAGCGTCACTTCAAACTCTTTGGCATACGGGGCTATGGTCGGGTTGTCCTGCTGTTCAATCAGGTCGATCAACCGTTCTTCCAGCGCCGATTCGCCGATGCCGTAGAAGCGCAGCACGCGCGAATGAAACACTTGCTGTTCCGGCTTTAAGCCGATCAGATACGGCATCACGTATTTCTCTACCATCGGATACAGTTCACTGGGCGGCCCCGGCAGCAGTACAAACGTGCGTCCGTCGCGCTGCGCTGCCATGCCCGGTGCCATGCCGTGATCGTTCGGGAAGACGTGGCTGCCCGCCAGCACCAGTGCCTGCTTGCGGTTGTTTTCCGTCATCGTAATGCCACGCTGGCGGAAAAACGCCTCGATCCGCGCCATCGCCGTCTGATCAATGGTCAACCCGACGCCCAGGTGCTCCGCCACCGTCTCCTTGGTCAAGTCATCCTGGGTCGGTCCCAGTCCGCCGGTGAACACGATCAGCTCGGACCGGGCCGCGGCCTGACGAATCACGCTAGCCAGCCGTTCGGCGTTATCCCCCACCACTGTGTGGAAATAGACGCCGATACCAATCTCGGCGAGCTTTTGGGAGAGATACTGGGCGTTCGTATTGGCGATCTGCCCAAGCAACAGTTCCGTTCCAACCGCGATTATCTCCGCTCTCATGCCCCTCATCCACTCTCTTTGGAATAAAGTAACGCTGCCGGCAAAGCCCATCCGGCGAAGCCTTTCCTTACGCATCGTCAGGCCGCCTCGGACGTTTCCTGTCTGACGCGGAAGAAAAGAAGACCAATACCCGTTTTTCACGAGTATTGGATGACATTGCGATTTTTGACAAAGTAGTCATACCCGGAGTACAGGGTAATCACCACCATTGCCCATATCGCTGCTTCATCAAAGGGAATGCCGAAAATCTCAAACGGAAAATTGTTTACCATCACCGCCGTAATGGCCACGATCTGCACCCATGTTTTTAGTTTGCCCAATGCGCTGGCGGCAATTACCTGTCCTTCCGCCGCTGCGACCAGTCTTAGACCGGTCACGGCAAACTCACGGCTGATGATGACGATGGCAATCCACGCTTCCAACCGATGCATTTCCACCAGCGAAATCAACGCAGCGGAAATCAGCAGCTTGTCAGCCAACGGATCAAGGAATTTCCCCAAGTTGGTCACGATTTTGCGCTTGCGGGCGATATAGCCGTCCAGTCCGTCCGTACTGGCTGCCAGGATGAACACCAATGCCGCAATCAGTTCGTTGTACGTCATCGACACGGTGCCGATGGTAAACGTCCCGATGTTGTATCGCACCAGCAGAAAAAACATGACTACCGGCACCAGGAAGATCCTGGCGAGGGTGATGCGGTTGGCGAGATTCACCTAGACTACCTCCCCGGCCAAGTCGTATTCGTAGGAGTGCGTAATCTTCACCTTTACGATTTTGCCCAGTTCGCCCTTGTATCCCGTGACGAACACCTCGCCGTCAATCTCTGGAGCATCGTACTGGGTGCGGCCGACGTAAATGTCATTGTGCCCTTCGTACCGCTCAATGAGCACATCCAGTACCTTTCCGACAAAGCGGCCGTTTTGCTCGGCAGCCACTTCCCGCTGAATCTCCATCAGGATGTTGGCCCGTTTTTCCTTGGTCTCCTCATCGACGTGGTCCGGCAGTCGGCTTGCCGGCGTATCGTCTTCATTTGAATAGGTGAAGACGCCCAGCCGGTCAAACTTCACTTCCTTCACAAATTCACACAGCCGCTGGAAGTCCTCTTCCGTCTCACCGGGGAAGCCGACGATCAGGGACGTGCGCAGGGCGACGTCCGGTACGCGGGCGCGAATCTTCGCCACCAGTTCGCGAACATCCCGCTGGCGGCCGGGGCGGCGCATCTTTTTCAGGATATGATCCTCGGAGTGCTGCAGCGGCATATCGATGTATTTGCACACTTTGGGGTTGGTTGCAAACACCTCGATCAGCTCGTCGGTAAAGAAGCCGGGGTACGCATAGTGCAGTCTGATCCACTGAATCCCATCCACTTCGGCCAATCGGTTCAGCAATTCGGGCAGCATGTGCTTGCCGTCGTAAATGTCCGTGCCGTAGTTGGTGGAATCCTGCGCGATCAGGCTGATCTCCACAATCCCCTGTTCGGCGAGATGCTTTGCCTCCTCCACGATCGATTCGATGGTCCGGCTGCGAAATCCTCCGCGCATCAGCGGAATGCTGCAGAACGTACAGGCGTTGTCGCAGCCTTCCGCAATCTTGATGTAGGAGGAATAAGTGCCCGCCTTCACTTTCCGTTTGACCACTTCCTCGTACGTGAAAACGGGATTGCCGACATAGACGGGCCGCTTGCCCGCGAGCGATTCAGCAATAATGTCCGTAATCGACATAAAATCGCCTGTTCCGACAATGCCGTCCACTTCCGGGATCTCCTGTAGAATTTCCTCTTTGTACCGTTGCGTGAGACAGCCTGCCACGACAAGCGATTTCAACTTGCCGGATTCCTTCAGCTCCGCCATGTCAAGAATCTTGTTGACCGATTCTTCCTTGGCGGCGTCGATGAATCCGCAGGTATTGACGATGACGACCGTTGCTTCTTCGGGGTTATCAACCAATTCGTACCCTTTTTCATCTATCAGATGGGCCATCATGTCCGAATCGACAAGATTCTTTTCACAGCCCAGCGTAACGATCGCTACTTTTTCACGTGAGCCTACCTTCTCTGTCATTTGTTTTCCTCCAATTGGTCACACCTGCCCAGATTACACCTATTCAGTATAATATAAGCCCCAACAGAGTGTCAAAAGTGAAGAAAGTACGAAAGGCAAGCGAGATGCTTGCCTCAGGCTGAAGACAATGTGCATCGCATGGCGGGATGGGCCAAGCGAGCTCCTTTGACGACCTGCTCAGCGGAAAAACGAAAGACGCGGGGATACACAGGGGACACAAGTCTCACTTCATCGAAACACCCAGATGTTTGTCCCCTGCCCGCGTCTCGTTTTGGAGCGGACTTCATCCGCTTCTGTGCTGGGCGTCAAGCGAGCGAGCGGGCCCGATCTCCATCCGCCTCGGACTTTGTCTACACGCTTTGGCAAGCATGACGCTTGCCTATTGCGTAGGGGATTGTGCCATCGTAACGACGACGTTGGACGGCATGTATTTCATGTTGGATGTGTCTACATGCGCGCCGTTGACCGTCAACTCTACAGCCATCGGCTTGCCCAGACGGATGTATGCCGTCTTGCCCAGTTCGACGACGACTTCCTCGTCTTTCTTCAACGTGCCCTCTTTGACGTACTTCTTGCCCTTCGCCTCGGACACCCCGTACCAGCATTTGTCGTCGACAACTTTCAGTTTGACCGTGATCTTGTCGCCGCCGCTCAGCGTGTAATTGTACAGGGCCCCCTGCTGCGACTCGAATGTGATCGTCGCCTGCTGCTCGCTGCTCGGAACTTCCGGGTTGACCGCGGTCGAGCCGGGGTCTGGTTCCGTATCGGTGGACGGAGGGATAGGCGTTTGACTCTGCGGTGAAGGAGTTGGCGTCGCGTTTCCGCCCTGGCCCGGTTTCACGATTTCCGCGCCCGGCGACAGGTTCCCCCCCGGCAGCGCCGGCTGGATGTTCATTCCGCTGTTGACGACAGCGATGTAGATCACCCCGATGATCAGCGCAATAAACAGCACCAGCAGCGTCTTGGTCAACCATCTTCCGGCCTGCAGCGGGTTGTTGGCGGCCACCACCCGGCGACGGCGCAGCCGTTCCACTTGTTCCTGCGGAGGTTGGGCAGGCAGGTCTGCCTGGAAGTGACTCATGATGTGGTTCGGATCAAGACCGACGGCTTCCGCGTAGCTCTTGACGAAAGCCCGTGCGTAAAAGTGGCCAGGGAGTACGTGAAAATGGCCCCTTTCTATGGCTTCCAAATATCGCCGTTGGATCTTGGTGATCCGTTGAATGTCGTCGAGCGTGATCCCTTTTTCTTCGCGGGCCCTTTGTAGTACTTGACCTAGCTCAGACACAGCTTACCCTCCTTAATTCATGTCGAAATGGTCGAAGCCGCGGTTGTTGATCAACTCGTATGTAATCTCTTCGTCCGGATGCTGACGCAGCTCGATGATGTAGTGAAAATCTGACAGTTCATACTCCGACTCGCGGACAAAAATATCGGGGTGTTCAATGATCTTGGCCGCCGGGAAGTTCATGATTTCCCTCAGCAGTGCGTGATGTTTCTCCGTAGAGCGCAGCGTCGACACAATTCCATCTATTAAATATACATGATCAGTCGACATCTCATCAACGGCAAGGGAACTGCGCACGGTCTGCCGCAGCAGCGTCGAAGAGATGAACGTCCAGCGCTTGTTGGCCGAGACGCTGGCCGCGATCATCGACTCGGTTTTGCCGACGCGCGGCATGCCGCGAATGCCGATCAGCTGGTGGCCCTCCCGCTTCAAAATCTCCGCCATGAAGTCGACCAGCAGCCCCAGCTCGTCGCGCACAAAGCGGAAAGTTTTTTTATCCTCGCTATCGCGCTCGATGTAACGACCGTGGCGAACAGCCAGTCTGTCCAGCATCGTCGGCGGACGCAGCCTCGTTATGGTTATTTTGTCCATTTTTTGCACAACGTTGCGCAGCACCTCTATTTTTTCGTCATCATCCGTCAATAGCAGCATGCCGCGTCGCATATTGTCGACACCGTTGATCGTCACGATGTTGATGTTGAGCATACCCAGGATGGAGGCGACATCCCCCAGCAGACCGGGCCGGTTTTTGGAGATTTCGTATTCCATGTACCATTCTTTTTTCGCTTCCATGCCCTATCCCTCTCCGACAGCCAATTTTCTCTTCGTATGTAGTATATCACGTTCCATACAATCGACAATCAGTATTCAGACAGAAAAGAAAAATCCCCGTAAAAAGGGGATTTTCAAGCAAGTTACCTGTTTTGATTGGCGTCGTTCTCCACCAGCTTGACCATCATGGAAGCGAGCGCGCGCTGCTGCTGTTCGTCGCCGGCGTCCCACAGCTGTTTCAGCAGGCGTTCCTGATCGTTTTTCGGATCCACCTGATCAGCCAGGTAATGGCCAATCTGGTACGCCACATTTTCAATCGTGTCAGATTCCATGCCTGCCTGTTTGGCCTGCTCTACTCGCTCGCCGAGAAATTGCTTCCAGTCGCGGAAATTGTCGAGAACCGACATGTACTATTCCCTCCTTACTGTCGTTACGGACTAGGTTTGTGCCCGTATATTGGTAGAATGCCTTCATCAAGAGGGAATTATGCATGCCGGCTCAGGCGTACCAGCCACCGTTGGGGCTGATGATCTGACCGGTCAGGTAGCTCGCCTCTGCCGTCAGCAAAAAGCGAACGACCGCAGCCACCTCCGCCGGCGTGCCAAGTCGGCCGGCAGGGATCTCGGCCGCGATCATCTCCCGTTCTTCGGGAGAAAACCGCTCCATCATGCCGCCTTGGATCGCTCCCGGTGCCACTGCGTTTACGGTGATCCCGTTGGGGGCAAGCTCCTTGGCCAGCGCTTTGGTAAAGGCGTTTACAGCCCCTTTGGTGAGCGAGTAAAGCACTTCGCAGGAGCCGCCCGTCAGGCCCCAGACGGAGGAGATGTTGACGATCCGGCCGTACCGCTCCAAGAGCATCGCGCCCAACGCCGCCTGTGTCACAAAATAGGCGGAGCGGACGTTGAGCGCCACCAGTTCGTCAAACGTTTCCGGCGACACATCGGTAAAAAGGCCGACGTGATCCGCTGACGCGTTGTTGACGAGCAGCAGCGGAGCGACGGGCATGGCCTGAAACATGGCGGTGATTTGCTTCACAACGCGCAAGTCGGCCTGCAGGGCATACGCAGGGACGCCTAGCGCCCGGCATTCGCTCAGCACCGGCTCCAGTTTGTCGTAGGATTGATGGTAATGAAGGTACAGCGGGACGCCCGACGCGGCCAACGCCAGGCTGATGGCGCGGCCGATCTCGCCGGACGCCCCTGTCACCAACGCCCACGGCGTCTGTTGATTCATCTGTGTTCACTACTCCTGCGGCGAAGCGGAACGAACGATCGAGACAGACATTTGTTCCGGCAGGAAGTGCTCCCTCATGCGTTCCTCCACGTCTTCGCGGGTGATCGACTCCAGCATCGGCACCACGGAGAAGAGATCGTTGCCGTTGAATTTGTAGCTGGTGAACTGGTTGGCGATAAACTCCACGGAATTCAGCGAGCGCAAAAACTGGCCGATTTTTTTCCGCTTGGCGCGTTCAAAATCGTCCTCCGCGATGCCCGACTGCTTCAACGTCTCGATCCCCAGCTTGACTTCCTCGGCCAGGCGGTCGGGATCTGGGGTATCGGCGCCGATAATGGAGTAGCCGTAGTCCTGTTCACCGCTGTAGTCGACATCGAAATTCTCCGTGATCAGCCCGCTGTCGTACCATTTCTGGTAGAGCGCGGAACTGGTGCCAAATGCGATGTCCAACAACAGTTTAGTGGCTAGCTCCCGTTTTAACAAGGCCTCTTGAGACAACCCGCATTGTTTTTCCTTAAAGCCGATCATGCATTTGGGAATCCCCACGGGCAGATGATGTTCGATGCGCTGTTTGCCCACCTCCGCCGGCTCTTCGGGAAAGATGCGTTCAATCTTCGGGGCCGGCGGGAACTGCTTGGCGGCCTGATTGTTCCGGATCAACTCCATCACTGCTTCCGGCGCAAACGATCCCACCACCAACAGCAGCATGTTGGCCGGGTGGTAAAACGTTTCGTAGCACTGGTACAGCATCTCCTTGGTGATCTTGGAGATGGAGTCAATCGTGCCGGCGATCTCGATGTTGATCGGATACCGCTGGTACATGGCTTTCAGCAGATTCATGTACACTTTCCAGTCCGGGTTGTCGTCGTACATGGTGATTTCCTGCCCGATGATGCCTTTTTCCTTTTCCACGCTGGCATCGGAAAAGTACGGCTCCTGCACGTAATCCAGCAGCAGGTTAAGGTTGGCCTCCAGCTTGTCAGTGCAGGAAAACAGATACGCCGTGCGGTTGAAGCTGGTGAACGCGTTGCAGGAGGCGCCGTTCTTGCTGAACTCGTGCATGACATCCCAGTCCTGCTTCTCAAACATTTTATGTTCCAGAAAATGAGCGATCCCGTCCGGCACGTGCACTTCCTCCCCGTTGCGGGTGCGAAAATGGCTGTCGATTGAGCCGTACCGCGTGGTAAAGACGGCGTATGTCTTGCTGAATCCCTGCTTGGGCACCAGGTATACCTGCAGGCCGTTCGGCAGTGTCTCGTGATAGACGGTCTCGTTCACCTGTTCAAACACGGTGGTCTGCATGTTACACGTCCCCCTTTTTGTCCCGCAACAGATAGATGGTATCAATGGCGACGCGTTCTGCCACGCGCTTGATATCGTCCACTGTCACGCTGTTGATCTCGTTCAGCAGTTCCGTCAACTGCCGTTTCCGCCCGCTGAGCACGCCATTGTAGGCAAAGTCGATCATCATCCGGGCGCTGTCCAGCAGTTCACGGAACTGGTTGGTCAGCGTCGCTTTCGTCTGCTCCAGTTCTCCGGCGGTGATGCTTCCCTGTCGCATCAACTCCAACTGTTCCTTGATGATGTCGACCGCCCGCCGGTAATTGTTTACGTCGATGCCGGACATCATCATCAGGATGCCTTTGTGGCTCTCCAGCCGGGAGACGGCGTAGTAAGCCAGGCTCGCCTTTTCGCGGACATTGACAAACAGTTTGGAATGGGGAAAGCCGCCCAGCACGCCGTTGTAGACCAAAAGCGCCGGGTAATCGTCGTCCTTAAAGGAAATCTGCGTCCGGCAGCCGATGTTCAGCTTCGCCTGGGTGACATCGAGCCGCTCGATCACTTCCCGCTCCTGGGTTACTTGCTTGGTGACGTCAGTTGGCGGGAACGCTTTCACATCGGCCCGCTTCAGCGTCACATGAGTGCCGATTGCCCGCTCCACCTCCGCCTGCTGCACATCCCCGACCACGAAGATGTCGATCGGATTGCACGACGTGATCTCACGGAAATAGCGGTACAGCTCCGCCCCCGTAATGGACGGCAGGTCCTCGGTACGCCCCTGAACAAGCAGGGCGAACAGCTCCCCTTTGCACATCTCCGCCGTCACCCGCTGGTTGGCGTACTTCATCTTGTCGTCAATCAGGCTCTCGATCCGCTTGCGCAGTGACTCTTTTTCCTGAGCGACGTACTTTTCGGCAAACGCTTCCCCTTCCAGATAGGGACGGGTCAGCACGTCGCCGACGAAGTGAATCGCCTGGTCCAAAAGGGACGTTTCAGTTGACAGGTACTTCTCGTTGGGCACTTCCATGTAGATTTGGAGGATTTGTCGCTCCCCCTTTTTCACCACGTCCACGTCGAACGTGGCCCCGTAAAGAAAGTCCAGATGTTCACGAAGCTGCTTGGTCTCAGGAAAACGGGCGGTTGCCCGCTTCATTAGCATGGCCAGCAGCGCCGTCTTGGTCACGTGCGCTTCGGAGAGTTCCTGTTCAATCATCGTTACGATGGTCGTCGTCTTGAATTTGGCAGTCGGCAGGATATGTACGCGAATACCGTTGACTGAGGAGGTGTGAAACGCTATCTCATTCCGCTGCTCGCTCATATTCCAATCTCCCTTCTCGGTCGGCTTGATCGTTTCTATTGTAACCAATTGGCAGGCCGTTCAGCAAAACAGACGAGAAAAGGCGGGACCGTACCGTCGCCGCCTTTTCATCGTGGAAATGATCTCTGCTGTTACTGTATGCACCCCGGACGATACCTACCACTACCGAATGGATTTTTTCTTGTGTCGTTACAAATCGGTGTCATCCCACTCGCTGAGGTCGTCAGGGTCCCAATTTCTGTCGACAAACCGGCCGCAGTCTGGTTCCATGCATAGGATCCCATCCAGTTGGCTGTCATGAAACGGCAGACCGTGCGTGCCGCCGCAGTAGGGACAGGTCCACATTAGACGTCCTCCTTTATGAAAAAGTGCTGTACTCGTCTAGTGTGCCCCGATTTCCCGCCGGATTACGCGCAACGCACCTGCTGGTGGTTTGTTTTCATAAAAAAAGCGCCCGGAAGTCCGGGCAATTTGAACGACCACCATTTGCAGCGAGCTGCGGATCGCTCTTCTCCTCCTGCATCGTTCGACGAGAACACGACTCGTGCAGGAAGAGTCCCAGATTCCAGACGCATGCTTGTGTATGCTTAGCGGGAGCCAGTCTCGTACGGCTTGCCCAGTGCAGCAGGTGCGTTCGAACGGCCGACGACGCCTGCCAGGACCAGGATGGTCAAAATGTACGGGAACATGTAGATGAATCCGGTCGGTACGTATTGCGTCAGTCCGAAAATCTGCACCAGCGATTTGATCGCCTGCGCAACCCCGAAGAACAGCGCCGCGCCCATCGCACCAGCCGGATGCCATTTCCCGAAAATCAACGCTGCCAGCGCGATAAATCCTTGGCCGGACACCGTGTTGTGGGAGAAGTTGCTGGTCGTGGTCAGGGCGATCGTCGCACCGCCCATCGCTGCCAGGGCGCCGCTGATCATGACCGCCGTGTAGCGCATGCGCTTGACATTGATGCCCACAGTGTCAGCGGCGCGCGGATGCTCACCGACCGCCCGCAGCCGCAGACCGAACGGCGTTTTAAACAGCACGTACCAGGAAAGCGCCACCAGCGCGAAGGCGATAAAGCTGGTCGGGTACCCTTCGAACAGTGCGTGTCCCACATACGGGATGTCGGCCAAGAGCGGAATCTGCCATTTGCTGAACACATGGGCGAGCGTCGTAGTTTGACCCGCACCGTTGAAGATAATCTTGGTCAGGTAGACGGACAACCCGGCGGCCAGGAAGTTCAACGCAACGCCGCTGACCACCTGGTCGGCCTTGAACGTGATTGAGGCGACCGCGTGCGGCAGGGCAAAAATCGCACCGGCCACAATCGCAGCGGCAAAACCTATCCACGGCGCGCCGCTGCCAAACGCGTCCTGCGCAAAGAAGGTGATCACGGCACCGGTAAACGCCCCGATGATCATCATCCCTTCCAGTGCGATGTTGACGACACCGGAACGCTCCGAGTACATGCCGCCCAGCGCGGCAAAAATCAAGGCAGTGGAAAACACGATGGTATCGTGAATCAGGTTGCTGAGAATCATGCCCCAATCCATCAGTTTCCACCCTCCTTTTTCTTCAGTATGGGCTTCAGGAATACTTTTACGATGCCGTGAGCAGCCACGAAGAAGATGACGGAGGCGATCACGACGCGAATCAGTTCGACCGGAACACCGGCGCCAAACTTCATGCCGGCCGCGCCGAACGTCAGGATGCCGAACAGAATCGCAGCCAGCACGACACCCAACGGGCTGTTGCCGCCGATCAGCGCAACGGCAATACCGTCAAAGCCGTACCCCGGCATGCCTGCCATGACAGACTGGTAGTGATGCACGCCCAGAATTTCGCACGCGCCGCCGATACCGGCGAACATCCCCCCGATAAACATGGCGTTGACCACGTTGCGGTTGACATTCATGCCGGCGTACTCGGAAGCGTGCGGGTTCAGACCGACTGCGCGCAGTTCGAACCCGGTCTTGGTCTTCCACAGGACGACGTAGAAAAAGACGGCGGCAAGCAAGGCCAACAGCGTCCCCCAGTGCAGCCGGGCACTGTCAAACATCTGCGACAGCCAGCCGATCGTAATGGAGGCAGAATCCTTGATCAGCTCGGAACGCTGCTGTCCCTCTGGCACATAAAAAGTGGTCAGGATGTAGTTGGCAAAGTAGAGGGCAATCCAGTTCAGCATGATGGTCGTAATGACCTCGTTTACACCCCGGGCAGCTTTCAGATAGCCGGCGATCGCTCCCCACAAACCCCCTGCCAGCGCCCCGGCCAGCACCGCGAGCGGCGCGTGAATGTACGCCGGGAGATCCAGGGAAACGCCTACAGCCGTAGAGGCGATCATCCCGATGATGAACTGCCCCTCCGCCCCGATGTTAAACAGCCCGGTGCGAAACGCAAACGCCACGGACAAGCCCGTAAAAATCAGCGGGGTGATCTGGCGAATCGTCTCACCGAAGTTGTACGCATTGCCGAATACCTTATCCACAAGGGACACGTACGCCTTGATCGGGTTGAATCCTCCCGCGAGCATGGCGACGGCTCCAGTCAATAATCCAAGAATGATAGCTGCTGCCGGGACGAGGAACGATTCCTTGGTAAAAACAGCAATCACTCTATTCATCGCTTCCTCCTCCTTGCATCCGTTTTCCGCCGGACATCATCAGGCCCAGTTCTTGTTCGGTCGTCGACTTGGCGTCAACAATGCCGACGATCTGTCCCTCGTAGATGACCGCAATCCGGTCAGAGACGTTGATGACCTCGTCCAGCTCGAGCGAGATCAACAGCACGGCTTTGCCCTTGTCGCGCTGCTCCACGAGCCGTTTGTGAATAAACTCGATCGCCCCTACGTCCAACCCGCGCGTCGGCTGTGCCGCAATCAACAGATCCGGGTCCTTGTCCACTTCACGGGCGATGATCGCCTTCTGCTGGTTACCGCCGGAAAGCGCTCTGGCCTTGGTGTGGATGCTCGGCGTGCGGACGTCGAACTCCTCGATCAGTTTGGATGCATGCTTGTCAATTGCTGCGTAGTCCAGGAAGCCGTTTTTGTTGAACCGCGGGTGGAAGTACGTCTCCAGCACCATGTTTTCGCTCATGGTAAAGTCGAGCACAAGCCCGCGCTTGTGGCGGTCCTCCGGAATGTGGGACAACCCTGCTTCCGAGATTTCACGCGGCAGCCGGTTGGTAATGTCCTGTCCCTTCAAGAGGACCCGTCCGCCGGAAGCCTTGCGCAATCCTGTCAGCACTTCAATCAGTTCGCTTTGACCGTTGCCGTCCACACCGGCGATGCCGAGGATTTCCCCTGCACGCACTTCAAACGAGATGCCGTTCAGCGCGTTGACACCGCGGTTGCCCATGGCGGTGATATTTTCGACCGAGAGGATGACCTCTTTTGGCTGCGGCGGCTTTTTGTCCACTTTGAACGTAACTTCGCGCCCCACCATTTTTGCAGCCAATTCGTCCGGGTTGGTATCCTTGACGGCGACCGAATCGATCACCTTGCCCCGGCGTATGATCGTGACCGCGTCGCAGACAGCCATGATCTCTTTCAGCTTGTGCGTGATTAGGATGATCGTCTTGCCCTCTTTTACCAGATTGTGCATGATCTCGATCAGTTCCTGAATCTCCTGCGGTGTCAGGACGGCGGTCGGCTCGTCAAAAATGAGGATGTCCGCGCCTCGGTAAAGCGTTTTCAAAATCTCTACCCGCTGCTGCATGCCTACGGAAATATCGGCAATTTTGGCAGTAGGATCCACTTTCAGCCCGTATTTGCGGGAAAGTTCTTCCACTTCCTTTTCCGCGCGACGAATATCTATCTTCAACCCGTTTTTCGGTTCGTTTCCTAACACGATGTTTTCCGTGACCGTAAATGTTTCGACAAGCATGAAATGTTGGTGCACCATGCCGATGCCCAGATCGTTCGCGACGTTGGGACTCGTGATGTTTACCGGTTTCCCATTGATGAGGATTTCCCCCTCATCCGGTTGATACAAACCAAACAAGATGTTCATTAATGTAGACTTCCCCGCGCCGTTCTCCCCCAGGAGGGCGTGGATTTCGCCTTTTTTCACGACCAGGTTGATGTTGTCGTTCGCCACGATGCCGGGAAAACGTTTGGTAATCCCGCGCATTTCAACAACTGTCTGTACCGAGTTCAACCATGTTCCCCCCGTTTTTGTGGGTCTTAGTGAAGGTAAAGAACAAGGCTAGTTGCTCGAACTAGCCTTGTCCGCATGCAGCCTGCTGTGGGTTACTGTTGAGGTGTTTCAGGAACCTTGATCTCGCCGTTTACAATTTTTTGCTTGTACTCTTCAACCTCTTTCAGCACGTCTTCCGGCACGTTCTTGCTGGAGGTGTCGGCTAGTCCTACACCGTTTTCTTTCAGACCGAGCCATACGATGCCGCCTTTGAAGTTGCCGTCGATGACGTCTTTGGAGACGCGGTACACGGCTTCGTCCACGCGCTTCACCATGGAGGTGAGGGTGATGTCGTCGCCGAAGGTCAGGGACTGGTCCTTGTCTACACCGATTACCCAAACCTGTTGACCTTTTGCCTTGCGGGCCTTGGCTTCGTTGAATACGCCGTCGCCGGTGGCGCCGGACGCGTGGAAGATGATGTCAACGCCCTGGTCGTACATTTGCGACGCGGTGGATTTGCCTTGGTCCGGTTTGTCGAACGCAGCGGTGTATACCTTCACGACTTGAATGCTCGGATCAACAGCTTTCACACCTGCTTCGAAGCCAGCTTCAAAGCGTTTGATAACCGGAATTTCCATACCGCCGACAAAGCCGACTTTTTTCGTTTTGCTCATTTTCGCGGCGACTACGCCAACCAGGAAGGACCCTTCATGCTCTTTGAACAGAACGGATTCCACGTTTGGCGCATCCACTTCGGCGTCGATGATCGCCAGTTTGGCATCCGGGTTTTCGGACGCCACTTTTTTCACGTGGTCGCCCATCAGGAAGCCGATGCCCCAGGTCAGATTCCATTGGTCCTTGACGAACTGGGTCAGGTTCGGGATGTAGTCGGCGTCACTGGTGGACTGGAGGTAGCTGACGTTTTCTTGCGGGAGGTTGAGGTCTTTTTGCAGTTTTTGCAGACCTTCCCACGCGCTTTGGTTGAAGGAGTTGTCGTTCACACCGCCCACGTCGGTCACCATGCCGATTCTCGCGTTCGGCGCAGCCGTTCCCCCTTGGTCGGCCGCTCCTTGCTGTCCTTCTGTTTTTCCGCCGCAGCCAGCCAGTACAAGCGACAGGCTGAGGGCTGCCACGGAGAAGACGGAAAGTACCTTTTTCATGCCGAAATACCCCCTAATATGAGATGGAATGAAATTGTTGTGCGAGGTTTCCCCCGCTTGTTACAACCGTCTGCGTACGACGTGAAAGTGAATCTTGTCCGCCCGGAAGTAATTGTGGGAGTATAGCACGGGCCGTTCACTCTCGTCGTAGTGAATCTGTTTCAGCAGGAGCAGCGTCGCGTTTTTGTCGCACTGCAGCAGATTGGAAACCTTTTCAGAGTAGCCCAGCGGTTCGATATGAGCCACTGCGTATGCAATGCGCAGTCCCGTCTTGCTCTCCAGCCAGTTGAAGATGGACTCGCCCTCTGCCGTGTACCCTTCAGGGACCAGGCGAGCTGGAATGCGGTCAAAGCAGTAGACGACCGGGTCGCCGTCCGCCGTGCGAATGCGCTCTACCATGAGCACGCCTTCACCTGGATTGAGGGACAGGTGTTTGCGCTCGTCCTCGCAAGGCTCACCGAACGCGGTGCCAATCAGGATTGTTCCCGCTTTGTACCCCTGCCGCTCAATTGCATCCGTCACACTAAAGAGTTCCCCAATTCCGCCTGTAAAAACAGGGCGGGAATTAATAAACGTACCGACCCCGTGACGACGGATGACAATTTTCTCTTCTTCGAGAAGGCGAAGCGCTTCCCGCAACGTCGCCCGACTCACACCCAACTGTTTTGACAGCTCGGCTTCGGAAGGGAGACGTTCGCCAGGTTTAAACACGCCGGAATCAATATCACTCTTGATCTTGTCCATGACCAAGAGGCTCAGCGACCGGAAATTCCCCTTGATGCTCATCCATACTCACTCCTGTTTCCCTTCAGCCATCCAACAGGTAGGACGTCAGACCTCTGATTCACATGCAACGATAACAACAATTTCCTAGAATCCCGTAAAAATTGTACCGTAGGGGCAGATATCATGCAAGCCAAATTTTCAGAAGTCGTTATACCATTTTTTGCGTTTTCAGTCGTCTGATGAGCAGTCGCTCATAGACTGCCCCATTCGGCCGATAAAAAACGCCCGGCTCAGGAGATGTTGCTCTCCTGTGCCGGACGCGGTATGCGCACTTCGCGGGGTTTGCTGCCCTCATACGGGCCGACAACCCCTTGTGCTTCCATCATGTCGATCAGCCGGGCTGCCCGCGTGTACCCGATGCGGAGCCTGCGCTGCAGCAGGGAGGCGGATGCGGTCTGCGCCTCGGCGACAATCTGCACCGCCTGATCGTACAATTCGTCGTCGACGACGGCCTGCTGCTCGTCCGCCACTTCGTCCGGAATCATCTCTTCCTGATAACGGACTTCCTGCTGTTCCTTGACAAAGCGGACGACGTCCTCCACTTCCTTGTCGGAGACGAACGCCCCCTGCACGCGAATCGGCTTGGAAGCCCCCATCGGCAGGTAGAGCATGTCCCCGCGGCCGAGCAGTTTTTCCGCCCCGCCCATGTCCAGAATGGTGCGAGAGTCGGCCATGGACGAAACACCAAAGGCAATCCGCGACGGGATGTTCGCCTTGATCACGCCGGTGATCACGTCCACCGACGGACGCTGCGTGGCGATAATCAGGTGAATGCCGGCTGCGCGAGCCATCTGGGCCAGGCGGCAGATGGCGTCTTCCACTTCACCTGGCGCCACCATCATCAGGTCAGCCAACTCGTCGACGATGACCACGATGTACGGCAGCGGGCTTCCTTCCACCTGCTGGTTGTACATCTCGATGTTGCGGCTCCCCGTTTTGGCAAACAGGTTGTAGCGCCGCTCCATCTCCGCGACCACTTTTTTCAATGCAACGGACGCTCGGCGGGGGTCGGTCACCACCGGCGCGAGCAGATGGGGAATCCCGTTGTACACATTCAGCTCGACCATTTTCGGATCGACCATCATCAGCTTCACTTCATCCGGCTTCGCCCGGAACAGGATGCTCATGATCAATCCGTTGATGCAAACTGATTTGCCGCTGCCGGTCGCGCCAGCCACCAGCAGGTGAGGCATTTTGGCCAGGTCGGCCACGATCGGCTCGCCCGAGATGTCCCGGCCGAGCGCCACCGTCAGCTTTCCGGGCGCCTCCTGGTATTGCGGCGATTCCAGTACTTCGCGAAGCGACACGACCGCCACTTCGGCATTGGGCACCTCGATGCCGATCGCCGACTTTCCTGGAATCGGCGCCTCGATGCGAATATCCTTGGCCGCCAGCGCCAGCGCCAAATCATCTGTCAAGCTGACGATCCGACTCACTTTCACGCCGGTCGCGGGCTGCACTTCATAGCGGGTGACGGCCGGCCCCCGGTGCACTTCCGACACGATCGCGCTGACGCCAAAGCTTTTCAGCGTCTGCACCAGCTTGGCCGCGTTGGATGTATGGTCCACATCCTTGCCCGGCGTATAACCTTTGGGCCGGGCCAGCATCTGCAAGCTGGGAAGCACATAGGGGACAGCCGACTGCTCTTCTGTGTTCTCCAGTGTGCCAAAAATCTCTTCGTCGCCTTCCAGCGAAAAGGTAATCTCCCTCTCTGCCGGCGGTCGGACGGGCGCGGCCGCAGATTCGGGGATTCCTGTTCGTGTTCGCTCGCCACCCGCTCGGTAAAGTCCCGAATCAACGGGGCGACAGGCAGTGCTTCCTCCTCGTCCACTGACGCTCCCGCCGTCCCAGGTGACTCGGCAGCCTCCGATGCAGGGGAGGCTGCTCCGTCCTGCCGGTCAGCGGTCCCTTCCTCATTGGCGCTTTGCTCTGCGCGGGCCTTCCGCTTTTCCTTCTCCTGCCTGCGCTTCTCGCTTTCTTCCTGCAACAGCTGTACGGAATCTTTCACCGAGTCCTTCAATTTTTCGTATAGCTGCAACGTTTTGTTGCGCATGAAAATTACGATGTCCACGTACGAAAGGTTAAACAAAAACATGGTGCCGGCCAGAAACAGCAGGGCGATGATCAGGCCGGTTCCGGCCAATCCCACCAGGCTGTTGCACAGGCCGAAGAAGAGCGCTCCAACCATGCCGCCGCCAACACCGGTAGTGGACACCTTCTGGCTGTGGTCCAGCCACAGCCGGTCCCACGTGACGCGGACGATGCTTTGTTCAGCGAATTTGCCGTCTGCCGTGACCTGCTTGTACAGCATCAGATGGTCCCACGTCAAAATCGCCAGGAAGATAAACAAAATGCCCAGCACCCGGTAGGTGAGCCGCGGCGGTTTGCGGGTAAACATCATGTGGATGGCCATTCCGATCATTAGCAGCGGGATGACAAAGTCCCACGAGCCTGCCACAAACCGAAACAAAAAGGCAAGCACATGTTTCCCCAGCGTGCCGCTCTCCAACAAGCCGATCAGGCTGAGCACAATCACCACCAGGCCCAACAGTTCCACTTTAACGACCGAGGCCCATGCCGCTTGTGACTGTCTTCTCTCTTTTCTACTCAATGGCACGCCTCCTTTGTCATGCATAAAAAGGCAGCCGTCTGCTGTTCGGCTGCTGTTCGTTCATGTCTAGTATAACACAGGAAATTCATAGAAATACAGGACTTCTTATGCGCGCCAATCGGGGAGAAAGCGAACCGTCTCACCAGGCGCCAGCCGCGGATTGAGGTAATCCTGGGGATTGGGGCTGATCAGCCGCACGATCCGTCCCTCGTAGGGTCCTGTCGGTTCCACCACCATGGTGGCCTCGCCCAGCGGCAGTTCGCGCAGTTGACGCTTTTCCACCTGCTCCATGTTGGCAAACACCATTTCCATCGGAACGACCGAGTAAAATATCACTGCAGCACCTTCTCTCCGTTGCGCACCTTTTCAATCAGCTCATTCAGTTTTTTCAGCGCTGGGCCCAATCCGCCCACTTCGTCGATCAGCCCGTACTTGACGGCATCGGCCCCGATCACGTTGGTTCCGATGTCGCGTGTCAGTTCGCCGGTGCGCAGCATCAGCTCGCGAAACTTCTCTTCGGTAATCTTGGAGTGGCGGGCGATAAAACTGACCACCCGGTCCTGCATCTTATCCAGGTATTCAAACGTCTGCGGCACGCCGATTACCAATCCGGTCAGGCGGATGGGGTGAATCGTCATCGTCGCCGTTTCGGCGATAAACGAGTAATCGCCCGCAACCGCAATCGGCACGCCGATGCTGTGTCCGCCGCCCAGCACCAGGGTGACGACCGGTTTGGACAAGGAAGCGACCATCTCCGCAATGGCCAGTCCCGCTTCCACGTCGCCGCCCACGGTGTTGAGGATCACCAACACACCTTCCACCTTGCTGTTTTGCTCGGCTGCCACCAACTGCGGAATAATATGTTCATACTTGGTGGTCTTGTTTTGGGGCGGCAGTTGGATATGCCCCTCCACCTGCCCGATAATCGTCAAGCAGTAGATGTTGCTCTCCAACTGCGGGACATTGGTTTGCCCAAGCTGGGTAATCGAATCGAGCAGCTTCTTTTTCTGATCGTCAGTCTCCGGCGGCGCCGCAGCCGGCCGCGGCTGATCATTCGGTGCCGACGGGGGGACGTCCTGTCCTGAAAAAGGGGGGCGGTTGAGGTAATCGGTTATTCGTCGGTTTGGCATGGACCATCCTCCTCGCTTTCCTCCGTTAGTATGGATTGGACAAGGGAAAACGATACACTTCTGGAAATGAGGCAAAACGGGCAGGCCAAAAAACACGTGTCGTCAGACCTATATTTTCAAACAGCTTAGGTCTTTTCTCTTGGAATTTTATTGCAGACAGAATGGCAAGCCTTTACAATAAAAGAGACTAATTCTTGGAAGGAGGACCATGTGTTTTGAACAACATTGTGGCACGATCAGGCCTGACTACCGAGCAGCAGTTAATTGTAAACTCGGAGCTGGAAAAAAGAAGAAAAAGCAAGGGAATGGCTTATTTATTGTGGTTTTTCCTTGGCGCATTTGGCGGTCATCGCTTTTACGTAGGTGACATAGGTATTGCGATCGGCATGATTCTTGTTTGGATTATCGGATGGTTTACTTTTTTTATCCCTACGACCATTTGGTTCATTATTGATGCATTTTTGCTCAGCAAACGTGTTGACAAGTACAACGAACAAGTTGAACTTGAAATCATCCAAAAAGTCAAAATGCTCGCCGCAAACAGTGATGTGGCTCAATAAATTACGCCCTTTATGGGCGTTTTTTTAAACAAAAGGAACCCTTGTGAGAACAAGGGTTCCTATACTTCCATGATGATGGGCAGAATCATTGGACGACGGCGCGTCTGATCGTACAGGAAGCGCCCCAGTGCTTCCTTCACGTTGTTTTTCAGGGAAGACCATTCGTTTACATTTTCTTCCATACATTTGACAAGTGTTTGGGTTACTATGCGATTCGCCTCGTCCAGCAGTTCTTCGGATTCGCGCACATAGACGAATCCGCGGGAGATGATGTCAGGACCAGACAGGATCGTACCATTTTGTTTGCTGAGTGTAACGACAACTACCAGAATGCCATCTTGAGAGAGCAGTTTGCGGTCCCTAAGTACAATATTGCCGACGTCGCCGACGCCAAGACCGTCAATCAGCACGTTGCCTGCGTGTACCTTCGGACCGTAACGGGCTTTGCCGCCGGAAATCTCCACCGTGTCGCCGTTGTCCAGCAGGAAGATGTTCTCCCGGGGAACGCCCACTTGTTCCGCCAGAATGCCGTGCATCCGCAGCATGCGGTATTCGCCGTGAATGGGGATAAAATACTTGGGTTTCATCAGGTTGAGCATCAGCCGCAGTTCTTCCTGGCTGCCGTGACCGGAAACGTGGACGGTGCCGCTGGGTCCGTGACCGCCGTAAATTACCTCTGCGCCAATGCGGTACAATTGGTCAATCGTGCGCGCCACGTATTTTTCGTTGCCCGGAATGGGCGTAGCGGCAATCACGACCGTATCCCCTGGAAGGATGTCAATTTTCCGATGGGCGGATCGGGCCATCCGGGTGAGCGCAGACATCGGCTCCCCTTGACTTCCAGTGGAGAGAATGACTACTTGATCGGCTGGAAGCTTGTTTACTTCATCCGTCTCGACAAACACGCCCTCGGGTACATTCAGATACCCCAGGTCCTTGCTGATGGCAATGACGTTTTGCATGCTCCGTCCGACAACCGTAATCTTGCGGTTAAACTGAATCGCCGCATCCACCACCTGCTGAATGCGGTGGACGTTGGACGCAAACGTGGAAACGATGATGCGTCCCCTTGCCTTGCTAAAGACGTCCTTGATTGCCACGCCGACAGCACGTTCCGAGCCGGTGAATCCCGGCCGTTCAGCATTGGTACTGTCGGACAAGAGACACAAGACTCCCCGCTCACCGATCATTGCCATCTTTGCCAGATCCGCCTGTTGATTATTCACCGGCGTCTGGTCAAATTTGAAGTCCCCGGTGTGCACGATGTACCCTTCCGGCGTCTCCAGGCAAACCCCAACACTGTCCGGGATGCTGTGGTTGACGCGGAAAAACGTCGCTTTCATCTTGCCGAGAACGATCTCCGAGTCGCTGTTGATCAAAACCCGCTTGGTATCGGCCAAGATACCCGCTTCCTTCAGCTTGGCTTCAATCAGGCCCATAGTAAGTTTCGTGGCGTAAACGGGCACATTGAGGTGTTTGAGCACATAGCTGAGACCGCCGATGTGGTCTTCGTGGCCGTGCGTGATAATGATGCCGCGAACCTTGTCACGATGTTCTTCCAGGTACGTGATGTCCGGAATGACCATGTCAATTCCCAGCATTTCCTCTTCCGGGAATTTTAATCCGGCGTCGATGACCACGATGTCGTCATCGCACTGCACCACGTACATGTTCTTCCCAATTTCGCCAACTCCGCCCAGGGCGAAAATGAGAACAGAGTGTTTCGATTTTGCCAAAACGTGTAACCTCCTATATTTAGTTGTCCATTACACTCAAAAAACCGCCCCAAATCACTTAGTAACATTATAACCGAACGCAAAAGCGGAACTCAAGAAAAAACAACCAAATAGATTGCAGCCCAGTCACGACGCAAAAAAGCTGCCCGTCCGGCACTTTCTCTTGCCTTCGGGACAGCTTTTGGCTGCAGTCGACAGGTTATTGCAGCAGCGAATGCACAAACGCTTTTTCCTCGTCGTTGAGCTCTACCAATGGCAGGCGAACGCCGCCCACCGGCACGCCCAGCTTCTCCAATGCCGCCTTCGTCGGTGTGGGGCTCGGGTATTTGAACAGCCCTTCGAACACGGGCAGCAGCTTGCGGTGAAGGGCGGCAGCCTTGGCGTTGTCGCCGCCGAAGTACGCCGCCATCATCTCGGCCATCTCGCTGCCCACGACGTGGCTGGCCACGCTGACCACACCAACGCCGCCAATCGATAGAATCGGCAGTGTCAACGCGTCGTCCCCGCTGTACAGTTCAAAACCCTCAGGCGCCTCCTCGACAATCCGCGCCATTTGCGACAGGTTTCCGGACGCTTCCTTGATGCACACCACATTGGGCAGCTGCGCCAACCGCACGGTGGTCTCAGCGGCCATGTTGACGCCGGTGCGGCCGGGCACGTTGTACAGCATGACCGGCAGACTGGTTGCTTCTGCCAGCGCCTTGAAATGCCGGTACAAGCCTTCCTGCGACGGACGGCTGTAGTAGGGTGCCACCAGCATCACGGCGTCCACGCCGATCTTTTCCACTTCCTGCGTGAATTCGATGCTGGCAGCCGTATCGTTGCTTCCCGTCCCGGCGATGATGTGGCATTTTCCTTTCGCGTACGCCACGACATGCCGGAACAAGTCCAGTTTTTCGGAACGGGTCAGCGTCGGCGATTCGCCGGTCGTGCCGCTGACCACTAGCGCTTCCGTACCGGTAGACAGCAGATGGTCAATCAGTCGTTCCGTTTTCTCGTAGTCGATTTGCAATTGTTCCGTAAACGGGGTCACCATGGCGGTAACCAGTCGGCCAAAACGTGCCACGTCCTCCAACTCCTCTTCGATTGTTCCCCCATCTGCCACGGCAAATGGAGCTACATGTGTCCGTTGTGCAGCTTGAACTGTTTGTGCAGGGCGCGAACAGCGCGCACCATGTCCGCTTCGTGAACCAGCACCCAGATGGTCGTATGCGAGTCGGCCGACTGCAAGATCTGGATGTCTTCCTGCGTCAGCGCCTCCACAATCTGCGCCATTACACCGGGAACGCCGGCAATCCCCGCACCAATGACAGAGACTTTGGCGCAGTGCGGCAGAATCTGCGGTTCGTATCCCAAGTCGGTCAGAATCCGCGCTGCTTGTTCGCTCATCTCGTCATGGACGGTGTACGCCACGCCCAACGGATTTACGTTGATAAAGTCCACACTGATGCTGTGCTGGGCCATCGCCTTGAACACCTGCAATTGGGTGTCGTACGTTCCGTCCTTGTTCGCCACCTTGATCTGTGTAATGTTCGGCACGTGCGCGATGCCCATGACCAGGCGGTCGTGTACAGTATAACCCATCTTGTCAATTTCCAGCATGGTGGTCACCAGCGTGCCAGGGGCGTCCGAAAACGTGGAACGCACCCGAATCGGCACGTTGGCCTGCATCGCAATTTCCACCGCGCGGGGATGGATCACTTTGGCCCCCAGGTGGGCCATGTTGCAAATTTCCGTATACGTCACCGTGCTGAGCGGCTGCGCTTCTTCGACAATCCGCGGATCAGCCGTCATGATGCCGTTTACGTCAGTAAAAATGTCCACCCTTTCGGCGCGGAGGGCGACACCAAGCGCTGTCGCCGTGGTGTCGCTGCCGCCCCGCCCCAGCGTGGTAATCTCCCAATCAGCCGTGCGCCCCTGAAAACCGGGAACGATGACCACGTTCCCCGCTTCCAGTTCCTTGCGAATCCGGCCGGGATCAATCGATTCAATCTGGGCGTTGGTAAACTCGTCTGTCGTGACGATGTTGGCCTGCCCGCCCGTCAGGATTGTGGACTTGATGCCGCGCGCGTTCAGCATGCTGCACATCACGGTGGCGGAGATGATCTCTCCGGTGTGCATGAGCAGGTCCGTCTCCCTGCGGGGCAGGCGGTTGCCGTTGTTGCGAATCAACTGCAAGAGCGTGTCGGTCGCATACGGGTCACCTTTGCGCCCCATTGCAGACACGACGACGACGAGGGCATAGCCTTCGTCGAGCGCTCGTTCCATATGCGTAATAGCCCTCATTCGGCACTCTTCCGTCGTCAGGGAAGAACCGCCGAACTTCTGGACGAGAATTTTCACAAACCTCTCCCCTATGCTCGTGCTTTGATGAGTTCTTCAGCGAT
This sequence comes from Brevibacillus sedimenti, assembly GCF_020923495.1. Lineage (GTDB taxonomy): Bacteria > Bacillota > Bacilli > Brevibacillales > Brevibacillaceae > Brevibacillus > Brevibacillus aydinogluensis. Next base: position 3,312,750 of record NZ_CP064048.1, read on the forward strand.
TTGTACCGTATTCCATGCCGCACCTTTGAGCAAGTTGTCGGAAACGATCCACATGTGCAGGCCGCGGGGGTGATGCAGGTCGCGTCTTACCCGCCCAACAAACACGTCCAGCTTGCCAGCTGCATCGGTCGCCAGCGGATAACGCTGCTCTTCGGGCTGATCCACCAACACGATGCCAGGCGCCTGTTCCAGCAGGGACTTCACTTCGTCCAGGTTGTAGTCCTGTTTCAGCTCCACGTAGACGGCTTCGCTGTGACCGTAGACGACCGGAATGCGCACGCACGTTGCGGAAACCAGCACACTGTCGTCACCGAGGATCTTTTTGGTCTCGTTGACCATTTTCATCTCCTCGTAGGTGAAGCCGTTGTCCGTGAACACGTCGATTTGCGGAATGGCGTTAAAGGCGATCGGGTGATGCACCGGCAGCTTGCCGACAGGCAGCACCTTGCACTCCGGCTGCTTGCCGTCCAGAACGTCGCGGGTCTGCGTCAACAGCTCCTGAATGGCAGATGCACCCGCGCCGGATACGGCCTGATACGTGGAGACGATGATGCGATCTATTCCATATCGATCATACAAGGGTTTCAAAGCGGCTACCATCTGAATCGTCGAGCAGTTCGGATTGGCAATGATCCCCTTGTGCTTGAACGCGGCCTCCATGTTCACTTCCGGCACGACGAGCGGCACGTCCGGGTCCATTCGAAACGCGCTGGTGTTGTCAATTACCACGGCACCGTGACGCACGGCGTGATGAGCCAGTTCCTTGCTGACCGCCCCGCCGGCGCTGAACAAGGCGAAATCCACTCCGGCAAAGCTGTCCGGCGTTGCCTCTTCCACGACGACGTCCTGTCCCTTGAAGCGGACGGTCTTGCCGGCGGAACGTCCGGAAGCGAGCAGTTTCAACTGCTTGATCGGAAAGTCGCGCTCCTCGAGAATCTTGATCATTTGCTGTCCGACTGCGCCGGTCGCGCCGACCACAGCGACGGTGTAGGTCAGTTGGTTCGCCATCTTTTACTCTCCTCCAAATCGCTTTTCAGTTGTTACGAATAGTTGTATCTTTCTATCAACAAGGGTTGCAACTGTCGGCCTTCCAAAGCAGCTTCACACGTCTCCAAGATCAAATCCATGCGGGCGACAAGCGAATTGGGCTTTTTCTCCGGCGCATCCTGTCCAAACGGAACAAAGTAAATGTTTTTCGCCGCGAGCAGCTTGGCGATGTTGGCTGCATTCAAGCCCAGACCGTCATTGGTGGAGATGGCAATGACGACCGGACGCAAGTTGCGCATCGTCGCCTTGGCTGCCATCAACACCGGACTGTCGGTGATTGCGTTGGCCAGACGACTGGTCGTGCTGCCTGTGCAGGGGGCGATCACCATCACGTCCAGCAGCATCGACGGCCCCAGCGGTTCTGCCTCCGGAATCGAAGCGATCAGCGATTCCCCCGTAATCTCCACCAACTTGCGCTGCCAGCTTTCCGAAGTGCCAAAGCGCGTATCCGTCGTCATGATCGTTTGTGAGACGATCGGGATCACTCTCGCGCCTGCGTCCACCAGCCGTTTGATCTGCGGCATCGTCTCGTCTAACGTGCAGTGGGAACCGGACAAACCGAAACCAATGGTCTTTCCCTTCAGTTTACTCATGTTGACTCCCCCTGGTGATCGTTTGTTCCGCAATTAGACGAGACAGCGTTTGAGCCATGATCTTTCCGGCGGTCTTCGGTGCGACGATTCCAGGCAATCCGGGAGCGAGCAGCGCTTTGATGCCTCGTTTTTCTGCATAGCGAAAATCAGTGCCCCCCGGCTTCGACGCCAGGTCCAGGATAAATGCCGTTTGCGGCATCTGGGCAATCACTTCCGCTGTGAGGACAAGATGAGGCACGGTGTTGAATATAAAATCGGCATTGGTCACCTGCTGCTTCAATTCGCTGAAATGAAAAGGGGTAAGCCCCATTTCATAAATGCGTGCCAAGTGTTCCTGACGTCTCGCCCCCACCTTGACGCGGGCGCCCAGCGCATGCAGCGCCCGCGCCATGGACATGCCTGTCCGCCCCAATCCGAGCACGATGGCCTGTGATCCGTGAATCGTAATGTCCGTATGTTGAATTGCCATCATCAACGCTCCCTCCACCGTCGGGATGGAATTGTAGATGGCAACATCATCACGATCTAATAGTTCCACCAGCGTAATCTGCGAGGCTGCCAGCAGTTGTCTCAGATAGGGCTTCGCCATGCCGGTGTACACGACGCAGTGCTTCTGCAAGCTGGCTGCGTGCTCTTCCAAAAGCCGCAGCGGCTTGGAGCAGAAGATGCTTTCCACGTAACCGTCGTCATCAGTACCGACCACGGGCAAGATGAGGGCATCCACGTCTCGCAACACATCGCATGTTAATGGTCTCTTCGTTGCCCCGGTGAAGATGCTTTCCAGGTTGTCAAAGCCAATCAACGTGACGCTGGCATCCAGTTGTATGCACCGCTTGATGACTTCCAACTGGCGGGCGTCGCCGCCGATAAAGGCAACATGTATGCCCGTTAGCATGCTGCGTTCCCCTTTCCACACATTTTACTGCAATCGATTCGAAACGCAAAGGTTTTTCCGTGTGAAAAAGATAACGGAAATCGTTGCGGTCTACCCCCATCCTATTCGCCGTTTATAGGTTCGGTTACACTCACCCTACTTTTCAGAGGCTTGCGGCTCTCGTCTGTGCATTTGGATGATCACCATGTCAGGACCGATTTTGACGATCGCCTCCCAAGGGATCACGATGTCCTCGCGCCGTTTCCCCAAAGCGAAAAAGCCGCCTTGCGGTATGATGATCGAACGGATTTGTCCCGTCTCCGTATTGATCTCCAGATCCGCGTCGCCGATCACGCCCAGCCGTTCCCCGTTGTCCAGCCCGATGATCTCCTTGCCGCCAAACTCGCTCAAGCGCATGCCGTCTCCCCCTTTGTTCCGAACCGCCGCAGTCATTCGCCGGCAGATCTTTCCCGTGTTTGGGCACCAGCCCGTCATCACCATGCTTATACGAAAAAATCCGGCCTATGCCGGATTTTTTGTCCTCCCTTTCTACAGGAGAATATCGCTTTTCACATTGGCCGGGAAACCGTCCAGCGGGCTCACCATCGCCAGCGCCAGTTTGGAGCGGAACAATTCGCGTGCCACGGCGTGGACCGACTCATGGGAGACGCGGTCGATCTTGGCGAGAATCTCATCCAGTGTGAGGTGGCGCCCCAGCAGCAGCTCGTTTTTGCCCAGCCGGCTCATGCGGCTGTTGGTGCTTTCCAGGCTGAGCATCAGGCTGCCCTTCAACTGCTCCTTGCCCTTGTTCAGTTCCTTGTCGGTAATGCCGTTTTCAGCAACGTCCCGCAGCACGTGGGCGACGATGTCAAAGACTTGCCCGACCTGCTCCGGCGCCGTCCCGGTGTAAATCGTGAAGGTACCCGTCTCTTTGTATGAAGAGTGGTACGAATAGACGGAGTACGCAAGCCCGCGTTCTTCGCGGATTTCCTGGAACAGCTGGGAGCTCATGCTGCCGCCGAGCACGTTGTTGAGCAGAATGAGCGAGTATATCTCCTCGTGTCCGACCGGATAACCAGGCAGCGAAATGCACAGGTGCGCCTGCTCCGTGGCCTTGTGCTGCGCTAACGCGTTGGCCGCGAACACAGGTTGGGCCACGTCCATTTGCTGGGCATGACGCTGAAACGCAGAGAAGCGCCGTTTGATTTCTTCGATCAGGGAGTCGTCAAAATTGCCCGCCACCGTCACCACAGTATTGGTCGGCAAATAACGACGTTCAATGTAATTGATCAAATCGTCACGTTTGAGCGCTCGCAGCACCTCTTCCGTGCCGAGAATGGGGGACCCCAGCGGATGGTCAGCGAAGCTGGCGCGGGCAATCAGATCATGCACCAGATCGTCCGGGGTATCCTCGTACATGCTGATCTCTTCGATCACCACGTTTTTTTCCTTTTCCAGCTCCTCCTCGTCAAATACGGAGTGAAAGTACATGTCCGCCAACACGTCAAGCGCTATCGGGGCATGCTGGTCCAGCACCCGCGCGTAGTAGCAGGTGTACTCCTTGGAGGTAAAGGCATTCACATTGCCGCCAATTTCGTCAAAGGTTTCGGCAATTTCCTTTGCCGAACGGGATGTGGTCCCCTTGAAAAACATGTGTTCCAGAAAATGGGAAATGCCGTTGTCCTGTTTTGTTTCGTATTTGGAGCCGGTCCCCACCCAGATGCCCAGTGCAACGGAACGCACGGAAGGAATCTTCTCCGTCACGATCCGCAGACCGTTTTCACATGTATGCCGTTGAATCACACAAATCCTCCTCGGTTGTCTATCTGTCTCTATCCGCTTCGGGACTCTCTTGTAAACACGTCTAACTATAGCAAAATTCCCTTGACTCCACAATAAATGATCCCATTGTCTTGCACTTTCAGGGCAAGCGCCGGCTGGAAATCACTCCAGAAACGGTGGTGGGGACCAATCCCTTTTGCTTCGCCATCCTGATCAACGTATCCAGCCCTGCTGCCGTGGGCGCGGTCGGGTGCATCAGAACCAGTACTCCGTTGCCCATTTTGGGCTCGATCCGCCGAATCAGCACGTCGACCGACGGCTTTTGCCAGTCAACCGTGTCCGCTGTCCAGAGGATGGTCGTCATCTGGAAGTCGTGGCGGGCGATGTCGACGACCGCTTGATTGAACGCACCGGAGGGAGGGGCAAACAGCACAGGTGTTACCCCTAGTGTATGGCGGATCACCTCCTGTGTGTGGCCGATTTCCTGGCGAATGCGCTCACGGCCCAACCGGCTCATGTCGGGGTGGGAGTATGCGTGGTTGCCGATCTCGTGACCCCGGGCAGCAATCTTTTTCGCCCATTCCGGGAAGCGTTTGACCCACGACCCGTCCAGGAAAAACGTGGTCTTCACCCCGTGTTTGTCCAGCGTGTCCAGGATGGTATCGAGATACTCGTTGCCCCAGGCAACATTGATCATAAACGAAATGGCCGGCTTTTTTTCGTTCCCCCGGTAAACGGGGTGCGCACCCAATTGTTCCAGCGTGACCGCCGGAGGGACCTCCTTGTACACCAGCGACTCCGGGCCTGGCGTGCGGGACCGCTTCATGTTGGCCAGGGATGCCTCGACGTCCACGACGCGTCCGTTGTAACCGGGAATCGCTTTCCAGATGGGGTCGATCCGGGCATTGATCGGTGCCTCTTCCCGTCCCTGTTTCCACTGATCGATCAGGGCGCGCAGCCGTTCATCCCCTTCCAGGGAAAGCGCTGCCTGCACGGTCTGGCGCTTGACCGTGTCAACGTACTGATCGATCGGACCGTTGCTGAGAACAAAGAACAGGAGGACCGCACCCCCTCCCATAAACCACAAGCGTTTTGCCTTTTGACCCATGAGGGTTGCCCCCTTCCTTCTCTGCCGTACAACCTTTCTTTGTCCAGTGTATGTATGGAGAAAAACGGTTAGACGAAAAAAGAACATCCCTGTCAAAACAGAGATGTCCGTGTGCAGACGACGTGGTTGGCAAAACGCAAAACGCAAAAAGAAAAAGCTTCCGTACGCGAAGATACCTTCGAGTGACGAAGCCTTTTGCTTGTAAGTTATTCTGCTTTAGCAGCCGCACGCTGTGCCGCCTGTTCCTTCAGCACGGCCTTGCGGGACAGGTTGATCCGGCCCTGGTCGTCAATTTCCGTAACCTTGACGAGCACTTTGTCGCCGATGGAGACGACATCTTCGGTCTTGGCGACCCGTTCTTCCGCCAGTTGGGAAATGTGGCAGAGACCTTCCTTGCCGGCAAACAGTTCGATGAACGCCCCGTATTTTTCCACGCGCTTCACGGTGCCCAGATAGGTCTGGCCAACGGTTACCTCGCGAACCAGGTCTTCGATGATCTGTTTCGCACGCAGGTTGGCTTCCTGATCGACCGAGGCGATGTAGATGCGACCATCTTGTTCGATGTCGATTTTGACGCCCGTTTCGTCGATGATCTTGTTGATGACGCGTCCTTGGGGACCGATCACTTCGCGGATCTTGTCCGGATTGATCTGCATCGTGATAATCTTCGGCGCGTATGGAGAAAGCTGCGGCCGCGGTGCGGAGATCGTTTCCATCATGTGCTTGAGAATCACGAGCCGTCCTTCGCGAGCCTGTTCCAGCGCCTGCTGCAGAATCTCCCGGTTGATGCCGGAAATCTTGATGTCCATCTGAATGGCGGTAACCCCTTTTTCCGTACCGGCCACCTTGAAGTCCATGTCGCCGAGATGGTCTTCCATGCCCTGGATGTCAGTCAGGATGGAGAAGGTCTTGCCGTCGTTGCCCATGATCAGCCCCATCGCGATACCGGCAACCGGCGCCTTGATCGGCACGCCTGCATCCATCAGAGCCAACACGCTGGCGCAAATCGATGCCTGGGAGGTGGAACCGTTGGATTCGATCACCTCGGAAACAAGCCGGATGGTATACGGGAACTCGCTCTCAGACGGGATGATCGGTTCGATCGCCCGCTCGCCCAGCGCTCCGTGCCCGATTTCGCGGCGTCCCGGTGCCCGCAACGGACGTGCTTCCCCTACACTGTACGGCGGGAAATTGTAGTGGTGCATGAAGCGTTTGGACTCTTCCAGACCCAATCCGTCCAGGATCTGCACATCCCCTAGCGCACCGAGCGTACATACGCTGAGCGCTTGCGTTTGGCCCCGTGTGAACAGCCCGGAACCGTGCGTGCGAGGCAGCAGGCCCACTTCGCTGGACAGCGGACGAATTTCGTTGAGGGCCCGTCCATCCGGCCGGATTTTCTCCTCGGTGATCAGGCGGCGCACTTCTTCCTTGACGATGTTGTGCAGCACCTCGTTGATCATCGCTTCCTGCTCCGGATACGTCTCCGGATTGAGCTCGGCAAAGTGCTGACGCGTTTCTTCCTTAATTGCGTCAATTGCGTCGTAGCGCGCCTGCTTCTCCTCGATGCGGATCGCTTCCTTCAACCGGGCTTCGGCATAGCTGCGGACAGCCTGGTCAATCTCCGGGTCCACTTCATGCAGCACGACTTCCATTTTTTCCTTGCCGATCTCGGCGACGATCTGATCCTGGAATGCGACCAGTTCCTTGATGACCTCGTGACCGGTCATGATCGCTTCCAGCATCACTTCTTCCGGCACCTGGTCGGCTCCCGCTTCCACCATGTTGATGGCGTCGCGCGTACCGGCCACGACCAGATGAATGTCGCTCTTTTCCATCTGTTCGACGGTCGGGTTGATCACGAACTGGCCGTCTACGCGCCCGACGATCACGCCGGCAATGGGGCCGTTAAACGGAATTTCCGATACGCACAGCGCAGCCGACGTACCGATCATCGCAGCGATCTCCGGCGAGCAGTCCTGGTCAACGGACAGCACCGTGTTTACCACCTGGACTTCATTGCGGAACCCCTCGGGGAACAACGGACGAATCGGACGGTCAATCAGGCGGCTGGCCAAAATCGCCTTTTCGCTGGGACGTCCCTCCCGTTTGATAAACCCTCCGGGAATTTTCCCGACTGCATACAGGCGCTCCTCGTAGTTGACGGTCAGCGGGAAAAAGTCAATCGGCTTTGCTTCCTTGGATACCGTCACAGCGGAGAGAATCGCCGTATCGCCGTACCGAACCAAAACCGAACCTTGTGCCTGCTTGGCCATCTTGCCGAATTCCAGCGTCAGTTTGCGGCCTGCCAGGTCAAAGTCGTATGTACGGTATTGTTGCTCCATGTTGCTAGCAGTCCTCCTTCACGACGTAGTGACACGTATACAATCTTTTTCTACCTATATGTATTATTTCCTGCCTGTTTGAAAATTAAATGGCACCCTGTGCCAGTTGCACGGGAAGAATGGAGTTTCGCCAGCGGTCGCCGGGCGCAGGATCGCCGAGAAGCAACTGGTCTGCAGCTCGTAACGTCACCCCGCTGGCGGAAAGAGGCGCAGACAGCAGAAAAAGCGGGATGAACCCGCTTTCCAACTGATGTCATTAGCGACGCAGACCGAGACGGTCAATCAGTACGCGATAGCGCTGAATGTCCGTTTCTTTCAGGTAGTTCAACAGATTGCGGCGCTGACCAACCATCTTCAGCAGACCACGACGGCTGTGGTGGTCTTTCTTGTGAACGCGCAGATGTTCGTTCAGGTTGTTGATGTTTTCGGTCAGGATAGCGATCTGAACTTCCGGAGAACCAGTGTCGTTCTCATGCGTGCGGAACTCTTGAATCAGTTGAGCTTTGCGTTCTTGAGACAGTGCCATCATGACTCACCTCCCTCTTGTCTATCCCCGTCAGCCGAGTCTGCCGCCGGTGAGTGTCGGACAGCCAAGCTGCGGTTATCTGTACAACGTTTTGAATTATAGCATACCGCTCATGGAAAAGCAAAGAAAAGATTTACACGTTCGCCTCGGCAAACTTCCGCTTGGCGTACTCCACATCTTCCCGAATTTGTGCGATCAGCGCGTCCACACCGGAGAATTTTTGCTCGTCGCGGATGAAGAACAGAAATTCCACTTCCACTTCTTTTCCGTACAGGTCTCCCTGGAAGTCAAAAATGTGCACTTCCAGCGACTTTTCCTTCTTCTCCAGCTCAAACGTCGGCTTGATGCCCACGTTCATCACGCCCCGGTAGCTTTGCCCGTCCACGTTGAAACGGACGCCGTACACCCCGTTTTTCCCGATCAGATACGGGCGTGATAGGCGCACGTTGGCTGTGGGGAAGCCGATCGTGCGGCCGCGCTTGTCGCCGTGGACGACCACGCCCCTGATCTTGTACGGCCGTCCGAGCAGCAGACGGGTCTGCTCCACGTTGCCATGGTGCAGATACTCACGGATGATCGTGCTGCTCACTTTTTCGCCCAACCGGTTGACCGGTCCGACGATGTCGATGCCGTACCGTCCCTCGCTTGATGCCAGCAGCGTCTGTGCAGTACCCATGCCGCGGTAGCCAAACGTGTAGTCAAACCCGACGACCACATGGCGGCAGTTGAGCGGCAGCAGGCACTCGGCTATGAAGTCCTCCGGGTAGACGGCCGCGAAGGCGATGTCAAAACGCATCACGTAGGTCAGATCTACGCCCATCTTTTCCAGTTGTTCCAGCTTATCCGCCAGCGGGGTGAGATACTGGCTGTACCCGGTCTGCCCCAGCACCTCGCGCGGATGGGGATCGAAGGTCATGATCGCGCTTTTCCATCCGTTCATCTTGGCCGTGTCGATCGCTTTCTGAATCACGCGTCGATGGCCGATATGCACGCCGTCAAAATACCCCAGGGCAATGGCGCAGGGGTCCGGCTGCAAATCCCGCGGCAGTGGATACGTCAAGGATATCGTTTTCACGTTTACACCTCGGTGGGAAAGACTTTTTCAGCCTTGGCAAAAAGACCTTTGGGGCCGCGGCAGACGCGGTGAATGCCTAGCAGCTGTTCGCCTGCAAACAGGCAGATCAGGCTGCCCTCTTCCGCCTTCACGCCGGGAAGAGCGGTGGACAAACCGTTCAGCACCGCTTTTGTCCGCTCTGGCGGCACCTGATACCTCGGCAAGAACGAGACCGCTTGCGACAAGGGGACCAACCAGGGGGACAAATCCTCACCGCCCGCGCTTTTTTCTTCCAGCAGCTCCAGCGCCACGGCGTCCCTTTCTGAAAACGGGCCGCTTTTGACGCGCCTCAACTGCTTCATATGGGCAGGATACCCCAGAGCTCGTCCCAGGTCAACACACAAGGTGCGCACATACGTGCCTTTGGAACACGTGCAGGAAAAGTGCACGTCTACGCCGTCGCCGTCCGGCCGGATGTCGTGCAGGTCCAGTTCGTAGATCGTCACTTTGCGGGCGGGGCGCTCCACCACTTCGCCCTCTCTGGCCAATTGGTACAGCCGCTTGCCGTTTATCTTGACGGCAGAGTACATCGGCGGCACCTGCTCGATCTCGCCCAGAAACTGGCTGAACACGTCATTCAGCCGCTCTGTCGTGATCTCCGCAGAGTCGACCGGCACGTGTTCCACCCGTTCACCGGCCGCGTCCTCGGTCGTTGTGGAGGAACCGAGGCGCATCACCACATCGTATCGCTTCGGAAGGTCCTGCAGGTATTCCACCAAGCGGGTGGCATGCCCCAGACAGACAGGCAGCACACCGGTCACGTCCGGGTCCAGGGTGCCGGCATGCCCCACTTTTTTCGTGCGAAACAGGCGGCGGATACGCGCCACGCAATCGTGGGAGGTCATTCCGGCCGGCTTGTCCAGCACGACGACGCCATGCCACTTGTTACTCATCGGCGTTCACTCCCAACGCCTGCCCCAGGGCGTTCCACACCCGTTCCTGCGCCTCCGCCAGCGTTCCGCGAAGCGTGCAGCCTGCCGCTTTGGCGTGGCCGCCGCCCCCCAGCTGCTTGGCGATCTCCGACACGTCCACGCGGCTGCGGGCCCGCAGGCTCACCTTCACCGTCCCCGGCTCCGCTTCCACAAACGACACGCCTACTTCCACGCCTTTAATGTTGCGGCAGTAATTTACCAGTCCCCCGGCATCCTCCCGGTCGGCCCCTGCACTTTCCAAATCCTGGCGAGAAACAAAAACGGATGCCACCAGGTTGCCATGGGACATGCGCAGCGTCTGCAGCGCCTGCCTGAGCAGCTTGACATGGGACAGCGTGATGACTTCAAGACACCGCTCCGCCACGTCGCCCGGATTGACGCCGTACCGCAGCAAGCGGGCGGCGATCTCCATGTTGTACGGCGACGTGTTGGAGTAGCGGAAGCCGCCCGTGTCGGTCAAAAGTCCCGTGTAGATGCAGAGCGCAAAATCTTCGGTGATCGGCAGCCCGGCCGCCTCGTTCAGGTCATACAGAATCTCTGCCGTGGCCGCCGCATCGGTGCGAATGACGTTTACCGCACCAAAGGCGTCGTTGGTGGGATGGTGATCGATATTGAGCAGGGCGGCGTCGGGGGCAAACAGATGACGCACGTCCCCCATTCGCGACGCATCGGCGCAGTCGACCGCGATCACTGCGGAAAAGGTGTCGCCGGCCAAATCTTGCGAAAGATTGCAAATCCGCTCAAACCGGGGCAAAAATGAAAATTTGTCCGGCGCGCCGCTCTCATTGACGAGCACGTATGATTTTCCCAACTGTTCCAGCATTGCGGCCACAGCCAGTGTAGAACCGATCGCATCCCCGTCCGGGTTGACGTGGGAGAGAATCAGGAAGCGATCGTGTTCCCGCAGGAACCGGACCGCTTCCTCCAAGGCACGGCGATAATCAGTCATCCTGCTTGTCTCCTTTGGCACCTTCTGTGGAGATTTCACGGAGAATCGATTCAATCCGGTTCCCGTAATCGATCGACTCATCCAGTTTGAATACGAAATCGGGCACGTGGCGCAGCTTTACACGCCGGCCGATCTCCGTGCGCAGATAGCCCTTTGCCTTTTGCAGCCCGGCCAGGGACGCCTTGCGCTGTTCGTCGTCGCCGAAAATGCTGACGAACACCTTGGCCAACTGGAGATCGCTGGTCACTTCCACATCCGTTACCGTGACGAAGCCGATGCGCGGGTCCTTCAGGCCGCGCTGCAAGAGGACGCTCAGTTCTTTCTTGATCTCCTCGCCCACCCGGCTCATCCTCGTCTTGTTCATTTCTGTCACCTCCGCTGGCGTTAGTCGTAGTATTCCGTATCGGCGCGAATCAACTCCACGCCGGGATGGTTTTCCACCAGACGGACAGCCGCCTGGATTTGTTCCTGCAAAAACGACCATTCATTAGCAACGGCAGCGATACCCAGCACGGTACGCTGCCACTGCTCTTGACAGGCCAACTCCGCCGCGGAGACGTTGAAGCGGCTCCGCAGCTTGCCAAGTATGCTCTTGACGATGGCCCGTTTCTCCTTTAGATTGCGGCAGGCGGGCAGAAACAGTTCGATCCGCGCCCCCGCCAGCATTACTGCTTCACTTCCTCCATGATGAAGGCTTCGATCACGTCGCCGACCTTGATATCCTGGAAGCGCTCCAGGGTCAGACCGCACTCGTAGCCGCTCATCACTTCGCGTACATCATCCTTGAACCGCTTGAGCGTATCCAGCTTGCCCTCGTAGATGACCACACCTTCGCGGATCACGCGGGCGCCAGCATCGCGGGTAATCTTGCCCTCGGTGACGTAGCAGCCGGCGATGTTGCCCACTTTGGAGACCTTGAAGATTTCGCGGATTTCCGCCTGGCCGATGATGGTCTCCTTGTAGACCGGGTCCAGCATTCCTTTCAGCGCCTGCTCGATCTCGTCGATGACGTTGTAGATGACGCGGTGCAGGCGAATGTCGATTTTCTCCTGTTCCGCCATGTTGCGGGCATTTGGCTCAGGACGCACGTTGAAGCCGATCACGATGGCGTTGGACGCGTTGGCCAGGGTGATGTCGGACTCCGTAATCGCCCCTACACCGGTGTGAATGATCTTGACGCGCGTGCCGTTCACATCGATCTTCTCGAGCGCGCCGCGGAGCGCTTCCACGGAGCCCTGCACATCCGCTTTCACGATCAGGTTGAGCTCTTTCACATCGCCCTCCTGAATGTGCTGGAACAGATCGTCCAGGGATACGCGCGTGTTGGCGCGCCGTTCCGATTCGCGCTGCTTGGCTGCGCGCGCTTCACCGATGGAGCGGGCCTTTTTCTCGTCTTCGAAGACCATGAACTGGTCGCCCGCCTGCGGAACGTCATTCAGACCGGTAATCTCCACTGGCGTGGACGGTCCTGCTTCCTTCAGACGGCGTCCCTTGTCGTTTACCATCGCACGGACGCGGCCATAGGCGGTGCCCACGACGATCGGGTCCCCGACTTTAAGCGTACCATGCTGCACCAGGACGGTTGCCACCGGTCCGCGCCCCTTGTCCAGTTCGGCCTCGACGACGGTACCGCGGGCGCGCTTGTTCGGATTTGCTTTCAACTCCTGCACCTCGGCAACGAGGAGGATGTACTCCAACAGCTCCTCGAGGCCGATGCGCTGTTTTGCGGAGATCGGGCAGAAAATGGTGTCGCCGCCCCACTCTTCAGCCACCAGTCCATACTCGGTCAGTTCCTGCTTGATGCGCTCGACGTTTGCCTCCGGCTTGTCGACTTTGTTCACGGCGACGATGATCGGCACGTTTGCTGCCTTGGCGTGGCTGATGGCTTCCACGGTTTGCGGCATGACACCGTCATCCGCTGCTACGACGAGAATGGTAATGTCGGTGATTTGCGCACCGCGGGCACGCATCGTGGTAAACGCCGCGTGGCCGGGGGTGTCCAGGAACGTAATTTTCTTCCCTTTGACTTCCACCTGGTACGCACCGATGTGCTGGGTGATGCCGCCTGCTTCACCCGCTACGACGTTGGTGGAGCGGATGGCGTCCAACAGGGTGGTCTTCCCGTGGTCGACGTGACCCATGATGGTGACAACCGGCGGACGTTCCACCAGATCGGCCGGGTTATCCACTTCTTCAATCGTCTCGAAGTTGGTTTCGTCGATGACGATCTTCTCTTCCACTTCGACGTTGTACTCGGAGCAGATCAACTCGATGGCATCGCGGTCGAGATCCTGGTTAATCGTCGCCATGATGCCCAAATTAAACAACTTTTTGATGATTTCCGCCGGTTCCCTGCGCAGTTTTTTCGCCAGTTCTGCGACGGTAAGCGACTCGGTGAAGGTAATTTTGGACGGCGGATCCGGCAGCTGGCGCTGTTGCTGTTCGCGCCCCTGCTTGCGGTTCTCCTGACGTTTGTTGCCGCCTTTGAACGGCTGATTTTTCTTGCTGTCGTCGAATCCCTTCTTGCCGCCCGCACCTTTTTTGATTTTTTCCCGCTTTTCCAGGGAAACTTTGGGCGGGATTTTTACCTTGTCCTCAAAGTCGTCGCCTGCGCGCGGATCGTCATGTTCATTGACCGTTGGCTCATGTTGGGCAACCTGCTGCTTGCGATCAAATGGTTTTGCGGATTGGCTTTTCATATCGCTCGGTTTTCTCTCCTGATTCTTCCCCTGATTTTTTCCTTGTTGCGGACGCTGCTGGTCGGCACGCTGGCCGCCGCCCTGACGGCTTGCTCCGCGATCAGACGGGCGTTCGTTGCGACGCTGCTGCTGAGGCTTTTGCTTCCCTTTCGACTCCTCTGTCCGCTTCTTGTCGCCTTCCTGTTTGGGCTTCGCCTCCGCCTGACCGGCGGGCCGCTGTTGTTCCGGCTTGCCGCCGCTCCGCAGCTTGGCAAGGTGATCTTCAATTTTTTTGATCGTTGCTTCATCCATGATACTCATATGATTTGCCACTTCTATGTTCAGCCGCTTTAACAAATTGAGGATTTCCTTGCTGCTCATATTATGCTGTTTGGCGTATTCATACACTCGAGTCTTCAAGTGATCTTCACCCCTTCTGAATTAGGTGAGCAGGCGCAGTATGCTGTCCGCCAGATTCCCGTCCGTAACCGCTACGGTGACACGCCCTTCCTTGCCGATGGCGTGCCCCAGCGCGTACCGGTCGCCGGCCGTTACGCACGGAACACCGTAATAGGCGCACTTGTCACGTACCTTCTTCGTCGTGTTGGCAGAAGCGTCGGCCGCGAGCAGCACCAGCTTGGCCTGACCGGTTCGCACTGCCTGAACGACCAGCTCCTCGCCGGATATCACCTTGCGTGCACGCATGGCCAACCCCAGCATTTGCGCTGCCTTGGGGATCATTGTCCCATCATCTCCAGCCATTTCTCACGGAACGCGTCGTATTTTTCCTGGGTGATGGACATGTTCAGTGCGCGTTCCAGCACTTTTTTCCACTTGCCCGAAGCAAACGTGTCCGGCTTCAGACAGCTTTCCTGACGGCACACGTACGCCCCGCGCCCGGCTGCCTTGCCGGTCGGATCGATGATAATCTCTTCGTCCGGGGTCCGCACGACGCGCACCAGTTCTTTTTTCGGAAACATTTCCTGACACACGATGCATTTCCGCAATGGAATTTTCTTTTGCTTCATGGCTATTCGAGGTCAGCCCCCTCATCGCCCGCTTTCGGGTAGGCGATGCCTTCCTGTTCAGCCTGTGTCTCGCTCTTGATGTCGATCTTCCAACCGGTCAGCTTGGCCGCGAGACGGGCGTTTTGACCGCGCTTGCCGATTGCCAGCGACAATTGATAATCCGGTACGATCACGCGGGTCACTTTCTCGGCAGCGTTCACTTCCACGTGCAGCACCTTGGCCGGGCTGAGCGCGTTGGCCACGTATTCCGCGGGATCTTCCGACCAGCGCACGATGTCGATCTTCTCGCCCTTCAGCTCGTTGACGATGGTCTGTACGCGCATCCCTTTAGGCCCCACACAGGCGCCTACCGGGTCGACGTCGGGGTTGATCGAATGGACGGCGATCTTGGAGCGGTCGCCGGCCTCACGTGCGACGGATTTAATCTCCACCACGCCGTCGTAGATTTCCGGCACTTCCAGTTCAAACAGCCGTTTCAACAGGCCGGGATGCGTGCGGGAGACGATGATCTGCGGCCCTTTGGTCGTCTTTTCCACTTTGATGATGTAGGCTTTCACCCGATCCTGGGGCTTGAAGTCGTCGGTCGGCATTTTCTCCGTGATCGGCATCACTGCCTCCGCCTTGCCCAGGTCAATGTAGTAGTTGCGGGCATCCATGCGCTGGACCACACCGGTGATGATGTCGTCCTCCCGCTCGATGAACTCGCTGTAGATGAGTCCGCGCTCTGCTTCGCGAATGCGCTGGGTCACCACCTGCTTCGCGGTCTGGGCGGCAATGCGGCCAAAGTCGCGGGGCGTCACTTCGATCTCGACGATGTCATCCAGCCGGAAGTTGGGATCAATCTCCTGCGCCGCTTCCAGAGAAATCTCCAGACGCGGATCGAGCACTTCCTCCACGACCGTTTTGCGGGCAAACACACGCACCTGGCCGGTGTGGCGATTCACGTCTACGCGAACGTTTTGCGCCGAATTGAAATTCCGTTTGTATCCGGAAATGAGGGCCGCTTCGATGGCCTCGATCAACACGTCTTTGGAAATTCCTTTCTCTCTCTCAATGGCTTCCAATGCCTCAATAAAATCGGCGTTCATGATTTTCGTTGCCTCCTCCTTTACGAACACACACCCGCGGGATTAGAAGACGATGGCCATCCGGGCCGCGTCGATTTGGTCCAGGGAAATGACGTAGGTTTTTTTCGCTTCTTTCACTGTCAGCTGTCCGTCCTCGAAGGATACCAGTTCCCCTTCGAACACGGTTGAGCCTTCCAGCGGCTCCTTGGTTACGATATGTACATGCCTGCCGACAGCCTTGCGAAAATCGCTTTCCTTGCGCAGCGGACGCTCTGCTCCCGGTGACGACACCTCCAGGAAGTACGCGGTAGGAATAGGGTCCACCTCGTCCAGACGCTGACTCAGCCGCTCGCTGACAAGGCCGCAGTCATCAATGTCGATGTTCCCGGTTTCATTGTCGATGAACACGCGCAGAAACCAGTTGCTGCCTTCTTTCTTGTACTCGATGTCAACCAGTTCCAGACCCAGTTCGTCGAGAATGGGCGTAACCAGTTCGGTGACAATGTCTGTTACCTTGCTCAAGCAAGTACCTCCTTGTCGTTGAAGCATGGGGTTCGGCCAGAAAGAAAGAGTGGGTTTCCCCACTCTCGCTCTGCGTGCGTATAACCAGTATTTCCAAAAAAATTATAGCATAACAGCCTGTCGTTGACAACCGTGTGTTACCCAAATCCCGACAGGCCCCTCCGGACCGCTCCTCGTCCGGAGTCGTCAGAACAGCGAGAGCTGATTGGATTCCGGCAGCCCTTTAAGGGCTCCCTGCTCCTCCAGATATTCCAGGATGCTTTTGGAAATCCGGGCGCGGGTCAAGAGGTCTTCCTTGGAGAGGAACTCTCCTTCCTCCCGTGCCTTGACGATGCTGATCGCCGCGTTGGTCCCCAGACCGGGCAGAGCGTTGAACGGCGCGATCAAACTGTTGCCGTCGATCAGGAATTTGGTCGCATCGGAACGGTAGAGGTCGACGTTGGCAAAGCGAAAACCCCGCTCCACCATCTCCAGCGCCATCTCCAGTACGGTCAACAGCGCCTTCTCCTTGGGCTGCGCCTCGTGTCCCTTTTCTTCGATTTCCTCGATTCTTTGCCGGATTGCCGACGAGCCCTTGACCATCAACGGAATGTCGAAGTCGTCCGCTCGCACCGTGAAGTATGTTGCGTAAAACTCAAGCGGGTAATGCACCTTGAAGTAGGCGATCCGCACCGCCATCATCACGTAGGCGGTAGCATGCGCCTTCGGGAACATGTACTTGATCTTCTGGCAGGACTCGATGTACCATTCCGGCACGTTGTTGCGGCGCATTTCTTCCTGGTCTTCTTCGGGAACGCCTTTTCCTTTGCGCACCGACTCCATGATCTTGAAGGCGCGGGACGGTTCCAGCCCCTTGTAAATCAGGTACACCATGATGTCGTCGCGGCACCCGATCACCTCGGACAGCTTGCACGTCCCGCTGCGGATCAAGTCCTGCGCGTTGTTCAGCCAGACGTCCGTACCGTGGGAAAGACCGGAGATCTGCACCAGCTCGGCAAACGTCGTCGGCTTGGTGTCCTCCAGCATCTGCCGCACGAATTTGGTACCAAACTCGGGAATGCCCAGCGTCCCCAGATTGGTGCGAATCTGCTCCGGCGTGACGCCCAGCGCCTCGGTCGAACTGAAGATCGACATCGTCGCCTTGTCGTCGAGCGGGATCGTCTTCGGATCGATGCCGGTCAAATCCTGCAGCATGCGGATTACGGTCGGGTCGTCGTGGCCGAGAATGTCCAGCTTCAACAGGTTGTCGTGGATGGAGTGGAAGTCAAAATGCGTGGTCCGCCACTCCGATTCGCTGTCGTCCGCCGGGTACTGGATCGGACAAAAATCCTCGATCTCCATGTAGTCGGGCACCACGATGATTCCGCCCGGGTGTTGGCCAGTCGTCCGCTTGACGCCGGTGCAGCCGTTTACCAGCCGGGCGATTTCCGCGTTTCGCAGCGTCAGGCCGCGCTCATCCGCGTATTTGCGCACGTAGCCGTAGGCGGTCTTTTCCGCAACCGTGCCGATCGTTCCCGCGCGGTAGACGTTGTCCACGCCGAACAGTTCCTGCGTATACTTGTGGGCGCGCGGCTGGTATTCGCCCGAGAAGTTCAGGTCGATATCAGGGACCTTGTCCCCTTTGAAGCCGAGGAACGTCTCGAACGGAATGTCCTGTCCGTCTTTGGCCAGCTTGTGTCCGCAGGCGGGACAATCCTTGTCCGGCAGGTCGAAACCGGAACCGATCGAGCCGTCCGTGATGAACTCGCTGTGCCTGCAGTTTGGACAGCGATAGTGCGGCGGCAGCGGATTGACCTCGGTGATCTCGGCCATCGTGGCCACGAAGGAAGACCCGACGGAACCGCGGGAACCGACGAGATAGCCATCCATCAGCGACTTGGTCACCAGCCGCTGGGAGATCAGGTAAATCACGCCGAACCCGTGTGTGATAATGCTGTTCAGCTCTTTTTCCAGGCGCTTTTCCACGATCTCCGGCAGCGGATCGCCGTACAGCTTCTTCGCCTTGTCGTAACACATCTGGCGCAGCTCGTCATCTGCTCCCTCGATGATCGGCGTGTACAACCGGTCAGGGATCGGGCTGACGTCCTCGATCATATCGGCAATCGCGTTGGGGGCGGTCACCACCACTTCGCGCGCAGTCTCCTCGCCGAGGTGGGCAAACGCCTCCAGCATCTCGTCCGTGGTGCGCAGGTAAAGCGGCGGCTGGTTGCCCGCATCAGGGGAGCCTTGCGACAGCAAAAACACGTCTCGGAAGATGTCGTCCTGCGGATTGAGAAAGTGGACGTCCCCCGTTGCCACCACCGGTTTGCCCAGTTCCTTTCCGATATCGACGATCAACTGGTGGTATCCCTTCATCGTCTCCAGTGAGGGAATCTCCTCATTGCGCAGCAGCGGCGCGTAGTGATCCAGCGGTTGCAGTTCGAGAAAATCGTAGAAGGCGGCTACTTCTTTCAGCTCGTCCCGCGTCTTCCCGCGCAGGATCGCCTGCATCAGCTCGCCCTCTTTGCAGGCCGTTCCGATCAAGAGCCCGTCGCGGTACTTGACGAGCTGGCTGCGCTGAATGCGAGGGACGCGGAAAAACGTCTCCACGTGGGAGCGGCTGACCAGTTTATACAGGTTTTTCAGCCCGGCCTTCGTTTTTACCAGCAGCGTGGCGTGGAACGGGCGGCCGCTCTTGTAGTCCGCCTCCGCATTGCTCCGCTCGTTCAGATCGGCCAGGGTTTTGATCTCCGCCTCCCGGATGTCTTTCAGCATGTACTGGAAGACGTGGGCCAGCGCCACGGTGTCATCCAGTGCGCGGTGGGCGTTGATCAGTTCCACGTTGAACTTTTTCGCCAGCGTGCCCAGGCGGTAGTTGCGCATGCCCTTGTAAAGCAGGCGGGCCAGCGGCAGCGTATCCAGGAAGGGGTTGTTCCACGGCTCCATCCCGATTCGCTTGGCGCAGGCATTAATGAACGCCTTGTCAAACTCCGCGTTGTGCGCCACGAGCACAGCGTCACCGGTAAACTCCTTGAACCGGCGCAGGACCACGTCCAGCGTCTCCTTGCCGCGCAGCATTTCGTTGGTGATCCCGGTAATTTCGGTCGTCTTGGGGCCAATCTCGATCTGGGGATCGATCAATTCCGTCCACTTGTCGACAATCTCCGTGCCGCGCATCTTCACCGCAGCGATTTCAATGATCGTGTGCTCCGCTGCGTTGAGACCGGTCGTCTCCGTGTCGAACACGACGTACTCGGTGTTTTCGTCGATCGGCAGGTTGTTCTCCTGAGTCAGGTTGTAGACGATGTCTACGCCGTCTTCCACCACGTACGCCTCCATGCCGAGGATGCACTTGATGTTGTTCTTTTTGGCGACGCTGTACGCTTCCGGGAACGCCTGAACGACGCCGTGGTCAGTGATGGCGATCGCTTTGTGCCCCCACTTGGCCGCCGTGCTGATGAGCGACTTGACGGAGGCGACGGCATCGAGCGCGCTCATCGGCGTATGACAGTGCAGTTCTACCCGCTTCTCCTCGGCTGTGTCTTTTCGCACGACCTGTTCGATTTGGTTGATGTCGTTTGCGACCATTACCAGTTCCCGCAGGAAGGTGTCATGCTGGACGCTGCCGCGCACTTTTACCCACAAACCGTCCTTTACGGCCTCCAGCATTTTGACGTCTTCCTTGTCGCGGGAAAAAATCTTGACCGTCAGCGAATCGGTGTAGTCGGTGATGTTGAACGTCAACAAATGGCGGCCGCTGCGCAGCTCCTTCAGTTCCGCGCCAAACACCGTGCCCTGGATGGTGACGCGCCGCTCTTCGTCCTGGATCTCGCGGATCGGTAGCGGCTCGTCCTTGATCTCGTAGCCGATCATCAGCGTGGTCACTGCCTCTGTCTTCTCACTTTCCTTATTCTCTTTCTCCTGCTGGACCGCGCTCATGACCTCTTCGATCAGCGCCCGCTCCTCTTCTTCCCGCTGCTCCATGAACGCCTTGTACGCCTCGTCGTTCTCTTCGGCCAAAAACGTAAAGCGCGGCACGCAGGCCGTCACTTTTTCAAAGGCGGCGGCCAGTTCGCTGTCCGCTTTCTTCCGCTTGGCCATCTCGACCGCCATCTCCGTCGGCAGGTACACGGTTACGCTCTGCGCCTCCACTTTCCGTTTCGCCTGGCGCAGCGTGACCGCCAAGGAGTTGATCTTTTGTTCCAGATTCTCCAGCAGCACGTCCCAGTACTGGCTGACGGCCTGCTCCACACTCGGCTGTTCGCGGTAGCGGAATCGGGCGTCCACTGTCGCCAAATGGGAAAAGCTCTGGATCAGACGGCGCATAAAGGCCTGATAGATCTCCGCCGGCAGCAACCGGGGCAGTGTAAAGGTAAACACCCACTCCTTGTTCTGCCGGTAGAGTTCCAATTTATCGATGTGCCCATCAAGAAAAAATCGCTCCACCCACTCTGCCGGCAGATCCAACTGTTTCACCAACAGCGAGAAGCGATGTTTTTGCTCTTCCAACCGATTCACGGTTCTCCACCTCAATCATGCCATCAGTACAAACCTGTCTGAAAAAAACAGGGGGTACTCCCACGGTTCAACGGGAGTACCCCGATTTGATTCGACAAAATCAGCCGAATCCCTGCTTTCTTTTTACGCGTGGACCAGTTCCGCCCCCGTCCGGTCGACGCGAGTCAGCAGATCTTTCACAAGGGTGACCAGTTCGTCGCGTTTTACCTCGTGCGTTTCACCAGTTCGGCGGACGCGGACTTCGACGACGCCCTCCTGCGCGGCCCGGTCGGAGATGGTGATGCGCAGCGGCAGGCCAATCAGGTCAGCGTCCTTGAACTTCACGCCGGCGCGCTCAGGCCGATCGTCGTACAGCACCTCGATGCCAGCCGCCATCAGCGCTTCGGTGATCTGTTCACTCGCACGCCGCTGCTCCTCCACTTTGGTGTTGACCGGAATGACGTGGACGTGGAACGGCGCCACGGACACGGGCCAAATGATGCCGTGTTCGTCGTTGTTTTGCTCAATCACGGCGGCCAGAGTACGGGAGATGCCGATGCCGTAGCAGCCCATGATCATCGGCTGGCTGCGCCCGTTCTCGTCGAGGAAGGTGGCGCCCATCGCCTGCGAGTACTTGGTGCCCAGTTTGAACACGTGGCCTACTTCCACCCCGCGGGCAAATTTGATGACACCGCCGCCGCGCGGGCAGACGTCTCCCTCCATGATGTTGCGCAGATCGGCGTAACGAGACACGGTAAAGTCCCGGCCCGGCTGCACATGGATGAGATGGTAGTCGGCTTCGTTGGCGCCCACGATTCCGTCGTAGACGTCCTGGACGAAGTTGTCGGCGACGATTTCCGTTTTTTCGTCAGCGAGACCGACCGGCCCGACAAAGCCTGCCGGTGCGCCGCTCACTGCCAGCACCTCTTCTGCGGACGCAAGGCGTACCTGCGTCGCGTCGAACAGGTTTTTCAGCTTGACTTCGTTCAACTCGTGGTCGCCGCGGACGAGCACCATCACCAGCTTGTCGTCGATCCGATAGATCAGGCTTTTGATGATCCGGCTGGCGTCCACGCCAAGCGTTTCCGTCAGTTGGTCAATGGTTTTTACACCAGGCGTGTGGATTTTCTCCATCGCAGGTGTTTCTCCGGCCGGTTTGGGGGAAGGCTTGTACACCACTTCCGCCTTTTCCAAATTGGCAGCGTAATCGCCCTCTTCCGAATAGGCAATCGTGTCTTCACCGATGTCGCACAGCGCCATGAATTCGTAGGTTCCTTTTCCGCCAATCGCTCCCGCGTCCGCTTCCACGGCGCGGAAGTTCAGGCCGACGCGAGTGAAAATGCGGGTATATGCATCAAACATCGCCTGGAAGTTTTTGTCCAGCCCTTCCGGCGTGGTGTCAAACGAGTAGGCGTCCTTCATAATGAACTCGCGGCTGCGGATCAGGCCGAAGCGCGGTCTGACCTCGTCGCGAAACTTCGTCTGAATCTGGTACAGGTTGATCGGCAGTTTTTTGTAGGAGTTGATTTCGTCCCGCACCAGGCTGGTAATCACTTCTTCATGCGTCGGACCAAGCGCAAACGAACGTTCGTGGCGGTCCTGCAGGCGCACCAGTTCGGGACCGTATACGTCCCATCGGCCCGTTTGATGCCACAATTCCGCCGGCTGCATCGCCGGCATCAGCAGTTCCTGGGCCCCGGCGCGGTTCATCTCTTCGCGCACAATGGTCTGGATTTTCTGCAGGCTGCGCAGCGCCAGCGGCAGGTAGGTGTAAATCCCGGATGCCAGCTGACGGGCCATGCCCGCCCGAAGCAGCAGCTTGTGGCTGGCAATCTCCGCATCCGCAGGCACTTCCCGCAGGGTGGGAATCAACATCTGACTTTGCTTAAACACACGCTTGTCCTCCTTCATGCATCGCACAACTGCGTCGTCAAACTTTTTTCGCAAAGCAAACCCACGTGCCTGGGGAGCCTCGCAGCGGGTGTTTCCTCCGCCCGCTCGCAAGGGGCCGCCGCTATGCACGTGGGTTTGTCACCGGTTAGAACGTGTTCTTATCCAACCGTGGCAGATTTCCGCTCTTCCACCAATTCGTGAATTTCTTTCATCAGCTCTTCGAACAGTTCCGTTTCCTTCACTTTCCGCACAATCTCCCCGTTGCGGAAAATCAGTCCTTCGCCATTGCCCCCGGCGACGCCCACATCCGCTTCGCGGGCCTCGCCGGGACCGTTGACGGCACAACCCATGACGGCAATTTTCAGCGGTACCTTCAGCGTGGAAACGGCATCCTCCACCCTGGTGGCCAACCCGATCAGGTCAATCGCACAGCGTCCACACGACGGGCAGGCAATCACCACCGGGTCGTTGTTGACGATGTCCAGGCTGCGGAGAATCTGTTTCGCCACCTTGATCTCCTCGACCGGGTCAGCCGTCAACGAGACCCGAATCGTATCCCCGATGCCCATCGACAGCACAGTGCCGATGCCGACCGCCGACTTGATGCTGCCAGAAAACTGCGTCCCTGCTTCGGTAACGCCGACGTGAAGCGGATAGTTGCGCTTCTCCGCCATCAGCGAATAGGTCTGAATCATCGTCGGCACGTCAGACGACTTCAGGGAGATGACGATGTTGTCGTAGTTCAGGTCTTCCAGAATGTGGACGTGGTCCATGGCGCTCTCCACAATCGCTTCCGGTGACGGATACCCGTACTTTTCCAACAGCCGTTTTTCCACGGAACCGGAGTTGACACCGATGCGAATCGGAACGTTGCGCTCCCGACACGCCTCGACGACCGCTTTCGTTTTTTCCTTGGAGCCGATGTTACCGGGGTTGATGCGAATCTTGTCGATGCCGCTTTCCAAGGCGATCAGCGCCAGACGGTAATCAAAATGGATGTCGGCGACGAGCGGAAGCGGGGAGCGTTCCTTGATTGCCTTGATGGCGCGCGCCGCGTCTTCGTTGATCACCGCCAGGCGGACGACTTGGCAGCCGGCTTCATACAGCCGCTGGATTTGTGCCAGCGTGGCTTCCACGTCGCGGGTGTCCGCCGTCGTCATCGACTGGATCACGACGCTTTTTTGTCCGCCGATCTGTACGCCTCCAACATATACCGGTTTCGTCTCCTCGCGCTTGTACATAGAGCACCATCCTTTTGTTTGTGTCGGTGATTACACGTCACTGCAAAAACAAGCGTTGCAAATCGTTCCAGGTCACGACCAGGATCAACAGCATCAGGAAAGCAAAGCCGAGAAAATGCACCATGCCTTCCTTGTGCGGATCGACCGGCCGGCCGCGCAAAGCTTCCACCAGCAAAAACGCCAGCCGTCCTCCGTCCAGTGCCGGCAGCGGCAAGAGGTTAAACAAGCCCAGATTGATGGACAGCACCGCTGCCCACTTCAGCAGGACCGCCAATCCCTGCTGGGCAAATTCGCCCGTCATCTTGAAGATTCCCACCGGTCCGCTCAGGTCGTTCAACCCGACGGCGCCGGTAAACAGCATCCCCAAGCTTTTCAGAATCATCGCGGTAAACTCGTACGTGGAGACGGCTCCGTACTTCAGCACCTCGCCAGGCGCGTACGTCAGCGTCTGCGTCACCATGATCTTGCCGACGTTGTTGTCGTTGTAGATGCGGACTTTTACGCTTTTGCGCTGTCCGTTCCGCTCGATGTCAAACAGCAGTTCCTTGTCGGGGGACTGGCTGACGATCTGCACGATTTCCTTCCATGTAGATACCGGCTGCCCCTGAATGGCGATCACCCGGTCTCCCTGCATCAGGCCCGCCTGTGCTGCGGGGCCGCCTGGCCTTACTTCGCCCAGGTACGGCACGTTGCTGGGGACCCCGTAGGACAGTCCGATCGCCACAAACAGGAGAAAGGCAAGCAAAAAGTTGGCCGCCGGACCGGCAAAGATAGCCAGGAAGCGCTCAGAGACCGTCTTCCCCCTGAACTGCCGGTTGTATGGCGCAATCTGCACCTCCTGCCCGTCCTTGACCAAGTGAGCCTGCGGGTGTACGGAGAACGTCTGCTCCTCCCCGTCCACGTTCAAGGTGAGCGTCAGTTGGTGTTCCAAATCATAGCGGACGATCGTCCCGTTCACGCTGCCGCTGTCCGTTTTGTCCAGCAGAATGCGCGTCACTTTTCCCACTGCATCCCGTTCCACGCTCACTTCCATGTGCGGCTTGAGGATATCCAGCTCCGGATCTTCACCGGCCATGCGCACCATTCCCCCGATTGGCAGCAAGCGCAGTGTGTATTCCGTTTCTCCCCGTTTTATGCTGAAGATTTTCGGCCCCATGCCAAGCGCAAACTCCCGGCAGAGAATGCCGGCCCGTTTGGCCAGCAGGAAATGGCCCAATTCATGCACAAACACGAGTACGCCAAACACGATGATGATCGCGAGAATCGATTCGATCGAATCCAGATTGGGAAAAGGCAAGGGAAAGCCACCTTTCATTACGTTATCGTCAAGCTTCATTATCGTGCAGACAGGGATCGCGCCTGATTGCGGGCCCACTCGTCGGCATCCATGATCTCCTCCAGGGAGGGCTGGCTGATTCCTTTATGGATTTCGCAGGTTTCCTGCACGATGCGTTCAATCTCCAGGAAGCCGATCTCGCCCTGGAGGAAGCGCGCAACGGCAACCTCATTGGCTGCGTTGAGGACGGCGGGATGGGTGCCGCCTTGTTTTCCGCACTCATATGCCAATTGTAACAGAGGATAACGGACAAAATCCATCGGTGCAAAATGCAGGGTTCCGCACTTCACCAGATCAAGCGGCTCTGTCATCAGCGGCATGCGCTTCGGGTAGCTGAGCGCGTACTGAATCGGAACGCGCATGTCCGGGGTGCCCAGTTGAGCCATGACAGCCCGGTCCTTATATTCTACCATAGAGTGAATAATGCTTTCATAGTGCAGGATGCAGTCGATCTGGTCGTACGGCATGTCAAACAGCCAATGGGCTTCGATCACTTCAAACCCTTTGTTCATCATGCTGGCGGAATCAACGGTGATCTTGGCGCCCATGCTCCAATTGGGGTGGTTCAGCGCTTCGGCGACCGTCACGTGGGCCAGTTCCTCCCGGCTCAGATGACGGAACGAGCCGCCGGAAGCCGTCAGGATGATACGGGCTACGTCCTCCCGGCGCTCCCCCTGGAGCGCTTGAAACACGGCGGAATGCTCGCTGTCTACCGGGATGATTGGCACGCCCCGTTCGCGCGCAGCTTTCATGACCAGGTGACCGGCGCTGACAAGCGTCTCCTTGTTGGCCAAGGCGATCGCTTTTCCCGCCTTGATCGCGGCCAGCGTTGGCGCTACTCCCACACTCCCGACCACGGCCGTCACGACGACATCTGCGTCCGGATGACGGGCAGCCAGCTCCAATCCGTCTGTTCCGCAGACGATCTCCGGACGATGGTCGCTGCCGAGCAGCTCCATTAGTTCGCCTACCGCTTTTTCACTGCCAACGGAGACCAGCTCGGGCTTGAATTGCTTCACCTGCTCCGCCAACCGTTCTATATTGTTCCCTGCCGCCAAGGCCACTATCGAAAATTCCTCCGGATGCTGGGCCACTACGTCCAACGTGCTAATGCCGATCGACCCGGTAGAGCCCAAGAGCGATATGCGTTTCAATCGTTTCACCCTCTATATCTCTTTCTATATGGCGTTCGCATTTAGACAATGCCTAGCAGATACAAGACGGGAAAGACCATAATCCAACTGTCGCAGCGATCGAGAACGCCGCCGTGGCCAGGCAGGATACTGCCGGAGTCCTTGACGCCAAAGTGGCGTTTGATCGCCGATTCTACCAAATCCCCCAACTGTCCGGCCACGGCCGCCACCACGGCAATGGCCACAGCCTGTCCGAAGGGAAGATGCCCAAAAGCGGCATTGAGGCCCAGCACGACTGCGACCGCAGCGAGCAGTCCGCCAAACGATCCCTCTACGGTTTTGTTCGGACTGATGGCCGGCCAAAGTTTTCGCCGGCCCACGGCCTTGCCGATGAAATAGGCACCAGAATCGGACGCCCAGATGCCCAGGATGACCAGCATCGTCAGCATCAAGCCGTCCGGGAGGTTGCGCACGGCGGCCATGTAAGTAAATCCGTAGCCTATGTATAACGCCCCTATCAGCGTAAGGGCGGCGTGTTCAATGTGAAACTGGTTTTTTCGCAAAACGGAATAAACCAGCAGCAGCAGCGTGACTGGCAGCACCAAATTCGGTATAACAACACCGGTCCCGGCTGAAAACGAAAGCGCCGGCCAGACGATGCTGACCATCAACGCATAAGCGAGCACACCCGCCGTGCTGAACGGCTGCAGTCCCGCCATCCGCAAAAATTCAAAAAGGCCCATGACGGCCAATAACAACACCAGGAATGAATACCACATGTTCCCCAGATAGACGAGGAACAGGAAGATTGCCCCACCAATGAGGCCTGTAATGATCCGCTGCTTCAACTGATTCCACCTCTCGGCTTAAACCGCCCCGTAGCGTCGAGCTCGGCCCTGGTATTCCACAATTGCCTGATAGAAATGTTCCCGGGTAAAATCAGGCCACAGCACCTCGGTAAACCACAATTCCGTATAGGCCAACTGCCACAACATGAAGTTGCTCAGACGAATTTCTCCGCTGGTGCGGATCAACAGATCCGGATCAGGGATTTCGCTCGTGTAGAGATGCCGGGAAATGACATCTTCATTCAATTGTTCCAGGTCGATTTCACCCGCCTGCAGACGGGCTGCAATATCCTTTACGGCTTCAACAATTTCCTTGCGCGCTCCGTAATTGAGTGCGAAGTTCAACTGCAGGCCGGTGTTATTGCGCGTTCTCTGTTCCGCCGTTTCCAGCGCCTGAATCGTATACGGCGGCAGCTGCTCCCGGCTGCCGACCATCCGCACCCGCACGTTGCGTTCAACCAATTCTTCCAATTCAGTCGACAGAAACTCCTGGGGAAGTCTCATGAGAAAATCCACTTCGTCCCGCGGCCGTTTCCAGTTCTCGGTGGAAAACGCGTACATCGTCAAATACTGTACGCCAATCTCGTCGGCTGCCTTGACGACTTCCTTCACCGTTTTCATCCCTGCCCGATGGCCGGCCACTCGGGGCAAATTGCGCTTTTTGGCCCATCGGCCGTTGCCGTCCATGATCACCGCCACGTGATGCGGAATCTGGCCGGACAGGTCCAGTTCAGTTGTGTTTGCCTGTTGTGCCTTGCGCGACCACTTGCGCGCCAGATGTTCTAACATAAAGTGTTCCCCCGCAATGAGAGATATAGACATACATCCCCCTCAACAGAGGGGGATACCTGGCTTACACTTCGAGAATGTCCTTCTCTTTTTCCTTGATGATCTTGTCCACTTCCGCGATGAACTTGTCCGTGGTCTTTTGGACAGATTCCTGATGACGGCGGGACTCGTCTTCGGAAATGGTGCCGCCCTTTTCCAGCTTCTTGATCTCTTCGTTGGCGTCGCGGCGGATATTGCGGATCGCTACTTTCGCTTCCTCACCGCTCTTGTTTGCCACTTTCACCAGCTCTTTGCGGCGCTCTTCCGTCAGCGGCGGGATGACGATCCGGATGATGGTCCCGTCATTGGAAGGCGTCAGCCCCAGATCAGACTGCTGAATTGCGCGATCGATTTCTTTCAGGGCCGATTTGTCCCACGGCTGGATCGTCAGCATGCGCGGCTCCGGTACGCTGATGTTGGCCAGCTGGCTGATCGGCGTCGGTGTGCCGTAGTAATCCACAGTGATCTTGTCCAGCATCGCCGGATTGGCACGGCCGGCACGCAGGCTGGCAAGGTCTTTCTTCAGCGTGGCAATCGCTTTGTTCATGCGTTCTTCCATGTCTTTCAGCACGGTTTGCGGCATTATGATTCCCCCTTCACCAGTGTACCGATCTTTTCGCCCATTACGGCACGGCGAATGTTGCCTTCTTCGGAAATGTTGAAGACAATCAACGGAATGTTGTTGTCCATGCACAGGCTGGACGCCGTCGAATCCATGACGCCCAATCCCTTGTTGAGCACCTCGAGGAACGTCAGTTCATCATACTTGACCGCTGCAGGATCGATGCTGGGGTCGGCGGAGTAGACGCCGTCCACCTTGTTTTTCGCCATCAAAATCACTTCGGCC
The DNA here is from genome assembly GCF_020923495.1 of Brevibacillus sedimenti. Taxonomy (GTDB): domain Bacteria; phylum Bacillota; class Bacilli; order Brevibacillales; family Brevibacillaceae; genus Brevibacillus; species Brevibacillus aydinogluensis. The sequence goes on from NZ_CP064048.1 coordinate 3,341,914, forward strand.
TCGATTTCCGCTGCACGCAGGGCTGCCGTTGTATCCGTGGAGAAATACGGATTGCCCGTGCCTGCCGCAAAAATCACGACCCGTTTTTTCTCCAGATGGCGGATCGCCCGGCGGCGTATGTACGGTTCTGCCACCTGTCTCATTTCAATCGACGTTTGTACGCGAGTCGGGACGTTCACTTTTTCCAATCCATCCTGCAGGGCGAGCGAGTTCATGACCGTTGCCAGCATGCCCATGTAATCGGCAGTGGCCCGATCCATGCCTTTGGAGCTGCCGGAAAGTCCGCGCCAGATATTGCCTCCACCGACAACGACTGCGACTTGTACACCCAATTCTACAATTTCCTTGATCTGATTAGCGATGGAGAAAATCACTTTCGGGTCGATCCCGTACCCTAATTCTCCCGCCAGAGCTTCCCCACTCAACTTTAACACAACCCGTTTATAGGCAGGAAGTGGCATGTGAAACGGCCTCCATTCATGATTCATTCTCTGTCCGGCACCGGATTCCTTCCGGCACCTGCCGGCGGCTGGTTCTTTTTACGCGGATGAGAGTTTCACACAAGATCGCGTGAAACTCTCTTTTGCCAAACCTCTTACAAAATAGGGAACACACAGGTGTTCCCTATTTCGATTGTTACTGTTTATTCACTTGCGCCATTACTTCCGCAGCGAAGTCTTCCTGTTTTTTCTCGATGCCTTCGCCTACTTGGAAGCGGACAAATGCCTTCAGCGTAGCGCCTGCCTCTTTCAAGAGAGCGGATACTTTCTTGTCCGGATCTTTCACGAATGGTTGTTCAACCATGACGAACTCTTCGAAGAACTTGCCGAGGCGGCCTTCCACCATTTTCTCCACAATGTTGGCCGGTTTGCCTTCAGCCAGTGCCTGGTTCTTCAATACTTCGCGCTCGCGTTCGATCTCTTCTTGAGATACCTCTTCACGGTTGGCATAACGCGGGTTGGATGCAGCAGCGTGCATGCCCAGATCTTTTGCCAACACTTCGTCCTTGGTGCCTTCCAGCGCTACCAGAACACCGATTTTACCGCCCATGTGCAGGTATGCGCCGAACACGCCGTTGTCGGATTTCTCCAGAATGGAGAAGCGGCGGAAGGTGATGTTTTCACCGATGGTGGCGATCTTCTCGCTGATCACTTGGGAGAGTTTATCGCCATTGCCTTTAAACGGCTGTTCCAGAGCAACTTCCACGCTGGCCGGACGTTGTGTTACAACGTGCTCGGCAATGTCTTTTACCAGCGTTTGGAACTCAGGGTTTTTCGCCACGAAGTCGGTCTCGCAGTTAACTTCCACGATCGCAGCCACGTTGCCCTCAATCGCGTAGGAGGTAAGCCCTTCCGCAGCGATGCGGCCCGCTTTTTTCGCTGCTTTGGCGATGCCGCGCTCACGCAGCAGGTCAATCGCCTTTTCCATGTCGCCGTTGGTTTCTTCCAGGGCGCGTTTGCAGTCCATCATGCCTGCGCCGGTGCGTTCGCGCAGTTCTTTCACCGCTTGTGCACTGATTGCCATGAGTTGAACCTCCTTGAAAAATGACGAGCTAAGTATATAGTGGTGAATAAAGGGTGGACGGGGTTCTGAAACCCTCAGTCCACCCTCTTAACACTTGCTTACGCAGTTGTTGTGGTTTGTTGTTCTCCGCCTTGGCTGCCTTCCAGCAGAGCGTCAGCCATTTTGGAGGTGAGCAGTTTCACGGCGCGGATCGCGTCGTCGTTACCCGGAATGACGTAGTCGATTTCGTCCGGATCGCAGTTGGTATCGACAATCGCCACGATCGGGATGCCCAGCTTGCGAGCTTCCGCTACAGCGATGCGCTCTTTGCGCGGGTCGATGACGAACAGGGCGTCCGGCAGTTCTTCCATGTTCGCGATACCGCCGAGGAATTTCTCCAGGCGCTCTTTTTCCTTGCGCAGCACGATAACTTCTTTCTTCGGCAGTACGTCGAAGGTGCCGTCTTCTTCCATGCGGTTCAGCTCAGCCAGACGAGCTGTACGCTTTTTGATGGTAGCGAAGTTGGTCAGCGTGCCGCCCAACCAACGTTGGTTGATGTAGTAGTGACCAGTGCGTTCCGCTTCTTCTTTCACGGATTCCTGCGCTTGCTTCTTCGTGCCCACGAAGAGCATTTTGCCGCCGTTTGCAGCGAGTTCACGCACGAAGTTGTACGCTTCCTCTACTTTCTTAACGGTTTTTTGCAGGTCGATAATGTAGATACCATTGCGTTCGGTGAAGATATAGCGAGCCATTTTCGGATTCCAGCGACGAGTTTGGTGACCGAAGTGAACACCAGCCTCGAGCAGCTGTTTCATCGAAATAACTGCCATATTTCACACCTCCTTCAGATTGGTTTTTAGCGATGCCTACCTCCGCCTCACCGCATCTTCCGGACAAGACTGCCGATTGGCAGCACCGTTGTCGGAATTGGTGGACGTGCGAATTCAACACCGTTAATGAATATATCATATGGCACTTTCAAATGCAACAAACGATTCCTTTGTTTTTTGCAAAATTGTTCCTCTCCTGTTCGAGGCGTCATTCGCCCGCCGGGCACCGGCCCGGGCCGCGCGCAAACGGGATGGCAGACGGCGGCCTGTCCCCCAAAAAAACACCGCCTTACTTCGCAGGCGGTGTAGTGATAATCCGGACGATCTCCGCTTCGCTTGCACCTACCGGGATCTGATAGGTCCCGACGCGAATCCGGTTCAGTTTGTTCTGTGCGCGCAGCGTCTCCACCAGTGTGTTGTCGGCCTTGAGAACACCCGCTTCCACCATCGAGCGGGCGACACCTTCGGCGGTGGCCCTGTACGGGACCTGAACCGTGACGGTCGCTGCCGGCGGCTTCGGTGCCGACGGAGTGGAATTGGCGGTGTTCCCGCCCGGTTTGGACGAATCACCGGCAGCAGCCGGGGCGGGTGTGGACGGCGGCTGCGGCCCGCTGTTGTCCTCAGGTGGTCGAGGCGATTGCGTTTTGGGCTGTGTCGGTGCCGTTACAGAGGGTGTCTGCGGCTGCTTCGGCGACGCCGCAGACGGAAGCGAGACGTTCTGCTCCTGTCGCAAGCGGTCGTACTCGGCTTTGGACAGGATCACCATCTGCAAAGCCTCAGCCGCCTGCTTTACCTGTTCCTTGGTCAGCGAAGCAGAAGAGGCAGGAGCAGCATGTTGCACCGCTCCCAGAACGGCCGATGCCACAAACAGACCGGCGCCAAACCCAAACAACCATTCACGCTTACTCATCGGCCTTCCCTCGCTCATGAGAACCGGCCAGCGAGAGAATCAATTCGATCTCGCCCTGCCCGGCTCCCAGCCTTTTGGCGATTTCATCGGAGGACAATCCCTCCTGCCGCAGTTCAAAAACGCGCCGATAGCGCTCCTGAAGAGCAAACACATCGGCTGCTACCGCTTCACTTGTACGCGGAGCCTCTGCATCCGCTGCTTGTCCCGCAGCGCTCCATGCGGACCATTCGCTTTCCATACGGGCCAAGTGCTGCTTCAGTTCCGCCACCTCTTTCGCGAGTTCCGCATGTGCTTGCGTCCATCTGCCTTCCGTCGCTTTCTGTTCGTGCCTGATTTGGTTCAGAAACCGCTGCAGGCTTTTTTCCATGTCAGCCTTGTCCCACGCCTCGTTCGGCGCGGTTTCAACAGAGGCGGCCGTCTGTTTCCGTTTGCTCAGGAACGCCGCTGCCATAATCAGCGCTCCTGCACCCATCAGAATATAATAAGGAAGATCCATTGAAGTCACCTGTGCTCCCATCTTGTCTCGGATGTTTACAATGAGATGTCGATAAACCTTCCGCGCAGCGGATCACGCATCAGCACGCCGTCCGACGTACTGCCCTGATCCGTCCCATCCTTCGCTTCGTTTAGTTCCGCGCCGGAATCGGCTTGCTTTTTTCGCTTTTGCTGTTGCTCTCGTTCCCGAATCATGTTTTTTTCCGTCTCGTTGACGTCAGTGGGGCGCTGGCGCATCTGCTGATCCGTCAGTTTTCGGTCATCCGTCTGCCACTGCTGCTGGTGCACGGTCCTCTGCTGATCATGTTCCTGAATGCGGCCGATCTCCGGGCTCCGCGGCACTGACACCTGCCATTCAACCGCTTTCAAACTCATCCGGACTCAACTCCTTCAACCCGTTTCCCATCATGCTGCGTCAGATGAGATGGGAAGTGGTGATTTCCCCCTCCAGCGCGATAAACCGGGTACGGGAGAACTCCTGTTTGATGAAGCGCACCAGTTTGCCAAACACCAGCTTGATACCGGGATACATCAGGTTGTACACTTCCACGGCAGCCGACGCGTCCCCTTCCAATTCCTGTTCCAGTTCTTTTTTTCGCGCCTCCAGTTTCTTTACCTCTTTCTCCAGCACGAGACGCGTATTGGTCAGCTTGATCTGCATCGTTCGTTTTTCCGGAGGCAGTTCGCCGGCGGCCTGCAGCATTTGATTGAGGACGCCCAGCCCCTGATCCGTTTTGCGTAAATTTTCGTACACGTTTTGCAGTTCCTTGGTGATCGAAGACAGTTCCTTTCTGAGCTCCGGTTTGACGCCCACTTCCAGTATGGTCGGGGTCGCGCTCGCATTGCCGATGACGCGAGCCGCGATCTTTTCCCCCGCCTGCAGCAGGCCGCCGATGATAAACCCCTTGGTTCCGTTGCAGATGATCTGCTTTCCGGCCCGGACCTGGGAAAACATGATGCTCTGCGACACCAGCACCTGATTGCCGGCGGTGACGTTCGCGTTCTGGATATAGGATGTCTTTACATTGTAGCCGGCCACCACATGTCCCTTGTCCTGAGCGACGATGCCGTTGCGAATTTCGATCGAGCCCCCTGCCTCCAGCTCAGCTCCCTCCACGCTGCCGAACACGCGGATATCGCCGGACGCCTTTACCCTGAACCCTGTCGGGACGTTCCCGCGAATGACCACCGTTCCCACGAAGTCGATGTTGCCGACGTGAAAGTCTACATCTCCGTTCACTTCAAACACGGGAAAGACATTCACCTTGTCGTTCTCCGTAAACGACACCTGGCCGTCGATGGCGGCGTAGAGCAGCGTCCGTTCCTGATTCATCACCACGTTTTTGCCCGGCTTGATCATGACTTCCCTGCCGTCCTTCGGCGCAATGGGCTCGCCTGTCACGGCCGTCCCCGGCGTCCCAGGTGTTGGCGGCGTCTTGGCAGCCAGCAACTGTCCTTTGGCCACGTTGGGAATATTGGTGATGCTGTAGTAATCCACTCGCCCGTCATCCAACTCTTTGGGCCGTTTGTCACCATGCAGCAGCGTCAGAAATGGATACTCGATTTTTCCGTCGAGCCCGGGAACCGGCGGTGTGCCGCGGGCGACGGTGACCGGAACATTGGCGAATTTGTCAGGATTGCCGACCAGTTCGCTGATGACGCTGTCTAATACGCCGTATGTCACATTTTTCGCGTGCAGGGCATCACGCACGTCTTTTTCCGTAATGAGGATAGGGCCACCCCGCCCCTCGTCGGGGACGACCAACGTGACCCTTGCCTCCAGCTTGTCGGGAGAGATGTTCACTTCCAGTCTGATGTTCCCTGTCTCTTCCATCTTTATTGCCCCCTCAAAACCATGGATTGCTCTCTTTCTGCAATCCCCACTCCTGTCCAGTCCTACATCAACTGCGATTTCCATCGCGACAGAGCTGAGCGCATGCGGGAAATCGCTTTGGAATGAAGCTGCGAGATGCGGGACGGAGAGAGATTCATCACTTCGGCAATCTCTGACAAGGACAGTTCTTCAAAGTAGAACAGCGAGACGACCAACCGTTCTTTTTCCGGCAGCTTGTCGATGACGCCGACCAGAACCTCCTTCAACCCGGCGGTTTCCGCCACGTATTCCGGACTGGGCGTCACTTCATCGATGATGTAGGAATGACGTGCGGTCTTTTGTTCGTCTTCTTCGCCGACCGCTTCATCAATGGAGATCATCGATGCCAGGGAGGTCTCGTAGTGAACCTGGCGCAGTTCCTTCTCGGAGATGCCCAGATACTGGGACACTTCCCCTTCAGTGGGCGTGCGGAGCTTCTCCTGTTCCAGGTAGGAATAGGCCTCTTCGATCTTCTTGGCCTTGTCCCGAATTGTCCGCGGAATCCAGTCGTTTTCCCGCAGTCCATCAATCATTGCGCCGCGAATGCGCCACATCGCGTAGGTCTCAAATTGCAGACCGCGCGTATGGTCAAACTTGGCCAGCGCATCCAGCAGGCCAAAGCGGCCGTAACTGATCAGATCGTCCTTGTCCACATTGGCCGGCAGGTTGCCAGCCAAACGACTGGCAACCTTGTCGACGAGCGGGAGGTACTGGTTCACCAGGTCCTCCTCCGCCTCGCGACTGCCTTCCTGCTTCCACATCACCCATTTATCGAACTGTCTTGCCTTCTCCTGATTGGTAAGCCGTGCCACGAATCAGTCACCAACCTTTACTCATCAGTTAACCGCCTGACAACATCCGCAACGACAGCGGGATCTTGAACTGGTGCAATTCGGTCGATCTGGTTTGTGTTCAGCGGCGTAAACGGTTCATCGTCCAAAGCGGTCCGCTGTTCCCCGCTCTCCGGTGAGGCATCCGTTTCTTCCGCTGCAGCCTTGCCCGTGGCGGCCTCCGATGTATCCATGCCCCTTGCCAGCAGCCAGCGCAGGGGAAACGCCACGAGAAAAAAGAGAATGAAAGCCATAAAGGCCCGCTCCAGCGAGACAAGCCAGGTGTTTCCTCCCAACGCCGTGGCCAGCGTCATGACGAAGCCGAGCAAACCGATTCCTGTGTTCAGCCAAATGGTTCCCCACATACCTATACTTCCTTCACACCTTGATTTACGGTCCGAATCTGGAGAATGCCCGTAGACGTGTCGAATTCGATCGTCCTTCCGCAATTGCCGCCAGTATCCTCAGCCACAATCCTGATCTGCGCGGATTGGAGCGCCCTCTTGCAGGCCTCTACGTTGCGCGGACCAATCCGCATCGTATCGCAGTTGCCCAAAGCCGCGAACATCTGCGCACCGCCCGCCATCTTGGCCACCATGTGGCGGACCGACGCGCCTGCCCGCTCCATCTCCTGAATCAATCGGGGAATCGCCGTATCCGCGTATTTCCCCACCGTGATCTGCCCGCCTTTTCCCAAAGACGATTCGGGCAGCATCACATGGGCCATCCCGCCCACCTTGTGCACGACGTCATACAGCACAACTCCGACGCACGATCCCAATCCAGTCGTGCGCAACCGGTCCGGAGATTTTGCCACGCCCAAGTCTGCCATGCCGATTCTAATGATCTCCATCGAACGGAACTCCTAATGAATCAAATAGTGTTTTCAACGAATCCGGGTCCGGTATCAGAAAAAAGTGGCCTTTCACCCGATCGTTTCCTTCAAAAAAGGCGGTGTCTATCGTCAGGGCGACGTCACCCGTATGCCCGAGCTCGATCAACCCGTGGCTGAGGATCGCTCCGGCCATGTCGATGGCCAGCGCCGGCACGGAAGGCTGCATGCTCAGATTGGTGAAGTCGGCCAGCGACGACAGATACGACCCGGTCAGGATATTGCCGATTTCGTGCAGGGCGGAATACTCGAAATCGGTCCATTCGTACACGTCCTTATCCGCACCTGTCATCTGCCGCAGCAGGCTGCGTGCGGACTCCATGTCCAGGATAAAGAACATGTTGCCGGGGCAATCCCCTTCCACGCGAAGGTACACCGTCACGACAATCGCCTCGGAACCGCCGACACAATCGGCCACCTCATCAAACGGGATCACACTGACCTTCGGCACATTCATGTCAATTTCTTTTTGTATGAGCTTGGAGAGTGCCGTAGCGGCATGGCCGGCGCCAATGTTGCCCACCTCGCGCAGCACGTCGAATTGAAAGTCTCCAAACTTGGCAAAGTAATTCATCGCACTTATCCCTCAAGCGCGTCCAATTGCCTGATTTCTTCGTTGCTCAACACCTTGTCGAGGTTGAGCAGGATCAGGAGGCGTTTCTCCAGCTTGGCCACACCCCGCAGATATGCCGCTTCCACGCCGCCGACCACTTCCGGCGGCGGCTCGATGGCATCGATCGGGATGTCGATCACGTCGTTGGCCGCGTCGACGATCAGCCCCACTTCCAGCTCACCCACCCCTACGATGATGATCCGGGTCGATTCGCCGTAGGCTGTCTCCTCCAGGCCGAAACGGCTGCGCAGGTCAATGATCGGCGTCACCACGCCGCGCAGGTTGATGACCCCTTTGACAAACTTGGGCGTGCGCGGAACTCGAGTGATATGCTCCAATTTTTCAATCGACTTGACCTGGTTCACCTCAACGCCGTACTCTTCGTCTTTCAACCGAAAAACAATGACTTTTACTTCGCCTGTGATTTCTTTTTGCTCCAGCATGGGCTGCGCCTCCCTTTACTTGATCAGTGCGTTGCAATCGATAATCAGTGCAACCTGTCCGTCGCCGAGGATCGTCGCACCGGAGATGGCAAAGACGTTCACCAGGTATTTGCCCAGTGATTTCAGCACAATCTCCTGCTGACCGATGAAGGAATCGACCACCAGGCCGGCCATTTTTTCTCCCTTGCGAACGATTACGACGGCCACTTCGTCCTCACTGCCCACTCCTGCGTCGGGCACCTGGAAGATGTCCTTCAGCGAGACGAGGGGAACCACCCTGCCGCGGAAATCGATCACCTGCTGCTGATGCGCCATCATGATCTCATCTTTGCGGAATACAGCGGTCTCGATGATCGAGCTGAGCGGAACAGCGTACTTCTCGTTTTGCACCTGTACCAGCATCGCCGAGATGATGGACAGGGTGAGCGGAAGCTGGATGAGGAACGTGGTGCCCTGGCCGCGGACGGAGTCAACGCTGACGCTGCCGCCCAGCGATTCAATTTTGGACTTCACTACATCCAGGCCGACTCCTCGGCCGGAGATGTCAGAGATGACCTCAGCCGTGCTCAGACCGGATGCAAACAGCAGCTCGAAAATCTGCTTGTCCGTCATGTTGTCGGCATTGGCGGGATTGACGATGCCCCGCTCGATCGCTTTTTTCAGAACCTTCTCCTTGTTGATGCCGGCCCCGTCGTCCTTCACCTCGATGAAGACGTGGTTGCCGCTGTGGTACGCGCGAAGGCAGATGGTCCCCTCTTCCGGCTTGCCCGCCTTTTTCCGTTCCTCCGGCGATTCGATGCCATGGTCGAGCGAATTGCGCAGGAGGTGCACCAATGGGTCTCCGATCTCGTCGATCACGGTGCGGTCCAGCTCAGTTTCCGCTCCATAAATTTCCAAATTTACTTTTTTGTTTAATTCTTTCGCCAAATCGCGCACCATCCGCGGGAAGCGGTTAAAGACCTGCTCAACCGGCACCATACGCATGGTCAGAATGATGTTCTGCAGGTCGCCGCTGATGCGGCTCATGTGTTCGACGGTCTCCTGCAGTTCGCTCTTGCCGATCTCGCGTGCCAACTGCTCCAGCCGTCCCCTGTCAATCACCAGCTCGCTGAACAGGTTCATCAGCACATCCAGCCGCTCGATATCCACGCGAATCGTCTTGCCCCCGGCGGACACCTTTTTCATACCGCCTGCCGGTGCGTCCGGTTTTTTCTCAACCGCCGGCGCTGCACTGGCTGCCGCCTGCTCTTTCGCCTGCTTTACTTCCTGCTCGGCTTTGGCAGCCGGTTCTTGCAACTGCAGCGGCTCCAGCTCCACATCGCTGATTTCTGAAATGTTGGTGATGGTTTGGCGGATCTTGTCGGCCGGCTGCATCGTGACGTACACCAGTTCAAACGAACGGTCAAACCGTTCGTTCTCAATCTCTTCCACCGCCGGCGTCGACTTGATCACGTCGCCCATCGACTCCAGCTGATCAAACACCATGTAGGCGCGGGCCGCCTTCAGCACGCATCCTTCGTCAAGCGTCACCTTGATCCAGAACAGATTGTGGCCCACGTCCTTGGACTGCTTCAAAACGGTGAGGGCAAACTCGTCCAGGTCGTACTGCCTCTCTGATCCGGCAGCTTCATTTCCGGCGGGGGCAGCCTCCACCACCGCAGCCGTCTCCACAGCGGAAAAATCGCCCGCCACGATGGCACGCAGCTTTTTCACCAGAGTGGAAACATCTGCGGAACCGTCGCCGCCTTCCATGATGTTCATCACCATGCTCTCGATCAAATCGACGCTCTGAAAGATGACGTCCATGATATCGCTGGTAATTGTCAGCTTGTGGTTGCGGATCATGTCCAGCACGTTTTCCGTCTCATGCGTGAGGCTTGCCATGTCCTCAAACCCCATGGTGGCCGACATTCCCTTCAGCGTATGGGCGGAACGGAAGATTTCGTTGACGATCTGGATGTTCTCCGGATCATTCTCCAACAGGAGCAAATTGGCGTTGATCGCCTGCAGGTGTTCCTTTGACTCTTCGATAAACATGTCCAGGTATTGATTCATGTCCACGGGTGATCCACCTCCCATAATCAATGCAACAGCTTACACAACGTTTCGGCTATCCGGTCCAAAGGAACGATGTTGTCGGCAAGGCCCGCCTGAATGGCAGCCCGCGGCATTCCGAAAACGACACATGTCGACTCGTCTTCGACAATGCTGATCACGCGTCCCGCCTCTCTCATTCGGCCCAGGCCTTTTGTCCCATCATTTCCCATGCCTGTCATGATGATTGCCCATTTGTCTACATTTGTCAATCGGCTGGCCGATTCAAACAGAACGTCAACGGAAGGACGGTGTCCACCCCGCGGTTCTTCTTGTTGCAGTCGTGTTTTCAATCCCCCACCGCTCACCTGAACCACTTCCAGATGAAAGCCGCCTGGCGCGATATACGCCGTCCCTGGCTGTATCCATTCTCCGTCTGTTGCTTCCGTCACATGGATGGCGCAAAGCGAATCCAGCCGCTGCGCGAGCGATTTGGTAAAACCGGCCGGCATGTGTTGGACGATGAGAATCGGCGCCGGAAAGTCGGACGGGAGGGCGGTCAACACCGTTTGCAGCGCTTTTGGCCCCCCTGTGGACGTCCCCAGTACAACCAGCTTGGAGACGGCTGACGCTCGGCGCGGGATTGCAGACGCCGGCGGCGTAACACGGGAATCAGCCGTTCCCGGATGGCTGGTGCCCGAAGCCGTACGACCCGGTGTGCCTGTGCCCGGTTGGGCTGCCAGCGTCCACGCTGTCTTTTGCTTGAACAAAGGTGAGCGCATAGGGAACGTGGTGCCGGGCCTGCCCAGCGGTCTTCGCAGACGCCCGTTCACCTGTGTCGCCGCTTTCACCCTTTCGATCAGCCGTTCGGCCACTTTGTGCAGATCGAGCGAAATGGGACCGGACGGTTTGGTCACGAAGTCTACCGCGCCCAGTTCCAGCGCGTGGATCGTCGCTTCCGCCCCTTCCCTGGTCAGACTGCTGAGCATCACGACCGGGACGGGGTGTTCGTTCATCAGACGTTCCAGCGCATCCAGCCCGTTCATGACCGGCATTTCAATGTCGAGCGTAACGACATCGGGATGGAGCTGCTTTACTTTTTCAAGACATTCGAGTCCGTTCTTGGCTCGGTCAACCACTTCAATGTCAGGATCGCTATGTAAGATGTCTGTGATGACTTTACGCATAAAGGCAGAATCGTCGGTGACGAGAACTCGAATCTTGTTCATCCGCTGCTGCTCCTTCCTTCTCCTGTTGCCTACCGAATAAAGCGTCTCAGCTTCTGCAAAAAGCCTCCGATCCCAGCCGGAAGAGACTGCCTTCCCCCCGCCTCTTTTCCCAGGTAGACGGCCGAAAGATGACGGATATCCCTGGACGCCTGCGCGTGCGGAAAGGCAAGCAAAAAGGGCCGCTGCAGTTTCACCGCTTTGGAAACGTGAGGGTCGTCCAGTACAAATCCCAACGGATGGACGTCCATGTTGAGAAACCGTTTGGCCACCATCACCAGCTTTTGGGCGGTCATCGTCCCTTCCCGGGCGGAAGTGACGCGGTTGACCACCAGCCGGATCGTCGTGCGGGGATTGTAGAAGTGAAGCATCTTGATCACGGCGTAGGCATCGGTGATCGCCGTCGGCTCCGGTGTCGTAACGAGAATCACCTCGTCGGACGACAGCATGAACCGCAGCGATTCGTTGGAGATGCCCGCACCGGTGTCAAAGATGATCGTGTCCGCATAGCCCTGCAGCGGCTGCAGACGGGCAAACAGCAGGTCAAGTTTGGCGTCGTCCAACTGCAAGAGCTTGGCAAAGCCGGACCCGCCGGCGATAAAATCCAGCTCGCCCGGTCCCCTTTCCATGATGTCCCATACGGTCATGTCCGGCTGCAGCAGATGCAGCAAATGCCGCTTGGGCGATATCCCCATCAGCACATCCAGATTGGCCAATCCCAGATCGAGGTCGAACAGGATTGGTTTGTGTCCCTTTTCTTGCAGGCCGAGGGCAAAGTTGAGGCTGAAGTTGGACTTGCCGACGCCCCCTTTGCCGCTGGTGACCGTAATCAGCCGGGTCTGCCGGGAGACGTTGTTCTGTTGCATGCGTGCGCGCAGTCGTTCGGCTTGGTCGTGCATGTGCGTTAATCTCCCATGATCATGTTGGCTACCAATGCTGGGGTGGCGGCCACGATGTCGTCCGGGACGTTTTGACCTGTCGTGATGTACGAGAAGGGAAGACCGGTCTCATATGCCACATTCAACATCGCCCCGTACGCTTCCGTCTCATCCGCCTTCGTAAAGATCACCCTGGAAACGGGCACGTCATCAAAGTTGCGGATGATCGCCTTGATGTCGCTGTACTTGGCGGTCAGACTGAGCACCAGGAAATTGAGGCAGTCCGCATCATGCCGCAACAGCTCCCGAATTCCCTGCACGTATTCGTCGTTGCGGAAATTGCGGCCGGCCGTATCGACAAAAATCAGATCGCATCCGCTCAACCGCTCCTTCGCCTGGACGATTTCTTTTGGCGAGAAGATCACTTCAAGCGGCACGTTCAAGATGTTGGCGTACGTCTTCAACTGCTCGACGGCGGCAATTCGGTACGTGTCCGCCGTGATGAATCCGATCCGCCGCTTGTCTTTCAGCATGCTGTCTGCCGCCAGTTTGGCAATGGTGGTGGTTTTTCCCACCCCGGTTGGCCCAAAAAAGAAAGCGTACCTGACGCCAGACTCGATTCGTGACGGCATAGGCGATGCCTGTTCCACCCGTTCAGCGATAATCCGCGCAGCGGCTCGCTTCGCCTCTTCTTCCGTCCACTGAGCAGACGGCTCACCGTGCAGGAGCACCTGGCGGATGATGTCCGCCGTCACCTCTTCTGCGACCTCCTGCCTGACGAGATGCGCCTGAACCGCCTGGATTGCAGGCGGCAGTTGGCTGCTGAGGCCGTTGACCAACAGCTTGTCAAAGACCTGCCGCATATCCCGCACTTCGTCCGCCAACTGCTTGCTGTCGGCAGCAGCTGCCATGGAAGGGGCTCGCTTTGCCTGCGAGTGGTCGGGACGGGAGGCAGCCTGACGAGCGGAGTCAGCAGCCGCTTCATGCGTCAGCCGAGTATCGATGCCGGGAGGCTCTGATTCTGCTGTCGCCTGTCCAGCAGTCACCGTCGCCGCTTTTTGATAGGCCTGCTTGGCGGCGTAGCTGCCTGTCTGCGGCAAGGCAGAGGGGTCCGGCTGGCTGGCGGGAGAGGCGCTCGCTGCCCGCTCGGCCCCTTTGTCATCAACGGCGGCCACCACTTCGATCCGCTGCTTTGTGAACAATCCGAACAGTCCACCAGTTCGGATCGGCTTGGAGTTGAGGATGATGGCGTCCTTCCCCAGGTCAATCCGGATTTTCTCCAGGGCGTCCGGCATGGAATCGACAACGTAGCGCTTCACTCTCACGTCAGGTTCACCATCCCTACGCTTTGCACTTCAACATGCGGCTCCAGCTCGCTGTAAGACAAGACAGGCACATCCGGCATCATCCGCTCCATCAGCTGCCGCAGGTACATGCGAATCGCCGGAGAGGCGAGAATGATCGGCTGCTGGCCGGCATTGACCATTTTGCTCACTTCCGCCGACATGCTCTGGTAAATCCGCTGGGACGTCTCCGGGTCCATGGCCAGGTAGGTTCCCTGCTCAGACTGCTCGATTCGCTCGGAGATGGCCTTTTCCAGTCCAGGGCCTGCAGTGATCACCCGCAGCGGCTGTCCGGGCTCGGTGTATTGCAGCGTAAGTTGGCGGGACAACGCTTGGCGCACGTACTCCGTCAGCACGTCCGGATCTTTGGTGTAGACCGCGTGATCGGCCAGCGCTTCCAAAATGACCGGCAGATTGCGAATCGACACCTTTTCCCGGAGCAGTTTTTGCAGCACTTTCTGCACGTCGCCGATCGACAGCGTGCCCGGAATCAGTTCGTCCACCAGCACAGGCGCCGTCTCCCGTACATTGTCGATGAGGGAGCGCGTCTCCTGGCGGCCGAGCAGCTCGTGGGCGTGCCGCTTGATCACTTCCGTCAGATGGGTGGCGACGACGGACGGCGGATCGACCACGGTATAACCGGACAGTTCGGCAATCTCCTTATTTTCTTCTGTTACCCACAATGCAGGCAGTCCAAACGCCGGTTCGACCGTTTCGATACCGACAACCGCATCGTCTTCGAAACCGGGACTCATCGCCAGATAGTGATCCAAGAGGATCTCTCCCTTGGCGACCTGGTTTCCTTTGATTTTGATTATGTACTCGTTGGGACGCAGTTGGATATTGTCGCGAATGCGGATTACCGGCACGACGATCCCCAGTTCCAGCGCGATCTGTCGACGGATCATGATGACGCGATCCAGCAGGTCGCCGCCTTGTTTGGCGTCGGCAAGCGGAATCAGGCCGTAACCAAACTCGAACTCGATCGGGTCCACCTGCAGCAGGTTGACCACACTCTCGGGACTGCGCACTTCCTCGATCTGCTGTTCCTCTTCCTGTTGGGCCGTCTCTTCCTGCTCCACTTTCTGCTTCTTGTTCATCTTCCATCCGGCGAACCCGAGCAGTCCCGCTACTGGCACCACCGGCAGCAGTCCGATTGGCGTCAGCAGGCCTAACAGGGTGATGCCGCCAGCCACGATCAACAGCAGGCGGGGGTAGCTGAACAACTGGTTGCTAATATCTTCGCCCAGCCCGTCGCCGGAAGTGGCACGAGTGACGATGATACCCGTCGCCGTCGAAATCAGGAGAGCCGGAATCTGGCTGACCAGCGCGTCGCCGACGGACATGGTGGTGAATCGGGAAGCCGATTCGGCAAAACTCAGATCGTGAATAACCATCCCGATGATGAAGCCGCCGATGATGTTGACGATGAAAATAATGATGCCGGCGATCGCGTCCCCTTTGACGAATTTGCTGGCACCGTCCATGGCGCCGTAAAAGTCAGCTTCGTCCTCGATCTTTTTGCGGCGGGCGCGCGCTTCCGCCTCGGTAATCATCCCGGCGTTCAGGTCGGCGTCAATGCTCATCTGTTTCCCCGGCATCGCGTCCAGCGTGAAGCGGGCGGCCACTTCCGCCACGCGCTCCGAGCCTTTGGTGATCACGATGAACTGGATGACGACGAGAATCAGGAAGACGACAAACCCCACCACCTGATTGCCGCCGACGACGAAACTGCCGAACGCTTCGATGACCTTTCCGCCATCGGCGTGCGAGAGAATGTTCCGCGTCGTCGATACATTCAGCGCCAGGCGGAAGAGCGTGGTGATCAGGAGCACCGTGGGAAAGATGGAAAATTGCAGGGCTTCCTTTGTGTACATCGAGACGAGCAGAATCGTCAATGCAAGGGAGATGTTCAGGATCAAGAGCAAATCCAAAAGTTCAGACGGCAGTGGGATCACCATCATGACGACAATGCTGATGACGAACAAAACGGTACCCAGCTCTTTGAATCTGAATCCCACCGTGCATCCTCCTTTCTTTTGCTTATTTCACTTTCCCTTGCAGCTTGTACACGTACGCGAGAACTTCCGCGACCGCTTTGAACAACTCTTCGGGAATTTGTTGGCCGATCTCGACTTGACTGTAGAGAGCCCTGGCCAAGGGCTTGTTTTCCATGGTGATGATGCGATGTTTTTGGGCGATTTCCTTGATTTTCAGCGCGAGGTAATCCTGCCCTTTGGCGATGACTGTGGGGGCGCTCATCTCGCTTGCGTCGTACCGGATGGCAACAGCGAAGTGCGTCGGGTTGGTGATGACCACGTCCGCTTTCGGCAGCTCCTGCATCATCCGGCGAATGGCCATGCTCCGCTGACGCTCGCGGATTTTCCCTTTGATCAAGGGGTCCCCTTCCGCCTGTTTGAATTCATCCTTGATGTCCTGTTTGGACATGCGCAGGCTCTTTTCATGTTCGTAGCGCTGGTACGCGTAGTCCAGAACAGCCAGGACCACCAGCGTCATGCCGATGTACAGCCCCAGTTTGGTCGCTTCCGAAGCTGTCAGTGAGAGCGCTGCTCCCAGCGGCTTCAGTGAGAGCTGCACCAGCTCGTCCTTGGTCTCCCACAAGATCATGAACGCAACGAGAATGCCCGCGCTGATTTTTAACAGCGATTTGAACAGTTCCACCACGGAGCGCAGGCTGAACAGCCGTTTCAGCCCCTGTACGGGATTCAGCTTGTCCAGCTTGATCCGCAGCGGTTCGGTGGTAAACAGCCAGCCCACCTGCATGTAATTGACGAGAACGGCGACGGAAAACACCACGCCCAGAACCGGTCCGACGATTTTCACGGCTTCAAAGGCAAGCTGATAGAAAATGACCCGCAGATTTTCCTCGTTCACCTGCCAGCTCGTGTAGGTGACGAGCGACTCCCGCAGCAGATTCTGGAACGTGTGAAACATGGACGACCCCAGCACAATCAGCATGAGAAACGTCGCGGTCAGGCTGACGGACGGGGACAAGTCCGCGCTTTTGGCGACCTGCCCTTTCTTTCTCGCGTCCTGCCGCTTTTTCGGTGTCGCCTTTTCCGTCTTTTCGCCGTTGAAATACTGCAGATCGACCGGATACAAAAAGGCAAGTCGTTTCATGCTGCGCCTCCGAGCCACTTCATCATTTCCGCAAGCGCCCGAAACATTTTTTCAAACAAGCCGTTCAACGTCAGCAAAAATGCGGGCATGACCACGATCAGCATCAGAAAGCTGGCGAGCAATTTGATGGGCAATCCCACCACAAAGATATTAAATTGCGGGACCGATTTGGCGATAATTCCAAGAGAGAGATCGACCAGAAAAATGGCGACCACGATCGGCGCTGCAATCAGAAAGGCACTGAGAAACATGTCGCGAAACACCTTGACGGCCATCCACATCACTTGCTCACTGCCAAACGCAGCCCACATCTTGTCAAGCGGAATCGCCTGATAGCTGGCAAGAATCCCTTGGATCAACACGTGATGGCCGTTGATGCTCAACAAATAAAGCATCGCCAGGATGTTCTTGAAGTTGCCCGTCAGCGGCACGTAGGCGCCGGTGCGCGGGTCGATCACGTTGGCCATCGCCAGCCCCATTTGCATGTCCATCAATCCGCCGGCAACCTGGACGGTGACGTACATCAGCTCGCATATCACGCCGAGAATCAGGCCGACCAGCGCTTCCTTGACCGCGTAGAGCACAAAGGTGAGATCCAGCGGAATCTGCCCCTGGACCGGCACGTAGCTGAAACTGATCAGCGCCAGGACAAAAGCCAGGCCGATCTTGTACGGATTGGGCACGCCGCGCACCGAGAAAAACGGAGCCGAGACGAAAAACGCGGTCATCCTGACAAACACCAGCAGCAAAACAGGTAGATGAAGCATGATTGCAGCTATCATTTTTATCTATCCCACAAAGCGGTGCAGATTGCCGAAGATCCCCATCGTGAACTCCAGCATCACCCGCAGCATCCACGGCCCGACGGCCAAAATCGTGACGAAGATGGCGACAATTTTCGGGATGAATGCCAGCGTCTGTTCTTGAATTTGTGTGGTTGCCTGAAAAATGCTGACGAGCAAGCCGACCAGCATGCCGACGCCCAGCGCCGGTGCCGTCACCAGCAGGATGGTGTATACGGAGCTTTGGGCGATTTGCATCAAAAATTCTTGTGTCATGCTCTCCCTCCTAGGCTGGCTTGTCGGCCGGATGTCAGAAACTGGCCAATAGTGATTTCACGACCAAATACCATCCGTCCACCATGATGAACAGCAATATCTTGAACGGCAGCGAAATCATCACAGGGGCAGCATCATCATCCCCATGCCCATCAGGATGCTGGAAATGATCATGTCGATGACGAGAAACGGAATGAAAATCATGAAGCCGATTTGAAATGCGGTCTTCAATTCGCTGATGGCATACGCCGGCACGAGCGCGCTCAGCGGAATGTCCTGAATTGTCTTGGGCCTTTCTGCTTTCGTGTACGACAAAAAGAGCGCCAAATCTTTTTCCCGCGTCTGCTTGGCCATAAATTCCTTGAACGGAACGACCGCCGCTTCCAGCGCTTGCTGTTGGGTCATTTTGCCCTGCATGTACGGTTGTACCGCCGTCTCGTTTACCTTTGCCAGCGTGGGCGCCATGATGAAAAACGTCATGAACAGCGCCAGCGAAATCAGCACCTGATTGGGCGGCATCTGCTGCGTAGCCAGCGCGTTGCGGACGAAGGACAGCACGACCACGATCCGCGTGAAGCTGGTCATCAACAGCAGGATGGCAGGCGCTACGGACAAGACCGTCAATATCAGCAGAATCTGTACCGCCGAGGAGGTTTCTTGCGGCGTTCCGCTGCCTCCGCCAATCTTCAGATCGATGGTAGGTACGAGCGGCACATTGGCAGGCGCTGCCGCCGCCCATTCCGGTATCGCCAGCAGCACCGCAGCGATCACCAGGAGCTGGAATAGTTGTTTCATCCTCGATCCCCTCTGTCATGACCTTGCTTCTCCACCCAGGTCCCCGTCTGATCGGACCGCTTGTCGAGATCGTTCCACTGCTTGCGCAGCAGTTCTGCAAACGTACGCCCGTCCGCATCCGACAGGTGTATTTCTTCGTCTTCTGTCTGCCGCTTTCGGCCAAACGGCAGCCAATCGAGCGAAAAACCGGCAAGCGGCGGCTTGATCTCCGCTTCTGCCAGGATGAGGTCTGCCTCTTCCCCTGGTGGAATCTGCTTGAGCAGCTGAACGTTCTCTCCCACGCCGAGCAGGTACAGCGACTCCCCGATCATCACCAGTTGGATCGTCTTGCCGTTGCCCAGCGGAGCCGCACTGATCACTTTGATCGGACCATGCGCCTGTCCCATCTGCCGCCGGCCGAGAAAACGAAGCAGCAGATAGATCAGGACGACGATCACCCCGAGTGAAAAGATCACCTGAAACAGATAGCCCCACATGCTGCCTGTCTCACTGCCGGGTATGGCCGCCGGCTCTGGGCCGCCGGCGGGCGCACCGGGAGAGAGTGTTCCTTTGCGCAGGGCGTCTGCTACGGAGTCTTCCTCTGCCAGTGCGGAAGCCGGAAGGGAAGCGACAATCGCAGCGATGATGCAATACACCCAGATGAGACGCGCCCCTGGTTTCCGGAAAAACTTCATCATTAGCCCAGCGTTTTCTTGATCGCTTCCAGCACGCGATCAGCCTGGAACGGCTTGACGATAAAATCCTTGGCGCCCGCCTGAATCGCATCAATGACCATCGCCTGCTGCCCCATTGCCGAGCACATGATGACACGGGCGTTCGGATCGATTTTCTTGATCTCCTTCAGTGCAGTGATGCCGTCCATCTCCGGCATGGTAATGTCCATCGTCACCAGATCCGGTCCCAGCTCTTTGTACTTCTCCACCGCCTGCGCACCGTCGCTCGCTTCGCCTACCACGGTGTATCCGTTTTTGGACAGGATTTCCTTGATCATCATGCGCATGAACGCTGCGTCATCGACAACGAGTACTTTGTTGGACATAAGTAAGCTCCTCCTTTTTTATCCGGTGATTTGATGATTCATTGTAATTTTTGTACGCGGTCCCACTGGCTGATGATGTCTGTGACGCGCACGCCAAAATTTTCGTCAATCACGACGACCTCCCCTTTGGCAATCAGCTTGTTGTTGACCAGGATGTCGACGTGTTCGCCTGCCAGCTTGTCCAGTTGGATGATCGAGCCGGCGGACAGGTCGAGAATTTCCTTGATCAGTTTTTTCGTCCGTCCCAGTTCAACGGTCACTTGCAGAGGAATGTCCATCAACAGATTCAGATTTTGTCCGTCAGCGGAAATCATCGGGTCACCTCCAAACGGCGCAAATTGGGCCGGTTTCACATTGGCCTGGTTGCTCGGTTGTCCACCCAGATGCTGCGGGGCGGACGGCACTTGCTGCCCTGCATACTGAGGCGGATAGGGCGGATAGCCTGCGGGCATTCCCTGTGGGTAAGCGTTCGGGTACATGGGCTGTCCCGGATATCCCATCGGCGCATAACCGGCCGGAGGAGCTTGCGGGGGTTGCACCGGTTGCTGCGGCGGCATCTGCTCTGCAGCGGGAGCGTCCTGTTGTACCTCCTGCTGTGGAGCCGACACGCTCAGTGCGGGCATTTCCGTCGCAGCCGCGGCCGCTTCCAGCTCGCTTGCAGAACCGCCGGTCAGCCTGTTGATCATTTCACGAGCGAAGGAGAGCGGCAGCAGCTGCATGATGTTGGAGTCGATCAGCTCACCTTGTTCCCCTACTTTCAGCCGGAAAGACACCTTGACAAGCGGCGTGTCATCTTCGGTGAATTTATGCCCGTCCTTGCCCTTGGCCAAATCCATGATGTCAATCCCGGGCGGCGAGATGTTCACCATCTGGTTGAAGATGGTGGACATCGACGTGGCGGCTGACCCCATCATCTGGTTCATCGCTTCCTGCACCGCGCTGATGTGCATTTCTGTCAACTCAGTGGACTCTGGCCGGCCGGAACCGCCCATCATCAGGTCGGCGATCACCGCAGCGTCTTCCATCCGCACCACCAGCAGATTGATTCCCTTGAAGCCGTCTGTGTACTCGACGTGAACGGCGACGTGCGGGATGGGAAATTCCTTCTCCAGGTCGTGGACATGAACCATCGAAACCGTCGGCGTGGTGATGTCCACTTTTTGGTTCAACAACGTGGAAAGAGCCGTTGCAGCGCTTCCGAAGGAGATGTTGCCGATTTCACCGAGCGCGTCCTGCTCAAACTCGGACAGGAATTCAGCGACGTTGGGAGCGCTCGAAACTTCTTCTACTTCCTCTTCCTCCTCAACCAGATTGTTCGCGCGGAGCAGCGCGTCAATCTCTTCCTGCGAAAGCATGTCTCTAGTCATTGTTCTCCTCCCCTTCCTCGAGGACTTCTTCGATCTGCACGGCTACACGCCCTTTATGTGTACCGGGTTGTCCAAGGAACTTCAGGCGATTGCCCACCCGGATTTTCAGCTTGTTCTCGATGAGCTGGTCGAGCTGAATTACATCACCCGGCTGCAACTGCAAGAACTCGCCCACCGTGATGGTGGCCGTGCCCAGCTCGGCGATCACCGGCAGCTTGGCCGTCTTCACCCGCTCCTCCACGCGCAGCCGCTCTTCTTCGTCCCTGTTCTTCTTCTGCTTGGAAAACCAATACTGCCCGGACAGTTTCGGCATGATCGGCTCCAGCACGACATGGGGCAGGCAGAGGTTGATCATGCCCGTGGTGTCTCCGATCTTCGTGCTGAACGAGATGACCGCAACAATTTCATTGGGGGAAACGATCTGCATGAACTGCGGATTCATTTCCAGCCCTTCCATGTACGGATCAAGCTCGATGATCTGCTTCCATGCCTCATGAAACGTATCCAGCGCCTTGCTGAACACCCGTTCCATGACAGTTGTCTCAATTTCCGTCAACGCCCCCATCTTGTCCGGAATCGTTCCCTGTCCGCCGAGAAGCCGATCCAGCATGGTGTATGCGATGTTCGGATTCACTTCCAATACCATGCGCCCTTCCAATGGCGGCGCCTCAAAAATGTTGAGGATGGTCATTTTGGGAATGGAGCGAATAAACTCGTCATACGGCAATTGGTCGACGGAGGCAACCGTAATTTGCACGAAGGTACGAAGCTGAGCGGAAAAATACGTCGTCAACAGCCGCGCGTAGTTTTCGTGAATGCGCGTCAGGCCGCGGATCTGATCTTTGGAAAAACGCAAGGCCCGTTTAAAGTCGTATACTTTTACCTTTCGCTCAGACTCTTCTTTTTTCAGCTCGTTGGCATCCATCTCTCCCGACGAGAGCGCGGCCAACAACGCGTCAATCTCACTTTGTGAGAGAACCTCGGCCATGTGTCGTCACCTCCCAGCTATGTATACATCCATCGTGGCTTACGACAAGACGCGCTTCGTCGTCAGCACCTGTACGATTTTTCCTTCCTGCATGAGCGCACTGATTTCGTTCATGATCTTGGCTTCCAGTTTGTTGACGCCTTCTGTTCCTTTGATGTCTTCGGGGGACAGGCCGGCCAGTGTCTTGATGATGATCTGGTTGACCTGGGGCAGGCGCTGCTGCAGTTCTTCCTTGGCATCTGAACTGTCCGCCGTTATCGTAAAGCGAACAATAATGTAGTTGTCGGAGAGCAGATTGGTCGTGATTTCTCCGGTATCCACGGAGTATGCCTCCAGTTCTTTAGCCGTGAGAGCCCGTACCCCCTTTTCTTCACCATGGCTTGCGGTTTGTGCTGCTGGGGACAGGTACGTCTGCCAGAGAACGAAGGATACGACACCCAGAAGCGAAATCGCGATGATGATGATAAGTGCCATGTTAAACAACCGGTTTTGAAACATCACACGTGCCTCCCGCTATTCAATGAAATCGTCCGGAACGCGCGGCGCCGCGCTTGCCGGGAACGTCTGCCTGTAAAAGTCCACTATCCGCGAAGCCACTGCCTCAGCGCTTTCCCTGACGATGTATTTCTTGCCGTTAAACAGCGTGATGACCGTGTCGGGAGTGGATTCCACCATTTCGACATGGGTAGCGTTGAGGTAAAACTCCTCGCCGTTAAATCGCGTCAGTCTGATCATCGGCTGCTCCTTTCGGGATGGGGGGCGGCGGGATGACCGCCTCCCCCTCATTCATCCGCTAGGCGTTATCGTTTCAGGTTGACCAGTTCTTCCAGCACGGTGTCGGACGTGGTGATAATGCGGGAGTTGGCCTGGAACCCGCGCTGAGCGACAATCATCTCGGTAAACTCTTCAGACAGGTCCACATTGGACATCTCCAACTGACCGGAGATGATGTTCACCTTGGCAGTTGCCGCATCAATCGGTGTGGTCGGATCTTCTCCGTATGCCCCTGCGTTGACGGTATATTCGTACAGGGAGTTGCCAATTTTCTTCAGGCCGCCCGGGTTGTCAAACGTCATCAACCCGATCTGGATGGAAGAATCCAGCTCTCCAGCCTCATCCACCGTGGTGATGACCCCGTCTTTACCGATGGAGTAAGAAACGATACCATCGTTCCGCGAGATTTGAATCGGTTCGCCATTCACGTCTACCAGTTTCAAACCTTGCGGGTTTACCAAATAACCAAGCGCGTCACGGGTAAAGTTGCCGGCACGGGTGTAGTAGTACGTCTCGCCGCCATCCGGCGTAACCATGAAAAACGCTTCCCCTTCGATCGCCAAATCCGTGATCACGTTGGTGGTCATCGGGCTGCCGGCCGTAAACACCGTGTCAATGGAACCGATCTGCGTCCCCAGTCCGACTTGCATCGGGTTGGAACCGCCCTTGCCGTCATCGGTTGGTGCAGTCGCACCGGCAATGTTTTGGCTGAGAATGTCCTGAAACATCGCGCGGCCTTTCTTGAATCCTACCGTGTTCACGTTGGCAATGTTGTTGCCGATTACGTCCAGTTTGGTTTGAAAACCGCGCAGACCGGAAATGCCGGAGTACATGGAACGAAGCATTAACAATTCCTCCTTCACAAACAGGTATCGGGTCTATTGGCGACTGCCTCGGTCATTCGGCAGCCGACGGGCTTCCTCCGAGAGGTCCAGCCCTCTGATCCATTCATGCAAAGACCGCGCTGTCGATGTTGGTAAACACGTTTTCCTTCATGCTGACGTCGTCGACGGCGGTAATCACTTTTCGGTTGATGATGCTGACGACGTAGGCGACGTTGTCCATCAAGATCAGCGATTCTTTCGCCCCTTTGTCAGCCGCTTTTTGCACAGCCGACTGCAGTCGGTTCAGCTCGGCTTCGTTGAGCGAAATCCCCCGTTCGCGCAGACGCATCAGTGCGTGCTGACTGAACGTGAGGGGCTTGGGGCCTTTCGCTTTGTCAACAGACTCGGCGAGGTAGTGGCGAAACGATTTGCCTGCCGGTTCCGCACCGGTCGTGCTAACAGCAGCTGGTCGCTTTGGCTTGTTGGGAAAGTAGGTCTGCCCCACGTAAAACGTGTGCATGGCGGTCCCCCCTTTCACGAACAGCTAGCCCGGCTAGCGAATGCCAGTAAAGGCAGCACGGCCCAATTCCCGCCCAACCGCGGCAAAATCACTATCCTCCAGCAGTCCTTCCAGCGAAAATTCCACCTGATCTTCCTGCTGTTCCTGTCGCTGGCGCCCATCGCCTTGCTGACGTGCCTGCTCCCGCTGCTGCTGGAAGGCAAACGAACTTGCCTGATGCTGATTGACTTCCAGGCGATCCACCTGCAGACCTTGTTGGGTCAACGCTGCGCGAAGCTGCGGAAGCTGGTTGTCCAGCAATTCCTTGCCGGCTGCCGTTTCCGCGGAAAACTGAGCCGTAATCACCCCGTCACGAGCGGTGATGATCACGTCCACTTGGCCCAGCGACTGCGGGTGGAGAATCAGTTTGGCCTCGTGCACGCCGTTCCCCTGGGTGATTTTCATCTGTTGGACAAACAGCTGCGTGACTTGCTGCGCAAACTGCTGGGCGTGTACGGGATGAGCTGTCACCGTTTGCTGCGGAATTCTGCCGTGATTCACCACTTGGTGGAACGGAAGAGCAACCGCGTGCTCAGGCAAGATGACTGATTCCGATTCCGCCAGCGGCGAAGCCTGCACATTCAGCGTCTGCTGAACGGGTGTGCTGCTGCTGCGCACCTGCACGGCGGCTTCCGCCTGGTAGCTGGACAGGGCCTGGGTGACGCGAAGGGACTGCATGGTGAGTTCCTTTTCCGCGTGCCGGATGGGAACGACAGATGGTTCCGCGCTCCGGATGCCGCCTTTTCCATGGATCAGGACAAGCGGCTGCTTTCTGGTGTCACTTTCCTGTTTGCCGGCTGCTGCCCGCAGCTCCTCGCCGAACTGCTTCAGCAGAGCCTCCACCTGCTTGTCCACCTGCTGCCATTCGATCACCTTCGCGCCTCCTTCGGCACGTGCGAACGATACGATGGCTTCGGCCAGTTTTTCTGCCGTCGCCTGCGGGATGCCCCGCTGAGTGAACGTAGCGGCAACCTCTTCGGGATCCTGCATGTGAAGCGTCGGGAAAAGCTGTTGGATCAGTGCCAGCAGATCAGCCAGCAGCGCCATGTCTTCGGCGCCTGCTTCGCCTGGCAGGGACTGAGACGGTTCCCCCGCCTGCACATTTTGCAGCACGCTGCCAATCTGTGCAGCAAACAGATCTCCACCCTCCGGATTCGGCTGTGCAGAGACGCCGACTGTGATGGCGGACGCCGCCGGAGCTCCCTTCACATTGGCTACATTCATCTCATTCACCTCCTCGGATTGTATTGTTGCTTATGAAAACGACAGACGCGGTGCTTGTATGGCCCGTCGCCTATCGAAGCAACTCGCTCGTGATGCGCGCAGCCACGTTTTCTTTCCGCTGGCTGTCCTGCTGGGCGATTGCCGCCAGGATTTGCGCCCGTTTGTCATGAGACAGGCCGGCCATAATCGAGATGGCCCGGTTGCGGTCGGTACCCATCAGCGTACGAATGACGGTAGCGGCATCCGCAGCCGGCATTTGCGAGAAGGTCTGGATCAGCGAATCGATGCTGGTCGTATCCTTTCGCGTCTCGCTCAGCGCCTTGGTCAAGATTTGTACCCGTTCCTGCAGCGCGGCGATGTCATCGTCCTTGTTTACCACCGTATCCTTTAATTGAATGGAGATGTCGGCCGCTTTTTTCGGGTCCATCTTGGCCAGTATGTTCGCCTGCTGCTCCGCTTTCATCTTGCTCATGACCGAAACCGCTTCGCTCATGCTGAGGTTTTCGACGATGGCTGCTGCGTTTTTCGGCGACATCGTCGCGTACAATTTGGCCAGGTCCTGATACTGCTTTTGCCGCTCTTCCTCGCTGGTGCGCTTGTCCTCAAGCAGCTTTTGCAGATCCAGCACCTGTTTTTCCAACGCCTGAATGGTGGCGTCCTTTTTCGCCGTTTCACTCTGCAGGTTGGCGATTGTCTGCTTGTTTTTCGCCTGCTCCTCCTGCAAGCTGCTCACCTGTTTGCCAATGTCGACTGACTTCTCTTCTGCATCGGACATCGCGTACTGGTCAGGCACGATTTTTTCCACGATCGGAATCGTGTTGGCCCAACTGAGCACGCTGCCCAACACGTTGTATCCCAACAGGCTGAGAAGCACGCCTCCGAGGAGAGTGGCAAACAGAGCGGGGATTGCAATCATGTAGAAAAACCATTCCCACCTGCTGTACTCCCGTTCTTCTTGGATCTCTTCCATCGTGAACCTCCCTCAGTTGCTCCTGCGAAGATAGAGCTGCGTGCCAATCTCGTCCAATTCTTTCTGCTCTTTGAGTCTTTCCGCGTAGAGAAACTGCCCGAGCGCCTTTTCCCGCAGCCGCTGCCACAGTTGCGTCTCCTGCACCCGTTCCGCCAGTCTGCGCTGGCAGCGCTCCACTTCCTGTTCACACCCGTACAGCGTCCGGCGCTGGTTGACAATGGACTGTTCGACCGCCTGACGGTACTGGCTGAGTTCGATCAACTGGGCTGCGCTGCAGGTTTGGCTTTGCGCCTCGTGCAGCATGTTGGTCACTGCCTCATGCCGCTCCGTCAGTCGAAACAGCTTGAGCTCCTCTTCGTTCTTTCGCTGCACGGACTTGCCAAACGCCCACTCGGCCTGCTCTTTTTCCTTTTCTTTTACATCCAGCACTTTTTGCAGTTGAAACCGGAACACGTTCACGCTAGTTCACCCCTCCGAAATGGGCGGTTAACGCCTGAATCGTGGTGTCCAGATCGGACGGTTCGTGCGTTCCCTGCGCCGTAAAATCGCGGATAATGTCCTTGTAGCGGATCGCCGCATCGATCTCCCGGTTGGTCCCCGGCTTGTAGGCGCCGATGTTGATCAGGTCCTCCGCTTCCCGGAATGTGGCGAAATGACGCTTCACCTGGCGGACCGCTTCAAGATGACGTTCGGTGCAGATCTCGTTCATTACCCGGCTGACGCTGGCAAGCACGTCAATCGCCGGAAAGTGTCCCTTTTGCGCGATTTTTCGGTCGAGGACGATATGCCCGTCCAAAATCCCGCGCACCGCGTCCGCGATCGGATCATTCATGTCGTCAGAATCAACCAAAACGGTGTAAAAACCGGTGATGCTGCCTTTGTCCGCCGTGCCGGCCCGCTCCAACAGCTTGGGCAACAGCGCAAACACGGACGGGGTGTAACCGCGTGTCGCCGGCGGTTCGCCGATCGCCAGGCCGATTTCCCGCTGCGCCATGGCAAATCGGGTAACCGAATCCATCATCAACATGACGTTCAGGCCGCGGTCCCGAAAGTACTCGGCGATCGAGGTGGCGATCATCGCCCCTTTGATCCGGATCATGGCGGGCTGGTCGGAAGTGGCGACAACGACGACCGACCGTTTTAGTCCTTCTTCCCCGAGATCCCGCTCGATAAACTCCATCACCTCGCGGCCGCGTTCCCCGATCAGGGCGATGACGTTGATGTCCGCCGTCGTGTTGCGGGCGATCATTCCCAGGAGCGTGCTCTTTCCGACGCCGGAACCGGCGAAAATCCCCACACGCTGTCCTTTTCCGACCGTCAAGAGCCCGTCGATGGCCCGCACGCCCACGCTCAGCGGTTCTCTGATGCGCGGCCTAAGCAGCGGATTGGGCGGTGCATTGTTGGTCGGATAGGAGGCAAGGCCAGGCGGGATGCTTCCCTGCAGCGGGCGCCCCAATCCGTCCAGCACCTTGCCGAGGATTTCCGGCCCCACCTTGACGGACAGCGCGCTGCCGGTGGCTACGACGTCACTGCCCGGCCCGATGGACGTCAGCTCCCCAAGCGGCATCAGCAGCACCTTGTTGTCCCGGAAGCCGACTACCTCCGCGATGATGGGCTCGCCGCTTTGCGGGAAGATCTGGCAGATTTCTCCCAGCTTCACTTCCGGGCCCTGCGACTCGATGGTAAGACCCACCACCTGCGTAACCTTTCCGTTGACCCGCACCGGGTCGATACCCTCCAGCGCCTGCCTGTACTTCCCCAGGTCGAGGATCGTCATGTCACTTCACTCCCCCTGGCGATGTCCAGCAAACACTGTTTGATTTCATGCAATTGCGTATCAATTCGGGCATCGATACTTCCCAGCGGCGTCCGAATCACGCAGCCGTCGTCCTGGACGGTGTGATCCGGGTAAATGGAGAGCTCCGCCTGTCCGTCCAGGAGGGCAAGCAGTTGGGCGCGCTGCTCCTGGACAAATGCGTAGTGGCGGTGATTGACGCAGACGGTCACGTGGCCGTGCACCCGAGAGCGGCGCAGCAATTTTTTCACCATCTCCAAAACCGTTTCCGGCGAGCTGTGCAGCTCCGTCCCAATCACTTTTTGTGCTACGTCCACACTTAGCTCTACCAGGAACGGTTCCGCTTCGGCGATGATCCGTTCCTTTTCGGCGTACGCCTGCTCCAGAAGGGAACGGGCTTGTTCCACACAAGCGGTCTCTTCTTCCAACGCCTGCCGCTTTCCATCTGCGTAACCGGCGTCAAATCCTTCCCGGCTCGCCTGTTCCCGCGTTTCCTGAAACAGAGCTTCGGCTTCGCGCCGTTTTTCCTCCCACCAGCGTTCCACTTCCGCGAGCGCCTGCCGCTTGATTTCCTCGGCCTGCTCCATGGCCTCGCGAAGCACGCCCTGCGCGGTTTCTTCCGCATCCTGGAGGATAATTTTCGCTTCTTCCTCAGCATTTTTTACCAATTGATGATTTTCTTGCAACCTTTCGGAAGTTTGCTCCGTCTGTAATGGTGAAGTCCTTAATTCAAGGAATACCGATTCGTCTGAAGCCTGGTAGTGGGACAGCTTGATGATTCTAGACAATGATATCATCCCCTCCACCGCGGGCGATGATGATCTCACCCGCCTCTTCTAAGCGGCGAATGATTGCGACGATGCGGGATTGAGCTTCTTCGACGTCGCGCAGACGAACAGGACCCATAAACTCCATTTCTTCCTTGAAGGTGTCTGCCATCCGTTTGGACATGTTCCGGAAGATGACTTCGCGGACTTCCTCGCTGGCCACCTTGAGCGCGAGCTGAAGATCGGTATTTTCCACGTCGCGGATAACCCGTTGGATGGAACGGTTGTCCAACGTGGCGATGTCTTCGAAGACAAACATGCGCTTCTTGATCTCTTCTGCCAGTTCGGGGTCCTGGATCTCCAGCGAGTCCAAAATGGTCCGCTCGGTTGCGCGGTCCACGCCGTTGAGAACGGCGACGATCGCTTCGATACCGCCAGCCTGGGTGTAATCCTGGGTGACGGTTGCGGACAGTTTTTGCTCCAGAACCTGCTCCACCTGGGCGATGACCTCCGGTGACGTGCTGTCCATCAGCGCGATCCGCTTGGCCACGTCAGCCTGCCGGTCCTGCGGCAGCGCGGAGAGAATCATCGCTGCCTGCTGCGGCTCCAGATAGGAGAGCACCAGGGCAATTGTTTGCGGATGTTCGTTCTGGATAAAGTTCAGGATTTGGCCCGGGTCCGCTTTGCGGGCAAAGTCGAACGGGCGTACCTGCAGATTGGCGGTCAGACGGTTGATAATATCCATCGCTTTCGATTCGCCCAACGCTTTTTGCAAAATTTCCTTTGCGTATGTGATTCCGCCTTGGGCAATGACTTCCTTGGCGACCGCTATCTGGTGAAACTCAGCAAGAATCTTGTCTTTTTCATCGGAATCAACCTTCCGGACGTTGGCAATTTCCAGCGTAAGCTGTTCAATCTCATCTTCGCGCAAGTGCTTGAACACCTGGGCGGAGATTTCCGGCCCGAGCGAGATGAGGAGGATTGCTGCCTTCTGTCGTCCGGTCAACTCTTTGGCGCCGCGAGCCATACTGTTTTCACTCCTTAGTCTTCAGCTAACCACGTGCGAAGCAAGACAACGAATTCGTCCGGCTTGCTGCGCGCTAGTTTTTCCAGTTGCTTGCGCACCACCACTTGATCCGTGTCTTCCTGGTAGGTCAAATCCGGAATCTCCATCGGTTGCGGCGGCATCAGGTCCGGAACCTCTTCTTCTTGCAGCTTCGCTTGGCGGCGGCGATAGATAAGGAATGCGACCGCACCAAGAGCCAACAGGGCGATTGCACCTGCTCCGTACAAATACGGTGTCAAGTCGGTGGAGCTGTCAACTGCCACCTTGCCGGAGAACTGACGCGGCAAGACAGAGATGTGCTGGTCCAGTTCCTCCTGGGTCAACTGCACGCCACTGTCGCTTAACGTGACTCGCACCACGTTGCGGAGTACCTGCTTGATGCTTTCGATGGTCTGATCATCCAACTGCCCGCCTTCCGGAGGCTCTACGCCGACGTTGATCGTGATGTCCTCGATCTTGTACGGGCTCATCGTGATGTTGCGGGTGATTCGGTTTACTTCGCGGTTGATCGTATCGCTCAGTTCTTCGTACTGGCTGTTGCTTCCCTGCGGCGAGCTTCCCGGATAACCGGGGACGGCATTTTCGCCAGTTCCTGCTATTCCGCCAGGAGGAGCACCCTGCCCGGAGAACGTTTTGGATGATTTTTGGGATGAGATGATAAGTCCTTCGTTGTTTTCCTTATCCGGCGCTTCGACCAGGTTTTCCACGCGGTTTTCCTTGTCGAAATTCATCTTGATAAACGTATGGACGATGACCTTATCCCTGCCCATCATCGTGCCCAGGAGTTGGTACAGGTTTTGCTGAATCTCGCGCTCGACGTTGGCTCTGATTTTCTCCTGCTGCTCGAAGCTGGTCAGCGAGCCTTCCGTTTCGGTGCCATCCTTCCACTCCAGCAGATTGGAGTACTGGTCGGAAATTGTGATGTTATCCGGCGGCAGTTTGGGTACGCTGCGGGATACCAACAGGTACAGCGCGTTGATTTGCTTTTGGTCCAACCGGGTACCCGGTTCCACGTCTACGATGACGGAGGCGGTTGCTGATTCAGGCTTTTCCGTGATCCAGATGCTTTCCTCCGGCAGGTTGATCATCACCTGAGCGCTTCGGACACCGTTTACCCGTTCCAGCATCTTGCGCAGTTCTTGCTGCAGCGCCTCTTTTTTCATCACGTCAAACTGACGGTCCGTAACACCCAGCGTGTTGGAGAAGATCTCCGTGTTGATGCCTGCCTGGCTGGGAATTCCTTGAGCGGCCAGATCGACGATGACATCTTGAGCCAGCTTTTGCGGAACCTCGATGTTCGTCCCGTTATTCGTGATGCGGTATGGAATATTCTTGCTTTCCAGTTCCTGCTTGATCAATCCGATTTCCTGTTCACTCAGCCTCTGGTTGTAGAGGGGCGTGTAGACCGGCTGTGAGGCAATGTATATGTATAGGCCGAGCGAGATGAGCAAAAACAGCACGATCCCGGAAATCATCCACCTTCGCTTAGGCGAAAGCTGATTCCATTTCGTCAAGACTTGCTCTTTATACTGTAAAAGACGTTCGTTCATGGTTCACCTCACCAAGAATACCGACGACGTTAAATAGGCATGCGCATGATTTCCTGGTAGGACTCAATCACCTTGTTGCGCACCTGCAAGGCCATTTGCAG
Source organism: Brevibacillus sedimenti (assembly GCF_020923495.1). Lineage (GTDB taxonomy): Bacteria > Bacillota > Bacilli > Brevibacillales > Brevibacillaceae > Brevibacillus > Brevibacillus aydinogluensis. Next base: position 3,373,802 of record NZ_CP064048.1, read on the forward strand.
CATGATCGTGGATTTCTGACCTGCGATCATGACCTGATGCACGTCCTGGACTTGTCCGGCTGCAAACCGGTCCGCCAGCACGGCTGATTCCACCTGTGCCTGATTGACCTGATCCAGCGCATCCGCGAGATAGGCTGAAAAGGACTTCGTGACCTCTGCAGGCGTATACGACTTCGTCACGGATTTTGGCTGTATCGCGTCCACTCGGGAAAGCACGCTAATGTCCATTCCTTACGCCCCCTCTTACTTGATCTCCAGTGCTTTCATCATCATGCTTTTGGCTGCGTTCAGGACAGTGACGTTGGCTTCGTAGGAACGCGAAGCAGAGATCATGTCCACCATTTCCTTCATCACGTCGACGTTTGGCAGCAGTACGTATCCTTCTGCGTCAGCATCCGGATGCGTCGGATCGTACATTCGTTTGAACGGCGTATTGTCTTCGCGGATTGCCGTCACACGTACGCCTTGTTCAGTCTGGCCGGTCACCGTACCAATCGCCGCCTGAAGCAGGTTGTCAAACGACTGCCCGTTTACCGGCGACAGTTCCACCATTTTGCGTTTGTACGGCTGCCAGGCCCCGTTCACGAATGTGGCGCGGGTCGTATTGGCGTTGGCGATGTTCGCCGCGATCGTATCCAACCGCAGGCGGTTGGCTGTCAGCGCAGAGGCGCTTGTATCCATTCCCTGAAACAGGCTCATCTACTATCTCCCTCCACCTTCGAGCACGCTGCGCAGCTTCTGGAAGTATCCTGCCGTGAGCTGCGTCAGACCATTGTACCAGATCTGGTTCTTGGCCAACTCATTCATCTCAAACTCCAGATCTACATCGTTGCCGTTGTGTTGCATCATGTTCCCGACATTCGACAAGATTTGCGGCATCGGCAGTGTCCCCATTCGGTTAAATGGGATGTGCCGCTCATTGGTACGGTACGCCTCCAACTTCTGTAGACCCGCAGTCCCCGCAAGTTCCTGCTGCAATAACTCCTCAAAGACGACACGCTTGCTTTTGAACTGAGGGGTATCTACATTCGCGATATTGTTCGCGATGGTTCGTTGTCGAAGCATGGCGGTGTCCAACGACCGCTCTAGGACCTGCAAATGAACGCTTTCCAGCATCTTTCCACCCCCTCATTCCGCTCTTTTTCCGCATAAATGTCGGAATTTCTCGCTTATTCGACACAAGAATACGACTCCATCATAGCAAAACTGGTATAACGAAAAAAGCCCTATTGTGGCAACTTTTCTCAAAATGATTCAATGGGACTAAATCCCTTATCCTTCCTGATATTACTAAGTTTTTGGTACGATCCTTGCTAGAATTCAATAATTTTACAGAGATTCGCCAATTTTAGGCTCGTGAGACCAGTTAGTCCCACTCAATAAACAGGACTATTTGCCCATGAAAAAAGGTGTAGCTTTTCACTGTCGCTACACCTTTCCTTCACAGAATTGTCACCATCTGGAGACATTATCTCCTGACTCCAGGGGCTTCAAAAGTCATGAAGTTTTCAGTTTTTCCAGTTCCGGCAGCAGTTTTTCGTTCAGCACCTTGATGAAGGTACCTTTCATCCCGAGTGAACGAGATTCAATCACACCTGCACTTTCCAGTTTGCGCAGGGCGTTTACAATGACGGAACGGGTAATGCCCACGCGGTCAGCGATTTTGGATGCGACCAGCAGGCCTTCCTTGCCTTCCAGCTCTTCAAAGATGTGCTCCACGGCTTCCAGTTCGCTGTAGGAAAGGGAGCCGATGGCCATCTGCACAACCGCTTTGCTGCGCGCTTCCTCCTCGATCGCTTCGGAGCGTTCCCGCAGGATTTCCATGCCGACCACGGTCGCGCCCACTTCGGCCAGGATCAGGTCATCGTCGACAAACTGGTTGTTGACGCGGCCGAGAATCAGCGTACCCAGCCGGTCGCCACCGCCGATGATTGGCACGATGGTGGTCCACCCGGAGCGGAATACTTCTTTCATCTCAACCGGGAAAATGGTGTACGGGCTGTCTACATCCAGGTTGGCAGACGTCTCTTCCACTTTCAGAAGACCGGTGCTGTACTCTTCGGGGAAACGGCGCTCTTCCAGCATTTTGCGGATGCGATCGTTGTCCACTTCCTGGTGAATCGAAAAGCCGAGCAGTTTGCCTTTGCGGCTGACGACGAAAATGTTGGCCTCAATGACATCACTCAGCACTTGCGCCATCTCGTTGAAGTTGACGGCATGACCCGCCGATTTTTGCAGCAGGCGGTTAATTCTTCTGGTTTTTGATAACAAATCCATTGTTACGTTCCTCCCAATAATAGTGATCGTTCGGATTTAGAGAATGTACTGGCTTAAATCCTTGTTGCCGGCAATCGATCCGAGTTTGTCACGGACGTACTCCGGCGTGATTTGCACCACATCCAAATGAATGTCAGGCGCCTCAAAGGAGAGGTCTTCCAGCAGTTTTTCCAGCATCGTGTGCAGACGACGCGCACCGATGTTGTCGGTAGACTGGTTCACCTCGGCTGCCAGACGGGCGATTTCCTGGATTGCCTCCGGGGTAAATTCCACCCGGACCCCTTCCGTCTCCAGCAGCGCGCTGTACTGCTTCAAGAGCGCATTTTTTGGCTCTGTCAAAATCCGGACAAAGTCCTCCGCCCGCAAGCTGGTCAGCTCCACACGGATGGGGAAACGCCCCTGCAGTTCCGGAATCAGATCGGACGGTTTGGCCATGTGAAATGCGCCGGCAGCAATGAACAGGATGTGGTCGGTCTTGACCGGCCCGTACTTGGTCATCACTGTCGAACCTTCCACGATTGGCAGGATGTCGCGCTGAACGCCTTCCCGCGAGACGTCGGGTCCCCGACCGTCCTTTCCGGCGATTTTGTCGATCTCGTCAATAAAGATGATGCCGTGGTTTTCGGCGCGGTAAATCGACTCCTGCGTGACTTCGTCCATATCCACCAGTTTTTGCGCTTCTTGTTGAATTAATACCTTTCGCGCATCTTTTATTCGCAATTTTCGCTTCTTCGTCCTCTTGGGGAGCAGGTTGCCCAACATGTCCTGCATCTGCATCCCCATTTGCTCCGTACCCGGAACCTGAAACAGGTCAAACATGGACGGGGATTGATCTTCCACGTCGATTTCAATCATCTGGTCCTCCAGATGACCATTCGCGAGCTGCCAGGCCACCTGCCGGCGCTGCTGTTCCAGCGACGCATCTTCCGCATCGGACGTTTGAGTCTGCTGCTGCTGACCGCCGAACAGCATCTCCAGCGGGTTTTTGAACGAATGCTGCTGTTTGCGTGAAGGGACGAGGATGTTGACGATGGCGTCGTTTGCCAGCTTCTCCGCCTTCTCCCGGACTTCCTCCATTTTTTCCTGCTTGACGGTGCGGATGGCCGCCTCGACGAGGTCGCGAACCATCGACTCCACGTCGCGGCCCACATACCCCACTTCTGTAAATTTGGTGGCCTCCACTTTGACAAACGGAGCCCCCGTCAATTTGGCGATCCGGCGGGCGATCTCCGTTTTCCCCACGCCGGTCGGCCCGATCATCAGGATGTTTTTCGGCACCACTTCATCCCTCAGATGTTCCGGCAGCCGGCTGCGCCGGTACCGGTTGCGAAGCGCCACTGCGATGGCTTTTTTCGCCTGGGCCTGCCCGACGATGTACACGTCCAGATGTTCTACAATCTTGCGCGGGGTTAACTGCTCAAGGTTCAGCACAGGGAGTCCTCCCTTCCTTTCATTTCATCTCATCCACGACCAGATTGTCGTTGGTGAACACGCAAATCTCAGCAGCCGTCCGCAGCGCGGCTTCGGCAATCTCCTTGGCGCTCAGATGAGGCGCGTACCGTTTCAGCGCCCTGCCAGCCGCCAATGCGAAACTGCCTCCCGAGCCGATCGCGAGAATGCCGTCATCCGGTTCGATGATTTCGCCGTTGCCGGAAATGAGCAGCAGATGCTCCTTGTTCATCACGATCATCATCGCTTCCAAGCGGCGCAGGATCTTATCCATGCGCCATTCTTTCGCCAACTCCACAGCCGCCCGCTGCAGGTTGCCGTGGAACTCTTCCAGTTTGCCTTCAAACTTTTCAAAAAGGGTGATCGCATCCGCGACAGCCCCAGCAAAACCCGCCAGCACCTCACCGCGGTACAGTCGGCGCACTTTTTTTGCCCCGTGCTTCATCACCATGCTGTTGCCGAACGTGACCTGTCCGTCGCCGGCCATGGCCGCTTCGCCGTTGTGATGTATGGCAAAAATCGTCGTTGCATGAAACTGTTCCATTGCAGATTCCTCCCGCTTATGTACTTCCGGCGGACCCGGAATGACGCGCGGTCGCACGCGGATGGGCCGCGTCATAGACATGGCGCAGCCGTTCCTTGGTCACATGCGTATACACCTGCGTCGTCGAAACGTTGACGTGGCCCAACAGCTCCTGAACGGTCCGCAGATCGGCTCCCGCGTTCAGCAGATGGGTGGCAAAGGTGTGGCGGAACGTATGCGGCGACACGCGCAGGTTCAGGGCGTGCTGCTCCACGTATTTGTCGACGATGCGGCGGACGCTCCGGTCGGACAGCGGTTCCCCCCTGTAGTTGAGCAGCAGATAGCCGTGGTCGCTGTTACCGGATAGCAGTTTTGGCCTTCCATATTCTAGGTATTGCCGGAGAATGTCACAAGCATAACTGCCGATCGGCACATATCGCTCCTTGGCCCCTTTTCCGTACACCAGGGCGATTCCCCTGGAGACATGGACCGCATCCAGCGTCAGCGTCACCAGCTCGGACACGCGAATCCCGCTCGCATACAGCAGCTCGAAAATGAGCCGATCGCGCATGCCGAGCGGGGTCTGTGTGTCAGGCAGGTCAAAAAATGGTTGCAGTTCATGCGGATATAGGAACGAAGGGAGCTTTTTTTCCACCTTGGGCGTGGACACCAGTTGAAACGGATTTTGCTCCAACCGGCCTTCCCTCAGCAAAAAACGGTACAGACTGCGCAAACTGGACAGCTTGCGGGCGATACTGCGCCGTGACAGCCCCCTTTTCGCCAAATGAGCGAGAAAAGAGCGGCCGTGTAAATAAGAAACAGCAGCAAATACGGGGATTTGGTGCTGTTCCATAAAGGCGACGAATTCGTTAATATCAGCCACGTACTGCTTCACCGTATGAGGAGAGGCATTTTTTTCGACGCGCAAGTAACGGGTGAACAGCTCAATGTCTATGGATATCTGCTGCGATTTGTCCATCTGGCATGCCCCCTCCTCAAAGGCACCTATATAGTAACACAGCCGAAAATCGTATATCAACTTAATTTGTGTCTTTTTTGTGTAAAATTCTGAATTGTGTCTAGCGCCCGCTCAGCGAGTTTTTCGTTCTTCTCCCGCTTGTTGCGAATGCGTTTCGGCAGCTCGGGAACAAGCCCGAAGTTGGCATTCATCGGTTGAAAGTTGTTTGGGTCTGCGGTCGTAATGTACCGCGCCATGCTGCCTATCACCGTCTCCGGTGGAAGGACAAGCAGTTCCTCTCCCTTGGCCAGCCGGGCCGCGTTTATGCCCGCCAGCAATCCCGATGCGGCCGACTCCACGTATCCTTCCACGCCGGTCATCTGTCCGGCGAAAAACAGCGTGTCCCGCCCCTTGTACTGATAGGTGGGACGAAGCAGCCTGGGCGAATTGATGAACGTATTGCGATGCATCACGCCGTAGCGGACGATTTCGCAGTTTTCCAAGCCAGGGATGAGCGAAAAGACCCGTTTTTGTTCCGGCCACTTGAGATGTGTCTGGAAGCCGACCATGTTGTACAGGGTGGCCGCTCCGTTGTCCTGGCGAAGCTGCACGACGGCAAACGGCTGCTTGCCGGTGCGCGGATCAATCAAGCCCACCGGTTTCAGCGGACCGAACAGCATCGTCTGACGTCCCCGTTTGGCCATCACTTCAATCGGCATGCAGCCTTCGAAATAGATCTCCTTCTCAAACTCCTTGAGCGGGGCTTCCTCCGCCGTGATCAGCGCGTCGTAAAAGCGGTTGAACTCCTCTTCCGTCATCGGGCAGTTGAGGTAGGCTGCTTCTCCCTTGTCGTAGCGCGACGCGACAAACACCTTGTCCATGTCGATGGAGTCCTTTTCGATGATGGGCGCCGCCGCGTCATAGAAGTACAGGTACTCTTCACCAGTCAACTCCTTCAGCTTCTCCGACAGCGCCGGCGAAGTGAGCGGGCCGGTGGCAATCACCACGATGCCCTCGGGAATCTCCGTCACTTCCTCGTTGATCACTTCGATTAGCGGGTGGTTGCGCACGGCATCGGTCACATATTGGGCAAACTCGTGCCGATCCACGGCCAGCGCACCGCCGGCCGGAACAGCGCACTTGTCCGCTGCGCCGATGATGACCGAGTCAAAGCGGCGCATTTCTTCCTTTAATACCCCTACCGCGTTGGTCAGCGAATTGGCCCGCAGTGAATTGCTGCAGACCAGCTCCGCAAATTTGTCGGTATGGTGAGCGGGCGTCTGTGTCTTCGGCCGCATTTCATACAGTTTGACGCGGACGCCGGATTGGGCGATCTGCCAGGCCGCTTCACTGCCTGCCAACCCGGCCCCCACCACGGTTACGTACGGTTGTTCATTCATGCTGGTATCCTCCACACGTCCTCAGGAATCGGCTTCTTCCTGGTAATCGCATTTGGTGCAGACAATGCTGACGCCCTGCTTTTTCCGTTTCTTTTCGACGAGCATCCCGCCGCACTTCGGACAAGGACGCGCAATTGGTTTGTCCCAGGAAACAAAATCGCATTCCGGATAACGGTTGCATCCGTAAAAAATACGGTTCCTCTTAGATTTACGTTCAATGATCGATCCGGTTTCACACTGCGGGCAGGGGATGCCGAGTTCCTTGACGATCGGTTTGGTGTTGCGGCATTCGGGAAATCCGGAGCAGGCGAGAAACTTCCCGAAACGCCCCAGTTTGTACACCATCACCCGGCCGCACAGTTCGCACGTCTCGTCGGATTCTTCGTCCTTCAGCTCTACTTGTTCCATCTGCTCCTCGGCAACGGCGAGCCGCTTGGAAAAATCCTGGTAGAAGGCGTCGAGCACCTTCACCCAATCGACAATCCCTTCCTCGATGTTGTCCAGGTCGGATTCCATGTGGGCGGTAAACTCCACATCCAGGATTTCGGGGAAGAACTCTTCGATCAGGGAAATGACGATCTCCCCCAGTTCGGTCGGGACGAACCGCTTCTCCTCCAGAGCCACGTAGCCCCGTTTCTGGATCGTGTCCAATGTCGGCGCATAAGTGGAGGGGCGTCCAATCCCCAGTTCCTCCAGCGTCTTGACCAGCCGCGCCTCGGTGTAGCGGGGCGGCGGCTGCGTAAAGTGCTGGGTCGGTTCGATTTCCTTCAATTCCAGCGTCTGTCCCTCTTCAATCGGCGGCAGGAATGTTTCCTCTTCCTTGCCGTCGTCGCTTCCTTCAATATATACCTTCATGAAGCCGGGGAACTTTACCTTGGAACCGGTCGCCCGGAACGTCACTTCACCTGCCGCGATGTCCACGCTCATCGTGTCCAGCACAGCAGACGCCATCTGACTGGCAAGGAAGCGCTCCCAGATCAGCCGGTACAGGCGAAGCTGGTCGCGGCTCAGCACATCCTTGAGCTGGTCCGGCGTGCGCATGACCGACGTCGGGCGAATCGCTTCGTGGGCATCCTGGGCATTTTCCTTTTTCACCTGGGCACGCGGCTCGGCCGGGACGTAATCAGCCCCGAAGTGTTCCACGATGTAGGCTTTGGCTTCCTCTTGGGCCGTCACGGAAACGCGCGTGGAGTCGGTACGCATGTAGGTGATCAGACCGACCGTTCCTTCCTTGCCGCCCAGATCAATCCCTTCATAGAGCTCCTGCGCAATCCGCATCGTCTTGGCCGCCCGGAAGTTCAGCTTGCGTGCCGCTTCCTGCTGCAGCGAGCTGGTGATAAACGGTGGTGCGGGATTGCGCTTGCGCTCCCGTTTGGTCACCTTCTGCACCACGTACGGCTGTCCCTGAATGCGGTCCAGCACCGCATTGACGTCCGCCTCTGACTTCAGCTCCCTTTTTTCGTCGCCGTATCCGTAGAATTTGGCCTCAAACGGCTTGCCGTTGCTCAAGAGCGTACTGCTGATCGTCCAGTACTCCTCCGGCACAAACCGCTGGATTTCCCGCTCGCGGTCAATGATCAGCTTGACCGTCACCGTCTGAACGCGCCCGGCACTCAGCCCTTTGCGCACCTTTTTCCACAAGATCGGGCTGATGTTGTAGCCGACCAGGCGGTCCAGGATTCGCCGCGCCTGCTGGGCGTTCACCAGGTCCATGTTGATGTGACGTGGGTGTTTGAACGCCTCCTTGATGGCGTCTTTGGTAATCTCGTTGAACACCACGCGCAGCGGCTGGCTCATGTCCAACCCGAGATACTGCGCCAAGTGCCAGGCAATCGCCTCCCCTTCGCGGTCCGGGTCCGCCGCCAGGTATACCTTTTTTACTTTCTTGGCGGCGTCCTTAAGGGTTTTCAGCACATCCCCCTTGCCGCGAATGGTTATGTATTTCGGTTCAAATCCTTTCGATACGTCAACACCCATTTGGCTTTTTGGGAGGTCGCGCACATGGCCCATGGACGCTTTCACCATATATTTGCTTCCCAGATATTTTCCAATCGTTTTTGCTTTTGCTGGGGATTCGACAATCACAAGCGTGTCAGCCACTTATTTCCTCCCCTTTCTGTAAGGAATCTCCCCTATTATTAAATATGCTCATCCGATTTGTCAAACACCTGCAAGGCTTGATATTGCTTAGAGGAAATCGGACGAGGTCACTTTCTGGCAAAATAGCCTCCGGGCAAGCTGACAATGAATCCTCCTGTTTCCAGCATAAGCAGGGTCTGGTGCAGCCGCTGCCGTTCTCGCGGCGGGAGCGCTTCGGCCAGCTGGTCAGTGTGGACGGGCTCGCAGCCGATCAGCGCGTATACTTTGCACTCCGTTTCGCCCAGCCTGCCCCCATCTCCACAGGCTGGCTGATCGTCCGCAACAGGCGTCTTAGGCCATACCCCCAATTCATCCAGCACGTCGGCCGCATTCGTTACTAGCTTTGCACCTTGTTTCAGCAAGTTATGCGGACCCGCGCTCACCTCGGAAAATATCGGCCCGGGGACGGCAAACACTTCCCGCCCCTGCTCCAGCGCACAATCGGCCGTAATCAGCGATCCGCTGCGTTCCGCCGCTTCGACGACCAGCACGCCGAGACTCAGCCCGCTGATGATCCGGTTGCGCTCGGGAAACAGGCCCGGCTTTGCGGGCGTCCCCGGCGGATATTCCGAAAGAAGCAGGCCGCTTGACCCAATCTCCGCGTAGAGACGCCGATGAAACACGGGATACACCTGGTCGATTCCGCAGCCCATCACCCCGACAGTAGGCGCTCCGGCGTCAAGTGCCGCCCTGTGCGCTTCAGCGTCAATTCCGTACGCCAGCCCGGAGACGATTACCATGCCTGTTTGGGCCAACTGTTTGACCAGGTGGCGGCACGCCGCCCGTCCATATGCAGTCGGCTTGCGGGCGCCCACGACACCGATCGCAGGCTGCTTCAGCAGCGACACATCCCCTCTGTAAAACAAGGCTAATGGCGGGTCTGGAATGTTCCTGAGCAGCGGGGGAAATGCCTCTTCCCAGAAACATACGAACGAGATGCCGGCGCGGATTCGTTCCTGCTTCACTGCCAGCACAGCGGATGGCGCAAGCGCGTCCGTCCAGGTCTGCACAGTTCTCACCCGTACGTTCCCCTCTTCCAAAACGGTCTTCCAGTTGACGGCAGCTTGCGCGAATGATCCCCAGCGCCCGTACAGCTCCCAAAGTTTTTTTCGTCCCAGACCGTTCATCTTGATCATCGCATACAGCCAATCCCGCTCTTCCAATCGATCACTTCCGACCTTCACCCGACCGCCTCCGATCTGTGCGTGGTTGTCCGGCGGCATCTGCCGCGACGTTTCGCCTGCTATTGTACACGGAGACAGCGGCGGGCACAAAAAAAGAAAGAGGGCAAGCGTCCATGCTTGTCCTCTTTCGGCACGCAAACTGCGACCAGATTGAATTACTTGTTCATTACTTTTTCCAGCAGACCGCGCTCTTTGAGCACTTCCACCAGCGTTTCGCCGATGACTGCCGGCGTTTTTGCCACGCGCACGCCGCACGCTTCCAGCTTGGCGATCTTCTCGGCTGCCGTACCTTTGCCGCCGGAGATGATTGCACCAGCGTGGCCCATACGTTTTCCCGGAGGAGCAGTTTGACCGCCGATAAAGCCTACGACCGGCTTCTTCATGTTGGCAGCGATCCATTCAGCCGCTTCTTCCTCAGCCGTACCGCCGATTTCCCCGATCATGATAACCGCTTCGGTATCCGGGTCTTCGTTGAACAGTTTCAGCACGTCGATGAATTCCATGCCTTTTACCGGGTCACCACCGATACCGACTGCGGTGGACTGACCGATACCGCGGGTCGTGGTTTGATGAACCGCCTCGTAGGTCAGGGTGCCGGAGCGGGATACGATGCCCACTTTACCCGGGGTGTGAATGTAGCCCGGCATGATGCCGATTTTGCACTCACCCGGCGTGATGATACCAGGGCAGTTGGGGCCGATCAATTTGGTCTTTTTGCCTTCCATGTAGCGTTTTACTTTCACCATGTCGAGAACCGGGATGCCTTCGGTGATGCAGATGACCAGATCCAGTTCGGCATCAACCGCTTCCATGATGGCGTCAGCCGCAAACGCCGGCGGAACGTAGATAACCGATGTGTTGGCACCGGTCGCTTCTTTTGCTTCTGCTACCGTGTTGAATACCGGAACCGATACAGTGCTGCCGTTGTCCAGCGTGAAATCGACTACGGTGCCGCCTTTGCCGGGTACTGCACCTGCAACCATTTGCGTGCCGTACTCCAGACCGCCTTTGGTATGGAACATACCGGTTTTACCAGTCATGTTCTGGGTGATTACCTTTGTATGTTTGTTCACGAGAATACTCATCGCGTAATTGTCCCACCTTTTTCATCGCGTATAGATACTTCTCGAAAAGCCTTTTCTCCGGTGCGTCCGAGACTGTGCCTTATTGAACCAGCGCTACGATCTTCTCAGCGCCATCCGCCATGGAGTCAGCCGCAACGATGTTGAGCCCGGATTCGCTGAGGATTTTCTTGCCGAGGTCCACGTTGGTGCCTTCCAGACGGACAACCAGCGGACGATCCAGTTTCACTTGTTTCGCAGCAGCAACAACGCCGTTTGCGATAACGTCGCATCTCATGATGCCGCCGAAGATGTTGACAAAGATCCCTTTTACTTTCGGGTCTTTCAGGATGATCTTGAACGCTTCGGTTACTTTTTCTTCGGTAGCGCCGCCGCCTACATCGAGGAAGTTGGCAGGTTCGCCGCCGTAGAATTTGATGATGTCCATGGTCGCCATGGCCAGGCCGGCACCGTTTACCATGCAGCCGATGTTGCCATCCAGGGCGATGTAGGAGAGGTCAAATTTGGATGCTTCGATCTCTTTTTCGTCCTCTTCATCCAGGTCGCGCAGTTCCACGATCTCAGGGTGGCGGAACAGGGCGTTGCTGTCGAAGTTCAGCTTGGCGTCAAGCGCCATGACTTCGCCGTCACCGGTAACCACGAGCGGGTTGATTTCGGCGATGGAGCAATCTTTGTCGACAAATGCTTGGTACAGGCCCATCATGAACTTGACGGCTTTGTTTACCAATTCGTTCGGAATATTGATCGCAAACGCCAGCTTGCGCGCTTGGAATGGAGTCAGGCCGGTAACCGGATCGATGACTTCCTTGAAGATTTTTTCCGGGGTGCGTGCTGCCACTTCTTCGATTTCAGTACCGCCCTCTTCGGAGGCCATCATAACGACACGGCCAGTCGAACGGTCAACCACAAGACCGACGTAGTATTCCTTCTTGATGTCGCAGCCCTGCTCAATCAGGAGGCGTTTTACTTCTTTGCCTTCCGGACCGGTTTGGTGAGTAACCAGAACCTTGCCAAGCAGCTCTTGCGCATATGTACGGACTTCGTCGAGGCTTTTCGCCACTTTTACCCCGCCTGCCTTACCGCGTCCGCCGGCATGGATTTGCGCCTTCACGACGACTACCTGGGTGCCCAGTTCCTTGGCCGCTTCCACCGCTTCATCCACGGTGAACGCCACGCGTCCTTCGGGAACCTTTACACCGTACTGCTTCAGTATCTCTTTGCCTTGATACTCGTGAATGTTCATTCTCCATCCTCCTAATGGCAAATAAAGATCGGCAGGTTCGCACCGGCCCAAAGTTTGTTCCGCCAGACACAAAACTGCCTTTATCAGTGCAACGTAACTATTCTACGACAAAAATCGCAAAAGTGGTAGTGGAATTGACATGTTCTCTACTAGCGTGACCAGAAGTCGAACATTTCATGAGAATTCCGCTTACTTTTTTCCCCCAAACAGGGTCAGCAGCTTGTCGTCCAGATGCTCGTGGACATACCAGGTGTCGTTCACGCGAATGTGGCGATCGTAGACGTGCACGGTCACGTCGCCCTGTTCGACGGAAAAGATCAGGCGATAGCGCTCATTGCCCGGCGACTTTGGCTGACCGGCAATCGCCACGCCGCCTTTCAGCAGCCGGACACACTGATGTGCTTTCCCCTGCTCCACCGTCGTTTCCGTCGCGCTTTGCTCGACAGACGCCACGCTTACATCCCCGGACGGCTCGATGCGGATTTTCGACGCTTGAAACAGCCTGTCCAACGCATCACCCTCCGTCCGCCGCGGCGGCAGCCATTGGGTGAGCTGCGAAAACAGCGAACCCTGGATGCTGTAGTAATGCGTTTCCCGGCCGAACGGAATGGACACCAGCGTCGGCGTTAGCATGGAAACGTGCAGGGAACGATCCCCTGCATCGATGCGCAGCAGGTAATTGGGATACAGCGGGTACTGATCGATCTTCTCGTCGCTCAGCGGGGTGGCAGCCGCAAGCACCCCCTGGAGAAATTTCGCCTGGGTTGTGCCAAGCGTAACCGTTTGACCCAAGTCTTCAGCAGTGACCACCGCCGTCTGGACTGCTGTCGGCAGCAGCCCTTTTCCCGCCTTCCGATGGATCCACTGGTAAAAGCGGTCGGCACCCGGTCCGCGATATGTATTCTCTCCGTACTGGCTTGCTTGCTTGCCCACTTCCACCACCAACGGGGCCAGCTTCTGCCGGTAGAGCACCAGCGTATAGCGAATCTCGTCCCGCTTCAGCGGCTGCGGGGAAACCTGCAGGTCTTTTCCCTGCTCGGGAAGTTCCTTGAGAAATTCGTCGAGAGCAAGAGGAACTTCCTGACCGTCCGTGGAGAGCACGGTTACCTTTTCCACGGCTCTCAGATCGGCGTCCAACTGCTTTTTCATGTCGGACTCCGCATCTTTGACGCCCTCGGAGCAGCCGGCCAGCAACAGACCGGCCATCAGTACCGGAAACACATACGCACGCAAGGTCCTTTTCATGCAGGTATCCTCCCATCGTGATCGCTGGCTTGTCAGACATCCCTGCAACAGCCCCAATCGACAGTGCGGATCGCGACGCATTTGTCACCGCGCTTGTCCAATCCGCAAACTGGTTCTGCGCCCGCCTCGTCGAAGGCGGCCGCGACGAAATTATCCCGTCTTTTTTCACGAATCTGGCGTTTGCCTTCAGCATCAGGCGCACGGCTGAGGCTGCTTCGACAGGTGGTAGAAGTCAACGTGCACGGTGTGGTCTTCCAGCTTTTTGATAACAGCCAAAAAGGTACACGAGCGGTCCCTCATTATGGAGACAGTAGTTCGCAGGTCTTATTTTATCGCAGGACTCCAAGTCTTGACCAGTTTTTTCTACCATGGTCGACAGAGCGGGAATTATTGTCGCAATGCCCGCAGATGAAGGTTTGTATCTCGCGCTTTCGGCGTTTTGGGGGAACGGCCTCGCCGCCGCCATGTATTATAGTAGTTATTTTTTACTGGTTCTTTGGCAGGGTGAGCTGCTGCGTCTACGGAAGTCCGTTCTCCCTAATGGGATGCCGGCAGCGTATGTTATTTGCTGACAATTTAGAAAATACTTGTTCACTTGTTAGAATAGTATTGCTTCCCATTCGGAGTAAAGCATTTTTTGCTCCGCTTGTTTTGTCCTACCCGATCGCATCAAAGAGAAAGCCGGGCAGATGCCCGACTGTCACTTCACCCGTACCGCTGTTCCCGTAGCGATTACCATCATCATGCCTTCGCGCAGCGTCTCGAAGTCCAAATCCACGCCGATGACGGCATTTGCCCCCAGGGCTCTCGCTTTCTCCTTCATTTCCTGGATCGCCAGTTCCCTGCCTTCGGCGAGCTTGTTCTCATAGGCACCGCTGCGGCCGCCGATGATGTCAGTGATCCCTGCCAGAAAATCGCGAACCACGTTGGCCCCCATAATCACTTCACCGCTGACAATGCCCAGATACTCCACAACTTCTTTGCCCTGCAAGGTGTTGGTGGTTGAGATGAGCATGTGATTGCCTCCCCATGAATCAAGTTCGTATTCCTACTATTATTACGGTTGGGGCAGCTGTTCGGTTGCAAACGTTTTTTCACACCGTGCCGACAGCACCTTGGCTGGCACTCCCCTGCTGCATACCGGATGCAGGTTTCGATTCTTGCAGTTGATGTTGCGGTTGCTGTTGTTGCTGTTCTTGTTGTTGCTGCGGTTGCTCCTGTTGCTCCTGTTGCCAGATATCGCCAAGTACTCCTTCTTGCAGTTCTTGTTTGGATTCCTGGATAAATTGATTGATTTTTTGATGGTTCACCTGATTCTGCTGCTCCTCCCGCTGACAAGGCGCGGCTGGCGGCGCTATCTGCTGCCGCTTCTGCTCAATTGCCTGCTGTACGTCCTGCTGCCCATGCTGTCGTTCGTCGTTCTGCTGCTTCTTCTGTTGGTCATTCCCGGGCTCCTCGAGCTTGTTCTCGACCAGATTGAAAAACGGATTCTCTTCTTGATGCTCTCTGTGATTCAAATGAATCCCTCCTTGTTCGTAAGCGCTCAGACATCGTGTTCGCCATAAACCCCCAGTTTCATATCCATACATTTCCCATGAACAACGTTTGTATGTGTAGAAAATCCTGCATTATGCAAAAACACCCTACCGATGCCGGCAGGGTGTTTTGCACGTGCAGTTTGATAGGGTCACGCACATGTCTATTTCCTGGGTTCCACGTAACTGTCAAAGTGCCTCCAAACCTCTTCCAATTCCAGCAGGACATCCTTGGCCTGTTCGGCAGACGCCTGGGTCATCGCTCGCAGCAGGGCAGTGACGACCGAAAGCGGCGCTACCAGGGAATCCATGTGTGAAGCAATTCCTGTCGGCGTATAGAGCACCTCGTCGGCATGGCGAACCAGCGGCGAAGAGGGATAGTCAGTAATGGCTGCGACATGAACCCCTTTTTTCTTCCCGTAGGCCAGACAGTCGACCGTAAAACGGGAGTATCGCGCAAAGCCGATGCCCACAATCACATCGTCTGCGCCAAAGCGTTGCAGCTGATCAACCGTGCGCGGCTCTCCGGTAAGCAAGACGGTCTCCTTGCTCAGAAAACGCAGGTAAAACTCGAAGAAAAGCCCGATGGACAGCGTGCTTCGCGCACAAACGATTCCGATGCGCGGAGCCGCGACGAGACGTTTGACGATCCTTCCAAACGCCTCCAAATCGATTCGTTCCATCATCAGCGTCAGGTTTTGCACATCCTCTTCGAAATACTGCAGGACTGTTCGCTGCTCGGCACTTTCCACCACGCGCGAGAGATGGAAGCGCTCGCCGGTGGTCAACTTTGATCGGACCAGTTCCTGCAGTTCCCGCGAGAGGGCCGGATAGCCCGAACAGCCGATAAACGAGGCAAAGCGGGTAACGGTCGATTCGCTGACACCGGCCTTGCGGGACATTTCGGCGACGTTGTAAAAGGCGGCCGATTCAGGGTCCCGCAGTATTACGTCGGCAATCCGCTGCTGTGAGGGACTCATCTGTGCGTACAACTGTGACACCTTCTGGAGAATGGAAGGTCCGTATTCCATCGTGATCACCTCAATACGTTGTCCCGTACATCCAATACCGTTAAGTATACGAAAGGATAGAAGCGGCGACAACGCAGCGGAATACGACTATGCGGTCACATGTTGGCCCAGCGCGGCAAAACTTTTTTCAAACGCGTCCAGCGTCGCCTGAATCTCCGCCGGGCCGTGCGCGTCTGAGAGCGAAAAGCGATTGAGCGGTTTTGAATAGACACCGTGATCCATCAGCAGATAGTCGAGCGCAAGGCGAAGCTCGTGGCGGTTCGCCCCCAGATCGCGATAATTCCGTACTTCAGCCTCCGTAGTCAGGACGTTGAAAATGGTCCCGACGCCCATTGTTTTTACGGGGACGCCATACCGCCGGGCAAGCTCGTGAATTCCGTCGCGCAGCTGATGTGTGCGCTGCACCAGCGATGCAAAACGGCCAGGCTCCTGCAAATACCGAATCGTAGCCAGGCCTGCCGCAAGGGAGATGGGATTGCCGTTGAAGGTGCCGCTGTGAAAGACGACTTCCTGACGATTGCGGGAGCGCAGAGGCGAACACATCTCGAGAAGGCGGCGTTTTCCCCCGACGACGCCGATCGGGAACCCTCCTCCCACCACTTTCCCCAATGCGCTTAAATCGGGCGTTACGCCATAGTAATCCTGGGCGCCCCCAAGGAAACGCGAAATCCCGTCTTGACTTCATCAAAAATGAGGATAATTCCGAGGTTGTCAGTCAGCTGCCGCAGATTTTTCATAAACTGGCGGTCGGCCGGGATATATCCGGATTGCATCGGTTCCACGATGACAGCGGCGAGCTGATCCTTTTTCTCTGTCATAATTTTTTCGCAAGCATCCCAATCGTTGAACGGAAGCACGACGGTATGCTGCAGATAGTAATCCGGTGTCCCCAGGGATTCCGGAACGGACGCCGGCGATGTTTGATCCCCGAAGCGGTCAAAGGTCGGATTTACGCTGACCAGCACATGATCGTGCGCCCCGTGATAATGGCCCTCAAATTTGGCGATATGCGTTTTCCCCGTGTAAGCCATTGCCAGACGCAGAGCAAACAGCGTCGCTTCCAAACCGGAATTGGTAAACCGCACTTCCTCAAAGCTGGGATACAGACCGGCCAGTTCTTGTGCCATTTCCAGCTCCAGCGGATGAGTTGCGCCAAAACTGCTGGTCCCCTGCTGTTCCCATACTTGTTGAATCGCCTTCTGTACAACCGGATGACCATGCCCCAAAAGCAAAGCGCCATAAGACAGCAAGTAGTCGACGTACGCATGGCCGTCCAGGTCATACAGCCAGGCATCACGCGCCTGCGCAAAGGTAATGGGAAAGGGTTGATAGTATCGCAGATTGCCGTTCACTCCACCGGCAATCAACATTTGTGCCTGCTCAAAAAACGCCGCTGATTTCGGACGTTTTTCACGGTAGTGCTGCTGAAAGGAAGAAAGATTCATGGTGACTCCCCCCACGTCGTTTATGAAATAATTATTGCACCATATTTTATTTATTGCAATATTTATTTCATAACAGCACGATCATGAAATCGGGACACAGCAGCGCAGTTAGGTGATATGCCTATTTCCGCCTGCTTGTTTCCCGAACAGGCGGCTGCCGTCTTTACAACGTAACATTGTTATGTTACACTAATTGTGCGAAAGGGGGGCCCGTTGTGGAACAGGATCTCATCTCCAAGAAGGAACTGCTGGAACTGACAGGCATCTCATACGGCCAACTGTACCGCTGGAAGCGAAAAAAGCTCATTCCCGAAGAGTGGTTCATCCGCAAATCCACCTTCACCGGTCAGGAGACGTTTTTTCCCCGCGAAATGATCCTCGCTCGCATTGACAAGATCAAAAACATGAAGGACGACTTGTCGCTCGACGAACTGGCCGATATGTTCTCGCCCGCGCCTGCGGACATATCCTTGAGCAAACAGGACTTACTGAAACGTAACATTGTTTCAAAAGTGGCACTGGACTTGTTTACGGAACAGTTCGGGGATGCACCGGTGTTTCCGTTCGATTACATCCTGGCTGTCTTCATCCTGGAAAAGCTGCTCCAGCAGGGCGTCATCAGCCTCGACGAAGGCAAAAACCTGCTCGGCACGCTGCTCCGACACTACGGCAAATTCGCAGGAAAAAATTGCGAACTGATCTTCGTGCGCAAAATGGGCGTGTCCGCTTTTCTGCTCGTCTCAAGCCCGAGCGACGTCTACTTCGAGCAGAGCGTCAACATCGTGGAACGGCTCAATATCGCCGACGTTATTGAAACACTGAAATTGAAACTATCGTAAGGGAGGAATCGCCTATGGACAGGGAAAAGCGGCACAACCTGCTGATCAGCGGGATGGGAAGCGCGTCGGGCGGGGTTTTCAACAACGTCAGAATCGACGGAATGAGCAAGGTAAACGGCGATCTGTCATGCGTCAGGTTTCTCTGCAACGGCAAGGCAGACATTAACGGCAGCGTAACAGCTGACGACAGCATCGAAGTAAACGGGCTGGCCACCATCGCCGGCTTTCTCAAGGCGGAGCACGTCGTCATAAACGGCAAGGCGACCGTCCGCGGCGACATTGCCGGTGAGCGGGCGGAGCTGAGCGGAATGCCGAACATCACCGGAAACTGCGAGGTGGAAACCCTCACCATCAAGGGCGGTATCCGCATCGACGGACTGGTCAACGCGGAAACGATTGATGTCAGGCTGTACGGACACAGCCGCATCCGGGAAATGGGCGGCAAAACGATATCGGTTCGCAGAGAGACAAACGACCTTTCCAGATTTCTGGCGTTTCTCTTTCCCCCGTTTGCGTCCAAACTGAGCGCAGACAGCATCGAGGGTGATGACATTTATCTGGAATACACGCAAGCCGGCGTGGTTCGCGGAAACAACGTGCGGATCGGTCCGGGCTGCGACATCGAACTGGTCGAGTACCGCAACAAATACGAGCAGTCTCCCGAGGCCAAGGTGACCCGTCATCAACAGGTGTAATCGTCGAAGGAGACCTGAGACATGTCCGTTGACCACTGGCATCCATGACCGCACGGCCCAAGCTGTGTCAAGCAAGCTGTGTCAAGGAGGGATACAAATGGAACCAGGCAATATCAGATCAGACTTGACCATCACCGGTACAGTGAGCGCGTCCGGCGGGGTCTACCATGACGTAAAAGTGCGCGGAGAAGGCCGAGTGGACGGCGATGTGGACTGCCGCACATTTACCTGCATGGGGAGATGCGAGTTTTATGGCAGCTTGAAAGCAGAAACGGCGAAGATCACCGGGGATGCCATCGTTTCACAAAACATGCAGGCGGCAAAGGCAAAGATCACCGGCAATCTGGACATTCACGGCAATGCCGAACTGCAGGAAGTCCTGCTTCGCGGAGAGTTACGAGTAGACGGCCATATCAGCGGAGAGGAACTGGAAATCAAAGGGATGCTCAAGGCAAAAGGCGACTGCCAGGCTGAGAGGTTTTTGGCCACCGGCAGCTTTACCGTCGGCGGGCTGTTGAATGCGGGCAGGGTCGACGTCCGCCTGTACGGTGATTCCACAGCCAAGGAAATCGGCGGCGACCAGATCTGTGTCCGCAGAGGGTTCGGGTCGGGCCTTGGCGCAATGTTTCAGTCATTGTTCTCTCCGTCCGCCGGTTCACTTACAGCCGGCACGATCGAGGGCGACGACATCTATCTGGAGTACACGAAGGCCAGCGTCGTGCGCGGAAACAACGTAACGATCGGCCCCGGCTGCGAGATTGGCCTCGTCGAATACAAGAAAACGTTACAGCAGGACAAAGACGCGAGGGTAGCCGACAGCAGAAAAGTGTAGGGATGCGTCACGAACGGAGCCGGATGACCGGCTCCGTTTTTGTCGGTTGAATCTGGTTTTACACGGTAACACTTTTCACTGCCTGGCTCTTGACGGGATTGACCAGCACGCCGATGCCGGATATCTCAATCTCGATCCGATCACCGTCGGCCAGCGTGAACTCATCCGGCGGGACGATGCACGTGCCGGTCAACAACACGGTGCCGTCAAAAATCTGGTTGTCCCGCAGCAGATACGCGACCAGATCATCGTACCGCCGTTTCAACTGTCCGGTGCTTGCTGTACCTTCCACCACTTTGGTTCCGTTCCGGCTGATGCGGCAGGTGATCTGGAAGGCGTACGGATCATCCACCGTTTCCGCCAGACGTATCGCCGGGCCAATTGAGCAGGAGCCCCGCCACACTTTCGCCTGTGGCAGATAAAGCGGGTTTTCTCCCTCGATGTCACGGCAGCTCATGTCGTTGCCGACCGTATATCCGAGTATTCTGCCGTCACTGGCGAGAACCAGGCCAAGTTCCGGCTCCGGGATCTGCCAATTGGAGTCACTGCGCAGGTACAATTCCCGATTGGGGCCGACCGTTCGGGCTGCGGTCGATTTAAAGAAGATCTCCGGCCGTTTCGCCTCATATACTTTGTCGTAAAACGTCGTGACGTCCAGCTTTCCGCCGGTAGCCTCGTAGTTTCTCGCATCCCGGCTTCGCTCGTACGTCACGCCGCAGGCCCAGACCTCCGGCGCTTCCACCGGCACCAAGAGCGGCAGTTCTTCCATTCGCTGCGGAATCGGCTGCGCATCGGCGATGGCTTCCTGCACCACGGCAAGCGGGCTGATCCCGCGCTCATCCGCCTCCCTCACCAGCTCGAGAAAATCGCGCTGCGGCAGCACATATACCCGGGAATCATCGAGGACAGCTGCAAGCACCGGAACAGAGTCCCCCATCAAGAATCGAATAATCCGCATATGGTACCCTCCCATTTGTTTTGTATTGTAAAACTATGTTTTAAATTATGCTGACACCCACGGGTGCACTTCCTTGTCACGAAAGTTGCGAGACGATTTGTTACGAATGCTGTGAGGCGATACCGTACCCCATCTGCTGCGACATTTCCTCTGCTGCCGGCTTCAACATGCCGAGGAACTCCATCAACATGTGGTCATCTACGCGGGAGACCAGCGTGGAGATGCTGACAGCAGCCACCACCTGCCCCTTGTGATTGCGGATGGGAACAGCGATGCAGCGAACGCCCGGCTCGTTCTCCTGATTGTCTACTGCATAACCAGCCTGCCGCACCTTCTCCAGTTCCTGCCGAAACGCCTGTTCATTGGTGATCGTGTTTGGCGTCTGCGGCACGTACTGATATCCATCCAAGATGTATCGAAGTTCTTCCTCCGGCAAGAAGGCGACCAGCACCTTGCCCACCGCGCTGGAATGTACGGGAATTCTCCTGCCGATGCGCGAGTACAAAATCGTCGCCATCGGACCTTCCACCTTATCGATATACACGCCCTCTTTGTCGTCCAGGATGACAAGATGCGTTGTTTGCCCGGTCTTCATGGACAAGTCGACGAGGTATCTTTTCGCTATTTTCCGAATATCCAGACCATGGATGACATAATGCCCTCGTTCAAACAGCTTCATCCCCAACCGATATTTGCCGTTTTCCGGGTTTTGGTCAATGTAGCCGTGTACCTGTAGCGTCTTTAACAGGGAATGAACCGTACTCTTGTGCAACTGCATACGTTCGCTGATTTCGGTGATTTTCAGTTCGGTTACCTGTTCATCAAAAAGGTCGAGTATTTTCAGAGCACGTTCCACAGCTTGAATGATCGGCATTGTATCCTCCCTTTACCCATGTGATTGCGGAAATGATGTTGGAGATATATTACCATAGAATCGGGACCTATGAACGAGACTCTTTACGCTGATTTTCCGCAATCAACACGGGCACGGCGAACGGCGTCCACAATTGTTCGGGCCGTTTGTTCCACGGCGGCAAAGTCACCGGCGGCAATCGCCCGGCGATCCAGCAGTTTTCCGCCAATACCGACTGCTGCCGCTCCCGCCTCGATAAACGCGGCGACATTGTGCTCGTCAATGCCTCCGGTAGGAATGATCGGAATGTGTGGAAACGGCGCTTTGACATCTTGTAGATACTGCACCCCGAGCGCGGCCGCGGGAATAGCTTGACCAAATCGGCCCCCCACTCCACCGCCGTAATCATTTCGGTCGGCGTCATCACGCCCGGTACGGCGATCTTCCCGTAACGCAAGGCGGCACGAATCACGCCTTGATGCAGGCTGGGGCTGAAGATGAAATCGGCTCCGCTTTTGATCGCCATCACGGCGGATTCGCTGTCGATCACTGTTCCCGCTCCGATGATCGCACGTCCCTGATAACGGCGGCTAAGCGTGGCAATGGAAGCGTACGCACTCTCTGAATCCACCGTAATCTCAAGGGCCGTAACGCCTCCCCGCACCAAACTGTCCGCCACTTGTTCGATCCTGTCTTCGGGAATCCGGCGGATCACGGCGATCACACCGCTTTCCACCAATCGTTCCAGCAACTTGACTTTCGGCAACACGGTTGGCTCTCTCCCCTCCTTGTATGTTTACTGGTCAGCGATGAATGTGCGGCTTCTCATCCGCAATCTGCGACCAGTACGGATATCCTTCGACGTCTCCGACAACCGTCAGCGCATAAGCTCCGACGCGGTTACCCAGCCTGACGGCGTCCCGGTACGACCAGCCTCTGATCAATCCCGACAGGAAACCGGCGGCAAAACCGTCTCCGGCCCCAATCGGGTCCACGATCTGCGGGACGGGAAATCCGTCGACGTACGCGCGTTCGTCTGCGGTCGCATAGTAAGCGCCGCGCTCGCCCAGCTTGACCACCACGGCCGCTGCCCCGTTTTTCCGCAATCGTTCGGCGATTTGCTCGGGAGCGTCTTCTCCCGTCAGCAGCCGGCCTTCCTCCCATCCGGGCAGGACGATGTCGCATTGGCCGGCGATGTCCATCAGCACGTTGCGCGCTTCGTCAGCGGGCCACAGCTTCAGCCGGATGTTGGGGTCGAATACGACGGTTACCCGATGCCGTTTCGCTTTTTCAATCGCCATGTACACGGTATCCCGGCACGATGGACTGAGCGCCGGCGTAATCCCGGTGACGTGCAGAAACTTCGCCCGGGCAATCAACTCCTCGCGGACGTCCTCCGGCTGGAGGCAGCTGGCTGCCGATCCCCGGCGGTAATAGTACACGTTGGACTCGCGGGCAATTTGCCGCTCTTTGAAAAAGACGGCCGTGGGATGATCGGCGTCAAACACGACGTGCGACGTATCGACCCCCTCGCCGCGAATCACATTGCGGATGTACAAGCCGAACTCGTCGTCACCGAGTCGGCTCACCCAGCTTACGTGATGGCCCAACCGCGCGAGAGCGATTGCCACGTTGGACTCGGCACCGCCGATGGTTTTTTCAAAGTGGGTTGCGGAGCGGAGCGGTCCCGCCGAGACCGGAGTAAACAGCACCATCGTCTCGCCAAAGGTGACTACGTCCATGCGTGTTCACCTTTCATCGGCAGGGCAGGAACGGCCAATCCGGCGGCACCTTTTTCCGAAATCTTCAGATCGGGCGCGTACCGTTGAATGATGTCGAGACCGATCCGGGCGCGGCGTACCCGCTCTCTGCACAAACTGATCGACGTCTGTTCCAAATGGCTGCCGGAGGGGTAGATGTTTGGCGAGTTGCGCAGGCCGAATTTGATGTAGACGGGAGCCGCCACCCGGATGATTTCCGGGATGTCGTAGTGGCGGATAAACCCGCCCATGTCGTCCGGCGCTTCCACGTAAATGTCAATCGGGATGTCGACTGCTTGCCGGATCGCCGCCAGGCGCGGCAGCGAAAGGTCCGTCGGCACGTTGTACGTGCCGGCGCCGATTTGTTCCATCAGCCGGATCGATACGGGATTTGCCTGGCCCATCTGAACGGAAATCTTTACGAGCAGGTCGGGGGGCAGCTCGCCCAGTTTCTTGAACTCGTTGACCAGCCACAAGAGCCCCTCGTCCGCCACCAAAATGCTGCGGATGCCCGCCTGGCAGGCCCGCTTGATGTCTTCGATCGCATACGCCAGCTGATCCATACCCTGCACCCGCAGTCCGGCAATTTTTCCTGCACTGGCCCAGGTCATCGGCGTAATGTCCCAGGTGCCGCGCGGGCCGACGAACAGGCTCACCTCCAGCTTCTCCCGACGGCCAATCGCCGCCATCTGCTCAAGCTCGCGATCGGTCAGGAGCATGATCCCGCTGCCCTGTGAGATTCGGTGAATCGTCACGCCGTACGTTTCACACGCTTCCAGCACCGCTTCAAACGAGGCTGGCCCTTCCACGCTGGGAATTTCCACGCGATACTGGGCTCCGTCCGGAAATGTTTTTTTTTGAGCTGGGCAAATCGTGACAATCGCCTGCCGGAAACCCCAATCTCTCAAACACCGCACGAGTTTGTTTCACCTCTGTCTCCACCCTTTCCCTACGATCTCTTCTGCAATCCATAGACGACGTCTGTAGTGTAGTCGAGCACGGCTTCCTCGAATACGCTGAGCGGAACCACGCCGTGTGCCGCATCGGTGTGTCCCGTCATGCGGTTGCTGGCCGCCACCTGTCTTTGCCGCGTCCGGATGGTGGCAAGCCGCCTGTCCGCCAGGGCCGCCCGCTCCGCTTTGACCTGCTCAAAGGAAAACTGGAGTCTGCCGCTGCGAAAAGCGGCTTGATTGACAAACTGGATCTGCCGCTCACGCAGATTCAGGTACAGGAGATCGCCCGTCTTCAGGTAGAGGATGCCTCCGCCCAGGCTGGCTTCCGGGGTCATGTGCCCGATCGCCGCTCCGTAGGTGACGCCGGAATAGCGTCCGTCGCTGATCAGCGTGGCCAGACGTTTCAGGTTGCGGTTGGCGTTGATGTGCTGCATCGGCGTAAACATCTCGGGCATCCCGAACGCGACCGGCCCCTGCCCGGAGATGACGACGGCGATTTTCAGCACCCCATCCTCCACCATTCGGTCAAACAGCGCATCGTAGTCGAGCGTCTGCCAATCTTCCAGACGGTGAGGCGCATTGTGGCGGAGCACGGCCCGCAGGTTTTCCTCCGCGAAGCATTTCATTCGCTTCACCGTATCCAGCAAATGTGAATCCAGCAAATTGCGGTTGGCGTCATCCTCGTTTTCGTAATAGAGGACAAAGGCCACTTTCTTGTCAAACTCGTCAAGTTGGGCCGTCGTCATGCCGCTGATTTTCACGACGGCTGATTCAAAAAAGTTGCCGGTGAGCACATCCACCCCGCTGAACGGCCGGCGCGGCCGGGAGAGAATGATCGGATTGTCCTTGACGCGGTCTGCAGGCAGGCGCGCCTGGTCAGCCAACCGTTCACGCCACGTCGTTCCCGTCACCGTAGGCGCATCCACATCCATCGGCACGCCGTTTTGCATCAGCTCGTAAAACAGCGTCTCCATCCCGCGGATACTGCCGCTGCAGCACTGCACCGCCAGCGCGTAAATGTCGCGTCCCTGCGTCAGACTGTAATCAAACAGGTCGGGAACAGGGTATTCGTGGTGAATCTGGTCCAGATCCCACAGGCTGAACCTGTAGCCGCCATACAACATGGCCGCTACCAGGTGCATCATCAGGTTGGTTGATCCGCCCGACGCGCTGTGTATGCGGATCGCGTTTTTGATGTTGGCTGCCATCACATTGGCCACGCCAAACACCGGATCGTTGATCATCAGGGCAAGGCTGTCCACGGCCTGGTTCACCTGCTCCTGACTGGGCGGAGCAGTCAACAGCTCCACGGCCGGATGAACCAATCCCAGGCCGGCGACAAGATGGCGGGAACTGTTGCCCGTGCCGTTGAAGGCGCAGACCCCGCCGTTTGCGTCACACGTGGCCACAGCCAGCCGCTTTTCGTACTCCTTGTGCGCCGCCTTGCTGATGATCCCCCTGTCCACCGCGCGTTCCAGCACGCCCTGAAACGCGGTGTTGGAGGAACACTGCAAAATGTAGGCCATCGCATCGCGCAAATCGTGCGCGATGTCGGACGCTCCCCGCTCTTCCGCCGCCGCGGCCACCTGCTCCAATTCGGCATACAGCTCGGCCGGGATCGTCCCCCCTTTCAGGACGTGGGCAGGAGCAAAAGTGGCAAAGAACGGCGCCTCGCCGCGGTACCGGCGAATCCGGTCGAGATGGGCCAGCGCACTGACCACGCCAAGCGGCTGTTTATCACAGCCCTGGATGACGAACGCCCCGTGGTAACTGTGCGCCTCGATCTGGTTGACCACCATCTGGGCAACCGCGTTGCGGCTTTGCAGCGAATAGCTCATGCCTTGATTGCTCTGCGCGGTGCCGTCGCACATCACCGGCGTGGAAAAGGCAAACGGCACGCCGCCATTCTGCCAGATGCGGATGGCGGCACGGGCGATCGTCACCCGATCCAGGATATGAGCCGGGTGATCGGGCGAACCGCCGATAATCGCGATGCGGGGGGCGTTTTCCTCCAGCCGGTTGTAGATTTCTTCCAACGTCCAGTCCGGCGCCGGACCGTCGTAGGCGGAACCGAGTATCTGTTTTGAACTGTCGAGCAGTCCCGCAACGCAAATCGGCTCGTTCGCTTTGCCTTGCACATTGTCCCGATACGGGTTGGTTTGATTATTGATCGGCGGAAATCGACGCGACATGGAATATCCTCCTTCCAATCGTTCTACCATTCGGCCACACTGCCGTCCTCATGACGCCACACCGGGTTTTTCCAGTTGTGCCCCCTGCGCGCCGCCTCTTCCACCTTTTCTTCGTTGATGTCGATCCCCAAACCGGGGCCGCGCGGAATTTCTA
The DNA here is from genome assembly GCF_020923495.1 of Brevibacillus sedimenti. Classification (GTDB taxonomy): domain Bacteria; phylum Bacillota; class Bacilli; order Brevibacillales; family Brevibacillaceae; genus Brevibacillus; species Brevibacillus aydinogluensis. The sequence goes on from NZ_CP064048.1 coordinate 3,400,549, forward strand.
CATAGCCGTCCTTGTACGTAAACACGCTCGGATCGAGCAGATAATCGAGCAGATCGCTGCCTTGGTTGTAGTGGATGCCCAGGCTTTGCTCCTGAATGACGGCATTTGGGGTACACGCGTCCACCTGCAGCGAAGAGGCCAGCGCGATGGGACCGAGCGGGCAGTGCGGCGCGACGGCTACGTCAAACGCTTCCGCCATCGCGGCGATCTTTTTCACCTCAAGAATGCCGCCGGCGTGGGACAGATCGGGTTGAATGATGTCCACACAGCCGTCCATGAGAAGCTGCTTGAATCCCCAGCGGGTGTATTGACGTTCGCCTGTGGCGATCGGAATGGTGGTGTGGCGGGCGATTTCGCGAAGTGCTTCATTGTTTTCGGGCAGCACCGGTTCCTCCAAAAACATCGGACGGTACGGCTCCAGTTCCTTGGCCAGCACTTTCGCCATCGCCTTGTGGACGCGGCCGTGAAAGTCAATGCCGATGCCCACGTCCTTACCGACTGCTTCCCGCACAGCGGCGATGCGGTCAACCACCGCCTCCACCTTGGCATGCGAGTCGATGTAGTTCATTTCCTCGGTGGCGTTCATCTTGACTGCGGTATAACCCGCCTCCACTTTTTCCTTTGCCGCCGCTGCCACGTCGCGGGGGCGGTCTCCGCCGATCCACGAGTAGACGCGTACCTTGTCACGCGCGGCTCCACCGAGCATTTGATAGACGGGCATGTTGTAGTACTTGCCGGCGATGTCCCACAGCGCCTGCTCGATCCCGGAGATGGCGCTGGTCAGGATCGGACCGCCGCGATAAAAGCCGCCCCGGTACAGCGTCTGCCAATGGTCTTCGATCCGCAGCGGCGATTGGCCGATCAGGTAGTCGCTCAGCTCGCGGACGCACGCTTCCACCGTACCCGCCCTGCCTTCGACAATTGGCTCTCCCCAGCCAACGATGCCTTCGTCGGTTTCCACCTTTAGAAACAGCCATCGGGGTTCCACCCGATACAGCTTGAAGGCCGTGATCTTCAATCTGTTCACCTGCTTTCACGGATAATCGGCCGAAAAGTCCATCGGCAGCGGCTCGCTTACGACCTCGATATCGTCCCGCTGCTCTGCCTCGTGCAGCAGACTTTCGGAAATCCAGATGTCCTGTAAATGCAGCGTGTTTTTGATGCGGACGAGCCGGACACGGGTCAGGTCAAAAGCGTTGCACGTTTTGATCGCCGCTTTGACTGCCAGCTCGCCGGTATCGAGAAACATCGGCAGTTTGACCGTCCCGACGACGGTGCTGGTCAAGGCGTTGGCGTACCCTTTTTCCCAATCGATCGCCTCAAACACGGCCCGCGTGGTGATGTCGGCCAATCCGATTCCGTTGGCGTTGCCGTGCGTTTTTTCGGTCAGACGGAGCACGACCGTGCGTGCCGCCTCCACGCCGCCGCTGGCATATGGCGTGGCATACCGGCCGGTGATGTTCGGGTCCATTCCGTCCCCGGAAATGTCTTTGCCGATCTCGTCTACCACCAGCACATCCAGCGGCGAGAAGGCAATTTTCGGCATCAGCGCCTTTGCCTCCAGCAGCAACTTTGGTTCCTCATCCACCAGCTTTTCCGCCGGGATGGCCACGATTTTCGCCGGACGGTCATAGGCATTCTCAATCGTGCCGACGCCGAAGACGATCGGCGCTTTGGCGATCACCATTTTGGCCATCTCCAGCACGTGCTCGGCCATGTACTTGAAGCTGTAGGCGTGCGCGGCCTCCGCTCCCTTTTGCTTGCCAAGACCAATCGTGATCATTTTCAGCAAACCGCTCTCCACTGGACCGCGAAACGCCGTGTGCGGCTTGATCCGGTTGATCACCACAATCTTGTCCGCGTGATACGCATGCTTGTCGGTGTAGACCGGCAGGCCGTTGGGCAGTCTGCCTACTTCCACCACATCCATGCTGGAGATGATCGGAGCCCCGACAAATGCTTCCGTGACGCCGAGGGATTCCAATACCTCCCGCTGTCCTGCCGCCGTCGCTCCCCCGTGGCTGCCCATCGCCGGGACGAGAAACGGCTGCCCGCCGACTGACGCGATCGCCCTCACCACCTCCCTGACGATCGTGGGGATGTCTGCCACGCCTCTGCTGCCCACGGCAATGGCCACCCGATCCCCCGGCGCGATTCGCCGCAGCACACCCGCTTCCGTGATCGCCCGGCGAACCGCAGACGCCACATCGTCAATCTCCGGCGCGTGAAAGTGCTGCCGAACCTTGACCATCCGGGGAAGGGGGATGTCGCGGAGCAGTTCTTCCAAGATGCCCATGGCCGTTCCTCCTTTACTGTCTCGCCTTTTCCACCTGGTCGTACATCTCCTTGACGAGATCCTCGCCAAATTCCTTGGCGAACTTGTCGATCACCGGCTTGATGATCGCCTGCATGTTGGCCCGTTCTTCATCGGACACCTCATTGACCTCCATCCCGAGATTCTTTAGCTCTTCCAACGCTTTTCGGTTTTCCTCCCGGTTCACCTCGCGCTGGTAGGTGCCGGCTTCGACGGCCGCTTCCCTCAAAATCTGCTGCTCTTCCGGGGACAGCTTATCCCAGAACTTCTTGCTCACCAGGAAAACAAACGGCGTATAGACGTGCTTCGTCAGGCTCAGGTACCGCTGCACTTCGTCGTATTTGCTCGTCTTGATGGTCGCCAGCGGATTTTCCTGACCGTCCACGGTTTTGCTCTCCAGTGCGCTGAATACTTCCGAGAACGCCATCGGGGTGGGGTTGGCGCCCAGCGCCTGGAACGCTTCGAGGTGAACCTGGTTTTGCATCGTGCGAATCTTCAGACCCTTGAAGTCTTCTGCTATCCTTACCGGATGCTTGCTGTTGGTCAGGTGGCGAAACCCGTTTTCCCAATAGCCCAAGCCGATCAGGTTGTGTTCCGGCAGTTTCTCCAGCAGTTTTTGGCCGAGCGGACCGTCCAGCACCGCGTCCGCTTCCTTTTCGTCTTGAAACACAAACGGAAAGTCAAAAATCCCGAATTCCTTGATCATGCCTACCAGCGGCGACGTGGATGGAATCGTAATCTCCTGCAGTCCGCCCTGCAGCGCCTCGGTCATTTTTTTGTCGTCGCCGAGCTGGGCATCGTAAAAGGGCTGCACCTTCAGCTTTCCGCCGCTTTTCTGGCTGACAAGCTCGGCGAATTTTTTCAATCCTTTTCCTTCGGGATGTTCCTGGTTCAATCCAATTCCCGCCTTGATCGTCCGCTCCTGAATCCCGCCGGCCGCCGGTGATCCAGAAGAGGCGGTGCTGCCGCCGCCGCACCCGGCCAACAGCAGCAGCGCCGGCACGACACAGCTGATAATCCCGTGTTTCATCCATGATTTCATGCCCATTTCTCCCCTTTCCATTTGATCCATCGCTTACGCTTCAACCGCATCGCGGTTCGCCAGACCGTGTTCGTTCAAGCGGACCTTCTCTTTTACCTGCGTGTTGACCAGGTATTGCGGATATTTTCCATACAGCAGAACATCGACGACCCCCATCGCCGCCTTCGTCCTCATTTCCGCGGCAGATTCCTCAGAATACCAGGCGACATGCGGGGTGAGAATCACCTGTTCCATCGTCAGCAGGGGATTGTCCGGGGAGATCGGCTCCCGCTCGACCACGTCAAGTGCCGCTCCGGCAATCCGGCCTGTGCGCAGGGCGTCGATTAGCGCGCGTTCGTCAATGACCGGCCCGCGCGACGTGTTGATCACGACCGCGTGCGGTTTCATCGCGGCAAACTGCTCGCTGCCCACCATGCCTTTCGTCTCTTTGGTCAGCGGAGCATGGACGGAGATGAAGTCGGCCAGCCGGCACAGCTCATCAAGGGAGACGAGCTGCACCCCCTTTGCCTGCGCCAGCGTTTGCGGCACATACGGATCGTGGGCGATCACGCGCAGCCCGAGCGGCTTCACTTTCTCCGCCAGCGCCTGCGGAATCTTTCCGAACCCGATCAAGCCGAGCACTTTGCCGCGCAGGCGGTTGATCGGCTGCGTCACTTTGTAATCCCAGACGCCGCTTTTTACATGCGAATTGGCGACAACCACCTTGCGCGTCCAGGCGAGCAGCAAGGCAAGGGCGTGATCGGACACTTCGTCCATGCAGTAATCGGGCACGTTGGCGACACAAATCCCGCTGTCTGTCGCCGCCTCGAGATCAATCGTATTGACCCCTACGCCGTACCGGGTGATCACCCGGCATTTCTGCAGGCTGTCGATCACCTTGCTCGTAATCGGCGCGTACTGGTTGATCAGCGCGTCGGCATCGCGGCATGCCGCGATCACCTCTTCCTCCGTGCGGCATTGCGCCGGCACCAGCTCGAACCGCTCGCTGTCCAGCACGCTTTCTTCATACCGCAAATCGCTGTACTCCCAATCGGTCACGACGACTTTCCACTTTTGCATGTTCGCTCCTCCTTACGTCAACCACTCTAATGGAACCGTCACCAGTGCAGGGAACAGAATCAACAGGACGAGAATCATGACCTCGACCAGCAAAAACGGCCAGACGCCTTTCATGATGTCTTCGATGCCGATCTTCCCGACGCCGCAGGCGACATTGAGCACGGTGCCGACGGGAGGGGTCAGCAGGCCGATGCAACTGTTCAGGATAAACAGGACGCCAAAGTAGATCGGATCAATCCCGGCCTGTTCGATCACAGGCATCAGCACCGGCGTCAAAATCAAAATGGTCGGGGTCAGATCCATGGCTGTGCCGACCAGCAGAACCACCGCGTTGATCACAATCAGCAGGAGCAGCGGATTGTCAACCAGCGGTCCCAGGAAGTCGGTCAGCGCTGCCGGGATATTGGCGACCGTGATCAACCAGGCGGACACCATCGCCGCTGCGGCGAGAAACATCACGACGCTGGTCGTCTTGGCGGCGGATACCAGAATGTCGTACAGTTGGGACAGCTTCAACTCCCGGTAAAAGACCAAGCCGACGAGCAGGGCGTAAAAAGCGGCGACAACCGCGGCTTCCGTCGGTGTAAACACACCACCGCGAAGCCCCCCGACGATGATCACCGGCAGCAGGAGTGCCCAGATTGCCCCTTTGGCCGCGGCCAGGATTTCTCTTAGCGACCGGCGCGGGTATGTCTCAAACCGGCCATTTCTGGCGATCACCCACCAGGTGATCATCAAGCCGACCCCGATGAGCAGTCCCGGCACAATGCCCGCCATGAACAGTTTTGTAATGGAGAGGCCGCTGGTCACGCCAAAGATGATCATCGGAATGCTGGGCGGGATGACAGGGGCGATAATCCCGCCGGCGGCGATCAACCCGGTGGAGCGGTTGCGGTCGTACCCCGCCTGCACCATCATCGGGATCAGGATCGCGCCGAGTGCGGCCGTGTCAGCCACGGCGGACCCGGACAGCCCGGCAAACATGATGCTTGCCAGGATCGCCACATAGCCCAATCCGCCGCGGATGTGCCCGACGAGCGCCAGCGCAAACTGGATGATGCGCTTGGAGATGCCCCCGGCGTTCATCAGTTCTCCGGCGAGGATGAAAAACGGAATCGCCATCAGCGGAAAGTTGTCCGCACCGTTGATCAGGTTTTGCGCGATGATTTGGCTGTCGAAGATGTCGAGGTAAATCATCAGGGCGACGCCGCTGAACAGCAGGGCAAACGCAATCGGCATCCCCAGTGCCATCACTCCCAGCAGTGACCCGAGAAACACGCTCAGCGTCATTTACCAGACACCTCCGACATCACCTGCTGTTGACCCGACACCAACAGCTCCTCTTCCGATTCCCGCGCGCGGATAAATTCTTCGACGGAACGCTTGCCAAACAGCACCCGGTACAGATTGCACACGATGATGGCCGCCATTGAGATGCTCGTGACAATCCCGATGCCGTACACACACGCGAGCGGCAATCCCGTCGCCGGTGCCATACTGTCCATGTTGATCAGCGTCATTTTCCAACTGCCGTCCAATACCAGCCACAGCACGTAGAGCAGGATCCCGTTGGTCAGCACAAACACCGCTTTTTTCATCCGGGGCGACAGCTTCTTGACGAATATGTCTACTCCTAAGTGTTCATTGTCTTTCAACGCACTGATGGCCCCCAAAAACGTCATCCAGACAAACAGGAAGCGCGACATTTCTTCGGACCAGGTAATGCCCGAATTAAAGACATACCGCAGCACGACGTTGCCGAATACGAGAATGGCCATCACTGCCAGCGAAACCGCAGTGACGCCATTCAGCACCCGATTCAAGAAGTGCAGGACATTTTCCACAAAACCTCCCCCTCTCTTGTCAGCCTGCCCGCCCTACTTGGCCGCAGCCTTGATTTTTTCTACCATTTCCTTTGCCCACGGATACGTCTGATAGATTTCGTCATAGAGCGGCTGAGCCGCGGCTTCCATCGCCTGCCGGAACGAATCGTCAGGCGTCGTGAAGCGGATGCCGTGTTCCTGGAGAAAGGCTTTGTCCGCTTCGTAGCTCTTTTCCATCAGCTCCCACTCGTAGTCGGCCGACGCTTTTGCGGCCTGCTCGATGATCTGCCGCTGCTCGGGCGTCAGCTCGTTCCACAATTTCGCGTTGATGATGTACAGGTTGGGGCTGAACATGTGGCGGGACTCCAGCACATCCGACTGAACTTCGTACCAGCCTGAGGCTCTCAGGGTGGCGATCGGGTTGTCCTGTCCGTCTACTACACGTTGTTCCAGCGCCGTAAACACTTCGGAGATGGGCATCGGCGTCACATTGGCCCCCAGCAGTTGGCCCAGCCGAATGTAGTTGGGGATGTTGGGCATGCGCAGACGCAGTCCTTTGAAATCATCCAGCTTGCTGATCGGCCGGTTGCTGGAGAACATCCGAAAACCGTTGGCGCTCCACGCCAGCGGATGCACGCCGTGTTTGCTCTCCAGTTCTTCTGTCAGCTCTTCGCCGATCGGGCCGGTAAAGACCGCTTTGGCATGGGCAAAATCCTTGAACAAAAACGGCCACTCACCCACAGCCAGCTTGGGAATGTCCGCCTGCATGATCAAGCCCGGGATTCCCATTTCGATGGTGCCGTTGCGCACCCCGTCGTAAAATTCCTTCTCCGCCCCCAGCTGGCTGTTGTCGAAGATTTGCACCTTCAGCGTGCCGCCCGACATTTCTTCCACCATCGGTTTGAACTTTTCGCGCAGGGCCACGTTCTGCGGATGGTCGGTCGCGAAGTAGTTGGCCACTTTCAACGTGTGCGTCTTGGCACCGCTCCCTGCCCCCGGCGAACCGCTGCCTGTCGTTTGCTGCGCTCCGCAGCCGGAGAGCAGCACCGCCGCCGCGATGGACAGGGTCAACAGACGTTTTTTCACTTGACATCCCACCTAGCATCGCTTGTTTGATATGACAAAACCAAGTTTTATTTCATGCTCGCAGCCACTCCTTCATTCGGTGACGAGATTGGGCGGCCGTTTCCCGAGCAGTGCGGCAACGAGATTTTGCGCCGCCAGCTTTGCCATGGCCAACCGCGTCTCGCGTGTAGCCGAGCCAATATGCGGCAGCGTTACGACATTGGGCATGCGCAGCAGCGGATTGTCAGGCGGCGTCGGCTCTTCTTCAAAGACGTCGAGTCCTGCACCCCAGATCCGTTTCTCCTGCAATGCTTCGATCAGGGCGGCCTCGTCTACCGTCCCACCGCGCGACGTGTTGATGAAAATCGCGGTCGGTTTCATCAGCGCAAACTGTTCGCGGCCCATCATGCGCCTCGTCTGCTCGGTCAGCGGGACCATCAGCAGGACGAAATCGGACTGCCGCAGTAGGTCTTCCAAGGAACAGTAGGTGATCCCCAGCGTTTGCTCCGCTTCCGGTTTACGGCGGCGATTGTGGTACAGCACATTCATGCGAAAGCCGTGTACAGCCCGCCTGGCGATCGCTTCGCCGATCCGGCCCAGGCCGATGATGCCCAGCGTTTTGCCGTGCACATCCAGCCCAAAGAGCCACTCGTCGTGCTTCCTCTCCCATTTGCCGTCCTTGACGAGCCGGTCCAGCTCGGGGATGCGGCGGGCAGCGGACAGGATCAGCGCAAACGCCAGATCTGCCACCGTCTCGTCCAGTACATGCGGCGTATTTGTCCCCATCACGCCGCGCCGTTTCATCGCTGCCAGGTCAAAATTGTTGTAGCCGACGGAGATATTGCTGACGACTTTCAGCCTGGGCGCATGGTCCAACAGTTCGCTGTCGATCCGCCCGCCGACTGTCAGCAACCCTTCCGCATCGGCAATCTCCCGCAGCAGCTCCTCGCGGGAAATCGGGGCCTCTCCCTCCCACTTGCGGTATTCGCAGTGCTCCGCCAGATACGCTTCCACTTGCGCCGGAATCGGCACAGTTACATACACATGCGGCTTCATATCCATCCTCCTCACGCGATGTATGCAGATGTATGCAAACGATCGATCAGGCCTGCTTTTCCCCAATCGGTTTTTTGACAAGCAACCAGTAACACAATGCTGCGCATCCGGCGATCACGCCTCCCGATATAAAGGCGAGCGCATATGAACCGGTCGTATCAACGATCATTCCGGCAACAACCGGGGAGAACGCGCCGCCAAAATAACCGCCAAAGTTTTGAATCGAACCGACCGACGCCACCATTGACGGGGGAGCGATATCTCCGGCAAGCGCCCACGCACTGCCGGTAATCGCCGAGATAAAGCAGACAGCCAATGTCATCAGCGTAATCGTTGTCCCAATGCCGTGTACGAATGGAATGATCACGACGACGGCGGCGGCAGCCAGGGCGCAAATGCCGATCAGCATCCGTTTGGCGTGCATCGGCTCGGCGATTCCCTTGTCCGCCAGTTTTTTCGTCAGATACCCGCCGAAGATATTGCCGAAGATTCCGCCGATCCATGGAATGCTGGCGTATATCCCCAGCTCCGTCAGTGAGATGTGGTGAACTTCTACCAGATAGAGAGGGAGGAAAATGAGAAAGATGTTCCAGATCCAGATGGTGCAGAAAAAGCCGAGAATCATCCCCCATACGCTTCGGTATGTAAACAGGGTGCGCCATTTGATGCCGGACTGCTGAATGCCCTGCTCGGTTCCGGCTCCGTCGGACTGAATATAGGCACGTTCTTCGGGGGACAGTTTGCGGCTGTTCTCCGGATTTTTGTAGAAGATGAGGAAGAAGATCACAAACACGATGCCGAGCAAGCCTGTGATGTAAAACAGCGCCCTCCAGCCGAAGCTGATCAGCAGGAACACGAGGATTGGCGGCGCAATCGCCGGACCCCATTTGGACGAGGAGTCCCAAATCCCTGTAGCCAGGCCGCGTTCTTTTTTCGGAAACCAGTACGACGTGATCTTGGCCGCCGTCGGGAAACAGGGAGCTTCTCCGATGCCGAGCAGCAGGCGGGTACCGATCAGGGAAGACAGTTTGCTCACGGCACCTGTCATCATCGTTGCGAGACTCCACCAGATCACGGCGATGGAATACACCTTTTTGGCTCCAAAGCGGTCAACCAGCCATCCCGAAGGAAGCTGCATCAGCGCGTACGACCAGGAAAACACCGTTCCCAGAAGCCCGATATCGGTTTTGCTCAGCCCCAGTTCCTTCATCATTTCCGGCGCGGCGATGGACAAGTTGGCCCTGTCCAGGTAATTGATGATTCCGCCGATCAACAACCACACCACGACCGTCCAGCGAACATTGTGCCTGGCCTGTAGGGAGTGTTCTGCTTTTGGCGACAGGAATGGCATAGGACAACCTCCTCAGGAATGGATTTATTGTTTTATAATATAAAACTATGTTTTACAATAACGGCACAACACAGGCACAGCATCATGTCCACAAACACCCGTCAGTGCACGATGGAAAGCGCTGTCATTCTTTCAAAGAAAAAAATTTGCCATGCACAGGCGGCGGAATCAGTCATGTTTTATCATATAAAACCATGTTCTCAGTTCAGTCTATTCTTTATTTTCTGTTAATACTTATACTATCGGCCTCGCACGGTGCTGTCAATGAATTTTTTTCCTTTTCTTCAGCTATTTCCGCCGGGGATGATCCACACTCCTTTGATTTAATCTTGCCTTGACGTCCGATTGCAGGAGAACCCGCCGCACAGGCAAAATCGACCATCAAATCCCCTTCCCTGTGGTATGATGAGGTCACACGAAGTCGTTTTGGGAAAGGAGTCCGCGATCCATGTATGTGGTAACCGCCGAAGAGATGCAAAAGATGGACCGGCATGTAATCGACGTTATCGGCATTCCTGCCGCCGTACTGATGGAAAACGCGGGCAGCGCCATCGCCCGCGACGTTCAGGAGTATTCCCGCACTCACGGGATTGACAAAGGGAAACGACCCCCCCGCTGGGCGATCCTCGTCGGAAAAGGGAACAACGGCGGTGACGGACTGGTGGCGGCGCGGCATCTGATGGAAAACGGCGTAGACGTCACCCTCCTTTTTGCACAATCGCCGGAACAGTTGACAGGGGAAGCCGCGCGGCAGCAGGAAATCGCGCGGCGATTGGGGATACCCTCCATCGTGTACGGCACTTCCCCTGTTGATTGGCGCTCATTTGACGGAATCGTCGACGCGCTGTTGGGGACGGGCAGCAAAGGCGCGCAGCGCGGCCCCTACGCGGATCTGATCCGGGAAGCGAACGCGAGCGGGCTGCCGATCATTTCCGCCGACATTCCCAGCGGTCTGGACGCGGATACCGGCGTGCCCCACGATCCCTGCATTCGGGCAGTGCGCACGGTGGCCCTCGCTTTTCTCAAACGGGGGCTGGTTCAGACAGGCGGCCTGGACAAGGCGGGAGAGGTCGTCGTACGCCCCATCGGTATCTGGCCGTCACTTGCCGACACATTCGGCATCCAAACCTTCCTGCTCGGCGAACAATTGTTTCGCGAACGGTTCCGGCTGGATCCGCGATTGCCGCGTCAAGCCGACACCCACAAGGGAACCTACGGACACGTGCTTGTCGTGGCAGGCAGCCGAGAGATGAGCGGGGCCGGGCTGCTCTGCAGCAAAGCAGCGCTTCGTGCAGGCAGCGGGCTGGTGACCTGGGTAATGCCCGACGCACTCCTCCCCGCGCTGATCGGACATGTACCCGAAGTGATGCTGGCCGGGCTTCCCGGGAAGTGGAATCTGCCGGAAGCCCGGGCAAAGCTGATCGCACTGGTCCGCAGCCGCTGCGTCACTGTCATTGGCCCGGGGCTGGGACGCTTTCCCGGCGATGCGGACTGGCTGCGCATGCTGTGGGAGGAGACGAACAGTCCGCTGGTCCTGGATGCCGACGCCTTGAACATTCTGGCTGACGCTGACCTCTCATCCTGGCCGAAGCGCGAAACCCCCACCATCCTGACCCCTCACCCCGGCGAGATGGCCCGACTTGCCAACGTGACGACAAGCGAGGTACAGCAGAACCGGATCGAGCTGGCCCGCTCCTATGCCCGTCGCCACCGACTGACGCTGGTGCTGAAAGGAGCCGGTACGGTAGTCGCTGCACCGGACGGCAGCGTGTACATAAACCCGACCGGCAACCCCGGAATGGCGACCGGCGGCGCCGGCGATGTCCTGGCCGGAATGATTGGCGGATTGCTCGCCCAAGGACTTCCCGCCGACCACGCAGCATGTCTCGCCGTCTGGCTCCACGGGTCCGCCGGTGACCGCGCAGCAGCCAAGCGGCCGTCGGGGTATTCGCTGATTGCAACGGACATCCTTGAGGAATTGTAGCGGATGACATCTTGACGTCCTGTACCGTGTCGATGATAACCTTGGCGGGAAGACAAAAAACCGTCCCCTGCGAGAGCAGGGGACAGTCCACAAACGACCGGTTTTATTCAATCCGTCACTGATTTCTTCCGATCCATAATGATGTCGGCTGGTTGGGTAATCAGATGTCTCTCCGGTGTGACCAAGCAGCCGGCGGCAGCCAGACGGTACGGCCAGAAGTACAGGGGATTTGCCTCATAGAGCGTGTGTTTGAACAGCAGCTCCGTTTCTCTGGTAATGGTGGTCAGCGGCACCTGATACGTCTGCAGTCGCCGATACTCACAGGCGTCGTTGAACCGCTCCGGACTTTGGCGAATGAGAAACGACAAACTTTTCAACCGGTGCTGCCCATCCACGAAAAACACGCTTTTCCAGAAGCCGAAGGGAATTTTCACCTGGCAGCCCGGTTGGCCCCGCACGCCGCAGTACTCTTCGTCGTCCTCCCTGAAAATCGGCCCGGTATACACGATTAATTTTTTCTCGCTTTCCATACGGTTCAGAATCCAATCCTCCAGACAGTTCCACACCCCCGTGTTGAAGTTGTGGTGCTGCAGGACGATATTGGCATAGCAGAACGAGTCCCGGTTGGCTTTTTCCGCTTCGTGCCGCTCTCCCCAGCATACGTCTCTTCTGCGCGTCAGATGCCCCTTGTCATAGTCATTTTGCGCATAGTATTCCGGCCCGACCTGATTCATTGCCCCGATGCGGTCATCCAGATGCCACAACCGGTTGGTGCGCGGTATGTTGACGAATCGGCTTTTATCCACGCATGCAGCAGAATAAACCGCAAACTTTCGCCGTTTGTTCATCACAATGGAGAAGTGGGTAAAGTCGTACACCCTCCCGTTTTTCAACGCGTCTTCCGCCGTTTTTCCCAGCAGCACAGGCAGAGGAACTTCGTGCCGTTCTCCCAGAAAAACAGGATCATAGCCCATCCCCGATTCCTCCCTTTCTCCGTCGTGATAAAAATCCGGGCTGCATTTGCTGCGCTGCGTTTCCTGCATCAACATTTCGACAGCCCGTCTGTCGAATCCTTTGACGAAAGAAGGGAGGTTTTGTAAAGATCGACGCCAATCTTTTTCATCTCGATTGTCCGATCGGCCACCTGTTCCGCCGTTCCGATGAGTCCTGTCTTGAACCCGTCATTGTACTGCACGAGATTCACAAAATCGAAATTCGCCCACATCCCCTGCCGTTCCGGCGACGCCTGACCGGCAAAGCGCACCGCCGTTAATCCGGTAGAAATCGCCGCGAAACACGGTCTCTTCTTCGGACCACATCTGTTTGAGAACGCAGATGAATTCTTCCGAACGCCTGTACCGTTCATCGTGATCCAGCCACGGTTCGCCGAACGCGTGGAATTCGCCTTTGAACCACCCGCTGACCACATTGACCGCTGCCCGGCCATGGCTGATCTGGTCCAGCGTGGAAATCATCTTGGCCACCACCCCCGGTTCCATAATCCGGGCAGCACAGCGGCAATGAGTTTGATCTTTTGCATGACTGCTGCAAGGGCGGACACAAGCGTTATGGCTTCCAACTGATTTTCCGCGTCGTAGCTGGCAACAAAGCGAGTCTGGACCAGCGCGAATTCAAAGCCGGCTTTGGGGAAACTCACCCTCTCTCATGGCAGCGTCAATCATATGCAGTCCCTGTACGTTTTGTTCATGAAAATGCCATTTTCCATGCCTGCATAATAGCCCGAGTGAGCCATTCTCCTCTGTCTGTTTTCTTGGTAGGGTAAAAAAGGTGTGACCACACTTTCAAGTCAGGTGAATCTCATGAAACGAATGGTTGTGTGCTGGTTTATCCTGTTGATGCTGCTTTGCGCGGGCTCTCCCCCTGTGTTTGCCCATGCCAGTCTCTTGGCTACCATCCCCCAAGACGGACAAGTCGTGCAAGCCAGCCCCGGGGAGATTGCGCTGGAGTTCAGCGAGCCGTTGGAAGAAGGGCTGATCGATCTCAGGCTGTACGATGAACACGGCCGTTCGATTGCGCTGACAGGCCCCCATCTGACAGCGGGCAACGCCGCCCGGATGCGGGCTGAACCGCCGAAACTGCCCGATGGCACGTACACCGCAGTCTGGTCCGTCGTCTCCGAAGACGGTCATCCGGTCAACGGGTCTTTCACGTTCTCCGTCGGGCGTTCCGCGTCCGGAACCATCGCCCCCGTATCGGATGGAACTTCCGCCCTGCTCGACCGCATTCTGGCGGTGATCCGCTACGTCGTGGAAGGAACGCTGTTGATCGCAGCCGGCCTTCACTGGATCTCCTGGCTCGGCCGACGACGCGGCTGGCCCGCAGACATGCGCGCAACCGGAGGCAGGCGGCTGGCGGTGTGGATCGTCATCGTCGTCGGATTGATTGCCGAAGGGCTTCTCTACCTGGCGTCCCTGCCGGGGAACGCTCTGACATCGGTGTTTGCAAAAGGACAGTGGGCGCTCCTCGGACAATCCCCCTTCCTCGTGATGGTCGGGGCGCAGCTTGTGTGCATGCTGCTCGCCGCCGTCCCGGGCATGGTGGAAGGCTGGTACCTGGTCATGTGGGCACTGGCCGTGGGAGCGCTGGCCTTTGGCGGGCACGCGTGGGGCATTCAGCCGGTGTGGCTGGCCGCCTCGTTCCGAATCCTGCATCTGTTCGGCCTGGCGCTCTGGCTGGGGGCGCTGACCGGCCTGGTCCTGGCGATGCGCCGGGCGAGGAAAAGCGGTGACGCGATCGAGTGGGGGGCGCTCCGCCGGTTCTTTGTTCGGCTGGCGCTGCTCGCGTCCGCCACTGCCCTGCTCTCCGGCGCTGCCTTGACCGTCCAGCAAACGGATTGGGCAGTCTTGTGGAAGGGGCAGACGTGGAGCGTGCTGCTTGGCCTCAAGCTGGCGCTGACCGGCGTGATGCTGGCGCTTGCGATCGCGCAGACCCTGCGGTGGCGAAAGCACGGCCGCCTGACGTCGCCCGCGCTGCTGCGCTGGGAGTGGCGGGCGGGTGCACTGGCCCTGCTGGCCGGCGTCTGGATGAGCCAGTCGGCCTATCCCCTGCCGGTGACGTCCTACGCCAAAACCTTTCCTGCCGCTGACGCGCAAGTGGTGGTCAAGATCCCGCGAGTGGCACCCGGCACGCAGATCATGACCATCGAGTTCCCCGCACCGATGACCGAGCCGCGGCAAGTCCAGGTGCAGGTATCCAAGCCGGATGCGGAGATAAACAGGCAGCCCATCCCTGCTGAGCGGACAGGTACGGGGCGTTATCAGGCGGACATTCCGTTTTCCATGTACGGAACGTGGACCTATCGGATTGACGCCGCCTTCCACGATGGGACACATGCAGCATTCACCGACACGCTGTTTATACCAGGAGGAGGAGAAACACGATGAAGATGAACTGGAACAAATGGGCAAGCTCGCTCGCTGTCGCCGGAGCGCTTCTGACCTTCGCGGGAACGGCTAGCGCCCACGTCACGGTCTGGCCGAAGGAAACGAACGCGAACTCGTATGAACGCTATACCGTTCGCGTCCCGGTGGAAAAGGACAGCAATACTATCAAGGTGCGGCTGGAATTCCCGGCGGGTGTAAAAGTGGGTACGGTTCTGCCGGCCCCCGGCTGGACCTACGAATGGGAAAAAGACGCGGACGGCCGGTTCAAGGCGATCACCTGGACAGCCACCGCCGACGGGATCAAGCCGCATGAATTCATGGAGTTCGGCCTCTCCGCCAAAAACCCCGCCGAACCGGGCACGCTGATATGGAATGCAACTCAGACGTACGCCGATGGCACGGTCGTCGAGTGGACAGGTGCCGCAGGGTCTGACACGCCGGCCCCTACCGTCGCGGTTAAGGAAGCGGCCCAAACCGCCGATGACCATGCCGATGAGCATAAAGCAGCAGGGAACTCAGGGAACAACGAAGCTGGTCAGGCTGCGGCTCCGGCGGCACAGAACAGTTCTTCTTCGACCGGCAGCACGCTGCCGCTGGTGCTCTCCGGGTTGGCGCTGCTGATCTCGGTGATCAGCCTCTTCCGGAAAAAAGCGTAGGACGCAGACGCGGGGGAAACAGGGGGCACACGTCTCACATCTTGGATAACCTGATGTTTGCCCCCTGCCCGGGCCGCGTTTTGGAGCGGACCCGATCCACTGCTCTGCCGGTCGTAAAGAGAGCGAGCAGCGCCCATGCCAGCTATTCGTTCGTTTTTGGAACAGCACTTTTCTCCGTGGCCTTGACGAATACCCCCTCACTTTTTTCAAAGGCAATCTGAACACTCGGATCAACGTCCTTGATCGTGAACAGCTTTGTCCCTTCCTCCAGATAATTTGAGTGAATGATAAGTGAAGATGGTTCTACATCCCGTGGATATTCGTATTTCTCCTGCACGATTCCAATTTGTTCCCCGATCTTTTCTTTTGCTACCAGCTCGTCGTTGTTTTCATCATTTTTAATGACATACACACGGTTTTCGACAACCACAAATGGGTACGGCCAGCTTGCCGCTTCATGTGCTGTATTTTCTGTATCTGGCGATGGGGAGTTATCCGCACATGATGAAAGCAGTATCGCGGCAAGGGTCAGCATGACTGCGAGCGGAACGCGTCTCATTTTTCCCCCTCCTCATCTGTAAAAAATAGGATGCAGATGATGTTATGATAACATCTGCATCCTGTATGGTAAATATTTCCTATCACTGTTGATCCGACTGTTTCCTGCCGCTCTTGAATGCTTTCACATCGTAAAGATGATGGCTGGAGCTGATGATATAATCCGGCTTCGGCTTGCCTCTCGCCTGCCTGTGGCCTTCCAGATGGGCTTCGCTCAGCTCCCATTTTTTCCATGCCTCTCTGGATTCCCAGCGGATCATGATGATAACTTCTTCTTCCCCTTTTTTGCTGCGTTTGACGAGCACGCTCAGATCAATAAATCCTTCCGATTTTTCAACGGCCCCTTCTCTTTTGAACCGCTCGACCACCAGATCAGAGGTGCCTTCTTTCACGATCAGGTTCTTGGTTTCCACGAACACAGCACTCACTCCCTTCTATTTCTGAAACAGCCATGACAGCGCTTGGGGAATCGGCTGCGGAAGCAGGAAAGCTCGTGCCGTCCGCCCTCCTCCACATGCAGCCGCAGTTGTTTCCCGTTTAACCCGCTGGCCGCCAGTATGGCATACGCTTCTTTTGTGCGCGCGACCATTTCCCGCTGCACGGTCTGCTTCCCTTCTCCTTCCAAACTTCCTACGTCCAGATAGAGTCTCAGCCCGGTCTGCGCCATCTTTTGCTCGCGCATGTAGTCTGCAAACCCTTCGTACCAGAACGAACCGGAAATGGAGCCAATTTTGCCGAACACACCGGGGTACAGGTACGCGGCGTACAGTGAGATGAGACCCCCGAGCGATTTGCCGATGATTCCCGTTTGATCGGGACGGCGATTGGTTTTGTACCTGCTGTCGATATGCGGTTTCACCTGCTCGACGATAAACGCGAGGTATTCCGCCCCTCTGCCGCCGAAGTCAGCGAATCGCTCCGACAAGGCCTTGGCAAACCAGGGGGTGTACTCATGAATCCGGTCGACCGGTGCGATGCCGACCATGATGAGTTCGGCCAGTTCTCCGCTGGCAAACTTCCGCTCGATTTCCTGCAGAGAAGCAGCGGGACGCAAAGAAGAATCCGCCTGTTCTGCAAACAAATCGCCGCCATCGTGCACGTAGACGACCGGGAACGAGGCAGCACCGTCCGGATACGAGGGCGGCAGATAGATCGCAAGTTCCCTCTCTCCGATATGATCAGTGATGATTGTGCCCTTCACGGCGGTTACCTCCTACATTTTTGCCCGGAACAGCAAATAGACGAAATACGGCACGCCCACGATGGATATGACGATTCCCACCGGCAGTTCGGCTGGGGAAAAGACGGTTTTGGCAATAAAATCGGAAATGACGACCAGCAGCATGCCGACCAGTCCGCTAATCGGCATCACGCGCCGATGATGCAGGCCGACCAGCCGTTTGGCGATATGCGGCGACAGCAGTCCGACAAACCCGATACTGCCGGATACGGAAACGCACGCGCTGACAAGTCCGATGCTTGCGATCAACAGCACGCTTTTCTCTTTTTCCGTTCGCACGCCCAGACCTTTCACGCTCTCTTCTCCCAATTGAAGCACGTCCAGGATCGGCGCTTTTCGGAAAACGACCGGGACGAGCAAAAGAAACCACGGAATCATGGACAGCACGTAGTTCCAGTTGGCGTTCCAAATGCTTCCTGTCAACCACACCGCCGCCATCTCGTAATCCTGCGGATTCATCTTGAGCGACAGATAAATCGTCGCCGCGGACAGCCCTGAACCGACGGCAATGCCGACGAGGATCAGCGTTCCCGGTTCCAGTCTGCCGTTTCTCCACGCGAACAGGTAGATGAAACCGGCAGCCATCAACCCGCCCGCCAGGCCAAACATGGGCATCGCCATGATGGAAAGCAGGCTTGCTCCAATCATTTTTCCTTCAAACAGAAGCATGAACAGGACGCCGGCAAATCCCGCTCCCGCATTGATGCCGAGAATGCCAGGATCGGCCAGCCCGTTCTTCGTAATCCCTTGAACGACGGTTCCGGCGATCCCGAGACCAAAGCCGACAAACGCGGCGATGACAATGCGCGGCAGACGAAACTCGAAGACGACCATGTCGTGCTCGTGCACCGGATCGATGCGCAGCAACGTTTTGATCACATCGGTGACGGTCAGATTGAATACGCCGTTTGTCAGGCTGACATAGACGACGGCAAGCAAAAGGACTGCGCCGGCGACGAGCGTCATCCAATAGCGCCGTTCCATGCTCCTATGCATGTTTCTTCCCCCCTCTCGTGCGGATCAGGTAGAGGAAGAAAGGAACGCCGAAGAGCGCACAGACAACGCCGACCGGCGTCTCAAACGGGTCATTCAGGAATCGGCTCAGGACATCGGCAAGTCCCAAAAAGACAGCGCCAAGCACGCCGGAGCACGGGACGATCCAGCGATAGTCCAATCCGACCAGAAATCGGGCCACGTGTGGAATGATGAGTCCCACAAATCCGATTTTTCCGGCCAACGCGACGGAAATGCCGGTCAGGATGACGACGGCGGCGGTAGCGACCGCCTTGATCAAGGTGGTCCGCTGTCCCAGGCTGATGGCCGTTTCGTCGCCCAGACTAAGCACGGTAATCGAGCGGGAGATGAGCAGGGCCGTCACGATTCCGACGATGGCAAAGGGCACGGCCACCTTGATCATGCCGGGGTCGATCTGGTGCAGCCGGGCGTTGTACCAGAAGCTGACGTTTTGCGAGACTTGAAAATAACTCGCAAGTGCCGCCGATGTGCTGCTCAGAAACGTTCCGATGACAGTGCCGATAATCGCCATGCGCACCGGTGACATCCCGTTTGGCACCAGGGAGGCCATGCCGAATACCATCCCCGTCCCCAGTGCCGAGCCGATCAGCGAAAACGCGATCATGTCCAGGGACGTAGCGTCCGGCAGCAGGATCATGCAAAGAGTGATGACGAACGCCGAACCGTCCGTCACGCCCATAATGGAAGGGGACGCCAGGTAATTCCTTGTCATCCCCTGCATGAGTGCGCCTGACATGGCGAGGAATGCGCCGATCAGGATGGCGCCGATTGCTCTCGGCAGCCGCGAGTGCATGACAATCTGATGATTCACGTTGCCGGCGTCAAAATGAACGAACGCCTCCCACACCACGTGTGCCTCTATATTCCGTGCGCCGTAGAGAATGGATGTCAGGATGACGATTGCAATCGCAATCGGTGACAGCCCCAAAATCAGGGCCGGCAGTGGAAAGTTTCGTCTCATGTCCGTTTACACGCCTTGTTCAAGATTACTGGGACAGTTTCTCCACGGCAGCTTTCAGAAAGTTGATTTTGCTCCACGCTGTGCCGCCTTGGGCAAGCGGATCGACGACGTTCACATACACCCTGTTGTTTTTGACTGCATTGATGCTCTGCCAGATCGGATTGGCCTGCACCTCTTCCAGCGCTTTCGGATGCTGCGCGTTTTCATCCAGGGAGAACTGTACGAACACGTAATCCGGGTTCATTTCGCTGAACCTTTCCAGGGAAATGGTCTCCTGCGCCTTGGCCGCTTTGATCGGTTCCGGCACTTCCAGGCCCAAATCCTTGTACAGCGTGTCGTTGAAGTATACATTCTCCGGGTAGATGTTGATGTTGCCCTGTCTGTAGCGAATGACCACAACCTTTTTGCCTTTCAGCTTCTCGCCCAGCTGTGCCTTGGCCGCTTCCGCATCCGCCTTGTATTTCTCAAGCGCCTGTTCGGCCAGGTCCTGTTTGCCCGTCAGCTCCGCGAGAAGGCGGAGATTGTTCTCCCAGTTGGTGGAAATGTGGGAGTACGGAAACGTCGGCGCAATTTTGACCAGCTTTTCCATGACTTCCGGCTTGAACTTGGAGGTGCCCAGGATGACATCCGGCTTCAATTGGAGAATCGTCTCAAAATTCGGCTGCGTCTTCTCGCCGATCGACACCGTCGACCCGGTAATCTCCTTGAATACGTCCGGGAATTTTCCCCCGATGGTAATACCGCCGACCGGTTGCACGCCAAGCACGACGGCGTCCTCCATCGCTTCCAGGCTTCCGGTGATGACGATCCGTTCCACTTTGGCCGGGACGGTGTAATCCTTGTCCAGATAGCGGACTGTTCTCGTCGTTTGTTCAGCCGTATTTCCGGCGGGCACCACATTACCCGCGCTGTTGTTCACATTCGTCGTGGCAGTCTTGTCAGCAGAACCGCAAGCCGCCAACAACAGCATGAGCAGGGCGACGAACCCCGTCCCTGCACGCTTTAATCCCTTTTTCATGTGCAGTAAATCTCCTTTCAGCAACCTCTCTAGTAATTGAGGATGATTCTCATTGCTAATTCTAAGGACGAAAGCCCTTGATGAACATGGACAATATACAGAAAACAGCATGGACAAAATCCAGATCACATCCGTACATATTCCTCCACGATTCGCTGATGGGCAGTCCGCATTCACTTCTGCCAGCCATTGGTTGACGCGACGTCCTGGGGAACGAACAAAGGGAGAGCAGCTGCTCTCCTTTTCAGACTGATGACAAACTGTATTTTTTTGATCGAAGTTCCGAATGTAAAACCATCTTTCATCGTTGTCAGGCCGAAAGGCCTGCAGATTAATCAAACCGAAGGTGGAGAAAAAGTACACGGCATGGAGTGATGGGCCAAGCGAGCTCCTTTGACGACCTGCACAGCGGAAAAACGCTAGACGCGGGGAATACAGGGGACACAAGTCTCACTTCGTCGAAATGCCCAGATGTTTGTCCCCTGCCCGCGTCGCGTTTTGTAGCGAACAATATCCACTACTTTGCTGGTCGTCAAGAGAGCGAGCGGGCCCGATCACCCATGCGCCACGGACTTTGTCTACACGCTGAAAGGGAGAGCAACTGCTCTCCCTCTGCTGATTGACGTTCCACGGTGCTGTGCGTCCGCCGCTACATCGCCTGAATTTTTTCCCACAACTGCTTTCCCTTCTGCCACACATCTTTCCAAAATTGAGTCCACGACGCTTTCTCGAGGTCGTCCTTCTGCATGCTGCCCACCAGCAGGAAGTATTCGCGAATGCCGGAACAAATCGCTCTCGACAGTTCGGCCTGCTTTTCCGGACGCGTCATCTGCTCCCGATCCCGCGCATTGCTGATGTATCCCATTTCCACAATCACAGTCGGACATATGGAGTGGCGCAGCAAATAATACGTCTTTCCCGCTTTTGGTTCATCCTTTTTGCCATACAGTTCGTTTAAGTGATGCTGCAGGATGTCCGCAAGCAGGAAACTTTGATGGTTTTGCTGATACAGCACAAGTCCCCCGCGCGTGTTTGGGTTTGTAGACCAGTTCACATGCAGGCTGACCATGATTTGCGGGTCCAATGCGGCAGCCAGGCCCCGCCGCTGCGCCAAGTCGCGCTTGTGACGGGATGACGTTTTGGACCACCGATTTTCATCACTCAGCGCATAATCCCCGGTGCGATTGAGGATCACCTGATACCCTTCGGCGGACAATTGATGATACACTCGTCGCGCAATTTCCAAATTGATGTCCTTTTCGTACAGGCCTCCGTAAGAGGTTCCTCCGTCAATCCCCCCGTGTCCCGCATCAATGATCACATGGATGGGAGAAATTGCCTGACTGAAAGCAATGGCATGCCCAGGATACAGGAGCAGAAACGCCGTGAACACGACGCATGTTCGCTTCATTCTCCCTCTACCTTTCCGGCTTTTTTCGTAGTATGTTCCAACGAAAAAGCGGACATGCGCCGCCGATTCCGCTGTGACGCAGTATAGACAACCTGCGGGGTGAATTCATGTCCGTGTGCATGCAGGGGGACTTCGAAAACCCTCTCATCAACAAAAAAGAGGGACGTACGCCCCCTTTACATCATATCATCGTGATGTTTTTTCTGAGGACGAATCAACTCGCCTGCCTGTTGCAGCGTCTGCAGCAGTTCGCTGACTGTCCTCACCTGATCGACAATGGTTCCCAAATCGAGGTTGAGTTTGGGAAAGGCAAACAAGGATCGCCTGCGAGGCGCATTGATCTTCTTCCATTCCTGAAAGTGCTTCTGCAGCGCTTCCGGGTTCCTTCGCTCCCGCTTGGGCACCTTGTTGGCTCTGAGCCAATCGTGAAATTCCTGAGGGTATTCGCCGTCTGGTTTGATTTTGCGCATGCAATCACCTCTTTTTCGTGACGGTGTACTCAGCGTCTATGGGCACGTACACTGCGAGAAGTGAAAAAAAGCAAAGGGGGAGCCCCTTTGCACCTCAGCGCAATCATCGCCGTCTTTAACAGTCGCAATCACACCCGACGATGACCAGCAGTATGAACAATACCAATGCCAGCGCAAACCCATCACGATGGAAGATACCCATATGCAATTCCTCCTTTCGCACATGTAGTCGTCATACTCTATGTACAAAAGGTAGGAAATGCTTATACGCGTACCCATGGTGACAAAAATTTCTTTTGCATCACGATACGAATGCCCCTATTGCAGCCACATCCTGAACAACCCCTCCACAACGCCGAGGTTGTACATGTAATACAGGCCAAACACGGCACTGATCCCTCCAGTCAATTGTGTCAGCACGCGGCTTATTCCAGCGTTTTTCGCGCTGATGACGAAGGGAATCCCGATGATCGTCGTGGTCAGGAGCATACCGATAATCGTGCCGGCCCCAAATACCAGGATATACAGGCCGCCTTCCCATACACTGTTCACCGCAGCCATTGTCCACAGGACGAGCGCAGCGCTGCCCGCCAACCCATGCACCAGTCCGATCAGCAGGGATTTTCCGTACGACACCCGTTGCAGGTGTTTGCGGGACTCGCTCTGTACGTGCGAGAAGGCATTTTTGTGCAGTTCCCCGTCATGTTCATGCTCATGCACCTGGATGTGCCGTTTCTTACGGGAACGAAGACTCGTAACGCCCAGGTATACAAGCATGATCCCGACGAGGAACTCAAGCGACATGGCCACTTTTTCGGGAATGCCGTTCTTTACCAGAAGAAAAACCATGCCGACGACAAACAGCGTGGCGGTATGTCCGATTCCCCAGAACAAACCGGCCAACGACGCATTCCCCAATCGCTTCGTCTGCGTGGCGACCGTGGATACCGCGATCACATGGTCCGGTTCAATCGCATGTTTGATCCCCAATACAAACGCAACTGCCAGCACCGACAACAAACTCGCTTCCATATCTGTGATTCCGCCCTCTCTTTTTCCATTTTTACCTATCAAATCTTCCGATGGGTGGCAACCCTATTTTCATCTGTGAATGTTGCTTGCCTATGCAAGCGTGTCGGCACGCGAATATACAGGTATGGTAATGCCAGAATATAGAAAAGAGGGTGATGTGTATGTACAATTATCCTGGACAATGGCATGACCAATCGTCCGAACAATGGTCCACACAATCGCCTTATTGGTCGACAGAATCGTGGGACCAATCGTATTGGCCCGCCCAATCTCCATCGCAATATCGTCCGCCGCGCCGGCCATTCTGTCCGGACTTTTGCAGACGCTGTCCCCCGGAATGCTGCCGACGTCCCTGGAGAAGGGGTTATTAAGTGCCTCAGATGCATGCAGCCCTCGCTGCTGCTGCCGTGATCAGGTAATGATTCCGACAGCAAGCAGCATACACGAATGAGCCACATCCCGCCAAAGTGGGTGTGGCTCTCACTGTGCCATAAGCTAGGCTTTTGCCACGTTGACGCGTCCAGAAAAGAAGGTGGCTCCGCCGCCCATATCCGCAAGACGGTCCGGCGTGAGCGCATTCACCAACCGTTTCGTGCCTGTCATATCCGCCCACAGCCCCTGGCTTACCACTACGCCGGGCAGCACATTCTCGCCTACGGCGGCGACCAGTTCACACTCGCCACGTTCGTTCCAGACCCGCACCTTATCCCCGTTGTTGATTCCGGCCCGTGCCGCATCGGCAGCATTCATGTGCAGTCGAGGCATTTTTTCCAGCTGCACGTGCTTGTCTTGATGGGAGAAAGTCGAATTGAGAAAATTATGATTGGGCGCCGGAATAAACCAATACGGGTAATGGCCGTCTTCGGCTTCGGCAAGCGGTACATACGTCGGCAGCGGCGGATATCCTTCCCGCTCCATCCTTTCCGAATACAGCTCGATTTTCCCGCTGGGTGTAGGAAGGCGTCCCGGAAACAGGGGTTTTACATTTGCCTTGACATACTGCTTCTCCACCAGTGTTTCATAGTCGATGCCTTCCAGATACGGGTTCCGGTGGTTGGAAAGCGCCTGCCGGATCAGCTCCTCCTCCGTGTCCTGAAATGCCTGTTCATCAAATCCCATCGCTTTCGCCAGCAGGCGGAACACTTCCACATTGGACCTGCTTTCTCCATACGGCGGAATCACTGGCCGCTGCAATTGAATGTAGTGATGCCAGTACGAGGTGTAAAAGTCCGTGTTTTCAAAAGAAGATGTCGCCGGAAGCACGAGATCGGCATACATGGCCGTCTCCGTCAAAAACATGTCGTGCACGACGGTAAACAGATCGTCGCGGGCCAGCCCGCGGCGCACCTTGTTGGCTTCCGGGGCCACAACAGCCGGGTTGCTGCTGTACACAAACAGCGAACGCACCGGCGGGTCTAGTTCAAGCAGGGCATCCCCCAGCTGATTCATGTTGATCAGGCGCGCCTGATTATCGGCGCGCAAATCAGGACGCTGCAGCGCCTGCTTGTTGAACCGCAGGTACCCTCCGTTCCCCTTGATCGCTCCGCCCCCTTTTTTCAGCCATTGGCCGGTAAGCGCGGGTAGACAGGCAATCGTCCGCACGCACATGCCGCCATTGTCATGATGCTGCAGCCCGTTTCCGATGCGGATAAAAGATGGGGACACTTGACCGTACATGCGGGCCAGCCGGACAATATCCTCCACGGGAACACCCGTAATGGCGGAAACGGCAGCGGGCTCGTACCGCTTTACATGCTCCCGAAGCTCCTCATGCCCTACGGTATACTGGCGGAGAAAATCTTCGTCCACCATGTTTTCGGCAAACAGCACATGCATTATGCAAAGGGCAAGTGCGCTGTCCGTCCCGGGCATGATCGGAATAAACCAGTCTGCCCAACGTCCGGTCTGGTTTTTGTGCACATCGATCACGACGACCTGGGCTCCGTTTTTGCGCGCTTTCTCGGCAAGCGCCACCTGGTGCATGTTTGTGCTGACCGCATTAATCCCCCACATGATGATCAGCTTGGCATGGACCGTATCCTCGGGGTCCGTCCCAAAGCTGCCGCCCATGGTATACTCGTACCCTTTTGTTCCGGCTGCATTGCAAATCGTTTGCTCCAGCCTGCTTGCGCCCAGGCGGTGAAAAAACCGGCGGTCCATCGATTCCGCACTGAGCCTGCCCATGTTGCCGTAGAAACTGTACGGCAGGATGCTTTCCGGCCCCTCGCTGCGAATCAATTCCTTCCAGCGGGCAGCAATCGTTTCAATCGCTTCGTCCCAGCTGATTCGTTCAAATTTGCCTTCCCCTTTTACGCCCACACGCTTTAACGGATAGGAGAGCCGTTTGGGGTCGTAGATTCGCGCTGTCATGTTTCGTACCTTGTTGCAGATAGCTCCCCGGGTGACGGGATGGTTGGGATCGCCCTCGATTTTCACAATCTTTCCATCTTTTTTGTGTACAAGGAGACCGCATTGATCCGGACAATCCAGTGAGCAGACAGACGGAAAAACTCCACTTGGCTGATTGGCGTAGTGCTCCACAGTGTATCTCCTCTCCCGTTTTTACACGATGGAACCAACTGCCCGGCATACGCAGTTGCTCTGCTCGACGATCGTGACTTTTTTTCGTTTATCTTATCACGATACGCGCTTGATTTCGCACCTGTCAACTCCCTTGTCGCCAACGATCCCTTCACGTGTTTCGCCGGTCGCGCTGCACCATCGGGGTGTCCTCTCCCTTCTTGGGCTTGCGCGTTTTCAGAAACGCTGGACGCGTACGCAGCTTTTTCATCGGAATGCGAATCAGCATATCCGTCCAGTCGCGCAAACGCAGCGGAGAAAACGGCGCCAGATAGGGAACCCCGAACGAAACCAGCCTGGCCACATGGGCATGGATGAAGAGCAGGCCCAGGATGAATCCGTACGTCCCCAACACACTGCTGCAGATCAGCAGAAAGAAACGCAGAATCCGGTGTGTGATGCCGAGATAATACACAGGCGACGTAAAGGAGGAGATCGCGGTCAGTGCGACGATGACGACCGTCACGGGACTGACCAGATTGGCGTTCACAGCCGCCTGCCCAATCACAATACCGCCGACGATGCTGACCGCCTGTCCGACCGGCCTGGGCAGTTTGACGCCAGCTTCCCGGATGATCTCTATGATGAATTCCATGATAAAAATTTCCATAAAGATAGGAAACGCCACCTTGACACGTGCGGCGTCCATGGAGATGAGCAGCCGGGTGGGAATCAGCTCCGGGTTGTACGCGACGAGTGACAGGTACAGCCCGGGCGTCGTGATGCTGAGAAACAGGGCGACCATCCGCACAATGCGGATCAGCGTGGCGTACTGCCAGCTGGTGTAGTAGTCGTCGACCGTTTCCAGCATTTGAAAAAACGTGATCGGCAGGATCAGCGCATGCGACGTCCCCTCGACCATGACCGCCACGTTTCCCTCAATCAGATAGGAACAGGTGACGTCAGGCCGTTCCGTGGGGCGCATGAGGGGAAACAGGGAGAACGAATTGTCCTCCAGATATTCCAGTAGCTGCATCTGGCCGATCAGGCTGTCTGTTTCGATGCAGGAAAGACGCCGCCTTACTTCTTCCACGACCTGCGGATTGGCCACGTCTGCCAGGTAGATGACGGCCGTCTCCTGCTTCGTCCGTCTTCCCACCACGATGGATTCCACCCGCAGATACGGGTCGCGCAAGCGCTGGCGAACCAGGCCGATATTGGTGTTGAGCGTTTCCACAAAGCTGTCTTTCGGTCCGATGACGCTTTGTTCCGTTTCCGGCTGCTCGATGTTCCGGCTGTATTCCTTTTTGACTCCCACCGCCAGACCGACCGACTCGCCCTCTACCAGGAGCAGCGCTTTGCCGTGCAGGATCTGCTCAATCGCGGCCTGCCAGTCCTCTACTCGCTGTATGTCACTTGCGGATATGATGTTCTCCTGGATAAACAGGATCAGGCTTTTTTCCTCGTCCTCGGCCAAAGACGTCTCCACAGCTGTCGGGAACATGCCCGCTCTCTGCTGGAGGGGAACGATCACCTGCCGGTTCAGGCGGTCGGAATCGGCCAGACTGTGCAGAAAGAACAGGCTGACATTCCTGTCCAGACACGTGAAGTGGCAGGCGGCGAAATCGCTGTTGCGGCCGAGGCGCTCCGTCAGCACCTCCGCGTTTTTGACCAGCGACGCGTGAAGGGGCGTCTTCTCGATTGTGTTCACCGCTTGTGTCTCGCGTAACAGGAACCGTTTCGATCTATCCACCGATTTGCGCCAAAACAGGTTGAACTTCATGGTCGTTTGATAGCTGTCCTTCCGTATATCCGGTATTAGGTATAGTATTGCTTACAGGATGTTCGATTATCATATAAATGGGATCGATTCGGGGGAAGGATGATTTCGTTTACGGCAGCATCCAGGAGAGGATATTTGTCTGCAGATAGGTCAGCACGCAGATGATCAGCAGGAGCAACACGCTGTGCCTACACGTAAACCGGAACAGGTCGGCGTCTTTTCCAGCCAGCCCCACCGCCGCACAGGCGACGGCGATCGATTGCGGCGAGATCATTTTGCCTGTAACACCACCGCTGCTGTTGGCGGCGATCGCCAATGCTGGGTCCATGCCCAGTTGGATGGCCGTCACCTTTTGCAGACCGCCGAAGAGCAGGTTGGACGAAGTGTCCGAGCCCGTGAGAAATACCCCCAGCCAACCCAGGATGGGCGAAAAAAACGGGAACAGGATCCCTGTCGCCGCCAAGGTCATCCCCAGGGTCGTGCTCATTCCGGATGCGTTGGCCACATAGGCAAAACCGACGACGGAGGCGATCGTTACGATGGCAAAGCGCAGTTCGCACAGGGTCTCACCAAACGTCTTCCCCCACTCTCTCCAGGAAAGGCGGCAGATGAACTTGGTGATGACCGCTGCAAACAGGATGGCCGTCCCTGCCGCCACCAGCAGTTCGAGCTTAAACACCGCGTCGATTGGCTTACCGTTGGCGCCAATGACTAGCCGGTGCAGGCCGGGAACCGGTGGTGCAAAGGTGAGGGCCTTGCCGATCGAATTGAGGGCGGACAGGAGCACGTTGCCCCCTTCGTATTTGCCGGTCAATGCCAATTTTACCGCTGGAATTCCCCACAAGGAAATCAGCGCGGTCAGCACCAAAAATGGCGACCAAGCGTACAGAACCCGCCCCGCCGAAAGGGTTTCCCCGTTTTTCCCTCCTGTCGCTCCAGCACCACCAACCGTTCTTGTTTCGGTCTGATCTGCTTCAAAGCGGAAGATCGACCGGGGCTGCCACACTTTCAAAAAGAGCGTCAGGCAGACAATCGAAACCAGGGCGGAGAGAATATCGGGAAGTTCCGGTCCCATGTAGTTGGAAGTGAAAAACTGCGTGACGGCAAACGAAATGCCGGAAACCAAAATGGCAGGCAGCACTTCCATGGTCCGCCGAAAGCCGCACATCAGCACGACGAGATAAAACGGAACGAGGATGGAGAGCAGCGGCAGTTGGCGGCCGACGATCTGGGAAATGTCAATTGCCGGAATGCCTGTCGGACCAGACACGGCGATGATCGGCGTTCCAATGGCACCAAAGGCGACCGGTGCCGTGTTGGCGAGCAGGCAAATGCCCGCCGCATAGAGAGGATGAAAACCAATCCCGGCCAGCAGTGCCGCCGAGATGGCGACCGGCGCTCCAAAGCCGGCCGCTCCTTCCAGAAAGGCCCCGAACGAGAAGGCGATCAGCAGAGCCTGCAGGCGGCGGTCTTCCGTGATGGACACAACGGACGAACGAATGATGTCAAACTGCCCCGATTTTACCGTCAGTTTATACAAAAAGACGGACGCGATAATAATCCAGCCAATCGGCAGGATTCCGTAAACAGCGCCTTGAATGGCCGACATGACTGCCATGCCGACCGGCATCCCGTACACCAAAATCGCAATCAGCACAGCCACCAGCAATGTAGTCGAACCGGCCACATGGCCCTTCATGCGTTTTACGGCCAGCGCCCAGAAAAAATAGAGAATCGGGATCACTGCAACCAGGGCGGAGAGGCCCAGACTCCCTCCCACCGGGCTGAATATTTGTGACCACGTCATCATAACGCCACACCCTTAATTCAGAATCGTCATTGCAATTCAACAGGTTTTAACCGGTGCCGTCCTCATTTCCGTGCAGCGGCCCGGTTTGGGAAATATTTTGTCCGGATTGAGCAGATTCCGCGGATTGAATACGCTGCGAATCTGCAACTGGGCGTCCAGCTCGTCATCCGTAAAGATGTACCGCATCTCCTCTTTTTTCTCGATGCCTACTCCATGCTCGCCCGTGATTGAGCCTCCCGCGTCCGCGCACACCTTCAGCACTTCCGATCCCACCCGGACTGCCCGTTCTGTTTCGCCCGGGATTCTGCTGTCAAACAAGATCAACGGATGCAGATTGCCGTCTCCGGCGTGAAATACATTGGCGATCCTCAGCCCAGAACGCTCGCTGATCTGTCTGATTTTCTCCAGCACTTCCGGCAGCCGGCTGCGCGGAATGACGCCATCCTGTACGAGATAATCGGGTGAAATGGAACCCATCGCGGGGAAGGCCGTTTTCCGGTTGGCCCACCATCTCGCCCGTTCCTCCTCGGTCGCGGCCACCTTTACCGCCGACACCTTTCTGCCCTGGCAAACGGACACGATCTTTGCGATCTGATCGTCAATGCCGGCGGCAATCCCGTCCACTTCGATCAAGAGAACCGCTTCTGCCTCCTTGGGGTGCCCGATCGGATACGTGCCTGCTTCCACGCCCTCGATCGCCGTTTTGTCCATCATCTCCAGCGCCGCAGGTATGATGCCGGCCGCCACGATGTCGGAGACGGCCTGGCTTGCTTCTTCCACACTGTCGAAATAAGCCAGCACCGTCTTTTTCCCTTCCGGATTTTTCAAGATGCGCACCGTGATCCGGGTGACGATCCCCAAGGTTCCTTCCGAGCCGGTTATAAGCCCCATCAGGTCGTAGCCCGGTGCATCGGGAACGCCGCCGATTTCCACGATCTCTCCGTTTGCCAGCACCACCTCAAGGCCGAGCACATGGTTGGTGGTCACGCCGTATTTGAGGCAATGGGCCCCACCCGCGTTTTCCCCCACATTGCCGCCGATCGTGCAGGCGTATTGGCTGGAAGGGTCGGGTGCGTAATAGTAGCCTTTGCCCGCTACGGAATTTGTCAGTTTCAGATTGACGAAGCCAGGTTCCACCACGGCCAGACGGTTTTCGTAATCGACGTGAAGCAGCCGTTTCATCTTCACCAGGCTGATGATCACTTCGCCGCCCAACGGGACGGCTCCGCCGCTCAACCCGGTTCCCGCTCCGCGGGGATGAACGGGATGTTTTGGTCGTGCAGATACTTCACCACTGCGGCAACTTCTTGGGTGCAGGACGGAAAGACGACAGCCCGCGGCGGGTGTTTGTGCACTGTGTAGCCGTCGCACTCGTAGGTCATCAGATCCTCCTGTTGATATAGGATGGAATCCGCCCCCACAATCCGCGCCAGTTCATGGACAATCGGGTCGTTTGCCGACATGGATCATTCCCCCCTTCCCGCTTCCGCTTGGTTCGCAGTCAGCGCTTCCCGCTCGTACGACCAATCCAGCAGTTGTACGGTATGGACGATTGTTGTCGTTCGACCGTGCTTCCTCGCCCCCATCATCATCTGCAACATGCAGCCGGGATTTCCCATCACGAGCAGATCAATTTGATCGGGGACGGCTTTCATTTTCTCGTCCAGAATCTTGCCGGCCATCTCGGGATTGGTCAGATTGTAGATGCCGGCGCTGCCGCAGCAGCGGTCCGCAAGCGCCATCTCGATCCACTCCACTCCCGGAATCTCGCGCAGAAGCTGCCGCGGCTCGTCGCGAATGCCCTGCCCGTGGGCGAGATGGCAGGCATCATGATACGCCACCCTCGCCTCTACCCTGCCGCGCGGTTTCTGATAACCGCGGGCAACCAGGAACCGGGAGATGTCTTCCACTTTTTCCGCAAAGCGAACGGCTTTGTCGTGATACGCGGGATCGGTGCGCAACAGTTCGGGGTATTCCTTGAGCGCACATCCGCAGCCCGCTGCGTTTACCACCACGCTCTCCACATCCACCGCCAGAAACGCGTCGATGTTTTGTCTGGCCAGCGCCTTTCCCTGCTCCCGGTCGCCCGCGTGAATGTGAAGCGCTCCGCAGCATCGCTGTCCGCGCGGCACGATCACTTCGTACCCGTTTCGATTCAACACGCGTATCGTCGCTGCGTTGATCTCACCAAACATCACATCCATCACGCAACCGGTGAGCAGGCCGACTCTCCCCCTGGCCGGTCCTGCCGCCGGAATCACTTCCGGGCGCGTACGCATAACGGGATCGGTGACGGTCGGCAGGACGCGCTCCATCTCTCGCAGGTGCTGCGGGAGCAGGTTGAGCAGTCCCGTTTTTCGGAAGAGCGACTGCAAACCGCTTTTCTGGTACATCTTCAACAGATTTCCCACCATGTGCAGCCGGGATGGATGAGGAAACACGCCTCTCAGAAAAAAGGAATGAAGAAACGCTTTCCAACCCGTGAGCGGAATGGCCTTGCGAATTTGTCCGCGAGCGGCCTCAATCAGCGAGCCCACCTGTACGCCAGACGGGCAGGCAGTCTCACATGCGCGGCAATCGAGGCAGGTAAAGACAGGGTTTTCAATCCCCGCACTGATCGATAGCTTTCCTTCTGCCACGGACTTGATCAGATGTACCCGGCCGCGCGGGGATTGCTGCTCATGCCCTGTCTCCAGATAGGTGGGGCACGACTCCAGACAGAGCCCGCAGTGAACGCATGCGGAATACTTCTCTTCGTCCGGCGGATCTTCCCACCGAAAATTGCCTTTTGCATGAGATACAGGCGCACTCACGTCAGATCCCCCCTATGAATCGGTTTGGGTTTAACACACGACGCGGATCGATGGTTCGCTTAATGCCCTCCATCAGGAAAAAGGCGGCAGGTTGTCTCCCCCACACGTCCAGCTCTCGCCTCTGTTTGAGCGTAGCGTGCTGTATGACTGCATAGCCTCCCCTGCTTTCGGCCAGCGAGCGTATCTCTGTCAGGTATGCGGCAAAATGCGCCGGGTTTCCCCTTAAATAGACGCGGGTAATGCCGTGACCAACCCCGCCGTGGGTCTGGACGGCCAGGTCGTACCGTTCGCCGAGCTCATGGCAGGTCTTGACGATTTCGAGCACATCCAGGTTTTTACTGCCAATTTTTATCGCCATCGTTTCCTCTCCATCTCCGGAAGAAAGGGCGGAGGGAGGCAGCCGGGCGAAACGCATCCACCACTCTGCAGCTTCCTCCTGCTCCCAAGACAGAATCTCCGTATCTTTCGGCAGTCGTGCCTTTACCCACTCTTCCTGATAGCGGACCGCTTTCTCTTCATCTTCAAAGGCGATCGCCAGCGCATACCCGTTTCCTCCACTCATGTATTGGTTGACAGCGGGACTGAGGAATTCCATCGAGACGGGTTCCATTAGGGAATCGAGGAGAGATACTGCAAAGGAGCGGATCTGGGTAAAGTCAGAGCGGGAGAATGCGAGGAGCAGCAGGGTTTGAAAGGGCGGGAGCGGGCGCAGTTTCAGCGTGATTTCACTCATGACACCCAGCGTCCCCATGGAGCCGATAAACAGCTTGTTCATGTCGTAGCCGGCTACATTTTTCACTACCTTGCCGCCTGTTCGAATAATGCGGCCATTGGGATAGACGACGCGCATCCCGATGACGTGGTCCCTGACCGAACCGTAGCGCATGCGCTTCGGCCCGCTGTCGTTGGCAGCCACGACGCCGCCGACGGTCGCATGCCGGGGCCAGTACGGATCGAACGGAAGCATCTGGCCATGGGCAGCCAGATGCGTATTGATCTCCTGGATGGTCGTTCCGGGCTTGACCGTCACGGTCATGTCACCTGGCGCGTAGTCGACAATCCCCCGGAAGGCGGACAGACCGAGCAGGATGTCTGTGTTTGCTTCGGTACCGCCAAAACCTCTTTTCGTTCCGCCGCCCATCGGAATGACGGTCCACCCTTGTTCGTACGCCGCTCTCAGCACTGCTGCGATCTCTTCTTCGGTTTCCGGAAAGACTTCGTATAAGCCGTGATTGCCGAGAACGTGGGACGAGTTCGCCGCCGGCCGTATGCTCCCCGTACCGATGACCTGTGAGATCAGCGTCGCGTCCATGTTCTTCCCTCCCTTGGACACAATGTCACAACGTTCCGTTCAACAAGGCTTCCACATGGGCCAAATGCTCCACCATCGCCTGTCTCGCCTGTTCCGGTTTTGCATCGCGGATGGCCTCGAACACGGCCACATGCTGGTGAAAAATCACCCGCTCCTGCTCGGCATCAGCCAGAATGATCCGGTGGCAGTCCATGATCCCCTTGCGGATCGCCGACGAAACGGTCTGCATCAACTGCACGAGGTGCTCGTTTTGCGTGGCTTCCGCGATGGCGAGATGGAAGTCGAGATCCGCTCTCCACCCTTCCAGCGTATCCGCCTGGGCCAGACGCTCCAGCGCCTCCTTCATCCTGTTCAGGTGGTCCGTTTCGCGGTGAACCGCCGCCAGTTCGGCCGTCCCTGCCTCAAGGATTTTCCTCACCGCAAAGAGCTTGTGGATATCCTCTTTGCGCACGAGGCTCACGCCTTGAAAGACACGAGAACAGTCAGACTGGCGGACGAATGTGCCGTTGCCGTGTCGGACTTCCACCAATCCTTTCCCTTTCAGCGTCGTGATGGCATCTCGCACAGCGGTACGGCCCACGTTAAACAGTTGGCACAATTCCCGTACAGATGGAAGCTTGGCGCCGGGCCGTACATGTCCTGCGGTAATCCACTGCTCTATTTGGAGCGCCACCCTGTCAGAAAGCTTCTGTCTGTCGATTTTGACCGCTTCCATCTGCTCACTCCTTCCCTACTCCAAGATCTCATAGCCGGGGATGGTCAAAAACTCGACGAATTCATCGGCCAGGACCAGTTCGGTAAACAGCCGGGCAGCCTGCTCGAAGCGTCCCGCCTCATACGCCTCCCGGCCGATTTCCTCCCTGATTTTCTCCAGCTCTTCGTCCCGG
Source organism: Brevibacillus sedimenti (assembly GCF_020923495.1). Taxonomy (GTDB): domain Bacteria; phylum Bacillota; class Bacilli; order Brevibacillales; family Brevibacillaceae; genus Brevibacillus; species Brevibacillus aydinogluensis. The sequence goes on from NZ_CP064048.1 coordinate 3,435,153, forward strand.
ATTTGTTCTGTCAATGCCGCCGTAACTTTCCGCCCGTCCTCCAGGATGCCTTTCGGATGGCGAATCCACTGCCAGACCTGAGCACGGGAGATTTCCGCAGTCGCAGCGTCTTCCATCAGATTAAAAATCGGGACAGCGCCGGTACCGTTCAGCCAGGCTGCGATGTATCGAATGGCGACGTGGATGTTGGTCCGAAGCCCCGTTTCCGTGATCGGCCCTTTGGGAACCGCCAGCAGCTCTGCGGCTGTCACATGCACGTCTTCCCGTTTGTTCTCCACTTGATTGGGGGCCGGCATGTGCTGGTTGAACACATCCATCGCGACAGGCACCAATCCCGGATGCGCGACCCACGTGCCATCGTGCCCGTCGCGCACTTCCCGGAGTTTATCCGCCCGGACCTGTTTCAGGGCCTCCTCGTTTGCAGCCGGATCGTGTTTCACCGGAATGTGGGCGGCCATACCGCCCATCGCGTGGGCATTGCGCTTGTGGCATGTCTTGATGGTCAGAAGGGAATAGGCCCGCATGAATGGGACCGTCATGGTCACGACCGATCGATCGGGCAGAATCACATCCGGGTCGCGGCGAAACTTTTTGATGTAGCTAAAAATGTAGTCCCAGCGTCCGCAGTTGAGTCCGGCCATATGATCCCGCAGTTCCCAGATGATTTCGTCCATCTCAAAAGCGGCTAAAATCGTTTCGATCAAAACGGTCGCCTTGATGGTTCCCCGAGGGATCCCCAATTGATCCTGGGCCCAGACGAACACGTCGTTCCACAGCCGCGCCTCCAGATGGCTCTCCAGTTTGGGCAGGTAAAAATAGGGACCGGAACCGTTTGCGATCAGCGTCTTGGCATTGTGAAAGAAGTAGAGTCCGAAGTCGACCAGACTGCCGGACGCCGCTTTTCCATCGATCAGCAGGTGCTTTTCATCGAGGTGCCAGCCGCGCGGCCGCACGATCAAGGTGGCCACCTGTTCCTTCAGGGCATACGTCTTGCCTTCGGGACTGAAGTACCGGATCGTGCGGTTGACCGCGTCCCGCAAATTGATCTGCCCCTGGATGGTATTGACCCACGTCGGCGAATTGGCATCTTCCAAATCAGCCATGAACGCTTTCGCCCCCGAGTTCAAGGCATTGATCACCATCTTTCGGTCTCCGGCGGGCCCGGTGATTTCCACCCGGCGATCCTTCAGATCAGATGGAATTGGCGCAATCGTCCACGAACTGTCGCGGATGTGTTTGGTCTCCGGCAGGAAATCGGGCTTTTTACCGGTGTCCAGTTCCACCTGCCGCAGGACCCGCTGCCGTAAAAGCGCGTCCCGCCGCGCGGCAAACGCCCGGTTCAACCCGGCGACAAACCGCAGTGCCTCCGGCGTCAAAATCTCAGCAAACGCCGGCGTAACTGTCCCGGCAATCTGCACTCCGTTTACCTGTTGTCCTCCTACCGCCACCATTGTCCTCACTCCATTCCTGATGGGAAATCGAACCCTGTTCAGTTATCAGATATGTGATAAGCGGAAAAATCATGTCACGTGGTTGTTCCAGACCACGCCAAAAAAAGCGCGCCAGGATCAACTGTCCTGACGCACTCTTTGCGCTCGCCTGCCCATGCAGCCCAACACGCCTCAAGGCTTCACTGCTTTCTTTTGCAGTATTGCGGGATTGATGGTGATTGCCGCTTGGTACGCTTTTTTCGCATCTTCGGGTCGGTTCAGTTGTTTGTACAAGGACGCGAGCATCAGATTGGTCCGATAGTTGGTCGGATACACTTCAAGGCTGCGCTCGAGGAAGCGGACCGCATCCAACAACCGGTTTTCGCGGCGGCTGATCTCTGCCAGTTCGTTGAGCGGTTTCCAGGTAGACATGCTCTCGTCTGCCAAGAGGTAATACGGCGTCTTCGCCTTGCGCTCCAGCGCCTGCTGCAGAGCGGCTTTTGCTTCGTCCAGGCGGTTGTGCCGCACCAGAATCGTACCGAGCATGAAGTAAGCGTCGGAGAAGTTCGGCTGCTGCTCAATTGCCCGCTCGACGTACTGCAGGGCCAGTTCGCTGTCATTCAGCGACAGGGCGCACGTGGCGGCACGCAGCATAAACAGCGGATTCTCAGGGTCATTCGGATCAGACTCGATCAGGATGTTCTGCTGCTCGAGCGCTTTGCCCCACTCGCGGATTGCCATCAGATAGTACCCGAGTTTGTTGCGTGCAAACCGGTCATCCGGATGCTCCTCAAGGTGTCGGCTGAAATTTTTGACGCGCAGATGGTTTTTCTGGATGATGATCTCGTCCTGCATGTAGGCGCGGTGGGCGATTTTGATTTCGCTGTCCACAACCGCTCCCCGGTCTTCCGGAAGGACCAACTGCGGATCGATCGTTCCCAAAAAGCGGGAGTCGGGCTGCAGATTCAGCAGGCGGTAAGTTCGCGGTTCATCAAACGTGCTGACCGGGTCCTCGAAGTGAATCGCCCGGACGCTCGCTGCTTTGGTCTTCCCGTCCTGCACCAGTTCGCCAATCAACGCATGGCCTTCCAGGATAAACTCGTCCGCATCCATCCAAATCAGCCACTCTTTGTTGGCTTCCTTCAGCATGATGTTCAACATGGCGGCTTCGTGCGGCTGATCGTGAACGCGGACCACGCGGGCACCGTATTCTTCCGCAAATCGTTCTGCAAACGCATGCTGCCCCATGTCCAGAATGTACAGGTCTTCCGTCAGCGGACGGAACGAAGACAAACTCGCATGGAGAAACGGTTCTTCTGCCGGGACACGCAGGATGACGCACGCACTCAGGTTTTTCAACATCGTTCTCACCTCATTGGTTTGATGGTTGACGCCTTACGATATTGGTGCGAAGTTCGCAGCAATACGCTCCTTCGTCGTTGGAAAACCACTCCGAGGAGCGGTCGGGCAGCCGTTCACTGAACGTCACCCGTGTTTCTCCCCGCAGATGCGTGAGGAGCAGGTCGACCAGAAAATACGATCGGAAGTTGACATAAAAAGGTTTCAACTCACTGTTCACACGCACGAACACCTCGTCGGGCATGCCGTAATGCTCTTTTAACCGCCACACGTGAAGAAACCGTTCATGCGGCAACGTGGAATCGGACAACCAGTCGGCTGCCGGCAGGTTCCATGTCTCCCGCTGGACCACCAGGCCACGATACGTCAGACGGGGCAGGTGCCCCTCCGTCCTGATTTTGGGAATTTCGATGCTCGGCTCGGCAAAGACAAAAGCGACTGGTGAATTCGGGTCGCCCATGTACGGAATGAACCGCTTGCCGTCCGCATCCACCAGCACCAATTCTCCGTCTTGTTCCACGACCCAGAGTTCAGAAAATGTCCTTACGGCATCACCTCCTTTCTGCGAACGCCCAAGTAGCGTCAACGTCTGCTCGAACATTTCGACAAAGAAGCTTTTGCCTGCCCGCTGTTTCAATACGACGTTTGCCAGAAATTCGCCGTTCGGCAAGGCTTTTAATGCCTCCCTCACCTCGGCGATCTGCGCTTCGCGCTGTGGATGGAAATAGAGCAGGTTGCTCATGCCCTGCGTGCAGCAATGTACTTCGCCAATCACCCATTGATACTCGCCGCGATTGACGTGTTCCACGCTTCTCGCTTGCAGCATGAGGTCCGGGGAGCAGACGCACAGCCGCTGATCGAAAGCGTGACCGGCTGATTGTTCGCGGAGCCACTCGTCCGGCAGCTCGACGACCCGCTGGTCCCGCTTCCCGCTCGCATTCAACCGCTCTACAATGTCGGAAAAGTCAGGATGGAACCCTTCGCTGCTCATCCGGCTGGTCAATTCCGGCAATACGGCGAGAAACGGCAGTTTCTCCTGGCCCCACTCTTCCCTCATCGCCGCAACAATCTGCCTGGCCTGACGCTGAGCATGCTCCCGCTTTTTCATCGCCACCGCCGCGCCCCAATCGAGCAGCGGGCTGATCCTTTGCTCCAAGTCCTCCTTCATGTCCAGGCTAATCAAGAATTCCTGCACATCGCCCAGCGTCTCCTCACAAAACAGCGAACGATCCGCATACGTCTCGCCATGCAGTTGGGTGGAATCGCGTCCGGTCAGCCGTTCAAACAGTGCGGACGCCTGTTCCAGAATCTCCGTTTTGCCTTGCGCGTCGGCAGCGCTGTAGGCCGTTTGCCACGCAGCGAACTGCCGCAAATCAGCGCTCCACTGCTGCTGTGCCTCATCGGCCGGGAGAGCGTCCACAAAGGCGAGCAGTTCTTCCAGCACCTCATGGCACGCTTGCGGAACACGGAATTCCCACAGGATGATTCCTTTGTCCCGCAGTTTTTCCAAAGTACTCCTCGTCGTCTCTGTGCATCCTGCCAACAAATCCCGCGCCGGAGTTTGACCATCCGCCCGGTGCAGCACCCGCACGACTTCGGACGGCAGAGGGATCCGTTTTTGCGTCTGGGCGTGAACCAGCCCTGTTTCCACCAGATAAAACGCATCGTGCACAGCGATCGGCATGTACTCGCGCCATTCCTTGCGGCGGCTCACCTGCTCTGCCAGTGCCTCCACCGCCCAATAGGTCAAAAAGCTGCGGCGGCGTCTCGGAATCGGACCGCTTCGCTCCACCGTAAGCAGCTGTTCACTGTCTCGAAACAAGCCGTAGTTGAGCGGACCAAAAAAGCTCGTCGTGTCATTTTTGAACAAAAAACGCTGCAGGTAGCGAATCAATGTGCGGCTGTCATAGCGCTTGCCGGACGATTTCAACTTTTTCGCATCGGCGGCTAGAAAGCGCTGCAGCGACCGCCAGACCTGCGCACTGGAGTGTGCGACCGCTTCCTGCACGCGCGGCAGGGAAAGCACGCGTTTGAACGCCTCCATGCACTGGGGCCACTCGCGCTCAAAAATCGCTGCCAACTCGGTCGTCAGACGCATTTTGTGCTCACGGATTGCTTCGTAGCGATTGCGCCATTCAACGAGCGGCAGTACGTCAGGCAGCGGGTTTTCCAAAGGCAGTGCGCTTCCCTTTTCGACTGCTTTTCGCCACTTGTACAACCGCTTGAAAACCGGATCGCCTTTCGGATGCGTTTCCTCCAACGTTTTCACCCACGCGGGAAACTGCTGCAAAAAATGTTCCTGTTCCCGCTTGAGCTCTGCCTCAGCGCGTAAAATCGCCTGCATTTGCTCCACAGTGGCGGAAAACTCAATCGGATCCATAAGATGCTGGGGAAAACCCGTGCTTCTGACAATAAACGCTGACAAGAACGACCACTGACCAGCCACTCAATCACCCCTTTTTGGCATTCTCCACGCTGACGACGGCGAACAGAAGTCATCCCTGCATCTGCTCTGTCTGTGCCTTGGCCTGCTCTTGCCGGATCGCTTCGAGGCGTTTTTTTTGCTTCAGTGACGAGGTTGAGTGCCGTGATGCGCTCATAATACGCGCGGGCTTCCTCCACCTGTCCGCGCCGCTCCGCCACCATCCCCAGCACGTAATACAGCGGGTCGGGATGTTCGGCATGGGCGAGCGCCTTCTGGAACATGCGCTCAGCAGCTTCATACTTTTTCAGAGCCAGATAGATTTTTCCCAGATGTTCATACGCGCCGACGTGATCTTCGCGCACCGCGACGATGTGCCGCAGGTGTTCGGCCGCTTCCTTCAGACGCTTGTGGCGAAGCAGGCTTTTGGCCACCGCATAGCGCCACTCGATCTGCTCCGGAGCCTGTTCCAGTGCTTGCTCGTACGCCTGCAGCGCTTCTGACACCTGACCCGCTTCTTCCAGGCATCGCCCATAGTGAAAAGCGTGTTCCGCCTGCGCGGGATGCAGCCGCCGCAGTTGCGCAAATGCCTGCATCGCTTCACTCCACCGCTCTTTTTGCATGTACAGCGCAGCGAGATTGTGCCATGCCTTTGCATGTCCGGGTTCCTGTTCTACACACCGCTTCCAGTTTTTGATCGCCTGCTCCTCCATGCCTTGCGCAGCATACGCGTTGCCGAGATGGAAACGGGCCGAGGAACTGCGCGGGACAACGAGCAGGCAGAGATGCCACCAGGCCCAGAGCAGGTAAAACTTGATCCGAAAGCGGGAACCATCCTGCACCAGCAAACCGGACGATTTGCTGCTCTCAATCGGAGAGAGCGGCTGCGGATTCGGCATAGACCCGCACCATCCCTTCTTTTTTCCATTTGCGAAGCAGACTGCGTAGTGACTCCGCCTGTCGGGCGGGGAATTTCGCCAGAAGCTCGGCCTCTTTGACCGGCTGTCTGCACAACTCGATCACGTTGAACACCGCGCTGTTTACCACCGACATCTTCCCCCGGTCGTTTCGATAGACGACATACGTAAGTGATTGTTGAAGCGGCTCTGCTTCCGGCCAGGGAGTTTGCCCGATCAGAAATGTCCGCCAACGCTGCTCAAGCGTGCCAAACGGATAAGAAAAGCGGCGGGCCTCCACGTCCGGGGAGAGCTGCAGGACCGCTTCCCCGCCTTCGTCCGGCAATTGGTTCGCCTGCTGCGAAACTGCACTGCGTCCTTCCCCCCGAAATGCCCAATCATCCAGTTTCAGGGCGGTCGTCGGGAGGTCACCCGCACGTCTTTTCAACCCGGCGATATAATCCGCTGCAAGCGGGTACAGGTCCGCACTGTTCACTCCATGCCTGGACACAAACGGGAAGTGGCGTTTCAGATCACGCTCCCGCTCTGCCTCCCCGATCTCGACGATGCCGTAAGCGGCCGGATCGTTCCAAAAACGACTTCCCGGGGTAAGCCGGAACAGTTGAAAGCGAACCAGCCGATCGTACGCGAATTGGTGCTCGTTGAGGAAAGAGACAAACGCCTCAAAATCCCGCGGATCTGACAGCGGATGGCCGAACACCACCGACAAAAGCACGCTGCAACCTGCTGCGCGAGCGTTTCTCCAGGAATCGGTCATCTGCTGTTTGGCCGTATGCTGATCGGGATAACCGAGGAATCCTTTCAGCTCGAAGTGCAAAAACTCGCAGCCGGCCGCGGCCAGTTGAGCCGCTTGTTCCGCAGACAGCCAGGTGCCATAGGAGACCAGACTGCCCCAGGCAGGCCGGAAGCCGTCCGCTTCCATCAAGCGCGCCAGTTCGCACAGCCATTCCGGGATAAGCGGTGTGGAGAGGTAAAAGCGAAGCGTTGGTTTGCTTTGCGACAATGCGCGCATCCGCTGATACAAGCCGGCAATTGTTTCTTTATCCCCCTTTCCATCGAAGAAAGGGTCGTCCTCCACAAGCGGGAGCACCGCCACGGGAGGTTGGCCGAGATAACGGTCCAACGGCAGTCCTTCCACCGTCCACAGGTCCGGGCTGTCAGTACCCTCTGCCAGCAATGGCTGCTCCTGCACTGTGATCCCGGAGAACAGACCCGGACCGCATGCGAGGGTGTCGATCCACTCCTTCCACGGATTGCTTCCCCCGAGCGCTCGACTGATGAACTGGGCGAAAGGACCGGCCAACACAATCTCGGCAGAGACTGCTGCTTCCTTTAACATGCGGGCCAGCGTCAGCGACGGGATCACCTGCTGATCCACTTCGATCCAGAGAATGACCGCATCCGGACGATCCGATTTGATCTGCCCGACCCGCTCTCGCCAAAAGGGGACGTACGGATTAACCGCATCGTCAACGGCCGCTCGACGGCACTGCTCGGACGATTCGCTGGAATACGGCAGATTCAGGTCATGAAGCGAAATCAGCGACGGAAAGGCGGACAGTCCCGCTACTTCCAAGGCGTGCTGCACGATGCGTTTTGCCTCCTCGCGCTGCGCGACAGAGGAACCCCGGTTTTGCAGGACAGACCAGGCGTGTTCCACCTGCTTGGGCAGATTGGCGCCGTACAGCAGCGCGCGGCCAGTTCGGTAATACAGGTACTCTTCCCGAAGTGTTGACAGCCTGCTGCCTTCCTCCATCTGGTTCAGCGTGCGCTCCGCTTCCAGCCGGCAGGCCGTCAATCTTTTCGGATCAAGGAAAAAGTCGTAGGCATGCTGATTGTCGTCATCAAGCCGAACAGTGTGATGCAGCGCCCGCAAGCGCCTGGCAAGCGTGGAGGCGCGGTACGGGACGCTCGACGGATCGGCCTGAGGGGGAACGATCACCTGCAAGGAGAACATGGTCATACCTCCGTTTCCGCTTTACATGTCAAGACTCGCTGGACCTGGAAATGCCGCCAGAGTTCGCCCGGGTCTTCACCGTTCAGGTAGGCGGTCATCATCCTGCCGGTAATTCCGCTGAGCAGGATACCGTGCTGGGCGTGACCCGTCGCGACATGCAGTCCCTCCCACCCGGGCAGGGGGCCGATCAGCGGCATTCCGTCGCTGGACATTGGGCGCAATCCGACAAATGTATCGTGAATCCTGGCTTGCACCAAGGCGGGAGCTGCGGAGAGCACTTTCAGCAGGTGCGTGATGCCCGCAACGGTGATTTCCTTGGCAAAGCCGGCGTGTTCCTGCGTCGCCCCGACGACGATGCGACCGTCCTTTTTCGGGACCAGATAGCCGCGTGCAGTGTTTATCAGACAAGGCAGAGCGAATCCCGCAAGCGAAACGACCAGCATCTGTCCCCGCAAAGGGGTCACCGGCAAATCAATGCCGACCAGCTTTAGCAGTTCCGGTGACCACGCTCCGTTCGCCAGAATCACATGCTCCGCGTAATAGTGCTCCATTCCGGCAGCCACCCCGATCACGCGCTGCCCTTCCGTCAAGAATGCGGTGACCGCCGTGTTTTCCTGCACAAGCACTCCGCGCTGGCGAGCAGCCTGCAGCACGGCTTTCAATAACAACCCCGGCGTGACGTGATACTCCTGTGGACTGCGCATGGCTCCGGTAACGCGCGGGGACAACAGGGGCTGTTCCCGCCGCACCTGCTCTGGTTCCAGCCATTCTTCCTGCACTCCCAGTTGGCGACGTTCCTGATAGAGGGCAAACATCATGTCCCGTTCCTGCTCATTTGTCGCGATCCGGTACAGCGGGTGGCATTCCAGCCAGCAGTCTATCCCCGTTTCGTCTTCCAGTTGTTGAATAATTGTTCGCATCTCCGCAAGGCCTTGTACGGACAGATCGAGATACGGTCCCTTCCCGCTGCCTTCTGCAACAGTGGTCAGCAGCCCCGCCCTGGCGCCGGATGCCTCCCCGCCAGGCAGCCCGCGATCGAGCATCCGGACGCTGCGTCCGCTATGTGCCAGCAGATAGGCAAGTACCGAGCCGACAATCCCCGCACCGACTACGATAACGTCAGATGTGCGTTCCAAGGGATACCACCCCCTTTTCGTCTTCTTTTCATTGGAGGAGCAAATCAATAGAGATTGGTGAGATCAAACGGTCGATTCAGTTTGGTGTCCGGTTTGTCAATCGCGTACGAAATCAGCTCCTCCAGCTCCTCAGCGGAGAGGTCGTTCCAGCGGGACAGCGCCTTTTTCGCTTTTTCCGCCGCGTCCCCTGTCGGCTGCAGGTCCAGCGCTTCGCGGAGCACTTGTTCGGCCTCGAGGGTTCGTCCCTGTTTTCGCAGGCTCAGCGCACGGCCAAGCGCCACTTTGGGGAGATTGTCTTCCTGCAGCAGTTTCTTCTTGGCGTCGATCGCCAGTTGATACCAATGGGCGGCTTCTTCGTACTGTCCTTCCCAGAAATACACGCCGGCCAGTCCTCGCGCGATCACGTCCTGGTAAAAGAGCGAATGCAGATCCCAGGCAAGCCGATAGCTGGCCGTAAGCGATGTGATCGCTTCCGCTACCTGCCGGTTCTTGTACTGCAGACCGCCTTTGCGGTAATAGTAGTGCTTGGCAAACACCGGTCCGGACGCTTTGAGAAACTTTTCAAAGAACATCCATTTGGCGATCGCCTTATCCAGTTCTTTTCCGTATTCGTGCAGAACGGTGATGTTGGAGATCAGGTTGATTTTAATGTGGATCGCGTCGCTCGAGCGGTGTCCGTGTTTGATGTAGTCAAGCGCTTTGAGGCAGCACTCGTAGGCAGCGCTTCTGTTTTTCTCGTTCACGTACGTCAAGGCGCACAGGTTGTTCAACCAGGTCCGCTCAATGTCCGCCAGTTCTCCCTGCACGCCGGCGAGGCACTCCAGAGCCTGTGCGATGTAGTCGCGTCCCGTGACGGAGTCGTTCAGCCGTTTCGTGTACAACAACGCCAGGAAAAATTTGTTTTCCGCCGCCTGTACAGGGTCCGATACGAACTGCCCCCCGTATGTGAACACGTCAATCGCTGTCGGGAAGTCTCCCATATAGGCGTAGAGGATGCCGAGCAGATGAATGACTTCCACCCGGTTTTTTGTTGAAAACCTGGGAAGCATCGGCCACACCTGCGCGATCGCCCGCAGGGAGTGGTCGTGATTTTTTGTAAATACGGAAACTTCCAACAATTCCAGAACCGCTGTTTCGATCGCCTGCACATCGCCGCGCTGCAGCGCCTCGCGGAAGGCACGGGTTTTCTCACGCTCCGCATTTGCCGCCGCAGCCGCCTCGCCCGCCGGTTGTCTCTCTCTTGCCGGGGCCTGGTACGCTTTGCCCTTTAGCGAGCAGAGGATTGCTCCTGTCTTTTCGGCGATCCGGTTCAAGAGGTCGATGCGGATCTTCGCCACGGGGAAAAACGCTACGTGTCCTGTTCCTGCGCCGGAAGCCGCCAGCACATCCGGCACGCCCTCCTCGTGCACTGTAGCGGTGATGGCAGCCGGGAGGGAGAAGAGGCATTGTGCCAGACGGGCTATGCACGTCAACGTGTGTTCATCCATCCGCTCCAGATGCTCAAAGTGAAACAAAATGCTCCGCTCCTGACGTCTCGCATATTTCACCAGAAGCGTTACGACCATCTGGGTGACGCGGAACATCTGCTCCGACTCCTTGTGCAGTCGGCGGCGCGACGGAGCCACAGCGATGGCATCCAGGGCAGGTGCGGAGCGAAACTTCTCGTCGCTTCGCAATTCCGGCATCAGGTACAGCACTTCAGATGCGACGCTTTTCAGCCATGCCTCTTCCCGCTTGTCATCCATCAGCACGCCAAGGGCTTCCCGAATCAGCGGCATCAGGGAACTGAACCCCAGCGTATCGGACTCCGTTCCATCCACGACGAAAATCTTTACATCCATGTCTGCCAGGTTTTCCCTCACCGCCGCGATGCCATGGTCCACATCCAGCAGCCAGAACATGCTGTCATGGCCTCGCTCCTGCAAACGCCGCTTGAGCGTTTTCCACAAGGTTGGTGCATCCATTTCCCGCTGCGCTTTCAATCTCGACGTTTGGCTTTTCACCTTCATCCGGCTCACCCTTTCATTATGCGCGGAGGCACATTGTGCGAAATTCGCAGCAATAGCGCTCTCCGCCGTCGTCCAGCCACAGGTCGTTCGGTGCGGGCAGCATCTCGCTGAAGACAGCTGTCCGCGATTGCTTCAACAGTCCCTGCAGCATTTCCAAAAGGAAAACGTTCGCGAAATCGATGCAGAATGGTTTTCGCTCCCCTTCCACACGCACGAACACCCAATCCGGCATGCCTTCCTGCTCCTTGAGGCGATACACGTGCAGCATCAAATCGAAGGGGTGATCGCTTCCTTGTTCCACCCGCCAGGCGTCAGCATCCAATTCCCAACGTGCCCGCTGCAGCAGTACACGCCCCATGACGATGCGCGGTGTGCGATTCCCTGTCTTCACTGTTCCAATTCCCAGGCGAGGATGCGAAAACAGGGCGACCGGGTCCAGCGGCTCCGCGTGCAGCGGCGGATACAAGCGCCACTCCTTGCCCGTCTGATCGTGCAGGTACACCTGCCCCTCCCGATTGGACACGTGCAATTCACCGGCCGGGATTACTTGGTCGTCGATCTCCGGCAGGCGCGGCAGCAATTCAATCACCTTGCCGGGCAGCCGATAGGGGAAAATTTTTGTCTTGCGGTGGTAGGCGATCTGGGCCATATGCGGATACGCGCGCTGTCGTTTGGCCCACGTGTCGATCTCTTCCATCATTCGCTCCCGTTCCGGGTGGAAGCAGGCGGACGGGAACACCGCCGTCAAAAATTGCGGATGTGCTTCACCCACCACGATCTGTACGTCATCACCGTCTGTAGGAATGAACATCAAATCGACGGAGAGAAAGTACGAATCCAGGTCGTCTTCCGCCTCTCCCACCGTCTGCCCCGTCCCTTCCGCGTCCAGATCGGCCGCCTGCAGGCAGATCGGCGTGGAAGGATCGCCTTCCTCAAACCGCTGCGCTGCCGCCCGCTGGAAGCTGGAGAGCGCCGGTTCGGGCAGATGTTGTTCGCCAGCGATCCGGGAGCGATGGTGGAGAAAGCGCAGGTAAGGCATCGTTCCTCGGCCGTTGGACCATTCATCCAACAGGCGGGCGGCGGCCTGCCGCTCTTGCCGGGATGTCTGGATCGCATCGGCACGCGCTGCCTCCAGTATCGGCTGCAGACTTTCTTCGAGCTGCGCCCAAAGCGTTCCGCCGATCTCGATGGCTAGCGGGCCGTGCGCATCTTCAAACACGATGCTGCGGTCCGCGTACATCTCCCCCGCTTCGCGGGTCGCATCCCGCGCTGTCAACCGGGCGAACATCCGCTCCAACTCGCGCAGCCGCTCCTTTCGTTCCGGCCACCCGGTCTCTTCCAGCGTCCTGATCTCCTCTTGCAGGCGGAGCAGGTTGGCAATCCAGCCATCCCGCTGCGGAAACGACTGCGGTTGTTCCTTTAGCCACGTCAGTATCCAGGCGATCGGGTCTGCTTCATCCCCGGGCAGGAGCGGGTGCAGAATGATCGCTTGTTGCTGTGCGAGAAGTTTCCCCTCCGCCAAAACCGCGTCAAGCGGCTGCCGGAGCCGTTCGGCCATCTCGCGAAACGAGAGCGTGCCGTCCGCCAGGTCGTAGACGGCAGCGGCGAGTGCGGACAGGGTGGTCTCTCGTCCGCTCAAGCCTGAACGGAGCACGTGATCGTTCACGCGGCTGTACAGCGTGTGACGCCGCGGCCGTAAAAAGGGGGTGGCTCCCGGTTCTGAGCAAATCTTCTCGAGAAGCGTTTCCGCCGCCCAATAACTGCAAAACACGCGCCGCTCCCTGACAAACGGCACAGCCCATTCGTACACGACAGGCGCCTGCTGTTCGGGATTGGGCTTGGCGTAATCGATCGGACCAAAAAAGCTGTTCGTTTCGTTTTTCGCGCACAACCGCTGCAGATACGTGATCAATCTGCGTTCAAATCGCTTGTCGTCCGAGGTGCGTTCCCCGCGCGGATTTTCCAGGTAGCGCGTCACAGCCTCGTCAAAACGCGGATTCATCGACCACAACGCTTCCCGCAAGCGGGGCGAATGCAGCAACTGACGCAATCGGGCGCGCTTTTCTTTCATTTCCGACTCCGCGCACTCCCGGCCGGCCCGCTGCTGCTCGGCTGCCTGCTGCAGCAGATCATTCCAGGCTGCTACCTCGCGTCCGAGCTGATCGTACCCCTCTTCTTCCACCGGGATGGCGGGGCATTGCAAGGTTTTCCGCTTTGCGAGCCCTTTGCGGATCTTGGACATCGTCGAGAGGAGGTGCCGCCGGTCCTGACCGTTTTTTTCGCACACTACCAGGTGTTCAATCAAACGCACGATCGCAAGCCTTTGTTCATCCAGCCGTTTTTCGATCTCCAGCACGTTTTTTACGCACGCAAGCGTTTCGGTAAAGCGCAGACTTTCCAGCCAGTTGATTGGAAACCCGGCCCGCCGAACGATTACGTACGGCATAATCCGCCACTTGCTCATTCCTGATCCCCCACCGCATCGGCATGATAGAAGACGGACGTCCGAAATTCGGCGCAGTAGCGGTTCCCCTCCGTATCCCGCAGCCAGAGATGTTCAGGACCCGGCAGCATTTCGGTGACGATCGCCACCTGATCCTCCCGCATAAAGGACTCCCACATCTCCAGGAGGAAGTAGTTGTGAAAATCGATCAGGAACGGTTTCGGCTCCGTGCTTACTCTGACGTACACATACTCCGGCATCTTCAATTCCCTGCGCAGTTTCAACATGTCGTAAAACAGCTCGAACGAGGTGCCGGCATAGGTTTTCCGCCAGCGGTCGTCGCGGGTCACCTTCCATCGTTCGCGCTGGTACACCACGTCACCCAACACGATGCGCGGCGTCCAGTCGCCCAGGTCCACCCGAAAGGGAACGACTCTCGGGATCGCAAACCACTCGTGCGCCATGGAGTGCAGTTCGCCGTTGTACAGGCGGATCGCTTCCTGTTCCTCCGCCAGTTTGAGCTGCAATTCTCCATCCGGACTGACGTACAGTTCCGCAATTCCCTTTTTGTCGTGGCGGTCGCTGACAGACCGCGCTCTCATCTGAATGGTGTACCCCGGAAACTCAAACGGGATGATCTTCAAACGCTTGGAGCCGAGCATGTTTGCTATCGGCCGTCTGACGATCGCGGCCAGTTCCTGCCACATCCGCTCACGGACCTGCTCCTCCTCCGGGTGAAAGGACAACGCCCAGCCCCACAGCAGCACGGTATCGTGAATTTCCCCGAGAATAAGCTGGTCGGCGACGGCTTCCCCCCCTGGTATCACCATCAAGTCCGGGGAGCAGAACAACGGGTCCTCGACGTCGGGGGCCTCCTCCCCCACCAGCGCAGCGATCTCGTCGGGGTCAAGCACCACGACGCGCTCACCGCTTTGTTCGGCAAGCTGGCGGACCCGTTCACCGAACTTCTCGGCAAACGAGCTTTGCAACGCGGCGAACTCCCGCGTCCACTGCTCCCATTTTTCATGCCGCATCGCATCGGTCAGGAAGCGGATAAACGGAATCATACGGTCGGTCTCGCCGTACAGTTCCCGAAATACCTTTAGCGCGAACGTCCGATGAAGCTGTTTCAGTTCCACAGCGTGCTTGGCCGCAATCTGCAACACGGGGCGCAACCGCTGTTCCCACTGGCGGCGGGTTTCGACGCTCATCCGCAGATGGGCGAGCTGCCCCCGGCACTCTTCGTAAAACAGCGTACGGTCCGCGTACATGCGACCGCCACTGCGTTCAGTTGCCTGCCCGGTCAGTTCCTGGAAGATTCTGTTTGCCTCTCCCAGCATCTGCTCTTTTGCAGCGACGTCCCCGTCCGAATACTTGTTTTTCAGCTCCAGCAGCCGCCGCACCGATTGGCGCCACGTATCCACTTCCGGATCATCCGTCTGCACGCACTGCATCTCGTGCATCAGCCATTCGAGCGTGCGGGTGGCGGTGATTGGCACTTCCCATGCCAGGTTGATCAGCTTCTGCTGCTCCAAACCGAAGAGCCTTTCCCTGAGCTGTTCTTCTGACATCTCCACTTCCCGCATCATTTGCTCCACCGTCCGCGTGCCGTCGGCCAGATGCAGCAGCTCGTAGTCAGCAGAAGGGAGCTTGGATCGTTTTTGTGTCAGCGCGTTTTGAATCGTTCCATCGTCTCGCAGGCGATAGAGAAAGCTGCGTACAGGTCTCAGCCGGGTAAACACACTTGGCAGGCGGGAAAACGTCTCCGCAAGCGTTTGGACAGCCCAATAGGCCATGAATGTCTCCCTGTGCTGCAGGGCAGGCGTCCAGTTGTAGCGGATATCGGGCCGCTTTAGGGAGACGTCCGGATCGTGCGGGGCGCAGTCGTCTGCAAAGCAGCCGTAGTTGATCGGTCCAAAGAAACTGGTCGTTTCATTTTTGCCGACCATGCGCTGGAGATAGGCGACAAGCTGCCGCTCCAAACGTTTGGTCTCCGCGTTCCGTTCTTCACCCGATGCATGCAAGTAGGCCAGCAGCCCTTTTCTGTACATATGGGGACTGGAGAGGAAGACCGCCTCCTGAAAACGCGGGTTGGAGACGAGGGCGCGCAATTCGCGCCGCTTTTCCTGCAGTTCTGCTTCAAACACACGGACAGCGGCCGCCTTGGCAGCGTGAAGGGCGTCCAGCTTTTGGTTCCAGTCTGCCGCCGTCTCCGCAGGTCCGCCGTGCTGCCTGATCCATTCCAACTCCTCCGCGGTAATCGCCTGCATTTTGCCGATTGATTTTTTCAGCCTCTTCCAGCGCAGTGCGACATCCCGGTCCCTCAGCCAGTCACTGCCGTGTTCCCGGAAGGAACTGAGCACGCGATTCAACTGTTCTTCCTTTTCAAACAAGTCCTCAATGGCCTGCACTGTTCTCGAAAACCGAAGACGCTCGATGTCAGAAAAGGCGAACCCGGTACTCCGCAGGATAAAATCATTGGCCAGTTTCCACTCTCCGCTCATCGATTCAACTCCTCATCAGCAGTGTGCGCAGTTCCGAACAGTAGGTGCCGTGCCGATCGCGCAGCCACAACTGGTCGGGGGCCGGCAGCATCTCGCTGAATGTGACCGTCTCGTTTTTGCCCGCGAGATGCTGCAGCAATTCCACCGCGTACGGATTTTCCAGATCGAGGTAGACCGGTTTCTGTTCGGAGGGCACGCGGAGAAACACATGGCGGGGCAGCGAATATTGGCGTCTGACCTTTTGCACGGCGACGTAGGCGGAAAACGGCTCTTTTGCCCGGATTACCGTCTGCAGGTCTTCCGTCGAAAGCGTCCACTGCGCCCGCTGCACGACCAGGTGCCCCGTTTCAATCCTTGGCGTGAATCCCTCACGGCGATAGGTCGGCATCTGGACGATCGGGAAGGAAAACAGGGCAAAGGGAACATACGCCTGATCTGTGAACCCGAAGGCCGGCGGATAAAAACGAATGGCTCGATCATCTCCGCGCAACGTGAGGACAAGTTCGTCCCCGTCCACTCGTACGACCAGATCTTTCAGACCAAACGTCGCATCCGGTCTGCGCGTGGAGGCATATCCCGACACTTCCACCATCACACCCGGATACTCTTGCGGCGCCGTTTTCATCTTTCGGTTGAAAATCAGGTTGGCCGGCAGGATCTTCCGTTTCGACCGTTCCTGTACGATTGCGAGATGACGTACAATTTCCTGCCGAATCTCCTCCCGCACACGGTCCGCGTCAGAATGGAAAGAGAGCATCCACCCTTCCATCGTGATACCGTGATGAAGTTCGCCCAGCACGAATGTGGGTGCAGTCGCCCCTCCTTTTGCGCCCGAATCAAACATCACGAGCAGGTCGGGGGACGTGAGGTACAGGTCGTCGTCTTTCATCTTGTGCAAGAACGCCGCGAACTCCGGTGAGATCAGCGTGGGGGAGTGCCCCGCCAGATAAGCGTCGCATGACTGGTGAAAGATCCGGAGGAATTCCTCCAGCGGATCATCGGCGTCCCCATGCTCCCGCGCGCCGTCCGCCAGCTCCGGCAGCAGCTTGTGGCATGCGACGACAAATTGGTCAAAGCGCACCGCTTGCCGATTGCCAAACATCCTGCGGTAGATCTGCATGGCAATCTTCATGTACCGCTCTTTGCGGAGTGTCGTGTAGACGGTGGCGATCTTCAGCGGGCCGTACAAATCCGTGAGCAGGTGGTCAACCATCCGCCGGTCGAGGCAGATGGTAAGATTGCCGCGAGTGTCTTCGTAAAGCACCGTGCGGTCCCGAAACAACTCCCCTTCACCGCGGCGCGGTGCCAGGCGGGTCAAGTCGGAAACCATGGTCTCCACCTGCTCCAGGATGGCGATGCGTTCTTGCAGGTCCCCCTGTTCGAATTGATGCTGCAGGCGCTGAAGCTGTCTCAGCACCGACAGCCAGCGTTCTTTTGCGCCGCGCTCCGCTTCCGTTTCCGCCTGCAGCCTCCCAATCCGTTCGATCAGATCGGCCAGTCCGTGTATCACGGAAGACGGAATGGGGAAAATGCGCTGCAGCGTGCTGTTGGCGATCAAGCGATCAACCTCCTGACGGGTTTGCTCAACTGCCGCTCCCGTCGCTTTCGCCCATTCACGCACGCTCATTCCTTCCGAGAAGTGTTCAAGCTGCACCTGCTTGGAGCTTCCCCGAAACATCAGGGGAACGACATCGGCCAACGCCGGATCGGCCGCAACCAGTGCGGCCAGTTCCTGCAAGACCCAAAAGGCGTAGAACGCAACCCGCTTTTCTAGCGCAAATGTGTCGGGCCATTGCGCCGTGATCAAGCCGTTGGTCCCGGTACCCTCCCCTTCCGCGATCCGGCCGTAGTTGACAGGGCCAAAGAAGCTGGCCGTTTCGTTTTTTGCTGTAAACCGCTGCAAATAGGTGAAAAATTGACGCTCCAACTGCCGCCAGCGCGAGTCACGGGTCTGGTCGGCACGGTGTTGGTCAAAATAGGCGAAGCCGCGTTCATAGAAGGATGGGTTGGAGAGAAACACCGCCTCCCGGAAGCGGGGATGCGCAATGCAGGTGTGCAGTTCCTCCCGTACCCGCTCCCATTCGCCGGCAAATACCTGTTCCGCCTGACGGTAGAGCTGCTCCTCCTGTTGAAACGTTTCTTGCCATTGGTGCGCCCATTCGCTCAGCTCGGAGCGGCCGATCGCTTGAATCCCGGCCCGTTCATTTTCGTTGAACGCACACGCTTTTTTTACTTTCCTGTACACGCTGGCCAGCACTTTCTGCTGAGGTTTCTCCCAGCGAATCGCCTTGTCGGTAAGGAGCGGCAGCACGTCCCGCTCCCACTGCTCCACCAGGCGGTGGCGTTTTTCTTCCCACGCGAACACAGCCTCCAGCACCTGTTGGGTCTCCTCCATCCTCATTCGTCCGATCCATTCAAACGGAAAGCCGGTACTGCGCAGGACGAAATGCGGAAACCACGTCCACACAGACGCAGCCAGTGCCGTCTGGTTCATATGTTCATCCCCAATTCTTCCCGAGTCGATTCATACTCCCTGGAGCCGGGCAGCGGCGGACGAAATGCGGTGCCGCGCAGTTCGATGCAATAGCTGCCGTCCTCGTCGCGCATCCAGAGATGCTCTGGACCAGGATACATCTCTGTCATGGTCACCTGGTCGTTGGTCTTCAAGTGGCCGTGGAGCAGTTCGATCAGGAAGAAACTGTCGAAATCGAAGTAATACGGCTTTTTCTCATTCTCCACACGCACGAACACCCAGCGCGGCAATTGATGGCGGCGCTTCGCACGGCGCATCGCGAGGAACAGGTCGTAGTCGCTTGTGTCAGGGTCCGTGCCGATAAACTCCCTCGACGGCAGCACCCAACGTTCCCGTTGGTAGACAACGCCGTTGATTTCAATGCGCGGCGTATGCTGCCCAAAATCAATCGGGATGCTTGCCACGCGCGGTACAGCAAACGCCCACAAGTGCAGGTTGTCGTCGCCGCTGTTGTAGATCGTGAAGGTTCTGTTGGAATGTCGGTCGGCGAGCACCAATTCGTCTTGCTCGATGCGCACCACCAGATCACGAAGCGGAACGACGTGTTTGGCACGATCGGACGGCTTGCCGAGGAATTGAATCAACGTGCCCGGGAACGCTTCGTAGAGCAGCCCTTTGTGCCGGCGTGTGTTCAAAATGGTGGACAGCTTCTGATACGCAGGCAGTTCCTGGATCACCTGCTCGATCTCCTGTTCCACCGCTTCGCGATCTGAATCAAACAGGAATTGCGACCCCCACATGGACACAAACTGGTGCACCTCACCCAGCACGATCTGGTAATCACCGCGGGCGAGCGCCTCCACATCCCGGGCGGCAAACATCAGGTCCGGCGACGTGTGCAGGGAACCGCCGGCATCGTGCGCGATCAGTTCCGCGAGGTCCGCTTGCGTCAGGCGGACGATGTTTCCTTCCTGATTGGCTTTCACCACGGCGTAAAGCTTCCGATGGAACTCGTTAAAGATCTCGTCATCGTAGTTGATCTTTCCCTGCTCTTCCATCTCCTGGACGCGGCGAATGAAGTGGGCATACGGAATTTCGCTCTGTCCTTGTGCGATCTCCCGGAACACCTGTTTGCCGATCCGCTGATAGTACCCGCGCATCATCTCCCCGTAGGAAGCGATAAGCTCGAGGATCGGTTCAATCCGCGAATGAAAATCGTCAAGAAACGCCTTGTTGAACGACAGGTTCCGGATGGTGCCCTTGCACTCTTCGTAATAAAGCGTGCGGTCCGCGTACGTCTTGCCAGCAAGCCTCCGCGTTGCATGCCGGGTCAGTTCCACGAACCGTTCCTCCATGCGCTTGCTGATTGCCACGCGCTGTTCAAACGTACCGCCTTCAAATGCGGCCCGGAGCTGTTCGAATTGATCCAGTTCGGCTGCCCATTTGGCTTTGGCTTCCACATGATCCGGCAGGGCACGAACGAACTCGTGCAGATAGTCAAACGGTCCAAAGATGGTAGACGGGATTTCAATGCCGAACAAGATCATGCGCTGTTTGACCAACAGCTCAATCTGTTGAATCAGCTCCTCAACCGGCATGTCGTAGCGGTTTGCCAGCTCCCTTACCGTGGTCGTGCCGTCCACATCGCGCAGCAGCCGCAGGAGATGAGCGGGCAGTTTGCGCCGGCCGTCGATAAACAGGTACTCGACGCCGTCTTCGGTCAGGGTGCACAGCGGGTGCAGGCGCGGAGCCAGATAGGGACGGATTGAAGGCTCTTTGGAGATTGCATCGGCCAGAACGTTGGTCATCCAGAATGAATAGAAGACAGCGCGCTTGGTGAATTTCCCACTGACCATGTCCAGCTTGACCGGTTCTGTTTGCTCCAGGTCGAAGCGGGCGTAGTTCATCGGGCCAAAGAAGCTCGCCGTATCGTTCTTCGCGGCGAATCGCTGCAGGTAGGCGATGAACCGTTTTTCCAGCATTTTTAACCGGGTTGTGCGCTTTTCAAATTCGTCGTGGGCGATGTATTTCAGGTACGAGTTTTCGTAGACGTCCGGGTTGGAGATAAACACTGCTTCCGCAAAGAAAGGGTCTCCGACCAGTTTCTGCAGATCGCGGCGCTTGTGCACAAGCTCCTCGGCCAGAATTGCCTCTCCTTCCCGATGCAGCTTCCTGACCTCTTCCGCCAGGGCGACCACCTTGGCAAACTGCTCGTAAAACGGCGTATTCGGCCAATACAGTCGCACGTGTTCCAGGTCCTGCAACGACACCTGCCCCTTCGCCACTTTTCGGCGATACTTCGATAGGAGCTTCAGCTCTTGCCGGGCCTGTTTTGCCTGGGATATTTTCACCTGTTCGGTGAACCGCTCACTGAGGAGAACGCCAATTTCCCGTTGCAGCTGCTCCTCCGTTTCCAGCTGCTTGTCAATGTGCGCAGCCGATTTATCAAACGCGATTCGGTAGAGCAATTCAAAGGGAAAACCGGTGCGACGAACTACCATTTTTGAGATATATTTCCATTCTGACATGCAGCGGGTCCCCCCTACTCTTTTATCACGTGGCCGTATGGTATATGAATCAGATAAAACGGCATGCCCAGTTTGGTGCGCGGCCGCTGCAACTCCTGACGAATGACTGCTTGCGTTGTATCGCGGCCGCCCTGCTCCCATTCGAGAAGAAGCTGTCTGCACAAGTCGCGCCGCCGTTCTATGCGACAAGTGGCCTCCAATTGCTTCAGGATTTCCACCGATTGCTCCCCGCCGCGCCCCGTTTCGTACGCGATGGCAGCAGCGGCAATTCTGGCTCCTTCTGCACGGTTGCAGCTGCCTACTTCCAGCGCGTGTCGTTCGCTCTTGCTAAGCCAGTCGATGCACGCGTCCACCATTCCCCGCTCCCGGTACAGGGAACTGATGTTGCGCGAGATCACGTCCATATGAAAATGATCCGAGATGGCGCCTGCCTCCTCGTACGCCCGGATGAGCTGTTGCAACGCCGCTTCCTCGTCGCCCATGCACAGGAGCAGAGCCGCTTCCCGATAGAAGTAGATTTTGGCGAAGAGACGGCTGCCGCTGCCGCGGAGGAACTGTTCAAAGCGGCGCCAAATCTTCAGGGCCATGTCCAGATTGCCCATCTGTTCAGCGACCACGCTCATATTGGAAACCAGATTGATCTTCAAATGCAGCGCTTCCGAGTTGCTTTGGCTCTTGAGAAACTGAAACGCCGTCCTGCACAGTTCGTACGCTTCCTTGTACCGCTTTTGCATGAAACGGGTGAGCGCAAGCGTGTTGTGCAGCCAGCCGCGCTCGATCATGGTCGCCTCATCCTCCAGGCCGTCGATCTCTCGCAACCCTTGATGCGCCAGGACTTCGGCGCGCTCCACGTTGAACTGTCGCTTCGTGGCCACCAACGTCAAATAGGCGTACAGCTGGGCGCGCATGGTAGGGGTATCCGCGACCCGGAGTGCCTGTTCGTATGCGGCGTTCACCTCGTCGTAGTTCCCCAGGTATGCCTGCATCAGCCCGCAGCGCTTCCACAGGTAGACTCGCTGCTCCACTGAGAATGATTCTTCCGTGCGCAGGGCCAGCTTGACGAGAGCAAGCACGTTTTCGTAGTTGCCCCAATGTTCAGAAATCGACACCGCCTGCTCTACATGTGCGAAACCATCCGCTGTCAGGCCTGCCATTAAAGCGTGATAGGCCAGGTGGCTGTAGTACTCCTCCGCCGTCCAGTATGACGGGCATCCACGCGCTATCAGTTTTTCGTACAACAAGCGGTGAGCAGCCTGCACTTCCTCTTCACCGGGCGCTTCCGGCGAGTCGAGCTGCTCCGCCAGAAGCAGTCGGTCCCGCGTCATCGCCTGAATACCGGCCGCGGTCCATACGTGCTCGTTGGCATGCACGGCGCGATAGAGCCGCAAAAACGCCTGCTCCTCCGCTGTCCATTCGAATGTGCCCAGCCCTTCTCCGGCGCCGGCTAGCAGTGCCTGCACCAGCATCGGCATGCCGCCGCTTTGCCTGTACATCTGCGGGACCCGTTCCACAAGATCGGGGCGCTTCGCTTCCACGAACGCGCGCACCTGGTCTTCCGTCCACGCCTGCAGTTCCATGACACGCGGCTGCACATCGCCCACCAGATCAGACAAGAACTGCGCGCGAATCAGGCGAACATCGAACAATACCTGGAGCGGATTGCCTTCCTGCGCTTTCGGCGCTGGCTGCGGAACGCTGCGCATCGTGGCGACGACGCGGATGTGCGGATGGCGGCGCAGCAGCAGATTGTGGAAGGCATGAGCGGAGAGCCGGTCAGCCTCATCCAGGCGGTTAATAAACAACCAAAGCGTTTTGCCCGCCAGTGAAGGGCAGCGTTCCATCGCTTGTAGAAGGAGGCTTACGGAGCCTGTAATCAGGCGAAACACCTGCTCATTTTCCCGCGAGAGACGCCGTTCGGAAGCCGAAAGGGCGATCTCTTCAATCCTGACGGTGCCCGCAAACAGCTCGTCGTCCCTGGCATGGGGGAACAGACTGGTCCACTCGGCCGCATGTGCCTTGAGCAAGTCGGCAGCCTCCTGCCGAAAAACGGGTTCCAGCGCCATGAGCATCGCTTTTAGCCCGTAAAAAGAGTGGGACATGCGCCCGGTTACGTCGATCGACACGGCGAGATGACCTGCCTGGTGCACGTCTTCTGCTGCCTGTGCCATAAGCATGGCACCGCCCAGCCGCTCTTCTCCGATCAAGAGCACTGCCGCCTCTCGCACGGATTGAAGCTGATCGATCAGCGAGCGGTTCCAATCAACTTTCACAGACGTTTCAGGAACGGCTACCATAGTCCGCCTCCTTTGTTCTCGGTTCTGGTCTTCCACACGTTCATGCGAAATTCGCAGGAATATCGGCCCGCTTCACTGGTCAGCCACAACTGACCCGGCGTCGGCAGCATTTCTTCGATCAAGAGCCGCTCATTGTTTTGCACGATCGAGCGCAGCATCTCAACGCAGAAGAAGTTGCGAAAATCCACCACATAGGGTTTGCGCTCCGACAAACCGCGAATGTAGACCACGTCCGGCATGCCCTGCTTTTCTTTAAAGCGGAATACGTTGAGGAACGCAGCTGCATCGTCTTTGTCGAGCAGTTCCGCGACCGCCTGTGCCCCGCATTCCCAGCGTTCCCGCTGGTAGACTGCTCCGTCGATGACGATGCGCGGGGTATGGTCGCCGAGCGAAATCGGCATGTGTGTCAAAGCCGGCAGGGCAAACAGCATGAAGGGCAGATACGTTACCTGATCAGCCAGTTGAATGTACAGGCGGATCTCTTCGCCACTCTTCACGTTTTGCAGCCCGAGTGTGCCGTCTTCCTTCAATACGACCTCCAGATCGTACATCGGGATGACGTCGTCGCCCTTTTTCAAGGACAGCTCTGAAAACTGCATCGCACGGCCCGGAAAATCGTAAAAGCCTTTGTTGCGGCGGACGACTTCCGGCGCGACGAGCTGACGGAACTCAGCCGTTTTATTCAGCTCACGGCACAGGTCTTCCCGCAGTGCTTCCCGGTTCGGGTAGAAGATGGTCATCCAGTTTGGCACGAGCAGGTGGCTGTGCAGCTTGCCCAGCACCACCTGAAAATCTCCCTTCGCCATCGCATCGATGCTTTCACTGGCGATAAACAGGTCCGGCAAGCTATACATAGGCATCGTGACTTCGCGAATCGGCAGTGCAGCGCTGGAAAGCTCGACACAATGCGGGCTGTCAGCCGCTTTGCAGCGGACCAGTTCTTCGATTTGCCCGACGACTTGTGGTTTGAACGGTTCCAATGAATCTGGATACCTGTCCCGCAGCGCGTTCACAAAGGTGTAATACGGAACGGGAGCGCCACCGTTGGAGATGGAGTCAAACACTTCTTTGCCGAGCCTTTGCGCATGCAGCCATAGTTCGTAGCCGTAGTACGCGCTCAATTCCAGCGCCCCGCGCAGGTCTTTGCACAGCTTTTCATGGAACTGCCTGCCCATGACAAATCGCTCGATGTGCCCTTTTGTTTCCTCGTAGAAGATGTAGCGGTCGGCATAGAGACTGCCGCTGCCCCGGCGGGCCGATTCTCCGGTCTGCTCGGTGAATCGCGCTTCGCCTTCGCTGATCAGCTCGATGCGGGCCTGCAAATCCTGCTCGGCCGACATGCGCGCAAGCCATGCCTCCCAACCGCGCAAGCGCTCCAGCCACATCTGCCGTTGATCGGACGGCGGCAGCGCCGCTACTTGTTCGATCACGTAGGGGAGCGGGTTCCCCAGCGTTGACGGAACGTGCAGTTCCTGCTTCAACAGCCCGGCTTGCAGCAGGTGGGAAAGCGGCTTTTCCACAGTCAGGCGCTCCTTCTCGTCCAGAGGGGCGAGCAGCTCCGGCAGGCTTTTCGTGCCGTCCGCCTTCCTGAGCAGGGAGGCCAGCGTACGGCCTACCGTTACGGTTTTTCCGCTGTTGTGCAGGTGCAAAATCCCTTTCTCCGGAACCGCCTCCACCATCGGATGCAGGTGGACCGGGAGATGAGGCCGGAGCGTATCGTCTTGCCTGATGGCTTCCGCCAGGCGTTTGATCGCCCAGAAAGCCAGGAATACTTCGCGATGCCGGATGATGTCGCCCGTTTGAAAACGCGCGTCGAGGTATGACGAATCAGAATCGTCGATGCTGCCGTAGTTCAGCGGGCCAAAGAAGCTGGAGGTCTCGTTTTTTCCGCACAGGCGCTGCACGTAATGGAAGAAGCGCCGCTCCATGCGTTTGACGGCCGCGTTTCGGTCCGGCAGCGGTGTGTAGCTGAGATACTTCGGGACGTTGTTTGCGTACATGTCCGGTGAGGAGAGGTAGACCGCTTCCTGGTACTTGCGATCTTTCACGAGCTGGCGCAGCTTTTCGCGTTTTTCGGCCAACTCCTGCTCAAACGTCTCCGGCACCAGCGCCAGCAATTCCTGGTAGTCTTTGGCAATTAGGTCCCAGGCTGCCGCGCAGTCGTGCAGCTCATTCGGGCCGGTGAGTTCCAGTTCGGCCAGTTTGGCAGCGGCGCCTGTCTCCCGGCGCTGCAAGAACCGCGACAGCTTCTGCCTGCTTTTTCTCGGCAACCCGCCGCTTCGTTCGGCGATTTCCAGCAGCGCTGCCGTCTGGACATCCAGTGAACGCTCTACCTGCACAATCTGCCGTGCCATGTCGCTGGTGCGGGGAAACGCCAATGCTTCCAGCCACTCAAATGGAAATCCGGTGCTGCGGATGATGTAGTGCGGGAAAAAACGCCATTCAAAATCAGGGGAAAACGGCTGCGTCCCCGCCTGATTTTCGGCCGTCATCATGTTCATCGCCTATCCATCCTCGCTTCCTGCTTCTGCCTCAAACCGGCAGAGTAGTCGTACACATAACCTGTCCGGAGTTCAAACGTATGCACACCGATATCATCATGCCACCACAGATGCTCCGGGCCCGGATACATCTCGCTGATCGACACGCGGTCAGTCTGGGCCGCCACCCGCACCATCCACTCAAGCGACCAGGGGATGGACAGATCGACATACATCGGTTTCTCGCCCGCCTTCCATTTCACAAAAAAGCGGTCGGGCAGATCGAACTGCATCTGCTTGCGAGCCATGTGCACAAACAAGGGGAACCCTTTCAGTTCCAGGGAATCAGCCCGCATGTGTTCGGCCGGAATCTCCCACCGTTCACGCTGCATCACCACACCGTCGACGACAATGCGTGGAGAGTGTTTCACATCCGCCTCCTCCTGCTCGCTGGAAACCGTAATTGCGATCGGCACCACGCATGGCAGGGAAAAACAACCGTGCGCGGCCGAGTGCAAATCTCCCGGATAGAGGGTGAGCGGCTTTCCGTTTGCCCAGAGCGTGAGCCGCCCGTCGATCTCACGCACCGCGACCTGATGGATCGGAATGACATAGGCAGGCTCTTTGGTCGAAACGGCGGAGAGCAGGATCGTATGGCCCGGCAGCTCCGGAGTGACATGCTTGTTTCGCCGCTCCGTGATGATTGTAGCCATGCGCTCCCACTGCGGCATCCTTTGAATGCGCTGTTCAAACCGTGCCCACAGCGCCTCTGGATCATCCGCAAAGTACGCCATGAACCCGTTGAAAATCGTTGAGCAGTCATCATGCAGTTCACCGAGCACCAGCCGGAACTCCCCTCGCTCGACCGCATCAGCAGAAGGTGCCGCGACCATGATATCGGGACTTGGCAGGGTCATCTGCAGGTGAGCCAGCGCTCGTTCGATCTCTTCCTGGAACGGTTCCAACAGGTCGCGGACCTCTTCCTCGCTGATGTGCAGTTCGCCCCCGAATGTTCCTCCTGCCGCTGGCGCAGCAGCGCTTGGATGCGGGATTGGAATTGACGGGTGTACCTCATCTCCGGTTCGCCCTGCTCAAACAGCGGGATCATGTCGATGTAGCGGACCACTTTCCCGTCCGCCGCCAGCTTGCGGTACAATGTCCTGCCCGCCTGTTGGTAATCCATCCATTTCAGGACGGCAGCGGCTGTCAGAAGTTTTAATGTTGTTAAAAACGAACCGGTCAGCGCCCGATAGAGGGGGCCGCCAATCGTCAACGCGGAGAGCGTGCCTGCACAATCTTCGTACAGCGCGGTGCGGTCCGCATACAAGGCTCCGCCCTTTCGCCGCGTATCCTCTTCCACCAGGTCAGCGAGCTGCCTTTCCACATCCTCCCACACCTGTACGCGCTCCGGATACGGGGTATGTTCCAATAAGACCCGGAAACCTTCCAGTCTATCGATCAACTCCTCCCCCGCTTGACGCGCCGCTGGCGGAAGTGCCGCCAGTTGGTCCCGCAGTTCGGCCAAGGCGTCTACGCGCACCGGAGAGAGGGGAATCGACAGATCGATCAACCGTTTGTTCTTGAGCTCATGCAAAAGCGCGATCAACGCAATTTCATCCATGGACAATTCCGCGGCCACTCGCGAAACGGTCTTCTCGCCGTCCAACGCCAGAAACACACGTGCATGCGCATCCGGCAAGCGGAACGTCCGGTTGAGTCCGTGGAAATGAAACGTGTGGCTGTCCAGGGGGCGCACCAGCGGATTGGGGCGCGGCTTCAGATGCGGGAGGATTTCGTTGCGCCCGGCCAGCTTTTGCGCCAGCAGCTTGACATACCAGTGGGCGATAAACACGCGCCGCTTTCCCAGGACGTTCCCTTCGCGAAACGCGCGTCGAATCGCTCGCGGCTCTGCGACGTTACACGTTCCGTAATTGACGGGCCCGAAGAACGACGTCGTGTCGTTCTTGGCACAAAAGCGCTGCAGGTACGCAAAGATCATTCGCTCGGCACCTCGTGCGGTGCTGTTCCAGTCCGGTTCTGGCTTGGCTTCCCAGTCCTTGCTGTACTTTATCACTCGCTGAAAGGAAGACGGGCTGCTGAGAAACACCGCCTCCTGAAAACGCGGATCGTTCACCTTCGCCATCATGACGCGGCGCACGCGGGCCAACTCCGCTTGAAACAGCTCCTCCCCCGCCGCTATTGCCTCTGCCCGCCTGCTTTCCAGCTCGTTCCACTCATCCACAAAGTGCTCCCAGTCTGTGTTTTCATACCGGCGGCTCTTCCAAAAGGCCACATCGTCCAAAGAGAGCGTCCGGTTTTTCATCACGCGCTTCCTTAATTTGTACAGTGTCGGAAACACCGCCGACCCGACCTCTTCCCGCTCTTGTTCATACGCGATCAGGCGGGGAAACAGCTCGTGCACAAAGCGATCGCGCAGCCGGTCCTGCTCCTGCTCCAGTGCGAGCAGCCGCTTCGCTTGCGCCAGCGTTTGTGTGCACCGCAACTCTTCCAACCATTCAAAGGGAAAGCCGGTCGTACGAAACACGAAATCCTGCAGCAGCTCCCAACCGGTATCCAGCGAATGCGTCTGCACCGCTTGGCTGTTTTTCAACATCAAATCACTTCCCTATCCCTGTGTAGAAACGGAAGATGGAACACGGTGGGCAGTCCGGGTCAGCCACAATCCAACCACGCCGCACAAGATCAGCCCGACGCCTGCAACCTTGTAACTGTCAGCTGCTCCCAGCCACCCGATCAACGCACCGGCCAGCAGGCTGGAACCGGACTCGCCGATAAAGGCGGTCGTCGATTGCATGCTGAACACTTTGCCAAGCCGGTCGTTGGGCACGGAGTTCTGCACGAGCAGAATCTGCGGCATATCGATCAACGATTCCGCCGCGCCGGCCAGGAAGGCGAAGCCGACCGCCAGGACAAACATGTCTGTGGAGCCGATCAGGAAGTAAAACAAGCCCCAGAGCGCCCAGCCGCTGAAAATGACCCTTGCGAATTTCTTGATCTGGATTTTGCCGAGCAGAAGCGTCATCAGCAAGTTGCCGACCGCAAACGCGCTCAAAATGATCCCATACCCCTTGGAGCCCATGTCCCACACCTGATCGGACAGAATGGGAAGGCCCAAACGGTCAAGACCGACAATCAGACAAAGACCCACGCCAAAGAAAAAGATGGACCAAAACAGCGGACGAACGGTTTTGACGAAGAGGTAAGTATCGTAAATGTCCCGGAATACTGATACCTGCACATTCTTCTTTTCAATCGGCGGTATCTTGGTCGGCAGCAGGGACAGAATCGAGACGACGTAGCTGGCGGCGGTGATCAGATAGATGAAAATCGCGCTGGTCTGCGCAATCAGCACGCCTCCGATCATCGGCCCGATGGCGCGCATCAGCTGGAAGGACGCCTGCATGAATGAGTTGCCTGCCGACCAGAGTTCTTTCGGCATAAAGCTCGTAAGCGACGCTCTCATCGCCGGGAAAAAGAAGCAGCGTACCGTACTGAGCACAAATGCCGTAATGGCCAGATTCCATACGTGCAAAAGATCGAGCCAGTAGAAAAAGGGTACGGTGAGGAGAGAGACAAGGCGGATGATGTCCCCGTACACCATCACGCGTTTGCGGTCCCAGCGATCGGCATAGGCGCCGCCGAGCAGCCCAAAGAAGATGTATGGTGCCGATGTGGCGAGAACCACAAGACCCGCGACGAATGAGGAATTGGTCATTTTGTAGGCGAGCCAGAAAAACGCAATCTGGTACAGGGAGTCCCCGAAATTTGCGGTCGTTTGCCCGATCCACACCAACACGTAATTCGGGATGGTGAACAATTGCTTGTACCCGGCTTGATCGTGTGCCATAGCAACATCCTCCTCTGCTTCAGATGACAATGTGCCCCTCCTGTACCTCAGCATCGTCAACAAAGATCGTTGGCGATCCGGCGCCCTTTGCCTGAAGAAAGAACGTCAGGTCGCTGCCGAAGGAAGAGAGTTTGCGGAGAAAGCGGAACGGATGCAGGGCGACTGCTACCGAACTCACTTGTCGTTCGCGCTTGCCGCCGCGTATCAGCCACCCGTCGGCAACAAACCTGATCATCCCGTTTTGGCTGACAAATTCAGGCGGCTGGACTGCGTGAACAATCTCCACGCCCAGATCGGTCTGCCTCCTCCATTCCGCGTGATCCGTCCCGCCAGGTACAAAATAGATATTGCTCGGACTTACACTGTCGGAGTGGTTCCGCGAGCGAACGCCATTGCCTGTGGAGGTGACGCCCCACCTTTGCGCCGTTACCGTCGAGTGCAGAAACTTCGCCATGACGCCGCTGTCAATCAGCACCGTGCGTTGCGACGGTGTTCCTTCCTCGTCAAACGCACGACTTGCCCATCCGCCCGGCAAGCAGGCATCATCGACCAGCGTTACATGCCTTTTGGCCAGCCGCTTCCCAATCAGACCCGCCAACTCCGGTGAGCCCAACAAACGCGGCCCGGAAAACAGGATGCCGTATTTGCGCGCGATGTCAGCCCCGATGCTGGGCGGTATGGACAGCCGAATGGTGCCCGGTTGAAGTGTCGTCTCTTCCCGCGGCCATGCCAGCAACTGACCGATCCGCTCCTCAAGGTCACCCGTCCTGAAATCAGCCGCTCGAAGCGCGAACGTTCCTTCGAGCAAAAATCCGTGTCGCCCCTCCAGCAAGAGCTGGAGACTGTACTTGTTTGCTGCATCCGACATCATCTGGCCGTCTGAGCGAACCAGCGCCGTGAATGTGCGCCCGCTGATGCACTCCCAGCGATGCAGATGAAAGGCGGAAGGGACGAATCGTTCCTGCCATTTCCGCATCATGTCGCGGATTGCAAGAAAATCGACGGCATCCGTGTCCGAATCAACGTGTGCATACCGCCCCTGCCTGGCCGCA
Source organism: Brevibacillus sedimenti (assembly GCF_020923495.1). Classification (GTDB taxonomy): domain Bacteria; phylum Bacillota; class Bacilli; order Brevibacillales; family Brevibacillaceae; genus Brevibacillus; species Brevibacillus aydinogluensis. The sequence continues at coordinate 3,466,025 of NZ_CP064048.1, forward strand.
TCGACCCACGTGATCTGCTTCACCCGCTCTCGTGGAGTGCGGATCAGTTCGCGCACCGTCTGGATCAATCGGCTCTCGATGCCGGCAGCATTCAGCGCGTCGGAAACAAACGTCACGGTCTGTCCGTCGACGTCCAACTGCACATGCACATTGCTTTCCGCGCCGCTTCTCAATGCGACTCCTTGGTAAGGTGTCCAGTGCAGGCGCACCATCTCCTCCACACGCAGGAAAATCTCCACGTTGTCAGCGCCCGCCGCCACTGCCCTTTCCGCCAGCCGGACCGCCCAATCGTCGACGCGTACGTTATCGATCACCCCGATGTTCATGATCTACCAGCACCCGTTTCCACATGGATTTTCTTTATCCGAATCGTCGGCTGACCGACACTGACCGCGAGATTCATCTGGTCAAATTTGTGGCACGTCGCGTGGCGGGAATGATGCATCCGGAGATCGCAGCCGACACGGTCGATGGAAGACAGCAGATCCGGACCGTTGCCGACCAGCCACAGGTCGCCTGTCGGACGCGTAATCCGGCCGTTCTCGATCAAAAAACCTTCCACCACACGCACCCGAAACCGCCCGGTGGTCAGTTCCGTCTCTCCCGTGCCAAGTTTGCGAACATACAGCCCGCGGGAGGTTTGACGCACAATTTCTTCAGGCGTGTACTCGCCTGCTTGAATAAATGTGTTTGACATCCGCGGAATCGCCGGGTATCGATACGACACACGCCTCCCGTGTCCGTTCGAATGCGTATCCCACCGCTTGGCGGCCGTACGGTCGTACATCAGTTCCTGCAGCCGGCCATTCTGGATCAGCACGGTGGATTGGGCCTTTTCCCCTTCGTCATCCACGCGATAACTGCCGGACAGACCCGGTATGGTCGGGTCGTCAACCAACGTCACCTGCTCCGATGCCACAGGCTGTCCAAATTTTCCCCCGTAGACTGCGTCCGGATGGGCAGCCAGATCGCCCTCCAATCCATGCCCGCACACTTCGTGGATCAGGATCGCAGGGTTTCCCGGCCCCAGCACCACGCACCAGTCTCCTCCTTCGATCTCTATGTACTGTTGCAAATCGTCGAACTCAGCGAGTGCCGATTGAACGAATCCGGCAAACCCCGCACGCAGTTCTTCCAGATTGAGGCCGCCGCAGGAACGGCTCATGTACATGGGACGCGACTCTTCCGTCCATTCCCCCTGGATGTCGATCGTGTAGTAGGAGCGGTGATCGTCAGCGTAGAAGCCGTCGGATCGGGCCACGGTGATGCGCTGGTCAAACGAGGTGACACTTTCCATGCAACGGCTGTTCACCCGTCCGGCTGCTCTGAACCCCCGCTGCCACCTGTCATGCAGTTCTTCAAACGCTGCAGCCATCGCCGATAAGGATACACCGACATGTTGATCCTCCTCATCGCCGACCTGCTTCACGCTGCGCACTTCTCTCAACAAGGCCGTGTTCCGGCCGCTTTTTACATGCTCCAGGAGATCGGCAGGTGACATGGGAAAGTGGAGGTATTTCATTCCCATTTCACCTGAAATACGCACCCCAACCCCCTGACCAACTGTCACTCTCCACTCTGGCTTTTCGCCGCCCCGCCTCGTGCGGAGCGAGTGGACCTGCTTTTCTTCATGAAATATCTCGACTTCCTCATGCCCGTACGCCAGGAACTGCTGGATCAACTCGTTTGCGAGCGCTTTTTCCATCACACACCCTCTCTGTTCATGAGGATTCTTAAATAGATACTGAAGCGGAAAGAAAAGGCAAGATGACCTATCAAGCGGATGATAGATCATCTTACCCGCAGGCTACGCAAGCGGTGCGATCTTGTCTTCGATGTCCTCCAGGAGAAAATCAATGTCTTCCAGCTCTTCCAGGTCCAGATCTTCATTGTTTTCCACTGCTTCTTGTTGATTTTTTACTTGTTCCATGGGACTCACCTCCTTTCCATTTCCACACGATTGCGTAGGGACAAAACGTTTAACTCCCGCTGCAGTCCGGCAATGACGCTCTGCACGCGCTTCCGGCACGCCTCATTCAACTGCCCGTTTTCGTCCAGCTCGTGTTCACTGGAAATGGCAATCTCTTCCGGAATCACGTTTGCGTGCAGCGTACGAAACACCTGCCGCAGGCTCATCAGCGTCAGAATTCCTGCCTTTAGGCCTCCCGATACGGCCAATAACGCAATCGGCTTATGTTTGAATCCCGACCCATCCTGATAGTCCAGCAGATTTTTCAGCGCACCTGTGTAGCCGCCGTGATACTCGGGCGAACCCACGATAAAAGCGTCAGCTTGTTTGATCTTTTCCGAAATTTCGATCATTTTGTCCGTTTGCGGTACCGTAAAACTAAACAGCGGGAAGTTTGTCTCCGCCACACAGATCAGTTCCGTTTCATGACCTTGTTTTTGCAACAGCTTTGCGAACAGATTGAGTACGCGCTTTGTCACCGATTCCGGGTTCATGCTGCCGTTGATCAAGACGATTTTTGCCATGACGTTCTCCTCCGAATTTCCATAAAAATGAAACTTTTCTAACATATTACATGATATGGCACGACCATTCAACCCCGTTTTTGACGATGCACCATTCGTTCCGTTCAGCCTCGCCGGAAAAAGGAGTTTCTCCCTGTATCTTACATTTTTTCCATCTGGTCGTGAAGTCCATGTGGGCCCGCAAATGTGCACTTTTTTTCGACACACCCCCAGCATGCCCAAACAAAAAGGGGCAGTCGGAAATGATCGCTGCCCTAATCTTATTCACCCAGCCACCCGAACATTCTGAGCAGGATGGGAAAAGCGCTTGTCTATCATCTTATGATATTGTAGTATACAGGAAAATAAGGGTGATTTCTCTAATTTCTTGGGGGAGTGCTTATGGGATTTCAACAGGTGCGCCGGTCCTTGCGATCTGAAATTGAGCGTCAGATTAAAAAGCACGGCTACACACTCAGGAAACTTAGCGAAATAACTGGCATTAATCAGGGACATTTAAGTGCCATCCTGAACAGAAATCCTCCTCGGGCAATAACGATTCGGCAGTTGGATGCTTTGGCTACAGCTTTTGGACAGGCTCCGGGGTGGCTGTACGATTTGTACGAAGAAGAGTGTTTCTCCGAGGGAAAAGTATCACGCCCACGACTGGTGCCATATTTGATCCGCTGTGCGGAAATCGGAAGGCAGGATTGTATTGAGTCGATTGTCCCCAAATTGCTGGAGAACCCTAAACATGTGTCGATTCTTTTCTCCGTGGCCGAGCAGCTATTTGAGACCGGAAAACGAAAAGAGGCAGTGCCATTTTATCAACACGTTATAGATAACGAAAAGGACAGCCACAACGATCGTTTTGTGTTGGCTCACTATCGGATCTTTCAATCGCTGCAAGGTACAAATGCAGAAGAACATTGGGAGGCGGTCATACGTTTTGCCCCCTATCGAAAGCGGCTGCCTGAACAGTATCAGTTAGATGCGCTATTAAAACTGGCGAATGCTTGCTTTATGTTACAAAAGTGGAAGCAGATTGAAACATACGCTGACGAATTGCGTGCGCTTGCAATGGCAGTATATGAAGACCAGTTGCGAAAAAAGCAAAGTAACAAGGAATTCGAACCGTTAAAAACAGAGCGGCACCTGGTTGTATACTATGGGCAAGGATTTCTTGCAAAAGGCGTGGCATTACAAATGCAAGGCAGGTACGAAGAGGCCAAAACGTATGTGCAGGGATACGCCGATCTTGGGTGGTTTCAACTTTTGGATGAAATTGGGCGAAGGGAAGTCGAGAAGTTCCGAATCTGGGCGAAAGCCAATCTCTATACCCTTGATCTGTTAACGGGGAATATCGACGTTCTGCCGGAGTACGTGGATTTTCTGATGAAATACCCCGCCGAAATACCAGCGGGATTATTAACCATTATGGAGTCAGCCAGTAAATATGATATTACCATTGACCATATTTTGGAACGCTTTTCTGAGGAAATTGACCGTTTCAAGCAATATCAAGACCCAATTAATATTGGCAGACATTATCATTTTCGTTATTGTAAAACTATATATGAGTTTAAAAGGGGGCGTATTGCCAAAGCTCTCGAAGAAACGTTACTGTGCCTTTCCCTTGCTGATAAGATGAATCACTACCAAGCCTTCAAACGTTGTACAGAATTGTTCTGGGAGCACCGACACCAAGCATCCAAGCAGCAGTTAAGCGTCTTTGAAGAAATTTTAAAAGGAGGTTCAACAAATGAATGTAAAAACGTTGTTCCTTCCGCTTATCGTCATATTTAGTGTATATTGCGCTATTGCGATGCCGATTGAAACAAGTCAAACTATAACCATGCTTACACACGGATTCGGCGGTTGAGCAATGAAAAGCACCCTTTGGGGTGCTTTTCATTATTCCATTTTTTTCAGCCCGGAAGTTTTGGGATACCATTGTATAGTAATAATTGTCCTTTATTGTCAAAAAAAGGAGGTGAATCTCATAATCACAATGATTAACGAAAAGGACGTTCCTCCTCCTCGCCAGAGCAAAGGAACGCCCCCAAAAAAAGAGAGACGACTTCCATATGTAAAGTCTACCATGCAATCATTTGAACAGGAAAGAAGCAAATTTCCACATGTCTATGACATCGTAGGAATAACGGAAGAACTGCGCCGGCAGTTGGTTCAATTGGTTCAGGAGACGGGCAGCCTGTCAAATGATACCGTGGTGGAGCTAAGCCAACGCTTGGACCAGTATATTCTGGCGATTCAACACCGGATGAATGAGAAAAAAAAGAAGCTGTAAAACAAATACTCCTCTTGGGAATCAGGTGAGCGGCTGGTTCCCAATTTGTTTTCTCCGGGCAGTTTCGTTCGGCGCACTCCCCTTTGCACGTAAAAAATCCCTCCCCCAACCTGAGGGAAGGATTGAAAGAGCGATGCTGCAGTGTTCTCGGGTCAACATGCTTATGCGATTCCCCTCTGCTGTGTGAAGGGGAAGAAATTGCAGCTGCTTTTCTCTTTGCCTTACCATCGACGCAAGTGAATCCATCCTAGTCGCAAGAACAACCCACGATCACCAGCAGAATGAACAGTACCAGGACCAGCCCAAATTCGTCGAAACCGTTGAAGATTCCACTCATGGTTGGATCCACCTCCTCCTGTTGATTCAGTATTTATGCTATGTCGCAAGAAGGAAACGGGTATAGACTGGTGTCATGGAATGAGCACAATTTTTCCGATACCGTTCAAGCCGAGAAATGTACCCCATTCCGGACGCTTTATCCTGACAGCTCTGTCCGCTCCTGTTACCAGCGGTCTTCCTCAAAGAGAATGAAGAAGAGGAGCAGGATCAGAATCAATCCAAAGAACCCTCCGCCAAAGAAACCGTGCTTCCCGCTCATGTTATTCCCTCCCTTCCATCTCGCCATGAGCAGGGCATCCTGTGTTTGTCCCTACCCAGGTTATACTATGTATGGCATCATCGGCCTGTCTCGATTCTCGTCTACTTGAGAGTCAAAACAGGCGGATTTCCGTCCGTTCACCATACAGAATGACAGCATAAAACGGGCCTTTCTCTCATGAGCCGGTACACAAAGCAGCGACACACTCGAATCCCCTGCAGGATTGGGCACGAAATGTCGGGTGAGTCGATTCCTCACCTGCTATGCTGTGGATAAGGAGGCGAATTCAATGGATGTGCTGACGAACTGGAACAAGGCAATCAAGTATATCGAAGACAATCTGACGAACGACATTGATTGCAAGGAAGCGGCACGGCTGGCTTTATGCTCCGAATATCACTTCAAACGGATGTTTTCTTTCCTCGCAGGGATTACCCTGTCGGAATACATTCGCCGCAGGCGCCTGACACTTGCTGCGTTTGAGCTGCAAAACAGCAGCGCGAAGGTCATCGACATCGCGATGAAATACGGGTACAACTCCCCTGATTCGTTTGCCCGCGCATTTCAGAGCCTGCATGGGATCACACCGTCGGAAGCCAGAACAAACGGCCATTCCCTGAAAGCCTATCCTCGAATGAGCTTCCAATTAACCATTCAAGGGGGAAACGAAATGAACTACCGCATCGTAGAAAAAGAGGCATTTCGCATTGTGGGGATCATGAAACGAGTGCCCATCATGTTCAAAGGAGTGAATCCGGCCATCGCCGACATGTGGAAAAGTCTGGACATGCATACGATCCAAACACTCAAAAGTCTTTCCAATGTCGAGCCAATGGGGCTGATTCAAGCATCCACCAACTTTTCGGAAGGGCGAATGGAGGAAAAAGGAGAGCTCGATCACTACATTGGCGTGGCCACGACGAACGAGTGCCCGGAAGGTCTCACGCAGCTGGAAGTGCCCGCCTCCACCTGGGCTGTATTTGAAGCAGTCGGTCCTTTTCCCGACACGCTGCAGAATATCTGGGGACGCATCTATTCCGAATGGTTTCCCACCGCGCACTATGAACAAACAGAAGGTCCGGAAATTCTGTGGAACGAGCATGCAGATATCCATTCCCCCACGTTTCGCAGCGAGATTTGGATTCCGGTTGTGAAAAAACCGCACGCGAATGGATAACGATTGCTTCCTATACACCCATGCACAGCAAACGGCATAGGCTATGGTGCATGATGAATGTATGGGAGGCGAATACGCATGTACCAACAACCGTGGGGATACCCATATTGGCATACTCCCGTGTACGACTGGACTCCCAATCCGTGGAGCTACCAGTGGAATCCCTATTATGCCCATTGGAATCCCAGCCGCTATCCTCATGACAGACGGATCAACCTGACCGATCATGGCAACAGTCCGTTTGTCGTGAATATTGAACAGGCGGCCAAACAAAACCAGACGTACCGGACGGCCATATGGACAGGAAAGCACCTCCAGGTGACGGTGATGAGCATTAATGTGGGCGATGACATTGGTTTGGAAGTCCATCCGACTACGGATCAATTCATACGGATTGAAGAAGGACAGGGACTTGTCCAAATGGGGCCAAGCAGAGATCGCCTGGATTTTCAGCAGATGGCCTATGAGGACGATGCCATCATGATCCCTGCCGGCACATGGCACAACGTCGTGAATACCGGTCACAAACCGCTGAAAGTGTACGTGATCTATGCGCCGCCTGAACATCCGTTTGGGACCGTCCATGAAACCAAACAAATTGCCATGGCTGCCGAAGAAAGCGGACATGACCGCTGAATCAGACGGATGGATTCCATCATGACAGTGGAGCATGCCGGAGCCGCAGCACATGAAAAAAGCAGATCGCACCGTGCAGCTTCACAACACGGTGCGATCTGTTCGTTTCCATAGCGTTTTGTTACGAGCGCCCGCTCTTTCTTCTGGGAAGGGAAGCGGGAAATGCAGACACAGGCTATGATGCCGTGGGGGCCAGCCCGGTAAACAGCAGGACGCGTGCAGGTGCAGCGTCGGTCCCCACGATTTTCAGCGGAGCCGCCACCATGAAATACTCGCCTGCTTCCACTTCTTTCAAGCGAAGGCCTTCCATGACGATCACGCCGTGTTGAAACAGGATGTGATGCGTCGGATGGCCCGGCTGATCCCGCTCGATGCCAAGCGCATCAATGCCTATTCCGCGAACGCCCAGCTGAGCCAGATATTCGGCTCCATCCTGCGCCAGGAAGACAAAATCAAAACGGAATTCATCAACATCGGAGTTTCTGGTTTTCAAGAGAACAAAATCGCCCTTGCGAATCGCAAATCGCTCCAAGTCCTCCTTTGTGATCCGGTCGTGGACCCCTGTCAGATCCAGCACAGTGCACATGCCGACCAGACTGTCGAGCGGTATGCTTTCAAACGTGTCCCCGTCGGTCATCATGTGCAGCGGCGCGTCAATATGCGTGCCCGTGTGCACATCCATGTCGATGCGGGATTCGGTTACATATCCATTCGTGACCGTTTTCAGCTTTGGCTGCTTTTCCGGTTTGTTTTTGTACACGGCCATGCCTTCAAAAATTGATCCGGTTACATCGTAGATTTTCATGTGGAGTCACCTGCCTGGACATATGTTTTGAAAATGGCTGCTATTCCACTGCAAATACTGCTGTTCCACAGCATCTGCCGGTTTGTGCCCGATCTCGCCATCACGTCAATGGAAAGGCATCTACATCGATGCGGACAGCATTTCCCTGCGAACCACCAGCGTTCCTTCTTCCGCATGGCGGTTGAGTTCCCACCATGAAAAACCGTCTTCCTCCAGCAGGCGAAAAGCGGCTTCGGGACCCTGCGTGCCGGCTTCGTACAAATGAAGCGGAACTTGCTGATCGGAGAAGGCGTCGAGAATGGGCTGCACCCACTTCCAGCACCATTCAACCTCTTCCCAATGGGCAAAGAACGTAGAGTCGCCTCGCAGCGCGTCATAGAGCAACAGCTCATAGGCTTCGGGCACATCGTTGGCATTTGCCGCAAACTCCATGGTGATCGGCTCCACCCTGCTGTCTTTCCCCGGATGCTTGCTGTTTAATTGAAACGAAACACCCTCGTGCGGATTTACATGGATGACCAACAGATTGGGAGCTGGATTCACATGGACGGGATACGACTCCCTCAACGGATTCTTGAATTCGATCACGATTCGGGTCGACTTCTCCTGCATGCGCTTCCCGGTCCGGATATAAAAGGGGACCCCGCTCCACATCTCGTTGTCAATCCACAGCCGGGCGGCGACGAACGTATCGGTGTTCGACTCCCTGTCCACCCCCGGCTCGTCCCGGTACGCCGCTGCCGGCTTCCCGTTGATCCATCCGCTTCCGTACTGCCCGCGAACCACATGCTTGGCCACGTCTTCCCGACGCAGCGGACGCAGCGCTTTTACCACCTTGATCTTTTCATTGCGGATTTCCCGGGCGGAAAACTGCCGGGGCATTTGCATCGCCGTCATCATGAGCAGTTGGAGCAGGTGGTTTTGAAACATGTCCCGAATCGCGCCCGCCTTGTCGTAATACCCTGCCCGTTCTTCCACCCCGACTGTTTCGCTGGCGGTAATCTGGACATTGGCGATGTGTTGATTGTTCCACAACGTCCGCAAAATGGGGTTGGCAAATTCCAATACCTCGAGGTTCTGCACCATGGGCTTGCCAAGGTAATGATCAATGCGGAAAATCTCCTCTTCGTCGAAGAACTGCCGCAAGGAACGGTTGAGTTCCTGGGCTGACCGGAGATCGTGCCCAAACGGCTTCTCGATGATCAGGCGTTTCCAGCCTGTTGCCGAACCCAACTCACTGTTTGAAATATGGGAGGCAATCACGCCAAACAGCTCCGGTGCCACCGACAACGAGTAGATTCGGTTTTCCGGAATCTTCCCGTCCTGCTCACGCTGCCGGATGCGCTGCGCCAGCTTCCCGTAATCCTGCGGTTGCGTCACGTCCATGGCGCAGTAGTGAAACATGCGCAAAAACTGCCCCGCACGGTCACGATCGTCATCCCAGCGACGGGAGAATGTTTTCACCGACTGTTCCACATGAGCACGAAAGTCCTCATCGGACATCTCCCGTCTTCCGGTACCAAAGACAGCAAACGCGCGCGGCAGCTTGTCATCAAGAAACAGATTGTATATGGCAGGATATATTTTTCTTTTGGCCAAATCTCCTGTTGCTCCAAACAGGATAAACGTCATCCCATCCATCCTTACACCCTCCGTAACTGCATATGACTGACCTGTTGTTGACGGATAACCGTGACGAACTCAATACATCGAACAATGATACATTATGATTCTTTCAGCCTAAATAAACAAGTATCTACTCAAGCAAAAATATTTTTGTCATTTTCTGGCAATCGGCTGAACATAAAAAAACAGCACCTTTTCACTGGTGCTGCAATTGTTGTCCACTTCACCGGACGAGCTCATCGGGTTGCGTGACCAGCCGCACTTTCGTGACGGCGCTCGTCCATCTGTCAAGAGCAACCAGATCGTCCGCATTCACGTCCCTCACAGACGTTTTCCCCAATGCGCGAATGGCAATTTTCATCTCTTCTGCAAAGGCTCGAAGCAAGTTCTCCAAAGACCGCGCCGCCTTTTCCACTTCAAACTCGTCTTTCAGGCTTCCCGTGTAGAAGGCGAGCTGCGTGGGCGGCTCCCATGGAATCGCTTTTGTCACCTGATCATGGGCCATCCCCCACAGCAGGGCCGTTCCCATATAGACGCCGTCCGCTCCAAGGGCGAGCGCTTTCAAACATCGGCCGGGCGTGGCATATCCTCCGCCGGTAAGGAGGGTGATCCGGTCTTTTACGCCCCGTTTTTTCAGATATTCCACGGCACGGGACAAGGCAAAAATCGTCGGCAGGCCAAAATCGTCTTCCAGAATAGGCTCTCCCGCTTTTGTGCCGGCATTGCCTCCGTCCAGACTGATAAAATCCACCCCGGCCTGTATAGCGGCTTCCAGATCCGCTTCCAGCTGTCCGGTGGCACACATCTTCACTCCGATGGGGATGCCTTGGGTGATGGTGCGCAGTTTCTCGACCAGGGGCTTCAAGTCCTTCGGTTCGACCAATTCCGGAAAGCGGGAAGGGACGACGAGTACCTCATCTTCCGGAGCATGCATAAGTTCACGGGCCCTTCCCTTCAGATCCTCGGGCGAAATCTCGGTCCCGGCCCCTGCAACCGCCCCTTGGCCGAGACGAATCTCGATCGCGTCCGCTTGCTGGAGAATCTCTGTCTCTTTGGCCCAGTATCCGGAATGGTACTGCAGGATGTAGTGGGCGGCGCAGGCCCTCTCTTCGGGCAGCAAAGGGCCTAAACCTGAGTTCGTCGCGGTTCCGACCGCAGCCGTTCCTTTGGCGATGGCGATTTTCACCTTTTCGGACACCCCGATCCCGTAGCCCATCGCTCCGGCCAGCAGGGGGATGTTCAGGATGAGCGGCCGTTTGGCTTGCGGGCCGATCGTAATCATCATGTCGACGGGAGCGTTTTCCGATGCGGGCAGCGTGGCAAGCTGAGCGGGAGAAAAAACCAGGTTGTCATAGAACAGATACCGGCGCGGGGTGCCAAACGGTCGTTTGATGACGTCTCCTCTGGCTGCACGCATACTGTTTTCCACGACAATCCGGGGGCTTGTCCTGGTCAGCGCCGAGACCATCTCCCAGATGTTTTCCGGGTAACGGTCTTCCATCAGCCGTTTCGTAAAGCGCCCGATCACCCATTTGATCATGGGCCGGGCAGTCGCGATGGCAATCAGAGCCGCACAGAGAATGGCCAGGCATGCGCCAATAAACGAGCCGACGAGAAATTCCCCCCAGTTGATGGTCATGACAACCTCCTTGCACTGTTTCTTCCATCATTATCCCGCTCATGCGCGCTGTCTATGCACTGATCGGCTTGGGCCTAAGCCGCGTCCCGACCGCGTTCTCAAGCATCCCTACCGTTCCTGCTCTCACGCCCGCGAATCGTGACGGTCACTGAGGAGGTTTTCTCCGAATGCTTTATTGGCTGCCGTTCACGGGGAAATAGTTCGGAAAACGCACGGTGCAAGGCCAATTCGCCGTATTCCGCCCGGTATTCCTCCATCGCGGCGGAGCGAACGATTGTTCCGTTTATGACAAAAAGCGCCCGATCCGCCACTTCGTTGGCCGCCTGCAGCTGGTGCGTGGAGAAAATCACAGAGATGCCTTCCTTTTTCAGGGTATTTACCAGATCCACGAAGGCGCCCATCCAGTACGGGTCCAATCCGTTTGTCGGCTCATCCAGCACAAGCAGTGCCGGTTTGCCCAACATGGCCTGGGCAAACAGCAAACGCTGCTGCATGCCTTTGGAAAACACGGACACTTTTTTGTTGCGGGCCTCGTGAAGACCTACCGCCTTGAGCGCCTCATCTGCTTCCGACGCTGTCCTGCCGCGAAGCGAAGCGTAAAACCGCATGCACTCGCTCGCCGTCAGCCCGGCTGGAAAATTGAAGTGGTCCGGCATATAGCCTATTTGCTGCAAATAATTGACACGATCTTGCTTCAAGTTTATTCCGTTCAGCTCAATCGTTCCCGCACTGGGTTGGGTAATTCCCACAATCATGCGGAGAATGGTGCTTTTCCCCGCCCCGTTGCCCCCGCAAACGGCAACAACCTGTCCCGGTTCGACGTGCAAATCAAACGGATGCACAATGGTTTTTCCGCCGATCGCCTTTTCCACCTGCATCATGTGCAGTCCGGTCTTAGTCACGGTATCGCCTTCTTTCCCACACCGATATCGCGGTCAGCATCGTTACGCCGATCCACATCAGGCAAAGCGCGGCAAACCCAGCAATGCCAAAAGGGGATTCCATCCAGGTTACCCACTTGTAGTACTCCGGACCGAAGATGGCGCCTCCGCCCAGGCTGACGACGGAAAACATGCGCACCAACTCAGCGGGATTCAGGCAGCTGGCCACCTGGAGTGCCGGTTTGATCCACGTATACGGCAAAAAGCTCAAGAGCGAGATCAGGAGCGTGGGCCAGGCCAGAACCAAGAAAAACCAGATGCTGACCCCGAGCGTGAGCGCCTGCCACCGATTCCGGCTGAGAGAGCCGACCACCATGGCGATCCCCAGAAACAGCAGCACAATGCAGATGGAAAACAACAGGAAAAACAGCAGGGCGGAAAGGGTGAACCCTTTTCCCAGAAGCGTGCCGGACAGCCCGGCAAACCCGTAACTAAAACACACGATGGAGACGAGCACCGCTGCCAATCCCGCGTACTTCCCCCACAAAAACGACGTGGCGGTAACGGCGTAGGTGGACAGAAGCTCCCAGCTCCCCTCCTCCTTTTCTGCCGTCACCGAAAAGGAGGCGAGCAGCATGGTCATCAAGGGGAGCAGGTACAAGATCAGGTTGAGAATAGTGCCGGTCGTATACGTGTATCCCTCCATGTAGGACTGGGATTGAATGATCAACAGGGCCAGCGTGAACAGGGAAAACAGGGCCGTGAACGAATACGCCCACGGATTGCGAAACCCGATCTGTATTTCCCGTTTGGCAATCGTCATGATGTGCACGTGTGCCACTTCCTCTATTAGTTTTGTGTTTGCTGTGCTTCTTGCGTACCGTGCTGGTTATCCTGCATGCCGTGCTGGTCGTCCTTCGAGCCATGCTGATCCGATTCTGAATCGCCCTTATGTTTCCCATGTTTTTTCATGCTTCTCTCCCAGGTGTGCTTGTCCAGTTCCTGTACGCTCATAACCAGGCCGGTTTGCTTTTCCTTGACGAACGCTTCCGCCGCTTCCTTGTCCTTGAAGGAATAGATGCCATAGCCCATTGGGGTCTCGAACGATTTGTCGTAGACATACGTCGCCTGATCGGTGTTTACCCATTGCTGGGAGAGGTAGTCGCGCACGAACTTGGCTTCCACCGGTTCGTTTTCATGCTCCTTTGTCCAGCGGTGCATGCATCCGATATCGTCAAATTTTAACACTTTCCCGTTTTGCAAAACGATTTCCGTTGCGTTGTGGTCATTGGGCACATTCATATGGCAGACGTCGCATTTGTCCACGCCTTCGACGATGTCCACCGGTTTTGCTGCCTCCTTGCCGCATCCTCCCATCAGCATGGAGAAGGTCATCACCACTGCACCAATTGTCCACTTTCGCGATTTCATGTTCGTCTCACTCCTCTATACATCATTAAACAACTTCCGCTTAACAGCAGCACACTGAGTACGCCTGTAACCGTCTGCTGTTCCGCCCGCTGTTGGTCCGTTTGCGTCTTTGCCGGAGCCAGCAACGGGGCTCCGTCCCGAATCGATGCGTCGGTCCCGGCAGTAAACAGCCCCTCCAAAAACACAAAGCCGGGCGCTTGAAAAAAGATCTGATAAGGCGGCACTGCGTCAGTCAACGCCAGGAAAAACGGGTTGAGCTGATAGGGAATATTGCTGCGGCCGTCTGCATCCAGATCAATGCCCTGCATGTCGTCCCAGTAGTTCCCCTCCAACGTGTTGGCTGTGCTGTCCTGTGCCTGCGCCTGGATGACATTGGCGACAAAATGGTTGGACGTCATGGCATTCCCTGAGGCTTGTTTGAGCTGCATCCCGACGAAGTTCAGCGTGACTTCGTTGCCTTCCAGACGGTTCCCTGTGGAGCGTTCCACGTACACTCCGACACGGTTTCCCTCGATGCGGTTCCCCTCGAATTGCGAGCCCGTTACGTCGTAGAGAAGAATCCCCTGGGCGTTGGGATTTTCCCTTTGTTTGACAAAACGATTATGCTGAACGACTGCGCCATCCGATTCCATGAGCATCGCGCCTGTCATGTTGGCACTGCCCGTGTTGCCGAGCAGTTTCGTGGCATTCGCGCTCATCAAATGGAAACCGTAGCGGGAGTTCTCCACGACATTTTGCTCGATGCGGTTATCGTTGCTGTTTTCCACATAGATGCCGTCAAACACGTTGCTGATCCGGTTGGATACGATCTGGTTGCGATGAGCGTGTTTCAAGTCGATGCCGTTTCCTTTTTTGGGCGTTACCTCCGGATTTTTGTTGACTGGTCTCAACAGATGGTGCGCGTGTTGGCTGTGATTGTGAAGACCGTTTTCATCCTTGTCCGGGTCGGTTACCATGCCGATCACACGGATGCCGCGCAGCGTATTGTCGCTGGCATTGCGAAGCTGCACCCCTGTTCCCATCGTCTCGATCACAAGGTCCTCCACAATGTTGTGGTTCCCCTTCATGACCACCGACGCTTCAGCGGCATTGATCCGGTTGTCCACGATGGTCATTCCCCGGACGACGGCACGGTCGGTCAGGACCGACAAAACAGGGCTGCTGCCGTCACTGGCAATCTCCACGCCCCCCTCTGCCTGCAGCACGATCGGTTTGGTAATGCGAATCGGCCCCTCGTATTTTCCGGCCGGAACGGTGACGACGGCTCCCGGTTGGGCCCGATCGATGATCTCCTGCAAGGAGACCGATGCGGCACTGACCCGGTCGAAACAAACGGCCCCGACCGCAAATCCGGCGATTCCCGCGGCCAACAGCATGCGAGCAATGGTGCGGTTCTTTGATCGTTCAAACAGATGTCTCCCCCCTTTTCCATAAATCTTGTCAACTCCACCACCAACATATCGCTCCCAGGGGGGTTCGTAAATGACTCAACCGGGCTATAAACCTTGACAAAAAAACAAATTTTTAATTCCCCTGACAGATTGCAGCAGGGTGGTGTCCAACCAGCAGCAACAAAAAAGCAGCACCTACTGCAGGTGCTGCAACCAATTTTTTCGTTTACGCCTTGATGGTCATGTCCCTTTTCTGAATGTCCAACACCTCTATCCTCACACTGCCGCCAAGATGATGGGTCACTAACCGTGACAGTTCTGTAAGCGCCTTATGGAACTCATCGGTTCTGGTCTCATCCAGCAATTCAATGCAGAAGAATGCATTTGTCGTCGCTTCGGTCAGCATGGTCCGTTTCGCTTCACGCCAATTCCAGCATCTGCAAACTGCGCCGGCATCATCTTTGTACACAATCTCCCCTTCATATGGCGGTTCATTTTCATCACTTCCCAATGGGATAAACAGTTCAGTGCCATTGGCCTTCGTCAGCCGCAGATCGCCTGCAAACGTGTCGATGTCTTCTCCGCCGCACGGAAGCCCATAGCGTAATGAAATCGAGTTGTAGATGTCAACGAGCGGGTTTATCGTGCCTATATGCTTGCCGTTTTTCACTCTTTTTAACAATGCTTCAATGGAACACCTTGCCCCTCGCTTGGTCTTGAACTGTTGAAACGCTTCTCGCCATACCGCAATCACCGGATTGCTGCTGAATTCCTCCAGACTCAGGAATTTGTGTGCTTCTTTCTCCGCCTCCAGCAGCATCTGCTCGTACATTTCCACATCTCGACGCGAATTATCGATGCCCTGGCAAATAACCGTGCCGATTTTTGCCTGGGGGAATAACGACCAAAAATCATCTTCAATGATAAATCTCGTCATGCCACATCTCTCCATTTCTTTTTGCCATCATCTCTTGGTACAATCGATATTTCTGCGCCACGAACGGCGTCATCACGTTTTGGAATGGGAGGGGCTCGCAAAGGCGGAGAATACCCCCAGAACGATATAGACATAACCGGTTATCCGATTTTGCAGTGCCGTATTTACGTTCATCCGTTTTCTGATACTTGCTGCAAGAAGTGCATACAGACTGTCGCTGATAAACGCCAGGAGCAAAAATATCGCGCCCAATTGCAAAAATTGCACGCTGACTGACCCGGCAGCAGGCGAGATGAATTGCGGAAAGAACGCGAGAAAAAAGAGGGCTGTCTTGGGATTCATTACTTCTACGAGCGCTGATTGGTAAAAAATCTGGATCAACTTTTTGCGGGGCACTTGTGTAACTTCCGCAGTCGTTTTGTCAGATTTCGAACATAACGTCTTGCACCCCAGATAGATCAGATACGCAGCACCCAGGTATTTCACAAGTTGAAAGGCGGTTGCTGATGTCATCAGGATTGCAGAAACGCCAATCGCACCAGCCAACACGTGAACAGAACCGCCAAGCGATACACCGAGAACGGATACCAGGCCTGCTTTCTTCCCTTCATTCATACTTCTCGCCATAATATAGAACACAGCTGGTCCAGGTATTAGTAACAGCGTTGCAGCAGCGATGACAAATAGCCAAATCGTTGAAAACTCCATGTCATGCAGCTCCTTGTTGCAGTTTTGCCCATGATCACAGCGGGCCCTTCAGTGATGAAGAAAAGCAAGATCACCCTATGTTTTTCAAATTTTCCTTCATCAGGGAGGCAATCTGTTGCTAGTTTGGAGATGGAATCTGTTCCAACTGTTTGATGACGAGCTCTTGTCTGTGTCTGGAATGGTTTTGACTGAGCTTTGCTTTGCCTTCGATCTTTTCGATTTTGATTTTGAATCCCTGCACGCCTTTGTTCATGGCTGAAAGGAGTTCAGCATCTACATCCTCCAATCGGTACGGACTGTCAGGCGCTTCATACTTCACGACCATGTCATGCATGGAACGCATGAGTTCGTGTTCATCCTCGATTAGTTCAACGTGCCCGTAAACATGAACGGTCACGTAATTCCAGGTCGGCACCGCCTGATTGGTCTCATACCAGGCGGGAGAGATATAACAATGAGGCCCGTGGAAAACGGCCAAGACCGTCTGCTGTTGAATATCATGCCACTGCGGATTCGGACGGGCAAAATGACCGTACAGATAGGTTTGCTCCTTATTTAGCAGCAGCGGCAAGTGAGTGGCAAACGGCATGCCATGATGAAGGGAGAACAATGTGGCAAAACTGTTCTCCTGTATGACCTGGTAGGCGACTGTTACGTCTTTGATCAAAAATTGCGCGGGGATATACATGACACTCCTCTCCTCCTTTTTGATTGTTACGGACAGCACATATCCTTTACACGGTATGATATAATCGAAACTGACATGTTAAAAGGTACAATTTTAAAAAATTCTACATGTCAGAGGAGGGATGGCATTGAAAACGACCATTTTTCCCTTGGATGACAACACTCCGAAATACAAACAAATCTACGAAAAATTTAAATCGTTTATTGAACAAGGTGACTTACAGGCGAATGAACCCTTGCCCTCCATTCGTCAGCTTGCCGATTCCTTGCGCGTCAGCCGCAATACAACGTTACAGGCGTATGAACAACTGGTCGCGGAAGGGTATATCCGTGTAGAAAACCGAAAAGGGTATTTTGTAAATGAAATCGAACCCCGTTTCTTTCAAAACGCGCCCCGTTCTGCTCAGCAGAAGCAAGCAGAGCCAGTCCCGCCTGTCCGCATTGATTTCCGCGCAGACGTGGTCGATCAATCGCATTTCCCTTTACAGACGTGGAGAAGGATTTCCAATCGGGTACTCACCCGAAAAGACTGCTTTCGATACGGCGATCCATTGGGTGAATGGTGCCTTCGTGAACAAATTGCAGCCTATCTGCTCCAGGCTCGCGGGGTGCTAACAGATCCACAGTCAATCATTATCGGAAGCAGTACCCAACAAATGCTTGTATACCTGGGGCATATACTGAGGGATGAGTTTGAGAGTATTATCGTGGAAGACCCTGGTTACGACGGGGCCAGGGAAGCCTTCCAGTTCCATCGTTTTGCGATTGAAACCGTGCCGGTATATGAAACAGGTGCGGATCTTTCTCAATTGGACCAAATGACATCACGCTTGATCTATGTAACCCCTTCCCATCACAGCCCATTGGGAGTAAGCATGCCGATTCAACAACGCCAAATGCTCATTCATTGGGCAAACAAGCAGGAAGGCTATATTATCGAGGACGATTATGACAGTGAATTTCGCTATACCCAACAACCGTTCCCCGCGCTCGCTTCCATCGATTCAGCCAGAGTCATTTATCTGGGGAATTTCTCAAAGTCCTTTCTGCCAGGGATACGGTTAAGCTATATGGTGCTGCCGCAGCCGCTGTTGGACCGTTACAAAAACTACTATCAACGGTTCGAGAGCACCACTTCCATTTTAAGCCAACTCACGATGGCTGCATTTATGGAAGCGGGAGAGTGGAATCGCCATATTAAACGGATGCGGCTTGTCTACAAACGAAAAATGCAGCAGTTGGTTTCAGCATTACGCCATCATTTGGGGCAGCATATATCCATTATCGGCGAGCAGTCCGGTCTGTACATCCTGGTCAAGGCAGACCTGAATCGTTCAGAAGAATGGCTCATCCAGCAAGCGCTCCTGCACGGTGTGAAAGTTTACCCTACCTCCATTTACTTCATAAAAAATCGCACCGATAAACCAATGATAAAACTGGGGTTTAGCAATCTGTCTTGTGAAGACATCCAGCTTGGTGTGAAGCTCTTGCAGCAGGCATGGTTGTAAGTCAAAAAAACAAGGCCTCTCGTCCAATCGGAAAAGAGGCCGTTTTTTATACCCATTGATGTATGTTCAGCGTGTGCCGGCTGGTACGCAAAAATGCCTGTCCACACCAGAGGCGTACATCATTTCTACGTTTCACACAGGAAACGTGCGTCCATCTTATCTGCCAGGATTTTGATTCCTGTTTCGACCGGCCAGCCCTGCAAGACCAGCAAGCCCCAACAGACCTACCCATCCCCAGTCCACATCGTTGTCTGCAGCAGTCGTTCTATACATATTGTTCATATTGTTGCCTTGGTTTACATAATTTGCGTCTGTATTCCCGGCAGCACCAGTTTCTGCATGAGCGCTGAAGCCCATGGATAGCAGTAACACCGCTGTCAAAATCATTACGCTCAATTTCCGTTGCATAAGAACCTCCTAGACCATGTAGTTACTTACCATTAGTCATTATTTCCACCAGATAAATCTTTATGCATAAGAGCGTCCCCGCCGGGGGGAGGAAGTCTCCAATACATTTCATCCGACAAGAAAAGGCTTGGCGTTTGACAAACCGCGCTCGATTGGGTAAGGTGAGAGTAACGAACGGGAAAGGGTGACAATGAAGACAATGCACAACTAATCCTATTCTTACGAAACGATCAATGGAAGGCTGCACGGCTCGGATCCCCTGTTGATCCGCTAGTCGACCAATGCCGGTTTATGACCATGACTGGTCTTGGGTTTGCTATGCCTTCAACCGCGTTTCAGAATAGGATTAGCATATTGCATTTGTCCCAGTGCGTGACCCTTTGCGGATAATATGCACCGTAACGGCGTGCATCTATGCCTCCTATTCTGAATGCAGAAAAGGGGGCTTTTTTTATCTGATCCCCCTCCTCTAATCAACCGAATCATGGGGATGATGCACGATGTTATTAGAGGCACATCACATCAAAATTTATGTAAAAGACCGCTTGCTCGTTGAAGCTCCACACCTTTATATTGGTGGGAATGACCGCATCGGACTTGTCGGACGCAATGGCAGCGGCAAAACAACGTTGATGGAAGTGCTGGCGGGAATGAAGTCACCGGATGAAGGCATGGTGACGCTCCGCGCCAGATGCGAATTCATTCCGCAATTGAAGCGAACGGATACGACCAAAAGCGGCGGCGAACTGACCCAGGAAATCATCCAGAATACGCTCTTGAAAGAGCCGGAACTGCTGTTTGCCGATGAACCGACCACCAATCTGGACACTTCTCACATCGAGTGGTTGGAGAAAAAATTGCAGAATTGGCAAGGCGCGTTCGTCATCGTCTCGCACGACCGCACCTTCCTGGATGCACTCTGCACATCGATCTGGGAAATCCGTGGCGGGAAGTTGAACGTGTACAAAGGCAATTATTCGAAGTATGCCGAGCAGCGGGAACTAGAAGACCGGCAGCACGATCAAGCATATGAACAATACATGCAGGAGAAGAAACGGCTGGAGCGTGCGATACGATTAAAGGAGGAAAAAGCCGAACGAGCGACGAAAAAACCGCGAAAAGTCTCACCTTCGGAAAGCAAAATCACCGGCGCCAAGCCCTACTTTGCCAAAAAGCAAAAAAAGATGCAGAAAACGGCCAAAGCGCTGGAGACGCGGCTGGAGAAGCTGGAAAAAGTGGAGAAACGGCGGGAGCTTCCCCCGATCCGAATGAATCTGTTGAACGAAGATACGTTCAAAGGCCGGATCATCATGCGGGTGAACGACCTGTCAGGAACGATTGAAAAGCGCATCCTCTGGCAGCCGGTGAGCTTCAATGTGCGCGGCGGCGATAAGCTCGCCATCATCGGCCCGAACGGCTGCGGCAAGACGACGCTGGTGAAGTCAATCATCCGGCCGAACGAACACGTGACGCTCTCTCCTGCCGTCAAAATCGGCTACTTCAGTCAAAACATCGATCTGCTGGACATCAACAAGTCTGTATTGGATAACGTCCGCTCCACGTCCTCACAGGATGAAACATTGATCCGAACGGTATTGGCACGACTCCACTTCTTCCGGGATGATGTCTACAAACCCGTGGCAGTATTGAGCGGCGGCGAGCGCGTCAAGGTCGCGCTGGCCAAGTTATTCGTCAGCGACGTCAATACGTTGGTGCTGGATGAGCCGACCAACTTTCTCGATATCGAGACGATCGAAGCGTTGGAATCTCTGCTGCAGGAATACGAAGGCTCAGTGTTGTTCGTTTCCCATGACCGTCGGTTTATCAAAAACATTGCGAAGCGGATTTTGGCTTTTGACCACAGCCGGATCACTGTATTCGAAGGCAGCTATGAGCAGTTTCTCACTTACGTAACGCCGGATACGGAACTGAAAAACAGGGAGGAACAACTGCTTCTGCTCGAGACGAAAATATCTGACGTTCTCAGCCGTCTGAGCCTG
Source organism: Brevibacillus sedimenti (assembly GCF_020923495.1). Taxonomy (GTDB): domain Bacteria; phylum Bacillota; class Bacilli; order Brevibacillales; family Brevibacillaceae; genus Brevibacillus; species Brevibacillus aydinogluensis. Next base: position 3,487,237 of record NZ_CP064048.1, read on the forward strand.
GAGCCGTCAGAGGAATTGGAGAAGGAGTTTCAGCTGCTGCTCGCAGAAAAGCGGAAATTACAGTCGACCTAAGGTTTGCACATAGTAAACCGGCCTTTCCCGGTATCGTGGTATCACCGTGGAAAGGCCGCTTCGTTACCCTTCTAGCATGGAACTGCCAATTATGAAGATGGCCAAAATCATTGAAATTACGGGACGGCAAACGTTTTGTGCCAAATTCATTTACCAAATACAACCAATCCCAAGAATCGGCTCCATTATGCACAACCTTTACAACTTGTCACAATCACGCCATCCATATTGTTGCCTGAGATTTCATAATGGCCATGCTCAGGCACAGGGATCGTGGTAGCTTGGGAGACTGGATAGTAATAGATGTTATAAACCTGGTTGTCGATCGTAACCGTAATGGACTGCTGTTCCTTCAAAAAATCCAGATATTCTTCGAGAACGAAATTCGCCTGGTTCATGATCGCACTGTGCGGCCAACCGACATAACGGATATGCCATGGTTCATATTGAATGCCGGTCACATCGGTTTTATCTTCTGGATAGCGTAAGATAAAGCCGTATTTCCAGGCATTTTCTTTCAGCCACTTTCCTTCGGGAGCTCGCTCCATTTTCGTTACACTTGATCCTACATCAAGTGCCAAGCCTGAATTGTGTTCGCTGTAACCTCCCGGCAAGGAGTGAGCAGGGCCCATTTCTGCATACAATTGATTTTGCTCATGAACGGTACGGTATCCGCTGTTCATCAGGAAATGATTTACTCCATCCTTTTCGGCATCTTTGACCATCTCGGAAAACTTTTGTGCGACTTCTTTTGACAGATACATATTTTGATGATGTAATCCGTAGCCTGCCAGCAATTCAGCATGCTTCGCCACATTGACGATATCTGATCGTACCCCCTCCTGGCGAACAGGATAGGTACTGTTGATTAAGAGCAGGTTTCCTTGGTAAATCTGTTCCTTTGCAATGGTTATCGTTTTTGTCAGGTTATTCTCAGCTGTACCGCGCGTTTCTATGTGGACATTGTTCCTTTGGTGAAATGGTTGAATCGCTCCTCGATCCTGAAAAAAAGGAGAATCCTTTATATAAACATAACCGGCTAAAACGAGACACAATAAAAATACCCACTTCTTCATCTTTTGCTTCCTCCTAAGTGAGCGCTTGTTGAGAGTGCCGCGCTTGCATGTGAGACGGCCTACGCGCCTGTTCTTGGTGAGGACGGCCTGTCCTCCCCGTGCTCAGCGGAAAAGGGAGACGAAATAAATGGACGGGCGGCACCTCACACCGCCCGTTTGCTCCGCCCATTGTCAACAGGCGGTTACGCTTATTTCACAGGGAAATCAAAATACGTATTGGGATAGGGTTCGTTTCGTAACACATAGTGCCACCATTCGAATTGATAGGATTCGAACCCGCTGTTTTCCATAATGGAACGCAAAAGTCTGCGATTTTGCAATTCCATGTCTGTAATCCCTTTGGCCTCATGATGTGAACGCTCATCCAACAAATCGAAGCTGCCTCCCATGGAAACAAGTTCACCCGTATCCAAGTGGTACAGCGTAAGATCAATTGCACTCCCGCGGCTGTGACTTGATTGTGACGCAATATATCCCTTTGCCACCAGCTCGGATCGCTCGATATTCGGATAGAATCTTTCTTTTGTGCGGTAGTCTTCCGGTTGTTCACACCAGCGCATGAAGCACTCTACCGCACGCTTGGGCCGGTACCCGTCCCATAACAGCAAACCGTACCCAAGAGCCGCCGCCCGCTTCTGCGCTTCCAGCAGCGCAAGGGCCAAGGCATGTGTTCCCACGATGCGATTGACTTCATAACCGTCTACGGGTTTTCCCGTAAAATTGTCCCACGTGGCGTATTTGGCGTCCCAGCGAACACCGGGCAGTATTTCATCCAAATAAACAAATCCCTGTTCCATGCTGATCACCTCTCTAACGCTAATACGATCAGGCGGTCAATCAATTCGGAAAGCGTTATGCCTGCAGCAGCCATCATGCGGGGATATCGGCTGTATGAAGTGAAGCCGGGCAAGGTATTGACTTCGTTAAGCACAATGCTGCCGTTCTCTTGTAAAAACATATCAACACGGGCAAGACCGCTGCAGCCGAGCGCCTTGTATATTTGTTTGGCCGTTTCCTGTATCCGTCTTCGCTCCTCTGCCGACAGGTCTGCGGGAACGTTGATCTCTGCGTTTTCAGAGCCTTTTTCCGGTTCGGCTTCCTGATGAATGCGAAAGAAACCGTGCCGCAGCCTGATTTGGTCTACCTCGCCAACAATCAATTCGGCGCTGTTTCCCAATACGGCACAGCCGACCTCACAGCCCGATACAGCCTGCTCAATCAAGATTTTGCTGTCATATTGTCTAGCCGTTTCAATGGCCGCGTCCAATTCATCCGCACTGTTGACTTTTGTCACGCCAAAGGATGAGCCTGAACGCGCCGGCTTCACAAAAACCGGATAGGGAAGCGCTTCTGCCGCCAGGCTCTCGTCATGATTCAAGATCCAAAATTCAGGAGTCGCGATGCCAGCGTTTTTGGCAAGGATGTATGCCAGCGATTTGTCCATACATATCGCGGAGCTTTGAATATCGCAGCCTACATAGGGGATTCCGGATAATTCAAACAAACCTTGAATTGATCCATCTTCACCCGACTTTCCGTGCAAAACCGAAAATGCTGCATCAACGCGGCGGATTTCAAATTCGTTGTCCTTTAGCACAATCAATCCGTGCATGTGTTTATCCGGCGAGAGCACGGCTGAACAACAATTGCCGTTTTCCCAGTCCGGGCGCGGTTTTTCGCACAGTTTCCAAACACCCGATTTCGTAATGCCGATGAAAATCGGCTCGTATTTATCGGTATTAATGTTGGCGGCGATCTCAACAGCCGATTTTACCGACACATCATGCTCCTCCGAGCAGCCGCCAAAGAGGATGGCAACTTTGATTTTATCCATGAGCCAGACTCCTTTCAAAATCCATACAGTTTTGGACAGTTTTTTCAACGATTTCACGCAGTGCCTGTTCGGTATAGTAAGCCGTATGCGGCGTGATAATCACGTTTGGCATCCGCTGCAGTTTCTGAAAAAATGGATGGTCAATTGGTTTTTGGGTGTAATCGCAGTAGAAAAGCCCCTCTTCTCCCTCCAATACATCCAATGCGGCGCCGCCAAGTTTTCCGTTTTCCAACGCTTGAACCAGCGCAGCGGTATCAATGAGCGCACCGCGCCCTGTATTGATAATCAACGCGCCTTGCTTCATTCTTCGTATTTGTTCGCGGCCGATCATATGGCGCGTATCCGCATTGAGCGGTACATGAAGCGTAACAATGTCGCTCGTTTGCAGCAGCGTATCAAACGGAACATAATTCGCCTCGATTTTTTGGCTGCGACTATAAGCCAGCACCCGACAGCCAAATCCCCGCAGCCGCTCCATAACCGCTTCGCCGATACAGCCAGTCCCCACCACGCCGACCGTCATGTCGCTCAGCACCTTGCCGCGGACGCCGTCCAGCCTGAAATCGTGTTTTTCCACAGAGCGCATCAGCGATTTCGCGTTGCGTACCGCCATGAGCATCAGCATCATGGTATAATCGGCTACGCTATCCGGCGCATACGTCACATTGTCGACAGCAATGCCCAATCTCTTGGCAGCAGCCGTATCGATATGATTGCAGCCGACGCTTCGGGTCGAAATGTATTTCACGCCGGCTCGCTTCAGCGCGAGAAGGATAGAGGCAGAAACCTCGGTTTTGTGCCCCACGCTGATACATTCATGGGCGTATTTTGCGTTGGCTTCTGACACAGGGTCGTGAATGATCGTGGGAATCACGCCAAAACGCGGCGAAACGGCACGGAATGCATCTGCCTCATCCTGCTCGCATCCATAAACGGTGATGTTCATGTGTTTCAATAGGAAGTCCCCTCCTTTCAGCGAAAGGCACCCTTTTTCCATTGTGAACACCTGTTGTGCCCAAACGAAAAAGCTCGTTCTTACGGGTTTAAGTCTACCGCATAAGAACGAGCCATTTTTTAATAGGAACTTGTTATTTTCCTAAGAAAAAGTGGAGATTACCTTTAGATTTTCTTAAGAATCCATATTCGTTTCTCAGGAACTCCGTTTATCCAATTCTGGCAAGGCCGGGAGCTCTACCGTGAACGTCGTGCAGTTATCATCACTTTCCGCGTAAATCTGTCCGCCGTGCTGAACGACGATTTCTTTAGCAATCGCCAATCCAAGTCCCGCGCCGCCCGTATCGGAGGAACGGGCATTGTCCAGCCTGTAAAACTTCTCAAAGATGGTAGCAAGCTTGTCTTCGGGAATGCTGCCGGTGTTTTTAAACGCGATGGACACCTTGTCCCCGGAGAGACCCGCTGTAATTTCAATCAAGCTGTTGTGCTCGCTGTATGCAACGGCGTTTTTCAAAATGTTGTTAAAGACCCTCGCCAGCTTGTCGGGATCACCGTATACAGTCAAATCCTCGGGAGCGTGCAGAACCGCCTGTTTTCCATTTGCGGCAAGCAGAGGATAAAATTCATCAATCATCTGCACGAGCATATAGTACAGGTCAATGTGCTTTTTCGTAAGCGTAATCGTTTGGAGGTTATACCGCGTAATCTCAAAAAACTCGTCGACCAGATGTTCGAGGCGAGACGCCTTGTCCAACGCAATCCGCACATACTTTTCCTTCTGCTTCTCCGGCATGTCCGGCGCCTCGTCTAGCAGGCTCAAATAGCCGATGACAGATGTAAGCGGAGTTTTAATATCATGCGCCAGGTACATGACAACCTCATTCTTTCGTCGTTCGGCCAGTTTGGCATCCTGCTCCCGCTTTTCCAGCGTCTGTTTTAATGTGTTGAGCTTCTGTTCCATGAACCCCAATTCCGGAGAAAGCTCTATTTGCTTGTCCTCGTTTTGAATCAGGATGTCAATGCCGGAATTGATCTCGTCGAAGTATGTTGCGAATTTTGAAATCATGATGCGGCACAGAAGCAGAAAACTGATGGCAATCGCCGTAAAAATAATGAGTTCCATATTGTTGCGAAAAACATACTGATAAATCATCATCGCTTCCAGACGCCTCAGGTAAAAGATGTCTTCCAGTAACCGCACGATCCAATCCCCAAGTTCCCCCTGAATCAGGAAACGAATAGACAGCACCAATCCAACGGCTGCCACAGCATTCAAAAGGATATACACGTAGAGTTTTCGTGTCAGCTGGGAATAATCTATTCTTTTATTTGTCAATTTTATAGCCAACTCCCCATACGGTTTTTATATACTTCGGATTATCCATGTTCTCGTTCATTTTTTTGCGCAAATTCCGGATATGCACGGAAATGGTGTTGTTGCTCTTGCTGTAATATTCGTCGCCCCAGATCGCGTGAAATAACTCCTCAGAGCTGACCACTTTCCCCTTGTTTTCACAAAGAATGCGCAGAATGGAAAATTCAGTAGGCGTGAGGGATAGAGGTTTTTCGTTCAAAAAACATTCGTGTGTGTTTATATCAAGAACGAGGCCAGAGTGGACAATAACATGTTCATGTTGCGCCGCAACTCCGCTGTATTTCTTGTAACGGCGCAGCTGCGCCTTGACCCGTGCAATTAACTCCAGCGGGCGAAAGGGCTTCGTGATATAATCGTCCGCCCCGATTGTCAGCCCGGTAATTTTATCCACCTCTGAATCTTTCGCGGTCAGCATGATGATGGGATAGTTGTGCTTTTCACGTATCTGCTGGCAAATCGAAAGGCCGCTCGAACCAGGAAGCATAACATCCAGTATCGCGAGGTCAAGCACGGTATTCTCGATGCATTCCAACGCTTCTTTGGCAGTATAGCATTTGAACACGGTATAATTCTCATTTTTCAAGTACAGCTCAACCAAATCGGCAATTTCCCGTTCATCGTCCACAACAAGTATTTTATCGCTCATAGCTATTACTACTCCTTTATGGTTTTGCTTTTCTCCATCGGGCTCTTCACCCGGACAGATCCCAAAGAAACCACTGAACACTGACATCAACGATGATGTCTGATTACAGTGTTTCATTATATACGAACGATTGTTGGATTGCATTGTTCCACAAATCCCTATTTATGGTGCAAAAGAGAAATTGCATTATAGACCGTAAGCAAAAAATACTTCGAAGGAATTCGCACAACGGCGAATTCAACACCCGAAGTGCCGGAGCGCTAGGGTTCATAGTATTGGCGAAAACCTTTCGTTATGAATCTAATGAAAATGGAAATGTGATAAAATAGCAGTGATGGAAATTCTTCTTTTTCAGCTTCTATTCCATGTTTTCCGTGGGGCTGCGTTGACTCCCGGACTGGAGACGGCCAGCGCCGCGGACAGCAGCTTGTAAGACAGCACCAGTCCCCCTTCACGCAACAGCGGCAGGTAGAATGATCAATCCCATCGAAAGTCATAATGGTCTGTCAGGATGTCAATTCTCTTGCCGTCAATTTCAATTGTGCGGTCATCAATCCATTTCGGCTCTTCAAATTGATTGCCGCTAATCCAAAATACATTCCGCCGTTGATCGCCATATTCAATTTCTCCGATGTAGCTATAGTCAGACCGCAGCAAAACCCCTCCCATTACATACGTTTTTAGTACATAATGACCATCAGGTGACACACTTTCGGACACTACTTGAAGCCTCTTCGTATTAACGCTTTCAAGGCTGGGATAGAACCGAACCTTTATACCGACGGCGAATGCCATTAAGAGGATAACGATAATGATAGAGCGCCAATGCAAGCGCCATTTCATGTTTCTCACTCCCATTTCCGATATCGTCCAACTCTCCGTGCAATCTCCCTGGCTTGGCCATTTCCCAAAATTACTCCGCAAAAACACCAGACGATCTTTTCATTTGATTGTGATACGTAAAAGGTACTTACATGAAAAGGGGTTCTTCATTTGATTGCTCTTTTTCCTTATGCAGTCGCGTTTTTGAGTCGAATCGTCAGTAAAGTTTGACAGCGAAAAAATGTGATGTGACGACAAGGGAGGTTCATCCAACGTGAATCGTTCTATTACTTTACCCGAAGCCATCGCGCTATATATTACAGCGATTCTTGGCTCAGGGACTCTCTTTTTGTCTTCGAGTACAGCGACTGTGGCGGGGCCCGCCTCTATTGTTGCTTGGATGATGATGGTCCTGTTCAGCTTCCCGCTCGCCTATACATTTGCCGCGTTATCCCGTTCGTACCCCGACGCCGGGGGCGCAGCGACGTTTGCGCGCATGGCTTTCGGGGAGCATGCCGGAAATCTCGTGGGATGGTTTTATTTTTTGGCAGCGGCGGTCGGACAGATTATTGTGTCGTTGACAGGCGCTGCGTACATCGGAGCCGCCTTTGACTTCTCCGCTATGGAAAATGCCCTGATTGCCTGCTTCATGTTGCTTATCGGAGGTCTGTCCAATCATTTCGGTGTTCGGATAAGCGGCAAATTGTCTTTGGTGCTCAGTATACTTTTGCTCCTGTTGTTGTGTATTGCAGTGGCGGTCACATTGCCATACGTTCGCTGGGATCACTTCCATCCCTTTGCGCCAAAAGGATGGTATCCTGTAGGAACAGCTGTGATTATGATTTTTTGGTCCTTTTTCGGCTGGGAGGCAATCTGCAGTCTGGCTGACCGCTTCAAACATCCAGAGAAAGATTTGGTGCGCAGTGCTCTCCTTAGTGCGGTGATCATCGGCATCGTGTTTCTTCTGCTCAGTTTTATGACAATCGGCAGTGGAACGTATGGAAATGTGGAAAGTGATTCATCCCCTATCGGAATCATGATTCATCGCGCTTTGGGATTTGAAGCACAGCTGATTACCGCTATGTTGGCCTTGATCATATGTACGGGTACGATCAATGCGTATGTTGCCAGTCTGGCTCAACTCGGTTACGCATTAGGGCGAGATCAAGCGCTGCCTGCCTGGTTTCATTATTTACACCCCCGAACCAGGACGCCTACGCGCGTCGTTTGGCTGGTCGTCATTTTTGCCGGATTGGGGGCCATCCTGACCGCGTTTTTACAAATTCATTTTACCCAATTGCTGTACATCCCGAATTCCCTGGGTATTTCTGTTTATATCATCTCGATGCTTGCCGCCCTCACCTTGTACAAAAGAAGAACCACACCATGGATGAGCAGTCTGGTCTCCTTGATCGTGCTTGTTCTTGCCGTTCCTTTTCTGGGTTTTCACTTGTTGGTCCCCGCTGTGGTGTGTGTTGTGTATTTTCTATACAGGAAAGCGACAGGAAAACGTAAAATCCAGTATCGAAATGATATGTAACACGCAAAGGAGGAAGGCAATGAAGATTCAACGTGAAACCATGTGGGAAGCCGTTGTTCAGTGTAATGCAATGTATGACGGATGCTTCTACTATGCCGTGAAAACAACGGGAATCTTCTGCCGCCCCTCATGCAAATCCAAGACACCCAAACAAGAGAATGTCGAGTTCTTTTTTCATATAGCAGAGGCATTGCAAAAAGGGTATAGACCTTGTAAACGGTGCCGTCCGGATCTGGCTCAGTCCACGTATGACCCCAATCACGAAGTCATTCAAGAAGTACAACACATTTTGGAGAACGAATACGATAAACCATGGACGCAGCAAACATTGTCCAAACGGATTGGAATGAGTTCGTACCATCTACAGCGGTTGTTCAAGAAACAAACAGGAATCAGTCCAAAACAGTATTTATACCACATTCGCATTGAACAGGCGAAACGTTTACTGTTACAGGGAGAGAAAAATAATACGGAAATCTGTTTTTTGGTAGGCTTCAATGATACTGCCCATTTTTATCACGTGTTTCGCAAACTCACCGGCTTTTCTCCGTTAGCGTTTAAACATCAACATTCCTAAACGTTGCGAAAGAGGACGTCATTGCCAGCTGCCGGGTAAAGAAATCCGTGTTATCCCCAAAGCGCATTTCTCTTCGTTGCTGAAAATGTTCGGCTTGCCACACACTCCTCTTCCAAGGATAATATGGTATTACATGTATGTACAGGTTTATTTTGTTTGCAGCTTTTTGAGCAGGAGGTGCAGCTCTCGGATGAATGCTTTTCGAAAAGGTTCCCTTTTTTGGAGGATTGTAAGCGGACTGGCAGGTTTCTTGCTAGCTTTCCTTGTATGGTATTTTTCAGTTGTCCATCAAACCTTAAACGTTTTGGACTTGTTTCTTGTGCTTTATATCGTCCTTCCAGCCGTATTCGCTTTTGTTGTCTTCTTCATTCGTACCCCCATCATCGCGATTCCTTTCATTTTTACGCTCTCGTTAAGCCTTTTCTTGTTATTCAGTTCCGCACTGATCTGGTACGAAGGAACCAAACACCTCATTTTGGAGTGACGTACTGCACTCCAGCGGACATAAGTTACTTGCTCACCAAATTCCAATATTTTTAGATTAAGGAAAAAAATGAGCGTCATCAGCTGTTTGTCGATTTGAAAATCAATAAGAAAACCGGCCCGTTTTCTGATCATTTACGCGAGATGATAAAAACTTTCGAGGATGATGGAAATACAGAAGTGGAAGTACATCAAGTAGTGAAAGTAGATAAAGGTGAATTCCTTATTATCTTGAATGTAAGTTCTGAGGAATAGGAGCACGCTTGGCACCCACGCGGTGCCTTTTCTTTTGGAGGTGGGTGATGTGAAGTACGTTTTATCCGGAACTGATGTGTCAACGTATCAGCCCGAGGACGTGAAGGAGCGAATCCAGGGGCTTACTGCGTTGCACGATTTTACGCCTGCGTTCAGTCATCTCATGACAGAGGAAGAGTTGGCTGCCAGACAGGCGGAATTCACGGCAGTTGAGCATCCTGTGGTTCGCACCCACCCGGAAACCGGGCTCTTCGTGAATCCATCCTTTACAACCCGAATCTTCGGGCTTGATCCAGATGAAAGCGAAAAACTGCTGCAATATCTATTCCGTCAAGCGCATGTCCCCGAGTACCAGGTGCGCTTTCGTTGAGAGCCAAATTCTATTGCCTTCTGGGATTACCGGGCGACGCAACATTACGCGGTATCCGATTGTTATCCTCACCCGTGTAAAGCTGAACGCGTTGCCATTGTCGGCGATCGTCCTTATTAGGTATCCAGCAAACGTGAAGAGAAATGGAACCGTAACTGGTTCCATTTCTGCCTGAATTCAAACTGTTTTTTATTGAGTGTCCGCAAGGAAACGATCTTCCATCGTTTCCAGGCCGGAAGGCCTGCACATTCAAACAGCCGCTCCGTTGCCTTCATTATAGATATCTCCCCCTAGAACGTGACTTCACAGTCGAGAAACCGAACCAGCAATGGGTGCCCATTTTACCCAGTTTCGTGTAGGAGATCAATAAATTTTCTTATCAGCAAGAAAGACTTTTTTTCAACGACAATACGCTTGTCCTGAAGACCTTTTGGAAAGCATTTGAAAAGAAAAAAGGATGTAAATGGACTGATACAGCGATCATGGCTACCAGTACACGTCCCGTGCGTACCACAAGATGCTGTTGAAGGTTGAAACACGAATTAGTATGACCCTAAGGGGCAATTGTTTGGAAAGTTTCCCCTATTAAGGGTTTACAAAATGTCGATCAGCATTATAAAAGAGTCTATAAACTATTTTGTGTAAACTCCTAACCTTCAAAATAGAGTACAATGAATTCTAAGAAAGGTTGGGAGAGCCCATGAGCCTGATGACCAAAGAGCAACTCAAGCAGTGGATCAAGGAAAAGAACATGCAATCGGTGGAAGACGTCCAATCGGCCCTGAAGGAGTTGTTTGCCGACACCCTTCAAGAGATGCTGGAAGCCGAACTGGAGACATCTCTTGGCTACGCCAAGCACGACACGAAAAACAAGAAAACCACCAACAGCCGGAACGGCTACAGCAAGAAAAAGGTGCGTTCCGAGTACGGCGATGTGGACATTCAGGTTCCGCGTGACCGGGCCGGTGAGTTTGAGCCGACCATCGTCAAAAAGAACCAAACGAACGTGACGGGTATCGAAGACCAAATCATTGCCATGTATGCCAAGGGTGTTTCTACCCGCGACATTCAGGATCACCTGCAGCAGCTCTACGGCATCGAGGTTTCTCCTACCCTCATCTCCAACGTGACCAACAAGATCGTCCCGCTGATCAAAGAATGGCAAAACCGTCCTTTGCAGGCTGTATATGCGGTCGTGTTCCTGGATGCCATTCACTTCAAGGTGAAACAAGACGGTGCCATCGTCAACAAAGCCGCCTACATGGCCATTGGCATTGACTTGGAAGGCCACAAAGATGTACTTGGCATCTGGATCGGGGAAAATGAATCGGCAAAGTTCTGGCTTCATGTCGTAAACGAGTTGAAAAACCGGGGCGTGCAAGACATCCTCATTACCTGTGTGGACAATCTTCGCGGCTTCTCCGAGGCCATTTCCGCTTGCTATCCCATCACGGAAATCCAGAAGTGCATCATCCACCAGATTCGCAACTCGATCAAATACGTTTCCTACAAAGACATCAAGAAGATCACGTCGGCCCTGCAGCCGATTTATAAAGCGGCCACGGAAGAGGCCGCCTTGGAAGAACTGAATCAATTCGAGCAGACGTGGGGACAAAAGTACCCCCTTATTGTCCGTTCCTGGCGTACGAACTGGGCGGAAATCTCCACCTTCTTCAAGTACTCACCCGAAATTCGCAAACTGATCTACACAACCAATGTCATTGAGAGCTACCATCGCCAACTGAGAAAAGTCACCAAAGGAAAAGCCATTTTCCCTACAGACGAAGCCCTGCTCAAAATGCTCTACCTGGCAACCATGGATGTGTTACGAAAGTGGACGGGGAGAGTTCAGAACTGGGGCCAAATTCTGTTACAACTGTCCGTTCAGTTTCCGGAGCGAGTTCAACCATATCTCCGCTGAGCCTAACGGCTATTGGAGTTTACACAAAATCATTGACAGACCCTTATAAAAGCTTCATCCTCGAATGGATAAATTAGGTGATGAAGCTTTTATATTTATCTATTGTTTAAATGGGTTTACTCAAAATGGTTGACAGACTCCATGCTAATTATTCCATTTCGTAAATAGATCCAATTTTACTTCCAAAAAGTTCACCATGTATTTTCTCAGCGTAACTATCAGTCATACCTGCTAGATAATCAGCAACAACTCTCTGCCATCTCCATATACTCTGATTTTCCAGATACCTTTGATACCAATCAATTGGAATAATATCTTTAGCATTTGAATCTTGCATAAATACAGACCATAAGTCTTTTAATATTTTCTCACTTCTTTTTTGGAGACGTTGAACACGTAAATCTTTAACCATGGTAACCCAAGCTAATTTTTTTAATACTATCATTTGTCTTAATAAATCTAAATCTTCTTTGTTATCACTAATAAATGTTACCTTATACCAATCATCTTCTTTTATTATTCCTACTTTAGTTGCAAATTTATGAACCCAGGTTGCTTTCATATCTCTGCGTGCACGAGAAATATCTCTTTCACTTTCCTCTAATGTTCTGTTCCAGTCATCTTGATAATTTTTCAATATGCGCTCTACTGATTGTTTGATATCAACATTATGCCAAACTGATTCATACTTTTGAGCCTCATTCTTTATCTCTTCAACAATACCTTGGATCAGTTTTGTGTCTCTTGATAAATCAGAGGTAATATTTATTTTTCCAGCTTTTATACCATCTTCTATATCATGTGTAGAATAAGCTATATCATCACACAAGTCCATTAATTGTGCCTCAAGAGTTATTTTTTCTGAAGGGATACCCCACTCATCTCTCAATGACTTGATTTGATGCCATTCGGTACTGTATATTCCTTTTTTTCGAGCGTCTTTGCCAATTTCATAAGGATATTTATTTGTGGCCAGGAGAACTGCTGCTGTTAAATTTAATCCATTTCGATTCCCTGTTCTTTTTTCTAAGAACATTAATATACGAAAATTTTGCGCATTTCCTTCGTAGTGTAGACCGTATTCCTTAAGTAGTGAATCTAGGACTTGTTCTCCTTTATGCCCATAAGGTGGATGTCCTAAATCATGTGCGAGAGCAGCGCATTCAACTACTTCTGGATCAATAGTTAAACCGGCATTAGTGGGCCATTTCAGTAATGCCTCATACTCGTTTAAAAGCTTATAAGCCACTTGACGGGCTATTTGTGCCACCTCGATCGAATGAGTTAGTCTGGTCCTAAAGTAATCACCAGATCCAGCCCCAAAAACTTGCGATTTTCCTTGAAGCCTTCTAAAGGCAGGAGAATGAATTAATCTTCCATAATCTCTTTGGAATGGACTCCTAAAATCCTGTCTGGTTCCCTGTTCTTCGTCTAATCTTTTTTCTCTAAGATACCTAATATCTTCAGGTAGACTCATATCTTGTTACCCCCCTGGTTAGTTTATAATTGATTTATTTACTGATTATTTAGAGGAATCACCAATTAAATATAGCCTTTCAACCGTTATAGTTCTAACAATCTATACAAATATTGAATTATGCACTAGCATTTACATAACCAAACCATACTCTTTTTAAATATTCGACCAAGCAACTTGGTGTTTCAGCATATTGAGAAAAACTTGAAACAATGTCAGTGAACCCTCCACTAATACTTCTGGGTTTGTTAAAATACCCTAATCGCGGACGAGCAAGTTCCTCTTGAAGTTTTTCCAAAAAACGTCTTAAAAACTCTATCTCAAACTTGCCTCTGAAAAAGGCTTGAGGATCAACTGATTGTAACTCTCGCATTTTCTTTTCTAATTCTTCATCCGGTACTATATATTTACCTGAAAAACGATCTTCTATTTTCTTTTTATCATACAGAGGTTGGACAGACTCTAAACTAATTTTTACGAAATCCCTTAACTCTAGATTAGAGATTGAAGGACCTTTTTGAGTCCCTATACGTTCAGTTTGTTCCTTTACGCATTTGATCCAGGAGTTTAGCATAAGCATACTTTTATGAAAATCATTTTGCCTCTCTTTAAACAACATTATGCAAATTTCAAACTCCTCATCATCTTCCGTGATTTTAAATCTATTTCTTAATATCTTTATGAATGTGTCAATGGTTGTATAAAAATTTTCTATTGAATAACAAGGGGTTTCATATATTAGTGGATTTGATATTAACTCATCAAAATCTCGATCTACAAAATAAAACAACTTACCGTCTTTAAATTTCATACTTTTATTGATTAATTCATAGGTTTGAATAACTCCCTTTTTTCCATTACATTTTATAAAATACGGTTCTTGGTTCTCACATTGTATTTTGACCCTCAAACCGTAATATGCTTCGTACTAACCTTCAACAAAACAAATAGGCTTGTCTTTATATTTTGGAAACTTAGTTAGGAATCGATGATATCCTATTGGTACCTGTTCCAACTTTTCTCTCATTATCTCTAATCTCGTCGTCTGTGTATTATTCCTCATATGTAATCTCCTCAATACATAATTCCATACTATCTGCATACTCATCTAAAGAATTATCTGTGTAAATAAATGGCGAGTGAGTAACCGCTAGTAGTAATTTGCACTTTCCGGAATTAACCACATCTGGCAATAATTTTTGTTGCCATTCAATAGATAAGGACAATTCTGGTTCATCAATTAACAAATAAATCTCATCACAATCAGTTAAGTACAATTTAGAAAAAAGTGAGACAATTTGCTTTTCTCCAGAAGATAGTTGGCTTAATTCAACATCTTCACCACTTCTTTGATCTTTAACAGCGATTTTTACGAGGTTCTCGTCGTAAGCTACATACTTATTCGGAAGCATATAACCGCTACATACTTTAGCAAATGTTTTAATCGCGTTATCTTTATCTCTTTGCTGATTATAAATGTTAATTAAGTTATACAAAAAATATATCAATAAGTTATAGTTCCCTTTTGTATCTTGAAAAATATCATTATTAGTGATTAATTGCCTAATTCTCCTTTTATCATCTTCACTTAAGTTACTACCGACACGATCCAATACTATATTCAGAGACTCAATGTTTTTAATACTGTCCCTCATTTCTTCTGTTATTGTGTTTTCTTGGACCAGTTGAGAAATCATCTTACCTGTAACTTCAGAGTACCCTTTAATAGCTGAATCCTTAATTTCTTCGGTAAAATTCTTGATTAAGTTCTGTACATCATCCATACCAAACTGAATAAGTTCAGTGTCAGTAGTAATGTTTTTACGTACAAAATCCACAGTTTCTTTTCCAAATGCATTTCTTGTCACAATTTTTTCAACCTTATTTGTAGAAACTATTAAGCCTAATTTACTTAAATCTTCCTCAATTCTACGATAAGTGGGCAAATAGAGTATTTTGCCATTTAGACGAGCAGACAATACCCTTCTGATATCCTGGAGAGAATCATTTAAAACAATCTCCAAAATACCAATATCAAAATTTTTAGTAATAAATTCAATATCTCTCGAGACGATATGAACCGGAATCTTACGCTCTCTAAATATTGAACGATATTTGTCAAGGAAATTTTGTAAAGACATAGATTGTTTCTTAACCACTTCATTAATTAGAGTTTCTATTTCTTCAGTTGTAAGGAAATTTTTTAGCCTTTTAACAGCACTTTTTACAAAAGAAGAAAAATCTTCGTCTTCTTCAAACATTAGCCACTCCCTCTTAATAAAAACCTTAACAGAGTCGGAAAATACTACTTCAATCGAATCAAACTCTATATCTTTCAACTTATTAAATTGTTGGGAAAGTGTATAATAAAATATGTTTAATATTGTAGTTTTGCCAATTCCATTTTCTCCAACATATATTTTGATATTTGTATTAAAGTCTAAATATACATTTCTCTTCCCATATAACCCAAAGATTTTAAATGATTTTATAGTTGGCTTTGCATTTTGCATGGCCCACACCTCAATACATTATTTGTTTAATTACTAAACTTTCGCAGTTTTCCCGAAACAAAAAGGTTTTGACAGAGAACGTCAGACTGATCCCTTTTATTCCCTTGAACGCCAAGAAAATGCCTATCAGGTATTGCAGAGCATAAGAAAACAGTCCTCCAAACGAACGTGCATCGTTTGGTTGACGACTTTCCTACTTCATCACGAGATGAAGCGTAAACACGAGATGCAATAGGAACAGCCTTTAAACTCCGTAACCAGCTTCAGATACGATCTGGCAAATTTGAAGAACGCCTCGATGCTCCAATGCATGCCATAGATGCGAACGATCTCGGTTTCTTTTAACGCCAGGCCGGTGCTGAGCAAAACAGCTAATCCCGCTGCCGGTTGTGGGAGTATAGCTTGGCGTATGCGCAAAAGCTCTTACATTTCAAAAAAAAGATCCACCGACTTAACTAAGTTAGTATGACAAAGTTAATGGGTGAAAGCGGAAGCAGGCCGATAAAGATACCAAGTCGTATCTACTCAGGGCTTTGTTCCTGTGAAAATAGTACCATGGTAAGATTTTGTATTTCAATGCTTAAATTACGTATATTCAGCAATGTCCGTCTCTTATTCTAACGATTCCATGTCGGTAATACGCCAGATATATCGAGGTCACAAGGAAGATTGCATGTTGCCTTTATGCTGCTTTCAAGCTATGACGAGTATCTACCCGCCTATCTGTTACCCCTTTCACAATTACTATTGTTGGCCCATAAAAAACTCCTTTTCTAGTACCTTGTTAAAATCGTTTGGCTTTCAAATCTGTCAAACGTAAGTAACCGGGCTTTGTTCGAATACAAAGCGGAAGCCTTTATCCAGTCAGTTCTCCGGGGAACATTTCGTAGATCCTCGATGATGTGTGAAAGAATTGCAAATTAAACGGATAGCCCTTGTGAACTCCTCCTCATTTATCGGCTTGACCAATTGGGCCAATAGGCACGCATCATTTTGAACGCTGTAATGAATTTAGAAGGCCACGGTGTGAAGATCCGTTCCATGACCGAACCCTTTGACACTGGTGACCCATCTGGTCGCTTCCTCTGTGAAGATCAGCGATAAAATCCCCAATAGAATCAGTTGAAAATTCCCCATTTTCATTGACTCTCTCCTTGGAGGAGAGAGAAGTTATGGTAAAGAATGGGGAGTTTTACATGATTCACGAGATGAGGAAACGTGGCATGAGTATTACTCGGATCGCGCAGGAAATGGGGAGGGATCGAAAAACCATTTGCAAGTGGCTAAACAAGAAGGAACCTGAATCCTATCAGCGAAAGGTCACTGGTCTCGGCAAGCTGGATCGGTTCACTGCTCCATGAATTACGGGACAAGCGACGAACATATGTTTGAGCTAAAACGGTAAATTGTCAAAACGCTTGTCCAATCCATCCAGGTTCATACCATTGTGTACGGAACGATTAAAACTAAGTATCCTCCTTTTGCATTTTCTCCGTTTCATCAACCTCAACAATATCCCATGAAGTAAATGAAGTTTTATGCAATGTAAATATGAGAATTCCTCCATAAACTTCACGTATTTGATTATCTTCACCATAATCTATTGCTTGGGAAGTGGCCATTACTTGAGCATTGTCGTTGTTTTCCGCTACTTTCCTAACCTGCACTTCGAAAGGGGCAAACTGGTTAGCGTCTGCAAATTCAAAATAAGAGCGAATGTCTTAACATAGGGGCAACTTGTTGACTCGATTTAATGGTCTCTGGGTGGTAATCAGTTCTTTGCTGACTTTTTCGGTGTATCCGTGGATTACCTTCTCGGTCGTACCGATGATCCGCCATCCATCAACAAAAGCGAACGTCCTTAAACTGAACTAGAGAACCTCTTAACACAACCTTAGTCAATTCACTAGGTTTGTCAGACCGCGTGATTTCAAATAAAGAACCTTTCTTTAATGATATTTTATGTTAACATTACTCCTCTCCATTTTTTTAAATTATGGATTGACTTTTTAGCCATTGCTCGATACACCGTTTCATTTTTTGCCTTTGAAGAACCACCAATGGAGAAAATTTTGTTGTAGTTTGATCTATTAATTTTTCAATTATGATTAATTTGTTTCTTTTAAATGTTAACACGTGGCATAAGTAATCGGTTAATTGTTGTCTCGTTATTGGAGAGATACTTTCAATCCAGATCCAGCCAAGTATTGTTGCTACAAGATTTATCAGGAAATCTTCACTGAATTCTTCTTGCTTAAGATAGTCAAATAAAGCGATTACTTGTTCATTCATTTTAAAATTATTTTTCTTTAGATAATAAGTAAATACCTTTTCATTGACTGGGATTAAGGCATATCCCATCATAACCAGTTTTCCAATGCATTCACTCCACTTGTCATTGTCTATTACCCCTTCAAGTATAAAAACCTCCAGCACATCAAACGTCGTAAAATAATTAACCCCATGGCTTTCTCTTGCGTAACAACCTGTTACAAAACTATCCACTAGCATGGTAAATGAACGGTTTTTGCTCACTCGTATTGGATGATTTAGAAAAGCAATTTTATCATTTTTATTATCAAAATCATTTTCAATCACATTGCCGACCTTTTTGCAATTTTCATTTAACCATTCAATGAATTCTTCCTGATTTTTGACTGACTCCTTGACCAGTTCTGACGAAAATTCACGCAATACCAATCTGTCATTCTCATATGACAAGGTCTTAAGTCCATCGTCACTAATTAACTTAGTATTGAGGTATTCTTGAAAAACTAAATCAAAGTGCTCTTGATGAATGTACAGGTCGTATCTTTCCTTTAACTTGTCCAGTAGACCAAGGTGACGAATCGTAAGTAATGTAGTTACATCGCACAATACCTCTTTTGCATGTTTGGCAGCTTCTGCCCCTCGTAATAATTCTCTTTGATCCCCTTGAAGCATCCAGATACGCATATCCCGTTCATTCATAACATGTCCCCATGTCTCAAAAGGTCCCTTATTCAATGCATTAATCAAAAAACTTAAAGGCAATTTATATCTTTCAAAAACGGTTTTTACATGTAATATAGATTCTGTAGATTTTTTCAGTTCTTCAATAAATTGATTCGAGATTTTTCCTTCCTCGATTGCTTTAAACTCTTTAAATAAGGGTTCTTCATCAGGAAATTTTTTATTAAATTGAGTCGCAACTTCACTATAAGCCTCTAACCATTCTTTTTCCGGATCTGCTATAAACTGACCTAAATGTGCCATTTGCCAGAAAAAGAAACGCCATGCATTCGGGTTTTCTTTTCCCGCAAGGTAGGTTTGATATGCATACTCCATAGATTTTTGATACTTCAACGCATTCATAAAAGCAATGCTTAACAAATTAAAATCTTCCATTGATCCCGATTTCTTAACCCTATTCTCCGCTGACTCCAAAACTTCTAAACAATGATTTGCATTTCCTAATCGAAACAAACAATCAGCATATCTTAATAGATAATGTAACTCTTGGGTCTTTTGGTATAGGTTCAAAAAGTTTACTTTTGCAACTTCATACCAGCCTAAGTTAAAATAAATGGTTGTAACTACATTTAGCAAAAAGTCTGATTTTTCTGTCAACTGATCAATTAAGGAAAGAATTTGTTTATATTCTCCCAACTGAAATAGAGCACGTACATACCGATTGACAAGGATTTCATGTTGCATCCAGTTTGGTATCGACACAATTAATTCCTTCAGCTTTTTTAAATCGGCTTCTGTTCCTCTGTTCAAATAAGCAATGCTAAGTTGTATCTTACACTCGATTACAACTTGTCCATCTAACTGATCAATACATGACTCCCAATTGGTTACTGCTTCTTCCCAATCATGAAGTTTCATCGCGTAATAGGCTTTTAGTGCGTAGATTCCCTCACGGTCTGAGGTTGTCAAGTTAAGTACTTCAATCAAATTTTTTATTTCGCTATGATTCACATTTAGGAATAAGGCATCCATATATGTGAAGTAGTACTTTAAAGGAATCTTGAGTTCTGTCTCAACCAGCGACTTATTAGCCTCTAATAAAGCTAATGCATCATTTGGTCTTCCAGCTTCTACATAAACTTGACTTAAGGTAATGAGATCATTAAGATTTGGGGTTTCAACGGATATCTTCTCTTGAAGTAAATCAATCGCTCTATCCCAATCACCGTCAAATATACAACAAGAAATGAGATTATTGATATTTCCTTTGTCACGATACACTTCTTCATACAATATTTTTGCCTCAGAAAAGCGCTTGTTTCTAAAATATAGTGCCGATTTCAATTCCTTGATCCTGGTCAGAATGCCAATATTATCAATGTCTTGTTTCTCCAAATGATCCAACACTGGCATTACTTCTAGTAAAATTTTTTCAGGATCAACGAAAACGTTATTTGAAATATCATTTTCCATTTTTAGGATTTTTGATTCAATTTTGATTAATAACCAATTGATATTGTTTGGTTCATTATTCAAATAGTAATCAGATAGTTCGGTAACTTGATCGTATTTTTTTGTGTTCAGCAAAACGTGTGCCTTTATTTGATCTAAATCGGAGTCTGGGTTCTCTAGCAATATTTTAAGTGCTTCATCATATTTTTTTTGTTGGAGAAAAATGTTTATCAGAATCTCTAAATTCTTCGTTGTTTTACCTTCAATGTCAATCGCTTCTCTAATATTAGATAAGGCTTTATCTAATTGATTTTCGAAAATGTGTATTAAAGCCAGCAGTCTCTTTTTACGTGCTTCGTCGTTAGAATTTGCAACAGCGGCATATAAATGTGGAATTGCCTCGTTCTCTTTACCGCTCACTATATAACTTGTTGCGATTATGGAATGCAATTCCAAGTATTCTTCTTGCTTAAGGCTTCTTTTTAGCCTCTCTTCGGCTTTTTCACGGGCAACATTTGTTTTTCCCTGTTTTATGAGTTTACTTAAATCCTCGAACCCCACAGGGGTAAGAGCCTGTTTTAGTAAACGATTGTTTTCTTCTGTAATTTGAATAGTCTTTATTTGATTTTGCTCAATATTCTTAAACCCCTCTTTAATTTCGTCCTCAAAATAATTAATTCTATTTAGGATTTGCAAAAATTCAGGTTCCCATTGAGTAACTTTGTATTCTTCTAGTTTCAATAAGATAGTTTGGAAAAAAGGTACAATAAAGTCCTGATAAGAAGGATATGCCTCCATATATGGTTCCAGATTTAGCTGTTCACGAGTAAATTTCTCATATGGGACTCCCTCTAATATCCAACGAAACATTTCTTCTCTGTTAGTTCGGTCTTCTATTAGATCCCGAATTAACTCATCGGGCAAATCAAAAGTAGCTTTCGCATCAGCAAGTGCTGCTTCGAACATTAAGGTCGTTTTCTTGGCATAGTTATCTTTGACCCATTTTGCCTGAAGATCTCTAATTAACTTTGAGTTTTTTATTTTGGGCATCAAAAAGGAAAAAAACAACGGACCAAGCTTTCCCAAAATTGCCCCAAAATCCATAGAAATCACCTCTCATGGAAGTTTAATTCTAAAAAACTTCATTGTAAAAAGAGCCTGCCCATTATTACTAAAGTTTCCTTCCTGAATAAGCGACAACACCTAGCAAAATTTTACACTAGATAGTATAATACAAATAGTTCAATTGCACTACTTTTGATTTTAACGCGAACACATTCGCAGTCAAGGTGAAGGATCTTGTAACTTACCGTATTCCCCTACTCCGTTGGAATCATGTGTCTCGCGATTCTCCTATCCCTCGGTATTCGCGGGCCCATTGATATAGTTGAGTCCCGAATTGCGAAAGCCTTAATTATCTTTCTTGTGTATAAGGACGTCCCCTCACTGTCATACAAATTCGGACGATTCAGGAGCATTACAATAAAAGGCTTCCTGCCAAAGTTCAACGGGAACGCTTTTACCATATGAGATTTATCATATCCTCCGTCACGCTGGACGACAAATCATGCTGCTATAAGCGTTCCGAGAGCTTCCAGAGTGGGATTCCAGGAATTTCACCCGATATGCTTTTTTGCCATTACATATGCTAAGGATTTTAATTATTGAAGATCTAAGTATTATAAGAACAATTCAAGGTGACACCAGAATTGTGTGTTGAAAGGTTGGAGAAGGTAAAGCAAAAACTAAACTTCTATTCATTATTAATTTAATTTATCCTAAATCAATAACAGCAGATAATCAGAATGGAATGGACTGAAAATTTATAATGAAAGTATTTAATGTACTGAGAGATGAGTTTTTTAGGCTTGCTTATAATCAATTAACTATGGTTTCATTTCTATTGCTATATTTCTGCTTACCATTAATTCCGGGATACGTAGTGCTATTCGTTACATTATTTTTTTTGACTGTTTACTTCTATAAAGTTGCTACCAATTCTACTTTGACTATTGTACCCCGAATTTTCTTTCAAATAGTTATGATTGTACTATTTTCGACTATTATATTTCTATTACATGGTAAACTGCGTGTATTAATTTTTGGGGAAAACTTGACTCTGAACATAGTATTCTTAATTATTTGCTTGCTACCATTTCTTTATTTCGCGATAGTAAATTTAATAGATCTTATTAATCAAATAATTATTGAGTTTGACAATATTAAAGGAAAGAGTTTTAAAAATTTTTTTGCGTCAACAGTTGTGATAATTGGAGCAACCATTTTCATAACTGATTTAGTTTTTTGTTTTATATACTCGTTTGCAATATTGTTAGGAGAAATATTTGGTTATTTAAAAGGTATTCCACATTTCACAGAGATTAGAGATTCTTTTAACACAACAACTCCTGTAGCTTTCTACAATACCTTTTATTTTACTTTTTCAATTCACTTTGCTATTCCTTTCTCAGGTGATTCAAATTTCATTAGGCTTCAAGAGATGATAAACAAGAGTTTTTTGTTAAGTTCGATTCAAATTATTCACATTTTGTTTTCAAAAGCAATAGATCTTCTAATTCTTGGTCTAGTAGCAAATCGATTTGTTGAATTCTTTAATCAAACTAAAAGTAACACATTATAGTCCTTTATGGGCTTTTTTATGAAATGAACATGAACAAATGTTCGTTATTGAGGTGATATAATATGTACAAACTTGCATTTTATTAAGCTCAAACAATCAGGCCGAGCGAGGTTCAATCGAAAACCAGTTGGAGTTTGCACGGAAAAACAGGCATATCGGAGACCGCTGCAAGGAAAGTGCCCATCCAAAAACATTCCCCAAGACTTGGGCGAGGACTTGGTGTGGAATATATTTTCCTTAATAATATTCATTATCCTGGAGAAGCTCTTAAAGACAGCGGTCCATACATTACCATCTACGAGGTGCATACCAAGCGACCACCTGCATCCGTTACCATCAAGTACTCTTTTTCCAAGGATGTTATTCACACGGACACGCGTGAAGATATCAACCTATAAACCGCGATTCATCGGGAAAATGATACCGCGGTTGACGCGTTAGATATTCACGCTAGAAAAAACATGATTCTTGCGATTAATATATGGAATATCTGGATACTTTCCAGGCTATTTTGCATTACCATCTATGCCTCTCCCGGATGTGCATAAACTCGTACGCGATTTAATTTTTGATAAAAAAACAGGAGGTTGCCGCTATTCCCAAGCAACCTCCTCAATGCACGCAGGGAAATCATTTTTCGGGCTTCCAACAATCGCAGATACTGGATACGCTCGCATCTGTCCGGGGTCAAAAGGAACGAGCAGCGACTGCAGCAAGTCGGGATCGTATTTCTCCCGATCAAGCCATAGGTCTTCATCCTCTGGCCGCAAAATCACCGGCATCCGGTCGTGGATGTCAGCGACGACCTCATTGGGTCGGGTGGTAATGATCGTGCAGGTGTGAAGTTTCTGGCCGTCAGGCGCTGTCCACGTGTCAAACAGACCGGCAAAGGCAAAGGGTTCTCCGTCACGCATGGTAATTCGCATCGGCTGTTTTCTCCCGTCCATCTGCTTCCACTCGAAAAAGCCGTCCGCAGGGATCATACAGCGCTTGCGCTCAAACAGCCTCCGAAAAGCCGGCTTCTCCTGCAGCGTTTCGGCGCGCGCATTGATCATCTTGTAGCCGATTTTATCGTCCTGTGCCCAAGATGGAACCAGCCCCCAACGCAATTGGCCAATTCTGCGTCGCCCACCGTCGGCAAGAATGGCCGGGATCTGCTGACCGGGGGCGATGTTGTACCTCGGCTTCAGATCAAACGGGATCTCCTGCAGGTGGAATCGACTCATCAGTTTTTCCGGGTCTGTGACTAGCGTAAACCGTCCACACATGGGCAGCTCCCTCCTTTTACCATGATGCCTCAACAAGCAAAAAAATAATCCCCCACCGTATTGGGGGAATTGAAGGAGGTACGTCTTGACGATATGACTGGTTCAATTTTTTATTATGTTGTGTGAGTCCGTCTTATGACCAAATCATGTGAACGGGACTCCGAAGCAACCCATTTCTGCACCACTTCTTGCGTTCTACCGTAGTCTGTAGCCGAGGCTAGGTAAACAAAGGCGTTGTCTTCCCCCGTTGTTCACAGAGGGTAGAACGCTTGCTTGTGGACGGGCGACTCGCCGCAATTAATGAATCACATCAATTTTTTTCGTATACTAGTAAGAAGGACAACTTGGCTGATACAGGTTAAAGATTCATGCCAGTGTAATAGTCCATACCGCCCCGTTAGCTAGGATTATCTTCAATCTGGAATACTTTCCAATACGAGTGAGTTACTATGAATTAAAATGGAGGGCTGTCTATGACAGTGGAATCGCAGAAAGATATCGATGGTCTGAAGGAAATCGGCAAAATTGTTAGGTTGACAATCAATGAAATGAAGCGTCACGCACGTGTCGGAATGACGACCAAGGAACTGGATGATATTGGAGGACAGATTTTAAAAAAATACGGGGCCGTGCCTGCACCCAAAACCGTATATAACTTTCCCGGCAACACGTGTATCAGCATTAACCATGAAATCGCTCATGGAATCCCGGGAAATCGAAAAATTCAACCGGGTGACTTGATTAACATCGATGTTTCCGCTGAACTGGGAGGATATTTTGCGGATGCGGGTCACTCTTTTGTCATGCCTCCCTACAACCCTGCTTTAACCCGTCTCTGTGATTACACATACAAAACGATGATGAAGGTCATCTCTTCACTCAAGCATGGAGTAAAAATGAATGAAATCGGCAGGATTATTCAAACCGAAGCGAAAAAAGGCGGCTATCAGGTCATTCAAAACTTGTGCAGTCACGGTGTTGGGAGGTCTCTGCACGAATCTCCAAATGAAATTCTCCCTTATTATGACAGGCACGATAAACGTGTGTTGAAAGAAGGAATGGTCATTACGATTGAGCCCTTTTTATCAACAGGGGCGGATTATGTGGTTGAGCAGCCGGATGGGTGGACTTTATGTTTACCGGATCGCAGCTTTGCGGCACAACAAGAGCACACCATCATTATTACAAAGGATCAGCCGATCATCGTGACTGTAGCTTAGATTATCTAAAGGGCGCTTGAATTTACTTGTTGCTGCACGAACACTGGGGCCACGTACCGCAGTTACAGGCGCCCGTAAAGGCTAAATACTCCAAAGCCCGAAGAGCTATTCTTCGGGCTTTTAATACTCGTTCCGTTCCTTTACGATTTACAAAAAATCCTCGTGCTCTTGCACTATTTCACGGCCATGCAAGGCGTCCTGCCTCATTTCTCTTCTTTATCCTGATCGGGGTAGTAAATTTTGTTTCGTCCGCAAACATTAAATTTCATTAAACCTTCTTTATAATTAGCTCTGAAAGGACCAGGGTAGACAACAAAAAACATCCCCCTTTCTCCATTACGCCAGGGGGATGTCTGCAAAACGAGCAGCAAGGTTTTTAACCGCGGTCTGTGCCCTTACCTTTCATATCTATTACTTTTCAAATGTTTTAATAAAGCGAAGGATTTCTTCTTTTGACGGCAAGGCTGAAATTGCCCCTTGTCCTGTTGTGGTGAGTGCACCGCTTGCATTGGCAAAGGTGAGGATTTCGTGATGGTGCTCATGCAATATATCGAGCAAGTTTTCCTCATTTCCTCCCTTTTCCAGGAGTTTATATAAAAACCCGCCGATAAAGGCATCTCCTGCGCCAGTCGTATCCTGCACCGCCACGTTGAAACCAGTGGATTCATATGTGGCATGCTTGGTGTAAAGGGCGGCTCCCTTTGCTCCTTTTGTGCAAATTACGGCTTTGACCTCACCTGTGAATAATTGTTCAATCGCCTGTTGTTCATTCGTGATTCCGGTGATAAACGTCAATTCTTCATCGGATATTTTGATCAGATGCGCTCTTGGAATAAATGCTGCAATCGTTTGTCTGCATTCCTCTGCGCTGTTCCACAATGGAAGTCGAACGTTTGGATCGAAGCTGATCAGCCCTCCTTTTTCTTTCACCAGATGAATCGCTTTTTCATGGGCTTTTTTCATCGGGCTTTCGACGAGATCGACGGAGCAAAAATGTAAAATATCGCCTTTCGCAAACCAGCTTGCTTCAATTTCGTCTTCTGAAAGCAATAGATCTGCAGAAGGATTGCGATAGAAGGAAAAGTCCCGCTCCCCATCTTCGCGCAAGGAAACAAACGCCAATCCTGCATGCGCTTCTGTTGTTCGTTTGATTTTATCGGTCTTTACCCTGACTTTTTGTAACTCTTCAATCAAAAAGTCACTGAAGGCATCCATTCCCAGCTTTGTAATCATTGCCGATTCTGCCCCGTATTTCGCTACAGCTGCCGCCACGTTTGCCGGTGCTCCCCCTGGCTCACGTTTGAAAGAGTGAACGTCCTTTAATGCTTTTCCTTTTTGCAGCGGAATAAAGTCAATGAGCACTTCACCAATGGAAAACAAGCGGCCCATCGTCTGCACCTCCGTTTTTTTGCATCGCGGTTAGATGATAGATCGTCGTATCCAATGAAACGTTTCCGTTTCGAGCAAAGAAGCAAATCTTTGTGCTTTCCGGACTGGGAAAAATCCGGCTTGTGAACACTTCCATGCCGTCATTGATAAAAATTTCGACGGAAGACGTATCAACAAAGAGGTGAAGCTTTACCGCATTTCCTTCCACGTGGCATGTGCTTGTTGTTCCGTATTCTTTCGCCGGAACTTCCCCGGAATAGGTGCGGTCTAACGTTACCTTTTGCTTGTGTCTGTTATAGGAGATGACCGTTTTTTCCTCATCAGATGACCGGAATTCAATCCCCACTTCCTCTGCTTCCATGTTCGTAAATTCACAAATCAGTTCATAGCAGGTCCCGTTGAATCCGTCATACCTTTTTTGCTCATTGTGAAGCGTGTCTTTCACATGGACCGCATCTTGCCGCAATGCTTCCAGTTCTTTTACAGGACGCTGAATCAGCTTTCCGTTTTGGATGGTCAATTCTCTTGGCAGTGTGAGACAATGAGCCCATCCATCCTGATCTGTTGGATATGGAATGTCGGGAAGACCCATCCACCCGACTAATAAGCGCCGTCCCTTATGGTCGATGGTCGTCTGCGGGGCGTAAAAGTCAAAGCCGCGGTCCAACTTCACAAACTCACCGTGTTCAAAGATTTTTGTCTTGAGATCAAGTCTGTTTCCTGCGATATAACCGGATTGATGCACATATTGAAATTGCTCTCCCGCTGGCACTACTCCTTGCGGGCAGAAGATCAGCACACCGTTTCCATCCAGTTCAAAATAGTCGGGGCATTCCCACATGAATCCAAAATGCTGTAACCGGGTGTGAATCTCACCTTCAAACGTCCAATGCATTAAATCAGGTGATGAATAAAGCACAACGCAACCCGTTTCGTTTTCCCGCTGTGCGCCGATTACAGCATAAAATGTGTCATGCACTTTCCACACTTTCGGATCGCGAAAATGATCGGTATAGCCTTTTGGCACTTCGTTTATCACCGGCGCTTGTAATTTTTTAATCTGCCCGTTTTCATCCATGAAGGCTAAACACTGATAAGGATGGCGCACCCAATTCTCATCCCTCGTATTCCCTGTATACATGAAATAAAGTGTCTGGTTATGAACAATGGCGCTGCCAGAGTAAACCCCGTGAGAATCAAAATAATCGTCCGGTTGTAACGCGATACCGACATTTTGCCAGTGGACAAGATCGCTTGATTTGGTGTAATACCAATATTTTAATCCATGAACCGGACCGAGCGGAAACCATTGATAAAACAAGTGATATTCTCCGTTAAAGTAAGAAAAGCCATTTGGATCGTTCAAAAGACCTGTGACTGGTTGGATATGATATTTCTGTCGCCACCTGCTGTTGTTCACCTTTTCTTGCAGGGCTGTTAATTCTTCTATCGTTGCTTCTTCGATTCGTCGATAGCGTTGTTCTCTCGTCCATTCCATTGATAGACCCAAACTCCTTCATCTCGTCCATACAGGGTCTGACCGTTTATCGATCAGACCCCATTTATTTTTATTGAGCTGCTTTTTTTGCTGCGCGTTTGGCCAAAATGATCGTCATGACAGAGGTAACGACAAACGAAATGACCATGCCAATGACGTATGGAACGATGGAATCCGGGCGAATGGAAATAATCCCTGGCAAACCGGCAGCGCCAAGCGCAACCGCTTTGACCTTATAGATGGTAATAAAGGCCGTTGATACAGACGCCCCGATGATCGCGGCAATAAACGGATAACGAAGCTTCAGGTTGACACCGAACATCGCAGGCTCCGTAATGCCTAAAACGGCCGAAATGCCGGCAGCGGAGGCAATCCCTTTCACTTTCTTGTCTTTCGTCATCAGGAAAACCGCCAACGTTGCAGCGCCTTGGGCAACGTTTGACATCGCGGCAACAGGAAAAATAAATGTTCCGCCTGTTTTCACGAAATCGGCCAGCAGCTGGGTTTCAACAGCAATAAAGCTATGATGCATCCCGGTAATCACGATCGGGGCATACCCCAACCCGAACAGCGCACCGCCGATAACGCCCGCTGTGTCATACAACCAAACCAGTCCGTCCGTTAGTACGTTGCCCGCAAGACGAGTCAACGGTCCTACGGCTGTAAAGGTTAAGATGCCTGTAATAAAAATCGTGAATAGGGGTGTCAGCAAGTTCGCAAGCGCAGAAGGGATATATTTGCGTAAAAATTGTTCGGTTTTTGCCAGAATAAAAGAAGCTGCTAATACAGGCAGTACCGTCCCTTGATACCCCACTTTTTCAATTTCCATGCCGAAAATGTTCCAGGCAGGAATGCTGCCGCTCGTCAAGGCGCTGCCGTAGTCATACCCGTTTAATAAGTCCGGGTGAACCATCAGCATGCCAAGCGCAGCTCCCAGGTACGGATTGCCGCCAAAACGCTGGGTGGCGGAAAAACCGATTAAAATTGGCAAAAACACAAATGCCGCATTGGCAAATGTATTAATAAGTGCGGCCAAGTCACTGATTTCCGGATACGCTTCAATGAGCGACTTGCCCTCGAAGATCAAGTCTTTCGCGATCAAAATATTATTGATCCCCATCAGCAGCCCGCCGGCAACAATAGCCGGAATGATGGGAACGAAAATATCAGAAAGCAGTTTCACGAAACGCTGGAGCGGGTTTAAACGTTTGGCTCCGGCGTCTTTTACATCTGTTGTCGACATTTCCTGAAGTCCGGTTAATCGGGCTAATTCATGGTACACATTGTTTACCAGACCTGCACCAAGAATAATTTGGAATTGTCCGCCAGTTGAGAACGTTCCTTTTACCGCGTCCATTTTGTCAAGCGCTTCTTGGTTTACTTTGCTTTCATCATGCAAAACGAGCCGTAAACGTGTGGCGCAGTGAGCCAAGGCAGAAAGATTCTCTTTTCCGCCAATCGCTTCCAACAGTTCTTTGGCAATCTGATCGTATTTCATCGCATCTCCCTCACCCATCGATGGAACCGGTTCCAAATTCGTTGTAATAAGAACCGGTCCTAATCCTTGTGATTTGGAACCGGTTCCAACCCGATTATACGTGACGAGGAATGATACTGTCAACGCTTTCTCGTTCAATGATTTCAAATTTTGATAATGTTCGTTTGGGGACTTCCTCTTCATTGATCAGCTTCACAATGTGCTGTGCAGCCATCTTACCAGCTTCTTTAAAAAACAATTTAACAGTTGTTAAACCAGGATGGATAATTTCGGTCACATCATATCCGCCAAAACCTGTAATCGAGACGTCTTGCGGAATGCGCAATCCCTTTAATTGGGCGGCTCTTAACGCTCCCAGTGCAATGTTATCTGTCGCGCATACGATGCAAGTGGGGCGAAATTGTTCCAGTAGTTCTGCTGCTGCTTGCTGTGCAACAAACATGTTAAAACCTGTTTCAAAATAATGGACCTCACACCCTTCCGCTTCCGCTATCGCCCGTTTAAATCCTTCCTTTCGTTTTACGCCCACTGCGACATCCTGTTCGCTAACACCCAAGTAGGCAATTTTGCGATGGCCTTTCTCTACTACATATTTTCCAATGGCATAGCCTGCTTCCACATCATTGTGAATCAGGCTGTGTACGTCGGGATGTTCTTGCCCAACAAGAAGAATCGGGATGTTCACCTTTTCAAACGCAGCCAAATGTGCCGGAGTGATTTGCGTTGCCAGCAAAATAATTCCCGCCACTTTCTGGCCAGCCAAGCTGTAAATCATTTCGATTTCCCGTTCAATTTGCTGGTTCGTATTAGAGATTAACAATTGAAAATGCAATTCTTTTAATTGTTCATCAATCCCGATGATTGTATGCGATGCCGCATAGGAATCCAGTCGCGGAACGATCGTGCCAATAAAGGCTGTTTTCTTCGCCTTTAAACTTTGGGCAAAAGGATTCGGTGTATATCCTGTTTCTTTAATAGCGCGTTCAATTTTTCGTTTGGTAGCTTCACTTACAGAACCGCCATTTAAGTAGCGAGATACGGTGCTTTTGGCCACTCCTGAAAGTTTGGCTACATCTGCAATGGTTTTATTCATTTTCTGGCCCACCTCAAACACGAGTCATCTTTTTTATTATAATATGAGGCCTATTTTTCATGCATAGGGTACGAGAGGCTGTTTGGATCATGTGAGGAACTGACAGGAACGAAAAAAGAATAGGAGCGACAAGCTCACAGCTTTCGCCCCTTACCAGCAGTGTTTGACATGGCCAGTTTTGCCGAGCTTACACCCGCATCAAGCCGTCCGTTGCTTTTTTACCTCACCTCGCTTCACGTTTCTGCTTTTTGAAAAACGTCTGGAGGGTGGGACATGAGCTGCCGGATTGGAAAAAGACAGTATTACGTTTGCAAAACGGACCAGCGTTTGACATGCTGCTCCTTGGCCATTTGCAAATAAAGACGTTGATCGTGGGTAATCACCTGTGTCGGCAAATGCTGAAACGTGGGAGCGTATGGGTCTTCTACCACGCTTCTGATACCGGTCAACGCCTCGATCACCCGAAGCGTGCAAAACGGAACGTAGGCCGCGCTGTACCCGCCTTCGTGACAGGCAACCAGCCTGCCCTGACAGCATTGATCCGCCAGCGCAAGCATTTCCTGTGCCATCTGATAAAACCCTTCCGCGGTCACCATCATTCTGCCCAACGGGTCAAACAGGCTGGCATCCTGCCCTGCAGAGACGAAGATCAGCTCGGGGCCAAACTGGCGGATCACAGGCGCGACGATGGTGCGGATCGCCTCCAGATAGCCTGCGTCAGAAGTACCGGCCGGCAGTGGAATATTGATCGTGTATCCTTCCCCCGCCCCGGCTCCAGTATCAGACAAGCTGCCTCTGCCGGGAGGGTAGTTGTTTTCCTGATGCAGCGACACAAACAAGACCCCAGGGTCATCGTAAAAAATGCTTTCCGTTCCGTTTCCGTGATGGACATCCCAATCGACGATTGCGATCCGTTTCAAACCATACGCTCGCTGCGCGTATCTGGCTGCGACGGCGACGTTGTTGAACAGGCAGAATCCCATGCCCTTGTCCCGCTCCGCATGATGGCCGGGCGGTCGGTGCAGCACATAGGCGTTGTCCACTTCGCCGCGCATTACCGCATCGACAGCACGCAGACCTCCCCCCGCCGACAGACAGGCGATTTCAAACGATCCGTACCCGACAACCGCCAGTTCACCTGCATCGCCCGTCGTCTGGCTCAATGCTTCCACCCGCTTGATATACGCCGGATCATGCACAGCTGCGATCTCTTCTGCTGTTGCCGCCCTGGGCGGAATCGACACCAGTTCACGGATAAAACCGGAACGCTCCAGCAGGTTTTTCACACGCCGTTTGGTCGCCGGATTCTCTGAATGCACATCCGTTTCAATCCAGCCGCCAGCGGGCAAAAACAATGCGCCATTCCCGGTATTGTGCCAAAAATAACTCTCATCGCAAACGAAAGCGGTTCTTCGCTTCATCAGACATTCTCCTTTCTGTAAAAAGAAGGGCTTCGGCCCGTCGCGTCTATCCATCCTGGACGGGAGAAGCCTGATTCTCAAGCTTGCGCCTCCGCCCATATCGGGCGGTATACCAGACAATCATGGCGACGGGTACGAGGCTGAGAACCGTGAACACGCCAACGACCACTTGCGAAAACCCGCTGGCCCACACGATGGGCGCAACCGGGTTACCGGACGCTTTCAGGCGTGCCAGCCATTCATTGGCTGGAACTCCGCCTGTGTGCAGCGATGTATCGACCATCCTGCGAAAGAGGCTGGCCGAAAGCGAGCTCCCGATGACAGCGCCGACCAATCGCAGCATGTTCAATATGGCCGAGCCCAACCCCAGATGATCATAGGTAAATTTCTTCATCCAGGCCGACGTAATGGAAATGATGGCGATCCCAAGCCCAAGTCCGGCCAGGAACGATGCTCCGATGTACACGTACAGGGGCACTTCGCGAATCATGTACAGGCACAGGCTCGCCAGCAGACAGAAAAATCCTGTGCTGACGACAATCTCCAGCGGCATTTTTCTCTCCAGCCGCCCGACGATTCCCACGGATACGATGATGGAAGCGCACAGAGGTGTGACGGTGTAGGCGATTTGCAGGCTGTCGTAGTCGAGAAAATTGCCCAGCATAAAAGGCAGTACGTACAGCAGGCTGTTCAGAACAAACCCGGCAAAGAAGTTGCCGAAAAGCAACAGGTACGTTTCACTTTCCTTCCACAGATTCGGCATAGGGACGGCCTGCGTCTCCTGGTCCTCCTCAGGTACAGCAGACGATTTGAGCGAGGCAATCATGGCCAGCAACGCGAGCAGCACCAGCGTACCATTTGCCAAAAAGGTGAACCTCCAGGTCGCAAAATGACCGATCAACCCAGCACTGATGGGGCCGCAAGCCGCTGCAAGCGCACACGTGGCGCTCCAGGCGCCGATCGCTTGCCCATAGCGCTGTTTCCCAAACCGCTTCAGCAAGATCACCAGACTGACGGGCACGAGAATGGAAGAACCGATACCCTGAATGAAGCGGCAGGTCAACAGGAAAGGAAAGGAGCTGCTGAAATACCCGAGGAAAGAGCCTGCTGCATACAGTGCCAACCCGCTGAGGAACACCCGGATGTGTCCAAAACGGTCCGCCACTCTGCCCATGAATACCATGAGCAGAGCGAACGGCAGAATGTACAGATTCATGATCCAGATCGCTGTGGACAGACTGGTTGCGAATTGTTCCTGGATCTGCGGCAGCAGGACGTACAACAGCGTTCCATCCTGCATCACAGTGAACAGGCTGACGATGACTGACAGGATAAACAGTTTTTTCATCGCGCGTCACACCGAAGCGGTTAGTTCGCTCACGGAGCGTTCCTTGTACAGCATTTGCTGCAAATGTGCAGAAGCAAGGGCGAGAGCAACGATGCGCGTCGGCTCCTCCTGCTCCATGCTCTGTGTCAGCACTGTTCGCACCATCCGGCGTATCCGTTTTGCCGACTCGGTCCACATGTCCTGCGGCAGGGCTTCCCCGGTAATGATCAAGCCAAACGACAATGCCGAACCCGCGTTGACCATAAAATCGGGGAGCACGATCACGCCTTTTTCCCGGAGGATTTCATCGGCTTCATTCGTAGTCGGCATGTTGGCCGCCTCGACAATGATTTTTGCCCGGATCGAGTGTGCATTCCCCTCATGGATCACCTGCGAGACAGAAGCGGGGATCAGCAAATCGACCGGCAGCTGCAGCAGCTCTTCGTTGGTCATCTGCTTTACCGCCTGAGCGATCTTCTCGCGATCGATGCAGCCGTTTGGCTTGCGGATGGACAGCAGCTGATGGATGTCCAGGCCCTCTTCCCGATAGATTGCTCCCTCGGCATCGCCGACTGCTGTAATTGTGACGCCGCGATCGTGCAGCAGCTTGGCGATTTCACTGCCCACCGTGCCGAATCCATGCACGGCAGCAGTCGCCTGCTCCAGCGGAAGCTGAATCAGTTCGGCCGTCTCCAGCAGGCTCTCCATCAGGCCAAAGCCTGCTGTCGTCTCCATGTTTTGATCAGACAACAAGTCATGTGCCCGGACACCCTGACCAATCTCGTACTTTACGCCCCGCTCCTGCAGCCGGTTCAGCACTCGCTCCAGCGGGTCAAGCTGTATGTGGGCGTACATCGCTCTTACATCTTTCGCGTAAATCCCCATGTCCTCTCCCAACAACAGGCAGCTTTTCAACAGCGGTTCAGCCATTCGGGCAAAGGCCTGGATTTTTTTCTCCTTGTCAGGCGCTGACGGATCTCCGACAATTCCGGCCTTGGCTCCTCCCAGCGGCAGGTTCATCAGACCGTGCTTGTAAGTCATGACTTCCGCCAAATCCCGCACTTCTTCCAGCGTGACCGTCGGAGACATGCGCAAGCCTCCTGTGGCAATCCCTCCGATCAAGCGATCGATAACGATAAACGCCGTCGTGTCCGTTTCCGGGTCATGCATGGTAATTTCATAGTACGTATTCATCCATTACTCCTCCCGTTTTTTGAGTACTTCAAACGTAAAGGCAAAGGCCAGGTCTTCGTGATTCAGCCGCTCGATCATATCCACATCACGCTCATAGAGGGGCAAAAGCTCAGGGTTTACCATACGTTTCGCCAAAAAATTCCGATAACAAATGATTCCGTTTTTCCTTAGTTTTTTCGTGATTTCCGTGAGGATCTGTTGGAACGTTTCATTGGGAACCCAGCCGGATATGTCCGAAAGCGACACCTTGTCGATAAACGGCTCCTTTGCCCGGGCCAGATACCGGTCGATCAGATCCGTCACAATCTCCACTTTGTCCAGGTTTCGCTTGATCGTCTCGTAGTGCTGCTTTTGCAAGTAGACGGGCATTGCCTCTTCGTTCATGTACTTTCCGCAGTACAAAAAGGTAAGAAAGTGGTTTTCCCGCACCAGATGATTTTCGAACGTATGGGTCAGCCTCTGCAAAATATAGTTGCCGATGCTTTGCTGCTGGCCGACCTCGTTGTCATAGCTGGGGTCCCCGAGTGTCCACTTGAAGACGGTGCGGCGGCACAGGTTCTCGATGGACCAGCGCCATAGCAGCGTGTTGAAATGCTCACGAAAATAGGCCCTCTGTTCTTCCAGGGAAGTGAGCGAAAGCATGTGCAGGAACTGTTTTTTCTTGGGTCGAAACAGCAGCGACCCGATATATTTTTTATAAAATTGCTCGTGTTTCCCCAGGAAAATCAAGCCTTCCTCGATTTTGTCGCGATAGCGGCTCCAGTACGCCTGGGCCTGGGGCGTCAAATTGGATTCAAACTCCCGGTATACGTCCATCCTGGAAAAGGTGGCCGGTTTCACGCCGAGGAATTGCAGATACTCGTCATGCTGCAGCAGGCGCATGGCTTCGATTTTCAGTTCCAGCAGATAGTTTTGCGTAGGGTTGGCATCTACAGAAATCAGTCGTTTGGGTTCGTCGACGAGCAATGCGAGACTGCGGCAGCCGCTCCCCGTAATCACCAGCACAGTGTCGCTGGGACGGATGCGCAGCGCTTTTAATTCGGAGTACGAATCTTCATCACTGGTCGTGTACAAAATCCAGTCTTTTTTGTAAATGCTGTCTTGCTCGGAATAAATGATTCGTTTCGAGGCTGGCTTTTCTTTGATCGCTGTTGCCATCCACGGGACACCCCATTTACGAAAAAGTGTGGTTTGCGCAAGCTCGCCTGTGAAGCCAACCAGCCTCCTGATTTCCCGAAGGTTCCGTGTTCCGAGGCACAGGAGACTGGGGCAACCGTTGGCTTTGCGTTAGTTCAAATACTCAAGTCCGATTTTCTTCAAGCGCTCCCGATGACCGTTGATAATATCGCTCAGCACCATGTTCACCTGATCCACTACCGGCGTGTCGATCATGCGCATTCCTGGCGCAATCTCGGCATCTCCCACCAAGTCCTTGTGCTCCATGCAAGCTTCCTGATACAGCCCGACGAACTGATTGAGAAAGCTTTCAAACGCTTTTTGCATCCGCACCGAACATTCGGTAGCCAGGCGCGACAGCCGTTCTTTTTCTTCCGGACGCTGCTGGATCGCATCCGCCAGTTTTTTCTCGGCAAATCCCACATGGCGCGTCTCATCCTTGAACGCTCCGATAATAATCTCGGTCAATCCGGGATCAAACGGCTTCCAGAACCGGGCTTCGTAGCCGTACAGCGGGAACGCCATGCCTTCCAGGATGATATTGAGGGTGACCAATCCGCCCAGCAAATCTTTGTTGTCCACCTGCTGGAGCATGATCTGTTGGAAGGCGCGGTATTCCGGACTGGCCACTTCCTCGACCAACTGGCCGATCGCCTCATCGGACAGCCCCATCTCGCGCATCCGTTCCACGAACACCTCGTAATGACGTGCTTCGTCAAACGTCTGCGTCGCCAGAAAAACGCGGCTCCAATCGTCGTCGGCGATGCTGGTCAGACCGGAAGCGGTGGTCACGGCAATCTTTTCGGCGGAAGCGAAAATTGCCAAATCGTACAAGCATACCTGGCGCAGCTTGCCTTCCTCCTGCAGAATCTCGGGCACGTCGTACTGCGGAGAGCGGCCGTAAATCATGCCCTTCAGATAGCCGTGGGGTACGATCTCCAGCCATTTTTCAGCGGTAAAGTTGCGGACAGAGACTCTTTTCTTGCTGGAAGTTGTCGTCATGTTCTTTTCCTCCTTTTATATCTAGAAAATTATGAAACAACTTGTTTGTTGGCCGCCGCTTTGACCCGCGCGATGTACTTGTCATCGATTTCCTTCTCGAAGCTGTGCAGGCTGGCCAGTGTGAAACCGTGTTTTTCGGCGAGCCCCTGGATGTAGTACATGTCGTCCATCGTGATGCGTCCGCCGATGCCCATATTGCGGTTGCTATTTTCCAAGGTTAAGAGAATCGTTTCCGAAAGGCAGGCCAAATTGACCCCCGGCTTGTAACCCAGGTTTTGACCAAATGCGAGGTTTTCCGGAAATTTGACCAAACCGCCTTCGATCACCAATACATCCGGCCGTTTTTCCTGCACGATTTTGCCTACGTTGGCAGGACGGGAGACATCGCAGATGACTGCCCCAGATTTGATCAAATCCGGCTGCAGGAGTTCTCCGATGCTGCTGGTAGCGACCAGGATGACATCAAGCTCAGGCAGGAAGTAATCGATATCGACGCCGTAATCGATCGGAGGCTTGTGTCCGGCTTGTCGGAACAACAGCTCGATGTCGTCAATGATGTTTTCACTCATCTGCTCTTCGAGATTGTCTGTCTCCGCCGATTCGGCCGTCTGGAACAGTTCATACAGCCGCTCGCGTGTCTGATACAGACCGTCGCTGAATACGAGCTCGTTTTCCAGCAGCGATAACAGCTGCTTTCGGATCCCCGATCGTTCCTTGTGGTAAAAGATGGCATGCAGGTAGATTTCATTGGCCAACTCTCGCAAACGCTCCATATTTACTCTTTCATTACTTTTTCTGCCTATTAATAAGATATTTTCCATCTTTTGAGACAAAAGAATGGCACACAGCCGCCCGATCGATCCATTTGCGCCGATCACGGCTCCTCTGCACGTTTCGAGAGAGATGTCCATCTTGGCTGCGCCTGTCAGCAGCGCGTTGACGGATGTAATGACGGTAAACGTGTTGCCCGTCGTTACGATCTCATGATCCAGTATCATATCGCGCACATCGATTCCGCCGCGTGTGACGATGGAGGTGTACGCACCCAATCCGAACACGGTGGCTCCCATTTCTCGCCCTTTGCGGATCGCAGCGCGAATGGCGGAAACGACTTCCTTTCTGGGACGCTCCAACACTTTTGGTCCCCCGAAGGGAATGGCGATGATGCTGCCGGCAGCGACATCTCCGTGTTTCGAGGAGATTTTGGAAAGTGTGCAAACTACTCCCGGCTCTCCGTAGTCAGCCTGCCATTCCAGTATCTCGGACAGCTCTGTATCAATGAATTGTTCAAATGACGGTGTGTTTATGACCAAGTCTCTCGTTTGCGGGTAGTGGGCAATAAAAGCGAAGCTGCGATGAGGTTCTCGAGTGGTCGAAGAAACAATAATTTCTCTTCTTTTTGAACGATAGTCAGTAATTGTTTCGGGGATGGTATTGTCGTGAATGGTATAACGGTACAAATGATAGAAATCGCGATAGTAGAGAATCTCGCACGTACGGTCGATGGCGTGCAGCAGTTTGTCGATCTCTTCCCTGGAAATCGTGAGCGGCGGTTCAATCCGCACAGCCATCTCCTGGTTGAGATACGGCATGATCCTCAGTTTGTAGACATTGAGCAAAAAGCCGCTGATCAGGTATCCGAGACCGCCTTGCGAACAGAGAATCGCAAATTCATACGAATCTCCTGCATCGATCTCTTCAAACTCGATGGCTTGCAAATAGGCTTCACCGCGTACTTCCTTGATGACACCGGGCCACTTTTGCTGAATCTGCAGCAAGCGTTCGCGCATGTACGCGCCGTTTTGCTTCACCTGTTGGAACAGATGCTGGTTTTGCTCCAAATACTTGAGATAAGCCAGGCTGATTGAGCAGGTAAAATTGTTGTTGGCAAACGTGGCGCTGTGGTTTTTCCCGAAATCGTCCTCCTCCCAGAGAGCAGACGTGCTCATACATACACCGATCGGGACAATTCCTCCGCCCAATGCTTTGGACAGCAGCAGGATATCCGGCTCCAGGCCCTGCTCCACACACACGGCCCAATTGCCCATCCGGCCCAGACCTGTCTGAATTTCATCGAGGATAAACAGGACACCGTACCGGCGGCACAGCTCCTGCGCCTTGTGCAGATACGTGGGCGACGGTACGTTGACCCCGCCTTCTCCCTGCACAGGTTCGACCAGGAAACCGGCGATTTGATCTCCCTGCTCCTGCAACACCTTTTCCAAAGCAGCCTCGTCGTTGTAGGGGATCTTGATGTAGTCAGAGGTATCGATGAAAAACGGCTTTTGATAGACTTCCTGCCCGGTCGCCGCCAACGCTCCCGCTGTTTTACCGTGAAAGCTTTTCCATGTGCTGACGATCTTGCGTTTTCGGGTAGCGGCTCTGGCGAGCTTGATCGCGGCTTCCACTGCTTCCGCCCCGCTTTGGCCAAACG
Organism: Brevibacillus sedimenti; assembly: GCF_020923495.1. GTDB lineage: Bacteria > Bacillota > Bacilli > Brevibacillales > Brevibacillaceae > Brevibacillus > Brevibacillus aydinogluensis. The sequence continues at coordinate 3,526,717 of NZ_CP064048.1, forward strand.
TGCAGACCGAGAGATTTTTTGGCATTTTGTCTAACAGGAACTGGGCCAGCTCTACCGCCTTAATCGGTGTGGATGGCTGACACAGGCTCGGAAGCATGTTCGCCCTGATTTGATCCAGGGCCGCCCAGATCGCCTCGTGGTTGTACCCCAAGGGGATGGCGCCGTACTGGGCGATGAAATCGGTATACCGCGTTCCGTCTGCTTCGTACAGATAGTACCCTTCACCCCTGACAAATTTCTTATCCATCTTGAAAATGGTGAGCAAATCCGCGATAACGGGATTCAGACGCTTCATCGACTTCTCCTCCAAAGATTAATCTAAAATGAATTACTTGTTCTCTTTTCGCATGAACAGCGGGATCAGCAGATAGAGTCCATAGGCAAATGACATCCAGATCGTAAAGGCGAGCAGCTGTTCACTGGACAATCCCGAAAAAAACACGTCGCGGTTCCACAACACGAAGGCATCGATGATCAAGCCGACTGCACTGCCGATCAGCCCCAGCTTCACCACCGCATACGGACTGGGATCCAGCTTGCGAAAGATCACAAAGACGATGTACAAGACCACTGCTGTCGCGATCTCCAACAACAGGAACCTCATGAAAAAGTCTTGTTGATACGGGTCGACCAACACCATGCTGCCGAAAAACACGAAGAACAACGTCGCCCCCAGCCAGACCAGGATCGAGAACAGCAAGGTCAGGCCCAGTTTTTCTGAGAACATACCCTCATCTCCTTTTCTAAATTTGAGGAAATATATTGGAAAAAAGTCTTTGGAGGTAAGTGTGGAAGAACACACGATGAAGCCAGCCTCCAAGACTTGATGTGGCTGCTCAATCCGATTTGTTTTCCAACAGCTTCTGAAAGAATACGCCCAATTCGGCAAACACTTTATCCCGGTCAAATTCGGGAGAGACCAGGCATTGAACCGCCAGGCCGTCAATCAACGCATTGATGAGGACCGCCCAGGTCTCGGTGGAAACCCCCATCAGCCGTTTGTCCCGGCCAGTCTGAACAGCAGTCCCCTCCACGCTGGAATCGGCGTGGTTGTCTGCGATCAGCTCCAGGATCTTTTCCGAAAGCACTTTGTTTTCAAACGCGAGCAGATGGCCCAATTCCTGCCTGATTTCTTCGTTGTTGAAACTAAACACAACCAGCGACAAAAACAGCCGGTGGAAAAACGAGTCCGGTCGGCACCGTTCCTTGGCGGCATTCAAAGCCTCCGGGACGGCGAATTCGACGGATTGCGTATGAGACATCTCCTCCCAGGAACGAAGGCACACATCTTTTACCACGTCCAACATCAGTTGGTTTTTGGTGTGAAAATGGTAATAGACGGTCCCCTGCGATACATTTGCCTTGTCAGCCACCATTTTCAGCGTGAGCTTTTCCAAGCCGTTTTCCACGATGCACGCCTTGGCTGCTTCAATCAGTTCCTGTTTGGAAACGACGTTCGGTTTTGCCATTCATCTCAGTCCCTTGCGTGTATTCCAGTGTGTTTCCTTACTCCACCCCGAATGATTATGTATGGAAAACATATTATCGAGTTAGTCATTCAACCAACTAATTACACTATATACCATTTCCTGCAAAAAAAGAAGATGATTTTCCATCATGTTGTCATTAATTTTTTGTAAATCGTCCCAAAAGGTTTTACAGGCATCACGCTGCCCGTGCAGGAGGTTGGTCTGGACCAACATCCTGCACCAGCGCCGCTGCCTGACGATAAGTCAATCTGCCTGCTTCTGTTTGAAATAAAAATGCAGAAAATCAAAAGTACGCTCCAGCGCCTGTACAAATTCATCCCGATTTTGAAACGAGAAATGAACGGTTCTGATATCGACCGGTAATATGTCTCTGTGTTCTGATAGAAATTTTTGTAAGGACTTTTTCTCTGTCTCCTCGACCAGATACGTAACGATACTGGCTATCTGAGGAAAATGTGTAAATTCAATCTGCATCCGATTGCCTTGGTAGATCGCCTTGCCGCCAAACAGAATACGATCATCCATATGTATGCGTTGAAACGCGTATTCCGCCATGAATCGATCAGCCATCTCTGCATAGAGGGCGTTTCCGGACCGCGCTGCTTATCTTCCTTTTGTTTGCTTCCTTCACAAGCATGGCAAACGTGAATTCGCTCAAAAGAATTCCCTCCTAAAATTCCCGAGAATAGGGGCCAAAAGTGCCTGTGTAATTGGTTATCTGTATATTCAGCGATGCCAGTTTTTTACGAGTTCACGCACGAAGCTATGTTATCATATCAATAGACGCAATTTTTTGTATATTGTGCAACAAGGAGGTTTTCGCTAATGGGCATGATCATCGTGAGTATATTTTTTCTGGGCTGGCTCGTGATAACTGGCTATATTGCGATAAATCCTGTTGGTTATTGGGAACTATTCGGAAAATGGCAGGCGAACCGTTATCCTTCCAAACAATACTTTTTTATGCTGAGGGTCTTCGGAATTATTGGTTTTCTCCTGCCATTTCTGTACATTATTAGTCAAATTTTCGATTAACGAAGACGATGGCACAACAAAAGAAGACGCCAGAACATACCCATAGCAGGTGTGAATCTGACGCCTTCCGTATCCGGGTATCAGGCTTTGGGATAGTCAACTGCGAAACATTTCGGGATTTTTGACTCTAATGGATATGACCTCTCCGCAGTTCAAACAAAACGTATATACTTTGGGAGAGCCAAACGACATTTTTTTGTCAATGGGCTTTATCGGCATGAAATCATCGCCTTCCGCGAACTCCGAACCATTGCAATTCGGGCATTTTCTTTGCTCAGTCAAGACACATCAACTCCAATAAGAATTACAGGAGACGTGAACTACTCACTTTCCCAATCATCCGCCTTGGCAATCTTTCCCTGACAAAATAGTACCACGGTTTCGCCATACTCTGCCAGTGGGGCCAACTTGTCTTTTCCTTGTTTCGGATTCATCAGGACTATGGCTGGCTTTTTTCCCGTTGGGACCGGAATCGGCTCTTGCTAGCTGCTAATCTTCTAATCTCCCTATCAGATGTGCTCGTGTTATAATTTCCCTGGTAAAGTTATTCAGCTATGGCAAAGGGCTGCTTACTTATGAGGTGTTTCATATGAGTGAGGAACTGAAAAACTTCTTGCACGATCTTATTCGGATCATCCAGGACAGATACAATGATTCTATGGAAAGAGTGCCAGGTGAGAGCAGCGAAGATCGGGCCTTTCGGTTGGGCCAGAACTTTGCATATTACAGCGATCTTGATCTCATTGAGTCTCAATTAAAGTCTTGGGGATACGATATTGCTGACCTGGGCCAAATCACACTACAGTTAGGGAATAAAATTGTACGATAGCAGGACAGTTTTCTTTACTCCCGAAAATTTCGTGTAGCGTTACAAATGACTTATCGACATTAACGCAAATACTTATGTCTTATGTCGGTTTCCCCTAAATCTCTTTACACATTTTGTTAATGAAACAGAAACTCAATCCACGTAAGTACGTAAATACCAGTAAGTCTATAAACCTTGGAGGATTGACCTTGATGGAAAATGAATTTTTTGTCGGGTGGGGAACTCTGTCACTCATCAATGCTGGACTGGCTCAAGCAAAAAACCGCAGTGGTCTGAACTGGTTCTTCCTTTCATTATTTCTTGGGCCAATTGCGACACTCATTATTGTTGTTTCAGATAAGCTGCCTGACAATCAACATTGATCAAAACAAGCGTTGAAGTAAATGGTCGTGGTACTATCTGAGACAAAATTCTTGATATGGAGGTCTCCTAATGTCAAACCCAATCCAGGGCACTGTCATAAAACGTCATGTGACCAGTTATCCCACCCCCATTGTTTGTAACGCAGGAGATATACTTCAAATCATCAAAGAAGATGAACAATGGACCGGATGGGTCTGGTGCAGGAATGAAAGCGGACTGGAAGGATGGGTGCCCAAACGTTATTTGCAGGTAAATGGGAACCTTGGAACCGTACAACACGAATACAACTCGTATGAACTTACTGTGCACATTGGGGAAGACGTAACGATCACGTGTGAAGAGAGCGGATGGTTTCTCTGTATCAATGCAGATAACCAGGTTGGTTGGGTGCCTTGTGAATGTATTCAGATCAATGCCGGCACGCACTGAGCATGGTGGTATTCGCGGTAGTGCTCTGGCCGGATGGATTGCTGGATGCATTGCTAGCAACCACTGCGGGATCATGGTTCGTTGTGATATCGACACTGCACCCCAATGCAAGCTCTATTCCCGTGCTTGCCCCCGCTTCACCGGTGAAAAAATTGCCCCGTTTTCCGGGGCAACGTGTACTACTCTTCAGGTAATTTCAATACCTCAGTTTCAAATTGCTGGTAAGCACTCTGGATGCCAATGATCACATCCTTTATTTTGAAGTACCCTTGAGAATAGGCAACCGTATCCCTGATTTCTTCCCACATATAGTGGTATTGTTTCATGTCCTTGGTCTCACAGATTACAAAATCCGTATATCTGCCGCCTAATGCATCCGCATCAAAGAATTTTACTTTCACATGGTCTTGATACTTACCAATAATGTGGTACAGATCTTTTGCCAATTCTCTTCTTTTTTCACGCGGCAAGGCCAACCAGGATGGATAAAATTCAAGCAGTACAACAATTCCGTAGTTGAAGTCGCTCATATAATCCCCCAGAGAAAATTTGTCATTTGATAAGAGTTCGACCAGGCGTGTATATTTGCCTGCGCATGTATACAAAAAATGTTTGTGATGGTGAGTGTGTGCCTATCGCCTAGTCGCGATACATTAAATAAGCTAGGTGTTATATTCGTATGCGTAAATTATTGGAGTTGTCCATTATTATTGGGTTAGGATTTTTTACTGGTCTCTTGTTTGGCGGAGGAAGCAACATTTTGTTTGCGTTTTAGCAATCCCCCCTGCGTTAATCCTGTCCTTTCACGTAATCACTTACTTTACATAGCCATACCATGTGGTGACGATCTTTTCCCCAGTAATCTCTTGCGATGAAATAAGGCTCGCCAAATTTCCGTAACCATTTTGATTGAGCCTGCTTGTAGCCGCTATCCAAACAAAACTGTTTAACTCCTGATTCATAAAGAACCTTCATTATCGAATGGATCAGAGCTGACCCTACGCCCTTGCCTTGAAATTCGGGCAAGACGTAAAGGCTGCCCAACTCTCCAATTGCCTCAAGCTGATTATTTGTAAATTTCTTAATATCACTGCTGCAAGGGCCGAAAGAAACCGTTCCGATAAGATTGTCATTCATTTTGGCAACAAGAAAGAAAGTTCCCGATTTGGCATTTACCAGTGAAGATGTGAGCAGATTCTTTTTAGACTCAATCTCATATTCAATATCACTGGTTAAATGTCCAAGGCCGTCTTTCTCAAAGGCATCCGTAATCGATGCTTCAAATACAGCATAAGCTGATGTTATATCTTCCCTGGTCGGTTTGGTAATGAGTAAGTCATTCATCATCTATTTGTCCTTTCATGCGGGGAATCTTGAATCATTCGCCTTTCCTTTCGCCAATACCGAGGATCTGCATCCCCTTCTTTTTCCTTATATGTTGATGATGGTATTCAATCATACCAATGTCAAGCGTCCGTAGAGCGGCCGAATCGATGGCCCCATAAAGTAAACCCGATCAAACTCGCAGGCGCAGACCGCGGGAATTTTTTCGAGGGGGGAAATGAATTGGATAAGGTCAACCGATTTTACGTACTCGCTGGTGCCTTGTTAATTCTCATCGTCGGCTTTTCTATTCTTTTCAACTATTCCCATACCTGGTCTTACCTTTTTCAAGGCTCCAGCCAGCATTGGGAGGCGCAATTTGTTGTGAGACCTTCTGAAGATGGGAACGAAGTGATCTACGAAGGAACAATCAAGCCGCTAACCTCCATGAATGTCACCCAACTTACCTATAAGACAGACGTGGTAACAAGCCAACCTGGGGGTACGCTGGTTTCCCCACTTATCGAGGAAGGTAAACCGCTTCAATTATTTGTCACAAGTCCGGGGCGTGACTCCATACAGTTTCGAGCGGGGATGAATGCAGAAGAGATAGCCAGCATATTTTTCCGGGACTTGGTCTATGAAATCACCTGGAATGATGAAACGGGGCAGCATACCGAAAAAATCGTCTTGAAGTTGGTGCCGCCTTCGTGATCCGGTTCCAACCGTAATTTTTCTCGTTTTATTTAACGGCAAGCCAGATTTCGTTCCGGGAATGAAGACTATGGAGATCTGGACTAATATAGGCCTCTATCGTCGGCAGTTCAGCGGGCACATACCCGTTAGAAGGGAGCCATTCCGAATAAATTCGTTTGTAGGCATTCACTAATGCGGTTGGGATAGGCCCCTCTATCTCAAACACAATCCATTTCGCTGCAGGGAAATCAAAGCTCAGAAATTCAGCCGGCACATCCCCCGCATGTTCTGCGGCGATCCAGTAATCAACCGTGTTTTTCTTGGCGTTATAATTGTCGTTCATTCCGATCAACCCTTTGATCTCGCCATTAAGCAGTTGAATTAACTTGTCGACCGTTCCGTTTGCATTCATTTCACCCCAAAATTCCGAAATCCCCGGCCCTTCCGCATTCGCTCCACAAGGGCATTCGCGTTTTACACCTACAACTTGAAAAGCCTCTCTGTTAACGATACGGTACTTCATCGGTTCTGCTCCTTTCAACGTCACCTGTATCGACAGGCGGTTGTACGATTGAATGTTTCCGATTCCTTTTCTGGCTTCACTTGGAGTAACACCATGCTGTTTCCGGAAGGCTTTGGTGAAAGCCTCGGGAGTTTCATAGCCGTATTTGCAGGCAAGGTCGATGATTTTGATCCCTGTGCTGATTAACTCTTGCGCCGCCAGCGTTAACCGCCGTCGTCGAATATAATCACCGACTGTAATGTCAGTCAGGATCAAAAACGTACGTTGAAAATGAAAAGCAGAAAGATTCGCTTGTCTGGAAATCTCCTCGATCGTCAGCGGCTTAAGCAAATGTTCTTCCATATAATCAATCGCTTTCTGCAATGACTCGACCAGTGCCATCCAGCTCAACTCCCTGAGATAAAGTGTACTGATTACGGGAAAGCAAATCCTGTCTTTATATGCTCTGTGTGGACAGTCATGTAAGACGTCAACACATTTGAAACTTGATTATGGAATTCATTTTTCAAAATTCGACAAACAACAGCACCCCCCGTTGGATTTCCCGGGGGAATATATGAATGTATATCGTCAACTGTTGAATCTTAAAGTGACGCAGAACATGACTTCTGCGTCACTTTAGCTATGATCGGAAAAACACCACGCTTTTCCTCCAGAATACTCCCCTATTGAATAATGAGGACCCGCTTCGTCCATATTGCAACTATGCTCAGACACCATCCTTCTCCATTTTTTCTTCACAATCGCATGTTAATCTTCCCCTAGAAAAAGAAAAGGAGGATTATCCATGACCAATAACATACCCAAAGAGAAGCGAATTGCGCTTCCGGTTATTTTATCCGGCGCATTGGTGCTGTCTGCTTGTTCCAATAATACCCTCAATCATACGGAAGGCCATGACATGTCCACAACGGGCTCTCATGAACAACAGAAGCATATGTCAGCCTCAGCAGATCCCAAATTTGAAGTTCTGACTGGAAATACATTTACGCTGACAGCAAAAGAAAGCATGCTCATGCTAGACAACAATACCATGAAAACGGCGTGGACTTTTAATGGAACAGTGCCTGGACCACAGCTGCGGGTGAAACAAGGGGAAACGATTCAGGTCAAATTGAATAACGAACTGCCAGAACCCGTAACGATCCACTGGCACGGCCTACCTGTTCCGAACCATATGGATGGGATTCCTGGTGTAACACAAAATGCTGTAAAACCTGGCGAGAGCTTTACGTATCAGTTTACAGTGGATGTCCCCGGCACTTACTGGTATCACTCCCATCAGGATAGTGTCAACCAGGTTGATAAAGGATTGTACGGGTCCATTGTAGTCGAACCAAAAGAATCCCGACCGGTTGACCATGATTACACGATTGTCCTCGATGAATGGATGGAAGATGACAGCATGGCTGAGATGCACAACTCCACCCACTCGAATGCGGACATGAGCAAGATGAACCACGGACACATGAACCATGGAACTGACACGAACAACACCATGATGGACATGAGTAAGATGAGCGATGCTGAGATGATGCCGCTGATGTACACGATCTTTTCGGCGAACGGTAGGACTGGCGCTGCTATCAAACCCGTGTCCGTAAAAGAGGGTGACAAAGTGAGAATCCGCCTGATCAACGCAGGGTACCTCTCCCACAAATTGCACTTGCCTGGTCATCAGTTTAGGATCGTCTCAACAGATGGCCAACCGATACACAACCCGCCTGTTATAAACGAACAGCTGCTGAACATCGCACCCGGGGAGCGATACGATATCGAGTTTGTCGCCAATCATCCTGGCAAATGGCTGTTGGACGAACACAGTACATTTCCGGGGGCAAAATCACTGGCAATTCCAATCGTCTATGAAGGATTTGAGCACGCTTCTCCGCAATCGGATCATGCAGGAGAGATGCCGCTTGTAGATATCACAAAATACGGGGAAGCCGCCAAAAGCATCTTCTCACTGGATGACAAATATGATTGGCAGTACACGCTGGAATTGGGAACAGATATGAAAAACGGAACCTTCACCATTAATGGTAAAGCGTTCCCAGACACTCCCCCGCTTGATGTTAAGGAAGGAGATCTGGTGAAAGTCAAATTGGTAAACAAATCTCCGGAAGACATTCACCCGATGCATCTGCATGGTCACTTCTTCCAGGTATTGAGTAAAAATGGCAAACCTGTTTCGGGCTCTCCTTTGATAAAAGATACGCTTAACATTCTGCCTGGTGAGGAATACGTCGTTGCCTTCAAGGCTGATAATCCGGGGCACTGGATGTTCCACTGCCATGACCTCGGCCACGCTTCCAAGGGAATGGTAACCGAAGTGAAGTACGATGGTTTCAAACCTGATTTTACTGTCGATCCAACCGTAAACAACAAGCCAGAATAACAGAATGACCAGGATTAAACGGACATGCAAAAAGGGCAGGAACAAGCGTTTCCGCCCTTTTCCCGTACATCCATGTCAAGAGAAGCTTTCTGACGCAGGTAATGTTATCGTAACGGTCGTACCCTTTCCCACTTCACTCTCGATGGAGATTTCTCCTTGATGTGCCTCCACAATCCCTTTCACGATTGTCAATCCGAGTCCGGTACCCCCTTTCTCCCGATTGCGCGATCGATCTCCACGATAAAACCGTTCGAACACGTAAGGCAAATCCTCTGGTGAAATACCGGCACCGTTGTCGATGACTTTCACCTCAACCTTTCGTTCTTTTTTTACAACGGAAATGATGACTTCCCCGCTCTCCGGAGTATGTTTTAGTGCATTCGTAAGCAAGTTGGAAAAAACTTGCGCCAGTCTTTGTTTATCCCCCAGAATCCAGACATCGTTGTCCAGCCGAACTGTTAATCGTATTCCTTTTTGCTGAAAAGATGGATTCATCGAATCTGCAATGTTTTCCACGACCTGGTTCAGGTTGATAACATCAAGGGAGATGCTCAGCGCACCTGCTTCCGCCTGAATGACTTGGTCCAAATCGCTTACGATTCGGATCAGCCTCACCACTTCGGAACGGGCAGCCTCCAAATGTTCCGGAGTTGCTTTCCATATCCCGTCGATCATCCCTTCCGTCTGGGCAAGCAGCGTATTCAATGGAGTTCGCAGCTCATGTGCAATATCTGACGTAAGCCGTTTTCGCAATTCCTCCTGCTTTTGCAGATTGTGAACCAGATTGTTAAACGTTTGAACCAAATCATACAATTCGTCCTTTCCTTTGGGGAGGGGAACTCTTACAGACAAATCTCCTTTCGTTACAGCGAGAGCCGCACGACTCATATTGACAATTGGTCTGGACATCCATTTTGCGATGAAAATACTGATCGTACACACAATGACCAATAAAGCAAGCATCGTCCACTGCAGGGCATTTGTATGGGCTGTCTGAAAGTGTTCCTCCAAGGAAATGCTGTCCGTGTTGTCATGCTCGATACCTAGGTACCCAATCGGTGTACCACGCACCAGAACAGGGATCATGTCATCCTGAAGTTTGGTATGAGCAGTCGTTGTGTTCCCAAACGTTCGGATCAGCTGCTTTTCCTGGTCATATACCGTGATCTTCAACTTCAGCAGCTGTGACGCGGTATCTAATTTCAAAAACGTGCGTTCGTTCCACTCGTGTCCTTGTTGATATTCTTCCCTTAGCATGGCCAGAAGATCTGCTTGGTGTTTTCGATGAACATCGCTTATGTAATAGAAAAAATGAAGATCCATTTCTTTAATGGAAAGGATGGTTGAAATCAGAATGCCGCTAGCGCTAACAGCCATAAAGGCCAGCGCCAGCTTCATCCAAATGCTTTTCATAGGTTAGCCCCCACTCTGTGCGGGATTGTCGAGTCGATACCCTAATCCGTATACGGTTTTTATGTAGACTGGCTGTCTCGGGTCATTCTCAATCTTGTGACGCAAGTTCTTTATGTGTGTGTCAATGGTTCGGTCGCTTCCCGCGAAATCCAATCCCAACACTTCTTCCACCAATTCTTCCCGGGTCCAAGTGCGTCCTGGATATCGGAGCAGCGTGGTCAACAAGCGATACTCACTCGGTGTCAATTCAACCGGCTTTCCCTTCAACGTTACACGCTTTTCCCAAAGCGATACATGCAAGTCCCCCAATTCCACCTGATCGCGCAACACCTGGTAATCGCCCATCCGACGTAATATTGCCCGGACTCTGGCCACCAACTCACGTGGACTAAACGGCTTTACCAGATAATCATCGGCCCCTATCTCCAATCCCGCAATTCGGTCGGACTCACCGCTTTTGGCTGTCAGCATCAGGATCGGTACCCGGGACGTCTTGCGTATCTCCCGGCACACATCTTCTCCGCCTATATCCGGCAGCATCAGATCAAGGACAATCAAATCGGCTGCATCGGCAAGTTCCAAGGCATCCCTGCCATTTTCCGCCGTCATGACGTGATAGCCTTCCTTGGTCAGATACGATGACAAGATCTCCAGAATTTGCGGTTCGTCATCCACGATAAGAATCGTTGACACGTGTATCACCTCCTAACAGTCGGAAGAACGGACGTCAAATCGTTGGGGAATCTGCATTCGTATGCCAGACCACAGTTTCCCCTGACCCATCCGTTTTTGTTAAGCCTATCATAGAAGCAAACTGTGTAAAAATTATGGAGCCCCGTAAAAAAAAGAACAAGCAGGCTTCTATTGACCAGAGCCTGCTGAAGTACTTTCTGTTACCGTGGATTTTCGACCGCTGCGTGACCAAATCACGACCGGAATGAGAAGCAGCGAGAGGAATCCCCCGGCAAGTGAAAGTGTTGCATAACTGGAATGTGCTACAACCATACCTGAAAGTGCTCCACCCGAAGCCCCTGATAGTGCAATGAATACGTCAATGGCTCCTTGCGTTTTTGCACGCGTAGCCAGGTCCGTTGAATCTACGATGAGAGCTGTTCCGCTAATTAATCCAAAGTTCCAACCAAGCCCCAGCAAAGCCAGCGCGATGATTATTCCTGTCAAAGAGTCAGCTGGTGCTACTGCTGCGACAAGGCCAGCAGCAAGTAAAGTACCACCGGAAGCATACGTCATGACTGTGCGGCCAATCTTGTCAACAAGAATGCCTGTCACGAGAGATGGGAGGTACATCGAACCAATATGAATACCAATAACCAATCCGACATCCCCTAAATCATGACCATGGTGATCCATGTGAATGGGAGTCATTGTCATGATTGCGATCATTACGATTTGGGTTAAGATCATTACGGCAGCGCCGACGATGATTCCACGGTTGTTTCTTGACAGCGTATTTGTTTCCGCATCTAAGCCGCTGCTCTCCTCTTTCTTGGCCTCAGCAATAGCCTTCGCGACAACGAAAGGGTCAGGGCGAAGGAAACCCACAAAGGCAAGACCGGCCAAGATGTAGGCAGCCGCAGCCAGTAAAAACGGCCCAGCAAGGGCAGGAACACCGTGTGACGAAGCAAAACTGCCCATTACATCAGCCAAGTTTGGACCTGCGACAGCACCGAACGTAGTAGAAACCATTACAATGCTGACAGCTGTTGCCCGTTGGGTTGGCTTTGCCAGATCTGTTCCCGCATATCGTGCTTGCAAATTTGTGGCCGTACCGGCGCCGTAGATAAACAGCGAAGCGAACAGGAGGAATACACTATGGCTAACAGCCGCAAATACGACCCCAATTGCCCCAATACCGCCTGTGATAAATCCTGCTGCGAGCCCCAAGCGACGTCCGTAACGCTGGGAAAGACGCCCAACAAGCATTGCAGCCAACGCAGATCCAAGTGTAATCAACGCTACGGGAACACCAGCAAAACTTTCCGTGCCTAACATATCCTGAGCAAGAAGTGCTCCAACAGTGACACCTGCTGCCAGACCTGCACCACTAAAAATTTGTGCCACGAATACGATAAATAACGTTCGTTTGTATAGCCGATTCTGCATCTCTGGAGAATCTACGTAACTCCGTAAATGATTTTCTTTCATGCTTCCAGGTTCATGCTCCATCGCTCAGAACACCTTTCTTGTTAGGTTTGGTGTGTGAAGCTTAAAACATCACCATTTTTTCGGCCCATTCCACGAGGTCGACACAATCATTCATCGTGGAGATCGGGCAAGAAGTTTGGTCCTCTAATTGCCTTTATTTAAGGTACGTTCCACATGCGTACAGAATTCCATTTAAGTGACCGAAATAAGGTTGTTTACAAGGAGTGGTTATTGATTTGTTCTCGCAGCAGTGCCTTTATCGCTGTCATGGATCGGAGGGTTGTTTAATTTAGAACGTTGGTCGCTTCTCACATTCATTTCTCTTTGAAGTGCAGTGCGAACGGCAAGGAGTTTCTCCCTGTCCAAATATCCATCCTTCCAATAGGCACCGTTGTCCAGAAAGACCAGGTTGGAAGGTGAAATATCTTTCAGGCCCATAACAAAACCCATTATTTGCGCCTTCGACAAGTCGGTCTGGAGATGTTCACCAGCCACTTCCAGCAGTTTGAATATCTTGGTCAGTTCGCCAAGAGAAACCAACTTTTCAGTCATTGCTTTCATCACCTCTTGCTGACGGCGGCTGCGGTCAAAGTCGCTCGAATAATATGTGACACCTCGACTGTCTTGACGGTGACGAACATAGTCTAATACCTGATCGCCGGCACCTGCACCCCGGGGTTAAGATCAAAATGTGTGCCATCGGTTGGGTCGTTGTAGTACGCTTATGTCCTACTTTTCTTGTAAGGCTTCAATCAGAAGGGAAGCATAATACTTGCTGCCGTCCGGCTTTAGATGTACCCCGTCTTCGTAGAAGTAATTTCCCTTCCCTTCACTGGCTGCGTACCAGTCTACTACTTTCGTATTGCTGAATTCACTGGCGACTTCCTTGATCGTCGGATTAACCTGATTTTGCCATTTTTTCGGAACTCGCGTTGTTACTAACAACACCTGTTTGGCATCAGAAAGTGACGTTAACAAATTGCGCAGGTGTTCTTTCTTGAAAGGGCCATTCGTCCCGAGTTCAATAATGATGTGGTCCCCTAATTTCCCTTGCTGTTTTAATCCATTTACAACATCCTGGGCTTGCGACATTTGTCTGCCGATCTTTCCATCTACCGTGATTTTCGGCAGCTTTTCCTTCAAGTAAGGCTCCACTCCCAGAATGACAGAATCCCCGATGACAGTGATCCCTTCCCCATTGAGTGGTTCCTCTTGCTTCGTCTCCGTCTCGATTTTCTTTGTTTCAGTCTCGCCCGAATTCTTTTCAGTGCTCTGCGGGTTGGGAGATTGTTCAAATTGTTGGCCTTGTATTTCTGCCTTTTCAGGCGTTTCCGAGGTCTGTGCTCGGAGAACCGGAAAACCAACAGCACAAATGAAGATGACGACCCCCCATATCATCCACACGTTTCTCTTCATTTTTCCATTTCATCCTTTCATTTTGAAATTCATTCCCTTGTTACGAATTCACGCCTTTACTCAGAGGAGTCGTCCTAATCTGCCAAACGTTTTGTCAGTGTAACGCTTGCGAACGAGATTACGAACATTTCCCCGGCGAATCGGCTCTTCGACATACTTGTATGATAGAGCTGCCAGAGCTACACTCATGATCAATTGCAACAAAATGTGTGTGAAACCAGGCTTCTCGGTGTTGACTGTCGGACTCGACAGAACAATGACCGGATAATGCCATATATAGAGACTATAGGAACGTTTCCCAATCCAGGTCAGGGGTCGGCACGCCAAGATTTTCCCCAGTCGGCTGGCCGGATGTGCCAATACTGCAATGACACCTGCGGTGACAAAAGACACAATAAGAAAACCGACCTGATACAGCCAATCATCGTATTCATTTACTGCATTGATCATGACGAGTAAAACAATTAGCCCCAGCACTCCTTTTACATCTAGCAACGTTCGAGCAGTAGGGGAAATCCTGTCATTCAACTTCCAGCTCGGCCAGACGATTGCCAATGCTGCTCCAATCAGGATAGCGAATGCACGGGTGTCCGTCCCGTAGTACACTCGACTTGGGTCCGTTCCCGGCTCATACATGAGTGCCATTGCACTGGCGGATAGGGAGGCCAATAAAAGAATCAGCAGCATTAGTTTTCCTCGTCGCGGCACTAGTTTTATGCCGATCAAGAAAAGAATTGGCCAAACGAGGTAAAACTGTTCCTCAATGGAAAGCGACCACAGATGTCCAATTGGAGAAGCTGGACCAAAACTCTCAAAATAGGAAACGTCATGAAATATGAGGTACCAATTGTTCATGTAAAAAAGTGAGGAGAGAAAATCACCCTGCAGTGCCCGCAGTCTGGAGAAATCGGTCATACTCAGCCATGAAGCCACCGCCAGAAGCATGCAAATCATCGCAGGCAACAATCTGCGTATTCTTCTTATCCAGAAATTCCAGATAGAAACCGTATTGTTTGTTTTATACTCCAATATGATCTGATCCGTAATAAGGTAGCCGGATAGTACAAAGAACATCTCTACTCCCAGCAGCCCACCTTGCATCGACTCCCAATCAAGGTGGTAACCAATCACAGCCAGGACAGAAATTGCTCGCAAGCCGTCTAAACCAGGCATATAGCGTTTCAACGGTTGGTTATGTTCCCTGTTCATGTTGGTTCAATCCTTGTCCGTTTATTGGCTTATTCTCAGCAAGAATATAGCTCCTGGATGTCACGAAGGTTTGATAAAGATGCAAACAAGATGTCAACGAATAGTTGTATCCACTCATTTTCCGGGCAAGTAAAGGTTTTTCCGTAAACAAACGTCTGCTCTCCCGGTAATCATAAGAATCGGAATGTTATATTCTGCGGTTCCCTTCTTGCAAATATCCAGACAGCAACACTAATGTAACGATTTATATGAGCGGAATCAATTTCATTTCGGTTACAACGAGTGGAGAATTCAGTATCGTTGAGTTTCCGACTGAATGAGCATGAACTTAAAACAGTTTTCCGAAAAAAAAGAGTGCCCATATCTGGACACTCTCAAAAAGGTTAATCATGTTGCTCTTCCCGCAAGCATTTACACTGACAAGAGCATCTTGCGAGTAACATGTATAAATTCAGTTAAAGGTGGTGTCATCCATTTATCTTTATGCCAAGCAATTTGAGTATAAAGCGGAGGTGTGCAAGGCTTCCACGGCAATTCCCTCATTCGCCCTGCTTCAATGTCTTTTTTCACGACCATTTCAGGCAGCAGTGCCACTCCTAATCCTGCAATCACACATTGTTTAATGGCCTCGATACTGGCAAATTCAATTTTATGTAATGAATAAATTCCAAGGGATTTTAGAGATTCTTCAAACATGTTTCGATAAGAACATCCGGCTTCTGTGAGTAAAAGCGTTTCATGCTTCAGATCGTCGATTGAAAAATTGGCTTTCGATTGGTTTGGCGCGGCGACTAACAATAACTCTTCTTTGACAAGTCGCTCTACCTTTAACGATCCTTCAGGTTTCCACGCATCCATAAAAAAAGCAACATCCAATAATCCTTCCATCAGCTGTTTTCTCGCTATTTCATCAGAATGGGCAGGTTTAAATACCAGCTTTACCTTCGGAAATGCACTCTTGAACTCTTTCAGAATCAGCGGTAATCGATACGTACACTGACTCTCCTGAGCTCCTATTGTTAACGTGCCGCTGATTTCTTCTTCTCCATTCGCTGCTGTTACTGCTTCTTGGCTTAATGCAATGATTTTGTCCGCATATGTTTTAAAGGTACGTCCCGCTTCAGTTAAAATCAGTCGTTTGCCCAAACGCTCAAACAAGGGTTTGCCAATCTCATCTTCAAGGGCTTTGATTTGAGCCGTAACACTTGATTGAGCAAAATTCAACAATTTCGCAGTTTGGGTAAAGTTCAGGTTTTCGGCAGCATGTTTAAATGTAATCAATTGTTTAATTTCCATTATGCAACCTCTTTAAAATCGTTATTTTCGATTTAT
Source organism: Brevibacillus sedimenti (assembly GCF_020923495.1). Lineage (GTDB taxonomy): Bacteria > Bacillota > Bacilli > Brevibacillales > Brevibacillaceae > Brevibacillus > Brevibacillus aydinogluensis. Next base: position 3,543,336 of record NZ_CP064048.1, read on the forward strand.
CCAATCAAGATAATCGTCTGTATCGATTTCGATGCTTAGTATAAGATAGGAATATCCCGAGAACAATATGCAGATGATCCCCAGGAAAAGGAGTTAATCCATATGACAATTGCGGTTATTTATGGTGGAACCCGTCCAAACGGGAACACAGAAACGTTAACGAAGTTAGCCATCCAAGGTATAGATGCAGAAGAAATCTATTTAAAGGATTATGTCATTAAACCGATTATCGATATGCGGCATGCAGAGGAAGGTTTTCCGGATGTTCAAGATGATTATAATTCCATCATGAAACGTATCCTGCCGCATGATATCCTGATTTTTTCCACACCAATCTATTGGTATAGCATGACGGGAACGATGAAGAACTTTATTGATCGATGGTCACAAACTGTCAACGCCGACTTTATTTTGACCCACCATCGCCGGTTTAGAATTGACCCACCCGGCGATTTTTTGTTGGTTAGGTGGTAGAGGGGGAGCCGTAGGCTCCAGTCCTCATCTTCTCACGAAGTCGGTAACTATTCCCCCTAATATTGACGATGTGGGAATGGTGTAAGAGCCGATCCAGGATAGCCGTAGCAAGTATCGGATCGCCCATCAGTTCCCCCCATTCACCGAAACTCTTGTTGCTGGTCAACAGAATACTCCCTCTCTCGTATCTTGCACTTACTACCTGGAAAAAGAGGTTAGCTGCCAAACTGTCAAACGGTAAGTAACCAATTTCGTCAATAATCAGGAGCTTTGGTCGAATATAGATGCGTAGGCGTTTATCCAGCCTGTTTTCCGTGTAAGCTTTTCGCAGATCTTCGATGAGTTGCGAGAGACTGACAAAGTAAACGGATATCCCTTGCGAGATGGCTTCTACAGCCAACGCCACCGCCAGATGACTTTTTCCTACTCCGGGAGGCCCTAAGAACAAGACATTCTCGTGTCGGGTTACAAAAGTCATCGTGGCCAGCTCTCGAATCAACCGTTCGTCAATGCTGGGTTGGAAAGCAAAATCGAACTCCTCCAGCGTTTTTCGGTAAGGCAAGTGTGCGAGTTTGGTGCGTACCTCCATATTCCGTTTTTGACGTTCCGCTATCTCTGCATCTAGAAGCATGTTGAGAAAGGACAGATAGGTGGGCTGTCCATGACTTGCCGCTTCCAAATGGGCATCCAAGAGTAGAGCCGCTTGCTGAAGCCCAAGTTCCTCAAGACGTAGCCGTGCCTGTTCCAGTTCAATCATGCTCCCACCCCCGTCAGCTGCTCATAGACATCCAGCGAACGCACTTCCACTTGCTGCGATGAAATCTGTCGGGCTTGCGGACGTGGATAGGCATATCCTTGAGCAGTCGTAAGACCTGCATACTGGTTTTCACAAAAAACAGTTGCACGGGATCGATAGACCTTTTGGTGTCGAGCAATACATGTGCCGTCGGCCCAGATTTCCACCCACCCATTCACTTCTCGCACGGTACCCTCACGTCCACTGTACCTCCATGGAACCCCATATCGTACACCATCGTAGCTAACAAATCCGTCTCGGCTGACCTGTCTCGGTTCATGCAAGTATTTTTCCCATCGTTCAGCTGAAGGGATAGGCGACAGATTTTCCTCACGGAGTCGGTCGATGGGACGTTCGCCGGTTGTTCCATGAATACGGCGGTTAATCCGCTCGCACCAGTGTAGGGCTTGTTGATTGAGATCCTGTAAATCAACGAAGCGTTTGCCAGGAAGAAAGTTGTTTTTTACGTATTGAACGCCTCGTTCCACTTTTCCCTTTGTTTCGGGGCGTCGAACTTTGCATACTTTTGGAACAAGCCCAATCGCTGCAGCAAAGTCGGCAAAAAGCGGATGCCAGCGAGGTTTTCGATCATCTCCCATGCCCAGTACGACGGTTTTCATCTGGTCGGTCAGCATTACCTTTGGGATGCCCCCAAAATATTCAAAAGCATGAATCAAGCAACGAAGAAAGCTGTGAATGTCACAACGCTTAGTGAACTCTATATAGGTGGAACGAGAGTACCCCAATACCATGACAAATACCGGCACTTTTCGGACTGTACCGTCCAAATCTACGTAATCACACAGTCCCCAGTCGACCTGTGCATATTCACCAGGTTTCGTCTCGTAACGAAGAACAGCGGGAACTTGTTTGGGAGGACGGAAGTCCTTCACATAGTCTTTCAAGATGGTACGTCCCCCGGTATACCCCTTTTCTCGTAGAAGATCGAATAAAACCTCGCAGTTATAGATACCTTCTTGAAGACGTTCCTGCAGGAACGGTTTATACGGATCAAGCTTGGAACCACGAGATTTACGGGTTCCCTTTTCGGGGGAGAATTCACCCCGGAGATATCGGCGAACTGTATTTCGAGAATGCCCCGTTAGACGGGCAATTTCACGAATACTCTTGCCTTCTGCCCTCATGGTATGTAACGATATCACTATCCCACTCCTTAGCATGTGTCTCCCTCCGAAGATTAACTTGGCCGTTAATTACGAAGGGGATATATTCGCTATGGGTGGGTCATTTTCTTTCCGGCGAACCTGGGTCAATTATATCCCGGCGGTGACACAAACATTACGAGACCCGAATTTTCCTGATTTCAAATCAAAAATGGCAGCCAAAAAAGCATATGTCATCGCGGTGGGGGAGATAACCCATACATCACAGGGTTGCCGATGATTCAGCAGTTTCAACATATCTTTGACTTTGTAGGGACAACCTTCGAAGGATATGTTATTGGAAAAGGAAACAGACCAGGTGATATTTTACAGGACCTGAATGCACTGTCTGCAGCGGAACAGCTAAGAAAGAAATTGCAATAAAAGACAGGAGGTTGCGGCTACTGCCATGCAACCTCCTGTATATTTTTCGGGTACCTATTCCGCTTACAAGGATTCTTCAGCTGCTTCGTCCCACCCTTCCATTACCAGTTCGACAAATGCCTGAATGGTAATTTCATCAGAACGATCCCTGCGTGTAATTAAGAAGGTATCCAACGTCTGCGTAAAGCGATGCAGAGGGATGAGTTCTCCCTTTCGTATTTCCTCGTGTATTAAATCACCACTGATTATGCCAACACCTGTCCCTTTTAAAATTGCTTGCTTAATTGCTTCTTCACTGTCACTTTCAATGACAGCCATCGGCGTGGGGATCTCTTCCATACAACGATCAAACAGCCAATCAAGATAAGAAAATTTTTTAAAGAATAAGGGATACGTTTGTAGAATGGCAGAAAGGTCACTATTTTGGTGGAGGTCTTTTCTGATGACCAATAACAGCTCTTCTTCATCAAGCGAAACGAACTCCAGATCTTCATTCTTATTTTTTCCGGTAATAATCCCCACATCCGCTTCACGAGCGGTGATCATTTGAATGACGTCTACACTGTTACAAGAGACCAGTTTTAACTTTACTTGCGGATGAAGTTTCACAAAGGTATGGATAAGCATCGTCAAAAAATGAGTCCAATAGTATTCTGGCGCAGCGATAACCAACGTGCCGTAGGGATCATGCAATCGGTTTAACGCTTTGTTCATTTCCTCTACACAATCCATGATCCTGTCTACATGCTGCTTCAATACTTTTCCAGCCGGAGTCAAATAGGTTTTCTTCCCAACCCGATGAAATAAGGGGTGACCGATCTCCTGTTCCAGATTTCGTATATGCATTGTGATCGTCGGCTGCGTATATCCAAGAATCTCGGCTGCTTTCGTCTGATTAAGATGGGTAGCAACTACCTGGAAGGTTTTCAATGTACGAAGTTCCATATTTCCCCTTCCCCTTATCCATACCTAAAAATTTGTAATCGTAACCATAACATACATCAATTGTTCTTTGATTTAGACTCTATGGTAAATTATGACCAACAAGATTTCAATGCAGAGGAGGAGCAGGGTTGTTTTCATTTCGAGTCATTGATCCACCAAATGTAGAGAAACTATTGGATATGAAACAGGTAATCGAATTGGTTGAGCGTGCGTATTTGTTAAAGGCACAAAAAGAGGCAGCGGTATTCCCGCTGATGTTCCATGAATTTTCTCCAGGAAAAGCTGACATGGACATCAAATCAGGACATCTGGTGGGTGCTGATATTTTCGGATTAAAGCTCGTGTCATGGTTTGGGGATAATCCTGCCAAACAGCTGCCTCCCCTCGTTGGTTTCGTGCTGGTGCTCGACAGCAGAACAGGCGTCCCCATCGGGATGATGGGAGGAGAAGCAATCACGTTAATGCGGACAGGAGCAGCAGGAGGGATTGGCGCCAAGTATCTTGCACGAAAAGAGTCTGAGCATTTATTGATCGTCGGAACAGGTCACTTGGCTCCTTATCTGATTATGTCCACGCTGATGCTCATGGATCATATCAAAAAGGTGACAGTTTACAATCATCATTCATTGGAGAAAGCAAGATCATTTTGCTCTACGATATCAGCAATATTAAAAGAAAAGTTCCTGGCTCCGTATCGGGACAATCCGGTGTTATTTGAGAGATACGCTTCTCGCATCGAACAAGTAGAATTTGCGGCAACTGACCAGATTCAGAAGGCAACAGGAGAAGCAGACATTATTATTACCGCAACTCCTTCGCGACAACCGATCATTCAAAAAGAATGGGTTCGGCCGGGAACACACTTCTCTTGCATTGGGGCAGATCTGGAGGGAAAACAGGAAATCGACGAGCGAATTTTCGCTTCTGCACGAGTATTCGTCGATGATGTTGACCAGGCTGTCCAGGTAGGAGAAACAGAGATACCGATCAAAACAGGAGTCATAGAACGAGATAACATTGTTGCGGAAATAGGCAGTGTGATGCTTGGTACAACTGCTGGCCGTCTTTCAGATGACGACATTACGATCTTTGACAGCACAGGGATCGCCCTGCAAGACTTGATCACGGCTGATTATATTTTAAAACAAGCGGAAGCAAAAGGCATCGGTATCGTCGCGAACCTGTAAGGGAGGATATGAACCATGAAAATGAAGGCTTTCCTGGTAGAAGAATGGATGAATGCCCATGAAAAGAACGCAACCATTAATATGGCGGAAACATGTGTGGACTCCCTCACGTTGAAGGAACTTATTACGATAGATGGTACAAATCCTGATGAATTTTTTCGCTCCCTCTATCCGCTGAAGCTAACCTATGGTCATATTGAGGGTTCTCCCGAGTTCAGGCAGCTGGTTGCGAACTTGTACGAAACCATTGAGCCTCATCAAGTTCTCGTCATGAATGGGGCAAGCGGCGCCAACTTTTTAGTGTATTACTCTCTTATCGAACCTGGCGATCACGTTATTGCGGTGCATCCGACCTATCAGCAGCTTTATGAAGTTCCTCGATCATTTGGAGCGACAGTAGACCTTTTGGAGCTGCGCCCTGAACATCATTTTCTCCCCGATCTTGACGAGCTGAAGTCTCTGATTCGACCGAACACGAAAATGATTTGTATTAATAATCCGAATAACCCAACTGGTGCCTTAATGGAACGGGATATCCTGGAACAAATTGTGGAGATTGCACGATCGTGTGGAGCTTATGTACTTTGTGATGAAGTCTATCAGGACTTACTCCAGGATGCTGAGGCCGACGTTCCTTCAATTGCTGATCTATATGAGAAGGGAATCAGCACGTCCAGTGTTTCAAAAGTACTCTCGCTTGCAGGTCTCCGTTTTGGTTGGATTGCCGCTCCACAAGACGTCATTGCGGAATGTATGAAGCACCGGGACTACACAACGATCAGCTGCGGGATGTTGGACGATGTACTGGCTGTCCATGCCCTGAAGAACTACGACAAGATTGTAAGCAGAAGTCGAAAAATTTTGCGGGACAACCTTGCCCTCCTGGATGAATGGGTGAAACACGAACAATCCTTTTCCTATGTCAAACCGCGCGCGGGAACGACAGCGATGTTGAAATATGATTTTCCAGTCCCTTCTGTGACGTTTTGTACAGATCTGCTTGCTCATACTGGTGCCTTTTTGACACCTGGTGCGTGCTTTGATATGGAAGGACATGTTCGTATTGGTTATGCTTGCAGTACAGACGTTCTGCAAGCTGGACTTGAACAGGTCTCACAGTATGTACGGAAAATGAAGTTGTATCGATGAAGGAACGGAGTCATCCACAGCAGACGCTAAGCGTTCAGAATAGTCACAAAGTAATCTCATCGTTCTGAGCATGCAATACAGGGACATGCCTGCTGAATATACTGGGCATGCTCTCATTTGTCGTCAACGTCATAAGGAACGAGGCGGGTTTGTCGGACATCGCAACAACGCCTTCGACAAGCCCGCCGATTCCTGACGTTCAGGCCGAACGTTCCAAAGGCGAGCTGCAGCAGCTTTTGTCCCTCTCTGTCCAGGACCACCTGCGCAGGTTACTTCCCCTACCTGCTTTTGATCAATAATGCAACAGCTTCCTGAACCAATTTGCTGGTATCGTTGCCAGCCTCCTTCTCTTCCAAGATGCACCGTTCAAGATTGACCGCCACGATGTAAGCAATGGCCTTGTCAACCGCGTTGCGGACAGCCGAAAGCTGACTTACCACATCCTTGCAGGTTTTCTCTTCCTCCATCATTTTCAGCACCCCGCGGACTTGTCCTTCCACGCGGCGCAGCCTTCTTTTCACATCCTCGTCATATTTCATCGGTACGGAATCTCCCCCTATTCACTATACGTGTATAGGTATATTATACCCTATATCCGGGGAACCAGGCTTAGATAAACAAGTTCACCTTCGCTTCTGCAGCATCCCCCAAATAGGTTGCAACACCGGCATAATCGATCCCGTCGATCAGTTCTTCTTTTGCGAGTCCCAGCAAATCCATGGTCATCGTGCACGCGACCAGCTTGACTCCCTGTTCCCGGGCAAGCTCTATCAATTGCGGCAGGCTCAATGCATTGTGCTTCTTCATGACATGTTTGATCAATCTCGGACCGATTCCGGCAAAATTCATTTTGGAAAGTCCCAGTTTATTCGCTCCGCGCGGCATCATTTTGCCAAACATTTTCTCGAGAAACCCTTTCCTAACCGAAACAGGCTGATCTTTGCGAAGCGTATTCAACCCCCAGAAGGTGAAAAAGATCGTCACTTCATGACCATATGCAGCCGCTCCGTTCGCGATGATAAAGGCGGCGATCGCCTTGTCCAGATCACCGCTGAACAGGATAATGGTGGTTTTTTCTTTTTGGCTCATACAATCACCCCTTACATATACGAGTATGGGTATATTTTTTGCGAGTAAAATCAGTCATACTTGGCGCATGACCTTGAATCGACTGCAATGGAATCTTCCGCACATCCTATTTTTTCTTCACGATAAAGATAAACACACCGTTGTCTTCTGTTGCTTCGATCAATTCATGGTTGGACTGTCTGATCCACGCTGAGAAGTCGTTCATGGAGCCTTTGTCGGTTGTGCGCACCTCCATGATTTGACCTGACTGCAGCGTATCGATGGCTTTCTTTGCTTTCACAATCGGCAGCGGGCAAGCCAGGCCCTTTGCGTCGACAAATACGTCCGCCATGCGTAGTCCTCCTCCTTTTTTTAACCGTGATGGTGTACTGCGCAGCGATTGGGACCGATTTCCAGCTCAATTGCCCTTTCCTGATCGACCTGCAGTTCGCCCCGGTTGATGGCCACGATTTCCTCAAAATTGGGGGGCTTCTCCATGGAAGCTGCGCTGGCCACTTGTTCCGTAAACGATGCTTTGTCTACGTTGCGCATAATCTCGTTATTTTCGCGAATCTTGCCAAGCAGCTCCCCGACAACGCCGCGGTCGTTGATTTCCTGAATATCGGCGTAATGCGCCGGCAAAACCAGGCAATCATCCGGGAGATCTTTCAGCTTGAAAAACACAGTGTGATACAAATCCTCAGCCCATTCTTTCGCCTTGCCCCCGAGATCGGGTCTTCCCAAACCGCCGACAAAGATGGTATCCCCGGACAGCAAAAACCGGTTGTCGATGAGGAAAGAGGTGGAACCCGGCGTATGGCCCGGCGTGGGGATCGACAACACTTCCACATGAACATCGCCGACCTTGATCCGGTCGTAACGATCCAGCGGTTCAAACTTCAAATTCGTCCCCTTCGCCTCTTCGGAAGAAATGTAATATGTCGCGCCGACTTGTTTGGCAAGCCGCGGACCGCCGGTGATATGATCGGCATGCATGTGGGAATCCACCACATGTTCGATCTCAAATTGGTGTGTTTTGGCCAGTTCGATGTACACATCAATCTCTTTGTTCGGATCGATGATCATGCCTTTTCCATCGGAAATAACCGCATAAGACAGACAGCCTTTCGCCAACCTGTTGATTTGAATCAATTTCAACTGATCGTCCATATATACGATGGTGGGATGGTAAAACTGGCTCCAGGCAAGCATCCCGCCTTGTAACGAGCAGGTATTGTATCCTTTTTCCATCAACATTTCCGCTACATAATGGGATGCTCCGCCTTTTGCGCAAACAATGACGATTTCCGCATCCTTCGGCAGTCCCGCATACACCTGCACATCCTCCTCCAGAAAGTGGAAATACGGAATGTTCATGGTTCTCAGATTCTTGCCTTCAATTTTCCACTCGTTGTAATCCGTTTCATTCCTCACGTCGAGAATCACGAGATCTTCACCGGAACTCATTTTGCGATGAAGCTCTTCCGCCGTAATCGATCGAACTTGTTCCATTCGTAATCTCCTTTCCTGTTAGAAGATCAATGTTACTTGGACCACAAAGGCATATTCCAAAATGTCGCCGCACCGCCAAATTCCCTGCAGCCGACGAAGTCCTCTTTTGTGTGTTCCATTACGTTCTTCGAAGTTTCTCATTCGTCGCTTTCTGTGGCTCCCTGCCACTGAGACATGCCCGGCAGCACATTTTTCACGTTGGAAAAACAGTGCTCGGCAAGAATTTGGCAGGCCATGTCGCTGCGGCTTCCCGTACGGCAAATCACGGCATACTCTTTCCCCGGGTCCAACTGAGGGATTTTTTCCTCCAGTTGTCCCAAAGGTACGGATATGGCGCCGGGAATGTGCTCGAAGGCATATTCTGCAGGTTCGCGCACATCCAACACGATGATGCTTTCGCCGGAAGCCAGTTTGTGATGTAATTCCTCGTTGCTCATGGTGTGAGGGAAATTCACTTCCGCTTTCGTTTCGTTGAGTGAGGCTTTTCTCAAGAAATGGCGGAAAACCCCGTTCTCTTCGATAAGACCGATATATTGATGGCCGGTGCGTCTGGCCCAGTTCTGCAAATCCGCGACAGAGCCCTTATCGGTCGCCCGCACTTCGAGAACTTCCCCCGGCATTATTTCTTCCATGGCTTTCTTGGTTTTTACCACCGGCATTGGACATGACAATTGTTCACATTCAAGCACATGATCCGTGTGAATTTCTCTTCTCACAACATTACCCCCTACGATCGCATGTAGATTTTCCGTATTCGATCACGCCGCCGTTTATACTGGCAACCCTTTTTATCCGTGGACGGCAGATACTCCTCACACAGGGTACAGTGGTCACAATATATCCAGCCAAATCTTGATGACCGTTGCCGTGATGAGCGCAGCGAGGATCCATTGCAGCACCTTCACGTTCATTTTTTGGCCGAGATGTGCGCCCATCGGCGAAGCAACAATACTCGCCGCAACCATCACCAGGGACGGAATCAGCAGCATGTGGCCGCCCATCACTTTCCCGACCGTGGTACCGATTGAGGAAATGAACGTGATCGCCAATGACGAGGCGATGGCCATACGGGTCGGAATCTTCAATACGACCAGCATGATCGGAACCGTGATGAAAGCGCCAGCCGCACCGACGATTCCTGACAGGAGGCCCACCGTTGCCGCGGCAATGACCGCAACGGTTGTGTTGAAGCGAATGTCGGAAAAATCGCTTCTGTCCGCCTCTTTTTTGGGCAAAAACATCATGACCGCCGCAACAAGCGCCATCACAGCATACGTCAGGTTAATCGCGGAATCGGGTAAATATTTTGAGCCGAAGCCGCCGATAAAACTCCCCGCTATGATGGGAATGCCCATGGCGAGAACCAGTTTCTTATTGATAAACCCGCCTTTGCGGTAAGCAAACATTCCGGCCAGTGTGGCAAAAAACACCTGGACCGCACTGACCGCGGAAACCTCTTGCGCGCTAAGGGCCGCGAACCCAAGCAGCGGGGGAATATACAGCAGCAACGGATATTTCACGATGGAACCGCCGATCCCGACCATTCCGGAAATCACGGAACCGACAAAGCCGATCGCGAATAAGGTGATGATCCACCCGAGATCCAGTTCCATAAAACCCCCTCTCATTTGCATGATTACAATGTTTGCCGACTTCTTGAACCAAATGATCCAAAATCGGAACCATCATGCGGACAAGGTCCGCACCACGCAGCTCAGAAGACCACCAGCACGACACTCCCGATGATCTGATCCCATCCGTCTCTTTTTGCCTTACACATGTCCCCCCTTTGTGATCATTTTGATATACATATACCCGTATGGGTATAATACGCCGTTCCTTTCTTTTTGTCAAGTGAGCATGATCTACCTGTTATCTTGCGCGTGTCAGCGGATTGGTCGGCATGAGGTGTCCCTGCCCGTCGACAAGTAGCTGTCAAGCAGCATGGTATCGAAGGGAGTACGATCCCATAATAAAAGCAGGCTTCTATCGAATGGAGCCTCTCCCCACTCTTTCTCTAGTCAGCCTGCTTGTTGCCTATACATGTATCATGGCCATACCCTGCTACGTATCCTCAATCATCCCCAACTCCTCCGCGATCTCCGCATCCATCAGCTTTTCCCCCGGCTGGAGCGTTCCTTCCACAATCCATCTTTGCAGTTGGTGGAAGCGGCACTCCTCTCCCTTCTGTTTTTGCAACTATGATGCGTATCACAATGGAAAACGATCAAACTGCTTACAATAAAGATATCCCCCCCAATTATCCCAAGGAGGAGATCATGATGAACGAATTTGTCGCCACCATCCGGGTGCCGGAATACCCGCCGCATCTGAAACACAAGGTGATCTTTGAGACGTTTGAACGATTGAAGCCCGGAGAAGCCCTGCTTTTGATCAACGACCACAATCCGATTCCGCTGCGGTTCCAGTTTGAATCGATGCATCCTGGAGGGTTCACCTGGGAGTACCTCGAGGAAGGCCCCGACCTATTCCAGGTCAAAATCGCGAAAAAGTAAGGGAGGCCTTTGCCATGGCGACGGTTACCGTTGTAGACGAAAAGACGCTCCGGATCGCGGTGGACCTCGAAGACGCCCTCGCCATGATTCGCGAGGCCGAGCGGAATGTGGAGCGCTACGCCAAAGACATCACGACCATCTACGAGAAAATGCCGGAGTTTCACTTCGTCCACTTCTGTTTTTACGCCTACGACAGCTCAGCTCTGTTTGAACACATGCTGGGCGTCGATCCCAAACAGTATCTCTCATTCTCGCTCGATGCGCCGGATTCGTTTTTCTACACGCTTTACGGCGGGATGGCAGCGCTGTACGAACAGGCAAAGGCAGCACTGCGTTCCGCGTAGGATCGGCCACACTTCCATAAGGAGATGATGCCAATGGGAGACTCTCCGCAAATCGTGGAATTGGACGTTCGACCCCACCTTCGCAAAAAACTGGAACCGTTCCAACTGATCATGGAAACGGTCAAGACGCTTGGTCCGGATGATACGTTTGTGTTGCACACCACCTTCAAGCCCGTTCCGCTGCTCGGCCTGATGAAAGCGAAAGGGTTTGCCTATAAAACCGAGCGGCTGGCGAATGATCACTGGAAAGTGACGTTTGTTCCCAGGGCCCGCAAAGGCGAATTGGAAGGAAGCGAACCGGACGACGAGAGCCGCTTGGGCGAAGCTCCCTCCACTGCTTCGCCGGAGGCGCCGCAGACGATTGAACTGAACAACCGGGGACTGGAACCGCCGCAGCCGATGATTCGAACCCTGAAGGCCCTGGAGGGTTGCCGGACTGGCGACCGGGTCGTCATACACAATGACCGGGTACCTGTCTTTCTGATTGAAGAGCTGAGGGCACTGGGATATCCCTATACAGTGGAGGAACAGCCGGACGGATCGGCGCGGGTTACAATCCAAAAGACGTAAGGGTGGGACCTCGATGTTTCTCCTTCCTTTTCTGTTCATTGCCACGGGGCTGGCCTGTTTTGCCCTGTTTTCTCTTTCAACACTCGCGCAGGCGGCCGTCTGGATCGCGCACCCGCCCCGCATTCCGGTGGGATGGTTTCATGTTCATTTGCTCGTACTCGGGTGGGCGACGATGATCGCCATGGGCGCGGTGTATCAGCTTCTCAACGTGGTGCTTCAAAAGGACGTGTTCAGCCGGAAGCTGGGTTACGTGCACTACGCGCTGTATACCGTCGGAACCGTCGGTTTGCTGGCCGGGTTTTCCGCCGGACGTGTGCAATGGATCGCCGTGTTTGCCGCTCTGGCCTGGATTGGCATCGTCCTGTTTGCCGTAAACATCGGGGTGACGTTGATCCGGGCGGGCCAATGGAACCCGATCACGCTCAGTACCGCCGGCTCCATTTTGTTCCTCGTGCTGACAGGACTCGCCGGGCTTTTCATGGGGTTCAATTTCGCATTCCGGTTGTGGCCGGAGTGGCATGAACGGCTGTTTTACACCCATATGTGGCTGGGGACCATCGGATGGTTCGGGTTGTTGATCACCGGCTTCAGCCACAAAATGCTGCCGATGTTCTACTTGGCCCACGGTGTGTCCAACCGGATGGCATACGTCGTTTTTGGGTTGTGGAACGCCGCCGTCCTTGCGGGAGCCGCCGTATTCCTGACAGACGCACCCTTTCCTGCTGTCGGAGCTGCCGTCGGTTTGTTGACCCTGGCGGTGTACGCATACAACGTGCACACGACACAGATCCGCAAAGCGCGCCACAAAAAAAGTCCTGGCGCAGGCGTGCTGGCGGCTGTCTACAGCACGCGGGCACTGGCCGTTGTCTGTACCGCCGCGCTCGCATACACCCTGTTCGCTCCCGAACGGGCCACGGATGAACGGTCTGTCGTGATCTTCGGTTGGGCTTATCTGTGGGGCTGGGTCGCTCTGAACATTCTCGGGTATTTGTCGAAGATCATCCCCTTCCTTTGGTGGACACACAAGTACGGGCCTCGCGTCGGCAAAGAAAAGATCCCAGCGATGGCCGACTTGCTGGAAGACCGTTACGTCGCTTATGGGCTCGCTCTAGCCGCGGCAAGTCTGGTTATGCTGATCATCGGGTTGGGGATGGACGACGCGGTGTTGATACATTGGAGCGGCGCAGCGCTGTCCCTGTCCTCGCTCTTTTACGCGTGCTTGATCGGATGGGTGTTTACCCGTTAGTTAATCGGAAAGGATTTGCAGATCACCCGGCGGGACACAGGAGGTGATTGGAATGGATACGGCGGAGATTCGCGAGCTGTTGAGACAGGTGTACGACCCCGAACTGGGCATCAATATCGTCGATCTCGGGCTGGTGTACGAGATCCAAAACGAAGATGGGGACGTCTATGTTCGCATGACGCTGACGACCCCGGGCTGTCCGATGCACGACACCATCGCGGGGGGAGTGGAACGGTTGCTGGAACGCCAACCGGGCATTCGCTCCGTCAGGGTGGATGTCGTCTGGGATCCGCCATGGTCGCCCGAGATGATGTCGGAGGAAGCGAAAGAGCGGCTCGGCTTCTGTTGAGCAAAGCTTTACATGGCAGCACCGTCCTCGGTTTCGGGGACGGTGTTTTCCACCTTCAGCCCAATCACGGAAGGGTCCGTATTACGAAAGCGACCAATGACGGCATGCGATCAGGGATCCAAACCGTGTTCCGCCGCTAAACGCGTTTCTCTGGTGGGCGACCTGGTCATGCGCGACAAACCGGCCTGGTGACACCATTACATATACCAATAACTGGCCAAACGAACCGCTCATCGGGAACGTTGCCACCGGTTCGATGGTGGTTTGGTCGGTCGTCAGCTTTGTGTTGCTTCTGGCCGGAGTGGGAGGGATGGTTTGGTATTACGCCAGAACGAAACACTCCGAATCGGAGGAAGCCTTTCCCGAGCGGGATCCGTTACTCGCACTGTCTCCAACCCCTTCCATGAAAGCGACGCTGAAGTATTTTTGGGTCGTTGCGGCGCTTTGGGTCATACAAGTGGCCTTGGGAGCCATAACCGCCCACTACCAAGTGGAGGGCAGCAGCTTTTACGGAATTCCAATTGCCCAGTGGATTCCTTATGCCGTCACCCGCACCTGGCACACACAACTTGGGATCTTCTGGATCGCTACCGCGTGGCTTGCCACCGGGCTGTTCGTGGCGCCGGCCGTTTCCGGATATGAGCCCAAGTATCAACGATTCGGCGTGAACTTTTTGTTCGTTTGTCTGCTGATCATCGTCGTCGGTTCCATGGCCGGACAGTGGCTTGCTGTCATGCAGAAACTGGATCTGTCCACCAACTTCTGGTTCGGGCATCAAGGATACGAGTATACGGATTTGGGCCGTTTTTGGCAGTTATTCCTGACCGTGGGGCTTTTCCTCTGGTTGTTCTTAATGAGCCGAGCTCTCTGGCCCGCGTTCCGCCAATCCAAGGAAAGCCGGCATCTGCTCGCATTGTTCCTGCTGGCTTCCGCAGCAATCCCGGTATTTTACATCCCGGCGCTGCTGTGGAGACAACATACTCATTTGGCCATCGCCGAATATTGGCGCTGGTGGTTGGTACATTTGTGGGTCGAGGGATTCTTCGAGGTGTTTGCTACGGTGGTGATCGCCTTCCTCTTCACGAGGATGGGGCTGTTGCAGATCCGGACCGCAACGTCCTCTGTACTCTTTTCCACCATTGTCTTTCTGTTTGGGGGGATAATCGGCACCTTCCACCACTTGTATTTCAGCGGCACACCGACAGGCGTGCTGGCTTTCGGGGCAACCTTCAGCGCCTTGGAGGTCGTTCCCCTCGTTCTGATCGGATTTGAAGCGTATGAAAATTTGACCTTAAGTCGTGCCCGTCCGTGGGTTTCGTCGTACAAGTGGCCGATTTACTACTTCATCGCCGTTGCGTTCTGGAATTTGGTCGGCGCCGGATTGTTCGGTTTCTTCATCAACCCGCCGATCGCTCTATATTACATGCAAGGTCTCAATACGACCTCCGTGCACGGACACTCCGCCTTGTTCGGGGTTTACGGGATGTTGGGCATCGGGTTGATGCTCTTCTGTCTTCGGGGACTCACCTCCCAGCGAATCTGGAAAACAAAAATTCTCGCATTTTCCTTTTGGTCCATCAACATCGGTTTGGCGTTGATGGTGGTATTGAGCTTGCTACCCATCGGGCTGATGCAAACCTGGGCAAGCGTCCAGCATGGGATGTGGTACGCCCGCTCTGCTGAGTTCATGACGCAGAACATCATCCACATCTTTGTCTGGCTGCGCGTCATCGGTGATACCATTTTCTCCGTCGGTGCGCTGGCGCTCGGTTGGTTCATCCTGGGACTCAAGACCGGATGGTCGCTTACGGATCAACCATTGCCGTACGCGGATGACAATCTGCAAAAAACGTAAGCACACACACGATTAAACAAGACATCCTCTAAAGCAGGGTTCCCTCCCCTGGCTTTAAGGGATGTCTCATTGTTCTTTGTTCGCATTGCTGGTCGGGCATCGATCGCCGGACGGGACTGGTGCCATTCTCGTATTCGCTACAAGTGACCGCTCTGATCTGATATCATCAAAATAAAAACCAGCGGAAAGGATCTATTTTATGGGAAATCGGAACATGTTGCAGCAGGTCCCTTTGTTCCGGGATTTGAACCCGCAGGAACTGGACCGCGTCGAACAGATCGCCATCCATCGCCTGATCCGGAAAAAAACGATCATCTTTATGGAAGGTAGCGAAAAAGAAGCGGTCTTTTTCATTCAGGACGGACTGGTCAAAGCATACAAAACCGACGAGGAGGGGCATGAGCAGATCGTGTCGCTCTTGCAGACTGGCGATATGTTTCCCCATACCGGTTTCTTTAATCAATCGCCTTATCCGGCAACGACGGAAGCCCTCGTGGACACTCACGTTTTGGCCATACCCGTCCGCGCGTTTGAGCAGCTCATCTTGGCGATGCCGTCCATTGCGATCAAAGTCATCGATGTCATGGGCGCCAAGATTCGCGAACTTCAACAAAAACTTCAACAGTTTACCGGCCACGACGTGCACGACCGGATCATTTTCTTTTTGTTGCAATTGGCTGACAAACACGGAGAGGTAAAAGGATCTCGTATTCACATCGAATTGCCGATGACCAATCAGGAATTGGCCAATACGATCGGAACAACCAGAGAAACCGTAAACCGGCTGTTAAACCAACTGAAAAAGCAACGCATTCTTGATACGCACCGTTCGGAAATCATCATTTTGGACAGGGATGCGCTGAAACGATGGAAAGAGCATAATTAACGCGAAGCACCGCCTCGATGGGCAACGTTAATGGCGAAATACCCTTGACAGCTCCGCCAGATAGATCACGACTCCGATCACCATGATCAGCAAGCCGACCGTCGCAACAGCAGAATGAATGCCCATATTCCCGATGATGAACAGGCCCAATCCTAAGAGAAAGACCCACAGCTCCAACGTCAACCTGTCGTGCCGGACCATTTCTGCCAACAGGACGGCGCCCTTTTTCTGCTCTTTGGTCCGAAACCGGTGAGCCCACCATAAAAACGGGATGATTTTGGACAAGTACGCAAGGATGGAAGCGGAAAACCAACCAAGGACCACATACAGAATCAGGGTGGAAACGACCGTGTAGGAACGGGCAGCGCCACCATGCCATCCGTGCAGGATTACCCATACCAACGCAACCAGAAACGTAATGGTTAACAGTACATCGGCCACTTTTACCGCGCCGATCGGCTGCTTGCCACTGCTTTGTTGCCGAACATCGCGAACGAACCAGACAAGCATTCCGAGTGCCGCGACAACAAGCAGCAGTCCGGCGCTCGAAAACATCCGGTAATCTGACCACCATCCTGCACCCCCGAGCCATACTCCCGCCTGGAACAGGATGACGATCGCGTAGTTCAACTTCGTCCCCGTCTTCCTTGATACATAAAACATGGGAAGCAGCTTCAAGCTGTAGCTTGCAATCAGACCTCCCAACCAGCCAGCCAGACCGAACCACATATGCGTATAAAACAGTAACTCGTATCGTGTCGGAGACCAACCCGTCCAGGCGGCGATGCCCAGGGTCGTACCGAGCACAACGGTCACACCCAGGTCAAGAAGGCTCAGGATAGCTCCAACGGTGACCGGCGTCCACAGCTTGCCGCGAGCGTAAGTGGCTCCCAGGTTGAAGGTGTAGACCGCCACGCCCAGCACGATGAGCCCCCCGCCGCTGACAATTCCGATGCGGTTCCAGTTCCAAAAGCCGACCAAGAGGAGAATAACGCCTGTCACGTAAGCGATCAGATGGAGCCAAGCGAGGTTCCGGCTATAGGTGGAAGTTCTCAACAGCACCTGTGTCACCTGGTAGCTGGCTCCCATCGCAATCATCGTCGCCCAGCCGAGCAACAGCATATGCGCCCACAAGATTCCCTCGGGAGAATGCAAAGCCGATGTTGTTACCAGATGGGGCATGTTCCCCAAGCCAAACAGAAGAGCCGCGAGAAAAAACAAGGCTCCAGCGGCAAAAAAGGTGAATGTTACCGGAAACATATTCAGATGCGGAGGAAGGGCTGAACGCTTTTGCTCTCTCACGGTCACCACCTCACTGATTCACCATGACGGTATTGTAAATCGGGCCTTGGTTCATTTCCTCGCTCCGGAGTGATATAATGGCCGCAGTCAAATCACTGCATGTTGCGAAAGAAGGCTGATTGTCCTATGATGCATCAGATTTTGGTGAAGCGCATTTACGACGCGCCCTCCCCTGAAGACGGCGTCCGCATTCTGGTTGACCGGCTTTGGCCGCGCGGCATTTCCAAAGAGCGGGCTGCGGTCAACGAGTGGATGAAAGAGATTGCCCCGAGCACCGAACTTTGCAAGTGGTTCGGCCACCAACCGGAGCGGTTTGACGAATTCAGCGCTCGCTACGAACGGGAACTGGAAGGAGATCCACTCCGCAACGAACTGGCCGACCGAATTTGCAGCATGACCGCTGAACAAAACGTCACACTGGTCTATTCCGCAAAAGATTCCGTCCACAACCAGGCCATCGTGCTGCAACGTTGGCTGGCCCGCCGATCCGAACGGGAAGAACGCTAACGACGGGCCTGAAACGCTTTCGTTACGGTTTAAACACGGAATGAGCTTCCGGGCTGGGTGTCAGCACCAGCACAACCACACTGTCTTCCAATGCTTCGATGGCATGCTCCACCTGCTTGTCGAGGGAGATCATGCTGGCTTGAGCCAGTTCCACTTCTTCATGGGCGACAAATCGGATTTTTCCTAGCAGCACAAATACCAGGATATCGCTGGTCGTCTTGTGCTTCTGTAATACCTTTCCTTTTGGAAACGAGAACTTCACGACTTTGGACACACCATTATCCAGCACCGGCTGGATAAATGTTTCCTCGAATGACAGTGGGTATACTTTCATTCTCCCCAACTCCTGCCAGTCAATTTCAATCCGGATGACGAATCACACTTACTATTACCAATGGCAGTATCGTTTATTTACATTACGCGAGGGTGAGTGTATGCATCAGACCTGGCAAAAGCCTCACGCCATCTCTTGATCAGGCTGCACATGGCTGTCGCGGCGGACGATTTCTCACACGAACGGCCCGTTGCCAAACCGATCACGAACATGGCAATACCGACCACGCAGCGGCAAAAATCGTGTCACCCGCTGCACGACTCCAGACAAGATTTTGCAGCAGCGGCTGGTGCAAAAATTCGGCGGAACGCGCGTACTACTTTGCTGTTCCGCAAATTTTCACAGGCCTCGAATCCAATCAGGACGAGCGGCACCACCTCGACCGCGCCGAATGCGCCTCTGCTTACGAAAAGGCGACATTACTGTTTATGTGCTTCTTTACATTATGAGCTAATCTTTTCCCCACGCATCGTGGAAGAACGTCACGTGTGTAGACAACATTTTCTCCGCAAACAATTCACTTGCGTAACCGGCTACTACTTGTCCAGTCCAGCCGGTATTCGTGTGGCGATCGTTGCTCCTCTCACACTCTTTCTCATGGTCGGTAGGCTGTTCCCCCAAATATCTATCATAACTATACCCTGCTATGTATCCTCTACCGGCTAAATCGATACACTCCTCATCCCAGCACCCCGCGATCCAATGCGCGATATCGGATGGCTTCCGCCACATGGGCGGCCTCGATCTGCTCAGAACCGGCCAGGTCGGCAATGGTACGGGCCACCTTGACGATCCGGTTGTAGGCGCGGGCGCTCAGGCCGAGCGTCTCAAAGGCGAGCTGCAGCAGCTTTCGTCCTTCTCTGTCCAGGCTGGCATACCGGCGCAGTTCTTCCCCGCTCATCGCGCTGTTGAAGGGGGCACCGGGGCGATGCCGGTAACGCTCGCATTGAATTGCCCACGCCGCTTCCACCCTGCGGCGGATCTCTTCGGACGTCTCCGCTCGCGGCCGCTCCTGCAGCAGACTTACCGGCACTCGGGGGACTTCCAGATGCAGGTCGATCCGGTCAAGCAGCGGGCCGGACAATTTCGAGCGATACTTTTGGATCTGCTGCGGCGTGCAGGTGCATTCGCGCTGGTCGCGGGAGCCGTAAAACCCGCAGGGGCACGGATTCATCGAAGATACAAGAAGAAAGCGGGCCGGGAATGTAAACACCTGTCTCGAACGCCCGATCGTCACCACGCCGGCTTCCAACGGCTGTCTGAGCACCTCCAGGACGTGGCGGGAGAATTCCGGGAGCTCGTCCAGAAACAAAATGCCGCCGTGAGCCAGACTGCACTCGCCGGGCCGCGGAATCTGTCCGCCTCCCCCGATCAGGGCGGCTGCCGTGATCGTATGGTGCGGCGAACGGAACGGCCGCTCGCGGATCAGACCGCTGTTTCGCGTCAACTGACCGGCGATGCTGTAAATCTTGGTCACGTCATACGACTCGTCCATGGTCATGTCCGGCATGATGGAGGGCAAACAGGTGGCGAGCATCGTTTTGCCGGAACCGGGAGGGCCGACGAGCAGCACGTTGTGAAAACCGGCGGCCGCCACTTCCAAGCCTCGTTTGACAAACGTCTGCCCGCAGACATCGCCAAAGTCTGAATGGTTGGCCTGCGAATGCACGGAGCATTTTTGAGGAGCGGGGCGCGATTCGGCCGCGGGCGGCTCCAGTCCCCCCGTCCAGTATCCGATGGCAGCAGCCAGATTGGCGGCGGGAAGCACGCAGATGTCCACCAGGCGCGCTTCTTCGGCGTTTTCCTCCGGCAGGATCACATGGGTAAAGCCCTGTTTTCTGGCTTCCAGCAAGATGGGCAGCACGCCGGAAACCGGGCGCAGCGTTCCGTCCAGCGCCAGTTCGCCGAGCACCAGCACGGCTTCCGGGCGCGGCGGGATTTGTTTGGAAGCCTGCAAAATGCCGATCGCGATGGCCAGGTCAAATCCTGATCCCTCCTTGCGCAGATCGGCAGGTGCCAGATTGACCGTAATCCGCTGCATCGGATAATCAAACCCGCCGTTGCGCAGCGCCGCTCTCACCCGGTCGCGCGCTTCCTTCACAGCGGAGCCGCCCAGCCCGACCAGATCAAACTGGGGCAATCCGTTGGCGATGTCTGTTTCCACTGCCACGAGCATCCCGTCAATACCGTAGACAGTACCGGCAAAACTGCGTGCATACATCTGACATCCCCCCGACTACATCTCCCATTGCTTCAGCTTCACCGTACGAAAAGACAGCATCCCGCTGCAAGAAAATTGGACACTCACACCGGGCTGTGCACACAAAAAAAGCGCCTTCCAGCGTAAGCCGGAAGGCCAAGTGATGGTGCTTGGAGGAGTTTCATCGCGTCGAGTATGCTACATTCTACGCGACTTAACAGGCATCTGCTGTAGACGTATCCCCAGTGCCCTGCCGATTTCGCGCCCGTTTTGCTTCAAAAGGCGTGAGTGATGTGTTCGATCTCCGGCGATTGGTCCGGGCGGCAGCAGATCGCCACAACGTCAAAGCGAAAACGCGGCACCGACTTTTCGTAATGCTGCAGGTACGCGAGGGCCAGTTCACGCAATTTTCGCTGCTTGCGCCATGTAACCGACTCAGCTGCCGTGCCGTAGGCCGTGCTCGTCCGCGTACGCACCTCCACGAATACGAGAACATCTCCATCCCAGGCGATCAGGTCGATTTCCCCCTGCCGTGTGCGCACATTCCGTTCGATAACGCGGTACCCTTTTTGCTGCAAAAACAGTGCAGCGATTTGTTCGCCGCGCTGGCCGAGAGCACGCCGTCTGTGGCTCATCGCCCGCTTCGCCCTCCCTTGTCGAGGCGGTAGACAAACGCGAGCACTTCCGCCACCACCTGGTACAGTTCGGGCGGTATCTGCTGGTTGAGGTCCAATTTGCCCAACACTTCCACCAGCGAGGGGTCTTCCTGAACAGGGATGCCGTGTTCCTTTGCAGTTTTCAGAATGTTGTCCGCTACATAGCCTTTTCCCTTGGCCACGACGACGGGCGCTTCCATCGTTTTGGCCTGGTAGCGGAGCGCCACCGCCTGTTTGCGCTTCACTTTCGCATCGGAGGCGTCGTTCATACGCGAATGTCCACTCCCTTGTAATCGGCCAGAAACCCGGTTCTGCCTCCGGCAACGGCAGCTGCCGCCTGGGGCTCGCTGTAAGGAATGTCCTGTACCCGGAGTCCGGACAAGTGGTATCCCATTTCATGAAGTTGGCGGGCAAAGTCCTCTTTCATGTCCTGAGCCAGTGCTTCCACCCACGACGTGTTGTTGAAAAGCTGGATGCTGACAATTCGGTTGACAATAGCCACGTCAAGCATCGTCGTTCCGAGTTGATTTAGTTCCAGATGGAAAAACAGGCGGCAGTTTTCCGGGTCCAGCTCACCTCCTCCGCGCTTCTTGGCTTCAATCTGCACATACGCCGTCTCATCCCCGTGCTGCGTCCGAATGGGAATCTGCATGACCACCTGCGACAGCGTCTGGTTG
Organism: Brevibacillus sedimenti; assembly: GCF_020923495.1. Lineage (GTDB taxonomy): Bacteria > Bacillota > Bacilli > Brevibacillales > Brevibacillaceae > Brevibacillus > Brevibacillus aydinogluensis. Next base: position 3,565,456 of record NZ_CP064048.1, read on the forward strand.
GAGGGCTGCACCAGCATCAACTGCTGGCCGGTGATGTGCTGAAGCAGTGCGTCCGCGGTGTCGCGAAGCGCGGCGGGTACAGCGTTGGCCGCCTCTTGAGTAAGCTGCAGCAGCATCGCCTTCACGCTGTCCAACTGCCGCTGGGCTGCGGCATCCATTCCGTGAGCCAGCGCACGACCCATCAAATCACGCTCGTGCCCAAGCCCCAGGCGCTGAAACAGCTCCTGAATCGGATGGCCATGCGCCGAAACTGTCTGAGCAGGAGCGGCTGCATTCGTCCCGTTTGTACCACTGCTTGCCGCAGACGGCACAGACGATTGGCTGCTTCCCGCTGCCTGATTGACCAAAGCCGGATGTGCCATTCGCGCTGCCCCGTTGACCGTCGACGCTGCAGCGGTGTTCGGCGCTCCCACACCGTGCGGAGCTGACGTCGCTGCCGAAGCCGTCTGCTCTCCGCTGCGGGGTAACGCTGTATCAGCAGCGGTTCCTTTCGCGGGCAGACCGCTGCCGCTAGCCAGCTGAGCGCTTTGCTGACGTCCGTTTTGCGCCAGCGCCTCTCCCAACTTCGCGGTCTCGCCACCCAAAGTGGCAGACCCGGTCAAAGAACCGTCTGAAACACTCCCCTGTCGAAGAGCTTCCTTTCCGATTGTCGTGCTTGTGCCGGTGATGGCAGTATTTGCATGGGGGGCTGGCTGAACGGTACTACCCGCAGCAATGGTTGGAAGCGGTGCCTGCCCCTTTCCGTTTGTCCCGGCCGCATTCGCTGTCCCCGCCGAAGGCTGTGCGGTTTCACGCTGGACCATCAGTTCGTCCGCCCCCTGGTGATCGGGCAGCAGCACCGCCAAACCGGCCACCGCCTGTTTTAACTGGCTGACCAGGGTAAGGAGCGGAGCAGCAGCTGACGAGGACGGAGCGAAAGACGCCGCGGCCGATCCATGCTTGCCCGCCTGTCCTCCCGCACGCTCCCCGTGCGTCTGTAAAAATTGCTCTGCCTGCGCTACAAATGCCTGAATCGCCTGACTGATCGGCTGTTTCGACAAAAAGGCACGCAGTCCGGCTACAACATCAGGCGTCAGCGGCAAGCTGCGTTTTACCGCGAGAAGAAAAGCGTCCACAGTCTCCTTGTGCATGCCCAGGCGCTGCGCGACGGCTGTGAACGCCTGCACCGTCTCGCGGGTGACCGGCAGTTTGGCCCGCACCAGCTCCTGCACGATCGCCCGAGTCTCCTTCGTGTCGTTGAGACCCAATGAGCGGATCAGCCCTTCCAGCGATGCGTCCGCTGCTCCTCCGTCCCGTGTCGTTCCCAGCACTTTCAACGTGACCACTCCGGCTGACGGCTGCACCTGCAGCCACGCTCTCTGTCCTGCTTCCAGATTGGCCTCCAGTCTGGCCTGGACCTGCATGCCGCCGATCTGGACCAGCGCCATGTTGTCGGGGTAGGTTCGTTGCACAGTGCCGATAAAGACTTGACCCGGTGTGAGCTCGATCGGTTTGGGCGCGGAGACCTGAGCGCGTTGAACAAGCGACTGTATCATTTGCGAGGGGGAAAACATGGGCAAACTTCCTCCTTTGTTACCCGGACGGGAACGCCTCTCAAGCCCGCTCCTTCACCCCTGTAAACGTGCGCCGGTGAATCGGCGACGGCCCGTACTGCTGAAGGGCAGCCAGATGTTCCGCCGTTCCGTAGCCGGCATTTTTGTCAAAACCGTATTGGGGGTACTGCTCGGCGTATTCCGCCATCAGCCGGTCGCGCGTCACCTTGGCGACGACGGAGGCGGCGGCGATGGACACACTTTTGCTGTCCCCGCCGATGATCGGCAGTTGTTTATAGGGCAGACCGGGTAGCTGTACGGCATCGATCAGGCATACGTCCGGTTTTATCGCCGCATCCTGGATCGCCAAGCGCATTGCTTCACGCGTCGCTTCCAGAATGTTGATCTCGTCAATCCGCTCGGCAGACACGATTCCGATGCCGACTGCCAATGCGTCCCGTCTGATTACGTCAGCAAATCCTTCCCGTACGGATGGGGGCAATTTCTTTGAATCGTTCAGCCCCGGCAGGTAAAAATCAGCCGGCAGGCAGACGGCACAGGCGACGACCGGCCCTGCCAGCGGGCCGCGACCCACTTCGTCAATGCCGAAGAGGTGCACGTGACCTTCCTCCCGCAGGGCTCGCTCCACCTGCGTCATCTCTTCCCACTGTTTCGCCAGTCTGGCCTGCCGGGCCATTTTCTCTTCCAGCTTGCGCGCCAAATCCTGTACGCCTTTTCGGCTGTCCTGACGCAACCATTCTAAAAAATCTTTGCGGGGCTCGTCCATTTTTTCGATAAGCTCCCGTATTTCCTTTATCGACAGTTCCGCGAGATTCATTGACGGCTTTCTCCTTATGTATCCAAAATGTGTCCGTTTGAAAGGAAAAACCCGCCTATCCGCTGTGGATAGACAGGTTTTCCGAGCTCCTTCAGGACAAAGAGGGCGGCTTTCCGATCGGCTCCTCCATTTCCCAATCGGCGGGGCGTTCCAGAGAAACGGGTCCCAGTTTGCCCGAGCGCAGGTCGCGCAGAAACAGCTCGGCCGCCTTGTCGTAGTCAATCTCTCCGCGGGATGCCAGGCACCCCCGCTTTTTCCCGATCTCCTCCAGCATCTCCACCCGGTCGTTCGGGAGCGTTTGCAGTTTGAAGCGCTCCTTCAGCCGCTCCGGGTAGTAGTGCATCATGTAGCTGATGGCGAACAGGGCCACGTCGGTAAAATCGATCAGCTCGTCCTTGATCGCCCCGCTCGCCGCCAGCCGCAGTCCCACCATTTGATCTTCAAACTTGGGCCAGAGGATGCCAGGGGTATCCAACAACTCGAGCGTGTCGCCCATTTTCACCCACTGTTGGGCTTTCGTCACTGCGGGACGGTCTCCGGTCTGCGCCACGGAGCGCTTCGCCAGCCGGTTGATCAGGGACGACTTGCCGACGTTGGGAATGCCGAGGATCATGATCCGTACAGCCCGTGCCTGCATGCCCTTCTCCGCCCGCTTGGCCAGCATTTCTCCCGCCAGTTCCCGGCACATCTCCGGCAGCTTGCCCACGCCTTTTCCGCTCAGGGCGTCAATGGGCAGGGTGCGGATGCCCTGCTCGCGAAAGTAGCTGATCCACTCTTCCGTTACCTTGCTGTCGGCCAGATCGGCCTTGTTGAGCAGGATCAGTCGGGGTTTTCCGCTGATGATCTCGTCAATCATCGGATTGCGGCTGGAAAGCGGGAGACGGGCGTCCAGCAGTTCGATTACCACGTCTATCTGCTTCAGTCTCTCCGTAACTTGTCTGCGGGCCTTTGCCATGTGGCCAGGGAACCACTGAATCGTCATGATGTCTCACCTGCCTCGGGTGTGTGATAAAGGGAGTCGTCAGCGGGCCAGCCGGAACTGGGAGAGCGGCCAGAAAACGAATTCCGCCCGTCCCACGACCTTGTCCAGTTTGATCGGGCCGATCGCCCGGCTGTCATGGCTGTTCAGACGGTTGTCCCCAAGCACGAAAATCTCGCCTTCTCCCACTTGGATCGGTCCAAAGTCATTGGTCAGCGGAACGCCCAGTTTTGCCGCCTCTTCCCGGTTTTTGGCCAGGTACGGCTCGTCCACCGGTTTTCCGTTGACCAGGAGTTGGTCGTTGCGCACCTCCACCGTGTCTCCCGCGACTGCGATAACCCGTTTGATGTAATCGCGGCTTTCTTCCGCGTGAAACACGATGATGTCGCCGCGCTTCGGTTGCGTCAGGTGGTAGATCGCCTTGTTGACCACCAGTTTTTCGTTGTTATGTAACGTCGATTCCATGGATTCGCCTTCGACGATGAACGGGGCGAACAGGAAGGTACGGATGAGAAACGCTAATGCGATGGCTATGCCGAGCGCCTTGATCCATTCCCACGTCTCGTTTTTGGCGCGGCTGGAGGTAACTTCTTCGCTCATGGGTCCGATCCTCCCGCATTTTGCCTTGGCGGACGCCCGATTCAGGGAATGCGTCCGTGTATGCATGGAATAATGGGAAAAAGAGGGCTGGCAAGCAAACCAGACCCCCTTTGTATGCATAACATGCGATTATTTGCGAATTTCCTTGATGCGAGCAGCTTTGCCCACGCGATCGCGCAGATAGTACAGCTTCGCGCGACGAACTTTACCGCGGCGTACAACCTCAATCTTGTCGATCTTCGGCGTGTGCAGCGGGAACGTACGCTCAACACCAACACCGTAAGAAACCTTACGAACGGTGAACGTTTCGCTCACACCCGTGCCGCGACGACGGATCACAACGCCTTCAAACAGCTGAATACGCTCGCGCTGACCCTCGATAACCTTTACGTGAACACGTACCGTGTCACCAGGCCGGAACGCAGGAATGTCCTGTTTCATTTGTTCTTTTTCCAATTCACGGATCACTTGGTTCATCCTCAATTCCCTCCTTCCGCTCAGACGTTCATACCCGTCCTCACAAAACCCAGCATTACGCTGAAATCCGGGTAGCGGACCGCCTTAGTCAGCGGGCAAAATTGCCACAAGAAGTATATTATCACACTGGACATGAATCCACAAGTGCTATTCCGATTCGGAACCCGAATTTTTTTCCTCTTCCTCAAGCTCGGCCAGAAGTGCTTTCCACTCATCGGGCAGCTCGCCCTTTTCCAGCAGATCGGGCCTGCGTTCTCTGGTCCTGCGCAGCGATTCCTTCAGCCGCCAGCGCTCGATATTGGCGTGGTGGCCGGAGAGCAGGATGTCCGGCACCTTCCACCCGCGAAACTCCGCCGGACGGGTGTAGTGCGGATACTCCAGCAAGCCGGTGGTAAACGAATCCTTCTCCGCCGACGACTGATTGCCCAGCGCCCCCGGCTGCAGCCGGACGACGCTGTCGATCACCACCATTGCCGCAAGCTCTCCGCCCGTCAGCACGTAGTCGCCGATCGAAATTTCGTCCGTGACCAGGTATTGCCGGATGCGTTCATCGTAACCTTCATAGTGGCCGCAGATGAAAACAAGGTGCTCCTCCCCGGCCAGCTCCTCTGCCATCTTTTGGTCGTACGGCCGGCCCTGGGGGCACATCAGGATGACCCGCGGCTTCGCGTCGCCAGCCACGGCCTCCACGGCGCGAAAGATCGGTTCCGGCTTCAGCACCATGCCGCCTCCCCCGCCGTAGGGCGTGTCGTCAACGGTGCCGTGCTTGCTTTCGGAGTAATCGCGAAAGTTGATCACCTGGAATTGGACGATCCCCTTCTCCTGCGCTTTCCCCAGGATACTGCTGTTGAGGACGCCGTCAAACATCTCCGGGAAGAGCGTCAAAATGTCGATCTTCACCATCCGTCCCCCTTCACAGCAGGCCTTCCATCAGGTGGCAGACGACCCGCTTGCCGGCGATGTCCACTTCCTTGATACAGTCGTCGATAAACGGCAGCAAAATTTCGCCGCGCTTTCCTTTTACCACCCACACATCATTTGCGCCCGGCTGCAGCACGTCCACGATCCTGCCCAGTTCTTCCCCTTCGTCGGTGAATACCTGGCAGCCGACCAGCTGGTGGATGTAATACTCGTCCTCTTCCAGTTCCAGGAGCGCCTCTTCGGGAATCTTCAGTTCGCCGCCCTTGAACTTTTCCACGTCGTTGATTGACGGATAGCCCTGGAAGCTGATGAGTTCGGTCCCCTTGTGGGAACGGCGGGAGGCCACCGTCAGCTTCAACGGCTCCGCCAGCGACGGATGAAACAGATACAGTTCGCTCCCTTTGCGGAAGCGCACGTCGGGGAAGTCAGTGGTGGAAATCACCTTGACCTCTCCCCGCAGCCCGTGAGTGTTGACCACTTTTCCCACGGTGTAGTAACGCGTTTGGCTCACGCTCCTTCTCCTCCTTTCGTGGGGATGATGTGCGGGCGCATCAACTATTGATGGGCCGATTGACGAATCTCGCAAATCCGTCCGTCTTTTACCATGATTTCCGTTCCAGACATGATTTCATCCCACACATCTCCGACGCGAATCTGGACGGGACTTTGCACAGTCGCATATTCAATCTCGCTGCCCTCCGGCAGGCTTTCCGCCTGCCGCAGCTGGAACTGGAGCTGCTCCAACTTTTCCTTGCGCTGCCGTTCCTCCCGGGCGATCCGCTCCTGCACAAACTCAAGCGCCTCGGGGGATCGCTTGCGGGCGTCCGCGAGCAGTTTTTTGGCCTGAAACTGCCACTGCTCCCACTCTTCCTGCCGCCGCCGGATCTGTTGGCGGTACTGTTCCACCAATGCGGCGCGGGATGCTTCCGTCATGATCACCTTCACCTGAACCGTACGCAAAATGGTAAGCACGTCCGACACTCCTTTCGAAGGCTGCCAGCATCAAAAAAGACTGGGACAGCTCCCAGCCTTTTTCTCAGACAATCTCAACCGTGACCCGCTTATCCGTATTGACGGAGGCGGCGATCACGACGGAGCGCAGCGCCTTGGCAATTCGTCCCTGTCTGCCAATGATCTTCCCCATGTCATCGGGGTGCACCGACAGTTCGTAGACGATTGTGCGCTCTTTTTCCACAGCGTTTACACGAACGTCATCAGGGTGATCGACGAGAGCCTTTGCGATCGTTTCGACCAGTGCTTTCATCATCGGACCTCCGGATGACCGGCTTACTTGCCGAATTTGCTTTCGTGTACTTTCGCCAGAACGCCTGCTTTGGACAGCAGGTTGCGAACCGTGTCAGTCGGAGCTGCACCGTTCAGGATCCATTTCACCGCTTTTTCGGTATCGATGTTCACCACAGCCGGTTGTGCAACCGGGTTGTAGTAACCGATTTCCTCGATGAAACGGCCGTCGCGCGGAGAACGGGAGTCAGCCACTACCACGCGGTAGAACGGGGCTTTCTTGGAACCCATGCGCTTCAGACGGATTTTTACTGCCATGCTGTTTCACCTCCTGTATGAATCAACGCAACGGTCAACTTGTCGCGTTGGCGTCACTATTTATCTGAACCATCGCGTCACCTGCTTAAAGCAGGGCGCGAAGAGATCATACAACATCACTTGAACGGGGGCTTGAAGTTGAACGGGAAGTTCATGCCTCCCGGATTGCCGCCGCCCTTGCCCAGAAACGGAAGGCCAAAGCCTTTTTTCTTCGCCTTCTTTTTCATCTTGTCGGCCACGCCGGTGAACTGTTTCATCATCTTCTTCATTTCTTCGAACTGCTTGATGAACCGGTTCACTTCCTGGATCGACGTGCCGCTTCCGGCCGCAATCCGCTTGCGTCGGCTGGCGTTCAGCAGCTCGGGGTTGGCCCTCTCCGCTTTCGTCATCGACTTGACGATCGCTTCGATGCGGGCAATCTGCTTTTCATCCACCTTGAGCTGGCCCTTCAGCTTGTTCATGCCAGGCAGCATGCCGAGAATGTCTTCGAACGGGCCCAGGTTGCGCAGCTGCTGCATGGATTCGAGAAACATGTCAAAGGTGAACTCCCCTTGACGCATCTGCTTCTCCATTTCCCGCGCCTTTTCCTCGTCAACTGCCGCCTGCGCCTTTTCGATCAGGCTGAGCACGTCGCCCATCCCGAGAATCCGCGATGCCATCCGATCCGGGTGGAAGGGTTCCAGCGCGTCCAGCTTTTCGCCCATCGCCGCAAACTTGATCGGCTTGCCGGTGACGGCCTTGACGGACAATGCGGCACCGCCGCGCGTGTCGCCGTCCAGCTTGGTGAGCACCACGCCAGTCAGTTCGAGCTGGCTGTTGAAGCTTTCTGCCACGTTGACGGCGTCCTGACCGGTCATCGCGTCGACGACGAGCAGAATTTCATCCGGCTTGGCCACGTCGCGAACCTGCTTTAACTCCTCCATCAGCGCTTCGTCGATGTGGAGCCGGCCGGCGGTGTCGATCAGCACGTAGTCGAGATGGTTCTCTTTGGCGTGCTCGATCGCCTGTCTGGCAATCTCCACCGGACTGACCTGGTCGCCGAGGGAGAACACCGGAACGTTCAACTGTTCGCCCAGCACCTGCAGCTGCTTGATCGCCGCCGGACGGTAAATGTCCGCCGCCACCAGGAGCGGTTTGCGGTTCTGCTTTTGCAGATACTTGGCCAGTTTTCCGGTCGTGGTCGTCTTACCGGCACCCTGCAGCCCCGCCATCATCACGACGGTCGGCGGCCGGTTGGCGACGGCCAGCTGGGCGACTTGTCCGCCCATCAGTTCGATCAGCTCTTCGTTGACGATTTTGATGACCATCTGGCCGGGCGTCAGGCTTTTCAGCACCTCTTGCCCGACAGCGCGCTCCTTGACGCGCGCGATAAAGTCTTTGACGACTTTAAAGTTGACGTCGGCTTCCAGCAGGGCCAGACGAACTTCGCGCATCGCTTCATTGACGACGGTTTCGTCAATCTTGCCTCTGCCGCGCAGTTTGTCAAATGCGTTCTGCAGCCGACTGGTCAAGTTTTCAAATGCCATGCGAGCCCTCCTAATCCATCTCCGACAGTTGGTGGAGCAAAGCTTGCAGTTCCTCTCTTGCCTCGCCGTCCGCGAGCTCTTCCACAATCCGCCGGATGCGTTCCAGAAGAGCCTGGCGCTGTTCGTGCTTGGCGGCCAACAGCAGTTTTTCCTCGTACTCAAACAACTGCCGCTCCGCCCGCTTGATGTGATCGTACACCGCCTGTCTGCTCACTTCGTGCATCTCGGCGATTTCTCCCAGCGACAAATCATCCAGATAGTACAGCTCCAGATATTCACGCTGCTTGCCTTTCAAGAGCGGCGCGTAAAAGTCGAACAAGAGATTTACCTGATTGGTCTTCTCCAGCATGAAACCAATCCTTTGCTGAGAGGTACTCGATTATGTCCTGTAAAGTGATTCTCCTTTACAGCACGATAACTATACTACCCAATTCTCCATGCACTGTCAAGGTTTTTTATTGACACAGATTACGGACGAATGTTCACAATCATCGCCTCCGGACCGGTTGGGGAAAAACTGCCCCCTTTCGGTTCGATGCTGACGGCGATGTTCGTGACCCGGCGGATATCGCCGTCGTGGACATACAGGTGTGCCATCCGTCCCTTCCATTGTAACACACCTGCGTTTGCCCTGCTGTCTCCGATGATAAACCAGACCTGATAATCCTTCTCTTCCAGCGGGTCCAGTCCTTCCGCCAGGATCAGCAGTTCGTTGGACATGTCGTTGATCCAGACATATCCCCTGACGTTGGTCCGCATCACGGGCACCGCCTGATGCAGCACTGTTTTCGGGTCGTTGACGATCCGGTTTTGCGTAAGGAACAGGGAGGTGGCAGGTTCACTGATAAAAACCGGTGACGGCTCTGCCCGCTCCATCTCGTCTCCTCGCAGCGGGACGAAAGCCATGGCCGCCAGCAGAACGCAGGCCGCCGCTGAGGACAGGGCCGCTGCACGCCGGCGCGGCAGCCTGTTGTTCATGTCGACGGAGCGAAGCAGCCGCGTTTTCAGCCGGGGCGAGGGTTTCGTTTCCTGCGCTGGCTGAAGGCGTTCAGCGGGTGCTCCGACTTCACCGCTACTGTCCAGAATTACCGCCCACTCGCGATGCAGTGCGGCACAGCGGGAACAGTGTTGCAGATGCCGCGCCAGTTCCTCGCTGCGCTCAGCGGAGTGTTTGCCGAGCACCAGGTCGATCACGTCTTCCTCGTACACGCCGCAATGCTTGTCAGCCACGCTTATCGCCTCCCTTGCCGCTTCCGTGCCATCCCGTCTCCGCCAACTGCTTTCGCAGGTTGTGCAAGCCGTAGCGTATCAGCGACTTGATCGTTCCAATCGGCCGGGCCATGATTTCAGCCAGCTCCCGATGGGTTTTCGCCTGAAAATAGGCCCCGTAAACCGCCTGCCGCTGCGCTTCGGGAATGCGGTTCAGCACGTTTCGCACCGTTTCTCGTTCCAGCTTTGCCAAGACCGATTCTTCCACCGAGTCATCCTGGAGCTGGTGGGTGGCCGCCGTCTGTTCCCGCTGCTGGCTGGCCTGAATCCTGCGCAGGCGGTCCATGCAGCGCGACCTGGTTTTTACCGCGAGCCACGCCTCGACACTGCCCCGCTGCCGGTCGTACTGCGCCGCTGTCCGGTAGGCTTCGAGAAAAATGTCGTGACACAAGTCCTCCGCCTCCATGGGATCGTGCAGCATCCGCAAAGCGATGCGGTAGACGAAAGCGGCGTACCGTTCGTAAAAGGCTTCCAACGCCGCCCGTGAGCCGCGTCCCATTTCTATGAGCAGGCGCTCCCCTTCCAGGTGTTGTTTCGACACGCCCTTCCTCCCCCTTAGCCGATGCCTCTTTCCCAATTTTCTTGTAACAAAAAAGGCGCCCATGCGCAATTGGGTGCAGCAGCGATTGCCCTGACCGGGCCCAGCCGAAAGCAAAAATTTTGCCAGCCGACAAATCCGCGTGCACATGTTTCCGCGTATACGGGGTGAAAGCAACTATCGACGGTAAAAGGGGGAATTGTCATCATGAAATGCAAGTGGAACCGGCAGTGGGCGCTGGCACTGGCACTTGCCCTCGGCCTCGCCGCCGCTGCCTCTGCCCGGGCCGACGCCGCAGGATCGTTGAGCCTGTACACGCCGTATCCTGCCATCACGGTGACGCCGGGTGAGTCAATCCAGTACAGCATCGATGTGATCAACAACGGAAGCGCCATCGAAAGCGCGGAGCTTGAGGTGGAACACCTGCCGGCCAAGTGGGAAGCGGAAATCACCGCCGACGGGTGGAGCGTACAGACGATCTCCGTCAAGCCCAATGATTCCCGCTCCGTCACCCTGCAGGTGGACGTCCCGCTCGACGTGAACAAGGGGACCTATCGCTTCGAGCTGAGCGCCAAAGGGAAAGCGGTCCTGCCGCTCACCGTCAACGTCTCGCAGCAGGGCTCGTTCAAGACGGAACTGATAAGCGAGCAGCCAAACATGGAGGGACCCGCCGACTCGCAATTTCAATACAGCGCCACCCTGCGCAACCGGACTGCGCAAAAGCAGCTCTACTCCCTGACCGCGCAAGCACCGGAAGGATGGGACGTGCAGTTTAAGGCGGACGGAAAAGCAGTCACGTCCGTGCAGGTGGACGCGAACGGCTCAAAGGACATCGTCGTCGAAATCCGTCCGCCGAAAAAAGTGAAATCGGGATCGTACAAATTTCCGGTGAAGGCGGCCACCTCCTCCACTTCTGCCCAGATGGAGCTGGAAGCAGTGATTACCGGCACATATGGCCTGGAGGTCGGCACTCCGACCGGCTTGCTGAGCACAGACGTGACCGCCGGCGGCACGCGGACGCTCCAGCTGCAGGTGAGCAACACCGGGACGGCCGATCTGCGCAACGTGGAACTCTCCGCGAGCACGCCCGTCAACTGGGAGGTGACCTTTGAACCGAAGCGAATCGACAAACTGGCAGCGGGACAAAAGGCGGACGTGACCGCCACGATCAAGGCAGACAGCAAGGCAATCGCCGGTGACTACGTCGTCGATGTCAGCGCCACCGCGCCGGAGGCCGCTGCGGATGCGGAGTTTCGCGTCGCTGTCGAAACCTCGGTGCTGTGGGGCTGGTTGGGCGTTTTGGTCATTCTCGCCGTCGCGGGTGGTGTCGTCTACCTGTTCCGCACCTACGGGAGGCGGTAACACATGGCGGAAGACGTCATTACGCTGTCTGCCCTGACGAAAGAGTACGGCAGTTTCAAAGCGGTGGACAACTTGACCCTGACCATCCGCCGCGGCGAAATCTTCGGCCTGCTGGGGCCAAACGGCGCGGGAAAATCGACGACGATCCTGATGATGCTGGGATTGACGGAACCCACGTCGGGCATCGTCCGGGTGGCCGGCCACGACCCGACGCGCGATCCGCTGGCCGTCAAGCGAAAAGTGGGGTACCTGCCGGACGACGTGGGCTTCTACGACGACATGAGCGGGCTGGAAAACCTGCTCTTCACGGCGCGGCTGAACGGCATACCCGATGAGACGGGAAGAGAACGGGCGCTCCGGCTGCTGGAGCGCGTCGGCTTGAGCGAACACGGCCACAAACGGGCGGGAACGTTTTCCCGGGGGATGCGGCAGCGGCTGGGGCTGGCCGACGTCTTGATGAAACAGCCCGAAGTGATCATCCTCGACGAGCCGACGCTGGGGCTTGACCCGGAGGGCGTCCGCGACTTTCTCCAGTTGATCCAGCGGCTGAGCAGAGACGAGGGAATTACCGTCCTGCTCTCCTCCCACCATCTGCACCAGGTGCAGCAAATCTGCGACCGCGTCGGGCTGTTCGTGGCGGGCAGACTGCTGGCGGAAGGCACCCTGGCCCAGCTGTCAGCCCAACTGTTTGCCGATGAGCCGATCTTGATCGAAGTCGATGTGCGGCCGGTCAGCGACGAACTGGTCGATCGGTTGGTCAGTCTGGAACCGGTGAGCCGCGTCGAACGCAGGGATGACGGGAGTCTGCTCCTCTCCTGCCGGACCGACGCTGCTCCCGAGATCGCCCGGCTGGCTGTCCAATCCGGAGCTTCTCTGCACCGCCTGAACACAAAAGCGTACGGGCTGGACGAGATCTATCACCGCTATTTTGAAGGGGGGGATGTCCGTGTTTGACCGGTTTGTTCGTCCCCGCGCGGAATCTCTCCACCCGTTTTGGGTGATGGTGCAAAAGGAAATGGCCGACCACCTGCGCAGCTGGCGTTTTGTTATCCTGGTGTCGATCCTGGTCCTGACCTGCATCGGATCGCTGTACACCGCCCTGTCGACGATCCGGGAGGCGGTGCCCAAACAGGACGGCGGATCATCCTTTCTGTTCTTGAAGCTGTTTACGATCTCAGACGGCACGCTGCCGCCGTTTATTACCTTTGTCAGCTTTCTCGGCCCGCTGCTGGGGATCGGGATGGGCTTTGACGCGATCAGTTCGGAGCGAAACAAGGGCACGCTGAGCCGGCTGTTGTCCCAACCGCTGCACCGTGACACCGTCATCAACGCCAAATTTGTCGCAGCGCTCATCGTCATCACCGTCCTGCTGTTTGCTCTGGGATTCCTCGTCATGGGGCTGGGACTGATCGCCATCGGCATTCCGCCTACACCGGAGGAATTGGCCCGCATGGTCTTTTTCCTGGCGCTGAGCGTGCTGTACGTGGCCTTTTGGCTGAGCGTGAGCATCCTGTTTTCCACCCGCTTTCGCCAGGCGGCCACGTCCGCGCTGGCCGGCATTGCCGTCTGGCTGTTCTTCAGCGTCTTTTTTCCGCTGCTGGTCAACCTGACGGCCAGTGCCACGGCACCGGCTGTGCAGACGCCGGAGAACGTGCTGTCCCATCAGCAGTTCATTTTATACCTCTCCCGCTTGTCGCCGAGCCAGTTGTTCAGCGAGGCCACCACGACGATGCTGACGCCATCCGTCCGCAGCCTGGGGCCGCTGACGATGGAACAGATATACGGCGCGATTCCCAGTCCGCTGCCGTTTGGGCAAAGCCTGCTGCTGGTCTGGCCGCAGGTGACGGGACTGCTTGCGGCTGCCGCCGTGTGTTTTGCCGCGTCCTACGTGTTGTTCATGCGGCAGGAGATTCGCAGCCGCAATTGACAGATAAGAAGCCCTTGCTGCTCCCGACGGGCCATGCAAGGGCTTCGTCATTTTTTCATCTTCAGCAATCCCAGACTTTCCAGCTGCAAATGCACGTCCACATGGACTCGCATGGTGGGCCACGCTGCTTTCCATGTTTCCTCTGTGTACGGCTGAGAAAAGGGGCCCAGGGTGCGTTCTCCGATCCGCAGCGGGTCAATCCTCAACTGCTGCAGCTTTTTTACAAGAAGGGCGGCCTTCTGTTCCAGAACCGCTTCCAACTCCCTCGTCAACTGCTGCGCTGCTTCCGGTTGGTTCAGGTCCCGCTCGCCCTGGTATTCTTCCACCCTTCCGGTTCCTTCGATGTAAATCTTCACATCGCCTGTAGGTTGTACCGTCACCTTTGTTTCCGTGTGCAGCGACCCCAGCGTAACTCTTTGTTCCGGCAGGGACAGCAACTTTTGAAATCGCGTCGGTCGGTTGAGAATTTGGAACAGGGGATCGTCAAGTGTCGTGATTTCGCCCACCATTTTGCCGTCGTGAAACAGCGCCGTTCCTTTATAGATCAAATCGGTTCCGTTCGTGGTGAACAGCGGTATCTTCGGATCTGCATAAGGGGAAAAATACGCTTCCATAAAACGGTGCAGATTGGTCACCGTGATTTCCCCCTGCTGCTCATAGTGAGCCAGCATCTTGTACAGATAAAATTCGATCATTTCCTGCTGTTTTACTACCTGCTTGTTCAAGTACGCGAGAAAATCTCCTTCCACGACGATCAGATACAGGCGGTCGGAGATTTCGGGATCAATCATCATGGTGTTGACAATGGGCAGGATGTCTTCCCGGGCGAGACTTTTGGAAATAAAGAGCATGCGCAGCTGCCCGCTTTTCATCTCGCGGTAGTACTTCTGGTTCAGTTGGATTCGTCCTTCCTTCATCAGCCTGACGTTTGCCGTGATCACCCGTTTCTTTTCCTCGACCAGAGGCGGGATCAAGGTTGCCTGCTCCAGGTGTTTGTCCGCTCCCCGGCCGACATACAGCAGGATTGTCGGCGAGATTTCCTCAATGATGTTGTTTTTCACCGACCATGAGCCGCAGCCGGACAGCATCAGCAGCATCGTGACGAATATCAGGCTGTTACTGCGCTTTTTCACTTTTTCGCCTCCTTGATTGCACGGCATGCAGCACAAGAAACAGGGCGGGAGTCAATGCAAAGGATGCACCGCCGACAACCATCTGCAGTTGTTCCCACATTCGTCTTTGGGTTTCCGATGTCCACAGCCAGTGATCGACAATCAGCAGATACCCCACCACCGCCAATGACACCATGAAAAACTCTCTTGCATGCGGCGGCTTGTGGATTTGCTTCAGCAGAATGCGAAGGGCTCCGTATACGTAAAGCATCAGCAGCGCGATCACCAGGACAATGGGGGCCATGTATGCAGGCACCACGATCATATCAACGCGTTCAAAAAAAAGGAAGTTGGATGTAACGCACCAGTTGGACCAGCGCAATATCAATGGATTTCAGATAGGAAGAACCGAAAAACAGCAGCGAAACGAAAAAGAAATACACGTATTCGAAGAGTGACGCAACGTTCCCTGTCAGGATGTATTTGGTCAGCCGCTTCCCCCCCCCGTCCACGGCCCCAACACAACGAAATATTCCGGCCCGGCTAACGCCGCCCATACGAACAACAGAGATTCGAACCAGTGGGAGGGCCACTGCAGCGGGATGATCGGATACAGATGGGTATAGTTCGCTTCCTGGGGCAGCAAATAATACCCGTACAGGACGAGAATCCAGGCGGACATCAGAAAGGCGATCACGCCAAAACGAAGCACCGTCAACATCCCGTGTTTCGCCAAATAATATCCGGCGAACATCATCAAGACGATGAATGTCCCGGTATTGACGGAGGGAAACAGGATCTGGTGCACGATGCTTACATACCCTATCACGACAATTATCAATTTCAACAGCATGATGACCAGGCAGGGGACCATCAACAAGCGCATCCACACGCTCCCCATAAACGGCTGCCATCCTTCCGTTTCATGCTGCTGGTAACTGACTTCCAGGCCCTTTCCGATTACCCACATGTTGAGAAGAGCCAAACATCCTGCAAGCAAAATGATCCAGACCATATACGGTTGAACCAGCACGTTCGGCAGGATCAGCATGAAGTAGCCGACTTGCATCCTGTTCACCAAAACAGCCCACATCCATGGCTGAAGCGGCTTGTCATGGTCAAACAACGAACTGCTCTTCATCGGATCTCCTTTTTCATTCTCGATTTCGCCACCGGTCGCAGGTGCTCAGGCCGCTGTTTCATCAACTTCAACGGCAGCCGAACGATCGTATCCTTCCAATCTCTCCAATACATTGGGGTAAGGGGAGCAAAATACGGCTGCTTCAAGGACGTGAGCCCGGTTAAATGGATAAGCACCAACACCATTCCGAAAATGATTCCCCACATCCCCAGCCAGGCGGCAAGGATCAGCAGGGCGAACTGGATCAATTTGCTGGAATTCGTCATCAGGTAATTCGGCACCAGAAACGACGCGATGGCGGAGACGGCAATGTGGATGATCAAAATATTGCTCGCGACATTCGCTTCGACGGCAGCCTGACCGACGACAATTCCCCCGACAATCCCGAGCGTCTGGCCGGACTTGGTGGGCATCCGCAAGCTGGCCTCCTTCAGAATCTCGAGGGTGAGCAGCATGAACATGGCCTCCCAAATCGGAGTAAAGGGAATCTCGCTCCTCGACTCCATGAGCAGGTACAGCAATTCCAGCGGCATCGAATAGTAATGGTGCGTGGTCAGCGCCACATACACCGGTGTCAGGACGATGGCAAACAAAAAGGCAAAGAAACGAAGGGACCGCAAGAAGCTGCTGACCATCCAGCGGTGGATGTAATCTTCGGGAGACTGAAACAGATCAAAAAACGTAACGGGGGCAATCAGCGCGAACGGCGTATTGGCGACCAGCCAGACAATTTTTCCGCTGGCCAGTGCGGCGGCTACCGCGTCCGGCGTGTCCGTCTGCTGAAACTGCGGAAAAACGCTGCCCATGTGATCCTCCAAAAACGCACTGACATGCGACGAATCAAAAAATACATCGAAATCAATGTTGGATGTCTTTTCAAATGCGAGCCGGATGTTTTCCGGATTGGCAATTCCCTCGATGTATAGCAGCGCGACGTTTGTTTTGCTCAACGTTCCCAGGGTAAACAAACAGTACTTCAGTTCCGGCACGGGCAAACGCCTGCGGATCATGGTCAGATTGTGATCCAACTGCTCGCTCAGGCTGTCCTTTGGTCCGTAGACGATGGCTTCCTGCTCCGAGCTTTCAATGGAACGGCTGATGGTGCTGGGAATATGCACGGCAAATACCCGTCCTTCGCCAAACACGATAACGGCGCCCTGCAGGGCTTGTTCAATCGCCTTTTCCAGATTGGGAACCGGCTTGACCTGATCGGAAATGATGGCGCGGCTAGCGCAGTTGTAATCCCCGTGTACCAACGGGAGCAGAATCCCCTCTCGCAACTGGTCCGCATCGATCAGGGAGCGAATATAAAACAGCGTGACTGTCTGGGCATTTACCTGCAAATCTTTCACACAGGCATCATGAACGTGACAGAACCGTTTCTGCAGCTCTTCAACCGTCAGGGACGAATCGGTCGGGGGCTGTTCGTCCCCGTGTGCAGGTTCGTCTTTGGCATGAAACGCCGAAAACATGGCAGGGAACAGCCTTCGAAGAATGTTCATGTGACACACCGCCTTTTCGTGCACCCTAAATAGGGAGTATTTCCTACGAGGGTGACAGGCATACAAACGGATGGGGGCACTTCCGGTTCATCCCATACGAAAAAAACCTGTATCGCCGTGAAAGCAATACAGGTTTCCTGTCCCTATCTGCACCTTGTTACTGCTGCTCTTCCGCCGCAGTCTCCTGCGCGATCAACCCGGCAAACAGCGCGTGCACAAACTGCTCAGGGTCAAACGGCTGCAGGTCGTCCACCTTTTCCCCGAGGCCGACGTATTTGACGGGGATGTTCAGCTCGTTGCGGATGGCGATGACAATCCCGCCTTTGGCCGTCCCGTCCAGCTTGGTCAGCACAATGCCCGTCACACCGGCCGCCTGGCCGAACGTCTTGGCCTGGGAGAGCGCGTTTTGCCCCGTCGTCGCGTCCAGCACGAGCAGCACTTCATGCGGAGCGCCCGGCAGTTCCCGCTGCACGACGCGGTGCACCTTGCTCAGCTCTTCCATCAGGTTCACCTTGTTTTGCAGGCGTCCCGCGGTGTCGCACAAAAGCACGTCCACGCCGCGCGATTTGGCCGCCTGTACGGCGTCGTAGATGACCGCTGCGGGGTCTGCTCCCTGCTGGTGCTTGATCACATCCACGCCGACGCGTTCGCCCCACACCTCGAGTTGTTCGATCGCAGCCGCCCGGAACGTGTCCCCTGCCGCCAGCAGCACCTTTTTCCCCTGCTGTTTGAACATGTGCGCCATCTTGCCGATCGTGGTCGTCTTGCCCACGCCGTTGACGCCGACGAACAGAATGACGTTCAGCCGCCCGTCCTGCACGTTCAGGCCGGCATCCTGGCCCTGGTCGTTTTTCAGCAGGGCGACCAGCTTTTCCGACAGAATCGGCTGCAGATCCATGGCGTTCTCGATTTTTTGCTTGCGCACTTCGTCGCGCAGTTCGTCAATCAGCTCCATCACGGTGTTGACGCCGACATCGGCCGTGATCAGGATCTCTTCCAGCTCGTCAAAGAAATCGTCGTCGATTTTCTTGTACCGGCGAACCAGGTCTTCCACCTTTTCCACCAGCAGGTCCCTGGTTTTGGCCAGGCCTTCGGTAAATTTTTGCGTAACTGCCTCCGACTTTTGCACGATGGCGTCACGCAGGCGTTTGAAAAAACTCATGGTCATCTCCCTTTACGAAGCGGATTCGATAAATGTTTTGGTATCTTCCAGCTTGACCGAGACGATTTTGGACACGCCGCCTTCCTGCATCGTCACCCCGTACAGCACATCGGCGCTCTCCATCGTCCCCTTGCGGTGGGTGACGCAGATGAACTGCGTCTGGCTGCTGAACTGGTGCATGTACTCGGCAAACCGGTTGACGTTGGCTTCGTCCAGCGCCGCCTCCACCTCGTCCAGCACGCAAAACGGCACCGGCTTGACCCGAAGAATGGCAAACAGGAGAGCCATCGCGGTCAGCGCCCGTTCACCGCCGGACAGAAGCGCCAGGTTTTGCAGCTTTTTGCCGGGCGGCTGTGCGACAATGTCAATCCCTGTCTCCAGCAGATTGTCCGGATTGGACAGCATCAGGTCGGCGCGGCCTCCGCCGAACAGCTGTACAAACACATCACGGAACTGTTCCCGGATGGCGTCAAACGTCTCTTTGAAACGGCGGGACATCTCGGTGTCCATCTCTTCGATCACTTGATAGAGCATCGTCTTAGCCTCGTTCAGATCGGCCTCCTGCGCGCTCAGGAACTGATGGCGCTCACTGAGCCGCTCGTACTCTTCGATGGCGCCCAGGTTGACCGTCCCCAGCGCGGCAATCTCTTTTTTCAGGCGGTTGACAATCTGCTGCTCCTCCGCCATGTCGCCGCGGGGCGGGTACTTTTGTCTGGCCAGGTCGTAGCTGATTTCGTATTCTTCGGAGAGTTTGTTCAGGAGATGATCCAGTTCCACTTCGAAGCGGTTGGCCTTCACCTCTTCCTGATGCAGTCCTTCCTCGAGCGCCTTCACCTGCTTGCGGATTTCCCTGACCTCTTGCTCCACCTGCTCCTGCTGATGGTAGAGGGTGGCTCTCTCGCTGCGCCGCTCCTGGATCAGCCCTGCGACGCGCTCCTTGTCCTGCCGCAGTTCGGCGATCTTTTGCTCCAGTTCGCCGCTGGAGGACTCGTTGGTCCGCTCCAGCTCGTCCAGCGAAGCCAGCGTTTGGTTCAATTCCTCCCACTCCCGCAGAAGCGACGCGCGCTGTTCCGCGAGCCGCTCCAAGTGCTCCACGCGGGACTGGTGTTCCTGCTTCACCTGAGCGTTCAGCACCTTCAGGCTGGTGATCTTCTGATTCATCTCTTCCTTGGATTCGAGCTGTTCCTGCCGCTTTGCTTCGGCTGCGGTAATCTGTTCGGACAGCTGCTTTTCTTCTTTTTCCATGACGGCCAAGGCCGCCTCCAGTTCTGCCAGTTTCCGTCCCGCTTCCTCCATCTCGCGGCGGTAGCTGGCCACGTCCTGGTCGACGAGCATGGCCCGTTCCGCCAGCGAGCGGCCTTCCGCTTCCGTTTGCTGCAACAGCCCCTTTACTTCCTGTTCCTTCAGCCGCAGCGATTCACCCTGTGTGCGAAGCCGCTCCTGCTCCTGCTCGATCCGCTTGAGTTCTTCGGCCAGTTGTTCCATACGCGTAGTATGCCCGGCAATGGCCTCTTCGATCTCGGCCATCTGCGCCTCCAGCTCTTCCGCCTGACGGCTGCGGCCCAGCAGATTGGTCGTATTCTTTTTCAGCGCGCCCCCGGTCATGGAACCGCCGGCGTTGACGATGTCCCCTTCCAGCGTGACGACGCGGCAGCGGTAGTTCAGCGCCCGCGCCACGCGGTTGGCCTGCTCCAATGTTTCTGTAACAATCACATTGCCCAACAGGGATTCGACAATGGGACGGTACGTCTCCTGAAACGAGACCAGTTCGCTGGCGATGCCGACCACGCCGTCCTGTCTGCTCAACAGCCGTTTTTCGTCCGCCTGCAGGCTGCGCGGCCGAATCACGTCAAGCGGCAGGAAGGTAGCCCGTCCTGCATTGTGCTGTTTCAGGTAGGCGATGGCTGCCCGGCCGGCCGCTTCGTCCTCGACGACCACGTTCTGCAGGGCGCCGCCCAATGCCACCTCTACGGCAGTCTCGTACTTTTCCGGCACCGTGACCAGTTCGGCGACGGCTCCGTGAATCCCTGCGAAGCCGCGCTCGCGAGCCTTGAGGATTTCCTTGACCCCTTGCTGGAAACCGGCAAATTCCGCCTGCATCTCCCGCAGCAGGTCGCGCCGCGATTTGGCCGCTTCCCGCTTCTGCTCCCACTGACGCAGTTCCCGGCGGGACGCCTCCAGACGGGCTTGTCCCTCGCGGATCTGCTCGATCGTTTCCTTGTAACGCGTCAGTGTCTCCTGAATCGACAGGTCAATCTCCTGAAGCTGTACGTTCAGCTCGGCCAGCTTGGTCTGGCGGGCCGCCTCTTCCTGATTGAGCCGCTCTTTTTCCAGCTCCAGCCGCTCCGCCCGGGCCTGGCTGGTCTGGCTCAACTGCTGCTGGTGGCGGATTTCGTTGCGCAGATTGGCCATCTCATTCAGTTTTTCAAAGTAGTCTCCTTTCAATCGCTCGACATCGTCGCTGAGCGACTGGAGCATGGCGGCAAACTGGTCTTCCGCCTCCTTCAGCGACGCCTGGGCATCATCCATGCGCTGCTTGGTTTCCTCGACCAGCTGCTCTCCTTCCGCCAGCTCGGCCTCGACGGCATGCCGCTTTTCCGTGATGCGGTGCATCTGTTCCATCGTCTGCTGCCGGTTGGCGGCCAGGTTGCGCAGCCGTTCCTTGAGCACTTCCCGCTGACCTTCCACTTTCTCCGTCTCTTCGCTCACGGACAGCAGCACTTGCTGCAATTCCTCGATGGATTGGTCGATTTGGCTGACGTGAAAGCGGGCCTGCTCCAAGTCGGCTTCCCGCTTCGAGGCCTGGGTCGTCTGTAAGGCCAACTGCTCTTGAAGCTCCTGCACGCGGCGGCTTGCTTCCTCCCATTTGGCGTGCGCCGCCTCGATCTGCTGGACGTAGAGCGCCACCTCGTGTTCCATCAGCGTCTGGCGCAGTTCGTTATATTTGCGCGCAGTGTCCGCCTGTTCCTTCAGCGGACCGATCTGTTCGTTGATTTCGCTGACGATGTCGTGAATCCGCACGAGGTTTTGTTCCGTCTCGTCCAGCTTCTTCTCCGCTTCCCGCTTGCGGGTCTTGTACTTGACGATGCCGGCCGCTTCCTCAAAAATGCCGCGGCGATCCTCTGCCTTGGTGCTTAAGATCTCCTCGATTTTTCCCTGTCCGATGATGGAGTAGGCCTCTTTGCCGAGACCCGTGTCCATGAACAGCTCCATGATGTCCTTGAGCCGGCAGGCCCGGTTGTTTATGTAGTATTCACTCTCACCGGAACGGTAGACCCGGCGGGTGACAGAGACTTCCGTATATTCGACGTCGAGAGAACGGTCGGTATTGTCCAGCGTCAACGTCACTTCTGCGAAGTTGAGCGGCTTGCGCGTATCGCTTCCGGCAAAGATGATGTCTTCCATCTTTGCCCCGCGCAGCGATTTGGCGCTCTGTTCGCCAAGCACCCAGCGGATCGAGTCGGAGACGTTGCTCTTGCCGCTTCCGTTCGGCCCGACGACAGCCGTCACTCCGGGCACGAATTCCAACTCGGTCCGGTCGGCAAACGATTTGAACCCAACCAGTTCCAGGCGTTTCAAATACATACTGATGGTCCTCCTTAAAAACCCGTCCGGCGCATGCGATCACACACCCGCTGCGTCCGGCGCTGCCGCCTGCCGAGCGGGCCCGTGTCGCCGCCGGGCGGGGGCCCTGAAAGAAAGCCCCTGCTGGGAAACAGGAGCAAGTCATCTGCATAAAACCCAATGTGAGATTAGTGTACCATAGAATAACAGCCGAACGAAGACCTTTCCCCACCAGGCACATAGACAAACCCGATGCTGCCGGTTTTTTGGCGGACGGAAAAAAACAGTCTTCGCCTAACGCATGGTTCTTGTCGTCCGTCTTCCCTGGCACCGCTTGTCCCGCCTGCGGAACAGAAGCATGTCAATGGCCAAAAGACGATCGCGAAGCAGGCAGCGTTTTTAAGGCTTGCCTGCAACTGTAATAGTTTATCACAGAACGGCCGTTTGTCGAGAACAAAGAAGCTCCTCTCCGGCATCCCGCCGAAGAAGAGCCTGTTTCGTTCACCTGTATGCCTTTGTGGTCAAAACCGCTGCGCAAACAGCCGGCGTTCCCAGTCGCTTACGTGCCGGGTGTATTTCTCCCATTCCGTACGCTTTATCTTGATATACTCTTCCCAGATCTCGCGGCCGATCGCCTGGGCCAATATGGTGTCCTGGCTCAGGCTGTCCACCGCCTCTTCCAGCGTCCGCGGCAGGCGGGCAATCCCCCGTTCCTGCATCTGCGCCTCAGTGAGCCAGCTGACGTCATCGCTCGCCGGCTCGCCGGGATGAATGCGGTTGTGAATGCCGTCGAGACCGGCGGCCACGAGACAGGCTGACAGCAGGTATGGATTGCAGGTGCCGTCTCCCCCGCGGAATTCAAACCGGCGAGTACGCCGCTTCTCCGGGATGCGCACCAGGACGGAGCGATTGCCTGCGCCGTAGCAGATGTGGGCCGGCGCCCACGTGCCCGGCCGCATCCGCTTGTACGAATTGATGCTCGGCGCTCCGATGGCGATCAGGGAGCGGCCGTGTTTGAGCAGGCCGCCGATAAAATGGTACGCCTTTTCCGACAAATCCAGTCCACGCGGGTCAGTGTTGTCGGCGAACAGGTTCTCTCCCGCGTCGTTGTACAGGCTGATGTGCACGTGCAGGCCACTGCCGGCCAGGTGCTCGAACGGCTTGGGCATCAGTGTGCCGATCAGTCCCTTGTCGCGCGCGATCTGCTTGAACACCTGCTTGAACGTCACCTGGTCATCCGTCGCCTGTAAAGCATGCGTGTAGCGCAGGTTGACTTCCAGTTGACCCGGTCCGTATTCGCTGGAAATCTGTTCAGTCCTCACGCCCATCGCCTCCAGCGCGTGGACGAACGATTGCACGAAATCCTCCTGGATATCGACGCCGTCAGGAGAAAAACAGTGGCTGTCGTCGGCGGGGACGAGCCGGCCGTTTTCCTCTCGTAACAGGTAGGCCTCCTGCTCGTAAGCCATGTACATCCTGCCGCCCATGACCGACTCCACTTCCTTCAGCAGCCGCTTCAGCGCATGGCGGGGACAGCCCGGCCAGGGGTCGCCGTTTTCGTCCACCAGGTCGCAAAGCATGCGGGCGGTTTTTCTGCGGTAGGGCAGGATGACAAAGGTAGCTGGATCCGGAACGGCGAAGAAATCACCGTCCCCGGCCCCGTACATCGGGTTGGGAATGTACTCGTCGAAGCTGTCGAAACTCATGATGGCCGTGCTGAAGTTGATGCCTCTCTCCATCGCATCCCGCAAATTGTCCGGGCGAATCGTTCTGCCTCGGATCAACCCGGCGTAGTCCAGAAACTCCACGCGAATGAATTCAATCTCCTGTTCCTTTACAATCTTCATGACATCGTCTGCTGTGTACATCATGCGTCTCTCCTTTCCTGTAAGGTGCTGCATGCGAAACGGCTTACAATTCCAGCGTCGTTGACTTGTCCTTGAACACGCGGCTGCGGATGAAGAGGTACACTGCCCCCAGCGCCAGCCAGGCGATTCCCGCCTTGATCGCCAGCGGATCCATGGAGGTCAGCACGTAGGCGATTACGCTCATACCGATCAGTGGACAGAGCAAATGAGCGACAACCTGCCGGGATTTTTGGCGAATGGTGAAATGGACAATGACGGACAGATGGAGCACCACAAAACTGGTGAGCGCCCCGAAGTTGACCAGATTGGTGAGCAGCGGCATGTGGTCTTGAAAGCCGAGACTGACGATCAGCGACACCACCGCGACAAGCACGGTGCTCACGTAGGGCGTTTGGTACCGGGGATGGACCTTGGCCAAAACAGCGGGAAGTTTGCGGTCGCGCCCCATCGAAAACAGAATGCGGGATATGGCCGCCTGCGCCACCAGCGCCGCAGAGATGCCCCACGACAAAACAGTGGCGAGGATGGACACCGTCTTCAGCCACACTCCTCCGGCGGCACCGGCGATTTCGTAGAAAGCCGTATCGAGACTGTCAAACTGCATGCCTCGCCCCAGATCGCTCGCCACCCAGGTCTGCGCGATAAACAGAAAACCGACGGTGAAGAGTGCTGTCACGCTTGCCCGCCCGACCGCCTTGCTGCCCCCTTTGACCTCTTCGGAGAGCGTGGATATCGCGTCAAACCCGAGAAAGGAGAGAACTGCGATGGAGACTGCACTCATCACCAGATTCAGGTCAAAATGTTCCGCGTCATAGATCGGCTTGACGGTAAAACCGCCGCTCCCCAGCAGCGCGGTGACGCCGGCGATCAAAAACAACACCAGCACGGCGAACAGGATGATCAGCATGATCTTGTTGGCTCTCGCCGTGAACTCCACGCCGCGCACGTTGATGACCGTGTTGACGGCGAGAAACAGCACGATCCAGACCCAGGCGGGAATCGTCGGAACCAGGGAAGTCAGCGCGTTGGCGCTCACCACGTAACAGAGGGAAGGGATGAGGATGTAGTCCAGCAGGATTGCCCAGCCGGAAAAGAAGCCCACGGTTTCGTGGATGCCGCGCTGCGCGTACGCGTAGACCGAACCAGCGACGGGAAACGCCTCAGACATGCGCGCATAGCTCAACGCCGTAAAAATCATCCCGGCCATGCCGATCAGGTATGCCAGCGCCACCATCCCTTTCGAGGCATCGGCAACGTAGCCGTACACGCCGAATGGCGCAATCGGCACCATGAAGATCAAGCCGTACACGAGCAGATCCCAAAAGCTGAGCGCTCTTTTCAACTCCTGCTTGTAACCGAATTGCTCAATCATGCTAGCCCACCTCACCAGGCAATCTCGTACACCTCGGTAAAATTGCGGTACAGCACCCCTTCGGCAATGTGCAGGGCCACGTCGGCATCCATGTAGTCACGCGCAATCCACCCTTCCAGCACGCGCGTGAAGCACTCCTTGAACAAGTGCACGCCCAGCCAATTCATCTCCGGCAGGGTAAACGCGTCCGAACCGTACATCACCTTGGAAAACGGCGCAAATTCAAAGACGTGCGAGAGAATCCGCTCCACCCCGTGGCCGATAAACGGATTCTGCAGGGAAATGTCCAGATAGACACGGGGCAGTACACTGGCGATAAAGGCTGCCTCCTCCACCCACGGATAACCGCCGTGGACAAGGTGCACCTTTGTGTCGATGTACTTCTTGTCGCGCAGAAGATTCATAAGCCTGGCGGGGTTCGCCTTGGTCAGCACGACCTCGCCGTCGCCCACGCCGGTATGGATATGCATCGCCTTGTCGGCTGCCGTACATTCTTCCAGGGCGACGTGCAGACAGTAATCGCGCAACGCCTTAACGGTCGCCCGCGGATCAGAGCAGAATGCCGCGTACTCCTCCGCTGCCGCCCGCTCGTCCATCGGGCCGATCTCCAGACCGCTGCGGTAGGCGATGATCGTTTTCAAACCGAGAATGCGCTCCCCTTTCAACGCCTCGCGCAGATCGGCCCGATACCGCTCGGCAAACGAACCAAACTCCCTGCACTCCTCCCGCAGCCTGACCATGACCGGCTCGATGCGGTACACTTCCCAATACGGCACGCCCGTCATGTCGGCGTATGCCTCCTCGGACAGGCGCGGCTGCGGATAGCCGAAATCCAGCAGCAGTCCGGCGATGTTGGCGTCACGGAACAAGGCCCGGGTATACTCCCGCGGATCGCTCGCCAGCCGATTGCGACAGGCCACCACCTCTTCCAGCACCGGATCACAGCCGTAATACGCTGCCAAGCGCTGAATGGTGATCTGCGTGTACATGTTGGTTCCGGGAACGGGCTGCTTGGGGTGGCCGCGTTCCACGGTTTGAAACATGCCGGGAACAACGGATAAGGACAGCTTGCGAACAAATTCTGCAGGCGACAGCGGGGATGCCTGCTGCAGATACGGGTGGCAGTGGACGTCCACCGCCTTGATGGGACGCAGATCCAGTGTCATCATGATCCTCCTTTCAGGGGCTGTCACACGTTACGGGAAGCAATCTGCATGCCAGCTGCTCCTTCGGCATTTAGGCGTTTTTGCAAGGGAGTAAAGCGACAAAAAAAGAGCGCTGAAAAAAAATTTGCGCAAAATATTTTTGAATCTATTGAATATTTGGATAAACGATCCTATAGTGAAGCTATAGTGAAGTCAGGAATGCTGCTGTTTTGAAACGGCGTTTCCGGCAAACGACAAACATTTTGCGCCAGAGGGGGGCTTTTTTCACCATGACTGTGATTGCGCTCAACGACGTGTGGAACGCCTGCTTTGAGTGCATGGTGATCGTCGATGAGGAAGGCAGCGTGCTGGACCTCAACCGTTCGGCCATGCGCTTGTTTTCGCTCGGCCCCGGGGATTTCGCCGGTGTCTCCCTCTGCGAATTGCTGGGTGACAGGTCATTTGGCCGGTATCTCAAGGCGGACAAGGAAACGACCGGCATCTCCGTCTGCATCGGCACCCAGGAGTTGATTGCCAACGTGGTCCCGCTCTATCGCGACCTGGAGCAGACGCGATATGTGATCATTCTCAAGAACATGACTCAGCAGCAGCAGTTGAAATACCAGCTGCAAGCCATGAACGAAGTCAAGCTCCTGTACGACGCCGTGCTGGACGAACTGGAGGAAGGGGTCTGTGTGGTCAACACGGAGGGGCGGGTCCTCTTTTACAACCGGAAGATGGGGGAGATCGACCTTCGCGAGCCGGCGTCAGTCAGGGGCAGGCGCATGTTTGACGTGTGGCCCGCGCTCGACGAGCAGTCCAACCCGCTATTGGTGGCGATGAAACTGTCCAAAACGCTGCACCATCGGGAGACGCACTTTACCCCGAACGGACGGGCAGTGACCACGCTCTCCCGCACCACTCCCCTGTTTGTGGGCGAGCAGAAACGGGGCGCGATTCAGGTCTTGCGGGACATCACGGAGCAAAAGCAGCTGGCCGAATCCATCCAACAGCTCCGCAAGGCGGACGAGACGAAGCCCGCCTCCCCCCGGCCGCTCCCCAGGCAGAACCAGACGCGTTTCCGTTTCACGGACATCGTCTACGTCAGCCGCGAGATGGGACACATTGTGGAACAGGCGAGACGGGCGGCACGCTCTTCTTCCTCCGTGCTGATCATCGGCGAGACGGGCACGGGAAAGGAGTTGTTTGCACAGAGCATTCACAACGAAAGTCCGCGGCGATCGGCACCGTTTATCGCGCAAAACTGCGCGGCCCTGCCGGAAGGTTTGCTGGAAGGTCTGCTCTTTGGGACCGCTCCGGGCAGTTTTACGGGGGCGGTGGACAGGCCGGGCCTGTTTGAGCAGGCCAACGGCGGCACGCTGCTGCTGGACGAACTGAATGCGATGAGCCCCAATCTGCAGGCAAAGCTTTTGCGCGTCTTGCAGGAGAAAAAATGTCAAAGGCTGGGATCGGCCAAGGTCGTGGACGTGGATGTGCGGATTATCGCCACGATCAATGAAGATCCGCTGGAGGCCATCCGGCATGGGCGGCTTCGGGAAGATTTGTTTTACCGTCTGAGCGTGGTCAACCTGTACATCCCGCCGCTGCGCAAGCGAAGGGAGGACATTCCGGCCCTGATCGACGCGTTTCTGGCCAAGCATGGCAGAGCGCTTGACGTGAAGGTGACCGGCATCGATCCGGACGTTTACAGCCACCTGCTGGCGTTCGCCTGGCCGGGCAATGTCCGCCAGTTGGAGCACGTGATCGAGGGCTGCCTCAATCTCATGTACGACGACGGCCCGATCCGGTTCGAACACCTGCCGTACGCGTTTCGCGAGATGATCATCCGGCAGCTCCCTGACGCTTTTCCGGATGCGCCGCAGGCAGTTACCGCGCCGATTCGCCTCTCCGGCAGTCTGGAGCAACAAGTCGCTCGGCTGGAGCAGGAGCTGATCCGCCAGGCCCTGCGCGAAACCAACGGAAACATCACCAAGGCGGGGGAGCGGCTGGGAATTTCCCGCCAACATCTCAACTACAAGCTAAAAAAGTACGGCATGACCAAAAAGCAAGCCTAACAAAAAAACCCGTTTTCCCTCATGGGGAGAACGGGTTTTCTCACGAATCAGCGGGCGATCTACTTCGCTCCCAGTTTGATCAACGCCCGGGCAGCCGCCTGCTGTTCCGCCTCTTTTTTGGATCGCCCGCTGCCCATGCCGAGCGGACGGTTGTTCAGGAGCACTTCGGACACAAACTCCCGGTTGTGCGCCGGCCCCTTTTCCTCCACGATGCGGTACTGAATTTCCCCCAGGTTATCCTGCTGGACGAACTCCTGAAGCTGACTCTTGAAGTCGGTGACCTGGGCAAACTCGCCCTTGTCCACTCGCGGATAGACGTACTTTTCCATGAAGTGAAAGACTGCGTCCAGTCCCTGATCAAGGTAAAGCGCGCCAATAAACGCCTCAAACACGTCCGCCAGTAGCGCGGGCCGCTGCCGGCCGCCTGTCAGTTCTTCCCCTTTTCCCAGCAGAACGAGATCGCCAAAGTTTAGCAGTTCGGCAAATTTGACCAATGACGGCTCGCAGACAATCGCTGCCCGCAGTTTCGTCATTTCTCCTTCGCTCATTTTGGGGAAGGTCTTGTAGAGAAATTGCGAAACGGTCAGTTCCAGGACGGCATCGCCGAGAAACTCCAGCCGCTCGTTGTCCTGGATGCGCTTGCCGCGCTGCTCATTGACATAGGAAGAATGGGTGAAGGCTTGCCGCAATACGTTCTCGTCGCGAAATCGAATACCGATGGTTTCTTGCAGCTCCGAGAAGTTCATGACGCTCACCACCATTCTTGAAGACTTCCTGCGCTTCTTTCCGGCAGGAACCATTTATGCCTCAAACCGCTTCAAGACGATCGTGGCATTGTGACCGCCAAACCCAAACGAGTTGGACATGGCTACCTTCACGTCCGCCTTGCGCGCTTGATTGGGTACGTAGTCGAGGTCGCACTGCGGATCGGGGTTCTCCAGGTTGATCGTCGGCGGGAGAATCTGATCGCGCAGCGCCAACGCCGACGCAATCGCTTCCACACCTCCGGTCGCCCCGAGCATGTGACCGGTCATCGACTTGGTCGAGCTGACCGCCAGCTTGTAGGCATGGTCGCCAAACACGCTCTTGATCGCCTGCGTTTCGGAAATGTCACCTTGATCCGTAGAGGTGCCGTGTGCATTAATATAATCCACATCCGTCGGTTCAATACCGGCGTCACGCAGCGCGTTTCTCATGCAGCGGGCCTGCCCCTCCGGTGACGGGGCGGTGATGTGGTAGGCGTCCGCACTCATGCCGTAGCCGATCACTTCCGCCAAAATGGTTGCTCCCCGCTTTTTCGCGTGCTCCAGCTCTTCGAGAATGAGCACGCCCGCTCCTTCGCCCATGACGAACCCGTCGCGGTCGATGTCAAACGGACGGCTCGCCTTTTCCGGCTCGTCGTTGCGGGTGGACATCGCTTTGGCGGAACAGAAACCGGCAAACGCCATCGGCCGGATCGTCGCTTCCGCACCGCCGGTGATCATCGCGTCGGCGTGACCGTGCTGGATCAGCCGGAAGGCATCTCCGATTGCGTTCGTCCCCGTCGCGCACGCGGTAATTGCGCTGGACGTCGGCCCTTTTGCTCCGTACTGGATGGAGACGGCTCCGGATGCCATGTTGGCGATCATCATCGGGATAAAAAACGGGCTGACACGGCGCGGTCCCTTTTCCAACAGCACCAGGTGCTGCTCTTCCCAGGTAGTCAGACCGCCGATACCTGATCCGATGTATACACCCACGCGTTCCGCATTCTCAGCCGTAATCTCCAACTTGGCGTCTTCCATCGCCATTTTGGTGGCAGCCAACGCAAACTGAACGAATCGGTCTGTACGTCGGATTTCCCTCTTGTCCAGGTACGCCTCGGGATTGAAATCCTTTACTTCCCCCGCAATCTGCGTAGGGTAGTCGGAGGCGTCAAATGCCGTGATGCGCCCGATTCCCGATTTTCCTTCCAGCAAGCTGTTCCAGAAGGTCTTCGCGTCATTACCCACGGGGGAGATGACGCCGACACCGGTAATCACCACTCGTCGTTTCATTACGATCACCTCTATGTGTAAGTCAGCTCTCCGCTTCCTTGTTCTTCGCCTGGTTACGGTTGGAAAGCTCTGCGGCAAAATCGAGCCGGGTGTGTGAAGGGAGAAGTCCCGCGTGACACGGGACTTCCACTGAACAGACTACTTGTGAGATTCTATGTAAGCTACAACCTCACCAACAGTAGTGATTTTTTCAGCGTCTTCGTCAGAGATTTCCATATCGAACTCGTCTTCCAGTTCCATTACGAGTTCCACTACATCCAGGGAGTCGGCACCCAGGTCATCTTTGAAAGAAGCTTCCAAAGTCACCTTGGATTCCTCTACACCCAGACGATCGACGATGATTTTCTTCACACGTTCCAACGTGTCTGCCATTTTGCTTCACCCCCTCTCCCCGTATTATAGTGGATGAGCCTGCAAAACACCAGTTGAGTCAGGCTCTTGCTGCTTGTACGCGTGCGCCTTACATGTACATGCCGCCGTCGACGTGCAGGGTTTGGCCGGTCATGTAGTTGGCCGCGTCCGAGGCGAGGAACAGAACCACCCCGGCGATGTCGTCCGCCTGGCCGAGTCGGCCCAACGGAATTTGGCCCAGCATGGACGCCTTGACGTCCTCGGGCAGGTTCGCAGTCATGTCCGTGTCGATAAAACCGGGGGCGACCGCGTTTACGGTAATGCCGCGGGATGCCAGCTCACGCGCGGCCGTCTTCGTCAATCCGATTACGCCGGCCTTGGCTGCCACGTAGTTGGCTTGGCCGGGATTGCCCAGCACGCCGACGACAGAAGTGATATTGATGATCTTGCCGGAACGCTGTTTCATCATGGGACGGGTGGCCGCTTTCAGGCAGTTGAAGACGCCTTTCAGGTTGGTGGAGATCACCTCGTCCCACTCTTCCTCTTTCATCCGCATCAGCAGATTGTCGCGCGTGATGCCAGCGTTGTTGACGAGAATGTCAATCGTACCGAAGCGCTCCAGCGCCTCTTTGAACATCTCGTTTACTTCTTCGGCATTGGCCACGTTGGCGCGGATCATGATCGCCTCGCGCCCCAGTTCCTTTACCTTGGCCACTGTTTCCGCAGCCGCCGCCTCACTGCCGGCGTAGTTGACCACGACGTTGGCTCCCGCTTCCGCCAGCCGCAGTGCAATCGCGCGGCCGATTCCGCGGGAAGCGCCGGTGACCAGCGCGGTTTTGCCTGCTAGCATAATACCCCTCCGTTCAACAGTTCATGTAACGATTCCATATCCTGAACGGAAACGATCGTCGTCCCCGTCGGCGCAATCTTTTTGATCAGGCCAGCCAGCACTTTGCCCGGGCCGATCTCCACAAAGGTGGTAACGCCCTGTTCCGCCATCCAGCGGACGGAATCCTCCCACAGTACCGGAGCGGCCACCTGCTTCACGAGGTTGTCGACAATTGCCGCCGCCGCCGTCTCCGGACGGGCCGATACGTTTGCCACCACCGGCACTCGAGCGTCTTTCACGTCAATGTTGGCCAGCACGCCCTTGAGCCGCTCCGCAGCTGGCTGCATCAGACTGGAGTGGAACGGGCCGCTGACGTTGAGCGGCAGAACGCGTTTGGCGCCGGCTGCTTTCGCCTGCTCACCGGCCAGCCGCACGCCCTCCGCCGTACCGGAGATCACGATCTGTCCGGGGCCGTTCATATTGGCGGGCTGGACGGGGTGACCTGATGCAGTCACCGTTTCGCAGACGTCCTGCAGGGCCTGCCGGTCCATGCCGAGCACGGCTGCCATCGCTCCCTGACCGGCTGGCACAGCCTCCTCCATGAATTGACCGCGGGCGCGGACCACTTTCACTGCGTCGGCGAATGCCATCGACTCGGCGGCCACCAGCGCCGAATACTCGCCCAGGCTGTGTCCGGCCACGTAATCGGGCGCCACGTCCGGTCGTTGCTCGCGAAGCGCGGCCAGAACCGCGACGCTGGTCGTCAGGATTGCCGGCTGCGTGTTGACCGTCAGCCGCAGCTCTTCTTCCGGTCCTTCAAAGCAGAGCGACGACAGCGAAAAGCCGAGCGCTTCGTCTGCACGTTCAAACACTTCGCGGGCAGCTGCGGACTGTTCGGCAAGCGACCGACCCATTCCGACGAACTGGGACCCCTGTCCCGGGAAGACAAAAGCCACTTTGCTCATTGCACGATTTCCTCCTTTAAGCCGGTGTGGTGGACCACTTCAACAGGGCTGCACCCCATGTCAGTCCTCCGCCGAAGCCGACGAGGACGACGTTGTCGCCTTCTTTCAGGCGCCCCTCTGCCACCGCTTCGTCCAGCGCGACGGGAATGGACGCGGACGACATGTTGCCGTAGCGGTCCAGGTTGATCGCCACTTTGTCCTCCGACAAGCCGAAGCGCTGGATGGCTGCGTCGATAATCCGTTTGTTGGCCTGGTGGGGAACCAGCAGGTCGATCGCTTCTTTCGGTGTCCCCGACTTCTCCAGCACCGCTTCCGTCGCCGAATTCATGACGCGGACGGCGAATTTGAACACTTCACTGCCGGTCATCGAGATGTAGTGCAGGTTTTTTTCCACCGATTCGCTGGAGGCCGGAATCCGCGACCCGCCCGCAGGCATACACAGGAGCGGTCCGCCGGAACCGTCAGCGCCCAGCTCAAACGCCTGGAATCCGAAGCCCTCGCCCACCGGTCCGAGCAGGGCCGCACCGGCACCGTCGCCAAACAGAACGCAGGTGTTGCGGTCCTTGTAGTTTGTGATTTTGGACAGGGTTTCCACCCCGACGACGAGCACGTAGCGGTACAGTCCGTTGGCAATGAACTGGCTGCCCGTGGCGATCCCGTAAAGGAACCCGGTGCAGGCCGCCGAAACGTCCAGCGCGGCTGCGCGGGAAGCGCCCAGTTTCTCCTGCAGGATGCAGGCCGTCGACGGGAACATCATGTCGGGTGTAACGGTGGCTACGATGATCATGTCCAGCTCTTCCGGACTGATCCCAGCTTTCGCCAGCGCATTTTTGGCTGCTTCGTACGCCAGATCGGAGGACGCCTGATCCGGTGCGCTGATGCGGCGCTCGCGAATCCCGGTGCGAGTGACGATCCACTCATCAGATGTTTCCACCATTTTTTCCAGATCAAAATTGGTCAGCACTCTCTCCGGCGTGTAGGAACCTGTCGCCAAAATCCCTACGGGGCGCAATTCCTTCATTGGTTTCACTCGCTTTCTCCCGATTGGTTTTTCTGTAGTGCGTCCTGGATAAAACCGTTCACATCCTCAGCAACAAAACGGACAGCACTGGCTATCGCGTTTTTGATCGCACGCTCGTCAGACGATCCGTGCGCCTTGATCACAGGCCGGCGCAGTCCCAGCAGCGGAGCGCCACCGTATTCGGCGTAATCCATCCGCTGCTTGAAGCGGACCAGGCTCGGTTTCAACATGGCCGCACCTACTTTATTAATCAGGCTGGAAGTAAATTCCTGCTTGAGCAAGGAAAAGATGGTAGAAGCGGTACCTTCCATCGCTTTCAACAGCACATTGCCGACAAAGCCGTCGCAAACCAACACATCGCATGCTCCCTGCATCACGTCGCGCGCCTCCACGTTGCCGACGAAGTGCAGGTCGGTCTGCGCCAGCAGCGGAAAGACGGCCTTGGTCAGTTCGTTTCCTTTGCCCTCTTCTGTTCCGACGTTCAAGAGACCGACCGTCGGACGTTCGAAGCCGAGCACTTTTTCCGCGTACAGGCTGCCCATCACGGCGTACTGGAAGAGATGATGGGGCTTGGCGTCCATGTTGGCTCCCACGTCAAGCGTCAGCGTTGCCCTCCCCTTGATATTGGGGATGAATGCCGCCAGCGCCGGCCGCTCGATTCCTTCCATACGTCCGGCGTACAACAGGCCGGCCGTCATCAACGCTCCCGTATTGCCCGCCGAAATGGCAGCGTCCACTTTTCCTTCCCGGGCCAGTTCGACGGCCACCACGAGCGACGCCCCTTTTTTGCGCCGGACAGCCCGTACTGGTTCGTCGTCAGGTTCAATGACTTCCGACGCCGGGTGGATTTCCAATCCTGCAGGAAGCTCTCCCGGAAGTTCGCGCCGGATCGCCTGCTCGTCGCCGACCAGCACGATCTCAAGTGTCGAATTCTCCCTGACCGCCTGCAAAGCGCCCAGCACCGTGCTGCGCGGCGCGTTGTCGCCTCCCATCGCATCCAATGCAATTCGCAACCGTGACTCCTCCTTAATGCTCTCATCCATTTCGCTTTGCGACATCGGACATGCCGACGACGCGGAACGTAGCGGTAAAGACCAGTTCTCCCTGCACCTTGGTCTCCACCCGCACTTTGCATTCGTCCCCGTTTCGGCTGCGCACAACGGCCTTAGCCACCAGCTTTTCCCCCAGCCGTACCGGACGGATAAAGCGGATGCGGGCAGAAGCGGTCAGCGCCACGTCGGCGTCGATGACCGCCACCGCCAGCGAGTTGGCCTGGGCGAATATGTAGTGTCCACGGGCGATTTGCGTCCGTGCAAAAACGTGTTCTTCTTTGATTTCCAACACGGAGATGGCCTGAACGTCGAGCTGCAAGTCGACAATCTCCCCGATCACTTCGTCAATCCCCAGTGATTTGACCGGGTCCAGGCTTCTTTCCGCCACCGACTTGATTCGCTCCCGCAGTTCCGGGATGCCCAGCTCCAAACGGTCCAACCGTATTGTTTGTATGCTGACTTGAAACAACTCTGCCAGATCCTCGTCAGTGGCGAAGGGATTTTCCTGAAGCGTCTGCACCAAACGAGTCTGGCGGTCTTTTTTTGGCAAGCGGGCGATGGGTAACACCCCCTCGGCATCCGTATTCAATCGCATAACTTGCGAGTAGTTTTTAATACCAGGTCCTAATCAAGTATAAGGGAGAAGCGGCGGAATGACAAGCAAAGATCGCCGCAGTCGGCTAAATCGGGACAGATGTCCCCCGACCACCGATGTGCATGATGAGCGATTCGACGCTCGGCTCTCTCATGCGGATGGAAAGCAGCGCTTCCCTCCTGGACACTTCGTCATGAAAAAAGCAAGGTGATTTCTCACCCTGCCTTTTCTTACTTCGCTACTTTTACACCTTTATAGTGTCCGCAGCTCGGGCAAACGCGATGCGCAAGCTTGTATTCGCCACAGTTATCGCATTTGATCATGCCAGGAATCTCTAATTTGAAGTGCGTACGACGCATTCTTTTACGGGTTTTGGAAGTTCTCCGAAAAGGTACTGCCATCTTCCTTACACCTCCTTCAATTGGCACATGCTAAGAAGCTCTATTAGGTGGATGGTACAGGCGCGAACGCTTCCGCCATCCTTCAAAAATGAGACGCTCGATCGAGGGATCGGCAATCCCATCTTGAAAACACACGCAATTACTTGCTGTCCTTGAAGAAATCAGCCAGTCCGGCCAACCGCGGATCGATCCGCTCATGTTTGCACTCGCACGCCTGCTCGTTCCGGTTTACTCCGCACTCGGGACACAATCCTTTGCATTCCTCCTCGCAGAGGGGAAAAGCAGGGATGGCGAGCAGGAAATCTTCCTGCAGCAGCGGCTTCAACTCGATCTCGTCGCCTTCCAGCGGCAAAATGTCGCTGTCTTGGTCTTCATCCTCCGCTGAATCGGCGGGGGCGAAGGTTTCCGCAAAAGGCACGGCCGTGTGCCGGGTAAAAGGCTTCAGGCATCGCGCGCAGACAAAGTCAACGTCTGACTTCAACTCGCCTTTCACGTAATAGAGATTGCCCAGTTTGGCTGCCTCGCCGCTCACTTCGACAGGGGTGAGCCCGCGAATCTCCTGATGGCGGCGCTTCAGTTCGTCAGCGTCCAACGTCAGCCGAAACGGCAGCGGCTCGCCTTTTAGATGGTCCAAATCGCTTACTTTGATGTTCACACCTTTTCACCTCAAGCACAACAAGGATGATTATAGCCTTTGCCCTTTGCTTTGTCAACCATTTTTCCTTGACAGCTCATTCGCTATACGAGCCCTTTGGTTTTTGCGCCTTGAGGAAAGCCAGCGCGTCGTCCACGGTTTTGACCGGGACCACCCGCATCCGGGATCCGATCCGCTTGGCCGTCTCCAGCGCCTCCTGGTAATTGGACACCGGCCCCTCGGCATCGTCCGGCGCCAGGAAGATGTCAGCGCCCGCCTCGTCCGCAGCCACGACCTTGTGGTTGATGCCGCCGATGCGGCCAACTGAACCGTCCGGCGAGATTGTACCCGTCCCGGCAACCTTGTATCCCCGCGTCAAGTCAATCTCCTGGTTTAACTGGTCGTAAATCTCCAGCGTCATCATCAGCCCCGCCGACGGACCGCCAATGCCTTGGCTAGAGATGCTGACCTGCTTGGGGACGATGATTTCCTGTTTGTTGTCGGGACGGATGCCAAGTCCGGGCGTTTTGGAATCCGGCAGCGGTGCCAGGGTCAACGTGCGCTTTTCCTCCCTGCCGTCACGGATCAGCGTCACTTCCACCTGATCGCCCTGCTTTTTGGTCGACAGGTATTGGAGCAGATCCTTGGCTTCGCGCGTCGGTCGGCCGTCCACCGCCACGATCACGTCACCGATCTGCAGCACGTTTTTTGCCGGCATGCCCTCGATCGTGCCCATCACCCACACGCCCTGGTTCTCGATCTTTACGTCGTATCCGGCCAGGCGGAACGCAACAGCTTCCGCGATTTTCTGGGAATTGTCCATCACGGCCAATTCCCGTCTCGTAAAATCTTCGTTGCTCTCGCCGCTGCCCACGACCAGTTCCTTTTTCATCAGTTCCGCATTGGGAGACAGCTGGGCGTAGAGATACCAGGCGAGATTGGCTTCCCCCATCCTGACCGTCGTCAACATAAACGCCCCTGATTCGTCCTTTTTCCCACCCTCGACGTCAATCATCGGGGCAAGTTCAATGGCGGAACCGGGCCGCGTCACATAGTACGGCGTCGGCACGAAAAACACCGTGCCCAACAGGACGACGGCCAACACAAACAGCCAGGGTATGGAATGGGACCCCCGGCCCGACCGGTTGCGTGTAATCAGCCTCTCCTCACTCATTGTTTTGCCTCCCAGTCGGCGATCAATTCCTTGATCCGTTCCACAGAGTCCAGTCCGGCGCGTTCGCCGAGGGCGATAATCTCCTCCACGCCGGTGTACGCGATACTGCTATAATGTCCAACATCGGGACGGATTACGAGATCGGCAGCCAAAATCTGATGCCGCAAAATCTCCCGCTCCATGACGTCGATCGTCTGGGCGATCACGTCAAAAATCGTCGTCACCTTCATCGGCGTGTCAAACTGGGCGACATCGACAGCGATGACGAGATCGGCACCCATGTCGCGAATGACCGTGATCGGCACCCGATCGATGACCCCGCCGTCCACCAGCAGGCGGTCTCCCACCCGTTCGGGCACAAAAATGCCCGGGATGGAAATGCTCGCCCGCACAGCCTGATCCACCGGCCCCTCCCGAAAGACGACACGTTCCCCGGTCTCGATGTCGGTCGCGACCACAGCCAACTCCTTGGACAGTTCCTCGATACGTTTGCCATGGGTCAGCAGGCGGATCAACTGCTTGATCTTTTCCCCCGCGACAAACCCCATGCCGGGAACGGTTAGATCCAGCCAATGTTTTCGCTTCAGATTCAACGCCAGTTTTTCCATCATGTGCGGCTCGATGCCGTTAGCGTACACGGCGGCGATCAAGCTGCCCATGCTGCTGCCGGCCAGCATGTCAACTTTAATGCCGTGTGCCTCCAGTGCCTTCAACACACCGATGTGGGCCAATCCGCGTGCTCCTCCCGAGCCGAGCGCCAGTCCCACTTTCGGTTTTCTCGTAGTTCCCATGCGCCTCTCCCCCTCTCACAAACGTATGCAGGGTACCGCCAATCCTTTCGGACAAAGCAGACGGGCGGAGCATAGTTTTTGATTCGTTCACGTAGACATGTACTATCTCGGCCGGTCGCCGGACCTGCCTCGCTGCCCATGAGCACTGCGGCACGGCCAGGCCGGATGCACGACCTGCCGGGTTTCCCTTTGCTCATTCGCTGGTACAGGAGGTAGCTATGTCACGCCGCTCTCCGATTCTTACACTGCTGCTCGCCTTGTCGGCCATTGCCCTCGTCGTCATTTTGGTGTCGCACCCGCAGATGTCGTTTGAGGCGGCGCTCCGCGGTTTGAAAATCTGGTGGGAGGTGGTGTTTCCCTCCACCCTGCCGTTTATCGTTCTTTCCGAAATTTTGATGGGCGTCGGGGTCGTCCACTTCGCCGGCGTGCTTTTGGAACCGTTGATGCGCCCGCTCTTCAACGTACCGGGGACGGGCGGCTTCGTCCTGACGATGGGCTTTGCCTCCGGCTATCCCGTCGCGGCCAAGCTGACGACCCGCTTGCGTGAACAGGGCAGCGTGACCCAGGCGGAAGGGGAACGGCTCGTGTCGTTTACCACGACAGGGGACCCGCTTTTCGTCATCGGCGCGGTCGCCATCGGCTTCTTTCACAGTGAGCAGGTCGGGGTCGTCCTCGCGTTCAGCCATTACGTCTCAGCCGTCCTGATCGGGCTCTTGTACCGCTTTTACTCCCCGTACGCTCCCATGAGCAGGGCGCTGGAAAAGAACCAGCTCCCTCTCCCACTCCGGGCGCTGCAGGCGATGCATCGGGCGCGGCTGCGCGACCGCCGGCCGTTTGGGCGGCTGATGGGGGAAGCAGTCCAGTCTGCCCTGCACACGCTGCTGATGATCGGCGGCTTCATTATCGTCTTTTCCGTCCTGATTCAGCTGTTTTCCACCATCAACCTGACCCGGTTTTTGAGCAGCCTGCTGGCGGTGCTGCTCGGTCCAATCGGTCTGCCGCCCGCCCTCTCCAACGGGATCATTGCCGGTCTCTTCGAGGTCACGCTTGGCGCACAGGCCGCAAGTGAAGTCCCCCCATCCGTCCCGCTGATCTGGCAGGCGGTCATCGCCAGCGCGGTCATCTCCTGGGGCGGCTTGAGCGTGCATGCCCAGGTGGCCAGCATCCTCAGCCAGACGGATCTCAGGGTGGCGCCGTACCTGCTCGCCCGCGCCATTCACGCGATCCTTTCGGCTGTGCTTACCTATTTGGCGTGGGAACCGCTCACCGCATCTTCCTGGTTCAAGGGTAGCAGCATCCCGGTCTTTCTGCCGTCTACGTCCGGGATTCCGGTCATGGACTGGTGGGATACGCTGCTGCACTCCGGACTGCTCGCGGCCGTGATTCTCGCTGCATTGGCCCTGCTCAGCCTGCTCGTGCGTCTTGCCAACAGGCACCAGATACACTGATTGCTCAGGGTTGTGCAGCAAATTTGGCGCGCAGCGCACGCTCCACAACCGGCGGCACCAGGTCGCTCACGTCGGCGCTGTATCGGGCCAGTTCCTTGACGATGCTGGAACTGAGAAACGAATACTGATGGCTCGTCATCATGAACAGCGTCTCGACATGGTCATCCAGCTTTTTGTTGATGGAAGCCATCTGCATCTCGTACTCAAAATCGCTGACGGCCCGCAGTCCGCGGATCACCGCCCGCGCCTGACGCTGGCGAACGTAATCGATCAACAGGCCGTTGAAGGACTCCACTTCGACGTTGTCCAATCCGGCTGTCGCCTCGCGCAGCAGTTCGATGCGTTCTTCCACACTGAACAAGGACTGTTTCTTGGCATTGATCAACACCGCTACGATCACCTTGTCAAAAATGTTGGCGCCGCGGGTGATGATGTCGAGGTGTCCATTCGTCACAGGGTCAAAACTGCCTGGGCATACTGCGATGTTCATGAGATGGATGCATCTCCTTCCGACGCCGTTTGCTCGGCTTGATCGTCTTTTTCCAATTCGTGGGCATAGAGCGTCACCGTCGTCTCCCCATAGGTTGCGACGCGCTCCACTGCACAGCGGCCAATCGTTTCCGGCAGGCGGATGTCGCTGTCGTGTTCCGCCACGATCCACGCCCCGTCAGCGAGCAAACCCAGTTCCTGCATGACACGGATGTCCGCGACGATGTTTTGCTGGGCGTATGGCGGATCGAGAAAGACCAGGTCAAACGCAACCCCGCGTCTCCCCAGTGCCTTCAGCGCCCGAGACGCATCCGTGCGGTACAGCTCGGAACGGTCTTCCAGCCGGCAGGCAGCGATGTTTTGCTTGACGACCGCATGTGCTTTCGCGTCCCGTTCCACAAAAATGGCCCGTTCCGCTCCCCTGCTGAGCGCTTCGATCCCCAGCCCGCCGGTTCCGGCGTAGAGATCGAGCGCCCAGCCGCCGGAAAAGTACGGGCCGATCATATTGAAAATGGATTCCTTCACCTTGTCCGTCGTGGGCCGCGTGCTTTTGCCGGGGACGGCCAACAGCCTGCGTCCCTTGTGTACACCTGCGATGACTCGCATAATGCCTCACCTTTGTATGTATGGAGAATGAGAATGATTTCATACTAACACAACCGGTCTGCTGCGTAAAATTGTGCCGT
Organism: Brevibacillus sedimenti; assembly: GCF_020923495.1. Taxonomy (GTDB): domain Bacteria; phylum Bacillota; class Bacilli; order Brevibacillales; family Brevibacillaceae; genus Brevibacillus; species Brevibacillus aydinogluensis. Next base: position 3,606,398 of record NZ_CP064048.1, read on the forward strand.
GGAAAAAAATTGCGCCGTGCATGTATAAGAGATGGAAGTTCTGGCAAAGAATATGGATAGCGACGCAACGGTGTCGCTGACAACCGCGGAGAAGACTTACGTTTCCCCATAAGCTCTTCCTCCGGTTTCTCCTCTCCCATAATTGAAAGGCGGTTTACTTTGGCGCACTGCGTGTCTGATAGGAGCATGCCGTGGCCGATCTCCCTGAGGGAGAAGTTAAACCGCTGCCTCATCGCCAATGGCGGTGAGGTATTTTTTTGTGATCCGGGCGGCACACTATCCGTTAAAAAGGAGGCAGACTCCATGGCAGAAAAACAGCCGTCGAAACAAAAACAGGAAGCCGCTGCCGCCCAGTCCCTCGCCGACCGCACAGGCATCGGCAAGGAAGAGGCGCGCCGCATGCAGTCTGAAGCCGACAAGTCCGAAGTGATCAAACACGGGCAGTAAATGAATGACGGAAAGCCAGCCGTACGTAAGAAACGGCTGGCTTTGTATTGAAAATCGGATGGGTGATGATGCTCCGCTGCCTGGGAAATGTTCCTTTCGTAAAGCGTTTGTCAGGTTTGTTCCCACGCGTATACGTGCACCAGTTTCTCCTTGAAGACAGTCTCTTTTTCCCGGAACATTCCGATCTTTTGGGCAACTCGTGCGGATGCAGCGTTTCCCGGTTGAATCAGGCAGATCAATCTCCTCAGCCCTTTCGCCGCTACTCCGTACTCGCGAAACGCCATCGCCGCTTCGGACGCGTAGCCGTTTCCCCAGTATTCCTTCGCCATCCAGTAACCGATCTCTGTCTCCGGCTTCCCGTCCACTATTTGCTGCACCAGTCCCGCATGGCCGATGGGCTGCATGTCCTGTTTCCGCACTGCCACCATCAGCCCCAGACCGGAAGCGTAGGACTGCTGTACCCAGTCGTAAAAGCGTGTGACCTCTTCATCCGTTCTCGGCTTGCCATGCCCGATGTAGCGGACCACGTCCGGGTCTTTTAGCAGACCAGCAAGAAAAGGAAGATCTTCCAGGCAATACGGGCGAAATAACAATCGATCCGTTTCCAACATGCGAAATAACACTCCTCCTGTTATGGCCAGGCGGGCGCCTCCCCTGCTCACCGCGATGTGCAGGCGGGGGCTGTTAGTGGTTGGCCACCACTTTTTTGAGCAGGCGAATATCCGTGTCGTGCTAATTCACCAGTTCCTGCAATTCGCGAATGCTCCCCTGCGACTCCGTGTTATGGGCGACCTGCGCTTTGATCAACATCACCTGGTCCTTGATCTCGCGCACGTCACTTTCAATGATGTCCAAGCGGTGCTCGAATCGATCCATGCGCTATTTAAGCCCGCCGATCCGCATGTCCAGCCCTCTCAACTGCTGCCCCAATCCCGCGATCATGCTTTTCAACTCTTCCATCGCTCTCCCCCTCTTGCTTTCACTGTACAAAAAGAAAGCGCGCCTTGTCGAGCAAAATAACCTGCATTTCCCTCCTGGTAATTCCAACGGGGTGCAAATACTACGGACAGCAAACCCTGACAGGAGGACTGCCATGCACACGGTCTGGAAAGGTTCGATCAGTTTTGGTCTGGTCAATATCCCGGTGCGGATGCATACCGCGACGGAAGAGCGGGACATCCGCTTTCGCCAGCTTCACAGCGAATGCCACACGCCGATCAAGTACGCCAAAATGTGTCCGCACTGCCAGCGGGAAGTGGACGCGTCGGAGATTGTGCGGGGATTTGAATACGAAAAAGGCAATTTTGTAATCATTCGCGACGAGGATCTGGAAGCGATTTCCCCGGAAACGCGAAGAGCAATCGAGATCCTCGATTTTGTCGATCTGCACGAAATCGACCCGGTTTACTTTGACAAAAGCTACTTTCTCTCCCCCCAGGAAACCGGAGAAAAAGCGTACGCTCTGCTGCGGGCAGCCATGGAGGAAACAGGAAAAATTGCCGTTGCCCGCGTGACGATGCGCAACCGGCAAAGTCTGGCGGTGGTCCGGCTGTACGAACACTGCATCATGCTGGAAACCATCTTTTATCCCGACGAGGTTCGCCCCGTCTCACAGGTGCCGTCGCTGCCCGAAGCGGACGTCTCGCTGGCTGACAACGAGCTGAAGATGGCAGCGGAGTTGATCCGCAACATGACGACGCCGTTTGATCCGGCCAAGTACAAAGACGAATACCGCAGCCAACTGCAGGCGGTGATCGAGAGCAAGCGGAAAGGAGAGGAAGTGGCTGTCGCTCCGGCGGCTCCACGCGCCAACGTGATCGATTTGATGCAGGCGTTGAAGGAGAGTCTCGCCGCAACCGGCGGCGCGTCTGCTCCCGCCAAGCTGGAGCCGGAGCCGACGCCGGCCGCGCCCGCCAAAAAAAGGACGGCGGCGGGCAAAGAGCCCTCTCAGGATCCGGCTGCCGGCGCCACCACGACGACCACCAAGAAACTGAGGCGCAAAAAGGCGAAGTCGTCCTGATCCGCCGCATGTCCGTCCGTATTCCCTTGGAGAAAGGATGAGCGAACGTGCTCTTCTCCCTTCAAGTGTTCATCATCCTGCTGGTGACCAAGCTGGCCGGCGAGTACAGTGTGCGCCTGGGGCAGCCGGCCGTCCTCGGCAAGCTGCTCAGCGGCATCCTGATTGGTCCGGCCGTGCTGGGGGTAATCGAGCGTACGGAAGTGCTGCATGAGCTGAGCCAGGTAGGCGTCCTGCTTCTCATGTTCCTCGCTGGACTGGAAACCAATCTGGACGATTTGCACAAAAACCGGAACGCCTCCGTGGCCGTTGCCGTCGGCGGGATGCTGGTGCCGTTTGCAGGCAGCTATCTGACTGCCCGTTTTTTTGGCCTGGAGCCAATCAACGCCGTCTTTCTCGGCCTGCTGCTGTCGGCCACATCGGTAAGCATCTCGGTCCAAACCATAAAGGAGCTGGGCAAGCTGCACACGCGCGAAAGCACGACCATTCTCGGCGCGGCGATTGTGGACGACATTCTGGTGGTCGCAGCCCTGGCGATCCTGATGAGTGTTCTCGGCGGCGCGGAAACGCCGCTGCTTCTCGTCCTCGGCAAGAAAGCGGCGTTTTTTGCCGTCATCATCCTGCTGGGCTGGAAGGTTGTCCCCTGGGTGATGAAAAAGCTGGCCCCATTGCGCGTGGAAGAGGCGGTAATCAGCGCCGGGTTGATCGTGTGCTTCTTTTTTGCCTGGCTGGCCGAATCCCTGGGTGTAGCCGGCATTATCGGCGCGTTTGCCGCCGGGCGGTCCATCTCCCGGACCGATTTCAAGGAGGCGGTGGAACACAAGCTGGAACCGATCGCCTACGCGATCTTCGTGCCCGTCTTTTTCGTCAGCATCGGGCTGTCCGTATCGTTTGCAGGCATCGGCGGCCAGGTGTGGCAGATCGTCATCCTCTCCGTCATCGCCGTCCTGACGAAACTGGTCGGCGCCGGAGCGGGCGCACGTCTTACCGGTTTTTCCCGGCCGTCCGCCTTCGCCGTCGGCAGCGGCATGGTGTCGCGCGGGGAGGTGGCCCTGATTCTGGCCGCCATCGGTCTGGACAAAGCTGCTGCCGGCCGGCCAGTTTACGGCGCTGTTGATTGTGGTGATTGTGACGACCATGGTGACGCCGCCGATGTTGAAGCGCGCCTTTGCCAAAGCGCTCTAACCGTGCCGCCTTTCGCAAATCACCTCACCGCTGCAGGCGTCAACGAGGCGGACCGGCAGTCCCGACTCCTTGTGAACGGCCGCATACTGCAGGCGGTAGAGGGACTGGCCGCCATCTCGGCACCGCTCCCACTGCAGGCGAAATACGGTTTCCTCCCGGAGACGACGCAGGGCTTCTCGAGGCGGCAGGGCGGGAATGATCGGCGCCTGAATCAAGCCGTTTGGAGGCGCATCGAGCCCGGAAAAACGTTCGATCCGCCCTGTTGAGGAATGAACCGTGACGAAGAGGAACCCCGGTTCGCAGGGGATGCCGCCTCTTCGGACGCGAAACCGAAAATGTTCCCGTTCGCGGCGCTCGTCCCCTCCCTCGTCCGGGACATCCGATGCCAGTTCCAGCAGGGGCAGCAGTTCCGGCACCGCCCGCCGCAGGAAGGAAACGGCCCGCTCCAAACACTCCTCACGGGACAGGCGGAGCGTACCTGCTTCCTCTTCCCACCACCAAAAGCTCATCAAACGTTCCGTGTTCGCATCAATGCGGGCCATTACCGCACGTTCTTCCTGCCGCCTGCGGAAAAACTCCTCAATCGAGCGCTCCTGGCGATCGGGCTCCTGCGAGACACGGTCGCTACGGCCCCAAACCACAGCCGTCTGGTTCTCCGCGGCGAACAACGCGGTCTGCTGAATGCGTTCGTAGTGGACAGGGTCAATCCCGATCAGTTCCTCCAGCGATTCGACGCCTTGTTCACAAGCTGAAACGGCTTCAGCCGACAGGGGGAGCCAGTTCACATTCTCTTCGTCCGCCGCCGCTTTTGCCTGCGGGCCTGTTTCCGCCGAAAAAGTCAGGCAGACCGGCTCCGGTTCATACACCAGCCGCCACGTTCCTCCCCCGCCAGCGAATACGCTCTCCGGAAGCAGCTTCAGCACGAGCGTAAGCGTTACGTCGTTTTCCAGGAAACGCTCGCACACCGCCTCCTCCACCAACCGCGCGGGCGTTTCCGGCAGCGGCTGCACGCCGAAATAGGTAAAATCGGTCACCGCGCCGCTCCGATGCACCTTGACGCGGCAGCCTGACAGCGGCAGCGGCAATCCCAGCGCCTCCTGGCGAAAGTGAACCCAGATGCCGTTTTTTTCTGTGGTCACCGTCACGTGAGAGAATGCTTCCAGCGCCTTGGGATCGTGACTGGAAACGAACTGTTCCGCCCGCCGCCGTAATTCATCAACCGGCAGCACCGGGCGATGATCCCACTCATCGGGAACATCCTGCGTAAATTCAAGCAGCTTTCCCTCCGAACTGAACGTGACCGCAATCCCTTCCTCACTGTCGGGCTTGACCCAGAGAAACGTGGCGTTCCCTTTTTTATGACGCCCCCCATCTTCGATCAGCAGCCGGTACGACGATGGGATGTCAAACAGTGACACCGCCCGCTTTCTTAGTCCGTCCAGCGCTGTCTCCATGTCTGCTGCAGCCTGTTTCCGCACGGTGCACAACCTCCTGAAACCTTTCGTTTTGTCTCCCTGATTGCCATGCTGATTGCCATGTTCATCCTGTTTCATCCACATTATACCAAAGACAGAAAGATGAAAAAAACCTGTCCCTTGCCCGCCTAACGGGCAGTGACAGGTTTTCGTGTCGTCAGTGCTCGGACTGTCCTTCCGGTTCTATGTGGATGTGCACGGCGTTGACGTTGTGTGCGGCCCTCATCCGCGCCTCGATATCCTCGGTGATCGTGTGGCTCTCCGTCACGTTCAGAGTGGGGTCCACGTGAATCACGACATCGACCAGCACGCTGCTTCCGTGGTAGCGCGCCTTGATGTCCTTGATGTCCTTGACGCCGGGGATCTGGGCGATGGTGGAGCGCAGCGCTTCCAGTTCGCCGCGGTCAAACCCGTCCGTCAACCGGTGCGCCGCCTCGCGGAAAATGGACCACGCCGTTTTCAGGATGATCCCGCCCACCACGAGCGCGGTCAGCGGGTCCAGCCAATGCAGTTGGAACTGGGCGCCGGCCACTCCCGCAAAGGTGCCGACGCTGACCAGAGCGTCGGAGCGGTTGTCTTCCGCGGCAGCCATCAAGCCCTGGCTGTGGGTCGCCCGCGCGAGCCGCCGGTTGTAGCGGTAGACGCCGAACATGACGGCAGCGGTTGCCAGGGCGGTCCAGCCGGCCAGCATGTCAGGCGCGTTCATCTCCGGGGTGAACAACGCAGAGATTGCCCGGCTGAGGACTTCGATCCCGACCGCCAACATGATGAAGGATGCGACAAGAGCTGAGATGCTTTCTGCGCGTAAGTGGCCATAGGGATGGTCGTGATCAGGCGGTTTGCGAGAGATGCGCAGGCCGATCAGTACGGCGACGGACGCGACCACGTCAGTTGTGTTGTTCAGTCCGTCCGCCAGCAGCGCTTCCGAGCCTGCCAGCAGCGCCACCCCCACTTTCACCAGGGAGCAGCAGACATAGGCGATGATGCTGACCCACACCCCGCGTTCTCCCTGCTTCAGATTCGCGTACACATCCACCTGCATCACCTCAAAATTCCTTCTCACACGACCTTCATCGTACCAGACGACTCCCGAGTGGGTCTACGGAAACAGTTTTTGTCCGGGTCAGCATGATAGGCAGAGGGAAAATAAGTTGGACACTGCCAAAACCTCTTGCCGGATAGAATTGGAAATGGTAAGCTGGTGCTGTACAACAATACAGATATGCACGGGAGCTTGGGGAACCAGGCTGAGAGGATGGCTGATCCGCCGTCGACCGTTGAACCTGAACTGGGTAATGCCAGCGGAGGAATGTTGTTGACACCAAGAAATGCGGTGTGCGTCTGTTCGCGCACGCTCTTTCTTCGTCTGCGTCTGGCGTCGCATGGGTTCATGCGGCGTTTTTTCGTGACGCAGTTTCTCCGCCTCCCGCAGGGTTCACGACACGTGCAACCGTGACAAGGAGGTTTTTTTCATGTCCACTTCCCCCTTCCCCTTTATCTCCACAGCGGCCGTCCCGCCGTTTCCGGGCAGCCGCAAAACGTACGTCCAGGGCTCCAGACCGGACATCCGCGTGCCGATGCGGGAGATTTCCCAGCAGCCTACTATTACCCCGAACGGCGAAGTGCCCAACCCGCCGCTGCGCGTTTACGACACCAGCGGAGAGTATACGGCACCCGATTACATCGCCGACATCACCAAGGGACTGCCCGCCCTGCGCCGCAACTGGATCGCGGAAAGAAGCGACACCGAGGAATACGAGGGCCGCGAGCCCAAGCCGGAGGACGACGGCTACCGGAACTTCCCGCAGGAACCATCCGTCCCTATCTTTCCCGCCAAAAGACAGAAGCCGCTGCGCGCCCGCCAGGGGAAAAACGTCACCCAACTGCATTACGCCCGCCGCGGCATCATAACGCCGGAGATGGAATTTGTGGCGATCCGCGAGGGCGTCTCGCCGGAATTTGTGCGTCAGGAAGTGGCCAGCGGCCGGGCGATCATCCCTGCCAACATCAACCATCCGGAGAGCGAACCGATGATCATTGGCCGCCATTTTCACGTCAAGGTAAACGCCAACATCGGCACCTCCGCCGTCACCTCCTCCATCGGCGAGGAAGTGGAAAAAATGATCTGGGCCGTCCGCTGGGGGGCAGACACGATCATGGACCTGTCTACGGGCAAACACATCCACACCACCCGGGAATGGATCATCCGCAACAGCCCGGTTCCGGTCGGCACCGTCCCGATCTACCAGGCACTGGAAAAGGTGAACGGCAAGGCGGAGGAGCTGTCCTGGGAGGTGTACCGCGACACGCTGATCGAACAGGCCGAACAGGGGGTGGACTACTTCACCATCCACGCCGGCGTGCTGCTGCGCTACATTCCCCTGACGGCCAAACGGGTGACCGGCATCGTCTCGCGCGGCGGTTCCATCATGGCTGCCTGGTGTCTGGCGCATCACCAGGAAAACTTTTTGTATACCCATTTTGAAGAGATTTGCGAAATTCTGAAGACGTACGACATCGCCGTATCGCTGGGAGACGGCCTCCGCCCCGGTTCCATCGCCGATGCCAACGACGAGGCACAGTTTGCCGAGTTGGAAACGCTGGGAGAGCTGACCAAGATCGCCTGGAAACACGATGTCCAGGTGATGATCGAAGGCCCCGGTCACGTGCCGATGCACCTGATCCGTGAGAACATGGAACGGCAGCTCACCGTGTGTCAGGAAGCCCCCTTCTATACATTGGGGCCGCTTACCACTGACATCGCTCCCGGTTACGACCACATCACCTCCGCGATCGGAGCAGCCATGATCGGCTGGCTTGGCACGGCGATGCTGTGCTACGTGACGCCCAAGGAGCACCTTGGCCTGCCGAACAAGGAAGACGTCCGCAACGGGCTGATCGCCTACAAGATTGCCGCACATGCCGCCGACCTGGCCAAAGGTCACCCGCGCGCCCAAGAACGGGACGACGCCCTGTCCAAAGCGCGGTTTGAATTTCGCTGGAACGACCAGTTCAACCTGTCGCTTGACCCGGAACGGGCCCGTGAATACCACGACGAGACACTCCCGGCGGAAGGGGCGAAAACAGCGCACTTCTGCTCGATGTGCGGCCCCAAATTTTGCAGCATGAACATCACGCAGGAAATCCGCGCGTACGCGCAGCAGAACAACCTGACTGTAGAGAAAGCCGTGGAACAAGGGATGAAAAAGCAGGCGAACGCCTTCCGAAAACAGGGGAACCAGCTCTACACGTAAGCGGCGCTCCCTGGCTCCGCTTGCGCACCTGCAAGACGAGGAGGAGATCGCGTGAATCAGGCGGAACAGCTTCTCGCGGAAGCAAAACGACTGGAGGCTGAATGGAAGAAGGTAAAGCAGCAGTTGGCAAAGCTCCAATCCGAATGCGAACACGACTTTGCCCGCGGCCAGCTTTCGATGACCTGCCGCAAATGCCTGTACACGGAGAGTACGTACTACTAAACAGCCCGAGGCGATGAGACGGATGCCGCTCATCGCCTCTTCTTCGTCCTAATGGGGAACAATCATGGATGAGGCTGATTCGGACGGCTCCTTTCTTCCGTCTGACGGCCAATTCCGTTACCTGGACGAGGTGGAACATGAAACCGATCATCCCGATGGAGCCAGTGGCGAGCGACACCATCCCCCAGGAGCCGGGCTGGATTGCCCAGGTGAAATGGGACGGCGTTCGCATCCTTACCTATTATGACGGCAAACACGTGCAGCTGTTCAATCGAAAGGGAAACGAGCGCACCCATCACTACCCTGAACTAGCAGATATTGAAACGTACTGCCGAGCCGACTCCGTGATCCTGGATGGTGAAGTGATCGCGCTGGGGAGCGACGGCAAACCGTCCTTTCATGAAGTAATGCGCCGGGACGGGATTCGCCGCATGCAGAACGTGCCCCGGATGCAGCAAACTGTACCGGTTACCTACATGATTTTTGACTGTTTGTACCTAAACGGGGAATGGATCAACCAACGCTCCTTGCAGGACAGGCTCAAACTGCTGTCCGAAACGATCGAACCGAACAGCCACGTGCAAGTGGTGTCGTCCCATGATAACGGTTCCGCCCTGTATGAGGTGATCCGGCAGCACGGCATGGAAGGCATCGTCATGAAGCGGCTGGATGCCCCCTATCTCATCGGTGCGAAAAAAGCCGTGTGGCTGAAGATCAAACACTACCGGGATGTGATAGCCGCCATTGGCGGTTTCACCTTAAACGGCGGAGTCGTCAACGCGGTGCTGTTGGGCCTCTACGATGAGCAGGGCCGGTTTTGGTACATCGGTCATGCGGGAACGGGCAAACTGTCCCGCCAAGAGTGGCGGGAGCTGACCGACAGGCTGATGCCTGCAGTTATCCGGGAAAAACCCTTCGTAAACAGGCCCGATCGTCACCATGGCGTATTCTGGGTGACCCCCACGCTGACGGCCAAAATCAAGTACGCGGAATGGACAGAAGGGCGATCACTTCGCCAGCCATCCATTCAGGCAATCGTGGACGTACCGCCGCACGCCTGCAGGCTGGACAGGGAGATGATGAGATGATCTGCTAGTGGTCCGCAGAGGCTGTATCATTCCCCTGCGACTGCTTGTGTTTCAGGTGATTGACCGCCTGCATTTCCAGATAGGAGCTCACCAGCGCCACCAGAAAGCTTAGAAAGTACGCTACGCCGCTGATCAGGCCGGCCACTCTGTACTGATTCTCCAGCAAGGCCCCGCCGACGGTCGACACGAGACACACACCTAACGCCAGTTTGTTGATCCAGGCCCAGATCTGACAGCGCCTATACTCTCTCGTATGGGCGGAATGCGAGTCACGTCCGCTTCCCCGTTCTCGCAGAAGGGCTGCGGCAAACAGGAAGGCCAGCAGGGGAAGTTGGAAGATAAGCGTGATTGCCGGTATGCCGTAGCTGAAGAAGCGCAGCACGTCATCCGTATTGGGAAACGACAGTAGCGAGGAGACCACGATGAACAAGCCGCACGGCCCATTGGAGGCGGCGTAGTGTTGCTGGCCGGCGAACGATCCGACGCCGACAAGAAAGGCGATGTAGGTGACGACTGCCTTGATTGTAAAGGCCGGAAACCAGATGCTGAACACGATCACTTCCACGCGGTCCAGGAAGTCGGTAATGTGGATCTGCTGCACTAGCGCGTAAACAGGGAAAGTCAACCTGCTGGTGATCAGATACCCCATCACGCCCAACTGAACCACCATCAACAGCGTCAGCGAGAACCCGGCAATGATCGCCCCGTGTTTCATTGCGGAATACAGGAGCCGGGGATGGGAAATGGCATGCAGAAACGCACCGAACAAAAAGATGCTGCCAAACACCCCTGACGGGAGGAGATTACCGAGACCGACGGCCGCGATGTTGCTCTCCAGCACCGGCTCCAGCCGTTCAACCGCATACTCGTTGCTCAGTGTGAAGTACAGCATGATGGTGATGAGAAAAAATACGGGAAAGTACATTTCATTGACGCGGGCAGCCACTTCCGTGCTTGTTCGGCCGTAGTACACCAGCATCAGGACGAATACCAACAAAATGATTTCAAGCGGCGTCCGGGGCAGCAGCATCACTTGCAGGAACAAGCTGACCCCCTTGATGTCCGCCACCAACAACAGCCAGAGGTAAAACAGAACGAGGGCGTTTACGAAGCCACCGATCCACCTGCCCCCTGCCAGAAAGATGATTTCAAACAGGTTTTTTCCGGGGTAGGCCCGGGACAGCCTCGCGAAGACCAGGGCTACCAGTATTGCGTAAAACGTCGGGAGGATGAAGGCAAACCACGCATCATTCTTGGCGATCTGGGCCAGTGTTTTCGGCTGGCTGAACAACGCCCCCGTAATCAGGACGCTGCCGATCAGCCAGGCAATCTGCCGATGATTGATCACCTGTTTATGGATCATGACAGGCCCTCCTTACCAGATGTTTTCCATCCACTGCTGCAGGCCAACGGAAAAGACGTCGGCCAGGTAATTGGTTGGCATGATCACGTGGAGTTGAAACTGCAGTGCTATGAACAACCCGATCGTGAGCAGGTAAAAGAAACCCATCACTCGCCTTTGCTTGACTGGCATGCTTTTTCGCTTCATGAAAAACTGGACCAGGGACGCTAGCAGCAAGAGCACGTACAAAACCAGGGCGACACTATTCATGGCGATCTTCCTTTGTGATGTTCTCTGTTGTCTGGCCGATATTGGTGATCTCGGCTTTGGTCCGGACGTGGAATTCCGCCTGCGCAAGGCGCTCGTTCCAATTATCCCGCAAATGGCTTCGCCACTCGCGGGGATACTCTCGAGCCAACACCAGGCCCAGCCCGATGGTGTCCGTCCGCTGCCGTTTCATCTGAGCCAACGTCTTCTTTACTGTTTCGGTAATATGATTGGACAGTTTTCGCTCCAGCGCAGCCAGGTTGTCCGCCCTGCCCAGATCGGCATCGGTCAAGTTTTCGATAACGGACGCCGACGCGTCCACATTGATCATAAACTGGATACGGCCCTGCTTGATTACAGGCTTGATTTCCGCCTTTCCCTTGTCGAACCGGACGTTGACGGTTTCCTTTTCTGTCAGGGAAACCTTTGTGGAAAAGGGCGTAAACTGACGGTGAAACCACCGCAGTCCCCCTGCCGCTTCCTGGTTGAACACCCCCACCATCTTGTCGCGGAGAAATTGGGCCACCCCAAGTACTTGAATCTCCTTCGACTTTCCTTTGGGATGGGAATTGACGGCCGCCACGTACGGCAGATAGGGGTCCACACCAGGTGTGCTCAGCGTCTGTGCCATGTCCTTGACGGTGACGGGAACCGATTCCATTTTGATCAGTTCCCGCATCGCCTCACCGGAGAAGCGTTCAAAGCTGGGCTGCACCTGCAGCATGTTAAACCCCTTCCCCTTGGCCAGCACCAGGTAGGCAGTCAGCCGGTTCTCAGGGAAACGGGCCACCACATCCAGCACCTCGCTCAGTCCATCTCGGGCCAACGCCTCCCCAATGACGATCACGCGATGGTGGGCGTAGTACAACTGCCGGCTCATCCTGGCCTGAATCAGGCTGTGTGCTTCCCGCAGCGTCTTGCCAGTGGCCGAGTCGACGTAATAGACATTGTCCCCGCTGGTACCTCCTCCGCCACCGGTCGGTCCGCCCAAACTGCTTACCAGCGGAACCTGAACGGACAAACGATATTCACCATTGGCCTCCTTGTCGATGGAAAACGCAATCACGATGGCAATGTCGTTCACTTCCGTCCGGTCCCAACATCCGCTCATCAGCAGTCCGCAGAGAGCGACGACACAACCCTTCATCCACCGTCTCATTCGTTCATCCCTCTCCTTTGGTGCGGCCTTTGTCGCCATGCCCGCCTCCGCCTTGGCGAACAGCCCCGGATTGGCCTTTGCGCTGCTGTTGGCCGGTTTGGCCGGTTCGCATCCGCCGGGCGTCCTGCACGCCGAGAAAGCTGGGTCGTTTTTTCATGAACGGCCACGGAGCACGAATCAGCACGTCCTTCAGGTCACTCACTGACATCGGCGCGATCGGGGACAAGTAGGGAACGCCCATCGAACGCAGGTTGGCCAAGTGTCCCATAATCAGCACGATGCCGACGAGAATGCCGTATATGCCCAAAATCGAGGCGGCGATCATCAGCGGAAAACGCAGCATCCTAAGCGCAATGGAAGCGTTGAAATGAGGTATGGTAAAGGAAGCGATCCCTGTGATGGACACGACAATCACCATCGGCGCTGACACAATCCCAGCCTCCACGGCCGCCTGTCCCACGACAAGCGCCCCCAGGATGCTGACCGCCTGGCCGACTGTCTTGGGCAGACGCACCCCGGCCTCCCGCAGGGCTTCAAAGGAGATTTCCATGATCAGCGCCTCCACGATCGCCGGAAACGGGATCGACTCCCGCGCCGCCGCGATGCTGAGCAGCAGGGTGGTGGGCAGCATCTGCTGATGAAACGTGGTGATGGCTACATAGGCGGCGGGCGTGAGCAGCGAAATGAGCAGGAACAAATAACGCAGCCAGCGGATCAGGGTTGCCGGCATGAATCGTTCGTAGTAGTCTTCGTTCGCCTGCAGCATGATCCAGAACGTGGTGGGCACGATCAGCACCATAGGCGTACCGTCGACCATAATGGCGACACGCCCTTCCAACAGTGCTCCCGCCACCGTATCCGGACGCTCGGTATACTGGACCTGGGGAAAAGGAGAATAGATGTTGTCCTGAATCAATTCTTCGATGTAGCCCGACTCCAAAATTCCGTCGGTTTCGATCACACTGATGCGCCGCGTCACTTCTTCCACCAATTGCGGGTCGGCGATCCCCTCCAGGTACGCGAGCGCCACGTTGGTATTGGTTTCCCTGCCAATCACCAACGATTTCATTTTCAACCGGGGGGTCTTGAGTCTGCGCCGCAGCAGGGAGGTGTTGGTCCGAATGTTTTCGATGAAGCCCTCCCGCGGGCCGCGCACCACCGCCTCCCCCTCCGGTTCATCGACGGAGCGCTTTTCCGGGCCGCGCATGCCCATGGTGAGCGCCTCCGTGTTTCCGTCCACCACGATGCCGGTGTCTCCCGACAGCACGGCCTGTAAAAACTCTTTGTAATCCTTTACCTTGGCGATTTGCGAAACCGGCAGCAGTTTCTTTTGGATCACATCGACGTCGCGATCGCCGCTCTCCAGGATCATCAACGCCTCCAGCGCCTGGTTGACCTCTCTCGTATCAACCAGGCCGTCGACGAATACAGCCACCGCTGCGACGCCGTTTTTCATGTTGAACTCGCGGATGACAAAGTCGGAGCAGTCGGAAAACAGCTGTTTTAACACGTGCACATTTTCCTGCAGGGTGGGGTAAAGAGGAACCCCTTCCATCTCGGTCAAACTGCAGGTATTGATCGTATGTATCAATTCTTCCTTGCTTGACTTTCCGTTCTTAGCCATCGCATTCACCAACCGTTGGCAAGCTATCCGTATTATGGGTGCCGAACCGGAAAAATATGCAGCCCGCTTTAGCCCGCATAACCGTCATGCACCGGGGCATAGTAGTGGCAAACCATCGGATGCAATCCCGAACATTTTTCCGGAAAGAGGGTAGCAAAGCGATGCCGACAGCCGCGACCGATCTCGTATTGAGCGTCGAAGGCAGGGAACTGACCATCACCAACCCGCACAAACTGCTATGGCCGGAAGCAAATGTCACCAAATGGGACTATATCCGCTACCTGTTGGAGGTGGCGCCTCCCCTGCTGCGCTACGCCCAAAACCGCCTGTTGACCGTGATCCGCTATCCGCACGGCGTTGGCGACAAGCATTTTTACCAGAAAAACCTGCCCGCGTACGCGCCGGACTGGATTGCCACGAGCCGCTGGGAAAACACGCGGTATCCGCTGTGCAACGACACCGCCACACTGGTCTGGATGGCCAATCAGGCTGCATTGGAGTGGCACGTGTCATTTCATCTCGCCCATGATGAAACGCCGACCGAGCTGGTGTTCGACCTGGACCCTTCCACCCCCGAGTTCGCACCGGCAGCCGAGACGGCGCTGCTGTTGAAAGAAGTGCTGGACGGGTTGAATCTGCCCTCATTCGTCAAGACATCGGGGGCCAGCGGCCTGCAGGTCTACATCCCGATCGAGCGTCGCTACAGCTTTGACGAAACCCGTCAAGTCGGTCAATTCGTCGCCACCTATCTGGCGGAAAAACACCCCAGCCTGGTCACGATCGAACGCCTGGTGAAAAACCGGGGAACCAAGTTGTACATTGATTATTTGCAGCACTGGCGCGGCAAAACACTGCCCGCTCCCTACTCCACGCGCGCCCGCCCGCAGGCGACGGTCTCCACTCCGATCACGTGGGACGAGGTGCCCCGGATTCATCCGACCGACTTTACCGTCCATACCGTGCCACAGCGGCTAAAGGAACGAGGAGACTTGTTCGCGCCGGTCCACGATCCCAACCGGCGGGCATCCCTGGACCCGATTCTCGCCTTTCTCGCCAGGCGGAGATGATCACGTTGAGAACGCGGCCTCGCCCCTCCTTGCTTCTGCCTTCCCTGTAATGGAACTGTCTGTGCCGGTTGTGCTATACTGTGCATCAGATGGTTGATGGCAAGGAGGAATTCATCATGATTGATCCGATTGCGTTGACGCTCGGCCCCATCAAGATTCACTGGTACGGCGTAATCATGGGGCTGGCGTTTTTTCTGGGCACGTATTTGGCCCGCTACAACGCCAAACGGGCCGGGATCGATCCCGACCACGTGCTGAACATGGTCGTGCTGATCATCCCGGCCGCGATTATTTGTGCCCGTTTGTATTACGTTATTTTTGAGTGGGAGCAGTACAAAGACAATCTGTTTGACGTCATTGCCGTATGGAAGGGCGGATTGGCCATCCACGGCGGGTTGATCGGCGGTTTTCTTGCCGGTGTCTGGTACGTCCGCAAGCACAATCTTCCGCTGCGCAAGCTGGGAGATGTGCTGATGCCCAGCGTCATTTTGGGACAGGCGCTCGGCCGCTGGGGCAACTTCATCAACCAGGAAGCCCACGGCGGGCCGGCCACCGAGGAGTTTATGTCGCATTTTCCTGCGTTTATCCGCGAACAGATGTACATAGGCGGCCAGTACTACCACCCCACATTTCTGTACGAATCGCTGTGGAACCTCGTGGTCTTCGCCATCCTGATGGTCATGCTGTACCGGTTGAAACGCTTTGACGGACAGGTGCTGTTCAGCTACATGATCCTCTACTCGCTCGGCCGCTTCTTTATTGAGGGCATGCGCACTGACAGCCTGATGCTCGGCCAAACGCTGCGCGTCGCCCAGCTTGTCAGCCTCAGCCTGATCGTCGTCGGGGTTGTGCTCATGCTGGTGTATGCCCGCGCGAGCAGACAGCCGTCCGATCACTCCGAGCAAACGCCGAAATGACGAATACATACGCCCAAAAAACCGATCCGTGTAGTATGAACCCCTTAAACGTAGACGTTGGAACCCCTATGGTTGACCGATCAATACGTTAGGGGTTCATTCTTTTCAAACAGTCAACGGCCAAACGTTCCCACAGCTCTTGTCCCTGAGACGCCCGGAAAGCAGTTGAAATCCATAAGGACGTGTCTGGACTGATCGGAACAGATACGGTTGAAACAAAATAAGCCGACCCCGGTCGCGTACCGGGGCCATCTAGCAGATTACGGTCATTCCTTGACGGTAAACTCAATGGAGCCCAGTCCGTCCCATTTGGCAGAAACGACATCGCCGACAGCAAGTGGCTGCGCTCCGGTAATGCCGCCGGTCAAGATCAGTTGACCGGCGTGCAGCTTGCGCCCTCTGCGAGACAGCATGTTGGCCAACATGGCGACGGAATGGGCCGGATGTCCCAGCACTGCCGCCCCTGCGCCCAAATCTTTCAATTCCCCGTTGATGGAGAGGGTAACTCCGACCAGATCCAGTTCCAGCTCATCCGGTCTGCGCTGCCTCGATCCGATGAACACACGGGAAGCGGACGTGTTGTCCGCGATCACGTCGGGGAGGGTGAACTGAAAATTCAGGTAGCGGCTGTCGATAATCTCCAGGGCGGGAACGACGTATTCCGTGGCGGCCAACACGTGAGCGCCCGTCACTCCCGGTCCTTCGATATCCCTGCCGAGGATGAACGCGATTTCGGCTTCCACTTTCGGATGAATCAATTCACGGAAAGACAGGACGCCGCTGTCAACGGACATGTAATCAAACACATGGCCGTAGATCGGCTCGTTTACGTTCATCTGCTTCATTTTGGCCCGGCTGGTAAAGCCCATTTTCAGCGCGATCACCCGATGGCCCTGCTCGCGCTTGATGGCAACCAGCTCATCCTGGATCCGGTACGCATCCTCTACCGACAAGTCTGGATATTCAGCCGTAAGTTTCACCTCTTCCTGCCGGTTGAACTCCGCATCGACCAGCTTTTGCGCCAATGATCTGTAGGAATGTTCCGCAAGCGAGCTGTCCACCTCCTTATCGCAGTCCCGCTGCACTGCGCTGCTTCAAGATTTCCGCAGCGACATCAATGATCATGTCTTCCTGACCGCCTACTGCTTTTCGCTTCCCGAGCTCAATCAGGATATCGCGGGAATCAATTCCGAACTTCTTCGCGGCACGCTCCGCATGTAGCCGGAAGCTGGAATACACGCCTGCGTATCCGAGGACCAGGCTGTCCCGGGTAATCTCCTGCGGAACCTGAAGGATGGGCGCAACGATCTCTTCCGCCAGATCCATCATTTTGTAAAGATCAATGCCGGTTTCGATGCCCATCCGTTCCAGCACGGCGACCAGTACTTCCGTTTGCGTATTGCCCGCGCCGGCCCCCAAACAGCGGACACTGCCGTCGATGCGCGTTGCCCCTTCCTGAATCGCCGCCAGCGTGTTGGCCATCGCCAGGGACAAATTATTGTGCGCGTGGAACCCTATCTCAACGCCGATGCTTTGCTTTAATGCCCTGATTCGTTCGGCCACTTCATGAGGCAGCAGGGCGCCGGCTGAATCAACCACATACACCGCATCGGCTCCGTAGCTCTCCATCAGTTTCGCCTGCTCGACCAGTTTTTCCGGAGGTGCCATGTGAGACATCATCAAAAAACCGACGGTGAAGAGGCCAAGTTCTTTGGAGCGGGCAATGTGTTGAGCGGAAATATCGGCTTCGGTAACGTGCGTCGCGATCCGCGCCATGCCAACACCCAGCTTCACAGCGGCATTCAAATCCTTGATTGTGCCGATTCCCGGCAGGAGGAGCACACCTACCGTCGCCTGTTTGCAGACGGCAACTGCCGCCTCGATCAGTTCCATCTCATTCGTTCGGGACAGCCCGTACTGCAAGGAAGAACCGGCCAGACCGTCTCCATGGGAAACTTCGATGAAGGGAACATTCGCCTCGTCCAAAGCGCGGGCCACGCTCACCACCTGTTCCACGGTAAATTGATGGTTAATCGCATGGCTGCCGTCGCGAAGCGCCACTTCCGTGATGAGAATATCCCGTTTACCACTCATCTGTTTCGTCTCCTTTCCAGTTTCAGACGGATGCTGCCTTCACGTGGTGCGCGGCAAATTCCTCCGCCACTTTCACCGCCGTCGCTGTCATGATGTCCAAATTGCCGGAGTAGGTGGGCAGGTAATCGCCGGCCCCTTCCACTTCCAAAAAGACGGTGACTTTGTTGCCGTCGAAAATGGGCTCGGTACGGAGACGGTATCCGGGTACGTACGATTGAATATAGCCTGCGGTTTGCTCAATGGATGCAGCAATCGCCTGTTCATCCAGCGTTTCTTCGTCAACCAGCGCATACACCGTGTTCCTCATCAAAATCGGCGGCTCAGCGGGGTTCAGGATGATAATCGCCTTGCCTTTCTTCGCGCCGCCAATGGCTTTGATGCCGTGGGCGGTGGTTTCCGTAAATTCGTCGATGTTGGCGCGGGTGCCCGGACCGGCGCTTTTGCTGGAAATGGTGGCGACAATCTCAGCGTAGTTGACCGGGCTCACGCGGTTAATCGCATGAACGATCGGAATCGTCGCCTGGCCACCGCACGTAATCAGATTGATGTTTGTTTCGTGCAGGTGGGAACCGAGATTTACGGCCGGAACGACATATGGGCCGACTGCGGCCGGAGTCAGGTCGATGGCAAGCTTGCCCGCTTCCCGAAGAGCCTTGGCGTGACGAATATGCGCTTTCGCAGACGTGGCGTCAAACACGATATCGGCAAGCTCCGGACTGTTTTCCAAAAACTGCTTCAGTCCGCCGTCAAACACTTCATAACCGCGCTGCTTCGCCATGCGCAGTCCCTCCGAGTCGGGATCGATGCCGATCATCGCGGTAAGCTCCAGCTTGCTTGACCTGCCCAGCTTCATCATCAAATCGGTACCGATGTTTCCGGAGCCGAGAATGGCAACCTTTACGTTAGACATGAAATCTCACTCCTACTTCCCCGAGATGGGCGATTCGCGCGCTGAAACAGTCTCCGGGGGCCGCATTGACCGCCGCAGACAGGGCGCCGGAGAGAATCACTTCCCCGGCTTTCAGCGTTATCCCAAACTCAAACAGCTTGTTGGCTAGCCATGCCACGCAGTTCGCAGGGTTGCCCAACGCCGCTGCTCCTACACCGGTATTGACCAACTCGCCGTTTTTGTACAGGGCCATGCCAGCCAGTGCGAGGTCGATTTGATCCGGCTTCACGGGGCGTCCGCCCAGCACGTACAAACCGGAGGAGGCATTGTCCGCGACCGTATCCTGCAGCTTGATTTTCCAATCCGCGATCCGGCTGTCCACGATTTCCAGAGCAGGGAGGAGATAATCGGTCACCTGCAGCACATCTGATGCGGTAACGCGCGGCCCCTGCAAGTCGCGCTTTAACACGAAGGCAATTTCCCCTTCCACCTTGGGCTGGATCACGCGCTGAAACGGAATCTCCCCTCCGTTTTCAACGGCCATGCCCGCCAGCAAATGACCGTAATCAGGCTGGTCGACCCCAAGCAGTGTCTGCATGGCTAACGAAGTCAACCCGATTTTCTTTCCGACAACGACGTCGCCGGCCTTCACCTTTCGCTCAATCGTGTGCAGCTGCACGCGGTACGCTTCTTCTGTCGTCAAATTGGGGTCCAGGGCCGTTAACGGCTCTACCCCGCGACCGCTTCGTTCCGCCTCTGCCAAATGGTCGGCAAATTTCGTGATTTTTGCCAAGTCCAACGACGCTACCTCCCTGCGTTCCAATTTCATAGTTTCATGGTAACTGTCTTTGCTTCCGTATAGAATTCGAAGCTGTGCCGCCCGCCTTCACGGCCGATGCCGCTCGCTTTTGCCCCGCCGAACGGCGTGCGCAGGTCGCGCACATACCAGCAGTTGATCCACAGCAGGCCGGACTGCACCTGAGCGGCTACGCGGTGGGCACGTCTCAGGTCGTTCGTCCAGACCACCCCGGCCAATCCGTAGATGGAGTCATTGGCGATGCGAATCGCTTCTTCCTCCGTTTTGAACGGAATGACGACGACAACCGGACCGAAAATTTCCTCCTGGGCCACCCGCATTTTATTGTCTACGTCATAAAAGACGGTCGGCTCGTAAAAGTTTCCGTCACCCAGGCTGGTGATTCGCTTGCCGCCGTAAGCAAGCTTGGCGCCTTCGGCCAGACCGATCTGCACGTAGTCATCGACCGTTTTCAGGTGGCTGCGCGATACGAGCGCCCCCATATCCGTCTCCGGGTCGAGCGGATCGCCCACCTTGATCTGCTGCACCGCCTTCACGAATTTGTCGAGGAACCGGTCGTAAATGCTTTCCTGCACCAGCAGCCGCGACCCGGCCAGGCAAATTTCACCCTGGTTGCGGTAAATCGCTTCGATGGACCCCGTCACCGCTTCATCGAGATCGGCGTCTTCAAACACGATGTTTGCCGACTTTCCTCCCAGTTCGAGAGAGACCGGAATCAGTTGGGAAGCGGCGTTTTTCATGACCGTCTTGCCTGTCGTCGTCTCACCGACAAACGAAATCCGGCGCACGTAGGGATGCGTGGTCATCGCCGTGCCGACGGTTCCTCCCGGGCCGGTCACGATGTTCAACACACCCGGGGGCAGGCCTGCCTCATTGGCGATTTCCCCCAGCATCACGGCGCTCAGGGGAGTATAGGAGGCCGGCTTGACCACCACGGTATTGCCGGCTGCCAGGGCCGCGGAAGCTTTCCAGGTCATCTGCATGAACGGCAGATTCCACGGAATGATCAGGCTGGTCACCCCTGCTGGAGCGTATTTCGTGTACGACATGAATTTGCGCATCTCGTAGTTTTCATGAATCAGGTATTTGGCCATCTCTGCAAAAAAGCGCAGGTTCCAGGCGGCTCTGGGAATGTCAAAACCGCGGCTCTCCTTGATCGGCTTGCCGACATCGAGCGTTTCCACCCAGGCCAAATCGTTCACCCGTTCCATGACGAGATCGGACATTTTGCAGAGAATCTTCGCCCGTTCTTCGACAGGCATATCGCTCCAGACGCCGCTTTCAAAGGTGCGCTGCGCCACTTCAATCGCCTTGTTCACATCTTCCTCGCCGGCATTGGCCACCGAAGCAAGCTTGACATTGGTCGCCGGGTTGAGCGTGTCGAACGTCTCGCCGGAGATGGCGTCGGTGTATTCGCCGTTGATGAACAGCTTGGCGTCCTTCAACTTTCTTTCTCTTTCCTGTGCAGTCTGGCTCATCGGAATCCCCCCTACTCCTCAATTTCCACGATCATCTCTACTTCGACCGCGTTGTTGTGCGGAAGCTGCGCCATGCCTACCGCAGAACGGGCGTGTTTGCCTTTCTCTCCGAAAATCTGCACCAGCAAATCGGAGGCGCCGTTCATCACCTTGGGTTGATCCGTAAAATCAGGAGCGCTGTTGACAAAGCCCAGGAGTTTGACAATCCGTTTCACTTTGCTCAATTCGCCGATCTCCCGTTTGACGACCGCCAGGAGATTCAGCATGCACTGTCTTGCCGCCAGATAGCCTACTTCCACCGTGACGTCTTCGCCCAGTTTGCCGCGGTACTCGTCCGTCCCTTGACCGGCCAGAAACAGGAGATTGCCGGTGCGAACGCAGCCCACGTAATTTCCCGCCGCCTGCCGCGGCGCAGGCAGCGTCAGGCCCAGATCCTGCAATCGTTGTTCGGGTGTCGCCGCATGTATCGTCATCGTTACCTCACCTTCACCTGGCTCATATTCAGGAAGCGAAGCGCGTTTTCCCCGAGCATCGCCCGCTTCTGTTCTTCCGTAACCGTCAGCATCTGGTCAATGACTTCGCCCGGGGGAATTTCCCGCAGCAGGAACGGGTAATCGGAGCCCATTAGGATCCGCTCATAGCCAAAGCGGTCAATCATGTACTGGATGTTCGCCGGATCATAGACCAACGAATCAAAATAGAAATTCTTGGCGTAATGGCTGGGCGGCTGTTCCAGCAGCCGGAGATGGGGCCATACCTTCCAGCCCTGGTCCAGCCGGGGAAGAATGTAAGGGAATGATCCCCCGCCGTGGGCCAAACAAATCCGCAGGCGAGGGAATTTCTCGATCACGCCGCCAAGGATCAGGCTGGCTGCAGCGAGGGCCGTCTCGCTCGGCATCCCCACGGTGTACATGAGATTGTGGCGAGGCATCCGCTCTCTGCCCAACGTCTCCCACGGGTGGACAAACAGCGGCACGTCCCACTTCTCGCACATATCGAAAAATTCCAGGAATGCAGGGTCATCCAGATTGTTTCCGTTCACGTTGGTACCGATTTCGATCCCTTTCAGGCCCAGTTCGTGAACGCAGCGATCCATTTCACGGATGGCGACGGCCGTGTTCTGCAGAGGAACCGTTCCCAGGCCGATAAACCGGTCGGGATGCTGTTTCACGGTTTCCGCAATGAAATCGTTTTGGATGCGGGCCATCACTTCCGCTTCTTCAGCGGGCGCCCAATAGGAGAACGTGACGGGAATCGGAGACAGCACCTGGATGTCCACCTTTTCCCGGTCCATATCCTGGAGCCGCTTCGCAGGGTCCCATACCTGGTCGGTCACTTCGCGGAACACCTTTCCCCCGACCAGGATATTGGCGCCGCATGCGCATGTCCGGTGCAGGACAGGCCAGCGCTCTCCCTTGAATGTTTCGGCGAAGTTCGGCAGGTCTTCCGGGATGATGTGGGTATGAAAATCTACTCGCATTTCCATTCGCTCGCTTCCGGCGGCATGACGTATCCGCAGTTTTTGCAAGTCCGCAGCTCCAGGCTGCCGTTGAATCCTTCGATCGCTTGCTTTACCTGCGTTTCGATATTGGTCAGCTGAACGGTGACGCGGTGCATTTCATGGTCGCATTGATCGCAGAACCAGACGAAGTCCTCCAGCTCTCCCTGGGCCCTGTTTCGCTCGATGACAATGCCGATGGTATCGGCCACCCGGTGCGGCGAGTGCGGAACATTGGCCGGAAGCAGGAACATTTCTCCTTCCCGCACGGTAATCACTTCGCGTTTGCCTTCCTGGTTGATGATCTCTACATAACAATCTCCCTTCAGCTGATAGAAAATTTCTTCGGAGGGATCGACGTGGAAGTCACGCCGTTTGTTCGGTCCGCCCAGCACCATCACCATCAGCTCCGCGTCTTTCCAGATCACCTTGTTGTTGACCGGAGGTTTCAGCTGGTCCTTGTTTTCCTCGATAAATTTCCACAAATTGATCGGTGCGAACATGCTCGTCGTACTCATGTCAATCGCTCCTTTTCCGCTTGGTTTTCTTTCACCGTCTTTCCGCCAATCGCCCAATGGTTCAACGGAATCTCGTAAAGGATGATCCTGACCCGTTCGGGTGCGACCTGCAGGGTTTCGGAGACCGTTTTCGTTACATCGGCAATCAAACGCTCCTTCACCTCTTGATCTCGTCCCTCCAGCAGCTTGATCTCAAGAATAGGCATGAATATCACCGGCTTTTAACGCTTTTTGCATATGGACCACTTCTTCGGCCAGATTCCTGATCCGCTGCAGCACGTCTTCGTCCACCAGTTCATTCTGCCGGTTGAAGTGGTCGGCATGCGCGTACACATAGCCGGGTGCGACGTACGCCCGGAAGTATCCGGCGATGGGTTTCAGCTGATTTTCAATCACCAGATAATGCTGATACGTGCCCCCGTTGGCGACAAAACCCATCACTTTATGGCGAAGCGCCTGCGGATGCACCAGGTCGAACAGGTTCTTCAGCACCCCGGTGATCGATCCCTGAAAGATCGGCGTGCCGATGATGTAGAAATCAGCGGAAGAGACGATGTCGATCACCGTTTTCGTGTCACCGGTGTAGGTGGACGGGTCACGCCCGTCACAGAACTGGACATCGTACTGCTTCATATCC
This sequence comes from Brevibacillus sedimenti, assembly GCF_020923495.1. Taxonomy (GTDB): domain Bacteria; phylum Bacillota; class Bacilli; order Brevibacillales; family Brevibacillaceae; genus Brevibacillus; species Brevibacillus aydinogluensis. The sequence continues at coordinate 3,630,393 of NZ_CP064048.1, forward strand.
AGCAGTTCCACTTCCAGCTCAGGGTCCAGCTTCTTCGCTTCCTCGAGAACCTTTTCCACGAGTATGCGCGTTTTTGCCCCCACAATCGTTCCTGATATGCCTAACAGCTTCATCCCGTTTCCTCCTTTGTCCGAAGCGCCGTCCGTTCCTCACGCTTTCACGACCGGTTCATTAAGATCAAGCACGCTCAACGCGTCATCGACCAGGTCAAACGAGCGCTCCCGTTTGTAATTGTTGAAAAAGATCGCCCGCTTGCGGATCGGATCGCCGGTATAGTAGCGTTCGTATTGCAGAAGCCGCTGACCGAACGCTTCTCCGCACAGATCCCAGGCCAGCTTGAACAAACGGACGCGTTCCTTCCCGGAGACACCCGCTCGACCGGCGAAATACTTCTCCATGTCTTCCACCAATTCCGGATTGGCAAAATCGGCCCCCGTCGGAGACATCAGCAGACCGCCTGCTCCGATGATTTGCAGCACTTCCACGGCGCGCGGGTACATCTTCGGCAGCAGTCCGCGTATCGTTTCCAGCGGCACCCATCCCGGCATGATTTCGCCGGACGGCAATACGTCGCACTCCTGTTCGGCGATCCGCAACAGCGCCCTGATCGATTCCACCGCCTGGATCAACTCACCCAGGTCGTTCTGGACATTCAGGTAGACATCCACGCCGATGGAGTCGGCCAGACGGACCGCTACTTCCGTGGCAAACTGCAGTTTGATCAGCCCGCGTACTCCGGTTTGATGCGCCGGCTGCTGCGCGATACCCGTTTTCGGATACAGCAGGTTGGCCGCTTCCACGTTGTTGTACAGGAAGACCCGGTCCCACGGCACCAATACATCGTGGAAGACCAGCACCGCATCCATTTCTTCAAAGCGTGACGCCAGCGGATGGTCAAACAGCGAGCGGGTTCCGTCCTGCATCGGTTCACGGCAGAGAATCCGCAGTCCCGGCGTGTCAATCGGAACGGCAAAGGCAAGCGCGTAGCGCTCATCGCCGGGCTTGAATCCCGGGAACGTGTAGATGATCACTTCATCCGTGATCGGCGCCAGGGTGGCGAGCATTTTCGCGCCTCGGACGATCAGTCCTTGCGGCGTTTCCTTCACCGTGCCCAAATGGATAAAGGGATCCTGCTGTTCATGCGATGACTTGCTGCGATCGTTTTGCGGGTTGATAATCGCGTGCGTCAAGAACAAATCGTTGTCGCGGATGTACCGGTAATACGCGCGGATATTTTCCGCCCACTGCGGATTGTATTTTTCCAAAAAGGAAGCGTTGCTGAACAACGATGTAAGCACAACATTGAGAAAATCCGGAGTTCTGCCCATCAAGCCGAACGTGGCTTTGGCATACGCTTCAAACAGCGCCCGGCGAGCCTGCAAATCCTCGTGGGTTTTCGGGACCAGAAACGCATTGTTCACCCGTTCCCCGGTTTCTGTACAGATGTGCGTAATCTTGTCCTGGTACTCCGGATCGTGCTGCATATCGTACAGCTTTGCGATTTCACGTATTGGCTGCTGGAACACAACCTCGCCGCATACATGGGTCACTTTTCGTCCGGACAGCCAAATCTCCGGCTGCCGGGATTTCAATCCGTTGATGTACTGGGCACCTGTTCGGATTCCCATGGTAATTCCTCCCTACTTTCTTGGTTAGGATGAGTTCCTGTCTTGTGATTGCATTATAATATTGAACAATTTTGAAAATTGTAGTGCGGTTAACGTTTTCACCCGATTTTTGAAGTGACGTCAGAAAAAAAGGCTGCCGATAGTATCGACAGCCTCCCACGCGTTGGTTAGATGTTCCCGTCGCGGTGCTTCGGAATAAACAGCACCATGACCGAAGCGATGATTCCCGCGATGGCAAAGGTATAGAAGTTCCAGGAGGGCCCCATGTTCCAGGACATGAACAATCCGATCAGCACCGGGCCGGAAATCGCCCCGATCCGACCGAACCCGATCGCTCATCCCAGCGCGGTCGCCCGGTTATCTGCGGAGAAGTACTTGGAAATGTAGGCGTTCATGATCAACGTGGTACCGATCGTCCCGAAACCGGCGAGGCCGACCAGGGCGTACACCACCGGCATCGACGATTTTACACTCAAGAGGGCCATCGAGACCCCAGCGAGGAGGTAGGAGATGCTGATGATCTTCTGCGATCCCCACCGGTCTGCCGCCCTGCCCGCCAACAGCGCGCCCACCGCAGCCGACAGGTTCAGCATGAACAGGAATCCCAGACTGGATCCGAGCGGGTACCCGGCCTCCTTCATCATTTTCGGCAGCCATGTGCTCAACCCGTAAATCATCAGCAGGCCCATGAAAAAGGCGATCCAGAAACAGATGGTCGCGCGGATGTTTTGTTTGGCGAACAGCGCGGCGACCGAGGCGAATTTACCCTTTCCCTCGTTCGCTTGATCCGGTTGGTACGCTCCGATGGTATCAAGCGGAATGTTGTACCGGGCGGCAATTTGCTCCGCCTCTTCGCGTCTGTTCTTCGCCAGCAGGAAGCTGATCGATTCGGGCAAATACGTGAGAATGAACGGCACGAGGAGAATCGGGACGGCGCCGAGCCAGAACAAGAACCGCCATCCGAAATCCTGCAGGAAATACATCGACAGCAGCGCACCGAGCAGACCGCCGACCGGGTACCCTGTGTACATCACGGCGTACATCAACGACCGCCGTTCCACCGGCGAATACTCGATGGTGAGGGCGGACGCCGTGGGAATCACGCCGCCCAGCGCGATACCTCCAAGAAAACGAAACAAACCGAACATGTCAGGCGAGGGTGCCATCGCGGCAAACCCCATCATGATGGAAAACAACGATACGCAAAAAGCCAATGTCTTTTTGCGCCCGATCATGTCCGTGACAGTTCCGACACAGATGGCTCCCACCAACATGCCGACCAGCGCATAGCTTCCAATGGCGCCCGCTTTCGCCGGAGACAGCGACCAATCCTTGTACTCCATCAACGAAGGCAGCACAGCGCCGTAGATGCCGAGATCATACCCGTCTGCCAGCATGCTGAACCAACAGATGACAACAACGAGCAGCGTGATGGCTGGCATTGTCCTGGTTGCCGGTTTCGACGACGGATCGAGAACGGGCGCATCCATTTGCAGATTCCCTTTCATCATATCCTCCCCCTGATAATTGTTTAAATATTTAAAATTGCCGTGAACTGATTGTACTAAAAGGGAGGACCTCCCTGTGTAAATCGCTTAACGTTCCAATCCCTTTTTCGAATCCTTCCGTCACGCCGGTTGTAAACCAGTTAACATTTTTTCAGACTTTTTTTCGCGACGAGAATGATTACGTTGTACATATGCTCTTCGCCCATTTATAATTGTGCTGATAGTTTCTGAAAATTTAGATTTATGAAACATAGGGGCTTGAAGGGTATGATCCTGCTGGAAAGTGTCGTGCACGTATCTTCCATCATGCACAGGATGGTTTTGTGCTTTGAAGATGATTTTACGCTCGGGATCACGGATAGGGAGAAATTTTTAACCTACCTGCCCGTAAAGACCTTGCAATTCGGATTATCGCCGCATGATCCAATCAAGAAAGGCAGTCTGGCCAATACGATTATCAAGCAGGGAAGACCGATGACAAAGCTGATGGATTCCTCGGTGTACGGAATCGCTTACATTGCCGACGGACTGCCGATTGAGGAAGACGGCAGGATTTCCGGTGCGCTCGTCTTCGGAGTCAGTCTGGATCGCCAAAATAAGCTAGTACAGATTGCCGAACACCTGTCGGCCATTGTGGAAGAGGTTTCCGCCCAGTCCGTGGTGATGCAGTCAAGCGCAGAGACGTTGTCGTCACACAGCGAGAAGCTTCATCAGGTCATGACCGGAATGCTGCAGCAAGTAGAAACAACCTTTTCCGTATTGAAATCAATCTCAGACATCGCCAAGCAGTCGGGCATACTCGGGTTGAACGCCTCGATTGAAGCCGCCCGTGCAGGGGAGCATGGCAGAGGCTTTGCGATCGTTGCGGGAGAAATGCGTCGTTTGGCTTCGACGTCCGGCGGTTTGGCAAAGGGAATCTCCAAGCGCCTTTCTTCACTGCAGGAGGAGATCACCTCTCTTTCACAAATGGTGCTTGCATCAAAAAATCTCGCAAAGGCACAGACAGAAGGGATTATGGAACTGGCTTCCGCCATTCAAGACGTTACCAAGGAGGCATGCCTGCTGCAGCAGATGTCGCAGATCCAAGCCGGCCACTAACCACAGCCGTTAATCGTTTACAACCATATTGAAAGGAGTGTTCGATATGGTATCCCCTTTTGAAACCGACCTGAAGTGGGAGACGTTTCTGAAGTACGGGAAGAGGCAATTCGTGAAAGGAAAATCCGTCATTTACTACCAGGGAAGTCTGGGAGACGGGTTTTATTACCTTCACAAGGGCTTGGTGAAAATCGTCACCTCCACGGTAAAAGGAAAAGACCGGTTGTTGAACATCGTGGTGCCCGGCCAACTGCTCGGGATTCAAACCATGGACCGGCAAACGCACTTTACCACCGCGATCGCCGTTAAGGACTCGGTGGTCTATCATTTTTCCTGCGAACAGTTTGCGAAACTGATGAAGGAGCGGCCGGAATTATTGCCCCTGTTTGCTCAAACCGTCAATCAAAAAATGCGGATTCTTCTTTATGCGATTAATATGAAAGCGCTTTCTTCCGAAGAGCAGATCGCCGCGCTGCTCCTCAACATCTGCGATGAGTTTAAAAACTATGAAGTCCCCCTCACCCAACAGGACCTGGCGCACTGCACCGGATTAACCCGAATCACCGTATACAAAATCCTGAAACAGTGGAAAGAAGACGGACTGATCGACATCGAGCAGCGCAAATTTGTGATCAAGCGTCCGGATGTGTTGCGGAAGTTGAATCTGTCTGCACCGACAGCGAAAACGGTTTAGTCTGGGGCGCTCATTCCCTGTCCAATGTTGCACAGAGAATGATGTTGGGAAGGAAAGGTGATCGTATGGTAAACCTTCGCTACAAGTGGACTCCGTTCTTATCATATGGACAAAAACTGGAACTGAAAAAGAATACGTTCGTGTATCGCCAGGGAGAAAACGGCAGAGGCTTTTATTACCTTGGGCAGGGCGGGGTGAAAATCAGCCTGCTATCCGATAACGGCCACGAGCGTGTCATTGACTACGTCCCGATCGGGACCTTGCTAGGGGAACACGGGGCTCACAGAGGAACCTATTTGACAACCGCGGTGACCACTACACCTTCGATTCTCTATCATTTCTCCGATGAAGCCTTGTCAAGAGTGTGCAAGGATCATCCCCATGCGGCGATGATCTTCACCAACTCCCATATCTATAAAGTACGACTCCTCGCCGAAATCATTTCCTATCTGGACAGCCCGGTCGAACACCAAATGGCTCACTTTTTGTTGAAATTGATTCAAATTCATGAGAATGAAAACATTCCCATCAACCAGACGTCGTTCGCCCGATACATCGGCACGTCCCGGATCACGGTCAACAAGATCATCCAGAAATGGCGCCAGCAAGGCTTTATCCAATTCTCCAACGGCGTGATTCAGGTGATTCAGATCGAGCGGATTCGAGAGATACTGACCCAAATGGAAAGTGTGTAGTTTGAGCAAAGTACGTCCTTGTAACCCCCTCCGCAGTGGGAGGGGGTTTCCCTTTTTTGAAGAATCGAGACTGCTCAACGGGGGCTTGACCGGTGGGTCGGGTGGTTTTTTTCTGGTCTGAATTGTCGCAAAGGTGGGCATAACTGAAAGAAAACGACGAAAGGAACAGGAGGAGGATCACATGGATGACGACATGTTGGAGGCGTACCTGGACCGGAACGTGCGCGTTCACTTCGCTCCGGGCATGATCGGGCCAGGCCTGTCTGCTTATGAGGAAGGAAAGCTGCACGACTACGGCACGGCGGGGCTGCTGCTGGAAGCAGCGGACGGCTCGCTCACCTACATCCCGTATACGTCGGTCCGGATGGTGCAGATCAAACCGCGTCCCGGCTTTTGGGAGCGGTTGACCGGCACTTCCTGATCCGCTTTCCCCGTAAAACAAAAAAGCCCCTCTCCCCGTTAGGAGAGAAAGGCGGGAACTCGATTCCGTTACAAAAAGACGTCGAATACCACGTAACAGGCAGCTGCGAGCAATCCTGTCGCCGGCAATGTAATGACCCATGTCACCAGGATCCGGCCGGCCAATCCCCACTTTACTGCGGAGAATTTTTGCGACGCTCCCACGCCCAGAATTGACGAGGTGATCACGTGCGTCGTGCTGACGGGCAGTTTCAGCATGGTAAAAATGGTAATAATCAGGGCAGACGACAAGTCGGCGGAGAAGCCGCTGATCGGCTTGATCTTCATGATCTTGCCACCCATCGTTTTAATGATCCGCCAGCCGCCAAACGACGTGCCAAGCGCCATTGCGATCGCCGCCGAGATTTTCACCCAGATCGGAATCGTGATTTCACCCGTCTCCGAGGTCATAAAGCCGCCGGAGATCAACGCGAAAGTGATGATCCCCATGGTCTTCTGAGCGTCGTTGGCCCCGTGGCTGAACGATTGCCAGGACGCCGACAGCACCTGCAACAAGCGAAAGCCTCTGTTCGTACGATGATACGGCATGTTGGCCACCAGTGCGGAGACCAGCTTGATAATGACAAACCCGACTACAAACGCAACGATCGGTGAGAAAATCAGCGCCTGGACAATGCTGATAAAGCCTGCCATGTTAATGGAGTCGAAACCGGCTGCACCGACAACCGCACCGGCCACCCCGCCGATCAGGGCGTGTGACGACGAACTGGGAATCCCGAACCACCAGGTGATCAGGTTCCACAGAATGGCGGACGTAAGCGCGGCCAGGACGATGACCAGACCGTTCTCCAACTTGAACGGGTCGGCGATGCTTCCCCCGATCGTTTTGGCCACGCCGGTATAGGTAAGCGCACCGATCAGGTTCAGTACCGACGCAATCAGAATGGCCGTGCGGGGACTCAGCGCCCGGGTGGACACGGACGTGGCGATCGCGTTGGCCGTGTCGTGAAAGCCGTTGATAAAGTCAAAGCTGAGCGCCATGATGACGACAAGGATGAGTATGATTATGTCAGGCGAAAGACTAAGCATTCTTCAGCACAATCCCTTCTACCAGGTTGGAAACATCCTCGGCGAAGTCCGCACAGTCTTCCAGCTTGTCGTAAATCTCCTTCAGCTTGATCGCCTCGATCGGATTGGCGTCGGGTGCGTTGAGCAGGTCGGACACCATTTTCCGGTAGTTGGAGTCGGACTCATGCTCCAATTCCTTGATCTCGGAAGCGTATTGGGACACCACCTTGTGATCCAGTTTGCGCAGGGTGCGAATCAGCTCGATCAGTTTGGCCGAGCATTTCACCAGAATGTTGGCCTGAGCCAGAACGCGAGGATCGGGCTGGTGCACTTGATAGAGGTACATCCGATCCGCTACCCCGTCGATATAGTCAATCATTTCGTCCATCGTATGCGCGAGCTGGTGAATGTCCTCCCGCTCCAGCGGGGTGATGAACGTGGAGTTCAGCTCGTTCATGATCCGACGAACGATTTCATCCCCTTCTTTTTCAACCGCTTTAATCGCTTTCACTTTGGCTTCCACATCCTGATAGTTGCCAATCATCTCGTAAAACAGATGGGTGCCTTTGTGAACATTGGCGATTTGCTGTTCAAACAGGTCAAAGAAGATGTCCTTGTTGGATTTCCACATATGTTCCGTCGTCACTCCTTTGGAAAAATAGCGCCTCAACGATTATAACCGAACAACTTTCGAAAGGTAAATTTAAAAACAAGGACAAACGCGTATTTTTTTCATTAAGATATTGTAAAGGTTTTGTAAAGACGCATGACAAGCGAAAAACACCCGCCCTATTCCCGGATGCGGGTGTTCAATTATCTCCAAATGCTTCCTTCCCTCAATGGTGCGCTACCAAAATGCAGTCTTTCTTTTTTTTCGCTTCGTACATCAGGGTGTCTGCCTTCGCCGCCAGTTCCGTTGCCGTGGACGCGTGCGCGGGAAACGAGGCAATGCCGATGCTGACCGTTACGCCCCCAAGATCCTCCCGAACATTGCGCTGGATTCTCTCCCCCACGGCTACACCGTGCGGCGTTTCCGCATGAGGCAGCATGATGACAAACTCCTCGCCGCCCCATCGGCCGACCGCATCCTGCGCGCGGATGCTGCGTTTCAGAATGTCGGCAAAGCGGCACAGCAGCTCGTCTCCCGCCAAGTGACCATGGCTGTCATTGAATATCTTAAAATTGTCCAGGTCGATAAACAGCAAGGTAACCGGATAGTCGTGGCGGCGGGCCCGCTCTATCTCCTTTTCCAGCAATGCAAAAAAGCGGCGGTTGACAAGAGCACCTGTCAGCGAGTCCAGACTGGCCTCCTCTCTCAGTCTCTCGGCATACAATCCCATCTGGTAACCCGCTGCTGCCTGCATCACCGCGACCACTGCGGCCAGTACGGCCGTCAGCTGATGGGACGGCAGTCCGTATACAACCGTCCACAGCAGGCTAAACAGGCAGGATATCCCCAACCCTATCCAACGTAAGTCCAACGATATCCCCTCCGACGTAGTTCGCACAAAAACGCGTTGGATATGATACAAAAGACCTAAATAACCACGGGAAATATAGGACTTTTATCTTATTCATAGGAATATTTTACCTGTCTGTTCCAGTGAGTTCAAGGAAAAAAATCGCCAGCGCAGTGTCGGGACAACGTGTAAACCGACTCGCGTATCGCTCGCTCCGTTCGCGCCCCCTCTCATGGAAGCCGTGCTCACGCAAAAGGCATTAACGAAAAACTCAGTATTCAGATATGTATAAACCTTCTTTTTCATTTCACAAAAAATTCGTATACTACTAAAAAATTCTTTTATCAGAAGCGAGGAATTTACGACATGGCATGGCTTCAATCCGTCTTTACACGTTATGACTCGACCATCTGGATCCGCGTAATCGGGACGATTCTGACCACATTTGCCGGATTCATGCTCCGACCCTTCCTGGCCTTTTATCTATATGAGAGAATGGACAACAATCTGGTGGTGGCGGCCATGGTGACCAGTCTGCAGCCGCTGACCAGCATGATCGCCGGACTTTATTCTGGAGGATTGGCTGACCGTTACGGACGAAAGCCGTTGATGGTGGCCGCCCTGGCGATCGAAGCGATCTCCATGGCTGGTTACATCTGGGCGGAGTCCCTCTATGACTTTGCGGCTTTAACCATTCTGAACGGAATCGGCTCGTCCCTGTTCTGGCCGGCAGCCAGCGCACAGGTGACGGACGTGGTTCCGGAGGAAAAGCGCAGTGAGGTGTTCGCCCTGCTGCATACCGCCCTCAACCTGGGCGCGGCGGCGGGACCGCTGATCGGGGTTACGCTGTACAAAATCAACCCGGCAATCGTCTTCGGCATTTGTTCGGCCGCACTCTTCACCTATATGCTGCTGATCGTGTGGAAAGTACCGGAGACACTCCCCCGTGAGAAGCGGAAGCAGGGCAGCCAAGGACAAGCAGACAAGCCAAAAGCGCCCAAGCTGCGGCTGCACGAGCACACCACCCTGTTGTGGATGACGCTGGCGGCCGTTCCGGTCTCGCTCCTGTACTCCCAGGTGGAGATCATCCTGCCGCAGCACCTGCGGACGCGCTTTGATGATTTCCTGACCGTGTTTGCCACCTTGATCACGATCAACGGCCTGCTCGTCGTATGCTGCCAGATCGTGATCGCCAAGTTTGCCGAACGTTTTCCGGCCCATCGCGTCATCCTGCTGGCCTACCTGCTCCTCGCCTGTGTCGGCATCGGCTACGGCTGGGCCCCCACCTTTTTCCTGCTGGTGGTGGCGGAGGCCATCTTTACGCTGGGCGAGATGCTGTACGGCCCGCAAATCCAAAAGGCAATTTCCGTCATGGCGCCGGAAGCGTACCGCGGCCGTTACTTTTCCATTTTCGGGGCCAACTGGAGCATCACTGGCGCGATCGGCCCGTCGCTTGGCGCCGTGTCGTTCCGCAGCATCGGCGGCGCCTACTGGTTTTCCCTGCTCGCCGTCCTCCTGCTCGTCGCCGGCCTGTTCCAGTACCGGCTGGTGAAGCGGGCCATGAGCCAGCGGCAGCCGGCTCCTTTTGACGGTTCCAAGCCTCCGATTGCCGCGTCATAAAGGGCGGCTGGCAATTTCCCGAAAACGACCGCCTGCAGCTCAAGCGATTCTGTTCTCGCTCCCTTCCGCTTTCGTTTTGTTTTCCCGTGTGTCACGAATCGGACAACTGCGTTTAGGGAAAACTGGAACTACTTACCTGACGAAAAGGAAGGGATTGCGATGCCCCGCATCGAAGCCACGGCGACCACTGTTCCTGAACATGTAATCACTCAGGACGATTCCATGGCGGTCGCCCGTGCGTTTTTCCAACAAGCCTTCCCCGACATTGATCGCCTGCTCGCCGTCTTTGCCAACAGCCAAATTCGCAAGCGCCACTTCTGCATGCCGCTCGACTGGTTTACAACAGAACACGGGTTTGCTGAAAAAAACCGGCTGTACGTGGAGCATGCCGTCTCCCTTGGTGCCGAATCCGCCCGGCGCTGCCTGAACAAGGCCAACACGGCGGCTTCGGAGATTGACTGCCTGATCTTCGTCTCCAGCACGGGCATCGCCACCCCAAGCATCGACGCCCATCTAATCAACCGCTTGGGCCTGCGGCCGGACATCGCCCGCGTGCCGCTGTGGGGACTGGGATGCGTCGGCGGGGCGATGGGTCTTACACGGGCATTTGAATACGCCCGGGCGTACCCCAGAAGCCGCGTCCTGGTGGTGGCAGTAGAACTGTGCGGATTGACATTTATCCGACAAGACCTGTCCAAAAGCAACCTGGTCGCCACCTGCCTGTTTGCTGACGGAGCCGCTGCCGTGCTGGTGGAAGGTGATGAGGTGAAGCGGCCGTCTGCTCCGCCCCGCCTCTGTTTCATGGGGGCACGCACGACAACATGGCCGGATACGCTGGACATCATGGGCTGGGAACTGACCGAACCGGGCCTGAAAGTGATTTTTTCCCGCGACATTCCCAGCCTGGTTCGGCAGTCGATGCGGGCCAACGTCGAGGGATTTCTCGGACCGTTTGGCGTATCTGTCCCGGACGTGCAGCGATTTATCTTCCATCCCGGCGGGGCGAAGGTGCTGGCCGCCTACCGGCAGGCGTTGGGGATTCCGGCAGAAGCCACACGGTTGGCCGAGGACGTCCTCCGCGACTTTGGCAACATGTCGTCGCCCACCGTTTTATTTGTGCTGGAAAAGTGCATGGAAGAGGACTGGCAGCCGGGCGAAAAGGGACTGCTGGCCGCCCTCGGACCTGGCTTCAGTTCGGAGTTGATCCTGTTGGAAGCGAGGTGAGCAGAGCGTGAGCTTTTTTGTCACCGTCTATACCGTCGTCGTCGCCCAACGCCTGCTGGAACTGGCCCTCGCGCGGCGCAACGCCCGCCACATCCTCGCCGCGGGCGGACGGGAAGTAGGGGCCGAACACTACAAGTACATCGTCACCCTGCATGTGCTGTTTCTTGTCAGCCTGCTCGCGGAGGGACTCCTCCATGAAGGCAGGACCGCGCCGTGGTGGGCCTGGACATTTTCCGTATTTGCACTGGCCCAAGGACTGCGGTACTGGTGCATCGTCAGCCTGGGAAAACGCTGGAACACGCGCATCTACATCCTTCCCGGCAGCGAACCCGTGCGGCGCGGCCCGTACCGCTTCCTGCGCCATCCCAACTACCTGGTGGTGTCGATTGAACTGCTCGTCCTGCCGCTCACTTTTTCCGCCGTCGTGACCGCCGTCGTCTTTTCCCTGGCCAACTTTTGGCTGCTGTGGCGCGTCCGGATACCCGCGGAAGAGCGGGCTGTCTACGACCGGCCGTAAGCGGTACGCATTGTGATCAGGGGAAAGGACGACTGCCGCTTTGACATAACAAACAACCCGGACAAATATGCAGTCCGGGTTGTTGCTGTTTGATGGAGACGGATCAGAGGAGATGGATCAGACGATCAAGCCTGCCGTCTGCTGTACCCGCCCAGCAGGCAAGCGGGGACGGTCGAGATCAGGACATCAGTTCAGTCCTTGGGCATCGTCGATCGTCCCCATTTTGTACATATCGCTTACCTGCTCTTGGGTGATGTTCACCTCCTGGGATTGCTCCGCATCTGCTCTGGACTCTGACGCAAATGTCCTGATCGATGTGTCAGCAGTGCGGTCCAATTCATTTTGGCGCTCATCTGCCATGTCAGTTCCTCCTTCCTGATTTAGGTCAATTCGTAGTGTGTGCGGCTTCCCTGCCATTTAGCCAAAGCGAGCGCGTCAAAAAACCCCTTCTGCATCGAGAAGGGGTTAGGGGCAAGAGCGTGTTTACTTGTCGTTGTTCGCATACGGCACCGACCAACTCCAGCCGTGAGCCTGAGTGGTATCGTTGGTGCTGGCAGCCGGTTTCACCACGATCACGCTGTCCTCTACCGGAGCAGCCACCCAACCGTGAGCCACGCCGGTGGGTTGCTCGCTTTTGGGCGACAGGATGATCGTTTGATCTTCTACCGGCATGGCAATCCAGCCGTTTTGCGTGGTTACTTGTGCTGTAACGCTCGACTGAACTACGAACTGATCCTCAACCGGCATGTTGATCCAGCCGCTTTGGTTGGTGACAGTCGCGTTGCTTCCCGGCAGGACCACCCACTGATCCTCTGTCGGTATGTTGATCCAGCCGCTTTGGTTGGTGACAGTCGCGTTGTTTCCCGGCTGGACTACCCATTGATCCTCTGCCGGCATGTTGATCCAACCGTGAGCCTGAACAGCTTCGTTTGCATAAGCAGCGTTCGCGAACAGAGTGGCGCCGAGAACCATGGTTCCCATCAACAGTGTTGTCGATTTTTTCATTTTCGTACACTCCCATCTTCTGTTGGTTCACGCTGTCCTGTGAAATATCCCCCGCCCGCTGCTCCGATACGGCAAGTAGGTTACTGCAAGCCTTGCTTCAGTTTTCGGAGATAGAGTGTAAACTGTTCCAGTTCGCTGTCGGTCAGGTTTTCCAGCAGTTTGGTGAGGAGTTCCCTCCGTCTGGACAACAATCGCTCCATCAGCGGAACCGCTTTGTCCGAGAGCGTAACCCAGACGACCCGCCGGTCCTGTTCATCACGGAGCCGATTGACGTAGCCCGCCTTGACCAGTCGATTCAGTGCGATGGTGGTGGCGCTGTTCGACTGCTTCAAGAGAGCGGCCAATTCGGACACCGTGCTGCGCTCTCTGTCATAGAGCACCCGCAGCAAGATGAACTGCTTGGGGCTAATTACTTCTTCTTCCAGCAGCCAATGGCTGATGAAGAAGCGAGCCAACTCAACAAACACCTGATCCAGTTCCTCGATTTTACCGGCGCGGGACATTTCGCTCACATCATCACCCTTTTTCAAAAATTCATACTTTTACTATAAAAATATATCGGCTGTTAACAGTCTGCGCAAGCGTTATTCAGTCGGCCTCTGAAAAAGGGGATGTGAGTAGGACAATACGTTTACCGTTTAATATTTTTACTGTAAAACTTTTTACATTGACATCTTACCGCAAAATGGCAAACGATGCAAGGGGCGAGTTCCGTGACAAATTCGTGACGGACAATTGGCGAAATACAGCCTATTTTCCACCTATTTCCACGAAACAACTTCCGTTTCCGTCCGTATCGTATGTATAATAAAAGATACGGCAGCGCCTCCTGTTTTCGAAACCAACCGGCGGCCTCCCGACAAACCTGATACATAGGAGATTGGCATATGGAACATACGCAAAGCACGGCAAAGGCAAAATGGAAAACGGAATTGGCAGACTGGTTGAAATCGTTCGTCTTGATTGGCGGCTTGACCGCCTTTATCTATGTGTTTGTGATGGCCCCTTACGTCGTTCAAGGGCGTTCCATGGAGAGCACCCTGCACGACCGCGAACGGGTGATCGTCAACAAGGCAATCTATTACCTGCAGCAGCCAAAAAGAGGCGAAATCGTGATCATCCACCCCGACGCGAGCGGGGAAAACTGGATCAAGCGAGTCGTCGCCGTCGCGGGTGATACCGTGGAGGCGAAAGACGATCAGCTGTATGTCAACGGCCAGCCTGTACAAGAGGAATACCTCACCGCCAACAAGTTGAAAGCGGCAGCGAACGGCATCACACTCACCGAAGACTTTGGCCCGATCACCGTCCCCCCCGGCCACGTCTTCGTCATGGGCGACAACCGGAACAACAGCATGGACAGCCGGGTCATCGGCCCCGTCAGCCTGGAGCACGTGGTCGGCCGGGCGGAACTGGTCTACTGGCCGTTGAACAGCATCCGCCTGCCCAAGTAAGTGCAGCCGGGATGCTGGTTTTTGCATGAGAACAACACATGCGGTGTCACGGGCGCATCTGACCAACACGACTGATAATTTTCCGTATGTTGCACAACATAAAAGGGTAATCGCATGCATCAATCCCACAATCAGGAGGTCGTTTTTTCGTGCATACGATCACCCATGCCCAACAAGAATTGTCTCAGTGCAAACAGACCATCCAGCAGTTGATCCAACAGACAATGCAAGCAAGCGCCACCTACCGCCAGCTTCTGCAGCAGGAACAGCAAAACGCCGCCACGCTGCAGCAGTTGGCTGCTCGCGAGCAGCAGGCGGTCCAGATGATTCAGCAGGCTCTGCAAGGTCATGACATGGCGATTCGCCAGATGCAGCACGCGATCACGCTGTGCGAGCAAATGGAGCGGGAGCTGCAGCAGTCAGTCACACAGCAGATTCCCTTGCAGCAGCAGCCGTCACCCCTGCCAACCTACCAGACCCGTCACTGATTCGGCCGCATTCACGGTGCGGCGGACATTGACTGTCGCGAACAGCACACGGCTCTCCGCGTTTCCCGTCCGGATTGCGCGGAGAGCTGTGTTTCGTTTTGGAACAGGTTCCTTAAACCGCACGTATCCCAGATTCCGCCAGACAGCGACGGCAAGGAAACGGGGAATCGTCAGTCATGGGCGTTTCCGGATGGTTTTCCCCTGCTTGCTGCCGTGTGCCGTGAGCACCCACTCGCCCCGCTCTTCCTCCCACGCGTAACGGTATAGGTGATTGACCGCATCGGACGACTTGTAGACAATCAGCGCTTCCTGGCCATCGTGTTTAAGAAACAGGCCAGGGATGATGTCGCCGACCTTTCCGTTTACGGCTACCTGTGTCCAGGCTGCATCCAATCCTTTCCACGCTTTTTCCGACAGGTGAGATGCCTGCTTCCCTTGCTTGATCCCTCGGTCGAATTCATACTCCTCCGGATCGATGCCGAAACTTTCAAACACATCCCGGTACACGTCGTGGAGAAACAACTTGATTTGGAACGAATGCAGGAATCCGCTCTTGTTCGTCAGCAGCAACAGCTTATCATGCGCGTACACATAGGTCGGCCCCGATGCTTTCATCGGAGTAAAGCCCGTCTTTAGCTCAGCGCCAGTGAAGGTTAAGGTAATGTGGCCCGGCACGGAAAAATCCTCGTCGATCTCCACCTTTTCCGCTTGCCCCGGATTGGGGAAAAACACGACGTCCAGCTTCCCTTGGTTGGTGGTCAGCCGAACGGCTTGATTCGTTGCCGCAAAAACGTCTGCAAATGGCGACGGCTCGATTTGAGTGAGCTCCAGGTCGGTATACGACTTCAGGAATCGGATGAATTCCTCAGCAAACGGGAACTGCTCCTCAACAGATGGGTCTGCCGGCTCAACGACAGGAACGCGGCCGCCTCCCGCATCGCGCTGCCAGTCCATAACAACAGGCGTCAGGAGGAACGCGCCCGCCCCGCAGGCTGTCGCCACGGCCGCGATGGAGACTGCGGCACGACGGAACCTCCCCTGTTTTTGTCCGATCCTTTCGCGGATGTTCCGTTCGATCCGCTCCATGTCCGCCCTGGACGGTTGAAATGCCATCCGCTTCGCCGCTGCCAGCTCGCGCAGCCTTTTGTCTAAATCCATCGCTCCTCCTCCTTGCGCATCAATGCTTTCAGCTTTTCCCGCGCCCTGTGCAGGCGGGTGTAGACTGCTCCGGGTGTAATGCCCAGGATTTCGGCGATCGTTTCCACTCTCAGTTCTTCGTAGTAGTGGAGAATGAGTACCTGTTTGTGCCGAAACGGCAGCGTGTCGATCAGCCGTGACAACGCGGCCTGTTCGTCCTTCCGCATGACCTCCTTCTCGATGTCGGCGCACGCTACACGGTTTGCCTGGGAGGCGGAAAACCGTTTGCGAAACACCCCAGAGCGCAGGTACCGTTTGGACTCATTGACCGCAATCCGATAGAGCCATGTCTCAATCCGGCTGTCTCCCCGAAACGCAGACAGATGCTTGTACACCTTGAGGAAAACCTCCTGGGTGATGTCCTCCGCAGCCGTCCGGTCGTTGACCAACCAGCAGCACAGCCGGTACACCCGAGCCATCTGCGTCTGCATCAGTTGTTCGAATGCGGCATCCCTGGTCTGGTTCAGTACGGCACCGTCCGTCAACAGATGGTTCTGTTCCAGCGTTCTCCCTCCTTTCTCTCTATTTAGTTAGATACAAGCGGCCATTTTTTTCTTACAGAATAAAAAACCGCCGGGATTCGTTCCAGGCGGTCGTCTCACTCCGGCAGCCGCACGAACCGACGACGAAAGAAGCGGCTGTCCGTCGTCCCCTATCCGGGGCGGAAAGCCGCTTCGTCAATCTGTCAGTATATCGGATGCCTAACGAGCCTGCACCTGACCGCTGTCCTGGAAGTACTCTTCCAACGTAACACCAGAGGACATGATCTCCTTGGCCACTTCTTTTCCGACATAGCGGATATGCCACGGTTCGTAGGCGTAGCCGGTGATTTCTTCTTTCCCTTTCAGATAGCGGATGATGAACCCGAATTCGGCGCAGTGCTCCGCCAGCCATTTGCCTTCACGGGTATCGGCAAACGGCTCCTCCAGCAAGGTGCTGGGATCGGTGCCTGCTACGTCGATAGCCAGGCCGGTCTGATGCTCGCTTTTCCCCGGCTGGGCGCTGTAGCGGTTCGCGTGCTCAGCTCCCTGCGTTTTCACGTAACCTTCGAACAGTCCCTTTTGCGTTTGATACGAACGGTAACCGGAGACACCGTACAACTGAATGCCATCCTGTTTCGCCTTGGCGAACAGCTCCTCCAGGGCACGGGCCGCTTCTTCGCGCAACAGGCGCTTCTCCGCCTTGCCGGAAAACGTGAACGGCACGTTGGGTTCGACCAGACGAGGCGGCACGTAATCGGCGGGCAGGGCCCGTTCCTTGTTGACCACCACGACCAAATCGTCCGGATTGGTAACGGTCGGAATTCCGTTCACCATCGTCACGGTCGCAGCGAGAGAGGGTTTGACGGTGATCGTCACGTCTTTGCGTTCGCCCTGATACTCCACGGTAACGGTCGCTGTGGAACCGGCCTTTGCCTGGGAAGATACGGAAAGCTCCCCGTTGGAACCGACTATCACGACATCGGGCGCAGAAGAATGATACGTGACGCCATCCCCGTACGGTAAGGTCTTTTTGGCCCCCGGTGCCAGCACCATGCTGTCCGGAACGGCGGCCAGGCTGATCGATGAGGATGACGGAGCGTTAGCCCCATCCGTCGAAGTCGGCTGCGAGTCCGCCGGAGCGGTCGGCTGCAGCCCTTCACATCCTCCCAACAGCACGGCGGAGAGTACGGCTGCAACTGCTAGACCGGCGGGTTTTCGTGTTTTCATGCGATATACCTCCTGGTTCCTTGCACACACATGTGTATTGTTCTACATTACCATGTAGAATGACGGAATCATAGCCTTAAATGTTACGCTTTTTGCCAGGTTTGCTCCCTCAACCGTACAAAACGGGAAACAGCCTGCCGACGATGCGCGCATAATCCCCCCTAATTATACACCCCTGCCTGACCAATACGTCATACCGCTTCTTCCCACATGTGCAAACAACCAAAAGACCCTGCCATGTTCGGCAGGGCCTCGAAGGGAATAATCTGTTTACGGTTTTTTGAGGAGGACGGCTGCTTCTTTCGCGTCCCAGCTAATCGTGTAACCGAGCGCTTCGGCCACTTTTTTCACCGGCAGAAACGCTTTGCCGCCCACTGTGACGACGTCCTGTTGGAAGCGGGAGGGATCGCCGCCCAGTCCGAGAAGGAGTTTTTCCGCCTCGACGTACGCGGTACCGTTGATCAACGCCTTCTGGTCAGCCGTGTACGGGTAGACGTGGCCGTTCACTTTCAGCACGAACGGTCCTTTTTCCACCGGGGGAAGCGGCTCCGGCTCCGCCGACGTATACGCCACCGCGTCCACCCCAAGCACGGTTCCTTCCCGCGTGTTGTCGGCTCCTCCGTACATTTTGCCGGTCTCAAAGTCGTATATGATTGCCTGCACGTTTCCGATGTCTTCCGGATGATCGTTGAACACGTGCCCCTTGGCCATCAGTTGGAGGATGACGTCCTGGTCGATGCCCGCCTCCCAGGTGACGTTGGGATAGCTGCTGGTAAAGATGCGCGGTGCGAGGATGGCGTCCTGGATCTCCATGCCGTGCTCGATCACGTTCAAAATGGTCTGCGACACGGAGGCGATAATCGTGGAGCCTCCGGGCGATCCCACTGCCATGAACGGCTTGCCGTCCTTCAGCACGATGGTCGGGCTCATGCTGGAGCGCGGACGCTTACCCGGTTCCACCTGGTTGGCTCCGCCCGGCACGGCGTCAAAGTCGGTCAGCTCGTTGTTCAGCATAAATCCGTATCCGGGGACCATGATGCCGCTGCCGAAGACGTCTTCGATCGTCGTCGTGTAGGAGACGAGGTTGCCCCATTTGTCCATCACGGCAAAGTGGGTCGTCTGCTTGACGGGTTGGGGGTCGGTCAGATTCAGGGCCGGCACCGGCTTCTTGTCTGTTTCGTACTTCCAGGGATCGCCGGCAGTAATCTCAGGGTTGGCCGCATCCGGCCGGATCAATGAGCGCCGCTCCTTTATGTAGTCGTCGTGGATCAGGCCCTGCTTGGGCACGGGGTAATAGTCTTCGTCCGCCATGTACGCGGCCCGGTCCGCGTAAGCCAGACGGTTGGCCTCGATCAGATTGTGCAGGTATTCCACCGAGCCAAACCCGGCCTTTTTGTTGTCAAAGCCCTCCATCAGCTTGAGAATCTGGATCACCGTCAATCCGCCGGAGCTGGGGGGAGACATGGAGACCACTTCGTAGCCGCGGAACTTGGCGCGCACCGGCTCGCGTTCATTGACCTCGTACCGCTGCAAATCGTCCATGGTCATGGAACCGCCGGTCCGCTGTACTTCGCGCACGAGTGCCTCACCGATTTCTCCCTTGTAAAAGGCGTCCGTCCCCTTTTCCTTGATGAGTCGGAAGGTCTTCGCCAAATCGGGCTGGATCAGCAGATCGCCTTTTTTCAAGGGCGTACCGCCTGGCACAAACACTTCTCCGGCCGTCTTGTGCTTCAGCAGTTTGTCCTTCGTGGCGGCGATATATCGGGCGGTCACCCCGTTTACCTCAACGCCCTTCTCTGCCAGCTCGATCGCCGGCTCGATTACCTCGGCGAGCGACATCGTGCCGTATGATGTCAGCGCCTTATCCACACCGAGCAGCGTGCCGGGCACCCCGACCGCCTTGCCGTTGGTGTGCCGTTCGGCAAACGGGATTGGCTCACCCTTTTCATCCAGAAACATCCGGGCGTCTGCTCCCTGAGGAGCCATTTCCCGGCTGTCAATGACCGTGATTTTGTCCTGATCCTTGAGGTAAATCATCATGAAACCGCCGCCGCCAATCCCCGACATGTGCGGCTCCACCACGTTGAGGGCAAATTGGATCGCCGCTGCGGCGTCCACTGCATTGCCGCCTTTTTGCAGAATGTCCCGGCCCACCTGTGCCGCCGCCGGGTGGGAAACCGCCACAATGCCCTGTGTCGCTCCGTCCGCACCTGCAGGAATTCCCGGCACGGCCGCCTGCACCGGCGCTGCCAGCGACACCAGCGCCGCCAAGGACGCAAGAAGCACTTTTGCCTTTTTCATTGAATCCCTCCTCATCCTCCGGTGATCTATGAAAATTATTATATTTCTGAATATTAGGCCCGGTCAACGTGAGAAAGGCGCGAGTGCATCTGGGACAAAAGGACTGAACCCAACGAAAAAAGCCACCCGCATGACGAGTGACTGTTCTTCGAAGCGATGTTCAATCAGGCTGTTTTCGGCATCCGCTGCCGAGCTGTCCAGCTACGGCATGATCACCAGATTGCTGACCACCGGACGCTCCCTGCCGTCGGAAGGCTTGTTCAGAATCTTGCCATTGTAGTAGAAGGCGCTGGAACCGCCGCCGTCCAGATTGTAGGCGTCCACCACGTGGAATTCCTGCAGTTTGCGCTGCGCTTCTTCCAGCGTGACGCCGTTGCTCCACCCCTTGCGCCGCCCGTCGATGACGATCAGCAAGAGGTCGCCGTTGTCAAAGTGGCCGATCAGCGTACGCGGCTGCCGGGCATTGGCCCATTCGCGCGGAATCGGCATGCGCTTGCCGTCCTTGAGGAGCGTCGGCAGGAAGCTGGCCCCCTGCAAAATCCCCTGCTGGGTGATTTGCTGCTGCGAGGTGATTTTGCCGCCGACCAGCCGCCCTTGCTTGTTGAATCCGACGAAGCTCAGATTGGTGTTCGTCGAAAAGGTGCGAATCTTGCCGTCAACGACAGTAATCCCAAGCGGGGTCAGATAGCCGTTTTTATCCTTCATGAAGCCGCCGGCGTTGATCGCCAGCACCGCTCCCGTGCGTTTGCCGGCGCTGCTGGTCGTCTCTCCCTTGCTTTTGACCGCGTCATGCGCCAGCACCATCCGCAGCGCGTTGGGGTTTTTCAGCCGTACTTTGGCCATGTAACCGCGGTATCCGGCTTCTTCCAGGGAATACACTTTGACGATGGAGTTGGGGCCAAAGCTCTGCCCGACCGGATTGCCCAGCATGCTGGACAAGATCGTGTCCAGCACGTCGGCTGACTTTTGCGTCTGCGTTTTGCTCGTCTCCAACAGGTTGTTGATCGATTTGTGCTGTTCCTCGTACTCCCGTTTCTCCTTGTCCGCCCGGCTGCGAAGCTCTTCCATGATGGATGACGCCTCGCGCAGTTGGTCATTTGTGTCATCGAGCTGCTTCATCAGCGCCGCCACCTGATTGCCGGTCGCCTCCACCGGCGGCGTCAACTGCTCCACCGGCAGCTTGTCCACCGGGTTGGCCTGGGAAAACGCCAGCAGGAACCCCACCGCCGGTGCCAAAAGAAACGCGAAGAAGCGGTGAATCTTACCAGGCACGGGCCGCATCCTCCAGTTTTTTCAGCGACGCCTTCAGCTCACCCAACTGCTTGTTGAGCTGATCGATCCGATCCTGCAGGGCTTGTTTGGTCTTGTTGGTGCCGCCGATGGTTTCGCCTGTCAGCTGCAGATCTTCCTGGAGCGTCGCCAATCCGCTCTGCACCTGTTTCATTTCGTTTTGGACGAGCGCCAGTTGTTCTTCTACCTGCTTCATCTGCTGCTCGTTCTGAGCCTGCACCTCTTGAAGGCGCTGGGTCACGAACTGCTGCTGCTTGTCCAGCGTGTGAACGGCAAACGCGTATCCGACGCCGGCCAGTCCCAGCCACAACAGCACAGCGATGACTGTGGGCACAAGCGAGCGCTTATCGTCCGTCCCGGGAGCGACCGCCCGCACCAAACTGGTGAACAGGCCGTTTCTCCTGCGCTTTCCTCCCTGCTTCCCCTGTTCCGGGAGGCGCAGTGTGGTCGATGAAGTCGATGAAGCGGTAACGTACTTGTCGCTCATCTGCTCTCCCTCCTCTTGTGCGACATGAGTTGACATTTTATTATAACACAATCACGGCAGGCGACACCGCATTGCAAAAAAGATCGGAACGCTCCGATCTTTCTGATTACGGCCCAATCTTCCACTCATGTTGAAGCTGCTCGTGCAGTTGCAGCAAAAATCCGATCGGAAAAGCCATCGCCGTCTTCCGGTCAGGCCAATCCAACCTGTCGCACAGCCGTCGTGTGATTTCCAGGGCCAGTATCATTCGCCTGTCCTCCGCCATGGTCATCAGGCGATCAACATAGGCGGAGAGAAGCTGCCAGTCTTCCCGGGTGATTGCCTGTTTCTGCTGTTCGGTCAACACAAAGGGCGGTGCATCCGCCATCCAGCGGGCAAGTTTCCGCTTCTTGTGTCTTCGGGATAGACGCATCCCCTCGTCTTCCAACACGACAATCGTTCCGGCCACCATGTCGCCGATCCGTTTGTCCCGGGGATGAAAAAACACGACCAATCCGCCGAGAAAGTAGCCGGCCGGGAGATTGTCAATAATGCGGAACAAGTTGCGAATCACGGCGGACAAAAACGTCAGCGACTGGCCGTTTTCCTGGATGACGCGAAGGCCCATCCACTTCTTTCCCAGCGTCTGTCCGCCGCGGAAGTACTCCATCAGCAAAAAATAGGCGAAATTCAACACAGTCAGGACGATCAGCAGGATAGCCAGGGCGTAGCTATTTTCATCCTGGAAAAATTCCTCTTCACTGCCAAATACGACTATGACAATCAACACAAATACAGTAAGATTAACCAAGAGAAGGAGCAGCGTGTCAATCAGCTGGGCCGCCGCCCTGCTGCCCAACCCGGCCGTTTGAAACCGGAGCTGTACGTGCTCGGGAGTGACGATGGCCGTTTCTCTGTATGGGCGGTCGATGCTTTTCTGATCACTCATGGGTAAAACGTTCTCCCTTCTCCGAAACGAGTAAGTACCATTCATATTCCTATTATTTGTAAATAGACCACGCAAACGGAGGGTTCATCGTGAATGTGACGTCGTTTTGGCACACCCACAAATCCACCTGGGCCGAACTGGAGCGGCTGCTGGATCGTTTTCACAAGCGACCGCGGGAGATTGGCGCGGCTGACATTGACCGGCTGACGCTGCTGTACAAAAAGACCTCTGCCCATTTGGCCTACATCCGCACCTATCACCCGCACGATGAGGTGACCCGCTACTTGAACCGACTGGTGGCCCGTGCCCACAACATCGCGTACAAGCAGCAGTCGACCAGCGGCGGACAGCTCTCCCGTTTTTTCTGGGTCAACCTGCTGGAGTTGATCCGCAAACGCCTGCCGTTTATCGGCTGGGCGGCCGTCCTGTTTCTGATCGGCGGCGTTTCCGGATTTGCCGCCGTCATGGCCGATCCGCTGAATCTCTACTACGTCCTGCCGGAAGGGATGGCCGAACGGATCGATCCCAGCCAGCTCGGCCAGGGACACGCAGCGATTGACAGTCCGTTGATCTCCACAGAGATCATGCTCAACAACATCAAGGTAGCGATTCTCGCCTTCATCAGCGGTGTGACGCTTGGCCTGGTGCCGCTCTATCTGCTGCTGTTCAACGGCCTGCTGGTCGGAGCGCTGGCCGCGGTCTACTGGCAGGAGAACGCCAGCTACGCGTTCTGGGCCTACATCCTGCCGCACGGCGTGATCGAGCTGACGGCCATTTTCATCGCCGGCGGGGCCGGTCTGCACATGGGCTACCGCATGCTCGTACCTGGACCATACCACCGCAAATACCAGTTCCTGCAGGCGGCCAAGGAATCGGCCCAACTGCTGCTCGGAACGCTGCCGCTGTTTGTCGTCGCCGGTATCATCGAAGGGTACATCACGCCCTCCGCACTCTCCCTCGAGGCGAAATACGCGGTGGCGATTCTCACCCTCATCGTCATTGTCGGCTGGTACATATACGGGCTGAAGCGGCAGCGTCACAGCGCTTCTCTCGCCTTGATCTCCAAGTAGCGGTTCACTACCGCCAGCGTGAGCTGATCGGCCGGGACGTCCAGAACCTGGATGCCCGCGCCGATCATGTTTTGCTGAAACGCTTTCCGATCGAGCTGGAAGCGCTGGGCCAAGGCCTTGATATACGCCAGGCGGCTGCTGACAGTCTCCGCCTTGTTCCAGGCGTGCAGCAGCGGGTCGGCCAGGGAGAGCAATAACAACAGGTGACTGCGCCGAAACCGCCTGAGGTACGCAGCCATCTGATCTTCAAGCAGGTAGTTTTCCATGTCGGAAAACAGCACCGTCAGGCTGCGCCGCTTCTGCTGCCGAAACAGGTACTCCAGCGCCTGCAGCGGATTGGATTCGACGAAGTCGCTCTGCAGGTCAAAGACCGCGTCCAGCAGGGTGTGCAGGTGGGCAAGCCCTCTGCCCGGCGGCACGTACACCTTGGTTTCATGGGAAAAGGCGAGCAGCGCCACCTGATCCCCCTGCCGCAGGGCAACGGCGGCCAGCGTCAGCGCCGCTTCCAACGACAAGTCCAGCTTTGTCCGGCCGTTCAGCTCCACGCCCATCATCCGGCCGCAGTCCAGGAGAATCGTCACGACTTTTCCCTGCTCAGGGCGGTACTGGTTGGTCATCAGGCGGCGCGTCCGCGCAGAGGCCGACCAGTTGATGTGGCGGGGATCGTCATCCGGTACGTAGTCGCGGATCGCGTGAAACTCCGAACCCGACGTGGCCCGACGCATCACTTTCCTGCCATCTACGATCAGGCTTTCCTGGAGCGAGTTGAGGTACCCGCGCACGGCGGACAGATCGGGATACACCTTGACAGACTGCTTGCAGGACAGCTTTGCCTGCTTTTGCCA
The DNA here is from genome assembly GCF_020923495.1 of Brevibacillus sedimenti. Taxonomy (GTDB): domain Bacteria; phylum Bacillota; class Bacilli; order Brevibacillales; family Brevibacillaceae; genus Brevibacillus; species Brevibacillus aydinogluensis. The sequence goes on from NZ_CP064048.1 coordinate 3,655,099, forward strand.
CAATCCGATGCTCCCCCTGTAACGCAGATACAGATGAGACAACGTGTACGTCCCCCGCTCCCTGGCGCGGGTTTCGTAGCGGACCGTGACGGAGCCCGGCGGCAGTTCTCCCGCGAGCGGCTCCAGCCGATCAAATGAGAGCGGCAAATCGTCGAGCAGTTCGTACCAGACGAGTTGGCCGCTCCTGTTTTCCAGGTGGATGCAGACGGGCAGCGCCCGGCCAAGATCAATCTGTTGCGGCAGTTCACGCACCGCGATCAGTTCCCTGCGCCTGGGAAGCGATGCCAGGTCGATTACGCTCGCGATGACGAGCAACCCGTTCACCATCCAGAACACGGCATACCCCCAGCCGAGCAGGTATCCCAGCGCCGCCAGCGGGCAGCCGGACAGCGCCAGGAGAATCAGCCGCCTGGTCGGCAAGATGAAGTCGTCGAAGAAAAACCTAGCGAGGAACCGGAATCGCGGCCAGCGTCTCATCAATGATGTGGTCACTGGTTCCCCCCTCCAATTCCACTTGCGGCGCAAGAATCAGCCGGTGGCGCAGAGCCGGCCGCGCGACTGTCTTGACGTCATCCGGCGTGACGTACGTCCGCTGATCCAAAACAGCCCAGGCCTTGCTCGCCATCAGGACGGCAATGCCTGCTCGCGAACTGGCCCCCAGCAGCAGCCGATTGGTCTCCCGCGTCTTGCGAATCAGTGTGGCGATGTACTCGATGATCGAATCTTCCACCACCACGTCGGCCAGCTTCCGCCGCTCGCGGACGATCTCCTCCATGCTGATGACCGGCTCGCTCCCTTCCGCCGGCTCGGCAAAGAATGGCACGTGCTGCCTGAGAATCTGCGTTTCCTGCTCATGCGACGGATAGGTGACCTGCAGTTTGAACAGAAACCGGTCCAACTGCGCTTCCGGCAGGGTGTACGTGCCTTCGTACTCCACCGGGTTTTGCGTGGCGATGACAAAAAACGGATCAGGCAGCGGATAGGTGACGCCGTGAATCGTCACCTGCCGCTCTTCCATTGCTTCCAGCAGCGCCGCCTGCGTCTTGGGCGGCGTGCGGTTGATCTCGTCAGCCAGAAGCAGGTTGGCAAAGACCGGTCCCTTCACCGTTTCAAACCGGTTTTGCTGCATGTTGAACACGACGTTGCCGATGATGTCGCTCGGCATCATGTCGGGGGTAAACTGAATCCGTCTGTATTCGCCGCCGATCAAGCCGGCCAGGGTGCGGACCATTTTCGTCTTGCCGATCCCGGGCACCCCTTCCAGCAACACGTGACCGCCGGCAAGCAGTGCCGCGAGCAGCAACCGAATGTTGTGCCGCTGTCCCAACACGCGTTTCTCCATTTCTTGCAGCAATTGTTCCACGTCTAAATCACTCCTTTTCCACGCGCTCTGTCATGTCATCCAGCATGCGGCTTTCGGCCACCAACTGCTTGAGCGAGCAGCGCCCCTCCGCCTTTGCCCTCTCGATCCGATCGAGCAGACTGATGAGCGCGGCCGCCTCCGCTTCGCTCCACCTCGCCCTGGCTGCCGCCGCGATTTCAGCGGACGAAGCCCGGGTGTGAAGCCCCCAGCGCTCCTGCATGACCTGCCGCAGGTACGCCTCCCGGATTTTCAAGGCATCCAGGGTCAGGCGGCGCCGTTCGTACCAGCTCGCCACGGCCAGCAGCGTTTCATCCCCACGGCGAACCGTCCATTCCCGCAGGGTGTAGACAGGGCCAAATCGTTTGCCCTTCCGCCACAGCCAAAACAGGAGCACCAGCCCCAGTTGGGCCAGAGCCGCCACCAACCAACCCGGGTAGACGGCGAGCATGCCCGGCTGCTGCCGATAGCCGTGATGGTATTCATCCAGCCAGATGACGCTCCAGTCCCCCTGCAAGTACGGCCAGATCAGTTCGAAGTGGGAGTGGTTCATCACCTGCTCGTTGGTCAGCCACTCGGGCACGAGAAACAGCGTGACTGTGCCAGCCCCCACCTGCGTCCGTCCGGCGATGATGCCCAGATCGTCGGAGAGAAGCTTCTCCATGCCCGGCGTGTCGTCCAGCCGCTTGTGCGCATGCACCAGCCCGGTCCCGCTCTGACCGGGGATAGAGGTGTAGATGGGCCTCTCTTTTTTTGCCTCATCTCCTGCCTCCCCCGCGGAAACGGCCGACAGGTCAGCCTCCTCCCATCCGGTCGGATTTTTTTCAAACACGACCAGGTCGTTGCCGCTCTCCACCCAGCGGAGGATATCCTCCCGTTCGATGTCCGTCACCTGGAGCGGTTCGACCACGATCAGCAGCTGGCCGCTGCCCGACGGCAAAAAGCGCCACGGTTGACGCCACTCTTTGACGCCGCTTCGCTTTTCCCCCAGCAGCGTCGCGACTGCCTTGAGACCGGTTGGCTGGGGCGAAAACGAGACGTACGGCGGATACGACGGAGCTGCCGGATTGATGAACAGCCAGCCCAGCACGCTTAGCAGCAGTACGGCGGCGGCGAGAGCCAGACGGTATTTAGCGACGGTCCCCATGCTGTCCCTCCCCGTTCCACTGCTGTTCCAGCTCGCTCACATGCTGCCAAAAGACCGACTCCTCCACGCGCTTCCTGCCGTACCACACCTGTTCAAAGGCGTGTGCATGGCGGCGAAACAGCGGTTCCAAAGCCGGCTGGCGTTCGCGCAGCTCATCCATATACTCCCAGTTGGTCTTCCACTTTTCCACCCGGATCCACGACTGCTCCTGCAGATACAAGAGCAGGGACAGGAACATGAGGCGCATGCCTTCCCGCCACTCGCCCCGCTGTCCCATCTCCTTGGCTTCCCGCAGGCAATCGGCGTGCGTGCGGATGTGTTCCCCTCTCGAAAGCGGCGCTGCTTTTCGCTGTACCGTCCGCACCATCCGGCTGATAAGCCAGATGATCAGCACGAACAGGCCGATCAGAGCGGCGATGATGATCACACCCGAAAGCGTACTGACGGCTCCCGGCGACACGTCAGCGTGCTTCAGCAGGCGGCTGATCATCTCCACGATGGGCTCCATCAGCACATCCAGCCAGCTTTTTCCCTCCTCTGCCCGAACGGCATACTCATCGGCAGACAATATCTGCGCCAGCCGCTCCTTGTCGCGGGAGAGTTGATCCGCATCAATCATGGCTGCCATTCAACTCCGCCGCAGCCGAAGCCGCAGCCTGCCGCTTCAGCAGCGCCTCCACGTCTGTTCCTTCATAACGCAGCTTCAGATCCAGATAGGAAAGAGCGTAGACAATCATCATCCACGGCATCAGCAGGCACGAGACCAGCACCTGGATCAGTTTGCTCAGGATGGACGTGCCAAAAACGACGAGCGACAAGGCGGAAATGCCGCCAGAGAAGATGGTGTAGATCACCGTCATCACCAGGTACAGCGCTGCCAGGCGCCAGAAGTTGCCCTTTGTTATCTTCCAGCTCCTTCCAATACCAAGCCCTTCATGATCCAGCAACACTACCGGCAGGTAAAACCCCCAACGAATCACAAAAAAGCTCGATACAAGCACGACTGTGATAATCAGTGCGATGTACCCGCCGATTAGCCAACCGATGAGGGCGAGCGGTGAAAGATCGCTGTCATCCACGGTCGCCATGCCTACGATGCTGATGCCGACCACCATAAAAAGCACAGTCAAAATAACCAGGATGCCTGAAATGAACAGTCCAAATACAAACGTGCTGCCGGCGAGCGGCCACACCCGGCTCAGCGCCTGCTTCAGCGCCGCTTTCATGCTGATCGTCTCCCCTGTCACCCCCGCTCTGGTCATCAGCAGTGTCGCCGAGAGAGTCAGCGGATAGGCAAACAGCAACGTCAGCGGCACAATGACAAGCAGGTTCAACAGCAGGAGCCCCACGTTATCCCCCACGTTGTCGTTCAGGGCGGGGTCGGGCTCAACCAGGCGGTTTTGCCAGATTTCCCAAAAAGTCGACGATTCTTCATCGCTCTTCACCAGAGGCACGCTGTCAAAATCTGTCATTAATACCTCCTGCATCAGGAGACATGGTCCAAGTAGCAGCAACGTCAATAGAAAAAATTGAACAAAGTGATGCCGATAGAGAGAAAAGCTCCGATCCAGCAGGCTTCCCACTCCCATCGGTTTAAACTGCGAGTAATTCATGCACGAGACCTCCACCTATGTATTAGCGATTCCCCGACCATTATACACGATTTTCCTACGTTTTTAAAAAATTCCTCTATGTTTGGAAAAATGTGTCGAGTTCCGCCAGGACTGGCTCATTTTTTCACCTGCTGGATATTTGTCCAATTCCTGCATTCCCGCCGTGCATATACTACACCATGCACAGATGGAGGTGTCAGTAATGAAAGCGGCCAAAGCAGCAAAAAAGAGGATAGCCCGTTCCGCATCCCGCTCCCGTTCTCTCACCGTTAGAACAACGCGGCGCATAAAGAAAAATGACAAGACGCTGCGCGTATATGTCCGACCGCCGCGGGTGAATGTCACCACTCCGACCCCACAGGTGAACGTCACGGCACCCGAGGTTCGTGTGGACGCACCCCCGCCCGCCATCATCCCGGCTCCTGTCGTCAAAGTAGATGTCGACTCTCCGGAGACGGCGGATGCGATCAGCATGAACAGCCTGCGAAAGGAACTGGAACGCTGCATGAAAAACCAAAAAGCCGTTGAAGTCATCCTGTCCGTCGATTGGGGAGCGCAAAGTCGCCGTTACCGGTTCGGGAACCTGGTTCGCGTGGAAGACGGCATCATCGAATTGAAGCCTGCGCCCAGCGAAGAAGCTGTCCCTGGCAGTGTGATTATTCCCATGAATCGGATCGTGGCCGTCATCCCGACCTCCTGAACGTCTGTGGGGAGCAGACGAGTCTGCCTGCCGGCTCGGGCAAATCCCTGGATCGTTTCGCCGTCGCGTGCACGTTCCGCGCCTGGGCCGGTCTTCGTTTTTCCCGATCGTCTCCCATGGCGTGTCTGCTTTCCACAGGTGGACAAGCCTGTTTCGCAACGGATCACGCTCCGCTGAAAAAAAGAAACAGGGAGGCGTATTCCGGCACGTACCGGTCATATCCTCCCTGTCTGCTTCCCAAACGGACGCGCTTTTTGGCCTGTCATCTTACAAGGCGAACGAATGAACGGGTGCTATCCGTTCCAGATCTGCAGCACTTCCTTTGCCACCCGGCTCCACGTGAATCGTTCCTCGGCCAAACGCCGGCCGGCGTTGCCCATTCTCCGCTGCAAATCGCGGTTGGAGAGCAGCGTGTGCAGCTTTTCGGCAAATGCCTGCGGATTTTCCGGCTGTTCGACCAACAGGCCGTTGCCGTTGATGATCACCTCTGGATTACCGCCTCGCTGCGTCGTGACAAACGGCAGTCCAGCGGCCATCGCTTCATAGTGGACGCGGGCGAGCGGCTCCTCCCACTGCGAGGGACAGACGAAAATATCGCCGGCCCAAAACCAGTGGTGAATCTGTTCGGCCGGCACGTATCCCGTCGTGATGACCGGAACGGGAGAACGCGCAGCCAGAGCACGGACGTAAGCCACGTAATCGCTCACTTTGTCCACGCTGTACCAGGAACCCCCGACCAGGACGAGCGCAATGTCGGAATGGCGGCGCGACAGTTCGTTCATCGCCCTGACCAGGACGTCGGCCCCTTTCTTCGGAGTGAGCCGTCCGACGAACAAGATGACCTGCTTTCCGTTCAGTTTGTACTCCGAGCGGAGCTGGTTGCGAATTTGCTTGGCCGTCTGCGACCGTTCCCACGGCACGAACACGTCCAGATTTACACCCGAATAGATGGTGCGCACCTTGGACGCCGCCTGCGGATACAACTCGCAGATCACCTTGCCGACGTAATTGCTGATGGTGATGATCCGCTCCGTTTCTTCGATCGCCTTGATAGCGACGTCAGGTTCAATTTTGGCTGGATCAAACATATCGTTATGCATGCTTAAAATGATCCGCGCGCGGGGACACACTTCCCGAATCAGCGGAACCAGGCGCGGTCGGTTGAATACGTGAATGATGTCGTACGAATTGTTGCGCAGATACTGGACCACTTCTTTCGCGTACAGCTCAAAGACGCCCTGTCCGTTGACACGCACGTACCGAACATTCTCCCTTGTTTCTTCTTGCGGAAGCGAGGGATCGGACGTCCCCAATACCGTTACGTTGTGGTGCTTGCCAAGTATATTGACGATACCGGCAATATAGGTTTGAATGGCACCGCCCCGGATTGGCGGTACGGGCAATTTTTCCGTACAGATCAGTAACCCCTTCATCCGAATTCTCCTTTCCCATCTCGCCGCTTGGTTCAAGCTGGCGGCCCGTCTGTCTTGCCTGCAGCCGTACGGCTTTTGGACGGCAGCTGCGGCCGCCTTAATTCAAGTGGTCGATGTTTGGCCGAAGAGGCGTTTTCAGTTTTTGACCGCTTTCTTTTTGACTTTGACCGTTCTTTTTGCCGATGCGGATGACTTCTGCTGTTTTCGTTTGACCTTCACCGTGGAAGCCGCTCGGCGCGCCAACTTTTTCAGCTTGACGACGCCGGTTTTGCTTTTTTGCTTCGCTCTGCGCTTCGCTGCCTGCGAAGCAGACTGTGTCAGTTTGCGCGTGATCGTCGTCCGAGGCGTCTGGATCGATTTGCGCTTCGTCGTCCGAGCCTTCTCCGGTTTGCGCCGGCTCACGCTCCTCACCGCTTTCACAGGCTTACGTTTTTTCTGCGGGCGGCTCTCATCTCGTTTCACAACGCGAACACGCTTGCGGTAGACGCGTTTGGCGTCTGCGGCTTTGAGTTTTATCCGCACTTTATCCCGCACGACAGGCACCAATGAGACGGCGGGCTCCTTCGCTTCCGCTTCGGATGGCGCAGCACCGACTGGTTCCTTTACCTTTGTCGCGACTGCAGGCTCTTCTGCCGCACGCCGTTTTCCTTGCTTCATAGCAACTGCAGGCTCTTCTGCCGCACGTTGTTTTCCTTGCTTCGTAGCAACTGCAGGCTCTTCTGCCGCACGTTGTTTTCCTTGCTTCGTAGCAACTGCAGGCTCTTCTGCCGCACGTTGTTTTCCTTGCTTCGTAGCAACTGCAGGCTCTTCTGCCGCACGCTGTTTTCCTTGTGCGAGCGGTTCAGGCACAGCAGCCATATCCCGTTTGCCTTCCATAGCCGATTCTGGCTGCATCTCTGCTTGTGCCGGCTGCTGCAGAACCCATTTGTCTGCATCCGGAACACTTTCCCTGGCCGGCCGGCTCGGTTGGCGCAGCGCCGCCAACTGTTCGTAATTCTCTGCCTTGTATTTGGCTCTGTCCTTGGCCAGTTCCGCCAGCGCCTGCCACTTGGACTGGTCCGCGGCGACAATCCGCTGCTGGATAGCTTCCACTCCTCCCGTGCTCAAAAACGTCACCGGATCGTAAAATATTTCTTTGAGATGCTTGTAAAACTCGTTGGGGAGGGCCATGTCAATCAGCAGGACGTCGAAGCTTTCCGCACTGAGCGGATTTGCCTCGTGGTACGCCTCGATCATTCCGCGCATCCAGGTAATATCCCAGACGCCCATGTCATCCATCGTGCTCGTAATCAACTTGCGCAGGTCGCGAAAAGGGAGATCGTACGCGACCCCATCCAGGTCGATCACCCACAGACCGCCTGGCCCCATCTGTCCGTTTGACCATCCGTAATCCTGGTGAACCAGTCCCCAATACGGTTCGCCCATCGCCACCATGTGTCGGTAGGGAGACTCGTTCAGCTTTTGCAGCGCATCCCAGGCCTGCCGCTCAAACTCGTCGACTACGGAGAGTATCGCTTGGCTGGCAGGAATGTCGTTGTACACTTTGGCAACTTCGCGCAGCCACCCGATCTTTTTGGCCACCTTCCTGTAGTAGTTGGGCCATTTGTGCAGCCGCGACGCGTTCTTCGCCCCTTGCGGAGGGACGTACCCCTTGGAGTAGCGATGAAACTCACCCAATCCGTAGCACAATTGCTGGGCTCCAGCGAGGTCGATTTTGGTCGCCGGCGTGAGGGGTTCCACCCATTCGGTGACGATCCAGAGTTTTCCGCCACTTTCAACAAACAGTTTGCCGTCCTTTGCCGGGATGAGCTCGGGAACTCTGCCCCCCTGTTGGCGAATGTACGCTTGCGCCCCGACACTAAACAAGCTCCTCGCCGGAGCACGGTGCAGCAGCTTCAGGCTGCGCGGTCCCTTGTTGGTCTGGATTCGCCAAATCGCACCACCCTTGTCAGGTTTCGATGTGATCAACGTGCGCTCGCTGACAGACATGTCGTAGTGAGTCATCACTTGTTCCGCCAGCGCGTCGATCTCCGGTGGCACTTGCAAATCCCAATTAACAGGTTTGTTTCCTGTTGCCTCTGGGTTATCCCACGGCTTGATAACGTATTGGTCCATTGTCTCCCTCCGATGTACGTTTTGTAAATCGGTGTAAATCTTTCGTAAACCTTTTATAAGGTATTCGCAGCGAAAGGATCACGTAACGGACAAATATCTATCCGCACTTGAGAAATCGTGCCAACGGCCCCCTCATCCGCACCGGAACAAGAAAAATCGATGCGCCTGCCCGGCGCATCGTCTCGACGCGTTGCATGTTGATGCTGTTTTTAGTCGTCCTCGTCTTCTTCCTCGTCTTCTTCTTCGTCTTCTTCCTCGTCTTCATCGGACTCATCTGCGTCTACTTCCGCGTCTTCTTCCTCGTCTTCTTCTTCCGTCTCGTCTTCGTCTTCTGTTTCGTCTTCATCTTCCGTCTCGTCTTCATCTTCATCTTCATCTTCGTCTTCATCGGACTCGTCTGCGTCTACTTCCGCGTCTTCTTCTTCGTCTTCTTCTTCGTCTTCTTCCTCGTCGTCATCGCCTTCTTCGGATTCTGCCTCGTCTTCGTCGTCCTCTTCATCTGCATCTGCTTGCGCGACGACGCTATCCGTTTCTTCGTCGTCTTCCTCGTTCAGTTCTTCTTCCAGGATCGGGTCTTGGCCGGACGAGTAGATCAGTTTCTTTTTGTTGCCGTCCGCGTATTCGATTTCAACCTCCAATTCCTCGATCCCGTTTTCGTCCCGCAGCGTTTCGCTCAGATGCTCCAACCAGGTTTCTTGTGACATCTGCCTTTGACCTCCCACCATCAAGTGTCATTTTTGCTTATAGTCATCGGATTCCCCTTTGACTTGTATCACTATATGAACCTGTCTGCTGGTCGGTTTGAGCAGATATCCACTTTGCAAAGCGGAATTTTTCTTCCTGTCCGATGGGGGGACAATCCACTGATTCGGCCAGGGCTGATTGCTGCAATCAATCAGAGAGCGTGGAACGGATGGCGGCGATTTGCCGGGCCAGTCCCTCTTCCAAGGGAACAACAGGCCGGTACCCCAGCAGTCGCTCCGCTTTCGAGATGTCTGCCCACGTGTGTCTCGGCTCCCCGTGGAGATTTCCCGTGAAACGGAGTATCGCTTTCTCTCCTGTCAACCGCTCCAGCATGGCGATGACGTCCAGCACGGAGGCACGTTCCAAACCGCCGATGTTGATCGTCTCGCCGATCACTCCGTTTGCCGTCAGCGCTGCAGCTGTGGCCTCCACACAGTCGGCAACGTACGTAAAATCGCGGGTCTGCCGACCGTCTCCAAACACCGTAATCGGCTCGTGTTTCATCAGGCTGTGGATAAACAAATGGAACGCCATGTCAGAACGCTGGCGCGGGCCATACACGGTAAAATACCGCAATATCACAATCGGCACCCCGTAGCAGAGCCGATAGACATGGCATAAATGCTCGCCGGCCAGCTTGCTGACACCGTATGGGGAAAGCGGTACAGGCGGAGCGTCTTCCGGGACCCGTCCGGTCTTTTCACCGTAGACGGACGAGGTGGAAACATAGATGAACCGATCCAGCTTACTGACGCGGGCCGCCTCCAACAGCCGCTGGGTAGCCAGAATATTGTGCGTAACATACAACTGAAAATCGCTGCCCCAACTGGAGCGAACACCAGGCATGCCAGCCAGATGATACACCACGTCTACTCCTTGCAGCAGAGCGGGGAGATCAGCCTGGAGCAGGTCTTCCTGGATAAACCGAAAGCGCGGATTTTTGACGAGCGCGGCGATATTTCTCTGTTTGACAGGAGCGAGCGACGGATTGACAAACACATCGAGGCCCACCACTTCCGTTCCCTCCATCTGCAGCAGCCGTTCGCACAGATGGGAACCGACGAAGCCGGCGGCGCCTGTCACCAGTATGTTCATGGTCGCGGTACCCCCTTTCTATACATGCACAATCACTTCATGGCTGAAGCCTCTGCCCGTCATGGCTGACAAACAGCATGCTGCTGCAAAACGCTTGCTAAATAGTATGCTGACGGCAGACGGACACTTGGACGCATACCGCTTGCCGCGCAAATTTGGCTCTTGTCTACCCGGCCCCGGACTGTCAGAACAGGCATGACACGGTCAATGTCGAGACGCGGGCAAACGCCTGGGGTCCGCCCACACGCAAAAAAGAGCCGGCGGTTTTTCCGTCGGCTCGCTCGCTACTGCTTCGGCAAGTCGATTGGTCAGCTTGCCTGTACTCAAATGATGTCATCCTTATCCCGAAACTATGGACCTCTTCATTCGTAAAAGTATATAACTCAGTCTGAAGGTCATGTCATGTTGTTCAAAAAACTGATAAACAGCCTGCTCGGCAGCCGTCCCGCTTCCCGTACATACCGGCGGTACAGCAGGAGCGATTACAAGCACGGCGGCTATCACAAGCAGCATGATGGCCGCGGTCATGGACACGGACACGCGTACTACAGGACACTCATTAAAGAAACGCATTTCAGATGCGGCTTATATAGCAGTTGGCATCACTTAATTTCAAGGTCCTTTTTCATGACAGCTTCCCTACACACATAGGCTCAACAACATGAGAAGTATGTTTAAAACATTTAAAAGCAAAAAATTTTTTCCTCCATCCAAAATCTACATTACCGCATCCACTATAATGACTCGTCTTTTTCAATGACAAACTAACACCCTTTTTCCATATCAATCAATTTTACCAATTTGTAACTACTTTGGATAATAAAGAAATTTATAATAATTCTGCGATCCACACTTAAGATATTGGTGAAAGGAGTTTATATCATGATAAGGAAAGTTAATATCGCGGTGTTTGTCTGCAGTTTTCTTTTCGCTACAGCTTAGTTCTGTGGCTTTAGCAAAACAAACAGACCAATGGGGAGACTTTAAATCTAATTGGTTTCATCCTGATTATGGATGGGGAAACATTGCTTACAGAGTTCATATGATCGAAGAATACTATATTGATAAAAATAGCGGTGATGTTGATTTAACACACCATCATGCAGTTGCAATCGGTAATACCGGTAGACATCCTTATCCTGTAAACCTTGTAATTAGTAACGAATATCGGGACAGTTATGGAAGATTTGGTACCGTCAATGATCTTGAATGGAAATGGAAGGACAGATTGAGAGATTACATTAGCAATCCGGGCGAAACAGTATACGGTGGAGGAAATACAAAACAATTCTCCAGTAGTACTACTGACAAACCAAAAGCAATATCTTCCCCCGGTGCAGTTGCAGATGGGGTATACTACGGAACATCGAACAACCTGACATTGAGTATTAAATAACAAGAGAGGTGTATATGATGAAGTACACACGTATTGTAGTAGCATCGTTAACGGTTCTTGTCTTAAGTGCAGGCACCCTTTCTCATACATGGGCAAAAAAGGATCCCGATGAATTTGAGAGAGGGCAAAAATATGCGCAGATATACACCGAAACAGTAAAGATGGACAGAGCCTCCCTCCCCTTTAATGCTTTTCTTCAGAAGAATACGGACATGACCATCACCCAGGAGGAATTAAACGATAAAATCGCCAGATATACCGCCTATTCCCAGGCTTTTGGCGTTACCCTAACACCTGAGCAGGCGATGGATAAGGTAATCGAGAAACATTTGCTCAGGAAATATGCGCTGGAACACCACTTGTATCCTTCTGAAAAAGAGATCATCCAGCACATTGAGGACATCAAAAACAGCTACCTGCAAGACCGATCGCCGCTGATCGAAGGAATGATGGACGAACTGGGATTATCCGTTGATGAATTTTTCTTTGATTTTTTACGCGATGGGTATGAGGAAGAACTCGTGAGACTGAACATCATCAACAAGCTGAAAGCCGAACACAAGAAATGGAACAACGAATCCGACAATGATTATCACAACAGAATGATTGAAGAGCTGCAGCGCTTGATCGAGAACCTGAAAAACAATTCACATCTCTTGGTCAAGTAGCCGCTTACGCGCGTATCACAGTCCTTCAATCGTCCCCGCAAATGCAAAAAGCCATCCGCTTCCTAAACGTGGATGGCTCTTCATTATGCCCAAACGCTATCCTACATCCGGTACGGATTCTCATACGAATCATACAGCCACCGAAACAGCGTGCCCGCTGCCAGCGCTTCCGGCAGCGAAAACTGGTCCATGTACGGATCGGGCGGATACGGTTTGACCGGAGGCAAATTTACGGGCGGATAGCTGCCCGTCACCTGCGGGAAAAAGCCGACCCGCGGAGGAAAGTGGCCTGCCCGGGTGAGCGGATGCGGCCTGCCTTTGGCGGCGGCTTGGCGGACTTGTTCCTTCTTCATGCGCGCATCCCTCCTTCGTCAAAAATACTTTTTCGTCTTGTACTCTTCTTCCACGATGCACAGCACTTCGCGAAAGCGTTGGGAGTGGACCACTTCCCGCTCGCGCAGGTATTTTAAGACCTGGATCACATCCGGGTCGTCCGTCAAGTTAATCAGCCACTGGTAGGTAGCGCGGGCCTTTTCCTCGGCGGCGATGTCCTCCGCCAGATCGGCGATCGGGTCGCCCTTGGCCTGGATGTACGCCGCCGTCCAGGGATTACCGTTGGCATCCGTATAGAACAGCGCCTTTTCGTGTTCGGCGTACATCGATCCCAACCCGGCTGCCCTCATCTGCTCCGGCGTGGCATCTTTGACCAGCTTGTGGATCAGCGTGGCGATCACTTCCATGTGCCCCAGTTCTTCCGTGCCGATGTCCGTCAGCAGCGCTTTGGCCCGCTCGTTCGGCATCGTGTAGCGCTGGTTCAGGTAGCGGAGCGCCGCAGACAGTTCTCCGTCCGGTCCGCCGTACTGGGTGATCAGAAATTTGGCCATTTGCAGGTCCGGCCTGCTGACGCGGACGGGGATTTCCAGCTTCTTTTCATAAATCCACATCGCTGTTCACCTCAATACTCGATTTCCCACGGCCACGGCGTGGCGTTCCACACCCAGCGGCTGGGGGAAGACGAAAAACCGTACTGCATCAGCGGGCCGCACTTCGTTTCATACTCCGCTTTCAAGGCGATCAGCTCTTTGGACAAGCAGTTGTATTGATGAACGGCGCGCTGGTCTCCGGGGTTCACGTCCAGATACAATTGCAGCTCGACGAGCGCAAACTGCACTTCCTGCATTTTGCGAAGCGCATTGCTGGGCTCCATGAGACTCCTCCTTTTGCTTCCCGCTGCCTCTGCCAGGGCGAGCTTGTTTGCTCCGCACGTGCCCGGCGGGCGCTTTTTTTCTCTTACCACCGTATGCATCTGGGCGTTTGTCGGTCCCTCCCACCGCGGCGCAAACAAAAAACCTTTCGTCGTCCCGCTCCCGGGATGAGAAAGGTTTGCGTGTGCGTATTCGTCTCTGTGCAGCGGCGTGCGATCTGTCCGCTAGGTGGTGACGTGCTTGGCCTTGGGTTTGGTGATAATGTGATGGCCGCGCGGCAGGCCCCGCTGCTGCAGTTCTTCTTCCGTCAGGATATGGAGCGTCTCGTCCTTGCACGGCATCGGCATCAATCCGCCAAACGGGCTCATGACCCGCCCGTTCGTGTCCGTTTCGATGACCACGTACAGTCCCTTGTTTTCCAGCTGCTGAATGAACTCCGTCCAGCGTTTGGCGGTCATCTGCTCCGCGTGCCTGGTAAAAATGACACCCATTTCTTTTGCCAACATGTACAATCTCCTTTAACGTACCTCAGGTCTTGATCGGAAAGATATCCTTACGATACTCTGAAACATCCCGTTCTGGCAAAAAGCATTTCGCGCAAAAAACAGCGAAAAAATGCTGATTTTCCCCGCCTGCTGTCGCAGGAACAGCACGTCACCACCGCGCACGGCATTTCACCGTGCCACGCTGTTTTTTGCCGCTTGCCTTTTTCTGGATGTCCGTGCCAACTCGCGCCAAAACGGCCCGTCTGCTTGCCGACCCTGTCCCTTCTGCTCAGGAGATTGCTGTCAGTTCGGCGTCCAGTAGGCGGGCAAACGGAATCCGCAGCGTCTTCTCCCCGCTCTTCAGCTTCAACTGCCGGCTGGCCGGATCGATGTGAACCACCCGGCCGCTCAGGCGGCGGGCCGCTTCGCCGTCGTAGTAGCTCAGGCTCACGACGTCCCCCGTCTGGAACGCTTTCCAGATCTGCTCGCTGACGGCCGCCAGCTGTTCTTCGTCCAATTCCGGGGGGATGTAGCGCCGCTCTTCGGCCTTGATCCGCAGGTACATCTCCCGATGCTCGGGCAGCACAAAGCGGCTGGCCGCAAACAAATTGTCCTTCTTCGACACGCGTTTTTCCTTCATGTTGCCTTCTCTCCTTCTTCTTCGCGGCCGATCTGCCGCGCATGACGCTCCGGCCCCATCGCGCCCGGGTCCTGGCGGAGGACGTGCTGCTGCATGATCCACAGCCGGACCAATTCCTGGCATTCGGCGCGCAGCACCTCAATGAAGTAGACCGCTTCCCGCACGTACCCGCGCAGCCGGTACTGCACCACGTAGACGCCTTGCTCCCGGCGGGCGCTCAGCAGGACGCATCCCCGCTGCCGCAAATGGCGGCGCAGTCTGTGATGCTGCCGCTCCGCCCAGCGGGACAGTTCCTCGAAAAGCCAGTGGTACGACAGCTTCAAGGGAACCTGCCGCATCCGCTCCCAATCCGCCATGACCGCGCGAAACAGCAGCCCGAACAGGATGTACAGGCGCAACAGCTCCTGCTCTCCCTTTGCCGCCTGCCCGTCCCGCTCCATCACTTGTAGTGTCCCCCGATCTTGCGGGCACGCTCCCGCGCCTGCCCCGCTCCCAGCAGGGAAACCGCCCGCAAAATGGCATCCTGTCCGTAGCGGGCGCGGATGTCGTCCATGGCCCGGGCGAGCGAACGCTGCCTGTGTGTGTCGGTAAACAGGTTGAGCTGCACCACATTGTCAGGCACCAATTGATCCAGGCTGACACCGACGCTGCGCACCGGCGTCTGCGTCCAGTGCCGGTCGAACAGGCGGCAGGCCGCTTCGTACAGCGTCATCGCGTCATGGGTTGGCTCCGGCAGCTTCAACTGCCGCCCAAAGCCGGCAGGGGCATCAAAATCGGCCCCGCGGCATCCGACCGAGACGACCGATCCCATCAGCCGCTTGCTCCGCGCCCGGCGGCATACCTCCTCGCACAACTCCAGGAGCACCACCTTGATCTCGGCTGCGGTGTGATAGTCGCGCGGCAGCGTCATGTGATGGCCGATGCCCTTTTGCGTCTCGTGGGTCTGAGGCGACACCGGCGAATTGTCCAGACCGTGAGCCGTGCGCCAGAGCACCTCGCCGTTTACGCCCCAGCGGCGGGCGAGCACTGCCGGAGACATGCGGGCGAGCTGCCCGATCTGGTAGATGCCCATGCGGTGAAAGTGACGCTTCATCCGCGAGCCCACCCCGAACAGCTTTTCGATCGGCAGCTTCCAAAGCGTGTCGGCCAGCTCTTCCCGCTTCAGCCAAAAGATCCCCTCTTCCCGTTTTTTGGCGAAGTTGTCACAGGCCATCTTGGCCAGCACCTTGTTCTCCCCGATGCCGATCCGGGCGTTAATCCCGGTCTCCAGCCGGACGCGGCGGCGGATTTCCTCGGCGATCCGCCAGGGGTCACCGAACAGCCGGACGCTTCCTGTCACGTCCAGAAACTGCTCGTCGATGGAATACGGCTCCACCAGATCGGTAAACGACTCAAAGATGCGGGTAATCTGCACGGAGACGCGCAGGTACGTCTCCATCCGCGGGCGAACGACCACCAGATGCCGGCACTTTTGCTGTGCCTGCCACAGCGCCTCTGCCGTGGTGACGCCGTATGACTTGGCAATGGGACAGGCGGCCAAAACCACACCGCTGCGCCGTTCGGGATCGCCGGCCACGACGATCGGTTTGTCCCGCAGCTGTGGCTGGGCCGCCTTTTCAATACTGGCGTAAAAGCTCTGCATGTCAGCCAGGAAGATGATCCGGTCCTTGGTCATGATGTTCATCCCCCAACAAGAACATTTGTTCCTACACTCTGCTCTTAGTATAGCAAACACATGTTCGCTTTTATACTCCCTGCATGCAAAAAAGGCGCTGGTAATTTTTTCTCCCACTAACTGCCGAACGGCAGGGAGGACGGCGACGGGCAGAGAATCCCGATAAGCAGGAAGCCAAGAGGACAGCTTCGGTCCACTCGGCTGTAAAAGGGGCGCCAGGAGCAGGCGGCGGGCGGCGCGGGACGGAACCCTTCGCCCCAGGCGGACATGATCCGGCATGCGGGTCCGATCTCGAATGCCCCCACGCTGCGGCAAGCCGGTGGAAACCCGCCCGATCAGAAAGGAGCATCGCCCATGAGCATTCAGCTTCGGCCAACCCGTCCGGCCGACATACCGTTTGTGTACGAGACCGAACACGCGGCGGAAAATCGCCCGTTTCTCCTCCCATGGACGGAGGAACGGCATCGACAGGCCCTCGCCCATCCAGACATCCGCCACCTGATCGTGGAGGAAACGGAGACCGGCAGAGCGGTCGGCTACGTTATCATCGCCGGGCTGACCAACCCGCACGGCAGCATCGAGCTGATGCGCATTACGATCTCCGCGAAAGGGAAAGGATACGGCCGCCAGGTCCTGCGGCAGGTCAAGCGCTGGGCGTTTGAGGAACAGCAGGCTCACCGCCTTTGGCTGGACGTGAAGGAGGCAAATCAACGGGCCCTGAACCTGTACCTGTCCGAAGGATTTGTCATCGAAGGCAAACTGCGGGAATGCCTGAAAACCGGCGAACGGTACGAGTCGCTGCTCATCCTGTCGATGCTTTCATCCGAGTACAGGGACTGACGCCGGGAAGCAGCCGTCCGTCTTTTCCCCTTCCTGACCACGCATTCTAAGCGGCCGTGACCTGTAGACCATCATCCGCCCTTCGCTCCTTGCCGGACAAACGAGACAAACGGGAATTTCACTCGCAAAAGAGACGTGAAAAGCCGTACTGAAAATCGTTTGGAAACATTACAATGTTGTAAACGATCAAGGCTTTGGCCCGTCCTTGGTCGCGCAGTACATCCAGAAAGGAGTTGACATGACGATGCGACACATCAGGTTGACCGCAGGCTTGCCTCCTTTCGCCCGTTTTTTTCTCGTTTCGCTGTTGGCCTTGTTTCCCGTTTTTAGCGCTCCTCCTCCCGCTCATGCCGAAGCCTCAATCACGATCGACTCACACGAGAACAAAGAACAAATCATGGGAGGAACGATCCGGGTGTCTGGCACATACGTGGACGGTGCGCGACGTTCCTGAACAATCCACTTAGAAATAGGTGGCAAAACCAGGGGGCTCCCCGATTTAGGGAGTCTAACTCTGTACCCGATTCGGCGGGGGAAGTGCCCGCCCGGAATGAAAGTCGGCATTCCTGCCTAATCCTCCGACATGCGCGGCCGATTTGCCGCGGACGCGTATGAAGCTCGGTGAAGTGCGGCGTCTTTGCTTAGGTAAAAGATGCCGGGGGGCCATAAAGCTGCTATGCCCAGGAGAACGCTTCGGCGTTGGCACGAATCCTCGGAAGAACGACCCGTCCGGCGGGGATATCGCGGTCCCCTCCTCCCCGCATTACCGCGGGGCAGTCGCGGAAGGAATTTCGTCCTCGTTCCTTCTGTTCCACTCCGGTAAGGGAATGGAGTTCCCCCGTCCTCCGACTGCGGGCGGGCGAACGGCTGACGGGTCAGAGAGGAGGGCTACGGCAGCAGATGCAAGGCTAGGGTACAGGGAACGTCGGAACTTCGGACGAAGATGCCAAGCGGGGCAAACCGCGATGCTTCGAAACGGCAGGAAATGGCCGTTGAATCCGAAGGACAGCAGCCCGTAGTAGCGAGGAAGCAGGGTAATGCCTGTGGAGCGAAGGGGCATAGCCATGCACTCCGCTGGGGAGAACATGGCGGAACGCCGTGTGCGGTGAAAGCCGCACGCACGGTGTGACGTGGGGGAAAAGGGGTTCCACACGATGCGCTACCCGCGCAGGCGAGGACGCACCCTTACCTATCACGATCGTACGAGCTAAAGCTCGTGATCAATGCCGAGACACTGGAAGACGTTTACATGAACGATCCTGACGGAGACGGTTCCGGCACGTGGTACTACGACCTCGACACCAGCCCGTACGACGGCCCGATCGAGATCGCCGTGAGAGGCTGGGACGCGAGGACCCGCTACGGGGTCTGGTCGCCATTTGTCACATTGTACGTGAATAACCCCGAGGCCAACAAACCGGTCGTCACCATCAACAGCCCTGCAGATGGCACACATGTGAACGGGCCAGTGATGATCCAAATCTCCGTGAAGGCAAAAAACCCGATCTCATCCGTGGAAGTGAGAATCAACGGAGGAAAATGGCTGAAGGCCAAGGCAGACGGCTCAAAAGGCCGTTACAAGTACCTTTGGAATCCGCCGGCCGGGGCTTCCAACACCAGCTGGATCGAAGCACGGGCGCGTGACAGCCGGGGAAATGTCGGCACCAGCCTGACCACATACGTCCGCCTTGGCTGCGCCCAACCCGAACCCGTTACGTTAGAACCGCAGGATAGGGCCATGTGGATCTGGGAAAAGGCGTCGTACAACCTGTTTTACAACGACGGCTCCAAGGAGGTGCTGGACGCCCTGGCACAGGACACGGCCACCTTCGACTCGGACCCCGTCACGACGTTTTACCTCGGCATCGACCAACTGCACGGAAAGCATGTGATGCAGGAAGATCCGGACAAGGTGCGGGCGTTCATCTCCTGGGCCCACTCCAAAGGATACAAGGTGCACGCGACCATCGCAGGCGGAACGATCCCGCCCTACCTGGGCGCTTACAGCCGCTACCACGAGTTCGCCGTCCGCGCGATGGAAGGCGTGATCAACTACAACCTCTCCTCTGCTCCCGACGAACGATTTGACGGTGTCAACGTGGACATTGAGCCATACCTTCTGCCCGATTTCAAAACCGACCAGCCTTCCGTCCAAATCCAGTACCTGGATGGTCTCGCCAAAATGATTCAGCGAAGAGACGCTGCCGGGATCAACCTGCCGTTTGGCACCGTAATCCCCAGATGGTTTGATACGGCCGACCAAGCGCGGGACATCCCCTGGAGGGGAACGACGACATGGCTGTCCGAGCACGTCCAGGACATCAGCGACTACATTGCCATCATGGACTACCGGGACACAGCCGAAGGATCGGCCGGCATCATTCAGTCAGCGCTGGGAGAACTGTCCTACGCCAATGCCATCGGCAAGCCCGGGTCCGTCGTGATCGGTGTAGAGACACTGGACATTGCCGACGGCGGCGATCCCGAGACGATCACTTTCCGTGAAGAAGGCCGCACGTATATGGAAAGGGAACTGGACAAAGTGTACGAGGCTGTCGGGAGCGATCCGGCTTTTGCCGGCATCGCCATGCACCACTACGATTCGCTGCGCCAGCTTCCCTCCGACTGGGGGCCGGACCGGATTACGTGGGAGCCGCCGGACGACGACACCCCTCCTTCTGCCGTAAGCGTCGAACCGACCGCCATCGCGGTAGACCATCAACGGATCGACATCACCTTTGGCCGCGCCTTTGACAATACGGAAGTGGAGGAATACTACGTATACCGCAGCACCGAGAGCGGTTTTGAACCTGACGAGTCCAACCTGGCAGGCAGTACACGAGGCCTTCTCTTCTCCGATACAGGGCTCCTGCCCAACACCACCTATTACTACAGGGTGGCCGCTGTCGACGTGAGGGGCAATCGCGGCCCCGTCTCGGACGAAACGTCGGCCGTCACCGGTGACACGCCGCTCGCGCCGATGATCGTGCGCGGCTTGGAGATCACCCATACCGGCACCAGCGCCAAGGTCAGTCTGCGAGTTGTCGACATGGAGACCAACGAGCCGATCCCGTCCGCTAATGTCCACGGCCGGTTCGCATACGGAGCCGGAAGGTTTGTGGACATCGTGACGGATGAGAACGGCATCGGATCGGCCACCTCCGAAGCGGTCCCGGCTGATTGGCTGGTAGACTTTTTCGTGCGGCGGATCATCGCACCCGGATACTACTGGGCAAAAGCGTACGACGTGCAGGAACCGCTGTCTGCATACGACCCGCCGGAGGAGACACCGGCGGAACCGCCGCAAGAGCCTGGAGCTGACACGCCGAGTCAGGGTGACATCCCCGACAACGGGGCACCTCAGGATGACAGCCCTGACGACGGGGCTCCTCAGGATGACATTCCCGATGACGGCGCACCTCAGGATGACATTCCCGATAACGGGGCACCCCAGGATGACAGCCCTGACGACGGCGCACCTCAGGATGACAGCCCCGGCGACGAGCAGCCTGTGCATGCCGGACTCCTCGGGCTGACGTTCAATGAGGGTAAGTTACGTCCCGGTTTCTCTCCCGACATCACCCACTACACACTAAGCGTTGAACATGATGTAAGCGCTATCAATTTGACGGCTGCCATTTCTCCAGAGACGACGGTTATCGTAAATGACGTGCCGCTTTCCGACGAACAACCGTCCGTGGAAATTCCACTGGACACCGCCGACACGACGTTCGTAATTGCAGTCACCCCACCGGGCGGCCAGGCCGTCAGCTACACAGTCACCGTCATGCGCCAAGAGGCAGAGGCGGCTTCCACGGGTCCGTAAATCTGCCGATCAAAAGAGAGAAAAGCCTGCCGAGGGCAGGCTGATGCGAGCGGCGCACTTCCCCAGTGAACGCCGCAGAAACTGGACAGCCACGGGCCAATTGCACAACCCACCTGTCCGTTTGCAGGTGGGTTGCTGCTGCAAGGCTCTGATTTAATCGAACACGATTCCATCCAGCACGCCCTCGCGCTTCAAGTAGCCGCGCAGCCACGCGTACCGGTCGTCCTGCCAGAACTGCTCGTCCTCCACCAGGCGAGCCGTTTCCTGACGGGCCACTTCCAGCGCCTTGTAGTCGCTCAACAGATCGGCCACCTTGAATTCCGGCAAGCCGCTCTGTTTGGTACCGAAAAAGTCGCCGGGGCCGCGCAGTTCCAAGTCGCGCCGGGACAGCTCAAAGCCGTCCGTGGTTTCGCACATGACGCGCATCCGCTCTTTGCCGATCTCCGACTTGGGATCGGCGATCAGGACGCAGTAGGACTGCTCAGAGCCGCGGCCGACACGTCCGCGAAGCTGGTGCAGTTGAGCGAGGCCAAAGCGCTCCGCGTCGTAGACGACCATAAAGGTGGCGTTGGGTACGTTTACCCCTACCTCCACCACTGTCGTGGAGACAAGCACAGCGTACTCACCGGCGAGAAACGCCTGCATCACGGCGTCTTTTTCCTTTGCCGGCAGGCGGCCGTGCATCAGGCCGATGCGGTATTCGGGAAAATACTGCGTGAGTTGGGCGTGAACGTCAATCGCGTTTTGCACGTCCAGCTTTTCCGATTCTTCGATCAGCGGGCAGATCACGTACGCCTGCCGTCCCTTGCGCAGCTCGCCGCGCATCTGTTCCAGCACGAGGTGAAACTGCTCGTGCTTGCGCCAGGTGGTTTCGATCGGCTTGCGGCCGGCCGGCATCTGGTCGATCGTGGAGACGTCCATATCGCCAAAGGCCGTGATCGCCAGGGTCCGCGGGATGGGCGTGGCGGTCATGAAGAGCACATCCGGGGACAAGCCCTTGCTGCGCAGGATACGCCGCTGCTCCACGCCGAAGCGGTGCTGCTCGTCGGTGATGACCAGCCCCAGGTTGCGGAAAAAGACGTCTTCCTGAATCAACGCGTGCGTGCCCACGATTACGTCGATCAAGCCCATCTGCAAGGCGGAAATCACATCACGCCGCCGCCTGGTCCCAAGCGAACCGGACAATAGCGCCACCTGGATGCCGTGCGGAGAAAGCAGGCTCGTGAGCGACTGCAGATGCTGCTCGGCGAGAATCTCCGTCGGCACCATCAGCGCTCCCTGATACCCCGCCTTGACAGCGGCAAACAAGGCGATGGCGGCCACCACCGTTTTCCCCGAGCCGACATCTCCCTGCAACAGCCGATTCATCGCGTAGGGGGAGCGCATGTCAGCAAGAATCTCCCGGACGACCCGCTTCTGTGCATCGGTCAGCGAAAACGGCAGTGAGGCGACAAACTGGCGCACGTCGTCAATCGGCACGTCCAGCGCCCTGCCCTCCGTCTGCTGTCGGGTGATGCGCCGCAGCGCCTGCATTTTCAACTGAAATAAAAAAAGTTCTTCAAACATGATCCGACGACGCGCTTGCCGTCCGTCCTCCGCACTCCTCGGAAAGTGGATCGCGTGAAACGCCTCTGCGCGCGGCATGAGACGGTAGCGGGCGACGATGTCGGCGGGCAGAATCTCGGGAATCTCGGTCCCGTACTGCTTCAGCGCCTGCTGGATCGCCCTGCGCAGGAGCGAATGCGTGACGTCGCCGCCAAGCGGGTAGATCGGTGCCAGCTCGCCCCGCTTTTGCGCCCGGTCGGAATCCGCCTCTGTCATTTCGCTCACCGTGATCTGCAGCTTGTGCCTGTCCCATTTGCCGGTAACAAGAATCTCCTTTCCGGGAGACAGTCGTTTTTTGACAAACGTTTGGTTGAACCAGACCGCAGTCACCACCACTTTGTCGATGACCAGTTTGACAGCGATGCGAGACTTTCGCTTGCCGTAAAAACGAACAGAGGGTTCGCCGTACACCGTCCCCTGCAGCGTCACCCTCTCCCCGTCCTTTGCTTCTGTCACGTCGCGCACGCGGTAATCTTCATAGCGGGAAGGGAAATACTCCAGCAGGTCACCCACGCTGTGTATGCCCAATCCGGCCAGTGCTTTTGCCCGTTCCTCGCCTACCCCGTGCAGAAGCGAGACGGGCGTTTGATACACATCCGTCATTTTGCATCCAACCGCACACCGAAAATCTTGGCTTCGATTTGCCGGCCCGTTTGAGTGGCAGCCAGACCGCCCTGCGCCGTCTCCTTCAGCGCAGTCGGCATGGAACAGCCGATGCGGTACATCGCTTCGATCACCTCATCCGTGGGTACGACGCTCTTGATCCCGGCCAATGCCATGTCCGCCGCCACAGTCGCGATGGCTGCTCCCATCGCATTGCGCTTGACACAGGGAACCTCCACCAGTCCGGCCACGGGGTCACACACCAGACCGAGCATGTTTTTGAGCGCGATCGCGACAGCCTGAGCCGACTGCTCCGGTGTGCCGCCCGCCATTTCCACGATTGCTGCCGCCGCCATCGCCGTTGCCGATCCTACCTCTGCCTGGCAGCCGCCGGCGGCACCGGAGATGAAAGCGTTGTTGGCGATGCAGTAGCCGATCGCGCCTGCCGTAAACAGGAAATTGACCATTTCTTCGCGGCTCGGCTTCAGTCGGTCAGAGACGGCAAACAGCGTTCCCGGCACAATCCCGCACGCCCCAGCGGTCGGCGTCGCCACGATCGTGCCCATCGCCGCGTTTACTTCGTTTACGGCCACCGACATCGACACCGCATTCAAAAGCGTCGGGCCGGAAAGAAACGGCTTGGTTTTCATGTATTCCTGCAGCTTCTTGGCGTCGCCGCCGGTCAACCCGCTGTGGGAGCGGATATCTTCTGTCAAGCCGCGCCGCACTGCCTTTTCCATCACGTCCAGATTGGTGTACATGTCGTGCATGATCTCTTCCCGGCTGCGCTGGGAGACTTCCATTTCCGCCTCGATCATCACCTGGGAGATCTTTTTCCCTTGGGTTTCCGCCAATTCCACTAGTTCGGCCACGTTGCGAAACATGTTGTTGGGTTCACTCCTCTTCATCCTGCTTCAGCCAAGCGAAAGCAGGGAAACGTCTAAGATGTGGGGAATCTGCCTGATCTCGTCCAGCACCTGTGGCGATACCACCGCGTCGGTTTCGATCGCCATCAGGGCGCGCGAGCCGCGGTCGTGCCGGGAGACTTCCATATGGCCCACGTTGATGCGGTGCTGCGTCAGCACCCTGGCCACA
Source organism: Brevibacillus sedimenti (assembly GCF_020923495.1). Lineage (GTDB taxonomy): Bacteria > Bacillota > Bacilli > Brevibacillales > Brevibacillaceae > Brevibacillus > Brevibacillus aydinogluensis. The sequence continues at coordinate 3,679,344 of NZ_CP064048.1, forward strand.
CCGGCAATCATGCCGAAACGATCCTCATGGAGCACCATCAAGGTCGGGGTGTCAAAGCCAAGCTGAAAAGAAAAGCCATTAATCTCCGAGACTTCGATTTTACCGCCGCCGATGGAAACGCCGACTACTTCGATTTCCTGATCGTCGTCGGCCAACCGGATGCGGGAGGTGTTGGGATGGCCGGTCAGCTCGTCGGACGTCTTCAGCTGTACGTCGACGCCCATGTCTTTGGCGATGCGAAGCGAGTCCTTCAGACGCAGGTCGGACGTCTCGAAGTCGAGAATGCCGGCTACCGTAGCCACGTCTGAGCCGTGTCCCTTGTACGTCTTGGCAAACGAGCCGTAAAAGGTGATCTCTGCCCGCTTCGGCTGCCGGCCGAACAGCCTCCGGGCCACTCGGCCGATGCGCGCCGCGCCGGCTGTATGGGAACTTGATGGCCCGACCATGATCGGACCGATGATGTCAAACACGCTTTTGTATTTCACCCGGTTCTCCTCCTGAATGGCAAGGGGTCACATATGCAAGCTACACTCTCATTGTATCGTACCACTTTTGAAAGCGCTACATAAATGAAAAGTGAAAAACCTCCCTGTATCGTTCAGGGAGGCTGTCACCTTTACGCTTTTATCATCATGACGCCTAACAGACCCGGTCCCGCGTGCGTGCCGACGATCGGGCCGATTTGCTGCAGGTAGGCTTCGGCCACGTTAAACTCCTGCTTGACCCGCGCCAACAGGTCCGCCGCATCGTCGGGAATCGCACTGTGCAGTACGGCCATCTTGACCGGATCGTCGCCGGCGTACTCCTTCAGCGCCTCCAAGACGCGTGCCAGCGCCTTTTTCGTTCCCCTCACCTTGTCGAACGGAGCGACGTATCCCGCCTCGTCCAGCGTGAGGATTGGCTTGATGTTTAACAGCGAGCCGATCAGCGCCGACGCCTTGCCGATCCGGCCGCCTTTTTGCAGGTACTCCAACGTGTCAACGATGAAGTAGACCCGGACTTCATGTAAAAAGTGATCGATCATGTCCAGGATCTGCTGCTTGGTCTTCCCTTCCCGGGCCGCCCGAGCCGCTTCCACGCAGATCATGCCGTAGACAAACGACGCCTTGCGGGAATCGATCACCGTGATGTCCACCTGTTCCTCCAGCATCGACCGGGCAATCAGCGCGGACTGGTACGTGCCGGACATTGCGCCGGACAGCATGATGGCGATAATCTGGACGTCTTTGCCGTGCTGGTCGATGATCGCCCTGTACGCCTCCGCGAAATCGAGCGGCGACGGCTGCGATGTGGTCGGCAGCGTCTCGGACTGTTTCAGCTTATCGTAAAAAGCGGAAGCGGTAATGGTGACCCCGTCCGTGTAGGTCTCCTCGCCAAACATCACCTTGAGCGGCACGGACACGATCCCGAGAGACTCGCGCAGCGATTGATCGATGTCCGATGCACTGTCGGTCAAAATCACAATAGACATGTTGCGCAAAACTCCTCTCACAGCACACGGCTGCGCTTATTCCACGGAAAAGATGAACGGATAGAGCGGCTGGCCGCCGGCGAGGATTTCCACTTCCACGTCCGGATGTGCTTCAGCCAGCACCTCCTGAAGTGCTTCAGCCTGCTCCTCCTCAGCTCCTTCGCCCAGAAAAATGGTGACGATGCCCGTCTCTTCGTCAACGAGACAGTTCAAAAGCGCCTTGGCGCTCTCCAGCAGATCGGTGCCGGCGGTGACGATTTCCTTTTCGGCGATGCCGATAAAATCGCCTTCCTTGATCTCCACATCGCCCATCCGGGTGTCGCGCACGGCGCGCGTGACCAGCCCGGTCTTGACCTGGCCGATGGCGGCCGTCATCGCCTGGGTGTTGGTTTCCAGGTCTGCTCCCGCGTTGAACGCCACCAGTGCGGCCATCCCTTGGGGAATGCTCTTGCTCGGAATCACGGTCACCGGCTTATCCGCCAGCGCGGCAGCCTGCTGGGCGGCCATGACGATATTGCTGTTGTTTGGCAGGATGATCACCTGCTTGGCGTCCAATCCTTCCACTGCCTTGACGAAGTCTTCCGTGCTGGGGTTCATCGTCTGACCGCCTTCGACCACGACATGAACGCCCATGCTGCGGTATATCTCGGCAATACCGTCTCCGGCGGCGACGGCAATCAGACCGTAAGGAAGCGGTTCCATTGGCTGGGCTTTCGCCTCACTCCCCTTTTTCTCCTCTTCACGGAGGATGTTGGCGTGCTGTTCCCGCATGTTTTCGATCTTGATCCGATGCAGGCTGCCAAACTGCTGGGCGTACTCCAGCACGCTGCCCGGGTGTTCGGCGTGTATATGTACCTTGACCAGTTCGTCGTCAGAGATGACCAGCAAGGAATCGCCCATCTGGTCCAGATGATGGCGAAAAACCGTTTCCGAAAACGGCTTTTTGTTTGGTTCCGTGCTGTTGACCAGCCGGATCATGAACTCCGTGCAATAGCCGTAGGTGATGTCCTCTGTTTTCAGGTGCACCTGCGCGCTGTGCTGCTCGTGCACCAGTTCGTCCAGATCGACCTTGGCTGCGGATTGCTTCGCCTCTGCCGCACGCTCGTCCGACGTCTCGCCGCGCAGGGCGCGAAGGAATCCCTCGTAAACAAACAGCAGCCCTTGTCCCCCCGAGTCGACAACTCCTACTTCCTTTAGTACCGGCAGCATGTCCGGTGTGCGCAGCAGTGCAGCCTGCGCCTGTTCGTAGGTCTTTTCCATGACCACCAATACGTCGTCTGTGGCGCGCGCCGTGTAAACGGCTTTCTCCGCTGCCTCACGGGCAACGGTCAAAATGGTCCCTTCCACCGGCTTCATGACTGCCTGATAGGCGGAATCAACCCCGGCTTTCAACGCCTCGGCGAATTGTCGGGCGCTGATCACGTCCTTACCGCTGACCGCTTTGCTGAAACCGCGGAACAGCTGGGACAGAATGACCCCGGAGTTCCCCCGAGCGCCCATCAAAAGCCCTCTCGCCAGAGCGGCGGCCGCCTCTCCGATCGACACCGATTCCCGGCGCGACAGTTCCTCCACTCCTGACATGAGTGTCAAATTCATGTTAGTCCCCGTATCGCCGTCCGGCACCGGAAAGACGTTTAATCCATCCACCACTTTGGCGTTGCTTGACAGCAGCCTGGCCCCGAAATGAACCATCCGGCTAAACAGCACGCCATCGAGACGCGTATGTACCAACTGATGTTCCTCCTTACGTATCCCTGTCTGTACGTACTCCCTGTACATAGATATTTATCGCAGCCAAATCGACGCCAACCAACTGTTCCAGCGTGTACCGTACGCGCCGCTGCACGTTCCCGGCCACTTCGGAAATCTTCACGCCGTAGCTGACGATGATATGCATGTCCAATACCACTTCACCGTTCTGGTTGTGGACAACGACGCCCTTGCTCAGATTGTCCCGCCCCAACAGTTCGGCAATACCATCTTTCAGCGCCTTCCGGGAAGCCATGCCGACGAGGCCGAACACTTCCATGGCGGCGCCCCCGGCAATCCGCGCAATCACTTCTTCTGCAACGTTCACTTTCCCCAGAGGTGTGCTCAATTCCACTGTCATGCAAGGACTCCTCCTTTTAACGGCGTCACCGTTCTAGTCAGGCACGTATTACCATGCTCTTCCCAATTCTACACCATGAAAAGCGAGAAATGAAGCGTTTTGACGGACACTCCGGGGAAAAGCGGAAAACGGGCATTTCCATGTCAAGTATTGCAATTGACAGGGGGGTGTGCTACTATAAGCAAGTGTTTGTATTTCTCACACCGGGTATCCCGTTTATATGCAGCTAAGGGAGGTGGATCGCAATGGCACGTCGTTGCTTTGTAACTGGCAAGTCTGGCAAAGCTGGAAACGCTCGCTCCCACTCCATGCGTGCTACTCGCCGCAAATGGGGTGTTAACGTTCAAAAAGTGCGCATTCTCGTAGATGGTAAACCGAAGCGCGTTTACGTCAGCACCCGAGCGCTGAAATCCGGTCTCGTTACCCGCGTGTAACGCGATTCGAGACAACGCGAAAAAAAGCACCCGCGAGGTGCTTTTTTGCATTTTCCCTGCTGTTTTTCCTTCCCCTGAACACGGGGCGCTGCCTGCTCGCGCCTCGATCGCTTTGCGAAACATCCCGGAAACGGCTGACGTACCGCCACGCGCGCCCGCTTCCGGTCTCCCCTGCATGAGAACAGCTTCCCCGGGAAGACCGGCTTCTTCCGAGGGCGGGATCAGATGTTGTGCACAGCGATGCCGCCGTCACTTTTTCCGGTTGAACGCCTCAATGACGGCGCGAATCATGCCACCCAAGAACTTCGGCAACTTGATGGTGTAAAACCGCATGCGTACCCCTCCTTACCGAAATTACTTCACGTGATACAGATACCAGCCAGCTCCCACGAGGCCCAATCCCAACAGGGTATACCAAACCCACGGAGGTGCCGTGTACAGAAAAATGGTGATCCCTCCGACAGCCAACGCAACCCCGAGAACACGTCGCAAGGCGCCCCCCTGTCGCAGGCGAAAGGAGCGCAATCCCATTTACTGCCGCACCTCCTTCAGGTGTATTGTTCAAACGTGCATATTACATTATATTCCACCGCGGGGCAAACATGCGTCTCCCGGTGTCGACTAATAAAAAATTCAGGCAACGTGCTGCTGCCTGAATACCATATGCGGATGGCTCCGCTGATATGACCCCATTTTCCCCGTAGACGAGAAAATGGGTGCGGCACGCCGCCTGCCGAGACGGCAGCCGCCCCCTGTCTGAATCTTTTGCGTCCCGCTACGCGATGCGCTTCCGTCCCCCAGCCGAGAACAGCAGGTGCGGCGCGCTGGTCAGCACCACCGTCAGCACGATGCCGGCAATGATCATTTCCGGCAGCAAGTAGGTGATGTTGTAGACGAACGAGTAGAGCGCGACCGGCATCCCCTCCGGCGCGTATTGACCGAACCAGACGACGCCGGAGATAAAGTGGCAGACAAACCGTCCGACCACGCCGACGAACAGGGCGCTCCACAGCACCGCAATCCGTCGCGACGTCCCCTGCAGACCGGACAGCGGGATCATGCCGGACAGTCCCAGGGCGGCAAACGCCAGCGGGTAGTCGAGCAGCACCTGAATGGGCGCAACAATCGTGCCCCCCAGCAGCAGCTGCAGCAGCCCGACGATCAAACCGGTGACCACGCCCGGCAGAATTCCACGCCGCACCGCGATGAGGGCGATCGGCACCATCACCAGGGAGACGGACCCTCCCTGCGGCATTTCAAACACCTTGATTTCGCTGAACACAACCGCAAGCGCTGCCATCATTGCCATTTCCAGCATGACGAGCAGTCGTTGTCGAGCCATGCGCATTCACTCCTTTACCCGAAATACCAATGATAAGAACGACAGCCAAAGAGCGGCTGTGCTCATTCTAACGGAAGCTGTCCTGTCTGTCAAAATGAAGAGAAAAAAAGCCGCGGAACTATCCGCGGCTTCATTCCTTGCCTCATGGTGTGCCCTGCTGCGGTTGCCCGCAAGCGATGGCAATGTCGTATACACGACTTTGCTCAGGACTGCGTCCTCACAGCATTTTTTCCAAAAACTGTTTGGCCCGCTCGCTGCGCGGACTGGTGAAAAACTCCTCCGGCGGCGCCTCCTCCACCAGCCGTCCCCCGTCGAGGAAACAGATACGGTCGGCTACTTCCCGGGCGAAGTTCATCTCGTGCGTGACGATCGCCATCGTCATGCCGGACTCTGCCAACCCTTTCATAACCTCCAGCACCTCCTTGACCATCTCCGGGTCGAGTGCCGAGGTAGGTTCGTCAAACAGCATGATCTCCGGCTCCATTGCCAGTGACCGGGCGATGGCCACGCGCTGCTTCTGCCCGCCGGACAGCCGCGCCGGAAAGACGTCGGCCTTGTCGGAGAGGCCGACGCGGGCCAGCAGTTCCCGGGCCTTGGCTTCGGCTGCCTCCTTGGTCACGCCCTTCACCTTGACCGGCGCGTACGTCAGGTTGTCCAGCACGGTCATGTGCGGGAAGAGGTAAAAGTGCTGAAACACCATGCCGATTTTTTGCCGAATCTTCATCACGTCCGCTTTGGGGGCGGTAATCTCGTCCCCGTCGATGAAGATGCTGCCCTTTGTCGGGGTCTCCAGCAGATTGATGCAGCGCAGCAGCGTCGATTTCCCCGACCCTGACGGACCGATGATTGCCACCACGTCGCCGCGGCCGATCTCGGTGGAGATGTCGTGCAGGACGTCAAGCGATCCGAACGACTTGCTTACGTTTTGAATCTTAATCACTGCGTCTGAGCCTCCTCTCCAGACCGTGCGCAAGCCAGGTGAGCAGCATGACCATTACGTAGTACAGCGCACCGGCAATCAGGTACGGCTCGAAGTAGCGGAAGATTGTTCCCTTCACAATGTTGGCGTTCTGCATGATATCGGCCAGCCCGATCGTGGAGACCAGCGCCGATTCCTTCAACAACGCGATCGTTTCGTTCACCAGGGCAGGCAGGATGTTTTTCAGCGCCTGCGGCAGAATGATGTCGATCATCATCTGCCGGTACGGCACGCCAAGCGCCTTGGCAGCCTCCCACTGCCCCTTGTCGACAGCCATAATCCCTGCGCGGATCGTCTCTGAAATGTACGCGCCGGAGTTGAGCGTAAAGGTGAGCACGGCTGCCTCGAACTTCGAAATGTTATAGCCGAATATCTGCGGTGTCGCAAAATAGACGAACGTCAACTGCAAAATCAGCGGCGTGCCGCGAAACACCGAGGTGTAGGCGACCGCCAGCCATTTTAGTATGCGAACGTTGGAAATCTTGATCAGCGCCAGAATCGAGCCCCAAATAAACCCCAGCACCACCGCGAGGAGCGTTACCTGTAAGGTGACCTTTACCCCGTTCAAGATAAACGGGATATAGGGCACAATCTGTTGAAAATCAAACATGCCCGTTTTCTACTCCTTGTCAGGGCCCGGTTATTGGCCGAACCACTTCTTGATCAGCTTGTCCATCTCACCGTTTTCCTGCATTTGTTTAAGCACCTTGTTGAAATCCTCCACGTACGGAGAACCTTTCGGGAAGGCCACCGCAGAACCGTTGTTTTCGGCTTCATTTATCGTGGTGAACTGGAGTCCCGGATTGGCGTCGATGTAGCCTTTGGCCACGGTGTCCTCCAGGATCGCAGCATCGACGCGGCCCGTTTTCACCTCTTCGACGATTTCGCCGGTCTTGTTCAGCGAGACAATTTCCATTCCCTGAATTGTCTTGGCCAGTTCCTTTGCCGCTTCTTCCTGGATGGAACCGGTCTGCACGGCCACTTTTTTACCTGCCAGCTGCTCCGGCTTGGTCAGTTTGCTCTCCTGCTTGGCGACAATCGTGTTCTTGGCGTCGTAGTAGATGATGGAAAAGTCCACGTTTTTCTGCCGTTCCGGCGTCGGCGTCATGCCCGCCATGACGAAGTCGGCGCGGTTGCTTTGCAGTGCGGGAATCAACCCGTCAAAGTTCATGTCGACGATTTGCACCTCGTAGCCCAGCTCTTTGGCGATGTGCTTGGCGATGTCAATGTCAAAGCCGACGATCTCATCCTGGCCGCTGGACAGGTCGTGGAATTCATACGGCTTGTAGTCGGCCGAGGTAGCCATGATCAGCGTTTTTTCTTCACCGGAGGAAGCTTGTCCGGCCGGCTGTTCCCCTGCAGGCTGTGCGCCGGTGCCACATCCAGCCAGTACCGTTACCGCCAGCAGCGTGGAGACGGCGAGCGAAAACAAGGACGTCTTTTTCATTGATATACCCCCTAGATATGATGTGAGTAAAGTACCTTCGCTTGCCATAAATCGTTGGCTGCGGAAGTGCAAGCTGCCGGCTGCTTCTCCGACAACTTATATTTATTCATCATAATGCTTATTTTAATCATTACCGAAACAATTTCAACTAAATTTTATTTATCAGACAACAACAGGCAGCGTGATACCGCATTGCGCCGCGGTCGGACGTCCCGCCGCTTTTCTTGAAAAAGCCGCCCGCTCTGGCACAATTCTTCCCTGCGATGTATCATGCAGGTGGAAACTGTTGCGAGGAGGGCGTGTATGAACAGGAATTGGACTGAATATTTTCGACGGCTGCTGCCGGATGTGCTGGAAGAACTGCGCACCTACGTGGAAATGGAGTCGCCCACGCACGACAAGGCGGCGGTCGACAAGCTCGGGGCATACATCTCGGACCGTTTTCGCAAGCTGGGCTGCCGCGTTGAGGCGATTCCGCAGCGCGAATACGGCAGCCAACTGCGTGTGGAATACGGAAGCGGCCGCGAGCAGGTGCTCGTGCTCGGCCATTATGACACGGTCAAGGAGATCGGCACACTCAGCCGGGAGCCGTGGCGCATCGAGGATGGCAAAGCGTGGGGCCCTGGTACGTACGACATGAAGGCGGGCATCGTGTTCGGCTATTTTGCCCTGCGCGCGATCATTGAAGAACACCTGCCGCTGGAAAGCAAACTGGTCTTTTTCTGGAACACGGATGAAGAGGTCGGCAGCCCGTCATCGGAGGCGCTGATCAAAGAGGAAGCGAAGCGGAGCAAATGCGTGCTGGTGCTGGAGCCTGCGGCGGGAGACGGGTCGTTGAAAACCAGCCGCAAAGGCGGCGGCAATTTCGTATTGAGGGCAAAAGGACGGGCGACCCACGCCGGCAACGACCACGCCTCAGGCGTCAACGCCATCGCCGAGTTGGCTCATCACGTCCTTACCGTCCAGTCCTGGACCGATTACACCGCGGGCACCACGCTGTCTGTAGGCACGATCAAGGGCGGGATTGCCTCCAATGTCGTACCGGACTGTGCGGAAGCGGTCGTGGACGTACGCGTCAGCACGTCGATGGAAGCGGAACGAATCAGCCGACTGATGCGTTCGCTTTCCCCCGTCTTGCCCGGCGCCGAATTGGACGTAGAGGGGAGCATCAGCAAACTGCCGATGGAACGGACCAGCGAGACGGAACGCCTCTTTCTTCACGCCCGTTCGTTGGCTGCCCTGGAGGGTCTGGACCTGACCGAGACCGGCGTCGGCGGCACCAGCGACGGCAATGTGGCGGCAGCGGTCGGCACGCCCGTGCTGGACGGACTGGGACCTGTCGGCGACGGCGCCCACGCCCCTCACGAACACATCGTAATTGATGCGATTCCGCAGCGGATCGCGCTGCTGCTGCGCTTGTTCACCACCTTGTAATGACCGCCTGACTTACGGGATCTCAGCCAGTCATTGGCAATTTTTCTGCTCGTCAGCGACAGAAGGGGTGTGATCCGGCACGGCAGGGGCGGGACGAAATCATCGCTGCCCCCGCCCTCTTTTGGGCATTGCGATCCGCCATTCCATTCGCTATGATAGTCCGTATGATGTTTTACGGGAGGCAGTTGCTTTGGCTGTGACCGACAAACGACGTCGCTTTAGTTCCGTACAAATTATCGTATCCTTTTACCTGAGTGCCGTGCTGATTTCCACCCTGCTGTTGATGCTGCCGATCTTTCACCAGCCGGGTGCCCGGCTTACGTTTCTCGACTCGCTGTTTACTGCGTCAAGTGCCATCAGCGTGACGGGCTTGACGGTGATCGCGATTCACGAGGTGTTTAATCAGTGGGGGCTTCTCCTGCTCACGCTGCTTTTTCAGATCGGCGGCATTGGCATCATGACGCTGGGAACGTTTTTCTGGCTGGTTCTGCGGCAGCGAATCGGGCTGGAACAGCGCAAATGGATCGCGACCGACCACAACCGCCCCACGCTTGCCGGACTCGTCTCCCTGATGCGCAGCATCCTCCTGCTCGCCATCTTCATCGAGCTGGCTGGAACCATCATGCTGGGCAGCTACTTCCTGGCGGCAGGGTACCACGCCGATTGGTATACGGCCTATTTTCACGGTTTTTTTGCGTCGGTCAGCGCCTTCACCAACGCCGGGTTTGACATCTACGGAAACTCGCTGATCGGCTTTTCCCACGACTACGTATTCCAGCTGATCCACATGGTCTTGATGGTGCTGGGGGCGATCGGCTTTCCTGTGCTGGTCGAGGTAAAGGACTACATCGCGCATCGGCGGCTCAACCGGCGGTTTACCTTTTCGCTGTTTACCAAGATCACCACGCTGACGTACCTGATCCTGAGCGTGGCGGGCGCCCTGTTTTTCCTGCTGTTTGAATGGGACGGATTCCTGGCGCACAAAAGCTGGGACGAATCGCTCTTTTTTGCGCTGTTTCAATCGCTGTCCACACGCAGCGCCGGTCTGACGACGATGGATGTCAGCGTGCTGTCCACACCCACACTGGTCATGCTGTCTGCCCTGATGTTCATCGGGGCCTCTCCCAACAGTGTGGGGGCGGGATTCGGACGACCACGTTTTTTGTCATGATCGCCACGGTCATCGCCTACATGCGCGGTCGGAAAGACGTCAAGGTGTTTGGCCGGGAGCTGGAGGAAGACGACATCATGCGCTCCTTCCTCGTCTTCTTTGTGGCCGTCAGCCTGGTCTTTGCCGCAATCGTCCTGCTCGTCTGGATCGAGGGGCAGCCCATCCAGCAGGTCTTCTTTGAAGTGTGCTCGGCGTTCGGAACGACGGGGATGTCCATGGGGATTACATCCGAACTGAGCACGTCCGGCAGGGTGATTCTGATCATCACGATGTTAATCGGCCGGATCGGAATCATCAGCCTGCTGCTCCTGCTGAAAAAGGACGAGCGGCAGATTCGCTACCATTATCCAAAAGAACGGGTAATCATTGGCCAGTAGCCAACAACGTCAAAAGCCATCCTCACAAAGAGGATGGCTTTTTGCTGTTATGGGTCAGCCGCGAATCGCCGCGATGGCTTGTGCGCGGTCCGACTGATTGAAGACGGCGCTTCCGGCGACGAGCACCGTGGCCCCTGCTTCCTCACAGAGGCGGGCTGTCTGTTCGTTGACACCGCCGTCTACTTCAATTTCAACATGATTCAGTCCGCGCTCGTCGAGCATCCGGCGCAGTTCTTTGATTTTCGGCACGACGCTGTGAATGAACTTCTGGCCGCCAAAACCGGGGTTGACGGTCATCAGCAGCACCATATCCAGATCTTCCAGCACCGATTCGATGGTCACCAGCGGGGTGGCCGGGTTGAGCACAACCCCTGCCTTTACCCCCTGTTCCTTGATCAGGTACAGCGTGCGGTGCAGATGGCGACATGCCTCCTGGTGAACAGTGATCCAGTCCGCGCCGCTCTTGGCAAACTGCGGAATATAGCGGTCCGGCTCTTCAATCATCAGATGCACGTCCAGCGGCAGCTTGGTCACGGGGCGAATCGCCTCCACGATCAGCGGTCCGATCGTGATGTTGGGAACAAAGCGGCCGTCCATCACGTCGACGTGAATCCAGTCGGCGCCGCCCCGTTCGACGTCCCGAATCTCTTCGCCCAGGCGGGCAAAGTCAGCGGACAGAATAGAGGGTGCAATTTTTACCATGGCTTGTTCCTCCGTTGGTATTCTTTCAGTTCCTCGCGAAATTGCTTGTAGTGCTGGTAGCGCTCGGTGTCCAGTTCACCCGCATCTAGTGCCGCGAGGACGGCGCAGCCGGGTTCGCTTACGTGCAGACAGCCGCGAAACTTGCACGAGGCACTGAGTTCGCCAAAGTCGCGGAAAGCCTCCGCCAGGTCGAGCTCGTCGATGCCGATAAACTCCAGGGAACTGAAACCTGGGGTGTCCGCCACATACCCCCCGCCAGGCAGCGGAATCAGCTCCACGTGGCGGGTCGTATGCCGGCCGCGCCCCAGTTTCTGGCTGACGTCGCCAGTCTGCAGGCTGATGCCGGGAAACAAGGCGTTGATCAGCGAGGATTTGCCCACGCCCGACTGGCCGGCAAAGACGGAGATGGAGTCGCGCAGCGCTTCGCGGAGCGCCTCGACACCGCGCATGTCCACGGTGGACGTGGGGATGACGCGGTAGCCGATCTTCTCGTATTTGCGCACGACCGCTTCCACGTCGTCGTCCGCCGCGATGTCCGATTTGGACAGCACGATCACCGCATCGATCCCGGCGTGCTCCGTATGCACGAGAAACTTATCCAGCAAAAACGGGCTAAACGCCGGCTCTGCCATGGAAAAGACGAGCACAGCCTGATCGACGTTGGCAATGGGCGGGCGAACCAGCTCGCTCGTCCGTTCGCCCACTTCCATCACGTACCCCTCGCTGTCGCTGATGACGTCGTACACGACCCAGTCGCCGACGAGCGGATGTACTTTCGCCCCTTTTTTCTTGAACAGTCCCCGGGCCCGGCACTGGTAGACGCGATCCCCGTCGGCCACGTAGTAGAATCCGCTTAATGCTTTCACGATCCGTCCTTCTGGCATCCATGTCCCCCCAACTGCTTATGGCACACTGTCGTAGGTGATGGTGATTTTCTGATAATCCGGTATTCCGTTGCGGTGCACTCGGATTACGGCGTTTTTCTGCGGCGACAGCACTACCGGCACGTCATAACCCTTGCTCTCGGTGATCTTCTCATCGATGACAATCTGATTGTCGCCGCGCGCGTCGTTCACCGTAATCCTGACCGACACTTCGCCCTCGCCGTCCAGCACTTCCATGTAGATCGGCTGGGAGGCGAACCGGGCTTCCGCCGGATATTGACCGTTGCTGGCGATCAGCGGAATCGCCGTACCCTTTGTCACCCGGGTATTCGGCTCGTACGGCGAAGGCATGCCGATGACGATGCCCTGTTTGTCCGTATAGGCCGGTTCATACCTGATGTTTTGCTGGTCGACCAGAAGTCCCTTCTTGAACAGCTCGATCTGGGCCTGTTCCAGGTTATAGCCGCGCACGTCCGGAATGGTTACCTGCGGCGGTCCCGAGCTGATCTCCACCCGCACGTCCGTCTTGTTGGGAACGACCTTCTCGCCCGCCGCCGGGGACTGGTCGATCACATGGCCGGCCGGCACCTTGTCGTCCTCTTTTTCCACAAAGGTATTGTCCGTAATGGCAAACCCTTTATCCCTCAAAGCCTTTTCCGCATCCTCCCGGCTAAGGTTGGCGAGATTGGGCATCTCTATGGCTTCCTGTCCTTTGCTGACGTAAATCGTCACAATGCCGTTTTCCTTCAACCGCATCGGCGGCGCCGGGTCCTGCCGGATCACGATGTCCTTCTCGACGCTGTCGTTCTCCTCGTAGACCACCTTGGGAACCAGTTTGAACTCGCGGATGCGCTCCTCTGCCAGTGTGCGGTGCGTCCCCTCCACGTGCGGCACCTGCACTTCGGGCACAGACGGGAAGAGGTTTACCACCAGGTTGAACCCGAGAAAGGCCAGAACCATGAACAAGCCGATTGCCCCGACCCACATCGCTGGTTTGACCCACCATCGGCGCGGCTGCGGGCTTTCCTCCTCCTGCTGCCCGGCCTGCCCCTGACGTCCCTGGGCTTCCAGCATCTCCGGTGTAATGGCCGGATACACCTTCGTCTGCTCGTCGTCTACCGGGAACTGAATCTTCTCCTCGTTAAGCCGCTCCGGCAGAAGGCAGGTCTTCAGGTCCTCCATCATTTCCCGTGCGGAAGCGTAGCGCATTTGCGGGTCCTTGACCAGCGCTTTGAGAATTACGTTTTCCACGCTTTGCGGAATGTTCGGATTGACCTGACGCGGTTCGGGCAGGGGTTCCTGCAAATGCTTCAAAGCGACGGAAATCGGTGAATCGCCGGAAAACGGCAGTTGGCCGGTAACCATTTCGTAGAGCACAATGCCCAGTGAGTAAATGTCCGACTTTTCCGCCGTCACGCCACCGCGCGCCTGCTCCGGCGAAAAGTAGTGGACCGAACCGAGCACGGCGTTGGTGTGCGTGATGGTGGTGGACGTCACCGCACGGGCGATGCCAAAGTCGGTCACCTTCACCCGTCCGTTTTTCCCGATCAGAATGTTGTGCGGCTTAATATCGCGGTGGATGATCTGGTTTTGGTGGGCGTGGTCCAGCGCGTCGCAAATTTCCGCAGCAATCCGCACGGCCTCTTCCACCGGAAGCGCTCCGTGGCGGTTGATCAGATCTTTCAGCGTCGAGCCTTCCACGTACTCCATCACCATGTAGTGGGTGTCCCCGTCCTGTCCCACGTCGTACACGCCGACCACATTGGGGTGAGACAAGCTGGCTACGGCCTGCGCTTCCCGCCGGAAACGGGTGACGAAATCTTCGTCCGTTCCGAACTGTGACCGCAGCACTTTCACCGCTACCTGACGGTTCAGGACCAGATCCTTCGCCTTGTATACAATAGCCATTCCACCCCCGCCGATGCGGGCTTCCAGTTGGTATCGTCCCCCCAGTCGTTGACCTTCCATCTCGCTCACCCCTCTCTATTGCCGGTGACGGGCTTGGGTTTGTTGCGAACGGCTACCAATGTGATGTTGTCCTCGCCGCCAGCGTCCAGCGCGTGTTCGACCAGACCGTCCACCTGTGCCTGCAGCGATACGGGACGCTTCAACCACTCCACCATCACCGAATGATCTACTTTGTTGCTCAACCCGTCAGAGCACAGCAACACCACGTCGCCCTCCGACCAGTTGAACTGCCCCAGATCGATGCGCACATCCGGCTCGGTGCCGAGGGCGCGCATCAACACGTTGCGCTGAGGGTGAACCGAGGCTTCCTCGGCGGTGATTTGGCCGCTTTTCATCAGTTCGTGCACGAGCGAGTGGTCTTCCGTCTTCAACTGCAGACCATCCGCGTTGAAATGATACAGGCGGCTGTCGCCGATGTGCGCCGTCACGCCTCCAGTCTCTCCCAACAGCGCGGCCACGATCGTCGTCCCCATGCCGCTGCACTCCGGATGCTGCTGGGCGTATTGGTACACTTCCTCGTTGGCCATGAGGAGCGCGTCCATCAAGCGCTCGCGAGCGTCTTCATCGCTCAGTTCGCCGTCCAGATGACGCAGTTCTTTTACAATTCGCTCAACGGCGAGACGGCTGGCAATATCTCCAGCCTGGTGGCCGCCCATGCCGTCGGCGACCACGGCCAGCACGCGCCCGTTCAGGTCGGCGATGCAGGCAAAGTAGTCCTCGTTGACCTGACGGACGCGGCCGACATGTGATTTCATCGCAATTTCCATGAGATCACCCCGCGGTTTCCTTTGCGTATTGAGCCCGGAGCTGGCCGCATGCAGCTGCAATGTCGCTGCCGTGCTCGCGGCGGATCGTCACATTGATCCCTCGCTCCTCCAAAATGCGTTTGAAGCGGAAGATTTCGTTGCGCGGGGTACGCACGTAATCGCGTTCCGGCACGTAGTTGACCGGGATCAGGTTGACGTGGCAGAGCATGTCGCCGATCAGGTCGGCCAGTTCTTCCGCGTGCTCGGGCTGGTCGTTTTTCCCTCCGAACAAACCGTACTCAAAACTGATGCGGCGGCCTGTCTTGGCAATGTAGTAGCGGCAGGCCTCCAGCAGTTTCTCCAGCGGAAAGCCCCGGTTGATCGGCATGAGCTTGGAGCGCAGTTCCGTATTCGGGGCATGCAGGGAGATTGCCAGATTCACCTGACCTCCCTTGTCCGCAAATTCGTAGATCTTGGGCACGATGCCGCTGGTTGATACGGTGATGTGACGGGCCCCGATGTTCAGTCCGCGGTTGTCGTTGATAATCCGCAGGAAGGCGATCAGGTTGTCAAAATTCTCGAATGGCTCGCCAATGCCCATGACGACGACGTGGCTGGCGCGCTCTCCTTCTTCGTCCAGCTTCCGCTGGGCCATCAGCACCTGGGCGACGATCTCGCCGGCGTCCAGATTGCGCTTCAGACCGCCCAGAGTGGAGGCGCAAAACGTACAGCCGATGCGGCAGCCCACCTGAGTGGTGACGCAGACGCTGTTGCCGTAGTTGTGCCGCATGATCACCGTCTCGATCGCATGGCCGTCCACCAGTTGGAACAGGAACTTGACGGTACCGTCCTGTGACACCTGGCGCGTAATTTCTTGCAGCGGATCGATGCGGAAGGTTTCGCTCAGCTTTTGCCGCAGATCTTTGGACAGGTTGGTCATCTCGTCAAACGAGCGGACACGCTTGACGTACAGCCAGTCAAAAATCTGCTGGGCGCGAAACGCCTTGTCTCCCGCCTCGACGAGCCACGTTTTCAACTCGTCCTGGGTCAGGCTGTAAATGAGCGGTTTTTCGCCCGTATACGATGAAAATGGCATTTTATGTTCACATCCTCAAGTAGTCGCATAGCGAGAAATCATCATTGTATCATTGTACCTTGCATTGCGCGCCGCATCAAACAGGAAATGAGGCCAACCGCGCAAGATGCGTCGCTTTTCCTAGTGTAAACCAAACGGCAAGGACGCAAACAACAGCAAAGGAGCGACATCCGCTGACGGAGTGCCACCCCTTTTCCGCTACCTTTTTCGTTTCAGACGGGCGATAAAAAATCCGTCGCTGTCAAAGTGATGCGGCAACACCTGCACGTATCCCGCATGGCCATCCAGCTTTTCCCGCGCCGCCTCCGGCAGGTCCTGTGCCAGCGCTTCGTCGAGCGCGAATTCCGGATGCTCGGCCACAAACCGGCGCACCACCGACTGGTTTTCCTCCGGTTCGATCGTGCAGGTGCTGTACACCAAAAGACCGCCTGGCGCCAGCATTCCTGCCACCCGTTCCAGCAGCCGGTACTGCAGGTCGGCGATCGCCGCCACGTCGTCCGGGGTTTTGTTCCACTTCAGGTCGGGCTTGCGCCGGATTACGCCAAATCCGGAACACGGCGCGTCCAGGAGTATCCGGTCGAACGCGCCCAGCCCCCTGTCCGGCAAATCAAGCGCGTCGCTCGTGATCGGCGTAATGATCGAGATGCCCAGCCTGTCGGCGTTTTCCGCAATCAACTCCCGCTTGTGCGGATGGACGTCGCTCGCCACGATCTCGCCTTTGTTTTGCATCAGCTCTGCCAGATGCGTCGTCTTTCCGCCCGGAGCGGCGCAGGCATCCAGCACCCGCATGCCCGGCTGGACGGCCAGCGCCGGCGCGACGAGCATGGAGCTTTCATCCTGCACGGTGAAATAGCCTTCGCTGAACCAGCGGGTCCCCGCCGCATGCCCGCCGGGAAACAGGATACCGTGCGGGCTGAGCGGAGACGGGGCAGCGTCCGGATACTCCTCACGCAGCCGCTCCAACAGTTCGTCCCGCGTCAGTTTCAGCGTATTGACGCGAACGGATGCATGTGGGGGGCGGTTGTTGCTCGCACAGATGGCGCGCGTCGCTGCTTCACCGTACGCCGCGATCCAGCGGCGCACCAGCCATTCCGGGTGAGACTCTTCGACCGCCAGCCGGCGCGCAGCGTCTCCCTCCGGCAGGCGCTCCCACACGTCAGGCTGCCGCAGCACGTTGCGCAGCACGCCGTTTACCATTGACGCGATCCCCTGGTGCCCTCTCCGCTTGGCGATCTCCACTGCTTCGTGCACTGCAGCCCGCGCCGGTATCCGGTCCAGGTAGCGAATCTGGTACAGGCTGAGCCGCAGCAGGTTGCGCACCCAAAGCTGCAGCTTTTTGCCGCGGACAAAGTGGGCGAGCACCTCGTCCAGCGTCAGCCGCCGCTGAATCGTGCCGTAAACCAGCTCCGTCACCAATCCGGCATCGGGGGCGCGCAGCTCCCCGCGCTCCAGGACGTGCTTCAACTCCAGATTGCTGTACGACTTGTGTTGCTCCACCCTGTTCAAGACGTCCAGGGCGATTTCGCGCGCTCCCTTGTGTGCCACGTGCTATTCTCCTACCTTTGTGCCGATTTCAATGCCGCTGCCGGCGCCGCGCAAAAAGTCGCGCGCGCTCATCCGTTTCTTTCCTTCCGGCTGCAGTTCCGTAATCTTTACCGCGCCGCTGCCGCAGGCCACGATCAGCCCGTCCTCTTCCCGGGCGACAATCGTGCCGGGCTTAGCCAACTGACCGTCCTCCGCCTGCATCTCCACCCACCAGAGCTTCCACACCTTTCCGCCATAGGTGGTAAAGGCGACAGGCCAGGGGTTGAGGCCGCGCACCTGGTTGTACACCTGCCGCGCATCCCGGCTCCAGTCGACCCGCTCATCCTCCCGTTTGAGCGTAGGCGCATACGTCGCAGCCTCGTGATCCTGCGGCTCAGGCACAATTTCTCCAGCCAACAGCTTCGGCACGGTTTCCACCAACAATTTGGCGCCGGACGCCGCCAGCTTGTCAAACAGCGTGCCGGCCGTATCCCGTTCGTCAATTGGCACGACCACGCGTGAGAGCATGTCACCCGCGTCCAGTGCCTCCACCATGTACATGATCGTCACGCCCGACTCGGTTTCGCCTTCCATGATCGCTTTGTGGATCGGCGCGCCGCCCCGGTACTTGGGCAAAAGCGAGGCGTGCACGTTAATGCAACCGTAGCGGGGCGCATCCAGCAAACGTTTCGGCAAAATCTGGCCGTACGCCGCTGTGACGATCAGATCGGGCTCCAGCGCAAGCACCTCTGCCAGCGCCTCTTCAGCCTTGATCTTCTCCGGCTGCAGCACCGGGATGCCGATGCGCAGCGCCGCTTCCTTTACCGGCGGCGGGGTCAGCACCCGCTTGCGCCCCACAGGCCGGTCAGGCTGCGTTACGGCAGCGACCACCTGGTACCCTTTCGCCGCCAGCGCCTCCAGGCTGGGGACGGCAAAGTCGGGCGTTCCCATAAACAGTATGCGCACGTCTTTCAAAACGGTTTATTCCCCTTCCTCTTCCTGGCTGATCGGATAGACCCGGTCGGCGATATCGATGAACAGGATGCCGTTGAGATGGTCGATTTCGTGCTGGGCGCAGCGGGACAAGAGGTCGTCTGCTTCCAATTCAAACACGTTGCCGTACCGGTCCTGTCCTCTGAGTTTGATCCATTTGTGACGGCGCACATCGCCGCGCAGACCGGGGATGCTGAGACAACCTTCCGGGTAGTCAAACTGCTCCCCTTCATAGGCGATAATCTCCGGATTGACCACCTCGATCAGGCCTTCCCCGCAGTCCATGACGATGACGCGCTTCGAGACGCCCACCTGGGGCGCTGCCAGGCCGACACCGTCTGCGTCGTACATGGTCTCCGCCATGTCGTCCAGCAGCTTGTGCAGGTTGGCGTTGAATTTGGTGACCACTGCCGCTTTTTCCCGCAGGATCGGATCTGGGTGTTTGACGATTGTGCGAATAGCCATTGGTTGTTATCCTCCCTAAAGCAGTACGTGCGGATCGACGTCGATCGTCATCAGCACCTTCTGCTGTTTGTTCCCTTCTTCAAAAACGTCCACGGCCTGGGCCAACAGGTCAGACAGCCGAGGTTCATCCCGATATTTTAACATGATCTGGAACCGAAATCTATCCTTGATGCGCGGAATTGGCGACGCCACCGGCCCCAGCAGAATCGTCGTCTCCGCCAGCCGCGGCCGGAGAAAATCAGCCACGCTGTGAGCCGCCCGGATGACCACAGGCACCTCTTCATGCGAAAAGGTAATCAGCACCAGCCGGTAGTACGGCGGATAGCCGGTCCGTCTGCGCTGCATCATCTCCTCGCGGTAAAACGACGGGTAGTCGTGCCGGGTGGCATGAACGATGCTGTAGTGCTCCGGCGTGTAGGTCTGGATGATGACATCACCTTCCAGTTCGTGCCGACCGGCCCGTCCGCCCACCTGGGTCAGCAGTTGGAAGGTCTTTTCCGCCGCACGGAAATCGGGCAGATGCAGCGACGTGTCCGCTGCGATGACGCCGACCAGCGTCACGCGGGGAAAATCAAGCCCCTTGGCGATCATTTGCGTGCCCAGCAGCACGTCCCCCTGCCCGGTGCGAAACTTGTGCAGAAGCTCCTCGTGCGCCCCTTTGCGGGAGGTGGTGTCCACGTCCATGCGGATGACGCGGATGCCTGGGAACAGCCGGGCCAGCTCCGCCTCCACTTTTTGTGTGCCCGTCCCGAAAAAGCGGATGTGCTCGCTTTGGCACTCCGGGCAGCGGGCGGGCTGAACGATCGTGTAGCCGCAGTAGTGGCAGCGGGCGGTATGGTTGGTCTTGTGGTACGTCAGCGAAATGTCGCAGTGCACGCAGCGGAGCGTATAGCCGCAGGTGCGGCACATGACAAAGGTGGAAAAGCCGCGTCGGTTCAAAAACAGCACCATCTGCTCCTGTTTGGCCAATCTGTCGCCGATCATTTCGTACAGCAGACGGCTGAACATCGAACGGTTCATCGCGCGCAGTTCTTCCCGCATGTCGACGACGTGAACGCGCGGCAGCGGCCGGCTGCCGACCCGCTCCGGCATCTCCAGGAGCGTGTACCGGCCGCGCGCAGCCAACGCGTACGTCTCCAGGGAAGGTGTGGCACTGCCCATCACCACTACGGCGTTGTTTTCCCGCGCTCGCCACAGCGCCACCTCCCGCGCATGGTAGCGCGGCGTCTCCTCCTGTTTGTAGGAACTTTCGTGCTCTTCGTCGATCACGATCAATCCGACGTTTTGAAACGGGGCAAAGACGGCCGATCGCGCCCCCACCACTACCTTCACCTCTCGGCGAAGAATCTTGCGCCACTCGTCGTACCGCTCCCCTTGGGAAAGCGCGCTGTGCAGAACGGCCACGTCGGCGCCGAACCGCGCCTTGAACCGTTCCACCATCTGCGGCGTCAAGCTGATCTCGGGAACGAGAAAAATCGCCTCCCGCCCCGCGGCCAGCGTCCGTTCGATCGCTTCCAGGTATACTTCGGTCTTGCCGCTGCCGGTCACCCCGTGCAGCAAAAACGCCCCGTACTCGCCCGCAGCAATCTGATCGCCGATCGGCTTTAGTGCCGCCTCCTGCTGCGGAGTAAAGGACGGCTTTTCACCGCCGGCAAAGCGGCGCTGCGCATACGGGTCGCGGTAAACCTCCACCTGCTCGATCGCGACCCAGCCCCGCTGCTCCAGACTTTTCAACGGAGAGCGGGTAATGCCCAGCTCTTCTCGCAGCGTCTGCACGGAAAACGACTGCCCCTCGTGCGCGGCAAACAGCTCCAGCACCCGCCGCATCTGCTCCGCCCGCTTCGGCAGGGAATCAATCGCGGAAGTCAGTTCCGCTCCCTCCAGCAGGCAGCGGACAAACGACTGCTGTTTGCGGGTGATCCGGTCCCTCACCTGGTAGTCCGTCTCCAAAAGACCGCTTGCAATCCACCCGGGTACCAGCATCGCCTCGTCGGGAAAGCGCTTTTCCGCCTCGGCAAGCGGCAGCTGCCGTTTTCGGTACACGTCCCACAGCAGGGCGGACTGTCCGCAAGCCGTCTCATCTAAAAGATCGGTGGCCTTTAGCCACTTTTCCGATCGGCCCTTCAGCACGGCGGGAATCATCGCCTGCATCGCCGTCACCCACGGACACAAATACTGGCGGGACATCCACTCGCCCAGGCGGATCAATTCAGGGGTCAACGGCGGCGTATCGTCCAGCACCTGTTCCACATCCCGAAGCCGTCCGGTCCCTTCCTCCGGCTGGGCGGTGACGTCCACTACATACCCCTGCAGCTTCCGGGGGCCAAACGGCACGACAACGCGGCTGCCGACCTGCACCAGCGGTCTCAGCCAGGGCGGTATCCGGTAGTCAAACGGACGATTGGTCCGGTTGACCGGCACGTCCACCACGACGCGGGCAATCATAGCGCGTCAGACAGCGGCCGGTGCGCCATTTTGGCCAGGATCGCGTCGAACAGTTTGTCCGCCACGTCCCGCTTGCTCATCTTTTCCAGCGCTGCCTGCTCCCCTTCCCGCGTCAGCAGCGTGACGATGTTGGTGTCACTGCCCATACCCGCGCCTTCCATCAACACGTCATTGGCCACGATCATGTCCAGGTTTTTTCGCTCCAGCTTGGACTTCGCGTGGACCAGCACGTCCTGCGTCTCAGCTGCAAAGCCAACCACGTATTGGTCCGTCTTCCTCCGGCCCACTTCCTGCAGGATGTCCGGCGCCTTTTCCAGCTCCAGCACCAGCGGACCGTCTCCTTTTTTCATCTTATGCGCATGGACCGTCTTCGGCCGGTAGTCGGACACCGCCGCCGACTTGATCACGATGTCGGATTCCGGCAGATGTCGCATGACCGCGTCGTACATCTCCTGCACCGATTCCACCGGGACAAACTCGACACCAGCCGGCTTGGGCAGCGACGTCGGGCCACTGATCAGCACCACGTCTGCCCCTCTGTCCCGCGCCGCTTCCGCAATGGCATATCCCATCTTGCCGGAGGCGTGGTTGGTAATGTAGCGGACCGGGTCGATTTTTTCCCGCGTCGGCCCTGCCGTCACCAACACGCGTTTGCCGGCGAGGTCGCGGTGAGTCTCCTGCTGTTCGGAAAAAAAGCGGATGACCGCTTCGACGATCTCTTCCGGTTCGGCCAGCCGCCCTTTGCCGATCCAGCCGCACGCCAGCAGGCCTTCACCCGGTTCGACGAAGCGACAGCCGTACTCCGCCAGCCGCTGCATGTTGGCCGTCACCGCAGGATGGCCGTACATGTTGACGTTCATCGCCGGCGCCAGCATCACCGGCGCTTTGGTCGCAAGAACGGTCGTCGTCAGCATGTCGTCGGCGATGCCGTTGGCCAGTTTGCCGATGACGTTGGCCGTCGCGGGGGCGATCAGCACCAGATCGGCCCGATCGGCCAATTGGATGTGGCTGATCACCGCGGGGTCCGGCTCCTGGAACATGTCGGTGTACACCTGCTGGTGAGAAAGCGCCTGAAAGGTGAGCGGCTGCACAAACTGCATGGCGCTCGCTGTCAGGATGACGTGTACCTGCGCACCCGCCTGGGTCAGCTTGCTGGTCAGCGCCGCCGCCTTGTACGCGGCGATACCTCCCGATACGCCCAGCACGATTTGTTTTCCTTGCAGAGGAAGCATGTTTGGGTGTCCTCCCTTTTTAGTCAGTCTGCCCAACGGCAAGACCGGCGTGGTTGTGTCCATCACGACGAAAGACCGGTCCTTGCTGCGAAAAAAAACAACCTGCGTGAGGTTGTTTGAAAGCAATAACGCTGTGACAAAGCCGCTTTTATTTGCGGACGTCGGTGTATTCGTAAATGACCTGGTCGGCGATCAGCTCTTCCAGCGCCAGGCCGACGAACTTTTTGGACTGCGGTTTTTCCACCTGTACGGGGCTGTTTTCGCGAAGCTGGCGAGCCCGTTTGGACGCGATGGTGACCAGGGTGTATTTGCTTTCCACTTTTTCGGTCAGTTTGTCAATCGATGGATACAGCATGGATTATGTAACCTCCTCAAGCCATTTGCGATACTTGTGAATTTGGCGTTCCTTTTTCAAGTGCTCGGCGGTGATGATCGACTGGATGCGTTCGCAAGCGCATTCGATCATGTCGTTGACCACCACGTAGTCGTACTGATCCATCAGTTCGATCTCCTGACGAGCCATCTCCATGCGGTGACGGATTGTCTCTTCCGTCTCCGTTCCCCGTCCGACGATCCGGTTTTCCAGTTCGGCCAGATCAGGTGGCGCGAGAAACAGGAAAACCCCCTGAGGAAATTTTTTCTTCACCTGCAGGGCACCCTGCACCTCGATTTCCAGAATCACGTCGCGCCCTTGTTCCAGCATATCCACCACAAACTGGCGCGGTGTACCGTAGTAATTGCCAACGTATTCCGCCCACTCCAGGAGTTCATCCTGCTCGATCATTCGGCGGAACTCTTCCTTTGATTTGAAAAAGTAGTTAACCCCTTCCACTTCTCCGGCCCGCGGCGCCCGCGTGGTGGCGGAAACGGAATAGACCAGATCCGGCATGCGCTCGCGAAGCGCTTTGCAGACCGTTCCCTTGCCGACGCCAGACGGCCCCGAAAGAACCAAAAGGAGACCGCGATCGTCCATCGTATGTCTTCACTCCTGCCTATTCGTCCGATTCGTCATCTTTTGTCGTCAGTCGCTGCGCCACGGTTTCCGGCTGGACCGCAGACAGAATGACATGATCGCTGTCCGTGATGATGACCGCCCGCGTGCGCCTTCCGTACGTCGCGTCCACCAGCATGTTGCGATCGCGCGCTTCCTGGATGATCCGCTTGATCGGCGCTGATTCGGGACTGACGATGGATATGATGCGGTTGGCGTTGACGATGTTGCCAAACCCGATATTGATCAGTTTGATTGCCATGACGGCCCCGTCCATCCTTTCATCGCTACTCGATGTTCTGAACCTGCTCTCTCATTTTTTCCAGTTCCGTCTTGATCTCGACGGCCAATCGCTGGATGGGCAGATGATTGGCCTTGGAAGCAATCGTGTTTGCTTCCCGGTTCATCTCCTGCAGCAGAAAGTCCAGCTTGCGCCCGACCGCTTCTTCCCTGCCCAACAGTTCCGCAAACTGAGAGCAGTGGCTCGTCAGACGGGTCACCTCTTCACTGATGTCGGAACGCTCGGCCAAAAAGGCCGCTTCCTGTGCAAGGCGCTGCGCGTCCAGTTCAAACGGAGCAGTTTCGGCCCATTCGGCCATGCGCTGATGCAGACGGCTGCGGTATTCGTCGACGACCAGCGGCGCCATTTGTCCGATTTCCTCTGTCCAGACGGAAATCCGGGCAAGTCGCTGTTCCAGATCCGCCTGAAGCTTCAGCCCTTCCTTTCGCTTCATGGACAGCAGGTCTTCCGCCGCTTCCCGACACGCCGCAAGCAGCCACTCGGACGCCTGCTCGGCGTCTGCTTCCGCCGCGTCCCGGGTTTGCACCACACCGGGCAGGAGCAGCAAGTCTTTGGCGGTTAACGGTGTATGTAGCGAAAAGCGTTCGTTCATCTCCTGCGCCGCCGACACATAGTGCTCTGCAACGGCCCAGTCAATGGCAATTCCCTGCCCCGTCAGGCCGCCTGCGTCCACGGTGACGGCCACATCGACGCGGCCGCGCCGGACGAATTGGCCCACAAGCTTGCGCACCGGCTCCTCAAGCATGCCCCAGGTCTTGGGCAAGCGAACAAGGATTTCGCAGAAACGATGGTTCACCGCGCGAATCTCCACAGTGAGCTGCAGCGAACCGTACATCCCTACACTTCGGCCGTACCCGGTCATGCTTCGGACCATGGTTCTCACTTCCATAGACGTAAAATCGTTAATTTATTATAGGAGACAACTCTCTGCAGTGTCAACCAACGCCGCAGGGACAAGTCGATTCCGCCGTGGTGCGCTTTGTGATACACTGTCACTGACACTTTTTAGACAGACGAATCGTGGATACGTGCAGGATTGCTGCACACGTGAGGTGAGCACTTGTGGCATTTGACGGAATCGTGACCCGTGCGGTCGTGCGGGAATTGCAAAAACTGGCGGGCGGACGGATCGCCAAAATCCATCAGCCCCATCACAGCGATATTGTCATGCAGATTCGGGCACAGGGGGAGACGGTGAAGCTGCTGCTTTCCGCCAACCCCACCTATCCCCGGCTGCATGTGACGACTGAGGAGTTTACCAATCCGCAGGAAGCCCCGATGTTTTGCATGCTGCTGCGCAAGCACTGCGAAGGCGGCCTGATCGAGGCAATCGAACAGGTGGACATGGAGCGGATCGTGCACATTGATATCCGCACCCGCGACGAACTGGGCGACACGGCGCGGCGGCGGATTGTCATGGAAATCATGGGCAAGCACAGCAACATCATCCTGCTTGACCCATCCAGCAACACCATCCTGGACAGCGCCGTGCACGTGACCCCGGCGATCAGCCAATACCGGCAGGTTCTGCCCGGCCGTCCCTACGTCTCCCCGCCCAGCCAGGAGAAGCGGGACCCGCTAGCCGTGACAGAACAGGCGTTCATCACGGCGATCAACTGGAATGGCGGTCGCTTGGACCGGCAGTTGGTGGACGCTTTCACCGGGATCAGTCCCTTGTTGGCCAAAGAGATTGTCCACCGAGCGGGCCTGCCGACGCGGGAAGCGATGTGGCACGCCTTTGCATCCGTGATGGAAGCGGGCAGACAGCACCGGTATGCGCCGATGATCGCGGAAAGCCGGGAGAAAACACAGTTTCACGTGGTGGAACTGACCCATCTGACGGACGCCGCCACAACTTCCTTTTCCACTGCAAGCGAATGCCTGCAGGCGTATTACGCCGTCAAGGCACAGCGGGACACGGTCAAGCAAAAAGTGCACGACCTGATCCGCTTCGTCACCAGCGAACGGAACAAAAACGAGAAGAAAATCGAAAAGCTGGAGCAGACCTTGGCCGAAGCGAAAGACGCGGAGATTTTCCGGCTGTACGGTGAACTGATCACCGCCCACATGCACCAGCTCAAACGGGGCGATACCGTCCTGGAGGCGGTCAACTGGTACGACGAAGCGGGCAGCACCGTGACCATTCCGCTCGACCCGTTGAAGACGCCATCCGAAAATTTGCAGGCCTACTACAAGCGCTACAACAAGGCGAAAAACAGCCTGCAGATCGTGGAAGAACAAATCCGGCAGGCGCGCGAAGAGATCGTCTATCTGGACGGCCTGCTCGTCCAGTTGGAGCACGCCTCCCTGCAGGAAGCGGAAGAAATCCGTGAAGAACTGGCGGAACAAGGGTATGTGCGCAGCCGGCAGAAACGGACAAACAAAAAGAAAAAGGACGTCCGTCCCGAACTGGACGCCTACACGTCGAGCGACGGCACGGAGATTCTCGTGGGCAAGAACAACAAGCAAAACGACTACCTTACCAACAAGCTGGCCGCGCCTTACGACACGTGGCTGCACACCAAGGATATCCCCGGTTCCCACGTCGTCATCCGCTCCCGCCAGGTCTCGGAACAAACCCTGCGGGAAGCGGCCGTCCTCGCCGCGTATTACAGCAAGGCGCAACACGGCAACCAGGTGCCGGTCGACTACACGCTGGTCAAATACGTAAAAAAGCCGAGCGGAGCCAAGCCCGGTTTCGTCATCTACGAACAGCAGCGGACGCTGTACGTCACTCCCGATGAAGCGCTGGTTCGCCGGCTGAAGGCGAACAACCGCACGGCGCATAGCGAGACTAGGTAGGTTCATACTAAGAGCATGAAAGGAGGGTTCGTGCTTGAACATCCTGCTCAAGCTCTTGGTAAACGGCATCATCGCAGTGCCGGGGCTGCTGTGGTCGGGAACGTCGCTTTCGTTTGCGCTGGTTACCAGCGCAGTCGTCAGCCTGGTGGCCTACGGGCTGGGCGATGCCTTCATTCTGCCACGGACCAACAATACGTTTGCCAGCACGGCAGATTTCGGGATGGTATTTGCCCTGTTCTGGCTGGCCGCGTCTGTGTTTGCGCAGCCTTTTCGCCTGTCCGGCCTGTTTTTGACGGCCTTTGCCATTTCCATTGCCGAATACTTTTATCATGACTATTTGCAGCGGCATGGGGTCCATCACACCAAGCACCCCGGCTGACACCCTACCATTACATGCAAAGGAGGATCGGGATGGACGTCATCGGCATCATCCAGACAGATTTGAACGAGTTTAACGTTCTGTTTGTACCGGATCAAAACAGCGGCGAAAACAAGGAACAACAGGATCAGCGTAATCAGCGTGGCCAGGAGAGCCAATCCAGTCAGGACAACGATAACGACTCCCTGTTTCTCGATTTCCTGGGTGACCAGACTGCTGAACAGGATCAGCAGGGGCAATCCGGAAATCAGCAGAGCGGTCCGCAGGAAATGACCGTCCGGATCAAGGGCATTCCGGAGGGGCAAAAAGCAAACTTTTTGCAGATGTATCAGATTCTTCACGACGCCAAGCACACCCGTGATCTGGAACAGTCACTGACCATCGTCAGCCGGGGAGACCAACAGCAGAATCAGAAGGAGACAGGCATCTCCGGCGTACGGCACTGAGTCCGATCGCCACAGGACCGGCAGATCGCGCAAAAAAACCTGGAACGATAACGTCCCAGGTTTTTTCGTGGTCGAATCTTCTATGTCCAGCTTGTCTTTTTATTTTTAAAAAAAAACCCCCGCTCTGCCGTCCGGCCTCATGTTTCTGTAACCTGCTCTCACACAGGTGGGTGACCCGTCCGCGTTTCTGCCTTCCCATGCGTCCCAGGCCGGGAGGTGGGCCTGACATACGGCGCGAAGTTCTGTCTCCCTAGAAACACTCATAAGGTTAGAAACATTTATGGCCTCACGTACATCGCAGGATCTTTACACTTCTTACTCTACCACAGATGGCTTCCGTTCTCAATGGATATTCTCTCACCTGCAGCATATTTTCCGCTAGACTTGGTTGCGCTGTTCACACGTTCTTGCGGTTGTGTAGCCGGGACCAAAAGATTTCTTGACAAGCTCCGGCTTCAACCGGATAGGAACGGGACAAACAGGCCATGCTACAAAAAAATTTACCCGTTTGGAGGCAACCCGCAATGAAAAAGAACGTGTTTTGTGCGTGGGTGATCGTCTGCTGGCTGGTATGCGTCTCAGCGCTGCCCCCGGCTGCCGGTGCCGCCGGCATTCCGCCAGCGTCAAAGAGCCAACAGGGGTACGGCAACGAAGCGTTCCGCAATGTCACGGTCAGCAAGACCGACACCAGCCAATACGTCGTCAAGGGACAAGCCCGCGTCCTGGAAGGCAATGTCCGCTACGTGGTCACGGACGGGGCTACCACCCTGATCAACAGTTTCGTCTCCGCCAGCCGCGGCGGCCTGTCATGGGGCTCGTATGAACTCAACCTGAACCTGCCCGGCAGCAAGCAGCCGCTTACCTTGATATTGTTTGAAGAAATTGCGCACACGGGTGCCCGTCGGCACGAACTGAAAATTCCGCTTCCCTGACGAAAAAAACACCGTGGCATCGGCGTTATTTCACATGCGCTTCCGTTTGGCCTGTACCAGCGATTCAAAGGCGGGATGCATGATCAACTTGGGCTGCTGCTCTTTCTCCCAGGCCAGCGACTGCTCCAGATTCTTCTCCAGGCAAGCGGTCAAGCCCGCTTTGGTGACGGCCAGCGCATGACGCGGCAATCGGCGAAGGGCATTGATCAACTGCTGCGCCTCCTGTTCGATTTCAGCCGCATCCACGGCTTTGTAGATCAAGCCGATACGCTCCGCTTCGCTGCCGGAGATTTTTTCACCGAGCAGGGCCAAACGCTTGGCCTGAGCCATGCCAACCAGGCGCGGCAGCAGATAGGTGCCGCCGAAATCCGTGGTCAGGCCGATTTGGACAAACGGCTCTTGCAGCACCGCGTCCCGGGCTGCAATGACGAAGTCGGCGTGAAGCGCCAGATTGAGGCCCGCCCCTACGGCTGCTCCTTCGATCAGGGCGATTACCGGCTTGGGCATGTGATGCAGCTGCGTCAAAAACGCATTGATCACCGTCAGCGACTCGTCCGCCTGGGCGGGGTCACGCAGTGCTGCCAGTATGCTCAAGTCGGCCCCCGAGCAGAAGTTGCCACCGGCGCCGCGCAGAAGCACCACTTCGACAGCCGGTTCAGCGGCAGCCCGGGCGATCGCCTCCTGTAGCAGTGAAAACATCTCCAGCGTCATCGCATTCAGTACCCGCGGCCGATTGAGCGTAATTGTCCAGATGCCCTCCCGCAGGTCAGTTAGGATCGGCATGTCTTGTCCGTGTTCCATCAGTGTCTGCTCCTTTCTTTACAGCATACACTGCGGGATGACGCCTTCCTGTTCCAAGCGGGTCAATTCGTCATCCGTCAGGTTCAGCTTGGTTTTCAGCACGTCACGGGTGTCTTCCCCGCAGCGCGGAGGAGGCGTCATGCCGTCCAGCGGGCGGGATCGTTCCACGCGCACCTGCAGCGTCTCTCCATCGGTTCCGTACGGCAGGGTAAAGGCGACTTCCCGGCTGGCGACATACGCGCTGCCGCTCCAGGTGTCCATCTCTTCCACCGCGGTCAGGCAGCAGTCCACTTCACTCCCCAGTTCGCTCCACTCTGCCTGCGTCCGTGATAAAAACAGGGCTTTCATTTCCTCGTAAACGTCCGGGTGGTCAGCGATCAACGCGCCGTGCAGGGTCTCCCAGTCTTCCCGTCCAACCGCCCGGCAGAAGTTGTGCCAGAACTTCTCCTCCAGCGCCGCCAGCGTGACGTACTTGCCATCCGCGCTCTCGTACACCTGGTATGCCAGCATGCCCTTCAGAAATTGGCCCATCGCTTTCGCCTGCCCGTCATGGGCGAGCAGGGCATGCAGTCCCATCCAGGAGGAGAGCACGTCCACTGCAGCGACGTCGAGGTAAGCGCCCTGCCCGTGTCGACATTGCCGAACCAGTGCTGCACAAATTTGCTCGGCTGCGTACAGGCCCACAGCGTAATCGGCGATTGGCACTTCCGGGGGACCGGCCTGCCTTCGCTGTCGCGAATCGCTGACAGCAGCCCGCTGATCGCCTGGTAGTTGAGGTCGTGGCCGCCCAACTGGTGCATGTCCCCCGTCTGGCCGTATCCGGTAACCGAGCAATACACCAGCGAAGGATGGACAGCAGACAGGCTGTCGTAGTCCAGACCGAGGTGGCGCATCACGCCCGGACGGAAGCTCTCCACCACCACGTCAGCACGGCTGGCCAGGTCGAACGCCAAGGCCCTGCCCGCTTCGGTATGCAAATTCAGCGCGACGCTCCGCTTGTTGCGATTGGAGCTTAAAAACAACGCACCCGTCTCTTTGACCCGCGGCCCCAGCGAGCGGCCGGGATCTCCCCCGGGATGGGCTTCCACCTTGATCACTTCTGCCCCCAGGTCGGCCAGCCTCATTGTGCAATACGGCCCGGGGAGATGGCGTGAAAAATCGACGACCGTGATCCCTGTCAACATGCGGTTGCCACCCCTTTCCACCCTTGTCCATGTTTTGGTATTTCGTGATGGGCGGGCCGCATTCCTTCATTGTCAGAAAAATGCCAACACAAATACAGCCGTTCAAATATCGAACGGCTGTTGTCAGGTGATAAAGCGCAGTGTGAGCGGATAGCGATAGGGTATGCCGTCATTGGCTCTGATCGCCGCCATGATGACGACCACCACCCAAAAGACGAACAGGGCGAACAAGAGCAGGACGCCAACAAACAGAAAAATCAGCAGCGTACTGATCGCCCCGTAGATCGTGACACTGATGCCAAAGTTGAGTGCCTCTTTCCCTTGGCTGTCGACAAACGCTCCCTCTTCCCGCTTGAGCAGCCAGACAATCAGCGGCCCCAGCACGTTCCCCAGCGGAATGACAAATCCGGCAAAGGCAGAGAGATGCGCAGCGACCGCCCACATCCGCTCCTGTTTGCCGGGCCGTTCCTGATTCATGCATAGCACCCCCTTGTTTGTTCCTTCACTTTCAAATGTACGGCAGACCTTCCGAAAACTTGCGGAGAGAAAAAAGCGCCTCTTAAGGAGGCGCTTTTTTCGTGTTTAGTAGGGGCTGTCAGGGCTGTCATACCAGTGACGCATGGACGAGGAACCGTACGAGTCGCATCCTTTTCCGTAGCGCTCTTTCCGATAGTGATAGCAATCGTACTTGTAGACCGGTTTGTAGTAGCATTTTTTCTTGTAGTACTTCTTCTTACAGCATTTTTTGTAGTGGCATTTGTGCCCGTGAGACTTATGGCATCCGCAGCTCATGAGCTCACCCCCTCAGAGTTGGTACAGTTACATGCTATGTCATAGGGGTGGCATTGGCATGGTACACTTGTCTAAACTGTACAGAAATAAACGGATAACCATGCGGGCATTACTGCGTGACAATCTTCCGCAGTTCGTTGATTCCGTGATGATCGGGGATTTCCTGAAACTCTTTTACCTTGGGCAAGGTTAACAGATGGGGCCGAGTCATGTAACCCGGTTTGGAGATGTAGACCACGTCGCAGTTGGCAATCAGCTCAAACACGTCAGGGTGGTTGGCCTCGATTGTCCGCAGGTCCAGATGCGTGATTCCGGCGTTGTACAAGTCGTCGATCATGCCTTCCGCTCCCCGGATGGTGGCGCAGATCAGGCCCACCTTGGTGTGGCGGGGGTACGCTTCCAGGGCGGGAATGACGATGGTCGGGTCGGGGATGAAATCCAGGCTGACCACCGGAGGCGCTTCCCGCGGGAGCGCCTGCTTTATTTTGAGGGTAACGCTGGGATGGGTGACAATTGCCTTGTACTGCTGCAAAAAGCCGGCGTCCTCTTCCAGCCGCTCCCAAAACTCGTCAAACGTGCGACCTTCCACCATCGCGCTCGGCAGGTGATACTGCACCAGCCGCAGATACTCGGCCAGCTCCAGTTCCGTAAAGCGGAGAAACAGCACGGGGGACTGATTGATCTCCTGCATGACAGCGGACAAGACGCGCGTAAACTCGTCCATCGAATATCCCATTGCCTTTACCTTGTGCAGCGTTTCCTTGGCCAATAGCGCCAGGTGGGCGGGGTTGCGGGTCAACAGGGGGTCGTTTACCACGCTGCTGACGATCGTTCCCCGTCCCTGCCGGGAGTCGACCAATCCCTCCTGCTGCAAGCGCAGGTAGACACTGCGCACCGTGTTGTAGTTCACCTTGAGATGGGCAGCCAATTGCCGTACAGTCGGAAGCTGTGATTGCGGCGGAAGTTCCCCGCTGCGGATGAAGGCGGCAATTTGCTGATACAGTTGTTCGTGGTACGAGATGTTGGAATCTTTTTGCAGAGACAGACGATGCACGATACAACCCCCCGGATCTGTGGTGCTCCTATCGTAAATCAATTCTGAATCTATCGTCAATAGCGGCACAAGGGTTGAGCCAGTCCCTTGGGGAGATACTAAACGGGACACAACATGAGAAGAAAGCGGGGTGACCCAGATGGGCGAGCGCAGCCGTTTTCGTGAAGGCGACAAGTCTCCGAAAAACGCGGTCTACATGGAAATCGGGGAAACCGGCGCCAGCGTGCAGAACCCGATGATCATCGAGCTGGGCAAAGGGGACAAGTTTCCCCCGACCCGCAACAAGAACCGCGTCTGGACGCAAAAGTAACCGCTATCCACGGACAAAGGGAACATGCGGCTCCGCAATGGGCGGAGCCAGTCATTCCCTTTTGCCCGGGCAAAAACCACCCCCGCGAGCAGGGACGGTCGCGTGTTACTCGTCTTCGTCCTCGGCGTCCTCTTCATCGCCTTTCAGGTAGATGATCGTAACCCCCAGGCTTTCCAGGAGCTGCAGCACTTCCCGGTTCAGCTCCTCGTCCCGCAGCAGCCCCAGGCTCTCCACCAGTTCCAGCTCTTCCAGATCGCCCGATTCGGCATCCTCAATCAATTCGATTACTTCCGTCATATCTCTTTCCTGCAGAATGGAGAGAATTTCCTCTTTGGTCATCTTCTAACCTGCACCTCGTTTTCTGCTTGCGTTTTCCTTTATAATAGTACATGGTTGAATCGGAAAACAAAAGAGCGAGGAGCTTGTCATGTACCCGCACCCCTATCTGGAATACCTGGTCCAGTTCCACGCCGAACGGGACTACTTCGAATGTCACGAAATTTTGGAAGAGTACTGGAAAAGTGAGGCCGGACAGCGCAGCCCCGTCTGGGTCGGGCTGATTCAGATCGCCGTCGGGCTGTACCACCACCGCAGAGGGAATCAGGCCGGCGCCGTCAAAATGATGAACAGCGCCCTGCGCATCCTGGAGCAGCAGCAGGAAGCAATCGGCCGTCTCGGTCTGGAACCCGCCACCCTGCTTCACCTTCTCCACGACGTCGTCACCGAGATGGAGGCGGGCGCTCCGTACCGCAGCATCTCACTGCCGATTGCTGATCCAAACTTGCGCCTGCGCGTGCAGCAGATGTGTGCGGAACGGGGATTGCCATGTGATCGGCCAAGCGACATGGGCAACCGGTATCTGCTGCACAAGCACACCTTGCGCGACCGCAGCGCCGTCATCGCCGAGCGGGCCCGCCAGCTCTCGCTTCGGGACCGGCACAAACAAAACGGGCAATCGCGCTGAATCCCGCCGTCACATTCAGCCCATGTACACCCAGAAGACCAATGCGAGAATGATGCCCAAATCGGCCAGCATGTGGCTGAACCACGTGGCGTACACGGCGGGAAACACACCCTTGAGCCACCCCCAGAATACGCCGATGGCCAGCGCCATGAGTGTAATCCACACACCCCACCGCCAGCCGAACAGAACGGTGGCCACCAGCAGATGATACAGGCAAAAAAAGAAGCTGCTGAGCAGTACAGCAGCGAAGCGGGACATGGCAGCCAGCAGCCGCTCCAGGACGAACCCGCGCCAAAACAGCTCTTCCAACAGCGAATTGACGGCTGTCATGTACAGCGAAAACCACCAGAGCGCCTGCCAGGTGAGTCCCCATCGTTCCAGCACGGCGCGGATCTCTTCCGGCTGCACCCCGGAGGCGAAAAGCAGCCGGATCCCGGCGAGAATTCCCGTCAACATGAACGCTCCCGCAGCTAGCCCCCAGACCGCCCCCTGCTTGTCAAAGGGGTGCCACGCACGCCGCCAACTGTCGGGCAATCCCCCTTCCCACCATCCGTGCAGCAGGGGAATGCCGAGGCAGACCAGCAGGTGAAATGAGACGAACGTGACAGCCAGACTCTCCCTTTCCACCAATCCGTAATAAACAGCCAACGTTGCGATAAAGCCGTAGGCGATCAACAGCAATAGCGAGCGTTTCCGCTTCATAAAAATTCTCCTTGCTCCCCAATCCAATCTGATGCCCTTAGCTTCCCCCCAGTGCCGGCAAGCCATACCCAACTGAAACCAACAGAGTCATATACAAACCAGTGGGCAGGTGGTATACTGTTTGAATCGGATTGATAAAATGATTTTGATTAAAACGGAGAGTGGCTGCCATGTTGTGGCGAAATCGTACGTTTCTCCTGTTAATGATCGGGGAAGTGATCACCGGATCGGGGCTGTGGATTTCCATAATCGCCAATCTGCAGTTCATGCAGCATCTGATCCCGTCTGACGCGCTCAAAGGGCTGATCCTGATGAGCGGCCTGGTGGTAAGCATCCTGCTGGCACCCAAGGCAGGCGTCGTCATCGACCGCTCCGACAAGCGTCGGATCATGCTGGTGTCCAGCCTGGTTCGCTGTCTGAGTCCCATCTGCATGTTTCCTGCCATCGCGCACGACTCGCTCGGGTGGATGGTCGTTTCCCTGATCATCATGCAGGCGTCCGCCGCCTTTTACTTCCCTACCCTGCAGGCATCGCTGCCCGCGATCCTGCCGTCGTCGGAACTGCTCAAGGCGAACAGCGTCTATCTGAACATTTCCACGCTGTCCCGCATCGGCGGAACCGCGATCGGCGGTGTCCTCGTCGCCTCGATGGATCTTCGGATGCTCTACGCGCTGTCCGTTGTTGCCTACATCATCGTGACGCTGTTGACCTTGCTGCTGCGAATTCCGCCAATCGCCTCCCACAAACAGCAGGAGAAGGTGGAGTTTCGTGAAGTGCTGACGATCACCAAAAAGGATCCGGTCCTGCTCGTCGGGCTGGTGAACATGGGGTTGATCACGCTGTTCCTCGGCGGCATCAACTTGCTGGTGCTTAACTTCAGCGAAATCCAGCAGGCGCCCGAAATGATGGGCTGGATCTACGGGGTGGAGGGGACCGGCATTCTGGTGGGCGGACTGCTGGCCAAGCGCTGGATCGGCGGACGCAACCTGATCGTCGTATCCGCTGCCCTCTTGTTTTCGTTTGCCCTGGCCCAATACGGAATGTCATTCGCGGAAAACCGGATCATGGTGCTGGCCTCGTTTGCACTGTTCGGCATGACCGTCGCCTTTTTCTTCCCGGTCACCACGACTGTGTTTCAGCGACGGCTGGAGGAACATCAGCAGGGGCGTTTCTTCTCTTTCCGCAACATGCTGGATCGCGGCGTTTTCCTGATCGCCCTGGGTACGACCGGCGTCTGCCTCGACCTTATGGGAATCTCCGGCTACATGCTGGTGATCGCCACCGCCACCCTGCTGACGGGCGTGGTCACGCTGTCCTACAGCATCAAAAACAAGCTGGACGTCCGAGAGACAGATAAACCGGCGGCGGCGTAGGGCTTCTTTAAGAAAAGACAGCGAATCGCTTTCCCCTTTTTCTGCAAAAAGGTGTACACTAGAGATATCATGGGCCAAGGAGGGACTACTTTCATGCAGATTTTATCGTCCACAGCCCTGGGCATGCTGCTGCCACTGCTTATGGCGACAGTGGTGATCGTCCTGCGCATGCGCGGGTCCAGAAAGCCGGTGTCCGTGCGGCGCATCATCCTGCCGCCCCTGTTCATGTCTACCGGTTTTGCGATGTTTCACTTTCCGGAAACGGCCACGCCGCTCATCTATGACGTGATCGCCTTTTTCACCGGGATGATCTTTTCCATCCCGTTGATCCTCACATCCCGCTTCGAAATCGTCGGCCAGGACGTCTATCTGAAACGGTCCCGAGCCTTTTTCGGCATCCTCGTCGTCCTGGTGATAATCCGCTTTGCCATGAAACTGTGGGTAAACGATTCGCTGACGATCATGCAAACAGCGGGACTGTTCTTCGTCCTCGCCTACGGCATGATCGTTCCGTGGCGACTGGCGATGCTGTACATGTACCGCCAATTGGTCAAAAAGACAGTGAGAACCTGACAACGATGAGCAGAACCTCTGACGCCGAGGTCACTGCTCTTTTTTTGCCCTCGTTTTCCCAAGAAAAAACCCTCCAATCGGTCGATTCCAACCGTTTGGAGGGAAGGAGCGCTTTCGGTTTGTCAGGCTGATGGTTGGCTCATCGGCTCGCATCGGCGGACTTCATTTTTCGCTGCCCGCGCCAGAAAAACGGAAGACCCAAGAGCGTAATGGCAATGGCCGCCAGCGTATTCACCGGATTGGTGAGCAGCGTGCTCGCAAGGATATAGAGCGAACCGGCGATGGCGAACAGCGGCACGATCGGATAGAGCGGCACGCTGTAAGCGCGTGTCTGTCCCCCTTGACGTCTGCGCAGGATGAACAGGGCGACGAAGGCCAAAATGTAAAACAGGTAGACGGAGAAAATGGCCAGCTCGGACAAGTGGTCGGGATTGCTCACCACCATCATGATCACAGCGATCAGTGCTTGTGAGAAAATGGCGGCTACCGGTGTGCCGTAGGCGGTATGGATGCGGGAGAGCCAGCGGGAGCCAGGAAGCTGGCCGCGCTCTGCCATGGCGAACGGCACACGGGGAAACGCCAGGATTTTGCCGTTGAGGCAGCCAAAGATGGAGACGAGAATCCCGACGCTGATCAGCCTGCCGCCCCATTCGCCAAACAAGTGCGACGCTGCTGCACCTGCGGCGTTTTCCCCCAAGCGCACAATCTCGGATGCAGGCATCAGATGGAGCAGAGCCGCATTGACCGACAGATACGCCAGTGTCACCACGAGCAGACCGCCGATGATGGCACGCGGCAGCACTTTGGCGGGGTTCTTCATCTCTCCGGCCATGAAGCCGACCAACATCCAGCCGTCGTAGGCCCACAGCGTAGCCAACACGGCCGCCCCAAAGCTGATCTCGGCGGCCACGCCGCTGTCGGCCCCCCAAATCTGTCCGTTTCCTTTCCACATACCAAACACGGCGATCAGCGCGATTGGCACCAGCTTGCCGAAGGTGGCTGCCGTTTGGACGAAGCCCCCGTACCGGGTTCCCAGGCTGTTGACCACGGTCAGCAGGAGCACCGTACCGACCGCGATCGGCAGTTTCCATGCACCGTCCCAGCCAAACAGGTGGACGAGCAACGAACCAAAATACAAGCCAAGTGCGCCGATTACCGCCGGGCCGTAGATGACTGACTGCACCCATCCAGCGAGAAAGCCCCACACCTTTCCGTACACTTCTTCCAGATAGACGTACAGCCCCCCTGTCTTGGGGATTTGCGTGCCCACCTCGGCGATGGTCAACCCGCTCGCCAGCGTGATCAGTCCTCCCACGATCCACGCCCACAGTGCCAGCGTGGAGTCACCGGCGTATTCAATCACCTTGCCCGGCTTCATGAATATGCCCGAGCCGATGACAGTCCCGATCACCAACGATGTAGCCAACGTTAACCCCACTTCTTTTTGCAGCGTACGTTGCTGTACCTCCACGTTGTTCCCCCTATCTGACCGACAAATTACTTAACAATCTACACACATAATAACATGAACGTACGTGATTTCTTGTTTTTTCAATTTTACTAAAAAAAGAAAAAGAGCCGCTTGGGCTCTTTCACCACTCATACCATCCGCCGTACAGTTCGTGGCGCATCGCTTGGCCTCGACCGGCAAAGCGGACCACAAACGGCATCTCTCCGCGGGTCAGCAGCGCGTCACGGGCCAATCCCTCCCCCAACGGCTGGCACAGCACGACACCCCCGCCGAAAAACGGCAAAGTCCGGCAGCGGGCGTTCAGCGCTTCATCGACAAATGCGTCCGCGGCCTGCAGGCCAAACCACCGCTGCCAGCGTTCCGCCGCTTCGTCCGCGTCGTGCGCCGCCACGCAGACGCTCGTGAGGGCATGCGCTCCATTGGGATGCGAAGCTATCACACCACGGCGGGTGAGATCGTCCCGCCGCTCGTCGTCGCTCTGTTCCCACTGGATCAAAAACGGCATACGCCCCCTCTCCTCCGGCGGCTCCGCAAACAACATCTGCCAGCGGATCACCGTGCCGTCGTCCCGCATCCTGCTGCCCGGTAGCGGACCGATTACGTTCATCCCGCGCTCGTGAAAATACTCCGCCCAACGTGTAATTTCGCGCGTCCGCAGGGCAATTTGCCCCATGCCCTCGCCCACTGCCGCGTCCTTCACCAACTGCCGGACCAGGGGATTGTCAGACCGCTCAGCCACCTGCGGGTACTCCACAGCGAGAAATTCCACATAGGCAAGATCGAAGTAGATGAGGCTGTTGCAAGTCCCCCAGGCCTCGTGCCGGCCGCCCGCCAGCGCGTGAAATCCTTTGGTTTGCATGTGCTCCCCCGCCTCGACGGGTGGGCGGCGAAGAAAGTGTACCAGATGATCAAACGCAAGTTCCATGTACTCCCGCCTTTCCGATATCGTTTCCGCACATCCAGCAGCGTGGATCTGCGCGCGCAGCGTGCTGCCCGGACGCACACCTCCGTGCCGGCAGATTGCTCCTACAGCGTCACGGTCGTACCTGCTCCCAGCCGCTTCGCCTTTTCGTAGACGGCGCAAGCCACCATCGTATCCAGGAAGGCAATCCCCACCGATTTGTACAGGGTGATTTCCTCGTCTGTCTCCCGCCCCGGTTTTTGGCCGGTGATCAGTTCACCGATTTCGCCATACAGCCGGTCGATCGACCACTCCCCCTGCTGAATCGGCTTGATCAGATCGCCCGCTTCGTGCAGGGCCCCTTCCTTGGTGTCCACCACCACTTTCCTGCAGCGGTTCAACGTAACCGCGTCAAATTCCTGCATGTGCGGCTGATAGGCGCCGATCGCGTTGATGTGGGTACCGGGGCGCAGGATGCTGCCGTCAAACAGCGGCTCGGTCGCCTTGGTGCTCAACACCACGATATCGGCGGCAGACACGGCTTCGTCAGCGTCGTCGACACATGTGATGCTTCCCTTCCACTCCGGGTAGAGCGAGTATATCCGGTCGGCGAGCTGCTCCGCGCGCGCTCGCGTCCGGTTGTACAGCCAAAACCGCTCGATCGGGCGCACCGCCATGATCGCCTGCACCTGCCCCAGCGCCTGGGCACCGCACCCCAGCACAGCACAGCTTCGGGCATCCGGGCGCGCCAGCAGCCTGGTCGCCACACCGCTGCTCGCGCCGGTACGCAGAACAGTCAGCCAGGTGGCATCCATCAGCGCCACATGCCGTCCGCTTTTTGCTTCCGTCAGCAGCGTGACCCCCTGCAGGGACGGCAGCCCTTTTTCCACATTTTGCGGAAAGATGCTGACCACTTTCACCGCCGTGTATTCGATCTCCTCCACGAACGACGGCATGTACAGCGTCACCGCTCCCCGCTTTTCGTGGGCGATCGCGGTACGAACCGGTGTGACCGTGCCGCCCGCCGCCTCGTGCCGAAACGCCATTTCCACGTCCCGCAGGCATTCTTCCATCGTGTACAGCTCGCGTATCTCTTCCTGGGACAGTACCAGCATGACCATTCCTCCATTTTCTTACTCGTCCGCTCCCAAGTCTGCTGCTTTCGTCTCCTTCGCTGCTCCGATGGCGACGAGCGAAATCAACCCGGTCAAGATGATGTACAAAGCGACCGGTACCCACGAATTGGCAAACACGTCAAGCAGCCAGGTAGCAATCAGCGGAGCGGTCCCGCCAGCGATGGCTGCCCCTATCTGATAGCCGAGGGACACACCGGTGTAGCGCACCTCTGTCCTGAAAATCTCGGAAAACAGCGTTCCCAGAACAGCCGTCACCGGCGCCCAGAGGATGCCCAGTCCGATCACCGTGGCCGCCGTCAGCCAAAACGCCGACTTGAGCGAAAGCAGATAAAAGTATGGAAACGCAAACAGCATGATCGCCACGGTGCCGCCGATGTAGAGCGGTTTGCGTCCGGCCCTATCCGACCATTTGCCCATAAACGGAATCGCGATAGTGGCCACCAGCGTGGCGATCGTCACCGCGTTCAGCGCAGTCACCTGGTCGTAGTCGAGGTACTTCGTCGCGTAGGCGATCACAAACGTTGAGAAAATGTAGAACGGTCCGGTCTCCACCACTTTGGCCCCAATGGCGATCAGAACGGACTTCCAGTGGTAGCGGAGCGTGTCCGCCAGCGGCACTTTGGCAATGCTGCCGCTTTGCTGCGCGGCACGAAACGCAGGCGTCTCGTCGATGCCGCTGCGAATCCACAGGCCGAGGAAGACGAGCACGGCACTGAGGACAAACGGCACCCGCCAGCCCCACGCCAGGAACTGTTCTTCCGGCAGCAGGCTCATGAGCGACATGGATAACGTGCCGAGCAGCATGCCGATGGTCACGCCCATCTGGGGAATGCTGCCGTAGAAGCCGCGTTGGTCGTTTCGTGCGTATTCTACAGCCAGGAGCAGGGCGCCGCCCCACTCGCCGCCAATCCCCAGCCCCTGCACCAGACGAAGGATGAACAGCAGGATCGGGGCCCACACGCCAATCGTGTCGTATCCAGGCAAAAGGCCGATCAGGACCGTCGCCGTCCCCATCAGCGAAAGCGTCAGCACCAGCGTCTTTTTTCGTCCGACCTTGTCGCCGATATGACTGAAGATTAGGCCTCCCAACGGACGAATGAAAAACGTCAAGGCAAACGACAGGTAGGAGAGCAGCAGTCCCACCACAGGGTCCGTATTGGGGAAAAACAGCTTGCCAAATGCCAGTGATGCTACCGTCCCGTAGAGAAAGTAGTCAAACCACTCGATGGAGCTGCCGATCAGACTGGCGACCAACGCTTTGGTGCCCGTCTTCGGCGATACAGCCGTTTGCGCCATCTGCATCCTCCCTTTCCTCAAAGACAAATAGTGAATGTACCCCGAATGGTAACGCCCTATTGGCTGAATCGTCAATATTTTCACATAAAATGCATGCCTGCATGGCGTCATATTGACGTGGGTATGTTTACCAGGTAAGATGAAGCCAACTTCCGTAACGACAGTCACGACTTGGCATCGTTATGGCCGGCTGGCAAACGCCGCGGTCTATTGATTCTTTCGGGGGGATAGCGATGAACGCCTTGATAGTGATTGACTATACGAACGATTTCGTGGCAGCCGACGGAGCGCTGACCTGCGGGGAACCGGCCCAGCGGATCGAACAGCGGATCGCGGAGCTGACCGAGCAGTTCGTGCGCGACGGCCACTACGTCGTCATGGCGGTGGACGCCCACCAGAAGGACGACCCGTACCACCCGGAAACGCCGCTGTATCCTCCGCACAACATCATCGGCACCGAGGGGCGACGGCTGTACGGAAAGGTGCAGGACGTGTACGAACGGCATGCCGGACGCATTACCTGGATGGACAAAACCCGCTACAGCGCATTTCAGGGGACCGATCTCGCCCTGCAGCTGCACGCTCGGGGCATTCGCGAAATCCACCTTACCGGCGTCTGCACGGACATCTGCGTGCTGCACACGGCGATCGACGGCTTTTACCGCGGGTTTACGGTCGTGATTCACGCCGATGCCGTCGCCAGCTTTAACCCGGCCGGTCACGAATGGGCCTTGAACCACTTCAAAAATCAGCTCGGCCTCCAGGTTTTGGCCGATTTGTGATAAGGAGACGCCTAGATGACACCCTACAAGACGCTTTTTGACGTAATTGACCCGAAAATCTACCGCTTTGTCCACATTTGCCAAACGTGCGGCCAGCCCAATTTCCGCACGACCGATCAACCGCAGAAATGCGCGGCTTGCGATGAGACCCGGTCGTTTGAAGTGCTGCCCTACTACGATCCGTCCCGGGATTACGCCCTCGACGCGGACGAGTACGCGCTCAGCATGATGTACGCGCTGTACAAGAAAGGGCTGCACAAAACCGAAGTGGTATTTGACGACTTTTACCGCAAGGCACCCTTCGTCAAACCGACAGGGGATTACCAGGGCGAGCTGGGCGGGTACGTGGCATTCGGCGGCTTGGAGCAGTTGATTGACATTCTCCAAAACCTGTACTTCAACGAATCGGACATCGCCTACCTGCGCTCCAAAAACCTGTACGACGAGGACTTTCTCGAAGAGCTGCGAAACCTGCGCTTCACCGGCCATCTGGATGCCATGGAAGAAGGCCAGATCGTCTTCCCCAACACCCCCTACATCCGGATCATCGCCCCCGTGATCGAATGCATCTGGATTGAAGCGCAGCTGCTGAATACCATCAACAGCGAGTCGCTGCTGATGACCAAAGGGGCCCGCATCATCACGGCGACGGACGGGCAGACCGTGATCGAAATGGGCAAACGCCGAGCCCAGGGGCGGGACGCTTCCGTCCAGGGGGCACGAGCCGCCTACATCGCCGGCTTTCACTTTACGTCCAATCTGAAAGCAGGCAAAAAGTACGGCGTGCCCACAACGGGAACGCACGCCCACCTGTTCGTCCAGTTTTTCCCCAGCGAGCTGGACGCGTTTCTCGCCTTTGCCGAGGTCTTTCCGGCGAAGTCAATCCTGTTGGTCGACACCTTTGACGTGCTGGGTAGCGGCATCCCCAACGCGATCAAGACGGCCAAGATCATGGAAGAGCACGGACACAGGCTGAACGGCATCCGGCTTGACAGCGGCGATTTGGCCTACCTGTCCAAGCGGGCGCGGGAGATGCTGGACAACGCCGGCCTGTCGTACGTAAAAATTGCCGCTTCCAGCGACCTGGACGAGTACACGATCGCTTCGCTCAAGCTGCAGGGGGCCAAAATCGACGTGTGGGGCATCGGCACGAAGTTCATTACAGCCTATGACAGCCCCGCCCTTGGCGGCGTGCACAAGATCGTCGCCCGCAAAACCGAGCGGGAATGGATCGCGCTGATCAAAATCTCGGAGAACCTGGACAAAATCATCAACCCCGGGCTGAAAAAAGTGTACCGCCTCTACGATCGAAACGGCATGGCCAAAGGCGATTACATCTGTCTGCAGGAAGAGACGCTGGACAACCTTACCGAAATCGTTCTGAAGCACCCGACCAATCCGCTCAAAAGCAAGCGGGTCGTCGACTTTACGGCAGTGGAATTGCTTCGCCCCATTTTCCGAAACGGTCAGCTTGTCTATCAGAAGCCCACGTTGGACGAGATCAGGGACTTCCACCGC
Source organism: Brevibacillus sedimenti (assembly GCF_020923495.1). GTDB lineage: Bacteria > Bacillota > Bacilli > Brevibacillales > Brevibacillaceae > Brevibacillus > Brevibacillus aydinogluensis. The sequence goes on from NZ_CP064048.1 coordinate 3,722,872, forward strand.
AAGCAGAAAAGCACGTTCTGGGAAGAATACCTCCGCCTCGACAACCCGGAAGTATACCCTGTCGCCCTGTCCGACCGCTTGCGGGCGTTGAAGGACAAGCTGATTCACGACAAGCGGCGCCATTCACTGACGTAACTGACAACAAAAACACCCCCTCCGAATCATCTGCCGGAGGGGGTGTTAGCATGACCATTTAACTTGGCGCCTCGCCCGCCTGTCAGGGCGTCATGTCGTGGATCTGCTGCTCCAGTTCGCGGCGGTACGCGTCCGCCTGTTCCGCACTCCAGTTTCCGTACTGCTTCATGAAGGACAGGATCGGCTCTTTCCAGCGCTTCGCCCACGCGATGTCAAACAGCAGACTGCTCGTGCGGCGAAGCAAAAAGTCCACCGGTGTCACTGCCATCTCCTCTTCCAGCGCGTACACCAGGGACGTGAACACTTCCAGCGACATCTGGTGCCGCTTTGCTTCCTGCCCGCGCTCGCGGATAATCGCAAACAGGCGGTCTATATTGCTGCCATAGCGGCGAACGAGCCGTTCCGCCTCCTCACGACTGAGGCCTGCCGCCATCCCTTCCTCTGTTTTCCTTGCGACAAAGGATGCAAAACCTGCGGAGCCGCCCACCTTGCCGCCGGACAGCGCAATCCGGTCCGTCGTGCACCCTGCCTGTACGCCCAGTTCCTGTGCGACGATGTTGACCACCTTTTCCGCCATCTTGCGGTAGCCGGTCAGTTTGCCGCCGGCAATGGTGATCAGACCGCTCGGGGAACGAAACACTTCGTCTTTGCGGGAGATTTCCGAAGCCGACTTGCCTTCCTCGTAAATCAGCGGCCGTATCCCAGCCCAGCTCGCCTCGATGTCCTCCGCCCGGATGCCCACCTCCGGGAACATGTAATGGATGGCCGAAAGCAGGTAATCGCGGTCTTCCACCGTCATCACCGGATGGGCCAGATCGCCGTCGTAGGGGGTGTCGGTCGTGCCCACGTAGGTTTTCCCCGCGCGCGGAATGGCAAACGCCATGCGGCCGTCCGGCGTGTCAAAATAGACGGCCTGACGCAGCGGAAACCGCGCCTGGTCAAAGACGATGTGCACCCCTTTGGTGTGAAAGAGCCGCTTGCCCTGCAGGGAACCGTCTTTTTCGCGCAATTCATCCACCCACGGACCGGCAGCGTTAACCACTTTTTTTGCGCGGATGGCAAACGTCTCCCCGCTGATCCGATCGACGGCCTGCACGCCAACGACCTTGCCGTTTTCGTACAGGAACGACTCCGCCTTCACGTAGTTGACCGGCAGCGCCCCGCGGGCCGCCGCCTCTTTGATCACTTCCAGCGTCAGCCGGGCGTCGTCCGTCTTGTACTCCACGTAGTAACCGCCCGCTTTCAGCTTTTCCTTGCGCAGGAGCGGCTCCATCTTGAGCGTCTCCTCCCGGCTGAGCATCCGCCGCCGTTCGCTCCGTTTCACTCCTGCCAGCCAGTCGTACAGGTACAGGCCGACAGATGTGGCCAGCCGTCCGTACGTGCCGCCTTCGATCAGCGGCAGCAGCATCCACTCCGGCTGGGTGACGTGCGGCGCGTTTTCGTAGACGATCGCCCGCTCTTTGCCCACTTCGGAGACGAGGCGAAACTCCAGCTGCTTCAGGTAGCGCAGCCCGCCGTGAACCAGTTTGGTGGAGCGGGAACTGGTCCCCGCGGCGAAATCCTGCATCTCAATCAGCCCTGTTTGAATCCCCCTTGCCTGGGCGTCCAGCGCAATCCCCGCTCCGGTGATACCGCCGCCGATCACCAGCAGGTCTACCTCTGTCGATTTGAGTTGCGCCAGGTGCTCCGCTCGTTTCATCACGCATCACTCCCTGTTCTACTTTATCGATGGGTCAACCCGAACAGTCCGGAAAAAACACAAACGACCACCAATCCCTCCTTGCCTGCAAAGAAGGATCAGTGGTCGACTCCGTATCTCAGACCATCCGTATGAACTTATCGCGTACAGTATACCACATGCGGCCGATTATTTGAAGGCCATCGCAGCCCGCACGGCTTTTTTCCAGCCGTCGTACAGTTCGTTGCGCTTCTCCTCGCTCATCTTCACGTCAAAGACGCCGTCGACGTGCCAGTTGGCGGCAATCTCCTGCCTGTCTTTCCAGAAGCCTACCGCCAACCCGGCCAGATAGGCTGCTCCCAGAGCGGTCGTCTCGTTTACCTGCGGACGTTCCACCGGCACGCCCAATACGTCGCTTTGGAACTGCATCAGGAAGTCGTTTTTCACCGCGCCGCCGTCCACGCGCAGCTTTTTCAAATTGATGCCGGAGTCGGCCTCCATTGCGGTGAGCACGTCTTTCGTCTGGTAGGCCAGCGATTCCAGCGTGGCACGGATGAAGTGCTCCTTGCTGGTCCCCCGCGTCAGGCCGAAGACGGCGCCGCGCACGTCGCTGTCCCAGTACGGCGTGCCCAGGCCGACGAACGCCGGCACCACGTAGACACCCTCGGTCGATTCCACTCGGCTGGCGTACGCTTCGCTGTCCGCCGCTGATTTCAGCATGCGCAGGCCGTCGCGCAGCCACTGGATGGCGGAACCGGCGACAAAAATGCTTCCTTCCAGCGCATATTCCACTTTGCCGTCGATCCCCCAGGCAATCGTGGTCAGCAGGCCGTGTTCGGAACGCACCGGTCTCTCCCCGGTGTTCATCAGCATGAAGCAGCCGGTGCCGTAGGTGTTTTTCGCCATGCCTTCCTCAAAGCATGCCTGGCCGAACAGGGCTGCCTGCTGATCACCCGCCGCGCCGGAGATGGGCGCCTCCACGCCGAAAAAGAGATCTTTGTCGGTATGCGCGTAGATTTCCGAGCTGGAGCGCACTTCAGGCAGCATCGCTTTCGGCACGGTGAGGTGCGCCAGCAGTTCGTCGTCCCAGCGCAGGTCGTAAATGTTGTACATCAGCGTGCGGGACGCATTGGTGTAGTCAGTCACATGCGCCTTGCCGCCAGAGAGCTTCCAGATCAGCCAGGAATCGATGGTGCCAAACAAGAGATCGCCGCGTTCTGCCTTGGCGCGTGCCCCTTCCACGTTGTCAAGGATCCACTTGACCTTGGTGCCGGAAAAGTAGGCGTCGATCAACAGGCCGGTCCGTTCGCGGAACAGGTCGTTCAGCCCTTTCGCCTTCAACTCTTCGCAAATATCGGCCGTCTGGCGGGACTGCCAGACGATCGCGTTGTAGACCGGCAGACCGGTGTGTCTGTCCCAGACGACAGTCGTCTCCCGCTGGTTGGTAATGCCGATCGCGGCCACTTCCTGGGCGCTGATGTTGTGGTTGGCCAGCACTTCGCCGATCACGCCGACGACGGACGACCAGATCTCCATGGCATCGTGCTCCACCCAGCCCGGCCGGGGAAAAATCTGCGTAAACTCCCTCTGGGCTACTCCCACCATGTGTCCTTCCCGGTTGAACAAAATGGCACGGGAACTGGTCGTGCCCTGGTCAATGGCCAAAACATACATCTTTTCCATCCGTCACATATCCTCCTTTATCGTTTCCCGATCATCTCTGCCTCAATCAGCTTGGGCCGACCGCTATCCGAACAAGGCCTTGAAGACGAGCGCTCCCGCCGTCCCGCCAACGATCGGCCCCACGACCGGAATCCAGGCGTAGCCCCAGTCAGATGTGCCTTTGCCCGGGATCGGCAGAACAAAGTGGGCGAGACGAGGCCCCAGATCGCGCGCCGGATTGATCGCGTAGCCGGTGGTCCCGCCGAGCGACATGCCGATGGCGACGATAAAAAATCCGACGATCAGCGGATTGAGCCCTTCGGTAAACGTGTTGCTGCCGATAGCCAGCAGGCCAAACACGAGGAAAAACGTGCCCAGCCCTTCGCTGAGAATATTCGCAAATGTGTGTCGAATCGCCGGAGCTGTGCAGAATACTGCCAGCTTGGCCGCCGGGTCAGCAGTTTCTCTCCAGTGCGGCAGGTAGTACAGGTAGACAAAGATTGCTCCCAAAAACGCCCCGGCCATCTGGGCCAAAATGTACCCGGGCACGAGCTCCCAGGCAAACGAGCCAATTGACGCAAACGCAATGGTAATGGCCGGATTAAAATGGCCGCCGCTGATGGCCCCGACCGCGTATACGGCAAAGGCGACAGCAAACCCCCAGCCCAAGGTAATCACGATCCACCCGCTGTCTTTTGCCTTTGACTTGTTCAGCACGACTCCCGCCACGACGCCGTCCCCGAGAATCACCAGCATCATGGTCCCGATCAGTTCCGCCCAATACGCCGACATCTTGTTCCTCCATTCTCTTTTTTTAATATTTATGACGAGTCTGGACTGGTTTTCCCTCTTTTGCTGTTCACCTCCACTGGAAGAAAACAGAAAATCCACCTATTTATCCACGGTTTAAGTCCACAGGAACTTAAACACAGGGAATATATAGGTGGATCTCCTGATCTCATCCGACATATGAACTTCTGTAATCAATCTTATGCGGTCGTGAAAGCGTTGTCAATCATTTTTTACAGCTGTTTCCACAAGTTTCGATCGGAGGTGGTGACGGCGATGGCTCCTGCCGCCAGAGCGCTCTCGATCTCCTCCCGGGTGCGGATAAACCCGCCTACGATGATCGGAATTTGAATCTGTTCGCGAATTTCCGTAATAATGTGCGGCATGACCCCCGGAAGGACTTCGACGAAATCGGGTTTTGTCTGCTCAAGGATTTTGTAGCTCGTCTCCAGCGCGCCGGAGTCCAGCAGAAACAGGCGCTGCACCGTGACCAAGCCCTTCTTTTTGGCGGTCGTGATCACCTGCGAACGGGTGGAAATGACGCCGGCCGGCTTGATCTCCTGACAAAGAAACAGTGCGCCGTGCTCGTCGTTTTTCAATCCCTGCACCAGATCGGCATGCAGCCACAGCTTTTTTCCGTGCCGGCGTGCCAGGTCGGCGATGCTTTTCAGTTGGCAGATATGGCTCTCCAGCAAAATGATCGTCTCGTACCGGCTTTCCAGGACGCGTTCAAATTCTTTCATTTGGCGAATGGCCGGCAAGATGGTTTGCGAACCCAGCATGACTTGTCCTCATCCCCTTGAAGAAGAAGTGCTCCGCTTTTATCATGCCAAAAAATCCCGGCGAATGCGATGGGGAGTTGGATGCTAGTTTACAGCCCCGCACTCCCGCCGTCAGCATCTTGATCATCGGCCGCCTCCAGCACGGGATAAAGCCGCGTTTCGAGGCCGAAATCCCGTTCCAAAAGCCCAACGTGCTCCTCCTGCAGTCCGGCAGCGAGCAGGCCCACACGCAGGACGCTGCCCGAATCGTACTGGACGGTCATCCTGCGGACGGAGACACCCGCCCGTTCGAGAAACAGCAGTACCTGCTCCGGCGTCACGCCAGCCGCTGTCCCTGCCAGACAGCAGAAGTCGAGGCCGGATGAGAGGCGGCTGGACGGGACCGCCTCCGGCCGTTCACGCCAAGCGGGATGAGGCGCAAACGGTTGGGTCAGCAAGTAGGCCAGATCTTCCACAACCGCGCTGGCAGTCGGCAATTCGCCCGCCCCTTTGCCGGTGAACAAAAGGTCGCCGACGAGACTGCCTTCCACCTGTACGGCATTGTACGCATCCTGGATGCGCGCCAGCGGATGCTCCAGCGGCACCAGCGTCGGCCGCACGGACAGGTGCAGGCCGCCGTTTCCCTGGTGGGCTTGCGCCAGCAGTTTGATCCGATACCCCAGTTCCTTCGCCAGCCGGATGTGGCTCTGCGAGACTTCAACAATCCCCTGCCGCTCAATGGCTGACAGGGGCAGCGACTCCCCGAACACGAGCTGTGCCAGAATGTACAGCTTGTACAAGGCGTCCCAGCCTTCCACGTCGGAGCTCGGGTCTGCCTCCGCATACCCCAGTTCCTGTGCCCGCTTCAACACATCGTCGTAGGGAAGCTGGGCCTCCTCCATCTGCGACAGGATAAAGTTGGTCGTCCCGTTGAGGATGCCGCACACCTTTGTAATATCGTTGGTTCTGAGGAATTGACGGAGCACCCCAAGGATGGGAATTCCCCCCGCGACGCTGGCTTCATAGGCGAGATGGACGCCGTGCCGGTTGGCCAGTTCCACCAGCTCCGCGCCGCGTTTGGCCAGCAGCTCCTTGTTGGCCGTCACCACATGACAGCCCTTCTCGATCAGCGACCGTACGTAGTCGTAGGTCGGTTCCACGCCGCCCATCACTTCCACGACGATGTCTACGTCGCTTTCCAGAACGTCGGCAAACCGTGTCGTCAACAGCGATGGCTCCACCTGCACGGCCCGCTGCTTCCGCGAGTCGCGCACCAGCGCCTTGACGATTTCGATGCGCTTGCCCAACCGGGCCGACAGCTTCTCCTGCTTCGAACGGATCGTCTTGACCACCCCGCCGCCTACCGTTCCCAATCCCAATAAGCCTACTTTTACCACACTCATGTTTTTCCACCCCGTTTTTTGTTTGTACAACATGAAAAAGCCTTCTTCGGATTCGAAGAAGGCTGGTGTGCATTGTGCTCGAGCCTTCTTCTCATCTCTCAAGACACGCATGTCTTGCAGGAATTGGCACCTGGTCACGCACCGCGTGACGGTTGCCGGGCTTCATCGGGCCAGTCCCTCCACCTCTCTGGATAAGAAGAAGTCCTATGAAATTTTGAAACAGAAAAATAAAAAAACCTTCTCCGACAAGAAGAAGGTCTGCGTCCATATCAATCAAACCCGCTTCTTATCTGTCAAGACATCTGTCTTGCAGGAATTGGCACCTGGTCACGCACCGCGTGACGGTTGCCGGGCTTCATTGGGCCAGTCCCTCCGCCGCTCTGGATAAGAACAGTGTTTAACTCTTGGGTATCATTGTAAAGAATCACAGGTTGTTCGTCAACAAAAATCTGGCAGACCGGCATTTCGCCGGTCGTAAGCCGCTGCAAGTTGACATACATACGAAAAAGGATGGCGTCGTCAGATCGGCCATCCTTTTTCTTGACCAGCAAGGCACTGGCACCTGTCGAACCAACGGAAAAGGCGCTTTCGCCAATACCGGGTTATTTGATTCGCTTTACTTCACCCGTTTCTGCATGAACACTTATCTCGTGCTTCTGTCCTGCATTGAAAGTAAAAACGCGAACGATCCATTCTGATTCGGTGCTCACTGCATCCTGTACAATGAATATATCAGCTTTGTCAGAAAGACTCTTTACAAAGTTTAGCGCCATTTGAATGGCTTTCTTTTGCAGCATGGGATAATGTGGATGTTGTACATCATCTGCAACGACAAGTTTGCTCAAATCCGTTTTCGCAGGATACGATTCCAATGAAGGGGAAGCCGCCCATGTTTCTACTTCCGCTCCGACCTCTATGTCTGTAAGCAAAACCTTGTTATTCTTGCGATCAAGCAGAATGGCATCGTCGTTTACGAAATACCATTCGGCGTCATAGTCGCCATCTCTTGCTGTTTTGTCACTTTCAGCAACCAGCAGTGCTTTTTTCTCATAGTTTGTCTCGATGACGTATCCTGTCAAACCTTTGCGTTCGTTTTTGGGTTTCTCATCCGAGCATCCTGCTGTGAGAAGCAGAAACGCAAACAAGGTTATGTACAGTAATGGTCTGTTCATGATCCCTCCATTACGTTCAAATGTAAAAGAGCATCCACGATTTTTACCCACCGGTTATGAAGTATTATAATGTAAAAAACATGAAAATCAATTACATTTTGGTAACGAACAAAACAAAAAACGCCCCGAAACAGGGCGTTGGTAAAGTACAGTCGATTGAGGTACAAAATTTTTTTATCCAATCCGTTTGGACATGCGTCATGACCGGTTACGCATAAAAGCTGCGAGGGGCTTTGCGCCAGTCGGCCAACAGGCTTTCCTGCTCTGCCGTGATGACGCCGCGCTCGCGTGCCGTCTCGAGCAGTGCAGTGTAGTGGGAAAGCGTCGCGACCGGGATGCCTTCCTCCCTAAAGAGGGCTTCCGCTTCTGGAAACTGGTAGCTGAAGATCGCTGCCACGCCGAGCACGTCGCCTCCCTCCGCCTGGACGGCCTTTGCCGCTTTGAGCGAGCTGCCGCCGGTGGAGATCAGATCCTCGATGACCACCACTTTCTGACCTGCGGCCAGCGCGCCTTCCAGTTGATTCTGCCGCCCGTGCCCCTTTGCCTTGTCGCGCACGTAGATCATCGGCAGGTCCAGCAGTTCTGCCACCCAGGCAGCGTGCGGGATGCCTGCCGTCGCCGTGCCGGCGATCACTTCCACCTGCGGAAAATGTTCGCGGATCACCTCGGCAAACGCCTGGGCAATCCGGCGGCGGACCGGCGGATGAGACATCGTGAGCCGGTTGTCGCAGTAGATCGGCGACTTGATGCCGGATGTCCAGGTATACGGCTGGTCCGGGCGCAGGTGAACGGCGCCGATCTCCAGCAGGTGTCCCGCTATTTCTTTGGCTGTCGTGGTATTCATCCTATCCTCTTCCCTTCGCGTACGTTTAGAGGCATGCCGCCTGAACGGCGTTAACGATCCGCTCCCAGGCGGCGGCAGGATCGGGCGAAGCCGTAACCGCCCGGCCGATTACGATGTAGTCGCTCCCCAACTGAAACGCCTGTTCCGGGGTCGTGATCCGGGTCTGGTCTCCCTTCTCCGCCCAGAGAGGCCGAATCCCCGGGGTGACGGTGAGGAAATCAATACCGGCCGCCTGCTTGATCATCGGTACTTCCAATGGAGAGGCGACGACTCCGTCCAGCCCCGCCTGTTTGGCCAACTTCGCGTAATGGACGACGACATCTTCCACCGTGCCGGGAATCGCCAGCTCCTCGTTCATCGTCTGCTGTCCGGTCGAGGTGAGCATCGTAACGCCGATCAGCAGAGGACGGGGAGCACCGGCCGCGGTCCCCTGCTCCAGTCCTTCCCGGGCCGCCTCCATCATCGCCACGCCTCCCGCAGCGTGCACGTTGACCATGTCGACGCCGTGACGGGCCAGGCTTTTCATCGCCCCTTTGGCCGTGTTGGGAATGTCGTGCACCTTCAGGTCGAGAAACACCTTTAGTCCCTGCTCCTTCAGGTAGTGGACGATCGCCGGGCCTTCTGCATAGTACAGTTCCATACCCACCTTGACGTATCGAATCAGCCCGTCCAGCCGGGCCAGACATTGTGTGACGTCCTTTTTCGTGGAAAAGTCGAGCGCAACGATCATGCGCTCGCGTATATCGGTTGGTTGCAGCGGCACACCGCTCTCTCCCTTCCTAGTGGCGACACCGCCTCGAATTTGCTTCCCTGCGTAGGTGACGCTCTGACTGTTATACCGGCACGGCGAGCTTGGCTCCCGTGCGCTGCGCCGGCATCGCTTCCGTAGAGAACGTGATCGTCTCCAGGACGTGCAGGAGCGCTTTTGCTGTGTCCAGGGACGTCAGGCAGACGGCACCGTTTTCCACGGCTTCGCGGCGGATGCGGAAACCGTCCCGCTGCGGTGTCTTGCCTTTGGTCAGGGTGTTTAACACAATATTCGCTTCCCCTTGATGGATCATGTCCAGCAGGTTGGGCGTGCCCTCGGACAGCTTGTTTACGCGGGTGACGGTCAATCCCGCTTTCTCCAGGTAATCCGCCGTTCCAGAGGTGGCCAGCAGTTTAAAGCCCAGGCGGTGGAAGCGTTTCACGATCTCCAGCGCTTCTTCCTTGTCCTTGTCGGCGACGGTGACAAGCAGCGAACCATGTGTCGGGATGTTCATGCCGGCGGCCAGGAGCCCTTTGTACAGCGCTTTGGCCAGCGTCCGCTCGCGGCCCATCACTTCGCCGGTCGACTTCATTTCCGGACCCAGCGTGATGTCGACGCGGCGCAATTTGGCGAAGGAGAAGACCGGCACTTTCACGGAAACCATCTCGTCTTCCGGATGGCAGCCGGGCGTAAAGCCCTGCTCGACGATGGAGTGGCCGAGGATCGCCTTGGTCGCGATGTTCGCCATCGGGATGCCCGTCACTTTGGACAGGAACGGCACGGTCCGGGACGAACGCGGGTTTACCTCGATCACGTACGGACGGTTGTCGCAGATGACAAACTGAATGTTGATCAGCCCTTTGATCTGCAGGGCGCGGGCCAGCTTCGTCGTCATGTCTACCAGTTCTGCTTTGATTTCAGGCGAGAGCGACTGCGGCGGATACACTGCGATCGAGTCGCCGGAGTGCACCCCTGCGCGCTCAATGTGTTCCATAATGCCCGGAATCAGCACGTTTTCGCCGTCGCAGATGGCGTCCACCTCCGCCTCCGTGCCGACCATGTAGCGGTCGACCAGCACCGGATGCTCCGGATTGACCTTCACTGCGTGTTCCATGTACTCCAAAAGTTCCGTCTTGTTGTAGACGATTTCCATCGCGCGGCCGCCCAGGACGTAGGATGGACGAACCAGCACCGGGAAGCCGAGGCTTTCAGCCGCCACCACCGCTTCTTCCACAGAGGTGACGGTTTTGCCCGGCGGTTGGGCGATGTCAAGGCTTCTGAGCAGCGCTTCAAACTTTTCGCGATTTTCCGCTGCGTCGATGTTCTCCAGGCTGGTGCCGAGGATGCGCACGCCGCGGGCGGCCAGTTTGTCCGCCAGGTTGATCGCCGTCTGTCCGCCAAACTGAACGATCACGCCCTCGGGCTGTTCCGCGTCGATGATGTTCATCACGTCTTCGATGTAGAGCGGCTCGAAGTACAGGCGGTCAGAGGTGTTGAAATCGGTAGAGACGGTCTCCGGGTTGTTGTTGATAATGATTGCTTCATACCCCGCCTCTTTCAGCGCCCAGACCGCGTGAACGGTGGCGTAGTCGAACTCGATGCCCTGGCCGATGCGGATCGGGCCGGAGCCAAGCACGACGACGCGCTTTTTGCCCGTCTCCACCCGCTCGTCTTCCTGCTCGTAGGTGGAGTAGTAGTACGGGGTCTGCGCTTCAAACTCGGCCGCGCAGGTATCCACCATCTTGAACACGGGCTTGAAGCCGTGCTCTTCCCGCAGAGCGCGGACTTCTGCTTCCGTTCGGCCGGTCAGTTCAGCGATTTTCCGGTCGGTAAAGCCCATCCGCTTCGCCTCGTAGAGCTTCTCCGGCGTCAGACCTGCCGCCAGTTCTTGTTCAAAAGCGACGATCCTGTGCAGCTTGTGCAGGAAGAAACGGTCGATGCTGGTCAGGTCGTGCAGCGTCTCGATGCTCCAGCCGCGGCGCAGTGCCTCTGCAAGCAGGAACAGGCGCTCGTCGTCAGCGGTGATCAGCCGGTCTTTCAGCTCCTCGTCGGCCAGCGCGGACGTGCCCTTGATCTCCAGGTGGTAGGTGCCGATCTCCAGGGAGCGGATCGCTTTCATAATCGACTCTTCAAACGTGCGGCCAATTGCCATCACTTCCCCGGTCGCCTTCATCTGCGTGCCCAGCTTACGGTTGGCCGACTGGAACTTGTCAAACGGCCAGCGCGGGATTTTGCTCACCACGTAGTCGATCGTCGGCTCGAAGCAGGCGTAGGTTTGGCCGGTGACCGGGTTCTTCAGTTCGTCCAGCGTGTAGCCGATGGCGATTTTGGCAGCCATCTTGGCAATCGGGTAGCCCGTCGCCTTGGAGGCCAGCGCGGAGGAGCGGCTGACGCGAGGGTTTACCTCGATCACGTAGTAGCGAAAGCTGTGCGGGTCGAGCGCGAACTGCACGTTGCAGCCGCCTTCGATGCCCAGCGCGCGAATGATTTTCAGCGCGGAGGAGCGGAGCATCTGATACTCGCGGTCGGATAGCGTCTGGCTCGGCGCCACGACGATGGAGTCGCCGGTGTGCACCCCGACCGGATCGATGTTTTCCATGTTGCAGACGACGATGCAGTTGTCGTTTGCGTCGCGCATTACCTCGTACTCGATCTCCTTCATCCCGGCGATGCTCTTCTCGATCAGACACTGCGAGATGGGAGAGTATTTCAGACCGCTCGCCACGATTTCCCGCAAGCTCTCCTCGTCTTCGCAGATGCCGCCGCCGGTGCCGCCCAGCGTGTAGGCCGGACGGACGATGATCGGGTAGCCGATTTCGCTGGCGAACCGCACCGCTTCATCCACGGTGCTGACGATCGTCGACTCGGGCACCGGCTCGCCCAGCTCGTTCATCAGGGCGCGGAACTGCTCCCGGTCTTCCGCCTGCTTGATCGCGTCCAGGTTGGTGCCGAGCAGCTTCACGTTTTCTTCTGCCAGCACACCCGATTCTGCCAGTGCCACCGCCATGTTGAGCCCGGTTTGGCCGCCCAGGGTAGGCAGCAGGCCGTCCGGTTTTTCCTTGCGGATGACGCGGGTGACAAATTCCGGCGTGAGCGGTTCGATGTACACGTTGTCCGCCATGTTGGTGTCGGTCATGATCGTGGCCGGGTTGGAGTTGATCAGCACCACTTCCAGCCCTTCTTCCTTCAGCGCCTGGCAGGCCTGTGTGCCTGCGTAGTCAAACTCCGCCGCCTGTCCAATGACGATGGGACCGGAGCCGATCACCAGGATTTTTTTCAGGTCAGCGAGCTTTGGCATGTGCCCTCTCCTCCTTCGCGGTGTCCATGATTTCGAGAAACTGGTCAAACAGGTAGCCGGTGTCGTAAGGACCTGGGGCCGCTTCCGGGTGGTACTGTACGGAGAAAGCCCGTTTCTCCAGATTGCGCAGACCTTCCACCGTGCCGTCGTTCAGTGCAACGTGCGTAATCTCCAGGCCGGTGCCCGGAATCGACTCCGCTTTCACCGCGTAGCTGTGGTTCTGCGACGTGATGTAGGTGCGGCCTGTCGCGAGCTCCTTGACCGGATGGTTGCCGCCGCGGTGGCCAAACTTCATCTTCACCGTGTCCGCTCCAGATGCCAGGGCAAACAACTGGTGGCCCAGACAGATGCCAAACAGCGGATACTCGCCCAAAATCTCGCGGATTGTCTCGATCGCCTGCGGCACGTCTTTCGGATCGCCGGGGCCATTGGACAGGAGGATGCCGTCCGGATGCAGTCGGCGAATCTCGGCTGCGGTCACGTTGTGGGGAACGACGACCACATCGCAGTTGCGCTTGGTCAGCTCGCGCAAAATACCATGCTTGGCGCCGAAGTCGACCAGCACCACGCGATGGCCCGTTCCCGGACAGCTAAACACGCTCTTGGTGGAGACACGAGCCACCTGATCGTTCATCAGGGGAGCGCGGCGGAGCGAGTCGAGCAGCTCGGACAGGGGAGCCTCGCTGGTCGTGATCATCCCTTTCATCGTACCGTGATAGCGAATCTTGCGGGTCAGCATCCGCGTGTCGACGCCGGCGATGCCCGGGATGTCGTACGCTTTCAGCAGTTCGTCCAGCGTCCCGGCGCTGCGCCAGTTGCTCGGCGTGTCACAGTGCTCGCGGACGACGAATCCGTGGATGTACGGGCGCACCGCCTCAAAATCGTCCCGATTGATCCCGTAGTTGCCGATCAGCGGGTAGGTCATGGTGACAATCTGGCCGCAGTAGGAAGGATCGGACAGCACTTCCTGATAACCGGTCAACCCGGTGTTGAATACCACTTCCCCCACGCTCTCCGTCGTCGCCCCAAAAGCGGTGCCGACACACTCCGTTCCGTCTTCCAAGATCAGTCTCGCTCGCATCTTCGCTTCCTCCTTTTTCTGCTTCCTTATTCCGCTTCCCGATATACGATCGCACCGTTTACCATCGTCAGGGTCGGCCATCCTTTGCAGACCCAGCCGGCAAATGGCGTGTTGGTTCCCTTGCTGGCAAAGGTGCCGGGATCAATGGTCCGCTCCGCTTCCAGATCAAGCACGCTGAGATCGGCTGGAGCACCCACTTCCAGGCGTCCGTACGGCAGTCCGAAAATCTCTGCCGGTTTTACGGTCAACAGCTCAATCAACTGCTTCAGCGTCAGTTCGCCGGTCAGCACCAGATGGGTGTACAGGAGCGGGAATGCCGTCTCCAGTCCGACGATGCCAAACGGTGCCCGCTCAATGCCGTTCGTCTTCTCTTCCGTCGTGTGCGGGGCGTGATCAGTGGCGATGATGTCAATCGTGCCGTCCTTCAGTCCGGCGATCAGCGCCGCCCGGTCTTCGCGGCTGCGCAGCGGCGGGTTCATTTTCCAGTTGGCGTTCAGGTCGTCCGGGATGTCTTCGTCGCAGAGCAGCAGGTGGTGCGGCGTCACTTCGCAGGTGACGTTCACCCCGGCCCGCTTGCCGTCCCGCACCAGACGCACCGATTCCTTGGCGCTGATGTGGCAGACGTGGTAGTGGACGCCGGTCTGCTCTGCCAGCAGGATGTCCCGTCCCACGTGGATCGACTCCGATTCCGACGGGATGCCCGGAAGGCCGTGCCGCGCCGCCACCACGCCGTCGTGAAGCGCGCTGCCCGGAGTGATCAGATCGTCGTCTTCGCAGTGGGCAACGATCGAGAGGCCCAGTTCTTTCGCCCGCTTCATCGCTTCCTTCATCATCGCGCTGGATTGGACGCCCACGCCGTCATCAGTAAGGGCGAAAATCCCCGCTTCCTTGAGCGCGGCGAAGTCGGTCAATTCCTTGCCGAGCTGCCGCACGGTAATCGCTCCGTAGGGGAGCACGCGGGCCTTGCCCGCTTCCTGCGCCTTGTCGAGAATGTAGCGGACCGTCTCCACACTGTCGATGACAGGGCGGGTGTTGGGCATGCAGGCGATCGTGGTAAATCCGCCTTTTACGGCTGCATGCGCCCCCGTCGCGATCGTCTCCTTGTGTTCAAAGCCCGGTTCGCGCAGGTGGACGTGGACGTCAATGAAGCCGGCGGAGATGAGTCTGCCCTTGCAGTCGATCCACTCATGCCCGTCGCGCGCAAGCTGTTTATCGATCGCTTTGATGCGTCCGTCTTCGATCAGCACTTCGGCGGGGATCAGTTCGCCAGCCTCGTTTATGCGTTTGCCGTTGCCAAGGATGATTCCCATGTCTTATCGCTTCCTTTCAGCACAGTTTCCAGTACTGCCATGCGGGCAGCCACGCCGTTGGTCACTTGTTTTTGGATCAGCGACTTCTCGCATTCCACCAGGTCGCTGTGGATTTCCACTCCGCGGTTGACCGGCGCCGGGTGCATGATCACCGCGCCCGGCTTCATCATCTTGGCCCGCTCCAGCGTCAGCCCGTGTGCCCGGTGGTACTCTTCCTTGGATACAAACAGCGCGTCTGTGTGCCGCTCCAACTGCACGCGCAGCATCATCACCACGTCGGCCGTCTGGACCGCTTCGTCGATGTCGACCGTTTTCACCCCGTCCGGCACGATCTGCGCCGGCGGCATCATGCTGGCCGGACCGGCGAGCAGCAGGTTGGCCCCCAGCTTGGGCAGGGCGTGCAGATGCGAACCGAGCACGCGGCTGTGGCGAAGGTCACCGATGATGGCCACGGTCAGCCCCTCGATCCGGCCGAACTGCTGCCGCATCGTCAAGAGGTCGAGCAGACACTGGGTGGGATGTTCGTTGGTGCCGTCGCCCGCGTTGATCAGATGAAGGCTGACTTCAGAGGCCAGTTCCGTCAGCAGGCCGTCCTTTTTCGTGCGGATGACCGCCGCCTCCACGCCCATCGCTTCCAGCGTGCGGATCGTGTCGTAGATCGTTTCCCCTTTTACAGTGGAAGAGGTCTCCGGGATGAAATTCAGCACGTGCGCACCCAGCCGTTTTTGCGCCACCTCAAACGAAAAGCGGGTTCTCGTGCTGGCCTCGAAGAACAGGTTGGCGATGAAGCGTCCCTTCAGCACATCCGTCTGCACACCAGGCCGCTCCGCCCAGTATTCGGCGCGATCCAGCAGCCGCTCGATCTGATCCGTTGTCAGCTCTTTCATGCCAATCAGGTGCGTGACGATGCTCATCGAAAATCCCTCCGTATTCCGCAATTGGATAAAAAAAGCTTCTTGCCGTCTTTGCCGTGAAGGCAGGTAAGGCAAGAAGCTCGTGATTTGCTTCCCTGTGCGCAGGTGAAACAGCGCCCAGCCGCCTTGCCAGCCTCTCGGGACTGATTTAAAGGTCGTCGGAACGTGTCAGGCGATATGCTTTTGTTCTTCGCGGTGCGCTTCCCCCATCGCCGATTCCTTGCCCGGCAGGATCAGGTGCAGCACGATGCCGAGGAAGGTGGAGAAGGCGATGTTGTCAATTGTCAGGTTGTGCAGGAAAGACTGCCAGAAGGAAACGCCCTCGAAGCTGATTTTGTAACCGCCGATCCCGGTCACCAGAATCGCGGCGGCAATGATCATGTTGCGCTTGTTGGAAAAGTCCACTTTGCTTTCGACGTACATGCGAAGCCCCTGGGCCGCGATAATCCCGAACAGGATGATGGAGACACCGCCCAGCACCGGCGTCGGAATCGTCATCAGGAGCTCGCTGATTTTGCCGCAGAAGGAGAACAGGATTGCCAATACCGCCGCCAGCGCAATCACCGTGCGGCTGAACACACGGGTGATGGCGAGCACACCGATGTTTTCCCCGTACGTGGTGGCAGGCGGTCCGCCAATCAGACCGGCCAGCGCGGTCGCCACTCCATCCCCCAGCAAGCTGCGGTGCAGTCCGGGATCTTTCATCAGATCGCGGTCCATTACCCGGCTCGTCACCAGCAGGTGGCCGAGGTGCTCCGCCAGCGTGACAAACGCGACCGGCGCAATGATCAGCGCCGCTACCCAGGCGGACGGGTCGCCGAGCGCGAAGGCCACTTCTTTCAGCTTGAAGTCCGGAGCGGAAATGATCTCTGCAGTAGCCACCTTGTTCAAGTCAATCAGCTCAGGATGACGCATGAGCGTGTAGAGGTACCCGGCGATGATGCCGATGAGAATCGGAATGAGGGCAAAAAAGCCGCGCAGCATCACAGCCGCCAGAACCGTTACAATCATCGTCACCAGTGAAATTTCAATGGAGGTGAGCGACATGACCGACTGGCCGTCCACCGTTACCTTGGTCGCCATATCGACGGCCACCACCGACAGGCTCAGGCCAATGACGACGATGACGGACGCGATCACCACCGGTGGCAGAACGCGGTCCAGCCACTTGACGCCGGCCTTCTGCACGATCGCCGCCACGATGACGTAGACCAGACCGGAGAGCAGACAGCCCAGCAGCGCGGTGCCGACGCCATAGGCCTGGCTTACCGTGATGATCGGGCCGATAAAGGCGAACGACGATCCCAGGTAGTTGGGCAGCTTGCCTTTGGTAATCAGCAGAAACAGGAGTGTTCCCACCCCGCTGGTAAAGAGCGCGGTCGCCGGGTCCAGGCCGGTCAGAATCGGCACCAGCACAGTCGCGCCAAACATCGCAAACAGGTGCTGGATGCTGAGCGGCAGCAGCTTGGAGACCGCGGGTGTTTCGTGCACATCGACAAAGTTTTTTTGACTCATCTGTATTGTCCCCCTGCGTTTGTTTTGTCTTTTATTTGTCTATACTGCACTGCGTATTTCGGCCAACAAAAAACCTCTTTGTGCAGGCACAAAGAGGCATACTCCTTCCATCCTTCCACGGGCATGGAAAGCGCGTAAACCTCTTCGCAACCTCACGGGATTGCGGTTAAAGAGGCGTATCCATTTTTGTCTCAGATCAACTGGCGGATGGTGACCATGTCCATCCCGTCCACTTCCGCCAGCTTCACGTCCACAATCTCAGTACGGGACGTAGGGACGTTCTTGCCGACAAAGTCGGGTCGGATCGGCAGCTCGCGGTGGCCGCGGTCCACCAGCACGGCCAACTGGATCATGCGTGGGCGGCCGTTGTCGATCAGCGCGTCCAGTGCGGCCCGAACCGTTCGTCCGGTGTACAGCACGTCGTCGACGAGAATGACCGTCTTGCCGGTGATGTCACCGGGCAACTGGGCACCGTGCAGCACCGCATCTTCTGATTTGTGCTGCAGATCGTCCCGGTAAAAGGTGATGTCCAACTGGCCGACCGGTACCTTGACGTTTTCGATCAGTTCGATCCGCTCCACCAGCCGCTGCGCCAGGTAGATGCCCCTCGTCTTGATGCCGGCGATGATACAGTCTTCCACACCCTTGTTCCGCTCGATGATTTCGTGGGCGATCCGCGTCAGTGCCCGACGGATGGCCGCTTCGTCCATGATGACGCTCTTGTTGATCACGTGCGCTTCCCTCCCGGAAATCGGCTTGTCTTACCTGTGGCACAAAAAAGGCTTCTTGTCAGGCGACAAGAAGCCACTGGCCGATGACAGGCAAAAGGGGTGATCCGCCCTTTTTCCTGCCGTCTCTGCGTATCCGTGCCCTTGCCAGCCTCACAGGACTGGATTTAAAGGTTCCCTTTGTCAGAATGAATTATGGCACGAATCGCAAGCCGTGTCAATGAGGTTTTTGCTCTTTCCAGAAAACGCTGATCCACGCCGGCAGGTGGTTGCCGTAAAACCCGACGGAACCCGTCACATGCCGAAGTAGTTCCACTTCGCGTTCACTGCCCGTTTTCAGATAGAGCGAGCCGTGTTCGGCGGCATCAAGCCGGACAAACAGCAAGGCGTTTCCGTCCGGTGACAGGGTGGGAAAGATATCGGCCGTCTTGTCCGTCCCCTGCGTCACAGCCTGCTGACTGCCGTCAGCGCTTCGCCGCCAAATACGCTGCCCGGGCACCTTCGGATTTTCCGGGTCGTCCTCAAAATACGTCTCAACACCGCGGGTAAAATACAGCGTGTACGGAGAGGCGGCTGTCCACGTCGGCTGCGCATCCACCTTGTCCGGCTGCCCTGCCGGGATCACCCGCCCGTTGGCATCCGCAATCATCACGCGCTTGTTGTGCGTGGCCATGCGATCTTCGCCGTCGATAAACGCCAGCAGGCTGCTGTCCGGCGACCAGGCCAGCCACTGCGGATAGGCCAGACCGCTGCCGATGTCCACCGGTTTGCTGCCGGAGCGGGTCAGGTCAAGGATCTGAATCGGCACGCCGTCATTAGAAAGCGAAGCGGCATTCATCCACACATAGTAAGCCACCCGCTTGCCGTCCGGAGCGACTTTCAACCCTGTAGCCTCCAGCGGATAGATGTCTTCGTCCACATTGGACTGCTCGGTAAGCGGATAGACGGCCAGCTGATTGCCTGCCAGATCAATGAGCCTGAGCGTCATCGGACGGTCCGAAGCGACAGGCACGGAGACGAGCAGGCGCTTGCCGTCCGGCATCCAGGCAAAATCGGCCAGCTCCATCGTCTGGGTGCTGACGACGCCCGCTTTCTCCCCGGCCATTTCCGCCACCACCAACAGCTTTTTTCGGTCCTCGTCCGCCCCGGACGCAGCGACCAGGTAGGCGAAGGTGCGGGAGACAGGCGACCACTTGGGATGTTCCAAGACGGGCCGCTCATCCACCTGGAATGCTCCGGTTCCGTCCGCCTTCACCGCCCACAAGTAAGCCGGTGACGAACTGGAGCGCGCCTCCTTTTCGTACAGCAGGTAGAGCAGCCATTTGCCGTCGGCCGACCACCCGGCGATCTCTGCTTCGCCCTGCGTCGTCACCTGCACGGGCACGGCGTCGGCCTTGCTGGCGTCGAGTATCCACAAATGCTTATTGTGGATAAACGCGATCGTCGCCGGAACGGCAGTCTGGCTGACGCGCTGAGGGGCGTCTGCGGCCCGCTCTCCCGGCTGCACGTCTACCGCCGGTTCACTTCCCGTCGGCAGGGATGGCGCGGGAGCCGAGCCCTGACCCGTCGCGACCGGGACTGTTCCGGTCTGGGCGGATGTGGTCAGCACCGACGCCGTCAGCGCCGCTGCACATGCCGCCAGTTTCACCATCGTCCACATGCGTACTCCTCCTTTTTCTCTCGTCGTTGGTATGACGATACCAACGAGGCAATGTTTCATCGGCAACAAAAAACGCCAGGGAACATCTGTGGTACTCCCTAGCGTTTAATTCGCTGAACCGTATTATGTGTGCGTTGTGTCAGGCTTGCCGCAGCTGGTGAATCACGTCCAGCAGATCCTGCGGCAGCGGCGCTTCAAACTCCAGCCGCTCGCCCGTGCGCGGATGGTCAAAGCCCAGCGTTTTGGCGTGCAGCGCCTGGCCGTTCAGTTCCAGCGTGTTTTTCGGCCCGTACTTGGGGTCTCCCGCCAGCGGATAGCCGATGTATTTCATATGCACCCGGATCTGGTGGGTGCGCCCCGTCTCCAGCTTCAACTCCACCAGGGTAAACGCCTTAAACCGTTCCAGCACGACAAAATGGGTGACGGCCGGTTTGCTGTTTTCAAAGACGACGGCCATCTGCTGCCGGTTTTTCGGGTCCCGGCCGATTGGCGCGTCGATTGTGCCCATTTCGTGCGGGATAACCCCGTGCACGATGGCCACGTATTTGCGGTTGACGCTGTGCTCTTTCAACTGCCGGGCGAGGCTGACGTGCGCCTTGTCGTTTTTGGCCACCATCAACAGACCGGACGTGTCCTTGTCGATGCGGTGGACAATGCCAGGCCGAAGCACGCCGTTAATCCCCGACAGATCCTTGCAGTGGGCCAAGAGACCGTTGACCAGTGTGCCGCTGTAGTGTCCGGGGGCAGGATGGACCACCAGCCCGCGCGGCTTGTTCACAACAATTACGTCGGCGTCTTCGTAAACGATGTCGAGCGGCATCGGCTCCGGCTCGATCGCCATTTCCTTCGGCGGGGGGACGCGCAGCGTAATCTCGTCGTCCGCCGCCAGCTTGTAGTTGCTTTTCACCGGCTCCCCGTTGACGGACACTCGGCCTTCCTTGATCCAGATTTGCACTTGTGACCGGGACCAGTCTTCGTTTTGCATCGTGATGAATTTGTCAATCCGCTCACCCGCGTCGGCAGGCTCAACGGTCCAGTCGTACCGTTCAAACAACTGCGTGTCGTTCATCTCTGTCTCCTCGTATGTAGTACGCTAGTATCGTTTACAACCACTCGTTCCATTTACCACTTACTCGGCCTTGCGTCTGCCCTCCAGCAGCACGTCCAGCAGCAGCAGGGCAACGCCGAATGTAATGGCCATATCGGCTACATTGAAAATCGGAAAGTTGATCAGGGTAAAATCGAGAAAATCGACCACCTGGCCCGTGCTGACGCGGTCGATGAAATTGCCGATCGCCCCGCCCAACACCAGCGAAAGCGCGAGAGACACGCGCGGCTGCCGCTTGCCGATGCGCACGAGCGACACCAGAATGCCGATCACGACGGCAATCGTGATGATCACAAACAGCCATCGCTGGTTTTGCAGGATGCCAAATGCCGCTCCCATGTTCCGATGGGACGTGAGGTGAAACACATCTGGAATCAGGGGAATCGACTGCCCCAGTTCCATCCGGGTCACCACCAGGTTCTTGGTCCATTGATCGAGCGCGACAATGGCAGCAGCAATGAGATAGTACATCGATGGGGTCCTCCTTACTCCGACTCAGACAGCCAGCAACATGACGTCAACAGAAAATGATACCACAGCGCCGCTTGTGAAACAATGAAACGATCCACGCTCCCCGTGGACCGGTGCGTCTTCCCCTGCTCACCGAAAGAGGCGGGACAGCTTTTTGTAGTACCGATACCCTTTGCGCACGCCATCCAGCACCCAGAGCGGTATCTTCCAGCCGCGGTCCTTGAAAAGCGGCAGGTAGAACTTGTAGTACGCCCGTCGCAAGTCGCGCCACTTGCTGTCCGGTATGTTTTTGTAGTAGTCGGACACGTCGATCAGATAGCCCCGCCCCTGATCCATCAGCACGTTTTTGGCGTGCACGTCGTGGGGATACAGCCCCTTGGACCGGGCTTCCTCCAGCGCCTCCTCCACGTCCTCGATCACCTGCGGCGGGATCGGAATGCCGTAGCGAAGGCAGTCAAACAACGAGATGCCTTTGATCCGCGTCAGCACCAGAAAGCAGGGCTCCGCCTGATAGCAGACGGGAAACGAGCGGGTCTGCCCCAGCTTGCGGTACACGTCCACTTCCTGTTCCCAACCGGGACGCCCCGGTGCGTACAGCTTCACCACCACGTCCGGGTAGTCAGGATGGGCGAACACCGCCGCGTAGTTGCCCCTTCCCACCAATTCCCACGGGTACGGTGTGTGCAACACGACGACCGGGTCGTCCGGCGAACGGCTTTCCAGTTTTACCTCACGCAGGAACGGGTCCAACACGTCTCGATGAATGCGCATGTGTCCTCTTCTTTCGTCACGGAAGGGTTTCTTCTTTTTGATTCTAGCAAAACCAGAAAATTAGGCAACCTGCTCGGCGGATGCTGTTGAACAACGGCAAAAGCCGCCTCCCCGCCGCATGGGCCAGTCTGGGAGGCGGCCTCTTTTATTTTTCCCCGCACATGCATGTTCGTTTCCGGCAAGACCGCAAAAGGGGCTTGTTCGTTACGCGTTGATCTCGATAAACCAGTCTTGGACAGCCTCTCTGATCTGTTCAAGAGCGGCAGGGTTCGCCGCCTCGCAGTAAATGCGGAGAAGCGGCTCCGTTCCGGACGGACGGATCAGCACCCAATGACCGCCGTCGAGCAGCAGCTTGACGCCGTCCATGCGGTTTACTCCCCGCACTGCAAACGGGCCTACCTGGCCAGGCGGCACCGCCAGCATCTGCTGTATCCAGCGTTCTTTTCCCGGCAGGCGGATATCCAGGCGCGTCGAAAACAGCTCGCCATACTCGTCGCAGACCTCCTGAAGAATCTGATCGATGCCTTTCTTTTCCCAGGCGCACATCTCCGCCAACAGCAGGTTGATCAGAATGCCGTCCTTTTCCGGAATGTGGCCGAAAATGCTGGCGCCGCCGCTTTCCTCGCCGCCGATCAGCACGTCTCCCCGCAGCATTTGGGCGCCGATGTACTTGAACCCAACCGGCGTCTCCACCAGCTCCAGACCGTAGCGGGCCGCCATCCGGTCCAACAGGTGGGTGGTCGCCACGGTGCGTACGATTCGGCCGCGCAGCCCCCTGTTTTTGACCAGATGGCGGGTCAGCAGGGCGAGCACGGCGTTGGGCGGCACGTACCGGCCGAAACGGTCAACGGCTCCGAAGCGATCCCCGTCTCCGTCATTGGCCAACCCCAGGTCGGCCTGCCGGTCGATGACCTCCCTCTTCAACAAGGACAGGTGGTGATCGTTCGGCTCCGGCAGGCTGCCGCCAAAAAACGGGTCGGCCGTCTCGCGGATGCTGATCGTCTCCACCCCTGCTTCTTTCAGCAGTCCGCTTACGTAGCCAATCCCGGCGCCGTGCATGGGATCAATCACGACCCGCAGCGGTGATTGTTTCAGCACGTCCAGGTGGACCATTCGCCTGAGATGCGCCTCGTAGTGCGGACGGAGCACGATCACCTGCAGCAGCTTGCGCGCCTTGGCTTCATCCAGCGGAATGTCCCGGACGCCGCCCGCCTCCTGGACCGCCCGGATCAACGCTTCCAGCCTGCTGGTGATCTCCGGAGCGGCCGGTCCGGCATAATCGGGAATGTATTTGATCCCGTTGTACTCAGGCGGGTTGTGGCTGGCGGTAATCATCACCGCGCCGCTGGCGGCAAAATGCTTGACGCCAAAGGCCACGGCCGGCGTCGGTGCTGCTTCGTTGACCAGATAGACGCGAATGCCGTTGGCGGCCAGCACGCCTGCCACGGTCTCGGCGAAGCGTCGGCCCAAAAAGCGCGTGTCATGACCGATGAGAATGCCCTGTTCCTGTTGGCCGATTTCCCTGGTATAGGCTGCAATGGCCTGGGCGACGACGCGCACGTTTTCCATCGTAAATTGATCGGCGACGATGGCGCGCCAGCCGTCCGTGCCAACGCGGATGTCGTTCACTGCGATTCACCTCTCCCTTTTTTGCTTCAGCTCGTTTGCTTTGTCCACGTAACGCAGCACCGTGGCGACAAAGGTGGCGTGCGACCAGGTGAGCGGCGCAACGGAGACGGGCTCGCCGGTGTACGGGTCCAACTGCTCCGACAGCACGCCGCTTTCCATCGCGTGCCGCACCACCCAGTCGAGCCGCTTTTTCGCTTCGCCAAGTTCTTCCAGCGATTGCGCTTTCGCAATTTCCCAATCGGCTACCCACAGCGTGCAGATAATCCAGGGGTTCCCCGGCACCCTGGCCGCGTCGTGTGCCTTGCGAAAATACGGATCACCCTGGTACCGGGCGATTCCGCCCACCGGCGTATCCACCCGCAGACTGCGCCTAACCGCCTCCATCGTGCTGACGACCCGGGGATCGTCTGCCGGCATCACGCCCAGGGCAAACAGTCCGTACAGGCTGCTATCCACCGTTTCATCCTTTTCCAGCTTTCCGTCTGACCGCAGGTACCCCCCGCGCAAAAAACGGCCGAGGTCCGGATCGTACAGATGCTGCAACATGGCCGCACGGACGCGCTCCGCCCCTTCGTCATAGCGCTGGAAGCGGTGATCGTCGCCAAACAGTTGGGCAAACCTTGCCGCCGCCTTGAGCCCGGCGTAGACGGTGGCACTGGTAAAGGTAAAGATTCCTCTGCGCTCTTCCCACAGATCGTAGCTGGGGAGGGGGAGGTGCCATTCGGGATGGAGATGGGACAGCAAAAACCGGGCCGCCGGCCTGACCAGTGTGGGATACAGCCGCTGGCAAAATTCAATCTGCTTGCTGCAGCGGTACATCTCCCACAGCGCGTGGAGAACAAGCGCCGTCTCGTCCTCCTGGATGGGAAGCTGGTACTCCCCGTCCCGAACAAACGGGTGCCAGCTCGAACCGACAGACCCGTCTGGATTGTACTTGTGCAGCAGATAGCCGTCCTCCGTCAGCGCGTCACGGCAAAAGCGAAAAAACGGCGCCACCGTCCCGCCGTATCCCGCGCGGACCATCGCGCTGGCGACCAGCGCCCCGTCGCGCGGCCACATGTAACTGTAATGATCGCGGTTGTACTGCAGGATGTCCGAATCGTTGGCGGCCAGAATGGCGCCGTTCTGATCAATCTGTGTTTGGATGATCAACAGGCTCTGTTTGTACAGGCGGATCACCTCAGGCGGCAGGTCAGCAAAGCTTTGCTCCTCCTTGTTCACCCAACGCCGCCAGTAGACGTCCACGCGCGACAGCAGCCGGTCCGCTCCGCTGTCCAGCACGTACTGGTTCAATTCCTTGACCGCCGGGTACGTGTCACCAACGCACATCCAGTAGTACAGCGTCTGCTCCGCCAGCGGCTCCAGCACAAGGCGGAACGAAACGGTGCTGTCCACCGAGCCCTGCGCGATCGTGTTTCCTTCCAGCAGACCGTCCTCTGCGTCCCGCCAGGTTCCTTCCGCGTAATTAAACCGCTTGATGCCCACACTGTACTGAAAAATGCCGCCGTTCTCCGCCGTCCGGCCGTTCACCATGATGTAGACATTGCGCTTGTAATGGTACACGGTGTGAAGCAGGGGATCGTACACGGCCGTATCCCCCACTTCGGTCTCGTTCAAGCTGAAGTCGTGATGAAAAAACAGGCGCACTTCCCGCGTCTCCGCGAAGTGGTTGCGGACACGGACCTGTTTGAGGTAAATCGGGTCGCGCTGATGCACGCCGTCTGCGATGCAGAGCGAAAGCCCCAATTTCTCGTGACGGGCGGTGACATCGGTGACGAGCGACTCGTCGCGATAGCCGAGCCTGCGTTCCCATCCGTCTTCATCCAACCAGGAAAACCGCCCCTGCACCCAGATGCCCAGCTTGCAGTAATGACCGCCCACGTGATTCAGTTGCCCGACATACGGATAGAAGAGATCGCGCATGCGCAGTCTGTCGTCAAAATTGATCAGCAGCTTTCCGTTACCCACCACAAGCGGTCTTGGCATGATGTCACGCCCCTTCCGATCTGAAACTTCACGAGAAGGTTCCCGAAAACAAGGCGCGTTATCGGGACTGGAACTCCGCTATCCTCCGGGCGAACAATGCGGCGAGCGTCGATGCTGATTCCGCTGTCACGCCCTGTGAAATGATATTGACGTGGGAATGTTCTGTATCCGGCAGAATCAGCACCCAGCCGTGGGCGTCGTACACCTTGATGCCGTC
Source organism: Brevibacillus sedimenti (assembly GCF_020923495.1). Lineage (GTDB taxonomy): Bacteria > Bacillota > Bacilli > Brevibacillales > Brevibacillaceae > Brevibacillus > Brevibacillus aydinogluensis. The sequence continues at coordinate 3,748,752 of NZ_CP064048.1, forward strand.
CACCAACTCCAGCTGCTGGCCTTTGTGTTCCTCCAACATTTTACGCATCACTTTTCCCTTCCATGCCCACGGACAAAACACCGTCGTTTTGTCCATGTGGCACGCCGGAAGCTGAGCGGTCAACTGGCTGAGCGGCTGTTTTTCCCGTGACAGGTGCGCAAGGATGCAGACCAGGCTGAAAACCGCATCAAACAGCGGATGGAACCGCTCGTCCGGCGACACCTCCATCATCGCGCGCGGCGACAACTTGGTGCGGACCACCTCCACCTGCATCCGCCGGGCCAGCTGCTCCATCTCTTCCGGCGCGCTGACCGGCAGGCCGATCTGCCGTCGCTGCCCCCGGCAGGCGAGGAGCTGCAGCGCCATAAGTTGTTCCGGTGTCAGGCGTTCCCCCGTGTCCGTGAACAGCTCGAACTGCTCGCCGTTTTTGTGCAGGCGGACAGCCAGATCGACACCGTGCCTGCCGACCCCTTCTGCGACGGCGCCGTACACGGCGGTCACACCCAGCGCGCCAAACAGCGGAGCCAGAAACGCCGGCAGGAAGCGGGGCTCGCACTCGATTAGCAGGTTGAATCCCCGGCGCCGAATCAGTGCCGCGTCGATCTGCTCCAATAGTTCACGCGTGTAGGTTTCCTGCACCTGGTGTTCCACGTGCAGATAACCCAGGTGGTGCAGCGAACGGACATACGTCTCCTGCCAGCAGGCATTTTCAATTTTCCGCTCCCAATCGCGGGAGACCGGCAGCCCCAGCTGGTCGACGAACTGGATCACTACTTGCTTCTCCTCAGCCGATTCGTCCATGTGGATGTGAATCCCGCCCTGGCAGTGAAACTGTCGGACGGCGTACCGGTTTACCGGCGCGATGCTGATGCCGATGTCGATCGTGTCAATTCCGGACGAGCAGAGACTGGTCATGACGCTGTGCTTGAGCAGTTGGGCAAACGGGTGGGCGCAGGCGGACAGGGCGATTTTGCTGCCCGGCTTGAGCAGGTAGGCGTATGCGGCAGCCAGCCGGGTTACGAACTCCGGCGTAATCTCCACATTTGCCAGCCCTTTGATGCCATTGCCGCCGAACAGGCGTTTTGACTGCTTGGTTCCGTAAATGAGCGACGTGTGTACGTTGGCGCATTCCTCAATTTCCTTGTGGGGCCAGACCTTGACCCCGTCTTTTACCACCGCCTTGGCACCGATCCGGCAGCGGTCGCCGATGACCGCGCCCTCGCCCAGCAGGACACACGGTCCGACGCTCACGTTGCGGCCCAGAATAGCGCCTGTCAGTTCCGCCCGCTGGCCGATATAGGAGTTTTCCCACAAAATCGACTGCCCCAGCCTGGTCCCGGCGCAAATGACCGAATGACTGCCCAGCACGGAGTAGGCACCGACCGACACACCCGCTTGCAAATGGACGTTTTCCCCGATGTACACGGGCCCTTCCAGCCGCACGGACGAATCAATCCGCACGTGGTTTTCGAGAAAGATCCGGGGGGCAATCTCTCGCGCGTCAATCTCCACCCGCACCCGTCCGTCCAGCATGTCAGCCTGCGTCTGCCGATACACGTCCAGGGACCCGATGTCCGACCAGTAGCCCTCCGCGATGTGGCCGAACAGCGGCAGACCCGCGTCCAAAAAGGCGGGAAACAGCTCTTTGCTGAAATCCACTTCTCTGTCTTCTTCTATGTAAGAAAGCACCTCAGGTTCGAAGACGTACATGCCTGTGTTGACCGTATCACTGAACACTTCGGCCCAGCTGGGCTTTTCCAGGAACCGGGTGATTCGTCCGCTCTCGTCCGTCATGACGACGCCGAATTCCAGCGGCGTCTCCACTCTGGTCAGGATCAGCGTGGCCAATGCGCCGTTTCGCTCGTGAAAACGGACAGCCTCTGTCAAATCGATGTCCGTCAAGGTGTCTCCGCTGATCACCAGGAACCGGTCATCCAGGAATTCAGCGCAGTTTTTGACGCTGCCCGCCGTGCCCAATGGCGTCGCTTCTTCGAAATAGGTAAGCGAGACGCCAAAGCGTGATCCGTCGCCAAAGTAGCTGCGGATGGCATCGGGAAGGTACTGCAGCGTGACCGCGATGTCCGTAATGCCATGGCGTTTCAGCAGGTGGATCGTGTATTCCATGCAGGGACGGTTTAACAACGGCACCATCGGTTTGGGCGTATGGACCGTCAACGGGCGCAGGCGGGTTCCCTTGCCGCCGGCCATGATCACTGCTTTCATCAACCGTTCCTCCTCTCGGTCAGATCGAAGTTGCCCAGGCTGAACCCAATGAACGATACAAATCCATCGTCTGAAGCGCCAACCGGTTCCAGTCGTATTGACACAGGATTTCCTCACGCGCCGTGCGGACCAGCCGCTCGCGTTCATCGGGGCAGTGCAGGAGCCAGCACAACTGATCAGCAAGCGAATTGGCGTTGCCGGTGTAAAAGGTGAGCCCGTTTTCGCCGTGGCGGACGATTTCCCGCAAGCCTCCCGTGTCGGCCACAATCACCGGTGTCCCCAGCGCCATGGCTTCCAGCGCCACGATGCCGAACGGCTCGTACAAGCTGGGAAAAACGGCTGCCGCTGCCATTCGGAAGAGCAGATTGCGGCGGTCGTCGTCGACAAAGCCGAGAAATCGGACGCGAGACGCCAGCCCCCGCTGCTCCGCCATCTGCCGCCACTCTTCCAGCATGGGCCCTTTTCCCGCCAGAACGAAGACGGCTTCCGGGTGTTCGTGCAATACGCGGGGGCGGCCTCCAACAGCAGGTGCACCCCTTTTTCCCGCACCATCCGGCCGACAAAGAAGATGACCGGTCCCGTCCCCAGCCCCAGTTCCTCCCGCACGACACGCATGCACTCTGCTTCATCCGCAGTCGCGGCCGGCGGGCATGCGACGCCGTTGGGGATCACGGCGATACACTCATGCGGTACGCCAAACAGCCTGTTCACCTCCCCGGCCATGTAGCGGCTGCACACGATGAGGCGGTCGGATGCGGTGGAGAGAAGCTGTTCGCGCTCGTGAATCCGCTGCTGCAGCGGGGTGTGAATCCCTTGATGACGGCCGTGTTCCAGCGCGTGGATCGTCGTCACCAACGGCCGTTCCCAACGCTGTTTCAGCTCCAGCGCTGCCCATCCGACCATCCAGTCGTGCGCGTGGATGAGATCGGGCCGAAATCCCTGCCGCACCAATCGTTCCGCCGCGTCTGTCATCGCCAGGTTGAGCTGAAATACCCAGTCGAGAAAATCGCTCTGCTCTCCCGGGACGTAGGTGTTGAGCCAATGGACGCACACCCCGTTTACCAGCTCCGAGTGCGCTGCCGTACCCGGTGAGGCTGTCAATACGTGCACCTCTGCGTGCTGCCTTGCCAGATGGCAGGCCAGGTCGTACACGGCCCGGCCCAGTCCGCCGACGACGCGGGGCGGAAACTCCCAGCTCAACATCAGCACCCGAAGCCCTTCCTGACGCTCACTGCCGGCGGCCACATACTGACGCGATACGTTCACTCTATGCGAACTTATCGGCAAATAGTACCGCAGGTCCAGATCGGGGAAAAGCGGATACGTCTGCTCTCTTGCGGCCAGTCGCTCGGGATCAATTGTCCCCGCCTCAATCTGCTCCACCAGCTCGCGAAAGCAGGTGAGATGGTCGTGAGTGCGGCGGACGGCGTAATCAACCACGGTTTGTCCGTCCATGATAAAAGCCCAGTCACTGCTTTGCGCCAGCATCAGCTCCCGGGCCGCCTGCTGCAGTCCGCGCCGCAACAGCGGACGTGCCTCATGATCGTCATGGGTCTTTTCCACCAGTTCGATCAGGTCCCGCTCAGCCTGGTGCAGGTGGCGGTAAATCCAGCTGTTTCGCTCGTTGAGCCAGACTTCACCGTAGCCGTTTCGCCCCCAGGACGACATCGGCAGACGCCCCCGGTCAATCTGGGGGCAGGCGTCCAGGTAGGCGGAGGGCGTGGTCAGACTGATCACATGTGAATCGCAGGCAGCCTTCCGCAGCAGAAAATCGAGAAACTGCGGCCCTTCGTACCACCAGTGGCCGAACAGTTCGGCGTCGTACGTGGCCGTAATCAGCGGAGGGCGATCCAGCCATTCGGCCGCCTGCACCACCTGTGCCTCCCGACTGGCGAGGAAATGACCGGCGTGAACGTCCGCCTTCTCCCTCGCCCGGTCGGGATCGTAAATGGCTTTTGGCTCATCCCGCCCGGTGATCCGGTGGTACTTGAGTCCTGTATGTACGCGGAATCCCTCGGGATGAACGTACGGAGCGATGTACGCCCAGTCCAGATCAAACCCGATGTCCCGGTAATATTCCCGGTAATCGTAATCTCCGGGATAGCCGGTGACAGAGCTCCACACCTGACGCGACGCTTCTTCATCGCGTGGAAAGGCGGCTACGTCGTACGGGGTCAACAGCGGCGCAAACAGCCCCCGCCGCGGATGAGGAGTGGCGTGGCGAACCGTGTGGCTGTCGGTGAAAAAGTAGCGGATGCCCGCCTCTTTCAGCAGGCGGTCCAGCCCCGGGGTATAGCCGCACTCGGGCAGCCAGATTCCCGCGGGACGGCTGCCGAGAATACGCTCATGCGTATCAATCCCTACCATAAGCTGGGCGCGGATTGCCTCTTCCGTCTCTACAAAGGGGAGAAACGCGTGAGTCGCGGCGCACGTAATCAGCTCCACGCAGCCGCTCTCCTGCAGCCGTTTCAAAGCGGATACAAGCGCATAATCCCACTTGCGGCAGTACTGGGCGACTTCCCGAAAGCGCTGCAGATACATTTTGGCGACGCGGTGCTCCTCCGGGCTGCCGCTCGTCCGCTTGCATTCCTTTCCGGCCAACTCGACCGTTTTGGCGAGATGGCGCCGGAATCTCTCACGGATCAACGGATCGTCAAGCATGGACAGCAGCGGAGGTGAAACGGCCAGCGTGATGCGAAACGGGATGCCGTCCGCGAGCAGCTTTTCAAACACCAGCAACAGCGGAATGTACGATTCGAGCATGGCCTCGTACACCCAGCGCTCTTCCAGGCGATCATCCCGCTCGCCATCCCGCACGTAAGGCATATGGGCATGCAGCACGAGGGAGAGATAACCGTTTGACACCACAGACACCTCGCTCATTTTGACGTTTTGGGATAGAGGGAATAGGAAGAAAAGTTCTCAAACCAGTCTGGTACGCGCGTGTCGGTGGCTGGCTCCACCAGCGGCTCGCCCCATGCGGCAGGGTAATTGCGCGGTGTCGCTGCCGGTTCCGAGCGCAGGGTCGGGTAGAAGCGCTCGCGGTGGAACAGACCAAAGTCGGCGATGTACGTTCTCCCCGGCTGGACGTCATGCACAAACCAGGAGTGGGCGTCATGTGACACGGTCACGTCCAGGTGGCAATGCGCGTTGGTGCCGTCAAACAAGCAGTCGGTCACGTCGTAGAGACGGAGCCCCTTGTCGATCTGCCGGTAGTCTGCCTGCAGGTAGGATGCGACCATCCGCATGCGCGGCCAGGTGATCTCCCAATAGACAAACAGCACCGTCGGCCCCTGCACCATCAGTTTGACCACATCCCTCCCGTAAAACGGCGGCAGCCGCCACCCGTCGTCCGGTTTGTTCTTTGGCGGGACAGCATTCCGGCTGCTGGAGTCAGGTTCGGCCGCCGAACGCGATCTGCCCTTCTGCAGCCGGTATTTCACCTGGCCCACGGTCAGCCCGCATTCTTTGGCGATTTGCGCGATGGTCATGGACTGCGAGCGAAGCTGTAAGATTCGTTCCAACATCGTTGAACGCTCCTTTCTGCCGGTATCCTCCAAGCACGAGACTGGCGGAGGCGACGGGTCTTTTGCCAACAATGCCATCATAGCCAAAACCGCCCATCAAAGACTGTCGAACAGTGTGTGCACATCCTTTCTTCTTTTGTCGAGTTTCCGACTGTTTTTCGTCATGAAAACTGACGAACTGCAGGATGGCGAAAGACCCGTTGACCTTTCGGGAAATCAGGGCAAGAAAAAAACCACCTGTACAGGTGGATCAGACAGTAAATCAGAAAAATTTCTTTCGTCCCTGCTCTTCTTTCAAGAGTTCCACTGCTTCACGAAATCTCAGCGAGTGGACGATCTCCCGTTCGCGGAGGAATTTGAGGCCGTCCTTCAGGTCGGGATCGTCCGTCATGTCAATCAGCCATTGATAGGTGGCTCTCGCTTTTTCCTCGGCGGCAATATCTTCGTACAGGTCGGCGATCGGGTCGCCTTTGGCCTGGATGTACGCCGCCGTCCAGGGGACGCCGGCGGCATTGTTGTAAAACAGCGCCCTGTCGTGATTAACGTAGTGGGGGGAGAGGCCGGCTTCCTCCAACTGCTCGATCGTGGCGTCTTTCGTCAACTTATACACCATGGTGGCAATCATTTCCAGGTGCGCAAACTCTTCTGTCCCGATATCCGTCAACAGACCGATCACCTTGTCAGGGATGGTGTACCGCTGGTTCAGGTAGCGGAGCGCCGCCGCCAGCTCCCCATCGGCGCCGCCATACTGCTCGATCAGGAGTTTCGCCATACGCGGATCGCATTTGCTCACGCGTACGGGGTACTGCAGTTTTTTCTCATAAATCCACACGTTTGATTCTCCTCCTCATCCTCATACCTGCCACGGCCACGGCGTTTCGGGCCACTGCCAGGGATATCCGGAATAGCTGTGTCCGAATTGCAAAAGCGGTCCGTAATGAGCCTCAAACTCGCACGCCACCTGCCAGCGTCTGGCGGAGTACTCGTTGAACTGCTGGACCGCATTCATGTCGTCTCGGTGAGTGTTCAGGTACAGCGACAACTCCACCAGCACGAAATCGAGCGCCTGCAGCTCATGCAGAAGCTGGTAGTAGCGTTCGTCCACTTGTTTGCGATCGCTCACTTCCGCTCCCTCCCTTTTCGATCCCGTCCCTCGTACGGACTGTACAATGCCGGCCAGAGCACGCCGTGGCGCAGCGCTTCGTGAGCAGAAAACTGCGGCAGTCCGGGGGGCTGAAAATTCATGAACAGGTTGGGGGGGACCACATAGGTTTTCACCCGGATCGGCGGACACGGGTCAAAGGGGCTGACGTACGGATAATACACTCTCGTCTGCGAATCCAACGAAGGTGACCTCCTTGCTAGGTGATTGACTAACCAGTATCACTGTATGACACTCACCTACCTGCTGTGTTGGGCGGTCGCCCGTTTGTGTGGCATAAGAAAAACCCGCTGTGCTCAGCGGGTTACAGTGTGTAGAAAAATGACCGTTGCGAGGAGAACACGTTTCCGTCAGCCGCTCCGTGCTCGCCCAACAGGGAAGCACATACTGCTCGCTCCGCATTGATTTGCGGGGGATCGCCAAAGCCGCATGGCTACGCAGACTGTTCAACGGTGGCGATCCTTTTTCCCGCAAATCGCTGCTCCGCTCGGCAGGGCTCACAAGTCGCTCTGCCTGGAAACGTGCTTCTCCTTCGATGCAATCGGGTTGGCTTCAGTCGGAAACCCGCTGTTTTCAGCAGGTTATCGTCGTTTGGTGATACGGCCGAAGCCACCAACCTTCGTGCGCGGAGGCGATTTGCTTCGCGGCGGGGAGAAGATTGAGGATTTTTTTGTGGATGTCGAATTGGAGATGGTCGTCTTCTTGTCAGACTTGCGGATAATCCGCCCGACCTGCCCGGATGGCGCTGTGGACGGTTCCGTCTTTTTTTTGATGATGCTGCCGTCCGCACCGACTCCGGAACTCCGATCGGCAGGCTTGTCGCTGCGCTTGATGATGCTCCCCGTTCCCTGCTTGGTGACAGGAGGAGCCGCCTTTTTTTCCTGCTGGGTGGGGACCCGGTACGTCCCCCTGGTTTGTAGATGTCTCTTGTGGTATACCCTCGATACGAACCGGTGGCATGTTTGTGCGCATCGAAGAGGTCATCCAGCAGGCTGGCGATGATGAACCCCTCCAGAAACGACGGATCGTAATTTTGCCGGACAAACTCCTTGCTGTCCACTTCGATGAGCGTGTCCGAAGGCTTCTCTTGATCCTGCTGCAGGTGGTACCATTCATCCGGATAGATGAGAAACATGTGTTTCTCGTCTTCTTTTGAGATTTCGTCCGGCTCTCGCTGCTCTGCCAGTTCGCGGGCCACTTCCGGCACTGTTTTGTTTTCGGCGCGGTAGACGCGGGAATACTGCCCGTCGTCCTTGGAGATCACCGATTCCAGCGGATAGTCCAATCCAGCCGACGGTTTCCCGCAGCCAGCCAGGGACAAGAGCAAGAGCGCTGGCACCAACAAGATCGTGACCGCTCGAAACAACCGCTGTGCCATCCTCATCCCTCCCTACGTTCCGCGCAAGACCTGCACGTCAGCCGAGAGGACAAACTCTCCCTCGTACAGCATGAAACGGCCGTCCTGCCATTCGATCCGCAGCAGATGGCGCTGGTCGGATTGAAACTGCCAGATGTGCTGCTCGCCTGACGAAGAAAACGGGGTATTGCCCTGGGCCGTCACGTGACCGCTGTAGTGTTCCTCCAGGTGGTAGTAGACCCCGTCCATTTCGATCGTGGTCGGGACTCCATCGTCAAAATCCAGCCGGCCGTCAATGGCGCTGTAGAGCTGATACACCACCTGTTCCCGCTCTTCGATATAGAGATAGCGAATCTGCTGGCCGTCCTGCAGGGTCAGCATCACGGCGTTTCGACTGACGTTTTGAATCCTGCCCGTCACCTGATAGGTGACCAGGGAAACCTCCACCACATCTCCCGGCCCAACAGTGAGGATGCTGCGCTCTGCGGGCAGCGGCTCATGCTTGGCAAAGAGACCGTGGATTCGCTTGAACAAACTCATGGATGCCCTCCTTTCCCCGCACTACAGACAAGCGGCCAAAATCAAAGCGCCGACGATGTGGAAAGAGCCGGCCAACAATGCGTACGCGACTTTCCCCTGCCGCGTTCCCTCGTCCAGATCAAACGACGCAGCCATTTTCAACAGCCGTTCGACAATCCATTCCAGCATGAACAAAATGACAAATGAAACCACAGACACCAACAGGGCAATAAACAGATCGTTGGAAGTGGCAATCGACCGGGACAAGATATAGCCCTGGGCAAACAGCTTCATGACGAAACGGGTCGTTACCGCCACGTTCCCGTTCTTCATTTCCGTAATGTCCTTGTATTTGGTGAACAAACTGTCCACCCACATGAGCACAAACAAGAGAATGGCGCCGGCCCCGGTCCACACCAGCATGGCCAGCACTTCAAACCACGACAAAGTCCATCCCTCCACAGCGTCAAAATTTACTTGCGGCAGTTCGCGGAATCAGAGAAAAAGGGGAACCGCCTGGAGCGGTTTACCCCTCGTATTTTTTCATCAGGGCCGCCAGTTCGTCTTCAATTTCCTGATCACGGTTCAATTTGGCGATTTCCTCGTCCAGCGATGTTTCTTTTTTGTACACGTCGCCGCTGGCCTCCGCTTCCGCTTCGAGCTGCAGCGCCTTCTCCTCCATGCGCTTCAACCCCGCCATCGCCGTATTTGCGTCGAACCCGGACATCGCCTTGTTGATGTTTTTCTGGGCCTTGGCGGCGTTGACGCGGGCGACCAGAGTCTCCCGTTTGTGTTTCAGCTCGTTGATCTGCTTGCGCATTTCCGCCAGCTTTTCGCGCAGGTTGTCAGCCGCCTGTTTATTCTGCTCGTAACTTGCCTTGTACTCCTCCATCTTTTGCTGGGCCGCTTTCTTTTCTTCCAACGCGCGTCGGGCGAGATCGACGTTCTTCGCCTGCGCGGCCAGATGGGCCTGCTCGTCGCGTTTCTTGACGAGGGCTTCCTGCTCCTCGTACAGCAGCTTGAATTTTTTCTCCAGGGCGATTTGGGCAGCGACAGCTTTTTCCGCTTCTTCCAGATCGGCCTGCATGTCGCGCAGATACTGGTCTGTCATTTTAACGGGGTCTTCCGCTTTTTCAATCAGAGCATACAGATTGGCCATGGTCAGGTCTCGCAGACGTTTGAAAAACGACATGACATTTTTCCTCCTTGCATAAGAATGTCAACGCAGCTGCAACTGCGCCTCTCTAACACGTATCTACGAAAAAAGAGGGGCCTCGGTTTCAACCGGACTCCTTTCGTTTGCGCATGCTGCCCTTGCGCTCTGCCTCGCCGCCGGCATCCTGCTGCAAGCGCACCTTTTGCTCCCGGTCGTCCCACAGCAGGTAGGCGTCGAAGCGCTCTTCGCCCTTTTGAAATCCTTTGATGAGATTGCTTCTGCCCGACTCCATCAGCCGTTTGACGTTGGCGGCGGAAATTTTCTTGCCCAAAATGGTCTTGGACAGCGTCACGCCGCAGCCGGTCTTGCGGTAGTTGGCACAGCCGTAAAAATCCCCTTTGTCCACCAGATCGCCGCCGCAGGCGCGGCAGGCGGCCACCTTTTTGCCCAGGCTGAACCGAGAAGACTGCCTTGGCATCGCCGCTACGTCGTATCCGTCCAAATTCCAGCTTTGCGACTGTTCCACCGCATCCTGCACGATCTTGCTGGACAGTTTTTTCACCTGCTCCATGAACGCCTGCGGCGAGGCCAATCCCTGCCCGACCTCCGCCAGACGCTGCTCCCACCGGGCGGTCATTTCCGGCGAGGCCAGGATCTTGTCACCGATCAGATCGATCAAAAGCATGCCCTTGGGGGTGGCGTACACCTGGTTCCGCTTGACCTCGATGTACTTTCGCTGTTTCAGTGTGGCGATGATGGCGGCGCGGGTCGCTTCGGTGCCCAGCCCTTCCGCCTTCATCAGCACCTTCTCCAGCTCTTCGTTGTCCAGATGCTTGCCCGCCGTCTTCATCAGCGTGATCAGCTGACCTTCGGTGTAGCGCTTGGGCGGCTGCGTCCTGCTCTCCTTGACGCTTGCTTTGCACACCCGCCCCTCTTCTCCCTCGGCCAGCGGCGGCAGCACCGGTTCGTCCTCTTCCTTCTCCTCGTCGAACAGCACCGACCGCCATCCGGCCCTGAGCTGCACCTTTCCCTTGCTGACAAATGCAGCCCGGCCGTCCACCAGCGTGACCACCGTCGTGTAATCAAACAGCGCGCTCTCATAATGGGCGGCGATCAGCCGGCGGGCCACCAGGTCGTAGATTTTCCGCTCGTCGTCCCCCAGCTTGGCCACGGTGGGCACCTGCTCCGTCGGGATAATCGCGTAGTGGTCCGTTACCTTTTTTTGGTTGACGTAGCGTCGATCTTGGGCGATCGAGGACTTCGGCGCGGGAAAAAAGCCGCGGTACTCGGGCTGTCTGGCCAGCCTGGCGAGGATATCCGGGAACGCCCGCGCCTCTTCGGCCGTCACAAAGGCGGAATCAGAGCGCGGATAGGAGAGATATCCCTTGACGTACAGCTTTTGCGCCACGTCCAGCGTCTTTTGCGGCGAAAACTTGTACAGCTTGTTGGCGGCCGCCTGGAGGGAAGAGAGGTTGAACAGGTACGGGGGCAGGAATTCTTTCCGCTCCGTCTTCACCTCCGACACGCGTACCGGTTTATCACGGCAAAACGCGGCGATCCGCTCCGCCAGCTCGGGGTCGTTGATCCGCGATTGCCCGTCCTTCTGCCAGACGCCTTCATACCGTTTGCCGCACACGTCGAAGGTGGCCTTTACTTCCCAGAACGGCTCCGGCCGAAACGAGGCGATTTCCTTTTCCCGCTTTACCACCAGCGCCAGGGTCGGGGTCTGTACCCGGCCGGCGGAAAACACATCGCTGATTCCTTTTTTCTTTAGCAGGATGGTGTACACGCGGGAGGCGTTCATGCCCACCAGCCAGTCGGCGCAGGCCCGGCTGTACGCCTCGTGGTACAGATTGCGCGTCTGCTCCTCCTCCAATAGCGATGCGAAGCCGGCGACGACAGCCCGCTCCGTCAGCGACGAGATCCACAGCCGCTTCATCGGCTTGCGAACCCCGCTCATCTCCACGATCGTCCGGACGATCAGCTCCCCTTCCCGTCCGGCGTCGCCTGCATGAATGATCTCGTTTACGTCAGGCCGCCTGAGCAGCTGCTTGATAATCCCGAACTGTTTGGCCTTGCCCTTTATCACCTGATGGCGAAACGATTCCGGGATGATCGGCAGCGTCTCCACCGCCCACTTTTTCCAGGCAGGGTTGTACGCTTCCGGCGGCACCAGCTCACACACGTGACCTACCGCCCACGTGATGTAGGCCCCCCGGGGAAACAGCTGGTTTGGCTGAATTTCCACATAGCCCTGCTTCTTTTTATGCGCAAACGGACTGGCCAGCTTGAGCGCCTGGTCCGGTTTTTCGGCAATGATGACTTTCATGCGTGGCATTCTCCCCATCCGTCTGGAAACATTTGTTCTGACGTCTATTGTACTACAAGTCCGCGGACCTGTCCCGGCTTGTCCATCCGTTGTCCAAACGGGGGGATTTCCTCGTCGGTGCGTCCAGCATTGGGCGAGCGTACAGGCAAAACCCTCTGCGCACACATACAGTATGATAGTCGCGGAAAGGAGGGGTAGTGATGAGCAGTATCTTCAACGGTTGCGGATTTGACGAATTCAGCCTCGTGCTCGTGCTGTTTATCCTGTTGGTCATCGTCGGCTGCAGTTGTGAATAACGGAAACAAAGCAAAAGCAGACAGATCCATGCAAAGGGAGAATTCGGGGGCATTCTCCCCTTGCATGCACTCCGCTATGGCTGGTGAGAAAACGCCGCCGACGGTCGATGGTACACATCTCTCCTCATGTATCCACAAGCACCAGATACCTGTACGCCTTGGCATGCTCGCTGCGAGCGATGGGGTGTCTCATTTCTTCTTGTCGTTCAATTCCACCACGTAGCCGATCAATTGAAGGACAGCCCCGATCAGCGACAATACCTGCCCGATCAACTGCAGTTCCTGAGTGGGCGTCGGGCGATTTTCTTTTTCCTTCATGTCTTCTCCCCGGTATCGTTTTTCATCAGGATATGCAAAAAACGCGCTTTCCGCTGCTTGGCGAAAAAACGCGTTTTTTTCGTGCTAGACGCTGTGCATCTCCTCTTTGCTGCTCCGAACGGACAGCCAGGGAAAGCGGCGCAGGCTGTAGACGGCGTTGGCCGCCGTACAGGCTACCCGGTGCCGGCTGGTCTTCAACGGATGGGCAAAGGCCGGGCGGTCTGCCAGGTTCCGCAGCCTCTCCAATGTGATCCCCTGCTGCGCCAGAGCTTCCTCGAATTCTTTCTGGGCGGCTTGCTTTGCTTTGAACAGCATCATCTGCACCCTGCTGTAGACGTTGATCGCGCCGTCTCCTGTCGTCTCGATCGGGAGGAAAATGGCATCCGGGTACTTTTCCGTGATCAGCGACTGCACGCCGTCCGATACCCCGGAAGACGGCATGCAGCCGAACGGCTTGACGGAGATCGTCATGTTCACTTTCCGCTTGACCACGTTCAGGATCAGCTTGCCCACTTCCATGTGGCCTTCGCCGCCGCGCAGGTGGTTGTTGTAATGCTGATGCGCAACCCGGGCCACCTCATCCATGTCCGGCAGATGGTAGCCGGACAAGCCCAACAGCTTTGCGTAGCTGTAAAACATCAAGCGGAGAACGCGGTCGGCCGCCCACAGCATGCGCAGGCGCATGACCGGATTTTTGCCGGCAAGGCCGTAGCGGCCGCCGTCCTCGCCGCGCAGCCTCATGCGCTTCAGCGTGTCGTAGCGCCCTTCCCAGATCAGGTAGAGAATCCAGGCAGTCAGCAATTGCACGTCCACCTCGGCCCCTTCCTTTTCCAGAAAGCGCTGCAGTTGATAGTTGCCGTCGCCCTCCGTCGTCATCGCCCAAAACTCGCCGATCACGCTCACCTTGGGTTTGGCCTGCGTCCGGTCCACCCGGATCGCCTGCAGCTCCCTGCGGCATGCCAGCAGGGCGGGAATCAGCCATTTGCGCTGGCGCAAGGCCTCGTACAGTCGATGTTTGCAGCGCTCGAGCGCGGCATCGGTGGCGCCCGGTTCCACTTCGTAGGGACGGATGCGATAGCCGATGGCATTCAGAATGTCGCCCAACAGGACTGCTTTCAAGAAACTGAGGAAGAACGCGGTGTCCAGCTTGAGGGCCGAGTCGCTGCCGGTCGCCTGCTTCAGCCCGCTCTGCTGCTGAAACAGGAGCACGCGGAAGCCGTCAAACCCGGCATCGCGCAGCGCCTTGCGATACTCCGTCACATACGTGCCGAAGCGGCAGGGCCCGCACGAACCGCTGGTGATGAACAGGTAGTTTGCGACGATCTCCTCTTTTGATTTGCCCTCCACGTCCCGCAGATACGTCAAATACTTGATCAGGTTGCCCACGGTAAAATACGTCGGATTGCACTGGCCGCGGTTGCCGAACTCCTTGCCGTACCGAAGCGACTCGTTGTCGGGACAATCCAGGTGCTTTACGTTGTAGCCCAGCCCGGAGAGCGCCCCTTCGATCAGGTAGTCGTGGGCCATGGTCAGTCCGCCGAAAAGGATGGTGGTGCTGGCCTTGTCCCTGGCCAAAAACTGGCGGGGAACCGGATCAAACCACTGCTGCCGACTGGCTGTCAATCCCAGCGCCTGCATCTGCTCTTCCTGATAACGGCGCAATTCATCGGCAATCGCGTTTTCGTTCCCGGAAATTTCTGTGGTGGTTGACATACCTTTTCGCCCCTTTCAGATGGTCATAACGGGATCGATTCGCTGCCCGTCTGCGCAAACCCGGTCGATTCCATCACAGCCGTCCGTTCCTGCGTGTCGAGGCCAAGCAGTTCCCGCCGCTTCTGTTCGATGCGCTTTTGCAGCTCCGCTTTTTTCGCGGCCAGATCCTGCAGCCGCTCCTCGTGCAGACTCAGGCTGTGGGCATAGGTTTTCACACGAATGTTGATCGAGCCGCTCGGCTTGTTGGCGTCGATGTCGTGCAAGGCGGAATAAGGCGTTCCTGCCGTCGAGATGATCTTGTCGATCAGCCCGTAGGTCGGTGCGTCATGACCGCACTTGAAACTGGACAGATCAAGCACCGCAACGTTGGGATGGCGGGCGGCAAACTTGGCTGCCCACACCTTTTGCACGCTGTTGGAACTGAAGTTTTCCGGCCAGACATCCGTCACCTCCAGTGCGTGCTCCACGCGCCCGCTCTCGATGTCGTCGCGGAAAAAACGCCGCAGCCACTGCTCGTCCTTGGGGATGGAGCGCATCGAAAGGATGGGGTAGCCCAACACCTGAAACTCTTCCAGCACGCCGTGATTGAGACCGGGATCGGAGTGGTACGGCCGCCCGATCATCAGGATGGCCAGACGGTTTTCCGCTTCCACCTGCTCCAGGATCGCCTTTCCCCGCTCCTGCATTTCGGCGTCAAAGAGGTCCATCGCCCGCCATCCCTGCTCCACGGCAAAATCGCTCTCGTCCTCGGTGATCTGCAGCACGTCTCGAAACGCCTCGAACAACTGCTTTTTCATCATGTGCCGCTCCGTAAAGGTGACGGCCGGGTCGAGGTAGGTGACACCTCTCGTCGCAAAGAAGTCAATCTCTTTCGTAAAGGCCGCTTTAATCACATTGGGCGCCCCGGCGACAATGGGACAGCTCGCGGAATCCATCACGTTCTGCAAGTGGGTCGGAATGTGGGTGATGCACGGGAATACGATGCAGTCCAGCGGCTTCCGCTCGTGATGCTTGAACAGCAGATTGTGGATGTGCGCCTGGGCCACCTTCGACGGGTAGCACGGGTCGATCGAGCCGTACTTGCCGCCCTCCAGCCACATCTCTTCGCTGGTGTAGTCGCTGAATACGATGTTGTTCTTGTCGATGCCAAGTGTTTCAAAATAGGTGCGCCAAAACGGAGCCGTCGACCAGATGTTGAGCACCCGCGGAATTCCGATGCGCATCCGGCTGCGCCGCTCTGCCGCCTCTGCCGAGGAGCGCTGAAAATGGCGCGTATACACCTTTCTGCGCACGCCCCCAGACCCAGCCACCTGCGCGTGACGCGCACGTCGTTCACCGTCTCGTCCGCTGTCGGCATCGGTTCCGGATCGTAGAAATGCTGGAACATGCGGGTCGCTTCGTATTCCACCAGGTTGGGATAGTGTTTTTTCAGTTCCTGCCGCTGCTTGGTCAGGCGAATGACCGCCTCCTTGTCTTCCACCGTTCCCTTTTCGCAGCTAAAGCCGGAGATGTAGCGGGCCGTCTGTCCGTCCGGCGTCTTTGCGTCAATAAAGGTTCGGCTGCAGTGGTTGGGACAGAAGGTACAGCGGGTGGATTCGTCGTTGCGGGTGATGTACGAAAGCCCAATCGCAGCATCCAGCCCCAGGAAGGTGGAATACCCCCGACGCTTGACGACGCGCAGGGTCTCCATCGCGGCGCCGATCGCGCCTGCTTCACCAGGATGGGGATGCACGTACACCTTGGCGTCGGGAACCCGCTCCCTGATGTAATCGACCTGCGCTTTGACCGCTGCCAGGTTGTACTGCGTGCCGCCCTGGAGGACAAAGGTGCGGCCCAGTTCGGCCATGCGCGGGATCTGCACGACGTACTGCCAGACGTTTTTCGGCAGGACCAGAGCAAGGCCGGCCAGCAGTTCTTCCTTGGAATACCCTTCCTTTTGAAAATTGACCCGGTCGGCATCGAGGAACACCGCACAGCCGTAGGAAAACTTGGGGGTGAGTTCCGCCTTGAAGGCCGTTTCCGCATACTCCTGGATGGGAATGCCGAACTGGTCGGCCATCGCCTGCAGCAGCATGCCATTGCCCGCCGAGCATTGGTTGGACAGCCGGAAGTTGCGGATGTCGCCGTTTTTCAAAAAGAGCACTTTGATGTCCTGGCCGCCAATGTCGCAAATCACGTCGACATCCCCGAACTGGTGAACGGCGCTCATCATGTGGGCGACCGTCTCCACGATGTTGACGTCCGCCCTGAGCGTCTTCTCCAGCACGTCCGCCGCGTACCCGGTGGCGCCAAAGCCGATGATCTCCAGCTCCGCTCCTTCGCCTGTCACCTTGTCGCGAATCCGCCGCAGCATCTCTTTGGTGTCTTCGAGCGGGTTGCCCTTGGACAGTTGGTACTCTTTCAGCAAAATGGCGCCGCTCTCGTCAACGAGCACCGCTTTGGACGACGTCGATCCTCCGTCCAGCCCGATCACCGCCCTCACCTTTTGCCCAGGCGAGAAGCTGGCGGGCGTAAACGGCGGGATGCTGTACGTGCGGCGGAATTCTTCCAGCTCGCTGACACTGCGCACGAGCGGCGGGCCGGCATTTTCACCCAGTTTGGCTTTGCGTCCGTGGGCGATGAAGGCTTTCAGCGCTTCGATCCCTTTGTAGGCGCCCACCTCGGCCGGCTCGTGCAGTCCGTACATGACGGCGCCGTATGCGGCGTAGTACTGGGAGTTTTCCGGCACAAAAATCAGCTCTTCGACGGGGACGTCCCGGGGGTACTGGTATCCCCGCTCTTCCCACGTCTGCGGAATGCGCTTGCGCCAGCACTCCTGCAAAAACGGCAGGTACGTATTGGGGCCGCCCAACAGCAGCACCCGGTGCCTGAGCGTGTTTCCCCGCGTGAGTACGGACAGGTTTTGCATGACGATGGCGTCCGCCAGCGAACACATGATTTCCGCCGCCGGGATGCCGCTCTTCACCAGGTTGACGATGTCCGTCTCTGCAAACACGCCGCATTTGGCGGCCACGTGGTGCAGCTTGGAATCGTCGAAATGCAGCCGGCCCACCTCCTCCATCGGCATGCCCACCTTGATCATGCATTTGTCGATGGTGGCACCCGTCCCGGAGGCGCACTTGTCATTCATCGAGGTGATCGCCTGCTTGTCCCCCGTCTCTTCGTTTACCTTGAAGATGATGATTTTCGCGTCCTGCCCGCCCAGTTCGATCACACTGCCGACGTCAGGATGAAGCTGTTCCACTGCCATGGTTACGGCGTTTACTTCCTGGACAAACTTGGCGCCGACGTGTTCCGCAATCGGGCCGGCCCCGGAGCCGGTCATAAAGATGCGAATGTTTTCACGCCGGACATGGGCAAACTGATTGCCGATCGCCACCAGGAATTCCAGCACTTTTTCCGCCTGCTTGGTATGATGGCGCTGATAGTCTGACCAGAGAATCTCCCTGGTGTCGGGATCGACCACGGTAGCTTTGACGGTAGTCGAGCCGACGTCGACACCAATAATGAGAGAGTCTTGCCCTGCAGCTTCCTTTGCCATCAAAACCACACCTTTCTCCAATAACATCCATATAGGTAGCGTGGCAAAGTTGGATGTAATCTATTCATCATGGATATAGGGGAAAAGAGATGGGCCAACAAAAAACCCCTCCTCGGCACTTCGAGGAGGGGGTGCGGGCAGCCAGCCTGTTTGGCAGGTTGCCGCATGTCGTTTTCTCATCTGTTAGTGTATAACCGCACCGCTGCCCTCTTCTTTGCCGGCTGCCCCGGCAGGAAGCGGATCAAAAGAGGGTGGAGCAATGATGTCGGGCGGCGGAAGATTGGCGGGCGGCTGCTCGGCTTCGGGGCTGGTGCTTGGCGGCGGAGACGATTGCTGTCCGCCCGTTCCGCCCGAAGCGGGAATGTCCGCTGGGGAGTTGTCCGTTCTCCCTTTTCCGGCCGACACGTCACCGGAATCAGCCGGTTTGGACTTGCCGCCGTTGAGTGCCGGCGTGGAACCGGCAGCCGATTGGCCGGTTTTCCCTGCCTGTTTGGAAGCTCCCGTCTTCCCGTTTCCAGCCGTCTGTTTGCTTGGCGCTGTCGTCTTTTTTTGTTCCGCGCGTGCGTACTCGGCAACGGCCGCCTCGCTCAAGGTTGCGCCTGTTGTGACCTTCATGGCGCTTTGCAGGGCGGAGCGGACCTGATCCATCTTCTCTTTGGGCCACAGCGTGTACAGGAGGCGGGAATCCCACACGGCGCCATTGTCCAGCGAAACGATCCGCTCCGAGGAAAAGCTGGTGAAATCGAGGGCCAATCCGGTGATCTGCTCTTTGGACAGATCGGTTTTGATGTGCTGGCCCGCTGTCTCCAGAATGGCGAACGCGTTCCTGAGGCCATTCATCGACGTCACTTTGTCGGCCACCGCCCTGATCACTTCCTGCTGCCGCCGGTTGCGGTCAAAATCGCTGGAGTCGTAAGCGTGTCCCCGCCGGTCCACACGGTGGCGGACAAAGCCGAGAGCCTGCTCGCCGTTCAGCACCTGCCGTCCCTTTTTCAGACGCTTGTAGACGCCCCCTTGGGGCAGTTCATAGACGAGGTCGCGGTCGACCGTCACCTCTACCCCGCCCAGCTTGTCAATCACTGCGGTGAAGCCTTCAAAGTCAAACAGGACGTAATGCTGCACCGGGATGCCCATCATCGCTTCGACCGTTTTTTTCAACAGCGAGACGCCGTTTTCGGTCACCGGCTCACCTCGCTGCTCTGCGCGAATCCGCACGCTTTCCCCGGCGGCAAACACGCTGTTGATCTTGTGGTAACCCGGGTAGCCCGGCATCTGGACGCGGGTGTCGCGCGGCAGAGAGACCATCGTCACCCGCTGCGCATCGGGATCGACGACGGTCAGAATCAGCACGTCGGTGTTTAACATGCCCCCCAATTTCCGGGTGTCGGTCCCGATAATCAGCACGGAAAGCGGCTTCTTTTTCTCGTACGCCTGCTGCGTTGCAGGCTCGTCCGGCAGCTTGTACGGGTCATTCGTAATCGTCCCCAGGGTTTCGTTGATCCGGGTGAAGCTGTAGGCGGCTCCGGCTGCCAGCATACACAGAATCAGACAGCCCGCCAGCAGCAGACGCATTCCCCATGTCCGCCGTCTCCGTCTGGCGCGGCGCCCCTTTTGTGCAGGAGCAGTCGCTTCATCCGTCTTCCGCATGCGTCGTCAACTCCTCAATCCCATTGTACGTGGCGTTTGGCTCGACGATTCTACCTTTTCTGGAAAAAATATGTATAATTTTATCACAATTTTGTCTGGCTTTGTAGAATGATGATAGGTTCCCAAAATGGGATCAGGTGCCGGCCTGTTCCGTCCGGAAGGCCCGCCCTCCAGAACGCACTTGCGCTCCCCACAGGAAAACGGTAGTCTAAAATTATCCAAGATAGAAACCGGAACGATCACGGGAAGCGGAGGGGCTGAGTGTGGAACACGTACAGGTGCTGATCGCCGGCGGCGGCATCGCCGGGTTGTCTGCTGCCATCTGGTGTGAACGGCTCGGATTGTCCTGTGTCCTGGTGGAAAAAAACGATCGGCTCGGCGGGCAGCTTTCGGACATCCACAACCAAATTTGGGACTTTCCACCGCGTGTATACCCGGATGGCGCGGCCTTGCTGGACGAACTGCTCGCCCATCGATCAATTCGCGCACTCCGTCCCCGCCTTGGGGAAGCGCTCCGCTCGATCGATCTCGACAAGCACCTGGTCCATACCGACAAGACCGTGTACCTGGCCGACTACCTGATTATCGCGACGGGCGTGCGCCCCAATCGGATTCCCGCCCTCGTCGGCTGTTCGCGGGTGCTGCAGCCGTGGTTCTCCACCACCTCGCAGGGAACCGCTGTCGCCGGCCAGGATGTCGCGGTGATCGGAGGCGGTGATCGGGCGGTGGAAAGCGCCTGCAACCTCCTGCCCCACGTCCGCAGCCTCTACCTCCTCGTCCGCAGCGATCGGCTGCGAGCCCGTCCGCAGTGGGTGGAGCGCCTTCGCCCTCACCCTTCTCTCCACGTGCTGTGGGAGACAGTGGTGAGCGACTGCCGGGAGCAAAACGGCAAAGCCGTGCTCACCCTGGACTCCCCCCGCTCCGACACGCCGCAAACGCTCGTCGTCGATTGGGTCCTGCCGCGAATCGGCGTGCGCGGGAATAGCGAGGGGTTGGGACAACTGCCTGCCTTGGAAGGCGGGTATCTGCAGACCGACATCAACCTGCGGGTGGGTGCTGATTGGATCTACGCCATCGGTGACATCACCAACGGCGCCGCTTATGCCAGCCTGTCACTCGCCGTCGGCCAGGCGATGAAGGCGGTCAAGCACATTTCACTTCAGGTCCCGTCGCTGTAGCCGATCGCGTCTAGTGACCATCCGGACAAAAGGAGCCGTGATCATGTACTCGTTCGTCGATAATTTTGGCCTGCCGGTGACGCTCACGTTTGACCCGGCCGTCTACCGAAACCGGCGTGCCCTGCATGTACTGGTTTTTCCGTTTTGGCAGGGCCGGCTGGTTTTTACCCGCCACCGCACGCGGGGCATCGAGCTGCCCGGAGGCAAGGTGGAGCCGGGTGAGTCCAGTCTGGCTGCCGCGATCCGGGAAACCTACGAGGAAACCGGTGCCACGCTGGAGGCGATCGAGCGCATCGGCCAGTACACCGTCAACCACAATCTGGTCAAGGATATCTACGTTGCCCGCGTGCTGGACCTGGAAACGGAGCCGCCCGGTGCCGACGTTGCTGAACGGGTGTTGTTCGAACAAATACCGCTCCAGGTACGGAATGATCCCCGCTTCAGCCGCTATCTGTACGACGATGTATACCCGCTGGCGCTGGAGCGGGCACGCCGCCATCCGTTTGCGACAACGTGACAGGCATCCCCCAACCGTGGGCGATGCCTGTTTTAGCTTTTGCCTTTTTCCTTTTTCCCGCTCAACAGATGGTTGACCAGATCGTTTGGGTCAAACCCCATCCTGCGCACCGCTTCTGCCCGCTGTCTCTCCTCCTCGCTCTCCGCCTGGATTCCCAGGATCTCCGCCGCCTGACGCATTGCTTCCATGTCTTTTTCCTGCTTGTCTTCCGCTTTTGCCTGTTGGCCGGAAGCCTCCTGGGAAGCTGCCTGCTGCGGTTTTAGAAAGAACAGCGCGACCACCGCAAACAAGGCGGTTATGCCGGCAATGGAGTAAAACATCACGTTGCGGGAAATGCCCAACAGCCAGGTAAACACCGGCGGTCCCACAGCTACGCCGATAAACCGGACGCCGCTGTACAGCGACGTGATCATGCCCCGTTCCGCCTTTTTCACGGCCCCGACGATCATGCTGTTGAGACAGGGCAGGATCATGCCTGTTCCGACACTGCCGATCACCAGCACCCCGATCAACAGGTACACCCCTTGTACGAAACTGGCGATCACGTAGGAGGCGGCCAAAAGAAACATCCCGACGATCACGAACAGGCGCATCAGGCGCAGCTTTTTTTTGATGATCAGGCCGGTCAGGTATGCG
The DNA here is from genome assembly GCF_020923495.1 of Brevibacillus sedimenti. Taxonomy (GTDB): domain Bacteria; phylum Bacillota; class Bacilli; order Brevibacillales; family Brevibacillaceae; genus Brevibacillus; species Brevibacillus aydinogluensis. The sequence continues at coordinate 3,770,871 of NZ_CP064048.1, forward strand.
ACGATGCTCATGACCAGCAGCGGGATGGCCAGGAAACCGCCCTTCAGCACGCCGTCGATCTTGAACGTCTCTTCCAGCAGATCGGACAGGTAAAACAGCACGCCAAACAGTGTGAACAGGCAGATGCTGCCGATAAAGAACGCCGGCACCAGCCAACGTCCGTGCTGCCGAAACACCTGTCCGATGGATCGGAGATACTGGCCGACCTGCACCGGCTGTTTCTCCTGCTTGTTTTCCCGGGTACAAAACAAAAACAGCAGCACGATCACTCCGCAGATGATCGGAAACGCGAGAAACACCATGTACCAGGTAATCATGGCCAACAGCGCGCCAATAATCGGACTGAGCACCTTGCCCAAGCCGTTGGATGTCTCCATCAAGCCCAGCGCCCGGCTTTCCGCCGCCCCGTTAAACAAGTCGCCCACCATGGCCAGCGCAATCGGGGCAGTCCCGGCAGCACCGATCCCCTGCAGGACCCGTCCAGTCATGATGATCCCGTACGGCTTGTCCAACCAGAGCGCCGCCAATCCGGCCAACAGACCGCCCGCCCCGTACAGAATCAGAGACAGGGTCACGACGATTTTGCGTCCAAACCGGTCGGACAGATAGCCCGCCAGCGGAATGACGACGCCCGCCGCGATGGAAAACGCGGTAATCACCAGGCTCGTCTGCAAGCCCGTCAGCTGCAGCTTGGCTTTCATCGTGGGCAGGACGGGGATCAACATCGAGTTTCCCAACACCATGACAAGCGGAATGCCCACCAGTCCTATCAGGTTTTTCGTGTTCTGTGCCATACCGTACACCCTCGTCACGCGTATGCGCTGCCATCCCAGCACAACGCTTTGATAATCTGCCAATCCGGCTGGACGCCGATGCCCGCTCCTCGCGGCAGGGTCACCTGTCCATTGACCGGAGCTATTGGAAAAATGCAGGTAAACGGATTGTCCATGACGTCCCACTCCACCGGTTCAATCGGGTCGGCGTCCATTTTGCTCCACGCCGGGAGACACGCCTGCGCGTATATCGCGTACAGCCGCGTTAGCGATCCGTCAAACACGTGCGGAGAGACGCGGTGTCCAAACTGCCGCCCCATCTGCAGCATGAAGCGAAAGCTGTCCACCCCGGTCGCATGCATCGGATCGGGCTGGATGATATCAAGCGCTCCCTGTTTCAACAGCGGCACGTACTGGTAGCAGTGGATCAGATTTTCGCCCCCGGCCAGCGGAATTGACAACGCCTGCCGCAATTTGGCGTACTCTTCCGTCCGCTCCATCGGCATCGGCTCTTCCAGCCACATCCAGCTTTCATAACGGGAAAAGACATGCTCCCACTGTCGGGCAGCAGCCAGATCGTAACTTTGATTGGCGTCTACCGCCACCTGGACGTCTGCGGGCAGCGATGCCATCAGCCGCTCGATGTGACGGCGGTCCTCCTGCCAGGAACGGCCGCCGATCTTCACCTTGATGCGGCGAAATCCGGCCTGCACCTGTCGTTCCACCAGCCGGACGGAATGCTCCGCCCAATCAGGACGCTCGCTGTAGGATTGAAAGGACGCGTACACCGGGATGCTGGTGTGGTACGCCCCGCCCCACAGCTCGCAGACGGATAAACCGGCCAGCTTGGCAGTAATCTCGGTCAGGGCCATGCTGACGGCCGCTGCCGAGCGCTGATGCCATTTGCTGATCACTTCCACCAGGCGCAGGCGGTCCGTCACCCGTTTGCCGATGAGGTACGGGATGATGCGCTCGCGAAATCCCTTGTCCAGCGTCGGCAGCCAGTCTACCGCTTCTCCCCATCCGTCTGCCCCGGAGGTCGTGACGATGCGGATCAGGTAACAGGCGCGGTACTTCTTGTAGCCGTTGGCGTCGCCGTACGGCTGCGTCAACCGATAGAGCAGCGGGTAGGTCTCCACGCGTTCGATCTGCATCCGATGTGCTCCTCACAACAGGTCGTCGCGCCCTTCGCGCTCCGCCCGCTCCTGCAGATACGCTTCGTAATCGAGAAACAAGCCTTTGCCTTCCCCTTTGCGCATGTACTCCTCATACGTGCCGCTGCGCATGAAATTGACGCTCTCCGGACCGTGGTAGCCGTCGATGTCCGTGTAGCCGATCTGCTCGATGGCCTCGACGGCTCCGTCCGCCTCGTCGCTTTCCACGTACATTTCCTTGTAGTCGGTCTTGTCGTTGTCCACATAGGAAAATGGCGTGCTTGACGTTCCCCACGACTCGACAATCTGCCAGGCGTCCTCTCCGTCAAAGCTGTTCTGTCCTTCTTTTTCGTCCAGCGAGGTGCGGCCGAACGGCGGCTGCAAGAACTCCTCCTCGATCGGACGAGACTGGTTGATGTTGGGTGCCGCCGCGTGTTCCTTGCAGGTTTGAGCGTAGGGCAGCGCCTCCAGCCGCTCTTCCGGGATGGGCTGCCCGCAGACGGTGCAGAGCCCGTACGTCCCTTCGTCCATGCGGGTAAGCGCCTGGTCAATCTCCTTTAACGTCTCCCGGTCCAGACTGTCCAGTGCGAGATCTTTTTCACGCTCAAACAGCTCACTGCCAATGTCGGCCGGGTGATTGTCGTACATGGAAAACTCCTGCAGGGATGTCGCCATCGGCTCCCGCATGCCGTAGTGGGCCTGCACCCGCTCCTCCAGCTCACGTTTTTCCTGCATCAGCCGTTCCCTGAACCGAGCCAGCTTTTCCTTGTCCACGCATGCCACCCTCCTCTGTTTGCTTTTCTTGGTGTAGTATGTCTTGCCGGCCGCGAAAATAACCCACGGCCAGTCCCTTGCCTGCCCCGCGTGAGCCGACATCGCTCTGACAACCCTTTCTGCCGTGGGGGAGGAACCCTGTGGACAAAAAAACAGCCCTGCCTCACCGCAGGGGCACAGGCAGAGCTGTACTGTTTGTCAGATTGTGAGATTAAATTATTCAGCCACGTGGGCGTAGTGTTCGTGTACGATCGTCACGCAGCGCTGGCAGAGGCTCGGATGGGCGCTGTCCGCCCCGACGTCCTGCTTCACCACGCGGCAGCGCTCGCACTTGACCCCGTCAGCAGGTGCGACGACGACTGCGATGCCCTCCAGCACAGCTGCTTCGCTCGGCACGCTGGCGCCATGCGGATGCAGATCTACATGGGCGACGATGAACAGGTCGGCCAGGTCATCCATGGCGGACAAGACCCGCGCAACCTCTTCGGTTTGCGGATAGAGCGCCAGTTTGGCGTCGACGGAGTTGCCGAACACTTTGTTGCGGCGTGCTTCTTCCATCGCTTTCAGCACTTCGTCGCGCACCGCCAGGAACGCGTCCCACTTGCTCTCCATGTCTGCCGCGAAGCCGAGATGCTGTTCGTTTGCCTCCGGCATGTCGGTCAGCTGCACGCTTTCCTCGGCTACGCCCGGGATGTAGCTCCACACTTCGTCTGCGGTGTGCGGCAGGATCGGCGCCACCAGTTTGACCAGGTTCAACAGGCAGTCGTACATGACGGTCTGCGCGGCGCGGCGCTTGATGCTGTCGGGCGCTTCCACATAGAGCCGGTCTTTGCAGATGTCCAGATAAAAGGCGGACAGGTCAATGACGCAGAAGTTGTGAACAGCGTGGAACACCGTGTGGAATTGATAGTCGTCGTACGCCTTGCGCACCCGTTTGACCACTTGGGCCGCCTTGGCCAGCACGTAGCGGTCCAATTCGCCCAGCTGCTCGTACGGGACGCGGTCCTTCGCCGGGTCGAACCCGTTCAGGTTGCCCAACAGGAAGCGGAACGTGTTGCGGATCTTGCGGTACACTTCGGCGATTTGGTTGAGGATCGCGTCGGAAATCCGCACGTCCGCCTGGTAATCCACGGACGCTACCCACAGGCGCAGGATGTCCGCCCCCAGCTTGTCGATCACCTCTTGCGGCACGACGACGTTGCCGAGCGACTTGGACATTTTGCGTCCTTCGCCGTCGAGGGCAAAGCCGTGGCTCAGCACCGCCTTGTACGGCGCCGTTCCGTATACGGCCACCGAGGTGGAGAGCGACGAGTTGAACCAGCCGCGATACTGGTCCGATCCTTCCAGGTAGAGGTCAGCCGGCCATTTCAGTTCTTCCCGCTCTCTCAACACTGCTTCGTGGCTGGAGCCGGAGTCGAACCACACGTCCATGATGTCTGTCTCTTTGCGGAACTCCGTGCAGCCGCACTTTTCGCAGGTCAGGCCCGGCGGCACCAGTTCACTCGCTTCACGGGCAAACCAGACGGAAGAGCCTTCTTTGCGGAACAGCTCCGCGATGTGATCGATCGTCGTGTCGTTGATCACCGGTTCGTTGCAGGATTTGCAGTAGAAGATCGGGATGGGTACGCCCCAGACGCGCTGACGGGAGATGCACCAGTCGCCGCGGTCGGCCACCATGTTGGCCAGGCGCGTTTCGCCCCAGTGCGGAAGCCACTGCACGTTTTTGATCGCTTCCAGCATCTGTTCGCGGAAGCCGTCGATCGACGCAAACCACTGCTCGGTCGCCCGGTAGATGACCGGCTTTTTCGTCCGCCAGTCGTGCGGGTACGAGTGGGTGATGAAGCCGAGCTTCAAGAGCGCTCCCGCTTCTTCCAGCTTTTGTGTAACCGCCTTGTTGGCATCCTCGTAGAACATGCCTTCAAAACCTGGTGCTTCGGCCGTCATCTTGCCCTCATGGTCAACCGGGCAAAGCACGCCGAGACCGTATTTCTGGCCGATGTTGAAGTCGTCTTCCCCGTGTCCCGGAGCGGTGTGAACGCAGCCCGTACCGGCGTCCAGGGTGACGTGTTCGCCCAGGATCAGCGGAGACGGACGGTCGTAGAACGGGTGGGCCGTCACGACGCCTTCCAGTTCACTTCCCTTGAAGGTAGCCAGAACCTCTACGTTCTCCCAGCCGATCTCCTTGGACGCTGCTTCCAAAAGACCGTTCGCCAGCAGGAATTTGCGGTCGTCCGCATTCACTACGTTGTACTCCAGTTCCGGGTGAATGGAGATGGCCAGGTTGGCCGGAATCGTCCACGGTGTGGTGGTCCAGATGACAACGCCGGTGTCCGTGTCCAGTTTGCCCTTGCCGTCGGTCACTTGGAAGCTGACGTAAATGGATGGCGAGCGCTTGTCCTTGTATTCGATTTCCGCGTCCGCCAAAGCCGTCTCAGACGACGGGGACCAGTATACGCAGCGCAGCCCCTTGTAAATGTAGCCTTTTTTTGCCATCTCACCGAAGATGCGGATTTGCCGCGCTTCATACTCCGGTTTCAGCGTCACGTACGGATTTTCCCAGTCGCCGCGAACGCCCAGCCGCTTGAATTGGTCCCGCTGCTTTTCGATGTAGGACCAGGCGTACGCTTCACAGCGTTTGCGGAATTCGTTTACCTCGATGTTGCGGCGGTCCAGCCCCTCAGCATTGATAATCGCCTGTTCGATCGGCAGACCGTGGGTGTCCCAGCCGGGAACGTACGGCGCGCAGAAACCGGCCATCGACTTGTAGCGAACGATGATGTCCTTGAGAATCTTGTTCAGCGCGTGGCCGATGTGAATGTTTCCGTTGGCATACGGAGGACCGTCATGCAGCACGAACAACGGACGCCCCTTTGTCCGCTCCTGCACTTTCCGGTAAATCTCCTGCTCATCCCAGCGGGCCTGTATCTGCGGTTCCCGGGTCGGCAGGTTGCCGCGCATGGGAAAATCGGTTTGGGGCAGCGATAATGTTTTGCTGTAATCCATGACCTGTTTTCACTCCTACTTGGTATAAATAAAAAGCCTTCCCCCATCCCAAAAGGGACGAGAGAAGGCTCCCGTGGTACCACCCTGATTGAACGGAACGGCCCTGCCGCAAAGCAGACGGATGCCGCTCCGCTCCACTCGTTTCATTCGTAACGGGAATGACGCGCTCCCTTACTCGCCCGCCGGACGTGACGCCGGCAGCCGGCTTTCAGTTGTGAACTCCCGGGTGATTTTCGGCGACGGCAACTGGCCGGGCTTTCACCTCTCCCCGGCTCTCTGGGCAGTGCTTGGTCACGTACTCTTCCCGTTCATCGTCGATCCAGTGATGAAAAGTTTGCAAATATTATAGTACCATCATGGCCTGAACGTCAACGGTTTATTCCGCCATCAGAGCGGACGTCGTGGAATCTGCCTGCTCGAGATCGTCCCATGCCCCGTTATCCAGCATCTCCAACTGGGCTTCGAGCAGCGTGCGGAAGCGCATCCGATAGACAGAGGCGCGCTTTTTCAACTCTTCGATCTCGATGGCGATCTTGCGGGATTTCGCCAGTGCTTCATTGACGATCCGGTCGGCGTTTTTCTCCGCTTCTTTCAGGATCAACTGCGCTTCCTTGCGGGCGTTGGCCTTGACATCCTCGGCCGTCTCCTGAGCCACAAGGATGGATTTGCTCAGGTTCTCCTCCATGCTCTTGTAGTGTTCCACCCGCTCGTTCAGCATGGCGACACGCTCTTCCAGTTCCTTTTTTTCCTTTATCAGGAGTTCGAAGTCCTTGATCACCTGATCGAGGAACTCGTTCACTTCGTCAATGTTGTAACCGCGAAAACCCGTGCTGAATTCCTTATTGTGTATGTCCAATGGCGTTAAAGGCACATGAACCCCTCACTTTTTCCGGTAATCGTACCCAAATTCTTCGACAGGTTTATCCGCATTTCCTGCCGGAATTTGCAAAATTATTGAGCCCGTCTCAGGTGAGTCGCCCGACGATCATGCGCAGCCGTCCGCTGCGCGTCGGCCCGGACACGTCCAGCAGCTTGAACCGTCCAAACCCGGCCAGCGACACCATGTCGCCAGGCTCCAGCAGATGCGACGGGTCGTCCACCACTTTCCAGTTGACTTTCAGTTTGCCCGCCCGGATCGGGACCAACGCCTTTGCCCGCGACAGGTTGTACACCTCGCCGATGACCGCATCGACACGCGGCGACGGAACCGTGATCACCTTTTCCGCATACCGGGGAGCGGGCGGCTGAAACGACTCCCAATCCACCCGCTCAAATTGGACCGGCGTCCGGTGTATATGGGTCACCTGTGAACAGATGAAATCGGCTACCTCGTCTGCGATGACGACATGGATCGCCTCTTCGGCCACGATCATGTCGCCAAATTTCTCCCGCTTCAGCCCCACGTTCAACAGCGCACCCATCACATCCCGGTGCTCCAATGTATGGAAGCGCTGGTCAGCGGAAATCCGCAGCAGGGCCAGGCGGTAGTCCTGCGGTTCGGGCACGATGTAATCGGGATGGAGCAGCACGCGCACCCGCTCCGCTCCGTCGTAGCCTCCGCTGGCCGAGACGGACACGTCACTTACCTGCGAGGTCAGGCTCTGCATGATCGCAAGCTGCCTCGGGTCCAGAAAATCAGTAAGGCGCATGGCCTGCTTCCGCTCTGTCAGCGTCAGCATCTCCAGCGCCCGTTCCGCAAAGGGACGTTCTTCTTTTCGAAAATGATCAAACACGCTCATGCCGTCACGCACCTCACAGCAGCAGTTGCTGCAGGATCGCATTCAGGCCCCTGTGGGCGAAGTTGAGTGCGATCAGCGCCACGATTGGCGAGATATCGATAAAGCCGAGCGGCGGGATAAAGCGGCGAAATGGCGCCAAATACGGCTCCACCAACCGCTCCAGCAGTTGACCAATGGGCGTTTCCCGCATCTGCGGCACCCACGACATGAGCACGTAGGCAATGACCATGAATTGATAAATGGTAAAAGCGTAATACACAATGGTAAAAATGGCCGTTGTCATTCACTCACCCTTTTGCTAGGTTCTCTTACTCTTCGACGACACTGGAGATCGTCCCCTGAATGTCGACGTGATCCGGCGTGCAGACAAAGATGTAGTCGCCCACCTTTTGAATGTCACCGTTCAGCGCGTAGACCGTTCCGCTCAAAAAATCGACGATGCGCTTCGCCTGTTCCTTATCCACCCGCTGCAGGTTGACGACGACCGGCCGGCGGTGACGGAGGTTGTCAGCGATGTCCTGCGCGTCGCTGTAATGTCGTGGTTCACATAAAACCAACCGAATGCCCTCCTTTTCCCGAGCCTGAAACGGCACCACGTTGTTGGCGCGAGGCGCCGGCTGCCGTTTGGTGAAAGACTCCCGCTCCTGCTCTTCACGCTCCTCTTCCACCGTCTCTTCAATGTATTCTTCGTTATCCAATCCAAAGAACCCCATGATCTTGTTCATTACGCCCATGGCCATCCTCCTCTCGTGCAGCGTTGCGGTCATTCCGGCTTAACCAGGACCGAACCAAGCCGGACATATGTCGCTCCTTCTTCAATCGCCACTTCAAAATCGTTGGACATGCCCATCGACAGCTCTTCGATTGCAGCGTGCGGAAAGTTCCAGCCGTTGATCCGTTCTTTCCATTCCCGCAGGCCGCGGAATACGGGTCGCGCCTCCTCGGGATTTTCGACAAAAGGCGCCATGGTCATCAATCCGACGATCTTTATATGATTCATATTACTGGTTTCCTGCAAAAAAGCCAATACATCATTGGGACTAAGCCCAAATTTTGTCTCTTCTCCAGAGATATTGAGCTGCAGAAAACAGGAAACGACACGGTCCAGCGCTTCCCCGCGCTTGTTCAGCTCCCGGGCCAGCGACAGCCTGTCCAACGAGTGGATGTGTGCAAATTTGCCCACGACGTCTTTTACCTTGTTGGTCTGCAGATGGCCGATGAAATGCCACGTCCCCAGGTGGCCGTAGCGCTCGAATTTGGGCAGTGCATCCTGCACGCGGTTTTCCCCGATATGCTCCACCCCGATGGCCAACAAATCGCCGATCGCGTCGGCGTCGACGTACTTGGTGACGGCTATGACTTTCACCTCTTCCCGCTTCCGGTTGGCTCGATCGCAGGCGGCCGCGATGCGCTCTTCGACGGCTGCCAGCCTCGCTTTCAGCATTTCCCTCTCTCTCGTCACGATTCGTTCACAGCTCCTTTTTCAGACTCTCTCCATCCGATAAACGATGCCATCCGGCCCGTTTTCCCCGCCTCCCTGCGGTGAGAGAAAAACAGGTCGGTCCGGCAGCTTGTACACCATCCCGTCCGCAGCACGCGCTCTGGCGCAACGCCGCATTCCGCCAAAATCTCCGTGTTCAGACGAGGCAGATCCAGCATGTATCGGCCGTTTTCCCGGGGCGTCACGGCGTCTTCCCAGCGAGCAGCCGCCGTCCGTACCCGTTCCATGATTCGCTCGTCCACTTCATAGCAGCAGCCGCCGATGGCAGGACCGATCGCCACCAGCAGCTCCTCCGCCCTGCTGCCGTAGTGACTTTCAAACGCCCGCACCATTTCCTCGGCAATACGCGCCACCGTCCCCTTCCAGCCGGCGTGGGCCAAGCCGATCGCCCGCGACACCGGGTCGAGGAAAAACAGCGGCACGCAGTCGGCATAAAAGGACGTGAGCAGCACGCCCGGCTGATTCGTATGCAGGCCGTCTGTCGCCGGAATGACGTCGTCCAGGCTCTCCCTGCCCGCTCCCATGGATTGGGCGGTCACCTGGCAGACCCGGCTGCCGTGCACCTGATCCGCGCACGTCCAGGCTTCAAACGACATGCCCAGTTCCGCTGCCAGCTTGCGCCGGTTGGCCACCACACGGTTCGGGTCGTCTCCCACGTGCAGGCCCATGTTAAAAGAGTGGTACGCTCCTTCGCTCACTCCGCCGTTTCTGAGGGTAAACCCGGCCGCCAAGCCGGGAAAGCGCTCTTCCCACTCGCGCAGATGCAGCAGCGCGCCGCCCTCTCTGCCAACAAACGGTTCGTTCATGTTGTCACCTTCCTTATATGGCTTATGATACCACAGCCCAAAAGAAAAGAAAGGCTCTCTCGCCTTTCTTACGCCCGGTATTCGTCTTCCCCGCCGGTTTTTGCCTCTACCCGCATCGACTCCTCCAGGCGAACCAACACGACGTCCTTGCCGATCTTGATGATGTTGCGCCAGGGAATCACGTAGTCGTTGCCCGCTGAAAAAAACCCGAGGAATTTGCCCGGTCCGGGGACGACAATCGCCTCCACCCGCCCGTGGCGCAGGTCTATCTCCAGATCGGATATCTGCCCCAGCCGCTTGCCATCCAAAATATTCACCACTTCTTTGGTCTGGAAATCCGAGATTTTGACCATTTTTCCTCACCTACTTTTTCTCCGTTAGTTCAAGTATATGAACGGGCAGACAAATATGCCCCGGGGAGCGGTGAAAGATTGGACCGGCGTCACGGCGCGTCGATTGCAGAGTCCCATCACGACTTGTAAATTTCACAACTTTCAGACTGTTTCAGTCGCCGAGCAGCTTATACAGAAACAAAAGCCTCCGACGCTGATGGCATGGAGGCTGCTGATGATAAACCCATTACGATTGCACGTGTTTTTGCATGTGGGCGATGGCCGCTTTTTCCAACCGGGAGACCTGTGCTTGGGAAATGCCGATCTCCTCCGCCACTTCCATCTGCGTCTTGCCTTCGTAGAACCGCATGGAGAGAATCATCTTCTCCCGTTCGCCCAGCCGCTGCATGCCCTCGCGCAGGGCGATTTCTTCCACCCAGTTGGCATCCCTGTTCTTCTCGTCGCTGATCTGGTCCATCACGTAGATGGGATCGCCGCCATCCTGATAGATCGGTTCAAACAGCGAGACCGGGTCCTGAATGGCGTCCAGCGCAAACACGATGTCTTCCTTGGGCACGTTCAATTCCTGGGAAATCTCCGTGATGGTGGGTTCCCGCGAATGCTTGTTGGTCAGATTGTCCCGCACCTGAAGCGCCTTGTACGCGATATCCCTTAGGGACCGCGACACGCGGATCGGGTTGTTGTCCCGCAGGTAGCGGCGAATCTCCCCGATGATCATCGGCACGGCGTACGTGGAAAATTTCACGTTTTGGCCGAGGTCAAAGTTGTCGATGGCCTTCATCAGGCCGATGCATCCCACCTGAAACAGGTCATCCACGTACTCGCCCCGGTTGTTGAAGCGCTGAATGACGCTCAGCACCAGCCGCAGGTTTCCATTGACCAGTTTCTCCCGCGCTGCCAGTTCGCCGTTCTGCAGGCGTTCGAACAGCTCCCTCATCTCTTTGTTGGTAAGCACCGGAAGCTTTGAAGTGTCCACCCCGCAAATCTCTACCTTGTTGCGCGTCACGTCTTACCCTCCTCGAAGCAAGAAAGTTCCCAACCCGGTTGTCTTGAAAGGCCGCGTACCGACGCATCGCCGGATGAAAGAAAACTCGGCGAAGGCCGAGCTTTGCGGCGAGAGCGAGCCGTGTATAGGCGGTTGTACGAGCAAGTGGCGTTACCACTCTCTGGCACGGTTTAGGAACAGTATCTCCTTCGATTGGGAAATTATGCGCTACACCATTTTGTTGAATTCTTTTCGCAACCGTTTTATAATTCGCTTTTCCAGACGGGAAATGTACGACTGGGAGATGCCCAACAGATCGGCGACGTCCTTTTGCGTCTTCTCTTCTTCTCCCGACAATCCGAAGCGCAGCTCCATGATGATGCGTTCTCTCTCTGTCAGCTTATCCAGCGCTTTTTTCAGCAGCTTGCGGTCCACCTGGTCTTCGATGTTCTTGTAAATGGTGTCGTTGTCCGTCCCCAACACGTCGGAGAGCAAGAGTTCGTTGCCGTCCCAGTCGATGTTGAGCGGTTCGTCGAACGACACTTCCGAGCGAATCTTGTTGTTCCGCCTGAGGTACATGAGAATTTCGTTTTCGATGCAGCGGGAAGCGTAGGTGGCCAGCTTGATGTTTTTCTCCGGATCAAACGTATTGACCGCCTTGATCAAGCCGATCGTCCCAATGCTGACCAGATCCTCGATGTTGATCCCCGTGTTCTCAAATTTGCGGGCGATGTACACGACAAGCCGCAGGTTGCGTTCGATCAGCATGCTGCGCACGGCGGGATCGCCGGACGGCAGCCGGCTCAGGAGAATCTCTTCTTCTTCTCTGGTCAGCGGCGGCGGCAGGGCTTCACTTCCCCCTATGTAGTAGATCTCTTCGGCGCGTGCACCAATCCACAGCAGGAAACGGTACCAGAGCAATTGGAGTTGCAGGCGAAGTTTCACATACATACTAGCCCTCCTGTTCGCGTAAGGGAGTTAGGTTTTGGTCATCGCTTTGTATGATGGCGGGGTGCACGATGGCTTGATACCGGCCGTCGGCGGCCAACGGGATCGGATTGAGACCGATCAGCACCTTCCTGGCAAGGTAGCGGGCGCCATTTTGCACGACAATTACTTCGTCCGGCTTGACGGCGAGCAGAAAATCCATCCCTCGGGACACGCTGCGGTAGGGAATCAGCCGCAGCCGCGACTGCCATTCGGCGGGCACCTGCTCGAAGACCCCGTCCAGGTTTTCCCATGCCGTTGGGCTGCCGATCCGCTGACGAAGCGAAGCCGGCAGGATATGGGCAACCAGTTCGCTCTCCACAATCATCACCGGCTGGCGGGTAATCGGTTCGTGGAGTTGGTTGCCGGTGTCCACCAGTCCGCGACAGACGACGCTTTCCCCTGCGATCGTCACCGTCACCTCGGCGAGGAACGCCTCGATCCGTCGCGGCTCTTGAACGGCATGGTAGCTCTTCCGGCTGAGGACAAAGACGAGGGAAAACCCCATGGCGAGAACGCCCAGCGTCGGTTTGAACCCGACACCGAAGCCGTCACTGTGGAGAGTCACCAACCCGTTCAAGATCTCGTTGTGTGAGGCAAGGAAATACTGCAGGCCAAACACCCCGCCGCCGAAGATGAAGGCCACGAAGTAGAAAATGGCGAGATTGTGCAGAAAGGCTCGCAGTCTTCGATTGCCAAACGCGATCCACAGCATGAGAACGGAAAACAACAGCTTCACGGTCCACTGGTACATCGAGGCGAAGGAAGGGAGAAAGAAAAACGCCAGGTACATCGACCCGAACAGAGAAGCAAGCAGGATCCTCCACCATATAACCCGCTCTTTGCGAAAATAGGCCGTAAACCAGAGCAGCAAGGTATCAATGGCCACATTCAGGAGTAAAATGATATCAAGATAGACGATCATCTGCCTTCACCCCCGCCCGGCAAAGACAGTATATATCAATGTGTATGTAAAGTCTGTCAATTCTTGACCGTGTTTTTTCGGATTTTTTGTAGAAGGGACCAGGCGGGGGCTGAGGGCAATTTCGTGCGGGGCACAACCCCTAAAATAAAACGAAAGGGCTGTCGTCACGATGTGTACGACAGCCCTTTATTGTTTTGATCGTCACGGGCGAAAGGCGCGCGATTTCAGCTCCACCGGAATGCCTGCTGTCACCAGAAACACCTGGTCGCTCGCTTCCGCCACCCGCTGATTCATGATGCCGGCCGCATCCCGGAACATCCTGCCAAGCGGATTGTCGGGAACGATGCCGTACCCCACTTCGTTGGAGACCAGCATGATCGTCCCCGGAAACGACCGCAGCACGTCCACCAGTTCGTCCACCTTTTCCAGCGTACGCTCCATCGGCTGCTCCTGTTCAAATTTCAAGAGCCAATTGGACAGCCAGAGTGTCAGGCAATCGACCAGGACCACGCGCTCGCCCGAGCCGATCGCCGGTTCAAAGGAGAGCCCGCGCAAAAAGCCGGCAAGGTCGTACGGTATCTCATGCGTCTCCCACGAAAAGGGCGACTGCTCGCGGCGCTGACGATGGCGGCGTACCCGCTCCCGCAGTTCCTCGTCAAAAACGGGGGATGTGGCGATGTACACGCCTTGTACCCCGAGACGGGCCGCGTACGTTTCCGCAAACGTGCTCTTGCCGCTCCGCGCACCGCCTGTAACCAGCACGATCATGCCCATTTCCTCCTCTCGTATCCGACACGCCGACGACACACTGCTAGCTGCATCCCGATTGCAGCAGGATTTGCGGCGATTGGCGCACCGGGTGTTCAATCACGATCGGCTGGGTGCCGTACACCTCCCGAATCACATCGGCATGCAATATCTCCCGAGGGGCCCCGATCCGACACGGCTGCCCCTTTTGCAGCAAAAGGAGCCGGTCGCAGTACAGCGATGCCAGATTCAGATCGTGCAGGACGGCGATTACGGTCACACCCTCCTGTCTCTGCCAGGCGCGGACCATATCCATGAGCTGCACCTGATAGCCGATGTCCAGGTATGTCGTCGGCTCGTCCAGGAGCAGAAGCCGGGGCTGTTGGACCATCGCCTTGGCCAAGGCCACCCGCTGCTTCTCCCCCCCGCTCAGCCATTCCAACGTGCGGTGCTCGAGGTCGCCCAACCCGAGCATCCGGATGATTGCGTCAACCAGCGAAGCGGCGTTCTCCCGCTCTTCCCCGAGCCAATTTTGATACGGATACCGCCCCATCTCCACCACGTCCCTGACGGTAAACCCGACCGCCGGCAGGGGCTCCTGCTGCAGCACGGCAATCCGGCGGGCCCGCTCCTTGCGCGAGTACGCTTCGAGCGGTCGGCCATCCAGCCAGATGTGCCCCTCATCGGGGGATTCGACGCCGGACAAAAGCTTCAACAAAGTGGATTTTCCGCTGCCGTTGGGGCCGATGATGCCGAAACACTCCCCGCTTTCCACGGAAAAATGAACGTCTCGCAGAATTGGCATGCCGTCGTACGCCTTACCCACTCCGTCAACCCGTACCATCCGTCTACCTCCTCGCCAGCCGTTTGTTTTTCTTCAGCAAATAGGCAAAGAACGGCGCGCCCAGAAAGGCGGTGACCACCCCAAGCGGAATCTCCGTCGGGGCCAGAATCGTGCGTGCCAGCGTGTCCGCCCACAGCACATACGCGGCACCGTATATCACCGACAGCGGCAGCAGCAGGCGGTAGTCCGGGCCTACCAGCAGGCGGACCAGATGGGGCACCACCAAGCCGACAAAGCCGACGACCCCGGCAATGGAAACGGCGGCGGCGGTCAGCAGGGCGGACACACACAGCACCACCAGTTTTGTCCGTTCCACATGAACCCCCAGGTGAGCGGCCTGTCTTTCACCCAGTGCAAACAGGTTTAACGTTCGGCTGTAAGCAGCCAGCACAATCAGTCCGCCACCAAGGTAGGGCACCAGCACGGACGAAAACGCCCAGCCCCGGTACGCCAGACTGCCCATCAGCCAGAAGACGATTTCGTTCACTACCTGATCGGAGAGCGAGACCATGAACGACACCAGCGATCCCAGGAATGCCTGAATGACGACGCCCGACAGCAGCAGGGTTTCGACGTGAAACATGCCGTTCGTGTTGGCCAGCCTAAGGACTGCCCACAGACTGACCAGGCCGGTCAGAAAAGCAGCGATGGGAACGGTCCATTGGCCGAGCAGGACAAACTGGAAGCCGAACAAGATGAAGAAAGCGGCACCGACGGCAGACCCCGAAGCCACTCCCAGGGTGTAAGGATCGGCCAGCGGATTGCGCAGCACGCCTTGGAAACCGGCGCCGGCCAGCGACAGACAAGCCCCGACGAGAACAGCCAGCATGATTCGGGGAAACCGCACTTTCATCACGATCTGCTCAGACGACGCCGGCCAGTCGGCAGGGACGTGCTGCCCGATCACTGGAAGTTGATGAAGCAGGATAGCCCACACCTGGGAGATAGGCAGGTGGGCCGCTCCCAGTGACAAGCTGACTACGACCGAGAAGAAAAGGAGCAGGCAGCCTGCTCCTCCCCAGAGAAACAATCGCGTTCTCATCATTTCACCCGATCCGGGTAAATCGCTTTGGCCACCTCATACAGCCCTTGGGTGATCCGGGGGCCCGGGCGGTTCAGCACATTCTGGTCAACACCGACGATCCGCTGATCGCGGACGGCTGTTATCTTGTCCCAACCGCTCCGCTTGCGGATGATCTGCTCCAGGGTCTGGCCGCTTTTATCATCTGTCACGCCGCTCGCATACAGGATCACGTCCGGGTCTTCGTTTAGCACCTTCTCCTCGCTGATCGGGTTCCAGCCTTCCATGTCGTTGGCGATGTTTACGCCTCCTGCCAGTGTGATCAGCTCGTCCATGAATTCACCCTTTCCGACGGTCCAACCGGGTGCGAATTCCACATACACCTTCTTCCGTTCGTTCGGCTTGACGTCCTGCACGGCGTTTTTCACCCGCTGGATGTCTTCCTTCATCTGTGCGACGAGCGTCTCCGCCTGTTCCTGCCGGTTGGTAATCTGACCGAACAGCAGGATGTTGTTCAGGATGTCCTCCGTCGTGCGGGGGTTGGTCTTCCAGACGACCAGGCCAAGCGAACGCAGTTTTTCCGCCACTTGATCCTGCATGGAAATACCCGTAATCACCAGGTCGGGCTGCTGGGCAATGATCGCCTCCTCATTGGGATTGACGATGCCCCCTACTTTCGGCTTGGCTTTGGCTTCCTCCGGGTAATCGTCATAATCAGAGACGGCCACCACACGGTCGCCCAACCCCAATGCAAACAAGATTTCCGTTTCAGCCGGGGACGTGGAGACAATCCGCTCCGGCGCCTTGGCAAACGTATAGGCGGTGCCGGTCGCATCTTTCAGCGTGAGGGGATAACTCGTCTGTTTGGTGCCGGCAGTCGTTTTCTGGCCTGTATTCTGATCTGTGCCGACCGTCGCCGGCGCAGGCGCCTGGTCCGAACCGCCCGTGGTCGGTCCGCTGCCGCCGCAGCCGCCAAGCAGCGCCACGACCAGCGCACCCGTTACAAGCCACAGGGATCGTTTCATCGTTCACTCTTCCTTTCCATATGTATAAATGTATAAAAACTTTCTGGCAGCCCACCGTAAAGCGAAAAAACCCTTTGCATCCGCCGGGAAACAAAGGGTCAGCAAGCACCCGCTGCCGGAATACGATTCGATAGGTATGCGTCAAACCCGTCTGTCATTATATCATTGAGGCGGCAAAAAAAGAAGATACACGGCAAGGGAAAAGCTGCCGTGATCCCTCCCGGAGACGAGATTCCGTACGTTCTCGCAGAATTTGTCGTGATGCGATAGGCATCTACCGTTTCCAGATTTCCCCGGATGGCATGTTATGTAGAAACGTCATTCTTTTGAAAGGCGGTATTCTCTTGCGAAAAAAACGGTCCGATCAGCACACCCATGCCATCGATTTCATTCGCTTCTCCGACACTCCGGGACACATTCATGCGTATTCGACCCGCACCAGCTTCAACCACGGTCATCGCCACCAGGTGCGGGGACGAACGTCGGGGCCCTACCCGGTCCCGGGCAGGGGTCACGTCCACTACTACGAAGGCGTCACCTCGTTTGACGACGGTCACGTTCACTATTTTCGCGGATGGACCAGTCCGCCCATTCCGCTTCCCGGCGGCGGCCATTATCACACAATTGCTGGTGAAACGACGCTCAACGATCGGCATATCCATTCTTACCGGGGACGCACCAGCGAAGGCTACCGCTGACACATCGACGAAGGCTGCCACTGACCCGTCTGCCGTCCGGCGCAGACAATCAAAAAAACCTTGTTCCCCAAGTAGAGTGCACCCCTTAAAGTAGACATTGGAAAAACCCCTTGGGATAACCGATGTTACTTTAAGGGGTGAATTTTTTATGGCTATCAAAGGTCAAAAGTTCAAGCATTATCCTTTGTCGTTGAAAATGGAGGCAATACGATTGCATGTAGAGGAGAAGTGGACATACAGACGTATCACTGAGCATTTAGGAATCCAGGATAAGGATCGAGTAAAAAAATGGATGCGGAAATACAAACAACTTGGGGAGTTCGGTCTTTTGGATCAGCGTGGACGACGTCCAGAGTACATCGATCAAGATCGACATGTGAAAAAATTGAAACGGGAGAACGAAATTCTAAAAAAGTGTTTGGAAATCTGGATGCGGGAGGTGTAAGAAAAAAGTATCGTGTGATGGAGAATGTGGCAGCATTGTACCCGATTACCGAACTCTCCAAACTTCTTGGTGTATCGAGGAGTGGGTATTATCGATATCTTGCACAGAAGGAGTGGGATAGAGACGGAGAACTGAAACAGCAGATTCAAACCATCTATGATGAACGAAAAGGAATATATGGGTATCGAAGAATTCAAGCGGAACTCCTTCGTCAATACGGCAAGGTTGTGAATCATAAGAAGGTGTTACGGCTCATGCAAATTCTTGGGCTGAAAGCCATTATTCGTGGCAAACGAGCGTATCGGAGCACGTATCGAGCGGCTGAATCAGATGGTCGTGTTGCCGAAAATTTGTTGAAGCGTGACTTCACAGCCGAGAAACCGAACCAGAAGTGGGTCACCGATGTTACCCAGTTTCGTGTAGGAGATCAACGTATCTTCTTATCTGCGATTAAAGACTTGTTTCACAACGAAATCGTGGCGCACCATGTGAGCTTACACAATGACAATGTCCTTGTCCTAGAGACGTTTCGGAAAGCATTTGAAAAGCATAAGGACGTGACTGGACTGATCGTACACAGCGATCAAGGCTTCCAGTACACGTCCCATGCATACCACGACATGCTGCAAAAGGTTGGCGCCCGAATCAGCATGTCCCGAAGGGGCAATTGTTTAGACAATTCCCCTATGGAGAGTTTCTTCTCGCACTTAAAGGCAGAAGCTCTCTATCCTTATGATATTCGAAGTTTGGATGAGGCGCAAAGACGAATTGAGGAGTACATTCGTTTTTACAATGAGGAGCGTTTGCAAATCAAATTAAATAAGCTGACGCCAGTCGAGTACAGGCGTCAGCATGCGGCCTAACGGCCGGGGGTTTTTTAAGTGTCTACAAAATGGGGTCTTGACCAAAGAGGAACAAGGTTTTTTTACGTCCGTCCCTATTTTTTGTTGCGACGGCGGTTGCGCAGAAACGCCGGGATGTCCAGGTTGTCCAGATTGCTCATGGAGAAGAACGATTTTTCTTCTTCCTCCTCCTTGCTGCGGACCGTATTGGTATTGGAGATCGGCGTCGGACGGTTGGTCGCAATCGGCTGCTGTTGCGTACGACGGGCTGCAGCCGCCTGTTTTTGGTTGTCTTCAAAACCGGTGGCGATAACCGTCACGACAATCTCGTTCTTCAATTCCTCGTTGATGACGGCACCGAAGATCATGTTGACGTCCGGATCGGCAGCGGACGACACGATGTCGGCAGCTTCGTTCACCTCATACAGGCTGAGATTGGTACCGCCCGTAATGTTCATCAGCACGCCGCGAGCACCATCGATTGACGTTTCCAGCAGCGGGCTGGAAATGGCACGGCGAGCTGCCTCGGCCGCACGATTTTCTCCGCTACCCACCCCGATGCCCATCAGGGCGGAGCCGCGTTCGGTCATGATCGTCTTCACGTCGGCAAAGTCCAGGTTGATCAGACCGGGCACCGCAATCAGGTCGGAAATGCCCTGCACACCTTGGCGCAAAATGTTGTCCGCCTCGCGGAACGCTTCCAGCATCGGTGTGTTTTTATCCACGATTTCCAACAAACGGTCGTTCGGAATCACGATCAGCGTGTCCACTTTTTCCTTCAGTGCGGCAATCCCCATTTCGCCCTGCATGGCACGCTTGCGCCCTTCAAACGAGAACGGACGGGTAACCACGCCGACAGTCAATGCGCCAAGTTCCTTCGCGATTTCAGCAACGACGGGAGCGGCACCGGTACCGGTACCGCCGCCCATCCCTGCGGTCACAAACACCATGTCTGCGCCGCGCAAGGCGTTCTCGATCATCTCGCGGCTCTCTTCTGCCGCTTTTTTACCGATTTCCGGGTTGGCCCCGGCACCCAGGCCGCGCGTCAGCTTCTCCCCGATCTGCAGTTTGATTTCTGCATTGGACAGTTGAAGCGCTTGCGCATCCGTATTCAGGGTGATGAATTCCACTCCTTTGACGCCGCCAGCAATCATACGGTTCACCGCGTTGCTTCCGCCACCGCCGCAACCGATTACTTTAATTCGCGCAAAGGATTCCATCTCCATATCAAATTCCAGCATCTTGCTAGTCCTCCCCAATTCAACATGAGAAAAGCTTTGGCTGATGAAGCCTGCGGGGAATGCGGCAGACGGCCGTATTAGTTGGCCGCAGCGGGACATTG
This sequence comes from Brevibacillus sedimenti, assembly GCF_020923495.1. Classification (GTDB taxonomy): domain Bacteria; phylum Bacillota; class Bacilli; order Brevibacillales; family Brevibacillaceae; genus Brevibacillus; species Brevibacillus aydinogluensis. The sequence goes on from NZ_CP064048.1 coordinate 3,790,835, forward strand.
TCAATCCTCTGCCGATTCGCCCGATTTAAAATGTTTTGCGGTTGCAGTCGGTTAGATAAACTCGCTGAACCAGTTTTTCACTTTCTCCATGAAGCCGCCGCCTTCCTTCGGCTTGGAAACGGCCTGCTTCTGCACCGCTTTAATCGGAGCGGTGTTGTTTACGTTGCGCCGCTCCAACTGCTGCAGGGCGTACTGAATCAGACCCACGCCGGTGGTATAGGCGGGGTCCCGCACCCCGATGTAATCCGGGATGGCGATGCGAACCGGCGCGTCCAGTTCTTCCTTGGCCAGCTCCAGCATGCCCGGCATCGCCACGGTCCCCCCCGTAAGCACGTATCCGCCGGCGATTTGATCACGAAAGCCCAGCTTGTACACGGCCTCATCCACGAGGTTGAAAATCTCCGCCGCACGCGGTTCGATGATTGTGGCCAGATCCACCTGGGTAAACTGTTTTTCCACATCGCTGCCGATGCGGGTCACTTTAAAGGTGACGTCGTCGGAAGCTTCATCAATCAGGGCACAGCCGTGCTTCATCTTGACGCGGTCTGCCACGTCGGTATGCGTGCGCAGGCCAAGCGCAATGTCATGGGTGATATGGTCTCCACCGATGCCAATGACGGTGGTGGCCGCCAGTTTCCCATGTTTGAAGACACCGATGGTTGTGGAACCGGCACCGATGTCGACGAGGACGACACCCATGTTCTTGTCGTCCTTGGAAAGCGCCACGGTGCTGGAAGCAAGCGGCTGCAGGAAAATTCCCGCCACACGCAGGTTGGTGCGTTCGGCGCAGCGCACAATGTTATGTACGACCGTTTTCAGGCCGGTTACAATTGTTCCTTCCATTTCCAGCCGGACGCCGATCATGCCGCGCGGGTCCTTGATGCTGCCTTGTCCGTCCACGATGTATTCATTCGGTACGACCTCGATTATTTCTCGGTCAGGCGGAATGGCAACAACTTTCGCTGCCTGAATGACGCGTTGAATGTCTTCCTCTCGTATTTCACGGTCCTCGCTGGAAACAGCGACAACCCCTTGAGTTTCATGCAGCTCAATGTGGTTCCCGGTTATACCGACATACACTTCGTCTATCGATACTCCTACCATGCGTTCTGCATGGTCAACAGCTTCCCGGATGGCATGCACGGTTTGGTCGATGTCGACGATCACGCCCTTTTTGATTCCTTCGGAGTGGGCCTGGCCGACACCGATGATGTTGATGGAACCGTTGTTGACCTCGCCAATCATGACGCGAACTTTGGACGTTCCTATATCTAGGCTGACGATAAGTTCATTACTTACCAAACCTGTGACACCTCCCCTGCTACGACTTTCGTCATCGAGTAGTGAATCCATCTGCGTAATTTATTCCACACAGGACTACCATTCCCTTTTTTTCATCATGAATTTTTGTAAAAATATGACCTTCCTCCCAAGAACCACCCTACTCCTGCTCGTTGATCCAGCGAGACAATACGATCCGGCGGATGACCGCCAGATTGTTGAACAAGCGGACCCCAAACGCAACGATGGCTGCCAGGTACAGGTCAATGCCGAGAAAACCGCCCATAAAGGCCAGCCCGGCCGCAAACAGCGTGTTGAAAAAGAAACCGGACATGAAGATGCGCACGTTGAACGTACGTTCCAGATACGAGCGGATGCCGCCGAAAATCGTGTCCAATCCGGCCAGGAGGGCGATGGAGAGGTAGCTAGAGTATTCCTGCGGCACGCGCCAATCCAGCAGCAAGCCGACAGCGATGCCGACAATCAAACCGACGAGCGGGAGCCACATGTTACGAATCTCCTTTTTCTTTGACAGGTTTCATGTATTGGATGACGTGCGGCTCACGATTGGCGGGAATGACAAGCTTGTCCCGCTTCTCGGCCACAATGGTCTTGTTGGCGAGCTTGAAATTCTCTTCCACGCCCTCCAGCTTCAAGGCGGACAGGAGCACATCCGGCTCCCCCAGCGCCTTCAATTCATACGGCGGCTGAATCGTCTTCGTGTCGACCTGAATGGCGTCGCCGACCAAGCGGATGGACGTTGTGGCGATCAGACGGTGTCCGTTGATGGAAACCGCTTGAGCGCCGTTGGCAAAAAGGATGTTGACAAGCCAGCGCAAATCCTCGTCGTCGACCGTATAGCCGCCTGCAACCGCTTCGTGAGAGGACATGTCCACCGCCGGATCGGCCGGCGGCTGCTCTGCTTCCACGATACGCAGCTCAATCCCTTCTCCCTCCACGCTGACCATGCCCGCCATGCGGCGGTTGCGTTCCAACTCTTCCTTCATGACGGAGATGCTTTCGTTTTCGTTGAGAGCCGTCTCGTACTGATAGTAGAGCTGATTGTATTTGGAAATATCGGCCAGCAGATTCTTGTGTCTTTCTAGCTCTTTTTGCAGCGTCGTGCGCAGTTCTGCGATGCTGCGGGACTCCTTCTGCACCGGATGCAGGTTGCTGCGAAGCTGTACCGTCAACATAACACCTATGATAGCACTAATAAAGGCGAGAATAAACGTGATTTTACGGTTTTTTTGCGACATGGAAAATGCTTCCCCCGTCAGGAGTGTTTGGTTTTGGCGTCACCGACAAAGGCAGGCAGGACCACCTTGTCCTTTTTTGCCACCTCGATCTGCACGAAATCCCGCAAGGTGCTGAGGACGCCGCCCGGCAGATTAAGTGCGCTTTCCAGCGTGTTCGGATCGCCAATGGCGGTAATGACGAACGGAGCGGCTGACTTGATGCCGTTGACGATGATCGTGGGGCCGACACAGCGGATGGACGAGTTGCTGACCAGTCGCTGGCCGTTGATGCTGATTGCTTCGGCTCCGGCAGCGCGCAGTTCGTTGACCACCAGGCGCACATCCTGCTCGTGGACGATGTAATTGGTCACATCAGCGCTGCTGGCCGCATTTTGACTGTCCTGCATCGTCACGACGACGCCCGGTCCCTCGACCGGCACGACGCCGGCCATCATCCGCGCCGCTTCCAACTCGCTGAGAATCGCCGCCGCTTCCGACTTGCGCTGAGCCATCGCCTCCTCCACCTTGCCCACCTGACGCTGCAGGTCCAAGAGCTGGTCCTCAAGCTGGCGGTTCTGCTCCTTCTCCGCCAGGATGCGCTCGTTGAGCTGTGTCTCCTGCTGAAACTGCTGGTCGTTCATGCGTTCCGTCCGCAGCAGTTTGGTCGTTTCGATCGAAGTGGCGATGAGAAACCCGGTACAGAACGTGACGATGGTTAAATACAACTGAAACTTGTGACGACCCATTGGCTGCTTCCCCTTTTATACAGTACTAAGACACTACGACTGTGGAGGCTGTGTATCACCGGACTGCAGCGGGATGGGCGCATCCGGCGTTCCGTACGGCACAAACCACGGCTGCTCAAACAGCGAGAGCACTCCCTTGACGCCCTGCGGCAGTTCCTTGGCAATCGTCGGATACCAGTTGAGCATGGAGTCCAGTTTGTGCAGCACGCTGCGCACTTCGTTGCCGTCGCGCATGTAGAGCGTCACGCGCTGCTTGTCGTACGCCGTGGGCGTCAGCGTGATGTCGGAGATTTCACCAAGCACACCCGGCGACAACTTGGCCAGCGCCTTCGCGAGCTGCGGGAGCAGTTCCGGTGCCGACCAGGAGCTGATCAGCGGCCTGTCCACCACGCGATTGGCAAAATTGACCTGCTTGAGCACCCGCCCGTTTTCCAGCAGCGGATAACGGCTGCCGTCCGGTCCGTTCCAGAATGCCACACGCCGATACTCCTCAACATGCAGTCGAATCACGCCGGGAAAGGAACGCTCGACGGACACGTCCTTGATTCCCTCCAGCGGCTTCAGGCTTGTCCGCACATCGGATTCCCACACGTTGAGAAACTGCATCCCGATGACCAGACCGGAGTTCTTCACAACTTGCTCGGCAGGGTAGATATCGTTTCCGTACACTTGAATCTGCTGAACCTTGCTGTATGGTGAGCGAATAAACACGATGACAAGGATGATCAGAAAAAACAAGCCGAGCAGAAACACCAGCTTGCGGTTGACTCTGCGCTTGGGGCGCTGTTCCTTGACATGCGGAATGCGTTCTTCGTATACCGCCATGAGCCTACCCTTCCTCAATAAGCTGTCGCACGCGCAAGAACATGAAATGCGCGGCGACTGCGTACATATGGTTTACACAAAAAATGGATGTTCATGGATTATCTGACACCGTACAAAACAGGGAAAGCGGCATATCCTTATGCCGCTTGTCACTCTACAACCACCTGAACTATGTCGACGTGCGGGTAATCTCTGCCCCAAGCTGGCGAAGCTGCAATTCCAGCCGTTCGTACCCGCGGTCGATGTGATGAATCTGCGTTACCGTTGTGGTGCCTTCCGCGGCCAAGCCGGCGAGCACAAGTGCGGCACCTGCCCGTAAATCGGTTGCTTCCACGTTCGCAGCCGTCAGTTTGTTGACGCCGCGAATGATCGCAGAACCCAGGTCGACGTATACGGAGGCGCCCATTCGCGCCAATTCGTTTACATGTTTGAACCTTCCCTCAAATATGGTTTCCTTGATGACGCTCGTTCCCCTGGCCTGCGCCAAAAACACCATCAATTGCGCCTGCAAATCCGTCGGAAACCCCGGGAAGGGAGAGGTGATGATCCGTTCGTAAGCGCGGGGTCGAGTCGTACTCTTGATTTCCATTATATCATGGTGGGTCTTGATTTCAACACCACAGCTACGGGCTACCTCGATCAGGGCGGTGAGGTGTTCGGGAATGGTGTTGGTCAGCTCGATATGACCCTGGGCGATACCTGCCGCCAGCAGAAAGGTGCCCGTCACAATCCGGTCCGGAATGATCCGGTAGCTGACCGAACGCAGACGCGTAACGCCGGTGATCTCGATCGTATCGGTGCCGGCGCCGCGAATCCGCGCTCCCATGGCGTTCAGGAAATTCTGCAGGTCAACAATCTCCGGTTCACGCGCCGCGTTGCAGATGCGCGTCGTCCCCTTGGCGAGCACTGCCGCCATCATGATGTTTTCCGTCGCTCCCACGCTGGGGAAGGACAGAAAGATGTTGGTCCCGCGCAACTGCTCCGCCCGAAACGTGATGTAGCCTTCCGCTTCTTCGATTTTTGCACCCAGTGCGGACAATCCCGCGAGGTGCAGATCAATCCGGCGCTCCCCGATATCGCATCCGCCCGGTCTGGATATGGTTACCTCGCCCAGGCGAGCGAGGAGCGGCCCCGCCAGAAATATGGAAGAACGCATCTGGCCCATCAGCTCATCTGGCACGTGCGGTACAGAGACAGACGTTGTATCCAGATCAACACATCCGTCCGCATGCTTCGCCTTGGCCCCCAAGGCCGTCAGGATCTTCAACATCACCTCGATGTCTTTGAGATGGGGAACGTCGTAGATATAAAATTGCCCTTCCGTCAAAACGGATGCGGCAAGGATGGGTAGGGCAGCGTTCTTTGCTCCTTGGATCCGAAGCGTGCCGGACAGAGGTCTTCCGCCATCGATCGTAAAAGTCTCCAAACTTTCACCTCCGTGTTACCCCTCGCCCACCACCAACACTTCCGGATGCATCTCGACGCCGAATTTTTCTTTGATCGTACATCTGATGTGATCCATCAGGGTGAGGACGTCGGCAGCCGTGGCCCCTCCGCGATTGACGATAAAGTTGGCGTGTATCTCAGAGACCTGAGCTCCTCCAATCTGAAAGCCTTTTAATCCGGCCGCTTCGATCAGCCGTCCGGCGTGATCTCCCGGCGGATTGCGGAACACGCTGCCGGCGCACGGCATCTGCAGGGGCTGCGTCTGCCGGCGGCGATCCTTGTACGCAGCCAGTGTGGCCGCAATCTCCTTGCGGTCGCCCTTGCGCAGACGGAAGCGCGCCTCAAGCACGATTCCCTTGCGCTTTTGCAGAAGAGACGTACGATAGCTGAAGCTCAGCTCTTCATTGCTCAACACCTTTACCTCGCCATTTTCGAAGAGTATCTCGGCTTCTAGTAGAATACGTGAAAGATCAGATCCGTGAGCCCCCGCATTCATGTAGACGGCTCCGCCTACTGTACCAGGAATGCCTCCCGCAAACTCCATGCCTGTTAACCCCATCTTGCCTGCCTCCACCGCTAGGCGGATCATGGAATATCCGGCACCCACACACACCTCTTCGCCCCTGAACTCGCAGTGACTCAAGCCCTCAGCCACCTTGAGCACGGCTCCGCGAATCCCTCCGTCCCTCACCAGAAGGTTGGAACCGCGCCCAATAACACTCCAAGGAATTTCGTGACGATGGATGATTTGCAAGGCTTTCTGCAAGGATGCTTTATCCTTGGGTTGGATTAACAAGTCAGCAGGACCCCCGATCCGCCACGTCGTATGGTTGGCGAGAGGTTCATTGGTCCACACTTTTCCAATACCTGCTTGCCTCAACTCATCTGCGATTTGTTTCATCTGTGAACCTCCTGATACACATGCTAGGTCGGACCTATGTCTTATCACGTGTTTGCTTCATCCTATGCGATCGCCCATAACGGCGTGACAATCGCCCAGACGTCCGTTTTTTGCCTCTAAAGGCTTTTCATCAACCGATAGATTTCCGTTGCCGCCTGCGGCATCCCCAACTTGAGCGAGGCCTCCCGCATGGACGCCCAGCGCTTCCGGTCGCTCAACAGTCTGGTTAGCGACTGACGCAGCCGCTCGCCGGTCAGCTCCCGCTCCAGGATGACTTCAGCCGCTCCCTCCTTCTCCAGTCCGCGTGCGTTTTTCTCCTGATGGTTGTTGGTCACGTACGGGGACGGGATGAGAATGGCGGGGATGCCCAAGGCAGTGATTTCCGCCAACGTGGATGCGCCTGCCCGGCTGACCAGCACATGCGTAGCCGCCAGAACATCCGGCATATTGTGGACGAACGGCAGGAGGGAAATGTTGCGCGGCAGGTCTCCCTTTTCCCGCAGAGCGGCGGTAATTGCCTCGTAGTGAACTTCGCCGGTCACGTAGACAAAGTGGGTATCTTCAAATTGTTCCAACTCCGGCACGATGGACAGCACCGCTTCGTTGATCGCTTTCGCCCCGCGGCTGCCGCCAAACATGAGGACGATACGCTTGTCCCCGCCGATGCCCAAAAACGAACGGCCCGCCCGCTCGTCTCCGTGCATCACTTCCGTCGCCCGGGGATTGCCGGTCAGCACGCTTTTTGACCGGGGAAAAACGACAGGGACTCGGGAAACGACACCGCCACCTTGTCGACGAACCGGGTAAGAAATTTGTTGGTCAGGCCGGGCACCACGTTTTGCTCGTGGATGATGGTGGGAATCCCCAGCCGGGCCGCCGCGTAGACCACCGGGCCGCAGACGTACCCTCCCGTGCCGATGACCACGTCCGGCCGAAAACGCTGCAGCATCTGTTTCGACGCGGAGACGGCGCGGAAAAACTTCCACAGGGTCTTGACGTTGTCCAGGGTGAGCTTCCGCTTCAAGCCGACAATTTCCACCGATTCAAACGGAATCCCGGCCCGCGGCACAATCTGGGCCTCCAGGCCGTGCTTGCTGCCGATATACAAAAAGGCCGCCTGCGGTTCCTGGCGGGACACTTCTTTCGCCACCGCAAGCGCCGGGTATATATGTCCACCTGTGCCTCCACCTGTGAGGACGACACGCATACGATCACCTTCTATTCTATCTGGAAAAACGCGAAATGTTTAACAGCACACCGACCCCGGTCAGCATCAGCGTCAGCGACGAGCCGCCGTAGCTTAAAAACGGCAGGGTGATTCCGGTAACCGGAAACATGCCGGTCACCACACCGACGTTGATGACCACCTGGATCGCAATCATTCCGATGATGCCCAGCGCCAGCAGACTGCCGAACAGATCCGGCGCTGTAATCGCCGTGCGCATGCCCCGCCACAACAGCAACAGGAACAGCAGGAGCACCAGTGATCCGCCGACAAAGCCAAGCTCCTCGGCAATCACCGAGAAAATAAAGTCGTTGTAGGGCTCCGGCAGGTAGAAGTGCTTCTGCCGGCTCTGCCCCAGCCCCAGGCCAAACAGCCCGCCGGGACCGATGGCGTACAGGGACTGGATGATCTGGTACCCGGTGTTCAGCGGGTCCTGCCATGGGTCGAGGAACGAGGTGATCCGCTTGATCCGGTACGGTGCGGACAGAATCAGTCCGACAAACCCGGCCAGGCCAAGCACGCCCAAGCCGATGAAGTGGCTGATCTTTGCCCCGGCGGCGAAAATCATCACCAGCGCGGTACCCATCAGCACGGTACCCGTCCCCAGATCAGGCTGCAGCATGATCAGGGCGAAACATACGGTCGGGATCGCCAGAGCGGGCACCAGCCCTTTGCGAAACTGCACGATCAGCTTTTGATTGTCGGAGAGCCAGCGGGCCAAAAAGGCGACGACTCCCAGCTTGGCGAATTCACCCGGCTGAATCCCGAACGCGCCGATGCCCAGCCAGCTCTTGGAGCCGTTCACCTCGATGCCGATGACCAGCACCAGGATCAAGAGGCCGATGCTGGCGTAAAACGCGACTTTGGCCCACCGCTTCCAGATCCAGTAGTCCATGTTCATCGTCAGGTACATGGAGGTGATCCCCAGCAGGGCAAAAATCAACTGCCGCTTGGCAAAGAAAAACGGGTCGTTGAACTTCTGCGCCACGATCGCGCTGGCGCTGTACACCATCACGATGCCTATTCCCAATAAAAAAAGTGTTGCAAAAATAATTACGAAGTCGGGAGCGGAGCGGGACTTGCTCATTGTGACAGGTCATCCTTTCTCGCGCCGTCCTTCGCTGATGCAGCACTCCTGCTGTACGGGACGGACGTTATGCTAGGCTTGTTTTAAGTCTATGCACAGCGTCCTTAAACATGCTCCCCCGCACTTCGAACGACGGGAACATGTCCCAGCTTGCGCACGCCGGACTGAGCAGCACCACGTCGCCCGGCGCAGCCTCGCCGCTGGCGGCAAGGACGGCTTTTTCCACAGTATCGACATGGATGAGCCTGCTAATTCCTGCTTCTTTTGCCCGCTCCAGCAAAATCGGGGCAGTCTGCCCGAGCGCGACCACCGCTTTTACCCGCGGCCCGATGACAGGCACCAGCTCGCGAAAATCCACGCCCCGATCCAGTCCGCCGCAAATCCAGACGATCGGTTCGTCCAGCGCCTGCAGCGCCCGCGAAGCCGCTTCCGGGTTGGTCGCCTTGGAGTCGTTGTAGTATTTGACACCGTCAATCGTCGCCACGTACTCCATGCGGTGCTCCACGCCCGGAAAGGTGGAGAGCACCTTGGCGATGGACTGCTTGTCCGCGCCTGCCAGCCTGGTCACCAGCGCGGCTGCCAGGGCGTTGTCCAGATGGGCGACGGACAGATCGGCCACAGCCATGAGCACATCCCGCTCCCCCTGCGGCCCGACGAAGACGATGTCACCGCCGTCCACATAGACGCCCTGCGGCACCGACTGCCACTTGCTGAAGTAGTAGGTGGCCGCCTTCAGTTCCCCGCATTTGGCCAGCACGTCCGGCTGGTCGTACGGCAGGATGGCGATGTCGTCAGCCGTCTGGTTGGCAAACAGCTTCAGCTTGGCTGCCAAATACTCGTCCATTGTGTGATGGTAGTCGAGATGGGCCGGATACAGGTTGAGCAGCACGCCGATTTGCGGCCTGAACGCCTGCGTCCCCAGCAGTTGAAAGCTGCTCAATTCCGCCACCAGGCGCTGGTCGGGCCGGGCCGTTTCCGCAAGCGAACACAGCACCGTGCCGATATTGCCTCCTACCAGGGCATCCATGCCCGCTTCCTTGAGGATCAGACCGACCAGCGTGGTCGTGGTCGTTTTGCCGTTGGAGCCGGTGATGCCGATGATCGGCGCCTGCGAGATGAGGTAGGCCAGCTCCACCTCCGTCACCACCGGGATGCCGAGCGCCAGCGCTTTGGCCACCGGCGCCGCTTCGTAAGGGATGCCCGGGTTTTTCACCACCAGGGTCACGCCTTCATGGATCAGGTAATCGGGGTGATGCCCGCAGATGACCGGAATGCCGAGCGCTTCCAGTTCGTCGGCGCCAGCCGTTTCCTCGCGCGGCTTCTTGTCGTTGACGACAACATGCGCACCAAAGCGGTGCAGCAGTTTTGCCACTGCCACACCGCTTTTTGCCATGCCCAACACGACTACGTGCTGATTGTGATAACGTTTCATCGCATTGCCACCACCTCTAGGTACACGCCCAATCCGGCAAAGATGATGCCCACCAGCCAGAAGGTGACGACAACGCGCCACTCCGACCATCCGGTCAGTTCAAAGTGATGGTGAAGCGGACTCATCCGGAAAATGCGCTTCCCTCTCGTTTTAAAGGAGACAACCTGCAGAATGACGGAGAGCGTCTCGACGACAAACACGCCGCCGATGACGGCCAACAGCAGCTCTGTCTTGGTCATGATCGCGATTCCCGCCAGGGCACCGCCGAGTGCCAGCGACCCGGTGTCCCCCATAAAGACGCGGGCGGGATGCGCGTTGAAGACGAGAAAGCCGAGCACAGCCCCGACGACGGCTGCGCTGAAGATGGCCGTGTCATAGTCCTGGCTGATCCAGGCGATGATGGCGTACGCCCCGAAGGCGATCGCGCCCGTCCCGGCGAGCAGGCCGTCCAAACCGTCGGTGATGTTGACGGCATTGGTCGTGCCTACCAGGAGAAACAGCAGAAACGGGAAGTACAAGAGGCCGAGCTCCAGCTTCCACGGTGTCCCCGGCAGGTGCAGCGTCGTATCGTGTCCCATTTGCACTAATAGGTAATACGCGCCGACGGCCAGAAGGAGTTGGCCGGTAAATTTCTGCTTGGCCGTCAGGCCGAGATTCCGCTTCCGGATGATTTTGATGTAGTCATCCAAAAATCCGATCAATCCGTAGCCAAGTGTCACCAGCATCAAAAACAGGATTTCTGCATTGATGTTGGCAAACTTCAGCACGGTAAAAATAAGTGCCATCAGGATGATTGTCCCACCCATGGTGGGAGTTCCTGCCTTTTTTTGGTGAGATTGCGGCCCTTCCTCCCGGATCGCCTGCCCGAATTTCAGGCGGCGCAGCACGGGGATGAACAGGGGACCGATTAGTACGGCAATGAGAAACGCGGCGACGATCGTGACGAGTAGTACATTGTCAGCGAACATGCCCGACCCTCCTTTCTCTGATGCTATTCACGGACGCGTGCCTCTATTCGTTCCGCCGTTCGGCGATGGCCTCCCGGGCCACTTCACGGTCGTCAAACGGCAGCACCTGTCCCTTGATGATTTGATAGGTTTCGTGTCCCTTTCCGGCGATCAGGATGACGTCATCCTGCTTGGCCTGCGCCACGGCGTAGCGGATCGCTTCCCTTCTGTCCACGATGGAGACGTATCGCTCCGCAGCCACTTCCGTGAGGCCCGCCAACATGTCGTCAATGATCGCCTGCGGATCCTCGGAGCGAGGGTTATCAGACGTTAAGACGGTCAGGTCAGCGTATTTTGTTGCAATCCGCGCCATAATTGGGCGCTTTGTCCTGTCTCGGTCTCCGCCGCAGCCGACCACACAGAAAATCCGTCCCTTGGCAAACTCCTTGACGGTCGCCAGCGCGTTTTCCAGGCTGTCCGGCGTATGCGAGTAGTCAACCAGCACGGCAAACGGCTGGCCCGCGTCGACCGGTTCAAACCGGCCGTTTACGCCCGGCACGGCTTCCAGGCTCGCCTTGATCTCATCAAGCGGCACACCTTCGGCCAGCGCGACGGCAATGGCGGCCAACGCGTTGTAGACGTTGAATTTGCCCATCAGCTTCAGATTGAGCCGGATGGAACCGGCGAAGGTGTGGGCAGTAAACGACGTGCCGCGGCTGGTGATCTCAATCTCGGCGGCCCGCACGTCGGCCGGATTGTCGATGCCGTACGTGATCACCCGGGCGGGCGTGACTTTGGCGTACAGGTTCGACGCCTCGTCGTCGGCATTGAGCACGGCCGTTTTCAACCTGTCGGGATCGTAGCTGTTTCCCAGTTGGGAGAACAGGAGCGACTTGGCGTCACGGTAATTCTCCATCGTCTCGTGGTAATCCAGATGATCCTGCGTCAGGTTGGTAAAGACTGCGGTATGTACATCGCAGCCGCGTACGCGCCCCTGCTCCAGAGCGTGGGAAGACACCTCGATGATCGCGTATTCCGTGTCGACGTCGCGCATCCGGCGAAACGCGTGCTGCAGTTCCAGCGCGTCCGGCGTGGTGTTTTTCACCTCTTCGGTGACATCGCCGATCCGCATGTGAATGGTGCCAATCAGCCCCGTGCGCTTGTTCTGGTCGCGCAAAATCTTGTCAATCAGATGGGTGGTGGTCGTCTTGCCGTTGGTTCCGGTCACCCCGATCAGCTTCAATTCCCGCGTAGGCGACCCGTAAAAACGGTCAGCCAGCATTGCCATTGCCCGGCGGGTATCCGGCACCCGGACAACGGTCGCTGGCACGTCCACATCCTGCTCCGCAAGCACGGCGACGGCTCCGTTTTCCACCGCCTGTGCCGCGAAGGCATGACCATCCACGGTGAAGCCTGTCAGACAGACAAACAAGCAGCCGGGCTGAACTTTGCGTGAGTCTGCCGTCAATCCTGTAATCTCCAAGCTGTCATCTCCCGTTACCTGCACCGGCAACAGAGGAGCAAGCAGATCTCGTAACAGCATAAAACAGGCACCCCATTCTCTCCCTATTATAGACAAATGCGTTGCGATTTCTACAAAACGCGGCGGGTGAGGCTTTCGATCAAGCCTCCCCACCCCGCTTCCGAAATCTCATTGTATAGCTAATCGGCTGATTTGTCACCCAGATGGATACGAATTTTTGATCCTTCCTCGATTTTGACTCCCGGGGCAGGCGACTGGCTGATGACGTGAGTGCCCTTGCCGGAGACGACCAACGGCAGCGTGTCGTACGTAGTGACTATTTCCCGCATCGAAAGCCCCACCATGTTGGGCACTTCCACGTAACGCGTCTGGCCGAGGGCGGGATTGTACTCCCGCGGGATGCCGTCCTTTCGTTTCGGCACGCCCATGTACTGCAGGGACGATTCGATGATGTTTTTGACGCTCGGCGCGGCGATCAGCCCCCCGAAGGCCAGCGCCTTGGGGTTGTCGACGGCGAAGTAGACCAGTATCTGCGGGTCGTCTGCCGGCGCGAAACCGATAAAGGAGACGATGTACTCCCCGTTTACGTACCTGCCGTTTTTTACCTTCTGGGCCGTACCGGTCTTGCCGCCGACGCGGTAGCCCTCGATGTACGCCTTGTTCCCCGTTCCGCGCGCCACGACACTCTCCAGTGCGTAGCGAACCTTGGCGGACGTCTCCGGCGTAATCACCTGACGCACTTCGGTGGGAAGCGCCCTGCCCACCACGTCATGGGTTACGCTGTCACGCCACTCTTTGGCTACATACGGCTTCATCAGCTTTCCGCCGTTGATCGCCGCAGCCACGGCGGCCATCTGCTGGATCGGCGTGACCGACACCCCCTGGCCGAACGACGTGGTGCCCAATTCCACCGGTCCCACCCGGTCCAAGTTGAACAATAGGCCGTTTTCCTCACCAATCAGATCAATGCCTGTCTTTTGTCCAAAGCCAAACTTTTTGATGTAGTCAAACAGCCGCTCCTTTTGCAGCCGCTGCCCCATCGTCACAAACCCCGGGTTGCAGGAGTTTTCCACCACTTCCAGCATCGTTTCCTGGCCGTGTCCCTGCCGTTTCCAGCAGCGCAGCCGCTTGCCGGCGACGAGGATGTAACCCGGATCGTAAAACCCTTCGTCCAGGCTGACCACGCCTTCGTTCAGCGCAGCGGCCAGGGTCACGATCTTAAACGTCGAACCGGGCTCGTACGTCTTCCAGATTGGCAGGTTGCGGTTGTACACCTCTTCGGGGTAGTCCCGGTAGCGGTCAGGCTGAAAGGTGGGGCGACTGCCCATGCCGAGAATCTCGCCCGTCTTCGGGTTCATGGCTATCGCCAGCACGTCGTCAGGCTGATACGCCACCATCGCCTGATCCAGTTCCCGCTCGATAAACGACTGAATCGTGCTGTCGATGGTCAGGTACATGTCCATCCCGTCGATTGGTGCGACATATTGCTCTCCTCCGCCGGGCATCGACTTTCCCCGCGCGTCGGCCAGGTACGAAACGTAACCGGGCTGCCCTTTGAGATAGTCGTCGTACAAGCGTTCCAGACCGGTCAGCCCCTGGTTGTCGATCCCGGTAAAACCGAGCAGATGGGCGGCCATCGTACCATGCGGATAGAATCGCTGGGTGTCTTCCACCACCTCGATGCCGGGCAGGTTCAGCTCCTGAATCTGCTTGGCTTTCTCCGCAGAGATTTTCCGTCCGCCCGGCACGCGGTTAATCATCGCTCGTTTGGTAATGCCCTGGTAGACCGTTTCTTCGTCCTGCTCCAGTATGACCGCCAGCTTCCGCGCCGTCTCACGCGCATCTTCCAGCTGCACCGGAATCGCCATGACCGAGGGAACGCTGATGTTGGTGACCAGTTCGTTGCCGTTGCGGTCGAGAATGCGCCCTCGCTTGGCTTCGAACGGAATGTTGCGGTTCCACAACTTCAACGCCTTGTCCTGCAGCCAGTGCCCCTGCACCAGTTGAACGTATCCGAGACGGGTGATCAGTGCGGTGTACAGGACGATGCCGATCACCAAGGCGACAAAAATGCGGCGCCGCACAGTTACATTGGATACCCGCAAAGCGAGTCCCCCCTCACGGAGTAGGTTGTCTCTTTCCTACCCTATTCGCGGGGGGACGGGTTAGAACTTACGGTGTTGACGGCGGCTGATTCGCCGATCCTGCTGTGCCCGCTTCCGCGGAACCCTGCGCTGTTGTCTCGGATCCCGATGTAGCGCCGGGAGGGGCGCCTCCTGTCGTCGGATTGGTCTCGTCAGACGCCTGCGGCAGCTTGGACGCAGGCTGAAGCGTTACCTGCAGCTTTTCGCCTCCATTGAGCACGGTGCCCGGCTTGATGCTTTGCTGGGTGACAAAACCGGTCCCGACCTGCGCAACCTGGATGTTCAACAGCGAGGCGAATTCCATTACGTCACGCAGCGACCTGCCGGTAAAGTCCGGCATTTTCGCCCCTTTGACCCGATCCGTCACGAGGATCACGCGGGTGCCGGAGGGCACTGTCTCATTCGCGGCCGGAATCTGGCTGACGATCTTTGTGCCGGTTCCGACCACGTTCACGTTCAACTGCTCCTGCTGGGCCCGAAGTTGCGCGGTCGTCGTGGACATGCCGACCAGCTTGGGCACCGTCACTTCCTTGTCGGTCATAACCGGCTTCTGGGATGTGGCTGTGTTTGCCTTGTACGACGCCTGCTGCACCTGCTGCATGTCGGGTTTTAGCTGCAGGTACTGCAGGCTGCGCCCCATGACGGACGTAAAGATCGGCGCCACTACCTTTCTGCCCCATGTCTGATACGACTCGCCCACCTGCGGGTCATCCACCACCACGTAGACGAGCAGACGCGGATTGTCCTTGGGCGCAAAACCGATGAAAGAGACGATGTAGTGGCCCTTCATGACTTCACCGTTTTCCGGGTTGTACTTCTGCGCCGTCCCGGTCTTGCCGGCAACGTGATAGCCGTCGATCCTGTACGCTTTCCCCGTACCTTCTTCGTCTGTGACCACCGTCTCCAGTATGTCACGCACCTGCTTGGCGGTCGATTCCTTGACCACCCGGCGAACCACTTCCCGCTCGTTGCGCTTGACCACCTCACTGGTATTGGGATCGCGCATTTCCTTGACGATGTGCGGTTTCAAAAGCTCGCCGCCGTTGGCAATCGCTCCTACCGCCATCACCTGCTGGATCGCCGTCACGGTCACCCCTTGGCCAAACGTGGTAACGGCGATATCGCGTGGCGAACGCGGATTATCCAGGTTGTTCAGGTTGCCGGCCTTTTCGTAGGGCAGCTCGATGCCGGTAAGCTGGCCCATCCCGAAGTCCTTGAAGTACTTTTTCAGCCGGTCCTGCTTCAGCCGGTCGTACCCCAGGATGACGAAGGCGACGTTGCTGGAGCGCTGCACGCCTTTGAGAAAGGTGATCCTGCCCCAGCCGACCCCGTTGTTGTGGTCGCGAATCGCCGGACCGGGAATTTTCGTGTATGTACCCGACTGGTAGGTCTCATTCGGGTTGAACAACCCCTCTTCGATGGAGGCCGCCAACGTGATGATCTTGAACGTGGAGCCCGGTTCAAACATGCTCGTGACCGCGTGGTTGGTGTAGTTGGAAATCCCCTTGTAGTACTCGTTGGGGTTGAACTGGGACCGGTTGCCCATGGCCAGGATTTCGCCCGTGTTGGGATCGCTTACGACCACAGTCATGGCCTTGGGCTTGAATTCCTGCTCCGCCTGTTCCAGCGCCTGCTCCACATAGCCCTGGATCGTCCGGTCGATCGTCAGGTAGACGTTGAGACCGTCCTTGGCCGGTTTGTACTTGCGCTCCCCGTCCGGGAGCTGATACCCCAGCCTGTCCGTCAGAATCTGCATCTCACCTTTTTCGCCGCGCAGCTCCTTGTCCAACTGCAGTTCGATCCCCATGCGCGGCGTGCCCTCGTAGTCCACATAGCCGAGGACGTGGGTGGCAAAGCTGCCGTTGGGGTAATAGCGGCGGGTTGTTTCGATCAGCGTGATGCCGGGAAGCTGGTTATCCTCCACCTTCTGCCCGTTTGGCAGCGTCGGATGCTGCAGCTCGAGAATGCGGTTGCGCTGTTCTTCCGTAATCTTGTTGCCCCAGCGTCCCAATTCCACCACTTTGGCGGTAGGATTCGTCAGGTATTTATACAGTTTGTCCACCGGCGCGTTCAAAATGGGTGCCAGTTTGGTGGCCGTGTAGTATGGGTCTTTGACGTAATCCTGGTCCTTGTCGTCCATGGGCTTCAGCCTGGCGTTTACCGTGTACGCCTTGGCTTCGAAGGCCAGCTTCTCGCCGTTGCGGTCGAGAATCTCTCCCCGCTTGGGCTGCAGCGTTTTTTCCATGTCGTCCCATTGGATTTTGGCGTAGTCCATGAGCTTTGCCGCTTCTACGGTCTGAAGCCACCAGAGTCGCACCGTCAGGCCGGAAAACAGCACGATGGTGCAAAGCGCCAGAATCAGGATCCGCCAGTTGACGCGTCGTTTCGTGTCCATGCCCTCTTCCCTCCAACTCGACGGATGATGACCGCCCCCGTGCAGAGACGGCAAAAAAGAAAAGCTTCTCCGATCCCTGTCGGTGAAGCTGATGTCAGCATGTTGAACCTGTGATTACGGCAATATCCGCAAGTTCCCGTCAGGAATTCGTTTTCGACTGAGCGGGCTGTTTCGTCTTGGCATTGTTGTCATTTTGATTTTGCTTGGGAGTTTTCGCCGGATTCGTCTGCGCCGATCCCTGTGACGCGGATTTCCCCTTGGGTTGACCGATGAAGTGTACCGCTTCCGGATTGTAAACCATCCCCATGTTTTGCGCTTCTCTGAGAATCCGGTCGCTGTTGCTCAACTGCTCGACTTGCAGCAGCAGCGAGGCGTTTTGCTCCTTCGTCTCCTTGATCTCTTTTTTCAGGCGCTGGATTTCGTAGTTGTACTGTGAAATTTGCGAGTAACGGACGCCGACCAGACCCACTCCCGTCACGATCAGCGAGATCAACAGCAGGTACAGCAGCTTTTCCTTGGTTGGAATGGACGGTTTGATGCGAATGGTGCGCTTGGTTTTGGTCACGGTGTGCGACTTTTCCAGTTCCACCGCAAGATTTCCCCGGTAGTAGTAGCTCAACTCGGTCTCCCTCCTTTGCGTGCAGGCTCGCGGGGCCTTACAGTTTTTCCGCCACCCGCAGCTTGGCCGAACGGGCGCGCGGGTTGGCCGTCAATTCCGCTTCCGAAGGCAAAATCGGCTTTCTCGTGATGATTTTGACAGACGCCTGGTTCCCGCACGTGCAGACGGGAAACGACGGCGGACAAGTGCAGCCTTTGGCAAAATCCTGAAATACCTGCTTGCAGATCCGGTCCTCCAGCGAATGAAACGTGATGACGCTCACTCTACCCTGGGGACGGAGCAGATCGATCGCGTCCACGACCGCCTCGCGGAATGCATCCAGCTCGTCGTTGACTGCGATCCGAATGGCCTGAAACGTGCGTTTCGCCGGGTGCGGGCCGCTCCGGCGGGCCGCCGCCGGAATCGCTTCCTTGATCAGCTCCACCAGCTCCCCGGTCGTCCGCACAGGTGCATGCCGGCGCCGCTGTACGATTTGACGGGCAATCCGCCGAGAAAACTTTTCCTCACCATACTCCCAGATGATCCGGGCCAGCTCTTCCTCATCCCACTCGTTTACGATGTCGTAGGCGGTCAACGGTGCATCCTGATCCATCCGCATGTCCAGCGGCGCATCGGCGTTGTAGCTGAAGCCGCGCTCCCCCTCGTCCAACTGTGGGGAGGAGACTCCCAGGTCAAACAGCACGCCGTCCACACCGTCCAGACCGAGATCGCTTGCAATGTCACGGATTCGGCGAAAATTGCTCTTGACCAGCGTCACCTTATTCATGTAGGGAGCCAGCCGTTCGCGGGCGTTGTCCAGCGCCCAGTCGTCCTGGTCAATGGCGATCAGGCGTCCGCCTGCGCCCAACCGGGACGCGATCAAGCTGCTGTGCCCCGCGCCGCCCAGCGTACAGTCCACATAGACGCCATCCGGCCGGATATTCAGCCCGTCTACGGCTTCTTCCCTGAGTACGGTCACATGATGAAACGACAAAGGTTGTCACTCCCGATTCAAACGCGTAAGAAAAGGGTTGTCTGCCTTTTCAAACCGGATATTTTGCGCTGCCTGGACTCATGCAGTTACAAGTTGAAATCCACCAGCTTTTCGGCAATGTCCCCAAACGAACCCTCCGACTGAGCGAAGTACTCTTCCCAGCGCTCTTTGCTCCAGATCTCCACGCGGTTGGAGACGCCGATGCAGACGCACTCCTTTTGGATGTCAGCGTACTGGCGCAAAGTGGGCGGTATGTTTACCCTGCCCTGCTTGTCCCATTCGCATTCGGTCGCGCCGGAAAAGAAGAACCGCGTGAAGGCGCGGGCGTCAGCCTTGGTAAAGGGGAGCGTCTTCAGCCGCTCCTCCAGCACTTTCCACTCTTCCATCGGGTAGACAAACAAACATTGATCGAGGCCGCGGGTTATAACAAAGGACGAGCCGAGCCCTTCGCGGAATTTGGCAGGGATGGTCAGTCGGCCTTTTTCATCGATGCTGTGCTGATATTCACCCATGAACACGGCCGTTTCCCCCACTTTCCTTCCACTAGACTCCACTTCCCCCCACTTTTCCCCACTCGCTGCCTAGTTGTTATTATAAAAAAAAATCCTGCTTTTGTAAGCAGGATTTTTTCGCTGATTTTCTCGCCGGACTTGGACGGGTTTCGCCGCTTATTCGACCCAGCTGTCCAGATACGCTTTTTGTTCGTCGGTCAATTTGTCGATGCCGATGCCCAGCGCCTCCAGCTTGTAGCGCGCCACCATTTCGTCCAGCTCGTACGGCACGTTCAGCACGCGCTTGCCGATCGACTGGTAGTGTTTGTTGACGTATTCCAGAGAGACTGCCTGGAGGGCAAACGTCATGTCCATGATTTCCGCCGGGTGGCCGTCGCCCGCCGCCAGGTTGACGAGGCGGCCTTCCGCCAGAAGGTACAGTTTTCGACCGTCCGCCATGACAAATTCCTCGATGTCCTTGCGAACCGTGCGCTTCGATTTCGACAGTGCTTCCAGCTCCACCTTGTTCACTTCGACATCAAAGTGGCCGGCATTGGAGAGGATCGCTCCGTCTTTCATCACTTCAAAGTGCTCTTTGCGGATCACGTCGCGGTTGCCGGTAACGGTGACGAAGTAGTCGCCGTGTTTGGCCGCTTCGCTCATCGGCATCACTTCAAAGCCGTCCATGTACGCTTCGACCGCCTTGATCGCGTCCACTTCGGTCACGATCACTTTCGCCCCGAGGCCTTTGGCGCGCATCGCCACGCCTTTGCCGCACCAGCCGTAGCCGACCACGACCACGGTTTTTCCGGCGACGACCAGGTTCGTCGTGCGGTTGATGCCGTCCCAGACGGACTGCCCGGTGCCGTAGCGGTTGTCAAACAGGTATTTGCAGAACGCGTCGTTGACCGCCACCATCGGGAACTCCAGCTTGCCCTCTTTTTCCAGCGCTTTCAGGCGCAGAATCCCGGTGGTCGTCTCTTCCGCGCCGCCGCGAATCTGGCCGAGCAGATCGCGACGTTCGCTGTGCAGGATGGACACCAGGTCGCCGCCATCGTCAATGATCAGGTCCGGACGGGTCTCCAGCGTTTTGATCAGGTGCTCCTTGTACTCCGCCGGATCCGGATTGTACTTGGCAAATACGCGGATGCCGTCTTCCACCAGGGCCGCGCAGACGTCGTCCTGCGTGGAGAGCGGGTTGGAACCGGTAATCGTCACTTCGGCGCCGCCTGCTTGAATCACTTTTGCCAGGTATGCCGTTTTTGCTTCCAGGTGCAGGGAAATCGCCACTTTCAGGCCGGCAAACGGTTTTTCCCGTTCAAAGCGCTCCCGGATCCGGTTCAACACGGGCATATGTTCTTTCACCCAGTCGATCTTCAAGTGACCGTTGGGTGCCAATGACATGTCTTTTACAATGCTTTCCGAAACCATGTTCATGGGTTTGACGAACCTCCTTCTTCTCTGCAACACCATCATTATCTTATCATACGCATTCGCAGGCTTCATCCTTTTTTCCTGTTCAAACCAAAAATGGTCTTGCGCGGACAGGAGCGGACGCTCGTGGTTCAGCGTGGCTCAGTCAACACTGACAAAGAAGCCTGGAAACATGTGTCTCGTTCGCTGCAATCGATTGGCCATCAGTCAGAAGCACTGCTGCGGGTGCTTGTATCTTAGAGGAAATTGTATGATTTACAGATAGATGACGTGATGCCTGCCGTCGTGGGCAAGCGGCGCTTCGATCAGACGGTCGACCAGATCGAGTCCGTGCTTGTTGGCAAAGGAAACATACGACAGCTTCCGCTCCTGCCATGCTCCCTCGGGAGCAAGCGCAGCCTCCAGCCGCTGCACCCGCACCCGGCCCACATCTTCCCGCTGGTCCAGCAAGCGGAGCAGCCGCTTCTCCAAAAAGTCCACCTGGGCCATCAGCATGCCCACATTTTTTTCGGCCAATTTACGCATGCCCGGTTCCAGGCGGATGACCTCGTCCACGAGCGGACGGTAGATGTCGAGCAAACCTTCCCGCACCTCCGTGAAGCGCCCGGCCAGGGGGTGCGGTGCCCGCCGCGCCTCCCATTCGGCTTTCCACCCGGCAAAATCCCTTAACATCTGCTCAATGGTAATGCCGCACTCGCGCATCAGCCGCTCCATCGCCCCTTCGACCAGGGTGACCGACAGGCGGGGCAGCACGATCGGCAGGCGAAGCCCAAAGAGTTCAAACACTTCTTTTAAATACGCCCAGTACGCCACTTCACCCGGTCCGGCCACAAAGGCCAGCGTGGGGAACAGATACTCCTGCATCAGCGGGCGAGTCACTACATTGGCGCTGAAGCGCTCCGGTTCCATCTCCGCCAGCCGCAGCAACTCCTCACGAGTGTAGCTGCGACGCCGCGTCACGAACCGTTCGCCGTGGCGCTCCAGGAGCAAACGGTCTTGGTCCTCGTAGAGAAACAGGTTGGCTTGATGCGCCTTCACCTGAAGCTGCTGCGGGTATCCGGCGGCTTCGATCCGTTCGGCGGCATCCATCAGCAGGCCGGCCAGCTGTTCGTTTTGTTCGAGGATCGCGCGGAACATCGGCTGTTCCAGTTTGCGCACAAACGGCAGGCTGGACTCCACCAGCACCAGACCGTGCTTGCCGAACAGGCGGGCCATCAGGCGGGCAAACCAGTCCGCCAACGTCTTGGAGGAAGCCAGCGTTTCTTCCAACAGATCCCGAATCACGGCCGTATACTCCGTTTCCGTCTGGTCGGCAAAAAAATCGGCCAGAAAGCGGCGGCACTCATCCGGGTCGAAGGGCAGCATGCTGGCCGACGGGCGCCCTTTGCGCGGCAGCGCCAGCCGTCCTTTGCGCAGAGCCGTTCCCCCTTCCGCCAGCCAGTAGAGGTGGTCGATTTCGTCAATATCGTGATCTTCACCGGCAATCCAAAACACCGGAACGACTTCCGTCTGGAGTTCCTTTGACAGCCGTTTTGCTGCCTGTACCAGGTGGACAGCCTTGTAGATCGTATACAGCGGTCCTGTCAGCACTCCGGCCTGCTGGCCGCCAACGACGACCAGCGTCTGCGTACATCGCAGCCGTTCAATCTGCGCCAGCGCCTCCGGATGATTGCCGATCTGACTGTTGTAGGCATACAATCCGTCCGCCAGTTCATTCCGGTGCGGGATGGGCCGTTCTGTGAGCCACGCGATCCGCTCCCGGTACGAATCGGAACGGTAGGGATGGTACGCAAAGAATTGCAGCGCATCGGCTTTTCCCTGCTGGTACGCATTGGACAGCGGGTTCGCCAAAGGAAGCGCAACGCATTCAATTTTCATTAATGCTCACCTTTCTTACGCCATGTCACTGCAAATTATACCATGCCCCCTTTCCGTAAAAAAACAAGACAACCCGCTGAATGGGTTGTCTAAGTGCAGTCAAATGTGCTGTCTTAAAATTGCGACGGTGTCATCGACCAAATCAGCACGGCCTCGCCGTCGCCAGTATTTTCAATGGTGTGGGGTTTGGAACAGTCAAACGAAATGCTGTCACCCGCTTCCAGTTCATGCTCCTCGTCATGAAAACGCGCCGTCACGCGTCCCTGGATGACGACAAAACACTCTTCGCCCTCTGCCTGCACAAACCGGTCTGCCGCCATCTGTCCCGGCTGCAGCCTGACTTCCAGCATGCCCAATTTGCCGCTGCCGCCGGTGGAAAGCAGACTGTACGTGCCGGTCGATTCAGGGAAGATCATCTGTCTGCGCTTCTCTTTGCGGGTGACGTGTACCTGCTTCTGGTCGATGTCCTCGAAAAAGTGAATGATCGACGATTCAAGCGCTTTCGTAATTTTCCACAGCGAATCCAGCGAGGGCTGGGAAATGCCGCGCTCCACCTGGCTGAGCAAGCCCTTGCTCAGTCCTGTCTTGTTGGCCATGACTTCGAGCGTGAAGCCGCGTTCTTTCCGAATCGTTCGAATCTTGTGTCCGATCGACTCGATGGGAAGCCGCATCATTGTCCTACCTTCTTTCTTTTCAGGATATGTATTGATACCGCCGGTGGATTCAGACGACGCTCATCGTCTTGACGATCCCCATCGCAAAGAGCACCACGTAAACCAGTCCAAACAGGGGAAACGACAACCGCCACGCGGAAAAACCGGCCTTCCGCAGGGAGAGTTTTCTCTTCCACTTCACCTGCAGCCAACTCAGCAAGCCTACAGTCACGAGGAAAAACACGATCACCCACCACCAAGCGGAAAGCGCATCCGGCCAGATCACGCCATAGGCGGCCACGACAGCGCGAATGAACAAAAAATTCGTGATATTAACCGCCCAGCGGCCGGCCAGCCGCCGGTCCCGTTTCCACGCGTGCACGATCAGATACGCCAGCGGAAACCCGAGAAATGGAAAAACGGTCAACAGAGCCCACACATGGGTCAGCACTGCCCAAACAAACGACCAGAGATTACCCAAAACGGTCATGTGCCGCCTCTCCTTTCGCGGTTTCCATGCCTGATTTGAGATGTACGGCGCGCAACAGCGTTTCGTGCAGCGGAACGGGCGTGCCGGTCCGTTTTCCCGTGTCCACGAGGTACCCGTTGATCGCGTCCACTTCCGTCCGGTGGTGCCGTCTGATATCCTGCAGCATGGAGGAAAGATTCCGGGAAGTATTTCGGCAAATGGATACAATTTCCTGCCAATCTGCTTCATCAATTTTTTGACCGCAGCGGTTGGCCACGGCGGCCGCTTCGTCAAACAATTCCCGCATCAGCCTAAGCGTGTGCGGTGAATCGAGCAGCATGCCGTTGGGAATCTCGAACAACGCGGTCAAGGGATTAATCAGCGCGTTGGCCAGCAGTTTGCGCCAGGCGTAAGGCTCGACAGCGTCCACGTATTCGGCGCGGATGCCGCAGCGGTTGGCCCAGGCGACAAACGCGGCAATCAGCGGATCGCGCACAGGCTCAGCCGTCCAGGGTCCGACGCGCAGCAGGCCGGTGCCGGTGTGTTCCACCTCGAACGGCGACAGGCGGCGCGCCCCCTCTGTATTGATCGCGTAAAAATGCTGCCCAGGCTCCAGCCCTTCCGCCAATTGTTCGTGATGACCCATGCCGTTTTGCAGGGCCAGCACCCGCGCCGAGCGGGGGAGTTGGCGCAGCAGCGGCAGCAGCTCGGCGATGGCAGTCTGCTTCACGGCCAACAGGTAGAGATCGCCCTCCGGCAATCCGTCGTCTATCGGAGAAGCGTTGACCGCGACTGTTTCCCGTCGGCCGTCCAGCGTGTACAGGGACAGCCCCCGGTCGCCGATCAGCGCGGCCTGCTCACGGGTGCGGGTAACCAACTCGACCGACTGGCCGTTCAGCAAAAAACGGGCCGCGTACAGCAATCCTACGGAACCGCCGCCGATTACCACCGGGTGGAACGTTATCGCTTCCGACTGCATTTGTTCACCTACATTAATCAATACTTATTTCAAGAATAGCAGGTTTGCGATCAATGTTCAATGAAATGTGCGCAAAAGGTCGAAATTATCGAAACATTTTCCGCCCGAGCGGTCCGTCAGCACACGTGCCGACAGCAGCGGTCAATCTGAGTGAACAAAACGCAACGCCATCGCTTCAGGTTAAACCTTCTTATTTGTAAAGGCATACCTCCCGTTGGCTGCCAAGCAGCGCCACAGCCTGTTTTTCACAAAAAAAAAAAAAAAAACAGACTGCCTCCTCACCGAAGACAGTCTGTCTGGCACATCTACACCGGGTATACCGGGTGCTTGCGCTCCGAGAAGATTTGCTGCTTGCTCTTGTAAATCTCGAAACGGCGGATCAGCTCGCCGCGCAGTTCGCTCGGCGGCACGATCGCATCCACGATCAGGTTGGAGGCGAGCAGGTAGATGTCGATATCCTGCTGGTACTCACGTCGTTTTTCCATAATAAACGCTTGCCGCTCCTGCGGGTCTTCAATCGCCTGAATCTTGTTGCTGTAGACGGCGTTAACCGCCGCTTCCGGCCCCATCACGGCGATCTGCGCGCCGGGCAGTGCCAGGCAGGCGTCGGGTTCAAACGCCGAGCTGGCCATCGCATACAGGCCGGCGCCGTACGCCTTGCGCACGATCACGGAGATTTTCGGCACAGTCGCCTCCGCCATGGCCGCGATCATTTTCGCGCCGTGCCGGATGATGCCGGCCCGCTCTACGGCGGTGCCAATCATGAAGCCCGGGACATCAGCGAGAAACAGCAGCGGGATGCGAAACGCGTCGCACAAGGTA
This sequence comes from Brevibacillus sedimenti, assembly GCF_020923495.1. Classification (GTDB taxonomy): domain Bacteria; phylum Bacillota; class Bacilli; order Brevibacillales; family Brevibacillaceae; genus Brevibacillus; species Brevibacillus aydinogluensis. The sequence continues at coordinate 3,816,303 of NZ_CP064048.1, forward strand.
ATGAAGCGGGCCGCCTTGTCGGCCGAATCGACGAACAGCACGCCTCCTTTCACCCGAGGCTGGTTGGCAACAATGCCGACCGGTTTTCCTTCCAGCCGGGCAAAACCGGTGATCAGTTCCTGGGCGAACAGCTTCTTGATCTCAAAGAACGAACCCTCGTCCACCAGTGCATCAATCAAGTCGTACATGTTAAAGGGCGTGTTCTGGTTTTCCGGCACGATCTCGTTGATGTCCCGCGCATCCGGTTTGGGTGGCCGGGCCGCTTCCACAGGGAGCTCTTTCGTGTAGTCGTCCGGCAAATAGCTGAGGTAGCGACGGGCTGCCTGAATCGCTTCCTCTTCATTGGCCGCCAGAATGTCGCCGCAGCCGCTCACCGAGCAGTGCATGCGCGCGCCGCCCAGTTCCTCCAGCGTCACCTTTTCGCCGATTACCATTTCCGCCATGCGGGGAGACCCGAGGTACATGCTGGCGTTTTTGTCCACCATGATGACCACGTCGCAAAACGCCGGAATGTACGCTCCTCCAGCGGCGGAAGGGCCAAACAGGACGCACACCTGCGGAATTTTGCCGGAGAGCTTCACCTGGTTGTAAAAGATCCGGCCCGCTCCCCGCCTGCCGGGGAACATCTCCAGTTGATCGGTGATGCGTGCGCCGGCGGAATCAACCAGGTAGATCAGCGGCACGCGCATTTTATCCGCCGTCTCCTGGATGCGGATGATCTTTTCCACCGTCCGCGCTCCCCACGAACCGGCCTTGACCGTCGCGTCGTTGGCCATCACGCAGACGGTCCGCCCATTCACTTTGCCGATGGCGGTCACGACCCCGTCTGCCGGCAGGTCACCCGCGGTGAAATTGGCAAACAAGCCGTCTTCCACCATGAACTCATCGTCAAACAACAGCTTCAATCTGTCGCGGACGAACAGCTTGTTCTGCTCCTTCAGCTTGGCGTGGTACTTTTCCTCTCCTCCCTGCTTCACCTTGGCAATCCGTTCTTTCAGCGTCTGTTCCAACTGCTTGCTCATCTGCCGTTCCTCCCGTCATTCTCCGCGATATACCGGTTTTCGCTTTTCCCTGAACGCTTCCAGCCCTTCCAGCCGGTCGCGGGTGGGGATTAGCACCTGGTAGGCGCTGCTCTCGATCGCCAACCCCGTCGCCAGATCGGCCTCCATCCCGTAATCAATGGCGAACTTCGCCTGGGCCAGCGCAAGCGGCGCGTTGGCGGCAATCTCCTCAGCCAGCTGAAGCGCGGACGTCATCACCTGATCGCGCGGAACCGTGCGGTTGACCAGCCCGATCGCCAGCGCCTCCTCGGCGTTGACGCGGCGGGCGGTAAAAATCAGCTCCTTGGCCTTCCCCTTGCCGATCAAGCGCGGCAGCCGCTGCGTCCCGCCCGCTCCGGGAATGATGCCAAGCGACGTCTCCGTCAGCCCCATCTGGGCCGTCTCGCTCATCACCCTAAGATCGCAGGCCAGGGCCAGCTCCGTTCCGCCGCCCAGCGCAACGCCGTTGATCGCGGCGATGACCGGCTTGGGCAGACGCTCCAGCTCACTGAACGTATCCCGGATGGTGCGGATGTAGAGCTGCACTTGAAGCTCCGTCATCGTCCGCCGCTCCTTTAAGTCGGCGCCGGAGCAGAACGCCTTCTCCCCCACACCGGTCACTACGACGGCGCGAATTTCCCTGTCCGCGTCGATCTCGGCAATCAGCCGACGCAGCGTGAACAGCGTCTCCAGGTTCAGACAGTTGTACACCTCGGGCCGATTCAGCGTCAGCACGCCGACGGCCCCCTCTTTTCGCAGCAGTACGCTCATGCCGTATCCCCTTCCGCCTCATTCTTTGCGCAGGTTTCCGCCTGCGCCAGACTGGCCGCAAGCACCTTGGACGGCAGAGGGCGCCCCAACTGCCGCTGAATGTAACTGCCCGCCTCGATCAGCTTCTGCAGATCCACGCCAGTCTCATAGCCCATGCCGTGCAGCATGTAAACCAAATCTTCGCTGGAAATGTTACCGCTCGCCCCCGGCGCGTACGGGCATCCCCCCAAACCGCCGATCGAGCTGTCAAATGTGCGGATTCCTTCGGCCAGGGCAGCCGCCACGTTGGCCAGGCCCGTTCCACGGGTATCGTGAAAATGACCGGCCAAGCGCTCGCTCGTAACATCGTTCACAAGCACTGAAAACGTCTCCTGCACCTGACGGGGCGTGGCCACCCCGATGGTGTCGCCGATGGAGACTTCGTAGACGCCCATTTTGAGCAGTTCGTCCGTCACCCGCCGGCTGTTGTCCAGCGGGACGGCCCCTTCATACGGGCAGCCGAACACGGTGGAGACGTATCCCCGCACGCGCATGCCCAGCGTCAGCGCCTCTTGGACTACTTCCCTGAGAACGGGGAAGGTTTCGCTGATGCTTTTGTTGATGTTTTTGCGGTTGTGCGTCTCCGAGGCGGACATGAATACCGCCACCTCCGTCACCCCGCACTCCCTGGCTCGCTCCAGCCCGCGCAGATTGGGCACGAGCGCGCTGTACGTCACGTCCGGGTTGCGCGGCAGTTGGCGAAAGACGTCCGCCGTGTCGGCCAATTGGGGAATCCAGCGCGGATGGACGAATGAGCCGGCTTCGATCCGGCGCAGTCCCGCCTCGGCCAGCAGGCCGATCAGCCGGATTTTCGCCTCGGTCGGCACCATTTGAGATTCGTTTTGCAGGCCGTCACGCGGCCCTACTTCTACAATCTGCACCTGCATGCAGGCCACCTGCCTTTCCTAGCGGGCGCTCAGTTTGGAATCATTCTAAAAACTACTCCAGTACGAGGATGACATCTCCGTCATTGACGAAGTCCCCGACATTTACTTTTACTTCAACCACTTTGCCGTCCGCTTCCGCCTGGATCGGCACTTCCATCTTCATCGACTCCAGCACGACCACGTCCTGACCTTGGTTCACCTGGTCGCCTGCCTGCACCAGCACGTTGATAACGGTTCCTGCCATGGATGCTGTCACGTTTTTCATCATCATGCTCTCCTTACGTTGTTTTTTCTTTTCGCTCTTCTACAAAGCGCGTGGTGTACACGCCTCGCCGGAATGCCTCGTCGCCCAAGACCTCCAGCAAAAACGGAATGTTGGTCTTGATCCCGGTAACCTCAAACTGCCGCATCGCTTCCCGTGCCCGCTGTATCGCTTCTTCGCGGGTTGTGCCGGAGGCGATCACCTTGGCAATCATCGGGTCGTAGAACGGCGTTACCTGCGTGCCGGTCTCCACGCCGTCGTCCACCCGTACCCCGTCCATTTGCGGCGGCCGGTAGTACGTAATCGTTCCGGGAGACGGCAAAAAGGTGACGGGATCCTCGGCGTACACCCGCAGCTCGATCGCATGGCGCAGCGCCTTGACATCCCCCTGCGCGACGGGCAGAGCGTTGCCGCGGGCGATCTCCAACTGCAGCGCGACCAGGTCGAGACCGGTCATCTCTTCAGTGACAGGATGCTCTACCTGCAGCCGGGTATTCATTTCCAGGAAATAGAAATTCTTGTTCCCGTCCATGATAAACTCCACCGTGCCGACGCCGGTATACCCGACCGCCCTGGCAGCCGTCACCGCAGCTTCGCAAAGCCGCTGTCTCGCAAGCTCGTCGAGGAACGGGGACGGGCTTTCTTCCAGCACCTTCTGGTGGCGGCGCTGGATGGAGCACTCCCGCTCCAGCAGGTGAATGACGGTGCCATGCGCGTCTCCCGCGATCTGCACCTCGATGTGGCGAGGGCTGTCCACATACGCTTCCACGTACATGGCGTCGCTACCAAAATACGCCTTGGCCCTGCCCCTGGCCGACTGGAACGCCTGGCGCAGCTCCGCTTCGTCGCGGCATATCTGCATGCCGATGCCGCCGCCGCCCGCGCTGGCCTTGAGCATGACTGGATAGCCAATCTCGGCCGCCACCCTGGCCGCTTCATCCGGCGTGTTCACCGGTTCCTCGCAGCCGGGCACCACGGGTACACCTGCTTCCCGCATCACGCGGCGGGCCGTCAATTTATCCCCCATCTGCGCAATCACCTCCGGCGACGGCCCGATGAAGACCAGTCCTTCGTCGCGGCAGCGCCGTGCAAACGCGGCGTTTTCCGACAACAGGCCGTAGCCCGGATGGACGGCATCCGCTCCGGTCTCTTTGGCGGCCGCGATGATCGCCTCCACGTTGAGATAGCTGTGCGGCACAGGGGGAGGTCCGATGTGGACGGCCTCGTCCGCTTCCCTGACAAACGGCAGGTTGCGATCCGCCTCCGAATATACGGCCACTGTCGCCACTCCCTGGGCTTTGCAGGTGCGGATGATCCGCCGCGCGATTTCCCCGCGATTGGCAATCAGTACTTTGCGCATGGCAACGCTCCTTTCGGCGATCAATCGTCCGCTGCTCGAAAACGCTTTCATTGCATGCGGTGCGATTGTTCGAAATTGTTTTGCTACTCTCTATTTTGCCATGAGACCGTCCATAGTTCTAGTTGAAATTTAAATTTCTTCCATGATAGCCTATCCAATTTCTGGGATACCCAAGAAATCAACACGAGAAAATCGCTCGGGAAGGAGGTTTTTGGTGTATAATGTAGGTAGCCCATGAAGGTTAGGCAATGCGCGTGAGAGGAGTGGCAAGCGATGTATGAAGTAAAACGTTTACGGATCAATTACAAGACTCTGGAGGAGTTTCAAAAATTCCGCGAATTTGGCCTGGAGGAGCTTTCCATGAAGGAAGACCTGGAGGCGAACATCGTGGAAAACGATTCGGAATCTCCTTTTTACGGAATCTACGACAACGGCCTGCTGGTGGCACGGATGAGCCTGTACAAAATCGACGGCAAGTACGACCGCTACTTCAAACCGGCTCAAGATTATTACGAATTGTGGAAACTGGAAGTGCTGCCCGATTACCGCGGCAAGGATTACGGCACGGCTCTGGTCAACCACGCCAAGAGCTTTGGTGCCCCCATCAAGACCAACTCCCGCTGTCGCGCTGACCAATTCTGGCTGAAGATGGGCTTCACTCCGGTCAAGTACAACCCGATTCGCGACCGCGGCGAGAACCCGTACGTCTGGCTGCCCGAAGGTGTCGGCCTGCAGGACTGAGGGATTTTGCACCATCCACGCGTCAAAAAAAGAAGCGGTTTTGTCCGCTTCTTTTTTGTTGGCACGTTTGCACGCTCACTTTTCCACGCGCTCCAGGTTGCCGTTTTCATCCATCCTGAAAATCGCCTTGGGCGCCTCCTCTTCCTGCAAGAAAGCGAGTTTGCGGGCGCGGTCCATAATCTGCACGAGTGCCTTGTAGTCCTCATTGACCCCGCGCACCTGCTCCAGCTCTTGTTTCATCCGTTCGTTGGCCTCTTTCAACTCTTTTATCTCCGCATTCTTTCCTTCCAATTCTTGTTCCAGCTGCTTCAAGCGGCGCACGATCTCCTTCTGGTTGGTCAACAGCCTTATGACGGCCTCGATGTGCTGCTCGTCGTCTGCCGCAGCTGCGCCCTCTCCCAGCAGGAGCTGGCCTCCCGACTTGGCAGTGTTGGCCGAGTCAAGCGCGTTGTTTCGCGCGTTCAACCGCCCCATTTTTTTCAACTGCTGGCGTTGGCTCTTGGCGATCTGAATCGCCGCGTCATACCGCTTGCGCACGCAGCTGTTCCAACGAAACCCGCAGGCGGCGGCAGTTCGGCCCAGCCGCTGTCCCACTTCTTCAAATGCGGCGAGTTGTGTCCCGCCCTCGCGAATATGGCGTAAGGTGACTTCCGCCAGCACCAGATCGTCGTCTTCCGTCCATGCATCTTGTCTGGAAGCTGCCATAAAAAATGTCCCTCCCGTTACCTTGATAGGATGATGATGTAATTCATCCTATGCTTTTCCCTACTCTGGTAGAATCGCTTTCTACTAGAAAAAGTATGTCCAGACACAAAAGGGTTTAAACGGGAGGGATTTGCTTGGTCAAACCGCTAGTTTTTTCGCAGAACCCGCTGCACCGCGGAAACGTGATCGTCGCTGCCCCACAACTCGGCGCACTGGCTGACCTCGCGGCGGATGCGCTCGTCCAGGCTCAACCCGTCCCGCTTCCAGCGCAACAGCTGCATGTACGCCCGGATACCGGAAAGCGGCTGCGCGGCGATCTCGGCGGCAAAGCGTTCCGTCTCCTCACGCAGGCGATCTGCGGGATACACCGCATCCACCAGCCCATAGCGCTCCGCCTCTTGCGCACTAACCCGCTTACCCGTCAGCAAAAGCGCCAGCGCCTTGGACTCCGGCAGCTTGTCCAGCAAGCGCGACCCTCCGCCCCATCCGGTCGTGATCGAGAGGCCAATCTGGACAAAGCCGAGCACGGCCGTCTCGGCGGCGAAGCGAAAGTGACAGGAGATCGCAAACTCGCAGCCGCCCCCGATGGCGTGTCCGTTGATCATCGCAATGGTCGGTTTGCTGCAGTTGTCGATCGCGCGGAGCAGCCCGGCCACGCGGTCGAGAATCGGCTGCGCCTGTTCCCTCCCCCTTGCCTGCATGAACTGCCGCAGGTCGCCGCCGGAGATGAAACTGTCGCCCATGCCGGTAAATACCAGCACCTTGACCGCGTCGTCCTCCTCGCACGCGCTCACCGTCTGGCGCAGTTCCTCCGCCATCTCCAGGCTGATCGCGTTGCGGACGTGGGGCCTGTTCAGCGTGATGCAGGCCACCCCCGCCCGTTTTTCCACCAAGATTGTGTCCATTCTTCTCCAACCCTTTCGCTGATATTCCAGAGCACAGCAGTACCCATGGTGAACGCCCGTCCAGGCAGGTCAACGCCATCGAAGCAGCCCGCTTGTTCTAATCAGACTTCGCGAATCAGACTTCACGAACCGCTTTCCTACATTGTAAACGGGCCCGCCAAACGAAAAAAGAGGAGGGATATCCCCTCCTCGCAGACAGAAGACAAACTGTACTTTTTCATTGAGGTTCCGCAAGGAAACGATCTTTCCATCGTTGTCAGGCCGAAAGGCCTGAACACCGATCAACCGAAGGTGGAGATAAAGGACATGGCATGGAGTGATGGGCCAAGCGAGCTCCTTTGACGACCGGCTCAGCGGAAAAACGAAAGACGCGGGGAAAACAGGGGCACAAGTCTCACTTCCTCCAAACACCCAGATGTTTGCCCCCTGCCCGCGTCGCGTTTTGGAGCGTACGCTATCTACTTCTTTGCTGGTCGTCAAGCGAGCGAGCAGGCCCGATCACCCATGCGCCTCGGACTTTGTCTACACGCTGAGAGGCGGAATATTCCCTCCTCGTTCGCTTAGGCCAGCAGTTTTTGCATCGCCGATTGGTTATACCCGATGATGATGTTTTCCCCGTCGGTCAGAATCGGTCGCTTCAGGAGCTGCGGCTCTTCGCTCAGCATCTCCAACAGCTGGCTGACGGTCATTTCATTGATGTCCACCTCCAGGTTTTTGAAACGCTGGCTGCGCGTGGACAGGATTTCGTCCAAGCCGTTGGTGGTCTTTTTGATGATCTCCATCAGTTCTTCCGGCGTCGGCGGATTTTTGAACAGGTGCCGCTCCTCGTATTTTACTCCGTGTTCCGCCAGCCACGCCTTGGCCTTGCGACAGGATGTACAGCTCGGATAGGTGAAAAACGTCAATGTTTGTGGACGAGTACGTTCAGCGACCGCCATCGTGTTCCCCTCCATCTTGCTCTATTTTCTTATTTAACTATACAAAAGTTAGGTAATAAAAAATCCTTTTCTACTCTGGATTATAAATGCGGTGTTAACACTATGTCAATAGTATTAAATATATAAAATACGACGAATGCCTGGCACACTCCAACCTTAACAACGGCGCGAAAATCGGCTAAACTAATGGTGATTTGTACTGAGAAAGGGGGGACCAGCGTGGATTGCGACGCTCAAAAGTTAACAAGCGCCTTGGCTGATTCCACCCGTTTTTCCATTTACCAGTTTGTCTCCAACAGCAAAGAGCCTGTGACCGTGCAAGAGGTGGCCGAGCAGTTTTCCATCCATCCAAACGTGGCGCGGCTGCATTTGACCAAGCTGGAAGACGTCCATTTGCTTACCTCTTTCTCCGACAAAAGCGGCAAGGGGGGGCGTCCCTGCCGTCTGTACGCCCTTTCCGATCAGGTAGTCAGCCTGCAGTTTCCTCCTCGTGATTACCGGCTGTTGGCCGACATCGCCATCGAAAGTCTGCTGTCCTTGGGAGAGATGGGGGAAGTTGCCCTCGTCAAAATGGGACACCGCATGGGAACGGAAATGGCCAAACGGGCGCTGGCGGAAGTGCCGATCGACATGAATAACGCAACGTTGGACGCAAAGTTGTCCCACATCCACCGGCTCTTGGTGGCGCAAGGACTCAAACCGGAGATCGAACCCCTTTCGGACGGAAGTTTGCGCTTTCGAGTGAACAACTGCACGTTTTCCGAGACAGCCAAGCGTTTCCCCGACGCCATTTGCAAGATGCACAACGCTCTGTTGTCGGGGATATTTGAGACTTACTTTGGACACATTGAATTACAAGAAGACGAGTCCATGATCAAAGGTTGCAGGTCCTGCAACTATACCGTGGCGCGTATCCCTCGTTGACGTCGACGTTTCGCCCAACGGCGCGGTCGGCAGCGGTACAACCCGAATCTCCCCCATCCGGCTGGATGGTATGCCGGGAGCGATTCGGATGCGTGGGAACGGCTGCGTCAAAAAACCGTCATACCTTCCCGTTTACAGGCCTCTTCCAGTCCTTTATAATGGGGGAGGAATCTTGTAAATCTTGCCGACTTGCTGGAAAAAGGAGGGAAACAGATGGATCGCATGTATCGCGTACTCGGCTTCTGGACGCTGGCGATCGCGCTGATGGCGTTCTGGGGGCACCTGTACCCGATGGCTCTCTTGTTTTTCGGACTGACCGCCTTCTTCGTATCTCTCAGCTACATGAATCTGACAGAACGGGCGTACTTGAACATTTTCTTCTGTTTTATGTTTGTCTCTTTCGTGGGCTTCACCTATTACACGTTCTTCGTCATGCCGGTGGGTCCGCAAGAGCACTCCATGCTGAACTTGATCATGTAAAAAAAGATGCTCTGGGTGAGCATCTTTTTTTATTTCCTGTAGAGCTAGCGCAAAAAGCTGAGCGGCACTCCGTCCGGCATCGCTTTTGCCTGGACCAGCACGCGAAAGAGGCCGCCCAGGCCGCCCGGGTAGATCAGCTGTTGAATCGCCCGGTTCCGCTTCATCGCTTCACTTGTGAACGGGTCCGTGTCCGCATGGGCGACCGCCTTTTCCAACAGGCCGCATTTGATCAAAAAACGGTCCTGTCGCATGTAGGCAAGCGTCTTCAGCCCAGTCCGCTCGCCCGCGCGTATCCATGCAGAAAAATTGACGTGCGCCGTGATGTCCTGTTCCCCCACGTGCACATAGGGATTGTCGTGCGCCTGATGGCGGTGGTAGCACATCAGCGTCCCCCGCTTCCGGGCGGGATGGTACAGCTCCTCCTGCACGTCACCGTAATCCACGGTCAGGACATACCCCTGCCTCAGCAGGCGGGACAGGTCGGCGGCTGTCTCCTCCATCGCCGTATTGACCTCGATCCGCATCCCCCGCGGCAGCGACTCGTCCATCTCTTGCAGATTATCCTCCAGGGCAAACGTCAATTCGCCGAGCACTTCGGCAAAACCGCCGTCTGTCTCCGTCACCCACACCTCCCGCCAGCCGTCAGCCGTCTTCTCCACCACATGCACGGGAAAGGCATCGAGCCATTCGTTGGAGAGGATCACCCCTTCGACGCCTTCTGCTGCTGCCTCCCGCAGACTGGAATACCAACGCGTCTCCACCTCAGCATCGCGCAGCACCTCCTGCTGAAGCTGCCGATGATACGGGCTTGTCTCGATCAATACGAGGCGCATGTCCCGATACAGCTCGGGCACCGTCTCGCGCAGCCGGCGAAGCATGCTGCCCGAAAGCGCGCCCGTACCTCCGCCGATCTCCACCAGCGCCGGGGCGGTCCAGCCACCCGACTGCCACATCTCGGCCACCACGTCAGCCAACGTCTCGGCAAAGACGGGATGAACCGTCGCACTGGTAAAAAAATCACCGTCTCTGCCCACCTTGGGGCGCGCCGACATGTAGTACCCGCCTTCCGGATGGTAGAGTGCCAGCTCCATGAACCGCGCAAACGGAATCGCCCGCCGCGGATGATTGCGTATTTGGTCCCGAATGATGGATGTAATCGTCATTTCTGTTCTCCCGCTATCCAAATTTAACCGTATAAGGCTATAATACGAAAAGAAGTCATAGAATGTGGAGAGAAATTGTTTTTTACGTATTTCTCCACCTCACAAAAACAAAAGGTGAAGCCATGCGTACACTCATGCTTTGCTTGCTGCTGCTGGCGCTGCCGTTGACCGCGACAGCCCTGGCCCAAGAGCAGCTGCCCCTGGAACAGCTGATCTTGCAGCAGCACTTTACCCAAAAAGAACTGGAGCGCACACTGACGCTGATCAAGCAGGAAGAAAACCGGCTGCACGGGGAGATCGCCCAGCTGGATCTGGATCTGCAGCGTAAGAAACTGGTGATGGACGCGATGCGCCGCCACGCAGGAGAGGTTGCCAAAGCGTACTACACGGGAGAGCGGGCCAACCTGCTGACGCTGCTGTTTGATACGAAAAATTTCAATGATTTTCTGTTGTTGTTTGATTTTCTGCAAATCCTCTACGAACGGGATCTGACGAAGCTGGAAGCATACCAGAAGGAACGTGCCGCGATGAGGTCGATGCAGGCGGAGCGGCAAAACCGGCTGACGTTGCTGCAGAATTTGCGGCAGCAGTACGAGAAGCAGTTGGCGGACATGCTGGCAATCCAGGCGGAAAAGGAGAAAAACGTGCAGATGCTGAGCGACCCGACCAGCGTTCAGGCACTGATGGACCACCTCATCACCGATTGGCGGGAACGGGGACTGCCCGCTTTTCAAACGTTTTTCAACGAGCTGTCCAATGTAATGTTCCAGATCTCCGAGTTGGCGACGCCGGATCGCATCCAATCCAACGGGCTGTTCACGCACACGCTGACGATCCGGCAGGATGAGTTTAACCGCTTCCTGGTCTCCAAGGACGAATTGTTCAAACATACGCAATTTTCCTTTGACAACAACCAATTGATTGTGGAAGGCTCGTACGACCAGGTACACATGCGGCTGGTCGGCACGTACGAGCTGGTTTCGACGAAAGCCTTGAAATTTCACATCAACGAGCTGTACTATGACGGATTCGCCCTGCCTGCCTCGACGATTGAAGAGTTGCAGAAAACGTACGACCTCGGTTTTTACCCGGAGCTGATCTCCTCCAACATCCAGGTGGAGGGGATCACGCTGGCCAACCAGGAATTAAAGCTGCAGTTGAAGATCAACCTGCCGTTTGGGTTCAAAAAATAGGGATGGCCGCCGGGACGCCCTGTTCCAAACACGCTTTCGTCTATTTGGGCCGCATTTGGCAGATGAAAAAGCCAGCGTTTTGCACTGGCTTTTTCCTTATTCGGCCGCTCGTCCGCTGGGGATGCGGATGACAGCCGGCGACGCTCGGTTACCGCAGCAAGCCCGTCACAAACGGGTTGTACAGCTTTTCCGCTTCGATCGTGGTTTTCGGACCGTGCCCCGGGTAGACGATCGTGTCGTCATCCAGCTCAAACAGTTTGTCCTGAATGCTGATCATCAGTGTCTCGAAATTTCCTCCCGGCAGGTCTGTCCGCCCGATGCTTTGGGCAAACAGGACGTCGCCGCCGAAGCAATGCTGTCCCACCACAAACGAGCAGCTCCCCGGCGAGTGTCCGGGCGTGTGCAGGACGCGGATGGTCAGTCCGGCCAGCTCCAGCGTTTGCCCGTCGGCCAGCTCGTGCTCGGCCGGCTCGCAGACAATGGGTTCTGACAAGTGCCAGCGGGTCGAGCCGTTCAGATCGGGATCGGTCAGCCAGCTCTGCTCCAGCGGATGGATGTAGACCGGTGCGCCGGTCAGGGCACGCACCTGATTCAGCCCGCCGATGTGGTCCAGATGCGCATGGGTCAGCAGGATGGCGACGATGTTTTTTCCCTTCAGAGCGCGAAGGAGCGCCGCCGGTTCCATCCCCGGGTCGATCACGATGCTCTGCCCGGTTTCCGGGTTGGTCAAAATGTAGGCGTTGGTTTGAAACGGCCCCAGTACGTATTTCTCAATGGTCAATTGTGGTTCGTTCATGGGTGAACCTCCTTTTTTTATGATACGATATGGATAATACTCAACGTGAAACGGAGTGAGACTGTTGAAGCGCATGTACGGTGTGGACATGCAGGTGCCGGACGGCAAACGGCCCGGCTTCTATGCTCAAGTCATACATAAAATTGGGGATCATGTCAATGTGTTTGACCGCGACGGCCGACTGTTTATTGTAGAAAGCCCGCACGATCGGGACACCTTGCGGGACATCTTGCAAAAGGCGGGAATGCTGGGCGAAGAATTTACGCTCTGGCTGCTCCCCGAGGGAGCGGACATCGCCCACCTGGACGACGTCGGATTCGTCAGTCAAAACGAACACGTGTATCTCTACGCTGACCGCGTCGCCGCGTTTTCAATGGACGCTGCCGCCGGCGAGGAACGCGACCGCTGGGCCGCTCTGGAGCAGTGCCGGGAACACGTGATCGGAACGCTGCACGCATCGTCATCCCGCCCCACGCTGTACCTCGTGGACGCCAACCAGACTGACCTGATCGAAGGAATTGCCCGCGCCTACCGGACGGCCGTCACGTGGTGGAACGAGTGAGACAAGCCCATCTCATGAAAAAACCATGCGGCTTTCCACTCGAGTGAAAGCCGCATGAATCGCCTCGTCAGTTTCTTGGTCCTCTGACCTTTTGTCTTGGCTTGTGCGGAAAGTTGTCGCCGTTGACGTTTTGTTTCCACCCTTCCAGAATCTTCAAGACGGAGGCAAACAACGGCGATCCAAAGACAGCGACAATCCCCCAGATCCAGGTGCCCACTTTCCACGGATTGTCGACAAAGGCGGATGGCGCCCCGACGAGAATCAGCGCGGGATCAAGGCCGAGCAGTGCGAAAATGACGCCTGCGGACACGACGGAGATGATCAGATTGCAAAACTTTTTGTAATGTGTCAGCCGAGCGGCGTGGTTGTGGTCTTCCAACCGGTCTTGTTCGGCCTCGTAATCAGTGGCGAGGAAGGGTACCACCGACTTGACTGCTTCCGTCACCCCGGCGGCCGCGCTGGACACCGCCGTGATGTAAATCATAAAGGAAATGGATGAATCCAGACTGACCATGTCTACTCCCCCCTCATTCATGTGTATGGGGGATAAGCCCGACGCATGACCTTCGATGAAACCGTCTCGATGTGCCATCATTGGCAGGTGTTTGCCCGCCGAAAGCGAATACAATCACACGTATGGCAAATTTAGGGAAAGGTGGTAGTCACCCGTGCACGATTACGCATTTGTCTGGAAGCAGTACGATCTGGTTCGCGGCATCACTCTGGCGGTATTGAAGGATCTGCCCACAGAGCAGGCGGATATCGTTCCGGAAGGCTTTTCCAACAACATCCGCTGGAATCTGGGACATATTCTGACCGTTCAGGAAAGCTGTATGTACGGTCTCGAATTTACACACCTGCCTGCCTCGTACAAAACGCTGTTCGGACCGGGCACGAAACCGGCGGACTGGCAGGGAGAGGTGCCATCCCTGTCCACGTTGGCCGAACAGTTGGAAGAGCAAAAGGAGCGAATCAAGCGAACCTTCCGTGAACGGCTCAACCAGGAATTGCCGCAGCCGTTCGTCTTGCGAAACACGCAGATGACCACACTGGGCGAGATGTTCGTTTTTTCGCTCTTTCACGAGGGGATGCACATCAGTACAATCAACACACTGAAAAAGGCGCTGGCCATAACGCATTCATAAACCCCTTTTGCCCGGCTCTTAGAGTGCACCCCTTAAAGTAGACATTGGAAAAACCCCTTGGGATAACCGATGTTACTTTAAGGGGTGAATTTTTTATGGCTATCAAAGGTCAAAAGTTCAAGCATTATCCTTTGTCGTTGAAAATGGAGGCAATACGATTGCATGTAGAGGAGAAGTGGACATACAGACGTATCACTGAGCATTTAGGAATCCAGGATAAGGATCGAGTAAAAAAATGGATGCGGAAATACAAACAACTTGGGGAGTTCGGTCTTTTGGATCAGCGTGGACGACGTCCAGAGTACATCGATCAAGATCGACATGTGAAAAAATTGAAACGGGAGAACGAAATTCTAAAAAAGTGTTTGGAAATCTGGATGCGGGAGGTGTAAGAAAAAAGTATCGTGTGATGGAGAATGTGGCAGCATTGTACCCGATTACCGAACTCTCCAAACTTCTTGGTGTATCGAGGAGTGGGTATTATCGATATCTTGCACAGAAGGAGTGGGATAGAGACGGAGAACTGAAACAGCAGATTCAAACCATCTATGATGAACGAAAAGGAATATATGGGTATCGAAGAATTCAAGCGGAACTCCTTCGTCAATACGGCAAGGTTGTGAATCATAAGAAGGTGTTACGGCTCATGCAAATTCTTGGGCTGAAAGCCATTATTCGTGGCAAACGAGCGTATCGGAGCACGTATCGAGCGGCTGAATCAGATGGTCGTGTTGCCGAAAATTTGTTGAAGCGTGACTTCACAGCCGAGAAACCGAACCAGAAGTGAGTCACCGATGTTACCCAGTTTCGTGTAGGAGATCAACGTATCTTCTTATCTGCGATTAAAGACTTGTTTCACAACGAAATCGTGGCGCACCATGTGAGCTTACACAATGACAATGTCCTTGTCCTAGAGACGTTTCGGAAAGCATTTGAAAAGCATAAGGACGTGACTGGACTGATCGTACACAGCGATCAAGGCTTCCAGTACACGTCCCATGCATACCACGACATGCTGCAAAAGGTTGGCGCCCGAATCAGCATGTCCCGAAGGAGCAATTGTTTAGACAATTCCCCTATGGAGAGTTTCTTCTCGCACTTAAAGGCAGAAGCTCTCTATCCTTATGATATTCGAAGTTTGGATGAGGCGCAAAGACGAATTGAGGAGTACATTCGTTTTTACAATGAGGAGCGTTTGCAAATCAAATTAAATAAGCTGACGCCAGTCGAGTACAGGCGTCAGCATGCGGCCTAACGGCCGGGGGTTTTTTAAGTGTCTACAAAATGGGGTCTTGACCATCTTTCAGCCCGGGCTTTTTTCTTTTCCCGAAGTTCCCCTTCTCAAATCATCCGCCCCGTCCAATCGGCCGCTGTAAGCTGAAAAATGAAAAACCGCTCCAACAAGGAGCGGTTGTGTCGAGCCCTTCTGCTCTGGGGTACTACCGGTTATTCTCTTTGGCACGTCAGCCTCCATCCATAGAGTCTGTTACCTAAAGAGCTCGGGTTCCGCCACTTTGACCAAGATCGACTGCATGATCATAAATAACCACGCTTTTTCGCCTCCCAAGAAGGCTTGTCGCCGTTGATCCATCAATCATCGGGCTCGACGTTTTACAGTATGCGCTGATTTTTGGTTTCTATGCATCCCTACAGCAGATCGGCCGCCAACTGCGCCAGCACGCTGCGTTCCCCTTTTTCAAGCTTGATATGGCCCGCCAGCTTTTGCGTCTTGAACATCTCCACCACGTAGGTCAGTCCGTTGTTGCTCTCGTCCAGATAGGGGTGGTCGATCTGCTCCGGGTCTCCCATGAGCACAATTTTTGACCCTTCGCCGACCCGGGTCAGGATCGTCTTCACCTCGTGTTTGGTCAGGTTCTGCGCCTCGTCGATAATGATAAACTGACCGGGAATGGAGCGTCCGCGAATGTACGTCAGTGCCTCCACCTGGGTGCTTCCCATGCCGGCGAGGATCTTGTCCAGATCACCCGGGTGCTTGGTATTAAACAAATATTCCAAATTATCGTAAATCGGCTGCATCCACGGCCGCAGTTTCTCTTCCTTTTCCCCGGGGAGAAAGCCAATATCTTTTCCCAGGGGGACAATGGGTCTGGCCACCAGCAGCTTCTTGTACGTCTGCAGGTCCTCGATCTGCAACAGCCCCGCCGCCAACGCCAGGAGTGTTTTGCCGGTACCAGCCTTGCCCGTCATGGTGACAAGCGGAATCTCCTCCCGCAGCAGCAGTTCCATGGCCATGCGCTGCTGCACGTTGCGGGCGCGAATGCCCCAGACCGGATCGTCGCTCGTCACCAACATCTCCAGCGTCCTGCCTTCTGCGTCCACTTTGCCGATCGCGGAGATCGAGGGATTGATCTCGTCTTTTAAAATCAGGAACTGGTGCGGAAAAAACCGGGTATTGGGAAAACAGGCTGACAGGTTCAGCTTGCGGGAGGCGTAGTACGTTTGAATGATGTGGGAAGCCACTGTCAGCTTTTCGCAACCAGCATAAATACTGGAGTGCTCGACGACGCGGTCGGACAGGAAATCTTCCGCTTTCAGGCCGAGCGCGTCCGCCTTTACCCGCATCAGGGCATCTTTGCTGACGAGAATGACGGGACGAGGGCTTGGGGACAGGTTTTCCTCTTCCTGCAAATTTAGCGCTACGGCCAAAATCCGGTTGTCGTTTGTAAATTCTGTAAATTGCTTCTGCAGTTTGTGAAGCGATGAGTGATTCAACTCTACGCGAAACAGACCGCCTGTCTCCAGCGTAATGCCCTGATGCAGATGGCCCAGTTCGCGAAAACTGTCCAACAATCTCGACACGTAACGGGCATTACGGCCAATTTCATCCATATAGCGCTTTTTGGAATCAATTTCTTCCAATACCACGGCGGGTAGGACGATCTCATTGTCCGCAAAGGAGAACATCGCCCGCGGATCTTGCAGGAGTACGTTGGTGTCCAGTACGTAGATTTTCTTCAAAGTCTCGCCTCCTATTACCCATCTTCTCTATTATATGCAGTTGGGGACCGGATGCTCTGCTGTCCGAACGCGATGTATTACAGTGTATGACAAGGGGTGGACGGATAGACGAGAGGTAGAAGAATGAAAACGGGGCAGGCAGAACACAATACGACTAACCATCACCTGTACCGCAGCAATCCAGGGAAAGGAAGTATGACCGTGAAACGGACAGCGATCTATGTACTGAGCGTCAGCCTGCTCCTCTCCGCCTGCATGACGAACAACAAGCCTCCGGCCAACCAGGCGGCTCCGCAGCCCGGCCAAACTGTGCCGGAAACGCAGCGCGTCCAGCAAACCGCCCCGTCCCCAACCTACAACCAGTCGCCGCAGGCAACCGCTGAACGGCTGGTGCGCCTGGCCACGCGGGTGAAAAACGTCAATGACGCGACGGCGGTGGTCCTGGGCAAGTGGGCGGTCGTCGGCATTGATGTCAACGCCCATCTGGATCGGCCGGAAGTGGGCGTGATCAAATACTCGGTGGCGGAAGCGCTGAAAGAAGACCCCCAAGGGGCGAACGCCATCGTCACGGCCGACCCCGATATCGTGCAGCGGCTGCGGGAAATGGCTGCTGACATCCAACGCGGTCGTCCCGTGACCGGCTTGGCCGAAGAACTGGCGGACATCGTCGGGAGGCTCATGCCGCAGCTGCCGCGCGACGTGCAAAAACGGGAAGAGACGCCTACCAGGGAAAACGAACAGCGGATCAACAAAAGCGGCAACTCCAAACCGCAGGGAAATGAAAAAATCCCGGTGAACCGCTGACCATCGTCCGAAACAATACAGGCATTTTCCGGGCTTACGCCCAGGAAAATGCCTGTTTGTCGTCTGCCACCTGCTCTGCGGGTCCAAGCGCGTCCAATGCCTGCTCCAGGTCTTGAAGCAGGTCGACAGCGTCCTCCAGGCCCGCGGAGAGACGGATCAGTCCGTCCGTAATTCCACGCCGCTTACGCTCTGCGGGCGGCATGGCGGCATGGGACATCATCGCCGGATAGGAAAGAATCGTTTCGACCGCCCCCAGACTGACGGCGACAATCGGAAGCTTGACGCGGTCAAACAGCGCTTTGGCCCGCTCGCGGCTTCCCACGTCAAAGGAGAGTACCGCCCCGTGTCCGCTCGCCTGCCGATTTTGCAGGTCATGACCGTCGTGTTCCGGCAATCCGGTGTAGTAGACGCGGCTGACCGCCGGGTGTGTGGAAAGCCAGCGGGCCAGCTTTTCCGCCGTCTGCGTGCTGACGTCCAGACGCGCTTTCAAGGACTTCAAGCCGCGCAGCACCAGCCAGGAATCCTGCACGCCGAGGATCGCTCCCATGCCGTTTTGGATCATGTAGAGCTGCTCACCCAATGCCGCCTCCTTGGTCACGGCCAACCCGGCCACGACGTCACTGTGGCCGCCGATGAACTTGGTCGCGCTGTGGATCACCACGTCCGCGCCCAGCTCCAGAGGCCGCTGATAGTACGGCGTCATAAACGTATTGTCCACGATCACCAGCAGTCCCCGCTGTTTCGCCAGCGCGCAGACAGCGGCGATGTCCGTCACTTTCAGCGTCGGGTTGGACGGAGTTTCCAGGTAGATGCCCTTGGTCTCGGGACGGATGGCTGCTTCCACCTGCTCCAACGACGTGGTATCGACAAAGCTGACGGCGATCCCCATGCGGGACAGAACATTGGTCAAGAAGCGGTAGGTGCCGCCGTATACGTCCTCCGCCACCACGACGTGATCTCCGGCGGAGAACAGCATGAACACACTGGAGATGGCCGCCATACCGGAAGCAAAGGCGAATCCGCGCTCGCCTCCCTCCAAAACGGCGATTGCCTCTTCCAACGCATGCCGTGTGGGATTGCCCGAACGGGCGTAATCGTAAACGACGGGCCGGTCCAGATCAGCCTGGTGAAAGGTGGACGCCTGATAAATGGGCACTGAGGCCGCCCCTGTCACCGGGTCGATACAACTGGTGCCGTGCAGCAGTTTGGTGGCAAACTTCATCGTACGCTCCCTCCCGTCAGTGAGAGACTTGCATCCAGAGCCTGACACACGTCAGCGATCAGGTCGTCGGGATGTTCGATCCCGACCGACAGCCGCAGCAGCCGGTCGCACACACCCACGTACTCGCGAATCTCTTGCGGGATGTCGGCATGCGTCTGCGTCGCCGGATAGGTGCACAGCGACTCCACGCCGCCCAGGCTTTCCGCAAACGATATGATCCGTAAGCTCTCCAGAAACGGCGCCACCTGTTCAGCCGAGCGCAGGCGGAACGAAACCATCCCGCTGAACCCGCTGGCCTGCCTGCACTGCACCTCATAACCGGGATGCTCCGGCAAACCGGGATAATAAACGTCCGTCACGGCAGGGTGTTCCCGCAATGTCTTTACAATCGCCAAGGCATTTGCCTGATGGCGTTCCATTCGCAGAGCCAGCGTCTTCATCCCCCGCAGCAGCAGCCAACAGTCCTGCGGCCCCAGCACCGCTCCGATCGAATTGTGCAAAAACCGGATTTTTTCGGACAACTCTTCACCCTTTGTGACGATCAATCCAGCGAGGACGTCGTTGTGGCCGCCGAGGTATTTGGTCGCGCTGTGCAGCACCAGGTCAGCCCCCAACTCCAGCGGCCGCTGACAGTACGGCGTCATGAACGTGTTGTCCACAATGGTCAACAGCCCGTTTCGCTTGGCCACCTCTGCCACCGCCGCGATGTCGGTGATCTGCATCAGGGGATTGGTCGGCGTTTCCACAAAAACAGCCCGCGTCTCCGGGCGGATTGCTTCTTCCAGATTCTTCACGTCACGCAGGTCGACATAGCTGAAGCGAAGTCCGTAACGTGAGAGCACCTGCTCGAACAACCGGTACGTCCCGCCGTACAGATCGAGCGATACGACCAGGTGATCTCCCTGGGAGAACAGTCCCATGACCGTATGTATCGCGGCCATGCCGGAAGCACAGGCAAACCCGGCGTCTCCCCCTTCCGCTTCGGCAATCGTCTGCTCCAGCACGGTCCGGGTCGGGTTGGCTGTGCGCGTGTAATCGTACCCCGTGCTCTGCCCGAGGGCGGGATGGCGATACGCGGTGGCGTTGTAAACGGGAAAGCTGATTGCGCCGGTCCGCTCGTCTTTGGCGACGCCCGCCTGCACCAATTTTGTCTCCAGATGCATATGGATCTCTCCCTCCAACAAAATGACCGAGGGCATTAAAAAAAGCCCTCTTTTCTCTGAAAAGAAGGCTTTGTTTACGCGTACGTAAGCAAATCCTTCTCATCTTTCAGAGCGTTACACTCTGCAGGAATTAGCACCAGTATCCCCTTGTACAGGTGATTGGTTGCCGGGCATCATCGGGCCAGTCCCTCCGCCTCTCTGGATAAGAAGTTTGCTATGCAATTTGCAATTGGTTGACCTTATACTACCGAAATCGGCAGTACCTGTCAACCTGTTTTTCATTATGCTGGTAACCCGATCACGTTGCGTTTTTCAATGCGGTCATCACCTGGTTGTCCAGTTTGCTGGCCGCATTTTTGTCGTACGTCTTTTCATATTGGGGCTCGACCGAGATGCGGGAGCCGTAGAACATCACGTCGCGAACGGCCTCGATGGCCACTTCCACCATCGCCAGCTTCAGCGGGACATTCTCCATCCGTTCCGTCTTGATCGTCGCCCTGCCGTTGATGGCATAGGAGGAACCGGCCCCGATCAAGTGCAGCACGACCTGCGGTTCCTTGGCAATGTTGGCCAAAATACGAGAGCGGTTGTCTACGGCGAAACGGATCAACTGCGGCGTCGGCGCAAACGTCCAGGAAAGGGAACTGAGCGACGGAGCGCCGGACTCGTGGTCAATCGTTCCGAGTGTGACAAAACGCTCCTGCTGCAAAAGCGCGAACAGTTCCTCCGAAAGCGTTTGGGAAACGGTTTCAGCCATTCCGATGCCTCCTTGAAAAGGGAATGTACGTCTATTGTACCTACCCGCCTGGCGATAGGCAAACCTTTCCGTCCAACACCTTGCTTCTCACCCGTTTTTTTCCTACACTGATACGTAACGGGAACGAATGCAAGACAGGAGGAGAGCCGCATGCCCCCATCCCCCACCGACCGCTTGCTGGCCAAGATCGACAAGCTGCTGGCAGAGCTGCAGGAAGTGCGCAAACTGAACGAACGGATGGACAAAATCGCCCTCTTTCTGGAGGATATCCGCCTCGCCGACGTGATTCAAAATTATACAGCCCCGAGCAAGCTGCTGTGGATCAACTTCCTCGCAGGTCTTGCCCGAGGCCTGGGATTGACGATCGGTACGGCCATCGTCCTGGTGCTGCTCGGCTCTTTTCTCAGCCAGTTCCTGTCAGTCCCGATTATCGGCGATTACATCCGCCAATTGATCGATTACGTGCAGGCCTATCGACAGTAAGCCTTATTTGTGATCGTCGTCATCACCGTGCTTTTTCCCATTGCCGTTGCCTTTCGGTCCCTTATCCTTGTCTTTCCCCTTGTCTTTGCCTTTTTCATCGTCATCGCCGTTGACCGGCTTGTTGTGCGGGATGTCGGCTTTGGCCACAAGTTTGCCGTCCAGGTACAGCTCGAGGTGGACTGCTTTCGCGCTGTACGAGCGATCGTGGTACTTCAGCTTCGCCTCAAACCGGCCGTCTTTCACTTTCACCTCGTGCTTTTTGCCGTCCGGCGCCACGACGTACAGCTTCACCTTGCCCTTGCCGTTCAGGCCGTCAATGCTTCCTTTCACGCGAACCTGTTTTTCCTTGGCATTGATCGTTGCGGTTCCCTCGATGCGGTAGCTGTGCGGCTTGTCAGCGTCGTTGATTACCTTCAGCTCCACGGATTCGGAATCGATTTTCTTGCCGTCTTTGTAAGCTGCGATCAACACCTTGCCTTTGCCGGCCTGTACGTCCTTCAGGCTGACAGAGAAAGAGCCGACGCCTTGCCACAGTTTTTTCACGTTCGCTTCTTTGGATTTGCCGTTGTACGTGACGATCACCTTGTCCGCTTCCTGGCTGATGATGCCGTTTACTTTCAGTTCCTGTTTCTTCTCATCCAACAGAGCCAAGGTGTGAATCAGCACGTCGGCCTGCACGACAGTTCCCGTGTTTACCTGCACCTTGCGGGTGTCCACCAGCTTGTCGTCCACGTACGCCTTGACTGTCGCGTACTGCGGCGTGGCGCTTACGATCGCCGTAAAGCTGACCGTGAAGGTATCCTCCGCGGTGGGAATCACTTCGATCGTGCCGCCGTTTGGCTTTTCGACGACTACTTTGGTCACATGTTCCGACACTTTCCCTTTCAGGTACGTAATTGTGTCGCGGGTCTCCGGTTTCACGCTGATGAAACCTTGTTCATCGACGTCAAAACGGACTTCCAGGTAGATGTCGGCGTAGTGTTCGCGGTAGACGCGCTCCCACTCTTCCGGATGTTCCTCGATGTACGTCCGCAATTTGGCGTCCAGCCCGATCTCTTTTACGACCAGATACAGGTGGTCGGCCTGCGTTTTCAACAGCATGTTCAGCGTCGCCGGATCGTTTGCCGCCAACTCTTTCAGATTGTATCGGGTGACGTGTTTGCTTTCATCGTTCATGACAACTTTGGTGCTGTTTGTTGCGGGTACGGGGGTGCTCGCATCTGCCAGGAGCGGAGTCACTCCCCCGATGATCGCCGCGGCAGTCACGACTGCCAATACGGGCTTGGTTCCTATTTTCTTCATGCTGCCTTCTCCTCTCTATGTAGTTCCTGCCCTGGACACCCTAACAGACGACAGGTTTCCTGCAAAGGTTGCAGTTACGACCAAAAACGGGGGATGCCGAGACCAGATTGGGACAAACGACACAAAAAAACCCCGCCTCTGGCGGAGACGGGGATAATGCCGAAGTCCCAACCGTTCTTTCGTTCGGCGGAGCCTCATGCCGGTTCTACTCGTTATACCGGGGTTCGTTTTCGATTGCAGCCAAAAGCGATTCCGCTTCCTCCGAGGGATAGCGGCGTTCCCAGACTTCGTCGGGGAAGACGCAGCGAACCACGTACCAGTCCCCTTCGCGGCGATACTCGCATTCCGATGCCTGGTGGTCCTCTCTCAAGATGTCCGCGAAAAATGCTGCCGTATCCAGAGCGGACCGGTCATCCGGCCGGGCGTCGGCGACGATTTGAATCTGCAGCCAGTTGTAGAGCGCATCCTCCCGCTTCACGACGGTTCCCTCACTTCCCGCTGCGTTCTCCCGGCTTGTTCCGCACCTTGACGATCACCAGAATGGCAACGGCGACCAAAAGTGCGCTTTTCACCGGGAGCTGCACGTCCAGAATGGCGAAAATCAATGCGCCGATAAAGAGCAGCACATACAACAGGAGCGTTTTCAGAATCGGCATGCGCCAGCGAGTGGCAAACCCGAGATAGTACACGATGATCAACTCGACAAAAATGATCCAGGTGCGGTAGTGGTCCGCCCACAAGCGGAAGCTGTCGTACGCCGACAGCTGGTCCGGTGCGGCTGGCGAATAGGTGGAGGCAAGCTCAAGCCACTCCATGCGTCACCCCTCCTGCCCCGCAGCGTCCAGGCCCTCGCGGCGCAGTTCGTGCAGGTACACCATCTCGTCTGCGTACTCCCGTTCGTCTTCCACTGGGGTTTCCAATACAACAGGCAGGTGCTGGAGTTTGTCGCTCACCAGGAATTTGGCCAGCGCTTCACTGCCAATCTCCCCTTTGCCGATTTTTTCGTGGCGGTCTTTCCGGCTGGCAAAAGGGGCCTTGCTGTCGTTGAAGTGGATCGCCACCAGGTGCTCCAGATAGCCTGTCCGCTCCATCTCTTCCAGCAGGTCGTCAAACGTCTCTCCTCTCCACTGCCCGGCGGCAAAGGCGTGGCACGTGTCAAAGCAGAACCCGATTTTCTCGGGGAAACGGGTGGCGGCGCGAATCTCCATCAGATCCCGGATCGTCAGTCCCAGTTCGGAGCCTTGGCCAGCCGTGTTTTCCAGCAGGAGCTTGACCGGACCGTCGTACTGCTCCAGAATCAGGTCCAACGTCTCTACCATTCGTTTTGTCCCGTATTCTTCCCCTTCGCCGACGTGCTTGCCGCAGTGCACCACGGCGCCGACCGCCCCGTAGGCTTCGGCAATATGCAAATCTTCCAAAATCGAGCGAATCGTCACTTCCTGCAGATCCGGCTTGGGCGTAGACAGGTTGGTGATGTAGGGGGTGTGGCAGACCAGGGTGAGATCGTGCTTTTGCAGCAGGTCCACCCCTTTGGTCGCGTCCCGGTAGTCAATTTTTTTCGGGCGCAGACCGCGCGGGTTCTTCGTAAACACCTGCAGCGATTCCGCCCCCAGCTCAATGGCGCGCAGGACTGCTTGTTCCAGTCCCTTGCCAACGCTGATATGGCATCCGATTTTCAATCTGGTTTCACTCCCACGATAAAATCTGTCCATTTAACTTTATCAGTTGGCCCGTGCCCTGTCAAAATGAGAACCCTGCGCATGCAGCAGTATCATAAAACCCGATCCGTCCGCTTACCTATGAAGTAGTGACCATTCAGCAGAGCGGGAGGGAAACGGGTGAAACATGCACAAGCGATGGCCAGCGTACAATTTTTGCAGGAGCGGTTCGCCTACCGCACCATGTACGACTCGGTGAGAAAAAGCGGACTTGGCCAAGTGCGAACGATTGTGGTGCAAAACCAGGACGGCGTAGTCCGTGTCCTGCAAAGCACCGTGCGAAACGGAACAGAATCGCTGCAGCAGATCATCCTCGCCGAGGAAGAACTAAACATCCTGAAACAGCTGTAGCCAATCCCACGAACAAACCGCATGACGGAAAAAAGAAAAGCCGTGCTGCCTGTATAGACAGTACGGCTTCTTCCGTTGTCGTTACGCCTGTGCCTGCGCTTCCCAGCGTTTTTGCTTTTCGTAGCGCTCCCGCTCCGACTTGGTCAGGAACTTCTTGCGCAGGCGGACAGACTGCGGCGTCACTTCGCACAGTTCGTCGTCGTTCAGATACTCCAGCGCTTCCTCCAGCGTCAGCAGACGGGGGGTTTTCATCTTCACCGTCTCTTCCTTGGTCGCCGAGCGGACGTTGGTGGCGTGCTTTTCCTTGCAGACGTTGACGGTCAGGTCGTTGTCCCGGTTGTGCTCGCCTACGATCATCCCCTCGTACACCTCTGTCCCCGGGGTGATAAACATCACGCCGCGGTCTTCGACGGACATCAGACCGTACGTGGTCGCTGTGCCCGTCTCGTTGGAGATCAGCACGCCGGCACGGCGGCCGCCCACGCTGCCGGGAACGTACGGACGGTAGCTGTCAAACGAATGGTTCATGATGCCGTATCCGCGGGTAATGGTCAAAAACTCGGTGCGGTAGCCGATCAACCCGCGGGAGGGAATGATGAACTCCATCCGCACCTGGCCGAAGCCGTTGTTGATCATGTTGACCATCTCTGCCTTGCGCTGGCCCAGCGTCTCCATGACGGCACCCGTGTACTCCTCCGGCACATCGATAATCAGGCGCTCCGCCGGCTCCATTTTTTGGCCGTCGATTTCCCGCACGATCACTTCCGGTTTGGAGACGGCAAGCTCAAACCCTTCCCGGCGCATGTTTTCCACCAGGATGGAGAGATGAAGTTCGCCCCGGCCGGATACGATAAACGCGTCGGGCGAATCGGTCTCCTCCACACGCAGCGACACGTCTGTCTCCAGCTCCGCCATCAACCGGTCGCGCAGTTTGCGGGAGGTGACGTGCTTGCCCTCCCGTCCGGCAAACGGACTGTTGTTGACGAGGAAGGTCATCTGCAGCGTCGGCTCGTCAATTTTCAACAGGGGCAGCGGGTCGGGATGATCGACGTGGCAGACGGTCTCGCCGACGTTGATGTCCTCCAGTCCGGCGATCGCCACAATGTCCCCCGCTTTGGCCATCTTTTGCTCCACGCGCTGCAGGCCGGAAAAGCCGAACAGCTTCTGCACGCGCATCCGCTTGATCGAGCCGTCCCGTTTGACGACAGCCACCATGTCGTTGACGTTGATCGTCCCGCGGTAAATCCGGCCGATGCCGATGCGGCCCAAAAAGTCGTTGTAATCCAGCATCGTGACCTGCATCTGCAGCGGAGACGCTTCATCCGCTTCCGGCGCCGGAATGTGCTTGACGATCGTTTCAAACAGCGGGCCCAGGTCGCCCTGCAATTGATCCGGCTCCATCCCCGCAATGCCCTGCAGACCGGATGCGTATACAATCGGAAACTCCAGCTGCTCTTCCGTCGCGTCCAGGTCGATGAACAGATCGTACACCTCGTTGATCACTTCCTGGGGACGGGCGTTTTCCCGGTCCACCTTGTTCACGACGACGATCGGCGTCACCTTCGCTTCCAGCGCCTTCTTCAGCACGAAACGGGTCTGCGGCATACAGCCTTCAAATGCGTCGACGATAAGCAGCACACCGTCCACCATGCTCATGATCCGCTCCACCTCACCGCCGAAGTCGGCGTGGCCGGGCGTGTCCAGGATGTTGATGGTATACTCCTTGTATTTGACGGACGTCGTTTTCGCCAGGATGGTAATGCCTCGCTCCCGCTCCAGATCGTTGGAGTCCATCATCCGCTCCTCCACCTGCTGGTTGCTGCGGAACGTCCCCGATTGGATCAGCAATTTGTCAACCAGCGTCGTTTTCCCGTGGTCGACGTGGGCAATAATCGCAATGTTGCGGATGTCAAGACGCTTCATGTGTACCTCCTCTAGGTATGCGTACCTTTCATATTATCAGGTTGTGAAAAACGGCACAATGGACACCTGCGATGAACGACGATTGGATGTCACTCAGCCGCCAATCCCGGAGCAGGATTGACGTAAAAGAGGTGCGGATGATTCCGCACCTCTTGGCTTTGCTGGCGATTGTTACTTGCTTGCTACTTCAAACGTCTTGATTTCCGGTTCGGAAACTTGCAGTTCGCCGGTGCCGCGTACCAGTTTCTTCGCGTACACTTTTTCCGGCTTCAGCACGGAAATCAGGTAGTCGATCGCCACTTGCGGATCGACAGTTTCGCCACAGGTGTAGCAGTCCAGAGCGGCAAATCCGCGCTCGGGATAGGTGTGAATGGACAGGTGGCTTTCCGAGAGGAGAACCAGAACGGTAGCCCCTTGAGGAGAAAACTGCTTGGCTTGCACGCCCAATACGGTGGCGCCACACGCTTCGGCAGCCTCAATCATTTCTTTCTTCAAATATTCGGCGTCGTTCAACAAATCAAACTGAACTCCCCATGTGTCAACGGCAACGTGTCTTCCGAAAGTCGAGTATTCCATCTTTCGGTTTCCCCCTTCCTAGCAAGTGTAATGTTAAACATCGCTAGGACCTGCGTCATTCACTAACGGGGGCGGTTTTCCTCATGTAATCCACCCTTTAAAGTGAATCCTGGTTCCTAATCTTGTTTCCAACGAAAACAAACATACCATGCTTCTGCCCAAATGACAATACTTTTTTTGGAGAAAAACCAGGAAAACAAAAAATGGGCGGATGCGCCCATTTTTTGCTTGCTCTTATGCTTCCAATTGAAACAAACGGCGTGACAACGCGGCCAGTCGAAGATCAATCGCATTGACCTTTTCCGGGGCCGTTCTCTTTGCCCAATTACGCAAATCAAGCCATCGATCCGTCTCTTGCCGAATCGATTCGATCTCCTGTTCGCTGCCCATCTGCCGGAACAGGGATTCCAGTTCCCGTGCAACGTTTCCGTTGGTGTTCTCGAAGATGGACACCTCTTCGTCGCCGGAGACTTCCTGAATGCTTACGACAGAGCCTTCGTCGTAATGGTAGACGATTGTAAATCCGTCGTAGATTCGGTGCACGATTCCGTGACCGCGAAATGTTTTCATGGCTTTTCGCATCGCGTTGGCCAACTGCATGTCTCGGATGAGGTAGGAACTTTCACACGAATAACGGTTGCCAGTCCGGTGGAAGGTCAGTTGGATCTCCCCGTTCTGATCCGTCAGCAACACGTCACGATCACCGTTGTCGCATACTTTAACATCGACTGAAATGTGTTCATTGGCGAAGAGAGCGACAAATCGGTCCAGCTCTTCTTCATTCATCGTGAAATAGGCCTTGGCGTAATTGGTTGCTAAACGCTGTGCCATACTATCTCCTCAATTCTTGTAAATTCCTGGCTCGTTCAGACAATAACGACTGCCAATTGAGGAGATACGCTACGTGTCAACAAAGGAACGTTGTAGAATCTGGCCTTGCCCCGTGAATCGATAATCGATTTGGGTAATGAAGGCGGATCACCTACTTTTTGTAATTAAACCGTCCTTGACACTTTTATTATACACGATGTGCAGGCAAAAGTCTTGAGCGAAAAGCGGATGAATTTTCGCAAAAAGCTCAAATATCCCCAAGAAATGGCGAGGAGGGAAAAAGAACTCCCTGAATCTGTGCAATGCGTGCCATTCCTGTAGGATTTACCGGCTTTTCTCATCCAGTCGGCCAGCACTGTTGTTCATCGCTTTGCGAATGGCGGTACGTTCTTCCTCGGAGAGCTGATAAGGAGATTCGCCGCCCTGCACCGGTTTGGCATACATGCGCGATTCATCCCGTCCGTAGATGCTGGTGATGACCACGCCGTTCTGCGCGTCGTCCACGATGGCAAGCGAAAAGCTCAAGTCGCTGCCCAGTTCGGCGAACGCATTGTAGCGGACGAGCGCCACGTTGGCACACTGGCTTCCAACGCGCTGCGCCAGGCGGTTCAGCGTAAACTGCTGGTCATCCTGCCGCTTTTTCACCTCGACCACTTCGTCCATGAGCCGGTGCATGCCCTCTTCCAGGTTGGCCCCGCCCGTCCCCGACAGCAGCCGGTTGAGCGATTTGCGCAGCCGTTTGATCCGCACGGACTGCATGATGATGAGCACGAGCAGGAGGAGGTTAAACGCGAGCACGGTCAACAGCAAGATTGGCGTGTCGGCCGTCAATGATAGGAGTGGTTCCATGCGATGTTTTCTTCCTTTCTGGTGGTGCGTAAATGCCAAAATCCTCTACTATTGTACCTCCGTCCGGTCGGGCAATTCAAATGGAATCATGCAAATATCGGCAATCGTCTGCAAACAAACAGGCCGAACAGCGGGGAAGGCGCTTTGCGCAAATCGCCTTGCCGTGCTCCACGATCAAACCGTGCAGCCGGCGCAGATCTTCCGCCTCCGTCAGCTCCGCCAGAATGGCCCGCCGCACCTGTTCGTAGGAAAGCACTTCGCCGGTGAGCCGCTGCCACAATCGACGGGTATAGGCGTCCCCGGAAATGGTCGGCCGGGTCAATGCGTAGGCCAGGATCGTGTCCGCCGTCTCCGGCCCGATTCCTTTCAGGAGCAGAAGCTGTCGGCGCAGCTCGTCCGTGCTGTCTGTCAACCGGCGAAGCCTGTCCACTCCGCCATGCTCCACGACCCACCCGGCCAGCCGCAGCAGCGCAGCGCTTTTCGCCCGCTGAAATCCGGCCGGACGAATCACCTCCGCCAGTCGTTCGGCCGTCTCGCCAGCCAGTGCCGCCGGTTCAAGCAATCCCGCCTCTTCCAGTCTGTCAAGCGCTTTGCTTGCATTGATCCAGGTCGTATTCTGCACCAGTACGCTCCCCGCCATGCGGGCGAACGGCTCGGTCACCCCCCACCACTCATCCACGGTAAACGACGGGAATGTCCGCTCCAACGTGTGGTATATGCGCTTCCACATGCGCTCATCCCTCCCGCAGACGCGTTTCCCTTTCATTGTAGCAGATACACCGCGAGCAAAAAGACGCCTTCCGCGCCCCATTCCGAGACCAAAAAAAGCGACACCTACCATGACGAGATGTCGCTTTTTTTATTCTCTATGCACATGTTCGAGACTCATCTTCCTGTACGTTCCTCCAGTCGTTCGTTACGCTTCCAGCAGCAGCATTTCACGGCTGAGCTGCTTTAACCGTTCGGTTGATTTGCGAATTTGCACCTTGTCATTCTCCTGCAGCGCATCGTACAGCGTGGCCAGTTCGTAGTCCAGTTCCAGGCGCAGGACGGGTATGCGTTCTTCGGCGTCGCGTCGTTTCAGAGCGGCAATCACCTGATCCATGGTTACATTGCAAGCCTTTTCGTGGATCATTGTTTTCTCAGCTCCTTTTGTTTCGACTGTTCTGACGGCCTCTTCCTGCCGAATGCGCTTTACCGACGAGGTGCCGGTACGTTCATTCGGCCATGCCGTCGGGGGTGTTCGCGCGGAAAAGAAACTGCCTGTAGGACTCCCTTCACGAGACGCTGCTCCCGCTTTCGAGTGTGTGCGGCATCGCGTGCCGGTGGTCCGGCCAAGCCAACCTGCCAGCTCCCCAAACTCCAGATTCCTTGTCGTAGTTCATCCACCCCCATTCACAGAATACTCAGACAATGTTGCTGCAGACGGGAGCGAGTGGTATATCATATTATTCTGCGGCTTGGATTGCTATTCATTTCCCGACATGTATTTTTTTCCGGCTTGTTATGTTATCATATGGGGGATTACAAGCTCCCTTGACGGGGACGCCTGCCCGTTTCTCGCGGGCAACTTGCGAGACAGTCTGAAGCGAGGTGTCCGTTTCATGAAAACGTTTTCAGGTTTTCGTCAGGAAGACTTTGACGTATTTGCCATTGACGGCTTGGATAACCGGATGGAGGCGATCAAAACCGTCATCCGCCCGAAACTGGAGGCGCTCGGCCATCATTTCGCCCCGACGCTCTCCACGGCGTGCGGCAGCGAAATGTTTTACCATGTGGCCAAACACGCCCGCCGGACCGTCAATCCGCCAAACGATACATGGGTGGCCTGGGCTCCCGACAAGCGCGGGTATAAAAAGCACCCGCATTTTCAGGTGGGGCTGTGGGGCACGCACCTGTTTGTCTGGTACGCCGTCATCTACGAATCGCCCGTAAAAGCAGAGATCAGTCAATCGATGAAGCGGCATCTGGATGAGATCCTGGAGATCGTCCCCGATGATTTCCGCTGGTCCCCCGACCACACCCAGCCGGACAGCACCCCGCAGGCTGAATTGGGACGGGAGGGCATCCTCAAGCTGGTGGACAGGCTGGCTGCCGTGAAAAAAGCGGAGATTCTCTGCGGCATTACCATCGACCGGCACGATCCGGTGCTGGCCGACGGCGACAAGCTGCTGCAGCGAATGGACGATACATTTGCCGTGCTGACCAGGCTGTACAACCTGTGCAGGTCCGGTTCGCTGGCTGCTTCTCGCTAAAGGTAGTGAGAATATATGCAAAAGAACAGGTCCGCTTTCTATCGAAAATGAGGCGTGCCTGTTCTTTTTTCATTGTCTCGCGTACCGGACGAGAGATGGGAATAAGCGGTATCGGCTATTCCCGCTCGACACTGGCGCGCAGCGCAGCAAGTCTTTCCTCCACCTCCCGGAACATCCGCTCGAAGAGTTCCTGCACGGTCGGCACATCGTGGATCAAGCCGATCACCTGCCCGGCCCAGCCAAAGCCTTCCTCAGCGTTCCCCTCGTAGATGAAGGTACGATTGCGCTCGCCGCTGATGTAGGGCTTCAAGCGTTCGTAGTCAGCGCCTTCCTGCTCCAGCTGCAGGATTCGGTCGGAGCCAGGGGTGCGCACGACGCGAGCGGGTGTGCCAAGCGTTCGCTTGATGACGGCCGTATCGTGCTCTGTGCCTTTTAACAGTGCGTCCTTATAGGCAGGATGGGCGTGCACGCATTCCTGCGTGGCGATGAATCGGGTGCCCATCTCCACGCCGTCCGCTCCCAACGCCATCGCCGCGAGCAGACCGCGACCGTCACCAATGCCGCCGCTGGCCAGGACGGGAATTTTCACCGAATCCACGACGCGGGGAATGAGCACAAACGTCCCGATGTCGTCACGCCCCAAATGGCCGCCGCCCTCCTGACCCACAGCCATAACTGCATCGGCACCGATCGCTTCCGCCTTTTGCGCCTGCCGCACGGAGGCGACGAGCACCAGCTTTTTCACGTCATGGCCGTCGGTTCGTCGAATCAGCGGTTCCGGATTGCCGCCGGTGATTGATATGACCTTGACGCCCTCCTCCAGCGCGACCTCCAGCATGTGTTCGTACGGACGACCGTGCTGGCCGATGGCAAAATTGACGCCGAACGGCTTGTCTGTCAGCGCTCGTACCTTGTGAATCTGTTCGCGCAGGGCCTCGGGTGACGGCAGGGACATTGCCGTGATCTGCCCCAGACCGCCGGCATTGGAGACGGCTGCAGCCAGCTCGGCGTAGGCCAGGTACGCCAATCCCCCCTGGACGATGGGATAGCGGATGTGAAGCAGTTCCGTTACTCTCGTTTTCATCCTCTTCACCTCGCTTATCACAAAACTTCTCGGTGCAGGGGCAAAACTCCTGCCTGTAAACGCATACATGAATAAAAATCCGCTTGCTTTCCCGATGCTTTTTGCTATACTCAACTTTGTTTGTTTCGTTGCATCCATCATTTTCGCATATTCATCTTTCTGGTAAAGCGAGGCGATCGTATGAGTCAAATGAAAACTCCTCTGTTCAGCGGGTTGGTGGAGCACGCCCGAAAAAATCCCATCCAGTTTCACATTCCGGGTCACAAGAAGGGCATGGGCATGCACCCGGCATTCCGCGAGTTTATCGGGGAGAATGCGCTCTCGATTGACCTCATCAACATTGCTCCTCTGGACGATCTGCATCATCCCAAGGCGATGATCAAAGAGGCTCAGGAATTGGCCGCCGAAGCGTTCGGCGCTGATCATACATTCTTTTCCGTACAAGGGACAAGCGGTGCGATCATGGCGATGATCATGGCCACCTGCAAACCCGGTGACAAGATCATCGTGCCGCGCAACGTGCATAAATCCGTCATGTCGGCGGTTATTTTTGCCGGAGCCGTTCCGGTATTCATTCACCCGGCCATGGACGAACGCCTGGGGATTTCCCACGGGATTACGGTCAAGGCCGTGCAAAAAGCGCTGCAGACCCATCCGGACGCGGCCGCTCTGCTGGTGATCAATCCCACCTATTACGGCATCGCCGGGGATCTGCGGGAAATTGTGCGCATCGCCCACCAATACGGCATTCCCGTACTCGTGGACGAGGCCCATGGCGTGCACATCCATTTTCATGAGGACCTGCCCATTTCCGCGATGCAGGCGGGGGCGGACATGGCGGCCACCAGCGTACACAAGCTGGGCGGGTCGCTCACCCAGACCTCGATTCTCAACGTGCGGGAAGGACTCGTGGACATCGACCGGGTGAAAACGGTGATGAGCATGCTGACCACCACTTCCACATCGTACATTTTGCTGGCGTCGCTGGACATGGCCCGGCAGCATCTGGTCCTGAACGGACGGGCGATGATGGACGAAGCGATTCGGCTCGCCGACAAGGCGCGGAAGATGATCAACGAGATTCCCCGCATCTACTGCATCGGCCGGGAAATACTCGGCAAACCGGCGACGTATGCAATGGACCCGACGAAGCTCCTGATCCACGTGCGGGATCTTGGCATCACCGGCTGGGAAGTGGAAAACTGGCTGCGGGACAAGTACAACATCGAAGTGGAATTGAGCGACCTGTACAACGTGCTCTGTCTCATCACCCCCGGCGACACGGACGAGACGATTGAGGTACTCGTCAACGCTCTGCGCGAGCTGGCAGTGGAATTTGCCCATGTGCAGGCGGAGGAAAAGCCGGCAATTGTCCTGCCGAGAATCCCCGTGCTGTCCATGACGCCGCGCGACGCGTTTTACGCGGAGACGGAGGTCATTCCGCTGGCGGAAGCGGAGGGCCGCGTCATTACCGAATTCATCATGGTCTACCCGCCGGGCATCCCGATTTTTCTCCCCGGCGAAGTGATTACGGCCGACAACATCGCCTACATTCAGGAAAACATTCGCGTCGGTCTCCCGGTACAGGGGCCGGAAGACGAGACGCTTCGGACCGTCAAGGTGGTCAAACAGCAGGCCGCCATCTCCGGCTAAAGACAGTGACAGCCGCTGCCTCATCTCGAGTGCAGCGGCTTTTTTGATAATCATAAACAGGCAGGCCAGGAGGGAACCACGCCCTCGCAGCCTGCCTGTTTTGTCTGAAAAATTATTTGTACACGCGGATGACAACGTTGTCCAGACCGGATTCATACACCAAGTCTAAAAACAGATCGGCGTCACTCAGCGCATCCAGGAAGTTCAGGGACACTTCGTTCTTTGTGCCGACAAAGAAGACGAAATAGATGTCTTCATAGTCGTTCTCGTCAATAATGTCGAAGAACGAGTCGTCCTCCAGCACTTTGAGGAAATTGTAATCCCGGTAATCGCCCGACGGTTCATCGTCGTCGTCATCGTCCCGCGGGTCTGTGACTGCGAGCGTGTACACGGCCGGATTGCCGTCGCGGTTATCGATCCACACCACGCGGTTGCCGCTCAGGCGAACCTCATCCATTTCCGCATCATCGGACCAGTAGTACCTGCTGTACGATTCGTCTTCAATGTCGTACAACTCGTAGCTGAAGTCTTTACTGCGCGAACCGCGCTTTTCCTTGAACAGGACCAGGTTGCGGGACGCCTGCGGTTCGATCTGATCCCCGTCCGTCCAACGCGTGAGCACATCGGTACGGTCCCGGCGAATGTCGTAATAGTACAGATCGTACGATTTGGTTTTGGATGAATATTCACTCCACACCACGACGTTGTCGCCCACGCTGGCCCCGGTAATGTCAGCATTGGTGCGCACTTCCGTCTCGTCCTCATCGTCCAGGTCGTACAGGTAAATGCTGTCTTTTCCGGAGCGTTCCGTTACCCACAGCACGTAGTTGCCGTAAATGTCAACAGCCTTGGGGTTGCTCACCCTTGCAATATCCTCGGTTTTCTCCGTGGACAAGTCGGTTACGTACAGATCGCGGTCATCGTCGATCCACGCCAGCTTGCTGCCGTCCAGTTCGTACAGCGTGTCGGAAGGTTCGTCCTTGCTGCTCGTCACCCTCTTCTGGGTACCGCGGCGAATGTCGTACGCGATCAACGCTTCGTCCTCAGCGTCATACCAGACGACATAACGGTCGCTGACCAGGGGACGGCGCGGCTCCGAACCGGATTTGCTGATCACGGAACTGGTCTGCGTTTTTAGATCGTGCAGAACCACCGAAGATGCTTTCTTGTTTTCATTGAGGTAGACCACATAGCGGTCATCGCCGTCCGGTTGGCTCGGTTCTCCGGACAAGCCGCCGATTGGGACCAACTCTTCTTCGTCCAAGTCGTACAGATAGAGATGCACCTTCTTGTCGCCGTCTTGTTTCGCAAAGATCACGTAATCGCCGTAAATGCGCGGCGGCAGCTTGTCGTAGACCTCTTCGTCCAACTCCTCCGCATCGTCGTAGTCTACATCGCCGATCATCAGTGCACCCTCTTCGATATACACGTATGTATCTCCGTACAGATGCGGGTATGCCTGCTCGTTGGAGTCGTCCGTCAGGCGCTTGTTTCGCTCGCGGCCGATCATGTAGACGTACAGGTCGTCGTATCGCTCGTCCTGGTAAATGATCTGGTCATCATAGATCGAGGGATTGGTCTGATGGCCGAGCGAGGTAACCGCTGCGCGTTCCCGTCCGCTCTTGATGTCGTAGTAGTAAATGTCGACGTTGCCGTTTCGACGGTCTTCCCACGCGACATACGAGGGGCTTACCGTCGGTTTGCTCGCCTGGCCGCTTGTGGAGATCCGGACTTCTTCCCCGGTATTGATATTGTAGAGGTAAATGTCGGATTTTCCGCCATGCTTGCCGCTCCAGGCCACGTAGTTTCCGGCCAGTTCCAGTTCCATCGCTTCTGTCGAGCCGTCCGTCAGGCGCACTTCCTTTTTCTTTGCGATGTCGTACAGGTAGACATCCGAACCGCCGTGACGGGAATCGATCCAGGACACGTACTTGCCATCCACGCGCAGGTGGGATTTGGCAGATTGCTTGTCCCCGATTTGGCTTTCTTTATGCTCATCGAGATCATACAGAGTGATAACTTTTTCGCCCTCTGCGATCCAGACAGCGTAATCCTTGGAAATGTCAAAACCGGCTTTGGAAATGACCGGATTGCCTGAGTCGATGCGGACTTCTTCCCCTACGTAGTACGCAAAAGCCGGAGTCCCGCTCCACAGGGTCGTGGCCAGCAGCGCCGCCGCCAACAAACCTCGGATGGGGGTTCTCTTCATTGTAACGATTCCTCCTTTTGTGACGTTTCTCCCTCTTTTACCAATTATCCGACATATGGCAATGGATGTCAAAAAAAATCAGGCGCTATCAACAAGCGCCTGACGAACTATTTGCATGTTACTCCTGTTCCTGTTTTTCACTGGGGCAGCAGTCGCAGTTGCAGATCCCGTACAGCGTTTTCACCTGGTTGCTTTCAAAATGCTCGATAATCGTCCCACAACTCTGACAAACAATCGTACCCATATTCGAAATCCCTCCGCGTTCGTACTGCCTAAGCGCAGATCAGCCAAAAGTGACATCAAAATGTGATGGTACTTTTATATTAATATGACATACTAATGAGAGTCAATACGAAAAACACACACAATATCGCCAATTTAGTATGTCACATTTATCATTGACCACCGTGTCGCTTCAGCCACTCCAGCATCTGCCGCAGCACGTCCTCCCGCTCGGGTTCGTTCAGCACTTCGTGGCGCAGTCCGGGAAAACGGACAAAGGTGACCTCCGCCGGCAAGCCGGACGCAAACCGTTCCACTCCGTCCGGATCGACCAGTTGGTCATCTCCTGCCTGCAGCACCAGCACGGGAAGGTCAAGCCGCTCCCGCTCTTCCCAGGCGGCCCGCATGGCCCGGTTGAGCTCCTGGAACCAGCGGACGCTCACTTTGGAATAGATGTACGGATCGTTTACGTATTCCGCCTGCACCTGCGGATCGCGGGAGACCATGTCCGCCGTGATCCCGTTTGCCATCACCAGCCTGGGCATGGCGCGATCCAGCCATTGCGCCAGCCTGGCCTTCCACACTGGCACGTCGATCTTCAACTGCAGGCAGGGCGAACTGAGCATCAACCCGGCCAGCTGACGCCGCTTCTCATACCGCTGGACAAACCGCACCGCCACCAGACCGCCCATGCTGTGCCCCAGG
Organism: Brevibacillus sedimenti; assembly: GCF_020923495.1. Classification (GTDB taxonomy): domain Bacteria; phylum Bacillota; class Bacilli; order Brevibacillales; family Brevibacillaceae; genus Brevibacillus; species Brevibacillus aydinogluensis. The sequence goes on from NZ_CP064048.1 coordinate 3,853,300, forward strand.
AGAAAAACGGGCCGCTCGTCTCCAGCTGCCTTGAGCGCCCGCTCCGTCCAGGTTTCCACGGCGTCCAGATACTGTGAAAACGAATCAATGTGCCCCTTTTTCCCCGGCGAACGACCCCACCCGGGCAGATCCCCGCTGAATACATCCACGCGGTGGTCATTCAAAAAGGCCGCCACATGCTTGTAGCGTCCGTGATGCTCGCCAGTTCCGTGCACCAGCACGACCGCCGCGACCGGATCGGCGACCGTCCAGGCATGGAAATAGCTGTCCATTCTCCTCCCTCCCCAAGACAAAAACGGGCAGAAGGAATCCTTCTGCCCGATGTCAGTACTGGTTATCTTCCAACGGCACCGATGGCAAACACTCCTGGAAAAACTGCGACAGCATTTCTGCTTCATTCTGGCAGTCGATCCGAAAAACCTTTTTCAGGTACTCTGGATTGACCGCGTCCTCCGAACTGAGAAGAGTGGATTGCCCCGTCTGCATACAGATGACCAGCGGCTTACCATCAAACTTGTTGGTGAAGACGATCCCAAAGTCGTGCCGTGCAAGTTCCGTCGCAACACCGAAGAAGCGCACCTGAGCAGTCTCCGCAACGTCGTACAAGTGGTCGAACCGTTCCATCAGCAATCCCTCCTCATAGCATTGATGTCCGAAAAGCAAATTGATGAAATTTTCGGATTGTTTATCAGTATATCAAAAAAAGCGGCAGATTTCCACCCCTGCCCTCGCAGCAGCCTCGTGGCCGCACAAAAGCGCCTGGGTGTTCTGCCGCCTCTTTTGCTCACCAATCCTGCTGTGATCCTAGCTGATCAGATGGCGAAGGTTGGGAACGCGGTCCTCCCCTTCCTGAATCCAGCGAACTTTTTCCGCTCCATGCAACGATTGGGCGACAAACGACAAACATTCAAAGAACAGTTCCACAACGGCCGAACTGTACCGCTCCTCCAGCTTTTCCAGCGCATAGGTGAGCCGAAATATCGACGGTACGTTCCGCCTGCTCGCTTCGATCACTTCCCGTCCCTTCTGCGTCGGGTAGACGTGCACCACGCGCCCGTCCAGCTCCGACTTTTCGATCGAGACCATCCCTTTTTCCACCAGCTTTTTGATATGAATGACGATGGAAGACGGATGCCAAAAGGTCCATTCAGCGATCTGCGTCACGCGGACGCCTTCGTAGCAGTAAATGATCCAGAGAATATTCAATTGCACGGACGAATCCAGCTCCGCTTCCTTGGCCGCCCGTTCCCAGTCTTCCTTGTTGACGACATCAATGGCGCGCATCGTGTTTAATGCTTCATAAACGTTTCGAATTGAAACCTCGTGCATCGGGTCCATTCCTCCACGATCCTTTATCATTGTTTCTCTTTCCTGTAATGAATGTGATATTTATTTTACACTTTTCAGAAAAGACGCGCAATTATTTTCCTTGTAACATGTCGCATTGCCAATGAGTGGCAGGAAATGCTACACTAATCGCAAGAGATTCCCGGGACTAGGAGTGACGGCAATCGTGAACCTGAAATCGGCCTACATCTATTTCGTGGAAGGTTCCACAGCCACGAAAGCAGACATCGACGACGTCAAGGCAAAGTTTGAGCGATACATTGAGATGACGAAAAAAACGGGGGAACAACTGGGGTGGACCTACGCGGACGCCGCCTTTCCGTACGTGATCGAGGAGCGGCCGGAAGGGAAGGGTTCCTGGTTTTTGCTGAAAGGCAAGGATCCCAATCTTTACAAGGCCATCATCGTGGGCGTGGGCTCCCGCGAGGAGAACGGCCAGGAGCAGTTTTTCATTCAGGTCTCCCTGCCGGAGTCGGCCACGCACGGCGATATGAACAAGGCAAATGAATTCTGCCGCTATTTGGCCCGCGAATACAAGGCGGAGCTGCACCTGTTCAACAAACGCATCCAGTACTTCCAGCCGCGCAAACCGTGAGCGGCCGGACGACAAAAAAAGGCTCTCCCGAGTGGAGAGCCGTTTTAATGCGTACGTTGATCAAATCGGTTGAGATCGGGACAGCGAATAAAATCTGCCATCAACCATTCGAATCCCCAAATCCACACAGTAGCGCAAGCCCTGTGTGACGCCGTAGAGGATCCACTCCGATGAGCGGTGGTTAATGTCAAAGTCAGTGTAGAGGTCGGTGCCGTCGTTGCGGATCTCGTTGCGGTCTGTCACATCAAAGAGGCGGAGGACAAATGGCAGTTCGGCAAACGGGATGGCAAATTTCCGCTCCACTTCCCGTTCGAACTCCTTTGTCATGTGCCATTGGGCCAGGATCGAATGCTCATCTTTCCAGGCAATCCGTATACTCGGGCCTTCTATGTCTGTGGATGACCGCGCGGGATTTGTCTCCATTCGCTCCCATCGTTCCTTTCTCTCATGTACTTGCATCAGGGTGACGCAAAACGTCATTTGTTACTCATTATACCATGACAACAAGCCATGTGGAAACGCGACCAAGCCAATTTTCTCATTGGGCTATCGTCCGACGGTAAAGCTGTTTTCACCGACGGTGATGTACTCGTTGGACTTCTCTGTCTTCATCTGCAGCTGCACTTTGTACGTTCCGTACAGTTCCAATTTGGTGGAGACAAACGGTTCGGAGAAGTAGAAGCTGTTGGCGTTCAGCGTCGAGTACTTCCACTCTTTGCCGTGGTCTACCTCTTTGCCGTCCGGGCCGATCAGCACCAGGCGCAGCCTCAGGTCTTTCGTCACCGGCGCGTCATCCACCTCGACAAACACGTTAAACGTCCGGGGCACGTCCTTGTCGCTGTACCCTTTGATCGGATTGCTGAAAATGATGTTCTTGTTGCGGGATTGCTGAATGCCTTCCAGCACGAGAATATTGACGTTCGGCTTGACGATCTCCAGTTTTCCGGAGCGTTGATCGTACTCGACAAAGCCTCCCATCCGCTTGACCAGTTTCTGCATCGAAGCGCTCGTGGAAGCGGGCAAGCTGTCGACGATGCGCTCGCCGCTCAGATAGACCCGCATCGCGCCTTCGCCCAGGGCCGTGCTTCCAACTCCGGCGATCGTCAGCAACAACAGGGCAGACAACCATGCTTTCTTCATGTCACAATCCTCCAGTATGTTCTGCGCCTCTCTCAGCGCGTAATTTCCCAATTTCTTTTGCATTAACTTATACGCCCAAGCCGGCAAATAGTTGTGGTCGCCACGCAAACTTTTTTCACAATATCCACAATATCCACAGGCGGATCTCGTGCTGGAGGAAGGACTTATCAACACTCTATTCAGATAAAAGAAAAAGCGACTCGCGTGGAGTCGCTTCAGCATGCAGACAAAGTCCGAGGCGCATGGGAGATCGGGCCCGCTCGCTCGCTTGACGCCCAGCACAGAAGCGGATGAAGTCCGCTCCAAAACGAGACGCGGGGCCCATCCCTCCATGCGACGATGTACATTGTCTACGGCTTCGGTTGATGAATGGGTCGCTCAGATCGGCCATTCCTCCTGTCCGGACAGCCAGGTCAGATAGTCCGTCACCAGGCTGATTGCGATGTCGATCGCCCGCTCGTCCGGTTCGATCTTTGCATGATGCAGGCCGTAGGGGGTATTCACCCCGAGCCAGAACAAAAAGCCGGGGATTTCTGACAGGAAAAAGCCGAAGTCCTCTCCCGTCATCGCTTCGCTGCAGCGAATCGGCGTGATGTCCGGGCGCTGGGTGCCCACCCACTCCATGAACTGCTCCGTCAGCAGCTCATGATTGTACACCTGGCAGTACCCGCAGCCGTAATCGATGGCAGCCGTGCACTCGAAACCCGCTTCGATACCTTTGACCAGCGCCTCGATGCGGCTTTTCACCCGGGCCATCGACTCCAGCGACATCGTCCGGATTGTTCCTTCCAACCGCGCTGTTTCCGCGATGATGTTCTGCCGGGTGCCCCCTTCGATTTTGCCCACCGTCACGACGGCCGCATCGAGCGGATCGACGTTGCGGGCCACAATCGACTGCAGCTGCGTCACCAGATGGCTGGCCGCCACCACCATGTCGTTTGCCTTGTGGGGAAAGGCCGCGTGCCCCCCTTTGCCGGTCAGCTCAATCATCAGCTCCGAGGTGTTGGCAAACAGGATACCCGGCTTGGTGGCGATGTGTCCCACCGGGTACTCCGGCGCGATATGCAGCGCAAAGATGCAGTCAGGCCGCCACTCAGCAAATTCTTCGCTCTCCATCATCGGCTTGGCGCCGCCCGGTCCTTCTTCGGCCGGCTGAAACACGAAGAGCAGATCGTCATCGACGGGATGGTGCACAAAATGGGTCAGAATGCCCAGCCCGATCGCCATGTGCATGTCGTGGCCGCAGGCGTGCATGTACCCCTCGTGCTTGGAGCGGAACGGATAGGTCGTCTCCTCCCGGATCGGCAGACCATCCATGTCCGCCCGCCAGGCGATCGTCCGCCTGGGATGAAGCCCGCGCACCCTGACGAGAATGCCGGTGCGCCAGGTCCTGATCTGCAGGCGCTCCTGCGGCAGCCGCTCCAGATAGTCCAGCAGGTAGCGCTGCGTTTTGTACTCCGCAAAACCGGGTTCAGGTATTTGATGCAAGTCGCGGCGAATCTGCACAAACGCAGAATCGGTCATCCCTCTACACTTCCTTTCCGGTGCCGAGCGCCGTCAGCTGACGGGCAAACTCGTCGATAAACCGGTCCACATCTGCCCGCGTCAAGGTAAGCGGAGGCAGCAGGCGGACGATCGTCTTTTGCGTCACGTCGACGAGGAAGCCCGCAGCCAGCAGGTTTTGCTGCAGCCGGGCCGCTTCTTCGGGTGTAACGTTCAGCGGAATGCCCACCATCATCCCTTTGCCGCGCAGTGCATGAAGCTGCTCCGGCAGGCGGTGTCTCAGCTCTTCCAGACGGCCCCACAGGTAGCCGATCACGTCGCTCACCTGGTCACAAAAAGCCGGGTCGAGCAATTCGTCCAGCACCGCATTGCCCAGCGCGGCGGAGAGCGGCGAGGGCGCAAAGGTGGTGCCGTGATCCCCCGGCTTGAACAGATTCATCAGCCGTTGGCCGGCGATCACCCCGCCGAGCGGCAGACCGCCGCCCACTCCTTTGGCAAACAGGATCAAATCAGGCGTCACTCCGGCGTGCTGATACGCGAACAGACGACCCGTTCGTCCCATGCCGGTCTGGATTTCATCCATGGCAAACAGCACGCCCTCTTCCCGGCAGATCGCCTCCGCTTCCCGCAGAAACGCTTCGGAAAGCGGCACCACACCGCCGGAGCCGAGCACCGGCTCCATCAGGAGGGCGGCTGGCTTTTCGCTGCGGCAGACGGCGCGAAGCTGTTCTGCGTCTTCTGCATCCAGCTCGTAGACGGGAAAGTCAGGCTGGGGAAAATCCTGATAGACATGGGGCTGCCGCGTCAGCCGCACCGCTCCCAGCGTGCGCCCATGGAAACTGTTGCGCAGGACGGCGATACCCGACCGGCCGGCCCCCTCCGCTTTTGTCCATTTGTGAATCAGCTTGATCGCCGCTTCCGTCGCCTCCGCCCCGGAGTTGGAGAAAAAGACCTTGCCGGGGATGGTGTTGTCGATCAGCCGCTGTGCCAGCCGGATCGCCGGCGGGTTGAGAAAGATGTTGGAGATGTGCAAAAACCGCTCGCCCTGCTCCCGGAGCGCCTGGACAATCCGCGGATGGGAGTGGCCGAGAACATTGACGGCCAGTCCGGTAAACAGGTCAAGATACGCCCGGCCGTCGGTGTCGTACAGATAGTTGCCCTCTCCTCTGGCGATTGCGATCGGCAGCCGTTTGTACGTCGGGACGATGTACTGTTCGTCGAGTGAACGCCAGTCCGTAGCCATCTTCTCACTCACGCTCCTACAGTTGCCGCAGCTCCTGCTTGATTTCCGTCTTGGAGCGTGTCTTTTCGTCGATCTGCTTGATGATGCGCGCCGGAGTGCCAGCCACGACCACGTTCGGCGGAACGTCCTCGATGACGACCGCACCGGCAGCCACGACGGAACCTTTGCCGACGCGAACGCCTTCCAGAATCACCGCGTTGGCACCGACTACCACGTCGTCTTCAATCACGACCGGCTGGGCGGACGGCGGTTCGATCACGCCTGCGATGACTGCACCGGCACCGATGTGGCAGTTTTTCCCGATAGTGCCGCGGCCGCCGACCACCACGTTCATGTCGATCATCGTTCCTTCTCCGATGACAGCGCCAATGTTGATCACGGCCCCCATCATGATGACGGCGTTGTTGCCGATGCTCACCTGGTCGCGGATGATCGCGCCCGGCTCGATGCGCGCCTGGATGCCTTTCGTGTCCAGCAGCGGAATGGCGGAGTTGCGGCGGTCGCTTTCCACCACGTAATCGGCGATTTTATCCTTATGCTGTTGCAGCACCGGCTCGATTTCCTTCCATTCGCCGAAGACCACGCCCGTGCCGTTGCTGATAAACGTTTTGGCGCTTGGGCCGAAGTCGATGCCGTCCAGCTCCCCTTTCAGGTATACCTTCACCGGCGTTTTCTTTTCGCTTTTTTGAATAAACGAGATAATTTCATGCGCATCCATCATGTTCACTGTGAATCTCCTCCATCACATGTATGTGAAAATGTAGAAAAAGCAATGAGTGCAGACGCTATCCTCATTGCTTTTTTGATACCTGAAAGCAAACCGTAAATAGCGCTCCACGAAAGGCCGTGCCTTTCATGACAGGGCGACCGTTGTTCACGGGAACCCCAGCCCTCGCCGTCCGAGGGGTACGGCCAGAACTTCGGCGCCTTGGCCTTTCCGTCTTTCCACGCCCCCCGCGTTTGTATGGCAAGACGTACTCTTCCGCAGCGCACCTCTATTTGTTAATGGTTATGGAATTTCCTTTTACTCTATCAAAATCCTCCCCGGGTGGCAACATCTGAATGAAGAAGAAGCGAAACATAATAGTTGACAACGATAATCATTTTCATTATCTTGTAATTGAAAATGATAACCATTATCTATTCGGAGGGCTTATGAAAACGATAATTCTCGTTTATGCAAGCATGACAGGAAACACCCGGGAGATGGCCGATGCGATCGTCGAGGGCATTCGCTCGGCGGGAATCGAACCGGAGGTAAAGGAAGTGCTGGACTGCTCCGCTTCCGATTTGGCCGACTATGACGGCATTGTGCTTGGTGCCTACACGTGGGGAGACGGAGAACTGCCAGACGAGTTTCTGGATTTTTACGAAGAGATGGAAGGGCTTGACCTGCGGGGCAAAAAAGCGGCGGTATTCGGCTCTTGCGACTCCGGCTACGAAAAAGTGGGAGCCGCCGTCGACATTCTGCTGGAAAAAGTAACTGCGCTGGGCGCAGACGTCCCGTTGAACGGGTTGAAGGTGGAACTGTCCCCGTCCGCCCAGGAGAAGGAAACCTGCCGGGAATTCGGACGTTCGTTTGCACAGTCGCTGATGTAGCAAAAGAGCGCTAGCGCCCCATCCGTACGGTTCCGGCCAATCTGCCAAGCCGTCTTTTCAAAAAGGACGCATACGTGATACACTGGCGGTCCAGATTCTATCAAGAGGATAAGGAGGACCGCCCCATGTCTTCACAGGCACCCAGCGTGTACATCCGCCCCCTGACGGCAAATGACGCACCGGCCATGTTGGACCTGCGCGTTCGCAATCAGGCGTTTCTTCAACCGTTTGAACCGATCCGTCCCGCGTCGTTTTTTACCCTGGAGGGACAGCGGGAGCAGCTGGCGTCCGCCGAGCGCGACTTCGCGGCGGGTACCGCCTACGCATTTGGCGTTTTTCTGCGTGAAGGCGACGAGCTGATCGGCCGCGTCAACCTTACCAACATCGTGCGTGGCGCCTGGCAAAACGCCACCATCGGCTACTTTCTCGACCAGTCATGTGGCGGACGCGGCTGTATGACGCAGGCCGTCCGGCAGGTGCTGGATTTTGCGTTTGCCAAAGCCGAACTGCACCGCGTACAGGCGGCGGTCATGCCGCGCAACACGGCCTCCATCCGCGTGCTGGAAAAGACCGGCTTCCGCCGGGAAGGGCTGTCGCTTCGGTATCTGCAGATCAACGGCGTCTGGGAAGACCACCTGATCTTCGCGATCACGAGCGAGGAGTGGGCGTAAAGCGGCCAGTCCCGTGCCGCCCTGGCAGCGGGAAAGCCGGAGCGCACGGGACATCCTGCCCGTCAGGCTCCGGCTTCTTCCTGCCTCAGCCGCTCCAGAATCCGCCGCTTGCGGTACAGCATCCGGCCCGTTTCCGCCACATCCTGCACGGTGGAGCGGTTCAGGTAAGCGCCAAACAGCATGCCCGCCACCGGTACCATCTGAAACAGCTTTTTCCATCCAAAGTTTTCCGTGTACGTCACCACCACTTCCCGCCAACCTTGCAGTTGGGCAATGACATCCCGCTGTCTTTCGGGCTCGTCAAAGCGGGAGAGCTCCTCCAGGATCGCGCGCTTGCCGACAATGTCGGAAGAGGCAAATTGCAAACATTTGACGATGAACAGCCGCTCCCGTTTTTCCTCCGGGCGGTATCCGTAACAGAGTGCCATCTCCTGCAGCACCTTGAGCGAGGTGCCCAACAGCAGCGGAACGTCGATCGCCAGGGTGAACAGGCCGCCCACCCCCGTTGTCGCTCCCTGCACCGTGGCAAATGCGGCGCGGGATGACACTATTTCCGCTGCCACCTGGTCCATGCTGGCCAGCGGCAATCCCTTGACGTCCTCCTGCTTGGGCCGTCCCTTACCCTGCTGGGCCTCCTGAAACCGCGCATACACCGCCTCATCGCTTACCAGATAGGTACCCCCCTGTTCCAAAAAGGCGGCCATTTCATCGACAGCCGTCCCCAGCTTTTCCCTGACGACGGCAGGCGTAATGCGGTCCAACAGCACAAATGGCAGCCGGCCCAGCTTTTCCCAGAACCACAGGTCCTTCTGATCCCGTTCCCACGCTTCCACTTCGTTCAACGCCCGCAAGAGCATCTCTCTCGTCTCCATGCTGACTCTACTCATCTCCTTACCCGCGCGTCTGCCCCTCTCTGCCCGGCTGTGCGGCCGTTTTACGTAACCGGCAGCGGGTGCGCAGCATCGCTTTTGCAAAGGCCTCCAGTTCTGCGAGAGACGCAAATCCCTCAAAGACCTCACATCGTTCTACGATCCCCAGCTTGAGATGTTTCACCGCGCCGTCCTCCAACCGGAACCCCAGCTTTTCCAATACGCTGCGCTCTTCGTCGGTCACGATTTTCTCTCTCCTTTCCGGCTATGGGGCGGTTTTCCGCTCCTGCCTGCCGGCCTCTGTCTGGCGCAAGCGGGCGATGCCCTCGCGGCACACGCCGTATTCGTACCAGGAGCACCCGGCGCAGAGGAAGGCCAGATCGTCCGGTGCCACCAGGCGGCGGGTGCGCTCCACCAGTTCCGACTTGAGGTAGACCTCTCCCGCCGTCAAGCCCAGATGGGTAAGAACGTTTCGGTCCAGCGTCTGCACGTGCTCTTCCGAATCGGGGGAAGCTTCGCACCGTTCCGCTCCCTTGTTGGGACACGCCTGGCACGCGTCGTCAAAGTCCCGCACCACCCGGATGGGAAAATCCTGCCGGGGATCGCGGATTCGCTCGACGATTTCCCCCATTTTGGCGACAAACGCGGGGCTGTACCCCATCCCCTGAAACCCGTGAACGCACAGCAGATGATGGCCGCGCAGCATAATCGGCTCCATACGTTCCTCCTCCCTGCCGACATCCGGCATCTTTTCCCTGGTTTTATCGTACTGCTTTCACCATCCCGCCACAAGGCGGCTGCCGGGACAGGCATAATGCTGGCGCTGCCGGCAAACGCTAGGGACAGCCCAAATGAAAGGAGGCAGGATCGATGGACAAGCGGACGGACGAGCGCAAACCGAATCGCAATCCGAAGCACGAACCGACCATCGCGCCCGGGATGGAGATGGACGAGTTGGAAGAAAAGGCGACGGAAGAAGAAATAAAAAACGGCGACTCCACCTCGGTAACCACGCTGTATCTTGACCGAATATAGGAGCATAAATAGGTAAAAACTATACATTTCATCATTTTTATAGATTTGACGAATAACCCCTCCACTGGTACAACGATACCAAGGAGGGATTTTCCATGCATGTAGAGAACCGCTGGAACGCACGGCTGTACGACAGCAAGCTGGACTTTGTCTCCCGGTTTGGCAAAGGCGTGCTGGAATGGCTTCAGCCGCAGCCGGGGGAAACGATTCTCGACCTGGGCTGCGGAACAGGTGATCTCTGTGCCGAGATGGCCAAGGCCGGGGCTGTGCCGACAGGAATGGACCTGTCAGCCGAGATGATTGACACGGCGCGGAGCAAATACCCTGCGCTGCGGTTTTTCGTCGCCAACGCCGAGACGTTTGTGACGGAGGAGTTGTTTGACGCCGTCTTTTCCAACGCCGCCCTGCACTGGATGAAGCGGCCGGAAGCGGTCATCCGCCAGGTGTGGCTGGCGCTGAAGCCGGGCGGACGGTTCGTGGCCGAATTTGGCGGAGCGGGCAACGTGGAACGGGTCGTCCAGGCCATCCGCACCGTCCTGGCAGACAAGGGGCGCGATGCGGACAGCTGCAACCCCTGGTACTTCCCCGGCATCGGCGCCTACACCTGGCTTTTGGAACAGCAGGGCTTTGTCGTCAAACTGGCGCAGCACTTTGAACGGCCCACAGAGCTCCCGGACGGAGAACAGGGGCTGCGCCACTGGCTGGATGCATTCTGCGGCCCGTTTTTTGCCGACATGCCTCCGCAGGAAAAAGACGAAACCTGCGCGATGATCGCCGAACGACTGCGTCCCGCCTTGTTCCGCGACGGCTCCTGGGTCCTGGACTACTGCCGAATCCGGGTCGCCGCCATCAAGCCGCCCGAGCAAAGGCCGCTGCCGTAAAGCGGATTGGCTGAACAGCAGGGCGTCCAAACAAACAACCCGCCTGCTCTGCCGCAATGGCACAAGCAGGCGGGTTTCATTTGAGCCGGAGGCGTGCCGACGCGGCCGTGCTAGAAGACGTCGCCGCCGTTCATCATCAGCACTTCCTCGCCTTCCTCAAGGCCGCTCTTGATTTCGATGAACTCTGCTCCTTCGATCCCGATCTCCACTTCTTTTGGCGTCGGCTCTCCGGTTTTTGGATCCTTCACCATGACCGTTCCCTTGCCGTCCTCCAGCACTTCGACCGCCTGCAGCGGCAGCCGGAGCACGTTTTCCTTTTTCTCGACGTAAATGTCGCAGTCGCCGGTCATGCCGTGCTTCATCTCAGCGGCATCAGTCAGCTCGATTTTCACCGCGAAGCGCACCGACTTGTCCTCTTTCGTCCCCTCTTTGGGCACGTCCACGACCTTGCCGATAAACGGCTTGTTGCCAAACGCCGTCACGTACACCTCGGCCGTCTGACCCACCTTGATGGACGGAATGTCGATTTCATCCACACCCGCCACAAAATACACGGCGCTGCTGTCCATGATGACCATAGCCGGCTTGCTGGAGTCCGGCGTCTCTCCCGGTTTGACCTCCACCTTGGTGACTACCCCGCTGATTGGCGCCGTCACCTGCTTTTTCGCGATCTCCCGCTTCTTCTGCTCGAGGGACAAAAGCGACTCTTTCAAGGACAGTTCCTTCTCCTTCAGGTCCAGTTCGGAGGCGGACATGTCCATTTTCGCCAGCAGTTGACCCGCCTTGACCTCGTCGCCGTTTTCCACTTCCACCTTGCCGACCTTGCCGTGGGTGCCGGCCACAATCTCCACGTCGTCCGGGTCTTCAAACGGCGTCGCCACCTGGCTGGCGAACAGAACGCCGCTTGGATTGACCCACTGTACCTCTCCCAGGTCTCCCACGTACAGAGCTCCCGGCTTTTTCACCAGCACTTCCACGTCGTGAACGCCACCGACGCCTTTTTCCTTCTTGCCGACCAGGTCGACCTTGGTCACCGTTCCGTCGAGAAAGATCATCGACGAGGAGATAAACACTTTCACCTTTTGGCCCACCTTGAAGTGCTCTGCTTCAAAGGCGGAAAATTTTCCGGTAATCTTCAGGTGTTCGGTGTCAACCAGTTTGGCGACCACGGTATCCGGCGTCACCGTGTCTCCTTCCTTGACCAGCACTTCCTTCACCTTGCCGCCCATGGAAAAGACAATCTTGTCCTTCCGGTTTTTCAAATCGTTCAATTCCCGCTTGGCGCGGACGATGCTCAACTCCTGCTTTTGCAGCTCCAGGGCGGCGTCCGAACTGTCGATGGAGAACAGCGGATCTCCCTTGTTCACGCGCTGCCCTTCTTTCACGAAGACCTGCTCCACCTTGCCGGACAGTTCCGGTTTTACTTCCTCGCGCGCCTTTACTTCCACGGTACCAGAGGCAAAAATGGTCTTTTTCACGTCCCCCCTGTCCACGACTGCGGTGGGAAAGGAGGGCGGCTCCTCCTGAGTCTGTTCGGCTGCCGCGTCTTTGGAGCCGAGATAGTGATAGCCGGCGTATCCGCCACCGCCCAACAGGACAATGACTGCCGAAAGAATGATCCACGTTTTCTTTTTCATACTCCCTATCCCCACATTCTTTAATCAGATCGAATCGCTTGCAGCGCGCTCAACCGGGAGGCGCGGATGGCTGGGAAAATACCCGCCAGCAAACCGATGACAAACGAAAATCCGATGGCGAACAGAGACAGCCACGTCGGAATGATGGCCAGGCGCAGTTTCTCCTCTCCCTCGGGTCCGCCGAAGCCGATGTTGAGGCTGTCCATGATGCCGCCCGCTTCTCCAAAGTGGTTGACCAGCTCCACCGCTCCCCAGGCGATGCCGAGGCCGGCCAGTCCGCCAATCAATCCGATGAAGCCCGATTCCATCAGGAACAGCCAGCGTATGTTGTACACGGTGGCGCCGATCACCTTCATGATGCCGATTTCCTTGGTCCGTTCCAGAATGGACATGATCATCGTGTTGACAATGCCGATCGTGGCGACCAACAGCGAGACGGCGGCAATTCCGCCCAGCACGATCTGGATGATGAAGAAGAACTTGTTGATCTGCTCCAGTTCGCGAGCCGGCGACCAGACTTCAAACCCGCGCTCCTTTAGCGCCTGTACAACGCTCTCCACTTTTTCGCGCGATTCCACCTTCACCGTCATCTCGTCAAACTCAAAGCTGTCCTGCTTCGCAGTCTCGCGGTTGCGCCGGGTGCTGCCGCCTCCATCGCCAAATTCGTCGCCCCGGGTGCGGTTGAGCCAGTCGTTGATCTCTTTTACCAGGCTGAGCGGCGCATAGACCGCGTGTCCGTAGCGGTGGTTGTCGTCCTGCCGCAGTTGGCCGACGACTCTCACGCGGATTTCTTTCTTTTCGAAGTGCGGCTCGTCGTCGATCCGGTACTCGCGCGTCAGCACGATCGTAGCCGTCTTGTCGACGAGATTGAACGATTGGGGGGCATCGCCACCGTTAAAACCAGGGCGCATGATCTCCATTCCCCCGCCCCGTTTGGCGTCCGCGCTTCTCCGCCGCGCTTCCCGCCGCTCCTTTTCCACGTCCCGCAAAATGGTGGGAACTCGGTAGGCCACGACGATTTCCTGCGGCGATCCGCTCAGGTAGCTGCCTTTTTCCACGTCATCCTTGCGGTAGGCGGCCGATTCGTGCACGTCCACTCCGACTACCTCGACATACCCTTCTCGCCTGCCCACTTTCAGCTTGGTTTCCCCGTGTATCCGCTTGATCGGCATGACCGCCGCCACGCCGGGTATGCCCTTGATCACCCGCACTGCTTCCATGTTCAGCTTTTTCCGCTGGTCGTCCGGGATAGGCTCGTCCTTTTCGTAATTCCAATACGCCGGTTCTACGTCCAGCTCCGTCAGGTTGCCGAAGTTCTCCAGGCTTTTGACGGCATTTTCCTTCAGTCCCAGACTGAGGGCGATCATCGCCACAATCGCGGCCGTCCCGATCATGACGCCGACGGAGGTCAGCGCCGTGCGCAGCTTCATGCGCCACAAGTTTCGCCAGACGATGCGAAACGAATCCAGAAGTTTCACAGTAGGTTCACCTCATGCCCTCTCTCATGCCGGTTTGGTCCGTTTTTGCACGACCCGTCCGTCCTGCAGATAGATGACGCGGTCGGACTGTTCCGCCACTTCCTGTTCGTGCGTGACGATGATAAACGTCGTGCCGTTTTCGCGGTTCATCCGCTTCATCAACGCCAAGATTTCCTGCTCGGTTTTGCTGTCCAGATTCCCGGTCGGTTCGTCGGCAAGCACAATGCTGGGCTGGTTGACCAGGGCGCGGGCGATGCTGACCCGCTGCTGCTGCCCGCCGCTCAGTTCGTTTGGCTTGTGGTCCATCCGCCCTTCCAACCCGACGCGTTCCAGCATCTCCTTTGCTTTGGCCCGTCTGCTTTTGCGGCTTTCGCCGGCAAAAATCAGCGGCAGTTCCACGTTTTCCAGCGCGGTCAGGTTGGGAAGCAGGTTGTACGATTGAAAAATAAAGCCCATGCACCGGCGGCGAAACAGACACAGTTCATTCTCGTTCAAGCGGGAGATTTCTTCCCCATTGACGAAAATCCTCCCCTCGTCCGGTTTGGTCAAACCGGCCAGCAGGTTCAACAGCGTCGACTTGCCCGATCCGGACGATCCGCACAGGGCGACAAACTCCCCTTTGTCGACGTGCAGATTGATGTCGAACAGCACGGGCACCTTGATCTTGCCCGTCCCGTAGCTGTGATTGACGCCGTTCACCGTCAATTCGCCTGTTCCGTTGGCCATCTCGTTTTCCACCTCGTTTGTCGATACGTGTAAAATTGGCATCCTTTATCTATAGACGCAGTAACTGGAGAAATGTAACGCGACTTGGTAAATATTTTCTTGTTCACGCAAACGCAATACTTTCTTCATGAAAATGTAACACCGCGGTGATCTAATACATGCTGCTCGTTGATACAATAAAGGTGTGAAGAAAAACGAGAGAGGGCGGATAGATGATGAGAATCTATCGGTTTTTGTTTGAAACGGCGTCACGTCAATGGATTGAAATCATCAAGGCACCCAGCATGTTTGAGGCAGCCAAAGAGGCCAAGCGCCTCGCCTCGAAGCGCGCCAAGGCCATGTCCACTCCGATCACCTTCTCGTTCCATCACATTGCATCTGTCTGAAAAAGTAACCCTACATAGAAAATCGCCCACGATATCGAAACGCTTCTCCCCGCCGGAGAGGCGTTTTTTCATGGGACGAACGTATTGACACCGCCCTGGTTTTCCACTTCAATTTAGGTAGAACGTAAACGAACCGCACCATCAGTTGCGGCTGGAAAAGGGAGACATCTGCCATGACGATTCGCAAAGCGTTAACCATCGCAGGATCTGACACCAGCGGCGGCGCCGGCATCCAGGCTGACCTGAAGACGTTTCAGGAGCTGGGCGTCTACGGAATGACCGCCCTGACCGTAATCGTAGCGCAAGATCCGCACAATTCCTGGTTTCACGAGGTGTTTCCGATCGACCTCGGCACTCTGGAGAAGCAGTTGGAAACGGTTCTCTCCGGCATCGGCGTCGATGCCGTGAAAACCGGCATGCTGGGTACGACGGAGCTGATCGAGCTGGCGGCCCGGAAAATCGACCAATACCAATTGAAGAACGTCGTCGTCGACCCGGTGCTCGTCTGCAAGGGAGCGGACGAAGTGCTTCACCCGGAAGTGGCCGACAGCCTGCGCGACGTCCTCGTTCCCCGGGCTACTGTCGTGACGCCCAACCTGTTTGAAGCCGGTCAGTTGAGCCAAATGGGGGCGCTCAAAACCGTCGACGACATGAAAGAAGCGGCCAAGCGCATTCACGACAAAGGGGCGGCCTACGTGCTGGTCAAAGGCGGCGGCAAGCTCGCGCACGAAAAAGCGATTGACGTCCTGTACGACGGCCACACATTTGACATTCTGGAAGGCGAGCGGATCAACACCACCTACACGCACGGCGCCGGCTGCACCTACTCCGCCGCCATCTGTGCGGAGCTTGCCAAAGGCAAATCGGTGCGCGAGGCGGTAGCGGTAGCCAAGGCGTTCATCACCGAAGCGATCCGCCATTCTTTCCCGCTCAATCAATACGTCGGACCGACACATCACGGCGCGTACCGCAGCCTGCAACACAACTGACAGCAAAAAACTCCAATCCGTCCGCTGCTTCGGACAGATTGGAGTTTTTTTGTGTTACGCTTCCTTTTTGATCGCCAGCTCCACCTGCTGCTGTGCAGAACCCGGTTTTGTTCGCATCGAGCTGACCGTGTACACGAACAGCGCGCTCCAGATCAAGCCGAAGCTGACCAGGTGAACGCCGCCAAATGTTTCGCCAAACAGGAACACCGCCATGAACAGCGAGATCGACGGGGCCAGGTACTGGATAAACCCCACCGTGGACAGCGGCAGCAGCTTGGCCGCTTGAGCGAACCAGAAGAGCGGCAAGGCCGTCGCCACGCCAGACAGCGTCAACAGTGCAATCTGCCAGCCTGTCACGTGGGAAAGCGTGTCCGTCCCGCTGACGTGCAGCGTCACCAGGTACCCCAGCGCCACCGGAGCCACCACCAGCGTTTCCCAGGCCAGACTGATGATCGCGTCCGTTTTTATCAACTTTTTGACCAGCCCGTAGCAGGCAAACGTCAGTGCGAGGGAAATCGCGACCCACGGTACCCTGCCGTAGTGCGCGGTCATCACGGAAACGCCGGCTGCGGCCAGCGCAATCGCCATCCACTGCCCCTTTCCCAGCCGCTCTTTGAGGAACAAGACGCCAAAAAGCACGTTCAGCAGCGGGTTGATGTAGTACCCGAGGCTGGTTTCCAACACGTTGCCGTTGTTGACCGCCCAGATGAAAATCAGCCAGTTGGCGCTGATAAACAGCGAACACAGGAGGAGCGCCCCTCTCTCCTTCGCCGTCGAAATCGCCTTTCGCATCTGCAGCCAGCGCTTCGTCACAAACAGCAGTACGGCAACAAAAACGAGGGACCAGACAATTCGGTGGGCGAGAATCTCCCACGCGGCCATTTCCTGAAACACCTTCCAATAGAGCGGCAGCAGTCCCCAGGCCAAATAGGCCCCCACCGCGTAGAAGACACCCTTTCTCATCTCTCCAGCCTCCATGAATTATTTGCTCTGTCATCTCTAGTGTAGCTGAAGCAGGCCGGAACAGCTATCTATTAACATGCAGCATATTGGCCGGGAGAAGGCACATGCTTGCACGCCACGGCAGTTGTTTAGCATGGTAACGAATCATCACAGCAGTATGATAAAGATATGTGTAAAATTTTATTGTATCATTTCTGAATCTCATGTACAATAATTTTCGCATACTTATGTTTTGTCACAAGAAAGGAACGTTTGCTTATGAGTTACTGGCGATCCGTGCTGCTCGTCCTGGCCGGCGCGTGCAGCTACGGCGTGCTTTCTGTCATCATGAAATCCGCCTTTTCCGCCGGTTTTACCCCGGTCGAATTAAGCGGCGGGCAGCTTGTGTTCGGGACGCTGATCATGTCCGGCGTCGCGCTGTTCCTGTCCAGGCAGCGGTTTCGGCTGCGCCACCTGCTGATCCTGCTGCCGTCCGGCCTGATGATGGCCGGCACCAGCCTGTTTTACCACCGGGCGGTCAGCGAAATCCCGGCCTCGCTCGCCATTGTGCTGCTGTTCCAGTTTACCTGGATTGGCGTGCTGATCGAGTGTATTGCCGACCGCAAGTGGCCCGGACCGGAAAAATGGGCCTCGCTGGTCCTCCTCGGCATCGGCACCGTGCTGGCCAGCGGCCTGATGGAATCCGGCCTGCATGACGTCAGCGCCACCGGTCTCATCTATGGTCTATTGTCCGGGTTTACGTTTGCGATGGTGATCTTTCTCAGCGGACGGCTGGCGCCGGACGTGAACCCGTATCTGCGCAGCGCCGTCTCCATTGGCATGGCCGCGCTCTGCCTGTCGCTGGTCTATCCGCCGACCTTCCTCATCAACGGCAGACTGTGGGACGGATTGCTGCCGTACGCCCTGCTGGTGGCCTGCTTCGGCTCAGCCATCCCGATTCTCTGTCTGTCGATTGGCGTGCCGCGTATCGGCAACGGATTGGCGACCATTCTCAGCGCAGCCGAACTGCCGGCAGTCGTGCTGCTCTCCAGTCTGGTGCTGCACGAACAGGTCAGCCTCTACAAGTGGAGCGGTGTGCTGTTGATCCTGGCCGCCATTGCCGTGCCGCAGATCAAGTGGAATCGGCTGGTCCATCCTGCCCGAAAGCCTCACCGGCATAAGATGTAAAAAAGGATACGGCAAGGCGCTGAACGGTTCAGCGCTTTTGCCTCATGCACCATGCGGGCGTGTCGACCGGATAACAGGTTGGCGCGCCTGTTTTTGTGCGCCTTCGCCCTCCCATACCCCAAAACGTGGCAGCCTTGAAAAGGAAGCGGCGAACTTAAGCGCATTTACTCGTCACCATATTGCGAAAGTGAAAGAGAAAGGCGTCCGCCCGTGGAAAAGCGGCCTGGTACAGAAACGATTCAAAATCAAAAAGCCCGGCGCTTGCAGCGGTTTGCTGCACTCACCGGGCTGTGTGAACATAGATGGTGCGTTCGGCGAGACTCGAACTCGCACGGGTCGCCCCGCCACCCCCTCAAGATGGTGTGTCTGCCAATTCCACCACGTCCGCATGTGTCTGGGTTGGGGACGTCCTTTGGTGAATAAAAAAATGGGGCGATCGATGGGAATCGAACCCACGAATGCCGGAGCCACAATCCGGTGCGTTAACCACTTCGCCACGATCGCCATGTACATATGGTAGCGGTGGAGGGGCTTGAACCCCCGACCTTTCGGGTATGAACCGAACGCTCTAGCCAGCTGAGCTACACCGCCAGAAACATTTGGAGCGGGTGATGGGAATCGAACCCACGCGACCAGCTTGGAAGGCTGGGGTTCTACCACTGAACTACACCCGCACGCGTTATCGGCCAGCGCAGCAGATCGGATGCTGCTCTGCGCCGCCCGTTGCTGATGAGAATAAGAATGGTCGGGAAGACAGGATTTGAACCTGCGACCTCTTGGTCCCGAACCAAGCGCTCTACCAAGCTGAGCCACTTCCCGACGTGGAGGTGAGACACGGGCTGTGCCAACTTCCCACCTCTTGCTATGGCGTGCCCTGAGAGATTCGAACTCCCGACCTTTTGATTCGTAGTCAAACGCTCTATCCAGCTGAGCTAAGGGCACAAAACGATGTAAGAGATTGCACTGGAGCGGACGACGGGGCTCGAACCCGCGGCCTTCGCCTTGGCAAGGCGACGCTCTACCAGCTGAGCTACGTCCGCATGTTAATACCTTCTGAGATGTAACAATCAAGACATTTTGTATGGTGCGGTCGAGAGGACTTGAACCTCCACGGTGTTGCCACCACTAGAACCTGAATCTAGCGCGTCTGCCAATTCCGCCACGACCGCATATGTCATTGTACCCGTAAAGGTGGTGGAGGCTGACGGGATCGAACCGCCGACCCTCTGCTTGTAAGGCAGATGCTCTCCCAGCTGAGCTAAGCCTCCGCTCCGTCCGCAAAGTGAACGGAGGCTTCTCAGCGAATCCGTATGCTTTGCGGGGTCCCCCGGACAGCGTCCAGGGGGATTTTTCTATGGTGACCCGTAGGGGATTCGAACCCCTGAATGACAGCGTGAAAGGCTGCTGTGTTAAACCACTTCACCAACGGGCCAGGTGATTGATGGCGGATGGAGTGGGATTTGAACCCACGAGACGAGTCATCCCCGTCTACACGATTTCCAATCGTGCTCCTTCGGCCTCTCGGACATCCATCCAGATCGTTTTTGCCGTTCTCTCATCGGCAAGAATTAATCTATCACATCTCAAAAGCTTTTTCAAGTGGTATTTTAAAATTTTTTTCTGGTTAAAAGAGAAGATGTTGGCCTCGTGCTTATTTCATTGTATCGATTCCGCTTATGAAAGGCAACGCAAAGGCCCCCTCGCTCACAAGCACAAAGGGGCCTTTTTCGCCCAACAGCGGGAAAGCAGTCTGGCCGTCACCCGGCCGATACGCGCTCTTCTCCCCGGCTTACACGCGGTCGATCGCTCCGTATCTGCGGACATCGTCTGCGGTGATCCGCGCCAATTGATTCAAAAACTCGATCTGAAATTGTCCCGGGCCTTCCGCTCCTTTGCCGGCAGCTGCCACTTCCGCCGCCACGCCATAGCTGACGAGTGCAGCCGCCCCCGCAAGCAGCAGGTCTTTCTCCACCGCAGCAAACGCCCCCAGGACGGATGTGAGCAGGCAGCCCGTGCCCGTTACCTTGGTCAGGATGGGATGGCCGTTGCGGATGAGGTAGGTGGTGCAGCCGTCCGTGATGACATCCGTTTTCCCCGTAATCGCGACGATCGTGCCCAACTGCTTCGCCGCCGACTGCGCGAGCGAGACTACATCGCCGCTCCCTTCCCCCGCATCGACGCCTTTGATCGTCCAGCTCTCGCCGATCACATGAGCGATTTCCGCAGCGTTGCCGCGAATGACGGACACCCGGACCTCCCGCATGATCGTTTGCGCGGTTTTCGTCCGATAGGCGGTCGCCCCCGCTCCCACCGGGTCGAAGATGACCGGCACGCCGTGCTGATTGGCCGAACGGCCCGCGATCAGCATGGCCTCCACCTCTGCCTCATTCAGCGTGCCGATATTGAGCACCAGCGCGCCGGCGATTTTGGCCATGTCCGCCACTTCTTCCTTGGCGTACGCCATGACAGGCGAAGCGCCCAGGGCCAGCAGGCCGTTGGCGGTAAAGTTGGTGACGACGACGTTGGTGATGTTGTGGACGAGGGGGTTGGCCTCACGCACCTTCACCAGCGTATTCCCGATGTCTTGCAGCAATGTCATGAAAAGCGCCTCCTGATCCTTTGTTCGGTTGTCTTCTCATTATCTCACAAGACCGAGGCGTGAGACAGACAAGCACGCACGCAAGCTGCCCTTTTGCCGTGAAAAAACCCCTCGCGGCAAACAGCGATACGCGCTGTATTACCAGGAGGGGTTCGCGTTGGATGGACCTGCCGGCATTTACCTCATCCGGTCTGAAACTGGTTTGGCATCAATGATCCGGCAGGGTAAGCGAACGCGATATGCTTTTTGTTTCCGATTCGTCGCCATCATCTGCCCGGCCGCTTGCAGCGGCGGTCCAGTTGATCACCTGGCTGGCAATCGTCACCGCCAGGATCGTGTAAAGCGTTTCGCGAATCGGCAGGTACCACAGCGACAGACTGAGCACCAGCGCGTCCAGCAGCAGAAAGACCGTTCCAATCGACAGTCCGATCTGACGGCTGAGCAGCACGGCCAGGATGTCGTCCCCGCCAGTGGCGCCGCCATACCGCAAGACGATCCCCGCCCCCCAACCGGTCAGCAGGCCGGACAGCAGGGCGGCCAGCGGCATGAGGCCGCTCAGATCAACGTGCAGCGGCGAGAACCGCTCAAACAAATCGTAAAAGACGGAAAAGGCGATGGATGCAATGATGGTGTTGGCCAGAAACTGACGTCCCTTCACGTGAAAAGCGACGAGAAACAGCGGAATGTCGAGCGCCAGCGTCGTGATCGCCGGCGACAGGTCAAACGCGTACTTGGCCAGCAGGGCCAACCCGACAAACCCGCCCTCCGACAAATGGTTCTGAGCATTGATGTGATAATACGCAAATGCCAATACAAACGCGCCGAACACAATCCAACACAATTGGCGAACGTACGCAACTGCTCTCCTCATCTAAGATTCCTCGCATCGTAAACCGTTTTGGCGCGGGCGCCCTTCCGGCTACGGAGGAACTCCTGACGATTCGATCTCGTTTCATATCCATTATCTCGCTTTCGTAGCAGGTTGGGTCGCCCAAGAGACGATCAACAGCTACGTCGCTAGATGTAGGAGAGGTCATAACGTTTCCAGATGGTCTTATACGGACCCATCGGTATCAAGATCCTTTCCTGTTTGATGCCTCCATTTTACCATAATCAGGGGGGAGGCGTCGAACGGCCGGAAGGCGCAAAAAGCCGCGACTTCGCGGAAAAAACCGCCCTTTTCCGTGTTTGGACTGCAAACGTCATTGATCCCCGCAGATTTTCGCTGTTTCCGTTGTTTTTGGCCAGATGTTTGCCCCTTGTCCGCGCCTCGTTTTGGAGCGGACATGATCCAGGCCCCCATCACCCATGCGCCACGTACTTTGAGTCAGCGTACACCTTCCCCGCTGCGGCACTGTTGGATATAGCGTTCGATCTGCTCCACCGTCGGCATCGCCTCCGAGCAGCTGTGGGAGGAAATGACAATCGCGGCGGCAGCAGCCCCGTATTCCATCGCCTTCGCAATGTCCCATCCCTGCATCAGTCCGTAGATCAGAGCGGCGGCATAAGAATCTCCCGCACCAAACGTCTTGACCACCTTGGCCGGAAAAACCGTTCCCGTATAACACTGGCCGTCGTTGGTGTACGCGACGGAACCGTTTTTCCCGTGTTTGATCAAGACAATCCTGGCCCGGCAGTCAAACCACCTTCTCGCCGTGACGGCGTCATCGTGCCGGTCATTGCGATCAAAGTGTTCCATCCGGTCAAATTCTTCCCGGGTGCCGATCAGGACGTCACACTTTTCGGCAGCCAGCTTGTAGTAGATCGCCGTTTCTTCCGCAGAAGTCCACGTGTACGGACGGTAGTCGAGATCAAAAAACGTCACGACGCCGTGCCTATTGGCGTAGTCCAGGGCGAGAAACACCGCTTCACGCGACGGGCTCTTCGCCAGCGCCGTGCCGGTGATCAGGATCGCTTTGGCATTTTGAATCGTCTCTTCCTTCACGTCGTTGGGTTCCAGCCGCAAATCCGCGGTATTCTCCCGATACATCAGGATGCTGCAATCGGTCGGGCTTTTGATTTCGGTAAACGTCAGCCCCGTTACGCTGCCCGACCGGTCGACGATTACCTGGGAGGTGTCAATCTGATTCTGTTTCAGGTAATTGACGATAAACCGCCCCATCTGATCATCCGCCACCCGGCCGATAAACCCCGTTTTCATCCCCAACCGGGACAAGCCGATGGCGATGTTGGCCGGGGAGCCGCCCACGTATTTGGTAAAGGTCATCACTTCTTCCATCGGGCGGTTGATCTCATTGGCATTCAGGTCGATGCACAGCCTGCCGATCGCGATGAAGTCCATCGGCTTGCGGCTGTCAAAGGTCAGATTGTTCATGGAGCATCCCCTTCCCTTCCATCCTGCCGGCTGGCCATTTTGCTTGCCATTACCCACTCATGGGCCGGATCGTTCTGAAATTTCCACGTACGTACCGGTCCCGCCATGACGTTTAAATAGTAGACGTCATAGCCGGGCGGGGCGGAAACGGGGTGATACCCTTTGGGGACCAGTACCGCATCGCCATCGTGCACGGTCAGCGTCTCATCTAGTGAGCGGTCGTCCGTGTACACGCGCTGTACGGCGAAACCGTGACCGGGATTGATTTTGTAGTAATACGTTTCCTCCAGATAAGATTCATGCGGCAGATTGTCCTGATCGTGCTTGTGCGGCGGATAGCTGGACCAGTGGCCTTCCGGTGTGAACACTTCCACCACCAGCAAACTGTCCGCCGGCTGCCGCTCTGGCAGAATGTTGTGAATTCTTCGCTTGATGTTGCCCGCTCCCCGCTGCTCAACACCGATGTCGGCGGGAGAAATCAGGCGGGCGGGGTACGTTCCTTTCCCCGGCGCCCGACAGACCGCCAGTTCCACGTCCGTTACAGCTGTTACTTCGCAATGGTCGCCCGGAGGGACGTACACGGCATACGGCGGTATTTTTTCAAAAACGTTCATGCGCTGGCCGATGCTTTCCCACGCTGCGCGGGCGGTGGCGACATGAGCGATGCCCGCCAACAGCACGATGCACACTTCCTGATCGCCAGTATGCTTTTTCAGTGTCTGCCCTTTTGACAGCGCGTACACCTCAAAGCCGATGTATTTCCACCCTGCCGATTCCGGGGTAACGCGCAGCACCAACCCTGCTTCGTCCGGTCGGGAACCGGGAACAATCAGCGTACTCATCGTCTCCCTCCTATCTCTGCTTCGCCGCTGACCGAATCGTCGCCTCGAGATATTCTTTTGCCCGCTGGGCATACGTGTAGGGATGAGCGACTGCCGGGTCCTGTTCCGCTTCGACAATCAGCCAGCCCGTGTAGCCGTTTTCCAGCAGCTTCTGTATGATCGGCGCAAAGTCAATGCAGCCATCGCCCGGCACCGTGAACATTCCCAGCTTTACCGCCGTGAGAAAATCCAGGTTCTGCTGCCGGACATGCTCCAGCACATCCCGGCGGACGTCTTTCAGATGGACGTACTGGATTCGCTGTCCGTGCTTCTCTGCCAGTTTCAGCGGATCGTATCCGCCGTACAGCGCATGCCCGGTATCGAACAGCAAATGCACCAGGGCCGGGTCGGTCGTCTCCATGAGCCGATCGATCTCGTCCGCCGTTTCCACCACGGTGCCGGCGTGGTAATGATAGACGAGCTTCATGCCGTGTTCCCGGCACAGGCGGGCCGCCCGATGCAGTCCCTCCACCAGCGACTCCCACTGGTCATCCGTCAGTTTGCGGACTGCCGTGTCGCCCGGTGCGCGCCGGGGGTCCCAATGCATCGACCCGCCCATCTCGCAGGCGATCACATGCTCGCAGCCCATTTCCTTCAGATAACGCACCCATGAGCCAAAAATCTGCAATTCCTCTTCCAGACGGTTGGCGTCCGAAAACAGCGTCGCCACAAACTTGCTGGCCAGCTGTATGCCGTACGCGTCCAGTTTGGCCTTCAGCGCCGCAGGTTCCTGCATGAACAGGCGACCCATTTCAGTGGCAACATAGCCGAGTGCAGACATTTCGGACAAAACCTGATCCTGCGTGTAATGGTCGCCGAGGCCGGGAATATCGTCATTCACCCAGCCGATGGGGGCGATTCCGATGCGAAAGGGATTGGGTTGACTCATCTTGCACACCCCGTTTTTGGTTTAGTATGGTCGTGCGTGTTTCAGGTTCGCTTCCTTTTCCCGATACGCTGCCCTCACCGCAGCGTTGTGCGAAACCCCCGCGATGCCGACATGCCACCATGCTTCGTACCCGCCGGTCATCGTCTTTGGCAGCACCTTGATGTCGAGCAGGGTAGACACGGTTTGCCGTTTCGCGTCTGCGAAAGCTGCCCGCAGTTCATCTGTCGTCCGCACACGGTATGTTTTTACGCCGTATCCGGCGGCGCTGCCGGCGTAATCAACGGTCATCAGGCGGCCGTCCAGGCGACCGGTTTCCGGGTTCCGGTAGCGGAATTCCGTCCCGAAGCTGCCCATGCCGTTACCCATTTGCAGGTTGTTGATGCACCCGAACGAAGCGTTGTCAAACAGCAGCACATTGATTTTTTTGCCTTCCTGGATGCTCGTCAGCAGTTCGGAATGCAGCATCAGGTAACTGCCGTCCCCCACCATGGCATAGACTTCTTTGTCCGGTTCGGCCATTTTGACGCCCAGCGCCCCGGCGATTTCATACCCCATGCAGGAGTAACCGTATTCCATGTGATAGGTGTTCGGCCGGCGGCATTCCCACATCCGCTGCAGGTCGCCGGGGAGGCTTCCCGAGGCCCCGACGATGATCGCGTCCTCCTCAATCAAGGCGTTCACCAGGCCGATCACCTCGGTTTGCGTCAGACAGGATTGGAAGGTGTCTGCGAATTCGGGCAGCACCTGATCGAGCTGGCCGGCCACTTCCGGCGTGAACCCCTGCTTCCGGTACTGAATGCTGCGCAGACGGTCCAGCTCTTGCTGCCACGCCTGTTTGGCCTGTTCGATCTCATCCGTGTACCCGGACCGGTATCCGATCCGTTCCAGTTCGGTTTCCAGCGCGAGCAGGGCCAATTTGGCGTCAGCGACAATTTTCACCGCGTCCAGCTTGCTCGCGTGGTACTCGGAAACGTTGATCGTGAGCACATCCACATCCGGATGTTGAAACAAGCGTTTCGACCCCGTCGTAAAGTCGGTGAATCTGGTGCCGATTCCGATGACGACATCCGCCTCTTTGGCCATCCGATTGGCCGCGAGGTTTCCGGTCACGCCGATGCCTCCCAGATTGTACGCATGACCGCTGTCCACCGCGCTTTTCCCGGCCTGGGTCTCCCCGTACGGAATGTGAAACGTTTCGGAAAAGCGCCGCAGGGCATCAGCCGCGTCGGAATAACGAACGCCCCCGCCGCAGATGATGATCGGCTTTTTCTTGTGCCGCAGCAGCTCCACCGCATCGCGCAGCGCCGATTCGCTCGGAATCCGGCGGTCGATCCGGTGGACGCGCTTTTGGAAGAAAGACTCGGGAAAGTCATACACTTCTCCCTGTACATCCTGAGGGAGGCAGATGGTTACCGCCCCTGTATCAGCCTGATCGGTGAGCACGCGCATGGCGTTGAGCATGGCGGTCATCAACTGTTCCGGTCGGTTTACCCGATCCCAGTACTTGCTGACAGCGCGGAAAGCGTCATTGGTGGTGATGGTCAGGTCATGGCCGTGTTCGATCTGCTGCAAAACGGGGTCCGGCTGCCTGGTGGCAAACGTATCGCCAGGCAGCAGCAGGACCGGTATCTGATTGGCGGTCGCCGTCGCCGCGGCTGTCAGCATGTTGGCCGCACCCGGCCCAACCGACGACGTGCATGCCATGATCTGCCGACGGTTTTTTTGCTTGGCAAAGGCCACCGCGGCGTGTGCCATCCCCTGCTCATTTCGCCCCTGGTACACTTCCAGCTCTTCCGCATATTCTTCCAGCGCCTGGCCAAGTCCCAGTACATTTCCGTGGCCAAATATGGTGAAGATTCCCTTGACGAACCGCTCCTGCCTGCCGTCCCATTCCACATACTGCTGCTGCAAAAAGGCTACCAACGCTTGCGCCGTTGTCAGTCTCCTCGTCTTCATTCCGTTCGTGTCCCACCTTTCGCATCTTGCCGGAACTCACGATTTTTGTTTCAGGATTTTCTGTTTTTCCGGGCGTCGAGAAAGACAGCGGTGACAATGATCCCGCCCTTCAAGATCTGCTGCCAGTACGAGGATACGTTGAGAAGGTCGAGACCGTTGTTCATCACGCCGATGATCAGCGCCCCGATAATGGTGCCGCCAATCGTTCCGATCCCGCCGGACAGGCTGGTGCCGCCAATCACCGCTGCGGCAATCGCGTCCAGTTCATACATCACGCCGGCCGTCGGCTGACCGGAGGCGATCCGGGACGTCAGGATGATCCCGGCAATCGAAGAGAGCAAACCGGCATAGGCGTAAATCATGATCTTATACCTGTCGACCGGAATCCCCGCGATCCTCGCCGCTTGTTCATTCCCGCCCATCGCATAGACGTACTTGCCAAATTTCGTTTTCGTCAGCAGGAGATAAGAAACCAGTCCGACCAGGGCAAAGATGATGATGGGCAGCGGTATCCCGAACACCGCTCCCTGGCCGATGAACTTGAACGAATCGGACAGATTTCCGATCGGTCTTCCGTCACTGAAGAGCAGCGCCGCCCCTCGCGCCCCGGTCATCATCCCCAGGGTGACGATAAACGGGGCAATTTTTCCTTTGGCAATAATCGTCCCGTTGATCACTCCTGTCAAAAGTCCGATCCCCAGTCCGACGGCGATCGGAACCACGAGCGGATAGCTGTCCGGATGCGCGAAAGTTGCGACAACTACGGACACGAGCGCGATCACGGAACCGGATGAGAGGTCGATCCCGGTGGTGATGATCACCATCGTGACGCCAATCGCCACAATGCCGACGATCGACATCTGCCTGACGATATTGAGCAAATTGCCAGATGTAAAGAACGTAGGGGACAGAATCGACATCACCAGGATCAGCGCGATCAGAATAAAAAGCATCCCGTATCGTCCGAAGAGGCGGAAGGCCGTTTCTTTCCAGCGGCGTTTTCCGACTGCTTCGGACTTGTTTGGCTTGTTTGCGATCGTCACTTCACTGTTCATCCGCACGTCCTCCAGACTTGTATGAGACTAGCTGGCGATCAGCTCGCCGGTCGCCAACTGCATGATTTTTTCCTGGGTCGCCTCCTCCCGGCGCAATTCCCCCATTTTTCGTCCTTCGTGCATTACGATGACCCGGTCGCTCACACCCAATATTTCCGGAAGTTCGGAGGAAATCACCACGATGGCTTTGCCCTTTTGGGCCAGATCGGCAATCAGTTGGTAGATTTCCAATTTGGCCCCCACATCGATCCCGCGCGTCGGCTCATCCAGGATCAAGATGTCGGGATCGTGAAGCAGCCAGCGGGCAAGCAGCGCTTTTTGCTGATTCCCGCCGCTCAGATACTTGATCGTTTGATACAGGCTTGGCGTCTTGATGGCCAGCTGCTCACACTGCTGCCGACAATCGGCCTGGATTTGCCCGGCATTGAGAAAGCCGCAGGTTGTGTAGCGATCGATGTTCACCGTGATCATGTTGTCCTGCACCGACAGCGGGAGGAACAGGCCCGTTCCCTTCCGATCCTCTGTCAAAAATCCCATCCCGCACCGAATCGCATCGCGCGGCGAACGAATCGCCGTTTTCCTGCCCTTCACCACGATCTCACCGGAATCGGGAGGCACAATCCCAAATACGCTCTCCATTACCTCCGTTCTGCCAGACCCCATCAGCCCTGCAAAGCCGACAACCTCTCCCCGGCGGACTTCGAAGCTGACGTCCGCGAATTTCCCCGCTCTGGTCAGACGGTTGACCGCCAGCACGACCTCTCCGATGTCCGCACGCTTTTTCTGAAACACGTGATGCAGCTCCCGCCCCACCATCATTTCGATCAGGTGCTCCTTGCTGATGCGGTCGCTCGGCCTTGTGCCCACGTACTTTCCATCGCGCAGGACCGTTATCTCGTCCGTGATCTGCGCCAGTTCTTCCATTTTGTGCGTAATGTAGATCATGGACACGCCTTCCTTTTTCAGCGATCGAATGATGGAAAACAGATGCTGGACTTCTTTTTCCGTGATCGCGGAGGTCGGTTCGTCCATGATGATCAGCTTGGCTTGGCGGGAAATCGCCTTGGCGATCTCGACCATTTGCGTATGGGCGATGCTAAGGTCAACCATCCTTGCCCGCGGGTCGATGTCAATCTCCAGCCGCTCGAACAGCCGTCTCGTGTTTTCCTCCATCTCCCTCTGCTTCACCCACCCCGTAAACCGGTAACTGGGCTCTCTTCCCAAAAAGATGTTCTCGGCCACGGTCATGTAGGGGATCGGGCTGAGCTCCTGGTGAATCATTGCGATCCCTTTGTCGAGCGCCTGTTTGACATTGGACAGCTTCAGCTCTTCCCCGTCAAAGATAATGCGCCCGCTGTCCGGACTGTACATCCCGATCAGGATTTTCATCAGGGTTGATTTGCCCGCGCCATTCTCCCCCAGCAGGGCGTGTACGGTCCCTTTCCTCACCTTGAGCTGTACGCGGTCCAGAGCTTTTACTCCCGGAAATGCCTTGGAGATATTCTCCATTTCCAGGATGTACGTGCTGTGCATGACGACTCCCCCCGCTTTACTGCCATTTTTTCATGTACTCGTCCACGTTCTCTTTGGTTACCAGTTCATACGGAATCCAGTTGAACTTTTCCACCTTTTCGCCTTTGGCCGCTTTGATCGCCACTTCCAGGCCGCCTTGTCCCTGGCCGATCGCATTTTGATACACCGTCACCTGCAATTTTCCGGCTTTTACGTATTCCAACGCATCCGGAGTGGCATCGACGCCGGCCACGACGACGTCGTTCAGTTTTCCTGCCGCTTCGAGCGCCATGATCGCGCCGATGGCCATTTCATCATTGTTGGAGACAACAGCGTCGATTTGCTTTCCGGACTGGAGCCAGTTTTCCATCAAGGCCATGCCTTTGGCCCGATCCCATTCTGCCGTTCCTTCCAAGACCACCTGCATGTCCGGGTACCGCTCGATGACCTGCTTGTTCCCTTCCGTTCGCTTGATCTGCGCCTCGTGCCCCATCTGTCCGTTCATGATCGCGATGTTTCCTTTTCCGCCGAGCAGTTTTGCCACTTCCTCCATTTCCATGAGACCAGCCTTGATGGATTCGGACCCCACATAGGCGGTGGCCGCTTCCACCCCGTCGTATATGCGGTTCACGACCACGATCGGCAGATTGGCCTGGTTTGCTTTTTCGACCAGATTGGGCGCGGACGTGGTATCGACGGGAATCAGCACGATCGCGTCCACTTTCTGCTGGATGAAATTCTCCACCTGGGAGAGCTGCTTGCTGGCGTCATTCATCGCATCGACGTAAATCACTTCCACGTTCTCCTGCGTTTTTTCGTACTGTTTCATACCGTCCTGCAGGTAGCTCAACCACTTGTCATCAAAGTCGGGAAGCGCTGCGCCGATCACAATCTTGTCCTTCTTGTCAGAGCCTGCCTGCTGCGCTGTCTCCTGGTCGGCTCCGCATCCGGCGACCAAGACAGCGACCAGACATACAATCAACCACCATGCACCCTTTTTTTGTCCCTTCATGAATAGCCCCCTCCTTATTTGCAGGCGATCCTGCCCGTTTGCACACCGCGTTCCATCGTAGACAGGTAGACCCGATCCGCTCTTTATTCCGGACTTCCCCCCTCGATTGTGATCTTTTTCCCGGTGTCAAATGATTGAGTGGCCGCGATGGCGATTTGCAGATTGCGTCTGCCGTCTAATTCTGTAACGCTTGGTGTTTGCTTGTGCTGGACACAGTGGATGAAATGAGCAAGTTCCAATCGGTAGGCATCGTCAAAGCGGGTCTGAAAATCGGGGATGATCTCGTAGTGGCTGCCCTTGTGGTTCAGATACGTGATCGATTGATTGCGAAGTGTTCCAATAAACAGCGAGCCTTCCGTGCCAATGATTTCCGTGCGGATGTCGTGACCGTAGGGCGAGTTTCGGCTGGCCTCGATATCCCCTGCTGCACCGGAGTCAAATTCGACATACGTGAGCGCCTGATCCACATCGTTGTACTCTTCCATGAACGAATGCACCAGCACTCGCCCGTGTGCGGACACGGCAGTGATTTCCGCCCCCATCAGGTACCGCGCCATGTCGTAGTCGTGGATGGAGACGTCCATAAACATCCGTCCGCTGTGCTTGATAAACGAAGCGGGCGGCGATCCGGCGTCACGGGAAATTGCCTTGAAGTAAACGGGTTTTCCTATATCTCCTGCGCTGATCCTGCGCTTTGCCTCGGCGTAGGCAGGATCAAACCGTCTCATGAAGCCCACCTGGCAGATCACCCCGCTCTCCTTGATGATGTCGATGATCTCGTCCGCCTCTTCGAGATGCTGCGTGAGCGGCTTTTCCACAAACACGGGCTTGCCGTGTTTTGCCGCTTGTTTGATCATCTCGGCATGGGTGCTGGTCGGCGTCACAATAATGACCGCGTCGACATCGGGATCGGCAATGACTTCCTCCGGATTCTTCGCCCACGTTTGCAGGCCCAATTCCCTTGCAACCTGTTCCGCCCGTCCTTCCATCGTGTCGACAACACTCACCAGTTTGGCCCCGCTGATCTGATGGGTGGCGATATTTTTCGCATGGTGATACCCCAGGCGTCCCAATCCCAGAACTGCACAGCGAACCGTCATGGAATCACGCTCCTTTCCGACTGATGAATTTACGGTATATTCAGACCATTTTGCTCATTGTCCGGACCAATTCATCCGGTCCGTACCTGCTGCTTGTGCAATGCCGTCCGCAGCATCACTGCCGCTGCCTGCCCGCCTACCGTGCCGCCTGTCGCATCTCGATGCGCCTGCCCGTTTTGGCGCTTTCGTACACGGCTTCCAGCAGTTGAATCGAACGATATCCGTCTTCTGCGGTCACGGGCGGTTTTGTCCCGTGGACAATCGCGTCGATGAACAGCCGATCTTCCTCCGCGTACCCCCACTTCTCCTCCATCGGCAGTTGGAAGAAGTCGTGGACGTGTGCCGCCTGCTTCAAGCCCGGGGCGTACATCACCTTTTCCAATTCCTGTGTCGCGACAGTCGCATATGTCCCGTACACCTCCACGCTCTCAAACGGAAAGCTCCAACCGGCATGGGCGTACGTGACAAACGTGGCCACGGTTCCCGATTCAAACGTCAGCAGAATGGCAAACGTGTCCAATTCCGACTGGGAGATATGCTGTCTGCCCTCGCAGGAGACAGATTGCACTTCTCCAAACAAGTAGCGGCTCAAGTCCAGGAGGTGAAAAGGCGTTTCGTACAGGAACCCGCCGGTAACCTTCGGGTCGGCAGTCCAGGCGGGGTGCAGCAGTTCTCCCCGGTTCATCTTGAGGTGCGCCAGGTACGGGTTGACCTCGCCGGAGCCAATCAACTCCTTCACGCGTTTGTACACGGACGCATACCGGCGATTCATCCCCAGATTGTACACCGCTTTCGACGCTGCCGCCGCCTCTCTGATTTGCTGCGCTTCCGCCAACGACGTGGCCATCGGTTTTTCAGAAAACACGTGGATGTTGCGCTGCAAACACGCAAGCACCGGCTCCACGTGAAGCGTATTGGGGGTGGTGACATAGACCGCGTCAACACCGAGATCAAACAGCTCTTCCAGGCTTCCGACCGCTTTCGCCCTCCCTGCCTCCACCGCCAGGGCTGTCGCCCGTTCTTGCGAGATATCGGCCACGCCCACAATCTCCACCCGCTCATCGCGCTTCAGGATCGAGGTATGTACCTTGGCGATCCCGCCTGCTCCCAAAATGCCTACCTTTACCTGTGCCATGCAAAACGTCTCTCCTCTCTCCACACAAATCCGGGTTAACGTCAGTGGAAAGCGCTTACACTTTTCCTCCGAAAAATTGCACCCTGCTCGCTTTTCTTAGTAGACTGAACCGATTGAGAGGATGGTTTATGCCGTGAAATCACTGCGTTTATGGTGCAGGAGGCTTCCTGCCGATACTTGCGCAAGCGCTTTCTCTAATTTGCCTTCATTTTACATCCATTGCCCATTTTCTTGCAACACATTTTTTCAAAAATTTAAAAAAGAAAGAAAAAGACGCGCAGCCATCCCCTTCACGTGTGTGAAGAGGGGCAGAGCGTCTGTCTCCGGGCAGCATCGCGATGCTTATGGGAATCTACCGCCGGTCCGTCCTACTGCTGGTCCGTCTACGCAATGGGCTTTGTGGACTGGCGAATAATCAGCTCGGGCGGTAAAATGACACGCTGCTTCGTCTTTTTGTCACCTTCGATTTCACGTACCAGCAAATCCATCACCTGACGTCCCATCTCGTCAATCGGCTGGGCGATGGTCGTCAGCGGCGGATCAACAATGGACGCCAGTATCGTGTTGTCAAACCCAACGACAGACACATCGTCAGGGATGCGCAGCCCCAACTCTTTGGCTGCCTGGTAGACGCCAATCGCCAGGAAGTCAAAACAAGCAAAAATCGCTGTCGGCCGTTTGGGTGACGTCAGCAGTTCACGCGCCGCCCGCTTCCCGTCCTCCCGCGAATAATCCGTCCGGATCACCAGGTCTTCCGTAAGCTCCAGCCCATGGTCCTCCAGCGCCTGCCGAAACGCCTCCAGCCGATATTTGTCACTCGTGCGATTCATGTTGCCCACCAGGATGGCGATCCGTTTGTGCCCCAGCGATACCAGATGCTGGGCCGCCTGATACCCGCCCAGATAGTCATCGACCGCTACCACGTCGATCATCAATTCGGGGATGTCCTGCGCAATCAGCGCCACCGGCAGATTCTCCTCCAACAGCTCCCTGAGGACGCGATGATTTCTCGCGTTCGTGCCGATGATGATACCGTCGACACTTTTCTGCCTCAACAAGGACAGGTACATGTCTTCCGTATCCGGGTTGTTGTCCGTGTTGCACATCAACAGGTTAAAGCCCAATTCCCGTCCCCGGTCCTCCACCCTCCGCGCAAGCTCCGCAAAAAAAGGATTGGCCACATCCGGAATGATGAGGCCGATCGTGCGCGTACGCTTTCCCGTCAACGCGGATGCGACCACGCTGGGCTGATAGCCCAACTGTTCAATCACGTCCAGGACCCGTTTCTTCGTCTTCGCGCTGATCCGGCCGGTATTGTTGATCACCCGGGATACCGTGGAGATGGACACGCCAGCCTTTTTTGCCACGTCGTAAATGGTCGTCTTCATTTCTCATCCACTTTCCTATCAGACTTTGGCGATTCGCCATTTGGGAAAGCGCTTGCTCTCCTGTCTGTCTTCAGTTTACCGGGTCGTTTTTTGTTTCGCAATTGATTTTTGCGGGAATTTTTTAACGATTTTGCACAAAACAACCCTCCCCCTGAGCTATTGGGGGCGGGTATGCGGAGGGCGAGATACATGACAGTAAGCGATTGGAAAATGTCTATTCGTCTCCTTTTGATGAAGTACGGCTGTTTGGCGAGCATGCTTATTGACGTTTGCGTGCTCGCTTATGCGGCTCTGAAGGCTGGATAATTTTGGGGAATTTTATCATACTCATCTTTAATGTTCCGGTAGCGAAAGCTTGCCAAGAAAATTCTCAGAGGATACGAAAAGAGAAAAGCCGAACAGGTGATCAGGTAAAACCCCTAACACTGCTCGGCCTCTTGGTCAACTATTGGAATATGTTAATTGCCTCATGCTATCGTTGGTTTTGTTTTTTTCGTCAACTTGGCGATGATTTTATTCATCAGCATCCAAAGAATAAACCCAACATACCCGCCGAATGTGTTCAAAATTAGATCATCAACATCAAAATATCCCAGCTTCGTAGTAACTTGGATAATCTCGATCGCCAAGCTAAATGCAAGGGAATAACCGAGAATTCTTAATGCGGATCTAGCTTTCGAAAACAGTACTGGCAGCAGCACACCGAAAGGCAGGAATATCAAAATATTTCCGAAGGTGTTGAAAAACCACGTATTAAAATTATAGTGCTCAAAATTCAGGAGATAGGTAATGATATTTTTAAATGGAACCAGGTTATAACGACTTGTGGGTTCAACACCCGAGGTTATTACATGCTCCCGAGAACTCAATCTAAACTCATCAAAAAAGAGTAGTTGAAGTACCACCGCAATGTAGATCAATAACCCGATCCAGGCGCACCCATTAATCCACTGCTTATAA
Organism: Brevibacillus sedimenti; assembly: GCF_020923495.1. Taxonomy (GTDB): domain Bacteria; phylum Bacillota; class Bacilli; order Brevibacillales; family Brevibacillaceae; genus Brevibacillus; species Brevibacillus aydinogluensis. The sequence goes on from NZ_CP064048.1 coordinate 3,888,351, forward strand.
GGAAAGATGGCTTTTTCCAAGCTCTTGCCAACTTTTTCCGTATCACCAAAAGCGTTAATTGCCATTTGTATAGACTCTGACTCCGAAAAACCTTTTGCTATATACTCCGCTTTTAACTGCGTAAGATGATCCAAAAATTCAGTGTAGAGTTCATGTTTTTCTTCTTCCGAGACATCAATGTTTGCAATGATTTTTTTAAGATATGAATCGAAAGGATTCATGCGAATTCCACCTTTCTGCATGCTTGAATAAGAAGATTTATCTGATTCCATGATCGTAATTTTTCTTGCAATTCCGCTTTCCCTTCGTTCGTAAGGGAGTAGAATTTCCTCCGTCCCGTTTCTTCATTCTCTACCCAATAGGATCTCAACAATCCCTTTTTCTCCAACCGTTTCAGAGCAGGATATAGCGTTCCCTGGCTCATCAAATATTCACCGTTACTAAGAGCCTTTAGCTGCTGGATAATGTCATATCCATATGTATCCTGCCGGCCAATAATAGAAAGAAGTAGGATATCAATACTCCCCTTTAATATCTCCTTATCCATATGTTTACACCTCCTGGTAGACATTGTATAGCAACATATGTCGCTTTACAAGGTAATACGGTAAAAAAATTTTGGTGAGCATTAAGCACTCCCAACGACTGAACGCAATAGAAATGATGTTCTCCAAGAGTCGCTCGGCCGTCCCCGGGGTAATCCCTGGGGTTTTTGTTTAGCAAATATAAATGGGGTGATTAGAATCGAAATTCTCGAAACAGTCAAAGCCACATTGTGGTAAAATAGGTGGAAGTTTTAATGTTTGTGAGGAGGTTACCCTATGTGTCACCGCCGGGATATAATTGACCCAGGTTCGCCGGAAAGAAAATGACCCACCCATAGCGAATATATCCCCTTCGTAATTAACGGCCAAGTTAATCTTCGGAGGGAGACACATGCTAAGGAGTGGGATAGTGATATCGTTACATACCATGAGGGCAGAAGGCAAGAGTATTCGTGAAATTGCCCGTCTAACGGGGCATTCTCGAAATACAGTTCGCCGATATCTCCGGGGTGAATTCTCCCCCGAAAAGGGAACCCGTAAATCTCGTGGTTCCAAGCTTGATCCGTATAAACCGTTCCTGCAGGAACGTCTTCAAGAAGGTATCTATAACTGCGAGGTTTTATTCGATCTTCTACGAGAAAAGGGGTATACCGGGGGACGTACCATCTTGAAAGACTATGTGAAGGACTTCCGTCCTCCCAAACAAGTTCCCGCTGTTCTTCGTTACGAGACGAAACCTGGTGAATATGCACAGGTCGACTGGGGACTGTGTGATTACGTAGATTTGGACGGTACAGTCCGAAAAGTGCCGGTATTTGTCATGGTATTGGGGTACTCTCGTTCCACCTATATAGAGTTCACTAAGCGTTGTGACATTCACAGCTTTCTTCGTTGCTTGATTCATGCTTTTGAATATTTTGGGGGCATCCCAAAGGTAATGCTGACCGACCAGATGAAAACCGTCGTACTGGGCATGGGAGATGATCGAAAACCTCGCTGGCATCCGCTTTTTGCCGACTTTGCTGCAGCGATTGGGCTTGTTCCAAAAGTATGCAAAGTTCGACGCCCCGAAACAAAGGGAAAAGTGGAACGAGGCGTTCAATACGTAAAAAACAACTTTCTTCCTGGCAAACGCTTCGTTGATTTACAGGATCTCAATCAACAAGCCCTACACTGGTGCGAGCGGATTAACCGCCGTATTCATGGAACAACCGGCGAACGTCCCATCGACCGACTCCGTGAGGAAAATCTGTCGCCTATCCCTTCAGCTGAACGATGGGAAAAATACTTGCATGAACCGAGACAGGTCAGCCGAGACGGATTTGTTAGCTACGATGGTGTACGATATGGGGTTCCATGGAGGTACAGTGGACGTGAGGGTACCGTGCGAGAAGTGAATGGGTGGGTGGAAATCTGGGCCGACGGCACATGTATTGCTCGACACCAAAAGGTCTATCGATCCCGTGCAACTGTTTTTTGTGAAAACCAGTATGCAGGTCTTACGACTGCTCAAGGATATGCCTATCCACGTCCGCAAGCCCGACAGATTTCATCGCAGCAAGTGGAAGTGCGTTCGCTGGATGTCTATGAGCAGCTGACGGGGGTGGGAGCATGATTGAACTGGAACAGGCACGGCTACGTCTTGAGGAACTTGGGCTTCAGCAAGCGGCTCTACTCTTGGATGCCCATTTGGAAGCGGCAAGTCATGGACAGCCCACCTATCTGTCCTTTCTCAACATGCTTCTAGATGCAGAGATAGCGGAACGTCAAAAACGGAATATGGAGGTACGCACCAAACTCGCACACTTGCCTTACCGAAAAACGCTGGAGGAGTTCGATTTTGCTTTCCAACCCAGCATTGACGAACGGTTGATTCGAGAGCTGGCCACGATGACTTTTGTAACCCGACACGAGAATGTCTTGTTCTTAGGGCCTCCCGGAGTAGGAAAAAGTCATCTGGCGGTGGCGTTGGCTGTAGAAGCCATCTCGCAAGGGATATCCGTTTACTTTGTCAGTCTCTCGCAACTCATCGAAGATCTGCGAAAAGCTTACACGGAAAACAGGCTGGATAAACGCCTACGCATCTATATTCGACCAAAGCTCCTGATTATTGACGAAATTGGTTACTTACCGTTTGACAGTTTGGCAGCTAACCTCTTTTTCCAGGTAGTAAGTGCAAGATACGAGAGAGGGAGTATTCTGTTGACCAGCAACAAGAGTTTCGGTGAATGGGGGGAACTGATGGGCGATCCGATACTTGCTACGGCTATCCTGGATCGGCTCTTACACCATTCCCACATCGTCAATATTAGGGGGAATAGTTACCGACTTCGTGAGAAGATGAGGACTGGAGCCTACGGCTCCCCCTCTACCACCTAACCAACAAAAAATCGCCGGGTGGGTCAATTCTAAACCGGCGATGGTGGGTCAAAATAAAGTCGGCGTTGACATATGTTCCGAAATAAAATTTATTGGATGTTACTCACTCCTTTTTTGGCAATTGCAGTAATACTGGCTTTTTGGTTACCTCCAAAACAAAAACCACTTACATTGCTTGTCGTAATCGTATTCTGGGCAGTGTATTATCTCTGGGATTCTTTCGACAAAAATCTTAAATCCAACAAACAACCATAATCTCCCTACACATTGGTTAATTACGATTTACCGGGGTGTGTAACCATTTTGTACAATTAATAGGCAAAGGCCATCGTAAATTGTTGAACAATTCCGTTCGTCATAACGTCGGTCATTTTAAGTGCTTGTGCTTCAATCCTGTCACTTAATGCAATGTTTTTCTACATAGTTTCCGGCGATACGGGCAGCCACTTCGCTGCTGAGCAGCCTCAAATGTTTATACAACATGTCTCTCCATTCCTCTGTGGACCATTAATTCTGCCCAGAAGGCAGCAATCTCATCCGCATTGCGAACCAACGTTTCTGGGCATCTACAGCTGCTGTGGTATTGCCTGTTTTCAGCGCCTGAACCAGTTCAGCCGCTATCGTAAAATGTCAGGCTCAACAAATCGCCAAGTCGTGCTGCGATTGCCTTTCCATAAAAAGGTTCAAGGGCGGCTGCAAAATCTGTGGGATTCCGAAGAAGCCTTTTAATGGTTTCATCCTTATCACGTTTGTGCTTATACCTACTTTGTAAAAAGATTGGCCGTTATTCGATCGTTTTCCGTTCTGGTTTCCCCTGTTCAGCAAGTGTGGCATTCGGTGTTTGATCATTATACCAATCAATATGCGCGCTGGATTCGTGTACTTGCAGGTGTAGTACTTGCCGTTGGAATTATCAGTGGAGTCGTACTCTGGATGATTGACGAGAGACACTTCTTTCTCACCCTCGTGTCCCCTCTGGTTTACTCTATTGTCAGCAGTATCTTAATGTATGGGTTTGCAGAAATCATTGAGATCCTGTATCGGCTCTACCAGCGATTCGATGCAGTGGATAGCATCAACAGATCTCTTGAACATTTACGTGAGACAAAATAGCCGCCAGTAAAAGGCGGCTTTTCTTATGACATACCCTTCATGTCCTTTCGCACAAGCGACTTATTTTTGGTGATCATAACAATAAATTTTTCCTTTAAATCGGGCGGGATTGGCCAAACAGTACTCTTTTACCTTTTGGGGCACTGGCTTGCCGCAGCCGGCGCACTTTGCCCGCTCATCACCTTTTGTTTGTTGAGCAGCAAGGCTGTTCCCTTTCAGACTGTCAGTATGCAATGCTCGAATTGCCGGATCGGTGATATTGGCTTGTTTTAACGCCAAATACATCTCGTCAATCTGCTCAGCCGTAAATTTGCTTTTCTTCTCTGTCAGTTTGACGTAGTTTATCTTTCGTTCAATGAATTCCGTCAACTCTATGTCATATACAATCAGGTCATTGGAAGAAATCTTCCGTAACGCTGGATCGACACTAAACGTAGCCCGTCTGGTAAATGAGATTAGGGAAACGATATCTTTTCGTGATGCGTTTGTAATCTTTCGTACGATTTCAATATGTCCATAATTTTGATGAAAAGGATTCATCATGGTAAATCGATTGTTAACGTTCCACTGTTTGTCGTCTCGCCCTCCTTTGATCTCCCCTTGATAATTCTTCGTCTCAATAACAAAAATGGCATACGGTGTAAGGAGTACGTGGTCAATCTGAGAATAGCCAGACTTCGCTGCTGGGTTTGTCACCAGAAGGTCAGCAAGATGCTTATACTCTTTTGGCATCTGGTCCAACTGAATATTTACCTTGTACTCACCGATTTCCCCTTTTCTCACAGATTTTTTCTGCTGCTCTTGTTTATTTTTATTTTGCGTCACCTTTTTCGTGGCAGGTTCCTCTTTTTTTGACTGAAAGAGACCAAGTATTTTGGATATCAAGAGTAACACTCCTTGGAGAAATGCTATTGCTGCTCCGTAAAATTTCAATCTCAATTCTCTTCTTATTTCGCTAAGTCATCACTTAAATGAACCCTTCTGAGGTAACTCCGCTTCGATCGGCATCAACTCAAACACAATTACTTTCCGATTTTGTCCCTTGTTGTCCTTGTCCTTTACCCTATATCCAACACAGAGTATCTGACCAACGTACTTCACATACCCGGTTCGGACGTACTCAAAGAGGTGTATATCCTTCCCGTCCTTTTCATGCTCTAAAATTGCTTTATTTCCCCTGATGAACTGCATATCCCCTTCTTGTCCTTCACCGGTATAGAGGAATATGCCATTTTCTGTCCAGCCATCTTTGTAGCCATATTCTTCTCCTCTGTCCCCTGTGAAGATCATGATAAAAGGGTGTTTCGAAGGTGTTGATATCCCACCGTATCGTTGGCCGCCATACATGTCATGCAAATCACGTCGACGATACTCTTTACCTGTCTTGAAAACGTCTACCATTTTACTTTGGGACTTATCTCGTAAATTCATCGCAGTCACTCCACAAAAAACGACATGATCTAGTAAAATTTTACACCAATAGTTTCAATAATAGTAGATCATTGGCCCCAACAATTCAATATCACTAGCATGTACGTACGTAAATCAGGGTGTTTCACATAAAAACTACTTGGGATAACCTCCTACTTTAGGATCACGAATCATCTCCCTCACCATTTCTGATCGCCCGCAACTGTAAACAAAAAAACATCAGGGATTTCTCTGATTCCAAAGAGAATTACCCTGATGTTTCTGCTCTTGTCCGAATCGGTCAAAGCGATGAGCTACTTTTCTTCGCCGACGTAGTTGGCAATCTCGATCAAATTCTGGTCGGGATCGCGCAGGTAGACAGAGAGGATCGGCCCTGTCGCTCCCGTCCGTCGCACCGGTCCTTCAACGATCTGCCCGCCGTGCGACACAATGTGGCGGATCACCTCGTCAAGCGGCGTCTCGGTGATAAAGCACACGTCGGCTGACCCCGGGGTCGGGTGCAGCGCTTTCGGTTCAAACTCCTTGCCCGCCTCATGCAGATTGATTTTCTGCTGCCCGAACTGTAGCGCCTTCCTGCCGTTGCCAAACGTGACCTCTTCCATTCCCAATATTGTCGTGTAAAAACGGACCGTCGCATCGATATCCTTGACGGTCAAGACAAAATGGTCCAAACGATCGATCTTCATTTGCTCCGCCTCCTGTCAAACTCTCACGTTTTTCCAAGGCGAGAAAAGGATGATGGTGGAGTTCGCCTGCTTCTTGCCGGCATAGCCACCGCCCCTTACTCGAGCAGTTCATCATGCATTCTCTCTTTCACTCTGCTCTTCCTGCTTTCTTTTCAAAATGGACGTGCAGCCGGTACAGACAAATATCTCTCGTCCAGCGGTAGAGAATGGGGCTGTCCTGGGGGTCGATATCGAAATTCAGGGAAAACACACCGTCGGTGAAAGCAACCAATCCCTTCGAGCTGCCGCTCCAATTGCTCATCGGCTTTTCGGCTATCAACTTGGCCACTTGTTCCTCGTTGTAGGTCCATAATTTCTGTGATGATTTGTCCGAGAAGTCAATCCGTTTGCGGAATTCCTTCTCCGTCAAATACCGATGAAAGAAAGGAGCAACCTCTCGCGGAGTCACGGAGTGATACCATCTTTGCTCTCCCCGATTCAGCATGTAAAGCAGGACGATCATTTTATAGCTTTTTGTCATTAAAGTCGCTTCGACTTCGTTGAGCCAATGCTCATATTTTCTCAGCAGTTCACTCTCCAGCTGACTTAATTGACCAGCCCAATCCAGAAAACGGATGTACGACGTAAATTCCTGTCTGTACGCACGGCTGTTTTCCCTGCCGTACAGATGAAGTTCCAGGTAGGTTGGAATCCGCCCCAAATCACGTTTGACTTCCTCAAAAGCCTGGAGAAGTTTTTCCTTGCGCGGCTGCCTTTTACGCGCCATTTCTTGCAGCAGGTTGATCACACCCGTTTCCAGTTCCATGCTGCAATTAAACGGTACGACAGGCTTGCAGTGATGATTCTTTCTTTCCGTACCCGTTCTTGTATCAAAAAGGGTCAGTTTCACATCCGCATTGCGATAGTTTCCAATCAAATCAATAATCGTGCAGTATTCTTTGGTCGGATACAAACGCAAGCCGCGGCCAACTTGCTGGGTAAAAATCGTTAACGATTCCGTCGGACGGACAAACAAGAGCGTATCCACCGAGGGGATATCCGTTCCTTCATTAAAAAGATCAACAGTAAAAATGACGTCCAGCTCTCCTTTTTCCATCTGGCGAATCGCCTCTGCCCGAGACATTTCCCTCGTCCTGGAGTGAAGGCTGAGCGCCCGAACACATTTAGCCCGAAAAAATGTACTCAAGAAATCCGCCTGACGGATTGAGGAGCAAAAGGCAAGCGTTCTGGTTTGCTTATGTTTGTTCCACGCCGCATATATTTTTGCCGCCATCTCTTCTTTGAGCTGTGCCTGTAACAGCTCTTCTTCGGCATAACGGTTGCCCAACCAGGTGATTTGCGAATAATCCGTATCGTCATACACGCCATAGTAGCGAAACGGAGCCAACCATCCTCGCTGCACTGCTTCGATGAAATCGAGCTGAAAGGCAACATTTCCGTCACAGATGGCGTATACGTCTTTCCCGTCTGTCCGATATGGCGTCGCGGTGATTCCCAGCAGGAAAGTGGGTTGAAAATAATCAAGCACTCGCCTGTATGAGTTCGCCGCAGCATGGTGAAACTCGTCCACGATAATCAGGTCGAACTCGTCTGGACGAAACCTTTCCAGATGCCGCTTTATGCTTAACGTGTAGATGGAGGCAAAAACGGAATCTGCTTGTCTTTCCTTTGTTTGGCCGTCATAGATCCCGCCGGTTCGTTCCGGCATCACTTCCGCAAAGGAACGGCGCGCCTGGTACAGCAGCTCTTCCCTATGGGCGATAAAGAGAACCCTGTTAAAGTTTCTTGCAAAAAAAGCAGCCAGATACGTTTTTCCCAGTCCGGTAGCCATAACCACCATCGCTTTGTCATAGCCTTCACTCATCGTTTTTTCCAATTCTTCGAGCGCGATTTGCTGAGCTGGACGCGGAACAATACCACCATAGGAAGCGACTGCTTCTTTCAGCACAAAAGAATCCCGTTTTTCGGCATCCTCGTATACCGGCATGGTTAGTTCAATCTCTTCCGTTTCCGTCCACGTCTTCACAAGGGAGGGATGAAGACGGTGATACTCCTCATACTCCCTTGCATAATCCATACAAGTCTCGCTGTTCAGGGGAACTGTCTGCTCATGGTAAAACAGGTGCATGAATCTGGTTTGCGCTTCTACAAATGTCATGGGTGCCGCCTTGGCCTGCATCGCCAGATTCCACTCGACGCCATACGTTAATGCGGACCGCGACAGATTGGATGAGCCAACAATCAAAACCCCATCGTTGTCTTCATATTGGAGGAGATACGCTTTGGGATGAAAAGATGTTCCGCCACTTCGCCACAGGCGTACCTCTATACGCGGGTCAATCTCAAGCAGTGCCTGCAGCGCATGTGGCTGCGTCACAAACAGGTAATCTCCAGCAAGCACCTTTACTTCTGCTCCATTCTCGATTGCCTCTTTCAAATGCGGCTCAAGCAGGCGAACACCGGAGTACATGACAAAAGAGGTGAGTATGTAAATGGAGGAAGCTTTCTTCATCTCCCTCGTCATTTCTGTAAACAGATTTTCCGTAATAAGTCTGACGTCTGCCATTAATCTTCTACCTCATGAAGAAACAGCTTTTGCTCGAATCCTCCCCGCTTCTCCGCTTTGGATCTGCGAATCTCTTCCAGATCCCTCGGGGAAGCTCCGTGAACACGGGCGAGCGCATATACGACTTCCAATACATCCGCCAGTTCTTCCAGACTTTCCCGATCGGATTGGGCAGTGCTGTACTCATCCAGCTCTTCCTGGCACTTTTCGCGGAGCTTGACCAGGTACTCATCATCTGATAATACGCTGGTCGTATATCGTTTACCGGTTGCTGCGATGATTTCCGGTATACGGTCTCGGATCAATTTGTTGTAGATCGGCATAATACATTCTCCTTTAGGGATACGGTACGAGATTGGGGATTGCTTTGCGGATTCCCCCACGCGGGTCGTCAATGTCTCCCTTGTAACGGGGAATCAAGTGTACGTGAAGATGCATCACTGTCTGTCCACCGTACTCCCCAACATTGACGCCGATGTTGTAGCCGTCGGGGATATATTCTCGATCTAGCAGTTCTTTTCCCTGCTTTATCAGCTCATGGATGGCCATGATCTCTTCATCAGCAGCGTCGAAGTAAGTGGCCACATGACGTTTGGGTACGATCAACAAATGGCCTCGTTGAACCGGGTATTTATCATAAAAGGCAATGGCTTTGTCGTTTTCCAGGATGATTTTAAGAGACTGTGTATCGCAGAAAGGGCATTTCATCATTATTACCATACATCCTCCTCACTCTTTATATGCTCTGATAACAAGTTTACCTTATCCGGCAGAAGTTTGGTGTCGTGATCAGCAGTCATCCAGATTACAGCCATTTTTCTTCTCACGAATTGCCTCAACACGAATGGAGCTGTGACCATTTTCCCTCACAATTCCTTATGAACAGCATAAACTGGCTTGCGCTGATATGACGGATTACCATGATGCGGCAACCGCTCAACCGTCCCCTGGTTAATCCCGGGGGTTTTTGTTAAATGATCGACAACAGCAAAAAACCCTTGATTTCTCAAGGGTTTGACGAGCGACAAGTTTGCTATTGTCTTCTCCATTCGCGCCAGATCGCAGGGAATACGTTGGTCACATACCCTTTGAAGGTGATAAATGACTCCCCGGTCTGACGGACTTTATAGGGGATATCCACTTCACGCAAGCGGTATCCCTTACGCAAAATATTCATCGTCATCACTTGGGCGTAATTGTAATCGTGAATGATCTCCAGGTCCCTAAGGACTGATCGGGAGAAGGCGCGAAAGCCTGTCTGTCCGTCCGTGATCCATTGACGCAAAAGGATGACCTGCAATGCGGTGAAAAAATAGTTTCCCAGCCTCCTGTGCAGCTTCATGCCTTTCACCCGTCGCATGAAGCGGGAGGCCAATACATAGTCTGCCTGGCCGTCAAGAATCGGGGCAACCACACGCGGGATATGGTCCGCCGGGTACTCGTCGTCCGCATCGATCATCACAGCCAAATCCGCGCCCAATTCATAGGCTTTCTTCAGACCTGCTCGTACCGCTGCGCCCAATCCCCGATTGGTGGAAAAGCGAAGGATGTGCTCTACTCCTGCTGCCTTGGCCACTTCCTCTGTCCGATCCGTCGAGCCATCGTTTACCACCAACACTTCCACCTGGACATCATGCTGAAAATGTCTGGGTACCTTGCCGATCACACGGGCAATCGATTCTTCCTCGTTAAATGCGGGGATGACGATGATCAGTTTTTTCATGCTGTGTTCCACCATCCTGTACAAACGCTTCGTGTAATACTGGTCCTCTCGCATGGTTTGGAATCGGGACACCCAAGAGCGCGCTGATCGTGGCAGCGACAGATACGATGCTGCGGAACTCGTTTACTCGTTGTCCCTGCTTGATCATGGGACCATGCATCATGAAAGGAACGAATCGCTCTCCTTCATCGAGATGCCCATGTCCGCCAATCCCGTTTCCTTGTCCGTGGTCAGCCATGACAATAAACGCCGTATCATCCAAAAGCCCACGCTCTCCCAGCCAGGTGTGGAAGTCTGCGATTAACTTGTCCGCTTCATGAATCTTTTGCAGATATTCGGGGTAATGCACCCCCCGGCTGTGCCCCGTTTGATCGACGGCAATCATCTGGACGATAAACAGATCCGGTTGTTCTCGTTCATAGATCACTTTTGCCTGATTCATAATCTTGTGGTCAACGATATCGTTGTGTGAAACAGCCGTGAAACTCTCCACATCATCACCGAACGCATCAATCAGATGGGCGCAGCCGAACAGAATGCCTTTTTTCCCTTGCTTCTTCAACACATCGAAAATACTCTCCACCTTCACCCCAAGGCTCCACACCATGTTGGATCGGATGCCGTGCTCACGTGGATACGTCCCTGTGAACATGGAGGAGAAGCATGTCACGGTCCGGGCAGGATAGATCGTCTCCATCGTCTCATAAACTGTACCTTCCCGCATGAGTTGATGAAGGAATGGCGCATCCGCCTGATACAGCTTGTCCTTTCGGCAACCGTCAATCACCACGATCACCACTCGCTTGGCCAGGGGTTTTTCAGGAAGCTCATTTGGCGTGACATAATGCGGATACTCCTTGGGCTTCCAGTTAAACAGGAAACGATGAACCAGGTACGCGTACACGGCCAATATGATCGTGAAAACGAGTACCTTTCCTCCCGTTCCTCCCCCCGGCTCCGCCTGATAAAGCGCCGTAAACAGGATCAATTGCAGGGTGAATTTCGGTACCTGCTCCAGTACATTGCCGCTCGTCGAATCACTGTTGATCAAAAAGAGCCGCCATATCCGCAAAAAGTTCCACCAGGTGGTCCCGATCCGCAGGTGATAGTAAAGCGTTCCCCAGAAAAAGACCGTAAAAAACACGTACATACCAAGCGCAAACCAGAGGAGATTTCCATCCACTACCCCAAACAGGATGCCGCCCGCAAGCAGGGGAACCAGCAAAAACCAGCGCAGATGAAGCGGAAAATCAAACAAATAATACACCACAAAAACAGGCAGCATGTATACAAAAGCATGGAAAAAGGACGCTGCCTGCAGATCCGTCGCGTGGTACATCAAAAAAACGCCAAGCACAAACACGGGTGTGAATGTCTTGCCTTCGTTCAAGACATTCCAGCATCGTGCCATGACAACCTCGATTGCGGAAGCCTTCTTCATCTCTTCACTCCTTCCTCCCAAAACCAGTCAGCAAACAACCGGATTCCCTCTGAAAGCGATACCTGTGCTCGAAATTCCAGCTCCTGCTCGGCACGGGTCGTGTCAGCCCACGTGAGCGGCACATCGCCGGCAGGAAGGTCTCTCCACTCAATCACGGCACGTTTGCCTATTGCCTTCTCCAGTTCTGCCACCAGTTTCTCCAACGGAACCACGCACCCATTCCCCAGGTTATAGGTTCGATTCACAGCTTGGGGACGAAAGCAGGCGCGGACAATGCCGTCGGCAATATCTGACACATAGGTGTAGTCTCGTCCCATTGCGCCCCGGTACAAGGTAATCGGTTCTCCATTCATCATCTTCATGACAAATTTCCAGAGAGCCATGTCCGGTCGTTGCTCGGGGCCGTACACCGTAAACGGGCGAACGATCGTCACAGGCAGATGATACAGCCTCTGATAGGTGCGGCAGTACATCTCGGCCGCTGCCTTCGCTGCGGCATAAGGCGAGACAGGCTGCAGCTCATCATCCTCCCGGCAAGGACGATTGACAGCCGGTCCGTATACGGAGGAAGAGGAAGCAAAGACAAACCGGGATACTCCGAACTGAGCAGCCAGGGAAAGTACATGAACCGTCCCCTTCACATCCACGTCCACGTACTTGGCAGGATGGACAAGCGACGGTTGAACCCCCGGCATGGCAGCGAGGTGAATCACGCGATCAGGCTGAAAAAAATGAAATACCTTTTCCAACTCCGAAAAGGTAAGGATATCGACATGGCGCCATTGCACATGCGGCAACTTCAACAGCTTGTTCAGGCGCTCCTTTTTCCATTTGGGATCATAGTAGGGGTCGAGTGAATCCACGATGAGAACCTGATGATCGTGAAGTTTTTCCACGACATGGGAGCCGATAAAACCGGCTCCCCCTGTAATTAATACCTTCATGCTTTTACTTCCTTTGTCTGTACAGTCTGTTCACGTGTCTTCCCTTGCGGCAGTTCAGGTTTCTGCTCTCCGCGACCGCGCAGCAGCAAATACAATACCAGGAAATATCCCCAATAAATCAAGAACTCTTCGAGCGAAGGTGAGGACGAGTACCCGAACAGCGCCTTCAGGAAAATACCGACCTGCCCGGAAATGAGCGGTTCTTGACCGTGATCCCGGATGTAATGTTCTTCATCGATGGGATGCTCCGGCATAAACCACGTCAGATCATACAATTGCGGCGCCACAGAGCCGATGACATGCATGTCCTGAAGGATGGAAACCCCTTGGACGATTAAACCGGCGGCAATCAGGACAATAAATACACCCGTAATCTTGAAGAACGTCTTGAGCTGAATCCGCATCGTACCTTTGAAAAAGAAGTAGGTCACGACAGCAGCCAGAAGGATACCGGCAAACGAGCCCCATGTCTGCATGGCTTTGCCGATGTCTCCGCCCGTAATCGCGGCGAAGAAAAAGACGGTCTCCACACCTTCGCGAAGAACGACGAGAAAAGCGTGAACCACCATGCCGACGACATTACCGGTGGTAATAAACTGGCTGTATTTTCCCTGCAACTTGCCGGAGACTTCCTTGGATTGCTCCGCCATCCAGAACACCATTTGGGTCAGCAGCGCTCCGGAAACGAGCATGATCCCTGCTTTCATATAGTTCTGGGAACCCATTGAGGCGAACCCGTCCAGCACGACCTGGAAGAGCAGTGCCATCCCCAAAGAGGCAACAATCGCGAGCGATGCGCCGAGCCAGACGTGTTTGACGTACTCCGGATGATCTACCCGCTTCAGATACGAGGTAATAATTCCGACGATTAACAATGCCTCCAGCGCTTCTCGAAAGGTAATCAAAAATGCTTGCAATTCCACCCCGTTCACCTCCGCATGCTGTCATGAACCTGCTGGCTGCTGCCCGGTCTTGATCAGTCTGATCCACTCTTGTCTTTTATCCTGACGAACTTCGTACAAGACGATGTCATGGTACGTGGGATAGAGCCACTCACTTCCCCGAAATCGGGCTGCTTCCTTCACATATTCCTTCAGCTGTTCATTGTGAAATCCGTCCAATACACGATCTGTCAAATAAACATGATCGGGCAGCACGGAATACGCAAGGATGGAGGCCTGAAAATCGGACCACTTCCTGAGCCGGACAGTTGTAACAGAAGGATAAAGGTAACGTATGACGCGTTCTTCTTCATACGTATAAATGATACTCGATTCACCACGATCAGCTTGTGCCACATAATGGGCGAGTTGCGCCATTGGTGAATCCGTCACCGGCTGCTCACGGACCTGGATGACACCCACGGCAGCCGTACTTGCGGCCAGCGCGGTCAACAAGATGGGGGAGAATCGCCTCCACTGCTGCAAGCCCCAGACAATGCCCCAGATCAATGGAATCATCAATGGCAGGATATGACGAGGCTTCTCGACATTCTGGGCAAAAAAGGCCCAGAGGAGATAGGGAACGATCCACAGGAAAAGCAACACGATGTGTTCCTTGTTCCCCGTCTGCAGCCAGCGCGTCTTTCCTGCCGCTATTCCACCCCCCGTGATTCCCGCACAAACAAGAACCAGGATGAGATAGCTGAACCATGAGTTCTGCTCGTTCCACGGCGCACCCAGCCCGGCGGCAAACCACTGCCGCCCAATCCAATAGAGAAGTCGCTCTCCCGCATGGCTTCCTGTGTACGCTCCTCCCCAATCGGAAAAATGACCTTCTGTGAATGCTGCTGCCAACCTCCAGAAACCTGTGAGGCTTCCCACATTCAGCACCAATCCGTACAGCCACAACAGATTGACCAATAATGAAGAAACGATTGCACTGACAACATCGCCGTACCGCCGGGTATCCCTGCCGTACACGTACAATGCCCAGGCAAACACGGCTCCCAATGGCAGGTACGAGATCCTCACGCCGTACAATAAGCCCAGCAGGATTCCCGAGAACACCAGTACCAGTGCCCGCTTTTTCTCCGCCAAACCAGGGTCAACCACAACCAATGAGGCAGCTACGAGCCAGACAGCCAGCAAATTACCGAAGCTGTCCGAAAGCGGTTGGGTTCCCAAGACCATGCCAAGCGGGTTTACTGCCCAAAGAACCGCCACCCAGACAGCTGTCCGCTGACGGCTGCACCGCTTGACAATCGAATACAGCGGGAACACTGTGCAAGCGTTCGCAAGAGCAGACAGAAGGGACAGCGCCAAAAACGGATTCGCGATCAAACGCGCGAAGCCAATGGCAATCAACATGTATACCGGATAGCCGGGAAAATGCGGCTGCATCAGCGACAGATCGTAATTGTCCACGCCAAGGGCGAAGTCAACATCATCCCACCCAGCCGGTCCATGTGCCAGAAATGGCAGGCGGATCACAAAGGCCAAGCACGCGATTCCAAACGGAAGCAGGACATTCATCTCTTATGTGCGCCGTTTTTGCATCGTGCGAACAACGATGAACAAGATCACGAGCACGATCAGGACAAGCGGCAGCCAATTCTTTAGATTGTCTGTTATGGTGGAGGTATCATTTCCCAATTCATTTCCCGGACCTTGCCCAGGTGTGAAATGCCCCACTTTCAATTCAGGCATGTTGAAACATGTCTGAAGGCTTTGCAAGATCTCATCCTTGTGAGTGATGAACGCCTGCTGATCCGGTTCCTTCACGCCAACCCCGAACAGCCCGGGATTCCCCAACGCCTGCAGTGTCAGATCAAAACTTTCCCGTACTTTCTGATCCAATGCCGCATCTTTTCCCTTGATGACAGGGGAAAGGGCATCATAGGTAGCCAACGCTTTGGCAAGCAGCAGTTTGCTCTGCTGATAGTTGGCGAATTCCTTCTCCGCGCTTTCCAGGCGCCTTGCAACGTTTAACACAAGCGTCTTCTGGTACGCACTGATTGCAGCCTGTTTATCCTGGGCCTGCAACGCTTGCGTGATCGCCTGACTCGGCTCCGGCCCCATGTGCATGTCCAGTTCCTGTTTGATGCTCTCAAAGGTCTTGGAAGCTCCTGCGTAGTCAGCCGGCGTTTGATTCAGTTTTGCTACGACTTGTTTGTAGTTCTCTGCCACAGCCTCTTCGTTTGGATTGCCGTATGAATACGCGAACGCCGCATGCGGCACAAGCGTAAACACCGCCAATAACAAAGCAAAGAGGGAGGACATGAACTTACGTGCATAAGACATTACCCAGCCCCCCTGCAAATCCACTTTTCTTATTCTGTTACATTATTTCCCGTATTTTTCAAGCAAGTCGAGCACAGGCTTGATCTGTTTGAAACTCTCATCTGCTTTTGCCTTGTCCTGAGCTTTTACGGCGTCAAGATACTGCTGCGCAAGTTTCTGGAGGGCATCCGCTTTCTCCGCACTGCCGAGAGCCTTCGGCAGATCCGTCTTGATCATATCGATGAACAGAGCTCCTTCGAGCGCGGTGATTGCTGCCTTGTCGTTGCCCCAGTTTTCAACAGACGCTTCATATTCACTCTTGGCTGTCTTCGCAATCGCGCGCACATACGCTTGATTGATTGTGTCGCCTTTGACGTTTTTCACGTCGTTGGAGAGATCGAACTGGCTGTTAATGAAATCGGCATCTTTTTTGTCGTGTTTCTCCAGGTAGGACTGTAGGGATTGGAAAAACGCCCAGCCTTCTGCCTGACCTACTCTCGCGTCATCCGCCTTGCCTTCTTTCACCAGTTTCTCAATCTTGTAGGCGTATCCTTTTTCAGCGCCCGATGCCAGGTAGAATGCTTTCATGATGGATTTGTCGACGACTTGCTTGCCAAGGTTAAACGCGAGATTGTCGCCTTTTTCAATGGCGCCTTCCATCTCGGCAAAACCAGCGTCAATTGCGCTGACGAGTTGTGTTTCATACGCATTGTCGCGCTTCTCGATCATCGCTTTCAGCACGCCGTTATAATATTCTTTTGCTTCGCCCAATTCTTTTTTCGCTTCGTCTTTGTTGGCGAATTGATCATTTGCTCCCTTGAACTCGTTGCGAATGGAAAGGAACGCTACTTTTTGCAGCAATTTATCGCCGATCTGGGCAACAACTTTTGCCGGCAGCTGACCGTCCTTGCCTGCGTTCAAAGCAGCAGTGATTTGTTCATTTACTTGTGCACTGTTCGCTTCATCCATGGATTGAACATGAGATTTTAATTTTTCGTCGTACAGTTTGATCGCTTTGTCCCAATCCACTTGTTCTGCTTTCAAGACTCCTACCAGTTCTTTGGTTGCACCGACAAGATCAGCAACCGCAGATTTCCTGGCCTCCTCTTGCGCAGCCGGTTGTTGTGTCGTTTGGGTCTGCGCATTGTCTTGAGGCTGCGCCGCAGGCTTGTCACCGCATCCAGCAAGCAGCAGGCTCATGACCAAAGCAGTCGTGGAAAGAACTTTTACCGGTTTCATGTTACGAGGTCCCCCTAAGGTGCGTTTTATTGATAATCATTATCACTCTCAGCAAAACTCATTGTAAAGATAATGAGACTCGTTGTCAATTAGCAAAGAAAAAATTATCGGCCAATCGCTATATAATCGAACCCCATCTGCTCCAGTTTCGCTCGTTGATAAAGAGAGCGAAAATCAAACATAACCTTGCGCGACAAGGCCTGAGCTACTCTGTCCAAATCAAGTTGGCGAAACGATGGCCAATCTGTGACGATTACGATTCCGTCCTGGCCGGCCGCTGCTTCATACTCGTCTTCGGCGTAGAGACACCCATCTCCCCACAACTGCCTGGCCTCATCCAGCGCCTGCGGATCATACAGCGTCAGTTCTGCCCCCAACTGCAGCAGTTGGTTGATGATGGGAATTGCCGGGGATTGGCGCATGTCGCTGGTTCCCCCTTTGAAGGCTGTTCCCAGCACGCCAAGTTTGATGCCGTCCAGGGTGTTGTAATAATCACTGATCTTTTGGACAGCGTAGCGATGCTGCATGTGGTTGCTCTCCATCACTGCTTCGATGATCGGCAGGGGCATCCCCCTCTCGCGGAAAAAGTGCGCAAAGGCTGCCGTGTCCTTTGGCAGGCAGGAGCCCCCGTAACCAGGACCCGGTTGAAGATAAGCCGGACCAATACGAGGGTCCTGGCCAATCGCCCGAGCGATTGTCAAGACATCTGCACCGGCCAGATCACACACTCTGGAAATCTCGTTGATAAACGCTACCTTCATCGCCAGAAAGCTGTTTGCGCTGTATTTGATCATCTCTGCTGTCTGAAAGTTGGTATAGATAAACGGTACCTCGCGTTCAATCAACGGCTGATAGATGCGCTGCAACCGTTCGATTGGAACAGAACGATCCGTCCCGATCACAACGCGATCAGGCTTCATAAAGTCGGCGATGGCCGATCCCTCCCGCAAAAATTCAGGGTTGGTCGCCACCTCAAAAGAACAAATGCCCGCCAGCCGTTCCCCGAGAAATTCCTTCACTCGCTGGGTCGTGCCCGGCGGGACTGTGCTCTTGATCACGATCAGTTTGTCTTCCGTCATGTGTTCGCTGATGGTGGACACGGCTGCGAACAGGTCGGACAGTTCGACGCTGCCATCAGGGAGACTGGGGGTTCCCACCGCGACAAAAATGACATCAGCGGATCGAATCGCAATGGAAGCATCGGGTGTAAACGTCAACAGTCCCTTCTGCATACTCTGGGCCATCCATTCTTCCAGTCCCGGTTCGTAGAAAGGAACCTGCCCTTTGTTCAGCGATTCGATCTTCTCCTTGTCCACATCGGTACAAACGACAGGCCATCCAAAAGCAGAAAGGCCGACCGCTGTTGTCAATCCGACATAACCCGCTCCTAACACGGCAACCTTATCCATTGCTCTCACCTCTGTTCCGATTCTTGCTGATCCAACTTCTCAATTCGCTCCATGGTATGGGGAGAGCGATCCACGCCCACAGCCCTGCCAGATAGGAAAAGGCAAACTTCCATCCGTGCGTCAGCAATGCCACCTCGTATGCTTGCTGCCAGCCCACACCAGCAGTCACCAGCGAAAACGTCATGACACTCTCATACGTACCCAACCCGCCAGGCGTAAAATGAAACAGCTGCCCTGCGATCGTCATGCTGTTTACCCAGAGACCTTTCAGTACGGAAAGATCGATGGACAAGGCATTCGTCACTCCCAGCACAACAAACGCTTCCAGCCCCCAGCTGGCAGCAATCGCCGCACAGATGAACCATCCTTTGGGGCCCGTAAAGGCTGTTTTGACGATCTGCACATGTTTTTTCAGCAAGGGCTTTTTCATCCCCCAGCGGAGCAAAACAACCAGACCTGCTGCCCCGATACCAGCGACCAGAAACAGAGTCGTCCACGTGTATGCAAGCCCCATCCAGAAGACGCCGATCCCCGCATATGCCGCCAGTACCAACAGATCAAGCGATCGCATCACCACGACAGAATGCAGGGATTCATCCCACTGCACATCCTTTTCTTTCGCCAGCAATCCAATTCGCACGGCGTCCCCTGCCTTGACGGGCAAAACGTGATTGATGAACAAACTGTAGAATTGCGCATACAAAAAGACAGAAAACGCGACATCCTTATTCACATACCATTTCCAGGCAAACGCTCTGAGACAAAAGGCCATCCCGTAGAGGAGCGCCATCCCCGCAAGCGTAAACGGATGGTGAAGCAATGTGAGGAGCTGTCTGTTTATCGCCTTCAGATCCAAAAAGAACACGCACAATCCCACAAATGCGGCAAACAACATCAGTTTACACACAAAAAAAAGCAGACGCTTCCCCATACTCATCATGTCCCTCTTCCCGCCTGGAGGTTTACGCACTTCCGTATTTCCAACAGAAAGATTATAAAGATCATAAAGGCAGTTCGCAATGATTCTCAGCTTCCCCCTGATTTTTCCGCCGGACCATAAAAAAACCCCCTGCGTTCCCAGGGGTTACAGTCTGTAGACAAAGTCCGCGGTGTCATGTGTGATGGTTTCCGCTCAAATCTCGCTGGCACATTGTATTGGTCACTTTGTGGGAACGTACGAGTTTGGTAACAGGAAATTCAGAGTGAAATGCATTGAATTTGTGCGGGAGAATAAAATGAACGGATTTGCGGCGAGGCATTGGCACCAAAGCCTTTTTACACGTATCAGATACGGATTTATAGTACAAGGTATCAATTGTAGGCGAACAGACAGGGGATTTCCCTGTCTGTTCTGGTTTCTTCTTAAATAATAATTGCTATGCGAACCTCCTGCTCAGCCAAACTATTTCAGTACATAGGTGGCCAAAACACTCTGCAGCTCGTAAATATCGAGTGACTTGTTAAACTGTTTTTGAATGGGAGTCGGACTACCGGAAATCCAGATTTTTAATTCAGCATCCAAATCAAAGGTACCCGCCGTTTCAATACTAAAATGAATGATGCTTCTGTACGGGATGGAATGATATTCCGTCTTTTTGCCGGTCAATCCTTGCTTATCAACCAGTATCAAACGCTTGTTTGTAAAGATAAACATATCACGAATCAATCTGTACGCTCTTTCAACATTCTCACCATTGGCCAGGATTTTGCTAAATTCTTTTTGAACCTCGGCAATATTTACCTCAGAAGCATTCCCCATCAAACCATCAAACAGTCCCATTTTAATTCCCCCCGATCATTAATTTCATTTTATAACCTCAATAACGGATAAATTCTTTATCTTTTTTATATTTTAAAAAAAACTCTTGAAAATTCAAGGGTTTTAGCTTGTATGTAATGGTGAGCTGGGCTGGGTTCGGCCCAACGAGCCCAGCCTGACAAGTTCAATAAAGCCATTCCTCTTGTTTCCGAAAGCGCCCGAAAATTCACTTGAATCAAGGGTTATGGGAGTTTGATAGAATGACAGTTTCCGCTGGTTTCCCTGGTTTTATTCAATCTCTTCCGTTTCTGTCCACGTTTTGACGAGTAAGGGATGCAGACGGTGATACTCTTCATACTCTATTGCATAATCCAAACAGGTCTGGCTGTTCAGCGGAACATATGTGACGGCATGACGTTTGGGGACAATCAGCAGGTGTCCTCGTTGGACAGTTTACTGTGTAACGCAGAAAAGGCAGGGTAAGTCTTTGTTGTCTGTACGAATCTACATGTTTTTTAACACTCACTTTTCTAAATTAAGATTTTACCGCAAAGAAAGACAGAAACTGTCAGAGAACTTAAGTACTACAGTTGCAGATTATTGTACGAATGCAAACTGTTATCCGGTCGATCGTTTTGAGAATAAGAACCTACTCTGCCTTACCAGTAAAATCAGTGTATTCAAAAACGGTTTCTTGCTCGAGCCGGATACGATGCTTTAACATAGCGCGCAAGACATTTTCCCAAGTGGAAAAACGGGGATCGTCCAGCAACGCTTCCACTTTTGAAAGATAGGATTCTTTTATTGGAATGCCTTTATCTTTATATTTTACTAGTATATGCTCATCCATCCAAAGCGGGTGCAAGTCTTTAAAATAGATCTGCTTCAGATATTCAAAAATTCTGATGCCCCCCAGGTCGATATCTCCCCAATGATACACGGGGATATTCACATGCCAGCTATCAAACAATGTACCAAGCTTGGAAAGAAAGGTTTTCAGCACTCCATCAGGAAACCCTCCCGTATATATGACGAGCTCGTTAGCTCCAGATCGATGCCGAATCCATTGATGATAGCTGGTCAGATTTTCAATCATGATAATTCGTTCGATTGGCAGGTCCAAAATCTCCATCCGAGCAATAGTTTGCCTGGAAAGGCCGATTCCGCCGGGAAGTCCTTTTGTATGGATGATGGTCTCTCCAACTCGAAACTGAAGCATTCCCGAAACGAAGACACTCCTTGGGTGCTGAACAATTCCGATGCTGTCCAAATACTCTTGATCTGTTTCAAACTCCGTCTCTACGCATGTTTTCAGCAAAGAGACAAGCCGTCTTTCCACTTTTTGCTCAAAATGTTTCGAGTCGAGAAACACTTCCTGGCTAAACAGGCGTTTTGGTGTATCCTGTTCCATATCCGGCAATTTGATCAACACTTTCACCAGATCCGCATATCCATCGGGGTCATCGAGATCCAAGCCGGATGATTTTCTTCGAGAAAGGTCTTCATCTGTCTGCTTCCACCAGTTTTTCACCCATTCCCAAGGGTGAGCTTCCAAAGGCCTGATAATCTCTTGCAGACGCTTAATTTTTTTCATTTTTGGCGTGATCCCGGCCAGAGTGTAAGCTTCTTCTACTGAATCTAACGACAGGATAACCTTCGAAAGTTCCGTACCCTCTTTATATTTTACCCAGGACAAGGATACGATGCCCTGCTGCTCCAAATGCATCAGGACATCGTGCATCCACTCCCTTTTGCGAAAATCCATCTCGTCAAAGTAGTCGAAGTGAAACGGACTATCTTTTATGGCAAATTGAGGCTTCGACCTTCCAGGCTGTTCCGTGACAAATGCCTGACTTCGTTCGTATTTTTCCAGCAAAAAACCAAGAACCTGTTTGAGAAACCTGTTCTTGAACCGCTGTTCATTTACACCCTTTTCCATGTTGATCCCTCTTAAAATAACGTATCTTGCTCCATTCGTGTCGAATCTTCTTCCGACGTTACTGCAACCTCATCGTCCACGTCCCATCGATCAATCATGTCGACAAAGCACTCGTAATTATGGTTGCTGACAATGAGCGTTGTCGTAACTTCCGGTGCCATGTGCTGCATCTTTTCGTCCGGAACTGCAGCGATCAACTGTAACTTCATCTGCTTGATCAGGCGCAGGCTCGTTTGAATGCGCTGTTCGTCCATTTTATTGAAGGCTTCATCAAAAACAACCAACCGCATCGTCTTCCCGCTCGCGTACAAGTGATGAAATGAAGCGAGAATCGCAATGTAAAACGGCGTCTGCGTTTCACCACCGGACTTCTCTTTGAGTACCTGCGAGAAACGGTAACGCGAGTCCCGAGTCTTGACGATGATGTCAAAATCGAGGTAACGCCGGTAGTCGGTAAACTCTTCAATGTCGCCAGCATCCCCCCGCACAAGCAGTTCAAAGAGATGATGGAGGACTTCACTCCGGTCATCGTATTGGATATCAAACAATGACCCTTTTTCTGCCAGCATAGGATCCATGATCGCCTCGTAAAACTTCTTGTATGTTTCGCTCGCAGAGACTTCGAAATGGTATTTATCCTCAGAAAACGGAAAATGGCGGAGGGCATAGTTGAGCTGATCAAATTCCTTTCTCGCCATCTGAATCGCTTCCCTCATCCGCAAGAGGAAGTGTGTCTTGAACTCCTCCTCCGATTCTTTCAACGCCATCTCCACCTTCTGCTGATATTCTGGAATATTCAAGTGCTCGATATCGTACAACAGAGCGTCGTATTCTTCATTCTCCTCAGACGAAATGGAAGAGTTAAAGGAATACTCAATGTTAAATTCCTGGCGGAGCAATTGGAGTTCGCGAAAAGCGTCATCACGTCGCGTTTGATTGCCTTTCCAGTTGTTTTCCCAATTATCAATCTTGCGGGACGTAGGCAAATCTTGTTTTTGTGCTTCTTCCCAGCGAAGTAAAGCCCGTCGCTCTGTCTCGGGACCGTACGCCTGCAGCCACTTCTCAAGAGCTTGGTGCGCTTCGTGAACCCTTCTCTGTTGCAAATAGATATCTTCTGACAATTTTTTCTTATTATCTTCTCTTTTCGCTTTTAACGCGGTCAATTCCTTGCTCTTCTGATTCCATTCTTCTTCCCTCTGTTTCCACTCTTCATAAACGGATTTCAACCGTTCTGCTTCGCTCATGTCAAGGCCAGCTAATTCTTTTCGTTTCGACGCCAATCTGTCCAGACAAACCCGCAGTCGAGTTGGAAGATCGACATGGTCCAACAAACGCTCGTAGTGAACGTGTTTTTGCGCTAAACGAGTCGCCCAGCCAGACAGTTCTTCCATAGCGAGCTTCATCGCTTTCCGCTGTGCCTTCACCCGGTCCAATTCCGCGCGCATGATCTCAAGTTGGCGAATGATCGCCTGGGCGCCGATATACGGAATCGCATAGCGATCTTTCTGAATTTGACGAGCAATCAAATTATGATACAGCATGCATGTACTCGTAATGGCCGTACGGTGTTCACGCAGTTCCTGTTCGTTTGCAGCTTTCATTACTTTGCCGAGCAAGTGCTCCATGTGCGCACGAATGACAGGATGTTCTGCCTTTACTGCCTCAGCGAGCGAACCTGGTCTCGCACTCCCCAGGTATCTTCGTTCCTTCTCTGTGTCAACCAACCCCACTCCTTCCAATTTGTGAGCAAACTTCTCTTTCTCGTATACAGATAAGGCTTCAGCAAAAACTTCTGGTTCGACTAACAAGTCAAATCTCTGGGTATGCAAATACCCTTCCACCGCGTCCCGCCATGCGTCGTCCTCTATCTCCATCTCTTCACAGAAAATCCACACGCGTGAGCGACCGGAAAAACGTTTCTCAAGCAATTCCCTCAATCTTACCACAGAAGGAGGGTACCGACGTTTACGATTCTCCAGATCTCGAATCACCTGTTCCAGATCTGAGAGCCTATTCTCCAATCCCTGTAGTTGATCCTCTAAGCGAGTCTTAACAACCAAAAATCGTTCGTGAAGCGCGGATAACAACGGACTTGCGCTGCGAAATGCTTGTAGCACATCCTCATCATGTTCAACACCGCTTTGTCCCTCTTCTATCAACGACAGCACGTAAGCTATCGTTTCGCGTATGCGTATAAGCTGTTCAAGTTCCCCTGGTTCCCATTTCCAGACCTCATTCCCGTTCCAATCCGTCAATGCCTGAAGTGCAGAAAGCTCCTGCTGCAACTTTTTTGCCCATAGCGTAAGATGTTGTCTCGTTTCTTTCTCATGGATCTCTAACTGTTGGATCTCTTCTAATAACTGCCGCTTCTGCTGTTCCGCAGAGTGGTTTCTCCAGCGTTGGTACGCCTCTTCCCTTTCATGAGCCGCTTCCTCCTGCTTCCGCTCATTAAACCGGATATCGTCCGTCAATTGGTCCAACGCCTTCTCCAAATCCTTCAAGGTCTGTTCATATTGCTCTAGCGTTTCTTGCTCCATGTCTCGCTTTAACCTGCGGAGCACATAGTCCTGTTCGATGACCGTTTCCCGCAATTTTACAAGCTTCTGAAAGCTGTCACGGATGCCCAGCAATTTTTCCTTACGTTTTTGCAACTCTTCCAATTCCTTTTTGTACCGCTCGTGGATCTCAAAATTCTGTTTCATCAAATCAAGTTGCAGTTCACGCTTGTCCAGAATGTAATCATAAATAAAATGACGGATATTTTGGATGGGCTTGAACGATAGCGCTTTCGTGAAAATGGGAAAAAAACGTTCATGCACTTGTCCCATGCGGGCGAGCAAGGCTTTTTGGTAATTGTTTTTGTTACGCTCGAATATCGTACGGACTCGAGTCATGCTATCGTTATGATACAAGCGCCTGAATTCTTCGCGGTTGCGAAGCTGGCCGGAGGGTTTTACGAACGAGAGGCTTTCGAGTGTACGATTGGCCAAAATAAAATACTCTTCCTCATGCGATTGATCCTGATAGACATCAATCACCACACCTACAACGAATGATTCTTGTTTTTCGTCATCGTAAAATTCCGAAACAATGTAAGAGGTAAAATCGTCATCCCGCACGAACGTCCGGTCATCACTACCGATTTTTCCCCGCAAGTAATTTATCATTGTTCGTTTTGCTTCCTCATGCGCTGCCGAATTAAAACGAATCTGCCGTTGATCTGCAACAAAGAGAACCTGCAGGGCGTCAATGATCGTCGATTTGCCGGCACCGTTCTTTCCCGTAATGAGGGTCTGTTTTCCGAATTCCATCGTCACATCGGTAAAGTAATGCCAGTTAATTAGTCTCAATTTCTTCATCCATTTCATCAAACACTCCTCCTTCCAACGATGGAACATATCGTTCGATTTTTCCTTTCACTACATTCAACTCGTCCGCATCAATCAGGTATATCCAGGTGTGAAAGAGTCGAAACCGGCATTCATCAGAACGAAAATCGCTGTCAAGTGCCTCTATCAACTGATAGCTTGTACACAGCCGCACCATCTCGGTCAACTTTGTTCGATTGATCCAGGGAATGCGAAATGTCTCATATTTGCTCCGGATTTCGTACAAGGTGGTCATGGGAAACTCACTTAAAGACAATCCTTCTCGCTTTTCCTGATAGATCAACCGTAAAATAAGAAGCCACAAACTTTGCTCCTTATTCAATCTCCTTCGCAAGCCTTGCTCCGGTGCATTCAGGAACAGGCATTCATGCCGTTCGTCAATGATCAAATCCCAGCCAAGAAAACGAAAATAGCGTTCCAGGGCTTCGCGATGGCGCCGGGCAAAACCATATGCTTCTCTCTCTTTTTCTTTGACCAGAAAATTTGTCGCCAGCAACCGGTTAATCAGTGCACTGATCTTTTTTTGTTCACTCTCACTTATTTCGTTGAATATCATGTTATCTGCCCCCTTTCCGAACGACCAGGTGGTTGTCAAATCTATAGTCTCCAATTTGCAAAATACAGCGTTCCTGGTTCCGCTTCAATTGAAACTGTGATGCCCCGTCTTGGCCGTATAAATAAATGTAGGTAAGCAGTAAAAACTCTTCAATGTTCGTAGGCGCCAGTTCTTGCAGCTCCAATTCCTGGCGATTCCCCAGTTTTTCCAATACGTAACCTTCCACTTTTTTCCGAGTGATCGCTTTTCTCATCCGTTCCAGATTTTTACGTCGCAACTCCTCTTTCAGTTCATCAGGGATTGGTACCACAACATGAACGTTTGGTTGATGTGGAGGTTTCTTACGACGCAGTGGAAGAAGTGACTGTTCTGTTATTCCAGCAATGGACTGCATGTGGAAAAGCTGAGACCAGAGAAACTCTTCGTCTTTCTTTGAATCAGCCAAGCACTGTATGAGATCAACGAGGCGTTGATTGATTCCTTGTTGGTACTGGCTGAGGTAACGAGCTCGATCATACGAGGAGCGCAAATATTGATTGTGCCGCAGGTCGATCTGATAAAAAATCTCATCCAAACCACTATATGTCTCTTCAATGTACAGCAGAGATTCCCTGATATCTTCTTCTGCCTCCTGGCGGTCGCGGTAAAACTCGCTGAGGAGTCCGTCCTCGATGGTTTCTTCCAGCAACTTATTATCCAATAGCCATCGCTGTACCGTTTGCAGTATTTGAAAACGGTAGCGTGAAACATGATCCGAGGTTTTCAAGCGATGATAGCTTTTATCGACAATTTCTGATTTATATTTGTCGAAATGATGGTCCAAAACATCTTGAATAGAACTTTTCTGCACGACTTGCTCCATGTGGTGTTTCATGTTGTTATAGAGGGTAACCAGTTCTTGAACAAACTGTTGTGTATATTGCTTTGCTTCACGAATGGCAAAACAAGGGCGCCGCTTTGCTTCTTCTCCGGTTAACAGCTGGTAGGTAACGAATGCAAAGCGCTGGTATTCGACTGCTCTGGAAACGCACAGTTCTTGAAGCACAGACAAGATGCGGCTTGTGTAGTGGGGAAGAACAATATACTGCTGAAATTGGTCGCGCACTTCAACATCTATCCACTTTAGCGAAGCCAGTTTGCGGATGAGGGCGTTGGCCTGTGTTCTTGCATACTCATCAACGGTCACCTGTTCTTCACGAAACTCCTGCTTCGCCTCCGCAATATCCTCATCATCGAACATCAGTTCCACGCCTAATTCATTATAGGTCTCTATCAACTCGTGAAACAGGTCGCGCATCACGTCATATCTGATGCCGAAGCGTTCCCGTTGCGACTGTTCATACAATAGAAGTGCAGCTTCCACGTACAGATGCTTATTGGGGCCGGTCAGCAAATGAAAAAACCGATCCGGTACTACATCGAACAATTTCATTCCCTAATTTCCTCCCTTACTCCTATAATTTCTTACTTTTTTGAAGTTATTTGGTATGCAAAATAACCCCTATGACCTTGCTATGACCAATAAATATTTGGAAGTGTTAGAAATCCAACTTAGAGTAGGTATTAGAAAAATAATACTAGGAATATCGATAAACAAATGTATTCAAGTAAAAGTCGAAGAGTGCTTTAGTTTAACCTATGATGACGATTTTGAAGTCTCTCATGTGTAGGAATTCTTTATAATGTAAATAATGTTTAGAACGAAAGCTGACAACCTAGTAAAAATATTGGAATAAAGATCGTGTTTTTTGAAATTAAAATGTTGACACAAATAAATATACAAGGTGAGTGGCTCCTGCAATAAGAGCCTTCAAAAATAATATTAGGGTGAAAGAATTTTGTATTTTGAAACCGTATGTGTTTATTCTGTTAACGTTAAATCTCTCATACTTAATAAAGTGATCTTGCTAGCCAGTTTAGTGTTCGGGAGGTTTGCCAAAGATTTGGTGTAAATCATTTAGCCGTTAGATTCAAAAGAGTCTTCATCTGTAGAAAAATTGGCTTTTCCTTAGGTGACCTAGCTCTCAATGGCTTTGGTTGTGCAGACCAGTTCGTAAATTCAGGGGAGAATTTAAAATGGTGGAAATTACGTCCATTCCGTACGGCTGGAGCGGGCAATAAGGAGGGACTTTTGTCCCCGTATTTTTTATTTTTATATTTAACCCTGGGGACCATCTAGGTTAAACTAGACCCCAGGGTATGATTTTCTTAATTGTGGTGTGATTCCACATAAGTTAGAACAAACTTAATACAGCGTTCAAGACCGTATACAGGTTAATGATCACTTGCTTGCAGTAACACAATTGGCATATGAGGATTCGAATACTCAACAACGAGTTTTTGAATCTCTTATGTTCGTTATAACTCCTGGGATGACCCCCAGGACGCCACACGTCAGCTGTAGTAATATAAAACAAGAATTTATAAATGGAAATAGAATTTTATTTTTCCGGTTCTGCGAGACTTTGGTCCTGTTGCGTATTCAGCATGCTTCCACATCTGCACAGCAATGAATGGATAAAAAGCGTGTAGACCTTGTACTTTCAGTACTTTATCTACACGCTTTACCATTTTTGTAAAGTGTATTAAGCAGGATAGTTAAATGAAATGTAAACGTAGATAGCAACCGGGAATTATTGAATAGCCCGAATGCTTCTTTGAGTAAGTGCAGAGTTTACTTTTTCAGTAAACACTTCAGTTCTTATGTTATCTCGGTTAAAATTACCTGCTGCAACAGTTGAAACTAAATCAGCTGCATTTCGAAAAACGTCTCTGAACCGAATGTCATCCCATAGAATATTTATTATTCGTTGACAATATCTAGCCATTTCATTTGAGTTAAAGTATTTAGGCATTTGGTCGTCGACAGCAATTTTTCGGAAAGCCATAAGAATGTGATATCTAGCCGGCTTTAACACAGAATTAATAACTTGACTCCTAAAAAGATATTCTAGCCTATACTGGGCATAGGCAGCACAATAATACATCTCCAATCTATGATCTTTATTAAAAATTTCTGTACCAATACTTTTAAGTAACAATTTATAATTTCGGGACGTCCGATGTGGTAGGTCAAGAAACATAGAAGCGAAAGATTTAACCAAGGTTGTTATGTTCACAACTCTAACTTTTTCAATGTCAGGCGATGCATTAAACTGCCTTGATCTTCTTTCATAATACAACCTTTTGTTTCCATCAAATGTTTGAAAATATATTTCAAGTTTTTTTGGAAAATCTGATAGGGCAAATAGTTGCTCTTCTGTCACTTCTGTTTGCCTATTAGTAGCTTTAATAATCTGATTCTTTACTTCAGGGTCATTGGTCGCTAT
The DNA here is from genome assembly GCF_020923495.1 of Brevibacillus sedimenti. Classification (GTDB taxonomy): domain Bacteria; phylum Bacillota; class Bacilli; order Brevibacillales; family Brevibacillaceae; genus Brevibacillus; species Brevibacillus aydinogluensis. The sequence goes on from NZ_CP064048.1 coordinate 3,918,020, forward strand.
TAAACGAATCGGTACTAATACGCTGTCGTCCAAATACTCCTTTGACTCGTGGATGACATAGCTTGTTTGACACCCATTCACAATTTGGTAATCCTCTATCAAAAATTTATTGCCAGTTGGTTGTAGTCGGCTAGCAACCACCGTTATTCCGTTATTTAGCAACGGAAAAAGAACTTTTTTTGTCTCGGACTCAAGAGTTTCTTTAATTTCTGTGTTAACAGGATTCCATTCTTGCCAATCACGAACATTGTCATAAAAAATGGATGAGTAGATTTCTCCGTTTTCGTTCTCGATTAGTTTTAAAAACTCAGATACAGGAATAAACCCTATATATGATTGTTCTACCCCAGAAATTTCAGGTAGAACAGTTCGGTTAATGAAAATTATTTCTTTCGTGACCGAATTTCGAAGGTTTCTATAGAGTGTTTGTAATCTTTCTGCATCAATACATTCAAAAACTATCTTTCGAAATAACCCAAGTTGCTTTAAATTCTCAACCACAGCATCTTTTCTGATCGTTAGGTTTGCATCATCAGTCCAGCGTCCCGTCGTTGCATAGTAAATAAAGCATTGGGGATTACCTTTTTTAAATTTGCTGCTTCTACTAAAAATTTCGTTTACTATTTTTAGCTTATGTTTTATATTGTCGTTTTTGGGTAATGAAGGGGATTCAGAGAAAATATCTAACAAACCAAAACCAATCTGTCCAATTTTTTGTGAGTCAAAGTTACTTGATCGCTCTGCTTGAACAAAAACAAAGCTAACATCTAGATAGCCATTATTTTCTGCCAAGTCCTCAATCTCTTCAGGTTCTGTAACCAAACTGCCATTTACGATAATTGCAAAACAATCAATCCCACAGTCATGACCAGCACCAACAGCAATATCATAAGTTGAGAAGGACTCTGAATAGTGCGACGATGTCAATAATACTCCAGTAAAGTGTTCGAATGCAGTATCCTCAGAAAGATTACCTAATCCATTTTCCTTAACAAATTCGTCTAAAAGGTTCTTGGTTATTCTGTCCATAATTAACCCTCGATTAAAATTATAATTATGTAATTTTATTAAAATAAAAAAATATAGCTGTCAATATATTCATTTGATTTTTTTACTATCTTTAAAAATAGACACGCTACAAAAAGGTTGCGTGTCTCGCTGTTAGTCTTGTTGTTTTCTTATTCGTCCTGATAATCTAAGAAACCTTTGAAACTCCAAAAATTCGTGCTTTTTCTTCTTCTAACAACTTGTGTCCCTCTCGCGGAAAAAGATTTTGGTAATCAAGACCTTCCGTACTTCCATTTTAAAAAAGGGATTATGATCAAGTGCTCTAACTTTTTCTAATATTTCCTCATTGGTAATAGCATAAATGCTTTTAAAGTCTCGAGCTTGGCTTTATGAGTGCTGGCCTCTAACCTATTTATGGTGGATCGACTCACTACCGAAAAATCGGTTAGTTCTCTCTGGTTTCTGTATCCACTTTTCCCTCTAAACACGAGCAAAATTGATACCGAATCCTTTCAGGTTCTTCGTCATTCCTCATCTTAAATTTTATCACATCACAGTATCACATACGAAACAAAATGTGTGTCACTTGTGAAATTTTTTGTTTCACTTGTGTGACGGAAGCATATGCAGGACAAAAGCGTAGTCACCTTTAGATGTGGGCGTCCCCCCAGTCAAATCGCCATATGTGACATAACCAGGCTATACATTTCGGGCGATGATTTCGATGTACGCCAAGCAAAGAATGAGGGAATAAGCAAACCTTCCTGCCCCTATTCAATCAAAATAGCTGAGCATATTTAGTAAAATTATCTCTGATCGACTAGGACATGCCAATATATTGACATCCATAAAAATCAACGATCACGCCCTACGAACTGCTGACTAGGAAGCAGCTAAACAATTTGATACCGTTATTCGCTTCTCAACAAAAGTCAGGGAAACACGCTGACAGCGGTATTATTATTTTCGTCCCCAATTACAATTTTACAACTGTACTAGTTTATCTATTAAGTCTGTTAATCGAGTAGGAGGGGGTGGTTAACCCCCGTCCTCTCACACCACCGTACGTACCGACCGGTATACGGCGGTTCACCAAGCTTGACGAAGTGTGAAATATCGCTGTATCAAACTCATCAGCCCTTGTTGTTGCCAGTAGGCAATACCAAGGGCTTTGTGCATGTGCGGGGATTTTGTTGTCCGCCACGCCCCCTTTCGGGTGTTTGCGATTTCCAGTGCTCTGTTGTGAGAAAATCCAAGCGAACGAAGTTCGCGGTACCTCGTACGAACTCGTTTCCACTGCGTCCATAGACAGAGCCGGAGCCTTCGGCGAATCCATTCCTCTATTCGCAGAAGATGGGTTTTCGCCTCGGCCAGCGCAAAATACCCGATCCATCCCATGAGGTATTGGTTGAGTTTTTGAATCCTCTCCTGCATGGCCATGCTTCGATGTGGGTTGGTTAATTGGCGAATTCGTCCTTTTAACCGGGTGATCGATTTGGGATGCAGACGTATCCGCGCTTCCTTTCCCGGAATAAAGCTAAAGCCGAGGAACTTCCGGTTGCACGGGCGGTCCACCGCACTTTTCTGTTGATTTACCTTGAGTTTGAGAACCCTGGTCAAGTATCGCTCCACACTTGCCTTTACACGTTCACCCGCACGTTTGGAGCGGACGTAGATGTTGCAGTCGTCCGCATAGCGGCAGAAACGGTGTCCCCTTTTCTCCAACTCCTTGTCCAGGTCGTCTAGCAGAATGTTGGCCAACAGCGGACTTAAGGGGCCACCTTGCGGCGTGCCCTCTTCCGTCGTGACACACACTCCGTTGACCATGACTCCGGATTGCAGATAAGCGCGAATTAGTTTAAGAAGGCGCTTGTCCTTCACCTTGCGGGCAACCCGGCTCATTAGGATATCATGGTTGACCCGGTCGAAGAACTTCTCCAAGTCGATGTCGACCACATACCGGAATCCTTCGTTGATGTACTGTTGTGCTTTCCGCACAGCACTGTGAGCACGGCGGCCTGGACGGAACCCGAAGCTGGAGTCGGAGAACTCTGGGTCGAATATGGGAGTCAATACCTGCAGGATGGCCTGCTGGATGAAGCGATCTACCACGGTAGGGATGCCTAGCAACCGTATTCCCCCGTCAGGTTTCGGGATTTCGACCCTGCGGACAGGAGACGGCTTGTAGGTTCCCTTCTCGATTTGCGACCGGATGGTCGCCCAGTGCTGACGAAGGTAGTCGCGCAGTTGTTCGGTTGAAACACCGTCGATTCCCGCAGCACCTCTGTTGGCCTCCACTCGTTTGAGAGCGGCCATGAGGTTGTCCCGTGACAGCACTTTCTCCAGCATGCCCCTGACGATACTCCTCTCTTCGCACACATGTTGCTAAGCTTGCCGTACGATGCTCAGCCCTTCTCTGTACCCTCGGGGCTTCACCCCTACTATTCAGAGGAAGTTCCATTTCGGAATTCTGCTTCGACGCACCGTATCGAAAGGGATTAGAACATGTGTTGACTTGATGTTCGGCCCTTCCTCCTTCGAGCGTCCTCTATCGGAGTACTATGGCCTCTGCTGACTTCTGCATGTTCAGCGCCCCCTCGCGGAGACGGTTGCCAACGGTAGTAGGCGTATCATGCAGACCTCCCCGGGTAAGGGCGGTAACTTTCGTCCCATGTACCTGCCCAATTTACTGCTGCACTCCTTGGCTGTATGGGGCTTCACCTTGTTCGGCAGGCTCGCCCGAGTACAACAGCCTCAAATTGGGTTCGTGTACCTCAGGTCAGGACTTTGCCGCCGGCTTCCTTCAGATTCCGCCTCACGGCGGACACCCTTGCCTTAAGCTAACGGTTGGTACAGCCAACCCCCGTTCGGGACTTTCACCCTATAGCTACCGCCCATGCCGGGCGCACCAATAGAAAAAAGCCTTGATTACCAAGGCTTTTGTCATTTCTGTTATGGTGATCCGGACTGGGTTCGAACCAGCGACCCCCACCCTGTCAAGATGGTGCTCTCCCAACTGAGCTACCGGATCATGTTATGTAACTTTTACAATCGTCTGTCTCATGGTGGGCCCTGTAGGACTCGAACCTACGACCAATCGGTTATGAGCCGACCGCTCTGACCAACTGAGCTAAGGGCCCGAATCTTACCGGACGCCGATCACATGATTTAATATACCTGATTTCTTTTTCGATTTCAAGAGGAAAAATCAAAATTCCTGTAAAAAATTTTACCGGCATAGAAAGAACCATTCTCTGCCAGCTTCACGTGCAAGAGAATGGCCCTGTTCTCGCTTGGTTTTCCGGTAATGCTTCTGCATCATCTCTGCCTGAATGAGACCGTACTGCTCAGATGAGACCGCATTTCCCAAATGATTCAGCATTTCGCGAAAGCTGACCCGGGAGCTGTCCGCCCTCCTTTTCTTACCCGGCTTGATCCGCCTTCTGCTCCGCAATCCGGATCTCGGCCTGTTTGGCTTGCTCTTCCTGCTCGTCACGCAGGCGGTGGGCCATGCGGCTGGAGGCGTTGGCGGCGATGCTGGCGACGAGGTCGTCCAGGAAGGTGTGGACGCGGCCGGAGCGTTTGGTGTCCAGGCGTTGGATGACGCCGACCTTGTGTTTGTCCAGGTGGCCAAAGGTGGTGACGGCGATGCTGCCGTAGCCAAACACGGAGCCGAGCGCAAGGGTTTCGTCGCAGCCGAACAGGCCTTCGTCTGTCGCGATGAGGGTTTGTAGCGGCTCGGACAGCATGCCTTTTTCCGCCAATGTATCCAATTCCACGCCGACGAGGATGGCGTGCTGCATTTCCCTTTTTTCCAAAACGGCTTTTACGCTCTCGATGCAGGGTTCCATGGTCAGGTCGGGATGGTACGGCGACTGCATCAGATAGACGATTTCGGCAATATCCTCTACCGTGACGCCGCGCTCTGCCAGGCGTGTCAGGGCGGCATTTCTGACTTCGCTGCTGTGTACGTGCTTCTTCATTGAGACAACCCCTTCCACGATTGAGTGAAGTCACTTTTTATCATAGTATCATACGCTGGCAGAATTGCGACAATCTTTCGGCTGGAAAGGTTTTTTGTCCGATGGAGGAGTTGGGAAAACATGGCCGGGCGGGTCGCCCCTCCCTCAGTTATGAAAACGATTTCCCTGTCCCCTTGGCTTTCGGTATAATGAACGCAGCCACGAAAAGGAGGACATCCCTGTGCCGCTGAATGAAATCACACTGACGAGCAACTTCCTGGGAACAACGGAACATCTCCTCATCTATACCCCTGAGCGGTACTCCCCGCTCTACTCCTATCCCGTGCTGTACGTGCAGGACGGCGAGGATTACCTGTCGCTGGGCCGGCTGGCGACGCTTCTGGAACAGCTCCACCGGGAAAAAGAAATCCCTGACCTTATTGCTGTGTTCCTGCCGGTGGACAAGTCCCGGCGGTACGCGCGTTACCATCCGGACGGTGATGAGCATCTGGCCTACCGGCGCTTTTTGGCTGTCGAGGCCGTTGGGTATGTGGACCGTCACTACTCCACTCACCCGCTGGGGCAGGCGCGAACGCTGCTGGGCGAGTCGTTGGGCGGCGTCGTGTCACTGTTTACGGCGTTGGCGTATCCGCACACGTTTGGCCAGGTGGCCTGCCAGTCTGCCGCGATGGACGAGGCGCTGAACCGGCGTGTCGCCGAAGCGGAGCTGCCCGCTTCCCTGCACGTCTACCTGGAAGTGGGAACGGAAGAAACGGCGGTGGAAACGTCGCGCGGGACGCTCAACCTGCTCGCGGCCAACGAACGACTGCGCGACATCCTGCAAACAAAAGGGGTCACCCTGGCTTATGAGACCTTTGCGGGTGACCACACGTGGGGATATTGGCAGGCCAACCTGCCGCGCATGCTGCGCGCGCTGTTTGGGTAAACTTACCGTGGCCGTTCTTTTTGCGTGCCGTCTTCCTTTCCTGGCGAGACGAGCGCCTCTTCGAATTCCGCTTTGCGGATGACGGTAATGATTGTAAAGGTGAGCAGTGCCAACAAAAACAAAACGAGGAACATAAAGGTAATCATCATGGCTGTTTTCATGATTATTGGGACACCTCCTTGCTGTTAACAGTCTGTCCCATCGTCGAAGGAATATACGGGTTGACGCATAACATTACACAAATGGCGAATTTTCTGTTAAAATAAGTGGATATGATGGCATGTTCAAAAACGTGAAGAAGGAGGGGTTCCATATGAAATACAGTATCGTCGTATTCCCATCCAGCCAGGTGCAAGAGATCGCCAACTCATACCGGAAACGTTACGACCCGACCTTTGATTTGATCCCGCCGTACATCCGACTGAAAGAGGCGTTTGAGCTGGAAGAAGACCGCCTGCCTAATCTCGTGAGCCACCTCGAACAGGTTGCCCAGTCGACAGATAGCTTTACCGCTCATTTCCACCGCATCTCGACGTTTCACCCGACCAGCAACGTGATCTACATTGCCGTGCAAAACAAGGAGCCGTTTGTGGCCCTGCACGAAAAGATTGTGAAGAAATGTGTCAATACTCCGGAAACATACGCCTACGTGCCTCATCTGACCATCGGGCGCGATCTGTCCAACGACGAGCTGCGCGACGTGACCAGCCAGCTGAGTATGCACAAGATCGACCTGACCTCGGAGATTGACAGCTTCCACTTGATTCGTCCGCTGGAGGACGGCACCTGGAGCGTATACCAAACGTTCCACTTGAAAAAATAACCGTGAGGCGATTATTCTCGCGGGCGGGATAGCAAGCGGGCGTTTGAGCGCAACCCCCTTCACGGCTTGTGAAAAGAGAACTTCGGCGCAGAGCGAAAGGAAGCGTGACGATGAACCAGGTGTACCAAATCGAGACCGTCCAGTCTGACAAGCAGATGAACGATGCCCTGTCGGTGCGGCGGGCCGTGTTTGTCGAGGAGCAGCAGGTGCCGGAAGAGCTGGAGATTGACGAGCATGACCGGCCGGACACAGGGACCGTTCACTTCGTCGCCTACGCGGGGGAGACGCCCGTGGGAGCAAGCCGTTTGCGGCCGTATGCTCCCGGTGTGGGCAAAGTGGAGCGGGTTGCCGTGGTGAAAAGCGAGCGGGGCACCGGCCTGGGCCGGGAACTGATGCTGGCCGTAGAGCAAGCCGCCCGCCGTCTCGGCTACCACAGCCTCAAACTGAACGCCCAGACCCACGCCCAACGCTTTTACGAAAAGCTCGGCTACCAGGCGCACGGTGACGTGTTTGACGAAGCCGGCATTGAGCACATTGCCATGGTAAAGAAGCTGGATACGAAATAAGTGTAAAAAACAACCCCGCAGTCCTCATCGGACGCGGGGTTTCATTGTGCAGTGTTATCGCTTCCGCATCGCCGCAATCTCCCGCAGCCGTTCCACTGCGGAGACCGGTGCGGTGTGCGTACCCAGCATGGCGTGAAACGGCTCTTCGCCGCGCCAGCCGTGGAAGTCGGAGCCGCCGGTCATGACCAGGCCGTGTTGCTCAGCCCAAGTGCGATACCGCTCCCGTTCGGCCGCGTCGTTGTCCGGGTGCCATACTTCGATGCCGTCCAGGCCAAAGGCGATCAGTTCCTGCACCAGGTCATCGTCGTCGTACAGGCCGGGATGGGCGAGCACGGCGGCACCGCCGGCTTCCTTGATCAGCGTGATTGCCTCCTGGGGTGTGATGCGCGGAGGGTTCACGTAGGCGGCTCCCTCGCGGCCCAGGTACTTGGCAAATGCTTCGTCGATGGAGCCGACCACGCCCAGTTCCACCAGCTCTTCGGCGATGTGGGGCCGGCCGATGTTTTTGTCCTCCCCCTTCTTTCGCCGGTAGACGCTCTCCAGGGTGATCGGGATGCCCAACTCGCGCAGACGGGCGATCATCAGCTTGTTGCGCTCGTGCCGGGTCTCGCGCAGCCCGCGCAGCTTTTCCTGAAACGCCTCGTCGTCGTACGGGATGAAATAGCCGAGCACGTGGATGTCCTGTCCGTTGGCCGCAGAGCTTATCTCCACGCCGGGGATGACCTCGATGTTCCGCCCCGCGGCCGCTTCCAGTGCAGCGGAAATCCCCGCGACGGTGTCGTGGTCGGTGATGGCGACGGCGGCCAGTCCGGCTTCGGCGGCGAGACGGACGTTTTCCGCTGGCTCGCAGGTGCCGTCGGATGCGCGTGTATGGGTATGCAGATCGGCTTGTTTCACGTGATGTTCCACTCCTTCTGGTTTCTCCTGTTTGTAAGTCTGAATCGCCGCTCCTCCACATATGATTAGGCAACACACAATTTTGAGTGGTAGCCAAGGAGGATGTCCATGCGGTTAAAAAGCAAAAACCTGACCGGTGTTGTTCGGCCGCTGTCTTATGTCGACAAAATGCTCCGGCAGCAAGGATTTCACCGTTCCGGCGGAGACAGCCCCCCTACCTACGATGTCGTCATCTACGACTCAGCCACCAGCACTTCGTATTTTCTCCGCATTCCGACCAACTACACCAGCACTACCACCGGCAAGGGAGAATTGACGGTCAAATTGGGCCACCCTTATCTGGAAGCGAAGTTTTACATGCACACGACAGACGATGACCAGTTCGTGATTCCGAAAGAGATCCGCGAAGCCGCCGAGCACAAGCTGGCCGAAATCGCGGACTACTTGTCCCATCCCGCTGCTCAGCGCTGATCGCTCACTTTTCGGCTCCACAGCCATTGATTGGCGGCGAAGCGATAGCCCACGCGCTCTTCCTTCATCAGTCCAATCAGGTAGCCCATCAGCGCGGTCCGGTACAGCACGTAGCTCGTGGCGTTTTCGATGGATATCTGCAAGCGTTCACACAGCAAGGCCAGTGTTTGTTCCAGCGTTCTCTCCTCCGCCAGCAGCTCTTCAATCACGTCGTACAGCCGGCGGTGCCAGTGGATGTTTTTCGTCAGGATCGCTTCCGGGGCGGTGGTGTAGGGACCGTGCCCCGGCAGGTAGCCGCGATAGCCGGATTCCAGCAGCTTCACCAGACTGCGCAGGGTCTCATGCGCATCGACGAGAAACGGCAGCTTGTGCTTTTTCAGTGTCTCCTCGCCGAAAAAGCTGTCGGCGGCAAAGCAGATGCCATCGCACACCAGGCCCACCTGCTGCCAACTGTGTCCCGGCAAGGCGATGACCTCAAAGCGGACGCCGTCGATGTCCAGCCCGCCATCCACCGGCAGGAGGCGGTCCACCCGGGAGGCTTCCGCCAGCAAAAACTTGTTGCACAACTCCGCCAGCGGTTGGGCCCCCATCCCGAGGTAGATCGGTTCCAACAGCGGGTAGCGGATGATCGCCTCCTCCAGCGGCGGAGCGTATACGACCGCCTCCGGCCAGCAGGTGAGCAGGTAGGCATTGCCGCCGAAATGATCGGCATGGGCATGGGTCTGAACGATGGCAGACAGCGGCTGGGGCAGTGCCTCCAGCCCTTTTTTGATTTTCTTCGCGGTCTGCGTGTCCAATCCGGAATCGATCAGGATGGCGCCGCTTTTTCCCAGAACGAGGCCGATGTTGACGCTGCCGGGAAAGTAGCCGATCCGATCGGTAATCATTTCAGGCATATGTGAGGCCACAGGCGTTCCCTCTTTTCTTGTCTGGCTTTTTGCTTATTTTCTCCACGCGCCTCCCCCATCCCTGCCGATCGGCCCGATTACGACGTACGGCGCCGGCCTGCGGCGAATGCCGCTGAAGACATGGGTGCAGGACGCGACGGCGACAATCGTGATCAGGGAAAAGACGGTGCGTTCCCATCCGATCGCCGGCAGCGAACCGGCGACGATCAGTCCGTCGATGCCGAGAATCAGGAGCGCCACTGGCAGTCCGTACCGCCTCGCCACAAACTGGGCCAACAGGTCGGTGCCTCCCGTGTTGGTCTTGTACGCCAGCATCAGTCCGATGCCGGAGCCGATCAGCGCGCCGCCCCAGACGGCCGAGGCTGGCGTCGACCAGACGTTCCAGGACCGCAGCGGCGAAAAGACATCAATGAAAAAAGAAGAGATCAGCATACCGTGAAAGCTGTGGGCAAACAGGCTGCGGTCGAAGGCGAAGACGAGTGCGTAAACGGGCAGGCTGACCAGAATCATCACCAGTCCCGGGGGCACGTGCAGGTAGTACGTGGCCAACAGCCCCAGGCCGATCATGCCCCCATCCATCAGCTGGTGCGGAACGAGAAACAGGTTGACGCCCACGGCGACCAGCACGCTGCCCGCCAGGATTGCCACGCTTTTTTGCAGCCAGTACACACGCTTCTCCTCCCCGGACAGGGTTTCGCTTAACTCTATGTCAGAGCGGGTGCGGGTATGTATGGCAATTGTGCTGATGTGCCGGCACAAATCGGATGGTTTTGACTCTTCGCTTTTTCTGCTGGTATACTATCCAGTAACAGGATAGGTGCGAATGTTGGCCGTAGGGCGTTCGTACAAACATCATCTGACAATAACAAGTGGAGGTGAATTCTCCTGCTGTCGCAAAAGCGCTAGCGGATGCGAGAGGGGAGACATTATTGGAGAGTCCGATAGGTCCGATAGGGGAGATTGTGTTGAATCTGCTGCTCGTCGGCTTTCTGGTTTTTTTGAATGCCTTTTTTGTCGCAGCAGAATTCTCGCTGGTGAAAGTGCGCCAAACCCGTCTGGCCCAACTGGCAAGCGAGGGAAACAAGCGCGCCGCCTACGCGCAAAAGGTGACCCGCCAGTTGGACGCCTATCTGTCCGCGTGTCAGCTTGGCATTACGCTGGCATCGCTGGGACTGGGGTGGGTAGGTGAACCGGCCGTCGCCCATTTTGTCGAACCCGTTTTGGTTTCTTTAAACCTGCCACAATCCCTGGCAACGCCCATATCGCTGGCGATCGCCTTTGGGTTCATTACCTTCCTGCACATTATTTTCGGGGAGCTTGCTCCCAAGTCGCTGGCGATCCAGAGAGCGGAAACTACCTCCCTCTGGACAGCAGCGCCGCTGATGTTCTTTTACAAGCTCAGCTATCCGCTGATCTGGCTGCTGAACGGCACGGCCAACTTCTTCATCCGGCGGCTGGGCATCGAGCCCGCGGCGGAACACGACTCCGCCCATACGGAAGAAGAGATTCGCCTGCTCGTCAACCAGAGCCATAAAAGCGGCCACATCGACCAGACCGAATTGGCACTGGTGGACAACGTCTTTGCGTTTTCCGAGCGTCTGGCCCGGGAAATCATGATCCCGCGGATTGACATGGTCTGCCTCTACGATGACAACACGTTTGAGGAGAACCTGGAAATCATGCGCCAGTCAAGACACTCCCGGTTTCCGGTGGCCCACGAGGACAAGGACCGACTGATTGGGTTTGTCCACACCTCTGATTTTTACCTGTCGGCTCTCACCTATGGGAAAGCGGAGCTGAAGGATTTTCTCCGCCCGCTTTTAACCGTGCCGGAGTCCATGGAAATCAGCCACGTGCTGCGGCTGATGCAGAAACGCCGTTCGCAGATGGCAATCGTCATCGACGAGTACGGCGGCACCGCCGGACTGATTACCATGGAAGACATTCTGGAAGAGATTGTGGGCGACATTCAGGACGAATTTGACGAAAACGAACGTCCCGATATTGAAAGTTCCAACAACAACGAATGGTCCGTCTCCGGGAAGATGCTGCTCTCTGAGCTGAATGACATAATCCCCGTGGAGATGCACTCCGACGAGGTAGACACGATTGCCGGCTGGCTCTACAGCCAGTTGAACGAAGATGTGGCGGAAGGCAAGTCGGTCCGCTTGCAGGACTACCTCTTCACCATCACCGAGCTGGAAAACCACCGCATCACGCGGGTGAGCATCACCTACGTGGGCGAAAACGCACCACCGACAGAGAGCGACGAGACCGTTCTTTTACCCGCACAGTCGTGACGTATAGACAAAGACTGAAGACAAACTGTAGGAACGATCTTTCCATCGGTGTCAAGCCGAAAGGCCCGCCCATTCATCAACCGAAGGTGGAGATAAAGTACATCGCATGGAGTGATGGGCCAAGCGAGCTCCTTTGACGACCGGCTCAGCGGAAAAAACGAAGACGCGGGGATAAACAGGGGGCACAAGTCTCACTTCAGCGAAACACCCAGATGTTTGCCCCCTGCCCGCGTCGCGTTTTGGAGCGGACTTCATCCGCTTCTTTGCTGGGCGTCAAGCGAGCGAGCGGGCCCGATCATCCATGCGCCACGGACTTTGTCTACACGCTGAAGTGTCCCCTGCCCGCAGGGGCACTTCTTCTTTCCGGCTGCCGGCGGTACAAGACCGACAGCCCCGTCCCCATCATCCGATGTTACCATTCACAGGCGTGTCAGCGCGGTAAGTCTGCCGTATCACACGCCGCATTCCGTACGAGGTGTCGCCATGAAAATCGCGCAGCTAGACGACCAGGTCATCCTGCTAACACCCGAGACATACCCTCGCATCCCCGCCTGGCGGCTGGCCGCTCGCCAGGGAAAAGTGCGCTGCCCCGTCTGCGGTTCGCATCTCCGCCTGATGGCGGGAATCAGTGCGGAACCCCGCTTTCTCCATCCCGCGGACAGCGATTGTGCCTGCAAAGGAAGTGACGAGGCGGTGCACGAGCGGCTGGCTGCCAGTCCGAGCTGGCGGCCGCTGTCGCAGCTGCGGCCGATCCGCTCCGCGTGATGCCAACCCGCGTCAGGCGAACGCCGCCACGGTGGAAGAAGAAGACGGCGAATCGGTGCGGGTCGGCTCCTTTCGCCTGCCCAAACAGCGGACGATCGGCGGCAGCAGCGTGACGCCCGCGCCAAAACCGCCGCTGTTTTCGCAAACGGCTGATGCCGAAAACGCGCATCCAACACCTGGCGGAAACAGCAGAACGAACCGCTTCATCCCCGCCAGCAGCAGGCTGTCACGACCACGGATGGCCCCCTTCTCATCCTGGCAGGGCGGGCAGCGGCAAGACGCGCGTGATGACAGCCCGGACCGCCCACCTGATCCGGGACAAAGGCGTCCCTCCCCGCAGATCATGGTGGTCACGTTTACCACCAAGGCGGCGGATGAGATCCGGCAGCGGCTGGGCCCGCCAGCTTCCCGCGAGCAGGCGCGGGAACTGATCGCCGGCACGTTTTCACGGCATCTTTTACCGCATGCTGCTGTACCACCAGCCGGAACGCTGGGATCAGCGCCGCCTGCTGAAAAAAGATTGGCAAAAGTGGCGGTGCTCAGGAAAGCGGCCTGCTCGCCAGCCATCCCGAACTCCTGGGGCAAAAGGAACAG